>CAWAKE010000012.1:0-181190 GCA_963782535.1 uncultured delta proteobacterium | reverse complement strand
GGATTGTGACGGAGCAGCCGGAGCGGAAAGTGTCGGAAGCGACGATTCGGCAGTATGTGCGCGAGCGCAAACGGGAGCTGGGATGGTCAGCCCGCGCGACCTGTGTGCCGCAGAGCTACGCACCGGGGCAGGAAGGCCAGGTCGATTGGTATGAAGCATGGGCGGAGCTCAATGGTGAACGGATAAAGCTGCAGGTCTTTGCGATACGGAGCATGGCGAGCGGCGCGGCCTTCCATCGGGCCTATCATCGCGCGACCCAGCAGGCGTTTCTCGAGGCTCCACGAGCACGCGTTTCAATATTTTGAGGGCGTCTTTCGCATCCTCAGGTACGACAACCTGAAAGCTGCGGTGAAGAAGATCCTGCGTGGGTTCCGCCGCGAGGAGACCGTGCGCTTCATTGCTTTTCGTTCACACTGGCGGTTCCAGAGCGAATTTTGCACGCCCGAGGAGCCCCACGAGAAAGGTGGGATAGAAGGCGAGGCCGGCTACTTTCGGCGCAATCATTGGGTGCCGGTGCCGAAGGCGCGCGACCTCGCGGATCTCAACGCGCAGTTGCTCGCCGCCTGCCGTGCCGATGAACGGCGCCAGATCGCCGGACACCAGCAGCCGGTGGGGAGGGTTAATGATCGAGGAGCGTGCGCAGCTATTACCGCTCGCCGAACAAGGCTTCGAGCTGGCGGAGATCGCGTTTCCACGCGTGGACGGTCTCGGCTGCGTGCGGGTGCGGACCAATCTCTATTCGGTGCCGGCGGCGTCCGGCAAGACGGTCGAGGTCCGGCTTTATCCGAGTTACGTCGAAGTGCGGGATGAAGGGCGGTGCATCGCTTGCCACGAGCGTTGTCACGGGCGGCAGCAACAAGTGCTCGACCTGGAACACTATCTCGATGTACTGGAGCGCAAACCGGGCGCCCTGATCGGCTCCAGGCCGCTCAAGGCATGGCGGGAACGTGGCTGGTGGCCGCCAAGCTACGATCGGCTGCTCGACGAACTGATACACCGGCACGGCAGGCAGAGCGGCACGCGCCAGATGATTCAGCTGCTCAGCCTGATCAAACAGCATGGCCACCAACGGGTACGAACGGCGGTGGAAGAAGCAATCGCTCTGGGCTGTGCGGATGCCGCGGCGGTGCGGCATCTGGTGGAAGCCGCGGACCTGGCCCATGCGCGCAGTGCGCTCATCGAGTTGGGCGCACTTGCCCGTTTCGAACGACCACTGCCGGCGATCACCGACTACGATGGGTTGCTGAGCTCGGAGATAGCGCTATGAATGCGCAGGCCGCCGTTCTGGAAACTGCCAGCATCCAGCAGCAGTGCAAGGTGTTACGCCTGCCGGCGATCGCCGCGCAATGCGGCCAACTGGCCGAACAGGCGGTGCGCGAACGTCATTCGCACCTGGGCTTCCTCGAAGCGCTGTTGCAGGCCGAACTCGAAGAACGGGAACAGCGGCTGGTGGAGCGGCGCCTTCGCGAAGCGCATCTGCCGCGGATGAAGACCCTGGAGGAGTTTGACTTCGCCCGCAATCCCAAGATCTGGCACAACAGATCCACGAACTCGCGCAAGGCGCTTACATCGGCCGGGCTGAGCCGGTCATCTTCATCGGTGACAGCGGCACCGGTAAAACCCATCTACTCACCGGCCTGGCAGTAGCCGCCTGCCGGCAGAAGCGCCGGGTTCGATTCACTACCGCCGCTGCGTTGATCAACGAAATGGTCGAGGCCAAACATCAGTTGCAACTCGGCCGCGCGTTGAGCCGTTGGGCCCGTTACGACCTCATCGCGCTCGATGAAGTGGGCTACGTGCCCCTGGCCGAAGTAGGTGCGGAGTTCCTGTTCCAGGTCATTGCCGAACGGGCCGAGAAGGCCGCAGTGATCGTTACTACCAACCTGCCCTTCTCGGAATGGACGCAGGTGATTCCCAACGCACGGCTCTGCAAGGCGTTGATCGATCGCATTACTGACCGCGCTAGCATCATCGAAACCGGGACTGACTCATACCGCTTTCGCCGAACCCTGGAGAAGCGCAAGGGCCGCAATGCAGAGCTGAACAATATTACCGCGCCGCCCCCGCTTAGCGGCGGCGGGAAAAAGGCGACCTAAAACGAGGCCCGTAGCGCTGATCATCAGCACAGAGCAATAACTGAACAACTAACGGAAAACTGGTGGGCCAAATGTAAGCATCGAAGTGGGCCAGACCGGATTGTCGAAATCATACCTCACAGGGGAACCTCGAAAAGAGCTCACTGCCTCGGGTTCCGCCTGATGATCAGTTGCCAGTTATTCCGTGTCGGACATCGCGATTGCTGAGCGCGAATCGCAAGTCTGTCCGTATTTCGGATCCGAAGTCTAAGCGCATCGCAGTGTACACGCCGGCAAATCGCGGCCGTCGTCGCCACCGCTTCCTCCTCAAGCGGAATCGCAATGGTCTGCTCCTCGCCGAATCGGCTGCCCTTCATCGTTTGTTTCCTTTCAGCAGAGGTCTCTACCTCCATTCCGCTGCGCGCTAGCAGGCCGCGGAAAAACGCCGACTGGTCATGAGATTCTCGATCCTGATGTAGCGATATCGGAGTGGTCGGAGAGTTAGGCGGTTGAGAGTGGCTGGGTCCGGCCGTTCACCGATTGATTCACGTAGCGACCGGCCGCAGGTTACGTATTCTCACCAAGTTGTAAGCCGCGGCCGCGAAGGTGAAGGTCCAACCAACCCGGGCGATTCCACGATGACGAGTCTGGCGCAGGCCGGCGACCGTCTTGAGCCAGCCGAAAATCTCTTCGACCCGTTTGCGCCGCCACTGACTGAGCCGGTAGCCGGGGTGGCGAGTGCTGCGTCGGTCGATTGCGCTGTTGACCTTTTGCGCAACGTGCGGTGTGACTCGATACTCACGCAACGCGCGCACCAACTCCCTTTGATCGTAACCTGACCCAAAACCCGAAAACTAGGACAGCGATAAGTTGAGAGAAGGGCGGCGGGCGTGGTCCTCTGGGGAGCCAGAAGGGAGGCCACGAAGGTGCCGAAGAAGGGACATAGCGAGGAGAAGATCTTGCGGGCGCTGCATCAGGCGGAAGGCGGTGAGAAGGTCGCCGACATCTGCCGCGAGCACGGGATCAGCGAGGCGACATTTTACGTCTGGAAGAAGAAGTACGCCGGGCTGGCGCTGAGCGAGTTGCGCGAGCTGCGCCAGTTGCGCGAGGAGAACGGCAAACTCAAACGGCTGGTGGCGGACCTTTCGCTGGATCGGCACGTGCTGCAGGAGATAGTGCGAAAAAAGCTGTAAGGCCTCGGCATCGGCGCGAGTTGGGGCGCTGGGCGCAAGCGGTGTTCGAGATGAGCGAGCGCAGGGTGTCGAGGCTGTTGCCGATCCAACTGGCAACGTTACGTTATCGGGGTCGGCGGGATGCGCAGACGGCCCTGAGGATGCGACTACGGGAATTGGCGGCAAGCCGGGTCCGTTTCGGCTACCGGCGTTTAACGGTGATGCTCAGGCGTGAGGGCTGGAAGGTCAACGCCAAGCGCATTTATCGACTGTATTCTGAGGACGGCCTGGCGGTGCGGACCAAGGTGCGCAGGAAGATCGCGCGGCGCATGCGGGTCCCGCTGGTTAAGGCAACCCGGCCGAACCAAAAGTGGTCGATGGATTTTGTCGCTGCCCGCTTGCTTGATGGGCGCTGGTTTCGCGTGCTGACGGTGGTCGATCAGTTCACCCGCGAATGCCTGCTGCGACTGGCGGATAGCTCGCTGACCGGGCATAAGGTGGCACTGGCACTATCCCAGGTCGTCGCTGAGCGCGAGGCGCCGGTCTCGATTACGGTCGACAACGGCAGCGAATTCGTCAGCAAGGCGATGGAGGCTTGGGCTTATCAGTATCGCGTCGACCTGGACTTTATCCGTCCAGGGCGGCCGGTGGAAAATGGCTATATCGAGTCCTTCAACGGTCGGCTGCGGGATGAGTGTTTGAATGTGGAAGTATTCTTTGCGCTGGCGGACGTTCGTGAGAAACTCCAGCAGTGGCGGCAGGACTACAACCAAGTGCGGCCGCACAGTGCGCTCAATGACCACGCGCCCGATGACTTCGTAAAGCGGTGGAGAGCAGGGAGCGCAGCCGCTGCGTGCACCGCTGGGCCGCCAGAGGCGGCCGGCGCGGCGCATAACGCGCCGGCTGCGGATCCGAAACAACAGCTTTTCGGTCCGCCCTCAGCAGACGCAAAGGGCGGGCCCGAAAAGCTCTTAAACGAAGACCAGACGAGCGCTTTGCTTGAGGTCGTAACTTGAGTCTGTTGAGGTCACAAAACGCCGGCCGAACCGGCCAAAACGACTGCGCCAGGCCGAATTCTCTACCTTCGCTTGTTCTAGTTTCGCGGGGCAGGTCACGAAACCCCGAACTCTATTCATAAACGCGGGTAAGTTGGGGGGCACGCCAAAGGCAAGCCCAGTCAGCGCCGCCTGAACTTGGCCCGCCCATGAAGGCACGAAGTCAAGGGCAGTATTTCAGAAGTTCATTTTTCTTTTTGCGTTTGTTTTGGAGTTGACCCGGTTTCGTAGACGGTGTTGGGGAGAAAGGAAGAAGGAGGTTCCCGATGCCACCAACGCATCCACGGTACCCGCTGGAATACCGGCGGCGGATCGTCGAACTGGCGCGCGCTGGACGGAAGATCGAGGAGCTGGCGCGCGAGTTCGAGCCCTCAGCCAATGCGATCCGCAAATGGCTCAAGCAGGCGGCGCTCGATGAGGGCCTGCGCAGTGACGGCTTGACCACTAGCGAACGGGAGGAACTTAACCACCTGCGGCGGGAGAACCGGGTGCTGCGCGAGGAGCGGGAGATACTTGCAAAAGCCGCGGCCTGGTTCGCTCAGGAGACCGGCGCGACGCCGTCGCGGCGGTCGCATTCGTAGGGGCTAACCAGGCCATGCACGGGATTGCCACGATGTGCCGCGTGCTGGGCGTCTCCCCCGGCGGTTACTACGCGCGGCTAAAGCGTCCGCCCTCGGCGCGGGCCCGGGCGGATGGCGAGTTGTGCGGGCGGATCGCCGAGATCCATCACCACTCGCGCGCCACCTACGGCGCGCCGCGCATCCATGCCGAACTCAAGGAACAGGGCATTAGGGTGGGATGCAAACGGGTGGCGCGGCTGATGCGCGCGGCGGGGCTTCGCGGCGTGAGCCGGCGCAACTGGATAATCACCACGGTGCGCGATCGCCAGGCGCGCCCGGCCCCCGACCTGGTCGAGCGCAACTTCAGCGCGCCGGCGCCCAATCGGCTGTGGGTCGCCGATATAACCTACATTCCCACCTGGGCGGGCTTTCTCTATCTGGCCGTGGTGCTCGACGCGTTTAGCCGCAAGATCGTGGGCTGGGCGATGGAGACTTATCTGCGCACCGAGTTGGTGCTCAAGGCGCTGGAGATGGCGCTGGGGCAGCGGCGTGCGGCCGGGGTGATTCATCACTCCGATCAGGGGAGCCAGTATACGTCGCTGGCCTTCGGCCAGCGCTGCGATGAGGCCGGGGTTAAACCGTCGATGGGCTCGGTGGGCGACTGTTGCGACAACGCGATGTGCGAGAGTTTCTTTGCCACGCTCGAATGCGAACTGCTCAACCGGCGCAGTTTCAAGACCCAGGTCGAGGCGCGCATGGCCGTGTTCGATTTCATCGAAGGCTGGTACAATCCGCATCGCCGCCATTCGGCGCTCGACTATCGCTCGCCGGTGGAGTACGAACGCCTTCATCGCGAACTGGGCATGCAGACCATGAGGAGCTCGGCCGCCGCGGGCGGTGCTTGGCCAGCAGACCAATTGCTGGCCGGCGCGCCGCAGACCGCGTCGTCCTCGAATCAGCAACCCATAACGCTTTCCGGCCCGGCCTCAAATCAGGTGGAGGCCGGGACCGAAAAGCTGCTATCAGGCCAATCTCGGGAGGACGCTTTCGGCGAGGTTAAACCAGGACGCTAAACCAAGCCCGATACCGTCTACCGAATCGGGGTAGGTCCAGTTTGGACTCCGGCGAGCGGTATCGCCGCTCGCCATAATTGCTGCTGAGCCGGAGCGAGCGCGCAGGTCAAGGGCGGCCTCCGGCCGGCGAGCGTCAGCGAGCGAACCCTTGAGGTGCGCGGCGCGCGAAGGCTAGCGCCGACCACGTTTGCCAGACTCAATGCGATCTTTCGAGCGATCTCGCCAACCGTCCATTCGGGGTCGTTGACGCCCCATCTATCGTTGCGGCGAGCGCTGCCCCACACGAGTTGTTGGGCTTGGAGTCCCACGGGGCAAGAAGGGGTCAAGCGCTCATACTATGATTGCTCGAAAGGGATCGCATGCGGTTTTTCAGCCAGCCACCGGAAGGCGGCCGGCGGGTTTCGGTCGGAGCCTATTGGCCTGCTCGGGGAATTTTGTACCAGCCGACAAATTAGAGAAGCTGGAACAGGAGGGCCCTGGGAATGGCGAAGCGAAGGTACACGGCGGAAGAGATCGTGACGGTGCTGCGGCAGGTGGAGGTGTCGATAGCCAACGGCAAGGGGACGCCGCAGGCGTGTCGCGAGTCGGGGATTACCGAGCAGACTTATTATCGCTGGCGCAAGGAATATGGCGGGCTGAAGCTGGAGCAGGCCAAGCGGCTCAAGGAACTGGAGCGCGAGAACTCGCGGCTCAAGCGGCTGGTGGCTGAGCTGTCGCTGGAGAAACAGATCTTGCAGGACGTCGCGCGGGGAAACTTGTAAGCCCCGCGCGGCGGCGTTGCGCAGCGGATAACGTCCGGCGTCGATACGCGCTCTCGGAACGCCACGTGTGCCGGTTGCTCAGCCAGTGGCGCGGGACACAGCGCTATACGCCGAGAGTGCGCAACGACGAGGATGAGCTGACCCGGGCGATCATCTCACTGGCCGGCCAGCACGGCCGCTACGGCTACCGGCGGGTGGCGGCGCTGCTGCGCAGCGCCGGCTGGTTAGTGGGCAAGGACCGGGTCGAGCGCATCTGGCGCCGCGAGGGGCTGAAAGTGCCGCGGAAACAACCCCGGCGTGGGCGGCTATGGCTGAACGACGGCGCGTGCGTGCGGCTGCGGCCGCAGCGGCCCAATCACGTCTGGAGTTACGACTTCGTCAGCGCGGCCACGCACGATGGCAGGTCAGTCAGGATGTTAACCTTGATCGACGAGTACACCCGGGAGAGCCTGGCAATCCGGGTCGAGCGGCGACTGCGCAGTCTCGACGTCATCGAGACCCTGGCCGATGTGATGCTCGTGCACGGAAGACCCGAGCACATCCGCTCGGACAACGGACCAGAGTTCGTCGCCACTGTGGTGCGGAAGTGGCTCGAACGGCTGGGCACCCAGCCGCTGTACATCGAACCGGGCAGCCCTTGGGAGAATGGTTACTGTGAATCGTTCAACAGCAAGCTGCGTGATGAATGCCTCAACGGCGAGATCTTCTACTCCCTCAAGGAGGCACAAATCGTCATCGAACGTTGGCGGGTCCACTACAACACGGTCAGACCGCACTCGTCGCTCGGCTATCGGCCACCGGCGCCAGAGGTGATCAGCCCACCAAAATCTGATCGAATCGGAGTGCTTGCAAGCTCAACCATTACTAACTTATGAAATGGTACAAAAGATCGGGCAGGCCAGCGGGTCGCTGGCGCCCGTTGCCGGCCTTGGGATAGTGCGGCTCAATCAACTTAAGCAGCCGCGCCCATGGAATCACCGCGTCCATCTCGGCCAGGAACCGCTCGCGCCGCGTTACTTTGCCCTTCCCATTCCATGCCATCGACGCAAACGTCCGCTGATTCCCCATCTCCCCTCCTACTCATCCGCCGCTCCCATTTACGATTTATACCAAACCGAAACACTTGTGCAGAGGTTCCTTAACAGCTGCCGACTCGGATGAAATCCATGCGGTAAGCGCCGCACGATCCGTCGCCGATAACCGGGCTTCCATGTGCATTGGGTAGACGTAGTACCAGGGCGGCATGTCCCCTTCTGTAATTGTCTGCGTGATTTCCTTGAGCTTCTTCTGCCGTCGCTCCGGAGTGTAGGTCCCCCAGAGCGAGAAATTCAGCTCAGCGCGCCCCTCATGGACGTCGTAGGCCACCAGCCACGAGGCCGGTGCCACATCGGCATACCACGGCCAGACAACTTTATTGGAATGACAGCCGTAGCACGAACGCCGTATAATCTCTTTGACTGGCGGCGGCCCATTTACATCGCTCTCCACGGGTGGATTACTCTTATCGATCCGAAATGCCTGTGCGACGAGGAGAAATACAACCATCAGAGCTGCAACGAACTTCAGGAATTTCACCGCGATCACTTAACCTCGTCGTATTTTCCACCGGGGCACTTGACAGCGCTCAGCTTGGCCATCGTGTAGCCTCCCTCGCTGCACACATAGTAGGTCTTGGGGCCATCCTTCATATGATCCAAATTATGCGCCGCGGCTGTAAAGAGCTTGAAATGTTCCGCCTCAGCCGCGCGGGCCCAGGTGAAACACCGTGCAGCCTCTCCCTGGCCATCCTTCTTAGCCTGCTTGATGAACCGTGGGTACATCGTGTCGCGCTCGTATGCCTCGCCTTTGTTCGCCGAATCTTCGAGATTCTGCTTCGTTGACTTCACCGGTACCGTCTTAATATCCGCTTGAGGCACCGCATCCATCTCTCTGATAACCGCAGCTTCGCAGGTCAGATGGATCTGCTCAGCGGCTGCGGCGGCGCGAAATAGGCTCGCCACTTTGCTATAGCCTTCGCTGTCCGCTTGCTTGGCGAATTCGAGGTACTTGCTGTGCGCATTGCTCTCGCCATTATAGGCGCTCTGTAGATTGGCGAGTGTCTTGTTGGGCGCTTGCTGCGCGAAGACGACGACAGACGTGGCGAGCCCGAGGATCGCCAATGTGATCGCGATTCGATTACGAATTGACATCTTATCAGCCTCCGTAAGTGCATGCATGAATCGATGTGCAATTGACATGCCCGACGGACAGCGCGGCCCTCGGGCGGAAGACGCCGCGAATCCCTCATGGATTATGTTTTGAAAATGCACAGGAGACTCCTGGTGGTTTCGAGCGGAGCGCGGAAACTCGCGACGATCGTGGATAAGCTAATCTGAGTGTTCGGCCAGGAGCACGGCCCGGCCACCTCGGCGGGGTGCTCGAAGGGATTGCATTTCGGTATCAGACTGCCGTGCTGAAGCGTTGCAAGACGTGTCGTGCGAGCTTTCGGCGGCGGGATCGGTCGTTCCGGATAATGCTCTTGCGGCTGCGGTCGGACCGGCGAGAGCGCCTGATCATTGTCCGACCAGAAACTATCTTGCGCTGGCACCGTCAGGGCTGGCCAGCGCTTTGGCGATATCGATCCCTAGCATCCCGTGGTGAAAGTAGTCTTAGCTGAGGAGTTGCCGGTGGTGGTGATCGGTGACGGAACCCAACCGCAGGCTGGCTTGCGCGACAGGACTGACGCGTTCCCGTGGGACGCTGTTCCGCGCTATCGCTTGCGGCTGACAGCTTTGCGAAGTTCCTCGAGAAGGAGCATTCCAGCCGCGAAGGGAATGATGAAGAACCAATCACCGGCTGACAAAGGCGCTGTGCCGAAAATTGAGTTGCCCCATGGACCGTAATCGATAGCGAGCACTATCGCGATTTCGGCGAACACACCCCATGCGATTAATGAGTTGCCACGGAGCCCGGTCGAAAATATGGATGAAGTTGGACTCCGACACAAAAAGACATTCACGATCTGCACCACGACGATAGCAGTCAAACATGCCGTGGTAGCACGCAGATAACGCGGATCGTTGGGCGATAACAGTTGTTCGTGTCGCCATCCCGCTCCGTAGAGAACGAAAAAAAATGCGGACATCGCGATGGCACCTTCGATCGCACCAAGGAACAGATAGGCGCGCAGGGCAAGTGGCCAATCAAATAGCCGTTGATGTTGCGCGCGGGGTGGTCGACGCATGATTTGCGGGTCCGGCTTCTCGACGCCCAGGCCGAGCGCGGTCAGCGAATCGGTGCCCATGTCGATAGAGAGGATTTGAATCGGTGTCAACGCCAACGGAATAGCGAATAGCGAGAACGCAAGATACGGCACCAGTTCGGGTACAGTGTGCGCCAGAATGTAAGTCAGGAATTTGCGTATGTTGCTGAAGACCGCACGTCCCTCCTCAATGGCGTTAACGATGCTGGCGAAGTTATCGTCCAGTAGCACCATGTCGGCCGCCTCCTTGGCGACATCCGAGCCGACAATTCCCATCGCGATCCCGATATGCGCGCTTTTTAGCGCCGGAGCATCATTTACCCCGTCGCCAGTGACCGCCACGATGTGCCCCTTCTGCTTCAGGGCTTCGACGATCCTCCTCTTCTGGTCGGCGCCGACGCGGGCGAAAATAACTTCCGGAGCTTCGAGTGCCAGGCGCAGCTGGGCATCGGTCAGCGCGCGAAGCTTATCGCCTGCGATGATCACCGGGTTGTCAGATCGAATGAGCCCGATTTCGCGAGCGATTGCCGTGGCGGTGGAGGGATGGTCGCCGGTGACCATAATCACAGCGACACCGGCCTCGCGGCATTTCCGGAGGGCCTCTGGCACCTCGGGACGCGGCGGATCTTCCAAGCCCATCAGGCCGGCGAAAATAAGATCTTCTTCCATCTGCGAGCGCTGCCACTGAGTATCCAGCGGACGGTAGGACATCGCAATTACCCGCAACCCTTGAGCTGCTAAGGTTTCCTGGGTTTCGCGAACCTTGGCGCGCAATTGGGAGTCGAGTGGGCGAACCCCACCGGCGGCGAGTATCCGGTTGCACAACGGGAGAACCATTTCGGGGGCGCCCTTGCAGAAAAGCATAGGACCATCCGGTGTTGCATGCACGGTCGACAAACGCATCCGGCTAACATCGAATGGAATCTCATCCAGTTTTTTGCAATCGGGGATCGCCGACAGGAAGCGTTGCGCAGTTTCGACCAGCGCGATCTCCATCGGATCGCCCAGCAGCACTGGCGCCCCGTGCTGTTCACCGTCTCTGAGATCGTGACACAGGCGAGCGGTCAAAAAGAAAGGCCGGTACTGCGCTGCTATGTCCTGGCCAACGGTCGGAATTGACGCGTTTTCAAGATCGGCACCCAGACACAAGCGCCTGACTTTCATTCGATTCTGCGTAAGAGTTCCGGTCTTGTCCGTGCAAATCACCGTAGTCGAGCCGAGAGTCTCTATCGAGGGCAGGTACCGGATCAGGACATTTCGCTTTGCCATCCGCTGGGTGGCTAAGACCAACGCCAGAGTCAGAGTGGGCAAGAGTCCCTCGGGCACCATTGCGACGATGATGCCGATGGCAAAGATGAAACCCTCCCAGAAGGGGACCCCGATCATCCGACTTATCGCGAAAAACCCAATTCCGATCACAATCGCGAGAATTCCGATCAGACGGCTCAGGTGTGCGATCTGTTCCCGCAATGGCGAGAGCGCCGCTCGACCGGTCTGCGTCAGGTGAGCGATTCTGCCAAATTCGGTATGCATGCCAGTGGCGAAAACGACCGCCTTGGCTTCGCCGGAGACCATCTCGGTACCGGCCAACAAAATGTTTTCGGCGTTTATCAATTCATCGGTTTTGGTCGGTTCTGCTGTTCGATTCTTGGTTAGCGACTCTCCGGTGACGGTTGCATTGTTGACGCGAACCCCGAATGCCTCGATTAGGCGACAATCCGCGGGGATGTTGTTACCTTGCTCCAAAACAATAATGTCACCAGGCACGAGTTTATCCGCCAGCATCCGCTCGACTTTGCCGTCACGTAATACTTCGACTTGCTGAGGGAGCAATTGGCGCAGGGCGGCGAGGGTTCGTTCGACCCTGAATTCCTGCCAAAACGAAAAAACGCCGCTGACTATGATCACGGCGACGACAACGTAACCGATCTTCGCCATACCTTGGCCCGGATCGATCCATTCGGCGAGGAACGCTAGTGCTGCGGCGAGCCACAGGATCAATGCAAAGAAGTGAACGAACTCCTTTACAAACCGTAGTACAGGCGATTCGCGGCGAACTCCCTCGACTCGATTCAGCCCATATTCCTGGAGCCGGCGCAGAGCTTCAACCGACGACAGCCCCTGCGCACTGCTATTGAGGCTCGCAACGGCTTCCTCAGCGTTGAGCTGCTGAATCTTCATTAGTCACTTTCTCTCTTTCGCGTCGACTAATGTGACGCTCGTGCCCTCGCCCCTTAGACCTTGAACATAGCATCGATTCAGGGCGGTGCTGTAAGCACCAGTGGGAAAATGTCTCAGTGAAGAGGGGGGCAGGCCGGCTGCACCGGAGTATTGCTCGAGCAACAGAGCCTTCTGCCAAGATGGGTAGAGGGTGGAGGTATGAGAGGCGTGGAGCTGTACGGGTAGGTGCGACAACGTAACCGATCTTCGCCGCGCAGACCCGCAATTACAATGCGGATCTTTTCTTCCGCCGAATACTGCCGCCGCGTTGCCCGCCGAATACTGCCGCCGCGTTGCCCGCCGAATATCCTGAACGCGCTTCTCCGCTTCGTCCGATTCCGTCTCTGCTTTCGATCTCATCTCCGCTCCTTACGCGGTTAAGATGAGCCCCAAACTCTCTCTTCCTCAATCACCCCATTCTGTCCATCTTGTCCTGACGGGGAACAGGCTCAGCCCCTCCACAGCCGACGTTCAGACAGGGAAAGTGCTCATCTACACCTATGTGGCGCATGGCAAAGGTAGCGGACTCAATTACGCGACGCGTTTCTCCAATGAATCCGGCACGGAAGCGAGCAGTCTCGGCGTGTATCTGACCGGCCGCACCTATTACGGTCAGCACGGATTCTCCTTACGCCTCCATGGGCTCGATCCTGGATTCAATAGCGCTGCCTACCGCCGCGACATCGTCATTCACGGTGCTTCGTACGTCAGCGAAAGCTTTGCGCAGGAGCATGGCCGCATGGGCCGGAGTTGGGGATGCTTCGCGCTAAACCCGAAGATAGAGGGTGCCGTCATTAGGCTTATTCGCGGGCACACGGTGCTGGTCGGCTATTACCCGGATCCCAAGTGGCTCCATTCCTTGCCGTTCCTAAACGACCCGGCAGACGCCACTCGGCAGTCGCTGCGCGCCTCGCGTACCCATCTCCGAACGTTGACCGTTACGGAATCGTCAAACGCATCGCCCGCTCCGGGGGACGTGTTGCAACTTTGGTAGGGTTGGCTGGTAATCTGAGGAGACTGTGAAGCAGGCAACCCGACCGGCAATCTTCAAGTGGCGGCAGATGGCTGTCCCTACTGAAAACACCGAAAGCCATGTTGCGCGGCTGCTGTTCCAGCCGCCTGAGAAGTGCGCGATAAGATCTCCGACAATTTCGACTGCGGGCGAAGCTTGCCTGTGGTTAGATCACAGCGAATTACTTCCCCCCAATGTTCCCCGTCAGGACAAGATGGACAGAATGGGGTGATTGAGGAAGAGGGAATTTTGGGCTCATCTTAACCGCGCAAGGAGCGGCGATGAGATCGAGCTCATCGGATGTGTCGCAAGTTTGGCGGGGTTGGCTGGTAATGTGAGGAGACCGTGAAGCACGCAACTCGACCGGCAATTTTCAAATGGCGGCAGACGGCGCCGGAGTTGATTCTGTGTGCGGTGCGCTGGTATCTTCGCTACTCGCTGTCGCTGCGCGATGTCGAAGAGTTGGTGGAGGAGCGCGGTCTGGCGGCGGATCACACGACCATCTGGCGTTGGGTGCAACGTTACGGTCCCGTACTGGAGCAGCGGTTGCGGCGTCATCTCAAGCCGACCAACAAATCCTGGCGGGTCGACGAGACCTATATTCGAGTGAAAGGCCGTTGGTGTTATCTCTATCGGGCCATCGATTCCGCCGGTCCGACGATCGACTTCATGCTGTCGGCGTTGCGTGATGCGGCGGCAGCCAAACGCCTGTTCCGCAAGGCACTAGGGAACCTCTGCACAGCTTGATCGATTGGTGTACAAAGGAAGCGGAGGATCGACAGATGCGGAGGTGCGGTGATGGGTAGTCAGCGGACTTTTGCTGCGGTGGCATGGAGTGCGAAGGGCAAGGTGACGAGGCGCGAGCGTTTTCTGGCCGAGATGGACGCGGTGATTCCGTGGGCGCGGCTTTTGCGCCTGATCGAGCCTCATTACCCCAAAGCCGGCAACGGGCGCCAGCCACTGGGGCTGGAGAAGATGCTGCGCATCTACTTCCTGCAACAATGGTTCAATCTCTCCGACCCGCAGGCCGAGGACGCGATCTACGACAGTGAGTCGATGCGTCGGTTTGCCAAGGTGGAGCTGGGCGAGGACACGGTGCCGGATGAGACCACGATTCTGCGTTTTCGTCATCTGCTCGAGAAGCACAATTTGACCAAGGCAATCTTCGCCGCGATCGGCGGTCTGCTCGAGACCCGCGGCCTGTTGCTGCGCTCGGGGACGATTGTGGACGCGACCATCATCGCGGCGCCGAGTTCCACCAAGAACGCCAGTGGGACGCGCGACCCCGAGATGAAGCAGACTCGTAAGGGCCAGAACTGGCACTTCGGGATGAAACTGCACATCGGGGCTGACCAGCGTGGCATCGTGCACAGCGTAACCGCGACCGACGCCGCGGTCGCCGATGTCACCCAACTGCCGGAGCTTTTGCACGGGTACGAGCGCGAGGTGTTCGGCGACCAGGCGTATTGGAAGGAAGATGACCGCAGCTTCCTTGAATCGCGGGGAATACATTATCGGATCAATCGCCGTCCTACCGCGCAGCGGCCGTTGAGCAAGCGCTGGCGGATGATCAACCGGGTGCGTTCGCGCACCCGCGCTTGCGGCGAGCATGCCTTCCGCGTACTCAAGCAGTTGTGGGGCTTCAGCAAGGTTAGATATCGCGGGCTGGCCAAGAATCTGGCTCGGGCCGAAACCATGTTCGCGCTGGCCAATCTCTACCAACTCCGGCATCGGTTGCTCCCAGCCGGGGCCTGGTGTGGGTTGTGAACAAGAACCAGAGGCAACCAATGCTCCTGATGGCTTCTCAGCAGCGATCACCCCAGCGCGCTGCTGCCGTTCCTCCTCATAATCCTCATTACTATGTCGAACTGCCGCTGTATGACGACCTGTGCAGAGGCTCCCTAAGAGATCCTTCGCATTCTCAGCCGCGCGTCATCAACACCGATAAGGCTCGCCTCTATGGCTCGGCGATTGCCGCAGTGAAAGAAGAAGGAACCCTGCGCCGCCGTTGCCGGCATCGACCGGTCCAATACTTGAACAACATCCTCGAGCGGGATCATCGCGCCATCAAAAGACGGGTGAAGGCCAAACAGGGCTTTCGCGCGTTCAAGGCAGCCGAGCGAACGATTGCGGGCTACGAGGCCATCCACATGATCCGCAAGGGACAGGCACGCTGGGTCAGCGTCGATGATGTTCGCCAACAGAATCAGTTCGTCGACCATCTGTTCGAACTCGCGGCCTGACCTGCCCCTGTTCCGGAATGCGCAGGAGCAGGCAGTCGGCCCCCGCTGAATCATGTCTGAGAAACTCGGTGTCCGTTCATTGTCTGAACGCACGAGAGAGTCCGGGCCTCTCTAAAGAGCCCCGCCCAATTCGGTTCGGAGGCGCAAACTGCTTTGCAGTCTTCGTCTTTCCGCGGGTCCCCGTTGTCCCTTATATGGACTCACCCCGAAGCTTTATCATCAGAGATAAACTCAGCTAACCATTCGGCCTTTGCGTCATCGCTGGAAGATCCGGAATTCCGCCGGTGCCTCAGGTACAGGATCATTGGCTCTTGAACACAAGGTCTCGACGGCGTACGGTTCGATTTCACATGTTATCATCCCGGAGAGGATTTTCGCGAAGTGCTAGCGCAAGCCGCGAATAATAACCCTCAAGACCACAAGGCAAGCTGAAGGCTTCGCGGTACTCTCTATCGCTTCTATTCGGTAGCCGATCTCGCTCCAATCGGAAATGGTCTTTTTCGCGACGTTCGTTTGCGGATTCGAAGTAACTAGATCCGCCAGTTGAAACGGTCTGCCAATGGTCAAGTAACTAAACGATTGCTCCTTTGAGCAGCTGTAGGAGGTTGCTGTCGATGTGAGCAGTCGGAGATACGCCTTGGCGCTCTTGAAATTGTTGAACCGCCGACCGCGTGAAACGTCCTGCGACGCCATCGACCGGTCCCGGTGCAAACCCAAGGTACGTCAAATACAACTGCGCAGCGCGGGTATCAAGGTCAGGCAACGGTCCGGCACAATATTTCTGGTGCGCCGCGCGGAGCCGGTCGTCGTATTGGTTGATTGCATAGTTCGAACCATTGTAGCCGCGAGCGAACTTGGCCCAGTCGTGCGAACGAAGCGCACCGTCAAGCCGATTGTGCTTGATCTCGGCGCCCACCGCCAACAATTGCTTATCCTCCGATTCCGACATCGCATTCACCATCAATTCGACATCACCGTATCCTGCGATTCCCGCGTTGAATCCCATCACTTGTCCAATTCCCCAAGAGGCGCTGACCAGTGCCGCCTTTCGATCGAGTGAAGCCGCCTGTTGCAGGCGATCGTACTGATGACTCCCTTGGGCGCCGTAGTTTCCTGGTTTCGCACTGCTGATGTTGGGTGCAATTGAGTCGAAGCGCCCACCGGTTTGACGATGAAAAATGTGCTGCTCGAATAGAATGCTTGGGCGTCGGTCCGGTAGAAATCCGCAGGTTCCTGTTTCAACTGTGAGCACCGCCCATATTTCCGCGCCGCCGACGGCTAGCAACTGGGTAGTCTCTGCCAGTCCCGAAGTCGAAAGTGGCGTTCCATTTCCTTGGAATTCCATTTCCACTTGTCCTCGCTGTGCTATTTGTTAGCGCAAGAAAACTCTATTTCGTAATCGATCCAGTACTCGTCGGGTTTCGGCACTTTGAAAGGTTTCTTTAATCCCGCGAGCACATCCGTTTTGGCGTCACTCTCGACCAGGAATCCGTTGGTGCGATTTTGCAGCGCTTTCATCAACTCAGGTCTTGGAACCGACGGGAACGGTGAATTTTGGGTGGAGGCCATAGCGGCGAAATTCCCCTTCGGCATGGCTTCGACGGCATCGGTCGGTGTCGCGTTCAAGCTGCCGTGATGCGAGACTTTATAAAAGCAGATATCTCTCATCACCTCCGTGCCAGACTTATCGAGCCACGATTTCCAATTTCCCCATTGTGCGTCGCCCGGGAAAAGAAAATGTTTGTCGCCGATCGTGAATAGCAACACCAAGCTTGTATTGTTCAGAACATTGTCTAGTGAGAGTGTCAATTCGTCTTCCGAACTTCGTAACTCTTGATCTATCTCTTTCGCCAGTCGCATCAGTTCGCGGCTGGGATCCGCCAATTGCCAACTTGCGCGCACCGGT
This sequence comes from uncultured delta proteobacterium, assembly GCA_963782535.1. GTDB lineage: Bacteria > Desulfobacterota > Binatia > Binatales > Binataceae > JADMIL01. The sequence continues at coordinate 163,872 of CAWAKE010000012.1, read as the reverse complement.
TCGAGCTTGAATCTGCCGTCTGTCTCGAACGAATTCTGAGCCAGGTAATGATGTCCGGCGGGCGGATCCATTTTCGCCAGAAATGCCGGATCGTCGGGTGGGCCGAGCACACGCACCTGCAGTCCCTTCAACTCATCACTCAAGGTCGGCTTATCGCCGGCGCGAAGATACTGAACTGTTGGACGTCCCCGGAACCCGGAGGTTAGCATCTTCACCGCCGCACTGTTCCTCCGTAAATCGAGATTTGCGAGCGCATACTTTGCTGCATCGATGGATAGATGCCCACCCTTGAGTGCCTTCACCAAAGCGAGATGAGTACTCCGAAGCCTATTTGCTCGTTGATCGGTCGGGTCCTCGGTCCAGGGCATCCACACGGAGCCTACCTCGAAATTCCCGAAGGAAGGTTCCCCGAATCCTGCGATATGGTCCTGATGACGATGCGTCGCGATCACCAATGCGAGCTTTTTGCCGGTGGCCTCGCCGATCGCATCGACAATCTTGCTGATAGGATATTCCGCGATCTGACCGCGAGCGTGAACGCCACAATCAATGAGAATGTGCCGCGCTCCCGCTCCGAAATTGAACGATAGGAGGAATGAGTCGCCAAATCCGACATGATACATGCGGACTCGGACGCGATTCGGAGCTGGTGAATCGATCGCCATGCCCCCTATCCCTCATGAAGCGAGCGAAAGCTCGGGCGAACCCTGATTCCATACGGCGACGACGCCGGCGACTCCTCTTGATAGAGCGCGAAGCTCTTGAGCTGTTGTGCAATCACCGGATTATCGGACTGCTCATGGTCTTTACTGACTACATAGCGGACTCTTCCAGGTGGCTCGAATAACAGCGTCATACCGCGCGAATATTGGGGCCCGAGCAAGTGCTTCGGATTAAATTCCGGATTCTTCTGAACCACTTCCGCTACCAGCTGGACCTTTAAATTCGAGTCCGGATCGGCCCGGTACGCGGGCGGAAATATCTCAATATTTATCTGGTTCGGAGCGGCTTTGAGTTTCATCTTCGCGGCATGCTTAATCACGTAGTGCCGGACCGCCTCGCGATTTCTATCTGATACCTTTTCCGAATGGCGAAAGTCCAAATCGGGGCACGCTGGGAGATTCATGTCGAGTTCCTCAGGCGAGCACCAGGTCAATGCTTCCTCCGAGTAAGAGCCGGCCCGCCGCGGCACCACGCCACGAGATCGAAAGGCATCAATAATGGCGCCCCGATAATCATACATATCGTATTGGACAAGGTCTCGGTCTGCTGTGATTATGGCTTGGAGGAAGTCGCCGAAACACACGTCGAACGGCGGGCAATAGTCGAGCGCGCGGATGCACATTTTCAGGAAGTGCCGTGCCACCGCGGTGACATCGTCAGTGAGGCGAGCGGCGAGGTCGGGATGCAGCTCGTCGGCAGCGATACGCGCGCCTCCTGCCCGGGCTACTCGCATTAGGTCTGCGTTGCGCCGGATGTAAACGGTAAAAAACGCGTCGAACACCGCCGCCACCAGAATCGAACCGCGCTCGTGCGGTTCGAACACTGAGTTAAGCCGCGATGATTCGGGCGGCGTCCCCAAGGCGGACCTGAGTGCCTTTCGGTAGCCGATCGCGTCGCCGAATTGTTCAGCGAGATCAACCAGGGGGTTGGGCTGCCGTTTTTCTCCTCCGATCAGCATGGTCTCCCTAACACCATTCCGCCCGTTTGATATACCGGGTTGCCCGGAGAAGCCACTTACCTCAGATTCAAGCTCGAATTGATAAAGCAAACCTCCAGTACGCTGGATCGTGTCCAATACCGCCTCTCGAAAGGTGAAGTGCTGGAAGATTGCGACGATATCCGCAAACGCTTCATGAAATGCAAGCGTGTCCGGTCCTCCCGGTTCCATAAAATGCTCGCGGAGGCCATCGACCAGCGCGTGAGTCGTTTCGTGCGCTACAATGTCGTGAGAAAGGCACGTCATCACGGTTTGGCCGGGCAGATTTGTACCAGTGTTATCTTCTGTGGCCTTGAAATAGCCAAAGAAGAGCGCGCGCTGCTGGCTGCTGTAAAATGCATTCGCCTGCTGCATCGCATGCGGGAAGATTCGCAACCGCGGGCCCAGCCTGCCGTCTTTCGCACGAACATCGCGAAATGCCCACCGCCGACCGAGCGCTCGGTCAAATCGCTTCAGCGTTTCGCTCGCGACTGCAAATACCATTTGCTGATGGAACTGCGGATTCGATTCGCTCGGATCGAGTCCGGCGTTCATCGCAATCGCGGAATCGTCCAAGTCGACTGGCTGGTAGAACCGGTGATTCGTCGAGTCGTAATCTATTACCTCTAGGCGGGTTCCTCTCGGGCCGGGCGCCAGTAGGCGACCTTCGACCCGAGCAATCATCAAATTGCCAGCTCGCCTGCCGCGGGTTGGATCGAATCCGTAGATTCTCAGCGGGCGCGTCTTATACTCCTCACGGGTCGAGCATTGCTCCATCGGAATCTCCGGAATTCGCTATTTCGGATCGCGTAGCGACTGCAGGGCCGCGCCAGGATCGTCGAGCAGATGCGCTGCGGGCGGTGTTCCGGCCTCGAGCGATCCTGGGGCAAGTTCTGCGCAGTATGATTTGATCGCTGCGTTTGTGAGCGCCCAGCCGTGATTCATCAATATGAGTTGCTCTTCGGACTTAAAGACGTTCAGGTCGGTCCGTACTTGTCGCAGCGCCTGTAACACTTCGCCCGAATAACCGCGATCATGCTTTGGATATCCTTCGATTTCAGTACCGATTCCCCAGTAAGTGCCGCCGTATACTTTCATCTCGAACGACGAGACCAGCCAGCGCTTGCGCAAGGCGATCGCCTGATTCCCGATGACTTCCTGCGATCGGAGTAGCCGGTTCGCTATCATTGCGCCGGGATCCTGCGCGATCTTGAACGGCTTTCCGCCGTCGGAACATAGAAGTGTCGCGTGCGTTTTCCACACCGGCTCCAGCCCGAGATTGTCATACACGCCACCGTCGGTGAGCGCTATGCGCCGCGACAGTTGACGATGGAGATCCGGAGAGCTAATTTTCCCACCACGGAACCGGTCGGGATCGAATTTGAAAATCAACGGTGGAAAGGCGATTGGGAATGCGGAGGAAGCGGCGACGGCATCCGACAATCGTAACTCTGGCACCTGCGCATAGCCTATCTGGTAGTCCCCAATTCTATCGAAGCTCTGTTCGAAGCTGACTCCCGTCTGCAGGTTCGAGGCGCAGAAAATGAACTTCGGACCCTTCTTCACCTCGGTATCGCCAAGCGTCATTTTTGTAACAAGGTGATCCTCGTACTGCTGGGCAAGCAAGTCAGTTGCTGAATGATCGTCGCTAATCAGCGAAGACCAGTTTCTCGGGTCAAGTCGTTCCCAGATCAGAGGGCCGGTTCGGATATCGCGCGCGCAGAATTCCTGTAGCTCCTTTTCGAAATCCTGGAAATTAGTAAAAATTCCGTCGCCGCTGAAGTGTGGCCAATGCTTGGCGAGCAGTGCACTCGTGATAGATCCGCCAGAGACTGAGGTAATGGTTTTGATCTGAGACAGTAGCCCAATTTCATTAAGCCGGCGCAGGGAGCCCAGATGAAATAACGATGCGCGAAATCCTCCGCCGGACAGGCAGAGTGCGATACCCTGACGTTTTCTCTCTGGCTGATATTCGGATGCCACGGTTGTGCCCCCCACTGTTCGACCCTTAGTTGCGTCCAAAAGAGATTTTAAGCTTTTCCTCGCGGTTGTCTAACAGTTTGCCTCGGTTCGGGCAGATGCGTGACGGGGAGCAATTACCTTCTCAACCGCCAACGCCAAGTTCAAATCGCTTCTCAATTACGGTGTGCACCGCAAAAATTACCGTTCTGAATTGAAACGGGCAAAAGAGCGAGCAAATTGATGGGACGGGACGGAAAACTAAGATCATCGGTGCATCATGAAGCCCTGTCTCTGCTGGCTCACACTGTTCGCCGATTTGCTCCGCTTCCTGACCCTTGGCATCCACTCCAAATGCGCGCTCGCGGCCGAAAACTGGATATGTCGCAAGTTTGGTAGAGTTGGCTGATAGGCTGATACGACCGTGAAACATGCGACCTGACCGGGAATTTTCAGGTGGCGGCGGACGGCGCCGGAACTGATTCTGTGTGCGGTGCGCCCGTATATTTGCTATGCGCTGTGACTGCGCGATGTCGAAGAGTTGCTCGCAGAGCGCGGTCTAGCGGCGGATCACACGACCATCTGGCGTTGGTCCCAACGCGGTCGCCGGGGGATGAGCTACATGGAGCAGGATTGGGTTGACAATGAAGCGACTTCACACCGCGGGCCGAAGGAGCAAACCAGCATTTCCCGCCGTTTTGGCCCGATCCTTTCGCAGATGCAGGCGACTTCATCTGTCCATTATCGTCGGAAGTGTTGCAACTTTGAAAACGGTGACCGAGGAGGTCCCGAGCGAAACCGGGCGGCGAGGTTTCAGGCAGCCATATCGAACAGCCGGTCGATGAACTGATTCTGCTGGCGAACATCATCGCTGCTGACCCACCGTGCCTGCCCCTTCCGGAGCATGTGCATAGCCTCGTATCCTGCAATCGTTCGCCCTGCTGCTCGGAACTCGCGAAAGCTCTGCTTGGCCTTCACGCGCCGTTTGATGGCGCGATGATCCTGCTCCAGGATGTTGTTCAAATATTGGACCGGTCGGTGTCGGCAGCGCCGACGCAGAGTTCCCTCCTCTTTCACTGAGGCGATCGCCGAGCCATAGAGGCGGGCCTTATCGGTGTTGATGACGCGGGGCTGCGGATGCGATGGATCGCTCAGCGCCTTGCGGAACAGGCGTTTAGCCGCGGCAGCATCGCGCAACGCCGACAGCAGGAAGTCGATCGTGGCACCCGTGGAATCGATGGCCCGATAGAGGTAACACCAACTGCCCTGGACTCGAATATATGTCTCATCAACGCGCCAGGATTTGTTGGTGGGCTTGAGATGACGCCGCAGTCGCTTTTCCAATTCGGGACCGTAACGTTGCACCCAACGCCAGATGGTCGTGTGATCCGCCTCCAGGCCGCGCTCGGCGAGCAACTCTTCGACATCGCGCAGCGAGAGCGAGTACCGAAGGTACCAGCGCACCGCACAAAGAATCAGCTCTGGCGCCGTCTGCCGCCACTTGAAGATTGCCGGTCGGGTTGCGTGTTTCACGATCTTTTCACCCTACCAGCCTCCCCCCACCAAAGTTGCAACAGATCCGCATTGGGAGCTCCGATATGAACACTGGGTCAACTGAAGCAGCAGCCAATCTCGTCAAGCGGGCGCAAAGAACAGTCTTCGCGATTATATGGACGGTGTGAAAGCGACCTGGATGGCCAGCATGTCGCCCATGGAGGACACTTACGAGGGCTGCGGATTCGACGCCGCGTGCAGCTATGTTCCATAACTCGCCTGCGTTAGCAACGAAGAACGATACTTTGGCGCGACACTATCTCAACCGCGGTCACGAGTACGGTGAACGGTGGCCTCATGAAGCAGGCCGCGCCAGGGAAATTACTGGAGAGTAGAAAGGGTGAAGGTGTCCCCCGTCTCGGCGGCTTCGATTAAGCATGGCGGCGAAACCCCGCAAGAATGCGAAAAAAGCGGCGGCCGGCGCGCGGAGCAAAGCGGCTCGCAAACGGCGCTAGCAGACTGGGAGGCCGGCGTCGCGGCCGTCAGGGAAGCATCGCGGTCGCTTTCGGCATGGGACGGCTGATGGTGGAGGCATAAGCGCTCGCCGAAGCGCTCATGTAGGGCTGCGGGAAGAGACCGATCAGAATCGTTCCGGCGACGCCGACCGCGACACTCAGCAGCAGCGCGGGGCGCGCGGCCATGCGGGTTACTTCGACCTCGCCGCCTTCGCGCGCGTACATCTCGACGATCACTCGAGTGTAGTAATAGACGGAAATCGCACTGTTGAGGGCGGCGATAACCACCAGCCATACGAGGCCGGCGTTGAGGGCGGCCGAAAACAGATAGAACTTACCGACGAATCCGGCGAGCGGTGGCACGCCGGCGAGCGAGAGCATGAAGAGCGCCATCGCAACGGCGAGTCCCGGATGGGTGCGCGAGAGGCCGCGGAAATCGCTGATGCGGTCGCGGACTTCGCCGCGGCGTTCGAGGGCGATGACGACGGCGAAGGCGCCGAGGCTGGTGAAGGCATAGCCGAGCAGGTAGTAGAGAATCGAGCCGCCGGCCTGCAGCGACGAGGCGGCCGCCATGCCGACAATGATGTAGCCGGCGTGGGCGATCGCGGAGTAGGCGAGCATGCGCTTGATGTTGGTCTGCACCAAGGCGACGAGGTTGCCGACCGTCATGGTCAACGCCGCCAGCACCCACAGCACTTCGGACCATTGCGCGCCGATGGGGCCGAGGTGAACCAGGAAGATGCGCAGGAATCCGGCGAAGGCCGCGAGCTTGACGCCGACGGCCATGAAGGCAGTGATCGGCGTCGGGGCGCCCTCGTAGGCGTCGGGCGTCCACATGTGAAACGGGACCGCGGCAACCTTGAAGCCGAAACCGATGAGCATCATGCCAAGTCCCATCAGCAGCAGCGGATTCGAGGCGAGGCCGGCCGCGATGGAGGCGCCAAGGGGATCGAGGCGGATAGTGCCGGTAGCGCCGTAAACCAGCGCGATGCCGTAGAGCAGGAATGCGGTCGAGAATGCGCCGAGCAGAAAATATTTGAGCGAGGCTTCGCCGGAGCGCGCGTCGCGGCGCAGGAAACCGACCAGGGCGTAGACCGAGATTGACATGGTTTCGAGGCCGAGGAACAGAATGATGAGGTCGCCCGCCGCGGCCATCAACATCATGCCGAATGCGGCAAACAGAATCAGCGCGTAATATTCCGCACCGGCGATACCTTCGTCGGCAACGTAGTCGAGCGACATCGCGATAGTGACGGCGGTGGCGATCAAAATGACTATTTCGAAAAAGGCCGCATAGTCGTCAACGGCCAACGAGCCGCTGAAGGCAACATTATTGCTGCCGATCGTGAATAGCGTCAGCAGAGAAGCCGCGAGCACGCTAATCAGCGCGATCAGGCCGAGGCTTGCGCTGTCCTCGTCGTCGAGGCTGGGACCGACGAGGATAATGACCATCGCGCCGAGGACAACCGCAATCAGCGGGAGAATCGGCAGCCAGGCGAAGTTAACCGCGGCGAGCGTGAATTGATTCATTTGTCGGCCAGGTTCCGCGCCGGTACGGCCAGCGCCGCGACCATTCGGTTATGCTCGGCGTCGAGGCGCGCCTGCGCAACCCCAACGCGATCGAGTAGCTGGTTAATCGACGGCTCCATGCGGCTCATTATCGGCCGCGGATAAAGCCCCATCAGGAGAATCAAGGCAATCAGCGGGACCATGACGGCAATTTCGCGCTTGCTCAAATCCTTGATCGTCTCGTTGACGGTTTTGGTAATCGGCCCCCACATCACGCGCTCGTAGGCCCACATCATGTAGAGCGCGCCAAGCACTACACCGAACACGGCGACTGCCGCGGCGCGCTCCGATTTCAGGAAGGTGCCGAGCAGAATCAGAAACTCGCCGACGAAGCCGTTGAGACCCGGCAGCCCGATCGACGACAGCATCACGATCATGAAAACCGCGGCGAACATCGGTACGGACTTCCACAAGCCGCCGAATTCGGAGACTTCGCGGGTATGGCGGCGCACATAAATCATGCCAACCAGAAGGAAGAGCGCGCCGGTCGAGACGCCGTGATTGAGCATCTGGTAAACGGCGCCGTCGAGACCCTGCGGATTGAGGGCGAAGATGCCGAGCATCACGAAGCCCAGATGACTCACCGAGGAGTAGGCGACGATGCGCTTCAAGTCCGGCTGCACCATCGCGACCAACGCGCCATAGATGATGCCGATAACGGCGAGGGCAATGAAGATGGGGGTGGCCTGGATGGCGACTTCGGGGAACAGCGGAATCGCAAAGCGCAGGAATCCGTAGGCGCCCATCTTGAGCATCACGCCCGCGAGCATCACGGAACCGGCGGTGGGCGCCTCGGTATGCGCGTCGGGGAGCCAGGTGTGCACGGGCCACATCGGAACTTTAATCGCGAAGGCGATAGCGAAACCGGCGAACAGCCAGCGCGCCTGGAGCTTGGTCAGCGTGATCTTGTAGAGGTCGGGCAGGTCGAAGGTGAGATGGCCGAGTTGCGCGTGTGCGACGCCGACCAGGTACAGGATCGCGACCAGCATCAGGAGCGAGCCGATCATGGTGAAGAGCACGAACTTGAAGGTCGCGTAAATTTTGCGGCCGTGACCCCAAATGCCGATCATCAGGTACATCGGCACCAGCATCACTTCCCAGAACACGTAGAAGAGAAACAGGTCCACCGCGAGCAGCGCGCCGAGCAGCCCGGTCTCGAGCGTGAGCATCATGAAGCAGAACTCGCGCGGCCGGCGCTCGATATCGCCACCACCCGAATAGAGCAGCGAGAGCGAGATCAGCAGCGTGGTGAGGATCACGAGGAAGAGGCTGATGCCGTCCATGCCAACGTGGTAGGAGATGCCGAACTGCGGAATCCACGGATAGCGTTCGACGAACTGGTAGCCCGCCTGATGAGGATCGAAAGCGGCGAAGAGGTAAAGGCTGATCGCCAGCGGGATGAGCGAGAAGATAAAGGCCGATCGCCAGATCGATTCCTCGTCGCTCTGCAGCAAAACGCCAAAGGCGCCCAGCAGTGGGACGAAAATCAGAAGTGTGAGCCAGAAGCCGCCCATCAGCGCATCACCATGTAAACGTAATAGCCGGCTACGGCGATGACTCCGAGCAGGTACACGAAGGCATAGTGCTGGACGTTGCCGGTCTCGATTTTGCGGGTGGCCTCACCGCCCCCTTCGACCCCGCTGGCGCTGCCATCGACGGCGCCATCGATGACATCGCGGTCGATGGTGTCATTGAGTATATGGGTCGAGGACCAGAAGAGCGGGCGCGAAACCAGCAGGTCGTAAAGTTCATCTATATAGTATTTGCGCCACAGCAGTTCGCGCAGACCGCTCATTTGTTCGGCGACGCGGTCGGCCAATCCGGGACGCTGAATGTACATCATCCAGGCGAGGAAGATTCCGATCAGTCCCGCGGCCAGGGCGAGCATGCTGAGGGTCATGCTGACCGAAACCCGGTGGACATCGATCATGACCTCAGGCGGTCCGAAACGGCCGCCGAGCGGCAGCGCGACGATCGGCGCGAGGAACCGCTTGAAGGCGTCGCCCCAGAGTAACCAATCGGGCAGTCCCACCCATCCGCCGATGATCGAGAACACCGCCAGCACGATCAGCGGAATGGTCATCACGGGTGGCGATTCGTGGACATGGTGTTCCTTGTCGGGCTCGAGTCGCGAGTCGCCATGGAAGGTCATGAAAATCAGGCGGAACATATAGAAGCTGGTGAGCCCGGCGGTCACCACACCAATCAGCCAGAGCCAGGCGTGGCCGGAGGCGAACGCGCCTTCGAGAATCAGGTCCTTGGAGAAATAGCCGGCGAACGGCGGCACTGCACTGATTGCGAGCGTGGCGATGAGCATGGTCGCGTAGGTGATCGGCAGCTTGCGCCGCAGCGCGCCCATCTTGTTCATGTCCTGTTCGCCGTGCAGCGCGTGAATGACCGAGCCCGAGCAGAGGAACAGGAGTCCCTTGAAGAAGGCGTGGGTCATCAGATGAAAGATCCCGGCGGCAAACGCACCGACGCCGACCCCGAGCATCATGTAGCCAATCTGGCTGATGGTCGAATAGGCGAGGACGCGTTTGATATCGGTTTGTACGATCGCGACGGTCGCGGCGAAAAATGCAGTGACCGCGCCGACGGTTGCGACCACTTCCATCGCGGTCGGCGCGAGCACGAACAGGAAGTTCAGCCGGACGATCATGTAAACGCCGGCGGTGACCATGGTCGCGGCATGGATCAATGCGCTGACCGGCGTCGGACCGACCATCGCGTCGGGCAGCCACACATAGAGCGGAATCTGCGCGGATTTACCGGTCGCTCCGAAGAACAAGAGCAGGGCCGCCGCCAGCGCTACCGGTTGCAGCAACAGCGCATGATGGCTCATCGCGGCAAAATTCAGGGTCCACACGCCATGGCTGCCGAGCGCCGCGACGATCGTGAAGATGCCGAGCAGGAAACCGAGGTCGCCGATGCGATTGACGATGAAGGCTTTGCGTCCGTTGTAGGCGAACTGCGGGTTGTCGAACCAGAAGGCGATGAGCAGATAGGAGCAGAGGCCGACGCCTTCCCAGCCGATAAACATCTGGAGCAGGTTGTCGGCGAGCACCAGCACCAGCATCGAAAAGGCGAACAGGTTTAGATAGGTGAAATAGCGCGCGTAATCTTCGTCCTCGGCCATATAGCCGGCCGAATACAGATGGATAAACGCGCCGACGCCGGTGACGACCAGGGTCATCACGGCCGAAAGGGCGTCGAGTCTGAGTCCGAATTCGACGTGAAAGGAACCGGCCGCGATCCAGGGCCACAAAGAGTAATCGAGCGAGGCGCCGGCGGGTAATTTGAGCAGCGTGAAGAAGCCCCACAGGGTCACGGCGAAGGCGAGAAAAATCACCCCGACGCCAACGAAGTTGACCGCACCGCGGCCCGCGCGCCGTCCCCAAAACAGGTTGAACAGCACGCCGAGGGCGGGAAACAACAGGATTAGGCCGAGGGCCGGAAAGTCTTGGGTCATGATCAGCCAGCGATTACCAGTTTTTCACCAGCGCAGCAGGTTGAGTTCGTCAGCGTTGAGGGAGTCGCGAGTGCGGAACATCGACATGATAATCGCGAGCCCCACCGCGGCTTCGGCCGCCGCTACGGTCATTACGAAAAATACGATGAGCTGCCCGTCCATCGAACCGATGCGCCGGCCCAAAGCCACCAGGGCGAGGTTGACCGCGTTGAGCATGAGCTCGATCGCGAGAAACATCACGATCACGTTGCGGCGCACGAGCACGCCGGCGATGCCGATGGCGAACAGGATCGCGCTGAGCACGAGATAGTAGTTGATGGGCGTCATGGTCAGGCGCTCTCCCGGCGCTCGGCGAGGTCGGGCGACGGTTCCGATGGTGTCGCGTCGCGCAACGGGGTTACCAACTCGAGCGGCGCGGGGGCCTTTCGCGCCAGCGCGATCGCGCCGACGATAGCGGCGAGCAACAGAACCGAGGTCGCTTCGAAGGCGACCAGATCACGCGAGAACAGCGCGTGCGCGAGCGCCTCCACGGTGCCGAAATCGGGAGGTAGCGTGCTCTCTCCGCTAATCTTTGGCGCGCGGAAAAAAATCGCGGCTAATTCAGCCGCTACCGCGGCTGCCGCGATCGAGCCGAACAGCTTGAGTCCCAGATGGAGGCCCGCGCCGGGATCGGCCTGGATATTCAATAGCCAAATCACGAACAGGAACAGCACCATGATGGCGCCGACATAGACGATGATCTGGAGAAACCCGAGCGTCACCGCGCCCAGGCCCATGAAGATGAGGCCGAGGTCGGTCAGCACCAGCGCCAGCGCGAGCACGCAATGGATCGGGTTGCGCTGGAGGATGACGCCAAACGCCGAGATTACGGCGAGGGCGGCAAGAAAGACGAAGATCCCGATCGGCATCGTCATTTACCTCCCGCGACGACCACCACAAATGCGGTGACGAGTAGGTTGATCAAGCCGAGCGGCACCAGCCCCTTCCATCCGAGGCGCATCAACTGATCGTAGCGAAAACGCGGCAGAGTCCAGCGGATCAAAATCTGAAAAAGACAGAAGATGATGACTTTGATCCAGAAGGCCACGAACTCGAGGAGTGCGACGACCAGGTTCGGGAGGGCGAAAAATGCGCCGCCGGGCAGGTGAAAACCGTCGCGCGCGAGCCATGGCACCTGCCATCCGCCGAAAAAGAAAGTGACGATCAGCACCGAGACCAGCAGCACTTCGGCGAAGTCGGTCATCATGAAGACGGCCTGCTTGCCGCCCGAGTATTCGGTGAAGTAGCCGGCCACCAGTTCGGATTCGCCCTCGGGGAGATCGAAGGGCACGCGCTTGGACTCGGCCATCCCGGCAATCAGGAGGATCAGAAACGAAATCGGCTGAAGCAGTATCCCCCATCGCGGCAGGAAGCCGAACCAGACGCCGCCCTGCAGGCGGCACATGTGCTGGAGGTCGAGCGTGCCGTAGCTGACGACCACCGCGAGGATCGCGAGGCTCATCGCGATTTCGTAGGAGATCATCTGAGCGGTGGCGCGAATGCCGCCGAGCAGGGCCCAGCGATTATTCGAGGCCCATCCGCCGAGCGCGATGCCGTAGACGCCGATGCCGATGGTGGCGAGGATATAGAGCGCGGCAACGTTGAGGTTGGCCGGCTGCAAATCGATGGTATACGAGCCGATTTTCAGAATATCGCCCATCGGCGCGACGGCGAAGGTGATCAATACGGGAAATAACGCGAGGAACGGGGCGAGCGCGTGGAGGAAGCGATCGGCGCCGGCGGGCACGAAATCTTCCTTGGTGAACATCTTGATGGGATCGGCCAGCACCGTGTTGATGATGCCGAAGTTGGGCAAGCCGAAGCGTTTGCCGATCCCGAAAATATTCGCACGGTTGGCGCCGATTCGATCCTGAATCAGCGCGGCGCCTTTGCGCTCGAACCACAACATCAGGGTGGTCAGCCCGAGCACCAGCAAGACGACCACGATCGCCTTGACGGCGCCAATCACCAGTTCACTCGTCACGGGATGCTAGCTCGCCTGAATAATCGAAGAACCCGCCGTCAGCCGCGCTGCGGCTACGGCTCAATGTGAAGCAACCAGTCCGACGGACGCCTTCGTCCGCATCGACACCACCACCGCGCGTCACCCTAGAGCTCGCGAAATCGGGCTTATCTGGAAGCGCCGCCGGTAACAAGCCGGGAGCGGGAGCGGCGGAAGTTTCGGACACTATAACGGAACCCTGAGCGTCATCAAATTTGCGACGCCGATCTTTTCAGTTTCAGGAATCCCATCTTAGGTAGCTTAAATCGCCAGCGCGCGCCAGTGGATTGGCCCGGATCGAGGACAGATCCGTCAAACTTGCGGCTTGCGATGGGCTGGGCTATGGTCCCGCTGCCGCCGCGACGCCCGGGCCATACGGTTGTAGAAACCGGTGAAAATCCGCTAGAGCCTTGGGCGTAACACGCGGGTCGCGGGCGATGGCGGCGGTTCGCGCCAGAGGAGCGGGCGCGCGAGAAAGTCGGTTACGGGCATGTTATCGGTGCAACATCCCAATTATCAGGCCGATTACCGGGGGAGCCGGCAATCGCGGCGGGGCCTGCGATGCGCGTGATCGCCGGCAATGCCCACGGGCGCCGCATCAGCGCGCCGCGGGGACTCGAGACGCGGCCGGCGACGGCCCGCGTGCGATCGTCAATATTCTCGCGCCTCGACGCGCGCTTCGACCTTACTGGCGCGCGGGTGCTCGATCTTTTCGCGGGCAGCGGATCGCTCGGGCTGGAGGCGCTTTCGCGCGGCGCCGCGCATGTGACGTTCGTCGAATCGTCGCGCGCCGCCGCGGCCGTGATCGCGAAAAATCTCGGCGTGTTGGGTTTTGCCGACGCGGCGCGGATGCTGACGGCCGACGTGATGCGCGCGCTGGCCGGGTTGGGTGCGGCGCGCGAGCATTTCGACCTGGTCTTTATCGATGCGCCCTATGCAAACGATCTCAGCGCTGCCGTGCTCGCGGCGCTGAGCGAGATGGAGTTGGTGGTTCCGCGAGGCTGGGCGGTGGTGCGTCAGGCAGGGCGCGCACCGGCGCTGGGGCCAGTGGGATTGGAACTTGTAAACGAGGCAACTCTCGGCGATCATCGCATCGCCCTTTACCGGCGCATTGAACAATCGCCGAGATGAGCGGAACGGCTCAGCATGTACAACAAACCGAAGGAACACGCCAAATCGATCGCAATTTATCCGGGCAGCTTCGACCCGATCCACAACGGCCACGTCGATATCATCCGCCGCAGCGTGATGCTCTTCAACGAGGTCATCGTCGCGGTTGCGTACAATCCGCACAAGGATTCCGCGCTGTTCACGCCGGACGAACGGGTCGAGATGATCCACGACTGCATCAAGGATCTCGAACCGCGCGCGCGAGTTGACAAGTTCAGCGGCCTCTCGGTGGATTATGCCGAACGGATCGGCGCCGGCGTGATCATTCGCAGCCTGCGCGCGGTCACCGATTTCGACTATGAGCTGCAGATGGCGCAGATGAACAAGCAGATGATCGGCACGATCGAGACGGTGTTCCTGTTCGCCAATCCGAAGCTCTTCTTCACCGCATCGCGCCTGATCAAGGAAGTCGCCGGGTACGGCAAACGCCTGCCTGAACTGGTGCCCGAGAACGTGATGAATCGCCTGCGGGTGAAACTCAAGATCGACTGACGCAACGGTTTCACGCTCGCCGCTCATATCCTCCGATGGAATAGCTCGCCGATAATTCGGTCAGCACGAGGCTCGCGCGACGGCCGCTGAAGCCGTGCGCGTCCGCGCGTGGAACCAGTCCGCGCGCGGAAAGTCTGCCGTCCGTGCGGAAAAATCTGAGGGCAACGGCGGCGCGAGGTATCACGCGGCGCGCGTCACCGCTAAAATCACGGCTTGGGGCGCTCCTTGGACTGCGAGCGCCGAAAGCGAAATCAAGAATCCAATGGTCAAGCTCAATCGTCGTATCGCCGCCCTCAAGCCGTCGGCCACCATGGCCGCCGAAACCCGCGCCACGGAACTCAAGGCCGCCGGCGTTGACGTCATCTCGCTCGCTGCCGGCGAGCCCGATTTCGACACGCCCGAGCGGATCAAGAATGCAGCCCGCCGTGCACTCGACGCGGGCCAGACCAAGTACACGCCGGTGAGCGGTACGCGCGACCTGAAGGAGGCGATCAAGCTCAAACTCAAGCGCGAGAACGGGCTCGATTACGACATCACCGAGATCATGGCGTCGGCCGGCGGCAAACAGGCCGAGGCCAACATTATCGCGACGCTCTTCGACGAGGGCGACGAGGTTATTATACCGACGCCTGCGTGGGTCAGCTTTGTCGCGATGGTGAACCTGTCGGGGGCCGAGGCCAAGCTGGTCGAGTGTCCCGAGGACAGCGGTTTCTTGCTCGACCCCGAGCGTCTGCGCCGGGCGATTACGCCGCGCACCCGCGGCATCATCCTGAACTCGCCGTCGAATCCGACCGGCGCCGTGTACTCGCCGAGCCAGCTTGGCGAGATCGCGAAAATCCTGCTCGAGGCCGATCTGTGGGTGCTCTCCGACGACGTTTACGAGCATATCGTTTACGACGGCGCAGCGCCCCACGTCTTTCAGATCGAGCCGCGGCTCAAGGCCCGGGGTTTCGCGCTGAACTCGCTGTCGAAAGCCTACGCGATGACCGGGTGGCGGATCGGGTTCGCGGCCGGCCCGAGGGAAGTAATCGCGGCGGCCTCGCGCCTGCAGGGACAGAACAGCGGCAATCCGAATTCGATTACTCAGGCTGCCGCGATCGAGGCGCTGACGGGTCCGCAGGACGAAATCAAGACGATGATGACGGAGTTCCGAAGGCGGCGCGAACTGGTGGTCGAGCGCGTGCGCAAACTGCCCGGCTTCAAACTGCCCAACGTGCCGAGCGGAGCGTTTTACGTCTTCCCCAACATTTCAGAACTGATTGGAATGGGGCTGGCCGGCAAGACTATCACCGACGGTAATTCGTTTGCCGATCTGGTGCTGAGCGAGGCCCACGTCGCACTGGTCGGCGGCAACGATTTCGGCGCACCGCATCACGTGCGGCTTTCTTACGCGACCTCGATCGAAAACCTCAACGCCGCCTTCGACCGCATCGCTGCGATGCTGGCGAAGCTCAAGCGCTGAGCGTCGAATCCGGCGATATCGCACTCGACCAGCGCATCACGATCACCCTCAAACAAACGCCGCGCGCGAGTCGATCTCGCACGCGGCGTATTGAATTTACCGTCATTCCGGCCTCTGCCCGTCACGCTAACTGCGCCGAGCACACGAGCCGCATCCTTGATTTTGCGCCGGCGGCGCGCCCTGCGGATTTTGCAGCGGCGGCGCGCCCCGCGCCGGTCTGCTTACTGCTCTGCGGTCTTATGTGCCGGCAGCAGCCACCAGGCTCCGGTCAGCGGACCGATCAATCCGAGGGTCGGGTTAGGCTTCAGCTCGGCTATGACCTGCTCGCTGGTCTCGATCGTCGCGCCGGCGTTTCTGGCCGATTTCAGCGCCGTATCACGCCATCCGTCGGAAGCCCCGGCAACCGCGTCGCTTACGACCGTCACCTTGTAGCCCAGCCGCAACGCGTTCTTGACCGTCGCGAGGACCGAGCGCTCGGCATACGCACCGGCGATCACCAGCCGTCCGACGTACTGCTCATTGAGCCACGGCGCGACCTTCGGATTGCGGAAGGCGTCGCGATTTTGATCGGTGAAATCCGGGCCCGCGGCGACATCGGCGAGATGGTAGAATTCCGAACCGTCCCACAGGCGCGGGGTCGCATCATTGCGATGAGAATTGCTGAGGAACTGGAACGGACTGGATTCCTCGCGGACATAAAATACGCCGACTCCCTGCTTGCGCGCCGCATCGACCAGCGCATTGGTCGCCTTAATCATCGGCGCGACCTGGTCCTGCGCCACTGGCAAGCGTCCGTTCGCTGACAGGTAGTCGGCCTGATAACCAATCAGCATCAGGGCCGTGTTGTCGCCCCGCGCTTTCATCGGACGCCCTTCGCATCCGGACACCACGAGCATCGCGGCAATCGCCACGGACAGCGTCACTAAGGATCCAACACGCGCCATTTAATCCAAACCTCCTGAAATCTAGCGGACGACCCATCCCGTCCACGGAACGCCCCGTAGCTTACGTCGCCGGATGCGCGGGGGCAACGCAAACCGGTATTCCGCTCGTGCGGGCGCATCGCGTATCCTTGTCGCTGTATGGATAACAATCGCCGCCCCGTACTGAAACTAGGCGTGGTCGATCTCGGCGTCGAGAGCGCAACTTTGCCCAACGGCGTCACGGTCGATCTCGCGGTCATCCGCCATCCGGGGGCCAGCGCGATCGTGGCGATCGACGCCAGCGGCGCAATTTCGCTGCTATCGCAATACCGGCACGCAGTCGGCGGATGGCTCCGGGAAATCCCGGCGGGATGCATCAACCCCGGCGAATCGCCGCGGGCGTGCGCCGAGCGCGAATTGCGCGAGGAGGCTGGATTGCTCGCCGGGCAATGGGCTCAACTCGGCGCGATTGTCACGATTCCGAGCTTCTGCAACGAACGCATCACGCTGTTCCTGGCCCGCGATCTGACGCCCGCTGTGCGCGAACTCGATCACGACGAGGTTATCGAGGTCGAGCGCGTACCACTCGACGAAGCGCTATCGATGATCCGCCGCGGCGAAATTTTCGACGCCAAAACGATCGCCGCACTGCATCTCACGCGCGAATTCCTGCGCGACAGCCGCGAATAAAACTGCGCACCGTCGCTGGCCGCCCGGCGGCCCGATCGTATCGCGCAATCAGACCGTCCGGCGCCGAGCTCTCCTAGGGCACAGGCGGCGGTGGCGCCGCATCTTCGATTGGGGGCGATCCGGCGGCGGCAGCTGCGGGCGGAGGCGGTACGCCGCCGGGCGGAGCCAGCGCCGACGCCGCATCGGCAGTCGCCGTCACCGGCAAATAATTGCTCAGCCGCGAATAGCCGACCCGCGCCCTCAGGTTGTTCGGCGCCGCTCCGAGCGCCCGCCGATAGGCCAGCGCCGCGTCGGTAAATTGACCGAGTTCCTCGTAGCAGGCGCCCTCGAATCCAATCGTTTCGCCGAGCCAGTCGGGCCGCGCGCTGAAGCCGATTTCGGCCCGTTTGAAAAACGTCAGCGCCTGCGCGTAATTGTGCCGCGCGATATAGACCCGGCCCAGGTAAAAATATCCAAATGGATTTCCCGGATCGATCGAGACCGCGCGGCCAAGGTCGCGCAGGGCCTCGTCGGTCCTGCCCGCCGCGAGGTTCACGCGGGCCTGCTCGGTGACCCGCAGCGCCGCCGCCCGCGCCGGCGTTTCGGCATTTTTGATTTCGGCCGCGAGCGATACCGACGCGAGGTCGGGACCGCTCTGGATCGCGCCGAGATCGAGCGCCGGAGGCGGCCCGGGGTTAGGCGGCTGATCGCTGGCGCCGCCCATCGTGGCACCGCCCATCGCGCCGTTCGCACTCGCCGGCGGCACCCTCTGCATACTCGCCACCGACCCTATCGGCGTCGCCGAGACCCCCTGCCCTGCCCCCGCCGCGGGACTCGATTGCGCCGATTGTGCGGCGGCCGCCGGGGTGCCTGCAGCGGGCGCGGACGCGCCCGTCGCGACGGCACCGGCCGGTCCTGCGGGCGCCGACCCGGTCGCCGGCGCCGGCTCGTTCGCGTCGGGCAAACGCTCCCAATTCGCCGAAGGGCCGGCATTGTTCGCAGGCGCATTTGCAGGAATCGCCGGGCCGCCCGGATTCTCCGCGGAAGGGATGTTCTCCTCGTCCAGATGCGCCAGCACCATGTCCTTCGCGTGTGCCGCCGGGAGTGTATTTCCCGCCCCGGCGAATTCATCGCGCACGTGCCACGCGCCCTCGTAATGCGCAAGTCGCGGAGTGGGCCGGCCGGGCGCGGCGTTGGCCAAAGCGGGTGTCAAGGTAAAAATCATCGCGCACACGAAGGCGCGCCATCGGCCCGTAAAATTGGTACCCATCGGCATCACTGGATTCATCATGCGCCAGTTGCGCCGACGGTCAATCGTTCGGCGAATTCGGATCATTCGGCACCGCCTCCCAATTCGCATCGGCACCCCTGGCCGGGTTAACTCCGGTGGCCGCAGCCGGAGTTGTACCGGCGGCCGAAGTATGGAACGGGCATACCTGCGTTGGCGCCAAATCCCTGGGAAATACGCCCTCGACCGTCACCGGGCAATACGGCCCCGCCAGGTACCCGGTTAACGGATCGACCTTGGCCAGCACGATCCCGGGCGGTACGCCGAAATCCAGCGGTGGGCGCGGTGCGGTGGCGGCCTTCATGAACGCGGTCCATGCCGGTAGCGAGGCCTGCGCCCCGGTCAGTCCCAGCGTCGCCTTCTGATCGAAACCGGTCCATACGACAGCCACCAGATTGGGCGTGAAGCCCGCAAACCAGGCGTCCTTGGAATCGTTGGTGGTCCCGGTTTTGCCCGCCGCAGGCCGGGTAAAACCCATCCGGCGCGCGCCCTCGCCGGTGCCATGATTGATCACCTGCTCGAGCATGAAGTCCATCATGTAGGCGAGATCGGGCGAGAGCACCTGCTCGGCCTTGAGCTCATGGCCCTCGATAACCTTGTTGTTCTGATCGACCACCGCGGTGACCGCATAGGGCGGCGCGTAGAGACCTTCATCGGCCATGATCGCGTAGGCCGTGGCGATCTGCATCGGGCTGACCTCGATTCCCCCGAGCACGATCGAGGGATAGGGCGGCAGTTCGCCGAATCCGAGCTTCGCCGCCATCGCGCGCACACGATCGAGTCCGATCGTGTAGGCCAGCCGCGAGGTCGCCGAATTGAGCGACTCCTCCAGGGCGAATTCCAGCATGACGTGCCCGAAATAGCGATTCTTGAAATTTCTCGGCGTCCAGCTGGTGTTGCCAATCTGCCAGGTGAAGGGCGTGTCCTCGATATAACTGGTCGGCAGGAAATGCTCGGGACCGCCCTCGAGCGTCTCCTGTAGCGCCGCCAGGTAAGTGACCGGCTTGAAGGCCGAACCCGGCTGGCGCTTGGATTGCGTTACCCGGTTGAACTGCGATTCGCGGTAATCGCGGCCCCCCGTCATCGCGCGAATCTTCCCGGTTTGCGGTTCGATCGCGACCAGGCACGACTGCAGCTCCTCCTTCTTCTCTTTGCGCCGCAACGAGGCGTGCGTGGCC
Organism: uncultured delta proteobacterium; assembly: GCA_963782535.1. Lineage (GTDB taxonomy): Bacteria > Desulfobacterota > Binatia > Binatales > Binataceae > JADMIL01. Next base: position 143,944 of record CAWAKE010000012.1, on the reverse strand, counting down.
AGCAGGTGGTTGAGATTGTCGGAGATCGCGTGGTCGCTCTCTTTCTGCATGTGAACGTCGAGCGTGGTGAAAATGCGCAAACCCTCGCCGGTCAGCACCAAGGGCGGATAGCGCTCGGCCAGTTCGTGCTTGACGTACTCGACGAAATACGGCGCGTCGTTAGTTTCGACGAACGGCTCGCGCGCTCGGATCGGCTCGGTCACCGCCAGGTCGTACGCAGCCTTGCTGACGTAGCCGTCCTGGAGCATCGACGACAGCACCTCGTTGCGCCGCTTGCGCGCTCTGTCCGCATGGCGGATCGGATTGTAGCGGTTGGGCGATCGGATCATGCCGGCGATGGTCGCCATCTCGGCGATCGACAAATCGCGCGGTTCCTTTGAAAAGTAAAACTCCGACGCCTCCCAGATGCCGTAGATTCCCTCCTGCCCGCGCTGTCCGAGGTAGATGTCGTTGATATAGTTGTCGAGAATCTCGTCCTTCGAATACAGCCGCTCCGCAATGTAGGCCATCAGCGCTTCCTTGATCTTGCGATGCCAGTCGCGCTTGCTGGTCAAGAAAAAATTCTTCATCAACTGCTGGGTCAGGGTCGATCCGCCCTGCACCAGATGGCCCGTGGTGAAATCGACCCAGGCTGCCTTAAGCGTGCGTATCACGTCGATTCCGTGATGCTCGTAAAAGCGATGGTCCTCGGCGGCCAGAATCGCGTCCACGAAGGCCGGCGGAATGTCCGACAGCGGCACCAGCCGGCGCTGCTCCCAATCGCCCTGGAAGATCGCACCGAGCATCTCCGGCTCCAGCTCGATCGAATACACCGGACGATGCGTCACGCCGTCGTCGATCGATTTAATAGTGCCGTCGGACGCGACCTTGAGGGCAACCAGTTCGCCGTCGAAATTCTTGTACGGATACCGAAAGCTGTGCAGGAAAAGCAGCAGGCGGCCGCTCTTTTTGTCGTAATTGTAGAAGCCGCGGGCGTTGACCTGGGCCGCTGTGGCCACCGGATGATAATTCAGCCGCGCGAGCCGCTGAAAGAACCCGATATCATCCAGGTGCTGACCCGGATAGATCGTCACGGAGTCGGAATATATTCGCGATGGAATCGTCCAACGCTTGCCCGAAAAGCGCACGACGACTTCGTGCTCAAGCGCGTTGTAATAACTCATGAACGAATAGATCGCGGGCGCCATCGCAAACAACGCGATCGCGCCCAGACCCAGCAAACTCAGCTTTATCGCTCGCTTCACCCGCATCCCTTGTCGCGCCGGCCGCCCGTCCCGCAGCCGCGCCCGCCACCCTCATCCGCGGGGGCGTACCGTCATAAACACCGTGGCGTCGCCGCGCCTGACCAGCAGCAGCGTGACCTTGTCGATCGCCGCTCGCGCGATCGCACGGCGCCAGCCGTCAATATCCTTCACCGGCCGCCGGTCAACTTCCATAATCACGTCAAGCACGCGCAATCCCGCCGCCGCTCCGACGCTGCCCGGCTTCACCGCTGCAACCATTACGCCGTTCGCGCCGTCCAGTTTCAATTGATGCGCCAGGGCCGCATCGACGGCTCGCACGGTCAGCCCGAGCGGCGATTGCCCTGCCGGCTCACCGGGGCCGCCCGTTTCCGCCGCCGCCAGCTCGGCTTCGCGCGATGCCGTTATCGTAATCGTAAGCTCTTGGCGGAGGCGCTTGCGAATCACCGTGAGCGTCGCTCTATGGCCCACCGGCACGCCGGCGACCATCAGCGGCAATCCCTGCGCCTGGCCGATCTCGCGATGATTGAACTGCACAATAATATCACCGGGCCGCAGTCCCGCCTTTTGCGCCGGCCCGTTGGCGACTACTTGCACGACCAGCGCACCGTGCGGCAAATCGAGTCCCGCGGCATGCGCCTGCGCCATCGAGACCGGCTGAATATACACGCCGAGCCATCCACGCACGACCTTGCCCCGCTCGCGCAGTTGCGGCAACTCTTCCTTCACCAGATCGATCGGAACTGCAAATCCGATCCCGAGACTCGAGCCGGTGCGCGTATAAATCGCCGAATTGAGACCGATCACTGCACCGCCTTGATCGATCAGCGGCCCACCCGAATTACCCGGATTAATCGACGCGTCGGTCTGGATGAAGTCATCGTAGTTGCCCGCGATGAAGCGGCCCTTCGCGCTGACGATGCCTGCCGTCACCGAATGGTCGAAGCCAAAGGGATTGCCGATCGCGATTACCCATTGGCCGACACGCACACTGCTGGAGTCGCCCAGCGGCGCCACCGGCAAGCGTCCGGCCCCATCGATCTTGATCAGCGCGATGTCCGACTTATCGTCGAGGCCGATCACCCGCGCCTTGAACTCGCGACCGTCCTGCAGAGTCACCTTGATCCGTCCGGCGCCGGCGACCACGTGAGCGTTGGTCAGGATGTAGCCGTCATGGTTGATGATAAAGCCCGATCCCAGACTGCGCCGGCGCGGTGAGCCGAACTGCCCGAACGGCTGCCCGAAGCGATCGAAGGGATCGACGCCGCCGCCCTCGCCTTCGTCGCCGGACGGTGCCGCCTTGCTTGGCGGTTTGCTCGATTCGGTCGCGATATTGACCACCGCGGGCGAGAGCCGCGCCGCCAGGTCAACGAAGTCCGGCATCGTTTCGGGCTTGTTCGGACGTGCGCCGGCTTGCGGGGCCTCGTTCCACAGGCGCTCAGCATGGGCGCAACCGACGCTCAGCAAGACCGCCGCGACGGCCGCGGCAAGCCAGAAATGTCGTCTTGATAAGTGCCCGTGCAACATCGATCGGGACGGTCGCTGAGCGTGGTGTTCGGCCTCTCCGCTCTCCCGTGATTCAGCCTGTAACTCGGGCGTCGCGAGCGTCCATCAGTGACCGGTCGAATCAGCGTGCCAAGCGCGCCCGCTCAACATATTTCATGCGCAATTCGTAGAGCACCGCCTCGATCAACTGCGCCTCGTCGCGATCCAGGTTGCCGCGCGTCTTCTGCTCGAGCATCCCGATAATGTCGATCAATTGCTGCGCCCCGACCAGATCCTGCTCGGGCTTTCCGGTTTGCGGATCGGGTATGTCGCCAAGCTGCATCAGCGCCTGGGTCGAAAGCCCGACCAGGAAAGTGCCGAAGGTGATCTCGGCGGCGGCATCCGCGTGCGCGTGCCGAGCGTGCGATTGATCCGCCCGATGCTGCGCGGCGCCGGCATCATCTGCGGCTCCTTGCGTGCGGCGATTGGCGTACGCCTCCGCCGCCTGCTCCGCTCCGGCCGATTTCGCCGGCGGCGGCTCGGGCGGGGGCTGCGGCGGAGCCGCCGTCTCCTCGCTCCCGCGGAATTCGGGTTTCAAATCGCCCTCGGCGGAAAACCGGCGACGATCGTCAACTTTGAAGGCTTTGGGCTTTTCTTCTTCGCGTTCCATGGTCACCTACCCGCTATGCGCCATCTTTTCCAATCGGCGAATCCGTTCCTCGATCGGCGGATGGGTTGAAAAGAGCCGCGCCAAACCTCCGGCGCTCAATGGACTAACGATGAACAGATGCGCCGTGGCCTGCGACGCGTCGGCCATTGGCATCCGCTCGTTGGCCGATTCCAGTTTGCGCAGCGCGTTGGCCAGCAACAGCGGATTGTGCGTCAGGTGAGCACCGCTGGCATCGGCCTGGTACTCGCGCGTACGCGAAATCGAGAGCTGGATCATAGTCGCCGCCAATGGCGCAATAATCGCCATAGCAAGCAATTCGATGATACCGCCTCCACCGTTTTCATCGCGGCCGCCAAATCCGCCGAAGATCGCGCTCCATCGCGCCATCGTGCCGATCATCATCACCACGCCCGCCAGCGTCGCCGCCACCGAGCTGATCAGGATGTCGCGATTGAGCACGTGCGACAGTTCATGGCCAATCACGCCCTTGAGCTCCTCGCGCGAGCAAATCCGCATGATTCCGCGCGTCACCGCTACTGCAGCATGCTTGGGATTGCGGCCGGTGGCGAAGGCGTTGGGCGTGTCGGTATCGATCAGGTACAGCCGCGGCATCGGGATGTTCGCGGCGTGGGCCAACTCGTTGACGATCGCATAAAGTTCCGGTGCACTGGTTGCGTCCAGCGCCTTCGCCCCATACGCCCGCAGCACCATCTTGTCGGAGAACCAGTAGCTAAAGAAGTTCATGCCGATAGCGAAAATAAAGGCGATTTCAAGCCCGCCGCGGCCGCCCAACATACCGCCTATCAACATTATCAGACCGGTCAAAAGTGCCAATAAAACCGTGGTCTTCAACATACTCGTCATGGCTTTGCCTCTCGATGGCTACCGTGGCAACCCGCTGGAGCACATTTCATAGTCCCGTGCCTGTACACGCCGATGTCGCCGCCATCAGTTGATAATCTAATCTAACAGACGCGCTTCCACAAAAATGCGCATCGCGTCTTACAACCATTCTAACCATCGCGCGGCGTTCGGAAACGGGGGTCGCCGAAAAATCGAAGCCATTCATTTGGGGTTGTCGGCGCCAATGATTGCAAGTATGGCCGTTTGGACCTCTTTCGGGGTGAGCGCGCTGAGCGGTTCGCGCTGAATAACCTTAGTCCGGCCGAGCGGACGCCAGCGCTCCGGGTCGGTCGGCCCGAAAATCGCTAGTCCGGCCGCGCCGGCAGCCGCCGCCAGATGGGACACGCCCGAGTCATTGCCGACGAAGGCGGCCGCCAGGCGCGCCAGGGCTGCAACCTCGGCCAACTCGAGGCCCGAGAGCAGCGGTAGCCTGCGCGCGACAAAGATCGGTTCGAGGCTGGCCTCGGCCGGTCCGAGGATGACCAACGGACGCAGGCGTGCGGCCAGCGCCTCGGCCAAGGCGGCGAAATTTTCGGCGGGCCAATTCTTCACGAAACTACCGCTGCCGGGCAGAATCAGGATGAACCGACGAGGTTCGAGGCCGAGGCCGGCGAGGCGATCCTCGGCAAGATCGAGATCCTCGCGATTGAGCTCGAAGGAACAATCCAGTTCCGCTGCCGCCTCGGCGCCAGCGGGTGTCCCGAGATATGCGTAGATTTGCCGCAGATAGGCGGCGGCCACATGTCCGGTACCGGGCGGACGGAAGGGAAAGAAGCTCGCGCGGCCGCCGCTGGCGTCCTCCAAGGCGGCGCGGAAGTGCTCATCGTCGGCGCCAAAGAACGAATAAACATGTGAAAACGCCTCAAAGAATGCTCGCGCCTCGGGTGCAACCGGTCCCGAACCTGCCGCGAACAGTTGGACGACTTCTCGCCGGTCTATCGAATATCCCCGTGAATGACTGGGGGTGAAATCGAGCCGGCCCATGGCGAAGCGTGCGAGCTCGGCCCGCGCCATCAGCTCGAGGGTTGAGTCGGGAATCGAGCGCGGATGACCCCGGGCAAGCGCGCGCATAGCCGGTATCAGACAAATCAGATCGCCCAGCGCCCCCGGGAAAATCACCAGGCTCGAGCCGGGAGGTTCGGAGCGGGCCACGGTTGGATTCGCTGTAGCGCGAGCCGTCGGCATCGATTTGATTCTAGCAGTGTCGCGGATTAATTCCGCGCCGCTCGAGATTTGTGCGAGCAAGTTCAGGTCGGTGAATATCGGGGCTGTCGCCAAACTCGGTCAAAAATGGCTAGAATCGCCCCCATGCCGATTAGCGTTGCACGCTCGCCGTTGGAGCTCATTGGGCACACGCCCGTGGTCCGCCTCAATCGCATCCCGGGCAAGGACGACGCCGAGATCTGGGCGAAGCTGGAGAACTACAATCCCGGCGGCAGCGTAAAGGACCGAATCTGCCTGGCGATGATCGAGCAGGCGGAGCATGAGGGTCGGATCAAGCCGGGCGACACGATAATCGAGCCGACCTCCGGCAATACCGGAATCGGGCTCGCGCTGGTGTGCGCGGTCAAGGGCTACAAGCTGATCCTGACGATGCCCGACACCATGAGCGAAGAGCGGCGCTCGCTGCTCGCAGCCTATGGCGCGACCCTGGTGCTGACGCCGGACACGCGCGGGATGCATGGCGCGATCGCCAAGGCCGAGGAGCTGGTGCGCAATAATCCGGGCTATTTCATGCCGCAGCAGTTCAGTAATTCGGCTAATCCCGAGATTCATTACAAGAGCACCGGACCCGAGCTGGTCGAGCAACTGGATCGAATCGACGCGTTCGTGGCCGGGGTAGGCACGGGCGGAACGATCAGCGGAACGGGCCGTTATCTGCGGGAAAAATTGACGAGCCGGCCGCTGATCGTGGCGGTTGAGCCGAAGAATTCGCCGGTGCTGCAAGGCGGCGAGGCTGGCTTCCATAAAATACAGGGGATCGGCGCCGGTTTTATTCCGGCGAATCTCGACACCACCGTTTATGATGAAGTGATCGCGGTCAGCGATGAGGATGCAACGCTGTTCTCGCGGCGGATCGCGCGCGAGGAAGGGCTGCTGGTCGGAATCTCGTCGGGAGCCAACTGCTGTGCGGGCTTGCAGATTGCGCAGCGGCTCGGGCGGGGGAAAATCGTCGTGGTGGTGTTCTGCGATACGGGCGAGCGTTATCTGACGACCGATCTATTCCAAGCCGAGGGTATCTGAAGCGATCTGGCAGGGGCTGTATCGTTTCGCGGCGGTTGCGCGATAGGAGCACGCTCGCCATCCTGGTGGCAGCTCTGAAGGTTGGATAGCAGCGAACCGGCCGGTCGAGAACGCCTGGACTCGATCGGCGCGCCGCTTAGCTGGTTTCCGCCGCAGAACAGAGGGTGCAGATGCAGCTGACCGTCATCGAACGGTGCCAATCCCGAACCGCCATTTTTGCACTTTCGCGGAAAAAGGATAATCGATTTCTGGCTTGGCCATGCTCCTTATGACAGTCTGTGCGGCGAGCGGCGCGTGGGCATACTGACCACGTTCGCGGTCGGTAACGATGGGCGCCGCAGGTTTGGTCTGAACTGCTGATTTTAGCTTCGAGGAGAGATTAGTGACTCACATTGGGAACTGTTTTTGCGGTGCAGTAAAGCTGGAAGTAACCGGGTCGGCTGAGGCCATGGGATACTGTCACTGTCGTTCATGCCGTTCATGGTCAGGCGGTCCCGTGAATGCCTTTAGCCTCTGGAAGCCGGAAGCCGTGCGAATCACGTCCGGTGCCGAGCATGTCGCGACCTACCAGAAGACCGATTTCAGCCAGCGCCAGTATTGTGCGAGGTGCGGCGGGCACCTGATGGCAAACCATCCAAACCTAGGCCTGGTGGACGTCTTTGCCGCGACGATCCCGACTCTTGCCTTCACTCCCGGCGTTCACGTCAACTATGCCGAGACGGTGCTGCCGATACGGGACGGACTGCCTAAGTTGAAAGACTTTCCGGCTGAGTTCGGTGGTTCAGGCGAGGCAATCGAGGAATAACGGTTCCGGGCGCAAACGCGACGTGCGGGTTTTGCAGTCGTTCATCGTAAGGAGCAAAGCTATCGAACGCGGTTAGATTAGACGCCGGGAACATCGGTCACACCTCGCCGCGAGCGCCACAAGCCGCTCTTCCGCTTAAAAATGGAATCACTGCAAACCAAACTGGAATGCCTGCGCGACCTTTTCCGACCGATGCAATCGGTGATGGTCGCATTTTCGGGCGGAGTCGATTCGACCTTCGTGCTCAAGGTCGCACAGGATACGATCGGCGACCGGGTGCTCGCGCTGACCACGACCTCGCCGACCATGCCCGACGACGATCGGCTGTCGGCCCTCGAGATGGCACGCCTGATCGGCGCGCGGCATCTGGTGGTCGAGTCCAACGAACTCGAAATTCCAGGCTACGCGGGCAATCCGATCAACCGCTGCTACCTGTGCAAGCACAACCTTTTTACGGTCTGTGAAGCGCGCGCGGGCGAACTCGAAATCGATGAAATCGTCGATGGGCTGAACCTCGACGACCTTCACGACTATCGCCCGGGAATCAAAGCGGCGACCGAAAAGCGTGTACGCCACCCGCTGGTCGAGGCCGCTCTGTCAAAGGCGGAAATTCGCGAATTGTCGCGCGCGATGGGCCTGCCGACGTGGGACCGTCCCGCCTCGCCCTGTCTGTCGTCGCGATTCCCCTATGGCACGCAAATCACGCTGGAGGGATTGCGGATGGTCGAGGCCGGCGAGCGGTTGCTGCACGAGATGGGCTTTCGCGTCGCGCGTGTGCGCTTTCACGGCGAGATTGCACGGCTGGAGGTGGCAGCCGACGAGATCAACCGGCTGCTCGAGCCGGCCACACGCGCGCGAGTGGATAGCGAACTCAAGCGGCTGGGCTTTCGCTTCGTAACGGTGGATTTGAAGGGCTTTCGCTCGGGCTCGCTCAACGAGGGCCTCGCCACGGCGGCAGGTTCGCCGAACGCAGGAAGCTGAATCCCCGGCTGGAGTAAGCACCTTCGCTTCGGCTGGTGGCAGGCCCCGCTCCACCTTAGCGGTACGCCTTAAGTTCCTGACAACACTGCGATCCGAGCCGTTGGTTCGCGTCGAATTATTCGCAAGCACTGTGGTCCGTGGCCGTTATTTCAAAACGATACTCGACCATCGCAGCACTATTTCCGCTCAAATTCCCTGGCCGCTCTCACGTATCTGTATTCGCAAATTACCAGCATGAGAACCAGCACATCTATGACAGTGAGGACTCCGAGGAAGAAGGAGAATTGATAGCCGAGCTGGCAGATCTGAAAGACCGTGAACGCAGCAAACACAACAATTGCCGCCGGATAGGACCAGAGTTTGTTGGCAAGGAGTCCCGCAACGAGCAGCAGTTTGGCGACTCCGTGAACGATGAGGAACGCGCTCGCCAACCGCCGGTCCTGAATTAAATGTCGCGTGGAGTGCAGAAGCAGGTTTGCGACGAGGTCTGTAGGATCTTCTTTTAATTCCGCCTCGACAAAGAAATAGACAATCCCGTTGATCGCGCCGTGGGAGAGCACCAGCAGCAGAAGCCCGCCGATGAGCTCCAAGCCGCCGTCGATGCCTTTCAGCAGTATGCCGACTTCAAAAAATCGGTGAAGGTTCCACCTGCTCTTCGGGTCTGACGACTGGTCTTCGCCGCGATCCGTGCGGCGCTTATTTTCCGGCACAGCCCTGCATCACATCATGCGGACCCGACCGGCGCCCGCCATAGCGATTCGGCCGGCGCTGGCGCCAGGGCCAAGTCGCCGAAAGATACGCCGAAGCCAGGCACTTGCCGGCCGGAGCGAAGATCACGGCAAGCGGTAGTTGGCGTTCGCCTGATCGATGCATCAGTTGGAAAGCCGCGGGAGCGTTTTCTCGGTCAGCGCGGTTAACTGCTCGACGCATTGGACAAGCGTCACGTTGAGACCGCGGACGAGTTGTTCGACGTTCGCGAGCGCGCTTCGAACGTCGGCAATTTCCTGTCTTAATATCGCAATTTCCTCGAGCAAGATTTCGCTTTCGTCACGCATCAGGATTTCGCCTCCGGGAAAATATCAGTCACGGTACGATCATGACTGCCGGGAAACGCCGGAGGCAACCGTCGCGATTGATCGGCCAGGCACGCCGGTCAGGAATTGAGCCTTGCGACGACGACCAACTCGGCGAGGCGCAGGTCCTCGGCGGTGGTAATCTTGAAATTCAGCGTCGAACTATCGACCACCTCGACCCGGCCGCCGATCTGCTCGACCAAATCGGCGTCGTCGGTGGCGCTCAGATGGTCGTTGAGGGCGCGTTCGTGCGCGCGGATTAACAGGGTGCGGCGAAAAGCTTGCGGAGTCTGCGCCAGCCATAGATTGGCGCGCGCGACGGTGGCGGTAATCGCACGGTCGTGCGCGAAGCCCGAACCGAGGACCGGATCGACGCGTTTGAGCGTATCAGCCAGCGGCGTTGCCGCGATCGCGCCGCCGCTGCGGGCGGCCGCATCGAGCGCTGCGGCGAACATCGCAGGGGTTGCGAACGGGCGGGCGGCGTCGTGAACAACCACCAGTTCGGCCTCGGAACTGGTCAAGCGGAGCGCGATCCTGACGGAATCCTGGCGCTCGGCGCCGCCGGCGGTGAGCTTGACCGGAAGATCGAGACCGGCGGCCCGCACCTGGGCTCGGGCCTGCGACTCCATCGCGGGCGGCACGGTGACGATCACTTCCTCGATTTCCGCAACGTCGCGAATAATCCGCAGCGAATACCAGAGCAGCGATCGTCCGTGAAGTTCGACGAAGGCCTTGGGAATATCGGAGCCCAGGCGGGTGCCGCTGCCGGCTGCGACGATAATGGCGGAGGCTTTCATTTTATCGAGGGTTAACGTTCGCGATGCGCGCGCAGGCGGTGAGATTTTGCCAACGGGCGGAGCGGGAGAAGATGGAGTGTCGGACGGTGCGGCGGTTCATGGACAGCACGGGTAACGATGGGTCGCGCGATTGATTGAAAAAAGGGGCCAGACACCGGACCTGTGTCCGCCGCCTGACCCCTTTTCGCAGAGGATTTCGCGTCGTTCCCGAACCTCTAATTGGTAAAGATAACCTTAAGCTCCTCCATGATCTTTTCTTCGGGATGAGCCTTGGCGATCGAGAGTTCCTTGACCAGCAGACTGCGCGCGGTATCGAGCATCTTGCGCTCGCCGAAGGAGAGTTCCTTATCGCCCTTGAGCACCAGCAGGTCGCGCAGGACCTTGGCGATTTCGAGCGGCGAGCCAGTCTTGATTTTCTCCGTATATTCGCGGTAGCGGCGGTTCCAGGTTTGCGAGTCGCCTTCGACCTTGCGCTCGCGCAGAATTTTGTAGATTTTGGTGACCATGTCCTTGCCGATGACCCGCCGCAAACCTACCGCCTCGACATTTTCGGTCGGAATCATGATGGTCATTTTTTCCGTCCCGAGGATCCGCAACATATAAAAGCGGCGCTCGCTACCGGAAATAACCTTGCTCTGGATGTCTTCGATAACCGCAACCCCATGAGCCGGGTAGACGACCTTTTCACCCTTCTTGAACGACAGATTCATTCGTGATGGCGTTTGGTTGCGGACCCCCAATTTCGGAGCACGGTCGAACAGGTGACGGCAAGTAGCTTCCGATTGGCCCGAACCTCCCGCCATTATTGCATAATCTAAGCCGGTTTGTAAGCCCTGCGCAGGAAGCGCCGAAATAGAATAGCGTTTTCGATTTTGGCACGGCCAATCAGTCAGAGCTTGAGTTCCATCACGATGGCGTCCTCGCCGGGAGCATAATAGTTCTTTCTCAAACGTCGTTCTTCAAATTTCAGCTTGCGGTACAGGCTGCGCGCGGCCAGGTTAGAGCGCCGGACCTCGAGTGTGATGACCTCGGCCTTGTCCGCCTTGGCTTCGGCCAGCGCGTTGAGCATCAGCTGGCCGGCGATGCCTTTACGGCGCATCCGGGGATGCACGGCGACGTTCAGGATGTGACATTCGTCAACCACCAGCCAACGGCACAGGAAACCCGCCAGCTGCTCTTCGCCGTCGGCCAGGTTGCTGGCAACGATGAGCCGCGAGAAGGGCAGCGACAGCTCACGCACGAAGGAATCGAGGCTCCAGGGCTGGTCGAAACAGAGGCGCTCGATTTCGATGATACCGGGCAGATCGCGCCGCGTGGCTTCACGGATTTTCATCGGGAATCTTACTTTCTGATGGCGCTTGGCACAGTGCCGATGGCGCGCAATACCGCGCCTCTGCGGGAGCCGCGGTCACGGCGTTGGAGGAGCCCATCGCAACATTACTATGACAGTGTGCCGGACAATAGCAGTGAACTGGAAGGCCACTTCTGCAAAGGATGGCAGGCGGATACTACTCGCCGTCTGATGCTGGCACCCGTGCAATGGCGACGCCGGGCGAGCGCAGAATGCAAACGCGGTTCGTCGATCATCACGGTGCGCGAGCGGAAACGATAATCGCGGGGTCTTTTGCTTGTCAATCGGCGTCCGCAGACCTCCGAAGGGTTATCCAGGGCACATGAGGTATCTTGCTTCACACAGAATGATTTGCGATCATCACCGGATTAACTGGGAATTGTGATGATGGGATATCCAGTCATTGCAGCGAAGTCCGGTGGCTGGACTGGAATTACTGGAAATAGAAGAGGTGCATTAGGATGAAGAATCTGGTTAAGGCGACGGTGGTCGTGATGATGCTGGCGTTCGTGGCGGCCTGTTCCAATAGTGCCGCGATCGATGCGGCGAAGCAAAAGGCTGAGTCCGACGCCAGCAGCGCGAGCGCCGCGGCGCAAAGCGCTGAAGCGGCGGCACAGAAGGCTCAGGCGGCGGCACAGCAGGCCGACGCGGGAGCGACCGAGGCTGCGGATTCGGCGCGGCGTGCTAACGATGCAGTAGCGCGTCTGGAGGCGGCGTTCTCAAGTTCTGTCACGAAGTAAAAGTAAACAAGAAATGATTTGATTCGGCGCGGTGGGTGGCGCGAGCGTTTCCCGCCGCGTCTGCGTTTTGAATCGCGAAGTCGAGAGGAGTGGCGGGAGTGCTGCGCGCGGAAGTCAGGGTTTGCGTGAAGCCGCGGCCTGCAGTTCCCGGCGAACCTGCTGGCGGAGAGCCTCGTTCCGCCCGATTCTGCGCTCTAGGTCGCGGAACTCGGCAACCGAGAGACCCTCTTTCGCGGCAGCAGTTTCGACCGTCAGGCGCCGATCGCGTTGCATATCCTTGTACACGGCCACGTACTTTTCGACCTGAGCGGGCGCAACCTCGGAGTCGTCGTTCTCGACGAGGGTAAGGGCCGGCGGAGCGGCGGCGCAGACCATGGAAGCGCAATATGCGTGGGCGGCGGCAGTGACAAGAGCAAGGCCGAGCACGGCGGCGAAAAACGCCATCGGAGCCCAACGTGAGCGGTGGTGGTTGCGCACGATAAAAATAACCTCCGGGGACCATCCTGACACCGGAAGCGATCGGCGAAAAGGACCGGTACTATTGCATTGTACGGCCTGATGCTTAAGTTCAATACGGCTCGTCCGCGAGAATGTGTTGGTGCGGACTGGATGTCACGAAACTAAATTTTTGGATTGGAGATAGCGCTCAATGCCAGCGAAGGTAATTGAATTACATGAACGCGCCCGTGCCGGGATCATCAAAGGCGTCACCCTGGTGGCCGAAGCCGCCCGTGTCACACTCGGACCCAAGGGGCGCAATGTCCTGATCGAGAAAAGCTTTGGCGCACCGCTCGTCACCAAGGACGGCGTGACCGTGGTCAAGGAAATCGAACTCGAAGACCGGTTCGAGAATCTCGGCGCGAAACTGATTCGCGAGGTCGCGCAGAAGACCAACGACGTCGCGGGCGATGGCACTACCACGGCGACGCTGCTGGCGCGGTCGATCGTGCACGAAGGAATCAAGCTGCTGGCGGCGGGAATTCCCGCGATGGAGCTCAAGCGCGGAATCGACGCGGCGGTGGTGGCTGCGGTCGGGGCGATCAAGGAGATGGCGCGACCGGTCAAGGACCGCAGCCGGATGGAACAGGTCGCGACGATCGCGTCGAACGGCGACAAGGCAATTGGGAAAATCCTGGCCGACGCGATGGAAAAGGTCGGCAACGAAGGCGTGATCACGGTCGAAGAGGCGCGCGGCCTCGAGACCACGCTCGACCTGGTCGAGGGCATGCGTTTTGACCGGGGTTATCTGTCGCCGTACTTCATTACGAATCCTGAGCGGCTGACGGTCGAACTGGAAGAACCGCTGCTGCTTTTTCACGAGAAGAAAATTTCGAACCTGCGCGAGATGGTTCCGCTGCTCGAGCGGGTGGTGCAGGCGGGGCGGCCACTGTTGATTATCGCCGAAGACGTCGAGAGCGAAGCGCTGGCGACACTGGTGGTGAACAAGCTGCGCGGGACGCTGAAAGTAACGGCGGTCAAGGCCCCGGGCTTTGGCGATCGGCGCAAAGAGAACATGCAGGACATGGCGATCCTGACTGGCGGCGAAGTGATCGCCGAAGAGCTCGGCGGCAAGCTCGAGAACGTACAGTTGAATCAGCTCGGCAAATGCCGCCGTGTGATTATCGACAAAGACAACACCACGATCGTCGGCGGCGCCGGCAAGAAATCTGAAATCAACGGACGCATCGAGCAGATTCGTGCGCAGATTGCCGGCACGACCTCGGATTACGATCGCGAGAAACTGCAGGAACGCCTGGCGAAATTGACCGGCGGCGTCGCCGTAATTCGCGTGGGCGCGGCGACCGAAGTGGAACTCAAGGAAAAGAAAATGCGCGTGGACGACGCCGTTCATGCGGTGCACGCGGCCGCCGAAGAGGGGATCGTGGCCGGTGGCGGCGTCGCGCTGGTCCGTGCGATCAAGGCGGTCGCGGCGCTCAGGCTCAACCATGAGCGCAAGGCCGGCGCCGAAGTGGTCGAGAGCGCGATGTCGGAACCGCTGAAGCAAATCGTATTTAACGCCGGACGCGAACCCAGTGTGGTCTTAAACCAGGTTGCCGAAGGCAAGGGCGATTACGGCTACAACGGGGCCACCGACGAATACGAAGACCTGGTTAAGGCGGGTGTGATCGATCCGGCGAAAGTCGTTCGTACCGCACTCGAGAACGCCGCCAGTGCGGCCTCTCTGCTACTGACTACCGAAGCCGCAATCGTCGAGCTGCCGAGGAAGCCAATGGCTGCCCCAGGTATGCCTCCCGGTGGCATGGGCGGAATGGGAGGCATGGGTGGTATGGGTGGCATGGGCATGGGCGGTATGGGAGGAATGGGCGGTATGGGAGGAATGGGCGACGACTTCGGGGGCGATGATTTTTAGAGTTTCGCAGACTAGTTAGATACCGAATGTAGATTGACTCACGGACTATTTAGAGATTTGATCATAAGATTGTTTAACTACTGTAGATGTTCGAATTGTGGCGATAATGTCCATGCGATACGCTCAATAGTTACGCATGAGTGGCGAAACGGATTTGGGTTGAAATGCGGAATTAGGTCGGAAGCCGCCGCACTGCCCAAGAACTTCAAGGAGGAATAGGATGGACGGCTTGATCAGGAAATCTTCTAAACTGCTGGGAATCGCGGGAGCGATGTTGGCGCTTTCGTTGATGGCGGGTTGCGGCCCGAACAAGAATGTCGAGGCGGCGCAGGCGGCGGCTCAGCAAGCCGGTCAGTCTGCTTCGCGTGCCGAAGCGGCGAGCCAGCAGGCCCAGCAGGCCGCGGCGTCAGCGCAGGCTTCTGCGAGCAAAGTTGCGGAGTCGGCCGCCGATGCGAAAGCTGCGGCAGACCGGGCTGAGGCGATCGCCGCGAAGACCGAGATGGGTGGCCGTCGCCATTCTCGCACGCATCATCATTGGCATCACCATACCCATCGCCACGCGATGGCAGTTGCCCCCGCTCCTATGGCTCCGGCACCTGAGGCTCCTGCTCCTTCCGCCTCGTAATCGCGACTTAGAACCGACCGATGATGAAAAGGGCATCCCATCAGGGATGCCCTTTTTCTATTTCTCAGTTCCGCTTTCTCAGTCGCGAGTTGCGCTCTACCCACTCGCTCTATCCAAATCCCCAGGATTCATACCATATACCTCGAGCCCGGATAATATTTTCCGAGGCGGCACAAGTTTGGCTGAAGTATGACAAAAGTACAGTGCGTCAACGCCCGGCAAATGGCACAACGATCGCGCTTCGGGACCGGTCGATCGCGGGCGGTCAGAGAACTCAGAAGGTGACTACCACCTTGAGCGATTCGGGCTTTTGCGCCTGTTCGTAAGCATGATTAATTTGGGCGAGCGGGAACTGATGAGTGACGAGTTCGCTCGCGTTGATGACGCCGTTGCGCACGAGGTCGAGGGCTTGGCGGGTATCGTCCGGGCCGCATGAGTAGCTCGGCACCAGTCGCGTTTCGTTGAAGTAGAGGTCGTGCGGCTTGACCAGCATTTCCTCGTCGGGCGGGGTCGCGGTGAACTGCACGACCGTAGCGCCTTTGCCGGCGGCGGCGATGCCCGTGGTGATCGCGCGCGAGTTGCCCGGACCAACGATTACGACGTCGGCCATCGCACCGCGGGTCACTTCGCGAACCTGATCGATCAGATCGTCGCCGGCGACTACAAGGCCGAAATCCGCTCCGAGCTCCCGTGCGCGATTGGCGCGGTGCTCGAACAGGTCGGCGCCGATAACCGTGGCGGCCCCGAGGTGGCGCGCGAGCTTCACGTTCATCATACCCATTATTCCGAGGCCAATGATCAGCACGGATTCGCCGGCCTTGAGGCCGGATCGCCGCAACGACTTGACCACGCACGCGGCCGGTTCCACCAGCACGCCGTCGAGATCGGAGACGTCGTTGGGCAGCTTCAAGGTGTCGCGCTGATTGGCGGCGCTGACCAGAAAATACTCGGCCATGCCGCCGGGGGTGATGCTGGTTGCCCGCCAGGTGGCGCATTGCACGAACTCGCCGCGCCGGCACGCCGCACAATCGAAGCACGGCGCATGATGGTGAACGAAGACGCGGTCGCCGGGAGTAAAGTCGCTCACCGCCGCGCCGATCTCCTGCACCACGCCGACCGGCTCATGGCCGAGCACCAGCGGCGCCTTGCGCCGGATGTACCACGGCATGATGTCGCCCGAGCAGATGCCGCAAGCGCTGACACGCACCAGCATATCGTTGGGACCGACCGTCGGGCGTGCGTCCCTTTCAACCCGAATATCGCCGAAATCGTAAAGCCGCGCGACTTGCATTGACACAGCTAAACTTTGTGGTCCGCCGCATCGAATGTCAACTCGCAAGCGGCGGACGGCGCGACGACTTACCCCGCAACGGGCGCAGCGACGCGAGCGATTTTGCGTATCGCGGTCCGTGCTAGAATCGGCGGATGGCGCGTCCAATTTGTCCACCGATCGCCGCCGACGTCATCGCCGAAATCGACGATCGAATCGTCCTCATCGAGCGCAAGAATTTTCCGCCCGGATGGGCGATTCCGGGAGGCTTCGTCGAAATCGGCGAAACCGTCGAGCAGGCCGCGATGCGTGAAGCGCTGGAGGAAACCTCGCTCGAGGTGGAGTTGCGAGCGTTGCTCGGAGTCTATTCGCGACCCGATCGGGATCCGCGCGGTCAGACCATCACCGTGGTTTACGTTGGACGCGGCCGCGGAACGCCGTGCGCCCGCGACGACGCAAAAGAGATCGGCCTGTTCCGACCGACCGAGCCGCCCGCGCCGCTCGCCTTCGACCACACCGAAATTCTGCGTGATTATTTGCGCTTCCTCGACACCGGCGAATTTCCCGCACCCTGGCGCAAGTAGGCGGCTCGCCGGATTCGCAGGCGATTGCGATGATCGCGCGAGCGAGCATCGCGCGCCTCAATCAGCGAAAAACTCAGCGCGACATGAAGACCGGGCACGGCGCATTGCGCAGCACGTATTCGGTGTTCGATCCCAGCACCATCTCAATAATCCGGCTGTGACCGTACGCGCCGATAAAGAGCAAGTTCGCGTCAAACTCCTTGAGGGATCCGATGATACCTTCGTGAGCGTGGCCCGGGACGAGCTTGAACTCGGCCCGAATCGGGTATGGTTCGAGGTAGCTGCGCGCCTGATTGAGCGTGCGTTCGCCGAGCTTCAAATCGCGTGCAACCGTGATCACGATGAGCGGGATATCCAGGGTCGCGACGAAATCGGCGGCCGCGCGCATCGCACGCGAGGCGCGATCGCTGCCGTCGTAAGCGAGCAGGGCGCGCGTGACCTCGCGAAATCGAATCGGCGAGACCAGCATCGGCCGCGGCGATTTGCGCGCAACGCTCTCGGTGGTCGAGCCAAGCAGGCCGGTCGAGAAGCGTTCGTTGACGCCGCGATGGCCGATCATCAGGAGGTCGGCCGCTTTGGCGCGTTCGCATAATTGATTAGGAACGACGCCCATTTCGAGCGCGGTTTCTGCCGCGACGCCCTCGCGCTGTGCGGCCTGCGCAAAGTCCTCGAGCACGGCCTTGCCGCGAGCGTTAAGAACTTCGCGCATTTTGGAGGAGAAATCGAGGTAGGGTTCAAGTCCAAGCGAACCTGATATATCATGAAAAAAGGAGCCTTCGATCGACACAATATCGACCACGTGGACGCCAATCAGGGTCGCGCTCAGGCGGCGCGCCAGATGAAAGGCGTAAGCCTGCGCGGTACGTGAATGCTCGGACGTATCAATGCCGACCAGGATTCGTTTGATCATCGGCCGGGCCTCCGTTCAGTGACTTGCGATATCATGGCCTGCACGAAAGCCTCAAGGGGGAGTCGGTTTAGTCAGCGTCTGAAACCAGGCGCCGTAGGTGCCGCTAACGATGAGTGAAAACAAAGGACTGCGTCTTGCTCGGCTGATCGACGAATTGACGGAAGCTGCCGCGAGGGTCGGGCTCGAGGTGCGGCGCGAAAAGATTCTGCGCGAGGTTGGCTACCGCGCTCGCGGCGGAGCCTGCCGATTGCGCGAACAGGACCTGTTGATCCTCGACCGCGAACAGGCGCCTGCCGATCAGATCGAAGTGTTGGCCGAGGCCCTGCGCGGCCGCGATTTGGAACAGGTCTATCTGTCCCCGGCCGCCCGGCGGGTGCTGCAGACCGGACCCGAATAGGATTATCAAACTGGCGATGGCGCGCGCCGAAAATGCTGGCGAAGAGGTCCGACCCGCAGCCGCACGGCGCGGTCGCCAGAGTGCCGACGATCGGATGCTCACCTTTCATTCGCGATTGCGCGAGCGCGGGCTTAAATCGACCGGCCAACGGGACGATATCGCGCGCGTATTCTTCGAACTCCGCCGTCATATCAGTGCCGAGGAACTTTACGGCGAAGTCAAAAAAGTCAACCCGCACGTTGGCTATGCGACGATCTACCGCACGCTGAAGCTGCTGAAAGAATGCGACCTCCTGTCCGAGCGCCATTTCGGCGAGGGGCAGGCGCGCTACGAGGTCGCCGGCGAACATCATCACGACCATTTCATCTGCGAGCGCTGCGGCAAAATCCTCGAATTTGAAAATGACGATCTCGAGCGGATGCAGCAGGCGATCGCGCAGAAGTTGGGAGTCCTGCTGACGCATCACAAATTGGAACTGTACGGCCTGTGCACCGAATGCCGCGATCGGCCGTGACTCGCGCGCGGGCCTTGCGGAATCACTTCGCCACTTACGGCTGCAGAATCACGTCGCGGCGAACGGCGTGGGCGTCAATTTCGACTTCGAGACCGGTGACCGGGGGACGCGCGTAGTGCCAGTTCAACCCGAGCCGGGCGGCGGCGCCGAGTGCCGGCAGCAGCGTCGAAGCGAATGCGTGATGGACCTCGTGGACGGTGTAGAGATTGAGCGTGGTCGCGTGCTCCCAGCCCAGGCCCAGTTCGCGCAGATAGCCGGCAAGAACTTCGAGCACGCATTCGAGCTTGCGCCGAATTCCGTCGCTTGAAGTGTCGCCGGCGGCGACCAGTTCCCGCTTTCCTCCCGCGCCCGCACGCATTTCCGCCGCGCCGGAAAGCACAAACGTAGGCGACCAGCGTTCACATCGATCGGTGTAGTAAAAGCCAGCGAGCATCGGCTCAGGCACCGGATTCGCTTCGAGCGCGACGTTGGTGCGCGAGACCGGGTTGGCGCCGTTGGTCTCGAGCCCCCAGGATTGGAACCTTTCGACGTAAGGGCGATTGAACTCGGCGAATTCCTTGGGCGTTAGCGCATGGGGTATGCGCAGATGCATCGCGCAGAGCGCATCGATTGGGCGGCGGATTTCCTTGAAATGGCTTTCGATCAAATCGAAACCCCGTGCGAGCGGCACAAAGGGAAGAATCGCGGCGTGAACGATTTCGAAGCCGGGCAGCGCGGCGCATCCGGGGGAGAAGGGTCCGCTGCTACGAATGAAGCTGTAGTTGCCCTTGGCGCGTTCGATTAGCATCGGCGTATCCTCGTTAGAAGCTTGCGATTCTTCAATCTAGCTCAGTAACGCCGGCAAATTGAATTGCAAAAGATTCGAATAATCCGGCGCCGCGGGATCGCCGCTTTCAATGGACAGTCGGCGCCAGACCTTAGTATGATGCCAACGTTGGCCTGACCGCAGCGCGTACTTGGGGAGATAGGTAATGGAGCAGCAGGCACTCATGTTGAAGGGCTATCGCGTCCTCGACTTCACTCATTTCGTCGCAGGTCCGACCTGCACGCGAATCATGGCCGAAATGGGCGCCGACGTAATCAAAGTCGAGCGTTCGCTCGAAGGCGATCACGTGCGCCAGATGGGCATCATGAAGGACGGGATGAGCACCTATTATTTCCAGCACAGCCACAGCAAGCGGAGCCTCGGCATCGACCTCCGCCATCCGCGCGCTAAAGAGCTGATTCTGGGCATGATCCCGAAAATCGATGTCGTGGTCGAAAACTTTGCTCCGGGCGTGATCACGAGCATGGGCTTCGGTTACGAAACGCTCAAAAAGATCAATCCCAAAATCGTGATGTGTTCGATTTCGGCAACCGGTCAAACCGGACCACTCAGCAATCGTCCCGGCTATGATTTCATCGGCGCGGCCTTTGCCGGCGTGACCGATCTGCTGGGCGAGGCGGATCGTCCGCCGATTGTGCCCACCATGGCGATCGGCGACGTCTCGACGGGTGTGGCAGCGGCGATGGCGGTCGGCTACGCCCTCCTCAGCGCCGAACGCAACGGCCTCGGCCAGTACCTCGACGCGTCCCTGCTCGATACCTACTTCCACATGCACGAACTCGCGGTCCCCGTTATCTCGCAACGGCGCGGTACCTGGAGTCCGCGGCGCAACGGCTCGCAGCACCCCTCGGGCAGTCCTACCGGGGTGTTCAAGGCCAACGGCGGGTACATCATGCTGCTCGTGCAGCAGCATGAGTTTGCGCGGCTGGCGCGTGCGATGGGAATGCCGGAGCTGGCGACCGATCCGCGCTTTTCGAGCAACGGACGGCGCGTGCGCAACAACGAGGCGCTGAAGGAGCTGATCGAGAACTGGTTGGCGACCTTTCCCGATCGCGATTCCGCAGTCGCGGCGCTGGACAAGGAACGGGTGCCCTGCGGCCCCGTACTGAAGCTTGAGGAAGCGGTCGATCATCCGCATCTGCGCGAGCGCAAGACCGTGCGCAAGACCAGCGACCCGCGCCTGGGTGATTTCGACTTACCCTCGATGCCGGTGAAGTTTTCCGGGTGGCCGGATAGAACCGACCTCAAGGCGTCGCTTGTCGGCCAGGATAACGAAGACGTTCTCAAAGAGCTGCTCGGGCTTTCGGCAGCCGAGATTACGGAACTCTATGCCGCACAGGTTCTGATCAAAGCTCCCGCTAAGGCCCCGGAAGCCGCCGCCGCGTCCTGATCGCGCACGGGCGCAATTATCGGCCCGCGGAGACCCGGGCCGCGGGCTTCAACTATTGCCGGGCCCCAAAGGGCTGCGGCACAACCAATCCTGCCGGCGGACGCGACCGAATGGCGCTCACTGCCGCGCGAAAATGGAGGACCATCAGCAGATGGCAGACTGGACCGAGGAAATCACCCATATCGCGGGGACCGACCTCGCAATCGTCAAGGGCGGCACGGGCAAGCCCTTGCTGATTTTGCACGAGGAACTGGGACATCCCGGATGGATGTCGTACCACCAGGAGCTGGCGAAGGAGCGCACGCTCATAATTCCGATTCAGCCGGGGTACGGCAAGTCGCCGCGCGTCGAGCAGATCCGCAACGTCCATGAACTCGGCCTGTTTTACAACTGGGTGCTCAACGAGATGAATCTCGCGCCGATCGACGTTATCGGATTTTCTCTCGGCGGATGGACCGCGGCTGAGATGGCAACCGCTAACAGCAAGATCTTCCGCAAAATGGTGCTGGTGGCGCCGTCCGGAATCAAGCCCGACGAAGGCGAAATCTTCGACATCTTTGCCGTTACGATCGGCACTCAGCTGAACGCGACCGTCCACGACCGTGCGGCAACGCCCGAGTTCGCCAAGCTCTACGGCGGCGAGCGCACCCCGGAACAATTCGAAGCCTTCGAGGAGGCCCGCACCGAGAGCGCGCGCATCGCGTGGGATCCAATCCTGCACAACCCGACCCTGCCCTATTTCCTGCAGGGAGTTAAGGGACTGCCGACACATCTCGTGTGGGGACGTGAGGACGCTACGGTGCCGGTCACGGCAGCCGAGCCCTACAAGGCGGCGCTCAAAAATACCGACGTCAAACTGACTATCTTCGATAACTGCGGCCATCGCCCGGAAATCGAAAAGTCGGCGGAATTTGTCAAACTGGTGCGCGAGTTCCTGGCCTAGGCCGAACCGAGCGGAAGGAGGATAGCGATGCATATCATGTATTTTACGGAACGTCCGTACCGCGACGTTCCCGAAGACGAAGTAATCAAGAACCGCAGCTTCTTCGGCGTGCCCAACCGCTTCTATGACGCCCAGGTTGGCGCACGGCTCTACAACGAATATCTCGACGAAGATGTCTATGCCGAGGAAGTCGGCTTCGACGGCATCATGCTCAACGAACATCACGGCAACCCGTTCTGTATGGGCGCCGTGATGAACGTGGAAGCGGCGATCCTCGCGCGCATCACCAAGAAAGCGCGCATCGTGCTGCTCGGTAATCCGCTTCCAGTGGTGAAAAACCCGGTCAGGCTGGCGGAGGAGCTGGCGGAAATCGACCTGATCTCGAAGGGTCGGCTGGTCCCCGGATGGGTGCGCGGTGCCGGCAGCGAGCAGATCTTCAACCAGGCCAATCCCGCCTACAACCGCGAGTACTTCAACGAGGCCCACGACCTCGTGATGGCGTGCTGGACCAAGCCCGGACCGTTTCGCTGGGAAGGCAAGCACTTCAATTATCGTTACGTAAATCCGTGGGTGATGCCCTACCAGAAGCCGCGTCCGCCGATCTGGATTCCGGGCGTAATCAGTGCCGAGACCGTGATCTGGTGCGCCAAACATCGCTACCCCTACATCGGGCTGGGCACCGCCCTGCAATCGACGGTCGAGCTGTGGAATCTTTATGGCCAGACCGCGGCCCAGGAAGGCTACATGGCCGGTACCGAGAACTTCGGCTACCTGCAGCAAATCCACTTGGCTGAAACCGAAGAAGAGGCGCAAAAGCAGGGCCGCGCGGCATTGTTCGGCGGAGGCGCGGCGAACTTCTCGCGCCCCGAGCACACGCTGCCCCCGGGCTATAATTCGAAAGAGGCAACGCGCCGCCTCGCCAAGCAGGCCACCGACTACGGTTTCCTCGGGATCACATCCGAGAAACTCAAGCAGTCGCAAAGCGGCGATATTCGCCATATCGGCATCCCCAAGCAGAATGGCGACACGCGCGAGAAGTTGCGCAAAGGCGATATCAGCGTCGAGGAAGCCAAGAAGAAGATCTACGCCAACTATCAGAAGGCGCAGGACGGCCTGCAGATTATCATCGGCACGCCCAAGACCGTCATTCCGAAGCTCAGGCTGATCATGGAAGTGTTGCGGCCGGGCGTCTTCGGCCTGTTCCAGGCGAACGGACCGCTGACCACCCAGCAGCGCCTTACGAGCATTCGCCTGATGGGCCAGGAAGTGCTCCCTGCGATGCGCGAGATCGCCAAGGGACTTGGCATCGTCGACCCGTTCGAGCGCGAGCCCGGCTCCCGTCCGTACACCGCGGGGACCCAGTACGATTCGCTGGTCGATCTCGAGGCATTGAAGCGCGCACCCAAACGCGACGAATCGGTGCGCGTCTGAGCATGCGTTCGGTGGGAATCCACAACCAGCCAGCCAGCAGGAGATGACGTTATGATGCTGATGTATTTTACGGAGCGGCCCTACCGGGACGTGCCCGAAGATGAAGTAATCAAGAATCGCGGCTTTTTCGGCGTACCCAATCGATTTTTCGACCGCGAAGTCGGTTCTCGCCTCTACAACGAATATCTCGACGAGATGGTCTATGCGGAGGATGTCGGCTTCGACGCGATCATGCTCAACGAACATCACGGCACGCCCTTTTGCATGGGTGCGGTGATGAATGTCGAAGCGTCGATTCTCGCGCGCATCACCAAGAGGGCGCGCATCGTACTGCTCGGAAATCCGCTGCCAACCTTCAAGAATCCGCTGCGCATCGCGGAAGAACTTGCCACCATCGATTGTATCTCGCACGGACGCCTGGTCCCCGGATGGGTGCGTGGCGCCGGCAGCGAACAGATCTTCAACCAGGCCAATCCCGCCTACAATCGCGAACGCTTCGAGGAGGCGCACGACCTGATCCTGGCGGCGTGGACGCGTCCCGGTCCGTTTCGCTGGGAAGGCAAGCACTTCAATTACCGTTACGTGAATCCGTGGGTGACGCCCTTCCAGAAACCGCATCCCCCGATCATGATTCCGGGCGTACTGAGCCCCGAGACGGTCGTGTGGTGTGCAAAGCATCGCTATCCGTATCTCGGACTCGGCACGGCGCTGTCGGCGACAGCGGAACTGTGGAACATCTACGGTGATACGGCCGCACAGGAAGGCTACGTCGCAGGCTCCGAAAACTTCGGCTACCTGCAGCACGTTTTTGTGGCCGAGACCGAGGAAAAGGCGCAGGAACTGGGTAAAGCGCATCTGTTCGGCGGCGGGCAAGGCGCGTTCTCGCGGCCCGAGCACACCCTGCCCCCGGGCTATAATTCCAAGGAGGCGACGAAGCGCCTCGCGCGCACCATGACCGCCGGCTCCGGTGGCTTTCTAGGTGTCAGCGCGGAACAGCTTGGCCGTGCGAAAACGAACGACCAGCCGGCCAACCTGCAAGAGGTGGCCGACAGTACACGGCGGCGTCTCGCGCGCGGCGAAGCGACCATCGAAGAGGCGAAGGCGGCGATT
The DNA here is from genome assembly GCA_963782535.1 of uncultured delta proteobacterium. GTDB lineage: Bacteria > Desulfobacterota > Binatia > Binatales > Binataceae > JADMIL01. The sequence continues at coordinate 119,283 of CAWAKE010000012.1, read as the reverse complement.
TACAAAAGCTACCAGAAGGCGCAGGACGGCTTGCAGATCATCACCGGCACACCCAAGACCGTCATCCCGAAGCTTCGCAGAATCCTCGAGGTCCTGCGTCCGGGAACCTTCGGCGTCTTTCAGAGCCAGGGCCCGGTCAGCCTCGAAGATCGCATGACGAGCATCCGCTTGCTTGGGCAGGAAGTGCTGCCGGCCGTGCGCGAAATCGGCAAGGAACTGGGTATCCAGGATCCATTCGAGCGCCAGCCCGGCTCGCGCCCCTACACCACTGGCACCAAGCGTGAGCAGCTGGTTTCGCTGGAGGCATTGCGGGCGAACGCCTGAGTCTCACGATCCACGGCGCAGGCGCCGGCCGCATCACGGTCGGCGCCTGCGCCTCCGGCTACGCCAAGGGCGAGCGGTGTCAATCACCGCCCGCCCTTTCCTTTTTATTGGCGTTCCTTCGTCCCCCAAGCTTTCAGCGCCCGATTCTATTAAGTGCACTGGCCGGATCGTTCCTTCGCGCTGGTCGCAGCCAGGATTAATCCTTGGCCGTGAGCTCATTACTAGCGTCTATGTGCCGCGAGCGAACTGCCGAAGCCTGAGTTCGTGGCTTGCATTCGTAAGATGCAACCCGCGGTTTGCAACGTCGCTCGAAACCGGCGGGTGTTCATGCCGAATACCGCAACGGAGAGTGATCCACTCCTTCAAAGGCCGTCGAGGAATCGCGGGTTCCTCAGGACCATCGACGTGGTGTAGTTTCGCGTTGGATTGCCGGGACGATGCAGGGGAGCTTATTTGACTGATTGCCCCGCAATGTCGGCGTGGCATAAGAGCAAGTGAGTGGAACGCGGAAAGTTCGACCATAGTACATCGGCTGGTCCGCCTGCCTCCCCGAGCAAGCAGCCAGAATTGTCCCAGCGCGAATTTCCTTACTCGCCCGGCATCAGATGGTGCATTTATGGATTCGGTGGCTTGGGGGTGCTCATCTTTGGGTTGTACGGCCTAATCAGCGCGCCGCGGCATAGTACTGAGCAAGTTCCCTTCCTCACTGCTCCTCTGCTCATGGCCGGGGGAGGATTGTTGATGTGCACTTTGGGGATTTACAGCCTCTGGATCTTCGTGGTGAGAAGGAAATACGCGGTGCTTCTTAGCCAGGATGGGCTTGCTTATGCCCACTCGCGGTCCGGCGAGGCGCCACTTGCGTGGTCTGAGGTTTCGCGCTTTCGTTTTCGTCCGATTCTACAACGCCTCGAAATGATCGACAGTAGAGGCGTTGTAAGGTTTCGGGTCGAGGCACAAGTACAACGCTTCGACGAGTTGGTAAGCATTTGCGGGGCCAAGGTGACCCCGAAAAGGGTGCTCCTCCCGCGATCGTTCGTGAGGAGGCCTGCTCACAATGACTTGGTAATGGCTATTTTAATTGTTCCATTTTTTGGATTCGCGATAGTGGACCATGCGAATTCTTTCCCGCTTGCGGCCATGGGTGCATCCGGCGCCGTCTTCTATCTTGCCTCAGTGTTGATTTTCAATGTCCGCCGCGTGACCGCTACAACCGCTGGCGAGAGTGACTAAGGGATTTCGATACCGTTGGATACCGTTTACTCGTGTCAAGGAAGTTAAGCTCGGCGCAGTTCAGGGTGCGGGCCCTTACGGTTCGGCTAGTCAATTTCCTCGCGCCTGGTTGTTACTCAGCGATGATTCACGGGTCGACATTCGCCCGCAATCTTCCGACCCATTCGAGGTGGTGTGGACGGTTCGTCAGGCTATGGCGAACAGCGTAGACAACAGCAACATTTCGACTAGGAGTGAGTGATCCATAAGGGGCTATCTGCTCAAAGGTCTCACCGGCGTTGACGTGGAACACCTTCTTATAGCGTCGGAGGAACCCGTCAAGCGCGCTGACACCGGCCATCCACGCCTCGCGAGACCGCGAGTATCCGCCTGGCATGTCCACCGAAAACCCCGGCGAGTTTAAGGTAGCGACCGTATTGGAAGGCAAGTGGCCGGGTTGCCCACAGGGTCCACAGACTACAGGATTTTTAGAAAGATCCTGCCAGTAAACTTGGCGGCAAGCGTGCGAACTAAGGCGGGGGCACATGGTGATATCCAGAGAGTGTTCGTTTTTATCTGGCGATCAGAATAAGAAGCAGCTTGTTCGTAACGGCGACCGAGGCTGCTCTTCAACTACGAGGACGGCGAGGTGCCCGGATTCGAGTCGGTATGCGTAGGCATGGGTGGCGACGGCTTCGGGATAACAGGAAATCGTGTGTTTGTAGTCAAGTGAACTCCGGAGGTGCAGGGGGGCAGTGCCAAAAACTTTCGGCGGATTCCCTGTCGATATCTGGTCAAACGGTGAGGGGAGATTTGATTCAGTATTGATCACGCTGCGGTGCGGGGGCATTGCCCGAAACGACCGGTTTCAAAGCGAAGATGGTGAAAGCGCGATCAGTACTGAACCTATCGATGGGCGACAGGAGCTCGTCTGCTAGCTATTTCTCGAGATGTCACTCTGACTTTCTGAAAAACCTTTGATTTCATCGGAGCCACCCGTCGGATTCGAACCGACGACCTGCTGATTACGAATCAGCTGCTCTACCAACTGAGCTAGGGTGGCGTCCTATTCGATGTGGCGGAATTCCGGCCTTTTTGGATAGCACGAACCCAGAGCGCGCGAAAGACACTCCCCCTCCGACGGGCCGGCTCTCCCTGTAATCCGCCTACGAATACACGCGACGATTACGGGCGCAATTCATAAAGCGCCGAAAACGCGTCCTTGACCGCCAGCCGCGTGAAGGCGCCGAAGCCCGCCTCGGCCGCGAGTTCACGAGCCTTGTCTTCGCCCATCAGCGCGCCAATTCCAGCACCGCCATGCGCGAGCGACACCGTCATACAGTACAGCGTGCTGGCCGCGTACATCATGCGCCCGAGCGGATTGATATTCTCTTCGGGACGCGCCGAGACGTTCATCTCGACCATCAGAAACGCGCCGCCAGGCTTGAGCGCGCCGCGAATCGATTTCAGCAGACCCACCGGATCGACCGAATCGTGGATCACATCGAAGCATGTGATGAAGTCGAACTTCTCCGCCGGCAGCCTGGCGCAATCGACAACGTCGAATTCGACCCGTTCCGCGACGCCCGCAGCACGAGCGTTTTCGCGCGCGCGCTCGACCGACCCCTGATGCGCGTCGTAGCCGTGGAAGCGCGAGTTCGGAAACGCCGTCGCCAGCGCGATCACGCCGCGACCGCTGCCGCAGCCGACATCCAGCGCCAACGCTCCGGCCTTCAGGCGGGCTTCGACTGCGGGCATCGCCGGCATCCATTTGCGCACCAGCTGATGCCGATAAATCGGCGCCGATCCGCGCTCGATCGCCTCGAAAACCTCTGCCGGATATTCGCTCTGCGGCAGCCCCTTGCCCGTGCGAAACGATTCCAGCAACTTCGGCGCCATCGAGACTTCGGGCACGATCATCTGCATGAAGCCGCCCATGAAGAATTGCGAATTCTCGTCCGCCAGAATCATCGCATGCTCGGGCGGCATCGCGTAACGCATGGTAGCCGGATCGTACTCGATATATTTCGCGGCGGTCATCGCGCCGAGCCATTCCCGCAGATAGCGATCGTTAAGTCCGGTGCGTTGCGCAAGTTCGGCTACCGTCACCGATCCGGCGGTGGCCAGCGCCTTGAAAATTCCCAGGCGGTCGCCGATGTAGGTCAGCGCCCCCTGCATCGCGGCGCCAAGGTCATTGGTCATCAGACCCGCGAAGGATTTCACCTTGTTCCAGTCTACGGGTTTTTGTTCTTCGGCCATGGCCAGCTATCTCCCTCGTCCGCCCACGCGAACGTACGGTCTATGACTTCCTATCAGCAGCTGCGACTAACTTTCTCCAGTCGTAGCGACTTAATGACCTAGTGCCGGGGCGGATCGCGCGCCAACTCACTTCCCGGCTTTGTCCGGGTCCGACGTAAACATATCGCGCTGATCGGCATCGGCTGCAAGCGGGGCGCCGTGGTCGATTTCACTGGGCGCGAACAGTCCGGGCCGCTCGGCGAAGGGGCGGAATTTATCGTAGAGGTCGGCCAGCTTCGCCAGATAGTATTCGACGTTCTCGTCGGGATTTGCCGGATCGTATTCCGCCGCCATCTTGGCCGCCGCGCTGACCTTCACCCGGGGACCGCGCCCGGTGACATAGTATGATATCTGATCGCCGCTCAAATATGGCCGCGAGGCCTTCAATGCAAGCTCGTAGGCGGCCGCGACGTTGCGGCGCTTGCCGCCGATTTTCTCGCGGTACGATTCGGGCGAGTCCTGCAGCGTCTCGGTCTTCATCAGCTCGCGGATTCCGGTCTCGTGCCGTTCGATACGCCCGCGCCAGCTCGCGTAGAGTTCCGGGATCTGCTCGCGTCGCTCTTCGAGCAGCAGCCGGAACAACTCCTCCATGAAGCGGCGCTGAAATCGTTCCAGCCCGCGCGACTTGAGTCCCGATCCGCGTATCGTCATCTCGCCGCGCTCGTCGATCAGCACGTAATTCTTCATCTTGTAGCTGAACATGGCGGGATAGCGGCCGTCGATCTCCAGCCGGATGCCGCGCGGCAGCGCCTTGCCGACCTCGTCGAGCAGCGCCTGCGCCGCCGCTTCGTCCGCGAGCGCGAATGGTGCGACGAAGTAGATGCCGTCGGTATCGACTTCGATCACGTGCGCCCCGCGCCCTTCGAGCTCATCGACCGCGCGATTGATCAGTTCGCGACCGCGCCGCGTGACCACGTTGGCAGCCTCGAAGTCGTTGAAGTGGCCGAGCGAAAATCCGAGATACCCGTAGAACGAATTGATCAAAATCTTGAAAGTCTGCTGCAGCGCCTCGAGGTCGCGGCGGGCAGCGCCGGTCAATTCGCGCACGGCGGCCTTGGCCTGCACGCGAAAACTGCGCAGGTCTTCCAGCAGCCGCAGAAACACCCCGAGCCGATCGGTGGCCGGCTGATGCCGTCCCTCGATCATCAGCGACGGGTAGAGCGAGGTCACGTCGCAATGGAGTACGTTGTGCGCCACCCCGCATCGCCGCACCTCGGTATAGCCCCCGGCCACCTCGGTCGGCGCCGACGGCGCGGGTATCGAATGGCGCGCGGTGACATAAGCGCGCATCAGCAGCGCGTCGATCTTGGTCGCGTTGCCGCGCAGCACCGCGTTCTGAAACGAGTACGGAAAAATTTGCGCCTGCACGAAGTAGCTCGGCGCCAGCACCGCGGCCAGCGCGCCCGCCTCGCGCACGTCGTCGATCGCGTAGGCGAACAACTCCTCGGGACGCTCGGCGAAATGCTCGCTCACGCGCGACGCGTCGAGATACACGCGGCCCTTGCGTGCAAGTCCGAAATGGATCGCGAGGTCCTTCAGCCCGAAGCTCTCCAGCGTGCGGCTCGCGATATCGTAATGCTGTGCGAGGATCCACGTATCGATAATGCTGCGGCCGTATATGTCGTAGCGCCGAAACGCGATCGAGCGCTCGGCAATCTGCATCCGCGACGCGCGTCCGCGCAGGCCGCTGCCGTCGCGCCCGAGCTTGAGCTTGACCCCGTGGCGGCGCGCCCGCTCCTCAATATATTCGAGGTCGAAGCGAAACAGATTGTGGCCCTCGATCACGTCGGGGTCGCGCTCGGCGATCACGCGCACCAGCTCCTCGAGCATCGCGCGTTCGTCCATCGCGTCGCCGCGCAGCACGCGCTCGAAGCCGTCGCTGTCGCTGAGCGCGATCGCGATAATCCGGTCGCCCTCGCGCGCCGCCGTGGGAAACTCGAAACCCGCGCTGATGTAGGTCTCGATATCCAGTTGGAGGCGGCGCAGTTCGCCGAATTGCAGCCCCATGAAATAGGTCATGCCGGTGAGCATCAGGTACTGCTCGACCGCGTCGCCGAGCGCGAACCACGGCGCATCGGGCGCGCCGCCGGCCTTGCCGCTGACCTTGCGCAAATGCCGCCGCGCGGCTTCCAGCGTGTCCAGGTTGTCGAACATCAGGGCATGCCGAAAGCGAAACTCGCCCTCCAGATCGACCACCTCATGCGCCCCGCTGAAGCCCTTCATCAGCGCACGATCGTCGATCAACGCGAACAGCTTCAGCGGCCGCCGCTCGCGCTCGATCGCCCCACCGCGCCGCTTGAAGATTTCGACCTCGCGCTTCGACGCGATTTCGACCGCGACCACGCCGGCCTCGACCGGGTCGCCGAAGAGCAGGCGATTGCCGTAAAACTGCTGCGAGATTTCCTGGTAACGATTCATGCGCGCGACTGCCCCTCTTGCTTCAGGATTCTGCACCCGCGCGCCCGTGCTTCAAAACCGGCCGAGCACGGCGAGGCCGGCGAGGAAGATCGCATAGGCGACTCCGCCAACCATCAGCGTCGGCGTCCCGAGTTCGCCGTCGCGCACGTTGATAAAGAGTATGGTGCCCGAAATCAGCCCGATCCCCCCGGCCAGCAACTCTGTGTGGGACAATTGCCATGGCGAAAACGCCAGCCCGATCGCTACCGGGATACACGCCTGGAACACCATCGCCCCGGTGATATTGGCCACCGCCAGATGATCCTTGCCCTGCCGAATCCACACCACCGAGTTGTATTTCTCCGGCAACTCGGTCGCGAGCGGGCTCAATATCAGCGAAAGCACCCCGGGTTTCAGGTTTACTTTATGGGAAAACAGCACGATCTGATCGACAAACTCGTTGGCCCCGATCAGTATCAAAACCACCCCCGCGATCACCTGCGCCAACGTCACCCGGGCTCGCGGCGCCAGCGGATTGCCGCGGAATATATGCTCGGCGAAAAGCCCCCGCTCGAGCTCGATTCCATCGGCGCGGGCAAGCCGCATCATCGTGATACTGTAGGCGCAGTAAAGGACGAGCAGGGCGATCGCCGCGGCCCAGCGGATCCACTGGCCGAGGTGGCATAACCCCAGCGCGATCAGCACCAGAAACACCGGAAGAAAGAAGCCGAGGTCGCGCCGCACGTTGGCCGGCGGCACGGTCAAACTGATTTGCCGGCGGCGCTTGCGGAAGGCTATCGCCGCCACGCCCATCACGAACAGTGCCAGCGTCGCCAGCATCATCGGCGCCCCGATTATGGCCCCCACCCCGACCGCGCGATGCGCCGTGCCGGTCTCACCCCCATGCATCAATGCCACCGCCGGGATGAAGGTCTCGGGGAGGGCAGTACCGACGGCGGCCAGCAAGCTGCCAACGGCGGCCTCAGAAATCGCCAGATGCTGCCCGGCCCATTCCACTCCGTTGGTGAACAGCTCCGAGCCGGCCAGAATTATCGCGAAACTGAGCGCCAGAATTAGGATGTGCAACAGCAAGTTCAGGCCCCGTCCCGGCAGCCTACACCAGGCGCGCCTGACATCCGAACAAATTCAGCCGTCGCCGCGCGGTCAAAATTCACGCCCGAAGGCGCCGCGCACCGTGAAAATCCCGGCCAGCCGTTCGCCCGCTGCGCTGGTCAGCAACCTCCTCCGCGCATGCCCGAGAGGCGCGCCGTGCTCAATTTGCGGGTCGATCGGCGAAAATTCTCCCACACACCGCCAAATCGGGCCTTTCGAGGGCGACGAACGCGATTTTTCGGCGTATAATTAATTCTTTGGGTCGTTGCTCTGCGATTCCCGCCACGGCCGAAACGTCACTCGGCCGATTTCGTTGTTATAATTAGATTCGTGGAGCCGCCATCGCATGCCGCCGCTGTCAGGGGTGGCCTTTGACTGGATCGGCGCCGCTGAGTATATTTGAACACTTTTGCAATTTTTGCAGGTTCTGCTATGGGTTCGCATCGGCGCATAACGCGAGCTCGGTTTTTCAATTCGCCGCGGTACACCCTCGTGGCCGCCGCGCCAGATCGCGCATGGACCGGTACGCAACCACCGGCCAGGACGGACGCCTAAAAGCATGAAACAGAAGTATGACGGGAAAGATTTACAGGGGCTGGTCGATCTTGGACGCGAACAGGGCTACCTGACTTTCGACCAAGTCAACGATTTCCTGCCCCAGGATGTCGCCTCGCCCACCGACCTTCGTGCCGCCCTCGAAAGCTTCGAGGACATGGACATCAAGGTCCTCGATGAGGTCCCCACCGCCGGCGCCGACGACGACGGCGATGCCGACGTCAAGGAGGAGCCCGAGGAGGCCGCCGAAACTCCGGTAGCCGCCGATTCCCTCAGCGAGTCCTCCGACCCGGTCCGCCTCTATCTCAAGGAGATGGGCAACTTCCAACTGCTCTCGCGCGAGCAGGAGGTCGAAATCGCCAAGCGCATCGAAGCCGGCGAATTCGAGGTCGAGGACGAGGTCCTGCGTTCGCCCGTCACCCTCGATTTCCTGATCGAAGTCGGCGAACGGATCGAGGCCGGCGAGATCGACCTGCGCGAAAGCGGCCTCTTCGAGGAAAATGAAGAGCCCTCCAACGATCCCGACGAAGAGCGCGGCCCCGAGGCCAGCGAAAAGCAGCTCAAGAAGCTCTTTGCCGCGGTCAAAAAGCTGAAATCGCTGCGCGCCCGCGTCGAGGACACCGAAAACAAAATCCGGGAGAAGCCCAAGAGCCCCAACCGCTCCAAGCTCGACAAGCAGTTCCTCAAGCTCAAGGACGGCATCAAGGACGAACTCGCCACGCTCGATTTGTCGCGCCATGTCCACGAAGCGGTCATCGGCGAGATGCGCCGGTTGCTGGTCGAAGCGCGCGAGTCCCAGCGCCGCATCCAGCGCTACGAGGAGGCGACCGGCCGCTCCAAGACCCAACTCATCCGCGAGGCCGCCGACGTCGACGACCGCCGCCACCTGCTCAAGGTCAACGGCACCCGCGAAAACCTCGTCGATATTGCGGCACGCATCAAGGAAGCGCAGAAAATCATTCGCGAGGTCGAACGCCGGGTCAAGGTTCCGACCGACGAGTTCTCCCGCTCGATCGAAACTATCGCCGCCGGTCAGGACAAGAGCCGCCGCGCCAAGAAGGAATTGACCGAGGCCAACCTGCGCCTCGTCGTCAGCCTCGCCAAACGCTACACCAATCGCGGCCTGGGCTTTCTCGACCTCATTCAGGAAGGCAACATCGGCCTGATGCGCGCGGTCGACAAGTTCGAGTACCAGCGCGGCTACAAGTTCTCGACCTACGCCACCTGGTGGATTCGTCAGTCGATGTCGCGTGCGATCGCCGACCAGGGCCGCACCATCCGCATCCCGGTCCACATGGTCGAGACCATCAACAAGCTCCTGCGCGTCACCCGGCTGTTGGTCCAGCGTCTCGGCCGCGAACCGCGACCCGAGGAAATCGCCGAGCAGATGGAGATGCCGCTCGACAAGGTTCAGAAGGTCCTGAAGATCGTCAAGGAGCCGATTTCGCTCGAAACCCCGATCGGTGACGAAGAGGAAAGCTCGCTCGGCGATTTCGTCGAGGACGAGCTCGCGCCCTCGCCGGTCGAGGCGGCCATTCAGGGCAACCTCGGCGAGCAGACGCGCAAGGTGCTCGCCACCCTCACCCCGCGCGAGGAGCAGATTCTGCGGATGCGTTTTGGCATCGGCCAGAAGACCGACTACACGCTCGAAGAGGTCGGCAAGCAGTTCGCCGTCACCCGCGAGCGTATCCGCCAGATCGAGGCCAAGGCGCTGCGCAAATTGCGTCAGACCGGGCGCTCGCGCAACCTCGAAGGCTTCATGGAACGCGGCGAACAGTAAGATCGAACAAGCGGGGGGATGCTGAAACATCGATGAGGTTTCAGCATCTCCCCGCCTTCTTGCCCCCCTGCTCCCGCTTCCCTCGCTCAACGATTCCGCGCGGCCACGCATTTCGACGCATCGCGCGCAAGGGCGAAGCCGTTCTCCGCAAAGTCGCAGCGAAGATGTTTCACGTGAAACATCTTCGCTGCGACTTCGTGTAGACTTTTCCTGCCGGTCCGACCGGCCACGTCGACAATCGCAGCTTTCGCCGCTTACTTGATCGCCTTGACCTCCCGCAGATGGGCGATCTCCTGCGCCGTGAATCCCTGCGCGCTCAGCACCTCCTCGGTATGCTCGCCGACCAGCGGCGGGCGCCTTATCTGCCCCGGCGTAGCGCTCAGCTTCACGCCGAGGCCGGTGGTTTTGACCTCGCCCAGCACCGGATGCGCGAGCTTCACCAGCATCTCGCGCGCCGCCGCCTGCGGATGCTGGAACATCTCCTCGATCGTCAGGATCGGACCCGACGGAATCCCGCTCTCGTTGAAGAGATCCATCCAGTGCTGTGCCGGATGGACCTTGAGCGCGGCGTTGATCTCAGCGGTCAGCGCGTCGCGATTCTTGATCCGCCGCCCGAGCTTGTTGAAGCGTTCGTCATCGGCCAGATCGGCCCGTCCGATCGCCTTCACGAAGGTCCGCCACATCGCTTCGTTGCCGACCGCGATATTGAACGGCCGATCGGAGGCCATGAACACGCCATGCGGCGACGACAGCGGATGATGATTGCCGGCGGGGCCGGGCGTCTTGCCGGTGTCGAAGTAGATACCCGCCGACCAGCTCAGCGTGCTGACGATCGCCTCGAGCAGCGAGGTCTCGACCCGCTGCCCGCGCCCCGTGCGATGGCGCGCCTCCAGCGCGAGCAGAATTCCCTGCGCCGCATAGATGCCGCCGAGCAAATCGCAAATCGCGATACCCACTCGCGTAGGTCCGCTCGCGGCCGTGCCGGTCACGCTCATCAGGCCGGAGAAGCCCTGCGCAATCTGATCGAAGCCCGGATAGTCGCGTAGCGGACCGCTGGCGCCGAAGCCCGAGATACTGCACGCGATGACGCGCGGATTGCGCGCCGCGATCTGATCGTAGCCGAACCCCAGGGCCTCCATCACGCCGGGCCGGAAGTTGTCGATTACGACGTCGGCGCCGTCGATCAGCCGTTGCAACACGGCGCGGCCCTCGGGCGCCTTGGTAGAAATCTGCACGCTCTTCTTCGACCGGTTGGTGCTCAGAAAAAAGTAGGTGTCCTTGCCGCTATCGTCGCCGAGTTCGCCGCGGGCGCCCTGCACCGGCTCGACCTTGAGAATCTCCGCGCCGTAGTCGCCGAGGATTTGCGTGCAGAACGGCCCCGCGAGATAGCGCGTGAAATCGACGACCTTGATTCCTGTAAGTGGCGGACTGTCGGACATGACTGATTACTCCTGCAATCTGGGCTGGTCTCAAAGATAACGGTTTGGCCGCGCAGAACTGCGGCCCCTGATTTGCGCCGAACTGAGCCGGGTTTCCCGATCGCCCGGTTGATATAATCGCGTACGCGCGCCGGCGGCTGCCGGATCTCGCGACGAAACCGCCGGGGGCCTGGTTCGTCTGATATAATTGAACATGCAACTCGCCTCTGGAATCCTCGCGCGCTCCATACCTATAGTTGATTGACCCCTGATGCTCTCCGAGCCCATATGAGATCCCTTCCCGGCAAACGCTTCTGGCGCATCGTCGTCGTTGTGCTGGTCGTTGCGCTGCCGCTCTACTATTTCACGCGCGACGGATCGGCTGAGGCAAAGTATGTCACGGCGCCGGTCACTCGTGGCCCGATTGTACGATCGGTGATCGCGACCGGCACCGTCAATCCGGTGGTCACCGTGCAAGTCGGCTCCTACGTCTCCGGGCCAATCACGGCGATCTACGCCGATTTCAACGCACCGGTCAAAGCCGGGCAGTTGATTGCCAAGATCGATCCGCAGCCGTTTCAGGTCAAGGTCGATGAAAGCGCGGCTGCGCTCGCGAACGCCAAGGCCCTGGTCGGCAAGGACCAGGCCGACGAGGCCTACAAGCAGCTCACCTTCGAGCGCAATCAGCGGCTGCTCGCGGCCGACGCGGTCTCGCGCGACGTCGTGGATAACGCACGCAGCGTCTACCTGCAGGCGCGGGCGCAAATCGCAGTAGACCGCGCGAACGTCGCGCAGCAGCAGGCCAACCTGCGCGACGCGCAGGTCAATCTCAACTACACCAATATTGTTTCGCCGGTGGACGGCACGATCGTCTCGCGCAATGTCGACGTCGGCCAGACCGTGGCCTCGAGCTTCCAGACGCCGACCTTGTTTCTCATCGCGAAAGACCTGACCAAGATGCAGGTCGATACCAACGTCAGCGAGTCGGACATCGGCAATATCAAGGCCGGACAGGCCGCCAGCTTCACCGTTGACGCGTTTCCGGGGCGCGAGTTCGCAGCGGCAGTCGGCCAGGTCCGGCAGGCGCCGATCACCGTGCAGAACGTGGTGACCTACGATGTCGTGGTCGAGGTCGCCAATCCCGAGCTGTTGCTCAAGCCAGGGATGACGGCCAACGTCACCATCATCACCGCCAAACGCGACGACGCGCTGCGCGTCCCGCTGCAGGCGCTGAACTTCACGCCCGCGAACATACGCCGCACCGCCGCGCCCGCTGCGGTGGTGCATGGGCAATCGTCCAATCAGGCCCGCGTATGGCTTTACGATGGCGGCGCGCTCAAGCCCGTGACCGTGACGAGCGGACTCAACGACGATAATAACGTCGAGATTCTGTCCGGCGACCTCAAACCCGGCGATTTGGTCGTGACCAATGAGACCGTCAGCGCGGGTGGAGCGACGGGCGGGAATTCGCCGCTGCGGATGAGGCATTTCTGATTCCGCGACGGTTCGATCGCTGAGGTCCGCCTGCGAGTTTGTCCCTGAGGTTGGTCGCGCACATGCCGCCAGTTATCGAAATCATCGACCTGTTCAAGCTCTATCAGCTGGGCGAGGTCGAAGTGCGCGCGCTCAACGGCGTCAGCCTGTCGATCGAACGCGGCGATTTCGTGGCCATCATGGGTTCGTCGGGGTCGGGCAAATCCACCCTGATGAACGTGATTGGATGTCTCGATCGGCCGACCAGCGGCCGTTATCTGCTGCAGGGCGTGGATATCGCCTCGCTCGGCGAAGCGGAACTCGCCCTGGTGCGCAGCCGCCGAATCGGCTTCGTCTTCCAGAACTTCAATCTGCTGTCGCGGACCAGCGCGCTCGAAAATGTCGAATTGCCGCTGTTCTATTCCGCGCTCGACGACAAGAGCGCGGATCGTGCGGCAAAATTGCTCGAAATGGTCGGGCTCAAGGGACGCGAGCAGAGTCATACCAACCAGCTTTCCGGCGGCCAGCAACAACGTGTCGCGATCGCGCGGGCGCTGATCAACCAGCCGGCAATCCTGCTGGCGGATGAACCTACCGGAAATCTCGACTCGAAGAATTCGGCCGAGATCATGGAGATCATCCACCGGCTCAATCGCGACGACGGCATCACGGTGATCGTCGTCACGCATGATCCGGAGGTCGCGGCTTTCGCCAACCGGGTGGTCACGTTTCGCGACGGCGTAATCATTTCGGATGAATACAAGCAGATGCCGCCCGCGGCGGCGATCGGTGCCGCAGCCGGGGCGCCGGCCGTGCAAGCGCGGATTGCAGGCGATATAGCGGCGGTAGGCGACGCGCCGGCAGCGGCGGCGATCTCGCGAGCCGCGCGCCGGACCGAGATCTGGACCTTTGCCGCGATGGCGCTGATGGCCGCGGCCCGCGCCCTGCGCCGCAACAAGATGCGTGCGGCGTTAACCATGCTTGGGATTTTCATTGGCGTAGCAGCAGTGATCGCGATGGTCGCGATCGGCGACGGCGCGCGCTACTCGGTGCAGCAGCAGATCGCGAGCCTCGGCACCAACCAATTGGTGATCCTGCCCGGCGCCACCACCGCCAACGGCGTGCGCGCGGGTTTTGGCAGTACCTCGACGCTGACGGTGACCGACGCGGAGGCGCTGCAAAAGGACGGAACCGACGCGCTCGTTGCGGTCAGCTATATCGATCGGCAGGTGGCGCAGGTAGTGTATGGCAACCGCAACTGGAGCACCGTTATCAACGGCACGACGCCGCCCTACTTCACGATTCGCGACTGGCCGGTGAGCGCGGGCCGGATCTTCACGCCCGAGGAGACGCGCGGGGCGGCGCCGGTATGCGTGCTCGGCCAAACCGTCGTCAACAATCTTTTTCCGGAAGGCGAGAATCCGATCGGCGCGGCGATCCGAATTAAAAATTTTCCAGTGCGCGTAATCGGCGTGCTCTCGGTCAAAGGTCAATCCACCTTCGGCCAGGATCAGGACGACGTCATCCTGATGCCGTTTGCGACCGCCGAGCGCAAGGTGCTGGGAACTTCGCAGGTGACCGCGAGCGTACCGACGGCGGTGGGCGGCTCGGCCAATCCGGTGATGAATCCATACATTGGCGTGCAGACCTGGACCGCTTCGAGCCCGCTCTATCAGTCAGGCACCGCGATCATCAGTCCGTTCGGCAGTCCGCCGAAGATCTCGGGCGTGGTCAACATGATTTTCGTCAAGGCCAAAACCGCTCATCTGGTGGACGCGGCGCAGGCCGAGATCACCGACATACTGCATCGGCGCCATCATATCGGCCCGAAGCAGGATAACGATTTCACCGTGCGCACTCTGGCCGAACTCGCCCGCGCTTCCGAGAGCGCGACGCGGGTGATGACGCTGCTGCTGGCGTCGGTGGCGTCGATTTCGCTGCTGGTCGGCGGTATCGGAATCATGAATATCATGCTGGTCTCGGTGACCGAGCGCACGCGCGAAATTGGAATCCGGATGGCGGTCGGGGCGCGCCGCCTGCATATCCTGTTGCAGTTCCTAGTCGAGGCGCTGCTACTGAGTATTATCGGCGGGCTGGCCGGAGCGTTGTTGGGGATCGTCGTTTCGAAGTTGCTGGCGATAGTAGCCAATTGGCCGACGCAGATTTCGACGGCGTCGGTGGTGGGCGGATTCGCGTTTGCCGCGGCGGTGGGCGTGTTCTTCGGATGGTATCCGGCGCGCAAGGCCTCGATGCTCGATCCGATCGAAGCGCTGCGCTACGAGTGAGTCACTTCAATAAATCACCTCGGGGCATTGCGGGCCTGGAACGGCTTTGGGGCCACTTCGGGCCATTTCCAGGGATCGCATCGGCGGGTTGATCGAATACCAAGTCCGGCGCATTAGCTATTTCAGGGATTTAAGCAGTGTAGCTATTCAACGGTAACCGATTTGGCGAGGTTGCGCGGCTGATCGACGTCGGTGCCGCGATAGACCGCGATGTGGTAGGCGAGCAGTTGCAGCGGCACTGTCGTCAACACCGGCATCAGGAAGCGATTGGTCGCAGGAACCTCGATAATCTCCCAAGCCACTTCCTCGAGTTCGGCGGTGCGCCGGTCGGTAACCGCGATGATACGGCCGTTGCGCGACTCGACTTCCTTCAGGTTCGAGAGCGTTTTGTCGAAGACGCTGTCGTTCGGGATGATCACGACCACCGGCATTTCGTCGTCGATCAGCGCGATCGGGCCGTGCTTCATCTCGCCCGCCGAATAGCCCTCGGCATGGATGTAGGAAATCTCCTTGAGTTTGAGTGCGCCCTCGAGCGCGACCGGGTAGTTGATACCGCGGCCGAGGTAGAGGAAGTCGCGCGCCTTACCGTACTTGCGCGCGATTTTTTCGATCTGTCGTTCCTGCGCGATGACCGCTTCGATTTGCTGCGGGATCGCGAAGGCGGGCCGCAATAACTCCTCAGCCGCGCCCGCGTCGATGCGGCCGAGCGCCGCCGCCATGTGAATCGCGAGCAGGTAGAACGCCTCGATCTGCGTGAGAAAACACTTCGTGGTGGTGACGCTGATTTCGGGACCGCAGCGGGTATAAATTTGCGCGTCGGCCTTGCGCGCGATCGACGAATCGACAGTATTGGTCAAAGCGACGAGATGACATCCGTTGCGCTTGCCCTCTTCGAGCGCGGCGAGCGTATCGGCAGTCTCGCCGGATTGCGACACCGCTATGAGCATCGTGCGATCGCCGATGGCCGGATTGCGATAACGAAACTCGGCCGAGTAATCGACCTCGACCGGGATGCGCGTGAGCTCCTCGATCATGAACTTGCCGATCAACGAAGAGATCCAGGAGGCGCCCGCGGAAACCATCGCAATGCGCTCGATCGATTCGGGTCCGGCGGCCGGCAATACGTTGCTTTCGAAGCGGACCTCAGTGGAGCCCACGCTGGCGCGGCCCGAGAGGGTATCGATCCAGGCCTGCGGCTGCTCGCTGATTTCCTTGCGCAGGTAATGCTGGTAGCCGCCCTTGGTGGCGGCGACGGCGTCCCATTCGATGTAGCGCGCTTCGCGATGCACCGGGATGCCATCGAAGGTCATCAGGCGGATGCCGGTAGCGGTCAGTTCGGCGAGTTCGCCGTCTTCCATCACGAGCGCGCGCCGGGTGTGCTCGAGGATCGCGGGGATGTCGGAGGCGACGAAATTTTCGCCGTCGCCGAAGCCGAGCACCAGCGGCGTCGCGGTCTTGGCGGCGACCAGGGTGCCGGGTTCGGTTTCGGAAAGCACCACGATCGAAAACGAACCGCGCAGTTCGCGCACGACCGCGCGCACCGCCTCGGCCAGACCGCCGGCGTGCTTGAGCTGCTCTTCGATCAGGTGCGAGATGAGTTCGGTATCGGTCTCGGAGCGGAGCTTGTGATTGCGCTGGAGCAGCGCCGCGCGCAACTCGACGTAGTTCTCGATGATGCCGTTATGGATGACGGCGACCGGGCCGGCCTTGTGCGGATGCGCGTTGCCCTCCGAGGGGCGTCCGTGCGTGGCCCATCGCGTATGGCCGATGCCGATACATCCGGAGAGCGGCGACTGCTCGATGGTGTGGCGCAGGTTGCCGAGCTTGCCGACGGCGCGGCGGATTTCCATCTCACCCGAGGCCGCCAGCGTGGCGATGCCGGCCGAATCGTAACCGCGATATTCGAGCCGAGCGAGTCCGCCGAGCAGGATTGGGGTGGCCTCGCGCGGGCCGACGTAACCGATTATTCCGCACATAGGATTATCGATCCTAGCGCTTCGTCACGTGCGAATCTGCACGGCTCAGCGGCGGGAAATGACGCCGTTGAGGAGCGCAACGCTATTATTTCCACTGAGACCTCGCGAGGTTTCAGACTTCCCATCGATAAGCTGCGGGCTTTACCCTGCGAGTACTTAATCACCGTTGACGCGGGGGTCTAGCTTGCGCCCAGGCTCCCCCTAGCGATCTCCGCGAGCCTTGGGGTGGCCGGCGTGGCGTTTGTGCCAGGCGGCGGTCCATCCGGGCTTTTCGCGCTGCGGATGATGCGACATCACCAGCGCCCCGTCCTCGACGTCGCGCACGATGGTGGTGCCCGAGGCGACGTAAACGTCGTCGCCGACTTTGACCGGCGCGATCAACTGTGTATCGCATCCGACCATGCAGCGGTCGCCGATTTGCGTTACGTGCTTGTCGTAGCCGTCGTAATTGACCGTGATGACACCGCATCCGACGTTGGTCTCGCGGCCGATGACGGCGTCGCCGAGATAGCTCAGGTGGCTGGCCTTGGCGCCCCGTCCGATGCGCGCCTTTTTGGTCTCGACGAAGTTGCCGATGCGATTGTGGCCTTCGAGTTCGGTGCCGGCGCGGAGGTTGGCGAAGGGGCCGATCTCGGAATCCTCGCCAATCAGGCAATCCTCGGCGCGCACGCAGATTTTCAGATGGCAGCGGTCGCCGACGGTAACGTCGCGAATCCAGGCGCTGCCCTCGATCACGACACCCGCACCGATGCGCGTGCAGCCGAGAAGCTGGACGTTGGGACCGATGACGGCATCGCGGCCAATCTCGACTTCCGGCGCGATGTAGGCGGTGGCCGGGTCGATTAGAGTCACGCCCGCGGCCATCAGGCGGCGGTTCACTTCGTCACGGATTTGGGTTTCCATACGGGCCAGATCCTCCCGCGAATTGATGCCGGCAAATTCGGCGGCGTCGGGTGCGCGCCATGCGATGACGTTGCGGCGATCGGCGCGCGCGATCGCAACGATATCGGTGAGATAGAACTCGCGCTGGGCGTTGTCGTTTCGGATTCGGGCGAGCGCGGTGCGCAGCAGAGCGGCGCCGACGAGGTAGATGCCGGTGTTGATTTCGCTCAGCGCAAGCTCGGCCGGCGTGGCGTCGCGCGCCTCGACAATGGCGGCAACGGCACCCGTCGAATCGCGGACGACCCGTCCGTAAGCGGCGGGGTTGCCGAGTTCGACGCTGATGAAAGAGAGGTCGGCGCCGTGGGCATGATGATGGCCGATGAACGCGCGCAGGGTCTCGGGATCGACGCGCGGCATGTCGCCGTAGCCGATGAGGACGTCGCCGCCGAAGGTGTCGGGAATTTCGGCGAGCGCACAGCGGGCGGCGTCGCCGGTTCCGCGCTGATCGGCTTGTATCGCGCAGCGGAGATGGCCGCGGCCGAGCGCGCGTTGAGCGGCGGTCCGCACCTGGGCGGCCTGATGACCGACGACCATGACGAGCGGATCGGGATCGAGGCTGGCGACGGCGCGGATCACGCGCGCGATCATCGGTTCGCCGGCGATCTCGTACAGGACCTTGGCGCGCTCGGAGCGCATCCGGGTGCCGAGACCGGCGGCGAGAATTATGGCGGCGAGCGGCTGGTCCATGGGGGGATTATATATAGTGGTCGAAGAGCACAAAACTTAGAGGTTTTCAGGATACTGAAACATCACCGAGTTCAATTTTTTGCGCGCCTCGCAGACTCGTTAGCTCGGCTCGCAAGCTCGCCTGGTGACAGGATTCAGACTTCCCATCTGGTTGAGCCCCGATAATGTTCTCATGGCCGCGGCTGCGATGCAGCCGGGTGGCTTACGGCTAGGGCTTTTTTTTGAAGAGCGCGTCGAGGCTGGCTCGCGGATTGGCGGCGGGCGACGTGGGTTTTGCACCGGAAGAGGCGCGCGGCCGGAAGTATTCGCAGAAATTCGCGCGATGCTTATCGACCACGCGACCGGCCTGGGTCTCGCGGCATTGGTTGTTGTAAGCGGGATCGTGGAAATCGCAATTGAGGCAGGCGTGGAGCGGGCGATCGCATTGGGGACATTCGTCGCGAAAGCCGACACGCTCGACCACGGTAATTTCGCGGGCACAGTGAAAACAGTTCATATGATCCAGCGATTCCGCAACGGTAAGCACCGACGCTGACTTTTGCCCTCGGGAGGCGACTGATAGCATAGTTCAATCGGCACTGGCGGGCGAGGTAAACGCGGGCATGATCGGAGAGATTGAAGCGTTCGCGGCGGCGTTGGGCAAGGCCTCGCGCGCGGCGGCGAATACGGTCAAGGGCTATCGGCGCGACCTCGCGGACTTCAATCGCTACCTGATCGAACGCGCGCCCTCGACGCTCGACCAGACCGGCGCGAGCGTGGCGCCGGAGAAAATCACGGCCGACCACGTGCGCGGCTATCTGGCCGAGGTGATGAAGCGCGCGAGCCGCGCGACGGTGCAGCGCCGGCTGTTTGCGATCAAGGCTTACTTCCGATGGCGGGCGGCGACGATGGACGCCGAGAGCCCGGTGCGCACGATGCGCTCGCCCAAGGTGGAAAAGCGGCTGCCGCAGATAATTGGCGAGCGCGACGCCGCGCGGCTGGTAGAAGCCGACGACGAGGCGACCGGTCCGGCGGCGCTGCGCGACCGCGCGATTCTGGAAGTGCTGTATTCCTCGGGCCTGCGAGTGAGCGAACTGACGGGACTTTGCTGGCGCGATATCGACGAGGAACTGGGGATGGTGATGGTGCGCGCGGGCAAGGGCAACAAGGATCGGCTGGTGCCGCTGGGCGAGCCGGCGCTCGACGCGCTCAAGGCGTGGCGCGGGGCGATTGAAACGGGGTGGACGCCTGACAGCGCGGTCATCATGAATTTGCGCGGCGGACGCCTGACGCCGCGGTCGGTGCAGAATATTGTCGCGCGGCGGCTGATCGAGGCGGGTATCGAAACGCCGCTGACGCCGCATGGCCTGCGCCATTGTTTCGCTACTCACATGCTCAATGGAGGCGCCGATTTGCGATCGATTCAGGAGATGCTTGGCCATTCGAGTTTGCAGACCACGCAGCGCTATACTCACGTCAGCGTGAATCGACTCAAAGAGGTGTATCGCCGTGCCCATCCACGAGCCTGACTACGGGGCGTTCGGCGGCAAAGTCCGCGCGACCACGATTCTGGCGGTGCGCCATGGCGGCAAGGTCGTGATGGCGGGCGACGGCCAGGTGAGCGTTGGCCAGACGATAATGAAGCGGGGGGCGCGAAAGGTCCGCCGGCTGCATAACGATACGATTCTGGCGGGTTTTGCCGGCTCGACGGCCGACGCGCTGACGCTGTTCGACAAATTCGAGAGCAAGCTGCAGGAGTTCAACGGGAACCTGCGGCGCGCGGCGGTGGAGATCGCGAAGGACTGGCGCACCGATCGCGTATTGCGGCGGCTCGAGGCGATGCTGATCGTCGCCGACTTGGAGAGCATCCTGCTGATTTCCGGTGCCGGCGACGTGATCGAGCCCGACGACGGACTGATCGCGATCGGGTCGGGCGGTAATTACGCGTTGGCGGCGGCGCGCGCGCTGGTGCGTCATGGGCAGGGCTTGAGCGCGCGGCAGATCGCCGAGGGCGCGATGAAAGTCGCATCGGAGATCTGCGTCTATACCAACGACGAGTTTAATATCGAGGAGTTATAGGCCGCCTTGCGGCAAACCACGGAGAGCCGACGGCGGGGGCACAGCGGGCGCAGTGCGACCGCCGGATCGACGCCGGACTGAAACCATGGAATATCCCAGCATAATGACTCCGCGCGAAATCGTGTCGGAGCTCGATCGCTATATTGTAGGGCAGCACGACGCCAAGCGCGCCGTTGCGATCGCGTTGCGCAATCGCTGGCGGCGGCAGAATGTCGCGCCCGAGCTGCGCGAGGAAATCGCGCCAAAGAACATCCTGATGATTGGTCCAACGGGCGTCGGCAAGACTGAAATCGCGCGGCGGCTCGCGCGCCTTGCGCAAGCGCCCTTCGTCAAGGTCGAGGCCTCGCGCTACACCGAGGTCGGCTACGTTGGCCGCGACGTCGAATCGATGATCCGCGACCTGGCCGAGATCGCGATCAAGATGGTGCGCGACGAAGAGCGCGAGCGGGTCAAGGTCAAAGCCAAGGAGGCGGCCGAGGAGCGGCTGCTGGACCTGCTCTACCCGGCCTCGCCCGGCAAGACCCGCCGGGCAATGGCGCCGGCGGCGGAGGGCGGGGGCCACGCGGCCGAGCATAATTCGCATGGCGAGACCCGCGAGAAACTGCGCAAGCTGATGCGCGACGGTTATCTGAACGATCGCGAGGTCGAAATCGAGATGACGTCGCAGTCGACGCCGATGCTCGAAGTGCTGACGCCGCAAGGGATGGAAGATATGGGCGCCAACATGAAGGACATCCTGAGCCAGATCATGCCGAAGAAGCCGCATCATCGGAAGGTGAAGGTACCCGAGGCGCTGGAGCTGCTGGCGCAGGAAGAAGCGGCGCGGCTGGTCGATATGGATACCGTCACGCGCGAGGCGATACATCGCGCGGAGCAATCGGGGATCGTTTTTATCGACGAGATCGACAAGATCGCAGGGCGCGAATCGGCGCGCGGCCCCGACGTCTCGCGCGAGGGCGTGCAGCGCGACCTGCTGCCGATCGTCGAGGGCTCGACCGTCAACACCAAGTACGGGGCGGTGCGCACGGACCATGTCCTGTTCGTCGCGTCGGGGGCGTTTCACACCTCGAAGCCGTCGGATCTGATTCCCGAATTTCAGGGCCGGTTTCCGATTCGCGTCGAGCTCCAAGCCTTGACCCAGCCGGACTTTATCCGCATTCTGACGGAGCCCGAAAACGCCCTGACGCGGCAATACGTGGCGTTATTGGAGACCGAAAACGTCCACATCAGCTTCACCGAGGATGCGATCTCGGCGCTCGCCGATATCGCAGCGCAAGTCAATGCGCGGTCCGAGAATATCGGCGCGCGGCGGCTGCATACGGTGCTCGAGCGGCTGGTCGAGGAGTTGTCGTTCAACGCACCCGAGCTCGCCGGCCAGACTATTCCGATCGACGCGGCCTACGTGCATGAACGGCTCGATCCGATTGTCCGGAACGAAGATCTCTCGCGTTACATACTGTAATCGACGCGGCGCCCGCGGAAGGCGTTTGAATAGCCAATCGTACGGGACGCTGCGATTGCGCGAATACTCAGTGCGGTCGCGCGCGGGCCGTCGCACAGGGCATTGGGAAACGGGCCGCAAGCCCGCATTAAGACATTGCAAGAGTTGATCGAAAGAGCGCGCAGCCTGGTCGGCGCGTTACCCTATATCCGGCGCTTTCGCGGCAAGTTGTTCGTAATCAAGTATGGCGGCCATGCGATGCTCTCGGCCGAGTTGCGCACCGGTTTCGCGCAAGACATCGTGCTGCTGCAGGCCCTCGGCATCAACCCGGTGGTAGTGCATGGCGGCGGTCCGCAGATTAACCAGTTGATCGAGCGGCTCGGGCTGAAATCGAGTTTCGTGCGCGGAATGCGCGTGACCGACGCCCCCACGATGGAGGCGGTCGAGATGGTGCTGCAGAAGATCGGCAAGGAGATCGTCGCGCAGATTTCGCGCGAGGGCGGACGCGCCGTCGGACTCTCGGGCAAGGACGGCGACCTGATGGTCGCGCGCAAGATGAAACTGATCGTCGCCGGCGCCAACGGCCGCAAGACCGGCGTCGATGTGGGACTGGTGGGCGAAGTCGCCGAGGTCAATCCCGCGGTGCTGGTGACGCTGCGCGAGGCCGGCTTTATTCCGGTAATCGCGCCGATCGGACACGGCCGCGCGGGCGAGACCTACAATGTCAACGCGGACGTCGCGGCGGGCGAAATCGCGGGCGCGCTCAAGGCCGAAAAGCTAATCCTGCTGACCGACGTCGAAGGCGTGAAGGACGACAGCGGCAAGCTGATACCGTCGCTCGAGGCCGCGCGCGCGAAAAAAATGATCGCGACCGGGACGATCGGCGAGGGCATGATCCCGAAGGTCGAATGCTGTCTCGACGCGCTGCGCGCCGGGGTGAGGCGGGCCCACGTGATCGACGGGCGCGTGCCCCACGCGGTGCTGCAGGCAGTTTTCAGCGACGCCGGCATCGGCACCGAAGTGGTGCAGCGGGCGGGGCGGCGGGCAGCAGAGCCGAGCTGAATAGCTTGCGGCGCGGGCCCCACGGACTCGGCGAAGCAGGCGAATAATCCGGCGCGGTTGACCGGGCGCAGCGAATCGCCGGCGCCGGTGGCCCGCGCACGGACTTGATTGCTATGGTCGCGAGAGACTGGCGCGTCAACGCGCGGCGATGGAGATAAACGAGAATGAACAACGCGGAAATTGTCGAACTTGCACATTCGAGCCTGCTCAACACTTACGGCTGCACCCCACTCGCGTTCGTGCGCGGCAACGGCGCCTATCTGTACGACGCCGACGGCAATCGCTACCTCGATTTTTTCTGCGGCCTCGCAGTGACCAGCCTCGGCCATGGCCATCCGCGGGTGGTGCGTGCGATTCGCGAGCAGGCCGAAAAGCTGACCCACGTATCCAACGTTTTCCACACCGAACCGATGGCGCGGCTGGCCTCGCGACTGAGCCGGCTGTTCGGCGACGGGCGGGTCTTTTTCGGCAACTCCGGCGCCGAGGCCAACGAAACCGCGATCAAGGTGGCGCGTCGCTGGGGCCATGGCAGCGGACGTTTCGAGATCGTCACGACGCTCGGATCGTTTCATGGCCGCACGATGGGCACCCTCAGCGCGACTGGCCAGGAGAAATATCATCAGGGCTTCCAGCCACTGGTGCCCGGCTTCAAGATGGTCGAATTCGATGACGTCGCGGCGGTCGAGCGCACTATCGGCAAGCAGACCGTGGCGGTGATGGTCGAGCCGATTCAGGGCGAGGGCGGCGTCGTCGTGCCGCATGAGGACTATCTGGCGCGGCTGCGCGACCTGTGCGATCGCGCGGGCATCCTGCTGATCGTAGACGAGGTCCAGGTCGGGATGGGACGCAGCGGCAAAATGTTCGGCTATCAGCACGCCGGCATCAAGCCCGACATTATCACGCTGGCCAAGGCCCTTGGCGGCGGCGTGCCGATCGGCGCGATGGTCGCGAAGTCCGAGGTCGCCGCAGTGATGACGCCGGGAACCCATGGCTCGACCTTTGGCGGTAATCCGATCGCGTGCGCGGCGGCACTGGGCGTGATCGACGCGCTCGAGCAGGACGGCGTGATGGGCAATGCGGCCGAGGTTGGCGGCTACCTGATCGATCGCTTGCGCGAGATCGGCAAGACTACCGGCAACGTGCGCGAGGTTCGCGGCAAAGGCATGCTGATCGGCGCGGCCCTGACCCATCCGGCCAAGAGCGTGGTCGATGAATGCCTCAAGGAACATCTGCTGGTTAACGGCACGGCCGACTCGGTGTTGCGCCTGCTGCCCCCGCTGAACCTGACGCGCGAAGAGGCGGACGCGGGACTCGCGATTATCGAGCGCGCTTTGCGCACCGCAGCGGCCGCGGCCAAGGCCTGATGACTCAGGTTCGCGAGTCGCGGGCTCCTCAATGACGGGCGGGGCGGTAGATGACCGCGTGTGAAAATACGGTAAGATGGGCGCGGCGCGACAACGGCGTACTTTTCGATGAAACGCGATTTACTCGATTTGAGCTCGCTCACGACGGCGGAGCTCGACGGACTCCTTAGACTCGGGAGCCGCCTCAAGGCTGAACTCAAAAGCGGCCTCGAGCATCCATATCTGCGCGGCAAAACGCTCGCGATGATTTTCCAGAAACCGTCGTTGCGCACGCGCATCACGTTCGAGACCGGCATGGCCCAGCTCGGCGGCCACGCGATCTATCTAGCGCCGCAGGACATCGGAATCGGCGAGCGCGAGTCGGCCAAGGACGTCGCGCGCAACCTCTCGCGCTGGGTCGACCTTATAATGATACGCACGTTCGCCCATTCGACCTGCGTCGAGTTGGCGCACGAGGCTACGGTGCCGGTGATCAACGGACTCACCGACCTGCTCCATCCATGCCAGTTGCTGGCCGACCTGATGACCCTGCGCGAGCGTTTCGGCGAATTGCACAAGCTCAAGATCGCCTTCGTCGGCGACGGCTTCAACCTGGCGCAGAGCTGGATCGAGGCGGCCGCTGCGATTCATTTCGAATTGCGCATCGCGTGTCCCGACGATTACCAGCCCGACCGCGATTTCGTCGCGCGCCTGCGTAAGGAAAAGGGCGGCCTGCTGACGCATGATGTGGTTGCCGCGGTGACCGGCGCCGACGTGGTTTACACCGACACCTGGACCTCAATGGGCCAGGAGGGCGAGGCCGCGAAACGCCGGCGTGAGTTCAAGGACTACCAGGTGAACCGCGCGCTGATGAAGCACGCCAGCCCCGCGGCGGCGGTGATGCATTGCCTGCCGGCTCATCGCGGCGAAGAGATCACCGACGAGGTGCTCGACGGGGCGCAATCGGTCGTGCTCGAGCAGGCGGAAAACCGGCTCCACGCGCAGAAGGCCGTGATGGTCTGGCTGCTGCGGCCGGAAATACTCACACATCAAGGGATGCCGGCGTCGCCGCGGATTTAGGCGCGATCGCAAGTAGCTATTGGCATGACCAAGCAGAAACTCCGCAAAGTGGTGCTGGCGTACTCGGGCGGTCTCGACACGTCGGTGATGTTGCGCTGGATCAAGGATTACTACGGCTGCGAAGTGGTCGCCTATTGCGCGGACGTCGGCCAGGGCGAAGAGACCGACGGGCTCGAGCAAAAGGCGCTCAAGACCGGCGCCAGCAAACTGTATATCGAGGACCTGCGCGAAGAGTTCGCCCGTGAATTCGTCTTTCCGATGATGCGCGCCAACGCGATCTACGAAGGCTACTACCTGCTCGGGACTTCGATCGCACGGCCGGTGATCGCGCGCAAGCAAGTCGAGATCGCGCGCATGGAAGGCGCCGACGCGGTGGCCCATGGCGCCACCGGCAAGGGCAACGACCAGGTGCGCTTCGAACTGACCTTTGCGCGCCTGGGGCCGGAGCTGAAAGTAGTCGCGCCGTGGCGTAATCCGGAGTGGCCGTTCAAGGGGCGCGCCGACATGATCGCTTACGCCTCAAGCCATGACATTCCGGTGCCTGTCACCGCCGAGAAACCCTACTCGATGGACCGCAACCTCGTGCATATCAGCTACGAGGGCGGCATCCTGGAGGATCCCTGGCGCGAGCCGTACAACGATATGTTTCGGCTGACGGTGGCGCCCGAACAGGCGCCGGATCAGCCTGAATACGTGGAAATCGAATATGCCGGCGGCGATCCCGTCGCGCTCAACGGCGAGCAGCTTTCGCCCGCGCAGATAATCGAACGCGCCAACCGGATTGGCGGGCGCCACGGCGTCGGGCGCGTCGATCTGGTTGAGAATCGCTACGTCGGCATCAAGTCGCGCGGCGTCTATGAGAGTCCGGGTATCACCCTGCTTTTTCACGGCCATCGCGCGGTCGAGCAACTCGCGCTCGATCGCGAAGTGATGCATCTGCGCGACGGACTGACCCCGCGGTACGCCGAGATGGTTTACAATGGACATTGGTTTGCACCGGAGCGCGAGTCGCTGCAGGCGCTGGTTGACGATACGCAAAAGAATGTGAGCGGCATCGCGCGCCTGAAGCTGTTCAAGGGCGGCGTATGGATCGCCGGACGCCAGTCGCCGAACTCGCTCTACGATCCTGCGATCGCGAGTTTCGAGGAAGCCGGCGGTTACGATCAGGGCGACGCCGAGGGCTTCATCCGGCTTGGCGCGCTCCGACTGCGTGCGCTCGCGCGGCTCGACGAGCGGGGGCGGAAAAAATAGGCGGAGGAGGCGAAGAAGGGAAACCAGCCTTGGGTAAGGTGATTCAATTCAAGCCGCTGCGCACGGGACCGAAGCTGGTGCCGCGGGTGCGCACCGGCGAATGCCCGAAGTGCGGCCACAAGATGGACGTTCATATCGCCCATCCCGACGGCGTCATGGCGTGCGCGGCCCGCGGATGCACATGCCGCACGCAACCGGCTCGTTGAGCGCGGCCGGCGCGAACATCGCGAACGTGGCGACCGTGGCGACTGGCGCCGGCACTGGCGGCTCCGCTTCGGCAACTTCTCTACCTCCACGATGAAAGGGCCTCGTAAAATTCAACCGCGCGCAAAATCCAGAGCGACGCCGGTCAAGACGTCCGGCACAACCGTCGGGAAAAACCTCATTCGCGGGCGTTTCAAGGCGCCGCGCCTGCCCGAAGTGGAGGCCTTCACCGCGTCGCTGCCGTTCGACCGGCGGCTTTTTCGGCACGATATTCTGGGGTCGATCGCGCATGCGCGAATGCTCGCAAAGGTCGGGCTGATCGGCCCGGGCGAAGCGCGGAAAATCGAAGAGGGCCTCAACCAAATCGCCGATGAGATTGGCGCGGACCGGTTTCGCTTCGACGTCGCCGACGAGGATATCCACCTCGCCATCGAACGTCGGTTGACCGAAAAAATCGGTGCGACCGGCGGCAAGCTGCATACCGCGCGATCGCGCAACGATCAGGTGGCGCTCGACTTTCGGCTCTACTTGCGCGACGAAATCACTCATGTAATCGGGCTGGTGCGTGGACTGCGGGCGGCGCTGATCAAGGTCGCGCGCAGCAACGTCGAAACGGTGATGCCCGGCTACACCCATCTGCAACGCGCGCAGCCGGTCTCGCTCGCACATCATCTGCTGGCATACGTGGAGATGTTCGCGCGCGATCGCGAGCGCCTCGAGCAAGCTCTCGCGCGCACGGCCGTGATGCCGTTGGGGGCGGGCGCGCTGGCCGGATCGACGCTGCCGATCGACCGCCGCATGGTCGCCCGCGAGCTCGGCTTTCGGCGCATCGCGGAAAACAGCATCGACGCGGTCTCGGATCGCGATTTCGCGGTCGATTTTCTCGCCGCGGCCGCGCTGGTCGGGGTTCATCTCTCGCGGATGGCCGAGGAACTGGTTCTGTGGACCAGCGCGGAGTTCGGCTTTGCCGAGTTGCCCGACGAATTTTCCACCGGCAGCTCGATGATGCCGCAAAAGAAGAATCCGGATTTGCTCGAACTTATTCGCGGCAAGAGCGGCCGGGTAATCGGCGATCTGGTCGCGATGCTCACGATACTCAAGGGCCTGCCGCTCGCTTACAATTCCGACTTGCAGGAGGACAAGGAGCGGGTCTTCGATGCGATCGATACGATCAAGCCGGCGCTCGACCTGGTGGCCAAGCTGTGGCCGCGAATCCGTTTCAATCGCCCCGCGATGCGCGCGGCGGCCGGCGGCTTCGCGCTGGCTACAGATCTCGCGGAGTACCTGGTCGCGCGCGGCGCGCCGTTTCGCGAGGCTCACGAAGTCGTCGGCTCATTGGTGCGCGAGACCGTGGCGGCGAGCCGCTCGATCGGCGAATTGACACTCGACGACCTGCGCCGCTACTCGCCGATGTTCGGTCCTGACGCGGTCGCCGCCCTGAACGCGGATAGCTCCATGCGCGCGCGCAAGCTGGCCGGCGGACCGGCGCCGGAGACCGTGCGGCGGCGGCTCAAACAACTCGGGCGCGGCTGATTGCCAGCGAACGCCATGAATCGAGCTTTACGGATGCGGAGGCATGGGGCGCAGATGATGCGAATGAAGCCTTGGGCGATTGCGAAGGTCGCGCTGGTAGCAGTCACGTTTTTCGCGGCCGCGGCGCTGCCCGGATGCGGCGTGAAGAGCGCCCCGGTGCCACCCGAATTCGCGCAACCCGAACGCATCCTGAGCCTGCGCGCCCAAGCCGCGTTCGGCGGTATCAAACTCACCTGGCTGCGCCCGACCCATTACAACGGCGGCCATACCATGCGTGATTTGGGCGGCTTCGTCGTGATGCGCGCGCAAGGCGACGGCCCCATGACCGCCTTGGTCAAAATTCCGGTGACCGACCAGGAACGCTTCCAGGTCCAGGACGAATTCAGCTACCTCGACCGCGAAGCCCGCCTCGGCGGCCGCTATCGTTACACGGTGATCTCGGAAACCACCGACGGCTATCACAGCGCGCCCTCCAACGAGGTCGATTTCAAGCGGGTTAATCCGCCCTTGCCGCCAAATCCCGACACTTACAAATTGCCGACGCCGTCGCCTTTGCCCACCCCGATACCCTGACGGCGGAGCTTCGGCGCCCGCTAAATCCGCCATCGGACGGGCCGCGGATCACGTCTTCGAGTCGCGTATTCGAATCGCGGCGCGGGCCGGGCATTTTTTCGGACGGGCCGCGTGTGATAAAAGCGACGGTTACAAAAGGGCGGCGCGAGCCCGCGCTACGGCTTGGCCCGCTTCATTCCATCAGGACACGGATGAACTACTTCAAATATCAGGACAATCGGTTATTCGCCGAAGATGTCGCTGTCGACGACCTCGCGACGCGCCTCGGCACCCCGCTCTACATCTATAGTGCGCGGACCTTGCGCCGCCATTACCGAGTTTTAAGCGAGGCCTTCAAGGGCACCGACAGCCTCATCTGCTTCGCGATGAAGGCGCTGTCGAACCTGAGCATCCTCAAACTCTTTGGCGATCTCGGCGCCGGCTTCGATATCGTTTCGGTGGGCGAACTGATGCGCTGTATACGCGCGGGTGCCGACCCCGCCAAGATCGTATTTTCCGGCGTCGGCAAGACCGACGAGGAAATCGAGGCCGCGCTCAAGGCGAAGATCCTCATGATCAACGTCGAGTCGCGCCCGGAACTCCATCGGGTGTCGGCCGTCGCACAACGGATCGGCTTGCAGGCACCGGTCAGTATGCGCGTCAATCCCGACCTCGACCCGGGCACCCATCCGCACATCTCGACCGGCCATCGCGACAGCAAATTCGGCATCCCGCTGTCGCAGGTCAACGAGTATTACGCGGAGGCGCGCGGCCTCAAGAACCTCGATCTGGCTGGTCTGAGCACGCATATCGGGTCGCAGATTACCGAGACCGGGCCGTTCACCGAGGCCGGCGAAAAAGTCGCGAAGGTCGTCGCCGGACTGCGCGATCAGGGTATCGCGCTCAAATACCTCGACCTTGGCGGCGGACTCGGTATCCCTTACCAGGAGGAGCCGCCCTCGCCTGCGCAATATTCGGCGGCGCTGCTCGGGCCGCTGCGCAATATCGGCCTGAAGATCATCATCGAGCCAGGCCGCGTGCTGGTCGGCAACGCCGGCATCCTGGTGACCAAGGTGCTGTACGTGAAAGAGACCGACGTCAAACGCTTCATCGTGGTTGACGGCGCGATGAACGACCTGATTCGCCCGGTGCTCTACGAGGCCTATCACGAGATCGTGCCGGTGATACGCCGCGCCGATAGCGCGCGGCAGACCGCCGACGTGGTCGGCCCGGTATGCGAAAGCGGCGATTTCTTCGCCCGCGAGCGCGACCTGCCGGCGCTGGATTCGGGCGACCTCATAGCGGTGATGAGCGCGGGCGCCTATGGCTTCGTGATGGCGTCGAACTACAACAGCCGTCCACGCGCCGCCGAGGTCCTGGTCAACGGCGCCGAGGCCCACGTCATCCGCGAGCGCGACAGCTTCGAGGACATCGTCCGCAACGAGAAGATCGTCACGCTCAAGGGCGGTCCCGATGCGTAAGCTCGCCTTCACCAAGATGCACGGTTGCGGCAACGACTATGTGTACGTCGTCGCCGACCGCGTGCGTCCTGCCGATCCGGCCGCGCTCGCCCGGCGCGTTTCCGATCGCCGCTTCGGCATCGGCGGTGACGGGTTGATCATGCTCTGCCCGTCGCCCAGCGCCGACGTGCGCATGGAGATGTACAACGCCGACGGCAGCCGCGGCGAGATGTGCGGCAACGGCATCCGCTGCGTCGCGCGCCTCCATTACGAACGATCGGACGGGCGCAAGAATCCGATCGTGGTCGATACCGATTGCGGTCCCAAGACCATCGTGCTCAAGCTCGCCGGAGGCCGCGCGGTTGCCGCGACCGTCGATATGGGTGCGCCGATTCTCGAGGGGCGCGAAATCCCGGTCAATCGCGACGGCCGCGTAATCGATTATGCGCTCGCCGTCGGCGACCGCGAATATCGCATCACCGCGGTCTCGATGGGCAATCCGCATTGCGTGATTTTCGTCGAGGACGACAGCGTGTTCGGCCTCGACGACGCGGAGTTCGCGCGGCTGGGCCGTCTGTTCGAGCACCATCCGTTCTTCCCGCGCCGCGTCAACACCGAATTTATTCTGCCGCTCTCGCGCAACCGCCTGAAGATGCGGGTGTGGGAGCGCGGCTCGGGCGAAACGCTCGCCTGCGGCACGGGCGCATGCGCGGCGCAGGTAGCCGCGGTATTGACGGATCGGGCGGATCGCAATGCTACAGTCGAGTTGCGCGGCGGCGTACTCGAAATCGAATGGCGCGAGCGCGGTCCCGAGGCCGGCCACGTCTTTATGACGGGCGAAGCCGTCGAGGTCTTCGGCGGCGAAATCGAAGTCGGCGACGCCGACCTGGTTCCCGTCCACTAGCCGGGAGGTCGAAGCATGTTTAACGGCGCAATATCCGCGATCATCACTCCGTTCCGCAATGGCGCGCTGGACGAGACTGCGCTCCGCGATCTCGTCGAATGGCAAATCGCGTCGGGCGTTGACGGTATCGTGCCGTGCGGATCGACCGGCGAGTCGGCGACGCTCTCTCATGGCGAGCACGAGCAGGTGATCAAGGTAGTGGTCGATCAGACGCGGCGGCGCGTGCCGGTGATCGCGGGCACCGGCTCCAATTCCACCGCCGAAGCGATTCGCCTGACGGCCTTCGCGCGCGAGGTCCGCGCCGACGGCGCATTGCTGATTTCGCCCTACTACAACAAGCCGACGCAGGACGGCATCTACCATCATTACAAGGCTATCGCCGAAGCCGTCGATCTGCCGCTGGTGGTTTACAACATCCCCGGCCGCACTGGATCCAATATCGCGCCCGAGACCTTCGCGCGCATGTGCGAAGTCAAAAATATCGTCGCGATCAAGGAATCATCGGGCTCGCTGGATCAGTGCTCCGACATTGTGAAGCTCTGCGGCGATCGCCTGACGCTGCTCTCAGGCGATGATCCGCTGGCCCTGCCACTGATGGCGATCGGGGCCAAGGGCGTGATCTCCGTCGTCACCAACGTGATGCCGCGCGAGGTACACGAGATGGTCGCGGCGGGCCTCGCCGGCGATTTCGCCCGGGCGCGCGAACTTCATTACAAATTGCTGCCGCTGACGCGTGCGCTGTTCGTCGAGACCAATCCGATACCGATCAAGCAGGCCTGCGCGTTCATGGGCAAATGCACCAACGAGATGCGCATGCCGTTGCTGCCGATGACGCCACCTGCGGCCGAGAAGTTGCGCGCTGTGATGAAGGCGCTGCGCCTCATCTGACAGATGGGAATGAGAGGGGCCGAAGCCCGGACACGGAGGAAGAGCGGTGAAACCTTTGAAAGGTTTCACACTTCCCACAATGAATCGCCAGCGGCCGGTCATGTCAGTGACATCGACGAGACCATTTGCGGGCGAGTACGGGGAGGGCTTCGGCAGCAGCCCATGCGGTATTCGTGATGAGGTTCTGACAAGGCGAAGCCCGCATCTGAGCCAAATGGGAAGTCTGAAACCTGTTACCAGGCGAGCTTGCGAGCCGAGCATACTAGCGCAGCCGAAGGCGTAGCGAGCTAACGAGTCTGCGAGGTGCGCAAGCCAGTGGTGAGTTTCAGAAAAGAACTATAGTTCCGCTTTCCTCGACCACTTGCTTCCCGATCCTCTCGCCTCACAACTTCGCTTCAATCTCGGCCAGCACCGGCATCAGATACTGCTTGAATTGCACCGGATCCTCGGACATCGGGAAATGTCCCATCCCGCGCATCAAGGTGTAGGTCGCTCCCGGCACCGCATCTGCCAGTGCCTTCGATGCGGCCGGATACGCCGACCAGTCGTACTCGCCGCTCAGCACGTAGAGAGCGCATTTTCGCGTGTCGATCTTCCCGGCGGTCTGCCTCAAGTCATGCTCGAAGGAATAGTAGTTGAGATCCCCTTTGAAGACCGGCGGCGCGCCCTGACTGTATTCCCACACCGTCTCGCGCACGTATTCTTCCGGCGCGTCCGGCGCGCACAGGCCCATCATGAGAGCGGGCTTCGATTCGTTCGATAGGCGTGGATGATGGAACCACTGCTTGACTAGTCGATCGCTGCCGCCGCTCCACATCGACGCCTCCAATCCGATACAGGCGCGAAATTCGTTCGGGTAGTTGAGCGCCAGGTCGGGCGCGAGATGACCGCCCATCGAGCAGCCCATGTACACGGGTCGCTTCAGTTCAAGCTCATGACAAAGCTTGACCCAGTAGCGCATGAACCAGTCCTTGGTGAGCTTGTATTCCTGTTCCCAGTATCTGACTGAGATCGGGGGCAGCGACTTGCCGTGATAAGGCAGGTCGGCGGCAATCACGCGAAAGCGCGAGGTAATCTCGCGATCCTCGAGCAGGTGTCGAAACTGGCGTCCATCGGAGCCCGCCGTATGCTGGCATACGAGCGGTATCCCCTTGCCAGCTTCTTCGACATAGACGCGGTACTCGATACCGTCCAGTTCAAGGTAAATATAGCGCCCGACTATGTCTGAATATCTGGCCACTGCTGTTCCCCCCTCTATGCGCCACGCGCTTCGATCACCGCCTCGCGCATGATCGCGTTGATGCGGCGGATTGCGTAGTAATGGGCATACGCGGATTCGAGATCGCCGCCGAACGTGAACCCGTGATGGAAAGTGGCCGCGAACCAGTCGTGGTAGAACGGCTGCGGCCGCCGCTCCATCATCTTCTCCCAGACTTCCGCGGGACCGCCGATATTGATGGAGTAGGGGTCGAAGCCTTGGGTGCCATGCTGAAAATGATCGACCTTGCCGTTCTCGATCCGCATGAAATACGGATCGTCGCCGACAAAAAACCGGATATCGCAGTACCAGAAGCGCGCCGCCAACAGGAACTCCGGATCCCGGTTGAGCCGCTCTCGGATGGTCTCGACCGGCAACACCAGACCCGCCGTTGTCTCAGTATTCACCATCCCCTCCGTGTAATCGGCCAATAAATGGCGTACCCACTAATCCGACAAATTTGCCGGCAACACAAACCATGCCTCTCGATCTTGTGCCACTGCGAATCAAGCGCCTCGATAGAAACGGGCGCGGAAGCCCGCCGTCGCTCTTACCGGAAAGTCGGATCGACGCTCAATCCTGAATTTGCAAAATAAACCCGATTTTCACCAGTGAAACCCTCGATAATCGCGAAATCAGAAGCCAGTTTTGGCTTGCTGGACATGCATCTGGAGGCGCATTACTCTCCCCTTGTCACCCGAAAACGGATCCTATGCATCACCACGGCTTACAGAGGAAGCGATGATCGAGCAAACCGATCAGCACGTTGACGAGAAAAATCTCTGGCGCACGGAAACCCCCGGCCACGACGGATGGGAGCGCACGGCGCGCCCCGGCGATCCCAATCGCTATCTGATGATCTCGGCCGATTGCCATGTCAACGAACCGAGCAAGCTCTGGTGGGAGCGACTCGACCGGAAATTCCGCGACCGCCTGCCGCATATCGAAGTTGACGAGAAGGGCGAAAAGTGGATGGTGGTCGAAGGCTACCAGCGCTCGCGAGTACATAAGGTCTCGAAGGACGATGCGCCCAAGGGCGGCGAGGATCGCTTGCGCGGCAACGCCGGGCGCGATCCGCTCGACCGCATCCGCGACCATCGGCGCGACGGCATCGACGCCGAGATCGTGTTTCCTAACAAGGGCCTTGCGATGTTCGCGACGGCTGACGCCGAATTTGGCGCCGAGCAATGCCGTGTGTGGAACGATTGGGCATGGGAGACTTACGGCCCGTATAACGATTTCATGTCGCCGATGGCCGCGATCATGACCGCCGATCTTGCGCTGGCGATCGCCGAAGTCAAGCGCGTGGCGAAGATCGGATTTCGCGGCGTGACCCTGCCGTGCAAGCCGGTGTGGGGCGCCCATGACGCGCGCCATCCGAACTACAATCTGCCGATGTTCGATCCGCTATGGGCGTTGATTCAGGATTGCGACCTGCCCGTCACCTTTCACGTCTCGACCGGGCGCGACCCCCGGGCCGCGCGCCACGACGGCGGCGCGGTGATCAACTACGCAGCCCATTCGCTCGCACCGACGATCGAGCCGGTGGCGAGCCTGTGCGCGTCGGGCGTGATCGAGCGCTTCCCGAAACTGCGTTTCGCCGCGATCGAGTCCGGCATCGGATGGGTGCCGTGGGCGTTGGTCGCGATGGATGAGGCGTACCGCAAGCATCATCTGTGGGCATTTCCCAAGCTCAAGCATCTGCCGAGCGATTATTTTCGCAGCAACGGCGCCGCGTCGTTTCAGGAAGACCCGGCGGGGCTGGCGCTCGCCGAGAGTTTCAATCTCGTCGATAATTTCCTGTGGGCCAACGATTACCCACACGCCGAGGGCACCTGGCCACATTCGGCCGAGGCTATCGAGCGCGAGATGGGCCAGCTCAAAGAGAACCAGCGCGCGAAAATCCTGGGGCTGAACGCGGCGCGGATTTTCAAGTTCGACGTCGATCTGCTGCTCAAGCGCCGCCAATCCGCGCAGCCCGCGATAAACTAACGTTCCCGTATCGGGGTGAGACCGATAACGGGCGAAGCGGTAGTGAAGATTCGAGAAGGCAATCTCAGTTGATCGAGCGTGGAGCACACGCGTGCGGCGAACGACCGACAGGGTAACGGAGTATTGCTGCGGTAGCGGAGGTGCGAGATGCGGCCACCCTCCTGAAGGCGGTGCGCGACGGTCGGCGTATTTTACTTATTCAAGTTCGCGTCAGGCCGCACCCTTTTTGAGCAGGAAGAGATTTTCGGCAGCGAGCGAAGTCCTGAATCGTAGGCTCAGGACCGTCGGGCTCAAAAAGGCTACAGCTTCAAATCAATTCCTTCTACCATCGATACAACGTCTGTCTAAATTATCTTCATCGCGCGCAAGCTGCTGCGTTCGGCCGCGCCAATCCCCAACTCATCCAAAATCTCTTCCGTATGCTCGCCCAGCTTTGCGGCGCGCGTGCGGACGCGAGTCGGCGTCCGTGAAAATTTAGCCGCCGGGCCGGTAAGAGGCACGGTCTTGCCATCCTCCTGCTCGATCGGCTGCAACATATCGCGCTCGATCACATGGGGATTGGCTGCCGCTTCGGCGTAGGTCCGTACTGCCGCCGCCGGGATGCCCGCCTTGGCGAATTCGCGTTCCACGTCAGCGATGGATTGGGTCTTCATCCATGCAGCCACTGCTGCGTCAGTCTCTTCGCGATACTGATGGCGCGCCGCCATCGTCGCGAAGCGCGGATCATCTACCATGTCAGGCCGTCCGATTAATTTCGTGAGTGCCCGCCAATGCGGTTCGAGCAGTACCGCGAGGAAGACATGGCCGTCGGTGCATTCGTATGCGTCAACGGGCGCGCTGAATAATGATCGATTCCCGATTCGCGGCATCGGATGACCAATCGCGCCGAGCGTGAGGTAGCCGTCCGATTGAAACAATATCGAATCCATCAGCGATACGTCGATATGCTGGCCTTCTCCGGTCGCGTCGCGATGACGCAGTGCAGCGAGTGCGGAAAGTGCGCCGTGCAAACCGGCAAGGTCGTCTCCGAGATAGGTCGCGCAGCGGACCGGGCCGCCATCGGGCGACCCATTGAGCGACATGAAGCCGGACGCCGCCTCGGCTACCGGATCGTAACCGGGACGATCATGGTCGGCACCGAACTGCCCGAAACCGCTGATCGACACGTAAACAATATCCGGCTTGATCGCCCGGCAATCTTCATAACCGATACCCCACTTGTCGAATGTACCTGGCCGAAAGTTTTGCACGACGATGTCGGATCGCGCGGCCAGTTTCAGGAAAAGATCACGACCGGCGGGCGTACGCAAATCCAGTGTCAGGCTGCGCTTATTGCGATTTACCGTCGCGTGCAGGAAGCTGACGCGGCTGCCCTCGCCCGTCACAAACGGCCCGACGCGGCGCCCGACCTCGCCTTCGATCGCCTCGACCTTGATGACGTCTGCGCCAAGGTCCGCGAACATGCATCCACACATCGGGCCCGCCCAACTGGTGGTGGCTTCGAGCACACGGATTCCCTGCAATGGCCCCGCGAGATCTCGCCGTGCGTCACGATAGAAGTCCTGCTTTTCCATTTGGTTGTTTCCTAATCGCGTGAGGTTGTGGTTTACGCCGGCCGCCCGACCAAATCTATGAGTTTTGGGAAGTGAATTCGAGGACGTGACTGAGTTGACGGTACCCTTTCCCGAACCTGGTCTGCGCGAAACGTAAATCCCGAGTCGCGCGCGATGCGGTCTGGGGTGAAGAAGGAGCTTGATGAGAAGCGACCCGGCGTCGCTTGATCGCTAAAGTTCGGACGAGTCAGTCGAGATAATGCATCGTATCGCCGCGGCGAATGACGCCGGTCTTCACGACGTCGGCGTAAACCCCCGCGCATGGAAGCATTCCGAAATCTCCAAGGTCCTGCATGTTATGTTGCGCGATCGTGCGCAGGATGCCGGGGTCATGCGGCAGATCGAACTGCGGCAGGATCGTGCTGATGCAGCGCGGACACGGAATTGTAATGCGCAGCACGACTTCATCGCCAATCGCAATCGTCCGGCCGATCCATGAGTTTTCGACAAATGGCTCCGCTTGCGTTCGGATGAGGAAGTTGGGGCGGAACCGCCGCACGTCAAACCGCCCTTGCGGATATAACGATTGCAAGTGATCGATGGTCGAGGTCGCGATCAGATGCACGCAGCCGTAATCAAAGAACGCACCGGGCGGCGCGCCCATGGCGATCGGCAGTTCCGTAAGGTCAGGCATTGCCCCGTGATAAAGCTCGTCGGGATGTTCCACCATCAGCCCGGCCGGAGCGGTCACCATCATGGTTAAATTCCGGTTGAAGGCAGCCGAGAGGCGACGGTGGATGTCAGGATCGCCGGTAGTTAGTTCGAGGCCGTCGGGCAAAATTATCCGCACGTCGGGTGCGGGCGCCCCCGCCTCAGGCTCCGTCACGAACTGCACCCGGTAGTTCAACAGCGGCGCGGCCCACGAGCGCACGGTGGCCGTGCGATTCGACGCCTGATCCACCAACGCATACACGCGGTCCCCGAGCAGTCCTCGCGGGGTAATCTTCGCAGCGGAAATTTCCTCGCCGGCCATTGATTTGACGGGAAATCGCCAAATGGTATCCACCGCACCGAGAACTGCTCCCCGTTCGCCAAGACTTTCCGTCGCTTCGCGCACAGCTCCGCCAGAGGCGCCTGCGCTTTGATCATCCGCCAGTGCCCGTTCGAGGCGCTGCGCCTCTTCCATCTTCTGTTTTCCGGCGCTCGTCAGATATTGCACCGCCACGTCGAGGTTGGAACTGCGCCCGTAATGGTGCGCGAGCTCGGCCAGATGGTCCTCAAGCGAACCTGCGTAAAGCGTTTCGAACGCCGCGCCGATACGCTCATGCAGTTGCTTGCGCCGCTCGTTCAAGACCGAGTTGTACGCGACCTCCTGCGTCAGCGCGTGCTTGAAAATGTATTCGGTGTCGCCCACCGCGGGCTGCTCGTAGATAAACTCGCCCAGTTGCAAATCATTGAGCAGGCGGTACAGGTCGTCGTCGGATTTCGTGATGACGGCGCGAATCAACGAGAGCGGAATCTCGCGATCGATAACGGCCAGCGTCTGCAAGAGTTCCTTCGCATCGGCCGGCAGCCGATCGATTCGCGAGGTGAGAATTGCCTGCACCGTGGGCGGTATCTTCAACTCCGCCAAGGGCCTGGTGAGCTTCACGACGCCGTTGCGAATCAACGCCCCGTCATCGAAAAGAACCTGCACCGTCTCCTCCATGAAGAACGGCGTGCCTTCGGTCTTCTGAATTATCAGGCGCTTGAGCGGCTCCAGCTCGTCACCGCCACCGAGCAGCGCAGTGAGCATCTCCTCGGCGCTCTCGCGGCCGAGCGGGTCCAGCCGCAACTGGGTGTAGTAGGTCTTGCTGTTCCACTGATGCGAATATTCGGGCCGGTAGTTCACCAATAAGAGGACCTTCGCCGTCCCGATCGAATCGGCGAGCAGATTCAGAAGGTCCTGGGTGTGCTCGTCGAGCCAGTGCAGATCCTCGAAAATTACGATGAGCGGCTGATTGATGCTCTCGCGCAAGACGATGCGTTTGATCGCCTCGAGCGTGCGCCGCTTCTTGACCTGCACATCCATCTGCGCCAGCGGATCGTCCCCCTCCACAATGCCGAGTAGAGCGAACAGGTACGGGAGCGTATCCTCGAGATTCCGATCGAGTGCGAGTACGCGGCCGGTGACCTTTTCGCGCCGCTTGCGTTCATCGTCGGCGGCAGAGATATCGAAGTAGTTGCGCAGCAACTCGATTATCGGCAGGTAGGCCGACGCCTTGCCGTGTGAAACCGAAAAGGTCTCCAGCAGCATCCAGCCCGCTTGAGACTTGACCTTGAATTCGAAGAATAGTCGCGACTTGCCGGTGCCCGCCTCCGCGATCGCCGCAGCGATCTGCCCGCGCCCCGATCGCGCCTGCTCGGCTGCGCGCTTCAGCGTTTCCATCTCGCGCTCGCGCCCGACGAACTTGGTCAGTCCGCGTCCCGCCGCCCGTTGTAACCGCGTACGCAGCGGCCCCAGTCCCGTGACTTCGTACACGTTGACCGGCTCGCTGACGCCTTTGACTTTGGTCGGACCCAATGCCTTGAGCCCGAAGTATCCTTCCACCAGGCGGCGTGTGTGTTCGCTGATCGCGATCGATCCCGTCGGCGCAACCGCCTGCATCCGTGACGCCAGATTAGCCGTGTGGCCGATAGGTGTGTATTCGGTGTTGGCGCCGCTGGTCGCGATTGTCCGCACCACCACCTCGCCCGTGTTGATACCGACCCGCGCCTCGATCGGCATGCCGCCGTCGGCCACCAGCTTCGCGGAGTAGCGGCGTAGCTCGTCCTGCATCCGTAGCGCCGAGTAAAGTGCGCGCTGCGGATGGTCCTCGTGGGCCACCGGCGCGCCGAACAGCGCGAAAATACCGTCGCCGGTGGATTGCACCACGTAACCGTCGTAGCGCTTGACCGCGTCGATCATGATGCGCAGCGCCGGATCGATAATCGCGCGCGCATCCTCGGGATCGAGGTCCTCCATCAACTCGGTCGAGCCCTTGATATCCGCAAACAGCGCCGTCACGGTCTTGCGCTCGCCCGCAATATTTTCGGAGGCCGGTGTGTCGGCTACATGAATCTGGCGTGCGGCGGATTTCTTCGCCGCGGGCGCCGCGAGCGGCGTGCCGCACTGGCCGCAAAATTTGGCGCCGGGGGCGTTCTCGAATCCACACGAAGCGCAGAGCGTTCCGAACGCAGCGCCACATTCGTTGCAAAACTTCAGCCCGTCAGGATTTTCTGTGCTGCACTTTGCGCAGAGCATCTTGTTCTCGTTTGACCAAGCTATCAGTTAAGAACGTCAAAAGCTCCGAAAAGGCCGAACGTCGCAGCGATCGGCGTTGCTGAACTTTCCTCGACAATCACCGGCCTTGCCTTGGTAGACTACTCACTCTCGGAACTGCGGTATCACCCTGGTGGCAAAACGTTCCATTGATTTCCGCAACTCGGCTTGCGGCAGGCCCCCCAAGTCCATATACACCCAGAAATGCGTGACACCGAGTTGCTCCTTGAGTAGGGCTACGCGCTCCACGCATTGATTTGCATCCCCGCACATCACTTGCTCCGGGTACATCTGATCGAAAGTGACCTTCGATAGCGCCTCGGCTGATCGCTTCCACGACCTGTAATCGGTGCTGGTGTATTCTTCCGGATTGATCAGACCGCTAACAAAGTGCAGATACCGCATGTAGCGGTCTTCCCATTTGTTCCGCGCCAGCGCCGGGTTCTCGTCAACGAAGCTGTGATAACCAGCTATTATCTGACAATTATCGAGGCTGAATCCGGACTGCCGCAGAGTCTCCTTATAGAGATCGACGTTCTCCTTTAATCGTTCGCGCGACTGAAAGAATGGTGCGAGCAAAAGCGAATGGCCCTTCTTGCCGGCGGAAACGAACGATTCCGGGCTGGCGGCGGCGGCCATGAAGATCGGTGGCGCAGGGCGCTGAATCGGGCGCGGCAGGATAGTCACATTGTCGACACGGTAGAATTTACCTTCGTATGAGAAATTGGGTTGGCGCCATAAACCTTCGATAATCTCGAGGCACTCGTCAAAGCGATCGCGGCTCTCGTCCATCGACTGGTGGAAACCGTCA
The DNA here is from genome assembly GCA_963782535.1 of uncultured delta proteobacterium. Lineage (GTDB taxonomy): Bacteria > Desulfobacterota > Binatia > Binatales > Binataceae > JADMIL01. The sequence continues at coordinate 78,135 of CAWAKE010000012.1, read as the reverse complement.
TAGGTGTGTTTGATGAAGCCGCGGCCTGCTCCGAAATCTAGCCGCCCTCCGCTAAGCAGATCGACCAAGGCGTAATCTTCGGCGAGCCGAATCGGGTCGTGATGTGGAAGGAGCGCAATCGCCGTACCAATCCGCATCCTCTTGGTGCGTTGGGCAATAGCTCCCGCAACAATTTGCGGCGAAGGGCAAATGTACCGGCAAAAGTGATGCTCCCCCAGCCAGATTGAATCGAAACCGAGCTCCTCGGCATAGCTGACCTCGTCGAAGAAGTTTTTGTAGTACTGTTCCTCGGAGCAGTCTTCGTCGTAATGGTCGAATAGGGTCAACAAGCCGAATTTCATGGTTGTTCCTCGATTCCCCAAACTCTTTTCGTAACTACAGTTGACCTGCCTAAAACTCAAACTCGAACGTATTGATGGTGTAACCCGCCAGGAACAGGCAACGCGGGATGTCGCCAAAGGGCTGCGCGCCGCGAAGTCGGGTGCGTCCTTATCCAGGGAGCGATGGGTGCGAGCCCGGTAGTAGTACGAAGGGATGCGCTTCCGGGATGATCGAAATCACGCGATGCAGCCGCATGCGAGCGCCAACGCCAGATTGCAATCTGAAGTCGCACCAACGGCGGCGAAACGATTGCATAACTGGGTATGTCCGTTGACCAAATGCGCTATCTCAACCACGCGGCGGGTTTTCCGCTAGCCCCGACCCATCTTGTAAAACTCGTCGTTCGGCCGCATGTTGCTGACGTTGGCCAGCCGGTTTGACAGCGCAAAAAATGCTGCGATCGACGAGATATCCCATACATCATCCCGACTGAAGCCGTGACGGCCGAGCGCCTCGATCTCCGGCTCTCCAACTACGTACGGCTCAACCGCGACCTTCATCGCGAACTCGAGCATCGCCCGCTGCCGTTCCGTGATGTCCGCCTTGCGATAGTTTATTGCTAGCTGATCCGCGATTAAGGGATTTTTCGCGCGCACGCGAAGTATCGCGCCATGCGCAATTACACAGTAATGGCATTGGTTGGCCGCGCTCGTCGCGACCACGATCATTTCACGTTCGGCCTTGGTCAGCCCCCCGTTCCGCTCCATCAACGCGTCGTGATAGGCAAAGAACGCGCGGAATTCATCCGGACGATGCGCCAGCGCGAGAAACACGTTCGGAATAAAGCCGGCCTTCGCTTGAACCTGCGTGATTCGCGCGCGAATATCGTCGGGCATCTCCTCCAGCGATGGAACCGGGAATCGGCTGATTGCCTCACTCATTAGTTGCCTCTCAGGTCTCTCGCGAATATCGGAATCTCAATTTATGAGAATATTTCCGCGTCGGGCCGCGATTTCGCGTCCGAATCTCGTATGCTCCGATCATCGATACTCAATACTCAGTCGGTTTCGATTGGCAGCGCCATATCCTTCGCCCACTCACCCATCGAGCCGTCGTACAGGGTAATGCGATCGTGGCCAAGCTGATACAACATGAACAGATCGACCGTCGCTGAAATCCCGCCTCCGCAGTAGCAGATTACCTCTTTCGATTTTTCAATCCCGGCCGCCTCGAATTTCGCCTGCGCTTCCTTCAAGGGCACGAAAGCTTTGGTCCTGGAATCGATCAAAGTCCCCGCAGGTACATTCACACTGCTCGGAACGCGGCCCGGACGGCCGTAGCGGCTGGGCGTTTTGCCCGCGTGCAATTCCGGTGGCAATGCATTGACGATGACCTTGCCGGAATCGCCAAGCGCCGTCTTCACATACTCTTTGCCGATAGTCATTCCGGGGCGCGGCCGCGCGATGAATTCGGCCGCCGGATACGTACACGCCGCGGTCGAGACCGGGCGGCCTTCCGCGCGCCATTTTTCCCAGCCGCCGTCCAGCACCGCCGCATTGTCGAAGCCGAACGCCCGCAGCATCCACCACACCCGCGTCGCCCACATGATGCCGCTGGCGCTGTAAAGTATGACCCGCGTGCCTTCGCCGATGCCGTGGCGCGACATCGCCGCTGCGAATTCGGCAGCCGACGGCGTCGTGAATCTCAGTTTGGTGCTGTTATCCGATAGCTCGGCCTGGATATCCAGAAAGCCCGCGCCGGGTATGTGCGCGGTATCATAGTCGGCCCGCCCGCTGACTATCAGATACGGTATCTCACTTCCCTTCTCCGCCGGCCTCAGATGAGTAGTGCAATCGAAGATGCGTATTCCGGGATCGCCCAGATGGGCCTCGAGCCATTCGGTCTGCACCAGTGCATCAGGATCGCGATATTCGATTTTTTGGTCTGCCATCTTCTGCTCCCGGCAAATGCCGCATAGTTAGAAAGTATATCGTTTGCCGACGACCGACGGGTCCAAGGCCTTCTCGCCCAACGCATTGGCTAATGCCGTGACGGCGCGCCAGCCTGTGCAATGCCCCGCGGCGACCGTGTTCAATTTAAACTCAGCCATCGCCTGTACCGTCTGGGGAATGATTTCCTCGTTCACGCCCGCCAGATGAAAACCGCCCATCACCGCATATGCGGGCGTGCCGGCAACGCTATCGCACGCGTGTTTCAGCACATTCACCACGCCCGAATGCGAGCATGCGGTAAACACCACGAGACCTTTTCCCGCGACGTTCACCATCAGGAACCGCTCGTCGATGAGTAAGGGATCGGGCTGCCAATCGCCGTCTTCGGATTTTTGATAATGCCCGGGCAGTCCGCGCTCGAACGGCGTCACCCGTGGTATTTCGCCGCTCAGATAAAACATCTCGTCATGCAGGACGCGCGGTTCCTTAATGCACTCCACGCTCGCTCCGTGGGCGGTGAGCGCTTCGATAGCGGGCACGTCTTTCATCGGCTTGAACTCGCCGCTGCGCATGCGCCGCGCCCGCGAGCGAAACATTCCCGGATGTGCGTAGTAGGGAATCGTGCGCCCGCCGTTGCGCGCGCGAATCAGATCCAGGGCCTTGAGCATTCCGCCGGCGTGATCCCAATGACCATGGGAAAGCACCACGCTCTCGACTTGCCCCAGGTCCAGGCTGAGCCTGCCGCAATTGCGTTCGAACGCATATTGTTCGGGCCCGCTGTCGAAAAGCACGGTATGCTTCCGATCGCCGCGGGTCGCCGTAATCAGCAACGAAAGCCCGTGACAGGCGCAACATAGAGCGTCGCCCGACAATTCCTGCATGCCGTGGCGATCCAGATATGCGATCTCGGATTCCGCATGGGCGGGTATCGAAGAAAGGCTGTCGGTCACGTTATCGACCACAACCTGAATTTCGACCTGGTCAACGACACCAAGGCTATTCATCAGAACCTCTGCTTACGCCCGCCATCTGGAAATCTGCAAGCGGCGCCGATGCGCCCGCATCGCGAGTCGGCGCTCGACTCGCGTTCGCTCACGACGATTTGTTCGGCTTGCCTTCGGTAACCGGTCCACCCGCAGCCTTCCATGCGCGAAAACCGCCGCCCATGTGGCATACCGGCGTCAATCCCATCTGCTGAGTAATCTGCGCTGCCAGCGCAGAGCGTCCGCCGCCCGCTCAGAAGAAGAGGAATTTCTTGCCCGAGCCAAAGACCTCCTTGTAGTACGGACTGTCGGGATCGACCCAGAATTCCAGCATTCCGCGCGGTGCGTGCAATGCGCCCGGGATGCGGCCGTCGCGGTCGAGTTCGCGAATATCGCGGATATCGACGAACACCACGCCCGGGTCATCCTTCAATTTGAGTGAGTCTTCCGCACTGATCGTCTCGACCTCGGCGTTGGCCTCGGCCAGCAGATCCTTTACGGTTTTCTTCAGCTTGAGTGCCATCGGATTCCTTCCTCGGCCGGATTCTCTGTCTTTTTGTACCGCGTTTCAATCGATACGCAGGTTCCGTGTATGCGAGTTCCGTATATAGATGAAACGGTCGGATTTCGGGCAGCGCAGTCCTGTTGCGCATGTCGCCGCTCTCTCACTGACGCCGATGGCGTGGTTTGACCGATCGAACTATGCCGCCGTATGTTTGCGCAATGGACCTCGATACCGCGGCCGGCGAGCGGCTGAGGTCGAGGAATATTGCCGGTCGCGTTTGCCAACTCGCGGCGCGCACGCGAAGCGTCAATCCTGGCCCGTGGCCCCGGCGCATCCGCCATGACGGAGGATATGGAAATTGTTTGACTTGAACACCGCCTTACCCGGACTGCTCCGCCAGGATGTCGAGTACGGCGAGACCACCTTTCCCGAAGTGCCGAAGGAGGTGCCGGCCGTCGTAAACGCCGATCCTAGTTGGCGCCGCCGTTGGCTCGCTGCGCGCGAACGTCTGCAAGCACCGCCCGCCGTTGCCACCGACCAATGGGACGCGGAGCGCAAACGCAGCTTCGGCCACCTGCTCGCGGCTGTCGGATGGGGCGAGATGCGCCATATCGTCCTCGGATGCACCTATGCGGCGACCCATTATGAGATGCCCGGTGCATGGCGCGCCTGCCTGATCAAACAAGCGTACGAGGACATGCAGCACGCCGCCTCGTTTATCACGCGCGGATGCCGCCACGGCGGTGAGGATTACTGGACTGGCGTAGCCGGCAAAGCGACCTTTCCAAGCGCCGACGAAAAACGAATTCTCGAGCGCGACCTCGGCGGATTTTTCGCGGTTGTCGGACTCCATACCGAAGCCTATTCCGCCGAGGATGGCGGCGCCTACAGTGCGCTCTTGAGCCTGGACCCGGTGCTGAGCGCCTGGAGCCCGCACGAGATCGAACAGGAAGCCGGTCATCTGTCGTTCCTGTTCCCGGCGATGCGCGAATATTTCAATAGCGGCTCAGCCGCAGAACAGGATCGCAAAAAGCGCCAGTTGATCGACGACGACGATCGGCTTTTCGTGCTGATGCGCGAAGCCGACGTGGCCAAGCTCACCAACTTCGCCGTCGGCAAGCTCGGCCTCGAAGCCTCGATGCTCGCGTGGCCGATTGACCTTAACGAGCGCAGGCGCTACGTCTACCGGATGATCGGTGTGAAAGAGCGCTATTGGCCGGCGGCGCTGGGTTCATGAACAGGACGGCGGTCTTTATCTCCTATTGAGCGAAGGTTTCTGGAGGCACCCGCCACGCTTGCCGGACGCGTGCTACGAGTATCGAAAGTTCATTTGCCAGGAGGAATAACGAAGTGTTCAAGCTCGACCAATTTATCGAAGACTGCAAAGGCAAACCGGCCTCGGCCGTCAAACAGATGATCGAAGAGGCGCTCGCCGATTCGAACGCGCTCAAGACGGCGCTCGATGAAGCCCTGGCGGGACGGGATCTGACGAAGGGCGGTATCGCCAGCATGATCTGCTTTCGCTCGCCAACGCTTACGGTGCTCAAAGCGACGACTCCACCGAAGTTCAAAACGCCGCCGCATAATCACAACATGTGGGCCGTCATCGGCACCTACGAGGGGCAGGAAGACAATACCTTTTACCGCCGCAGCGGCAAGACTCTGGAAAAAGCGGGCGGCAAAGATCTCAAGATCGGCGATGTCGTCGTGCTCGGCGAGGATGCGATTCATGCGATCGCCAACCCGCTCGACTACGCCTCCAGCGCAATCCACGTTTACGGCGGCGACCTGCTCGACTTCTCGAACCGCAGCACCTGGAACCCGTTTACGCTCGAAGAGCACCCTTACGACATCAACCTGCTGATGGATTACTCCCGTCAGCTAATGGGTAAGGCGGCAGCCTGACCGAACAGTAATTAGCACGAGAACGATTACCCTCACCCGAGTGCGGGGCAGCGAGGAGATAGATGGCAGACGGCTACTTTCCCCTGACGAGTGAACAACAGGACTGGGCGGCTCGCGCGGCAGACCTCGCGCAGCGCGAGCTCGCACCACGTGCAGCGGAGAACGATCGGACGGCGACCTTCCCCGCGGCCGGTCTGGACGCCCTCAAGAAGGAGGGTTTCTGGAACCTCCGCGTTTCCCGCGAGCATGGAGGACTGCAAGAAAGCCTCTTGACGACGGTCCTCGTGACGGAGGCGCTGGCCAAGCGATGCGCGTCCACGTCGCTGTGCTACAAGATGCACCTCGAGGCTTCGGAGCTGGTTGCCCGTATCGGCACCCCGGATCAGATCGAGCGTTTCGTCCGGCCGATCGTGTCGGGCGCCGCACTATACACCGTGGCAGGCTCCGAGGCTGCCGGCCGCGGCGGCGCGTTCGCCCAGAACAACGCCATGTCAGCAGTGATCCCAACCGCCGACGGCTACCACCTCGAAAATATCCGCAAGAGCTATGTCACATCCGCAGGTTTCGCCACTCATCACTTCTTCCTGTGCCGGGTCGGAAAGGACGTCACCCCCGATAAAGTCAGCGTCCTGATCGTCGAACGGGACAAGATCGACTGGAAGATCGATGAGCCCTGGAACGGACTCGGGATGCGCGGGAACAACAGTTGTCCCGTAATCTTCAACGGCGTCGTACCCAAGGCGAATCTCCTTGGAGAAGAACACACCGTGATGAAGGATCACGGACGGAAGTTTCTTCCCGTGGTCATCGGCACCTATGCGGCGGTTTACCTGGGCGTTGCTGCCGGGGCGTTCGAGGAGGCCAAGCAGTTTCTCGAGTACGGCGACGAGGAGAGCAAGCCGCGCATCGACAATCCCGTAATCCGGCATCGCATGGCGGAGCTTAGCGTCGCGATCGAGCGAGCGCGGGCGTTGCTCTATTCCGCGGCCTCGGCCTTCGATCGCGATCAGCCCACCAGCGTTCTGGCTTGTTCCCAGGCCAAGGTGGCCTGCTCTGAAACGGCGGTTCACGTTACCTCCGAAATCATGGGTATCGGCGGCGGCACCGCCTACGCGCGCCGCGTACCCTTCGACCGTTATTTCCGCGACGCCCGGGCCGGAATCGTCATGGGGATCACCAACGACGCCATACTCGCGAACATCGCCCGGATGCTCTACCCGCCACCGCGGAAAAAGGAAAATAAGGCGAGCTGAAGGTAACGTCCGTTTACAATTCTGATGGAGGGGACGCCAATGGCGGCAAGTACATCAATCAGCGGTTCACCTTCGAAGTCGGCGCAGGTGCGCGCACGGCTCAAGCATCCGGTGATCGACTCCGACGGCCATACGGTCGAGTTTCAGCCGGCGCTGCGTGACTATATCCGCCAGGTTGCCGGTCCGGATCTGGCCGCGCGCTATCGCTCCGACGGCGCGAGCTGGTATCGGATGAGCTGGGATCAGCGCCGCGCCGAGCGCCCGCTGCGGCCGCCATGGTGGCCATTGCCGACCAAAAACACCCTCGACCGCGCCACCGCGACGTTCCCCAAACTCCTCCACGAACGCCTCGATCAGACCGGCATCGACTTCGCCGTCCTGTACCCGACCGCCGGGCTCGGCGCGCCGCATATCCGCGACGACGAATTGCGCCAGGCCACCTGCCGCGCCTTCAACACCTTCCACGCCGATGCCTTCCGCGAATACTCCGACCGGCTCACGCCGGCCGCCGTCATCCCGATGCATACGCCGCAGGAGGCCATCGCAGAGCTCGAATACGCGGTGCGGACGCTGGGGCTCAAGGTCATCATGATGGCGGGCCACGTGCGCCGGCCGATTCCGGCCGCCGCGCAATCGCTGTCTCATCCGACGCGCTACGCCTACTGGCTCGACCTCTTCGCACTCGATAGCGCCTACGATTACGACCCGGTATGGGCCAAATGTATCGAGCTCGGCGTGGCGCCTTCGTTCCATTCGTCCGGCATGGGCTGGGGCAGCCGCACGTCGATCTCAAATTACATGTTCAACCATATCGGCCACTTCGCTTCGGCCGGCGAGGCGCTGTGCAAGGCGATGTTCTTCGGCGGCGTCACCCGGCGCTTCCCCGAGCTGCGATGCGCCTTTCTCGAATGCGGCGTGGGCTGGGCATGCAGTCTCTACGCCGACATGATTGGCCATTGGCAAAAGCGCAACGGCAAGGCGATGGAGAACTACAACCCGGCCAATCTCGACCGCAAGCTTTTCCAGGATTTGGCGCGCCGCTATGGCGGCAAGCTCGTCACCGACAAGCTCGACGGCCGCGGCGAAGGCTGGGGTATCGGCGGCACCGACGAGGATCCGAATGCGCTCGACGACTGGTCGCGATGCGGTATCGAGCGGGCCGAAGACATCCGCGATCGCTTCGTGCCGAACTTCTACTTCGGATGCGAGGCCGACGACCCGATAAATGCGATGGCCTTCGACCGGCGCAAGCTGCCCTTCGGCGCCAATCTCAACGCGATCTTCAGCTCGGATATCGGCCATTGGGACGTGCCCGATATGACCGAAGTCACCGAGGAAGCCTACGAGATGGTCGAGCACGGACTGATCGACGACGACAGTTTCCGCGATTTCGTGTTCGCCAATCCGGCCCGCCTGTGGACCAGCATGAACCCGGATTTTTTCAAGGGCACGGTGGTCGAAGGCGCGGTGAAGGGGCTGATCGCGGGCCGCTAACCCGGATCATGAGCATCAGCGGAGCGGGGCGCGATCAACGATAGCCGGCGCGCCCCGCGGATCGCGCTCAGTACGCCTTCGCGAAGAGCGCGCGCTCCGTCGCCGCCTCGCCGCAGACCACGCACGCACCCGGCGGATGCGACTGGTTGAGCGGTATCGCGCGGCAGGTCGCGCGTGTTTCCTCGCGGATTTTCGTCTCGCACGCCGGCTTGCCGCACCAATAGACATCGGCAAAACCGCCGCCGCCTTCGCCCTCCATCTGGGCGCGCAACTGCTCGTAGCTGCTCACCTGATGCGTGTTGGCGTCCATCGCGGCGCGCGCCTGCGCCAGCATGTTCTTTTGAACCTCGCCCAGTAATGCGATCGCGCGGGTCGCGACTTCATTCATCGCCGCCTTCGATTTTCCCGCCGGTCCGGGGATGTCGCGCCGCGCCATTACGACCTCGCCCGACGCGACGTCGCGCGGCCCGATCTCCACTCGCAGCGGTACGCCTCGCATCTCCCAATCGTTGAACTTGAAGCCCGGGGTCACGCCGTCGCGCTCGTCGAGCTTCGCCCTGATGCCCGCGTTCTCCAGCGCGAGCAGGATCGATCGCGCCGCCGTGACCACGCGCTCGCCCTCGTCGGCCTTGCGCCAGATCGGCACGATCACCACCTGGGTCGACGCGACCGCCGGCGGCAGCCGCAAGCCCTGGTCGTCGCCGTGCGTCATGATGATCGCGCCGAGCAGCCGCGTCGAGACGCCCCAGCTCGTCTGCCACGGATACACCAGTTCGTTTTTCTCGTCGAGAAAGCGGATCTCGAAGGCCCGCGAAAAGTTCTGCCCGAGGAAATGCGACGTCCCGCATTGCAACGCGCGCCCGTCGCCCATCAGCCCCTCGATCGTGTAGGTCTCCTCGGCGCCGGGAAAGCGCTCGGCCGCACTCTTGCGCCCCGCCACGATCGGTATCGCCAGAATCTCCTCGGCGAACTTGCGATAAACCTCCAGCATCATCAGCGTCTCGGCCTCGGCCTCGGCGCGCGTAGCGTGCGCGGTATGACCCTCTTGCCACAGGAACTCGGTGGTGCGCAGGAAGATCCGCGTGCGCATCTCCCATCGCACCACGTTGCACCACTGGTTGATCATCAGCGGCAGGTCGCGATGCGAATGAATCCACTGCGCGAACATGTGATTGATGATGGTCTCGGAGGTCGGCCGCACGATCAACGGCTCCTCGAGCTCCTTGCCCCCGCCATGGGTCACCACCGCGACCTCGGGCGCGAAGCCCTCGACGTGCTGCGCCTCCTTTTGCAAAAAGCTCTGCGGGATGAACAGCGGAAAATACGCGTTGCGCGCCCCGGTCTTCTTGATCCGCCGGTCGAGCTCGTCGCGCAGCGCTTCCCAGATGGCGAAGCCGTCGGGCCGAAACACGATACATCCGCGAACCGGCGAGTAGTCGGCCAGTTCGGCGCGAAGGATCAAATCGTTGTACCAGGCGGAAAAGTCCTGGCTGCGCGGGGTTACTTTTTTCTCGTCGGGCTTTTCGCTCATGCGGGGAAATCTTCCAGGTGAGTTTGTCGATTGGAAATCAAATCATATACGGCTGCGCCGCCAGACGCATCGGCCGCGCTCCTTGACGCGCAGCGATTGGCCGGGTTCTATGGTTAAAGCCAGGTGTATTCGCTCGAACGACATCCGCTCTGCCGGCTCGCCGCGTCTGCATGCGTCAATCGCAGCCGCGATCGCCGCAAAGCTTAAGCGCCCGCCCCGGTGCATATCAACTATATGTATATGCGGCTATCCGCGCGGGCTGCCACCGGCCGGAAATGCGCCAGGAGATTACCGATGAAAACAACCCTCGCGGCCGTCGCGCTGCTTACGATCGTCTTCACCATGCCGCTCGCCGCCATCGCCCAGGGCACCCCAAGTTCGACTCATCGCACGATTGAAGTGTCCGGCAATGGCGAGGCCCATGCGGCGCCCGATCTCGCCGTGCTCAGCCTCGCGATCGAAACCCATGCCGCCACCGCCGCCGAGGCTGCGGGACGCAACGGCGGTCTCGCGCAAAAGGTCAGCGAGGCGCTGCGGAGCAAGCTCGGCGACAAGGGCAAAACCTGGACCGGTGGCTATTCGCTCTATCCCGAATATGGCGACCAGTCGCGACCCAACGCCAAACCCGTCATTACCGGCTATCGCGCCGAGAACTCGATCACCGTGCAGACCGGCGCCCTCGATCTGGTCGGACCGCTGATCGACGCGGCGATCGCGGCCGGCGCTAATCGCGTCAATTCGCTCCAGTTCAACTTGCGCGATGACACCCACGCGCGCGACGAGGCGATCGCCAACGCCGCCAAGGACGCGCAGGCCCAGGCACAATCCCTCGCCACCGCGCTCGGCCTGAAGCTCGGTCCGATCGTCAATGCGACCACGGTGAGCAACCCCGGCCCGCGACCCGTGATGTTCCGGGCGGCCGCAATGAGCGTGAACACCGCGACCCCCGTGCAACCCGCCGAGGTCACGGTGCCGGCCACGGTTTCCCTGACCTACGCGATTCAGTAGTCTCGCGGCGTGCAGCCTGCTATCCACGAAAGCTGACTGAACCGGCCACCAACATGCTGAAACCAGGGGACCCCGCGCCGCCATTCGACCTGCCGTGCGCCTTCGACGACAAATTGAGCCGTCTCAGTCTCGCGAGCCTGCGCTCGGAGCAGGTCGTGCTCTTCTTCTATCCGCGCGACTTCTCGTTCATTTGCCCGACCGAGGTCATCGGCTTTCACAAGAACTACGCGGCGTTCAAGGCCGAACAGACCAGCATCGTCGGCGTCAGCGTTGACGACGCCGAGACCCATCGGCGTTGGGCGCGCGAGCTCGGTGGCATCGGTTACCCGCTGCTGGCCGACGAGGGCGGCAAGGTCGCGCGCGCCTTCGGCATCCTCGACGACCACGAGCAGGTGGCGCTGCGCGCGACCTTCATCCTCGACTCCAAGCGGACGATCCTCTACGCCATCGCCAGTCCGATCAACGTCGGCCGCAGCGTCAGCGAGACTCTGCGCGTCGTGCAAGCGCTGCGCTCGGGCAAACTCTGTCCCGCAGATTGGGAACCAGGCAGCGATTTTGGCCCCACGGACAAAAAGTTTTAGACCGCCTTGGCCGCAATCAAACCCGAACAATACCGCCGCACCTTCGACCGGCTCGCCAACATCCGCGAGATCGTTTTCGGCGTTCAGGACGGCGTCCTGACCACCGCCGGCGTACTGGCCGGCTTGAGCGGTGCCGTCTCGGTGCGCTCGCAGGTGATTCTCGCGGCCCTCGCATCCACCGTCGCCGGCGCGCTCTCGATGGGTGCCGGCGCATATCTCGGCACGCACGCGGAATCGGCCGTATTGCGCGCCGAACTCGACCGCGTGCGCCGCGAATCCGAAGATCAGTCCTACGTCGTCCAGGAAAGCCTGCTCGGCGCGCTCGGGCGCGAGGGTCTCAGCCGCGAGGCCAGCTATCGCGTCGTCAAATTGCTCAGCTCCTCGCCCGACGCGCTCTACTCCACCGCCGAAGAAAAAATCTACGGCCTCGCCGGCGCCACCTTCGGCAACGCGATCACCGACGGTCTGCTGATGGGCCTCGCGTTCCTCGTCGGCGCGCTGGTGCCGCTGCTCCCGTTCGTCCTGATCGCCTCGGCGCGCACTGGCCTGATTGCCGGTCTGGCGACGACCGCGCTGGTGCTGTTCGTGGTCGGCTATATTTTCGAGGGCCGCTTGAGTGGCGAACGCAATCCGGCGCAGGCGGGTCTTCGCTTTCTCGCGATCGCACTCTCCGCCGCCACTATCGGCTACCTGATCGGTCTCGCGATCGCGCCGATCGGTGCGCCTACGGCAGGATAACCTTGACCCCCTACTCATCGCTCGCCGCCTTCATCGCACATTACGCGGCCTTGCGCTCGGCCGATGCCGCAGGCGCTCGCTCGAATGCTTCGAATCCCGACGACGTTGCGACCCTGGCCGAGATGGAACGCGCTATCGGCGAATTGAACCCGGCCGATCGAGCCGCACTCGTCGGCGATCCTGATACCGGCGCGCCCCCCCCGATTTCCGCCGGCGCCGCTGCCCGCCATCGCGCACGCGCCGAACTCAAACTGCGCCGCATTCTCACCGCGCGCGGCCTCCTCACCGGGTAGCGGATTCGCCCGCGATGTTCGCCTACATCATCCGGCGCATCGTCTTCGGGGCAGCCGTGCTCCTCGGCACCTCGCTCATCACCTTCGTCATTGCGTTCGTAATTCCCGCCGATCCCGCCGTCGCAGTCGCCGGCGCCAAGGCCGATCCCGCCACTCTCGCCGCCATCCGCCAGCAACTCGGCCTCGACCAACCCCTCTACCTGCAATACGTGCATTACGTTGACCGCGCGATTCACGGCGACCTCGGCCGCTCCTACATCCGGCGCGAGGAGGTCACCACCCTGATCCTGAGCCGCTTCCCCGCCACTGCTATTCTCGCGCTGACCGCGATGGGGTTGTCGCTCGCTCTCGGTATCCCCATGGGCATGGTCGCCGCCGCTTACCGGGAGCGTGCGCCCGACAATATCCTGTTGGTCTTCGCGCTCGGCCTGGTCTCGGTCCCGGTCTTCTGGCTCGGCACGATCCTGTTGATCGTTGGCGGCCTCTACCTCCGATGGTTTCCGCTCGGCGGCTTCGACGGATGGAAAAGCCTGATCCTGCCCGCGATCACTCTCGCCCTCGGCAGCGCCGGCTACTATTCGCGCATCCTGCAAACCAATCTCGCCGACGCGATGAATCAGGAATACGTCCGCACCGCCCGCGGCAAGGGGCTCTCGATGCGGGCTGCGATGCTCAAGCATGCGATGGCCAATGCGATGCTCCCGCTGGTCACCCTCGCAGGTCTCGACTTTGCCGGCCTGCTCTCGGGCGTGGTCCTGACCGAAACCGTCTTCAATTGGCCCGGCCTCGGCCGCCTCGCCTTCGAAGCGGTCTTCAATCTCGACATCCCGCTGATCATGGGCACTGTCCTCTTCTCGGCCGCCCTCGTAGTCATCGCCAATCTCGTCGTCGATCTGCTTTATGCATGGCTCGACCCGCGCATCCGGCTTGGTGAGCAAGGGTGATCCGATGAAATTACCCGCGCGAATCGGCGAAACCCCTGAAACCACCCTTCTGAGGGCGAAGCCCGCATCTTCACAAAGGGGAAGTCTGAGACCCCCACTAGACAGCGCGAAGCGCAGTCGAGCACACCAGCGGAGACGCTGGCGGAGCGAGCAAACGAGTCCGCGACGTGCGTTCAAGGTAAGGAGTCTGCGACGTGCGCACAGCGCGCGCAGCGCGAGATTCAAAAGACAGCCGTTTCAGTGAAAGTAATAGTTTTGAGTTCCTCAACCATGCTCTTCTCTCGCTCCACTCCGACTTGGGCGCCGCCCCGGACATCCCGATCTTCATGAAGTACCGCCCCAACGCGATGGAAACCGCCGGCGCCCTGATGGTGCTTGGCCTTGCCTTCGTCGCGATCTTTGCGCCGTGGCTGGCCCCCTACGATCCCACGCGCGCCGTGGCCCATTCGTTCGGCGATCCCGCAGCCCCCTCACGCGTATATTTATTGGGCACCGACCAGCTCGGCCGCGACGTACTCTCGCGCATCATTTATGGCGCGCGCATCTCGCTCATCGTCGGCGTTGCCGCGATGCTCATAACGATGACCATCGGGGTCAGCATCGGGCTCTCGGCGGGCTTTTTCGGCGGCGCGATCGATTTCGCGCTGATGCGCTTTACGGACGTGATGCTCACGCTGCCCGCGCTGCTGCTCGCGATGGCCTTCGTGGCCGTCCTGCAGCCGAGCATTCTAAGTATCTTGCTGGTCATCGGACTGGTCTCGTGGACTCAGATTGCCCGCGTCGTCCGTGCCGAGGCGCTCTCGATGACCCAGCGGGATTTCGTTCTCGCGGCGCGCGCACTCGGCGCTCCGTCCGCGCGGCTGATCGTGCGCCATGTGATGCCGAATGTGATGCCGATAATCGTCGTGATGGCGGTGCTCGGAACCTCCAGCACCCTGCTGCTCGACGCCGGCCTTTCCTTTCTCACCCTCGGCGTGCCGCCGCCGACGCCGAGTTGGGGCCGCATGATCGAGGAAGCGACGGCCTACTTCCGCACCGCGCCGTGGCTCGCGATTTTTCCCGGCCTCGCGATCTTTTACGCGGTCCTCGGCTTCAACCTGCTCGGCTACGGATTCCTGCGCCGCCGCTCCCGCGCCGACACCGCACTATGACGACGCACGCCCACCACTTCCCGACCCTGCGCCACTTCCTCGCCAACGCGCTTGCGATTGTCGCCGCGATAGTCGTCGTCCTGACGCTCCCCGGATGCCGTTCCGCCGCTCCGCCGCTCCATTTTCCGCCCGGCGCGATGGTCCTTCATCTCGCCGCCATCTCGGATGTTCCCACGCTCGATCCGGCCGCCGGCTACGACGTCGAATCGTGGATGTTCGAGCAGGCCATCTTCGACACGCTGGTCCGCTACAGCGACGCCGGCGTCAATCTGGTCCCCGATATCGCAACCTCCTGGGATTCCTCGCCCGACGCCACCGTCTTCACCTTCCATCTGCGCCGCGACGCCCGCTTTTCCAACGGACGCCCGGTTACCAGCGCCGATTTCAAGTACGCGATCGAACGCGTGCTCGATCCCGCGACGCGCTCCAAGGGCGTCGAATATTATCGCGCAATCGTCGGCGCCGCCGACTTCATAGCGCACCGCGCAAAATCTGTCGCCGGCATCCAGACGCCCGACCCGTGGACGATTTCGTTTCATCTCACGGCGCCCGACCCGATCTTCCTGCAAAAGCTCGCGATGCCGTTTGCGTCCGCCGTCCCGCGCGAGGTGGTCGAAAAATGGGGCGACGATTTCTCGCGTCACGTCGTCGGCAGCGGCCCCTTCATGCTCAAACAATGGCTCGGCGGCCAGCGCATCGTGCTCGTCAGGAATCCCGACTACTTCATCAAGGGCAGCCCGCGCCTCGACGCGGTGGTCGAATCGATCGGCGTCAGCGACGACCTCCAATGGTTCAAATTCGAGGCCGGCGATATTGACGTCTCGAATATCCCGCCCGCCGTCTTTCCCTTCGTCATGAAGACCCCACGCCTGCGCGCCTTGACCCTGCGCATCGTCACCGTCACCACCCGCTACCTCGGCATGAATTGCCAGATGGCGCCGTTTACCGACCCGCGCGTGCGCCGCGCTATGAATTACGCGGTCAACAAACCCAAGTTGATCGCGGTGCTCAACGGACGCGGCATCGTCGCCAACGGCGTGCTGCCGCCGGGATTGCCCGGTTACGACGCCCACCTGACCGGCTATCCATACGATCCGGCGCGCGCGCGAAAATTGCTCGAAGAAGCCGGACTCGCGCATGGTTTCCAGGCAACCCTCTGGATGTCTGCCGACCAGACCATGATGATCCTCGGCCAATCGATTCAGCAGGACCTCGCGCTCGTCGGCATTCATCTGCGGCTAAAAGCGGTCGCCTTCGCACCCCTCCTCGAAGCGATCCGCCAGCCGCAAACCGTGCCGCTCTTTTTCTCCGGATGGGAGGCGGATTTTCCCGACCCCGCCAACTTCCTCGACGTGCTGTTCTCGCGCCAGCAATGGGGTGGCAACAACGATGCGTTCTACAGCGATCCCCGCGTCAACGCGCTGCTTGCCCAGGCCGCCCCGCTCGGCGATCTCGCGCGCCGCTACGCAATCTATCGAGCCGCCGAGCGAATCATCGTCAAGGACGCGCCCTGGGTGTTCCTCTACTATCCAATTACCTATGAAATCCGCCAGCCCTGGGTCCACGGCTACGTGCTCAATCCGATGCGTCCGGCGCGCCTCGAAAAGGTCTGGCTCTCACCCCATCCGGGCAGCTAATACTTACGGTCGGCCAATCATATGCCCCATGTATCCCCACCTTACGCCGGCGACGCCGTCGCCCATCTCAAGCGCGTCGATCCGATTCTCGGCGGCGTCATCGATCGCGTAGGCCCGTATCGGATCCCGCGCCGCCCGGATCGCTTTCAGGCGCTCGTGCGCGCGATCATCTTTCAGCAACTGGCCGGGCGTGCCGCCCAGACCATCTACGATCGCTTCGTCAAGCAGGTCGGCGGCAAGCGCTTTCCCACGCCCTCCCTCGTCCTCGCCGCCTCCGACGAAGCGCTGCGCGCGGCCGGACTCTCGCGCGGCAAAATGGCCTATATCCGCGACCTCGCCGGCCACGTCCGCGATCGTACCCTCAACTTCCATCGCTTCTCCGCGATGGACGACGACGCGATTATCACGGACCTCACCCGCGTGCGCGGCATCGGGCGCTGGACCGCCGAAATGTTTCTGATGTTCAATCTCCATCGGCCCGACGTCTTTCCAGTCGACGACCTCGGTGTGCGCAACGCCGTCGCGCGCCTCTACGCGATGGTCGCGCCACCGCCGCCCAAGGAGTTGCGCGAGTTCGGCGAGCGTTGGCGCCCGTATCGAACGGTCGCCGCCTGGTATCTCTGGCAGAGCATGAGCGTGGTGACCCCCGGCGACTCCGCCGCAAAAGCGACGGCCAAGCCTGAGCCCAAGACCAGCGTCAAGGCGGCGTCGCGCACGGTCAAATCGCCGCCGCGCAAAAAGGCCACGGCCACAATCGCAAACGTTAAAATTGCTAAAGGCAAATCCGAAATAGGCAAATCCGATAAAGGAAGGTCTGCTGTCGGCAAAATCGCCTCTAGCAAGCCCGCTACAGGTAAGCCCGCGACGCTCAAGGCCGCGCCCCGCGCATCGCGCGCGAATCCCGCCGCGTCGCGCAAGCCGCGCTCGCCGCGCAAAATTTCCTGAAATCGGCCGCGAGGCTTGGAGTCGTCACCGCCGAATGTGCGATAATTACCTCCGATGGATTTCGTCGAACGATTAGTCGCAGCGCAGCGGTCGAAGCATACGGTCGCAATTCTCGGAGTCGATCCGCAACTCGATTCCAAAACCACACCCGGCGTTCCGCCCGGCTATACGCTCGAGCGCTTTTGCTGCGAAATAGTCGAGGCCTGCGCGCCGCACATCGCCGCCATCAAGCCTCAATTAGCCTTCTTCGAGGCGCGCGGGCTCGACGGGATGCGCGCGCTGGTCGAAGTGCTCAAGCTCGCCCGCACACTCGGTCTGGTGACGATTGCCGACGCCAAACGCGGCGATATCGGCACGACCTCGGCCGCCTATGCCGAAGCCTTTCTCGGCGACGGCGACTTCGCCTGCGACGCGATTACCGTTAATCCCTACCTTGGCAGCGACGCGCTCGCCCCGTTCGTCGCCCGCGTGCGCTCGGGCCGCGGCCTGTTCGTACTCGTCAAGACCTCGAATCCGTCGTCGGGCGAATTTCAGGATCTCGAGGCTCCGCACCGCCCGCTCTGGGAAGCGGTTGCCGAACGGGTCCACGGCTGGGGCAGTGATTTTATCGGCACCGACGGGTTTACGCCGGTCGGCGCCGTGGTCGGCGCGACCTATCCTGAACATGCCCGCCGCGCCCGTGAATTGATGCCGGACTCGCTCATTCTGGTGCCCGGCTATGGTGCGCAAGGAGCCGGCGCCGAAGATTCGATCGTCACCGCGCGCGCCGACGGGCTCGGCGCGATCGTCAACGCCAGCCGCAGCCTGATGTACGCCTATCTGAAGAGTTCCGGCGCTGCGCCCGGAGTAGCCGCCGCGGCCGCCGCCGCCACGATGCGCCAGGCGCTCAACGACGCTCTCACGGCTGCCGGCAAGACTCCGCCAGCCTAGTCCTCTACCTTCCGTCGAACGAAAAGAAACCGCGCGCCACCATTGGTGGCGCGCGGTAATACACGGCAATTGATCCGCCGGTGAGGCGGCCGCGCCAACGCAGCCGGTGCCTATGCGCGCAGCAGTTCGGCTTCGTCCTGGGCGAGCGTCGCGTAAACTTCGCGATCGATTTCGCGATAGCGCCGCAGGATTTCGTCGGCTTTGCCTTCGCTGCCTTCCTCGCGCGCAACTTCCCGCATCTTCTTTTCGATCCACGACAGATGCCAGGTCTCGTCCTCGGTCACGCCTTTGAGCACTTCCAGGGTCGCCTCATCGACGTTGGGCAGCGCCGCGTGAGCCATGTAACGGCTCTGTGCGCGCTCCTCGACGACCACCGTCAGCCCCAGTACCTCGACGATTCCGCGCGGCACGCCGATCCTCATTCCGAGGCGGCGCTGGTAGCCGTCCGCCACGAACACGGGCGTTCCTCCGAGGTCTGCGATACGCCGCGTCCACAACCATGCATGGCGGGTTTCGTCCGACAGATGCTTGGTCATTTTCAACTGGGAATCGCCGTCTTTGAGATGGCCGATAATGTTGAAGAGCAAACGCGCTCCGCGCAACTCGGCGTCGCGATAAAAGCTGAATATCAGGATCTGCTTCTCGTTCGCAGACATCCCGCTCAGGTCCATCGCGTTACGATCCCCACCACCCACTACGGATTCGTTGGTCAGATCCATCATCCTCTATTTATTGAGTTGCAAGAGATTGATTAGCCGCTCGGCCGATCAGGCAGTTCTTTTCTAAGTATGCGATTCCAAACTGCTGGTCAAGATTAGCACGATTCGCCACCCGATGCGTCCACTACTTGAGTCGTGCACAACTTATTGTACAAATAAGCAAACCACTACTCGCAAGAGCTATAATGTTCTGGCACTCTCTGGCTTTGCGGCTTTTTGACCAGGTTCACGATGGCACCCACTGCAGACGCATACTGGCTCGCGCTGCGACGCGTTCGCGGCGTCGGCCCCCGCGTTGCCCGCCTTCTGCTCGAGCGCTTCCAAACGCCCGAACGGGTCTTCGGCGCCAGCGACGATGAGCTCGTCGAGACCGGAATCCCGCGGCCGACCGCACGCAATATCCGCTCGTTTGCCGACTTCGATCCGCTCGAAAAGGAACTCTGCGAGATGCCTCGTCTGGGCGCCCGGCTGGTGCGCTGGAGCGACCCGGACTACCCGGTCAACCTGCGTCATATTGCCGATCCGCCGCCATATTTCTTTATCCGCGGCAATCTGAAACCCGGAGATTCCAACTGCGTCGCCGTGGTCGGAGCGCGCGCCGCCAGCGACGCGGGCCGCCGGATGGCGCAGCGGCTCGGCCTCGAATTGGCCGCCAAGGGCTTCACCGTGGTCAGCGGCCTCGCCCGCGGTATCGACTCCGAAGCCCATCAGGGGGCGCTCGACGGCCGCGGCCTTACGGCGGCCGTGATGGGCTGCGGCATCGATATCGTTTACCCGCCCGAGAATCGCAAGCTCGCCGCTGCGATACTCGACGGCGGCGGCGCGATCATCTCGGAATTGCCGATCGGCACCCCGCCGATTGCGGAAAATTTTCCGACCCGCAATCGGCTCATCTCGGGTCTCTGCCTCGGCGTCGTAATCGTTGAGGCGGCAGAGAAAAGCGGCTCCCTGATCACCGCGCGCATGGCGCTCGAGCAGGACCGCCAGGTCTTCGCCGTCCCCGGCAGCCCTTTGAACGGACGTACGCGCGGCAGCAATCGTCTGCTTAAGGAAGGCGCCCGCCTGGTCGATTGCGTGGAAGACGTGCTAGAGGAACTGGCCCCCCAGCTCGGGGAGGTCTCGGGCGGTTCGCGCGAGCGGACGACCGAGGCGCCAGTGCAGGAAATGCAGCCTGCGGTTTCGGCGGAACCCACAATAAATGACGATAAAATCGTCTTAAACCAGCTAAAGGGATCAGATAAGCTCCACGTTGATTCGATCATTGAAGGATCGGGACTCAATGTTCAAACCGTGCTTAAGTTATTGCTGGAGCTTGAACTGAGCGGTCTCGTCACCCAACATCCTGGCAAGCTCTTCTCGTTGATCTGAAAACCGGGGATGACGTGCAGGGTTTGAGAAAAGGGGCTGAATATTGGCAAAAAACCTGATCATCGTTGAGTCGCCCGCCAAGGCGAAGACTATCAAGCGCTACTTGGGTGCGGATTTCCAGGTCACGCCGTCGGTGGGCCACGTCGTCGATTTGCCGAAAAGCAAGCTCGGCGTTGATGTCGAGCACGACTTCAAACCCGAATACCATGTGATGGCCGGCAAGGCGAAAGTAATCGAGGGAATCAAGGCCGCCGCCAAGAGCAAGAAGAATATTTATCTCGCCACCGACCCCGACCGCGAGGGCGAGGCGATCGCTTGGCATATCGCCGACCGCCTGGGCAAGGTTGACGGCGCGGTCCATCGGGTGCTCCTGCACGAGATTACCGAAAAGGCGATCAAGGCGGCGATCGCCAATCCGAGCGAACTCAATCACGACCTGTTCGACGCCCAGCAGGCGCGCCGCGTGCTCGATCGCCTCGTCGGCTACAAGGTGAGCCCGCTGCTCTGGGAAAAGGTCAAGCGCGGCATCAGCGCCGGCCGCGTGCAGTCGGTCGCGTTGCGGATCATCGTCGAGCGCGAAAAGGAACGCGAGGCCTTTCGTCCCGAGGAGTACTGGACCCTCGACGCGAATCTCGCAGCCAAAAATCCGCCGCCCTTCAAGGCCCGGATTTACAGCTTCAAGGACCATCGCATCGACAATAAGGCCTACAAGCTGCCCGAGGCCGAAGCCCGCGAGATTGTCGCTGAGTGCGAGCGCCAACCCTTTATTGTCCGGAAGATCGAGCGCAAGGAGGTACGCCGCAGTGCGGCGCCTCCGTTTATCACTTCGCGCCTCCAGCAGGAGGCCTCGCGCAAGCTCTACTTCCAGCCCTCGCGCACGATGAAGGTGGCGCAGCGGCTGTACGAGGGCATGGAGCTCGGCGACCAGGGCGCGACCGGTCTCATCACCTATATGCGTACCGATTCGCCGCGCGTTTCCGATGACGCGCTGGCCGAGGTCCGCGGTCATATCGGCGAGCGCTACGGCAAGCAGTACGTGCCCGATCGGCCCAACTTCTATCGCTCGGGCAAGTCCGCCCAGGACGCCCACGAGGCGATTCGGCCGACCTCGGTCGAACGCACGCCCGAAGCCCTCGCGCGCTATCTCGCCAAGGACGAACTCGCGCTCTATACGCTAATTTACAACCGCTTCGTTTCGAGCCAGATGAACCCGGCGGTTTACGATCGCACGACCGTCGATATCGAATCAGGCGCCGCGCTTTTCCGCGCGAGCGGCCAGGTGATGAAGTTCGACGGCTTCATGCGCGTCTATCTTGAAGGCCAGGACGAGGTCTCCGACGATGACGTCGTGGCGACCTTGCCCGCCATGACCGAGGGCGAGCGGCTGACGCTCGTGAAGCCCCTGGCGCCGACCAAGAACGATCCGCAGGCCATCGGCTTCGACCTCGAACAGCATTTCACGCAGCCGCCGCCGCGCTTCACGCAGGCGACCCTGATCAAGGAGCTCGAGGACAAAGGCATCGGCCGTCCCTCAACCTACGCCTCGATCATGGCGAGCATCCTCAACCGCGAATACGTCGAGGAGGACGAGAGCAAGCGCATGCGTCCGACATCGCTCGGCCGCGTGGTCTGCGACCTGCTCGTCAGCGCCTTCCCCAACATTCTCGAAGTCGGCTTCACGGCTGGGCT
This sequence comes from uncultured delta proteobacterium, assembly GCA_963782535.1. Lineage (GTDB taxonomy): Bacteria > Desulfobacterota > Binatia > Binatales > Binataceae > JADMIL01. The sequence continues at coordinate 56,188 of CAWAKE010000012.1, read as the reverse complement.
CGAGCTCGAACTCGACGGCGTCGGAGAGGGCCGCGAGAACTGGGTCAAAACTCTCAAGCGCTTTTACGGCCCGTTCGAAAAGAGCCTCGGCGCAGCCAAAAAGCTGATGCCCGAGGTCAAGCGCAAGGGCCTCGAGACCGACCTCATATGCGAGCTCGACGGCGGTAAAATGGTGATCAAGTGGGGCCGCAACGGCGAATTTCTCGCCTGCTCGAACTACCCCAAATGCACCAATACGAGCGAGTTCAAACGCGACGATCAGGGCAAAATAATCCCGCAGGAATCGACCGCGCCGGCCGTCAGCGATGAGGTCTGCGAAAAATGCGGCAAGCCGATGGTGCGGCGGCGCTCGCGCTTCGGCGAGTTCCTCGGATGCTCCGGCTATCCCGATTGCGACGGCATCAAGCGCACCCGCGCCGAACCCGTCAGCACCGGTGTCGCCTGCCCCGATTGCAAGGAAGGCGAGGTCCTCGAGCGGCGCAGCCGCCGCGGCAAGATTTTCTTCGGATGCGGCCGCTATCCCAAGTGCAAGTTCGCAAGCTGGGATCGCGTCGTGCTCCATCCGTGCCCCGATTGCGGCTCGACCTACCTGGTCGAGAAGACCACCAAGCGCGACGGCACTCGCTGGCAATGTCCGAACAAGGAATGCGGCTATCAGCAGCCGCCCGCCGAGACGCCGGCCGCAGTCGTCGCGACCGAGCCGCCGGCCCCCACGCTCGCCTAGTTCGAGTAGATCGCCTAGGTCGCCTAGCTCGAGTAGTTCGTGCGGTTCGTGTAGTTCCGCACTATCTTGTTCGCGCGCTTCATCGCCCGCAGGCCCCTTCCCGGAGCGGGAAGGGGCCTGCGGGCCTGCTTTCGTCTTCTGCAATTACTCTCCCGGGCCTGGCGAGCAGTCCGCGAATCCGTTCACCCGAGCAGCGCGCGCGTCAGTCATCCAAAAAAAGGAAGTCTGAAACCTCCATGAGGTTTCAGCTCTTGAATAACCGGAATTTGCGCTCCTCAACCATTCTCCCGATGCGCCCACTCACAGATTCGCTCCCGGCGTGTTCGTCACCGAGGGGGGCCGTCGGCTTCCGGCGCGGTTTACAGCACGACGCAAACCCGTCACGATTTGAGAGCGTCGCGTCACCGGCGCGCAGGTTCCATCGCAGGTTCCATCCATAATCGCAGGTTCCATCCGTAGATGAGCGAAAATCTGGTCAACGTAATCGGCGCCGGCCTGGCTGGCAGCGAAGCCGCCTGGCAAATCGCCCGCCGCGGCGTGCGTGTGCGGCTCCATGAGATGCGACCGGTGCGCATGACCGAAGCGCATCAGACCGGCATGTTCGGCGAGCTGGTCTGCTCGAACTCCCTGCGCAACGATTCGATGGAGACCGCGGTCGGCGTGCTGAAGGAGGAGATGCGGCGGCTCGGATCGCTCACCATCGCGACCGCCGATCGCGTGCGCGTGCCCGCCGGCTCGGCGCTGGCGGTCGATCGCGAAGAATTCGCGCGCATCCTGACCGAAACTCTCGCGGCCCATCCGCTGGTCGAGATCGTGCGGACCGAAGCAATCGCGATTCCCCCGGGGCCGACCATAGTCGCGACCGGACCCCTTACCAGTCCGGCCTTTGGCGCGGCTCTCAACCGAGTCGTCGGCGAGCGCAATCTCTATTTCTACGACGCCATCGCGCCAATCGTGACCGCCACCTCGATCGATATGGAGATCGCGTTCATGGCGTCGCGCTGGGGCAAGGGCGGCGAGGACTATATCAATTGTCCACTCGATAAGGCCCAGTACACTGCCTTCGTCGCCGCCGTGATAGCAGCTGAGAAAGTCGCGGCGCATTTCTTCGAGAAGCAGATCTATTTCGAGGGCTGCATGCCGATCGAAGAGATCGCGCGCCGCGGTCCGATGACGCTCGCGTTCGGTCCGATGCGCCCGGTGGGGCTGGCCCATCCGCGCACCGGCGTGCGGCCGTTCGCGGTGGTGCAATTACGCCAGGACGATGGCGCGGGACGCCTGTTCAACATGGTCGGTTTTCAAACCAAAATGACCTACCCCGAACAGCGCCGCGTGTTGCGCATGATTCCGGGGCTCGAACGCGCGGAGTTCGTGCGGCTCGGCTCGCTCCATCGCAATACCTTTATCGATTCGCCGCGCCTGCTGCGCCCGACGCTGCAATTTCGCGGTCGCGACGACCTCTTCCTGGCCGGTCAGATGATCGGTGTCGAGGGCTACGTCGAGTCGGCCGCGGCCGGCCTGCTCGCGGCGATCAACGCCGCCCGAATGGTTACCGGAAGCGATCTCCTGGTGCCACCGCCCGAGACCGCGCTCGGCTCACTGATTGCCTACATTACCGACGCGAGCCGTCGCGACTTTCAGCCGATGAACGCAAATTACGGCCTGATGCCCGAGCTCAAAGTCCGGGCGCGCGGCCGCGAAAAGAAAATCGAAATGGGTCGGCGCGCGATCTCCGCCTTCGAGCAATGGATCGCTTGCCACGGGATCGGCGCGGCGTCATTCGATCGCGCTGATATCGCCGCGAGCATTCGCGCTTAGCCTCCCGGCCCCGGTGAGTTCGTGAAACTGGCCACTCTCGACGTTGGCACCAACACCGTTCTGATGCTCATCGCGGAGCGCGACGCGACCGGCGCGGTCCGCGCTATCGCGGAACTGGCGCGCATCACCCGGCTCGGCCGCGGAGTCGATTCCAGCGGACGGCTCGACCCGGATTCAGCGGCGCTCACGCTCGCTGCAATCGTCGAATTTGCACAAAAGGCCTGCGCTCTCGGCGTCGAACAAATCGTCGGAGTTGCGACCGCCGCCCTGCGCGACGTTAAAGATGGCGCCGACTTTATCGCGCAGGTCAAGGCGCGCGCCGGCGTCGACCTCGAAATCGTCACGGGCGAGACGGAGGCCGAACTCTCCCATCTGGCGGTGGTCCGCGGCTTGGCGCTCGACCAGGCCGCAAAGCTGCTTATCGTTGATATCGGCGGCGGATCGACCGAGCTGATTCGCGCAGAGCCGGGGCGCAAGCTTGACCTCGTCAGCCTGCAACTCGGATCCGTGCGCCTGACCGAGCGCCTCGTCCATCACGATCCCCCGACCGCGCGCGAGGCGGTAGATTTGCAGCTCGCCGTTGACGACGCGCTGCGGCATCTCGGATGGGATTTCATGCCCGACACGATGGTCGGGATCGCGGGCACCGTGACGACCGTCTGCACCGTCACGCTCGGGCTTGCTACCTACGACTCGAAGATCGTCCACGGCTACCGCCTCTCGAACGACAACGTGGTCGCCACCATCCGCCGCCTCGGAGCGATGCCGCTGGCCGAGCGCAAGCGGCTGCCCGGTCTCGAAGCCGGTCGCGCCGACGTGATTTTCGCCGGCGCCGTCATCCTCGAACGCATCATGGGACACTTCCATCTCTCCGAGGTTGTGGTGAGCGACCAGGGTGTGCGCTGGGGCTTGCTCTGGCGCACGCTCGATCGCTCTGCAACCCTCGTCAGCTGAGCCGTCTCCGATGCTCGCCCTTCTGCAACCGTGATTCACCTCCGCCCAACTCCTGCATCCGTTGCCGGCGCGCTATCGTGGAGCGGCCTCCCGTATCGACTCTTCCCGTCGCTGCTCGCGCCGCGTTTTGCGGCCGCCCGGTCGAGGTATTGCGTATGACCAAACCCGAATTGATCGAAGCGCTCGCCCACGCCACGCGCCAACCGAAAACCATCGTGGCGACGACCGTCGAACTGACCTTCGACCATATCGCCCGCGCGATTCGCCGGGACAAGCGTTTCTACATGCCCGGCTTCGGTACTTTCTCCGTGCGCCGCCGCAAGGCCCGCGCCGGATTCAATCCGCGCACCAACGCCGCCATGATCATTCCCGCCGCGCGCACCGTCGGCTTCCGTCCGGCGCCGAAACTCAAGAAGGGTCTGTGAACGCCATCCCCCCTCTCGATTCCGCCGCGCCCGAAATTCGCCCCGGCGCGCGTCGCGATTCCCACGATGATTCGCCCCCCATGACCCGCTTCGCGATCGCGATCCTCGTGCTCGCGATCGTGCTCGGCGCCGCGCTGCGTTTCGCCGATCTCGGCGGACGCGAAATGTCCTCCGACGAAGGCGCCTCATGGGCCGCTGCCGCCGCGCCCACCGTCGGCGCTGTGCTGCACGCGCAAAGCACGCTGAATCCCGGCAAGGCCGGCCTTCACGACCTCGCCCTTCATCTATGGATGCGCGCGTTCGGCCACGGCCTCGCCACGATGCGCGCGCTGTCGGCCACCGTCGGCGCCCTCGCGATTCTCCTCGTCTTCGCCACCGCCCGCGAAATCTTTGCCGCCACCCGCGACTCCGCTCTCGGCGACCGTCTCGGCCCCGCCCCACGCGTCGACGCAGCCGCCATCGCCGCGCTGATTTTCGCGGTCAACCTCGTCGCCATTAAATACTCCCGCGAAGTCCGGATGTACTCCTTCGTAATCGCCGCCGTTGTCGCACAGACCTGGAGCTTCTTTCGCACCTACCGCCGCGCCGGCCTCGCCGCCTACGCCGGTGTCGCGATCCTCACCGCGGTCGCCGTCGCCGTCCATCTCACCGCGGTGCTCGCCTTCGCCGGCGAAGGCCTGTGGCTCCTTTATCTGATCGCCCGCAACCGCTTCGATCGCGATCTCCCGCAGGTGCGCCGCGCCTTCGCACTCCTCGGTGCCCTGGCCGCCGGCGCCGTGTTGATCGTCCTGAGCACGCCCGCGATGCTCACCGGGGCCGCGCACGCCGCCGACGCCGGTGCCATCAATTGGATCCCGTCGCCCGCGCTCTGGGCTCCCTTCGCCCTGTTCAACAAGGCCACCGGCAGCTTCGCCTACCCCGTCATGGCCGCCCTGGCCATATACGGCATCGTTCGCGGATGGCGTCGGTGGCACGACGCGGTGGTCTTCGCGCTGCTCTGGATGTGGGCGCCTCCCTTCGTCCTGCTGGTCGTCTCCTATGCGATTCGTCCGGCCTTCGTCGAGCGTTATCTGGTCTCATGCTTCGTCCCGTTCTTCATCCTCATGGCGATCGGAATCGTCGAACTCCGCTCCCGCTTCGCACGTACAGGCGCACTCGCCCTGGCCGTAATTTTCGCTCTCGGCCACGTGGTCGCATGGGCGCGCAAACCCCATGACGTTCAATGGCGCGAAGCCGCGCGCGTCGCCGAGGCCGCCCTCGCCTCGAGTGCTTCGCAAACTTCCGCTAAGCCGATTTCCAGCGACGCCGCCGTCGCCGTCACGCCGCGCTACGCCGTCAACGTCGTACGTTATTATCTCGGCGACAATCCCATGGTCCGCCGCGCCCATGCGCTCGATAAGCGCGGTCCCGATCCGGCGACCGTGATCATCATAGGCGAGCAGGGCGTCGCGCCCGAAATGGCCGCCGGCCTCCATCGCCGCTACCCGCATCGGCTGGCGGTTCTGCGCGGCGTCGTGGTACGGGAACGGTACTAGACGCCGGCGTACCGCTATCGCGAAATTGCGCGTAGCCTTCGGTCCGGCAACAATCGAAACAGGAGTAAAAATGAGCGAAAGTATGCCCACCCCTCAGCAGCTGAAGGACGAACAGCGCCGCGGCTGGGATGCCGCCGCCGCCGGTTGGAAAAAATGGTGGCCGATCTTCGAGCACTCCGCCCAGCACGTCAGCGACCGCCTGGTCGAACTCGCCGCCGTCGCCCCCGGTTCCCGCGTGCTCGACGTCGCTACCGGTAATGGCGAACCTGCCCTCACCGCCGCACGCCGCGCCGGAGCGACGGGCCGCGTTATCGCCACCGATCAGGCCGACGGGATGCTCGCAATCGCCCGCGAACGCGCCGCCGCCCTCGGCATCGCCAATGTCGAATTTCGCCAGACCGACGGCGAAACCCTCACCATCCCCGAACGTGACTTCGACGCGATCGTCTGCCGCTGGGGCCTCATGTTCATGCCCGACGTCACCGGCGCCTTGCGCGAAATGCATCGGCGTTTGCGCCCCGGCGGACGCCTCGCCACCGCGGTGTGGGCCGAGCCCGGCAAGGTCCCCATGATTACCATCGGCGCCGAGGCCGTCCGCAAAATCGCGGGGCTGCCGCCGCCACCCGCCGACGCCCTCGGTCCGATGCGTCTCGCCGACGAATCCACCATGCGCGCCGCGCTTGCCGCAGCCGATTTCAAGCAGGTTACGGTCGAGCGTATCCCGGTCGCGTTCGAGTTCGAATCGGCCGCCGACTTCGTTCAATTTCGTTGCGATGTCTCCGCTCCGTTCCGCGCATTGCTCGAGCGCCAGACGCCCGCCGACCGTACCCGGATTATCGCGGCGGTCACCGACGAAGCCGCCACCTTCGGCGATTCGAATGGACGGGTGCGCACCGTCAACGAAACCATCGTCTATTCCGCGCAGGGTTGATTCGCCCGCGGGCCGTCTGCCCCCCCGGCGCGCGCCGCCGCGATTCAAATCGCGGCGGCGACCGGGCGCCCTCGCGCCCGCTCCGCTCGCATGCTCGCGCGCACCGCACCGCCCCATCCCCCTGTTAGCTCGCCGCGCACATGCTTCCATAGCTCTCGCATCTTGGTATCTTTGCCCGCAGAGGGGTGGTGGGCGATGGCGTTCGTGATGCTCGAATATTCCCGTCGTGTCTGATTCCAGTTCCAATATCCCGGCGCACGCCGCCGCCAACGCCCGGCCCCGCCCGGACGCGCCGCACGATTTCGCCCCTCGGCGCTTCTCGCTGCTTCACTACGCGCCCGCGATGCTGCTGCTCATCGTCGTCGCCGACTCCGCGCAATTCCCCGACCCCGACCTCTGGGGCCACATCCGCTTCGGCCAGGCCGCCCTCGCCAGCGGCCACGTCGTCGTGCGCGATACCTATTCCTACACGATGGCCGGCAGCCCCTGGCTCAATCACGAATGGCTCACCGAGATCGTCATGGCCTTCGCCTACAACTATCTCGGCGTCTTCGGCCTCAAGCTGTGGAAGTTCGCCTGCGTCGCCGCGACCTTGGTCTTCATGGCTCTGGGCACAGCGGAAACCGGCGCCTCACCCGCGATCCAGCTCAACACGCTCGGCCTGGCCGCGCTCGCGATGGTGCCGCAAAACGAGTTCCGCCCCCAGATTTTCACCTTCATGATGCTGGCCGCGATGCTCGCCTTGCTGGCCCGCCACAACTATCGCGGCCGCGCTCCCTTGTGGCTCGTCATCCCGATCATGGTGCTGTGGGGCAACCTCCACGGCGGCTTCATCATCGGCATCGCCACCATGGCCATCTATGCCGGCGTCTCCGGATTGCAGGCCCTGATCGCCGGTCGCGGGCCCGGTCGTGCGCTGCGACTCGGCCTGCTAACCGTGGCCGGAACCCTCGCGACCCTGATTTCGCCCTACGGTTTCGGCGCCTGGCTGGTGGTGTTCCACGCGCTCAAACATTTCGCCGCCCAGTCAGTTATCGCCGATTGGCAGCCTCTGCTCGCCGCCATCGCACTCGGCTGGCGCATCCAGCCGGCCGACACCCTCTTCTTTTTGTGCGGAACTTTCGTGATGGTCTTGTTCGCATTCTCCGCCATCCGCGCTCCGCGCGCCGGCGACCTGCCGCTCGTCGCCATCGCCGCGATGTTGAGCGTGGCCGCCTTCACCGCCGTGCGCAACATGCCGTTGGCCATGGTCGCCTGCGTCGCGCCGATCGCGCGCCACCTCGAGCTGCTCGGCGTGCGCCGGCGTCAGCGTAAGCTCTCGCCCGATCCCGGCGATTCCGCCGAAGACCCCGCATCTGATGCGGCAAATGCCGCCGGCCCTTCGATTTCGAGCCCGTGGCCCGCGCTGTCGGTCGCACTCGTGCTGGTCCTGTTCGGCGGTCTGTTCTCCAATCGCATCGTGATCGGCGACGAGTCACCGGTCGGCGCCGTCGACTTCATGCACCAGTATGATCTACACGGCAACATCCTCAGCAGTTTCGGCAATGGCGAATATCTCATCTGGCATACTGCGCCCGCCTCCAAGGTCTTTATCGACGGCCGCTACGATACGGTCTATTCCGAAAAAGTCATCAATCAATATCTGGACTTCATCAACGGACGGCCCGACGCCGCGCGCGTGCTGCAAGCTTATCCGCATGACTTCGTCCTGATTCCGCGCATGAGCCCAACGCTGAAGCGGATCAGCCCAGCCCTCCAGGTGATGCGTGACGCGCCTAAGTGGAAGCTCATCTACAGCGATCGGGTTTGGCTGCTCTTTGCCCGCGCCGATTCCGCCGCCGCGAAAATTCCCGGCGTGCCGATCGTCGGAATCCAGCCGCGCGTGAGTGAGTTCCCGTGAATGCCGCATCGCCTCCGCCGCCGCGCCCGCTCGGCTCGTCGTTGCTGCACTACGCCCCCGGACTGATCGCGCTTATTATTGTCATCGCCGACTCGGGCCAGACCACCGACACCGACTTGTGGGGCCACATTCGTTTCGGCCAGGCCGTTCTCGCCCAGCACCATCTCATCCTTCGCGATCCATACTCCTACACCGCCTTCGGCGCCTTGTGGCACAACCACGAATGGCTCACCGAAGTTATCATGGCCGCCGCCTGGAACGTGTTCGGCGTGGTCGGACTCAAGCTGTGGAAATTCGCCTGCGTCGCCGCCACCATCCTTCTGCTCGTCACCGGCTTGCGCGAAACCCGTTCCTCGCCCACCACGCAACTCAACACGCTTGTCCTCGCGGCCATCGCGACCATGCCGCAAATGGAGTTCCGGCCGCAGCTCTTTACCTTCATGCTCTTCGTCGCGATGCTCGCCTTACTGGCGCGCCATAATTATCGCGGCTCCGCGCCCCTATGGCTGGTCCTTCCGATGATGGCGCTGTGGGCCAATCTCCACGGCGGCTTTATCATGGGTATCGCGGCGCTGGGACTTTACGCCGGCGCCGTCGCGGTCCGCGATCTTGCCGCCGGCTCCGGCCTCCGCCGCGCCCTCGGCCTCGGCGCCCTGACCGTCGCGGCGCTCGCCGCCACCCTCGTCACTCCCTATGGCTTCGAAACCTGGGGCCCCGTCCTCCATGCCCTGCGCGATCCGATGACTCGCGTCGCCGTCACCGATTGGCAGCCGCTGGCATTTGCGATGATGCGCCAATGGCAGGCCAGTCATGCCGGCGTCATTTACATGCTCAGCGCCGTCGCCATGATGGTAGCGTTCGTTGCCACCGCCGCGCTGCTTCCCCACGGCGACGACTTTCCCCTGATGGTCATCGCGGCCGTCATGTGCGTCGCAGCCTTCGTCGCCGTGCGCAATCTGCCGCTTGCCATGATTGCGTGCGCGTTCCCCGTCGCCCGCCACTCGTCGCTGCTTTTCGCTCGCATGCGCGAACGGGCCGAGGCGGTTAGCGGCACCAAATTAGCTGCCGCGCCCGAGCGTTCTGCCACCAGCCCGTGGCTCGGTTTCGGAGTCGCCGCCGCACTCGCCCTCTATAGCGGCATCTTCGGGCCGCGTTTGCGCATGGATAAACCCTACCCGTCAGGCGCAGTCGCGTTCATGCAGGCGCACGACCTGCACGGCAACATCCTCGGCGATTTCGGCTGGGGCGAATATCTCATCTGGCACACCGCGCCGGCCTCCAGAGTCTTTATCGACGGCCGCTACGATACGGTCTATTCGTATGCCCTCATCCATCGCTATATCGACTTCTACTTCGATCGCCCCGGCGCGCAGTCGCTGCTCACCGCCTACCCGCATGATTTCGTTCTGATTCCTCTGGCCTCCGGCGCTTACCATCTGATGAGCGCGCAGCCCGAATGGAAACTGATCTACCACGATTCGGACAGCGCGCTCTTTGCCCGCGCCGATTCCGCCGCCGTGAAAATTCCCGGCGTGCCCGTCGCAGGCCACGCCCCCAAGGTCGGCTATTTCCCGTGACCGCCTCCGTTACTATTGTCGTACCCGTTCGCGACCGGAGCCCGCTCTCGTGCAGCCGCTAACCTCTCCGCCACAACAGCGCCCGCCGTCACTGCTGCGCTTCGCCCCGGCCTTCGTGATCCTCGCGATCGCCATCGCCGACGCCGCCCGTGTCGCCGATACCGACCTCTGGGGCCATATCGCCTTCGGCCGGCTGTTTCTGCACGCCGGCCCGATCAGCCATGACCCGTTCAACTATTCCGTGCCCGGCCATCACTGGAAAGTGCACGAATGGCTGTCCGAAGTCCTGATGGCGTTGGCGTACAACATCGGCGGGGTCGCCGGCCTCAAATTGCTCAAGTTGCTCTGCTCGGCAATCACCGTAGTCATGCTAGCGGCCGCCGAGGCTGAGACCGGAGCGCCAATACCTATTCAATTCGCGGTGCTGATGGTTTCTGCATTTGCGCTTGTGCCGCAAATGCAATTCCGCCCCCAGATCTTTAGCTTCGCCTTGCTGGCGACGCTCATGGCTTTGCTCGCTCGCGACAATTACAACCGACGCGTCCGGCTGTGGGTGGCCGTTCCCATGTTCGCGCTGTGGGCAAATCTCCACGGCGGGGTTTTTGTCGGAATCGCCGCCTTAGTCGTCTATTCCGCGGTCGTCACGGCCGTTGACCTCGTATCGGGTCGCACTCTCCAGCGCGGGATGCGCCTGTTCGCGGTCACCATCGCGAGTGCCGCCGCCACACTTTTGACACCCTACGGAACATCCATTTGGAGTGCGGTTATCGACGAGTTGAGAAACCCGCTGACACGCACCGTGATAGTCGACTGGCGCCCGCTCGTTACGGTTATCAGCGAGCAACTGCACACTCCTCACTCGGGTATCGCCTTCACGCTGGCGGTAGTTGGGATAATTGCGATGCTGGCGGCCAGCGTGGCGGCCTCACCGCGTGACGATGATTGGCCTTTGGTAGCGGTCGCGGCGTTGATGTCGATAACTGCATTCGTGGCCGTGCGTAACATGGCCTTCGCCGTGATTGCGTCCGCGGCGCCACTCGCCCGGCATCTGACCCGGCTGACCCCGTCGAAATGGACGCGTACCACCGCCGCAGACCCCCTGTCGTCCGACTCGCCCTCATCGCTCGCACCAACGGCGCCGCCCAGGCACTTCTTTGTCGGCGGACAAATTGTCGTGGTTTTGCTGGCGCTGCTCCTTGCCGCCGAGTCTGGCCTGTTTTCTGGTCGAATCAACGCGGCCAGCGTTTATCCCGCCGGTGCTGTCGAATTTATGCGGACCCATCGGCTCCGCGGCAACATCTTCACTACCTTCGAGTGGGGTGAGTACATGATCTGGAAAACCGCGCCCGGCTCAAAGGTTTTTATCGATGCCCGATTCGACCTCGTTTATCCGATGCCGATCATTAGACAGTACCTTGACTTCATTAACGGCGTGTCCGGCGGCGCGCGCGTCCTCGACCGCTACCCGCACGACTATGTGCTGATGCCCACGGGATCTGTCCCGTACGAAACATTGATGGCGCGCCCGGACTGGAAGCTCATCTACAACGACTCGGTCGCCGCGTTGTTCGCACGCACGAACTCTCCCGCCGCACGTCTTCCCGGCGTCCCGGTCAAAGGAACCGCTCCCCCTTCCGCTTTTCCCTAGACCGCGCCGGCCTCCTCCGGTTTCCACCGGCAATAGCCACTTTCCGCGACCGCCAACCTCTCACCCCGGTGGCCTCATCCTGTCAACGATGAAGGCCTTCCCCCGAAAATTTTCGCGAAAATGTTTCGGGTGAAACATTTCGTGGCGAACCCCCGGGAGCTTCTGGCGGCGACGCACGCCGGGATGGCATACTGGCCGTTCGCCGCGGAGAGGTGGCAGAGCCCGGTTTAACGCGCACGCCTGGAACGCGTGTAGACTCGAAAGGGTCTCGGGGGTTCGAATCCCCCCCTCTCCGCCACACAGTCTGTAGGTTTGAGCCCCAACTTAGAGCAGGAGCGCAAAGCGCCACACGACGTGGCCTTTCCGCCACCCGAAGCGCACCGGATAAGGCGCACTGATGCTCGAATCTCTGGTTTCAGCGCGAATCCTCTCCGCGCGAAATTAATTCGGTGCGCTTCGCCGCGGCAGGCGATAATGTCGTTCAACTATTGCCGGCTGCGCCAGTTTAAATCGATGAGTTTTGAACGTTCGGACGGGAACTGGGTCGGATTCCTGGTTATCCGATACCGAAAGCGTTGCGTTGCGCCGACCATTCCAGCGGCAGGTCAATGCGGTTGAGCAGGGTTTCGGTGGTGAGCTCGACGGGTTGTTGCCCCTGACAGATTGCTTCCACGACGGCGGGTGCGACGAAGGCCAGGCGCGCGAGGCGCTCGACGTAGCGCTTGGCGATACCTTCGTTGCGCGCGACCTCGGCAAGTGAGCGCACTCGGCCGGACGCAAGTTCGTCGAACCACACCCGCGCCCGTGCCAGAGCTTTGAGCAGGGCCGGGTCGACCCTGCGCGGAGGTTCATTACCGGCGGCAATGACGATCCGCGTCTCCACGCCGCGACGCTTCATGGTAAGTGGCACAAAGCGGGACAGACCAAGAACGCTGCTGGTCTGCACTCCTGCGTGTGAACAGGGAACCTGGATTTTCAGGGTCACCCGGATACCGTCGTCGTGCAGTTCGATCCGATCGATGATCTCGGCCATGCACACTCTCGCCTCCGCTTCGTTTTGCAACCGACGGCACCAAGCGGAGGTTGCATCGAGCGTTCCGCTCCGGTCGGGCGACTGGATCTGCGAGCGCTCTGTCATCCCCAGCATCTCAGCGCGATCGCTCAGGATCTGTTGTGCGGCTATCGCCACCGCCCGTTCGAGCTCCGGTGCGGCGAGACGCCAGCCTTTGCGGTCTCCGCTCGCGGAACCGTCAACCAGGCTACGCGAAACATAGTAACGGTAGCGTCGTCCCACCTTTGCCGTGCCTTGCGCATAGAGCGGTTCGCCGTCCGCATCGAAGATCTTTCCTGCCAGTGGGCTGGGAATCGCGCTGGTCGCGGATTGGCGGCCGCGCGCAGCATTGGTGCGCAAGTGTTGCCGCACTTCCTCCCAAAGCTCGCGCGGCACGATCGCTTCGTGCTGCCCCGGATAACGCTCCTGCTTATGGCGGATCTCTCCGATATGAAGCGGGTTCGCAAGAAGTTCATACAAGGCTCCGCGCGAGAAGCGGCACCCGCCCGACTTGACGCCCTTTTGCGAAATCCTCACCTTCGATACGATTCCGCGCTCGGCGAGTTCCTGGCTAAGCTGTCTGACGCAGCCAAGTTCCAGATATCGCTCATAGATGTAGCGGACCGTTTTGGCTTCGGCGTGATTGATCACCAGCCGACGCTCGCGCACGTCGTAACCCAGCGGCGGCACGCCGCCCATCCACATGCCCTTGCGCTTGGAGGCCCCAATCTTGTCGCGGATGCGTTCACCGGTCACCTCGCGCTCGAACTGGGCGAACGAGAGCAGTACGTTGAGCGTCAACCGTCCCATCGAGGTCGTTGTGTTGAACTGTTTGGTGACGGCGACGAAGGAGACCCCGCGTGCGTCGAAGACTTCGACCATCTTGGCGAAGTCAGCGAGCGAGCGGGTCAGCAGGTCGCGGCTGATGCGCGGCGGTGGCTCGGCGCCATAGAGCACGCGCCAGCGGCTCTTGAGATCTGCGCTCGTTGCTCCAGCTAACACGGCGATCTCACTGGCAGGCTTGCGTGATCGCGCATGGAGATATTCCTTTTCATGGGCCGTCCTCCCTCCCGCGCGGACAGCCACACACATCGCTCGATTCCCGCCATACATCCAGTCGTTGATAAGCAATAAAAAACGTTGAAAACCGCTTCCAACCCAGCCGCCAAAGAGCGATGTGTGTTCACCACGGCAGGGCCACCAAGCCCTTGCCCGAGAAGGAGATTCAGGATGAGCATGCAAAGCAGAAGAACCGCTGAAGCCATGTCGACAGCAACGCTCGCAGGCGGGGCAGGACCGAACACCACAATTCAAGCGGCGGCGCCCGTGAAGAAGCCCACCGGGAGCGGCAGGCGCAAAACGGTGCTCCGCGCCACAGGAGAAAAGGATCAGAGGCCGGGCCCGCGCGCGGGGATCAAAAGTCAGAAGCTGGTCTGCCGATATTGCGGCAGCGATGACCTTACCCCGTCATTCAAAACAAGAGGCGACGCTCGCTGCCGTGCCTGCTTCAAGCAGCGCTATGGTAAATCGTCACCGCAGAGGAAAAGCGCACACACTGAAAAGCGACAGGTCGCTTCCAAGTAGTCTCGCGAAAAACGGGGGCCGCCCGGGGCGAAGTTGCACGAGCTTCAACTAACTCACCAGCTGCTGCGATTTTCCCCGGGCAGTCCCGGAATAGAGATTCTGATTGATGCTTTCCTTACGGCACAGCTCCACGATGCTGTCTTCGCCGCGCAGGTCCGCAATCACTATCTGAATCTTCTCCTCAGCCGAGTATTTCCGCCGGGTGCTCACCGAATTTCCCGAACCCGCTTCTCCGCCTCATCCGATTCCGTCGCCGCATTCGATCTCATCGCCGCTCCTTGCGCGGTTAAGATGAGCCCGAAACACTCTCTTCCTCAATCGCTCCATTTTGTCCGACTTGTGCTGACGGGGAACAGACAATGATGTTCGCCAACAGAATCGGTTCATTGATCAGTTATTTGATCCGGCTGTCTGGTATCTCGCCCACGGTTATCCTCGGGTCCCCCCTCCGTCACCGCTTTCAAAGGTCGCAACACTCCCGCTCAGATTGCCCATTGGTTTACTTCGCCCTCCGGACTGGTCTATCCACCTAACCATTTGGATGAGGACGCTCTTGCGCTCATTTGGCGAGCACCGCGCGCAGCGACTTGAACCATTGCGGCATCGCCTCCTCAAGGCCTTTCACACAATTCGTCTGCTCCGTCGCGGGACAGTCGAAGGTAATCGACCATTCGAGGAACGCGCGGTTGCCGTCGACGATCGGGATGATGCGCGCGGTCCCCTGGTACCAGGTCATCGCGCCGAGCGGCTCGCAGGACTCATACACATAGGTGCGATCGAAGTCCGAGAGGGCAAGCAGCCGCTGACGAATGCGGATGCCGGATTCCTCGAAGCTGCGGATAGCCCCGACCGTTTCGCCGGTCTTGCCGCCTTCGATATGGCTCTCGGTAACGCTCGCCACCCAGATAGGGTAGCTGTTGAAGTCGCGGATGACCGCCCAAACCTGGTTGGCAGTGTGTTCGAATACGGTGCTGTAGGAAACTTTCATTAGAGTCACTCTCTTGCCGCGTGAGGACCCGATTCAGGTCCGGTTGATGGAGACACCGCCGTCGGCGAGCAGCGCCGTGCCGGTCGTGAAGCTCGACATATCCGAAGCGAGATAGAGCGCCGAGTTCGCGATCTCCTGAGGCTCGGCGATACGTTTGAGCGCGTGGAGGCTTTTGACAAAAGCGATCGCTTCCGGAGTATTCGCGAAGGTCCGGCCCATAGGTGTGTCGGTGCCACCCGGCAGCAGCGCGTTCACTCGAATCTTTTGCGGACCGTATTCAGCGGCGAGGGCCTGAGTTAAGCCAACGAGCCCGGCCTTGCTCGCCGCGTATGCTGCGGTTTGTGGGAAGCCGACCGTATGGCCCACAAATGACGAGGTAAAAATCAGCGAACCGCCGCCGCGTTTCAGCATCGCGGGGATCTGATACTTCGCTCCAAGGAAGGCACTGCTGAGACTGGTGGCGAGCGTAATTTCCCAATCTGGAAGCGGCATGTCGGGCACGGACAGACCCAATTTGCCCAGGGTGCCGGCATTGTTGAAGGCAATATCGACACCGCCAAATTTACTTGTCGCGAGATCAACCAGCGCTTTGGCGAAAGCCTCGTCGCGTACATCGCCGGCCAACGCGACGGCATCGCCGTCAGCTTCCATGATCTCCGCGGCCAAGGCGTTCAGCTCCAACTGGCGGCGCGCCCCCACGACGACTTTTGCGCCTTCGCGAGCAAACAGTCTGGCGGTGGCGTAGCCAATCCCGGCACTTGCGCCTGTTATAATCGCGACTTTCCCTGATAGTAATTTCATTTGTCCCTCCACGTACCGAAGCGTTTGGTTGCACCCAGAAACCGACCACGAGCAAAGATGACCGCGGTCACTGCTCGACCACGCAACTCCTGTGCTCTCTCGAGACCCGCACTAATTGCTGCAACACCGCAGAGGTGATGGATGTGAAATGTGGAAAAGCTCGAAGTGCTTTTACGTCAAGGACAGGGGCTTACAAAAAGGGATCGAAACGGAGAACGGCGACGGTCTGTGCTTGCTGAGAACCTCAATCCGGACGTACTGATGGAGTATTCCGCATGATAAATGAAAATTCCCATTTAACCATAGATATTCGCCTGCACTGCGCCGCCCATCGGACACCTTGAAGATCTGATCGGTGGGAAATTCATTGCGAGACTCAGTTACGCCACTTACTTCATCATTTCGCTCGCCTTCATTTTCGCAACCAATAGTGGCAGTTTGGGTATGGTGCAGGTTGACCGGTGCTGCCGCTAGGACACAGCGGTAACTCCTGACCCAAGGGAGACGCATGCCATGATCAATGTGCTAGTGACCGGATTCGAGCGCTACGGCACGACGCCTGTCAATCCCGCTGAGCGAGTCGCTCGGTCGCTTGATGGTGAAGCCGTCGGCGATGCCCGAATTGTTGGGCGCGTTGTGCCCAGCCTCTACTGGAAGTGTGTCGAGACAGTCGCAGCGGCGATCGAGGAAGTTGCGCCACGCCTGGTGATCCTTCTTGGGGAGTACGGCGGCCGAAGCATGATCACAGTGGAGCGGGTAGCGAGCAACTTCAACGATGCGACCCGCTACGGCCTCGCCGATAATGCCGGCATCGCTCCGCAAGACGAAC
The DNA here is from genome assembly GCA_963782535.1 of uncultured delta proteobacterium. GTDB lineage: Bacteria > Desulfobacterota > Binatia > Binatales > Binataceae > JADMIL01. Next base: position 39,423 of record CAWAKE010000012.1, on the reverse strand, counting down.
CGACGGTTGCGGGCGGGCCCGTCGCCTATTACGCGACCGTGCCCCTGCGGGCGATGGTAAAGGCCATGCGTCAAGCAGGCATTCCGGCAGACATCTCCGACACTGCGGCAACGTTGATGTGCAATCACCTGATGTACGGCGTTCTACACCATGTAGCCGAGAAGCGCCTCGGCATCCCGGTCGGCTGGATCCATTTGCCCCACCTGCCCGAGGTCGCGGCACTCCCGCACAACCTCGGTAATCCGAGCATGGCCCTCGAGACCTCTGTGGCCGGCGTGCGCGCCGCAATCAAGGCAGCGCTTGATCACCCACACGACATCACGGATCCGATACCATCGCGCTTTCAGATCTGACCGCAGGCCAGCAATCGGGATTCATTCCCTGGCGACTACTCGCGATGCAGCTTTACTGGACACGCTGATTCACGACGCGATCGCTCATCTGATGAATGCGATCGCGCCACGGCACCGCTCCTATCTCTGTGAGATTCGCAAACTGTGATTCGCCAGAGGAGCGGCGACGTGGGCGACTCGAAGAGATCGCGAGCCGTATACGCCGGGCGGGGACAAGAAATCCCGGTTGACATTTTTCGACGTTCGCGTCGTTGATAAGGCCCATGCGCGAGCTACCGGAAACCAGATACGCCCACAGCGGCAGTGTCAGCATCGCGTACCAGGTTGTGGGACAGGGCCAGGTAGACCTGGTATTCGTACCTGGATGGGTGTCGCACATCGAATATGCCTGGGAGGAGCCTAGTCTAGCGCCTTTCCTGGAACGGCTGGCAAGTTTCTCGCGGCTCATCTTCATGGACCGCCGCGGTACGGGACTCTCCGACCCTGTCGAGCGTCTGCCCACTTTGGAGGAGCGAATGGACGATCTGCGGGCGGTGATGGACGCCGCGGGTTCGGAGCGCGCCTTTCTGTTTGGCATCTCGGAGAGCGGGCCAATGTGTTCGCTGTTTGCCGCTAGCTGGCCGGAGCGCACCGCCGGGTTGGTGCTGTGTAACACGACCGCCCGCTTTATGAAGGCGCCGGATTATTCGGCGGGAGCGACTCAGCAGCAGCGCGACCGCTTCCTGGCTCGGTGCCAGACCGAGTGGGGCACCGGCGTCATAGGCGCCACGATATTCGCTCCAAGCAAGGCAACCGACGAGGAATTTCGCAAATCGTGGGGACGGTTCGAGCGACGCTCAGTGAGCCCGAGTGGGATTTCCAAGATAGTCGCGATGGGGGCGGACACCGACGTACGACACGTGCTGCCCTCCATTCGGGTGCCGACGCTCGTGATTCACCGCAGAGACGATCGTGTTACTCCAATCGAGTTTGGCCGATACCTTGCCGATCACATACCGGGAGCGAAGTTGACCGAGCTCGCCGGTGAAGATCACTTCCCATGGATAGGTGATACCGATTCCATCCTGGATGCGGTCCAGCAGTTTGTCACCGGCGCGCGGCCGGCCCCACGGATCGATCGGGTTTTGGCCACGATCCTTTTTGTTGACATCGTTGACTCGACGCGCCACCTGTCAGAGCGCGGAGACGGGGCCTGGAAGGTGTTGCTCGATAGCTTCTATATGATTCTTCGGCAGGAGCTTAAACTCTTCAAAGGCCGGGAGATCAACACAACCGGGGATGGTCTAATGGCCACATTCGATGGCCCCGCGCGGGGAATTCGATGCGCTCACGCGATGAGCGCAGCAGTCCACCGGCTCGGCATAGAAATCAGGGCGGGTCTTCATTCTGGCGAGTGCGAACTGGTAGGCGACAGCGTAGCGGGAATCGCCGTGCACATTGGTGCGCGGGTTGCAGCCAAGGCCGGACCCGGGGAAATCCTGGTGTCGGGCACGGTCAAGGATTTGGTTGCCGGCTCGGGAATTCAGTTCGACGAGCGCGGGATACATGACCTCAAAGGCATACCCGGAGAATGGCGGCTATACGCGGCGGACGCGGGTGAGGTTAGACGGCCGAGTTGAAACCGCACGCTAGTTAAGGACGATCCAATCGCTGGAGCTGCGGCCCACTTCATCGAGCTGAAATGGGATAGTCCCGAAACTGGTGTGTTGCAACTTTGGCGGGGGGTGGCTGGTAATCTGACAAGATCGTGAAGCGCGCAACCCGACCGGCAATCTTCAAGTGGCGGCAGACGGCGCCGGAGCTGATTCTTTCTGCCGTGCGATGGGATCTTCGCTACTCGCTGTCGCTGCGCGATGTCGAAGAGTTGCTGGAGGAGCGCGGTCTGGAGGCGGATCACTCGACCATCTGGCGTTGGGTGCAACGTTACGCATCTGGCACCGGATTCCTATGGGAGTATGCGTTGCCGGTATGGAAAGTCAAAATGGGAATTCCTGATACGGAGGAAGTCGTGAGCAAAATCGACGTCGATCAAGCGATACGCGACCTGGAAGCAGGCAAGACGCCGGAATGGATCGTCGAACATCTGCGTATTTATCGCGAAAGTGGAGGATCTGAAGGACATCTGTTTGACGCGAGCCTCGTTGGCGGACACGGCATTGTGCCCGCCCTGTTGCTAACCACGACAGGTCGGCGCTCCGGCAAGCAACGCACATCCCCTTTATTTTATGGCTCTACAGATAAAGCTTACGTCGTGCTCGGTTCCAAGGGCGGGGCCGATACACAACCTGGCTGGTATCTGAATCTGCTGGCCAATCCGGCCGTCGAGGTGCAGGTCGGGAAAGAGCGTTTCACGACCCGCGCGCGTGTTGCGACAGGCAAAGAGCGCGCACAACTCTGGGAGCAGATGGTTCAGCTTTATCCGCCCTATCGCGACTATCAGAAGAAGACCCGGAGAGAGATTCCGGTGGTTGTGCTCAAACAGGAGTCTACACACGTCTAGATCGGCTGGCCAACGGTTGAACTTGGCCCGAGTTGGTGGACAGCCGGGTTAGGTAGCAAAGCGCAAGCGACGACGAATCGGTGCCGGCACAAAATGATATTCAAGAACTGACAATCCCACTTCTATCGGAGGGGATGCGAAAGAGTTTCGGCCAACCTCGTACATCATTTTTCCCGCTGGCCTCGATCCTCTTCTTCGAGGCGTACCAGACGCTCGATTATCCGCCGCGCCGCGATCGGTCCGGCGTCCGACTCGATCGTCACCATTCGCGCCTCCGGCTTCAATTCGAGCGAGTGCTGCTGCCCCTCGAATACTTCAACGTCCTCTTGCACGGTCTTTTGGATGTCGCCGAAAATAGAGTCCGTCAGATTCTGTCCGTTGGGCGTGGGGCGCTGCGTGATTGCCCAAAAAAATGCGTCGTTCTTTCGGTTTCAGGCGTCATCGCGTTGAAAGTGTACAGGCCGATTCCTGCACTCGGATTTCCATCGGGAGCTCCTATCCCGGTATCCGCGGCACTCGCATGGCCTGCCCGATCTTTTGTACCATTTCATAAGTTAGTAATGGTTGAGCTTGCAAGCACTCCGATTCGATCAGATTTTGGTGGGCTGATCACCTCTGGCGCCGGTGGCCGATAGCCGAGCGACGAGTGCGGTCTGACCGTGTTGTAGTGGACCCGCCAACGTTCGATGACGATTTGTGCCTCCTTGAGGGAGTAGAAGATCTCGCCGTTGAGGCATTCATCACGCAGCTTGCTGTTGAACGATTCACAGTAACCATTCTCCCAAGGGCTGCCCGGTTCGATGTACAGCGGCTGGGTGCCCAGCCGTTCGAGCCACTTCCGCACCACAGTGGCGACGAACTCTGGTCCGTTGTCCGAGCGGATGTGCTCGGGTCTTCCGTGCACGAGCATCACATCGGCCAGGGTCTCGATGACGTCGAGACTGCGCAGTCGCCGCTCGACCCGGATTGCCAGGCTCTCCCGGGTGTACTCGTCGATCAAGGTTAACATCCTGACTGACCTGCCATCGTGCGTGGCCGCGCTGACGAAGTCGTAACTCCAGACGTGATTGGGCCGCTGCGGCCGCAGCCGCACGCACGCGCCGTCGTTCAGCCATAGCCGCCCACGCCGGGGTTGTTTCCGCGGCACTTTCAGCCCCTCGCGGCGCCAGATGCGCTCGACCCGGTCCTTGCCCACTAACCAGCCGGCGCTGCGCAGCAGCGCCGCCAGCCCGCCGGTAGCCGTAGCGGCCGTGCTGGCCGGCCAGTGAGATGATCGCCCGGGTCAGCTCATCCTCGTCGTTGCGCACTCTCGGCGTATAGCGCTGTGTCCCGCGCCACTGGCTGAGCAACCGGCACACGTGGCGTTCCGAGAGCGCGTATCGACGCCGGACGTTATCCGCTGCGCAACGCCGCCGCGCGGGGCTTACAAGTTTCCCCGCGCGACGTCCTGCAAGATCTGTTTCTCCAGCGACAGCTCAGCCACCAGCCGCTTGAGCCGCGAGTTCTCGCGCTCCAGTTCCTTGAGCCGCTTGGCCTGCTCCAGCTTCAGCCCGCCATATTCCTTGCGCCAGCGATAATAAGTCTGCTCGGTAATCCCCGACTCGCGACACGCCTGCGGCGTCCCCTTGCCGTTGGCTATCGACACCTCCACCTGCCGCAGCACCGTCACGATCTCTTCCGCCGTGTACCTTCGCTTCGCCATTCCCAGGGCCCTCCTGTTCCAGCTTCTCTAATTTGTCGGCTGGTACAAAATTCCCCGAGCAGGCCACGCATAGAGGCTAATGCACGCGGGAGGCTGAAACCCTATTTTCTGCCAGCGATCAACATTCCCCTTGAAATCGCCCCGCGCATACATCGGCGGCGGCTTAATATCCACCAGCCAGCGCGAGACGGTTACCGATTCTTCCGCCACCTCGTTCTTGACTTGCACGTCGTCTAGCTTTGCGGCCGAGCCGAGAGTGCGCGGATGCACGAATGCGAGATGCGACAGATCGAGCAGATTATCGATTATCAACCTGTAATCGCATTGGACGTACAGATGTTCCCCGCGGGTCTCCCATTCCGGATCACCGAGCAGACGCCAATCGGCAATCGATCCTGGGTTACACAAGGACGCCCGCCCCATCCAATTCCACACGAAACCCCACTGCTCGATTATCGGATAGATGCGGACCCCGGCGCCCGGCGGAATCTGGGATTGCCCCGGCACTTTGACGCACTTTCCTGAACAATCGAACCTAATTCCGTGATAGCCGCATTCCAGCGTGTCGTCGATCAGTCGCCCTTTGTGAAGCGGGTGCGCACGATGCGAGCAGCGATCTTCGAGAGCGACTACCGCGCCATCCCTTTTCCGGAACAAGACGATGGCATCATTCAATAGAATACGGCCCACTGGCCGCCGTTCGATTTCATGCGACCATGCAGCCACGTACCGGAAATTTCTCGGAAACATCGGACCTCCTGTTTCGGACCCACGATCATATCCGACTGGAAAATCCGATCCCATCACATGGCGTTCGCGCCGGCGCCAAATCCTCAGCCCGACCGACGCAAGCGCATCGAGGTCCCACCGGCGGCGCTTCCGAACTCAGCGAGACGTTCGCGAATTCATTAGTCACTTCTCTGACGAAATAATCTTTAAGTAAGGGCAGAGTTTACCGATTTGCCATAAAGTAGTGAGTGGACTAAAAAGCGTGCGGCAAAGCCGCCCTTCGGGAGCCGAAGGCGGCCTGGCCAGTCTGCATAGTAGTCACTTTGCGTTGCGGGTATCGTCGACGAAAATCCCGGTCGGCATTCCGTCGATGCTCTCGAGGTTATGCTGCTTGTGGTATTTCCCGACGGCGTCGTCGCCGCGGCTCTGCCAGTACTGCCGCAGAGTGTCGCGCTCCCCGAATCCCTCGAAGCGAGGCACCGCATAGCCACACGAGGTCATCGTCGTCTCGACGTCGATTTCCATTATTTGCCGCACGCCGGGCTCGGAGGGAAACAACGCTAGGTACTCCTGCCACTTCGCGTCGCGCACCTGAATCGCTCGTCCACGACCGTAGAGCCGCAAAATTCGAGCAGTCTGGTCGAATGAGCAGAACATAATCGTTATGCGCCCGTTCTCGTAAAGATGGGCCGCCGTTTCATTGCCGCTGCCGGTGAGGTCGAGATAGAGCACGCGATTGTTGCCGACTACGCGAAAGGTATCCATGCCCTTGGGCGAGAGGTTAATGCGGCCCTCATGCGGTGCAGTCGCAACGAAGAAAACCTTCTGTTCGGCGATGAACTCCTTCATCTTGGAGGTGATGCTCTGATGCCATTCGGACATGCTTGGTTACCTCAATGGCGCCATTGTCTCACGATCACGCTGCAGGTGCAGCAGACGCCTCATCCAGGTGCCGCGAGCGCGTGTGACACGAGATGAATCTTAACGCGCTGGTCAACAGGACGGCACCGAGCCGAGGTTCAAGCGGTTGATATGAGCCCAGAATCCTCTCTCCCTCAGTCGCTCCATTCTGTCCAACTTGTCCTGACGGGGAACAATTAGCGGCGTAACTTGAACCTGGAAAAATAGCAGCCATGGCAACGCCGGAGTAAAAGTACATCACCAGGCCGGAGCAAAACTGCATCACTTATAGACATCTACGGAGATTGGGTTTGAGGTCCGGTTGGCCTGCCCGATCTTTTGTACCATTTCATAAGTTAGTAATGGTTGAGCTTGCAAGCACTCCGATTCGATCAGATTTTGGTGGGCTGATCACCTCTGGCGCCGGTGGCCGATAGCCGAGCGACGAGTGCGGTCTGACCGTGTTGTAGTGGACCCGCCAACGTTCGATGACGATTTGTGCCTCCTTGAGGGAGTAGAAGATCTCGCCGTTGAGGCATTCATCACGCAGCTTGCTGTTGAACGATTCACAGTAACCATTCTCCCAAGGGCTGCCCGGTTCGATGTACAGCGGCTGGGTGCCCAGCCGTTCGAGCCACTTCCGCACCACAGTGGCGACGAACTCTGGTCCGTTGTCCGAGCGGATGTGCTCGGGTCTTCCGTGCACGAGCATCACATCGGCCAGGGTCTCGATGACGTCGAGACTGCGCAGTCGCCGCTCGACCCGGATTGCCAGGCTCTCCCGGGTGTACTCGTCGATCAAGGTTAACATCCTGACTGACCTGCCATCGTGCGTGGCCGCGCTGACGAAGTCGTAACTCCAGACGTGATTGGGCCGCTGCGGCCGCAGCCGCACGCACGCGCCGTCGTTCAGCCATAGCCGCCCACGCCGGGGTTGTTTCCGCGGCACTTTCAGCCCCTCGCGGCGCCAGATGCGCTCGACCCGGTCCTTGCCCACTAACCAGCCGGCGCTGCGCAGCAGCGCCGCCACCCGCCGGTAGCCGTAGCGGCCGTGCTGGCCGGCCAGTGAGATGATCGCCCGGGTCAGCTCATCCTCGTCGTTGCGCACTCTCGGCGTATAGCGCTGTGTCCCGCGCCACTGGCTGAGCAACCGGCACACGTGGCGTTCCGAGAGCGCGTATCGACGCCGGACGTTATCCGCTGCGCAACGCCGCCGCGCGGGGCTTACAAGTTTCCCCGCGCGACGTCCTGCAAGATCTGTTTCTCCAGCGACAGCTCAGCCACCAGCCGCTTGAGCCGCGAGTTCTCGCGCTCCAGTTCCTTGAGCCGCTTGGCCTGCTCCAGCTTCAGCCCGCCATATTCCTTGCGCCAGCGATAATAAGTCTGCTCGGTAATCCCCGACTCGCGACACGCCTGCGGCGTCCCCTTGCCGTTGGCTATCGACACCTCCACCTGCCGCAGCACCGTCACGATCTCTTCCGCCGTGTACCTTCGCTTCGCCATTCCCAGGGCCCTCCTGTTCCAGCTTCTCTAATTTGTCGGCTGGTACAAAATTCCCCGAGCAGGCCACGGTCAGGGGGAGCGCGAGGTTCTCCAGTTCAAGAACGGCCCGACTACGGAATCGGCGAGCAACAACGGCGACGATGGAACGCAGGTGCTTAACCATGGCGGCGACACTACGACCGTCCTTCGCAAAACTCTAGACTTTTCGCCGCTTTCGGAGTTTTCAGTAGAGACAGCTCAATTTCGGTCGTGATTCCAGGAGGACATCAAAATGCGTGTAGCCGTGGGCGGTTACCTGGTTGCGGCCAATACCTTCGCCACTCAACGCATGGGCATGGAACTGTTCCAGCGTGTGATGCTCTCGGGAGACTCCGTAATGCGGCTTGCCCGCGGCGAAAATCCAATCGCGGGTTTTATCGCGGGTGCGGCCGAGCGCAACTGGGAAGTCTTGCCCCTGCACTTTATTTTTCCCGGTCTCGCCGGCAAGCCCTCCGACGAAGCCCATGAGTGGACGAAGCAAACCTTCCTTAAGACACTGCGCGACGGCGGGCGGATCGACGGCATTTTCCTTCAGGTTCATGGCACCGCCGCCACTGACCATATCGACGATTGCGAAGGCGACCTGCTCGCGGCCGTACGTGGCCTGGTCGGCGACCAAATCCCGATAATCGTATCGCTCGACGGCCACGCCAATGTCACTCCCCGGATGGTCCGGAACGCGACCATGCTGATCGGCGTCAAAACCAACCCTCATTATGACTTCGTCGAAACCGGACGCCTCGGTGCGCGCGTGATGAGCGAAATGTTTGACGGCGCGCTCGCGCCCATCGCGGCTTTGGCCCAACCGGCAATGGCGCCGGCGCTCCAGAAGCTCTACATCGCGCCCGGATGGCCGATGGAACATCTGATGCGCCTCGCGCGCAATCGCGCTCGCCACGACCCGCGAGTTCTCGACGTTTCGCTGCTCGGCGGTTTCTTCTGCTCCGAGCGGGCGGAAACCGGCATGAGCGTGGTGGTTACGACCAATCGTGAGCCCAATCTCGCCCGCGACATCGCCGAGGAAATCAAGGAGGAATGTTGGCGCAAGCGCCACTCCTTTCATACGGATATGGTGCCGGCGCCGGACGCGGTGCGCGAAGCAATAGAAACCGATGAAGGGCCGGTCGTGCTCGGGGACCTCGCCGATAGCGGCGGAGCCGGTACGCCGGGCGATGGCACCGCGCTGCTCGCCGAGCTACTGAAGCAAAACGCCCAGGGCGCGGTGATTGGCAACATTGCCGATCCCGCTGCGGTGCAGGACGCGATTCGCGCCGGCGTCGGGAAGAACGTAACGCTGACCGTCGGTGGTAAAGTCGATAACTTCCACGGCGCCCCGGTTCAGATCAGCGGCCGCGTACGGACGATCCACGACGGTGTGTTCACCACCTCGACCCGCTTCAACAGCGGTACCACTCGGCGCGGCGCGACCGCAGTACTCGACTGCGGCGGTATCGATGTAATTCTGACTTCGCGCGCGGTGCTGGTGTTCGAGCCCAACCACTTCCGGAGCCTCGGCATTGAACCGACTCAACGCAAAATTCTTGTCTGCAAGTCCGAGATGCAGCATCGCCCCGGGATGGCGGCTGTGGCGCGAACATTTATCGACGTCGATACCCCCGGGTTAGCTACTCAGATTTTGAGCCGACTGCCCTATACTAAGATTCGTCGCCCGGTTTTTCCGCTCGACGACATCTGATGAACGGGCGGGATGCTTCCTCGCGATTTGAAATTCTCTGAGGACGCGACGTTCACAACTCAGTTTGCGATAACCTCCGCCGGTTCGCATGCGATCCGGATCGTGCACGGTATCTACGACGCGTCGCTTATCCTGGGAAAATTCGCTTTGCGACAATCACCTTCAGGTCTTTGAGGTACGGCCGGATCTGTTCCGTCCGTCCATAATTCCGCGCTTGCTCCCACTGCGGCGATTTGGTCGCCGCGCCATCGTGCATTTCGTAAACCGCGAGATACTGGGGATCGCCCTCGACCGCCACATATCGGCGCGCCGCGTACACGCCGGGGACGCCCACCAGCGCTGGAACGTGATCCTCGTTGTACCAGTCGTTGAATTCCTTCTCATGATCCGCGGGAGTGTTGAGCCGCACCGTCAGCACGAACTCGGCGTCTTTTTGTGGAGGCGTACCATGCGAGAATATCTGTCGAAAGACCCCGCGCTGAGTATTGCGGAATTGCGGAGTGATCTTTTTGGTCCACGCTGTCGGATTTTCGCGAACCGCACGAAATGCGTCGGTCTTTAGCACGGTCTCATCCGCGAGTTCATAGATCGCAATATACTTTGGCGCGCCTTCAACGGCCTCGTAGCGCCGGCCGGTTAGAAATCCCGGAACGCCAAGTAATTGAGGAATATGCTCCTTGTCGTACCATTCGTTGAAGTCGGCTTCATACTCCGATGCGATGTCGGTCCAGATCACGAGCAATCCGTTTGCGTCGGCCATGATGCTATCTCGTTTGGTTTTTCAACCGGTTGGATTCTGTTTGCACAAGCGCTCGATTTCCGCGGCTTTGAGGCCGAGTGCGCTCAAAATTTCGCGGGTGTGCTGGTCAAGGGTGGGCGGCGGGCTTCGGATTTCGAGCGGCATTTCCGAAAACTGTATGAACGGCGCGACCGTTCGGAAAGCGCCGGCGGTGGGATGTTGGATCTCGGCGATCGCGCCGAGGGCTTCGATTTGCGGATGGCCGAGCAGCGACGGGTAGTCGAGAATCGGCACCGCGTCACCACCGATGCTGTGGATCAACGCGATCAGTTCCTCGCGCGTGCGATTCTTGAACGCCTCCTCCCAGATCGGTTTCACCTCCGCCGCATAGCGCCCGATACTCGTCGCCTGCCGACCATAATCGGCGAATCGCGGATCGCTCAGCACATGCTCCATCCCGAGCTCGAGCAGCAGCCGGTCCCAATCCTCCGAGCTGCCGCGGCGCAGGATGAAATAGAACGGGCCGTTGCTGGTCTGATAACCGTACTCCGGCGGCATCGTGTAGTGGTCCAGATGGAAGCCAAACCAGTCGTCCGGGTCGCTGCGCGAAAGCCACATGATGCCGCGCATGTGCATCAGCGAGCCAAACTCGCTGACCGCGACCCGCTGCCCTTCGCCCGTGCGCTCGCGATGGAACAGAGCGCCGAAAATCGCCTGCGCGGCAAAGATCCCGGTGTTGAGGCTCGCGACATCGGCGCCCAGCCGCACCGGCGGTTCCCCGATTTTGCCGAGCGACGCCGTATACTCCGCCATTGCCTGGATCACCAGATCGGCTCCGGGTAAATCCTTGAGCGGACCTTCCTCGCCGAACGGACTTATCGCGCAATACACCAGCCGCCGGTTATCACGGCTCAGATCGTCGTAGCCGAGACCGAGTTTCGAGGCTTCACCGGGACCGAGGTCTTCGAGGAATACGTCGGCGGTCGCCGCGAGTCTGCGCACCACTTCGCGCCCTTCGGCCTGACGATAATCGATAACCACGCTTTTCTTGTTGCGGTTGAGGCTCAGGAATACGGCGCTCTCGTTACCGACGAAGGGCGGCCCCATCCGGCGCGCGTCATCGCCGCCCGGCGGCTCGATCTTGATCACCTCCGCGCCCGCGTCCCCGAGTTGCATCGAGCAAAACGGACCGCATAGTCCCTGCGTAACATCGACCACCCGAAATCCAGCGAGACTTCCCTGCGCGCTCATCTATCGGCCTCGCGTCACTCGCCCGGCGCCGCGATGATTCCGAGTTCGGCCAGCACCTCGGCCGTATGCTCGCCCGGAAGACCCCCGGCACGAACCGGCGCAGCCGGTGTACGATCGAAATTCCACGGCGGACTATCAACCTCGAGCCTGCCCCAATGCGGCGTGTCGATCTCGGCAATATGACCGTTGGCCAGCACCTGCGGATGGTAGCGAAGCTCGTCAAATGTGAGGAAGGGGCCGTTGGGCACCCGTTCTTTGCTCAGGCGAAGAATCCACCACGCGGCTGGTTTGGTCTTGAATCGCGCGGCCAGAATCGGTATCAACTCGGCACGATTTTTAACCCGCAGCGGATTCGCAGCAAAGCGCGCATCCGAAATCAGTTCGTCCAACTTTAGCGCGCGGCAGAACCCCGGCCATTGGCTTTCCTTGACCACGCCGACTGCGAGGTATTTGGAATCCGCACACGCAAACGCCTGATGCGGAACAGTAGTCGATGTTGCACTGCCCAGCGGCCGCGTCTGCGCGCCGGCGGCGAAATATTCGCCGAGGCGGTTTGTTTGAATCGCCAACGCCGCCCTGAGCATCTCGACTTCGATCCGTTGTCCCTTGCCAGTGCGCTCGCGCGCGAGCAAGCCTTGCAACACCGCCTGCGTGACGATACTCGCGGTGGTGAGATCGATATGCGCAAGATGGCGGAACATCTCGCCGCGTCCGTTCTCCGGCCCGGTGATTCCGCACCACCCGCAAAACGCCTGCACGGTCGGGTCGATGCCGGCCTCCTGTGCCATCGGGCCAACGCGTCCGTAGGCGCAGGCGACGACGTAAACAACTTTCGAATTCACTCGCGACACCACGTCGTACCCGAGTCCGAGCCGCTCGACCGCGCCGGGCCGCATGTTGTTCACGAAGACATCGCTCTTCTCGATTATCTTCAGAGCGATCGAGCGATCGGCCTCGTTCTTGAGGTTCAGCTCGATCATCCGCTTGTTGTAGTTGCCGGATATATAGAGGACCGAGCTGCCCTTGATCTTCGGCGGCACGCCATGCGAAAGCGCGTCGCCGCCCGGCGCCTCGACCTTGATAACGTCGGCTCCAAGCTCGCCCAGCAATTTGGTCGCCCACGGACCGACCGCGGCAACCGTTAGATCGAAGACGCGAATACCCTCAAGGATTCTCGCCATGCGTATTGCCTCCCGCCCCGCTTCAACCGGTGCGCGGCCGGAACTTTGCGAGCGTTATCTCACTCGTGACGTCGTCGTACACGATCTCGACCGGCATCCCGGTGCGGATTTCATCGTTTTTGACGCCCACCAGATTAGTCAGTACGCGCGGCCCTTCGTCGAGTTCGACCTCCGCGACATTGTAGGGAATATCGCCGTCGTAGCCCCTGAAATACGACTGATGAAAGATGACCCAGGAGTTCACGCGGCCATGTCCGCTGAGCCGCGTCCAGCTAAAATTGCGCGACCAGCAGCGCGGGCATAGCGGCGATGGCGGATACCATACCGTCGCGCATCCGTCGCAGCGCTGGAGCTTGAACTCGCGGTTTTTCAGACCGGCCCAATATGGCTGGTTGAGCGACGTGATTAGTGGCAAAGGTTTCTGGTATTGCGTTTCCGGCACGATTATCTCCGTACGCTGCCGCCTATAGCTGGTTTAGTAACATCTCGTACCGGCACACCATCCAGGTTTGCGGATCGATTCGTCATTCATGCCCGCAATAGTCACTTGCGATAAATGAGGGAATCGCCGTACGCATTCGCCCACTGTACTATCTCGCAGTCCTTGACCTGGCGCAGGCCGCATTCGCCGCGCAGTTGCCGTGCAATTTCCACCTGATGATTCCACGCCATAATATGTGCCTCGGAGAGCAAGCCTCCGTTGGTATTCATCGGCAACTCGCCGCCGACTTCGATGCGGCCGTCTTGCGTGAACGCGGCGGCTTCGCCCATCTTGCAGAAGCCGAAACGCTCTAGCGCGATCCACGCCAGGATCGAAAACGCATCGTAGGTGAATAGTGCGTCAACGTCGTTGTGAGTAATCCCAGCCATTTCGTACACCGGCTGAACGCCCGGGTCGTAATCGAACACCGATTGCTGGGCGACACCGAATCCGGGATAAGCCCAGATAAATTCCTCGTGACCGCCGGGCAACCCTTGCATCCCGCTGATATACACCGGCGCCTTCTTCAGATCTCGCGCACGCTCGGCCGTCGTGACGATCACGCAGGATGCACCGTCGTTCATCAGGCAGTAATCCAGCAGATGCAGCGGCTCACAAACGTAGCGCGAGGCCGCGTAGTCATCGGCATCGTAGGGTTCGCGCATGATCGCCGCCGGGTTCATCGATGCGTGCTTGCGAAATGCGATCGGGACCGCAGCCAGTTGCCGGCTACTCGCACCGAAGCGTTCGAAGTAGCGCCGCGCCACCAGCGCTGCGCCCGCGCCCGGCGAAGTCATTCCGTAAACCGGGTCCTCGCCGTGGCCCCCGCCGGCCTCGCGCGCGCCTTCGCGATCTCCCGCTCCGCCCATCTTGGGCCGGCGCATTCCCGAGAAACTGACTGCGGCAAGGCAAGCGATCGCGTCGGCCAGACCGGCGTTAACCGCCATCGCCGCCCACTGAATGCAACTTGCGGTGAATCTTCCATGCGCCCACGTCTGGTTGTAGCAGCGAAGGTTGAGCCCCAGCACCGACGCGAGTTGGTCGCCGTCGGTGCCCAGCGGCGATCCGAAACTCACGATAAGTCCGTTCAGTTGCTCACGTTGCAATCCGCAGTCGTCTAGGGCATTGACGATCGCCTCGGCGGCGAGATCGATCGGACTGCGCATCAGTCGCCGGCCAAAATTTGAATTGCCGACGCCGGCGATCGCGGCCTTGTCCTTCAAATCCCAATTCGCCATGTGCCCTCCGGCTCGTCGCGATTCGCGAGCCTGCGGATCGCGTCGAGCGTACAAAAAAGCGCCAACGACTGTCCAACCCACGACCCAACCGGGTTTTCATACGCACTAACTATCAGCATGCGAACCAATTGAAACATGAAATCAACACGCTTGGGCTTAAGCTCTGCTTCGGTTCGAAAATTGAACCTTTCAATGTTAATAGTACGTTGGTGATGCATCGTGCGGTCGGCGCGCCAGGCGAAGCAGGATTGCCCGGGATACCGGGTTTGGCGACTTCGATTAAACTAATTTGCTGAAGCCGGAGACCACCAACCATTGGGATTTTTTCAGAGACGCCAAGGTCGAAGAGCCAGTAAACTCCAAACTCGCTACATGATGAGATGATTATGGCTGGAATACTCGAGGGCAAAATTGCGATCATCACCGGCGCGGGATCGGGAATCGGCCGCGCAACCGCGAAAATCTTCGCACGCGAAGGTGCGAAGTTACTGGTCGCCGATATCGTCGCCGATGCTGGTCGGGAAACTCTCAAGACGTTGAACGATGCCGGCGCCACCGCTCTCTTTATGCAAGTTGACGTCTCGAACTCCAACCAGGTCGAAGCGATGGTGGCAAAGGCTGTCGAGACCTACGGCAGAATCGATTGCGCATTCAATAATGCCGGCATCGAGGGCGAAGGGGCGGTCACGCATAAGTGCAGCGAAGCGAACTGGCATCGCGTGCTCTCGATCAACCTCACCGGCGTATGGCTGTGCATGAAGGCGGAAATTGCCCAGATGCTTAAGCAGGGCGGCGGCGGTGCGATCGTGAACACCTCGTCGATGGCCGGTCTGGTCGGCAGCGTCGGCGGTCCTGCTTACGTCGCATCTAAGCATGGCGTCGCCGGACTTACCAAAGCGGCGGCGCTCGAATACGGCCGCCACCGCATCCGGGTCAATGCCGTGTGCCCAGGCCCAATCCGTACGCCGATGATGCAGCGAATCATGCGCGGCAGCGCCGAAGTCGAGCAGCGCTTCATCCGCTCGGAACCGCTCAAGCGCTTCGGCGAACCCGAGGAAATTGGCGAAAGCGTGGCATGGCTGTGTTCGGAACGCGCATCATATGTCACGGGTTTGCCGATGCCGGTTGATGGTGGGGCTTTCGCGCAATAGCTATTCGCGCCGCATTCGGGAAATCAGGATTCGCATCATTTGAGTGAGCCGCGAGGCTGAGCCGCTCGTGCCTTGGCAGAACGGCGACGCCGAGCGTCTCATTAGCTCGATTCAGGCGAAAGCCTCGACCACCTGATCGCGCTCGACGAAGCACGGTTACGGCGTATGCCGAGCGATCGCGCGTCCTCTTACAGGCAGGTTCGGACGCATTTCTCATTGCAAAACGATGCACCGATGTCCCATGCACCGCAAAAATATTTGGCTCTGGCCTGAACCTCGCATTGTTCTTAGCGATTTTAAGCAGGCATTAACGACGTGTGCCTACCGAAAACCTCGTCCGGAGTGACGAAAGGCGGCGCGTGTATTAAGTGGGACCCACAATGGTCGCATTCCTGACTCGGCTCTTGCTGATCTTGCGTGCGCGGTTCAATGGGCGGCAGCGACTTGAAGTCGAAAACATTCTCCTGAGCCAACAGGTTATCGTTTTGAGCCGCAGTGGGCCGGCGCGGGTGCGATTGCGGAATCTCGATCGCTTGATCTTCGCTTGTTTGTCCCGAGTCTTTCCTTCGCTCCTGGATGCAATCGTAATCGTCAAGCCTGAGACGGTGATTCGCTGGCACAGGCGAGGATTTCAAGCCTACTGGCGCTGGAAGTCGCGGTCGCGTGGTGGGCGTCCGAAGATCAACCGCGACATCCGAGGTCTGATTCGGCAGATGAACGCGGAGAATCCGCTGTAGGAGGCGCCGCGGATTGATGGCGAGTTGCTGATGCTCGGGATCGATATCGCGCAGTCGACCGTGGCCAAGTACATGGAAAGACCGTGGCGCCGGCCGTCCTCACGAGGTTGGAAGACGTTCCTTCGTAATCACACTGCCGGCATCGCATCGATCGACCTGTTTGTCGTGCCGACCATCTTATTCAAGCTCCTCTATGGCTTGCCGATCCTTCACCATGGTCGCAGAAGACTGGTCACGGCTAACGTCACCCGTAATCCGACGGCCGAGTGGATCGCCGAGCAGGTAACCGAAGCCCTTCCGTGGGACGAAGCACCTCGATACTTGATTCGCGATCGCGACGGAGCATTCGGGCCAGCGTATACCCGTCGGGTTCGCTCGATGGGGATCCGCGATCATCCGATCCCACCCCGCTCACCCTGGCAGAACGGCCACACTTAGCGGCTCATCGGATCGATTCGGCGCGAATGTCTCGACCATGTGATCGTGTTCGGCGAGGCGCACTTGCGCCGTATCTTGAAAACGTACGCTTCGTGCTACAACCAGGTGCGGACTCATCTGTCACTGGACAAAGATGCGCCCCACCACAGGCGCATGCAGCCGGTCGGGAACGTTATCTCGTTACCCATACTCGGCCGACTCCATCATCACTACTTCAGAGTTTATGTTTTCAGTAGGGACAAACCATCAATACGGCAGGGTTTGCGTGTTCGGTAAGCACAACCACAGAAAATTATCCTCGGCGATGTACGTTCTCGCCGTTCTCGATCTAAAATCTTCGCTGGGATTCGTTGCGAAGCAACCTTACACGAGTGCCGAATCGCGCTATTCAACTTCTCTTGAAAGAGGAAGAGGAAGTGATGACCGACACCTCAAATCGTCCCGTCGCGCTTGAGACCCATTACGAGCCTGCTATGTCTGCGGACGTACCGGCTAACCGGGTTGGCGACTACCGGATTGGTGGCCTCGACAAGCGCGGCCGGAGGGTGCTTGACATACTGTAGACCACCAAAGACTTCGTAATCTTTCAGCACGAAAAGGGCATTAGCCCTCACTTCAGCGATGACTACGAGCTAAGTCGCGAGCAGGCTCGGCACTACATGCAGCTCGGCCCTGATCTTTCCCGCATCAATGCTTTGCTGTCTCCGCCCACTAAAGCCGACGAGAAACGGTACTCGACCTCTGGGAGCTTTTTCCATACACCGGACTCTTTTCTCTATCGAGAAACGGCTCGTTCGATCGCCAATGCGCTTGTCGGTGACCATCAGCGTGCTGTGGATATTCTGGCCTTCGTTGAGACACGGCTGGTCGCTCGGCGCCGGACGCAAGGTCAAATTCAGATGGCCTGCCCCCCGAAAACACCCGCGGTTTTAAGGTAGGGTCCTTCAACGAGAGGAGAAGGACAGATGAAAGCGAGCCGATTTAGCGAGGAGCAGATCATCGGGATATTGCGCGAGCATGAGGCCGGCTTGAAGACGCCTGATCTGTGCCGGCGGCACGGGATCTCGAACGCGACTTTTTACAAGTGGAAGGCGAAGTACGGCGGGCTCGAGGTCTCGGAGGCGCGACGGCTGAAGGCGCTGGAGGATGAGAACCGGCGGCTCAAGAAGCTTCTGGCCGAAGCGATGCTGGATAACGCGGCGCTCAAGGACCTGCTGGGAAAAAACGTCTGAAGCCTGCGGCACGGCGAAGCGCGGTGAACCAGCTGATTGAGCGGCACGGGTTGAGTCAGCGACGCGCCTGCAGGCTGGTGGGGATCGACCATTCGCTACTGCGCTATCAGCCCAGGCGCGCAGACGATTCGGCACTGCGTCAGCGCCTGCGCGAGTTGGCACAGGAGCGGCGCCGTTTCGGCTACCGGCGACTGGGCTGGCTGTTGGCCCGCGAGGGACATGCCATGAATAGCAAGAAGCTCTATCGACTCTACCGCGAGGAGAAGTTGATGGTGCGGCGGCGCGGCCGGCGCAAACGGGCGCTGGGAACCCGGGCGCCGATACTGTTACCGCGTGTGATCAACCAACGCTGGTCGCTCGACTTCGTCTCGGACACGCTCAGCGATGGTCGGCGCTTTCGCATCCTGGCCATCGTTGATGACTTCAACCGCGAATGCCTGACCATGGTAGTCGACACTTCGCTGGGCGGCGTGCGCGTCGTGCGCGAACTCGAACGGCTGGCGTCGGAGCGCGGCACGCCCCAGATCATTGTCAGCGACAACGGCACGGAACTAACCAGCGGCGCGGTGCTGCGCTGGGCCATTGACCGGGTTGCCTGGCACTACATCCAGCCCGGCAAGCCGGTCCAGAATGCTTTCATCGAATCCTATATGGACCCCGCCCGCGTGCAAGGGTGAAATTGCAGACCTGATTGAAATCCGGTTGCAGTCGTATATCCGGCCTTTTGAGCGGGCGTAAAGGAAGGCCCTGGCCATGATGGATTTCCGCGCGCTTCATTCTGCTAGTCGTTCAAGCGGCCCCGCGGGCCATGACTCGAAGGCAGAGTTCTGAAACGCCGGTCCGACCGGTTCGCCATCAGCATCGTACAAAGCACCCTACGCAACCTCGGCAAGTACAGTGTTCAGTCCCGGTCAGTTCTGTGTTAAGCGCAGTTTCGCGCCCCGTGCTCTCTCAACCGGAGATGGAGAGCCGGGGCGCGAAACTGTCTGCGTGATTGCGCTGTCCGGGCGGTAGCGGTCACCCCTGCTGAGCAGCGCCCACAGCACCCGGGCATTTTTGTTGGCCATAGCGACGGCGGCTACGTTGGGCCCACGCTCGGCTTTGATCCGCGCGGCCCAGCGGTTCTGCTTATCGTCCTTCAAGGTGCACCACTAAGGAACCTCTGCACAAGTGTATCGGTTTGGTATAAATCATAAGTGGGAGCGGCAGGAGTGGAGGAGGGGGGATGGGGAATCAGCGGACGTTCGCATCGATGGCATGGAATGGGAAAGGCAAAGTTACCCGGCGCGAGCGATTCCTGGGCGAGATGGATGGGGTGATTCCCTGGCCGCAGCTGGTCAGACTGATCGAGCCGCACTACCCCAAAGCCGGACGAGGACGGCAGCCGCTGGGACTGGAGAAGATGCTACGGATTTACTTCCTGCAGCAGTGGTTCAACCTGTCGGACCCGCAGGCCGAAGACGCGATCTATGACAGCGAGTCGATGCGGCGCTTTGCACGGGTCGAGTTGGGCGACGAGGTGGTGCCGGACGAGAGCACGATTTTGCGCTTTCGCCATCTGCTGGAGCAGCATGGCCTGACCCACGCCATCTTCGACGCGGTGGCGCACTTATTGGAAGAACGGCGGCTGTTGCTGCGCTCTGGAACCATCGTGGACGCGACCATCATCGCGGCGCCGAGTTCGACCAGTGGCCTGCTCGGGGAATTTTGTACCAGCCGACAAATTAGAGAAGCTGGAACAGGAGGGCCCTGGGAATGGCGAAGCGAAGGTACACGGCGGAAGAGATCGTGACGGTGCTGCGGCAGGTGGAGGTGTCGATAGCCAACGGCAAGGGGACGCCGCAGGCGTGTCGCGAGTCGGGGATTACCGAGCAGACTTATTATCGCTGGCGCAAGGAATATGGCGGGCTGAAGCTGGAGCAGGCCAAGCGGCTCAAGGAACTGGAGCGCGAGAACTCGCGGCTCAAGCGGCTGGTGGCTGAGCTGTCGCTGGAGAAACAGATCTTGCAGGACGTCGCGCGGGGAAACTTGTAAGCCCCGCGCGGCGGCGTTGCGCAGCGGATAACGTCCGGCGTCGATACGCGCTCTCGGAACGCCACGTGTGCCGGTTGCTCAGCCAGTGGCGCGGGACACAGCGCTATACGCCGAGAGTGCGCAACGACGAGGATGAGCTGACCCGGGCGATCATCTCACTGGCCGGCCAGCACGGCCGCTACGGCTACCGGCGGGTGGCGGCGCTGCTGCGCAGCGCCGGCTGGTTAGTGGGCAAGGACCGGGTCGAGCGCATCTGGCGCCGCGAGGGGCTGAAAGTGCCGCGGAAACAACCCCGGCGTGGGCGGCTATGGCTGAACGACGGCGCGTGCGTGCGGCTGCGGCCGCAGCGGCCCAATCACGTCTGGAGTTACGACTTCGTCAGCGCGGCCACGCACGATGGCAGGTCAGTCAGGATGTTAACCTTGATCGACGAGTACACCCGGGAGAGCCTGGCAATCCGGGTCGAGCGGCGACTGCGCAGTCTCGACGTCATCGAGACCCTGGCCGATGTGATGCTCGTGCACGGAAGACCCGAGCACATCCGCTCGGACAACGGACCAGAGTTCGTCGCCACTGTGGTGCGGAAGTGGCTCGAACGGCTGGGCACCCAGCCGCTGTACATCGAACCGGGCAGCCCTTGGGAGAATGGTTACTGTGAATCGTTCAACAGCAAGCTGCGTGATGAATGCCTCAACGGCGAGATCTTCTACTCCCTCAAGGAGGCACAAATCGTCATCGAACGTTGGCGGGTCCACTACAACACGGTCAGACCGCACTCGTCGCTCGGCTACCGGCCACCGGCGCCAGAGGTGATCAGCCCACCAAAATCTGATCGAATCGGAGTGCTTGCAAGCTCAACCATTACTAACTTATGAAATGGTACAAAAGATCGGGCAGGCCAATTCGTGCACCTGCAATTGGACCTTGGTCTAACTTGTTCGTGTGTCCACTCTATGAGCACGTGAGGGAATAAAGGAAACGTAGGAAATTAAACTCTATTCCAACGCTAAATCAGCGCATTATTCGGTTTCAGATTCAGATGGTATATGGATTATCAAATCAGAGATCGGCAACTTGAAGGAATGCGTTCCAGACACGGTCGTTTCCCGCCACCTTCATACCGGTAGCGCGTTGGCAGCTGACAGCGAATGACTGGACGGTCATCGAGGACCCAAACCCAAAGTTGCAGGAGAACCGGAAATGGGACGAATCTTAAAGATTGCAACGCGCACAATGGCGCTGGGTCGCTCTATCGTTGAGTCTTCGATCGTTCTCGGCAGCCTTTCTTTGATTGGGCTGCTGTCCGCCTGCTCCAGCGCTAATCCGGCGGCAGCGAATGGAACTGCCAAACTGCCGGCTTCGCAGTTTTCGGTCTCAGCGGCTCCGGAATCGAGCAGAGTCGGGGCAATAAATGCCGCACCGCCCCCCTCCGCGCCCGGAAATGCGGCCGGCCAGGAACATCTCGTTGGCATCGGTTCAGCAACCGTGGTCACGATTCACGGAAAAATCGTTAGCGTAAATCGAGCTAAAAAGCTGGTCACGCTTCAGGGTCCCGGCGGCAAACTGGTAACTCTCCACGTGTATAATCCCTACAACCTGGCCGCCGCAAAAGCGGGGGAACCGTTCGTTGCCAAATTCTACGAAATCGTGACGATCCGAAAGAAGCAGCCAGGCGAGGTCCTGCCAATCGCTTCCGTGGCGGAAGGAATTGTGTCAGCCATCCCGGGACAGACTCCTGGCGCCGTCGTCGGAACCCGCAGGGAAATGATAGTTACTGTCGACGCGATCAACCTCGCTAAGGAGACCGCCACAGTGAAAGGTCCCGATGGCGTTGATGAAACGATCACTGTCGCGAATCCTGCAAACCTTCAATACGTAAAGGCTGGCGAACAGATCGTAGTGACATTGTCGAACGTCGTCGCGATCGTGCTTGAAAAAGATTCCGGCGCCTGATTGCGAAGTGAGGAATTGCAATCCACCACTACTTGGTGTGTGACTTTTGAGAGAAGTTGACCAGTATCTTCCACTTGTACAACTTCAAACCCTTTCCTTTATGGTACCCAAGATGAGGGCCGCGAGATTTCTCCTTCCGGCCCGCCTTTGGCGCATTGTTGATTTTGGGCCGCACGCCACCATGGCTTATTTCAGGCTCCGACTGCCTAAAATTGGAATTCGCCACAGACATCTTTCAGCTATCGGTCGGCCTCGAGGATGGTGGAGGAAATTGAATCCGGCACACCACATTAGAAGCGGTTGATTGCACCCGGCTGGATGGGTTTATCGGCCGCTATAATCGAATAGCGGAATTGACAAAGGTCCAGGAAAAACTCAGACTCGCCGCCATGCGTTTAGCTGCTCTCTTCCTATTGGCGTCTGTTGTGCTCCCATCAGGTACCCAGGCACAGGAGGCTCCGGTCTTCGCGATTACGCAGGCAGAAAGCTCGATCAAGTTCTACGTGAAAGCGTCGATTGCTATACAGGGCACTTTCGACCGGTGGGACGCCACTCTAAGATTTTCATCGCCAGACGTGACGACGGGGGTTTTAGACGTCAAGATTCAGGCTGCCACCGTGGATACCGGAAGCAGCCTGAAGGATGGCAGGCTGAAGAGCTCAGACTTCTTCGACGTCGACCAGAATCCCTTGATCACGTTTAGGTCAACGAAGATCGTCCAGAGCGGTCCTAACACCTTCGAGGTGGACGGCAATTTTACGATACGCGGAGTGACCAAACCCGAGAAACTGACCCTGGCGGTGTCCGGCAAAGGCACAGGCTCGGGCGAAATCACGGGGACAATGGCATTCGATCGTAGCGACTACGGGATGAACAGCGGCATCCCCTTCATCAGAATTGCCGACCGGGTCGAGGTGACGGTCGCCCTTAAGGGAAAGCGAGTCAGCGGCCCACCGTTGGTCTTTAAGCAGTAGACAGCCTGGGTTGAAGGCATCGCGCCCCCGGCGCGGGCCGACCTGTGCTCCGCAAAAATATTTAGCTCTGGCTTGAATCCTCCATTGTTCTTAGCGATTTTAGGCAGGCATTATCGACGAGAGGGGGCAGCTTGGCATGATGAAGGCGGGGCTGGGTTGCTTGAGAATCCTGGCTGATCTAATCGACTTTCTGTGTCTCGGTTTGCGGTCCAGAACTACGCTCGCTGCCGAGAATTTGTTTCTGCGCAAGCAGCTCGCTTTCTATCAGGAACGCAAGATCAAGCCCCGACGTGGCGACGATCCGACCCGCCTGACGATGGTGCTGCTCAGCCGGTGGTTCAACTGGCGAGATGCGTTGATTGTGGTGAAGCCCGGGACTTTGATTGCCTGGCACCACAAGGGCTTCCGCCTTTTCTGGCGCCGGAAGTCCGCAGCCGGCCGGCGGCCAATCCCTATTGAGTTGCGGCGTCTGATTCGAAGAATAGCCCGCGAGAACCCCTCGTGGGGCGAGGAACGGATCGCAAACGAGCTGCTGCTGAAGCTCGGCCTGCGCGTGTCGCCGCGGACCATCCGGAAGTACATGGCAAGGTCGCCGGCGCCGCCGCGGGGCGGATCACCTGGCGATCAGCGGTAGGCGACTTTTCTGAAAAATCACGCTCGGGGGATCATCGCCTGCGATTTCTGTGTCGCGGTGACAGCCACTTTTCGAATCCTCTACGTGTTGGTGGTAATGGAGCATGCCTCGCGACGGCTGATTCACCTCAACGCCACAGCCCATCCCACCGCCGCCTGGACTCTCCAACAGCTGCGCGAAGCAATTCCTTCTGATCACGGCTACCGCTTCATCATCCACGATCACGACGCGATCTTCTCTGCTGAACTGGACCGTTCGCTGACCCGGCTTGGGCTTAAGGTAATCACGACACCCGTGCACAGCCCGCAGGCGAACTCACTTTGTGAAAGGCTTATCGGAACTGTGCGGCGGGAATGTCTGGACTGGATTATTCCGCTGAGCCAAGGACACTTGAGAAAAATCCTGGTGTCGTGGATGGCTCACCACAACCGCGGCAGGCCACATTCATCTTTAGGGCCGGGCATTCCCGATCCGGACGCCCCGCGAATCAAACCATGCGGGCATCGTCTTCCAGGCGGTCATCACGTCATGGCCACACCGATCCTGGGCGGACTGCATCACGAATACAAGCTTGCGGCCTGACGCTCTCGATGAACGACCATGGCGAGAAAACCGCCTGGCAAGGAGTGTTGCTCTCGGTGCAACCACGGATCCGGTTGACCCGCTCGTTCGATCAACGCAGCCATACCTACCTGGGTTACGCTCTGAAGGTCCGTGGCACGATTGGAAATGAAGCCCGCGAATATCTGGTCGGGGTGGGTCAAGGCACTCACGCCAAACACCACTTCCAGACCGGGACCGCCGTCTTCGGTGAGGCGCTGCCGGTTCCAGATCCGCGCCTGGAGACGGCTGAATTCTACAAGCTCAGCAAGTTGAAAGTCGGGCCTCCCAACGCTGTGGACGAGACAACGCCACCGCCGTGGCGCGGTGTTCCACCGTCGCTTGCGGTCTACCGCGAGCGCGGTCATCGGCGGCTCGCCGTGCGAACCTTCCAGAAGAACTGCTGGAGCTGCAACCGAGGATGCCGAATGCCAGTCGAGATGATCATTGATCAATGGAATCCGAGTCGGCGCCGCTACCGAACCGAGACCTTCTGCTACGGTCCCCTTTCCCGCCCGCTTTACGCGGCAGGACCGGCGCGTTCGGTACCCGGTCGCCGTGGAGTGAGCTACACGGAGGAGGACTGGGTTGACGATGAAGCGACTGCACACCGAGGACCCGAAGAGTAAGAGAGCATTTTCCGGCGCTTCGGCCTCAATCTTTCGCGAATGCAGAGGACTTCATCCATCCGTTATCATCCAAACAATTTTGCGGAGGACACCCGTCTCTACGGCTCAGCGATTGCCGCCGTGAAAGAAGAAGGAGCTCTGCGCCGGCGCTGCCGCAATCGACCGGTGCAATATTTGAACAATATCCTGGAGCAGGATCGTCGAGCGATCGAACAACGAGTCAAGGCCAAGCAGAGCTTTCGCGAGTTCCGAGCAGCGGAACGAATGATCGCCGGATACAAGGCGATACACATGAGCCGCAAGGGGCAGGCACGGTGGATCAGCGCCGATGACGTTCGCCAACAGAATCAGTTCATCGAGCAGCTGTTCGATCTGGCTGCCTGAAACCTCGCCGCCCAGTTCCGCTCGGGACCTCCTCAATCACCGGTTTCAAAGTTGCAACACTTCCGATGAGGCCCCGGCCGTCCAACTGCGCTGGCTGAACTGGGGTACCAAGGCCGCTCGCATACATACTACTACTTCAGTTAGCTCGGCGGGTTGCGCTTAAATCCGGAAGAGTCGACGGACTCGAGCTCAGCGCCGTTGTAACCACATTCCTATTTGGACTCAATGCGATTTGCGCGTGTATTCATCTTTATACGCGTGCTCGCCACGGCATCGATCTGCGTCTGAATTTGCGGATTGCTACGCAAAAGCCTGCTGAAGTCCTTCTGATGCAGCATAAGAAGCTGGCAATAACCGCGTGCATATACGTCGCCTTGTCGTCGCTGTCGCCTTATCAGTCCCATTTCACCGAAAAAATCACCCGGCCGCAACATGATATTTTGTCCAACAACCTGTACTTCCACGCTGCCCGAAGAGAGAAAGTACATCGCGTCGGCAACGGTTCCGTTTCGAATTAGCCTTTCGCCAGGTATCGCAATCCGTGGACGTAGCAGACGCACAACCGCATTTAATTGATCCTTCGTCAATGTGGAGAACATTGGCACCTTGGATATCAAGGATCGATTATCAAGCCCAAGATCGAGGCGTGGACGCTTCTCAACCTCCATACGAGCTGTAAGAATTTCGCGGCGCAGCACGCTGTACAGTTCAGGTCCGATTACTCCGTCCTCGAATAGGGCTCGATATTCCATATCCTCATGGTGTAGCCAGAATTTCTCCAGAAGACGACGCTCCAGCAATTCGGCATATACCGAATATTGTTGACGGAGCGCAACGATTGCCGCTTCGGTCATTTCGTGGCGCTGCCGCATCAGATCTCGCACGATCTCGGTAACGTGCGAACCGATGAGCGGTGACAATTTCCTATTTATGTATGGCCCGAGGTCTTGGAGTACCATACGAGCGATCAACAGCAATTCAAACCGATCGGCCAGGCAATCAACTAGCGGACCATCAAGTGAAAGGCGCCGATGAAGAAAGTGTGCGATGTGGAAACGGCGCGAGAAATTGACGATTTCTCGAGCTGCGCGCATGTATTCCAGCTGACCACCTGCACGGGTACGGTCGATCAACACTCCCACCGCAGCCAGCAACTCTTCGACGATGCGCCCTGACACTGTGCGTTCAGTAAAATGCCCTATGACAAGATCACGTTCGTGGTTCGCAAGCGCCAGCAATCCGAGTAGTAGTTGATGGTCTTCGGTATATGCTTCGATCGAGGATTCCCGGCCTGCGCTATCGGCTGAAATATTCCGCGCGCCGTGCAGCTCCACGATGCGCCGGCTCATACCGGAGGAAAAGTTGTACTCGGTGGCGATAGCATTGACACTATCTGATACTCGCTCTTGAGACAGTGCCAGCACCTGATCACGCAATGCCTGATCGAGATCCGACAAACGATCTAAACCCAAGATGTGAATCAATAAGCGTAGCGTTGTTCCATTGATCAGCAAGGTGAAGAGCACGAACCCAGTCGCCAGCACCCCGATGAATGTTCGGACATCAGGAGCCACGTGGATGTTTTCAGTCACGGCCAAAGCCAACGCTAAGGTTACTGCACCGCGCAACCCACCCCAGACTATTACCGCTTTGAAGCGATTGTTGATGCTCTGGCTCAGACGCAGGGCAGTCAATATGGGCAACATACCAAACAGGACCAACGCTCTCGCCGCAAGCGCGGCAACCACTAGGACGAGGAGTAAGAGCACGTCGTACCAGCCCACATGCGCGAGCATCCGGGGGACCAACAGTGCGGCGAGGACAAAGATTAGTGAACTCGCCCAAAAGGATAACTGCTCCCAAATGTCGTGTAAGAAGCGCCAATCGTCGGGCGATACGCGCGGCTGCCCGATAGCGTTCATCACCAATCCGGCGGTAACCGCCGCGACGACACCAGAAACTTCAAACTGACGCTCGCCGATTATGTACACGGCGTACGGCAACGCCAACGTCAACGTGACTTGGGCTAACCGCAGATCAAGCAACCATTTCAGCATCCAGATTATCAGCCGGGCGCCTATATATCCGGTTAAAATGCCGCCCATAAGATTGCGCACAAAAGTCAGACACGCCTCACCGATATGGGCGGTGTGCCCGCCGGTCTGGATGTTGAGAAGCAGAACAAACAAGGTGATCGCGGCCGCGTCGTTCATCAGGCTTTCGCCTTCAACCAGACGTGTCATTCGGGCAGGTGCTCCGACGTCGCGAAAAATGGCCACCACCGCCACCGGATCCGTGGTAGCCACGATTGAACCGAGGAGGAAGCAGGGAACAACGGACACTCCCGCGATGGGCGCGAGTCCTGCTCCGATTACCAGCGTAGCTATTAATACAGCGACGATTGCCAGGAGCAGGATTGGCGCCGCGTCTTCAAGCATCCGATGCACGTCGATATTTAGTGCCGACTCAAACAGTAACATCGGCAGGAAAATGTAAAGAAAGGCATCGGAATGCATCGGCAGATTTACAATTACACGCGCGATGCCGGCGAAAGTTGCGAAGAGACCGCTGCTGATCAGAAAAGTAGCGGAAACGCCAACGGCGACGCCTACGACCGCCAATAGTACTGAGGATGCAAGGCCGAGCCTGACTGCAAGCGGTTGTACAAGAGCGGAAACTATCAGAAGTCCAGCGATCAAAAGCAGAATAATGCTAAGGTTCATGGCGCAAAAGCCCTCGACTCAAATGATCGTCTTCCGCCTGGCATACCCGTTGAGCTTCGTTGCGTACGGCCACCGAGGCTAAGATCAGTGCGGTCAGCTCTCATTTCGGCGCTTCGATCGCCGGATTTAAAACTCGTCAATCAAAGCCCGTGCTTTTTTGAGAGCTTTGGTTTCAAACCCTTCATCGAATGTCGAACAGACGGAGCTGAGCA
The DNA here is from genome assembly GCA_963782535.1 of uncultured delta proteobacterium. Lineage (GTDB taxonomy): Bacteria > Desulfobacterota > Binatia > Binatales > Binataceae > JADMIL01. The sequence continues at coordinate 11,410 of CAWAKE010000012.1, read as the reverse complement.
TATCTTTTGGTTCATTTCGTAGCCCTTTGCTTTTCAGAATGTGCGCGAGGCCGATTACAGCACTCAATTGAGTCGATTTCGCTTCTGTACCTCGTCAGAACCTTTTGGACAATTTAGCAAAGAAAATGAGAGAGAATCAGGCCCATCAGATTTGAAGTTCAGGTTGCCGATGCGTCATGCAGGGAGGGACGCAACTCGATGGTTTTGAGTCTGATGCTTCCCGTTCGCGCGAGAATAGCTTTACTGCGACCGAAGTAGACATCGGCCGAGGTCAGGTAGTTGAGACTCTCGTGGTACCGCCGCGTGTTGTAGTAGGCGCCGATCTCGGCCAGGCGTGTTTCGATCTGGCCCGGCGAAGAGTTGTCCCTACTGAAAACTCCGAAACCGCTGAAAAGTCTAGAGTTTTGGGATTCCCGGCCATAGTGTTCCCGGGATGCTTCAAAACGTGCGTTCCATCGTCGCGGCTATTGCCCGCCGATTCCGTAGCCGGGCTGTTTTGGAATTAGAGAATCTGACCCTCCTTCAGCGGATGTGTTGCAAGTTTGGCGACGGTGGCTGGTAATCTGAGGAGACCGTGAAGCAGGCAACCCGACCGGCAATCTTCAAGTGGCGGCAGACGGCGCCGGAGCTGATTCTTTGTGCGGTGCGATGGTATCTTCGCTACTCGCTCTCGCTGCGCGATGTCGAAGAGTTGTTCGCCGAGCGCGGTCTGGAGGCGGATCACACGACCATCTAGCGGTGGGTGCAACGATACGGCCCCGAATTGGAACAGCGACTGCGCCGTCATCTCAAACCGACCAACAAATCCTGGCGCGTTGATGAGACATACATCCGAGTTCAGGGCCGTTGGTGTTACCGCTATTGGCCTGCTCGGGGAATTTTGTACCAGCCGACAAATTAGAGAAGCTGGAACAGGAGGGCCCTGGGAATGGCGAAGCGAAGGTACACGGCGGAAGAGATCGTGACGGTGCTGCGGCAGGTGGAGGTGTCGATAGCCAACGGCAAGGGGACGCCGCAGGCGTGTCGCGAGTCGGGGATTACCGAGCAGACTTATTATCGCTGGCGCAAGGAATATGGCGGGCTGAAGCTGGAGCAGGCCAAGCGGCTCAAGGAACTGGAGCGCGAGAACTCGCGGCTCAAGCGGCTGGTGGCTGAGCTGTCGCTGGAGAAACAGATCTTGCAGGACGTCGCGCGGGGAAACTTGTAAGCCCCGCGCGGCGGCGTTGCGCAGCGGATAACGTCCGGCGTCGATACGCGCTCTCGGAACGCCACGTGTGCCGGTTGCTCAGCCAGTGGCGCGGGACACAGCGCTATACGCCGAGAGTGCGCAACGACGAGGATGAGCTGACCCGGGCGATCATCTCACTGGCCGGCCAGCACGGCCGCTACGGCTACCGGCGGGTGGCGGCGCTGCTGCGCAGCGCCGGCTGGTTAGTGGGCAAGGACCGGGTCGAGCGCATCTGGCGCCGCGAGGGGCTGAAAGTGCCGCGGAAACAACCCCGGCGTGGGCGGCTATGGCTGAACGACGGCGCGTGCGTGCGGCTGCGGCCGCAGCGGCCCAATCACGTCTGGAGTTACGACTTCGTCAGCGCGGCCACGCACGATGGCAGGTCAGTCAGGATGTTAACCTTGATCGACGAGTACACCCGGGAGAGCCTGGCAATCCGGGTCGAGCGGCGACTGCGCAGTCTCGACGTCATCGAGACCCTGGCCGATGTGATGCTCGTGCACGGAAGACCCGAGCACATCCGCTCGGACAACGGACCAGAGTTCGTCGCCACTGTGGTGCGGAAGTGGCTCGAACGGCTGGGCACCCAGCCGCTGTACATCGAACCGGGCAGCCCTTGGGAGAATGGTTACTGTGAATCGTTCAACAGCAAGCTGCGTGATGAATGCCTCAACGGCGAGATCTTCTACTCCCTCAAGGAGGCACAAATCGTCATCGAACGTTGGCGGGTCCACTACAACACGGTCAGACCGCACTCGTCGCTCGGCTATCGGCCACCGGCGCCAGAGGTGATTTCGACAATCCGGTCTGGCCCACTTCGATGCTTACATTTGGCCCACCAGTTTTCCGTTAGTTGTTCAGTTATTGCTCTGTGCTGATGATCAGCGCTACGGGCCTCGTTTTAGGTCGCCTTTTTCCCGCCGCCGCTAAGCGGGGGCGGCGCGGTAATATTGTTCAGCTCTGCATTGCGGCCCTTGCGCTTCTCCAGGGTTCGGCGAAAGCGGTATGAGTCAGTCCCGGTTTCGATGATGCTAGCGCGGTCAGTAATGCGATCGATCAACGCCTTGCAGAGCCGTGCGTTGGGAATCACCTGCGTCCATTCCGAGAAGGGCAGGTTGGTAGTAACGATCACTGCGGCCTTCTCGGCCCGTTCGGCAATGACCTGGAACAGGAACTCCGCACCTACTTCGGCCAGGGGCACGTAGCCCACTTCATCGAGCGCGATGAGGTCGTAACGGGCCCAACGGCTCAACGCGCGGCCGAGTTGCAACTGATGTTTGGCCTCGACCATTTCGTTGATCAACGCAGCGGCGGTAGTGAATCGAACCCGGCGCTTCTGCCGGCAGGCGGCTACTGCCAGGCCGGTGAGTAGATGGGTTTTACCGGTGCCGCTGTCACCGATGAAGATGACCGGCTCAGCCCGGCCGATGTAAGCGCCTTGCGCGAGTTCGTGGATCTGTTGTGCCGAGATCTTGGGATTGCGGGCGAAGTCAAACTCCTCCAGGGTCTTCATCCGCGGCAGATGCGCTTCGCGAAGGCGCCGCTCCACCAGCCGCTGTTCCCGTTCTTCGAGTTCGGCCTGCAACAGCGCTTCGAGGAAGCCCAGGTGCGAATGACGTTCGCGCACCGCCTGTTCGGCCAGTTGGCCGCATTGCGCGGCGATCGCCGGCAGGCGTAACACCTTGCACTGCTGCTGGATGCTGGCAGTTTCCAGAACGGCGGCCTGCGCATTCATAGCGCTATCTCCGAGCTCAGCAACCCATCGTAGTCGGTGATCGCCGGCAGTGGTCGTTCGAAACGGGCAAGTGCGCCCAACTCGATGAGCGCACTGCGCGCATGGGCCAGGTCCGCGGCTTCCACCAGATGCCGCACCGCCGCGGCATCCGCACAGCCCAGAGCGATTGCTTCTTCCACCGCCGTTCGTACCCGTTGGTGGCCATGCTGTTTGATCAGGCTGAGCAGCTGAATCATCTGGCGCGTGCCGCTCTGCCTGCCGTGCCGGTGTATCAGTTCGTCGAGCAGCCGATCGTAGCTTGGCGGCCACCAGCCACGTTCCCGCCATGCCTTGAGCGGCCTGGAGCCGATCAGGGCGCCCGGTTTGCGCTCCAGTACATCGAGATAGTGTTCCAGGTCGAGCACTTGTTGCTGCCGCCCGTGACAACGCTCGTGGCAAGCGATGCACCGCCCTTCATCCCGCACTTCGACGTAACTCGGATAAAGCCGGACCTCGACCGTCTTGCCGGACGCCGCCGGCACCGAATAGAGATTGGTCCGCACCCGCACGCAGCCGAGACCGTCCACGCGTGGAAACGCGATCTCCGCCAGCTCGAAGCCTTGTTCGGCGAGCGGTAATAGCTGCGCACGCTCCTCGATCATTAACCCTCCCACCGGCTGCTGGTGTCCGGCGATCTGGCGCCGTTCATCGGCACGGCAGGCGGCGAGCAACTGCGCGTTGAGATCCGCGAGGTCGCGCGCCTTCGGCACCGGCACCCAATGATTGCGCCGAAAGTAGCCGGCCTCGCCTTCTATCCCACCTTTCTCGTGGGGCTCCTCGGGCGTGCAAAATTCGCTCTGGAACCGCCAGTGTGAACGAAAAGCAATGAAGCGCACGGTCTCCTCGCGGCGGAACCCACGCAGGATCTTCTTCACCGCAGCTTTCAGGTTGTCGTACCTGAGGATGCGAAAGACGCCCTCAAAATATTGAAACGCGTGCTCGTGAGCCTCAAGAAACGCCTGCTGGTCGCGCGATGATAGGCCCGATGGAAGGCCGCGCCGCTCGCCATGCTCCGTATCGCAAAGACCTGCAGCTTTATCCGTTCACCATTGAGCTCCGCCCATGCTTCATACCAATCGACCTGGCCTTCCTGCCCCGGTGCGTAGCTCTGCGGCACACAGGTCGCGCGGGCTGACCATCCCAGCTCCCGTTTGCGCTCGCGCACATACTGCCGAATCGTCGCTTCCGACACTTTCCGCTCCGGCTGCTCCGTCACAATCCGCTGCCAGATGCGATGGGCGGTGTGACGCTGCTTGCGCGGGGCGTTGCGATCGGCTTCCAGCACCGCGTCGATGAAGGGCATCAACGGCGCCATTATCGGTCGCTTCCGTTCCCACTGCTGGCGCTCCGGCGGTGCGGCATTGGCCAGCGCCTGACGTACCATCCGGCGATGCACTCCCAGCTTGCGCGCGATGCCGAGCACGGTACCGTCGCCGAATTCGTACTCCCTGCGTATCTGCTCGAATAGCTCCACCTTTGCTTTCCTCTCCATCCCGCGCCTCCTGCTCTTCAGCAGGATGCTTCGGGTCTGCGAGGTGGGCCATTTTACAGCATCGAAATGGGCCGCTTTAGAGTATCGAAATCAAGAGGTGATCAGCCCACCAAAATCTGATCGAATCGGAGTGCTTGCAAGCTCAACCATTACTAACTTATGAAATGGTACAAAAGATCGGGCAGGCCACTGCCGGACTCGCGCAGCTTATGATCGATGTATTCGAAGGCTTCTTCTCGCTGCAGCGGATTCAAAAGCGCTCGCGCACCAATGCGTTGGTGAAACTGCCGTAGCGAAGGTGCCCTCAGGCGGGCCAATAGTTCCGGCTGCCCTACCAGTAGGATCGCAAGATGACCATTGCTACTGCGCGCGTAGTTTGAGAAGAGCCGGAGCTCCTCGAGGGTCTCCTCGCTGAGCGCTTGGGCCTCATCAATAATGATGGCGATTCGTTCCCGCGGTCTCAGTTGTCCGAAAACCCACTCAAATTTTCTGAGCAGGTCGAGCTTTGTCACCGCGTTTGGCAAATATCCGAGCTGCTCAAGGATCACCCGCAGCATTTCTTCAAAGCCCAGCATCGGATTCATTATGTACGCGATTCGCGCCAGCTCGTATTGCCGGCCGAGAAGGACATTTATGAGGGTGGTTTTGCCGGTACCGACTTCGCCCATAAGCAAGGTAAAGTTTCCTGGTTCGTGCAGCAAACCCCACTCCAGTGCAGCAAGGCCCTCGCGATGAGACTTGCTCAAATATAGCGAATTAGGTTGGCTAACCATTTCAAAGGGTGGTCTGCTCAAACCGAAATGCCGATAATAAAATGTTTCCGTTTGCATTCGTTACTCACTGATTCAGGGATGCATGGAGGCCGCCGCACTAACCATTTTCTCACTGGCGAACCGGAATGCGGGGTACTTCCCTGGCGCGAGTTTAAGGGCCGCTCGTCCATGTCGTTGCATGACGTGCGGCACAACTGTTTGCGCCGCATGGCTTCCATTGATTCGGGCACCGCGTCGTTCTGCGATCAAGGCGGCAAGAGACAGGATGGCTCGCATAGCAATGAATCGCGATACCAATAACCGGACCGACGACCTCTCGGGTGGAGTCTGAAGCGGAGGCAGGCTACAGAATTCGGTTACAAAGCCGCGTCGACAATTGAACTTCCGGATTCCTTAAGGTGCTACGATTCAGTCACGAACCGCGCAGCGCGCCCGGCCAGACGGAGGCGCTTTACGACTGTGATTTCGTCCCTTTGGATTTCGACAAGCCATTGCCAGCTCGTGACGCGGTGTCCGGAGATATTATGTCGTCGGTAATGTTCGTACCTCGGGCTTCCCGCTCGCTCAGCCATTCACCCATAGCCTCGGAGCTGATGCGCCAATCATTGCCGATTTTGAACGCCGGAAACTGATGCGTTCTGAGCATTCGATAGAGTGTCGTCCGGTGAATCCGCAAATATCCAGACACCTCGGTTACTGTTAAGATCGCGGCTGATTTTTTTTGAGACAATCGCATAATGAACAGCACCCCGCAGCGCTGGTTGGACCAAGTGAAAGAAAACTTACTATGCGCGTATTATCGCGGTAGGTGGACGGTTTCAAAGGATCTTTACGTCCGCGGGCGCGCGAGCGGTCAATAAGTTCGAATCCCGGATTATCGCGTACAGACTCGTGGAGGATGCGGTAGCGTTGGTTGCCGTAGTGAGTATGTCATCAGGTCGCGCTGCGAGTATGGCGTAACCCCGGTTGTGGGAACGGCGGAGGATGTGCGGATGGATGCTCTGAGTAGTGACTCCTTTCGAATTTAATCGGCGATCAATATTCGAGGGAGGTGCGGCGGCGCCCGATCACCTCGCGTACGATCCTCGCGAGAAAGCTCACGTATATCCCATTGGAGATAATCTCCGATGCAACACGTCGAAGGTCACCCGCCGACTACCCGGCATCGCGTCCAAAACGGGATCGATGCGTATAAACTGCGTGGCCGGAAGCATAAATCGCCCCGGCGGGCCGCCGCTCCGCCCACGCCACAATCAGCGTTTCAAGCACCAGATCCGCATGAAGGAATCACTATCCCTCGGCCCATCATCCGTCGCAGGAAGGCATCGAGTGCGAACGAAAGACATACTCATCCGGGCTGGTTCGGAGTGGAGTAGGTGTCAGCCACCGGACGAGTGATTCGGTCCGGGCCGAGGAAATTGTGCTCGAGGAGATCGGTGGCGCTTGGGTATCTCTCGACGCGCGTCGCATCCCAATTTCGCCCCCTTTACTCCACCACTGTTCAGGTAGCCCCGATTCAATCCCGGATACTGCTAGCGATAGTGATCGGCGGCCGCCTGGAGACCTGATGCCTTGCCATTCAACGAGACCGAATCTTTGACGATATAATGACTTCCGGTGCGGGCGAGCCTCCCGTCGGAAATCAATTCTGCAATTGTCTTGCTAGCCATCGGCCGCGAACAGCCTATCAGGTCAGCAAAATCGCTGTGGCTAAATTCTGAAAGCAATAGCACGCCTCGCGACTCTTTAACTCCAAACTTCTCGGCATACTCCGCTAAGACAATTGCTAATCTGTCACGGAAGGTCATGCCCATGAATTGCATGTAGTGTAAGGTCATTCTGCTGCATTCTGCTACAACCTCTCCCAAAATATGAACTAGCAGGCTTGGATCTAGCTGGCTGAAGGCCTTGCCAACCTCATTACGGACCAGAAGCCTGATTTCTACATTGGTTCGTGCCCGCGCTTGCAATGCCTGTCCGGCTTTTCCTTCGTCGTCATTGGATTCTACGAGGCCAAAAAAATCACCGGGGCCAAGAATACTCGTGAGCCTCTGCGTGCCATCAGGCGCAGGGCACAGAATATCGACGAGACCTCCAGACACCCAAAATAGCATGTCGGTCGGTGCGCCTCGTGAAAAAATGTAAGATTTACGCTTATAATTCATAGTCAGCGTATGTTCGAGCAGGTCGTCGAAGACATTCTTCGGCAACCCGCGCGAAATCAGCCGATTTTTGAGCTTCTGATAGGCAACTTCTCGGCCCAGGAACGGTCTGTCGATATAAGAGTTAGGCTTGGGTTGAGCTCTGCGCCTGCGGTTGGGCTTGGACGCGCATTTGCTATGACTCCTGCTATTGACGGGATGGATCGTTTTGGAGGCACCTTGCCCGGTTCGAGTTTTCAACATCTTAGCCCCCCTTAATTACTAAACATTAATTCTCGCTTAGACTGTCTAAACACTCAGCATGTGGCCCTATGTCCCCCCTCAATAATCGTTTCTGACCAATATATTTAGGCTAGCTCGGAATCCCGTCAAATAGATATTAACAAGCAACTGGTAGTTTTTTTATGCTACAATTATTAACTGTCGTCGATAATCGCTTGTATGTCGCCAGAACCTTTTGGACAAGTTAGCAGCAAATTTTAGAGAAAATCAGGCACATCTGAGTTGAAGTTCAGGCTGCCTATGCCTAACGCAGCCGGCGACGCAGCTTGTAAGCGCCGGAGTAAAAATCCGGCATTTGATGGCCTTTTGCGTGGAGGGGCAGAGGGTGGGGATGAAAGGCGCGGATATGTACTGGCGGGTGCGACGAGCGGTTTGTGTTGAGGGGCTGAGCCGGCGGGAAGCGGCGCGTCGGTTCGGGAGCGACCCGCGAAAGGTGGCGAAGATGCCGGTGTTCGCGGTGCCGCCAGGTTGCCGGCGAAATCGGCGGCCGGCGCGGCTGAAGCTGGACGCTTTCGTCGGGATCATCGATCGGATCCTGGAGGAGGATCAGGGACGGCCAGCCAAGCAGCAGCATGCCTCGAGGCGGATCTGCGAGCGGCGGCGGGATGAGCACGGGTGGCCTGCCCGAGAATGACCTTCCCGTGTGACAAGCGCGGGCATTTATGGCGAAGGGATTTGCCGGCCTGATAGCGTTATTCTTCGGTGCGAAGCGTCACTTTTGTCACTTGACTCTGGTTGTTTGACCGTCAATCCGGCTCATCCTCGACATTCAAACTGGCCACCACCAAATTCTCGGGAGGCTCAAAAAGTTTGCGGAGCGAAGGCCATCAAATGTGTTAGGTTGAGTTTTAGCCTGTCGGAAGTATCCTAAATGAAACACAATTGCCAAGGACCTCCAAGTTGGGTCCAATCCGGGGCCAAAGAATGCAATGAGAACTCGCGCAGTCTCTCTTGGGACCCAGATCTCTCTTGCGCCAGGTTTGTCAGACTTCGCGGCCGCAAACGAGTTTAAGAAGCTCTTGACGTCGATCGCAAGATCGATCAGGACCTGGACGCTCGGGCTTGCGTTGATCGCCCTCTTTGCCAGCGCCTGCGCTACTCCTGTTGGAGTTACCCGACTCGACGAGCAAGCGGCGCATCGCGAACTGACTGCGAATGTTCTGTCCACGGGCAAACCGAGCGAGTATGCGACGCAATTGCTCGAGCGCAACGCACTTGGCGAGCGTTTCGATCAAGATCCCCAAAGAACCCTTGCCGAATTGAATTCCGGGCTTGGGCGAGCTCACGAGCGTGATCGGTTATTTGCCCTGTCCGAACTCTCCTTCACATACGCCGAGGAATCGCGCAACCAGTCTTATTATCTGGCCTCCGCAGCTTATGCGTATGCCTTTTTGTTTCCGCCAGACCTGACTGACGCACCGGGGGAATATGATCCGCGTCTTAGGCTCGCCGTTGACCTCTACAATCGGGGCATCGCTTTAGGACTCGCGACTAACGATGGAAAGGAAGTTGACCTTAGCGCTCGCCAACTCAGATTGCCCTTTGGATCACTCGATCTGGCAGTTAACCCGAAAGGGTTCCGTTACGGCGGGTATCAACTGACGAAATTTGTTTCACTCGCGGATCTTGAGGTGCGAGGGCTTCGCAACACTTACCGCAGGGCCGGCATTGGCGCTGCACTTTCGGCACGAGTCGAGCCAATGCCGGGCAGCACCGCGAACCGCTGGATACCTCCCACTGCGAAAGTTCCAATCACGGCTTTCGTGCGGTTCGACCACCCGCGGCGCGCGATGAGCGATGGTCGCCTGCACGGAACCGTGGAACTGTACGATCCGGACGAAATGGCTGCGGTTCAAATCGGTTCGCGTACGGTGCCGCTCGAGTCGGATCCGAGTGCGGCGCTCGCTTATCGCTTGGAAGGCGCGCCGATTTGGGATTTCGAGCTTGCGGGCTTTCGCCGGGGCGATTTTTCGTTTCTGCGCAAAGGCAGCAACGGCGAAAACGGTCTCTATATGCTGCACCCTTACCATCCCAATCTAATCCCGGTGGTGCTCGTTCACGGAACGGCGTCGAGCCCGGCTCGCTGGGCGGAGATGGTCAACGAGTTGCTCGGCGATCCGGCGATCGCGTCGCACTATCAGATATGGCTTTTCATCTATAACAGCGGCAATCCAATCGTGTTGTCCGCGATGCATTTGCGGGAATCGCTCCGAGCTGTGCGCAAAGGCGTCGATCCCGAAGGAAAGGACTCGGCGCTTAACCATATGGTCCTGATTGGCCACAGCCAAGGCGGGCTCTTGACCAAGATGATGGTCGTCGATAGCGGCAATCGCTTCTGGAACAATATTACGAAGGTCCCGTTTGAAAAGGCGGAACTCGATCCCGAGACCCGCGATTTACTCGGCCGCGGGATGTTCTTCAAGCCGCTGCCGTTCGTGACGCGGGTGATTTTCATCGCAACACCGCATCGCGGCAGTTATATGGCGAGCAATCCCATAGTCAAGTTCGGAAACAAATTTATCAACCTGCCTGGAGGGCTTGCCAAGACAGTGGTTGCGCTCGCAAAGTTTCGCGAGATCAATATGATGGGAACTCCGTTTACGATCCCGACAGCGCTGGACAACATGGATCCCTCCAATCGGTTTATCAAGGCGCTATCCGCGACGCCGATCGCTCCGGGAGTGAAGGTCAACTCGATCATACCAGTAAAAGGCGACGGGCCGGCCGCGGGCGGTAACGACGGAGTTGTCGAATACAGGAGCGCGCATATCGACGGCGTGGAATCCGAGCTGGTCGTGCACTCCGGCCACTCGACTCAATCCACGGCAGAGACGATCGAGGAGGTCCGCCGCATCCTTTACGAGCACGCCGGAATCCGTCGATGATCCGACGCGCTCTCCGCATGGCCGTCACAGTGACGTTATCCGGGATCGTCACCGCCAGCGTCCCCTGGGGTATGCTTGCGCTGTGGTTCGATGGACCAGATTCGCGCGCGCTTGCCGGAACGATGGCCGTGGGACTGGCGTCGATAAGCATTCTTCTGGCGGCACTCGTTCGACCCTTTCGGAGAGGGCTTGTAGCTGCATTGCTGCCTGTGGTTGCTGTCGCTCTTTGGTGGGCATGGATTCCCCCGAGCAATACCCGCGATTGGGCCCCCGAGGTCGCTCGCACGGCGCGCGTAGCTTTTCACGGGTCAACGGTGACGATCCAGAACGTGAGGAATTTTAAGTATCGATCCGAATCCGATTACGATCAGCGCTGGGAGACGCGCACTTATAGTCTCGATCGGATTCGGGGCGTCGACCTGTTCCTGTCGTTTTGGGGACCGACCCAAATCGCGCACACGATCGTCAGTTGGGAGTTCGATGATGGCCACCACCTCGCGATTTCGATCGAAACACGCAAAGAGACAGGCGAATCATACTCGGCCCTTCGAGGGTTTTTCCGCCAATATGAACTCTATTACGTGGTAGCAGACGAGCGTGACCTCGTCGGATTGCGAACAAATTACCGTGACGAGCAGGTGTATCTATATCGCATACGCTTTCCCGCTTCACAGGCGCGGGCTCTGCTTGTCGATTACCTCGATGAAGTTAATCGGCTTGCGGACCATCCGCGATGGTACAACGCGTTGACCCAGAACTGTACGACCACGATCCGGGGCCACGCGCAAAACGCCGGCGCCGGCGGGCGGCTGGA
>CAWAKE010000011.1:0-74713 GCA_963782535.1 uncultured delta proteobacterium | reverse complement strand
CTACCAAGTTCGCAGACAACTGCTTCCAACATAGGCAGGTGTGCGCGGCGAAAAACCTTCGGGCAGTGAATCGACTCTTCGCGACCATTGCAGCGCTAATCCTCACGCCAGCGCGGTTCGCTATACCCGATCGTCATCACCACTTCAGCCAATTGCTCCCGAACAGCCGCCTGTGCAGAGCTTCCCTAGGTGTCTGTCCGAGAATGTTCACCGATTGAGTCGATCTCGGTGTTGGGGCGATTAGTGATTGATGAACCGGGAGGAGAAAGGATTCCTTGGAGCGTCGGTGGGACGTTGGAAATGGTGGCACGCCCGGCAATGGCGTCCATCAACTTGTTGATGGTTATGCGGAGCAGAGCCGATGAAACTTCAAGATGTAGTGGGTAAGACAGACGAGCGCCCACTCGCCTTGGACTTTGGCCAAGCCGCGCAAGAGGAACTGGCGAAACCCGTGATCCTGTTTAATCTGGCCGATGACCGGCTCCACGATGGTTTTGCGTATCGCATAGATTACTCGCCCCGCTTTGGTCTGCAGCTTGCGCTTCATGCGGTCGACCCGCGTCGCCTTGCGGGTTAACGGTCCGCGCGGGCGCGGCTGGCGGTATTCGTCATCCTTCTGCTCGCCGGTCGCAAGATAGCCATCGATCGGGTGTCTCGACTGACCGATAACCGCCAGATACGCCAGGTTCTTTTCCCGAGCAATAGCCACTGTCGGCCAAGAGGCCGGAGGGTCGCTGGCCGCTCTGCTGCTCGATCACCTGCACCATGGGTTCGATTTGTTGTTTTTCGTTGGCCGCTGGCCTCAGGTTCTGCCCCACGATCAACTGCAACACCGGCGCCACTGCCGCCTGCGCATTGTAGCCTTGGACCAGACCGTCGCTGCCCTGCATCAGGCGCGACTCCGGAGCGGTGAAATTGTATTGAGCTTTGTCTGCGGGCTTCGCCGATTGCACCCATTCGCGCGGCTTTCCAACCCCACTCGCCCCAGCTTCGGGGCCTCCGCTTCCGGCGCGTGCGCGCGCTCCAACCCGTTGACGCGGCTCGCTTTCCGATTCGGACAGTTTCCGAATCCGAATTTGAATCATCCGCCCGCCCCGCTCTCGCGCGGCGCCGATATGTGGACTAGAATTTTTCGCGGCGGCGTTCCAGGCGCTGGCGGCTGAATATTTTTTCGAGCGAGGAATGAATCCTCATGGCAGATACAGACAGCGTTACAATTAATCAACCCGCTGGTCCCGGATGGTTCGCCATCTGGCGTCAAGCGAGCCGCGCGTGGACCCTCGGGATGCCCTTCATGTGCGTCTCGGTCGGCACCTTCGCTGCGCTCTATACGGCCGGAGTTTTTTCGCCTGGGAAGTATCTTCTGGCGGTCACCGCAGCTTTGGCGTTGCAGGCAGGCGCCAACATGGTCAACGACTATTTCGACTTCGTCAGCGGCACCGATTCGCCCGACTGGCAATCGCCTGAAAATTTCGGCCCCGGCCTGGTGATCCAGCGGGGATACCTCAAGCCGGACTCGGTTTTCAAAGGCGGCCTCGTTTCATTCGCATTCGGTATCGCACTTGGGGTCGTCCTGGTTTACCTTTGCGGATGGCCGATCCTCGTGCTCGGGTTGATCGGGGTCTTCGGATCCTACTTTTACACCGCCGCTCCGCTCAGCCTGGCCTACCGCGGGCTCGGCGATTTTATGGTCTTCGCTCTGATGGGTCCGGGCTACGTGCTCGGTGCGTACTATGTCCAGGACCTGCAGTTCTCGTGGAGCGCACTGATCGTATCGATTCCAATCGGATTGCTCTGTTCGGGCGTGCTGCAAGCCAACAACCTGCGCGACATCGACAACGACTCTGCACACAACAAACGCACGATGGCGGTGATTATCGGCCGCTACGCAGCCGTAAGGGAGCTGCGGTTTTCCAACCTCGCCGCTTATCTTGTGGTGCTGATCGGAGTGCTCAGCGGTCAACTACCGTGGTTGGCGCTCGCAGTCGCAATTACCGCACCTCATGCGCTCGAGGAAGTGCGCCTCGTCTCCGAGGGGTCCGACGCCGAGCGGCATAACCGCGCGATGGCGTTGTCGGGGCAATTGCAGTTCGAGTTTGGCGCCTTATTGGTGGCGGCGTTCCTGCTGGGTCGCTTACTGGGATGGTAGGCCGTCTGGCGCTCGGCCGCGTCTAAAGCTTGCCGTCGGCCAGCGCCTTCTCGAGCGCGCCGATGTTAATCTCGTGACCCTCAGCCATCACCGTCAGGAACGCCCGCAAACGTTCGTCTCCGATCGATCCGCTTTGTTCGCCGATCTTTCGCACGACCCACCGCTGGCCACGATTGAGCAGTTCAAGTTTGCCTTTGAAGTCAGCGACGGCGCGAACCTTCTCGACAAAATCACCGGTCTTGTTCGATGGCGTACCGCCGAGACGGCGCACATGGGCCGATAGTTCCCCAGCGTAATAGCCCTCGTCGTGACCGACCTTCTTGAGCATCTCGCGCAATTCCAGCGATTGCGCCTGGTCGGTCAATTCGTGCAACACGCGTCCGCCCGCGCGCTCCGCCTCGCCCAATGAATTCAGAAAATTCTCGAGCTCATTATCCATGTTGTTCGCACCTCCAGACGCGATCCGTCCTGAAATCTACTACCAATCGCAGTAATCACATCACGGGCGCGACCGGACAATAAACCTGCCCGATCTCGGCGCGCCGGGTGAGCGCTTTCTGCACCATCAACAGTAGTGGCGCGACCGCGCGCGGCGGCTGCCACTGCGCTTCCGAGTCAAAGATTTGACCACTCAGCAGTTTGCCGAAAATTCCCGGCTGCTCCGGCAGTTCCTCGATCTGCACGCGAGTTTTCGGATCGAGCTTGGCGAGCTTCTTCGCTTGAGCGATCGCGTCGCCCAGACCACCGAGCTGGTCCACCAGATTTGCCTTGAGCGCCTGCGCTCCAGTCCACACGCGACCCTGGGCCACGTCGTTGACCTTCGCCACCGTCATGTGACGCTGTGCGGCCACCAGCTTGAGGAAGTATTGATAGGTCCCGCCGAGCAGTTGGTCGCGAAATATCTTCTCCTGTGCCGGCGTGAAATCGCTGAATGAATCGAACATCAGCGCATTGGCGCCGCGCGAAACCGCACCGCTATTGATGCCGAGTGCACTGGCCGCACCCGCCATGTTGAACTTGCCTCCCAGCACCCCGATCGAACCGGTGATGGTCCCGGGATCGCAGATTATCTTCGCCGCCGGCGTCGACACCCAGTAGCCGCCCGACGCCCCATAGCCCGACATGCTGACGACCACCGGCTTTTTGGCCTCGGTCAGCTCGACCGCACGTCTGATCAGTTCGGAGGCGATCACCGACCCGCCGGGTGAGTCGATGCGAAAAACCACGGCGCGCACGTCGTCGTCATCGCGCGCGTCTTTGAACGCCTCGACCATTTCATCCGACCCCATCGCGGTCGAACCTGGCGACAGAATCGGGTCGAAGCCGCCGGCGCCGCGCTGGATTGCCCCGATTCCGTAGATCACGGCAATTTTGTCGCGACCCCCTCCGAAGTGCGGCCACGCCGAGCCTGCGTACGAAGTATAGTCGATCACCTCGTGATGCTCGCCGCGATAGTGCTTCACGCGCTTATCGAACTGATCTTGGTATTCGAGACGATCGACCAAGTGCGCGGTGATCCCGTCGCTTGCCGTCAGCGGGGCGCGGTCAACGATAGCGCGCATTTGATCGGGCGAAAGATGGCGGTTGGCCGCGGACTGCGCGACGATCTGATCGAACATGTTGCTCGTCAGCGACTCGTCTTCCTCGCGCTGCGCCGGTGTGTAGTCCTTCTCGGTAAAGATGTTGGCGGCGCTCTTGTACTTCCCGATCGACGCGAAGTTGGGATTGATCTTGAGCCAATCGAGCAGGCCGCGCGCGAACATCTCGCGCATGCCCACGCCGAGGATGTTCAGCTCGCCTCGCGGCATCATCGATACTTCGCCCGCCGAGCTCGCGACCATGTATGGCAAATTGCCGAAGCCACCCTCGCCCGCCGTCTCGATATAGGCGGTGGTCCATTTGCCGTGGCTGCGGAACTTCGCGATCATTGCGCACAGCTCCTGGGCCTGCGCAAGTTCCATATGCGGGTCGATTATCTTGATCGCCAGGCCGACGATTCGATTATCGGTGCTCGCCGCCTGGAGCGACCGCCGGACCACGTCGAGTGCGGTCTGGTCGGACTTCAGAATACCGAACGGGCCGCTGGCGCCGCGCTCGACCACCGGCCCGTCGAGTGTCAACTCCAGCACCGAACCGGGTTTATACCGATGCGACAGGTATTGGCTTACCGTTACGACCCCGAACAGCAGTCCCAGCATCAACACGGTCCTGATAAGCCATCGCAGCAATTTCTTCAGCATGCCCATCCTCATATCTGGTGGCCTGCGCACAGGCCGCCAAGCAAATGAAAGTCGCGGACGCAGCCCGGGCCATCGTTTGGCCCGACCGGTTGCACTTGAAAGCCGCGCCGAAAATCCAAATGATAGCCAACCATAACAGCTTGGACTCGGCCAGTCGTAAAATCTCGCCGGGCAGCACCAGTCCGGCAAGCGGCTATCAAACATGATTCTCACGATTCGAAAATCCTCGTGAAGCGCACCGACGCACCTATCGCGGCGTCCGCCACTGCCGATCGCCCTATCCTGCTGTGCGAACGCCCGATGAGCGCGGTTCATTATCGCATTATTGCGTTATGCTTTGCCGCCTGGATTTTCGACTTTTACGACCTCATTCTCTATTCCTTCATGCTCGTCCCGATCGCGCGCGATCTCCATCTGAGCCAGGCGGAATCTTCCCTGACACTCGGCCTCTCCCTCGCCATGACGGCGTTCGGCGGGGTGATCTTCGGCTTCATCGGCGATCGCTTCGGACGCAAGCCAACGATTATCATCGCCGTGTTGATATACGGGGTCGGCACCACCTTGTGCGGATGGTCCCACAATCTCGGGGAACTGCTCCTGTTCCGGTCGTGCACCGGGCTTGGAATCGGCGGCGAATGGGCCGCCGGACAGAGCATGGTGGCCGAAACCGTCCCACCCGCTCGCCGCGCGCGCTATGCGGCCTATGTCCAGGTTGGCGCACCGCTCGGCGCGATGCTGGCGGCGATCGCAGGCGGCCATATCGAACCGCTGATCGGATGGCGACAGGTCTTTCTGCTCTCCTCGGCGCCGGCATTCATCGTCGCCTTGATCGTCTGGCACTGGTTGCCCGAAAGCGACGTGTGGAAGCGCAGCCGCTCGCTCGCGTCTCTAGCACCGCAGCGCTGGATCGGCGCCCACTCGCTCGAGACGCTGCGACCGTACCGCCGCATCATCGGCGTGCTCTTCATGGTCCTGCTGGTTAATTCCGCAGCCTACTGGTTCACTTACACCTGGATGCCGAGCTACCTGCGCATCGCGCGCAAGCTCACTCCGCAAGCCAGTGGCAACCTCATGATCTGGATGCAGACCGGCGCGCTGGTAGGATATTTTGCCTTTGGCGGGCTGGCCGATCGCTTCGGGCGCCGTCCGGTGTTCTCCATATATGCCTCGCTGATGGCGCTGGGGCTGTTGCCAGCGACGCTGGTATGGAATTGGGCTTCGGGAATTCCCGGACTGATCCGCAGCGCGTTGATAATCGCAGGTTTCGGCACGGGCATTTGGTCGGGGGTGGGTCCGATGATCTCCGAGATGCTGCCGACCAGCGTGCGCAATACTGCGCTGGGCCTGCTGCTCAACGTCACCCGCGGCATCCAGTTCTTCACGCCGCTTATCATTACCGCGCTTAGTCCGCTGTTGGGTTTCGGACCGACGTTGGCGATTGGCGCACTGCTCTCGGCTATCGGTGCTGCCATGGTCTGGCTGCTGCCAGAGACTCGCGGCCGCCTCATCACCGAACTCGATCCGGCCTGACCACAGCTTTTCCCTGCAACCGCGCCTGTCGCGACAGCGTCACTGCCACCGTCGAACCATCCAGATATTCACGGCCGGCGTAACGCGTGAGGTCGAGCGTCGTCACCACGCGCGTATTCTTCAATTGCAGCGACACCATGTCGGTGATCGCTTCCGCATGCGGCCCTGGGCCGGCGCCGGTGCCGGCCAGCGCCTCCCGAAGCACGCGGCCAGTGATTCCCTCGACTGCTGGCTGCCCCAGGATTTTAGCGGCAGTCGGAGCGATGTCGACGTTTCCAGTCGGCGCCTTATCGACCAGACCGTGGCGGAAGTCGGGGCCAATTGCAGCGCAGAAGTTGTGCAGTTCGCGCGCTCCCACCGCGCCATGCATTCCCATTCCGCTGGTGAATCCGCTTGCGTCCGCATAGATCACGCCGGGGATCGGGTGCACCAGGGCACTCGAATGGTTCTCCTGTGCCTCCGCTCCGTGGGGTCCGATAGTATAGGCCGGGTGCGCGGGACCGGTCAGTGACCGGTTGTCGGCGTTTGGAAATTCGCGAAATGAAATGATCAGATCGGCGGCACGTGCGTTGTTCCCCATGCCGACGACCGAATCGCCAAACGTACCCTCGATCCAGCCGCGGTAGCCGTGCGCTTGGCCGGGCCGTTCGCCGGTGGCCGAATCGCGTGAGAATATCGGCCCGCACCATTTTTGCGATTCGGCATATTCGACGATCCGCCGCAACACTTTCCGGCGTGCCTCTGCGTTTGGAAACCGTTCCCTCGAAAGATAGATTTCGTCGCTGCCGCCATCGGTGGAAACAACAACTTCGGTGCTCTTCTCCGACTTCTTGAGCCCCGCTGCAACCAGCAGGCGCGCGAGCGGAACCGTCGCCTTAATCGTCGCAAAGCCATGATCGGAAACGACCATGAGGTCGGTCCGATCGGCGATGCCGAGCTTTGCGATCGCCGCGCGCAGCGTTGCCAGGTTGGTGTCAGACGCGTGCAGCGCCTCTAGCGCCGGCCGAGTTCCCAGTCCCGCATAATGCTGTGTCAGGTCGGGATTGTGCTGCCATAATACGACGAACGCGGGCTTGCCGCGGTCCGATGCGGCCTTGGCTGCCGGAAGCGCCCGGCTGGTCGCAAGATTCGCGAACCATTTGTCCCGTGCGATCACCGACGCATAGTCGCCGTGCTTCATTGGCGGCTCGTGCGCCATTATTGCCGCTATCGAATGCGGTGCTGCCATGTCGTCGGCAACGAACATGAAGTCGTGCGCGGCGCGAGCGCTCATCGCCAGAGTGGCGAATTTATCGTTAAATAGAAGAGTTGGCCCTTGTTTGCCGATCGCGGCGACGTAGCCGCCTGCGTCTTCGACTTCCTGGGCGGTGGTGCGCAGACCCAGCAGACGCCCATCGAAGGCGCGCTGACTGTTTAACTCGGCCAGGTAGTGCGAATTTTCCAGGTTGAGCGGACTCTCAAGCAATTCGCCCAACAGCGGCAGAGCGGACGCGCGTTTCATGTCGAGGACCGGCGCGAGGTACATCATGTCCCCAAAGATTCCGCTGCTTCCGGGACCAGCGCCGGTCGCGAGTCCCGCCGCATTGACCATGGTCAGCGTTGGATAGATTGCATGATGCCGTGCAAAGCGCACCCCCGCTCGTCCGAGTGCGAAAAGATTCGGCGTGTTGACCTCATCAGCCATGTCGGGCCGCAGCCCGTCCCACACCATCAGTACGAAAATCTTGCCGTGCGCCGAGGTTTCGCCCGCACTCGCACCGGCCACGCCCGGCTTCGCGCCAACCGCGGCGATCGCAAGAATTATCGCGACGCCCGCCGCCGCCAACCGCATCCGTCCGTATTTCATCCTGTGGTGACCTACGCAGGCTCGCAAATCGAGTCAATTACGCCGAGGTTAATTCGCCGTGTCGGTTAGCGAATGCAGCCGCGCAGGGGTCCGCCAGTGCGCCCGGTCCCCGCGCGTGAGAGCCATAGCGCTGCGGCATGAGGCCGTTGCGAGCTCGCTCAGCGCAACAGGTGTGCGCTGAAAAAATCACGCGCCGTGCTGCTCGCGCGTTCAAAATCCTTGACGTAAGCGTCGAAGTGTCCGCCGTCAAGTACCAGAATACGCTTGGGCTCGAGCGCGCGATTATAGGCGGTGAAGGCTTCTTCGGCGATTGCCAGATGATCGCCGGCCGCAATCACCATCAGCAACGGCGTCGGACTCATCCGCGAGACATAATCGCACGGCTCGTATTCGCCCAGCATCTCGACTGTGCGCAAGGTTACTTCGTTGCGCCACGACGGAGCGCGGCTGCTGCCGGTTTCCGTGAACCACCCCCACGAATCCGCCGTGGGCAGCGCCGCCGGCGCCATCGGATCCTCGGCTACCACCGGTATCATCGTGGGCGCCGCTCCCTTGAATCGCGCCGCGCGGTCGGCATCGAACTGCATGCGCACCGCGGCCATCAGATCGGCCCGGATGAGCCGTTTCAGATTGCGCGATCCGCTCACCAGCGGGACTTGTGAAACTACGCACTTGACCCGTCTATCGATCGCACCCACTACCAGCACATGACCGCCGCTGTAACTCGAGCCCCACACCCCGATGCGATCGCTATCGATCTCCGTCTGACTTACCGCCCAGGTGATAGCGTGGCGATAATCGCGCACCTGTTGCCACGGATCGATCTCTTGGCGCGGCTCGCCGTCGCTCGCTCCGAAATTGCGATTATCGTAAACCAGCGCCGCGATTCCCGCCCGGCTGAAGACCTCGCCGAAGCGGTCCAGATACATTTCCTTCACAGCCGAGAAGCCATGCGCCATCACCACTGCCGGCACCCGGCCCCGCGCCTGCTCCGGCAAATAGAGCCATCCCCGCAGTATCGTACCCTCTGCGTTTATTTCTATATCGCGGCGCATGATGTCACCTCCTGGCGAATGATAATCCAATCGCCACGAGCCGAGAAGTGAATTACGGATTGGCGAGCTTCGCCGCGTACCCAAAAAAAACGGCGGACGCTGGATGCGCCCGCCGCTGGATGGTTCGGCTCTGTTTAGAGCAGGTTAAAGTTGTACTGGAACTGCGCGGTCAACAGGCTCTGGCCCTTAAGAGCGCCGCCCGCCTGTTGCGCATTCCGGTCGCCGCCAAGGATTTCAATCGCCTGCAGCTTCATGAAGTACTTCTTGGTCCACGGCGGATTCAGCACCACCGACGGAAAGAGCAGGAAAGTCCGTCCCTTCGGATTGAAGACCATGGTCCAGGTCGGCTCGATATCGTTCCACCAGAACGACGTGCCGATGTTGAACAGGGTCGAGACGTTGTTCTTGATGTTGGTGGTATTAACGATGCCGCCACCAGTCCACGGTCCGAAGGTCTCGAACATGCTGCCCGACGAATCCAGGGCGATCTCGTCGTACACTTCGAGGTTAGCCGACAGGTTGCCGGTCTTGGTCAGCCACGGCGCGTAGGCCTGGTCGATATCCAGCGCGCCCATCCAGCTCAGCATATCGGTGTAGCGAACCCCGTTGGGATGCGCGATCGGGTCGAAGCTCAGCACCGACTCGTGGTTGGTGTAAACGGTTTCCGCCCGGGCTACCAGCGGCAGGTATTCGCCGACCGCGGCGGGCACCGGCAGCGGTGCGTCCCAGGTCACGCCGACCTTCTGCATCGGATTGAACCGCGCACGGAACTGGTTGGTGTACTGCTGCCAGAACGTGTTCGGATAGAGATTCCACGCGTTGAAGTAGAAAGCCGTCAATTCCGAACTGCCGACCAGCGTGTGGAAGCGGATGCCTTCCTCCCAGTTCGACACCGTCGAGGCCGGAATTTTCCACTGCCCGACGTCTACCGCTGCACCGCTGCCGAGAAATTTGCAATTACGCTGCAATCCCTTCGGCACCGGGTTGAACGGCTGGCTCGCCGATCCCAGGTTCGAGCAGTAGAAGAATTCGTTGTCGAGCGGAGCGCCGATCAGGCGGCCGTTCTGCACCGGCTGTCCGTACGGCGGGTAGATCGAACCGTACGCAACTGCAGTTCGTCCCGGATAGAAGGCCCCCGAGTTGCTCAGGTGAGCACCGAAGCGGCCGGTCGGGTCGAAGCCGACGCCCGCCGGGAAGCCGTTGTTCACGCTGCCCGCGTTGACGTTGCACTCGCCGTCGTAGCGATGGTCGGCGTAGTCGCAGCTGTTCCACATCGGCTGCAGCCGCGGCAGCAGGATGCCCTCGACGAAGTTAGACGAGAACGGTCCCATCTGCGGCAGATTCAGAATCGGATGGATCATCCACTGCGGGATGCGCGACTGCTCGAGGTTGGCAAAGCCAAACGCCCAGGTCGTGTCCTGCGGATTGACCACGTCGCCCACGCGAAACGCCAGCGACTGGCCCCACACCACGATCTGATTGCCGACGTAAGTGGTTAGCGGTCCGGTCTTGTTCTCCCACCACGCGTCACGAACCGTGTACTGGTTGTAGAACTCGTTGGCGTACTTGCCGAAGCCGTTGGCGCTGTTGAACGCGTACGGCGGCTCATACACGAACCATTCGCGCATGAACAGGTTGTTGTTGTCGTTGATCCGCAGGTTCTCGTCCACCTGCAACCAGGTGCGCGAAGTCGCCAGATTGTTGCGGCTGGTGGTGTACTCCCGCAATGTCGACGGGTTCTGCCACATACCCCAGGTCTGGCTCAGAAATCCCGAAACATGCAGGCCGCTCAACCAGCTCTCCGCCGGCGGACCAGCCGCCGTATCGGGCAGTACCGAAGTGGCAGCTACGGTTGCAGGCAACACCGAAGTGGTGGCCGCGGTCGCGGGCAGTGCCGATGCAACCGAACCAGTTACGTTCAAGCCTTGCGCGGGTTGAGCGAAAAGATCGCCCGCCATTGATTTTCCGGCACACAGCCCGATGATCGCCAGCGCCAACCCGAGCGCGGCGATCTTCTTTATGACTCCCCCGGATGAACACCCCAGGTGCACTTCAGTCTCCATACAAATTCCTCCCAGCCTGACTGACATTGGAACGCCTCGAAGAGATCCACTCTCCGTCCCCAGCCACATAGTCGGAGCCGCTTTAACCGATCGGACTCCGGCTGTGCCGCTGTTTAGAGAACCGTGTCTACCCCCGCTAAGGCGATGAAACTGCGGCAGCGCAGGTGATTACGCGCGGCGCTCGGATCGGTCGGGCATGACTAAGCCGACATCAGCCCGAAAGGCTGGCAGCTGGGCATATCCTGAAATGTCGATCAATCTGCTAAAGATTCAGAACTGGAGCGAATCCGACAGAAACTGATCAAATTCAAATTACCGAACTAATCCTCGCCGTTGAAACTACCTGGCTCCGCCTCTTCCTCCGCCTACCTCACAAATTACTACCGCACTCCATCATCTAAACCGTGCTCGCGCGGTCCGCAGACTGAAACCCGCACGCATAACGGCCCCGCGCCGATTCCGACTGAAAATTGAATCCGCACACGGGCACAAGCGCGTCAGCGTATGTAGCAAACATTAATCGCGAGATCAAATCCCGTTGACACGGAGGCAATCCGGCGGACGCAGTCGATCGGCGCATCCGCAACGCCGCTCCGCGTTCCCTTGCCGGTGCATTGCTGCGGACGATGTGGACGAATCGCGACGCCCCCGCGTGCACCGCAAGGACGGTTTTGTTAGGTTTCCGCTGGTAGTCGTATCGGGAGGTGGATGCAGTGCGAATTGTTCTGATTGGTCAGGCGGCCTTTGCCGAAAAAGCTCTCGAGGCACTGTACGCGCACGGCCATGAAATCGTGCAGGTCTTCGCCCCGCCCGATGCTCCCGGCGCCCGGCCCGATTTGCTCAAAACCAAAGCGCTCGAACTTGGCCTGCCGGTGAGCCAGCCGGCTTCCTTCCGCGGTGAACATGAATTCGATCAGGTTCGCGCGCTCGACGCCGACCTCGCCATCATGGCCTTCGTCACTCTCATCGTGCCTGAGCGGATTTTGTACGCGCCGCGCTTTAAAACCATCTGTTTCCATCCGTCGCTGCTGCCGCGCCATCGCGGCGCCAGCGCCATCAACTGGGCGATCATCGAGGGCGATGCCGAAACTGGCGTGACCTGGTTTTGGCCCGATCGCGGTATCGACACTGGGCCGATTCTGATTCAGCGGCGCGTTCCGATTGGGCTCGCGGATACCACCGGTTCAATATATTTCAATTCGCTCTTTCCGCTCGGGATCGAGACCATGATCGAGGCGGTCGATCTGATCGCGGCCGGCGACGCGTCGGCGACGCCGCAGGACGAAAGCCTCGCAACCTACGAGGCGCCCTGCCGCGACGAACACGCCGCCATCGATTTCAGCCGGCCCGCGCCAGCCGTCCATAACCTGGTTCGCGGATGCGACCCGCAACCCGGCGCTTTCGCGACGCTCGCGGGCCGCTGCCTGCGGCTTTACGACGCCGTGCTACAGGCCGGTGACGGCGCAGCCGCTCTCGGTGAGATCATCGGCATCGACCGCGACGGAATGAAAATCGCCCTCAGCGGTGGATCGATGCTCGTGCGACGCGCGCGCTTCGATTCCAGTCCGAAAAAGGTTGCGCCCGCCGAACTTGCAACCGCCAACGAAATCGCCGTGGGCGCCCGGCTCGAATAGCCCGCGCGGCGCCTACTCCCTGATGCGCCTCTGTGTCGGCACCTCCAAGGGCATCGTGATTCTTGATCCGGCCCGCGCCGGTCTGCCCCTGATGGTGCTGGCCGATCCGTCCTCGGTCTGGTGTCTCGCGCAGGACTCCGCCGATTCCGCTCTGCTCTATGCCGGATCGGTTAATAACACGCAGGCCGGCAGCGCCCGCGGACGCGGCTCGCTCGCGCGCTCGGACGACGGCGGCCGCAACTGGCGCGACATCACGCCCGGCGCCGCTCGCGACGAAGAAATATGGTCGGTCGCGGCTCCTCCCGACAGCCCCGGTGAAGTCTTTATCGGGACCTCTCACGCTCGCATACTGCGCAGCCCCGACCGCGGCCACACCTTCTATGAGTGCGGCGAATTCCTGAAAATCCCCGGACGTGAACGCTGGGGATTCCCGTCCCCGCCGCATTCTCCGCACGTCACATCGATCGCGTTCGATCCCTCCAATCCGTCGGTCATCTATATTGCCGTCGAGGAAGGCGGCGTGTACCGATCACCGGACCGCGGCCGCAGTTTCGAACCGCTCAACCGTGGCGTCTATTCCGATATTCATTGCGTGGCCGCCGATCCGTCCGACTCAAAAGGCCTCTTCGTCACCACCGGACGCGGCTTCTATTATTCCGCCAATGCTGGCGCCTCATGGAATTATCTTAAGGGGCTCAGCCGCTCCTACGCCGTACCGCTGCTGATCGCGGATGGCGCAATCTTCATCGCGGCCGCGGGCGCTCCGCCGCCGCTGTGGCCGATGAGGCCGGAGGGCGCCGACGCGATGCTCTTCCAAAGCGACGATCACGGCCGCAGTTTCACGCCCCTCACGGGCGCCGACGGATTCGTCTATCCGATGCGCGGAATGGCGATGCGGCTGTTGGCAAATCCCGCTAATAGCAATGAATTTTTCGGCGTACTCAGCGACGGCTCGGTAATCCTGGTGGACTGGCGCGTGGGCTTTATCCGCATGATCGCGGAGAAACTTCCCCCCGCTTATGACGTTGCCGCCATCCCATGACGCAATCCGCCGGTTATGCCGACCGGCTGGATCCCCGTCCCCCATCGCACGCGGCCGATTTGCAGCACTGTCAGCTTTACGCCTCTGTGTGCAACCGCAATTTCGCAGCCTTCTCCTGAGCCGCCGAGGTCATCGTGAGCACCGCACAGGGCGCCGTCCGCAGGACTTCCTCGGCGACGCTGCCCAGAATAAAGCGCGACAGGCCGCTGCGCCCATGGGTCTTCAAAACAATCAGATCGGCATCGACCTCACCGGCGATCTTGACCACCGCATGGGCCAGTCCACGCTGCGAGGCAAGGCAAGTGTGGATGACGGTCTCGACACCCTCCAGATGCTTCGCCACAATCTCGCGCAGCGACACTACCGCCTTCGCCTCTTCCGGTGTGTGTTTCCCTTCCTCGACGTCGGGTTCGCCAAACGCCTGCAGCATCGGCACTACGTGCAACAAATGCAGCTTCGCGCCATGCTTCACCGCAATTTGCTTGGCCATGCCCAGCGCTACAAGTGAAGGATCGTCGAACTGAATCGGTGAAAGGATCGAACGATACGGGTATGACATAGCCACTCCTGTTTCTAAGGGTCGATTCCCCCAAAAAAATCGTTTCTCCATCTGCACCGGACACACTGCAAACGTCAAGTACTTGACGAGCCGATCAAGCGCATTGCGCGGTAACAATTCTACTCGGCGCCGACAACTGCCGCTCATCGGATGCGCAACGGCAGCATGAGATACGTCGCCGCACACACCGCGCCGCATCATGGAAGCCGACACCCGCATCAATTATATGACATGCCAGCTTGATTCGGGATATCGCCGTCCGACGCGAGCACCGACTTCGCGACGGTCCCGGCCATGCGCGGTTAGTTCAGGTGACTGCCCAATAAATCGATCGATTTTGCGTTTGGAGAGTGCGCGCAGGTAGCGCCGCTCGTGGCAGCTTGGGGACGATCAGAGAATCCGGCCGGGCTGCGCTCCGGGAATCATCTTTTTCAGGTCTGCATCCTTATCGTTTGTCGCCTCCGGCTTGATATGCCTTTCGCCTTCGCGCATGGCCCGTCGCTGCGGCCTGTCCTGCTGCTTCTGCTGACGCGACTGTTCTTTGCGGCGCTTGCTGTCCATCTGCCGGCCCTCTAGATCCGGGCGCCGTCATCGGCATTGCGAATCAGGACGGCAGAAATGAAAAGAGGGGCGGGCCTGGGCCCGCCCCTCTGTCAGCTGATTACCAGCGGTTGCGACCGCGGTCTCCGCCGCCGCTGCGATTACCGCCCCCGCCGAAACTCGATTCGCGAGGTTTGGCCTCGTTCACCTTGATGTTCCTGCCCTTGAGCTCGCTCTCGTTGAACTGCGCGATCGCCTTGGACGCCTCGTCCGCATTGGCCATCTCCACAAAGCCGAAGCCTTTGGACTGACCCGAGAACTTGTCCATGATCACTGCCGCACTCTGCACCTGGCCCGCCTCTGAAAATAGCTGCTCCAGGTCTGCATTGGTTACCGAGTAGGCCAGATTGCCTACGTACAATTTGCTGGGCATTTATTGCCCTCCGTAATTTATGGCCGGGAAGCTCACGAACAGAAAACCTGGGCCTATTCCCAAGTTCAGGTGAAAGGAACAATCCAAGCGTTACATTAGAGATGTTACTCGCATTCATTAGCGATTGATAGGGGTATCGTCGCTCGATAGCCGACCCGCCCGCGCCGTCGATCGCACCGCGAAATGCGACTCCCCCGGCTGCTCATCTCCTGCGAAGTCTCAGTGAGGCTTGTCGGCTATACGGAAACTGAATCGAGTTTATGTGGCGACGGCGCCACGCGGATTCTGGCTGGATACATACGTAGGTACGCTGATTTGAGGCGGTCCGATCGCTGCGTACCAAGCGGCACCACCGTGTCCTCAGCGCCGCGCGCGTTTAATCCACACTACATCGGGCCGTGGTGAACACCGCAGCTTCCCAGACTCGAATAACGTAAAGAATGATTGGTGGAGCTGAACGGGATCGAACCGTCGACCTCCTGAATGCCATTCAGGCGCTCTCCCAGCTGAGCTACAGCCCCACCGCCAGGCGAGGTAGATGAGCTAACCGTAACCGACCCGTGGAGTCAACTACGACGCCCCAATTGTCGCCCGCCGACTGATTATCGCCGGCCCCTCGACCGGCCCTCGCGGCCTATTCCTTGGCGCTCTGACGCAACTCGATCACGTTGCCGTCGGGATCCCGAATCCACAGTTGCCGACCGACCATCTTACGCGCTTCCGGCGTCATCTTGGCGACCATCGCCGCACCGTCGAGGTACTGCAGGCCCAACTCCTCGACCCGCGCCTTGGTCGCGTCGAAATCCTCGACCTCGATCGCCATGTGCGGTCCTGTCGGATCGATTCCCTCTTTGCGCGGCTCGCCCCCAATTATATGCAGGGCGTTGTCGCCGATACCGTACCATTCCCCCGGGATTTTGATTTTCGGCCGCGGAATCTTGCGCAGCCCGATCACGTTCTCGTAAAACTCCTTGGCCTTATCGACGTCGCTGACCCTGACCGCAACGTGATTCAAGGTGGTGGTCTTAATCATTTCGCGTTCTCCACGGACTGGTTATGGGCCCCAGCCGATCGCTCGCTGGGTGCGCCGTCCTTCGCCTTCTCTCTAATGCAACCGGCATCGTGCCGGCAAACCGCCGCTCCTAATGTACTTCTGCGCCGCCGGCGACGTTGAGCGCCACTCCCGTGATATTGTCCGCCTTCGCCAGAAACACCACCGCTTCACCGATATCGTCGGGCGTCTGTTCGCGTCCCAGATGGGTGCGCGTCGCCGCAAAAATCGAGAGATTGTCGCCCTCGCCGGCCCCGAGAAATCCCGGAATCTTGTTCAGTACGTCGGTCCACATCGCCGTGCGCAAAATTCCGGGGCAGACCGCGTTGACCCGAATATTTGCCGGTCCCAATTCCTCGGCCAGCGCCTGCGTAAACGCAACCACCGCGAACTTGCTCGCACAGTACGCCGACACGCCGCCAAAGCCGGTCTTGCCCGCGATCGACGCGGTATTGACGATCGCGCCTGCGCGATTTCGCTTCATGTACGGGATACAGGCCTTCGCGCACAAAAACGGGCCCTTCGCATTCACCGCCATCACCCGATCCCATTGCTCCTCGCCGAATTCCTCGACCGCGCCTACCGCTATGATCCCGGCATTGTTGACCAGGATATCGATACTGCCGAGAGCCGCCGCCGCATCCGACGCCATCCGCTGGCAATCGGCGAAGCTGGTAACGTCGGCCAGAATCGCGACCGCCTTGACCCCGCGCACCTTCACCTCCTCGACCGTGCGCAGCAGTTCGGTCTGCGCTGCCAGATTATAGGTCAGCGCCCGATCGGCCGGATTGCCCAAATCGACCAGCGCGACATTCGCACCGGCGTCGGCGAGTTTCAGCGCGATTCCGCGTCCAATCCCGCGCGCGCCGCCCGTCACAATCGCATTTTTGCCCTTGAGTTCCATTAGCGATGCCACCTGTCCCGAGTGTCGATTTATTGTCCGGAAACTAGTGTTGTGTCCCAGAAATAACTTTACAAAGGCGTTGGAGCTTGGCGAAGATTGAGTCGGCGGTAGCGGTCCAGGCAAAGGGTCGCTTGTGAGTATTGTAGTGAGTCACAAAGCGATCGATTGTTTGGACCAGGTCACGCACCGAACGGAACGAGCCGCGGCGGATCGCGCGGTGCGTGATAAGCGCGAACCAGCGCTCCACCTGATTGAGCCAACTCGCGTAGGTGGGGGTGTAATGGAGGTGGAAGCGCGGATGGCGCGCGAGCCAGGCCTTGACCCGCGGATGTTTGTGAGTGGCGTAGTTGTCGGCGATCAGGTGCGCCTCAAGCGCGGCCGGAACATGGTGATCGAGGTGGTTGAGAAAGGCCAGAAACTCCTGGTGCCGATGGCGCGGTTTGCACTGAGTGATGACCGCCCCGTCGAGCACGTTGAGCGCCGCGAATAAGGTCGTGGTCCCATGCCGAAAATAGTCATGAGTTACCCCTTCAAGGTAGCCGAGACCCAGCGGCAGCACCGGTTGGGTGCGCTCCAGCGCCTGGATCTGCGACTTTTCATCCACGCACAGCACCAGGGCCTTGTCCGGTGGGTTGAGATAGAGCCCCACCACGTCGCGCACCTTCTCGACGAAGAAAGGGTCGGTGGAAAGCTTGAAGCTCTTGCTGCGGTGCGGCTGGAGCCCGAACAGCGCGAAGTAGCGCGCCACCGTGCTCTTGGAAATGCCGGTGTCCGCCGCGACGGTGCGCACGCTCCAATGGGTGGCGTTGGGCGGTCGGCTGCGGAGCACCTTGCGCATCAGCGTCGCCACCTGCTCATCGCCATAGCTGCGCGGCCGTCCGGGACGCAGTTCGCCGTGCAGCCCAGCCACCCCGCGTTCGCGCCAACAGCGCCGCCAGTGGCTGATGGTCGGAACGCTGACCTCGCAGCGCGCCGCAATCGCCTGATTGGGTACACCTTCAGCTGACATCAAAACGATTCGCGCGCGCCGTACCAACGAATGCGGCAAACTCCGCGAGCGAGCAATCGAACCCAACTGCTCACTCTCCGACGCACTCACCTCCACTACCGTGTTAGGTCTGCCCATCGGGCAGCATCATACCGCTTTAGAGTAATAAATTAAATAGGTTATTTATGGGACACAACACTAGCAGGCGTCGCGCCCAAACGCCTAGGCCGGCGAATAAAAGCTATCCGCTCGCGTTCCTCCTATTTGACCAGCGTTCGCGTAGGGAGAACCTGCATGACCGAGCGGCAAAACAACTACAAATTTGCGCAAAGAGCCGTCCGTAAATTGGAGGATTTATTACGAAATTTTCCGGCTGACTTTGGCCACGTTGACCAACCGGCGACTCCGGAAACCTACGCGCAAGCAGCACCAGTCGAACATGTCCGACAAACGGGAAGTCTCAAACCTCGTGGAGGTTTCAGTTTCCTGAAACTATAAGTTCTTCGCTCCTCAACAACTTCCTGGCTCAGGCCTCCTCCTCGCGCGACCGCCGCTCAATCGAATGCGCTCGCTCCCGTGATATCCCGCCCGAGGATCAGCGTATGTACGTCGTAGGTGCCTTCGTAGGTGTTGACGGTCTCGAGGTTCAGCATGTGGCGGATCACCGGGTACTCGTTGACGATGCCGTTGGCGCCCAGCATGTCGCGCGCCGACCGTGCGATATCCAGCGCCGCCTGCACGTTGTTGCGCTTGGCGAACGAAACCTGCTCGGGCCGCATCGTGCCCGCGTCCTTCATCTGCCCGAGCCGCAGGCACACCAGCTGCCCCTTGGTGATTTCGGTCAGCATGTTTACCAGCTTGTTCTGCACCAGTTGATAGCCCGCCAGCGGACGCGAAAATTGCTTGCGCGATTTCACGTAGTCGAGCGCGCAATGGTAGCAACTGCGCGCGGCTCCGAGCGCGCCCCACGCGATTCCATAGCGGGCCTGCGTCAGACACGCGAGCGGCGCCTTGAGCCCCCGCGCATCCGGCAACTGCGCACTGGCGTCGAGCTTCACGTCGTCAAAATTCAGCTCCGAGGTGATCGACGCGCGCATCGAAAACTTGCCGTGGATGTCACGCGCGGTAAAGCCCGGCGTCCCCTTCTCGACGATAAAGCCGGTGATCCCCTGGTCGATCTTCGCCCACACTACCGCCACGTCGGCGATCGATCCGTTGGTAATCCAGCGCTTGGTGCCGTTGAGAATCCATCCGCCGCCGTCGCGCTTCGCCCGCGTCTCCATCCCGCCCGGGTCCGAGCCGTGGTCGGGCTCGGTCAGCCCGAAACACCCGATCAGCTTGCCCTGCGCCATCCCCGGCAGGTAGCGCTGCTTCTGCTCCTCGGAGCCCCACGCGTAAATCGCGTACATCGAGAGCGCGCTCTGCACCGACGCGAACGAGCGCAGGCCCGAGTCGGCCGCTTCGAGTTCCTGCATGATCAGTCCGTAGGCCACGTTGTTCATCCCCGCGCAGCCGTAACCATGCAGATTCGCGCCGAAAATACCCAGTTCGGCCACCTTCGGCACCAATTCGAGCGGAAAACTCTCGCCCGCAAAGTGACGCTCGACGTTCGGCATCACCTCGCGCCCGACGAACTGGCGCACCGAGTCGCGCGTCATCTTATCTTCAGGGCTCAACAATTCGTCGAGCTGAAAAAAGTCCAAATCCTTTAATATTCCGGCCATTTTTCATGCTCCCTGATTACACAAACCAGAAATATATAAACTCGCCTTGCCGCGCCTGGTGCCCAGGTATCGCAAGTAAGACCTTCCGCAACAATCTGGCGCATTTAGCCGGCGCGCCTCCGGTTTTCGCTTTTGATCGCTCCCCAGCCGTCCGGCGACTTCCGCAAGGGGGGCCGTTGCGTCTGCCGCGACCATCAAATACTCTTATACAACGGCGTAGTTATATGCACATCGAAACGCTAAAGGTCTTCTGCGACATCATCGAAAGCGGCAGCGTTTCTTATGCTGCATCGCAAAATTTCGTAACCCAGTCGGCCGTCAGTCAGCAGGTCCGAAGCCTGGAAGACAAGTACGAATGCCGATTGTTAGAGCGTGCGCGAGCCGGTGTCAAACCCACTCCGGCCGGCCAGATTCTCTACAATTCGAGCAAGGAAATCGTCCGCCGCTTCGTCGAACTCGAAAACCGCCTGCGCGAAATCGGCTCGGTCATCGCCGGCTCCATCCGGGTCGGCACCGTTTACAGCGTCGGCCTGCACGAATTACCGCCCTACCTGACCGAATTCCTGCGCACCTTTCCGCAGGTCAACGTCCATCTCGAATATCTGCGCTCCAATAAAATTTACGACGACCTGGTCGAGGGCAAGATCGACCTCGGGGTCGTGGCCTATCCAGCCAAACGCAGCCAGATTGTGACGATCGCCTTTCGCCACGACGAGTTGGTCCTGGTCGTGCCGCCCGACGACGCCCTCGCCAAGCTCACCCGCGTCGGCGTGGCGCAGCTTGCCGGACAGCACTTCGTCGGCTTTGAACGCGACATCGCCACGCGCAAGGCCTCCGATCGCATCCTGCGCGAACACGGCGTCAAACCGGTGTACACGATGGAGTTCGACAATATCGAAACCATCAAGCGCGCGGTCGAAATTGGCCAGGGTATCGCGATCGTCCCGCGCTCGGCAGTCGAGCTTGAAACCGCGCGCAACTCGCTCAGGGTGCTCGAATTCAACGAGGGTCCGTTTACCCGACCGCTCGCGATTATCTACAAGCGCGGCCGTGAGCTGTCGCCTGCCGTGACCAAATTTATTGACATTCTGACGACCGCCAAAGCGAAGGCTCCGGGCAACCCGCCGGCGCGCAATCACGACAAAGCCGATCGCGCCGAAGCTCCGGAACGCGTCGAAAAAGTCGAAAAATCCGCCTGACCCGACGCACACCGGCCTTTTCCCCAAGCGCCAACGCCGGAACCGGCTGCAATTCGGTCCGGGCCATCGTGCTTTGTTTCAGAGACCGCCGCCCTCGCACCGGCCGCGGCTCCCCGTGCAGCTTATTTCGGGACCTATTTCAGGACTTCGTGCAGCCGATCGCGGTCGAAACCCGCCACTAACACGCGCCCCGCTATCACCAGCGGCCGCTTGAGCAGATTCGGCTCCTCGGCCATCAGCCTTAGCGCCTCCTCGGCCGTCAACGTTTTCCCGCGCAGCCCCATCGCCTTGAATGCCGGGCTCTTCGGGTTCATATAGGCGCGCGGGTCGGCGCCGGCGAACAGCTCGCGCAATTCGTCAAGCGTCAGCCGTTGCCTGGCATAGTCGCGCTCGTCAAGTTCCACCCCAAGTTCGTCACGCAGGAAACTCCTGGCGCTGCGACAGGTGCTTCAACTCGATTTCCAGATAAAACGCGCCCGCTTCATGCGCTGTTGCGCTCCTCTTCGATCCTTGCCGCCGACGTTCTCGCTACCGTCGACCGAATGACCGACGACGACCTTCTATGACCGCCCGCGCCGGGGCGGTCATTTTCTTCGCCGTCCCGGCCTGGCTCTCGCCGAGCCAGGCCAGTTCCCGAAAGGTTCTCGGCCGCTTCTCAGCCGGTTCGTCGGCCCCGATTCAGCCGCCTCGCGCCCTACTCGATACTGGTGCTCGGCAGCGGGCCCGAAAGCCGCGACGATCCGCCTCGATTCACCGGCCCCGCGCCGCTGTCCATCGGATGGGTCCCGCTGGCGATCGCGCCGCCCGCCGCGGGTGCGGCGCTCATCGGTGCACTGCTCATGGGCGCACTGCTCATGGGCGCACTGCTCATGCCGGTCGGGGTGTTGCTGTAGGCCGACGATACCTGCGGCGCCGCCGGCAGCGGTTGCGTAGCGGTCGTGGTCGGTCCGCTGAAATGGACGGGGTCCTGTCCTGCCACCATGCTCGGCGTCAGCACATAATCGCCGCCGAGCGAGCTGCGCCAGATAGTATTGGCGACCTGCGTGTTGCCGCCCGTCAGCGCCCATCCGGCGCCGCCGGCCACTCCGCCGAGAATCCCGTAAACCAGCTTCGCCGGGATGTACAGGACATTACCGACCACCGTGCCGGCGCCGACCCCGACGCCCTTCCAGTTAACCCCGGGCTGATCCTGGGGCTGCGGCACCTGTGCCTGCGGCGCAGCGGCCGTGCCGGGCAACTGCAGCGGCGAAACTACCGCCGGGCCGCTGCCATTGTTCGGAGTGTTCTGAGCCAGCGCACCCGCGGGCAGCGCGAGTGCCAGGGCGATCGCTGTCGCGATCATCGTTGCGTTTGCTTTCCTCATGTTCCTTCCTCCTCCCCCACCCAAAAAAACTGATACTTAACTATTCGAACTTCAACACCGCATCCTTCGGAAGCAATCCCATCAGGCAGTCGAAAGCAAGTTTCAGATAGTCGTTATCCTTGGACTCGAGCGTCAGCTTAATCCGGTACTCGGCGCTCCCGATCCGCGGGTACGATCCCAGCAGCAGCTCCGGATAAAGTTTCAGGCATCGGTTCAGATGTTCGGCGATCAGGCCTTCACTGGAGTTCAGATAAATCGTGCGGATGTAGTACGGGTCGGTCGCGAAACGTCCCTTGAGCGCGGTCAGCTTGGTTTCGAAGATCTGCGGAATTCCCGGCAGGATATAGACGTTCTTGAGCTGCACGGTCGGAAAGCGCACGTCGCCCGCCGAAATCAGCACGGCGCCCTCGGGAACTTCGGCCATCTTGAGCCCGGCCGCGTTCAGTCCGCCGGTAAAATGGCGCTCGACGATCCGGCGCAACTCGGGATCGATCACGACCTTGCGGCCAAATGCCGCCGCCACCGCCTCGATCGTAATGTCGTCATGGGTCGGGCCGACGCCGCCCGAAGTCAGCACGAAGTCGAAGCCCTTCGCGCAGTGGGCGACCTCGGTGGCGATCGCAGGAATTTCGTCGGGCACGACTGCGATTCGCATTAACGCAACTCCCAGCCGGCGCAGCTCGCGCGCGGCAAAATAGGCATTGCTGTCCTGCACCTTGCCGGACAGGATCTCGTTGCCCACGACTACCATCGCGCACGTTCGCTCAGCCATCAGGCGCATCTCCGGACTGGACCATTATGTCCGCAGTCGGCGGCGCGCGGCAAGGTGGATCCTGGCGCTCCGCACGCCCGCAAACTACCGCGGCCCAATTGTACATCGTCGCCGGTATTTCGTAGATTCGCCTAGTCTATCGGTTCAGCGGAATCCGGTCGGAGCGCATGGATTGAACTCGCAGAAAACGCAACGGCGGCAAATCGGAGTGGTCGCGGCGCTGTGGCGCTACCCGGTCAAATCGATGCGCGGTGAAGCCCTTTCCGCCGCCACCGTGACGCCTCACGGGCTGGCCGGCGATCGCCAGTGGGCGCTGCGGGAATGCGAGTACGGCGGTATCGTGAGCGCACGAGCGTGGCCCGCGATGCTCCAGTTGCGCGCCGCCTGGACGCAGGATCCGACAGCCGACTCCAGCGATCCGCGCGCCGACGGCGACGCGCGCGTCCGCATCGAGATGCCCGACGGTTCAATTATTCACGCTGGCGATACCGTCGCGTCACGCGTGCTGTCCGATTTCCTGCGGCGCGAAGTCCGCCTCGAGCGCGTGCACCGCGCGCCGATCACGCCGGAGCAACGCGAAGCGATCATGCGCGGCGATTCGATGCCGCCGGCGCGCGACTACTTCGACGAAGACGTTATGCACCTGATCGCGACCGGCACCCTCGCCCATCTGCGCGCACTCGCCGGCGGCGCCTCCGACTTCGACCCGCGCCGCTTTCGCGCCAACGTTCTCGTCGATACCGGCGCCGGCGCCGACCGCTTCGTCGAGGACCAGTGGCTCGACGGGATAATCGAAGTCGGTGAGAACGCGCGAATCGTCGGGATGCGCCCGGCACTGCGATGTGCGATAACCACGCATCCGCAGGACGAACTGCTGCACGACCCCGCGATCCTGCGCACCGCGTGGCAGTATCATCGGGCCTACGCGGGCATCTTCGCGGCGGTCGGCGCGCAGGGCGCGATTCGAATCGGCGATCCGATTTACTTGCGGGAAATTGGGACAGGAGCTGACTAAGTGCAACGGCGTCAAATCGGCATCGTCAAGGAACTCTTCCGCTACCCGGTGAAATCCATGTTGGGCGAGCGCCTCGAGCGCTTCGAGATTGGCGAGCGCGGCGTCGTGGGCGACCGCGCGTGGGCGTTGCGCGAGTGCGCCAACGGCAAGATCGTCAGCGCCAAAAAATTCCCGCAGATGCTGGATCTGCGCGCGGCCTACGAGTCGCCGCCGCAGGCCGGCGACTCCGCGCCGATCCGGATTCAGTTGCCAGACGGGCGCGTGCTGCACGCCGCCGATGACGACGCGGCGGTGCAACTGTCGGCCGCGCTCGGCCGCGAAGTGGTAATCGGGCGCGCGCAGGCAAGCCAGCATACGCGCGCCGGGATCGACCCCGCGACGATCTTCGGCGACGTCGCGATCGAGAACGTGATGCCGCAGCTCAACCTCGCAACCATGCCCGACAGCTTCTCGCTGATGAACGGTACCTTCTTCGATTCCGCCACGATGCACGTGCTGGCGACCGGCACGCTGGCGCACATGCGCTCGCTGGTCGGCGAAGGCGCGCAGCTCGACGCCCGCCGCTTTCGTCCGAACATCGTGGTCGATACCGGCGAGCGCGCCGACGGCTTCGTCGAGGACGAATGGCTCGGGCAGACGCTGGAAGTTGGCGAGGGCGCGGTAAAGATCGTCGCGATGCATCCGGCGCTGCGCTGCGTGATGACCACCCATCGGCAGGAAGAGCTCGGACGCGACCTGCGGATTATCCGGGCCGCCGCGCAATATCACAAAGCCACGGTCGGGGTGTTCGCATCGATCGGCGCGGCGGGCGCGGTGAGCGTCGGCGACGCGGTGTACCTGTCCGCCTGATCTCTTGCTGACGCCTCGCTGATGTCCCGCTGACGACTTGCTGAGGCGGTGCGGAGGTGCGCGGGGTGTCGGCGGGTCGCGGGGTGGGCCGGCAAAAATGACGGATTTCACCCCCACGATTTTCGCCTGGTGCGGAATCCTGGTTGGGTGGGCGGCGCGGGTGCTGTAGATTGGACCTACCCAAGCGCTGTTGTCGGCATTATTGCATGACAAAGTATTGATTTGAGCGCGTAGCCTCTCGATGCCATCGGATTCTACCAAAATGATTGTTTACGCTGCGCGGGCCGAAGAGCGGATCGCGGCGGCGCGCGAGTTTATTGCGGCGGTGCCGCCGGGCGGCGAGGCGCTGGTGGTGGCGAACAATCCGGCGGCGGCCGACGACCTGGTGCGCGCGGTGACGGGGGCGCGCGGCGCGAGTTTTGGAATCCATCGGATGACGCTGGACCGGCTGGTTTTCATGCTGGCGTCGCGGAGGATGGCGGCCGATGGAGTGCTGCCGCTGACCGGCGCGAGTGCGACGGCGATCGCGGCGCGCGCGGTGTTCAGCCTGCGCGGGCGCGGCGAGGCCTCGTATTTCGACAGCGTGATGAACTATCCGGGCTTCGCCACGGCGCTGGCGGCTACGCAGCGCGAGCTCAGTCTGTATCGGGTGGCGCCGCAGGCGCTGGCGGCGCTCCACGGGGGCGGCGCGTCGCTCGCGGTGCTGCTGCGCCAGTTCGACGAGGAGTTGGCGGCAGCACATCTGGCCGATCGGGCGGCGACGATCGATTACGCGATTGCCGCGCTGGCGGCAGGTGCGGCGGCGCCGCCGCTGGCGGGAATCCCGACGTTGCTGCTCGATCTGCCGCTGGAAAATCTGTGCGAGCGCGATCTGGTGGCGGCGCTCGCGGCGCGGACGCCGCGGCTGCTCGCCACGGTCGCAGCCGGCGACGAAGGTTCGCGCGAGATGCTCGAACAGGCGCTCGGTGTCAGCGTGGAAGTTTCAGGCGGCGCGGCTGCGGCGCGTGGCGCAAGTACGGCAAGTCCGGCGGGTACGGCAGACGCGGCGGACGCGGCCGGCGCGGAAGAATCTTCGCTCGGGCGGTTGCAGGAATATCTGTTTGCCGATAGCGCGCCGGCCGAGCGCGCGCTCGACGACACGGTGACGGTATTTTCGGCGGCGGGCGAGATGCAGGAATGCGTCGAGGTCGCGCGGCGAATTCAGGCCGAGGCGCGCGCGGGGGTGGCGTTCGATCGAATGGCGGTGGCGGTCCCGCGGGGGTCGCGTTATGCGCCCTATCTGGAAGAAGCGCTGGATCGGGCGGGGGTGCCGGCCTATTTCGTACGCGGGACGGCGCGGCCCGAGCCGGGCGGACGCGCGCTGCTGGCGTTGCTGGCGTGCGCGGCCGAGAATCTTTCGGCGCGGCGTTTCGCCGAATACCTGTCGCTCGGGCAGGTGCGCGAGCCAGGCGCGGCGGCGAGTACGCTCGACGGCGATTTGGTGACGCCGGCGGGCGAATTTGCGACCGCTGCGCCGGTCGGCGACAGCGCTTACGCCGGCGCGAGCGGCGCCGCAATGCGGCAAACTGCGGGTGAAGCCGGGCCCGAGGCAGAGGCGGCGCACGCCGCGCGGGCGCCGTGGCGCTGGGAAAAATTATTGATCGAGGCGGCGGTGATCGGGAGCCGCGAGCGCTGGGCGCGGCGGTTGGCGGGACTCGAGGCCGAGATGCGAATGCAGCGCGCGGCGCTCGATCGCGAGGACGACGGCCGGGCGGCTGCGCTCGATCGGAATCTGGGCGATCTGGAACATTTGCGCGATCTGGCGCTGCCGCTAATCGAGGCGCTGGCGGCGCTGCCCAAAAGTGCGAGCTGGGCGAAGTGGCTCGACGCGCTGCGGGCGCTGACGCTGCTGGCGATCCGCGACCGCGACGAAATAATGAGCGAGCTGGCCGACCTCGACTTGCTCGGACCGATCGGGCCGGTGACGCTCGGCGAGGTGCGGATCGCGTTGGGCGATCGGCTCGGGCGGCTCGGCGGGCGGGCGCGGCGGCGGCGCTACGGCGCGGTTTACGTGGCGGCGGCCGGCGATCTGCGCGGGATGGAGTTCGAAATCACGATCGTACCGGGGCTGGTCGAGCGGGTATTTCCGAAAAAGCTGGTCGAGGATCCGATTCTGCCCGACGCCGCGCGGCGGCGGCTCGCGCCCGCGCTGCCGTTGCAGGCGGAGCGCGCGGCGAGCGAGCGGCTGGCGCTCAGGCTGGCGGTGGGGGCGGCGCGGCGGCGCACGGTGCTGTCGTATCCGCGAGTGGATCTGGACCAGGGGCGGCCGCGGGTGCCGTCGTTTTACGCGCTCGAGATTTTCCGCGCGGCCGAGGGCCGGCTGCCGGGCTTCGACGAGCTGGCGCGGCGCGCGGCGGGCGATCGTCCGGCGCGGCTGGGATGGCCGGCGCCGGTGAATCCTGCCGACGCGATCGACGACGCCGAATTCGACTTGGCGGTGCTCGATAAGCTGGTGGACGCCGACCCAGCAGCGACGGCGGGCGCGGCCCATTATCTGCTGGCCGCCAATCCCCATCTGGGACGGGCGCTGCGGGCGCGGGCGCGGCGCTGGCTCAGGCGCTGGACGCCGAACGACGGGCTGGTCTATCCAGATGCGCCGGACGCAGAGGAGCGGGCGGCGCTGGAACGCCATCAGCTGGCGGCGCGATCTTATTCGCCGACCGCGCTGCAGAATTACGCGGCGTGCCCGTACCGGTTCTTTTTGCAGGCGATACATCGGCTGACGCCGCGCGAGGAGATCGAGCGGATCGAAGTGATCGACCCGCTGACGCGCGGCGCGCTTTTTCATGAGGTCCAGTTCGAGTTCCTGTCGGCGTATCGCGACGCGGGACATTTGCCGGTGACGCCGGAGACGCTCGAAGCCGGGCAGGCCGCGCTGGAAGCGACGCTGGCGGCAGTGGCGGCGCGCTATCGCGAGCAATTGGCGCCGGCGATCGAGCGGGTATGGCTCGACGGGATCGATGCGATTCGGGCCGACTTGCGCGAATGGCTGCGGCGCAGCGCGGCCGAGGCGACGCGCTGGCGTCCGGAGCGCTTCGAGCTGGGCTTTGGGCTGGCCGATCGCGGGCAGGCCGACCCGGCCAGCGTGACCGAACCGATCGAGCTCGAAATCGGGCTGCGGCTGCGCGGGTCGATCGACCTGATTGAGCGCGGCGCGGATCAGTCGGTGCGCGTGACCGACCATAAGACCGGCCGGGTGCGGGCGAATCGCGACGTGATAATCGGCGGCGGCAAGATCCTGCAGCCGGTGCTCTACGCGCTGGCGGCCGAACGGATACTGGGCGAGCCGGTCGAGGCGGGGCGGCTTTACTACTGCACGGCGGCGGGCGGCTACGAGGAGCGCGTGGTCGCGATCGACGCGGCGGCGCGGGCGGCAGCGGCAGACTTCAGCGCGGTAATCGGGGCGGCGCTGGCCGAGGGATTTCTGCCGGCGGCGCCGGGCGCGCGCGAGTGCGACTATTGCGACTACCGGCGGGTGTGCGGCCCGTATGAAAATATCCGGGTCGAATACAAGACGGCGGCCAAGAGCGTGGCCGAGCGGCTGGCGAACCTGACGCGGCTGCGGGAGCTCCGATGAGTGCGGCGGCGGCAGGCGGGGCGGTCTCGGCGCCGGCCGACGAGCGCGTGCGCGAACGGATTCGCAGCGACCTCGGAACCACGCTGATAATCGAGGCGGCGGCCGGCACCGGCAAGACCACGGCGCTGGTAAGCCGGATCGTCGCGGTGATCGCGAGCGGGCTGAGCGAACTCGACCGGGTGGTGGCGGTGACCTTCACCGAGAAGGCGGCGGGCGAGCTCAAGTTGCGGCTGCGCGCCGAGATCGAACGCGGACGCCATCAGGCCGGCGACGCTGCGGCGCGCGAGCGGCTGACGGCCTCGCTGGAAAAACTCGAAGAGGCGCGGATCGGCACGATCCATTCGTTTTGCGCCGACCTGCTGCG
The DNA here is from genome assembly GCA_963782535.1 of uncultured delta proteobacterium. Lineage (GTDB taxonomy): Bacteria > Desulfobacterota > Binatia > Binatales > Binataceae > JADMIL01. Next base: position 45,777 of record CAWAKE010000011.1, on the reverse strand, counting down.
CGAGCGGCCGGTCGAGGCGGCGGTCGATCCGATGTTCGAGGTGGCGGCCGAGGACGCGACCTCGGCGATTTTCGAAGCGGCCTTCGATCGCTGGTTCGAGGCGGCGCTGGCCAATCCGGGCGAAGGGCTGCGGCGCTTACTGCGGCGGCCCGAGGTGACCGATCGCGAGGGGCCGCGGCCGCTGCTGCGGGCGGCGGCACGGGACCTGCTCGAATGGCGCGATTTCGACGCACCGTGGGAGTATCAGGAGTTCGCGCGCGATCGCGAAATCGACGCGCTGGTGGACGAAATCGAGGCGCTGGGCAAGCTTGCAAGCGAGGGCGACGCGGAGGACTGGCTGCGGCGGGCGCTGGAGGGACTGGCCGGCGCGATCGGCGAGGCGACGCGGCTGGAGGCGGTGCGCGAGCGCGACTACGACGCGCTGGAGGCGGCGCTGTTGCGGCTGGTGCGCGGCAACGATCGCTACTGGCGCTGGCGCGGCGCGGGCGCGCGCTTTGGCGAGTGGCCGCGGGCGGAAATAATGGCGCGGCGCGACGCGCTGCGGAAACGGCTGCATGAATTTCGCGATCGCGCGGGCGCCAACCTCGCACCGCTTTTGCGCGAAGAGCTGTGGCCGGTGGTCGAAATCTATCGCGAGCTGAAACAGCGGGCGGGACGGCTGGATTTTCTCGACCTGCTGCTGACGGCGCGCGACCTGGTGCGCGACCATGCGGCGGTGCGGGCCGAACTGCAGGCGCGCTTCACGCATATTTTCGTCGATGAGTTCCAGGACACCGACCCGTTGCAGGCCGAGATATTGCTGTTGCTCGCGGCCGACGATCCGGCGGCGACCGACTGGCTGGAGGTGCGGCCGCAGGCGGGGAAGCTGTTTATCGTGGGCGACCCGAAACAATCGATATATCGTTTCCGGCGGGCCGACGTGGCGCTGTACCAGGCTATAAAGCGGCGGCTGCTGGAGCGCGGGGCGGCGCTCGAAGAATTTATCGGTGAGCTTTCGCGCGACGCCCGAAATTCAGGCGCTGGTGAACGCGGCGTTCGGGCCGGCGATGGCGGCCGAGACGGCGACCCAGCCGGCGTACGTGGCGCTGGAGCCTTATCGCGAGGGTTACGCGGGACAGCCGGCGGTGATCGCGCTGCCGGTGCCGAATCCCTACAGTAAGTATGGTCATATAACAAATTGGAGTATCGACGATTCGCTGCCGGACGCGATCGCGGCGCTGGTCCGCTGGCTGGTCGAGGAGAGCGGCTGGACGGTCACCGAGCGCGAGGCGCCGGCGCGGCGGGTGGCGCTGCGGCCGCGGCATATCTGTATTCTGTTTCGCCGGCTGAATGCGTACGGACGCGACGTGACGCGCAACTACGTGCGGGCGCTGGAGGCGCGCCACGTGGCGCATGTGCTGGTGCGCGGCGGCGCGTTTCATCTGCGCGAGGAGGTCGAGACGATTCGCAATGCGCTGGCGGCGATCGAGCGGCCCGACGACGAGCTGGCGCTGTACGCGACGCTGCGCGGGGCGCTGTTTGGGATCACCGACGGCACGCTGCTGCGCTTTCGCGAAAGCCACCACAGCCTGAATCCGTTTCAGCGGCTGCCCGAGGGGCTGCCGACGGCGCTCGGCGAGGTCGCGGAGGCGCTCGGGATAATCGGCGAACTCCATCGGGGGCGTAACCGGCGGCCGATCGCAGAGACGATCGCGCGGCTGCTGGGCGCCACGCGGGCGCATGCGGGGTTTGCGATCTGGCCGACCGGGGAGCAGGCGCTGGCCAACGTGATGCGGCTGATGGATCTGGCGCGGCGCTACGAGGCGCGGGGCGGGGCGTCGTCGCTGCGCGGCTTCGTCGAGGACCTGGAGGAACGGGCCGAGCGCGAGGAGGCGGGCGAAGTGCCGGTGGTCGAGGAGGGCACCGAGGGGGTGCGGATAATGACGGTGCATCGGGCCAAGGGGCTGGAATTTCCGGTGGTGATCCTGGCCGATATCACCTGTCATGAGGGGGCGGCGGAGGCGCGGCGCTACGTCGATCCGGAGCGGCGGTTGTGTGCGCAACGGCTCGGCGGGCAGGCGCCGGACGAATTGCAAAAGCATGCCGAGGACGAACTGCGGCGCGACGCCGAGGAGGCGGTGCGGGTGCTGTACGTGGCGGCAACGCGCGCGCGCGACCTGCTGGTGGCGCCGGTGGTCGGCGATGAGCGTCGTGAGGGGTGGATCGGGCGGCTCAATCCGGCGCTCTATCCGGCCCCCGAAAACGCACGCGCGCCGCTGGAACGGCGGGCGGCGGGCTGTCCGGAGTTCCGCGTGGAAATCGCCGGCACGCGCCCCGATAATGCGTACACGCGCTCGCCCGGAGTGACGCCTGGGGTCCATCGGGCGGAGGCGGGAGGCGGCGCGGGTAATCGAGTGGTGTGGTGGGATCCGTCGATACTGGAGCTCGACGCGCGCGAGACGATGGGACTCAGACAATCGAAGCTGCTGGAGGCCGACCAGCGCAAGGAGCGGTCGGAGCGCGGGAATCGCGAGTACACGGCGTGGCGCGAGCGGCGCGAGCATCTGCTCGCGGCGGGCAGCGTGCCGGCGCGGCGCGTGGCGAGTGCGACCGAGTTGGCGGCGGGCGCTCATGGCGGAGGCGCAGGCGCGGATACCGGAACCAGTACAATAATTGGCGAGCTGGCGGAGGCCGGGCAAATCGAAATCGAGCAGGTGGTTCGAGCGGCGGGGCGGCCGCGCGGCAAACGCTTCGGCACGCTGGTTCATGCGATCATGGAGCAGGTCGCGCTCGACGCGAAGGAGGACGCGATCGCGGCGGCGGCGCGGTTTGCCGGGCGGATTTACAACGCGCCGGACGAAGAGATCGCGGCGGCGCGAATCGCGGTGGCGGCGGCGTTGGAGTCGCCGCTGATGCGGCGGGCGGCGGCGGCGACGGTGGTGCGGCGGGAAGCGCCGCTGGCGGTGGAAGTCGCGACGGCGGACGGGGCCGGCGCGGAAGCGGGGGCGAAGGACGGGGCCAACGCAGAGACAAAGACGGGAGCGGAGACGGAGCGGCGGTCAATCATGGTCGAGGGTATCGCGGACCTGGCGTTCATCGAGGAGCGCGATGGCGTGGCGCGATGGATCGTGGTGGATTTCAAGACCGACTACGAGATCAAAGCGCGCGCGGCGGAATATCGGATGCAGTTGGGGCTCTATATGCGGGCGATCGGCGAGTCGTCGTCGATGGCGGTAAGCGGTTACATTTTACTGATTTGATCGGCAGAGCTGCGCGAGGACGTTGGGACGGCATCGACGGGTGCGGGGGCAGCGGGTAATATCCTGATGCGACGAAAACGGCACGGGCCGTGGGCGTTGCGCGAGAGGAGGAGCGTTTGACGGCGGCCGTGAATGAGACCCTGCTGGTAATCGGATACGGTTCATTGTTGAGCGGCTATGGAATGCTGGCGCATCGGCGCGGCGGCAAGAGCCGGCTGGTGGCGCGCGACGCGTTTCCGGTGCGGTTGCAGAACGCGCGGCGGGGGCTGGCGAAACCGTCGAGTCACGGCCATTACCTGGCGATGGACCTGGAACCGATCGACGCGAGCGGGCCGATCGTGGCGCGGGCGGCAGAGGAATCGGAGGCGGGAATCGGCGCGTTGGGGCTGGTGTTCGATCGCGAATGGGCACCGCTAATCGCACGGCGCGAGGAGTACGACGAGGGCAAGTTCGTCGAGCTGATTGGGCTGGCGGACCGGGCGGGGCAGTCGCTGGGAGATTACCTGCATGAGATTGCGCGGCGGACGCATTGGAATTTGCTCGAGTACCGGCGGGCGCTCAAGGGGCTGGTTGGATACACGTCGGAGGGCTACATATTTCATCCGATACCGCTAAGCGACGGGCGCGTGGCGGTGGCGGCGATCGGATCGGGATTCGAGGGCAGCGGCGACGCGGCGGTGCGGTCGAAGCGCAATGAATACGGGATGGACCGGCTGTTGACGCTGGCCGAGGCGTTGCGGGTGGAGAGTTTCGAGCTCGATCGCGACGGGCAAGTCGGTTACTACGTCGAATGCCTGCTCGGGGGGCTGCACGGACTGGAGGTAGGCGACCTGTTCAGCGACTTCGGCGAGGAGCTGGAACGCGCGCTGCATCCGCGAATCCATCAGGTGGCCGAGGGCGAACGCGAGCGCTTCATGGAGGCGACGTCGCTCGACGAGCGGCGTTATCGGGGGGCGTTTGGCGACGCTCCGCATGCGGCGCTCGGCGCATTGCTCGGGGCGCACGGGAAGGCGTAAGGAGCCGTCGGTGAAATCTAGATTTTCGATTCACGTGACCAAGGAGAACCTCAAGTTCTCGGCGGCGCACTTTATCGCGTACCCGGGCTTTCGCGAGCCGTTGCACGGTCATAATTACCAGGTCGGGGTTCGCGTCGAGGGACGGCTGGCCGAGACCGGATACGTGCTGGACTTCGGCGTAATCAAAAAGGTGACGAAGGAAATCGCCGATCGGCTCGACGAGCGCACGATCATCCCGGCTAACAGCGATTGTTTGAAAATCGAACGCCGTGGCGACGAGTTAGCCGTACAGTATGGCAACGATCGGTTCGTATTCCCGGTCAGCGATGCCGCAATATTGCCGATTGCGCACAGTTCTGCCGAGGAATTGGCGCGCTACATCTGGAACGAGCTGCGGGATGCGTTGGCGGCGCGCAATGCGCTTTCCGACGTGGTATCGATTGAGATATCGGTCGCAGAAGGGCCTGGGCAGGCAGCGATCTACCGCGAAGATATCGCAAAAAGCTGAACATTCCGCTGGCTATCCGCCCGCGTTTTCTTCTCCAAATACTGCGTTCCGGGCGCCTAATCGTTCAGATTGGCGCAACGCCTGATTTCGCTCTAAAGATTTCTACTTGTTTCCTACTGTAGGAATATGAAAAGATTCTGACTCAACCCGTCAATGTCCAGACTGAAACTCAGCGGGGGAAATTTTGAGGGTAGAATCCGAGCCTCATACGGTGGACGGAGCTTGCGGGTCGCTCGCCGAGCGAACTCTTGTTGGCGACCATCCAACGATCGTAAAGCTGCGCGCGTTGGTCGAGCGAGTCGCCGCTACCGAGGCCACTGTGCTGATCACGGGCGAGAGCGGCAGCGGGAAAGAGATCGTAGCCCATTCGATACATTCGCTCTCGGGGCGCGCCCGGCGAAATTTCGTACCGGTAAATTGCGCTGCGATCCCGCACGAACTGCTCGAATCCGAAATGTTCGGCCATGAGCGCGGGGCCTTTACCGGGGCCGCCGCCCCGCGCCATGGGCTGTTTGCGACGGCCGACGGCGGCACGATTTTCCTCGATGAAATCGGTGAGATGCCGTTGCAGCTTCAGGCCAAGCTGTTGCGGGTGCTCGAGGACGGAATCGTACGGCCGGTGGGGTCGGACCGCTCGACGAAGATCGACACGCGGGTAATCGCCGCGAGCAACAGCGACCTGGGGGCGGCGGTGAAGCGCAACGCCTTTCGCGAGGACCTGTTTTACCGGTTGCAGGTGGTACCGATCGTGATTCCCCCGCTGCGCGAGCGGCGTTCGGATATTCCGCTGCTGATTGAGCATTTCCTCGGCCGGATGCGCGAGCGGCTGCCCGGGCGCGACTGGACCGTGACGCACGAGGCGATGGTCACCCTGTGGTCCTATGACTGGCCGGGTAACGTGCGGGAACTGGTGAACATGGTCGAGCGGCTGGTTATCATGTGCGAGGATTCGATAATCGACACCGAGCTGCTGGGGCCGAATCTGGTTAGCAACGGGCGCATTGCCGAGGCGCGGGTGCCGGCGGTGCTGGACGAGGGCGGGATCAATCTGAACAATCTGGTGCGCGAACTCGAGGGACGGATGATCAATCAGGCGTTGACCCAGACCGGGGGAAACAAGCAGGCCGCCGCCAAGTTACTGGGGCTCAAACGCACGACCTTTGCCGCGAAATTGCGCCGCTGCGGCGTAATCGCGCCGTCTGGCGCAAATGACGCGGATGACTCCTGAGGGCGAAATGGAATTAACCGAAAGGGTACCGCAAATAATGGTAGTGGACGACGACCCGGACACGGTCTCGATTCTGGCGCGCCATCTCCAGCGCGAAGGTTTCGGCGCGGTCGAAGCGATATCGGGCGCCGAATGCCTGCGACTGGTTCACGAGCAACCGGTTGACGTGATTCTGCTGGACCTGATGATGCCGGGGATGGACGGCTTTCAGGTGTGCCGGGCGCTCAAGGAAGATCCGGAGACGGCGGAAATTCCGGTCATCATGATAACCGCGCGTGACGATCTGGATGCCCGCGCCGAAGGGATGCGGCTGGGCGTCAGTGATTTTCTGGCGAAGCCGGTGTTTCGCCGGCAGCTCGCCAACCGGATTCGGGCGCAGCTCGAAATGATCGAAGCCGGCCGCGCCACCGAAGCGGCGCTGAGCAATCTTGAGCGCCCGCGTAACGAGGAGAGCAAATAGCCCAGCGCGCCTCGGCTGGACGCCGCGTGCGGGTGCGCGCAGCGCGGCTGCGGGTGTGCGCAGCCTATTCCTTGAGTTTAAGCGCCTTCGATGGGCAAGCGGCGACTGCCGCGCGCACCTGGCTATCTTCGGCGGCGGACGGATCGATGACGAACTGGCCGTTTTCGACCTTGAACACCTGCGGCAGGGTCTTTACGCAGTTGGCCGAATGGATACAAACTTTCTGATCCCAAGTCACCTGAAGCGCCATTGTAGTTCCTCCTGTCCGGTCCGCGAACCGGCGTAACGCCAGCGCGCCATTGAACGCACGCCGGCAAGGTCCAGCGGTGCGACCGCTCGGTGCGGGCGCCCACGATCTAAAACCTAGAGCGGGTGCGGTTCTCCGCCACGCACGACCTTGCCGGGACGCGCGCCGGTTTCGCGACCGTTTTCCTGCACCGCTTCACCGCTGACGAAGGTCGCGACATAGCCGCTGGCGGTTTGCATCAGGCGCGGCATGCCTGCGGGCAAATCGTTGATCATCTCGGGATGATTCAGACCCAAGCGGTTGAAATCGATCAGGTTAATGTCGGCCTTCATGCCGGGTTCGAGCGTGCCGCGATCATACATACCGAACAGGCGCGCGCCGTCGCGCGAAAGCTTTTTGACGACGAACTCGAGCGGCAGATGAAACGGATCGCCCTCGCCGTGACCTCGCACCCAATGGGTCAGCATGTAGGTAGGCACGCTGGCGTCGCAGATGACCCGGACATGAGCGCCCGCGTCGCTGCCGCCGAGGGCAGTCAGCGGATGGCGGATCATCGAATGGATCGCGTTCTCGTCAGCGTCGGCGTAACCGGCCGCCGCGTACATGAGAAAGGCGCGGCCATCCTGCTCGAGCATCAGATCGTAAGCGACCTCGCGTGGAGTGCGGCCTTCGCGCCGGGCGATCGCGGCAATGCTATTGTCCTTGTCCGGGGTGTAGCTGAGCGGGTAGCCCATGGGATAGGTTCGCTCCCACATGATGTCCATTTTGTAAATCAGCGACATGCCGGTGGTATTGGGATCGTGGTCGGCCAGGAGCCGCCGCTTGAAGTCGGGATCGCGCAGGATCGCAACGCGTTCGGGGAGGGTCATGTGCTTGAGCGGCGCGAAGGTCGGGAAATACTGAAACGGATTGTCGCCCTGCACGCTGAACAGGGTACAGACCGGGCGCGCGAAGACCTGCGGAACTATCCTGGCGCCGCCGCGAGTGGCCTCCTCGCAGATTTTCAATTGCTGGCGCCACTGATTCGCGTCGGCATTATGCTGAATGAGGAGAAAGGTGATGGGACATCCGGTGGTTCTGGAGATGCGGCCCATCATTTCGACTTCGGCGGGCAGGCCGGGCAAATCCTCGCCACCGACTCCGGCGGGTACCCATTCGAGCAGGCCGCGGCCGACCTTTTTGATGGCGCTCGCGATAGCGCTGAGTTCGGCTTCGGAGGCATAGGTGCCGGGGACCGGCTCGCCGTCGTTGGCGACGTGGATGGGAGTGCGCGAAGTCGAGAAGCCGAGGGCACCGGCGAGGATCGCTTCGCGGGTCAGCGCCGCCATCCGAGCCATATCGTCGGCGTTGGCCGGCTGATTGCGGGCGTCGCGCTCACCCATCACATATGCGCGCAAGGCTCCGTGAGTAAGCTGGGTGCCGACGTCGAGGGTACGCGGCATCGCGGAAATCACGTTGAGGTATTCGGGAAAGCTCTCCCAGCCCCACGGAATACCCTTGACCAGAGACGCGGCGGGGATATCTTCGACCCCCTCCATCAGGGCGATGAGCCATTCGTGCTGGTCGGGAGCGGCCGGGGCGAAGCCGACGCCACAGTTGCCCATCACGACGGTGCTGACGCCATGCCACAGCGATGGAGCGAGCTGCGGATCCCAGGTCACCTGCCCGTCGTAGTGGGTGTGCACGTCAACCCAGCCGGGGCAGACCAGGAGCCCATCGGCGTCGATGGTCTTGCGGGCAGAACCGAGGCCGGCGCCGACCCCGGTGATGCGTCCATCGGTAAAGGCAACATCGCCGGTAAAGGCCGGCTTTCCGGTGCCATCGATCACCGTTCCACCTTTGATCAGGACGTCGTTCATCGGGGCGCTCCTTTGGAACCGGCGGGGCGTGCCGAGCCGGCCCAGCGTGAACAATTAATGCTGGAATCGCTGAACTGTCATAACTACTGAAACAGTAATTACTGAAACCCCGCCTAATCGGCAAACGCCCTGACCGATTGACCCGCGGCGCGACGCGGGCAGGTAACTCGAACGACGCCGGCGCAGGAACGACGTTGCCGTAGTGAGCGCCTTCTGCTTGATTGGATGGAGCGAACGCGGGCGGAACCGAAGGAAGCTGAAAGGAGGACTGCGCGATGGACGGAGAGGCCACTGGGCCGCGGAACAGGCCGATTGCGGCTCTGACCTATCTGCTGGGCTTCGTTACAGGGATAATTTTCCTGTACCTGGAGCCTTACGACAAGGACGAGTTCGTACGCTTCCACGCGCGGCAGTCGATCGTTTATTCGATCGCATGCTTCGTCGTGAACATCATCCTGAGCGTATTCGTCGCGGTGCTTCCGGGCCCGCTCGGCGGGCTCATCCGCTTTCTGCAGAGCCTGATCAACCTGGGTTTTGCGATCTTCTGGGTCTTCCTGATGTTCAAGGCGTACTCGGGCGAGAAGTATCGGATTCCGGAGCTGGCCGACTGGGCCGACAGCATGGGATTTTAGCGGGCGCGGACGCGGGCCGGCGCAATCCCGGCCCGGGGGCGCAGCCGGTGCGCCTGGTCAGCCGACTTCGAGACTTTCGACGCGCACGCCGTTGGGCTCGAAGCGAATCACCAATTCGCATTGCGAAGTCTTGAGCGCGATCGAGTAGGCGCCGGGCGCGCGGGCGACGGCGTTGAGGCCCTCGATGGTCTGGCCCGCAAGCGGTTTGAGCGCGGCGTTGAGCGCAGCGATCGAAGCCGCGATCTCGCGGCCGCGCGGAGTCTGCTGGAAGAGCCTCCATAGCGCCAGTTCGGCGCCAGGGCCGTAGGCGTTGCGCGCCCTGCCACTGGTGATCAGCAGCTCGGCGATAGCGCCGAGCCGGGGAGCGAGTTCAGCTGGAACTTCGCAGGTCTCGAGCGCCTCGCGCAGAGCCTCGTAGGGGGCGCGCGCGGCAGCGTCGGTCGCGGCGGCGATGAAGGCGTCGAGTTGCGGCGCGAGGATATCGCAATGCAAACGCTCGAGCGTCACCGGCAGGTGGTCGCGATGCGAGTCAGGCGCGGTCATCGGCTATCACTGTGATGAGATCCGTTATTGCCGAGCAGAGCCGCCAGCTCATGCTCGAAGCCACCGGTCTCGATCGAGCAATGCATGCCGCACTCCTTGGGCGCACCGGTCTCCCACCACCAGCGTCCGGAGCGCTTGTCTTCGCCGGCTTTGACCGGCCGCGTGCACGGACCGCATCCGATTGACGGGTAGCCCTTATCGTAAAGCTCGTTGTAGGGGACGTCGTTGGCGCGGATGTAATCCCAGACTTCGTCTTCGGTCCAGTCGGCGAGCGGGGCGACCTTGACGATGCCGCCGTGGTCGTGATCGATTTCGATTTTGCGGATGTTCGAGCGCGTCGCCCACTGATCGCGGCGCAGGCCTGCGACCCAGCCGTCGAAATTCATCAGGGCGCGGCGCAACGGCAGGACCTTGCGCACCTGGCAGCAGAGCAGGCGCAGGTTGACGGCGCGGTAGAAGAGATTGTTGCCGTGGCGGCTGACCATCTGCTCGACGGTTTTGGTGTCGGGCAGGAACATCTCGGTGCGGATGCCGTACTTGTCGCGAACCCGGTCGATCAGGCGATAGGTCTCCTCGGGCTGGCGGCCGGTATCGATAGTGAAAACGCGAATGCCCGGATCGATGCGCCACGCCATGTCGATCAGCACACAACCCTCGGCCTGAAAGCTCGAGCAGATGCCGAGGCGGCGTCCGAATTTTTCGATCGCCCACTCGAGCACCTCCTGCGGCTCGCGGTCGTCAAGTTCGACGGCGGCCTCTCCGGCTTCGAGTTCGTCCATCAGGAAATGTTCGGCCTGTGCTTCCATGGCTGACGCTTGCCTCATCGGTGTCAGAGCGTTAGTCACGCGCCGGCGGCGGCTGCGACGGGGGCGGCGCCGTTGCCGAGTGCGATCAGCGCCTCGTCGGGAGTACGCACGCAAAAGTGGGTAAAGGATTCGCCCGCCTCGCGCTGTTCGAGGTAGCCGGCGAACAGGCGCGCGACGGTATCCTCGATGCGCACGGAGGGCACGCGGCGCAGCAGCGGCTTGCCGATCGCCGCGTCGCGTCCGAGACCGCCGCGCAAAATTACGTCGAAGGCTTCGAGCGGCTCGCCGTTGGGGCCGCGCCCGGTGGTGCCCTGGAGGCCGATATCGCCGGTCCAATGTTGTGCGCAGGCGTGGGGGCAGCCGTCGAGGTTGACCTTCAAGTCGCCGACCGCGGCGCCGAACTGCGTGACGAGCCGATCGATCACGGTGGCGAGCTTTTCCTTGGTCGGCGTCACCGCGTAGTTGCAATGGGGGTCGCCGATACATCCGATAGACGCGGCGTACAGACCGTTGACGTCGAGCGGAAAGCCGACTTCGGCGACGCGCGCGATGGTGTCGTCGAGGCGCTCATGCGGGATGCCGGCAATGATGAAATTCTGCCGGCGGGTCAGCCGGATATCGCCGCCGAAGCCGGCCGCGATCGCCGCGACCTCGCGCATCTGGCGACCGTTCATCAGGCCGAGCCGCACCGGAAAGCCCACGTAATAGCGGCCAGGCTGCTTCTGCTCGTGAATCCCCATGTGATCGCTTTCGGCCTCGGGCAGCGGCATCTCGTCGAGGGGCTCGAGCGGATGACCGAGACGCGCCTCGACCAGGTCGCGAAAAGCGTCAACGCCGTAATCGTCGATCATGAATTTCAGGCGCGCCTTGACCCGCGAGATGCGATATTCGGTGGTCGAACGCCAGACGTCGATAATCGCGCGAAGGGTTTCGATGGCGCGGTCGCGCGTGATGAAGACGCCGAGATGGCGCGAGAGGCGCGGGGTCGAGGACTGGCCGCCGCCGACGCGCACGGCGTAGCCTTCGCGGCCGTCGCGAATCATGCCGACCAGGGCAATGCAGTTGATCTCGGGTGCGTTGCATTGATAGCGGCAGGCCGCGATCGTGATTTTGTGTTTGCGCGGCAGGTCGGAATATTCGCGATTGCCGTAGAAAAATCCCGCCGCCTCCGCGACCAGGCCGGTCGTATCGAAAAGCTCGTCATGGTCGGCGCCTGCTACCGGACATCCGGTGATATTGCGCACGACGTCGCCGCAACCTCCCATCGTCGTGAGGCCAGCGGCCTTGAGACGCTCGAAAATCTCGGGGCAGCGGTCGAGCGTGATGTAGTGAAGCTGGATGTTCTGGCGCGTGGTCAGCTCGCCCTGATCGCGCCCGTAGAGTTCGGAAATCTCACCGATAGCGGCGAGGCCGACCGGGCTCAGGATGCCGCTGGGAATTTTCACGCGCATCATGAAGGTGCCGATCTTGGGCTTGTCGTGGTACATGCCGAACCATTGGAGCCGCACGATGTCCTCCTCGGGCAGCTTTTCGTACGGCGTCTCGACCAGCCGGTTCCATTGGTTGGCGAGTTCGGTCGGGAAGAGGTCGTGCTTGAGGCGCTCGACCGAGTTGCGCTTCAAAACCATTTCCCACGATGGCGCTTGACGTATTGCCACGGTCCGTTCGGTGCTCCTTGAAGGACGAATCGAGGCAAAAGATAACTTAGATGAGTTAGTTAGTCAATTAAATAAATGAGTAAGTTAGTAAGCTATTCCCGTATTGATCGGAAAATGCTATAAAGATGGCGATAAGCCTATGAAATTTGGTGTCGGTGTAGACTACTGCCTGAAGGCGCTAATCATGCTCGCGGAGCGTTATCCGAACGTGCAGCCACAGCGCGTCGAGGAGATCGCAGCGGCTCAGGGGATTCCCGAGAATTATCTGAGGCGGCTACTGATCGAGCTCAAACGCGGCGGTCTGGTGGCCAGCCAGAAAGGGCCGAGCGGGGGCTATCTGCTGGCGCGTCATCCGGCAAAGATCTCGATGGCGGACGTGGTCGAGATTATCGAGGGCGACTTCGCGCCGGTCGAATGTCTCGAGGAGAGCAGCGGTTCGACGTGCCAGCGCGGCGACGTCTGCGCGATGCGCAACGTGTGGTGCGAGGTGCGCGACAGCGTCAACGCGATTTTGCGGCGCACGACGCTGCAGGCGTTGGCGGCACGGCGAAAGAGCGCGATCCACTTTCAAATCTGACCCGCGACGCCCCCGGGGCAATCCAGTGGTTCAGGAACGCAAAACTCTTATTTTTTTCTGAAACCTCATGGAGGTTTCAGACTTCCCATTGGCCAAAGTGCGGTGAGATCCGCATCGCCGCGGCTGCGATGCAGCCGGGAAAGCTTAAGCGGTCATGACGCGAGCCCGCCCTCACCACGCAAAGCTGCATCGTGAGCGTCGGCCGGAGAATCGGACGCAGCAACTCACCCCGCCCCAAGCGCGCGGAACCCGAGCGAGGGCTTTCGCTTAACGCGCGGGGGAGAACCACGCGAGGGTTTTGGCTTAACGCGCGGAGTACCGCGCGAGATCCTTCACTTCGTTCAGGATGACAGTTCGGTCGCCCCCTCGCCGGCGTTCTCCCAGGGCGCAGCCTGCATCTTTCAAATGGGAAGTCGGAAACCTCGTGAGGTTTCAGAAAATTACAGTTCTGCGTTCCTCGACAATTCTCCCCTTTTATTCCCTTGCCATTATGCGCGACCGTACACCGGGACCACCGCGCCCGACGTCACCTGGTTCTGATCCGAGCACAGGAATGCGAGCGTGCGCGCGATGTCTTCCGGCTTGACCCAGTTTTCGTGCTTGGCCTTGGGCATCGCCTTGCGATTCGCCTCGGTGTCGATCGTGCTGGGCGCGATCGCGTTGACCAGTACGTTATCGTTGAGCACCTCTTCGGCGAGCGACGCGGTGAAGGTTTTGATCGCGCCCTTGGTGATCGCGTAGGCGGCGAACTCGCCCGCGCCGGTGAGTCCGGTGCGCGAACTGACGGACACGATGCGTCCGTACTTGTTTTTCTGCATCACCGGCACGGCGGCGCGGCAGCACAGGAAAGTCGGCTTCAAATTGATGTCGAACATCGCCTGCCATTCGGCCATGGTGGTCTCGGCCACGGTCTTGAAGCCCCAGAAGCCGCCGACGAGGTTGATCAGGATATCGACGCGACCCCATTTCTTCTCGACCTCGCCGACGAAGGCCGCGACTTGTTCCTCGTTGCCGACGTCGATTTTGCCCAGATGAATGTTCGCCGCGGGAAAGCGGCCGCCCATTTTTTCGTGGAAGAGCGGCACTTCGGCGTCGATTATGTAAGGCACCGCGACCTTGGCTCCGTTGGCGAGAAAGTGTTCGCCGACGGCGCGCCCGAGCGCGCCGGTTCCACCGGTGATTATTGCAATTCGATCTTTGAGCAGTTCCATCGGGTTACACCCTCCGCATGGTCGGTTTCGGTTCGCGGGTCAGTTTCCCGCTCGGCAAAAGGCGAACTTACAACGGAGGAGGCCCGCTGCGCCAGCGCCACGGCAGCGCGAAGAAAGGCGGGACAGTGGTCGAGGAGCGCAAAACTTATATTTTTCTGAAACCTCGCACTAGACGGAGCGCAGCGAAGTCGAGCACACCAGCGAAGCCGCAGGCGCAGCGAGCTAACGAGTTTGCGAGGAGCGCTAAAATAAGGAGTCTGCGACGTGCGCACAGCGAGCGCCGCGAGCGATTCGAAAGACGAGGTTTCAGACTTCCCGTTGGTAAAGATGCGGGCTGCGCAATCATGCGCCACTGTGCTTGACGTTCGCGATGCTCGATTTTCGGGAGGGACGCGCGGCTAGGTATTTAGTTCGTCGAGGAGGGATTTGGCGTCGATGAGGTCGGCGGTATCGAAGCCCTCGGTGAACCAGTTGTAGATGTCGGCGAGCATCGCACGCGCTTCGGCGCGGCGATTGGTATCCCGCAGCAGCCGCGCGAGGCTCATCGCCGCGCGCAGCTCCAGTGACTTGGCGCTCTGCTTGCGCGCAATCTCGATTGCTCGCTCAAACGAAGTTTGAGCTTCCGCCAGCCCGGAAGGATTGCGCTGCAGCAACAGTTCGCCGCGAAGCCGAAGTATCTCAGTCTCCCACCATCGTTCACCCTTTTCCTGGACGACATCCAGAGCTTCCGCGATTACCCCGAGACCCTCGTCGGTGCGGCCCGCTTTTCCGCAGGCTTCGGCGAGTTGCGCCAGATTGTATGTGCGCCACAGTTCCGCGCCGGTCGCGGATGCCATCGCAAGGCCCTCATGGATCTGAGCAACTCCTTGTTCCGCCTGCCCCAGATACGCCAGCGCCCAGCCCCTCGCTACTCGCGCCCAGGCCTCAAAAAGGGGAACGCCCTCTTTCTCCGCAATCGTTATAGCAGCCTCGGCCGCCTCCAGGGCCGGCGTGACCTCTCTGGCAATTTGGTGAACGTTTGCGCTTTGGCCCAATGCGAAAATCACGGAAGGCGAATGTCCAACTTCGTGCGCGAATGAGACTGACTGGTCCGCATGCCGCCGCGCGCTCTCCGGATAGCCGCGCAGCCAGAATATGATGGCGCCCCATGCATGTCCGCATACGGCGGGATGATGGGCGCTGTAGGGCGTGACGGGGACTGAACCGGGATGCGCTTGGTAGAATGCTAACCCATCTTCGACGTGACCTTGCGCGGCGTTCAGGTCCCCAGCCGAAAGCGCAACGGACCACTCATAATGACAGGCTTATAGAACGAACGCCGGCTCGGGGTGCTCTCTAGTGAAGTCCAAAATCTCCTTAAACCGCTCGCGAGCCGCGGACAATCTGCCGCTGACATAGGCGATTCCAAACCAACCGACGAGCGCGGAGAATCGTTGCTCCGGGGTTCCACCGGTCCTGGCCAGTTCGTGCGCGAGAAGGTAGACCTTCTCGGTTTCGGGCGCTGCCCATCCCTTGGTGATCATCAGCACCGAGCCGAGGGTGGTCTGTAAGCCAAGCTCCCGCTGGTCGCGCTCGGTACGCTCCGGCAGCCGCATCAGCAGCGCTAGTGCGGCGGTCAAAGCTCTCATTGCGTCCGTGTACGCCGGGCGCTGAACCGCCTGACGCCCCGCGCGCTCATGAAACTCGAGTGCCTTTGGCACATTACCGCTTCGGCTGTAATGGCGGGCCAATTCGTCGAGATGGTCTTCGATCGAGTTAGCGTACAGTGCTTCGATCGCGGCACCGATTCGTTCGTGCAATTGCTTGCGGCGCTCAATCAGCAGCGAGTTGTAGGCGATCTCTTGTGTCAGCGCGTGCTTGAAGATGTATTCGGTGTCACCAACGGCCGGCTGCTCGTAGATGAACTCTCCAAGCTGCAACTCATTCAGCATGCGGGTGAGTTCCTCGTCCGATTTCGGGAGCACCATACGGATCAACGACATCGGAAATTCGCGCCCGACCACGGCGAGCGTTTGCAGCAGGTCTTTTGCATCCGTCGGCAGCCGGTCGATACGCGCGGCGAGAATCCCCTGCACCGTCGGCGGAATCTTCAACTCGCCGATGGGTTTCGTCAGGTGCACCGCGCCGTCGCGCACCAGTGCGCCCTCGTCAAACAGCACTTGTACCGTCTCTTCCATAAAGAATGGGTTGCCTTCAGTCTTTTCGATAATCAGATGTTTCAAGGCGGCCAGATCGTCGCCCTCACCGAGCAGCGCGGACAGCATCTCGTCGGCGCTTTCACGGCCCAGTGAGTCGAGCCGCAACTGCGTGCAGTAGGTCTTGCTAACCCACTGATGGGAGTACTCCGGACGGTAGTTCACCAGCAGCAACACTCTCGCGGTGCCGATCGAATCTGCCAGTAGATTGAGAAAGGCCTGGGTCTCCTCGTCGATCCAGTGCAGGTCCTCGAAGATCACCATCAGCGGTTGCTTGAGCGACTCGCGCAATAGTATTCGCTTGATTGCCTCGAGTGTGCGCCGCTTCCTGATCTGCCCGTCCATTTGGGCCAGCGGGTCATCGCCCTCGACGACCCCGAGCAGCGCGAACAGGTAGGGCCGGGTGTCTTCGAGCACGGGAT
The DNA here is from genome assembly GCA_963782535.1 of uncultured delta proteobacterium. Taxonomy (GTDB): domain Bacteria; phylum Desulfobacterota; class Binatia; order Binatales; family Binataceae; genus JADMIL01. The sequence continues at coordinate 29,176 of CAWAKE010000011.1, read as the reverse complement.
CGAGGGTCACGATCCGTCCGTTGACTTTCTCCCGTCGCTTGCGCGCGTCGTCTTCGGACTTGATGTCGAAGTAGGTGTGCAGCAGATCGATTATTGGCAGATAGGCACTGGCCTTGCCGTGGGAGACTGAAAAAGTCTCCAACACCATCCAGCCCGACTGATGCTTGGCCTTGAACTCGAACACCAGTCGTGACTTGCCGGTGCCCGCTTCCGCCATCGCGGCGACGATCTGGCCGTGACCGGAAATCGCATGGTCGGCGGCCGCGCGCATCGCGTCCATTTCGCGCTCGCGCCCGACGAATTTCGTCAGCCCGCGTCCCGCCGCGCGCTGCAATCGCGTGCGCAGCGGACCGAGGCCCGTCACCTCATAGACGTTGACCGGCACGCCCAGGCCCTTCACTCGCGTCGGGCCGAGCGGCTTCAAAACGAAATAGCCTTCGCGCAACTTGCGCGTAGCTTCGCTGATTGCGATTGAACCGGTCGGCGCCAGCGCCTGTATCCGCGACGCGAGATTCGCTGTATGGCCGATCGGCGTGTACTCGACGTGTCCGCTGCCGGTGGAGATTGAGCGCACCACTACTTCACCGGTGTTGGCGCCAATCCGCGCCTCAATCGGCAGGTCGCCCGCCTCGCGCAGTTTCGCGGAGTACCGCCGCATTTCCTCCTGCATCCGCACCGCGGCATAGAGCGCGCGTTGCGGATGGTCCTCGTGGGCGACCGGCGCGCCGAACAGCGCAAAGATGCCGTCGCCGGTCGATTGCACGACGTAGCCGTCGTAGCGATGCGCCGCGTCGATCATCAATCGCAGCGCCGGGTCGATGATCGCACGCGCTTCCTCAGGATCGAGGTCCTCCATCAGCTCAGTCGATCCTTTGATATCCGCAAACAGCGCCGTGACGGTCTTGCGCTCGCCCTCGAGGGTTTCGGATGCGGTGCCGGCATCGGCTGCGACTCTGATCTGCGATCCGGGAAGCGACTCTTGGGGCGAAGAAGTTGTGCCGGGCGCTGGTGGGTCTTTGCTTAATGGACCGCCGCACTTGCCGCAAAAATTCGACGTCGGTGGGTTCTCCGCACCGCACTTGGCACAGACCGCTGCCAACTGATTTCCGCAATGCACGCAGAAATTGTTGCCCGCCGGATTAATCGTCCCGCATTTTGCGCATCGCATCGGCTCACCTGGAGCAGATGAATGACTCGCCTCCGTATATCACTCGCCGACGCGACCAGGCTATCGCGCGCGCGGGGCGACTAGGAGCGTGTCCGAGAAATAGTTATTTGACTGAGGAAGAAAACGGGGTGTGAGTAGTAGATAATTAGGCATGGGTAAGAGCTACCGACCGTACCATCCGGATCAAGAGTTTCTGCTTCCCCCGAGCCTGCGTGAATGGTTGCCCGAGAATCATCTGGTCTACTTCGTCAGCGATGTGGTCGACAATCTGAACCTATCGGCGCTGGATGCGGCGTATGGGGACGAGCAACGCGGGCAGCCGCCCTACGATCCGCGGATGATGACCAAGGTGCTGGTGTATGGGTATTGCGTGGGGGTATTTAGCTCGCGGCGCATCGAGCGGCGTTTAATCGAGGACGTGGGGTTTCGCGTGCTGGCGGCGGGCAACGCGCCGAACTTCCGTACCATCGCAGATTTTCGCAAGCTCCATCTGGCGACGCTGGCCGGGCTGTTTGAAGAGGTGCTGAAGATCGCGCTGGAAGCGGGAGCGCTGAAACTGGGGCGGGTGGCGTTGGACGGCACCAAGCTGAAAGCCAACGCCAGCAAGCACAAAGCGATGAGCTATGGCCGGATGCAGGAGCGGCAACGGCAACTGCGCGCAGAGGTCCGGGAACTGCTGGCCCAGGCCGAGGCGGTGGACGCCGCCGAAGACGCGCACTACGGGGCCGATCGGCGGGGCGACGAGCTACCCGCAGAGTTGCAGCGGCGCGAGAGCCGGCTAAGGAAGATTCGCGCGGCGCAACGGGCGCTGGAAGAGCGGGCGCGGCAGTCGGCGGAGAAGGCCGGAAAGCCGCGCGCAGAAGTGCAATCGGCGAAGCCCGCGGACAAAGATCAATACAATTTCACCGACCCGGAGTCGCGCCTGATGCAGGGCAGCGACGGTCTGGTGCAAGGCTACAATGCGCAGGCGGCAGTGGAGCCGGTGTTGCAGTTAATCGTGGGGCAGAGCGTGACGCCGGCAGCCAACGATAAACAGCAAATCGAACCGATGGTCCAGGTGATCGAGCAACAGAGCGGACAGCGACCCACCGGCCTCGTGGCCGACAGTGGCTATTGCTCGGAGAAGAACCTCGCGTATCTGGCGGCTCTCGGTCAGTCTGGAGACCCGATCGATTGCTATATCGCGACTGGCAAGCAGAAGCATGACGAATACCGCCAGCCCTGCTCGCGCGGACCGTTACCGCGCAATGCGACGCGGGTCGACCGCATGAAACGCAAGCTTCAGACTAAGGTGGGGCGGGCAATCTATGTGACACGGAAAACGATCGTGGAGCCGGTCTTCGGCCAGATCAAAGAGGCCCGCGGGTTTCGCCGCTTTCTTTTGCGCGGCTTGGCTAAAGTCCGGGGCGAGTGGGCGCTGGTCTGTCTCACCCACAACATTTTGAAGTTGCACCGGCTCTGCAATGCGTAACCGTCATCCAGGCGGTCACGAGAAATACCGCAGCAAAACGCGCACCTCTTTGTAGTCGCCAGCCGACCAGCCGGCGCTTCGCAGGATCCTGGGGCGACCGGCATCATCAATAGCCAATCGCTCCAATCCGGAGATCAACTTAACCGGCGAAATTTCTCGGACGGACTCCTAGGCGCCCGGATGATGGGCCTTGGCGCCGGCGAGGTAGGCGGCGAGGTCGCCCATATGGCCGTTGAGCCACGGCAGCGGGCGCATCGTGTGAGTCTTGCGCTGCGGCTTATAACCCGGCGGGTAAGCGGCGTGGAGCACGCGCGCATTGAGCAGGGCGCGGGAGGAACCGGCGATCGCGGGACCGATCGAACCGGGCAGATTGGGGTTGGTGGGGTTATGGCATGAAGCGCAATTGGTGCGATAGATAACTTCGCCGCGAGCGACGGCGCTCAATTGGCGGGGCTTGCCGCAGGCTGAGGCGATCGCTGCGCCCAGGATCGCTGCGCAGCCGAGGCTCGCGAATCGCGCAAGCCTATTACGCACGGCGGCGGCGCGCGATCGCACTATCGGCTGCATCGCGCTATCAGACCGATCAGAATGACGGGTGGACACTTTCCCGATGGGCGTTCACAGGCAAATCGAACCGGGCGCGACGGCCGCGGCTTCGCGAGCGTAATTGAAGGTCGGTATCGCGGCCGGGACGCGCGCCGGTTGCGCACGCCCCGGCAGAGAAGTTGGCTATTTCAGGTTGGCCGCCGCGAAATCCCAGTTGGCGAGATTCCAGAAGGCCTCGACGTATTTCGCGCGCGCGTTGCGATAATCGATGTAGTATGCGTGCTCCCATACGTCGCAGGTGATCAGCGGGGTCTTGCCGTGAACGATCGGGCTGTCGGCGTCGTGGGTGCCGACCACCTCGAGCGAGCCATCGGAATTCTTCACCAGCCAGGCCCAGCCGGACCCAAAATGGGTGACGGCGGTCTCGGTAAACTTCTTCTTGAAGGCCTCGAAATCGCCGAATGCCTTCTTGATACCGTCGGCCAGCGCACCGCTGGGCTCGCCGCCGCCCTTGGGCTTGAGCGACTTCCAGTAGAAGCTATGGTTGTAATGCTGCGCAGAGTTGTTGAAGAGGCCGCCCGGACCGGCGGTCTTCATGATCTCTTCGACCGATTTACCTTCGTTCGCGGTGCCCTTGGTCAGGTTATTGAGATTAGTGACGTAGGCGGCGTGATGCTTGCCGTGATGAAATTCCAGGGTCTCCTTGGAAATGTGGGGCGCGAGCGCGTCGATCGCGTAAGGGAGAGTAGGCAGTTCGAAGGCCATTGCGAGTCACCGTCCTTTCATTTGCGAGAATTTTAAGTATCACCGCGCGCTTGCCGGATCGTGAACGCAAAATCGCCGAGAGTGTCCGGTCGCAACGGAGCGCACGAAAATTAAAGACTATCTATAGAATTCTAACGCCCGCCAAGCACGCCTTGCAAGGTTCGCCCGGCGTGCGGTCGGCGCGCCGATCCAATGACGCCATTGGCGCATCTCGCCGGCACGCGGCGCCCGCACGGCTTCGCCAGTTCTTCGGTAGTCCTGCGGCAGTTCGTGGGCCTAGCTTAGCGCGGCGCGGTCGCTGTCATTGGTCGCCGCATCGACCACGCTATGGAAGCGCCCGTAACCGAAGTAGATGCCCATCCCGAGCGCCATCCAGAGGAAGAACCGAATCCACGTGACCGTGGGAAGTTGCAGCATCAGGTAGCCGCAAAACAGCGCGCCGAGGATCGGCACCAACGGCACCAGCGGCGTATGGAACGGGCGCCTCATTTCGGGCTCGATATAGCGAAGAATCCAGATGCCGAGGCAGACCAGGACGAAGGCGAAGAGCGTACCGATATTGGTCAACTCGGCGATTTCCTGGATCGGCAGCAGCGCAGCGGTGACGCCCACCGCGATTCCAGTGATGATGGTGGGAATGTAGGGCGTACGGAAGCGCGGATGGACCCGGCTGAAGGCGGGCGGTAGCAGGCCGTCGCGCGAGATCGCAAAAAAGATTCGCGACTGGCCGAGCAGCAGCACCAGCATCACCGAGGTCAGCCCGGCCACGGCGCCGGCGGAAACGATACCGGCGACAAAATTCAACCCGCGCAGGACGAAGGCCGAGGCCAGCGGTGCCTTGATATCGATCACGCTAGCCGGAACCATCCCGGTCAGGATCGCGGCGACGATGATATACAGCGCGGTGCAGACGAAGAGCGAAGCGAGGATGCCGATCGGAAGGTCGCGCTGCGGATTTTTCACCTCTTCGGCGGCGGTCGAGACCGCGTCGAATCCGATGTACGCGAAGAAGATTATCGCCGCACCACGCACCACGCCGTTCCATCCGAACGGCGCGTAAGGCGTCCAGTTGGCCGGCCGCACGTAAAACACCCCGACCAGGATCACTACCGCGATCGCGGCCAGCTTGACCATTACGATTATCGAATTGAGCCGTGCGCTCTCGGAGATTCCAATGTAAAGGACCGCTGACATGGTCAGCACGATCAGAAGCGCCGGCAGATCGATCTGGAGCAGATGGCCCGCGGCCGGCGCATGCGTGAGGGCGGCCGGCAGGTGAATTCCCATGCCGAGTAGAATGACGTTGAGATAGCCCGACCATCCGACGGCCACCGCGGCCGCCGCAACCGCGTATTCGAGCACGAGGTCCCAGCCGATGATCCAGGCGATCAGCTCGCCCATGGTCGCGTAAGAATAAGAATAGGCGCTGCCGGCCACCGGAATCATCGCGGCGAATTCGGCATAGCACAGCGCCGCCATCGCGCATGCAAAGCCGGCGATCACGAACGACATCGTGACCGCAGGGCCGGCGTATTCGGCCGCGGCCACGCCGGTCAGCACGAAGATTCCTGCGCCGATAATCGCGCCGATGCCGAGCAGCGTCAGATCGAACGCGCCCAGCGCTCGCTTGAGACCGCCCGCATGCGGAGCGGCGTCGGCCAGCAAGGCCTTGACCGGTTTGCGTCTGAAGAGCTGTTCCCTCATACCCGCCGTCGCCTCCATCGCAGCTATTTTGCCGCGCGGCCGGAACCCGGCCTCGCGCAGATCCGTTCGCGAGCTTTTAGACGACTGACCGACTATTCCGGGCGCAGAACAGAGTCAACCGGAATGCCTTCGGAAATTTGCAGGATGCCTGCCTGGATCCGGACGGCGCGCGATGGCGCGCGGCTTCGACGCCGCCCGACGATCGCGCGGCCGTGTCACCACGAAGCGTAACCGCCATCGATCGACAGCACCGCGCCGGTGACGTAGCTCGACGCCGGGCTCGCGAGATAGACCACCGCACCGCGAATTTCTTGCGGCAGCCCGAGGCGTCCGAGCGGCGTCGAACGCTCCATCCGCTCGCGATTTTGCGGCTTCGCCATGCCGCCTTCGGTGGCTTCGGTGGGAATCCATCCGGGCGCGATCGCGTTGACCAGAATCCCGTATTGCGCCCATTCGACGGCGAGCTGGCGCGTCAGATTGGCCAGCCCGGCCTTGCTCGCGGTGTAGGCCGAGAGCCGATAGATCGAACTCGCGACGATCCCGTAAATCGAACTCATATTGATGATGCGGCCGGGCCGTTTGGCTTCGATCAGTCCGCGGGCGACGCGTTGCGCGAGCATCATGGGCGCGGTGAGATTGGTCGCGAGAGCGTCGTCCCAGGTGGCGCGCGGCAGGCTCTCGGCGCGGCCGGTGGGAGAAATCCCGGCGTTGTTGACCAGGATGTCGGGGAGCCCGAGCTTCGCCGTGCAGGTCTCGACCAGGCGATCGAGGTCGGCATCTGCGGTGATGTCGGTCTGCACGCCGATCGCGCGCATGCCGTATTGGTTCTGGAGTTCGGCTGCGAGCGGCTCGAGCCGATCGCCGCGGCGCGCCGCCAGCGCAACGTCCGCTCCGGCCAGCGCCAACGCATGCGCGCATTCGACGCCCAGTCCCGACGACGCGCCGGTCACGATACCGACGTGCCCGCGCAGTGAAAATAGCTCGTTCAATGAATTCATAGACGAATGTTCTGCTTGCTCAATCGCCGAAAACTTCGCCCGCAACTTCCGCCGCAGCAGCAACCACGCGATCGATATCGCTGCGCGAAATCCCGTGATGAGTCACGGCGCGGAACGACGACGGCCCGCGGGCGTGGGCGATCACGCCGCGCTCCTTCATCGCCGCCGCAAACTTTTGCGCCGACGGGGCGCCGCCGTCAACCTCGAACACCACCATATTGGTGCGCCGCTTCAGCGGCCATACGTTGAGGCCGGCCACCAGCGCCAAACCCTCGGCCAAGGCGCGGGCGTTTTGATGGTCCTCGGCGAGGCGATCGATCATTGTTTCGAGCGCGACGATTCCGGCCGCCGCGATGACTCCGGCCTGGCGCATCCCGCCGCCGAGAATTTTGCGCATCCGGCGCGCGCGGGCGATGAACTCGCGGCTGCCGCAGAGCAGCGAACCCACCGGACAGGCTAGTCCTTTCGAGAGGCAGAAGGAGACGCTGTCGGCGGTCTCCGCGATTTTCCGCGCTGTGGTTTCAAGCGCGATCGCGGCGTTGAAGATTCGCGCGCCGTCGAGATGCACCGGCAGGCGATGAGCGCGAGCGAGATCCGCGACTGCCGCCATGTGCGAGAGTTCGACCGCCACGCCGCCGCAGAGGTTGTGGGTATTTTCGAGCGCGACCAGCGCCGGTAGTGCGAAATGCGCGTCGGGCGGCCGCCCGAGTTCGTCGCGCAATCCGTCGAGGTCGAGTTCGCCGCTATCGGTATTGCGAATCGGCGTCATCACGACGCCGCCGAGCGCCGCCGCACCGCCCGCCTCGTAAACGTAGGTATGGGCCTGTGCTCCGAGAAATGCCTTGGTTCCGCGCGCACAGTGCGTGAGCATCGCGGCTAGGTTTCCCATCGTGCCGCTCGGCACCAGCATGGCGGCTTCCATGCCGACGATATCCGCCGCCAGCCGTTCGAGTTGGTTGACGGTCGGGTCCTCGCCGTAGACGTCGTCGCCGAGTGCGGCCCGCGCCATCGCCTCGCGCATTGCGGGCGTCGGCAGAGTGACAGTATCGCTGCGCAGATCGATCAAGACAGAATCACCTTTGGGCAAAGACTCGCCGATCAGGCGCTGGTGGGGAAGTTGGTGAAGAACTCAACATTGTAGTTTTCAATGAAACCTCAGCGAGGTTTCAAACTTCCCGTTTGTAAGATGCAGGCTTCGCCCTGGAAAAACCTCGAATTTCAAATGCCCGGTTCATGCGCCGCGCGGACTCGTCGGCCCGCTGCGCCCTGGTCTCCGCCAGAGTGTCAGCGTGGAAAGTGCGAAACCGTTCGAAGGTTTCACGAATCTTCTCCGCTTCCGTCCCGGTGCGGACGGATGCACCTACTCCGGCATGATCGCCTTGACCACCTCGTCGATCGCGCGCTTGCTGTCGTGCTCGTCGGTCAGCGACCAGGTGACCGCGACGGTCGCGGCGCGCCGTGGCGAGATGCCCTGCTGAATGAGTTCACCGGCGTAAATCAGCAAGCGGGTCGAGACGCCTTCTTCGAGGCCCGAGGCCTTGAGGTGGCGGACCTTCTCGCCAAGCAGCGCGAGTTGATAGGCCATCTCGTGCGAGACGCCCGCCTCATGCGCGATGATTTCGACTTCCTTCTCGGCCGGCGGATAGTTGAATTCGATCGTGACGAAGCGCTGGCGGGTCGAATGCTTCAGGTTTTTCTGGATGCTCTGGTAGCCGGGATTGTAGGAAATCACCAGCAGGAAGCCGTCGTGCGCTTCGATCGTTTCGCCGCGTTTTTCGATCGGCAGGATGCGCCGGTGATCCGAGAGCGGATGGATCAGGACGGTGGTGTCCTTGCGTGCCTCGACGATTTCGTCGAGGTAGCAAATCGCGCCGCGGCGCACGGCCTGCGTCAGCGGCCCGTCAACCCATACGGTTTCGTCGGCCTGAATCAGGAAACGCCCGACCAGGTCGCTGCCAGTGAGATCTTCGTGGCAGGCGACGGTGATCAGTTCGTTGGGGCCGTTTTCGAGCGTGGCCAGATAATGCGCCATGTGCTCGACGAAGCGCGTCTTACCGCATCCGGTGGGACCCTTGAGCAACACCGGCAGGCGCGCCCGGTAAGCGGCCGAAAAGATTTCCACTTCGTCGTCAATGGGCAGGTAGAAGGGAGTCGCCGCAGGGTCGAGATGGCGGACTTCGGGCCCCTCGTGGGTGCCCATCCGCGTGTCGAATTTTTTCAGTTCAATCGCCATCGATCACCTATAGCGTCTTGAGTGGAGTTTGACGACTCCCGCGCAAGGGACAATTTACGTGGTGCGATTGTAGGAGACGCACCGCGCTTTGTTCAAGGCGATTGTCGCTTGGGCATGATCGCCATACCGGCCTTGGTGTCCTTCACTTCATAACCCAGGGCGTCGATCTCGTTGCGCAATTCATCGGAGCGTTTGAAATTTTTTGCGGCGCGTGCGGCTTCGCGCTCTTCAATCAGCTTGCGCACATTGGCGGGATACGAACCGCAGCGTACCTCATCGAGTCTCCGCGCGAGGTCTAGACCGAGCACCCGATCGAACTTCTGAAGCGTCTTCCATATCCGCTGATCGTTGCGGCGGCGCGCTTCCGCGACCATATCGAGAACCACGGCAAGCGCCTGCGCGGTGTTCAGGTCGTTATTGAGCGCATCGCGAAAGCGCTCTTCATAGCCGGCGGTCCATGCGGCGTCTTCCGTGCTTTGGATAGTGTCCTCTCCCAGGTTCCGCGCAAACTCATCGAGGTAAGCTACATTCTTTTCGGCGGCGCGCACCGCGTCGAGGTTGAACGCCAACTCCGAGCGATACTTCGCACCGAAGCAAAACAAGCGAAACGCGAGCGGGTTGATTCCCGCCGCTTCCAAATCCGCGACCACCGGAAATTTGCCTGCGCTCTTGCTGATTTTCGCCCCCGCCATCCCGGTCAGAAACGCGTTGTGCACGAAGTAGCGCACGAACGGATGACCGCTGGCGCTCTCCGATTGCGCGATCTCGTTCTCGTGATGCACCGGGATGTGGTCGAGGCCGCCCGAATGGATATCGATGGTCTCGCCGAGATACTTCATCGACATGGCGGAACATTCGATATGCCATCCGGGATAGCCGCGGCCCCACGGCGACTCCCATTGCATCATGTGATGCGGCTGGTTGAGCACCCACAGCGCGAAATCGTGCGGGCTGCGCTTGTCCGGCGAATGTTCGAGGCGCTGCGCAGCGTGCTGCTCGCCGAGGCTCTGGCGCGAGAGGCGCCCCACGCCGCCGGGTCCGCGCCAGCGCTCGACGTCGAAGTAAACTCCCGACGGCGTGACGTAACCGTAGCCGTGCGCGATGATTCGTTCGATCACGCCGATCATCGCCGGGACGTTATCGGTCGCGCGGCACAGCGCACTTTGCGGCGGATGCGGCGCGGCGAGCGGCGCGGCGTCGGGCGGCAACTCGATATTGAGCTTCGCGCAATCGGCTTTGAATTGTAAAATATAGAAATCCGCGACTTCGATCGGATCTTTGCCCTGGGCGCGCGCGGTCTTTTCGATCTTGTCCTCGCCGGCGTCGGCGTCGGAGGTCATGTGGCCGACGTCGGTGATATTCATCACGTGGCGCACGCGATAGCCGTTGAACTCGAGCGCACGGCGCAGCGTATCGACGAAGACATAGGCGCGCATGTTGCCGAGATGTTGCGGCAGATAGACCGTCGGCCCGCACGAATAAAAGGTCGCGTCCGGCGCTTGGCCCACCTGGTCCGGGTTGCCCGGATGAAACGGACGAAATTCCTCGACGCTGCGGGAGAGTGTGTTGAAAATATGAAAGGGTTTCACGGTCGCGATACGCTCAAGCCTAGCGTGCGTTCCTACCGCTCACAAGCCGTCGCGCGACTCGGGCGATGGTGTATATGCCATGCGCAACTGGACTGAATTGCGGCGTCCAGGTGCACGAACCGATCAGGCGTCGCGGGCGGCGGCGGAGGGTTTGACGCGGCGGCCCACGCAATCGACGCCGTAGCGCGATCGCGCGATCTTCTTGTATTGGCGGTCGGCGAGCCACGCGTAGCCCGGGATGTACCACATATACGCCAGCCATCCGCGCACGCCGCGTTGCCGGCGCAAAACTTCGTTGACCGCACGGGCGCCGCGGGTGACGCGGCCGCTATCGTCAACCACGTGCAGCTCCTCCATCAGGGCCTCGATCGTCAACTCCGGAAATTGCGCGCGGGCCTCGGCATCGTGCAGGTCGATCAGATCGATCGCGTCGGAGTTGTCGAACATGCGGACCGCTTCGGCACTGACGCGGCACAGGCTGCACTCGCCGTCGTAGATGACCGCGATGCGCCCGGGGCGGGCGCGGCCGCCGTCCGGCTGAATCGTGGCTAGCGGTTGCGGAAGGTCCACGGCGTCGCGACTCCGGTGTGCGCGCTGATCAGCGCTTGTCGGCCGGGATGCGGCTCATGCGCTGCAAGCGCATCTGCTCGCGTACGATACGCCATTCGTAACCATCGAGCAGCGATTGCCAGCGCGCCTCGATAGTGTTGGCGGACTTTGCCAGGGTGGTCCAGGCCAGCTTGCCGTCGGAGAACTTGTTGACCGCGATGACGTCGGCTTCGGTCGATTCGCCGGTCGCATGGGCGTAAGTCTCGGTCACCCTGACTTCGCTCAGGAACGGAAAATGTTTGAGCAGCGCCTTGCGCAGCGCGACGTCGAGCGCATGCACCACGCCGACGCCGCGTGCGGCTTCAGAATCCTCGGTATCGCCGATACGGATCACCAGCGTCGCGTCGCAGGTCATGCGGCCTTCGTAGTTGTCGTCGATCACCCGGCGCCGGATTATTTCAAACGGTGCGACGTAGTCGGGCGAAGTCTTGAGTTCCGCCAACTCGCGCGACGCCTGCGGTGCTTCCTGTTCTTCGAACATCGTCTCTCTGTTGGTCACCGCTAAATACCTGCTGGAATCATCAATAGCGTTATCCTGTCCTTCAAGACTGATTGGTTTCGGCGATTCACAATGTTGCTCGACTTCGATCTCATTAGCCCACACCTCCGCTACATCGCGAGGCCGCCGTCAACTTGGATGACGGCGCCGGTGATATAGGCCGCAGCGTCCGATAGCAGAAACGCAGCCATCGGCGCCACGTCCTCGACCTGGCCAAAGCGGCCGAGCGGAATCATGTTGAGCGCGGCCGTGCGACTCTCTTCGGGCAGCGCCGCGGTCATGTCGGTCTCGATAAAGCCCAGGGCCAGTGCGTTGACCCGCACGCCAAGCCGGCCAAGCTCCTTCGCCATCGCCTTGGTCATCCCGATCAGCCCCGCCTTCGAGGCCGAGTAGTTGACCTGTCCCGGCATCCCGACCAGTCCGCTGACCGAGGTCACGTTGATGATCGAGCCGCGCTTGGCCTTCATCATCATAAAGACCGAGGCGCGTGCGAAATTGAATGCGCCGGTCAGATTGGTGGCGATGACCTGGGACCAATCGTCCTCGCTCATCATCATCAATAGCTTGTCGCGCGTCAGGCCGGCGTTGTTCACCAGCCCGTCGATACGGCCGAACGCACCTTTGACGGCAGTGACCATTTCGCGCACGGCCTTCAAATCGCCGACGTCGACTTGCGCGGCGAGCGCCTTACATCCGAGCGCCTCGATCTCGCCCTTGAGTTCCTCCGCCGGCCCCTCGCTCTTGAGGTAGTTGAACGCCACGTTGGCGCCGCGCCGCGCCGCCTCGATCGCGATCGCACGTCCGATACCACGCGTCGCGCCAGTCACGATGATGCCTTTGCCGTCGAGGTCTTTCACCGGGGATACCCTACTCGCACCTGAGATTGCATTGTCGCAGCGGATTTACCGCGCATGCACCCAAAATCGCTACACACGTCTCCAGCGGATGCGAGCCTGGATCCGCATCCGCGCTCGCTTCGACGATGCACTGGAGCTGCCCGATGCGCCGGCGCGTGCGCATCTGCCGATGACTGTTGGCGATCACGCAACTCGGCGGTGGCCCGGGGTCGATACCCGCGCGCACCGCCGGCGGCGCACACTTGATTGAGCTTTACGCGCTGAACGACGAACCGCATCCGCAGGTGCGGCTGGCGCGCGGATTGTCGAAACGAAAACCCGCGTTGTGCAGGCCTTCGACATAATCGAGCGTAGTCCCCGCGATATAAGGCAGCGAAATCTCGTCGACGAAGACGTTGACGCCCTCAAGCACGGTAAGCGTATCGCCGTCCTTGCGTTCGTCGAAGCCGAGCGAATATTGAAAACCCGAACATCCGCCGCCAACCACCGAAATTCTAAGCCCCTGGTCGGCGCCGAGTCCTTCCTTCTCAATCATCTTGCGCACTGCCGCGATCGCCTTGGGCGTTAGCTTAACGCCCGGCAACGCCTCGGCCGCGCTGTTGCCAATGGAGTTCGCGTCCTGCTGCTGGAATTCCTCTGACATCGAAGCCTCCCGATCCAAAGGGCGCCCGGCTGGCTGCCAGCGCCCGAATCACTGTTTAATATTACCTGAAATTACGATGCAACGCATCCGAGGCTACAACAGATCCCGAACGAGGTTCCACACCCGTGGACTGCCCCATCCGGTGGCGAAATCCCAGCCCGCGCCGGCTTGATAGTAGCCGTTGATGCCGCTTTGGACATCATTGAACGCCGGATACGGCTCGGGCATCGCGCCATTGGCGAGCCCGTAGATATTCGGGCCACCCGCTCCAACCGCACCGACGGTCCCGCGCGCGCCGTTGATCAGCGCGAAGATCGCGGCCCATTGCGGCGCTGCGAAGCTCGTCCCGCCATACTCGTACCACGAATCCTTGAAATAAACCGGGTAGCCGGTAATCGGATTGGAATCGAGCGCGACGTCGGCGACCTGCCGATTACCGTCGGAGTATGCGGTGGTCACGCCGGGCCCGTAAGCGAACGGGGGCTGCGCGAACAGGCCGCTGACGCCGCCACCGCTCAGGCCCCAGGCGACCTCGCCGGAAATTTCGCCGTTAGCGTCCAGCGTCAGGGTCGTCCCCCCCACCGCGACTACGTTGGGATCCGACGCCGGATAATCGACCGCAAGCGTCGAGCGGCCGCCGCAATCGTACGCGCCGTCGTCGCCGGAAGCCGCGAACCACGCCTGGCCCTGCGCCGCCGCCTCCGCAAAAATATTGTTGTCGAGCGTGAGCAGCGCCGGCGGCATCTGCTGCTCGCACAGACCCCAGCTGGTCGTGACCACCGAGGCCTTGTTCTCCGCGACGATTCGGTTGTAAACCGCCTCGAACGTGCTGTTGCGGCCGTTGGCGCCCTCGTACACCAGAATCTTCGCGCCCGGAGCCATCGCGCCGGCGCGCTCGAGGTCAAGCGTGGTCTCGGGGTCGGCCTTATGGCTGGAGCCGCCCACCTTGATAATCGTGTAGTCGGGCGCGCTCACGCCAAACGCATTCCAGAACGCGGCTACGTCGGAAGCCTTGAAGGTGTTCGCGGTCGCGATCGCGATCGTCGTACCGGCGCCGTTGTAGCCGTTGGCGTAGGCCGACGAATAATCGTAGGCCGTCGCGATTTGCTGCGGGGTGTAGCCAACCGGCGTCGCGCTGCCGCTGGCCGGCGCCGCGGCTTTACCCGACCGTCGCGAATGGGCGTGTAATTCGACGAAGTTATCGAGTCCGGCCACCGAACCGATCACGCCGGCAAACTCGGCCGGCACCTGGGGATCGCGATCGTTGGCGAAAAATGTCCGCCCGGCGGCAGCGTAACTGTTGATATTGACGCCGAACGCGCGCTCGACCTGGCCCACCGTACCACGCACCTCGATCGCCAGCCGATTCGAAAAGCTGCCGGTCACTTCGAGCCCGTGCGCGCGCAGAAAGCGCTTCACCTGCCGGTACTGCCGGCGCGGCGGCGCGAAATTATCGGCGAATTGCTGCGGGCTTAAAAAGTGACGATAGTTCGGAGATGAGGGATCGTACAAGTCCACCAGCATCGCGTCGAGCTCGGCGCGATTACGGAGCTGAAGGCCGACCACCAATCTCATCACACGACGCCGCGAAGCTCTGCTCACAAATTGTGCAGTGCGGAGCACCGGCAGTGTATTGCGCTCGATTGTTGCAGCGCCGCTATCCGCGTTTGCGATACGGGCGGCGAGCGTCACGTCGACCAGAGACATGCAGAGCATCATAAAGATAAGTAATGCGAATTTCGCGATCCGGTTTGTGCGCAATCTGTTCAAGGCTTACTTTCTCTATACGATGGCTTAATGTCGCTAAGATGCTTTTAGATGCCGACGATTGTACTAATAGTCCTAATGGCAACCTTGTTGCAAGTATGAAACAAGCTATCGAAAGCCCGCCCGCTCCGCTGGCCGACTGCCTGGGAGCGTCAATCCGATGAATGCCGCGGAGATAATCGCCGCGTCCGCAAAGGAACATGGTTTTATTTTGACCGGTTTCGCGCCCCTGCGAGCACTCGACGAGCGCCGCGAATTCTTCGACCAATGGATCGCCGAGGGCCGCCCCGCCGAGATGGCATGGCTCGCGCGCGATCCCGCCCGGCGTATCGATCCGCGGATCCTCGACCCGCGCCTGCGCTCGGTCGTAAGCCTGGCCTATCCCTACACGCCGCCGCGGCCCCCCGATTTCGACTGGCGTACCGAACTGCGCGGCCGTATCGCCGCCTACGCGCTCGGCCCGGATTATCACGATGTGGTCTTGCGCCACGCGCGCGCCGTCGCCGACGATTTAGCCGCCGCCGTTGCGGGCGCGCTCAGCCGGGTCTATGTCGATACCGGTCCGGTGCTGGAGCGCGAATGGGCGGCTGAGGCGCGCCTTGGTTGGTTCGGGCGTAACACCAACCTGCTCAACCGCTATTTCGGATCGTATTTTTTTCTGGCCGAAATCCTGACCGACGTCGAGTTCGCGCCCGCCGGCGAACCCTATCGCGAACATTGCGGGAGCTGTCGCCGATGCCTCGACCTGTGTCCGACCGGGGCTTTGAGCGACGGCTACCGGCTCGAGCCGCGGCTGTGCATCTCATATCTGACGATCGAACATCGCGGAGCGCTGCCGCTCGAGATGCGCCCGCGCATCGGCAACTGGATTTTCGGCTGCGACGTCTGTCAGGAGGTCTGCCCGTGGAACGACGACCACGCCCGCGCGGCGCCGGTCAACGAAGCCTTGATGCCGACGCTGGGCGATTTAATGATGTTGGATGAGGACGGCTTTCGCCGGCGCTTCGGCAAGAGCGCGATCCGGCGCACCAAGCGCCGCGGATTGTTGCGCAACGCCGCGGTCGTGCTCGGCAACAGCGGCAATCGCGACGCGATCGCGATCCTCGCCCGCACGCTCGCGGCCGAGCCAGAGGCGCTGGTGCGCAGCCACGCGGCGTGGGCGCTCGGAGAACTCGGCGGCGGTGCCGCGCGGCACACGCTCGAAGCCGCCCGCACACGCGAATCCGATCCGGCGGCCGCCGCCGAAATTGCGCTGGCGTTGGCGCGCGCGACGGGTTGAGCCGCAACCCGCAAATGGAATATCACTGAATCGGATGGTGATGACCCATGAACGATGCCAGACGTGAATTTTCGACGCTGACCGCGCGCGAACCGATTCCGTTGATGCGCAGTGCGCTGCTGATCGCCAAGGAGGAATATCCCGACCTCGACGTCGAGAAATACCTCGAGCAGATCGCCGCCCTCACCGCCGAAGCGGAGCCGCTGGTGCGGGCCGGCCAGGACACCATCGAAAAGGTTCAGTTGCTGTCGGAGTTTCTGTTCGGACAGAAGGGTTTCGACGGAAATCGCGACGCCTTCGGCGATCCTCGCAACTCCTTTCTCAACGACGTACTCGAACGCCGCCTCGGCATCCCGATTACGCTCGCCGTCCTTTACATCGAGATCGGCCGGCGCCTCGGCCTCAATCTCTTCGGTGTCTCCTTTCCAGCCCATTTCCTGGTCAAGGCGGTCGACGAGCGCGGCGAACTGATCATCGACCCGTTCAACGCCGGCATGATCCTCAGCCTTGACGAAATCAAGGCACGCCTGACGCAGATTTACGGCCAGCCGGTTGATCTGAATCCGATAATGCTCAAGGCAGTCGGCGCTCGTCAGATCCTCGCCCGGATGTTGCGTAATCTGAAAAATATTTACGCCAGTGGCGCCGACTGGCAGCGCTCGCTGGCCGCGCTCGATCGAATCCTGATGCTTGATCCGCACGCGCTCGACGAACTGCTCGAACGCGCCACGGTTTACGAACGGCTCGAATGTTTCGGGCCGGCCCTCGAGGATTTCCAGAGCTTCATCGCGCAGGCCCCCGAGCATCCCAACGCCGACGGCGCACGCGAATGCGTTATGCGCCTGATGCGCCAGGTCGCCCGCATCAATTGATTGTGCCGGATCTCTCAGGGTGCTTTGCTCGAGGCGCGGGCTCGCACGTTAGCCGCGATTGGGTTTCGGCGGGCGAAGCCCGTATGTTTTATCCAAATGGGAAGTCTGAAGCCTCGGCGAGGTCTCAGCGAAGATAATGGTTTTGCGTTCTTCAACGATGAATTATTACCCGCCAGGGCGTGATGGCCACCGCTAAACCCGCGCCCACACCCGATTTCTTCGCGACCAGCCGCGCCGGCGTGGCCGATGCCGATCTGCGCCGCAAGCTCGAAAAGTCCACCGGCCGCCATCTCGAGCACGTCGCCGAGATGCGCGCCGAATTCCCGCGCTACGGCGACGAGCGCGACGCCGCCCGCCGCATCAAGGAAGACGCTATCGGACGGCTCGACGAACTGCTGATCGAGCTCAAGCAAAAGCTCGAAGCCAACGGTTGCAAAGTGTTTGTCGCCGCCGACGCCGCCGAGGCCCGCGACTACATCCTCAAGGTCGCCCGTAAGGCCGGCGCCAAACGCGTGGTCAAGGGCAAGTCGATGACCACCGAGGAGATCGACCTTAATCCGGCGATGGAGGCGGCGGGCATGGAGGTGGTCGAGACCGACCTCGGCGAGTACATCGTGCAACTGCGCCGCGAACGCCCCTCGCACATCATCACGCCCGCCATCCATCTGTCGAAGGAAGACATCGGACAGCTCTTCGCCGACCAGCTCGGCATCGCCTACAGCGCCGAGCCCGAAATCCTGACCGCGGCCGCGCGCGAGCGCCTGCGATCGATTTTCCTCGGCGCCGACATGGGCGTTACCGGGGTCAACTTCGCGATCGCGGAAACCGGCACCCTGGTGCTGATCGAAAACGAGGGCAACGGCCGCCTCACCAGCACGCTGCCCGAAACCTTCGTCGCCGTGATGGGCCTCGAGAAGGTAATTCCCAGGCTCGACGACCTATCGCACTTTCTCGAAATCCTCGCGCGCACCGGCACCGGCCAGAAGCTGACCACCTACACCAACTTCATCAGCGGCCCGCGCCGCGAAGGCGAGCTCGACGGTCCGCGCACGATGCACGTCGTCATCCTCGATAACGGGCGCAGCGCGATGTTGGCCGATCCGGTCATGCGCGAGGCGCTCTATTGCCTGCGCTGCGGTGCCTGCCTCAACGTCTGCCCGGTTTACCGGCGCATCGGTGGCCACGCCTATAACTCGCCCTACCCGGGCCCGATCGGCTCGATCGTCAGCCCCAATCTATTCGGCAGTGCCGCCGCGAAGTTGCCGTTTGCCTCGACCCTGTGCGGCGCCTGCCGCGATATCTGCCCGGTCAAGATCGACATCCCGCGCATCCTGCTGCACCTGCGGGCCAAAGAGAACCTCGCGCAGCCGCCGGCCAAATGGCCCGCCGA
Source organism: uncultured delta proteobacterium (assembly GCA_963782535.1). Classification (GTDB taxonomy): domain Bacteria; phylum Desulfobacterota; class Binatia; order Binatales; family Binataceae; genus JADMIL01. The sequence continues at coordinate 10,786 of CAWAKE010000011.1, read as the reverse complement.
CGCCCGCCGCGCGCGCGCCGGCGTGCGGCGTTTCGCGCGGATGGCGCGTTATCCGCGCACGCTGCGCCTGCTCGGCAGAATCGGCGGCGCGATCTTGCGGCCGCTCTCGCGCGGCGGTTATATCCGCCGGATGCCCGGGCCGTTCAGGAACTGGACGCGCTGGGGCCGCGACTTCCCGGCGCCCGGCGCGCGCCGCCGTAAAACGCGGGGCAACCCATGACCGCCGGCGCGAGGCCGCAATCCCGATGAGCGCGTTTCACAAAATAATCGCCACCGTGAAGGCGGCGCTCGAACGCCCGCCGAGCGCTCAGCCGCCGCACACCCCCGCGGCGGAGAACGTAGTCGTGCCGGTGACTCACGACGCCCGCCGCGCCGAGCTCATCTCGCAATTTGCCCGCGAACTCGAAGCGGTCGGCGGCGCCTTCCTCGGAACTTTTTCGCCCGACGAAATTCGCACGCGCGCAGTCGTTCTGGCCCGCGAAATCGGCGCCCGCACCGCTGCGATCGGCGCCGGTGTCACGCTCGATACCGCAGCCGTGGCGCGCGCGCTCGAGCAGGCCGGCATCGCGGTCATCCAGCCCGGCGCGAGCGACGATAGCGGGCGCACGAATTTTCGCGAACGCGTTGCAGGATGCGACCTTGGCGTGGTCGAGGCCGACGCGGCCATCGCCGCGACCGGGACCTTCGCCGTCATCGGCACGCCAGCCAGCCCTAACTCGCTGACCTTGCTGCCGCCCGCCAATCTGATCGTTGTCAACGCCGATCGGATGCGCCCGGATCTCGCCGCGGCGATCGCCGCCATCGGCGCCGCGGCGTTCACGGCAAAGCGTGTCGCGATGATCACCGGGCCGAGCCGCACCGCCGACATCGAAAAGATGATCGTGCTCGGCGTGCATGGACCGAAAAAACTTTACGCGATAGCCATCTGGCCCAACCCGGCATGATTCGCCAATTTGAAAGGCTCGCCGATGACCGAAGTTAGACTGTTCGCGACCTGCCTGGCCGAGGAATTCTATCCCTCGGTGATCCAGTCGGCCGCCCTCGTACTGGAGCGTCTCAAGCTCAAGGTCCGCCCGGTGCGCGGCGCGTTCTGCTGCGCGCAGGCGCCCTTCAACGAGGGGCTGCGCGGCGAGGCGGTCGATCTGGCGCGGCGCTTTTTGAAATCGTGCGAGCCCGGCATCCCGGTCGTCATCCCGTCCGGCTCATGCACCAGCATGGTCCGAATTTTCTATTCCGATCTGCTCGCCGGCGAGCCGGCGCTTGCGGCCAAGGCGGCTGCGATGCGTCCGTGGCTGTTCGAGTTTTCGCAATTCCTGGTAAACGTGGTCAAGGTCAAATACGTCGGCGCACGCTTCGATCGCACCGCCGTTTACCATCCGGCCTGTCACCTCACGCGCGAATTGCGCGTGGTTGACGAACCGCGCCTGCTGCTCGGCGCCGTGCAGAATCTGCGGATGGTGGACTTTCGCAATCCGGAGGAATGTTGCGGCTTCGGCGGAGTCTTCTCGGTCAAGTTCCCGCACATTTCGGCCGCGATGGTCGAGGATAAAATCGTGCGTATCAAGGAGAGCGGCGCCACCGCCGTCATCGCCAACGACTGTGGATGCCTGATGCAGATTGGCGGCGCGCTACATCGGCAGGGCCTTGAGATCGAGACCTTTCATCTCGCCGAAGTGCTCGCTGCCCGTTGATTCCGATTGCCCGGCGCCTGGCGGTAATCTACCCGCGCCCGCATCTTCGCGCGCATCCCTGAAGGCGAGTCTTCGATGCCTGCTTCGCGAGGTCGTGTGAACTATTCAACGACCCGCCTGCCGCATCGTACGCGGCCGTGGTGGTCCGGCGGCGGACTCCGATCAACTGAACCGATGAGCCTGCTGAATCAGCGTCTGCGTAATCCTTTCGACCCGATCGTCGAGCCGCCCGACCGCCGATTCAAGCTGCGAGAGCTTGTCGTCGGAACCCGCGTAGCCATTGCCGTTGCCGTTGCCGTTGGACGCCGCCTGATGCGTCGCCGCCTGGGCCTCGGCGATCCGGTTGGCTGCCGCTGCGGCTGCGGTGCACCGGTTCGCGGCTGATTGCGCTTCGGCCTGCGCCTGACGCGCCTGCTCCTGAGCCGCTTGAGCATGTCGGCCATTTCGCCGAGCCGCGCTTCGACCGCGCCCAGCCGCGTGTCGAGATCCTTGGTTAGTACCCTGCTCGCTGCCATTACTTTCTCCTCCCCCCGGCGCTTGAATTCCACCGGCCGCGCCTAAGTCCACGCGGGATTTGATATTGCGTTCAGGCGTGCTGATGAACGTAGAGTCCCGGCGCAGGCTCGATCGCCTCATAACCGGCCCCGCCGAGCGCCGCCGGCGCCGGGCGCTTGTCACCCGAACGCTGTTCGATCCATTCCAGCCAGTTATCCCACCATGAGCCCTTATGCTCGGTGCCGCCCTTGAGCCATTCGTCGGGATCGGGCCCGCGGTTCGAGTTGGTAAAGTATTTGGCCTTAAAGTTCGCCGGCGGGCAGACCAGGCTCTGCACGTGGCCGCTTCCGCTCATAACGAATTCGGTGCGGCCGCCGAACAGGCCCGACGCGCGATAGCAGGCGCGCCACGGGCAGATATGGTCGGTCATTCCCGCGAGCAGGTACATGTCGCATGCGACGTTGCGCAGATTGATCGGTGTACCCAGAACCTTGAGCGCGTCGGCTTCGATCAACGGATTGCGCAGCATCACGTTGAGAAACCCGGCGTGCAGCTTGGCCGGCAAATTGGTCGAGTCCGCGTTCCAGTACAGGATGTCGAAGGGCGCCGGGTCGAGTCCCATCAGGTAGTTGTTGACCCAGTAATGCCACACCAGATCGTTGGGCCGCATCCAGGCGAAGCTGCGCGCCAGCGAACCCGCGTCAAGCACGCCCCGGCGCTCTGAGCCTTCGATCGCACTCGCGACGCTCTCCTCGTTGGCGAACATCCCGGTCATCGACGGCTCGCTCGAATCGAGCATTGTCACCACCAGCGTCGCGGCGTTCACACGCCGGTCACCGCTCGCCGCCAGATGGCCGAGCAGCACCGACGAAGTAATACCGCCGGCGCAAACCCCGACCAGGTTCAAATCGGGGCTGCCGCTCACTGCCGCAACGATCGCCGCGGCCTCCTTGCACGCATTGACGTAATCGTCGAGGCCGAAGTTGCGGTCCTTGGGTCCCGGATTGCGCCAGCTCACTGTAAAAAATTGCAACCCGTGGGCCACCGCGTATTCGGTCAGGCTGCGCTTGGGCGCGAGGTCCATCACGTAATATTTGTTGATCTGCGGCGGTATCAGCATCACCGGCCGCTGGTAAACTTGCGCGGTCGCGGGCCGATATTGAATTAACTCGCAGAGCTTGCCGCGATGAATTACGGCGCCCGGCGTCACCGCCAGATTGCGGCCGACTTCGAACGGCCGCTTATCGACCTGCGACGGCATGCCGCCGTTGGTCAGCATATCGGTCACGTAATTGCGCAGGCCGTCGAGCAGGCTGCGACCAGCCGTATCGAATGCCCGTTTGAGCGCGGCCGGATTGCCCAGCAGGGTGTTGATGGGCGCGAGCGCCTCGGTCAATAGCGTCACCGCGAAGCGCTCCTGCGCCGGCAGCTTCCAATCCTCGCCCGCAGCAGTTTCGGTGCCGAGTCCAACCAGGTCGTGCATTGCGGCGCGCCAGGCCAGATAGGACTGCATCAAACGGCGGTAAACTGGATGTTCCGCGAAGGCCGGGTCGGCAAAGCGGCGGTCGTTGGGTTCGGGATTGATCTCCGATGTCCCGCTTGCAACCGCCATCAGGTCGGACAGAAAGCCGGACATGCGCCCACGGAATTTATCGGGATGGGCGGCCGCGTTGCGCATGAACTGGCCGAGCGACGCCAGCACGTCGCGCGGATTGATGCCGACGAAGGGATTTGCACCGAGAATCGCGTCAACTGCGGGAGCCTGCTCCTCAGCGTTGGCGGGGTCGAATTCACGTACTGCCGCGGCACTCATTTAGACGCCTCAAAAAAGGACAGGTCACACTGTTTCATCGCTAGCAAAGCCATATAACTACCGCAAGCTCCTTTCGGACACGTGCCAGAATAGGACATTCGTAGCCTCAAACTGCGAAAAGATATTTCGTCTCTATTGCGAAGTCCTCGTGGAATCCGCTCGGGAGCGGTGATGGCCCGGCGTAAAACCGGTCGGTAGGCCGGGGGAATCAGGCATGAGATAGCCGGGAAAGGGCCGTTGGCCTGACGGCGTTCATCTATATTGGCGATCGGCCGGCGGCTCGCCGGTGCGGCGGCTGGCGGATCAGCCGAGTATTTCGCGTCCGCGCTCGAAAAAAAGCGGGGACGATAATGCGATATCCTCCCAGGTCGGGTCGGGGCGTTTACCGCGTCGATGCAACATCAGGTTAAACGCCGTGATCGAGCCAAAACGATATGCGGCGAAAGCGCGAAACCAGCGCAGGTCGGCGTCGGTAACCGGCCAGGCGACGGCTTTTCGGTAGAGCTCGGCGAGCGCCTCGGGGGTCGGCGCGTGAGGTGGAATCAGCGATTGATCGACCCAGCTCTTGCGGTCGGAGAAAAAGCAGAGCCATCCGAGATCGATCAGCACGGCGCCGATTTGCGCGAGTTCCCAATCGATTACCACCTGCACGCCGTCGCCGGCGCATAGCGAGTTGGACCATTGGAAGTCGCCGTGAACGCAGCCGATGCGCGGCGCGGGCGGCATCGTCGCGCGCAGGCGCTCGCGCAGTTCGGCGGCGCCGACGGTGGTCTTGGGATCGAGCATGGGACGGTCGAGCAACGCGTCGAAACGCTCCATCTCTTCGAGCAGCGGACGCGGCTCGCCCCATACCGCACGCCGCGGCTCCCACGCGACCGCGTGGAGTGCCGCCAGTTTCTCGACGATTGAACGCGCGAAACGCTGCTGATCGGCCGCCGAATGCTCCTGCTCGCCCATCGCGAGCTTGTCGCCATCGACGAACCCAACCACGAAGTACGGCCGTCCGAAGGCCCCGGGATCGTCGTCGAGCCAGCGCACCGGAGGCACCGGCACCGCCGTCCCTTCGAGCGACTTCATGATGCGAGCCTGGCGCACGACGTCGGCCGTGCCGACCGGGCGCACGCCCTCGGGTGCGAGCCGCAGGACCAGACGCTCGCGTGCGCCGCCGGTTTCGAGTTCGAAGCTGTAGCTCTGCCCGGCATGACCGGGCAGCGTGGTGAGCGCACTGACCCGCGCCGACGGGTCACCCGTTTTGGCGCGGACCAGGGCGGTCAATTGGCGAGTGATTTCTTCGTCGGTTACCATCTAATCAAAAGTTCGCGCGGCGTCCGCGCCGCATGATCGTCAACCCATGCGGCGCGGCCCGCGCAATCCGAATCGGGACTCTCCTCAGCCGCGCATTTTGAGCTGCGCCGAGGCCGGATGGAGGCTCGCCGCGGCACTCGGCCGCGCGCCGATGCGCTTGAACCACGCGGTGACGTTGGCGTTGGCCGGATCGATCGTCTGGCCCACGCCTGCCGAGAAATCGAGCGCACAATAAAGAATGATGTCGGAAATAGTGAATCGGTTCGGCACGATGAAATCGCGTCCGGCGATGAGACCGTCGAGCCACTTCAGGCGCGCCTGGGCGATCCGCTTCAGGCCCGGCCCCGACTCGGGCTCGCACGGCACGCGATCCTTGAAAAGATCGAGGCCCTCGCAGAAGCGGAAGCCGTTATAGACATTCTCCGTGATGTTCTGCTCGATGCGGCGCTGCCATTGGCGCGCCTCGGCGCGCTCCTCTGCGTTGCTCCCAATCAGGACCGGCGTCGGATGCTTTTCCTCGATGTATTCCCAAATCGCCACGGTCTCGCCGATACATTTGCCGTTATCGAGTTCGAGCGCTGGCAACTGTCCGCCTGGATTGCGATCGGTATAGGGGGGCTTGCGATTCTCGGCCTTCAGGAGATCGATTTCCTTGATTGGAATCTTGAGGCCCTTTTCTGCCAAGAACATGCGCATCGCGCGCGGATTGGGTCCGAATGAGTCGTAAAGCTGCATGGTCGATTTCTCCCCGAATAATGTGATGTGCAAAATCCCCAGACCGCGCCGACTATACAGCAAGCGGCTCGCGATGTGGAGCGCACCGCATCGGGGGCGCTGCGCGCGCCGCACTCGGCGGGCGAGGCGGGGGTGGATTATTTGGTTCGATCTCGCGACAATGCTCCGTTGGAATAAGGCTTCGATCCGATTCCCGGCAAACGTGACGCCCGAAAAACATAAAGCGAGAACATGCGAGAGGAGCGGGAGGCCGGCTCGAACCGCCGTCCCGAGGAAACAGTGCGATTTTGTCCACAATGCGGCGCGCCGGTAGTTGCCGGCGCGCGCTTTTGCGTTGAATGCGGTGAGAATCTCGCTGCGCTGAACCCGACTGCGACCGCCCCCGGCCCCCGCCCGACCGCCCCGACCGGGCCACAGGTCGCTCCGGCGCCGCCGGCCCCCGCGGCTGGCGGGCTGGTTCCGTTCGTCGCGATTTTCGGCGGCCTGCTCGCGATCGGGGTGGTCGTAACGCTCCTCATTATGCGACAGACGCCCGTGAAATCCCGTCCCGCCGCGAGCGCGCCTGCCACCGCGGAAAACGTCGGCGGCGAAAACCGCGCCGGGCTGCCGCCGGGCCATCCGAAGGTCCAGTTGCCCAAAGAGGCGCTCGATTTTATCAGGAAGGTCGAAGCGAAGGCCAAGGCGGATCCGAAGGATCTCGCTGCTTGGGACCAGCTCGGCGACGTCACCTTGCGCGCGGCGGCGTTCGATCCTTCCTATTATAAGCAGGCGACCGAGGCCTACGCCCACGTCCTCAAAGCCGACCCGAACAACCTCGACGCCCTGCGCGGAATCGGCAATATCGACTTCGACCAGCGCAAGTTCGACGAGGCAATCGCCGCCTATGAGCATTACCTGACCAAAAAGCCCGACGATCCCGACGTGCGCACCGATCTCGGCACGATGTACCTTTCGACCAACAATGCCGACCAGGCCGTGGTGCAGTACAAAAAAGTGCTGGCACAACATCCGGAGTTCTTCGAGGCGGCGTTCAATATGGCGGTGGCGTATGGCCAGATGAACCGCACCGACGACGCGCGCAAGGCGCTCGACCTGGCCCTCAAAATCGCGCCCGACGCCGACTCGCGCAATCGGGTCAATCAGATGATGGCTTCGCTTTCGAAGATGCCGCCGAGCGGACCCGAAAGCGCCGAAGCCGGCGGCATATCGGCGCCCGCCGCGCCGTCCAAGGTGACGGTCGCAAACCCCAACACCTTCAAGGGTGCGATGGAGCAGATGATCCGCGACCTGCCGGTGGCGGGCCCCAAGGTTCAATCCCTCCAATGGGTGTCGCCGACCAAGACCCGCGTCCTCATGGACAACTTCCCGATGGACCAGATGCCGCCGTTTGCCTCGCAAAAATTCATGACCGACCTCAAGGCTGGAATCGATCGCGTGAAAGCTGCGCACAAAATCAGCGGACCGGTTGAAGTCGATCTGTGCGACGCCGCGAGCGGCCGCGTGATGAAGACGGTAACCGAATGACGCCCCGCGCCAGACCGCCGGCCTCAGGGGTCGCCGGACTCGGCCACCCGGCTCAGCTCTTTGAGCCACTTGCGATGGGCCGCTGACAGCTCGCGGCGCAAGTGCCAGCGGCCCACCCGGGTCAGCGGTCCAATATGGGTTTCCTCGGTGATCACCCGGGTTCGCGCGGTGTCGAGCGCCTCGAAGAGCCATCCGTGATAGCCGCGAAGCCCGAAGGCGGTGGCGCTCCAGCCCAATTCGATTGAGCGAATATAGGTAACGACCTGGCTGCGTACGCGCACGCCGAAGGTCTTCCAGACGAATCGGGTGCCGGCTGCGAGGTCGGGACCGGCGGCGTCGCGCAGGCGGATATCGGTGCAGTTGCTATACCATTCGGGCCAGCGCTCGGCGCGGCATAGCCAGCGCCAGATGCGTTCGGGCGGCGCCGGAATTACCAGTTCGTTGCGCGCAAAAACCTTGGAATTACCGGCTTCTTTGCCACTTGGCCACTGCATTGAAAAGTCACCCGGATTCAGGCTGATCGGAGCTTCCGGACAATTTTTTCTTCAGGCTTTGGCCCGATCGCGCGCTCAAAAGCAGGGGGGCCGAGGGCGAAGTAGCGCGATTGATTCGAAGCCTCTCGAATCGCTAACCGCTTTTACTATGGCGACCCAGGTGATTTCGACAATCCGGTCTGGCCCACTTCGATGCTTACATTTGGCCCACCAGTTTTCCGTTAGTTGTTCAGTTATTGCTCTGTGCTGATGATCAGCGCTACGGGCCTCGTTTTAGGTCGCCTTTTTCCCGCCGCCGCTAAGCGGGGGCGGCGCGGTAATATTGTTCAGCTCTGCATTGCGGCCCTTGCGCTTCTCCAGGGTTCGGCGAAAGCGGTATGAGTCAGTCCCGGTTTCGATGATGCTAGCGCGGTCAGTAATGCGATCGATCAACGCCTTGCAGAGCCGTGCGTTGGGAATCACCTGCGTCCATTCCGAGAAGGGCAGGTTGGTAGTAACGATCACTGCGGCCTTCTCGGCCCGTTCGGCAATGACCTGGAACAGGAACTCCGCACCTACTTCGGCCAGGGGCACGTAGCCCACTTCATCGAGCGCGATGAGGTCGTAACGGGCCCAACGGCTCAACGCGCGGCCGAGTTGCAACTGATGTTTGGCCTCGACCATTTCGTTGATCAACGCAGCGGCGGTAGTGAATCGAACCCGGCGCTTCTGCCGGCAGGCGGCTACTGCCAGGCCGGTGAGTAGATGGGTTTTACCGGTGCCGCTGTCACCGATGAAGATGACCGGCTCAGCCCGGCCGATGTAAGCGCCTTGCGCGAGTTCGTGGATCTGTTGTGCCGAGATCTTGGGATTGCGGGCGAAGTCAAACTCCTCCAGGGTCTTCATCCGCGGCAGATGCGCTTCGCGAAGGCGCCGCTCCACCAGCCGCTGTTCCCGTTCTTCGAGTTCGGCCTGCAACAGCGCTTCGAGGAAGCCCAGGTGCGAATGACGTTCGCGCACCGCCTGTTCGGCCAGTTGGCCGCATTGCGCGGCGATCGCCGGCAGGCGTAACACCTTGCACTGCTGCTGGATGCTGGCAGTTTCCAGAACGGCGGCCTGCGCATTCATAGCGCTATCTCCGAGCTCAGCAACCCATCGTAGTCGGTGATCGCCGGCAGTGGTCGTTCGAAACGGGCAAGTGCGCCCAACTCGATGAGCGCACTGCGCGCATGGGCCAGGTCCGCGGCTTCCACCAGATGCCGCACCGCCGCGGCATCCGCACAGCCCAGAGCGATTGCTTCTTCCACCGCCGTTCGTACCCGTTGGTGGCCATGCTGTTTGATCAGGCTGAGCAGCTGAATCATCTGGCGCGTGCCGCTCTGCCTGCCGTGCCGGTGTATCAGTTCGTCGAGCAGCCGATCGTAGCTTGGCGGCCACCAGCCACGTTCCCGCCATGCCTTGAGCGGCCTGGAGCCGATCAGGGCGCCCGGTTTGCGCTCCAGTACATCGAGATAGTGTTCCAGGTCGAGCACTTGTTGCTGCCGCCCGTGACAACGCTCGTGGCAAGCGATGCACCGCCCTTCATCCCGCACTTCGACGTAACTCGGATAAAGCCGGACCTCGACCGTCTTGCCGGACGCCGCCGGCACCGAATAGAGATTGGTCCGCACCCGCACGCAGCCGAGACCGTCCACGCGTGGAAACGCGATCTCCGCCAGCTCGAAGCCTTGTTCGGCGAGCGGTAATAGCTGCGCACGCTCCTCGATCATTAACCCTCCCACCGGCTGCTGGTGTCCGGCGATCTGGCGCCGTTCATCGGCACGGCAGGCGGCGAGCAACTGCGCGTTGAGATCCGCGAGGTCGCGCGCCTTCGGCACCGGCACCCAATGATTGCGCCGAAAGTAGCCGGCCTCGCCTTCTATCCCACCTTTCTCGTGGGGCTCCTCGGGCGTGCAAAATTCGCTCTGGAACCGCCAGTGTGAACGAAAAGCAATGAAGCGCACGGTCTCCTCGCGGCGGAACCCACGCAGGATCTTCTTCACCGCAGCTTTCAGGTTGTCGTACCTGAGGATGCGAAAGACGCCCTCAAAATATTGAAACGCGTGCTCGTGAGCCTCGAGAAACGCCTGCTGGGTCGCGCGATGATAGGCCCGATGGAAGGCCGCGCCGCTCGCCATGCTCCGTATCGCAAAGACCTGCAGCTTTATCCGTTCACCATTGAGCTCCGCCCATGCTTCATACCAATCGACCTGGCCTTCCTGCCCCGGTGCGTAGCTCTGCGGCACACAGGTCGCGCGGGCTGACCATCCCAGCTCCCGTTTGCGCTCGCGCACATACTGCCGAATCGTCGCTTCCGACACTTTCCGCTCCGGCTGCTCCGTCACAATCCGCTGCCAGATGCGATGGGCGGTGTGACGCTGCTTGCGCGGGGCGTTGCGATCGGCTTCCAGCACCGCGTCGATGAAGGGCATCAACGGCGCCATTATCGGTCGCTTCCGTTCCCACTGCTGGCGCTCCGGCGGTGCGGCATTGGCCAGCGCCTGACGTACCATCCGGCGATGCACTCCCAGCTTGCGCGCGATGCCGAGCACGGTACCGTCGCCGAATTCGTACTCCCTGCGTATCTGCTCGAATAGCTCCACCTTTGCTTTCCTCTCCATCCCGCGCCTCCTGCTCTTCAGCAGGATGCTTCGGGTCTGCGAGGTGGGCCATTTTACAGCATCGAAATGGGCCGCTTTAGAGTATCGAAA
>CAWAKE010000010.1:0-35233 GCA_963782535.1 uncultured delta proteobacterium | reverse complement strand
GTAAGTCCATTCATCCCTCCGCCCTCTGCTCATCTTCGCAGAAGGCTCACACACTGATGGTGTTTTACTCCGGCGCGACCACACCACCCCGCCGCTTCTGTGAGGGATTTTTCCACCGGCGCTTACAGTTCGAGCTATTAAGTCCTGCATAAGATAGTTACAAGGGGAACAAATCTGCCTGCTCCCAAAAGGCCATTACGAGAGTGGGCCGGCGGCGCATACGCGCCAGTGCGCGGCGGGCGTGATGGCTGAGCTGGGCGAAGTCGCGTGGGCAGAAGTTGGGCAACTCGTGATGCTTCCAGTAGCCCCAGATGTATTCCACCGGATTGAGTTCCGGAGCGTAGCCCGGCAAGCGCTCGATGACGAGCCGGCCCTGCTGTGCACGGATGAAATCTGTGACCAGCCGGGCCCGGTGCTGCGGCAGCCCGTCCCAGATCACCAGAAGCTTGCCCGGTAAGTGGCGTAGCAGATGACCGAGGAAATCGACCACCTGCGGGGCGCGGATGGTGCCGGGGTAAAGCCGGAAGTAGAAATTCCACCACGTGATGCCGGCGGCGGCCGAGAGCGACTTCCAGTTGAAGTGGTGCTGAAGCACCGGAGTCTGCCCGCGCGGCGCCCAGGTCCGTACCCGATGTGGTCGTTCGCTCAATCCGCTCTCGTCGATGAACACGATGGTGCGCCGCTCGCAGAGTGCTTTTTTCTAATTCGCGGCCACGCCGCCTTCTTCCAGTGCCGGATCGCATCCTCATCACGTTCCAACGCTCGCCCGACAGGACGCTGGCAAGTCCAGCCAAGCTTGCGCAGGATGCGCCAGACGTGGTCCTCGTGGTAGTGCACCCCGGTAAGGTCCTCGATGAGGCCGCGTACCCGACCGGCGGTCCACAATCCGCTGACATAGCCGCACGCCTCGGGCCCGCGCTGGAGCGCACGCTCAAGCGCACGCAACTGCGAAGGGCTGAGCTTTGCCGGACGGCCGGTGCGTGCGGCCTTGCGCAAGCCCCGCAGCCCCGATTCGCCCAGCTCCCGAGCCCAGCGGCAGACCGACTGCCGATGTACGCCCACCGCGCGCGCCACCTCAGACTGACCGAGCCCCTGGCGCAGCAATCGCGCCGCCTTCAGCCGTCGCCGTTTCAGGGCTTCGAAGTCCCGCCGCACTCCTGCCGGATTACCCATGCCACCATCTTAGCAGCGCCCTGCTGCTCCTGTCACTATTTTATGCAGGAATCAATAGACGAACGCCCTTGGCGCGCGACCCCGGAGCGATAGTGCCGAGACGCTTCAGGGCGCGCTGATCGTGCAAATGGCGCCCGGTTCTTCGATCATGAGAACCAGGCTCTCCGTCAGGTAAAGTTGATAGTGAACACCATCCTGACCCGCATAACCGGCCATCAAATCCTGGCCTATAAGAATTCGTCCGACCCGCGGATCGACGAGCACGCCGCCTTCAATGGGAGCTTTGTAAACCCCGCGCTCGCACAAGCGGCCGAGGTGCTGAAGCTGCAGCATGTCGCTTCCGGGGTAGCGACGGAACAGTCCGTTGTAAAGAGTGGGCGACAGAGCCAGGGCATGAGGACCGCGAAAACCCTTCACGTCCAACGCATTCACGGCGGCCAGTACATCCTCCAGTGCCTGGTCGATGTTCGCCCAGTCACCTGCTGAATGCCGATTGCGGCCTTCAGCAGTCAACAGTCCCGGCAGCCCGAAATCTTTCTGCCCCCGGTAGATGAATTCCTCTTCTCGTGCCGCAACCGCTTCAGCAGCGATCTCCACGGGGGCCAGATTAAGCGGCAGTCCCATCTCATGATGGGCAGCGATTCGCCGGATGCTGAGTTGGAAACTTTTGCGCAGCATGGGTACGGAGATAGCGCGTCCCAATACTGCCCCAGCTTCCTCGGGGGCGGGTTGGCGACAATATTCATCGTGACCCACCTCGACCGACGTCAACCCGACGCCATAGGGTCCCTGCACCTCAAGGAACCGCCGCCCGGTTAGTACCGCGCGCGCTGACCTGACAGCCGCCTGATCGACAAGTTCCCAGAGGTCACCGTGAAATGGCGCGGCTTGGCGGTTGATGTAATCCATAGATCACGCCCCCTTCATCGTTCCAACAGTCAAGGCTACCGCCTTGCCCTGCTTCGCGGGTAGGCGCGCCACTGTGTTCGTTTGATTTTGCTCGGCCGTTTCGATCGCCGTAATTGGTCGCTCCTGAAACAAATAGGTTCGGAGATTCTTATCGAACAGCGGCATATGTCGCCGCAGCCATTCCAGGAGCATGCAAGCGTGTTCGATTTCTTCGCCCGCATTGTGCAGGAGCACCGCCTTCAACCCCTCGTCATCAGCGACATCGGCGCGCTGATAATACGAGTCGATCGCCTGCAGTTCCTCTTCCAGGGAGAGCAGTGCTCGATGAGCGTTCATGGTCTCGGCAGAGAGCTTTTCCTCTGCTTCGTCGTATCCGTGGCCGGCTCCTGCCATGACGGACTGTCCTCCTTAAACTCAAATTCTCGATGTGTACGCGATTAGGTATGTGCGGATCGCCCGGTTTTTCGCCAACAACGAGACGCTACCGCCTCGCGCTTAACTTAAATAGAGATATTAGATTATCCGGGATGCGCTTTAATTTCCATCGGACGATCCTTCGACCCGAGCCGGCACATTTGCCAACTAGCCATTCATCCCGCGTTAGCTGCAGTCTTTACGCCGGCAGCCGGAACGTTCAGTCGAGAGTTTGCAACCATGAGCTCCTTGGCTTCTTGCCGCTTCGAAAAAGAACGATCATAGCAGCTCCTTAAGCGCAAGCAGGAACCGCGCATTGTCCTCAGGCGCTGCCGTGGTCACGCGCATGTAACCGGGCCCTAACCTCCTGTCATTGAGCGGTTTCACCAGGATGTTACGCTTCCGCAGACCAGCGGCGATTGTATTAGCGTCGCAAGGCGCGAAATCGGCCAGAAAGAAGTAAGTCTCGCTCGGGAAGGTGCGCACGCCCAGGGTTCGGAGCTCTGTTGCCAGCGCTTGTGACCAGGTGCGCAATCGCATGGCGCGGGCGCGGATCTTGTCTTCATGGTACAAAGTTGCGATTGCCGCTGCCTGGCTTGGGCGGGCGAGCGGATAAGCGTCGTTGTGTGTATTGAGATGGTCAGCGAGGGTCTCGGGCAGTACCGCGTAACCCACGCGGAAGCCAGCCAAGCTCTCGGCCTTGGAGAAGGTGCGCGTGACCAAGAGATTGCGGTAGTGGGGCACCAAATGCGCAACCGATTGTCCACTCAAGCCAATGAAGGCCTCATCCACGAGAAAGAAAACATCTGTATGCTTATCGAGCAGTATCGGCAGAGACGCCATGTTAAAAGTGCCGCCATTCGGGTTGTTGGGATTGACGATGGCCACGAGCGTTGTGCCAGGCGGTATTTCCAGCCGGGCAAGTTCGAAGTGGAAATCCTCCTCGGGCCGCAACGGGGTCTCGCTGTATGACTGTGCGATCTCCGGAAATAGTGCGTAGGTCGGTGTCAGCAAATGTACCCGATTTCCAAGCCGGTCGAAGAGCTGACGCAGAATGAGCTCTGAGCCGGCGTTGATGTGCAGGAGCCGTTCGGACACCCCGAGCTGGGCGGCGATCAGCTGTCGCAGCGGCGCCGAAAATGGTTCGGTGTAGTAGTTGCCGTGGGGCGCCTCTGCCTGCGCCGCCATGATTGCCTCTTCTATCGGCGGCAGCGGATTTTCGCACAGCAGGAGTTTGATTCCCGTAAAATCGCCGCCACCCTTCTCCGCTATGGCGCTCATTTTCGCGCTCCGCTGCGTTCGCGCCGCATCGCACCGCGTGCGCCAGTGGTATCATCAGGCGACTTTGCACAGCGCCGAAACGCCGGCAAGTGGCGCTGCTGCGACGCGTCCCGTAGATTGCGAAACACCCTGAGAATGTCCTCGCGCCGGGTTGCGCCGAGCAGCCGGTCGTACATCGCGCCATTGGCGATCTCGGCGGCCACTCCGGCCTCACAGGCTTCGTGCAGGTTCGTGTAGCGCGCAACCCTTCCCAGCCAAGGATTGTTCGGCACCGGCCGCCCATAGCGCGCAAACAGTGTGTGCAGCGCATCGATGTGGCGCTCCTCCGCCGCTCGGATTCTGGAGAACGGCAGCAGTGGACCGAAGTCGCGGATCACCTGGTCGTAGGTCGCCCAAGCGCGATACTGGTCGTCGAGCGCTTCCTCCAGCGCGCAGATTTCGGTTTCGTTCAGCTCTGGCATAGCGGCTTTCCTCGATGTTCGATGTTCAATGATCTGTTTGCGACCGAGTGTCCTCGGCACCAAGGTGGCTCGTCCCTCGGCTCAGAGAAAATGCCTCGACAAATAGCGCCGAACTGAATTCCTAGGTCTCAGCCAGTTAGTAATTTGTACGCGAGCACTAACCGTGCCGAATCGATAATCGGCGTTTTCTGCTCCTCTGATTGCACCCTAAGGAAACAGCTGTAGCGGTTGGAGTCTTCAGCCCGCGGGGACCACCCGATGTTCGCCAGCGCAATGGGATACGACTTGGACTCGAGTCCGGGCTCGAACTTTGCGACTGCAGGCGGCTCGTGCTGGTGCGCGCTTGAATTCGAATATACCAGTCGCGGATAATCAGGATTCGCTGACCGCTGACCCGCGCGGTTTGCTTCTGGTACAGGACTGGCAGCCATTCGAGAAACGCGCCTCCCAAGAGTCACGATAATTCTAAACGGAATAACTTGAAGAAAATGTCGGCCATGATCGGAGGGAAATATGAACGCAAACACTGAGAAGAATGCGGGCGAGTGCCCGGTCGTCCACGGGACGACAAACCTTGGAATGAGGTCGAACAGCGACTGGTGGCCGAGCCAGCTGAACCTTAGAATTCTGCGCCAAAATTTGTCGGCGTCCAATCCGATGGGCGAGGCCTTCAACTACGCCGAAGAGTTCAAGAAACTCGACTTCAACGCGCTGAAAAAGGACCTCCACGCGCTGATGACGGACAGCCAAGACTGGTGGCCAGCAGACTTCGGCCACTACGGGGGACTCTTCATTCGCATGGCGTGGCACGGCGCTGGCACCTACCGGATCGGCGATGGCCGCGGCGGCGCGGGCACCGGCCAACAGCGCTTCGCGCCGCTCAACTCTTGGCCGGACAATGCGAACCTGGACAAGGCGCGCCGGCTGCTTTGGCCGATCAAGCAGAAATACGGCAGCAAGATCTCCTGGGCCGACCTGATGATTCTCGCCGGCAACGTCGCGCTCGAATCGATGGGCTTCAAGACCTTCGGCTTCGGCGGTGGGCGCCCGGATGTCTATGAACCTGATGAAGCGGTTTACTGGGGCAAGGAGGGCACCTGGCTTGCCGACGAGCGCTACACCGGCGTCCGGGACCTTGAGAATCCTCTCGCCGCCGTGCAGATGGGCCTCATCTATGTGAATCCGGAAGGGCCGAACGGCAAGCCGGATCCGCGCGCTGCCGCCGTGGACATTCGCGAGACCTTTAAGCGCATGGCCATGAACGACGAGGAGACCGTCGCGCTCATCGCCGGTGGACACAGCTTCGGCAAGACCCATGGCGCTGGCGACCCGAAGCTAGTCGGGCCGGAACCCGAGGCAGCGCCCATTGAGGAGATGGGCTTCGGCTGGAAGAGCAAGTTCGGCACAGGCATGGGCAAAGACGCAATCACGGGCGGCCCGGAAGTCACCTGGACCGCGACGCCTACGAAGTGGAGCAACAACTTCTTCGAGAACCTGTTTGGCTACGAATGGGAGCTGACCAAGAGCCCGGCCGGTGCGTATCAGTGGAAGGCAAAAGGCGACGGGGCGACGATTCCGGATGCCTTCGACCCGTCGAAGCGCCACGCGCCGACGATGCTGGTCACGGACCTCGCTTTGCGCCTCGATCCGGACTACGAAAAAATCTCGCGGCGCTTCCTCGAGCATCCGGACGAGTTCGCCGATGCCTTCGCCCGGGCGTGGTTCAAGCTAACCCATCGCGACATGGGTCCGCGCCCGCGCTATCTCGGCCCAGAGGTTCCCGCGGAGGAGCTGATCTGGCAAGACCCCATTCCCACCATCGATCACAAGCTGATCGACGCCAAGGACATCGCGGACCTGAAGGCCAAGATCCTTGCGTCGGGACTTTCCATATCCGAACTGGTCGGGGCCGCTTGGGCCTCGGCGGCAACCTTCCGCGGCTCCGACAAGCGCGGCGGGGCAAACGGAGCGCGCATCCGTCTTGCGCCGCAGAAGGACTGGGAAGTCAACCAGCCTGCCCAATTGGCAAAGGTGCTCGAAGCCCTGGCGGGCATCCAGAAAGCGTTCAACGGTGCAGCAAGCGGCGGCAGGAAAGTGTCGCTCGCCGATCTGATCGTTCTCGGCGGCTCAGCCGCCGTCGAGCAGGGCGCGAAAAAGGCCGGGCAC
This sequence comes from uncultured delta proteobacterium, assembly GCA_963782535.1. GTDB lineage: Bacteria > Desulfobacterota > Binatia > Binatales > Binataceae > JADMIL01. The sequence goes on along the minus strand of CAWAKE010000010.1, from coordinate 28,829 downwards.
GATGTAACGGTTCCCTTCGCGCCCGGCCGCACGGACGCGTCGCAGGAGCAAACCGACGTGGAGTCCTTTGCCTATCTTGAGCCGGTTGCCGACGGCTTCCGCAACTACCTCAAGGCCAAATACGCCGTGTCGGCAGAGGAGCTTCTGGTTGACAAGGCGCAATTGCTGACGTTGACCGCGCCTGAGATGACGGTTCTCGTTGGCGGCATGCGCGCGCTGAATGCGAACCACGGCAAGTCGCAGCTTGGCGTCTTCACGACGCGGCCCGAGACCCTCACCAACGACTTCTTCGTGAACTTGCTGGACATGGGCACCGAGTGGAAAGCGACCGCGGATGAAAATGTGTTTGAGGGACACGACCGCAAGAGCGGCAATCTGAAGTGGACCGGCACCCGTGTCGACCTCATATTCGGTTCGAACTCCCAGCTGCGCGCCCTTGCCGAAGTCTATGGCTCCGCCGATGGGCAAGTGAAGTTCGTGAGCGACTTCGTCGCGGCGTGGACCAAGGTGATGAACGCCGATCGCTTCGACCTTGCCTGAGTTCAGCTGAGGGGGTCTTCCTTCGAGGACCACCAGAGCGCAGCCTCGACCGAACATTTGGACATCCGAACCCGGTCGAGGCTGCGCAAAACCTGCGCAAGCTTGTGGAGCCGCAAAAAAGAAATGCCCATACTCGGCAAACGTTACTTGTGTGACAGATGCGGAACGCAGGTGCTCTGAAATAAAGCCGGCGCCGGCACGATCGAATGTTGCGGAGCGTCGATGAAGATCAAAGAAGCAAAACCGCTGCCATTGTCAGACTAAATTTGATGTCGACCGAGGTTCCAAAGCACCGGATACCGAGCCAAGAGGCAGCCCTTGGCGATTTTGTCCTCGAGGTAGATCGCCTTACTGTTAGCTTCGACCACACGGTGATCCTCGCGGACCTCACTTTCAAGGTCGCCCGTGGGGCTTCGCTTGCGGTCATTGGTCCCAACGGCGCCGGCAAAACGGTACTGTTCCGGGCGCTCATCGGTGCGATACCGCACGAAGGCACGATTCGCTGGGCGCCGGGAACAAAATTTGGCTACGTACCGCAAAAGCTCGACATCGAGCGCGATCTCCCGATAACCGGAAGAGACCTGCTGCGCGCCAAGTTGACGATCGCACGAGCGCGAAAGGAAGACGCGCTTCACGCCCTCGAGCGGGTGGATCTGCGGGAAGAGGTGTTGGTTCAACCGATCGGCAGCATGTCAGGAGGCCAGTTTCAGCGTCTCCTGGTCGCGTTTGCATTGATCGGCAGGCCCAATGTGCTTCTTCTCGACGAGCCGGCCGCAGGCGTTGATGCTCCCGGCCAACAAGCGCTCAGTGAAGCCATTCGCCGAGTCCAGCAAGACGAGGGTGTTACGACCTTTCTCATATCACATGACCTGAGCGTCGTTTACCGCTACGCCTCTAGCGTTTTATGCCTCGCCCGAGAACGCAGCTGTTTAGGGCCGCCGCACGTCGTCCTGACGCCCGAGCGGTTATCAGAAATCTACGGTACGCCAATCAGTTTCCACCTTCACGACGAGCATGGACGCTAGGGCACTGATCGTCTGCGCCGCAATGGCGGTTGCGGCCGGCCTCGTGGGCTGCTTCGCCGTGATGCGAAGGATGACACTGGCGGCAGATGCCTTCTCGCACGTCGCCTTGCCCGGAATTGGTCTCGCTCTCGTCTTGAGACTCAACCCGCTGATCGGCGCACTGGTCGCGCTACTGGCCGGCAGCATGATGATTTGGGCCATCGAGGGCAAAACAAAACTATCGACCGAAGCGATCACCGGGGTGGTGTTTTCCGTTGCACTTGCAATCGGCGCCCTGACTGCTACTGGCGAAGAACTCATCGACGCCTTGTTCGGGACCCCGGGCAGCATGACGACCGTGGAAACAATCTTCGGTCTGGTCGCCGCCTTTGCGGTAACCGGCTTCATTCTCATGGCGCGAGATCGTCTCCTTGTATCACTAGTCTCGACCGAGGTCGCGATCGCTTCGGGCATTCGCGTCACGAGCTTGCAATTGGCGTTCCTGATCGCTTTCGCGGTGACTGTTGCACTTGGAATGCGCTATCTCGGGGTGCTGCTCATGGGTTCGCTCATCATTATTCCGGCGGTAGTTGCAAAGCGTCTGGCCCGAAGTATCGACGGCATGTTCGCGATTGCGATTGGGGCTGCCCTCGTCTCCACACTCCTGGGCAGCTGGATAGCTGCTTTGACACAGCATCCTTCCGGCCCGGTCATCGTAGCCATCGCGGGCGGCCTGTTCTTCGTAAGCCTGCTCAAATCATGACAGCTCCCCGGTTGCCTGTGGATGTGCCCGATGCGCGCAAGAATATGGCTCAAAATCATCGCCCGCTGGGCTTTCATGAGACGAACCAGCTCGCCGCTTGAAGGACCTACCGACAAGGAGGCTCAAATCGATGACGACAAGTGCACAAATCAGTGTCTATCCGCTACGGCAGGAGCACCTTGGGCCCGCCGTCGAGTCCGTGCGCAGTGCCCTTCAGGAACGTGGATTGACTCCGCAAGTCGGGCCAATGAGCACCACCGTATCAGGGGAAAGCGGCATTCTGTTTGCCGCACTAGCCGACGCGTTCGCCAAAGTTGCAAGTGGTGGCCAAGTGGTCATGACCATTACGATTTCCAACGCCTGCCCGGTCCCGAGCTGAATCCTTCAATGGCAGCAGACCCCTTGGCCAGTACGCATACTTCCAATAGCGCGGGCGAAGTTGGTCCAGACATCTATGCCGAGTGGCGCGCGTCGACACTCGGCGCGATTACCGAGTCGCTTGAACAGGAACTGGTTCTGGATATGGCCAGGCCTCTATTGGGCAAGTCGGTGCTGGATGTCGGTTGCGGGGACGGGACGCTCGCGGCCGAATTCCACCGCCAGGGAGCATCGTTCGTCGTTGGCTGCGACCCTGACCCGCACATGATCGCGAAGGCGACCGCGCGGAAAAGACCCGAACCGAATGCGATGAGCTATTTACTTGGCCGCGCCGAGCATCTTCCGTTCCGTGATCGAAGCTTTGATTTGGTGACGGCGGTAACGGTTCTTTGCTTCGTGGAACAGAGATTCCGCGCCGTGGAGGAAATCTCGCGCGTGCTCAGACCCGGCGGCCGTCTTGTCATAGGCGGGCTGGGCAGATGGAGCACGTGGGCGGCTTCCCGGCGGGTTCGAGCGTGGTTGGGCAACGACTTCTGGAGACACGCGCGTTTCACGACCGCGCGCGAACTCCGCACAGTCGCGATCGCCACTGGCCTGCATGTGGAGCGGCTCCGCGGCGCGGTCTACTACCCGCACTTCGCTCTGGCCGCACGCGCAATGAAACCGCTCGACTCGCGCCTGGGCGATGTCACGACCTTCGGGGCGGCATTTATCGCAATGCAGGCGACCAAGAAAGCATAATCTTGTAGAAAGTGGCGTCATGGTTGTAGCGGGTAACTTACCTCAGGCGCGACGGCAAAAGAGCATCCGCCATGTTCTCATTGTCGTCCTTATGCTCGACCTGCTGATGGCCCTCGCAAAAGGGGGCTACGGATACTTTACTGGCAGCATCGGAATGATTTCTGATGGGCTTCATTCCACTCTTCATGCCGCCGGCGGCATTGTCGGATTGGCGGGTATCCATCTCGCGGCTCGACCCGCAGATGCATCACATCCTTACGGTTATGAGCGATATGAACTGCTTGCGGCGATGGGCATCTCCGTTCTTATGCTGGCAGCAGTGTGGGGAATCTTGGATGATGCGTGGACGCGTTTCCACTCTCACGAGGTGCCCCGGATCACCGGGCTTAGCTTCGCGATCATAGTTGCGTCTATTTTCTTGTACGATCGGACTGAGTATCTGGGAGGCGCGATCCGCCCGGGCACTCTCCAGCACCTTGCTGCAGGCGGACGCGGTGCGAATCCGCAGCGATACACTCGTTTCGGGCGCGGTGTTGGCCGGCCTCGTGGGCGTGCGATTCGGATTTCCGATCGTGGACCCGATGGGTTCGGTGCTCGTCGCCGCAATCATTGCTTGGACAGCGTCGCGCATTGTCCGGGGCGCTTCGCGCGTTCTGGCGGATGCCGCTGTCGGGGACGTGGAACAAATCGCCAAAGTGGCGTGCAGCGTTGCCGGAGTAAAGAGTTGCCACCAGGTTCGTAGTCGGGGGATCGGCGGAATGGTGAGAATCGACCTCCATATCACCGTGAATCCCGACATGACGGTCATTCAAAGCCATCAGCTTGCCGAAGAAGTCGAGCGTCGGATTCGCGATCAGGTCGGAGGCGTAACTGAAGTCCTCATCCACGTGGGGGCCGCAACCCTTCATCCAACTTAAGACGCCCGCCTAGCTCTGAACGCTCTCGCGACAGCCGGATCATGGTCGAGCAAACGTCAAGTGGAGCGAAGCGGCGCACAATCGGGGTTGTTGTCTGGCAAACGCATCCAGTGAGATGGTGACTCTCGTGAACCTCAAGGAACTGTGGAATTGGTACCGGTATTGTCAACGCCGGAGTAAAACTGGAGTTGACCCGGTTTCGTAGACGGTGTTGGGGAGAAAGGAAGAAGGAGGTTCCCGATGCCACCAACGCATCCACGGTACCCGCTGGAATACCGGCGGCGGATCGTCGAACTGGCGCGCGCTGGACGGAAGATCGAGGAGCTGGCGCGCGAGTTCGAGCCCTCAGCCAATGCGATCCGCAAATGGCTCAAGCAGGCGGCGCTCGATGAGGGCCTGCGCAGTGACGGCTTGACCACTAGCGAACGGGAGGAACTTAACCACCTGCGGCGGGAGAACCGGGTGCTGCGCGAGGAGCGGGAGATACTTGCAAAAGCCGCGGCCTGGTTCGCTCAGGAGACCGGCGCGACGCCGTCGCGGCGGTCGCATTCGTAGGGGCTAACCAGGCCATGCACGGGATTGCCACGATGTGCCGCGTGCTGGGCGTCTCCCCCGGCGGTTACTACGCGCGGCTAAAGCGTCCGCCCTCGGCGCGGGCCCGGGCGGATGGCGAGTTGTGCGGGCGGATCGCCGAGATCCATCGCCACTCGCGCGCCACCTACGGCGCGCCGCGCATCCATGCCGAACTCAAGGAACAGGGCATTAGGGTGGGATGCAAACGGGTGGCGCGGCTGATGCGCGCGGCGGGGCTTCGCGGCGTGAGCCGGCGCAACTGGATAATCACCACGGTGCGCGATCGCCAGGCGCGCCCGGCCCCCGACCTGGTCGAGCGCAACTTCAGCGCGCCGGCGCCCAATCGGCTGTGGGTCGCCGATATAACCTACATTCCCACCTGGGCGGGCTTTCTCTATCTGGCCGTGGTGCTCGACGCGTTTAGCCGCAAGATCGTGGGCTGGGCGATGGAGACTTATCTGCGCACCGAGTTGGTGCTCAAGGCGCTGGAGATGGCGCTGGGGCAGCGGCGTGCGGCCGGGGTGATTCATCACTCCGATCAGGGGAGCCAGTATACGTCGCTGGCCTTCGGCCAGCGCTGCGATGAGGCCGGGGTTAAACCGTCGATGGGCTCGGTGGGCGACTGTTGCGACAACGCGATGTGCGAGAGTTTCTTTGCCACGCTCGAATGCGAACTGCTCAACCGGCGCAGTTTCAAGACCCAGGTCGAGGCGCGCATGGCCGTGTTCGATTTCATCGAAGGCTGGTACAATCCGCATCGCCGCCATTCGGCGCTCGACTATCGCTCGCCGGTGGAGTACGAACGCCTTCATCGCGAACTGGGCATGCAGACCATGAGGAGCTCGGCCGCCGCGGGCGGTGCTTGGCCAGCAGACCAATTGCTGGCCGGCGCGCCGCAGACCGCGTCGTCCTCGAATCAGCAACCCATAACGCTTTCCGGCCCGGCCTCAAATCAGGTGGAGGCCGGGACCGAAAAGCTGCTATCAGGCCAATCTCGGGAGGACGCTTTCGGCGAGGTTAAACCAGGACGCTAAACCAAGCCCGATACCGTCTACCGAATCGGGGTAGGTCCAGAATACCTCGGGCCTGCTCGCCTACGTGGCGCTGACCATAAATCTCGGTTGGAGGAGGTATGTGCTTTCGCTACTCAAATCCTCTTACACACTTAAAGCCGCTTGATCTGCGGGCGGAAAGAAGCCGATGGGAGCAAGTAACCATGGCCGAGTGTCAAAAGAACGATGAGGAACCTGATACCGACACATTCAGCGTGGGGTTTGCGGGATCGCTGCTGGTAATCGTGAGCTGAGCTTGGAAGGAGCCGAATCTGGTTGGGGAATAAGTCACATTGACCACCAGGCTGGACCCGGAAGCGAGAACGAATGATCCCTGACCGCTACTGACCGAAAACGGCGCGCTCAGTGCGCCGACACTGCCGGTCAAGGTGCCGGCTCCCTGGTTCGTAACCGTCAAGCTCTGCACCGAGCGACGAAATGGAAAAGTAGTCGGAAACGTGAGTGCCTGTGGAGAAACGGCCAGTTTTCCACCAGCATTGGGCGTCGGCGTTGCCGTAGGAGTTGCCGTTGCGGTTGGGGTCGGTGTTGGGCTCACCGTTGGTGTGGGCGTTGCTGTTGGTGTGGGTGTTGCTGTTGGTGTGGAACCAGGGTTCGCGTACGCCGAAACGAATGTCGCCATGTCGGGCGATCCCCACCCGCTTGCCTGGTCGTAGCCCGAAACCGCGTTGTAGCCGGTCACGCGATTGTAGTTGTTGTTGCCGGCGGTAACGTCTCGAAGCCCGGATTCCGAATCGGTCCCCAATGACCCAAGTTGGTAGATCTTGGAATTCATATTTCCGACGCGTCTGTTTGCCGCCTGCGCAACCAGCTTTGACAAACCAGCCCATACCGGAGCTGCGATGCTGGTTCCTCCCACGCAACAGTCGATCACCGGGGTGCCTCTGTTGTCATCTCCGAGATAGAAACCCGGCGAATACGGACTCGCTCCCGAAGAAACGTCCGGCAGATCCCGCATCCCATCGGCTGGAGTCACCGACTGCTGGTATGCAGGCTTTGCAAAGATGGCGCTTTTGCCCCCGCCACCAGCCCCCGAACTATCATTCCACACATTCTCGGCCACGCTTCCGACATCGTTGTTCGACCCGTTGTAGATGGGAGTGAATTGAGTGCCTCCGACTGCGGTGACATTCGGATCCGCGGCCATCTCGCTCACATGACGGCTTGTGCCAACTCTGCACCCGCCAAAGAAGCTCGAAACCAGGCCGGCCGCACCCCAGTCACCGCTTGCAACGAATACGGACTGCCCTTGAGCAGCAGCCTGCGCGAACAACGGGTCAAGCGTACCCGTATAAAAGCTATTCGAACCACCACAGAATGCAAAGCTGATGCTGATTGTTCCGCAAGCGTCATCGTTTATTGCCTGCTTTATCGAATCGGTGATCGGATCGATCGTCGACCTTGCCGAGTTTCCGATATATGCACGAAGAGGCGAACCAGGCGCCACGGCGTGCGCCCATTCGATATCGAGCAACGTTTCGATCTCGTCGCTGTTCCTTCCCGGATTGCTGCCGTCGGGGAAGATCCTCGTGACATCTGCGGGCGAGAGAGAGAAGCTCGAGTCAAACAGATTGACGGAACTGTCATTGTAATCAGAGTCTTCTATCAGCGCGAGGCAGTCACCTCCTCCTCCGTCCAGACCGGAACCCAGGAGTCCGGTCTCGTCGTAGAACGTCTGCAGATCCTGAGGACCGAAGCCTAAACCCGAGCCGTTGTTATACTCGCTCACCGCTGCTGCTTTCAGCAGTCCAAATAGCGAGAAGAAATCTGTGAATCGTGGGGACGAAACTCTTCCGCCGGCGCGATTGAAGCCGGGTGTCGGCCTGGAGTCTAAGGAACTGGACTGGAAGTGCGTCGGCTGCCAATGACGAGTGTTGTCGAGTCCTTCGATGGACCCTACTAATCCTGCAAATCGTGACGGTATCTTCGGGTCAGTGAGATTCGCATAAATTGCGCCCGTCGAAGACGATTTGAATGTGGTGTGAAAAGCTCGCTCCGCTATCCCAACCGTACCGCTGGCTACCACGCCGTGCGGCGTTAAACCGGTCACCCGAAATCCATGCTGCGAGAGCCAGGATGTAAACGCTCTCACTTCTTGCGGTCTTGCGCCAAACCGTTTGGTGAATTGCGCCGGCGTAAGCCACTGATGATACTGCGGTGAGGCCGGGTCTTGAAGATCGCTCAAGAGCTTGGTTAGCCGGGCACGATTACGAAGCGCAAAGGAGATCCTGAGATTGAGCTGCTGGCTCGCCATCGGCTGACCGGTTAGATTCGCTGCCACGCGTGGGTGATTCCCGACGACTTTTGCCGGCGACTGCGCGGCAACATTGGTCGCATTCGCCATCAACCACACGAAAAAAAACGACAACGCGACAAGCGCTCCCGATGCCCGTTGGACTGTCATGGCCTTTAGCATGTAACGGATCGGCGTCTGATTTCAAGGAAGGCGGCCCGCCGATCCGATGCCCGCAGGCAGTGGAAACCTTAAATGAAGACGGGGGCCCATCTCGGCCGTGCCGATCGCGCGGGATCGAACACTGCAGCTTGCCGGTGTCTGTCAGCACGGTCTTGGAGCCATAGCCATTGCGGTGATTGCCCGCTCCCGTCGAGGGGCTGACCGTCGAAAGTCTGCATCATCGGCTTAGTCGGCAAAATATCGTGCCATAGCGAGACCGGTCCTGGCTTTTTGACTCTTGGTTTCCATGACTGGTTCAACCAGCCTGCTACGCCCCGACCATCAGCACCGCAGTCCGCTCCAACGCCTCGCACACCGGATTGGTCATCACATCATAGAAATGAATTCTATGGTTACGCCAATGCTATTGAGTCCTGCATAATATAGGGACAACTCGAAAATCCGAATGATCGCGTCTCGACAGCTTTTGGGCCCCGGATCGGTGTCACTATCATTTGCAGCCTTCAATAACTACAAGTGATCATAGAGGACTTGAAATATGTGCGGTCGCCCTGTGGGGCATCTTAACGAGAGGCCCCGGACATACGGCTCCGATGCCGTAGTCCTCCGTGGGCGCGCGGCCAACTGATGCCGCAGACGGTGCGTTAAGCGTCAACCCTGTGCGCACTGGATACTGTCCTTGACCACGCGGTGCGTGATGCAGTATGATTACATGGGTACGTATGCTTTAGGAGCGGCTAAATGCGCCGAAGTAATTCGCTCGGCTGCGTACTGCTGGCCTGCTCGGGGAATTTTGTACCAGCCGACAAATTAGAGAAGCTGGAACAGGAGGGCCCTGGGAATGGCGAAGCGAAGGTACACGGCGGAAGAGATCGTGACGGTGCTGCGGCAGGTGGAGGTGTCGATAGCCAACGGCAAGGGGACGCCGCAGGCGTGTCGCGAGTCGGGGATTACCGAGCAGACTTATTATCGCTGGCGCAAGGAATATGGCGGGCTGAAGCTGGAGCAGGCCAAGCGGCTCAAGGAACTGGAGCGCGAGAACTCGCGGCTCAAGCGGCTGGTGGCTGAGCTGTCGCTGGAGAAACAGATCTTGCAGGACGTCGCGCGGGGAAACTTGTAAGCCCCGCGCGGCGGCGTTGCGCAGCGGATAACGTCCGGCGTCGATACGCGCTCTCGGAACGCCACGTGTGCCGGTTGCTCAGCCAGTGGCGCGGGACACAGCGCTATACGCCGAGAGTGCGCAACGACGAGGATGAGCTGACCCGGGCGATCATCTCACTGGCCGGCCAGCACGGCCGCTACGGCTACCGGCGGGTGGCGGCGCTGCTGCGCAGCGCCGGCTGGTTAGTGGGCAAGGACCGGGTCGAGCGCATCTGGCGCCGCGAGGGGCTGAAAGTGCCGCGGAAACAACCCCGGCGTGGGCGGCTATGGCTGAACGACGGCGCGTGCGTGCGGCTGCGGCCGCAGCGGCCCAATCACGTCTGGAGTTACGACTTCGTCAGCGCGGCCACGCACGATGGCAGGTCAGTCAGGATGTTAACCTTGATCGACGAGTACACCCGGGAGAGCCTGGCAATCCGGGTCGAGCGGCGACTGCGCAGTCTCGACGTCATCGAGACCCTGGCCGATGTGATGCTCGTGCACGGAAGACCCGAGCACATCCGCTCGGACAACGGACCAGAGTTCGTCGCCACTGTGGTGCGGAAGTGGCTCGAACGGCTGGGCACCCAGCCGCTGTACATCGAACCGGGCAGCCCTTGGGAGAATGGTTACTGTGAATCGTTCAACAGCAAGCTGCGTGATGAATGCCTCAACGGCGAGATCTTCTACTCCCTCAAGGAGGCACAAATCGTCATCGAACGTTGGCGGGTCCACTACAACACGGTCAGACCGCACTCGTCGCTCGGCTACCGGCCACCGGCGCCAGAGGTGATCAGCCCACCAAAATCTGATCGAATCGGAGTGCTTGCAAGCTCAACCATTACTAACTTATGAAATGGTACAAAAGATCGGGCAGGCCAATAAAAGCACACTGTTTCGCGCTTTCGTACGCGCGGTCAGCCGGAGATGCAATACGTGGGAGAGAGTTCCCGACAACTACGTCCAAGTCGATTCGGACTGATGTAATCCCATCACAATTGCGGCGCGCGCTATAACCAAGCACAACGCTCATCAGATGCGCCGCTAGAATCTCCGGATTTGTTGCTGCTCATCGCCGGCCGCTGGCGGCTACGCATCTTCATTCGTTCCTCGAAGCGGCTGCATTCGGCGGTCGCGTGTGCAATGGGCGTCTCCAGTGTTTCGTGCGGAGCATGAAGAGCAGTCTCGAGCTTCGTCCAAATGGTCAGTTGGGTCAGGTTAGCATTTCTGAATGGTCAGGTCTGGTGTTCCTCAATTATCTAATAAATTCAAGTACTTAGACCCGAATTGGTCAGGTTGGTCCAGTTGGTCCGCCAAACACATACCCCACCCCTAGGTTTTCGTGCACGGGTTCCGTCGCGGCCGATTTTTGACAACCATTCTGACAACCAATGGGGCAACGCTGGCACACTTTTTGGCACGACTCTTGGTCTGGACAACCACGCTGACAACCGTCCGTGGCGAACGCAAGCGAACAGAAAAGTCAATAAATACGGCTCGAAATGAACGCTTGCCGAACCGGCGCGAACGCCTACGGATTGTAGCGGAGAGACAGACAGCGAGCTTACAAGCCGGGGGTCGCTGATTCGAAACCAGCACCGCCCACCAATAAAACATGCACTGGGCGCCGAGCTTTTTCTGCAATAGGGACCATGACTGTAACGGCAGCCGGGACTGGGACGATACGGTCGCCGTGATTTGGAGTTGACCCGGTTTCGTAGACGGTGTTGGGGAGAAAGGAAGAAGGAGGTTCCCGATGCCACCAACGCATCCACGGTAGCCGCTGGAATACCGGCGGCGGATCGTCGAACTGGCGCGCGCTGGACGGAAGATCGAGGAGCTGGCGCGCGAGTTCGAGCCCTCAGCCAATGCGATCCGCAAATGGCTCAAGCAGGCGGCGCTCGATGAGGGCCTGCGCAGTGACGGCTTGACCACTAGCGAACGGGAGGAACTTAACCACCTGCGGCGGGAGAACCGGGTGCTGCGCGAGGAGCGGGAGATACTTGCAAAAGCCGCGGCCTGGTTCGCTCAGGAGACCGGCGCGACGCCGTCGCGGCGGTCGCATTCGTAGGGGCTAACCAGGCCATGCACGGGATTGCCACGATGTGCCGCGTGCTGGGCGTCTCCCCCGGCGGTTACTACGCGCGGCTAAAGCGTCCGCCCTCGGCGCGGGCCCGGGCGGATGGCGAGTTGTGCGGGCGGATCGCCGAGATCCATCACCACTCGCGCGCCACCTACGGCGCGCCGCGCATCCATGCCGAACTCAAGGAACAGGGCATTAGGGTGGGATGCAAACGGGTGGCGCGGCTGATGCGCGCGGCGGGGCTTCGCGGCGTGAGCCGGCGCAACTGGATAATCACCACGGTGCGCGATCGCCAGGCGCGCCCGGCCCCCGACCTGGTCGAGCGCAACTTCAGCGCGCCGGCGCCCAATCGGCTGTGGGTCGCCGATATAACCTACATTCCCACCTGGGCGGGCTTTCTCTATCTGGCCGTGGTGCTCGACGCGTTTAGCCGCAAGATCGTGGGCTGGGCGATGGAGACTTATCTGCGCACCGAGTTGGTGCTCAAGGCGCTGGAGATGGCGCTGGGGCAGCGGCGTGCGGCCGGGGTGATTCATCACTCCGATCAGGGGAGCCAGTATACGTCGCTGGCCTTCGGCCAGCGCTGCGATGAGGCCGGGGTTAAACCGTCGATGGGCTCGGTGGGCGACTGTTGCGACAACGCGATGTGCGAGAGTTTCTTTGCCACGCTCGAATGCGAACTGCTCAACCGGCGCAGTTTCAAGACCCAGGTCGAGGCGCGCATGGCCGTGTTCGATTTCATCGAAGGCTGGTACAATCCGCATCGCCGCCATTCGGCGCTCGACTATCGCTCGCCGGTGGAGTACGAACGCCTTCATCGCGAACTGGGCATGCAGACCATGAGGAGCTCGGCCGCCGCGGGCGGTGCTTGGCCAGCAGACCAATTGCTGGCCGGCGCGCCGCAGACCGCGTCGTCCTCGAATCAGCAACCCATAACGCTTTCCGGCCCGGCCTCAAATCAGGTGGAGGCCGGGACCGAAAAGCTGCTATCAGGCCAATCTCGGGAGGACGCTTTCGGCGAGGTTAAACCAGGACGCTAAACCAAGCCCGATACCGTCTACCGAATCGGGGTAGGTCCAATTGTGGCTTCGCCGGAGGGCTGGGCGGATCAGAGGGTGGCGCTGGGGAGCCGATAGGGCTTAAGTTCGGGAAAGATCGAGCGCAAATCACGCAGAAGTCCGCGAAAGTCGATCGGCTTCGCAAAAAATCCCAGCGCTCCTCCCCTGAGGAAGTCCTGACGATTCTGGAAATAATTCGAACCCGAGATCACTACGAACTCGACGCGCGGTCTTTCGCGTCGAATCTTGCGAAACAGCGCATACGCGTCCATCCCGCGAATCTCGGGCATTTGAATGTCCAGCGTGACGAGATCCGGACTTGTCGCGCTCATGAGGTCGTCAGCGGAAGCCGAGCAATCCGCCTCGGCGATGATTTTGCAGCCGACCGCCTCGAGCCGGCGGCGCAGAATGATCCGTGCCGTCGGCGCGTCATCGACGATCAGTGTTCGTACTGCCATTGGCAACTCTCCTTCGGTGCAGAACGGGTCGCAATAGACCATGCATAGGGCGCGCCGAAACTTCACGGCGCCGATACACAGCTTGGGGGGATTTGGCCTGACAGGAGTGAATCTCGTGTCCGATCGATGACCCGAGCGCCACTGGACTGCCAGAATCTGAGCGACCGTCGAATCCGCCTCCTAGCGAACGCTTCGCAGCCCTCCAACGGGTATCGGAGATAGCGGACGTCAGATGGCGTCGCGGGTCAGAGGTAAGCGGCGGTTGCTATTTATTCGCTGGTGGCGACGGGTTGCTCGCCGGGCGTAGCGGGAACCGGCGCCGTCAGGATTTCACTGGCGGCGGTAACCGCGTTGGAGGGACCCGCAAGTGCGATCATATCGCCAGCACGCAGGACCTCGGAGCCGCCCGGCAGGATCACGATACGGCCCTCGCGCTCGACCGCCATTACCATCGCTCCGGTCGCGGCATGCAGATTGATTTCGCCGAGGCTGCGTCCGACCGCATTGCTCACCTCCTGAATTCGCACCTGCGTCAGCGGCCCGATTTCGCCGCCGCCGGTGACGGCAGAACCAGCCGAGATCGGGCGTGGCGGGATTCCGGGCACCGACGCCATTCGCTCGACGAGCACGGCTGAGGATTCGCGCAATCGCGCGTAGAGATCGCGCGAGTTGCGCCAGATTACGATCGCCAGACCGGCCAGCGCGATCGCCATCACGGCCAAGCCGTCGAGCAGGTTTATAAATGGCCCGATGATCGCGAGGATCAGGGTAACGACGGCGAAGATGATTGCGATCTCGAAAATTCCCGCGAGCGGATCCGATTTGCGGCCGGCCATCGCAGCCTCGTCGGGGGCGGCCGACGGGGAGGAAATACTGGAGGCGATTTTGCCTGCCAGCCGATGGACGCCACGCCAGATCGACACGCATGGCACGGCCGCCAGGAGCAGCGCGGTGGCTTTGACGAATAAGATCGCTGCGCCCGGCGAGGCACCGGTCGCGATCGCGACGATTACCTGAAAACGGTCGACGAAGAGCGAATAGGCGATTGCGACCGCCATCACCGCGGCCATCGGGAAACCGATAGACACGATGGCGCCGCGGTAGTCGCGCAACTGCGGCAGCGCGCGCGCCTGCTCGGCCCATGAATCGTAAATCGCCTGCAGCACGCCGACCGATCGCGGAACGTGCGCGTCGATGAAGCGGCTGGCCCGATCGGACCCGCGGATCATAAACGGCGTCATGAAGGTGGTAACCACCGAGACGGCGATTGTGAGCACGTAGAGGAATTCCCGGGTGGCGCCATGGTCGAGGCCGGTGCTCACAATGATGAACGAGAACTCGCCGATTTGAGCCATCGACATGGAGGCCTGAACCGCCGTTCGAGTCGAGCTGCCGCTCAAAATCGCACCGATGCTGACACCTGCAATCTTGCCGACCAGCACCACGGCAACCAAACCCAGGAGCTCGGGCCAATGCGCAACCAGCACGCGCGGATCGAGCATCATGCCGACCGACACGAAAAAGATTGCGCCGAAGATATCGCGCAGCGGTGCGACCAGATGTTCGATCCTGGGTCCGTGACCGGATTCGGCGACCAACACGCCCGCCAGAAACGCGCCCAGCGCGACCGAGTAACCGGCCATCTCCGCGATCATAGCAACCGCAAAGCAGATGCCGATGCTGGCGACGACCAAGGTCTCCTCACGCTCGAATCGCGCTACCAGGCGGATCGTGCGCGGCACAATCAGCATCCCGACAACGATCAGCACCGCCAGAAAGGCAACCAACTGGCCGACCGTAATGGCGATCATTTTCGTGGACAATCCCGCCCCGGTCGCGACCGCGGTCAGAACCGCGAGCACAACCACGGCGCCGAGATCCTCGAACAGCGTAATGCCAAAAACCAGCTCGCCGAGGCCTTTATCGACTTTTTCCTCGGCAAAGGCCTTCGCGATGATAGTGGTGCTGGAGATGGCCAGGATCGCGCCGGTGAAGATGCCTTCGAGCTCGGTCCATCCGAAAGCGCGGCCGACCTCATACCCGAGCCACATCACCAGGCCCATCTGCACCACGGTGATAAAGCCGGCGGTCGGCGCCAATTGGACGAGCTTGCGCAAACTGAATTCGAGGCCGAGCGCGAACATCAGGAGGATCACGCCAAGCTCCGAAAGGGTGTGAATGCGGCCCATATCGGCGAACAACGGAAACGGCAGGTGCGGTCCAACCAACATCCCGGCCACCAGGTACCCGACTACGACCGGCTGCCGCAGCGCCTGAAAGATTACCGAAATCGCCGCAGCGACCACCAGGACAAAGGCCAAGTCTTCAAGAAAATTGCTAGATATGACTGCCGGCACGTATCAATACCCAGGCTCCAGAGTGTCGATCGATCGCGGTCGGGTAAAGCCCCCCAAAGCGAACATCCACGCATGTGGTTTGGTGATTGCAAACGGCGACGGCCGGCCCACGACATCGCCGTGAAAAATGGGTTTGTTTTTTAAAAAATATGACGATCGACCCTCGGGCGGCTCGAGTTGCGACGGTCCGGCCTGCTGGAGGCAGCATACGCTAATTTTGACGGTCGTGTCGGCGCAGACGGATAGATGCGAGCATTTGCCGGGATTTTGAAATCTGGAAATTGTTGAAGAGCTCGAAACTTTGATTTTGAAGAAACTGAAATCTCCCACCAGACGAAGCGCAGCGCAGTCGAGCGAAGGAGTTTGGGACGTGCGCACAGCGAGCGCAGCGAGCGATTAAAAAGAAAGAGTTTCAGACTTCCCGTTTGGGAAGATGCGGGCTTCGCCCGCAAGGGACTTATTGGGCTGACGCTCGAGGCTACCAGACACGTCAGAGGGAGTAATCGGCCTTGCGCGTGAGGCGGCAACATCCTTGCGCGGGCGCCTAAGCGAAGGCGCAGGAGGGAGAGACCTGAGATGAGAGAAGATCGCAAAGTCGCAGCAGTGTCTATGGCGCTGGAGATTTCTGTCATTCAGAATGGAGTCTGCGAAGTGAAGAATCCCGAATAAGTCCAATCAAGAGAAATAGGACCGGGGTTCTTCGCTGCGCGATGAATGACAGAGAGAGAAATTTCGCCCGGCTCGGGATGACTGGAGGGGGGGCGCTTCGGGGGAGCGGGACGGTTACCCGAGGCGGTTATAGATTCGC
Organism: uncultured delta proteobacterium; assembly: GCA_963782535.1. GTDB lineage: Bacteria > Desulfobacterota > Binatia > Binatales > Binataceae > JADMIL01. The sequence goes on along the minus strand of CAWAKE010000010.1, from coordinate 12,523 downwards.
GGCGCTGAGCGAACGCGCATCACCCCTCACAGAATCGAACCGCTGAGCGAGCGCGAGTCGCGCAGGGTCCATCGCCCGGCTTCAACCTGATGGAAGAAGTCGGCGAGGCAGCTATTGAAGGCCATCGGTTCTTCGAGGTTGAGTCCATGGCCGGTGCGCGGCAAAACCGCGAGCGCGGCCGAGGGAATCGTGCGTTTCATCATGAGCGAAGCCTCGAGGCATGGGTCGTCCTCGTCGCCGCTCATTATCAGGGTCGGCACGGTCATCTGACGAATCAGCGGAATCAGATCGTAGAGCGAAGGCCGCAGCTTTTGCACGCCCCGCAGGGTCATCGCGGCGCCGATCACCGAGTGCTGCGCAAGCATCGCGCGAAACTCGTCCCATCCGCGCGGATCCTTGTTCTGGAATTGCACCCTAGTGGGACCGAGGGCGTAGGCGCGCGCGGACTGGTCCGGGTCGAGCGTTTCGAAGCGGTTCGCCGCGGCTTCCGCTTCCTCCTGAAAGCGGGTGCGGCGCTCGGGATCGGCCCCGTAACCACATCCGGCGACCACCAGCGAGCGCGCGCGGCCGGGATATTTCAAGCCGAAATGGAGCGTCGCAAAACCGCCCATCGAGATTCCCACTAGGTGCGCCTGAGGGAGGCCAAGGCCGTCGAGGATAGCGAGAATGTCGTCGCGCGCACGATCCTGCGAATAGCTGGCGGGACTGGCGGGAACGTCGGATGGCGGGTAGCCGCGCGCGTTGAAGGAGATACATCGGTAGCGGCGCGCGAAGTGGCGCATTTGCGGTTCGTAGCTGCGATGGTCGCCGGCAAACTCGTGGGTAAAGACGATCGGGAAGCCAGTGCCGGCCTCCTCGAAATAGAGTTTCACACCGTCGCTAGTTTTGACGTGCGGCACGAGTCGACCTCCAGACAACGCGCTTCGGGTTATGCGACACGCGTCGGTGCGGGAAATTCAGCCGGCCGGCCGGACCGGCGCCGGAACCAAGCCGATCAGTAGCACAGCGCGCCGCGAATCGGACAGCGGATAAAGCGGGAGGCCGCGGATGATCTTCAGGCGATCGCAGGAGTGCGGCGATGGGCCCGGGCGATCGCCGGCGGATTGCGGTTCAGCGTCAAATTCATACGCATCTTGTGCGGCGGTACGTCCATAATGACAGTCTGGCCGCTCGAATCCTCGGCCAGCGGTCGAAAATTGATGTGATAACGGCCGGGTATTATCTTGCGCAGATCGAACATGCCCTTGCGGTTGGTCACCGCGCTGGCGAGGTCGGTACCGAACCAGTTTCTCAGCGAGATCTTAAGACCGGCGACCGGCCGGCCGTGGATATCGCGAATGATGCCGGTGATTTCGGTCAGCCGGGCAGGCCTTGCGGGGGCGAACGAAGCGGTCTCGGCAACCATCGAAATTCCGATGGTCGAGCCAATCAGAACTGCCGCGAGTATCAAGGTAAATTTTCTCATTGGCGGAGTTGCTCCCTCGAGGCGGATAGCGGCGGGTTCCGCAGGTTGGCGGACGGTTGCACGGACTTGACGCGGGATCGGAGGAATGCGAGCCGCGTGCGGCATACAAGGAGATATCGGGTCAATTTTGTGTTTTTATCGCTCGATATTTCGCCAACATAAGCAGCAATTGGCATGCCGACCGGAAGATGCGTCAGGGACGAAAGGTCTGGTCGCCGCCACCGCGCGCGTGTATCAGAATCGTTGACACGCTAGCTAGATGACACAAAACTCGCCCATCAGTTATTAAATTGACACAGTTGTGGGTCGGTGCGGGAAAAATCGATGCTTGGCGATGACGGCGAGGTACCGCCGGGAACCAATAATCAGGTTCGTCCCAGACGACCCTTGCTCACCAGCTTGACGCCGATCTGTTTCAGGAACGCGGTTGGCAGTTCGGCGCCGATCATGGCGAAGATGGTATCGTTTTCGAGCTCGATGGGACCGGCGGGGCTGGCCTGCGAGTCGGTGGCGGGCGTGGCGGAAGACTTGATCGGACTGAGCACCACCCTGCCCGGCTTGATTTCCTTGAGCGCGGTGGCGGGATAGACCGTGAGCGATTTCGATTGCTGGAGTGCGCTGATTTTCTCGGCGTTCTCGCGAGTGACACCGGTCAGCACCGGCACCCGGAACGAATAACTGACCTGATTGTTCAGCTCGGGGGCGGCCAGCGCCTCGGCGACTTCAGCTCCGGAATTGCCGCCGCCGACGACCAGGATATTGCGGTTCCGGAATTCGGCGGGATCGATCAGCGCATAGAAGACCCGACCGGGCTCTTCGCCCGGAATATCGAGATGGCGAGCGTTACCGCGCACGCCGATGGCGAGGACGACGGTACGGGCCTTGTAGCAATTGCCGCGAGCGGTCTTGACCGTCAGCAGTTCGCCCTCGCGCACGACGTCAACCACTTCCTCGCGATCGTTGATCTTGAGTCCGAGGGTCGCGATGATCCGTTCCCATTCTTCGATCAACTGCTCGCGGGAATTGTCGCCCTCGAGAAAGAACGAGCCGTACTCGGCGATATCGATGGGCGTGGCCTGCACGAATTTGGCGCGCGGGTAAGCGCGCAGGGTGCTCGCCGGGGTCATCCGTTCAAGCGTGACGTAGTTGAGGCCGGCGGCGCGTGCGGTGGCGGTAGCGCCGAGACCGGCGGGTCCGCAGCCGACGATGACGACGTCGTAGGCACCGGGATCGACCGGCGAACGCGAATTGCGGAGTTCAGCCGTGACCGCCTGAATCACCTGGCGGCCAGAGCGCATCGCAAGGTTAATCGATGCGGTGCCCGAGGCTTCGCCGACGATATAGAGGTGGCGCACGCTGGTTTGGAAGGTATCGTCGATAAGCGGCACTTCCTGGGCGCGTTGCGGCGCGACGCCGGCGACGATTTCGCGCTGTGCGGGCGCGGCGGGCAGCAGGCGGACCAGGGTGCGGGCGCAGAGCGCGGCGGCCAGCAGCCCGAGCCATCCGAGGAGCCACGGCGAGAGCCGCACGGGCCGTAACGCGAGGCCGTGCGGGCCGCCGGCGGCCGGCAGATAAATGGTCCACGTGAGATGGGGTTTCGCGTGGGGCAGCGCCAGCGGGGCCTTACCGGCGAAATCGTTTTTCGCAAGCGGGCCGTGGACGTGGAGCAGATGACATTCGCCGCACGCGATAACGGCTTTGTCCTTTGCGACGGAGGTCGCCGCGAAGGCGATACCGGGGCTCAGCCAAATCGGCGTCGCGTCAGCGGGATGTATCGCAGGACGCTGCGGCGCGGCCTGATGCGCGTGGCAATTGAAGCAATTTTCGACTTGCTTGGAGGCGCTGTCATTGGGGCTTTCGCTCTTCGCAATCGCGAAGTGGCAATTCTCACACGGGGTCGCAAGATGGCCAGCCGAATGCACAAAGACCGCGTCGAGGTGCAGGAACTTGGGATTGTAGGCGATCAGTTTGGGCGCAGGACCGATCGCCGCGGGCATCTGCATATAGGAATCCTGCGGCGTGAGATGGCATCCGGCGCCGGCGCACGAGGACCATCGAAAGCTCATCTGCTCGGGTTTGCGCGGCCGCGTCGGCGTGACCACGTGGCATGATTCACACTTGAAGCCCTGCGGCAGGGCCGGCAGGTGCGAGGCGATCAGACGCTTGTGTTCGAGATGGTTGAAGGGCTTGGCAAACGCGCCGTGGATGGTAGTGCGGCGGTTCATAAAGAGCGGCCGGTGCTCCTGCACCGCTTCGATCGACGGATGTTTGTGGCACCAAGTGCAATTGAAGGTGGCGGTCGTATTCAAATCGACGACGCGGCCGCGATGTTCGGTATGGCAACTGAGACAGATCAGGTCGTTGTACTTATCGACTTTGAGTTTGTGGCCGGCGATCAATCCGCTATCGGAAGTTACGTCGTAGCCGCCATGGGGATTAACGTCGGCGATATCGCCGTGGCAGGCGACGCAGCGCTGATTAAGGGGACCGTGCCAGGGCTGATGGCAGGAGGCGCATTGGCCGTCGAGGTTGGCGTGCGCGGACATCAGAGCGCCGGGCTGATAGCTGGAGCGCGGGACCAGGAGGAAGACCACGAAGGCAATGATCACCAGGCCCGCTATGAACGCGATTCGCCGCATCAAAAGCCCACGAAATAGAGCACTCCGAGAACGTGAAAGGCGATCTCGAAGACCAGGACGATGACCAGGGCGATATGGAATTTGAGCCAGTTGCGGCTCAAGCGAAGGTTGAACTCATTGTGTTCGAGGCGCACCTTGCGTTCGGCGATGGCGACGAGGTCGGCATAGAGGGGACCGTCGCTGCCGACCGCGGACGCGGCTTGGCGGGCGGCCTGGCATGCGGGCTGCGCCGGATCGGTGCCACGAAGCGTCGCCGAGAACAACCGCGACCCTGGTTGCGCGCCGACCAGGATGGGCCGCACGTTTTTCAGGTAGGTTTGGACGAGGTCCTCGGAGTGTCCGAGGACACTTTCCTCGGCTTCGAGGTAGAGCTGATGATAGCCCGCCTCGACGTCGGCGATGCGGACTTCGGAACCGGGCCGAATCCTCATCGAATGCGGCAGGAGATCGTGGATCGCGGTGCCAGACAGCCCGCTCAGGACCACCAGCGCGACTGTGAATTCGAGCGAGCGCTCGAGCAGAGTCGGGCGGCCGACGTCGATATGCCACCACAGCGGCAACAGGGCGAAGACGCCGATTGCTATGTGCATCGTGCGCCAGGTCTCGAGACGATCCATCAAGATGAAGCGGCGCGCGATCGAACGCGGCAGCCGCGCGGCCATCCGCAGCCATCGGACGGACAACCACAGGGTCTGCTTGCGCAGGCTGTAAGACAAGGCGAGCCCGAAAGTAATGACCGTAATTATACCGGTGCGGTACGATCCGAGACGGTGCGGCAGGGAGGTGGTCCCCGCATGAACTGCAACGACCACCACACCGCATAACAGGGCCCACAACGTCACCGACGCGATCGGCGCCGAATGACGCCGGTCGGCGGCCTCGCCTATCTGCTCTCTCACCCGTCTCCCATCCGGTCCGGCCAAATCGTCGAACGCCCTTTCACCATCTCATGCCGAAAATGCCCTGCCCCGCCGCGACCCGGTCCGCCGATCCGCAGGTCAGAACGGCAACACACTATCATTGAGGCGCCATGACGGGGAGTTATCGCGGCTGGTGCGGGTTTTCGAGCCGGGGCCCTAATCGCTGCCTCCGCGCGCCTTGCGCACCCGCGAGCCCTCGCTGATCGCGCCGGTTTCTTCGAACAGCTTGGCGGGATCGATTCTGATCGCGGCGCCGGTCGGGCAATTGTGCACGCATCCCATGATTGGCAGCCCGTCGCACAGATCGCATTTGATGGGAAAGGCGGCGGGAGTGTGTTCGGTTTCGCTAATCGAGGACACCACCGTGGGCTTGCGGCGTTGCGCACCCTTGCGCTCGAGGCCAGTCAGCCGCTGCCAAAACCCCCCGTCGCCGGCGTCGTGTGCGGCTACCGGATAGGGGCGAAAGAAGTTGGCGTCATTCATCGTATGGGACTTGCGCGCCTGTGCCTTGTCGAAGGTGAGGCTGTCGATCATCGCGATGTTGTCGTAGGGACAGGCGATCGCGCAATTACCGCATCCGATGCACATGTCGTACTGGAAATAGATTTCGCCCTCGGAGCGCCGCTTGATGGCGCCGGTGGGGCAGGAATTCATGCACTTGGGATCGTCGCAATGGCGGCAGGCGCTCGGCACCAGGTACTTGCCGATCTGGATACCGTTGCGGATGAGGCGGCTCTTGCCGTGGAGCGACTCGCAGGCTTTGACGCATTGATCGCAGTTGATGCAGAGGTCGAGGTCCATCACCAGCAGGGCGTCGGCCTGGATGACGCCCGCCTGCCCGCTGCGTTCGAGGAGCTCGGAGAGTTCGGGCGTGACGGTGCGTTCCTGCTCGAAGCGGCGCTCGATAATCTTGCGCACGGATTCCTCGATTTGAGGATATTTGCGGCTCAATTCGAGGAAATCGTCACCCTTAATCCTGATCAGCTCGCACTTGCCCGCGGTCAGCACGCTGGCCCAGCGCACGCCGGTTTCGAACAGCGCCATTTCGCCGAAATATTCGCCCGTGCGCAAATAGGCGAGCACCCGGCGGCTGCCGTCTGGTTCCTCTCGCACGACCTGGACAAAACCGTCGCGAACGATATAGAGCGCATCGCCGGGTTCGCCCTGGGTCACCAGCGGCACTCCGCGCAGCTCGTAGCGGAGGATCTCGCACTTGGGGATCAATTCATCGACGAACGACGACGGCACGCCGCGAAACAGCTCGATGTCGGCGGCGGTGACCCGCACCGCGCGCTCGCGATAACGCACGGCGAGAATTTCGCGGGCGCGGACATTGATCTCGATATACTTGAGCGCGTGGCGCGGCACATAGAAGATTTCGGCGTCGGTGTGAGCAACGACGTCAAGGGTGCGGGGTAATCCGCCCATCGCGCCCAGTTCGCCATATAGGTTGCCGGCACCGAGCTCGGCCACGAAAACCTGATCGGCCTCTTCGAAATGATCAATCAAATCCACGCTGCCGCGCAGGATGAAACACAGGTCGAGTTCGTACTCGCCCTTGCGGCAGATTAGCTCGCCGGCCTTGAACTCGCGCAGACGCAAACCCGGCTCATTCTCCCAGGCCTTCAGGAAGGCGTCGCGCTGCTCGTCGCTGAAACCCGAGAAAATATCCAGACCGCTCAAGCGTTGCCATAGCAACCACGGTGGGATTTTTTCGCTCACCGGATGGTTTGACACAAATTCGAGTGAATCTTGCATATCCCTTAATGTCAACCGCGGCCCTGCAACCACGTCCCGCGTTGACCGCAGGCCGGGTCCGGTGCTCAGCCACAGTAGCTATTGAAAGCTTGCGCGAAATCCGCAAGCCTCGTGACGGGCCTGAATCGAGCAGTGCCGGTGAAGGTGAAACAGTCGGATTTCAACGCCAGCGAACTTCGTCTGATCTCGGAAGTTGCGCAACGCCTCGACAGCCGCATGGGCGAGATCGTGCGCATGTGGACCGCGGCGATTCCGCTGATCGCGCCCGACGACAAGATTCCCGGGATGCGCCGGACGCTGACCGTGCTCGGCAACGAACTCACCAGAGGGATCTTTCGCGCCCTGAGCGACGGCGATCCGCAACGCGCGCTGGCGGCTAACGATGAGTTCTGCGCGCGACTAATCCGCCAGCGCCTGCCCGCTGCGGCGATCGATCATCGCCTGACGATCGGGCACCTGATACGCGCCTCGCGGCTTTTGCGCGAGATCGTGGACCGCGAAATTGCGCATGCCTTCAAGGATGACGCCGAGCGCGAAATCAAGGCCCGGTTCGCCTATGCACGGCTGTGGAACCTCGCGACCGAGTCGCTGGCCCTGACCTACGCCGGGCTCTACGAAGAACAATCGCGATTGCATCAGCAGGAACTCGCCGTGGCGCGCGACGCCGCGCTGGAAGCGTCGCGCATGAAGTCGGATTTCGTCGCCAACATGACTCACGAGATTCGCACGCCGCTCAACGTGATCCTTGGCTATGCAGACCTGATGGCAGAACGGCTGGCCGAGATTCGCGACGAGAGCGGCATGGAGTATGGCGAGCCGATTCACCGTGCCGGACAGCGGCTGCTCAATACAATCGGTGCGGTGCTCGACCTGTCGCGAATCGAATCGGGAGCATTCGAACTGAAGCCGGCAGTCGTCACGCTTGCGGCGGTGGTCGAACGTCACGTGCAGGACCTGAGCGTACTCGCCCAGAAAAAGGGCATTGCGCTCGATTGCCGAATCGACGAACCCGACGCACAGGTGATCTTCGACGAACACTGCCTTTCCAACGCGATCATCAACCTGCTGCAAAACGCGATAAAATTCACCGACTGCGGCGGCGTGTCGGTACGCGTCTTTCGCGATTCCGCGGGAGTGCTCTCGCTTGAAGTGCGCGACACCGGACGGGGCATCGATGCGGCCTACTTGCCGCACATTTTCGAGCCGTTCACGCAAGAGGGCAACGACGCGCTGCCCAGCCACGAGGGCGCCGGACTGGGGCTGGCCTTGGTCAAGCGCTACGTGGAATTCAATCGCGGGCGTATCGCGGTCGAGAGCACCGGCAATTCCGGCACCGCCTTCACCGTGAGCTTTCCGCAGGAGCCCGGCGAGCTTGCCGCGACCTGAGCCAAGGGCACAGTGGACATTGAGTTGTGCTCGTACTAGATAGGAATTGAAACCGACCGAACGCACCATTCATTTAAACCCGCCCTCCGGGTTTTTTGTTTCGCGCGATCCTCGGCATCGATCAAGGAGGGGCACTGAATGCCCACAAAATTGTACGTTGGGAATCTGGCTTACGCAGTGACCAACGAAGACCTGGAAGGGTTGTTCTCTCAAGCCGGAAAAGTCGACAGCGCCGTGGTGGTGGTCGACAAGTTTTCGGGACAATCGCGGGGCTTCGGATTCGTCGAGATGGCAGACTCGAACGACGCCGCACGAGCGATCGAGGAATTCAACGACACCGAACTCAAGGGCCGCAATATCCGCGTCAACGAGGCGCGCCCGCGTGAAGGCGGCGGGGGATTTCGCGGGGGCGGTGGAGGTGGCGGCCGCGAACGTCGCGGAGGCGGCGGCGGTGGCGGTGGTGGCGGCGGAGGCCGCTGGTAAGCGCCAGTAATTTTTCCGTAGAGCGGATCGGCTGCCGTTCCGCTCTACGGCGTTTAAACCGGTCTGCGCATTCGCATGGGCGGCGGGGCAAATACAGTGCCGCGTCGAGCGCGGCTGCTCGCGATGGTGTTCTGTACTTTCGGCGATTAGTCAGACTCCACGGATGGCGGGTTGCGCATGAGCTGGAAGTCTCACTTCAGCCGATATGCTATTGCCATTTCATCCCAGTCGGAAAACCCGCGCCGGAGAGTAGCGCGCGAATCGCGTCCGGCGCGGCCGTAGTGCGGCCGAATTAAGATTTGCGGCGCTTTTCATCAATTTGCTATAGCTCATACAATCGGTACGGCTGTTATCTGCAAAACGGAACAGACCAGGAGCGCGAATGGTGTTAAATACTTCCGAACAGATCGATCATCTCAAACTTTCGGCGAAGCACGCAGGGCTCGAATTGCCCGCGGTTGACTTGCCCGAATCGCATCACATTGTGGTCGGCCGGATGCGCCTGCATTACCTCGATTGGGGCACCAAGGGCCGCCATCCGATCCTTTTTCTTCACGGCGGCGGGCTCAACGCGCATACGTGGGACTTGGTCTGTCTGATGCTGCGCCACCGCTATCATTGCATCGCGCTCGATCAGCGCGGCCACGGCGACAGCGAGTGGGAGCCGACGGCCGACTATCGCTTCGACGCGCAGGTCGCCGACCTCGAGGGGTTCATCGAGAAGCTGAAGCTCGAACGCCCGCTGCTGATTGGCCATTCGATGGGCGGATTTGCCGCGATGGGCTACGCAATTCGCCACGCCGCGTTGATGGCGGGGCTGGTGCTGGTGGATATCGCGCCTGAGATCAGCATGACCGGTTCGCTGCGCATTCGCGATTTCATCAGGCAGGATCGGGAACTCGATTCGGTCGAAGACTTCGTCGAACGGGCCTTGAAGTTCAATCCGATGCGCAATCGCGAGCTGCTGCGGCGCAGCCTGCTGCACAACCTGCGTCAGCTTCCGAGCGGCAAATGGACCTGGAAGCACGACCCCAAACGGATGCCGAAGAACTTCGAAAACGAGCGCGACCAGCGCAAAGCCATAATCATGGACAATGCGCAGAACATCGTGTGTCCGACGCTGGTCATGCGGGGTTCGCGCAGCGACGTGCTGTCCGACGAGAACGCCCAGCAATTCGCGGAATCCGTACCCAAGGGGCGCTGGATGCGTATCGAGAACGCCGGCCATACGATTCAGGGCGATAATCCGCGCGCCCTGCTCGACGCACTCGATCCGTTCCTCAAGGAGATCGGAATCTGAATTATCTGAGTATTGCGCGCACTATACTGAGACGTCCCGCGTCTCAGTATAGTGCGCTGCGCAAAACCCCCTTGCCCTCGAGTTCGCGCACTCGCGCCGCCGGATAGCCAAGCACCTTTGTAAGTATCTCCTCGTTATGCTCGCCGAGCAGCGGAGCTTCGAGCTCAAGCGGCCGCGGAAAATCCGAAAACCGCAGCGCGAATCCGGGTACATCGAAATCACCTAGTACACGATCGTGAATGGTCCGCACGGTCCCGCGTTGGCGCAGATGCGGATGGCGCACGGCTTCTGCCACCGACAGTATCGGCGCCATCGGCACGCGCTGCTCGCGCATCGCGGCGACCGCGGCGTCATCGCTCGGCATCGATTGTATCCAGCCCTCGATCAGCGTGATCAATTGCGGCAGGTTCTTGAGCCGATCGTCATTGGTGGTAAAGCACGGATCGCGCGCCAGCTCCGGCTGCCCCATCGCGGCGCACAACTTTACCCAGTGCTGCTCGAGGGGCGCGATGATTAGTATATAACGTTCCCTGCCCTTGAATACGCCGGCCGGAACCGCGTACCACGAATGCAAGCCCGAGCGCGTCGGCTCGATCGCTCCTTTACTGAGACTATGCACCTCGATACTAGCCTCGTGGTAATGGAAATAGGTATCGAGCAGTGAGATATCGAGATGTTGTCCGCGGCCGGTACGTTCGCGATAGAGCAGAGCCGCGCAGATCGCACCCATCGCATGCACACCGGTGCTGACGTCGCCGATCGCAATCATCGGAAAGTATGGCGCACCGCCGGCCTCCCCGCCCATCGAGGTAACCCCCGCATACGCCGCGCCGAGGAAATCGAAGCCCGGTTCCTGGGCGAGCGGGCCGGTCTGCCCGAACGCCGACATCGAGCACATCACGATTTTCGGATTTATCGCGCTGACGGTTTCGTAGTCGAGACCCAGCCGCTGGATCACGCCCGGCGCATAATTTTGCACCAGTACGTCAACCTTAGCGACCAGGTCCTTGAGTATCGCCAGCCCCTCGGGATGTTTCGCATCGAGGCAGAGATCCTTTTTGCCGCGGTTGTGCTGCACGAAATATCCGCTGCGCTCGCCGGTAGTGAACGGACCGAGACGGCCCGGATCGCCGGCCGGCGGCAATTCGACCTTGATCACGTCGGCGCCCATCTCGGCCATCATCAGGGTCGCCGTCGGTCCCGCGACGACCTGAGTGAAGTCCAATACCTTGTAGCCGTCGAGCACGTGCTTTTGGCTATTCTCCGCCATCTGAATACCCCCGTTCCGGCATGGCATCGTCCCCACGATGTCCCGCAGATTGTCCGTCCAGACTCTATAGCACTTTGCCGACGAATTTCGATCTGCACACTCGGACGCCCGCAGCCGCAGAGTGGGCTCAGATATGTTCGGACCGACCCGGTCGTCAGGCAAGCATGCCGCAATTGTGGAGCTTCCGAATGGCGGTCCGAGACGCGAAGCGGTGCGCTACGCGCGGTGCGGGTCGCGCCGACATCACGGAGCGCTTGCGCGGCGCGTAACGCCGAGCCGATTCGTTAGCGTGACGCCCTCGCGGATAGCGAAACCCCGGCAATGATTTGATTGGCGTCCCCGACGGGATTTGAACCCGGTAAAGATCGCGAAAAACCTTAGGTTTTTTACGTCCAATGTGGCTGAAAGTGGCTGATTTGGGTACAGTTTGAACACCGGTGTTCAAACTCCGCGAATCGGACACTTTTATGGTGATGAGTGGGCAACCGGGCCTTCCAATTCGGCTTGGTAATTCGTCCGGCGAATTCTTCACCCTCGATGCCAGGTATCGACCTCAAAATGGATTCGCGCCGGGAGTTGCTTCTCTTCTGCAATCCGGTTCGCGGAAGCCGTTGCGACGTTCGAGAGCGCGATGAAAATACGCCTCGCACAGAAGCACGTTCAAAACTTTTCTCGCCGTTTCGCGTAGATCTGCGGAGTTATTAGCCGCTTCCTTCTCGCGCCCGTCGTTCTTTTAAAAGCCGCTGTAACTCGACGGCTTTCTGGGCGAGTAGCCGCATGAACGCGCATTCGTCGTGCGCCGCACCGAACTCGCTGAGGTCCAAGCTTGCGACAAAATTGCGAGCGACATCTACAACTCCTGCAAAACCTCGATTTCACGCAACCTGAAATCATCACCTCCGCAACTCGCTCCTGAAACCGCTTCGCGTTCGCATCTTCGAAGCGCTCCCGCGTCATCTGCGGTTCTTTCTCAATATCTACTGTAGCTTGGGCGAGGCAGGTCGTCCACCAAGACCGATATTTCATTAGTTGGCTCGATCGTTCGGAATCACTTTCCTCGCCGCATTCTGCGACGCTCCGACACGGCAATAATCTCTTCGTGCTCGGCTGCTCGCACAGGTCTCTAGGGCGCTGGTGGCAAGGAACTTGCTCAACCAACAAATCCAGCGAGCCGCACTTTGAAGTGCGAGTTCGAGATTTCTGCGGTGAGGCGTTGGCATGGAGAGCAACCCTTACGTTGAAGCGCGTCGGGAGTGGGACGAACGATACGCGGATCTCGTTGTCGGCAAACGTGGACCTACC
>CAWAKE010000009.1:0-528431 GCA_963782535.1 uncultured delta proteobacterium | reverse complement strand
AGGCGAACTCGACGCGGCGGCGGGACGGCTGGCGCAGGAGATGACGGAGACCTCGCCGCTGGGTCTACGCCTGACCAAGGAATGCCTCGGGGCGAGCGTGGACGCGGGCAGCCTTGAGCAGGCGATCTACATGGAGGATCGCAATCAGACGCTATGCGTGGGCGCGGGCTACATCGCCGAGGGTGCGCGGGCGTTCGTAGAGAAGCGCAAGCCGCGCTTCGGCGATCAGGGCTAACGGGCGGCGCGAAGAATCAGACGGCTGTGCGCTCGTCGGCGAGGCAGGCGCCGCAGGGCGGCGGCGGCAGGTCCGGTTCGGGTGCTTCCGTATCCTCATCGATTTTGATCAGGCGAAAGTTGAGATTGAGCACCTGGTCGAATTTGACGACGAAGGCCTGGCCGGGAATGCGTTGGGAAGTATAGGAACCGGGGACGGCCCATTTTTCCGGCAGGTTGAAGACCAGCGACTCGACCGCGCCGTCGCGGGCAAAGTGGACGCTACTCAGGATGCCCGAGTAAATGACGGGTGCGGCGGGTCCCATGACCATGACGTCAGCGAGCATCAGGTCGAAATTTTCGCCGGACTTCCAGCCCCATTGGCGACCCGACAGGAGGTAGTACCATTCGCTGCTGAAGCGGAGCCAAGGATGATCGAGGTCCCATTCGCAATTGATCACGAGCCTGCGCAGAAAGTGGCCGCACAGGTAGGCGAAACCCCAGAGGCACAAATTGTAGGCGATTATCGGCCACAGGAAAGTTGTAAGTTCACCGAAGGCGGCATGATTGGCGAGGTCGCTCTTGGCGCCATCCATCAGGGTGCCAAGCTGGACGAAGTCGATGCGGTAGGAAGTAGAGCGATCCACGATCGCGATAGCAACGGCTTGGAAGGGTATCGCAAAGATCGTCGCACCGACGATCTCGTCGGTGGTCGAAACCGCACGAGGGTAGGGAAAAAGGTAATATCCTCTTAGAAATACCAGACCTGGCATGAAGGCCAGGATGACGACAACGGCGGGAAATGCGAGGCTCAGGTGCGATCTCCGGAGACGACGCTAGGCTTCGATCAGCGCGGGCTTATTTTTCAACCGCAGCCAAGGGAGCAGAGCCCGCGAGGCGAACCCGGTAGCGTTTGCCATCGACAACGATCCGATGAGGATCGGCGGGATCTTTCTGCGCGCGATTAATTTCCTGAAGGAGTTCGCGAGCTTTATCGGGATCCTTGACCAGATCCTCGACCCATTTGCTGATAGCAGCCTTCATATTCGCTCACCGTGCGGCTTAGACCGCCTTTCAAGCTTAATTATACTCCGCAGTACTGATAGGGACAATTGAGGACGCCGCGCAGGCAGGTCAGCGGTGACTGGCGATCACTAGCTGCCGCCGTCCTGCGAGTAGTGATAAGGGAGCGCCGCGGCCGCGAGCGGAGGTGGCGCGGCGGACCCAAGACGGACGCCGCCGCGCCGATGATCTCAGATCTGATCGCTGACGGCGTCCTCGCGAGTGGTCGGTTCGGGGCGATTTTCTATGGGCGTCCATTGGCGCGTCATCTCACCGATATAAACCTGGCGTGGGCGAGCGATCTTCTGCTCGGGGTCGCGCACCATTTCGGCCCATTGCGCCATCCATCCGGAAGTCCGAGGAATCGCGAAGAGCACCGGGAACATGGTCATCGGAAAGCCCATCGCCTGGTAGGTGACCCCGGTATAGAAATCGACATTGGGGTAAAGCTTGCGCGAGACGAAGTAGTCGTCCTCGAGGGCGATGCGCTCGAGCTCGAGCGAGATTTCGATGAGCGGATTGCGCCCCGTGACTTCGAAGACGTCGTAGGCGATTTTTTTGACAATTTTCGCGCGCGGGTCGTAATTTTTGTAAACGCGATGGCCGAAGCCCATCAGGCGCGACTCGCCGGCCTTGACCCGCTTGATGAAGGCGGGAACGTTCTGCGGCGAGCCGATTTCCATCAACATCCGAATGACCGCTTCGTTGGCGCCGCCATGCAAGGGGCCATAGAGCGCAGCGGTGGCGGCGGCGACGGCCGAAAAGGGATCGACCTGCGAGCTGCCGACCGAGCGCATCGCGTTGGTCGAGCAGTTCTGTTCGTGGTCCGCGTGAAGGATGAAGAGGACGTCGAGGGCGTGCTCGAGGACCGGATTGGGCTTGTAGTCGCGCTCGGCCATGCGGAACAGCATCGAGAGAAAGTTGCCGGTGTAGCTGAGGTCGTTGTCCGGATAGACGTAGGGCAAGCCGCGGGTATGGCGATAGGCGAAGGCGGCTAGAGTCGGAAGCTTGCCGATGAGGCGACGGGTCTGAAGGCGGCGCGATTCAAGGTCGGTGATGCGGTTGGCCTCGGGATAAAAAGTAGAAAACGCGCCGATAGTGCCGACCAGCATGCCCATCGGATGGGAGTCGTAGCGGAAGCCGCCCATGAAGCGCTTGATGTTCTCATGGACCATGGTGTGGGTTTTGATGTTGCTTTCCCACGCGGCGTAATGCTTGCGATCGGGCAGTTCGCCCTTGACAATGAGATAGGCGACCTCGAGGTAGTTGCTCTTTTCGGCGAGCTCCTCGATCGGATAGCCGCGGTAGCGCAGGATGCCGCGGTCGCCGTCGATGAAGGTGATGCGGCTGCGGCACGACGCGGTGTTGGTAAAGGCCGGATCGTAGGACATGAGGCCGAAGTCGTCGGCGGAGGTTTTGATATCGCGCAATTGAGCGGCCCGCACGACGCCGCCCTCTTCGATGGGGAATTCGTACTGTTTGCCAGTGCGGTTGTCGGTAATCGTCAGGGTATTTTTAGCCATTGGTCTTCCTCATCATCTGCCAGAGGCAACGCCGCCAACCGCACGGAAAGCCCGTCGCTGACGCAGCGCGATTCAGCAATCAACATATATGCAGTCTACTTCTTTTTTAGACATTTTGCATTCAAGAAGCAAACGCGACGCAGTGTACTGCAAAAGCGGAGCGGAACGCCATTGAGGCGGACGAAAATTTATGAAGCGGGAGGCGCGGCTCGATCAGCGGGGCGGCCGGCGGGAGAATCCCGCGCCATCTCGCAAGTTCGCGACAGGCATGGCAAGTTTGCGCGCGAGGCCGCGTGCGCAACGCGGAAGGAAATCAGCAGGCAGGCATGATCGACAAGATTCTCACGGGGATATCGGGGCTGATAATCGCGACGATCGCGACGCTTGGGTACAGCGGCATCGTATTGATGATGGCGATCGAAAGCGCATGCATCCCGTTACCATCGGAGGTGATCATGCCGTTTTCGGGATACCTGGTGGCGGGCGGACAGATGAACCTGCAAATGGTGGCCGTTGCGGGCGCGGTGGGCTGTCTGCTGGGCTCTTATATTGCGTACTTCGTCGGCGCCAATGGCGGGCGGCGGGTGCTCGAGCGCTATGGCCGCTGGGTGCTGATCGCGCCGCACGAACTCGAAACCGCCGATTGGTTTTTCGAGCGCTGGGGATCGGCGGCAGTATTTTTCAGCCGGCTGCTGCCGGTGGTGCGCACGTTCATCGCGTTTCCGGCCGGGGTCGCGCGGATGCGGTTGATGCCGTTCACGATCTACACGCTGATCGGTTCGTACATCTGGTGCCTGGTATTGGCTTACGCGGGGATGAAGCTGGGACAGCATTGGCAGGCGCTCGGTCCGTACTTTCATCGGTTCGACGGCGCGATCGGAGTGGCGCTCGCGGTGGGCGTGGGACTTCTGCTTTACAATCGGATAAAGGGGCTGAATGCGGCGCGCCCGCGCGGGTAAGTGACGCGAACGGCGCGGCGACTAACGCGACCGGGAGGATACTCGATGAAACGCAGCAGCCAGCGAATCCTGACCACGCATACCGGGAGCCTGCCACGACCCGACGAACTGATGGCGCTCTTGCGCGCCAGGGAGGCGGGCGAACCCTGCGATGCCGCGGCGCTCGCAGCGCGGATCAAATCGGCGGTCGCCGAGACCGTACAAAGGCAGGCCGCGGCGGGCGTCGATATCGTCAACGACGGCGAAATGAGCAAGCCGTCATATGCGACCTACGTCAAGGATCGGCTGGCCGGCTTCGCGGGCGAAAAGAGCTCGGGGCTGCGGGCCGCGGACCTCGCCGAGTTCCCGAGCTTCACCAAGCGCGGCGGACGCGAGACCGGGGTGACGGTGATCAAGCGACCATCGTGCACGGGACCGATCACGTACGGCGATCGCGACGCAGCGCGCATCGACGCCGAAAACCTGAGTGCGGCGCTCAGCGGGGTCAGAGTCGAGGAAGCGTTCATGAGCGCGGCGTCGCCGGGGGTGGTGTCGTTCTTCTTGAGCGACAACTATTACAACAATCACGAGCGCTACATTCGCGCGATCGCCGAGGCGATGAAGATCGAGTACGACGCGATCGTGGCGGCGGGATATGTACTGCAGGTAGATTGTCCCGATCTCGCGATGAGCCGTCATATCCAGTTCAAGGATCTGAGCCTCGCGGAATTTCGCAAAACCATCGAAATGCACATCGACGCGCTCAATCACGCACTCGCCGACGTGCCGCCGGAACGCTCGCGGCTGCATCTGTGCTGGGGCAATTATGAAGGTCCGCATCATCATGACGTGGCCCTGCGCGACATTCTCGACGTCGTGTTGAAGGCACGCCCGCAGGGGCTTTCGTACGAGTCCTCGAATCCGCGTCACGAGCATGAATGGGCGGTGCTCAAGGAGGTCAAGCTGCCCGACGGCAAGGTGCTGATACCGGGAGTGATCGATTCGGTGACCAATTTCGTCGAGCATCCGGAGCTGGTCGCGCAACGAATTGGAAATCTGGCGGGCGTGGTCGGGCGCGAAAATGTCATCGCGGGCACCGATTGCGGATTCGGCACGATCGCGGGAGTGTCGCGGGTCGACGGCGAAATCGCGTGGGCCAAGCTCAAGGCGATGGCCGAGGGTGCACGGATCGCGTCGTCGCGATTGTGGTAGTCGGGATCGCGCGGCGTTGCCCGCCGGACTCGTAACGCGGGCCTCCTATCGCGCGCATATTGCGCGGCGGTTGGCGGTTGCGGGTTATGTCTCAGGCTGTAGCGGCCAACCCATGCGCCTGTCTATTCTGTGCCCTTGTCTATAAGGATGACGCCCGTACCGATAGACTCGATCGCAGATGGCGAAGGAAAAGAAAAAACCGCCGAAGGCCGCAGACGGCTACGATCTGGTGGTCGAGAATCGCAAGGCGCGTCACGATTTCTTCATCGAGGAAACGGTCGAAGCCGGGCTTGCGCTGACCGGCACCGAAGTAAAATCGCTGCGCGCCCACAAGGCCAACCTGCGCGACAGCTACGCGCGGATCAAAGACGGCGAAGCGTTTTTGCAGGGCGTCCATATTGGAGCGTACGCGCCGGCCGGCCAGTTCAGCCATAAGGAAACGCGCAGCCGCAAGCTCCTGATGCATCGGCGCGAAATCGATCGCTTCTGGGGCCGCGTGCGCGAAAAAGGCTACTCGCTGGTGCCGTTGCGCATTTATTTTCTCAAGGGACGCGCGAAGGTTGAGATTGGACTGGCCAAGGGCAAGCATCTGTACGACAAGCGCGCCGCGATCGCGACCAAGACTTCGCGGCGCGAGATGGAGCGGGCGCTGAAAAGCCGCAACCGGTGACCGGCGCGGCAACAAAACCAACACCTCGCACAGCATGCGTCAGCGTCAGTCCGCAGCGCCGGCGAATTGTCTGCAATAATCGAAACCCTAGGATTTAATCGCGCCGCCGATCAGGCCGATGTGCTGCCCGCCGGCGCCGGGCTGGCGACGGCGGCGGGCGGCACACCCTCCCCGGCCAGCGCGCGTAGCCGTGCGATGCGCATGCCAAGTGGCGGATGGCTCGAGAACAAGTTGGCGAAGAAGCCTTCGCCGTTGTCGGTGGCGCCCTCCAGCGGATTGACGATGAACAGATGCGCAGTCCCGCGCGAAGCGTTTTTGAGCGGCGACTCGGTCTGCGCGATACGCTCGAGGGCGCGCAGCAAGGCCCGCGGGTTGCGTGTAAATTCCACCGACGAAGCGTCGGCGAGATATTCGCGCTGGCGCGAGATCGCCATCGCCAGCAATTGCGAAAAGATCGGCGCGAGGATCGCCAGCACGAAGACCGCGATTGCGATCATGGCGCCGGCATTGCCGCCGCCATCGCCCTCCGAGCGATCGCGATTGCCGCCGCCGAGCGCACCGAAGCCGCCGAACCACGACCATCGGTAAACAAAATCCGCAAGCATCGCGATTCCGCCGACCAGCACCGCGATCATCATCATGGTGCGAATATCGTAGTCGCGGATGTGAGCCATTTCGTGGCCGAGGACGCCCTGCAACTCTTCGCGATCCATCTCGTCAACTAGCCCGTGCGTAACGCAGATCACCGAGTGTTGCGGATCGCGCCCGGTCGCAAACGCGTTGGGCGCGGGATCGTCGATAATGTAGGCGCGCGGCACCGGCATCCGCGCCGCCAGCGCCATTTCGCCAACGACATTGAGCACCATCTGCTCCTTTGGCGAATCCGGCGTCAGCGGCCTCGCGTGGACCGAAGCGAGCACCAGCGCGGTGCCGCCGAAGTACGACGCCACCGACTGAATCGATCCAAATACCAGCGCGACCGCGGTCAATATCGGCACGCCGGTGAGCCGGCCGTCGATGATACGCAGATTGCCGAAGACGAAATCGAGGCCACATCCGAGCGCGGTGAACAACGTCAGGAACACCACCACCAGCAACGCTGTCTCGCGCCGATTCTTGCGCTCGAGTTCCCAGAAGCTGTCGTGCGGGTCAGCCATGCGAGGGCTTCAAACTCGCGCGCGCCGGTTCAGTGGCGGCGGCGGCCACGCACGGGCGGCGGTGCCTCACGCGTGCGGCGCTCCAAGCGACAGATCGACCTTGGGCAGCGCCTGGTCTTCGGGTGCGACCTTGAAGTATTCGCCGGGCTTGAAGCCGAAATTATTGGCGATCATATTCGAGGGGAAGGTCTGGATGCGGTTGTTCAGGTTCAGCACCGCATCATTATAAGCCTGACGCGAGAAGGCAATTTGATTCTCGGTTGTGGTCAACTGCTCCTGCAGTTGCATTACATTCTGATCGGACTTGAGCTGCGGATAATTTTCCATCACGGCGAGCAGCCGGCCGAGACCCACCGAAAGCTGATTTTCCGCCGCCACCCGCGTCGCCTGATCGGGTGCCGCGATCGCACGCCCGCGCGCTTCGACCACCTGGGTGAGTGTGTCGCGCTCGAACTGCATGTAGCCCTTGACGGCTTCGACCAGGTTTGGAATCAGGTCGTGCCGCCGCTTGAGCTGAACATCTATCTGGCGCCAGGAATTATCGACTTCATTGCGCACGCGTATGAGCGAGTTGTACACGGTCACCAAGTACCCCGCGATTATCACGACCACGATTAGCAACACGAGCATATTCTGCCTACCGCCTTGTTCCGGATGTAGATTCGGTCGCGGATCTCAGTTCCAGACCGGGGCTCTGACCGCGAGCCCCACCGCTTCTTCAGGCGCGCCGGCACCAGGTATAATTTGCATAATATGCGCACGGGGCCGCGGAATCATCCCGCGGCCCCGTGCAAGGTCGGTTAGTTGATCTGGATTTTAACCGGCTTGGTCTCCGGACGCTTCTCAACCGTCAGGTCGAGCACACCGTCTCTGTAAGCCGCGCGGATGTTTTCGTGGCTCGCATCCTTCGGCAGTTGAAACGCCCGCCGCATCGGCCCGTAACTCCGCTCGGCGACGTGCACCGCGGTTTCCTTCGGCCATTCCGGGCGCTTGCGATCGGCCTCGACGATCAGCCGCCCCTCTTCGACATGCACGTTGATCGATTCGCTGTTCAGGCCCGGCATCTCGAAGTAGAAATGATAGCCATCGTTGTCTTCAATGACGTCCGCCGCCGGGACCATCTGTCGCATCGGTCGCTCAATCTCGCGAAACATTCCGTTGACTCGATCAAACAGCCAGCCACCGCCTGCCAATCCATTTTCATATCTCAGTTCCATTCTATGCCTCCTGCCGACTCACGCCGGAAATATTCATATTCAGGCTGCGCCCAATTCTCAGTCTCCGTAGCTTTCGTCGCGCTGCCTCTGCAGAAAACATAAGTACGATTCCCGCGCCGTCAAGTTGCGTTGGGCGTATCGGCGAGTAGCATGACGCGCGACGGATGCGAAACAATGAATGGAATACTGACGAAATCAGGTCGTTGTCGGTGAAGGTAATTCAGCCGGAGGCTCCGAGATCTTTTTGCGCGCGCTCGGCTTCGGCGGCAAACTGGCGCGCCATCCCGAGATCGCCCAATTGCAGGGCCAGCGCCTCGCCCTCCTTCAGGACTTGGATCGCACGCGCTATCTTGCCCTTGGAAAGGAGATTGCCGGCCTTGCGGAAAACCTTGGAATATCGGTGACCCTTTTCTGCCGGAGTCATGAAAGCCGCATCGGAAACCATTGATTCGATCCTAGGCGGAGCGCTGACCCTCGTCCAGCCGCGCGACGGTTACCGTTTTTCGATCGACGCGTTACTGCTCGGACGTTTTGCGCGCGTGCGCAGGCGAGATCGAGTGCTCGATCTCGGCGCCGGTGGCGGCGTGGTTTCGGTGATCGTCGCCGCGCTGTGGCACCCGCGCGAAATCGTCGCAATCGAAATCCAGACCGAACTCGCGGCGATCGCCGAGCGTAACGCCGCCCTCAACCAGCTCGATACGATACGGGTAATCAACGCGGATTTGCGGACGCGGCGGATCGGCGGTCTGACGCCCGCGTCGTTCGACGTGGTGGTCGCCAACCCGCCATATCGGCGGCTGCGCAGCGGACGCCAGAGCCCCAACGCGGGACGCCGTATCGCGCGCGACGAGAGCGCCGCGACGCTCGCCGAGTTCGTCCTCGCCGCAAAACGTTACGCGGCCAGCGGCGCAAAGGCGATCTTCGTCTTCGATGCCGCACGCAGCGCGGAGCTGCTCGGATGCCTCGGCGCAAATTCGCTCGAACCCAAACGCATCAGATTCGTCCATCCGCGCGCCGACGCGCCAGCCACGACGATTCTCGTCGAAGCGCGCAAAGGCGGCGGCATCGAAGCGCGGGTCGAGCCCCCCTTGATGCTCTACGATCGGCCCGGCGTCTATAGCGCCCAAGCCCGCGAACTGATGCAAAATGGCCCGCTGAAACCGGGAGGATGAATATGAATTCGGCACCGCGAACGCTTGGCGTGCTCTTATTCGAGGGTTTCGAATTGCTCGACGTGTTCGGGCCGTGCGAGGCCTATGGGATTGGCGACCTCGGCGGCGCCATTCGCCTCGCGATGGTCGCGGAAAAGTCCGGTCCCGTGGTCAGCGCGCAGGGGCCGCAAGCCGTCGCCGAATTCAGTTTCGGCGATTGCCCGCCGCTCGACATAATACTGGTCCCCGGAGGCATCGGCACACGGCGCGAGGTCGAAAATGCGACTCTGATCGCATGGCTGCGAGCGCGTGCCGCAACGGCCGAACTGGTCACTTCCGTATGCACCGGCGCCGCCTTGCTCGCGCGGGCCGGGCTGCTCGACGGCCTGCGTGCGACGACCAACAAGCGCGCTTTTGCGTGGGTGCAAAGCCAGGGTCCAAAGGTCGATTGGATCGAGCAGGCGCGATGGGTCGAGGACGGCAAGTTCGCGACCTCGTCGGGGGTCTCGGCGGGAATCGATATGGCGTTGGCGATCATCGCGCGGCTCGTCAGTGCGGAAATGGCGGAGCAGGCGGCGATCGCAATGGAATACGAATGGCATCGCGACGCGGCGTGGGATCCGTTCGCGAAAATCCACGGGCTCGCTTAAGCCGTCTTACCCGCCGCCCAAAAACTCCAGCGCCATGTGCGCCGTCAGTTCCGGCTCCTCCATCGGGATGAAATGCGTGGTCTTCGGTACGATCACGACGCGCCGATTATCCGCCGCCAGGCGCGGTGCAAGCGCCAGCCCGGGCGCGTCGGTCTGTTCGCCGAAGAGCACCAGCAACGGCGCGTTGCAGCGCATGATGTAGCCAAGGCCGTCGAACTCGCGCGAGGTCGCGTAGATTTCCGCTTCGACTTCCGGATGGCACTTCAGCGCCCGCTTGCCGCTCGCGTCAACGTAGGTGCCGCGCTCGCAGTAGTCGCGCAGCAGCTCCTTGCGCCAGGTGTTGTACGGCGGCTTGTTCTCGAAGTTGCGGAACATCGCCTCGACGTCGTCGAAGGTGCGCTTGCGCTTGAGCGTGCGCGCGTGCATTTCGCTCGGGCGGCGCACTTCGGGATCGGTGAGATCGAATATCACCGGCTCGACCAGCACCGCCCGCGAAATCAGATCCGGCCGTCCGCTCGCCACCACTCCGATCGCCGTAGCCCCGGCCGAATGGCCAATCCCGCGCACGTTCGTGAACCCCATCGCAAGGATAAAGCCTTCGAGATCGCTCGCCGTAATGTCCCATCCATAGATATCGTTGCGCGGACGTTCGCTGTCGCCGTGACCGCGCTGGTCGAAACTGTAAACGTGGCCGATCGCGGTCAGCGCCTGGGCAATCGGGCGGTAAATCGGGCCGAGGAATCCAGTCGCGTGGAGCAGCACTATCGGTGCACCCGCGCCGCCCCAATCGAGGTAATGCAGCCTGATGCCGTTGACGATTACGTCGCCGTCCCTGGGTTCGTCGGTAGCTCGATGATTCGACATGACGATGCGCATACTAGGCGACCGCCGGCGTCGAGAAAACCCGCGCGCGGCGACCGGCGATCGCGAAAGCGCTTTCCCGCGGCGACGGCTTCGGCTACCACTACGATCTCGCACCGCGGCCGGCGCGCCGGGCGTATGCGGCGATCAAACTGGGAGTTCAGCAGATGTTGACGATTGGTCTCACGGGCGGAATCGGCTCGGGCAAAAGCACGGTCACCAAATTTCTCACCGAACTGGGCGCGCCAATTATCGACGCCGACGAGGTCGGCCATGCGATCTACCTGCCAGGCGGCCCCGCCTACGACGACATGATCGCGGCCTTCGGCGCGGGCATCCTCGCCGCCGACGGCACCATCGATCGCAAGAAACTGGGACCGATCGTTTTCGCCGATCCCGCGATGCTGGGGCGCCTCAACTCGATCGTGCACCCCAAGATGTTCGCGCGCATGCGCGAGCTGATCGACTCGATGCGCAACGCCGGCGAGCGCCGTCCGATCGTCATCGAAGCCGCCATCCTGATCGAGGCGAACTGGCTTCCGCTGTTCAATGAAATCTGGCTGGTCGTCGCGTCGAAGGAGCGCGTGGTCGAACGCGTCGAGCGCGACCGCGGATTGGCGCGCGCCCAGACCGAGGCGCGCATCAAGGCGCAACTTTCCGACGACGAACGGCGCAAGCACGCGGCGCACGTGATTACCAACGACGGCACTATCGACGAACTGCGCGCGCAAGTCGTGGAAGCGTGGCGCGGCGCGCTCGAGCGCAATCGCGCCTGAATGCCCGGCGGCGCGCGACGCCCGCACCGGCGCGAACGCAATCGCCGGCGACGCGTATGAGCTTGACTACATGTGATGGTGGTACGACAAAGATCCATTAACGCAGTTCAACCTTGGGGAAGGGTGATTCGATGAAAATCCTCGTGATGGGTGCAGGTGCAGTCGGTGCGTACTACGGCGCGCGTTTGCAACAAGCCGGCGAAGAAGTCGTGATGTGCGCGCGCGGCGAAAACCTGCGCGTGATGCGCGAGCACGGCCTCGAGGTCAAAAGCTACAAGGGCGACTTCAAAATCGCGGTCAAAGCGACCGATCGCCCGGCCGATTTCGCGCCTTACGATCTGGTGCTCTTCGCGGTCAAATCCTACGACACCGACGCCTCCGCACAGCAACTCGCCGGCTGCCTGGCGCCCGACGGCATCATCATGACGATCCAGAACGGGGTCGAAAATGAAGACCTGCTGTGCCGCTATTTTCCGCCCGCCGCCGTGATGGGCGGGAATTCGCGCGTCGGCGCCGAACTGGTCGCCCCCGGCGTCGTGCTCCACACTGCACTCGGCATCATCGAATTCGGCGAGCTCGACGGCAGCGAATCCCCACGCGCGCTGCGGCTGGCCGAAATTTTCAAGGGCGCGGGAATCCTCGGCGAGCTCACCGCGGATTTGAAAACGCTGCGCTGGTACAAGCTGATGGGCAACAACGGCACCAACACCGTCTGCACGCTCTCCCGCTCGACCCTCGGCCAGGCTTTTCGCGATCCCGACGGCTACGCATTGGTGCGTACCCTGATGGAGGAAACCGTCGCGGTCGGACGCGCCGAGGGTGCGAAAATGGATCCCGCGCGAGTCGAACCCTATCTGCAGATGGTCCTGAAAAATCTCAACGTGGACGCGATCAAGCCCTCGACGCTGCAGGACCTCGAAAAGGGCAAGCGCCTCGAATATGACGCGATTTGCGGTGCCGTCGTGCGCGCCGCCGCGCGTCACGGCATCAAGGTCCCGGCGACGCAGACCGTCTACACTCTGCTCAAATTGCTCGATGCCAGCCGCAGCGCACGGACGGCCTGACGGGACCGCGAGGTGGGTTGGGATAATCGATCGAGTGCGCCGGGATACTCAGTGCGCGCCGTTTGCTCCGTCGCCGGCGCGGAAGTCGCCCCGCCTCCAATAGTCAGTGGCTGGTTTGAGTAATTAGCTGGGCAGGTTTGCGGGCGTGTACGATTCCCACGCTCGCGCGCGTTCGGTCTGATTCTGGCAGTACTGGCTAATGCGCCGCCGACGCCGTCTTGCTGCGCAACTGGTTAACTCCCGCGCCGCGACTGGGCACGCCCCCCCGGCGGTCAAGGATGCGTCGCTGCTCCGCGGCCGGTCAATCGCCGCACCGCCGTCCGCTTGGCAACGCTCTACAAATGTCTCCGCAGTTGCTATGCTCCGCCCCGGCTCGGCCTAAACGGCCGATCACTTCCACTGAGCGGCGCTTTTCGCCTTTACGGAGACCTCACCATGGCCAAGTCCAACGAAGCCGGCGGCTCTTACGGCTTTCCCAAGGAAATCACCCTGCCCAACGGCTCCGTGATTGCGTTGCGCCTGATGGTGCCTGACGACAAGGACAGGATTCTCGCCTTCGCCCGGTCCCTGCCCCACGACGACCTGCTCTTCCTGCGCACTGACATCACCGAGCCGGCCAGTATTGACGAATGGATTCGCAATCTCGAGCGTGGCAACACGGCTACCGTCATCGCCGAAGCCAATGGCGAAATCGCCGGCTACGCCAGTGTCCATTCGGATCAGGCCCGCTGGACCCGGCGCGTCGGCGAAATTCGCGTGCTGGTCGGCGCGAACTATCGCGGTCTCGCACTCGGACGCCAGCTTGCCGCCGAAATCTTCAACCTCGGACGGTTGCGCGGTCTCAAGAAAATGGCCGCTATGATGACGCCCGATCAGGCGCGTGCGCGCGCCGCCTTCGAAAAACTCGGCTTCCAGGTTGAGGCGCTGTTGCAGGATTGGGTGATCGATCGCAACGGCCGCTCCCGCGACCTTCTGATCATGAGCCACGACCTCGAAAGTCTAAGCGATCACATCGCCGCCTAAGCCCGCCGGCGACGATTCGCGCCGGTGGACACGGCTTCAGCGAAATTCCGGATCGGCTAATTCGCTCGCCACGCCGCCTCCCTTTCTATCAACGCTACCAGTCGCTATACGTGATCCGTTCCGATTGCCAACCTGAGAATGCACGAAGTCGATTTCTGCGCCGAGGTCTCCAAGTGGGCCGACGCGTATTTCGCGACCAACGACTCTCCATTCTCCAGTTCAGGAATCGAAGGCTTCGGCACCGGTAATCTCAAAAATAAGCGCCGCGACCTCCGCCTCTACGATCGCGCGACCGGCCAGGTCGCTATAACTTGCGAGGTCAAGTTTCCGGGCGCGCGCGGCGGCGACTCCCCTTACAACGAAGCGGTCGTCCAGGATGCTGCCTTGAAGGCGGACAACGCCGGCGTCCAGGATTTCTTCACCTGGAACGTCAACGCCTTCGCTCTCTGGGATCGCAAAAAGTGAAACGTCCCGCTGCTGGAGCGGCGCGTCCGCGAATGGCCGCTCGGCCGCCACTTGCGCAAACCGGAGGAGATCGCGCGTTCCGAAGTTCTCGAATTTATACGAACGAAGTTTCTTCCGGTTCTTCTCCGCGACCTCGGCCAAATCTATCGTGGCCCGGCACCAGACTGGCCGATGGCTCCCGACGATATCTTTATCCGTTCGCTCGAGACCCACCTCGCATGGCCCATCGATGCCACCCGGGCGCTGTTGGCCGAACGCACCGACTCCACGAGGTCCTTCGACGCGAAGCTTCAGCAGTGGATGTCGGCGCAGGGACTGGCATTCGTCCGCAATAATCTTGAGCAATGGTCGGAGGCGCTGAGCCGCGCCGCGCAGACGCTGGTCCACGTCCTCGCCAACCGTCTTATATTCTATCAGGCGCTCCGGGCGAGGTTCCCGCGGCTTCCCCAGCTTCGACTTCGCGGCGTCAAGACTGCCCCCGAGGCCTACTCCTACCTCCAACGGATGTTCGACCACGCGACGCGCGTCAGCGGCGACTATGAACCCATCCTGTTTCCCAACGAGGAAGATTGGGCCGGCCGCCTGGCCTTCGAGGGATTAGGCGCCATCACGGCGTGGCAGGCCGCTCTGGTCGGTATCGAACATTACGACTTCAGCGAGATCTCCTCGGACATCGTCGGGCGTGTCTTTCAACGCCTCGTCAGTCCCGAGGAACGCCATCGATGGTGCCAGCACTTCACCGGCGACGACGTCGTCGATCTGATAAATTCCTTCTGCATTCGCGACGCCGACGGCGCCGTTCTCGATCCCGCCTGCGGCAGCGGTAGTTTCCTGGTCCGCGCCTATTATCGGAAGCGTTCGCTTAATCCGCAAAAATCTCATGTCGAGTTGATTTCCGAGTTGTTCGGCTCCGACATTGCGCTCTACCCCGCTCACCTCGCGACCCTCAATCTCGCCGCCCGCGAGATCAACGGCGAAGCCAACTATCCGCGCACCACGCGGCGGGATTTCTTCGATATCGAACCGGCGAAGCCGTTCTGCAAAGTTCCTCCCGCCGACACACCCATACCGCTGCCCGAACTGACTGCTGTCGTAGGGAATCCACCTTATGTCAGACAGGAGAAGTTCGTCGGTGCGCAAAAGGACAAACTCGCAAAGCTCTTGTCTTCACGCGCACGCGGATTGCGCCTGTCGGGGCGCAGCGATATCCACTGCTACTTTTGGCCCGCCGCCGCCATTTTCCTGCGTGAGGGCGGTTATTTCGGCTTCCTGACTTCTTCCTCCTGGCTCGATGTCGAATATGGCTTCGCGCTTCAGAAATGGATCCTCCAGAACTTCCGCCTGGTCGCTATCCTGGAGAGTACCGCCGAACCGTGGTTCCGCGACGCTCGCGTCAAAACCTGCGCCACCATTCTCCAGAAATGCACCGACCCGGCCGTTCGAATGTCCACGCTCGTGAAGTTCGTTCGCGTCAAGCGGCCGCTCGCCGAGATCATCAATTGCGGCGCCGAGGAACTCGACGCTCGCTTTCGCGCCATCGATCGCCTCCGAGACCGGATTGAGGCGGCGAATGCCGACTTCGAGGACGATTCCCTCCGCATCATTGTCAAGCTACAACAGGATTTGTGGAACGAGGGTCTTCGCGCTACTCGCATCCTTTCGAGCGCACCGATTGATGATGACGGCAGCGATGAGGGAGCCAGCAACCAGAGCGCCAGTCGTGCCAATGAAGCCGCCGGCGCAATCAAAGTCTCTGCGTTGGATGACTATGGCGCCGGGAAGTGGGGTCGCTATCTGCGCGCGCCCGATTTCTATTTCGACGTGATGCGCGAATTTGGCTCGCGCTTCGTTCCTCTTGGCGAAATCGCAGCCGTGCGCCGCGGAATAACGAGCGGATGCGACGATTTTTTCATGCCGCATGACGTTACGGCGGAACGTCTCGAACAGTCTCCGGATCCACGTGATTTCAAGAAGATGAATTACGGTGTCGATCGCGCGCTGGTCGCCGACGGTAAGGTCAAAATCGTCCGCGCCGGCGATGGCAGCGTCCACCCTATCGAATCGCAGTATCTCAAACCCGAGGTCCATAGCCTCATGCAGATCGACCGACCAGTCGTCGAGCTGTCTGATACAAATCGCGTGGTTCTGCTGGTGAGTGAAAAGGTCGGAGCGCCAAAAGCCAACTTCGTCAGAAGATATCTTGATTACGGAAAGACCGCGACGTTCTCTTCGGAGAAGTCTCGCGCAGTGCCGGTACCAAAGCGCGCTGCCTGTGCGGCTCAGAACCCTGGTACGACCTTACTAGGCTCGTGAAACCCGGCTTTGCTTTATGGCCCAAGGCCACTCAATATCGCCACGTCGCGGTCTTTAATCCCAGACGACTTATCGCGAATTGCAGGCTTTACGACATTGGCGAGAAG
Source organism: uncultured delta proteobacterium (assembly GCA_963782535.1). Classification (GTDB taxonomy): domain Bacteria; phylum Desulfobacterota; class Binatia; order Binatales; family Binataceae; genus JADMIL01. The sequence goes on along the minus strand of CAWAKE010000009.1, from coordinate 512,029 downwards.
GAAGGCTGTCAGATCGAAACAGAGATTCTGACCGCAATTCTAAATTCATCAGTGGTCGCGCGCTGGCGTCACTTCTATGGGAGATACACCAGTACCGAAGGGTCTCTCGACACAATGATTGCTGATTTTTTGCTTCTCGAAGTACCAGATCCGAGGACTTGCTCTGGTCACGTCGAGAAACGTCTCAAGGATGCGTTTCGTACCCTGTCCGGACGACCGCTCGGTCGGTTGGTCGAAGAACAGTTGATGGAATGTCATTCGCCCGAAAAGGCGCCGCCATCGCGGCCGGTCCGCCCGTTCTGCCCGAGGAGCTTCGCCAGCCCGACCGCCGCGACCTCGACGACGCCGTCTTTGAACTGCTCGGCGTAACCGACCCAAAGCGCCGCACCGAATTGGTCGATCGGCTATATGCCGCTACCGCCGAGCACTTCCGGCAGATTCGCGTCGTCGAAATCCAGAAAATGGAACAGCGGTCCAAGTCAAAAACCGCACGCCTGACCACTGAAGAGTTGGCCTCCGACGCCTGGGACGCCGTCTATTTCAAGGATCAACCGCCGCTCTCTGCATCGCTCAGGTCCGATGGCATACCGAGTGTTCTCATTCATATTCCACGCGCGGGCGCTCCGCGCGTGCTCGACGATCAATCCATGTTCGACCGCGAAATAGTTTTCTTTGGCAAAGACAAGAACGCCCGGCGAGTCGTATGTGCTTCTCGCGCGCAAGCGCTTTTGGTCAATCGTCTGGCCGAGCTTGAGATTCGCGGCGACCGTTCCGTTCCGAGCGCGGAACGCGCCTGCCGCAAGCTGCTCGACGAACTCAACTCGCGCGTGGAAGCGGCCACTGTCGAATTCGATACTCTCGCCTCAAGCCGGGTTTCCGACTCAAAAAGCAAAGCGGAAATCGTCGCGCTGATGCTCGGATGGCTCGTCCACGGCAAGCCCGCTCCCGGCCGGCGGCCGGAACCGGAGTCGGACCATCCAGCTCAGCCCGGCCCTGCTATTTGAAGTCTCTGGCGCCTAAGCCGCAGGCGACGATTCAACCTCGACCTCGAAGCCCGCGCCCTCGATCAATTTGCGCGTCGCGCCAATTCCCCATCCCGCCGTGGTCAGATAGCCATTGACGAAAATCGAATTGACCGCATTGAAAAGGTCGGCCTGCCGCGACCCCAGGTTCAACTCGCGTCCACCCGCCGCCCGCACTTCGCTGCGCGGATTGAGCAGGCGAAACAGGCACGCCGCCTTCAGACAGCGCTCCGGCGTCAAGCGCGACGCATGCTCGAGCGGCGTTCCACCGATCGGATGGAGGAAGTTGACCGGCACCGAATCCGCGCGCACACGGCGCGTCGCATAGGCCAGTTCGACCACATCGTCGTCGCTCTCGCCCATCCCGATAATACCGCCCGAGCAGACCGCAAGCCCGGCGGCGCGCACGTTTTCGATCGTTCGCACGCGATCGTCCCACGTATGCGTCGTACAGATTTCGGGGTAGAAGCGCCGGCTCGAATTGAGGTTGTGATTAATCCATCCGGCGCCCGCTTGCTTCAGCCGCCGCGCCTGTTCCTCGCTCATCAGTCCGAGCGAAAGACATAATTCGAGCGTTGGATACTCGGCGCGGATTCGTTCGCAGGCCTCCGCCAGATGATCGATTTCGCGCGCGCCGGGTCCGCGCATGCTGCACACCATGCAGTAGCGGCGCGCACCGCTCGCGACCGCCATCCGTGCGCCCTCGCACAGTTCCTCGACGCTTTGCATCTTGTAAACTGGAATGTCCGCGCGCGAGATTCGCGACTGCGAGCAATAGCCGCAATCCTCCGGACAGATGCCGCTTTGCGCGTTGCGCAGAATGCAGACCTTCACGCGGCGTCCGAAGGCTGCCTCGCGCACGCGCAGAGTCGCCGCCAGCAAGTCCGCCAGGCGCTCGTCCGGACAATTCAAAATCGCGTGCGCCTCCGGCCGCTTCAACTCTTCGCCCGCCAGCACCCGCTCGACCACCCCTGCCAGATCCAAATCTTCAAATCTCATTGCTTCCACTTGCTGTCGTCACCCTGCCCCGTTCTCGGTCCGGGATTTCCCGAATTCCCGCGCCAGCCTCGATTAACGTTTCATCACCGCCCACGTCGAACTCGCGGTCACCGCAATTTGCCCGTCGGCGGTTTCCACCTGCGCCTCAAGAAACGCCAGCGTGCGGCTGCGCCGCAGCACTCGCGCACTGCCCGCGAGCGGCGCGGGCGTCAGCGCTCGCAGAAAATTGATCTTGAACTCCGCCGTCATCGCCCACTCGCCGTCTTCGAGCACCGACGCGATCGCGGTCGCCAGCAGTTCATCGACGAATACCGTCAGATAGCCGCCCTGCAGCGTGCCGAACGGATTCAACGCCGACCCCGGCTGCGAATGCCAGACCCAGCGCGAAGTGCCCGGCCCAAATTCGACCGGCGCCATCCCGAGCGCAAGGTTGGGCGAAGCGTACTCGGCTATTCGATTCTCCTTGATCAGCCGATTCCGCTCCGTCAGCGGACCGCGGTCGCTCACCTCAGCCAAGCTCGTTCTCCACCCTCATCGCGCCTCATCGCGCGCGCGAGTTCGGCATCACCGTCGTCGCGCTGGTCGCACATGACCACCCTCAAACGCAATCGAGCAAGTCCCACACCGCTTTCAACGCGATGCGTCCCGCCTCCATCGCAACGGCGCAATCTTGCGGCTGCGTGTCATGTCGCTCGATCAGTTTGGCGACGGCCTGCGCATGGTACCGATCGGCCTGACCGTGAACTTCGAAGAATTTCACCCCCTCGTCATTTGCCTGGTCTGGAAATCCGTAGAAGCGGCGGAGGCCGCCGATCTTGACGGAGGCGACCTCAGCGACCTGCGATTCATAGACATACAACGCACTTAGGCCAGCTATGAGAGGATAATTACGGCCTAGACGGTCGAAAGTGTCAACGATCGCGGTGGCGGCGGGCAATGGCGCTGCTCCTATCACGTCGTCCGCGGAAAGGCCGAGGGCGGCGGCAAACTTGAGCCAGAGGGCCGGATGGTTGTCGGCGCCGCGTTCCTCGTCGATGAGGTTTTCGAGCAGCGCCTGGCGGGTGGCGAGGTCGTCGCAGCGCGAATGGATTGCGCTCAGGTAGCGCGGAAACCCGGCAACGTGCGGGTAGTACTGGATGGCGTAATTGCGCAGGCGATCGGCGCTGAGCGTGCCGGCGGTCCATTGTTGGTAGAAGGGATGCTTCAGCAGGCTCATCTCGGCGGCGAGCGAGTCGAGCGATGCTACCGTGTGATTGAGGTTCGACATTCGTAATCCTTATCTAATGCTTCGTAATCGCGGGTAGTCGCGGAAAATCCCGGCAAACAATTGGCCCCGACGATGTCTCCGCGCGGCGGACTTGCGGCCGCGACGGTGGATCCGCGCGGCGGACCAGCAATTGTGCGCATTGGCGCGCGCGCATTCAACCGCGCCGGGGCGGCTTCAGCGCGCATGTCGGGTTTTTCTGCTCAATTTTCTTGCGCTCAATGAGGAGTCCAGATCGGGGAGGCACCGAAGAGCTGATTGCCGACTCCGATATGGTAGGCGAGAAACAATCCGAAGCCAAAACTGAGGAGACCCGCGCTGGTCACGCAGCCGTTATGGAGCCATGCGAGGCGGCGCGATGCGAAGATAAAAGGGGTAGCGATCGCGACCGTGATCAGCCCCATGCCGAGGATGACGCCGAGACTGAAATCGACCAGGTACATCGTCGCCCAAAGCGGCTGGGGGATGGCGGAGAGCACCAGCAGGGCGATGGCGGCGCTGCCCGCAAGTCCGTGGACCAGGCCGACGCCGAAGGAGCGCATCAACGGGCGGCGCGCGGCAAATGACTGGAGCGGCCGGCTGAGAAAGTGAATCTCGTGATCGGACGGGTGCGGAACGGCCGGGTCCGGGCGGGGATGATAGCCGTTGGAATCGAGGTGGACGTGGGGGGCGGCATGGTGGACGGCACCGTGAATTTCCTGGCGAACGGCACCATGAACTTCATGTTCACCATGAAGTTCATGGTGAACATGGGAATGCGCGTGGGCGAGACCCGCGTGAGTGTGCGCATGGCTATGGACGACCACGGAGGGCAAGTCCTGCAGCGGGCTGCCCAAGAGGCGGCGGGCGATGCGGCGCACGAGGTCGGAAGTGGCGCCGAGGCCGAGCAGGATGAGCACGATCGCGACCGCGAATTCCATCGCGAGTCCGAGGCGGACGGGAATGACGATTTTGAAGACGATAATCGCGGCGCCAACCGCCATCAGGGTAAGGGTGTGGCCGAGGCCCCAGACGATTCCGATGCGGGCGGCGACGGCGATGCGGCGTTCGCGGCTGAGGATGGTGGTGACGGCGACGACGTGATCGGGGTCGGTCGCATGGCGCATCCCGAGGACTAATCCGAGCAGCGCGATTCCCAAGGGTGCGGTAGTGGCAAAGTTCATCGAGTGCGTGAATCCTCGGGCGGCAATTTCAATTCGGTGACCGGTGTTATCCGATTGGGCCGCACCGGCGGATTGTAGGCATGCGGGGGGAATTCAGGAAAGCCGGCGCACCCGGCGGAGGGCGCGGCGGTAGTTGTCGCCGCGCAGGTTGCGGTCAAGGGCGGCGAAAGCCGCCGCGCCCTCCGCGCGCCTAATCTGAGAAAAGACAGTCAGGCTAATGGCGAACTCGCGGTTTATACCGTTTAGTGCCGTTTATATCGTGTGGAAATCGTGGCATAACCGTCGCGACATCAGGGAACTGCCGAGGGAGATGGACGATGAATTTCCTGGATCAATTAGACCCCGAGCTCAGAGTCGCGGTGGAGAAGCTGCCGACTGACCGACCGCTGGATCTCAATGACATTGCGGTTGCGCGAATCAAGATGAACAAGATGGTGACCGCGATGCTGGCGACATTGCCGGCGGTCGAGGGTGTGACCAGCCAGGATCAGTATGCGCCGGCATCGCAGGGCGACCCTGACGTGCGGGTCCGCGTCTATCGGCCAATCGATCAGCCGCACAAGCTGCCCGCCCTGTTGTGGATCCATGGCGGCGGATACGTGATGGGAAACGTCGAGCAAGACGATCGGCTGATGAAGCAGATGGTCAATCGAATCGGATGCGTGGCGGTATCGGTTGACTACCGTTTGGCGCCCGAACATCCGTTCCCCGCGCCGGTCGAGGATTGTTACGCCGGGTTAAAGTGGCTGTTCGCCCATGCGGGAGAACTCGGGGTTGATCCGGGTCGGATAGCGATCGGCGGCGCCAGCGGCGGGGGCGGCCTGGCGGCGGGACTGGCGCTGCTGGCCCGCGACCGGCGGGAAGTGAAGATCGCATTCCAACTGCTTATCTATCCGATGATCGACGATCGTAACGTTACCCCAGCCAGCTATGCGATAACCGACCCGCGAATGTGGAATCGCGAGAGCAACCGCCTGGGCTGGAAAGCCTACCTGGGACGCGACGGTGGCGGGGCCGAGGTCTCGCCGTACGCCGCGGCGGCGCGAGCGACTGACTTGACCAACCTGCCGCCGGCTTACATTCCGGTTGGCGCACTCGACCTGTTTGTTGACGAGAATATCGAGTACGCACAGCGACTCATCCAGGCCGGCGTGCCGACCGAGCTGCACGTTTATCCCGGCGCCTATCATGGCTTCGATCTCTTCGCGCCGTCGGCAAAAGTATCGAAGCAATTCAAGGCCGACCGCGACGCGGCGCTCAAGCGGGCGCTGCACGATGGCGCAAGATGACGCGCGAAATGTCGCGTCCAGATTAGTGCGACAAGTGATCCGGGTCGGTCGCATGGCGCATCCCGAGGAGCAATCCGAGCAGCGCAATTTCGATTTGGTGACTGGGGTAATCGGATAGGACCGCACCGGCGGATTGTAGGCATGGCGGAGGGAAGTTAGGAAAGCCGCCGCGACCGGGACACTAGCAGGGTACGGAAAAGCGCTGAGTTTTCCGCACCCTGCTACAGCCACAATGACAAGCAAAATGAAGCCATAGAGTTCTATGGAATCGATCTTTTCATTATCCAGGGCGGCGACTCTCTGAGGCCTCCGTTGGTCCGAATGGGCCGTTGCGGTATTCGGATTTATCTTCCTAGGGTTCTGGATTGCGGAAGAGGTATCGAAGTCTGAACGACTGAAGCGATACAGTTGGATTTTTTTGACGCTTGCAATCATCGGCGTATGTGGAGAGTGGTTGGCTGACCTTGCGGTGTTTGGCTATTCCGAGCACCTACAGATGATAGACGAACGACAAGTCGCGTCCCTTGAAAGCGAAGCGGCCCAGTTAACCAGAGAATCGCAGCGATTGAGCCTAACTATCGCTTCTGCCAAACGTGATGCAGCGGAGGCTCACCTAGAAACCGCCAAAATCGAGAAAGAATATGGTCCCCGCAAACTGACGGGTCGCCAAGTCATAGCTTTGGCGAATCGAGCACAGCCATTCGCGGGCGAATCAGCGTTCTTTTTTTTCCCTGCCGGAGACATAGAGTCAGCGATGTTTGCGAACCAGATCGCCGGCACATTAAAGCAAGGGGCAGGCTGGACGATCGGCAGCGGCATTCTGGTGGGGATGGCCGTCGGTTTGAAGATCTCTCACTCGCCGGATGAACGCAGCCGCGAAGCGGCAGAAGCGATGGCGTCTGAGTTAAGAAAAGACGGCTTTCCGGTGCCCACGCCAACGCTGGAGCCAAACAACAAGCAATCCAATAAATTGTGGATCACAGTCGGCGCAAGGGCACTTCCAGAAGTGCCGATTGCTATTCGCCGACACGCGCCGTCGCTAATCAAGCACGCGCCACCGTCCGTACCCTTAACGTATTCGTTGATGCATGGACGCTCTCAGAAGCCAAACTTTTCTCTCCTGGGTGGACGCTCAACTCGTTGAGAGAAGACGTTATGGCTAAATGCGCTCAGCCGATCCTGTTCTTCTTCTGCCCTCCGTGCGGCGACTACCACGAAAAAAACGCATCCGCATTACGCCGAGCGGCGAGCGCGATCGGAAGCCCGGCGAATAGCTAAAGCCGGATAGGCTCCCAAGACAAGGAAGAAGAGCCATCGGAAAGGCCAGAAAGCCTCGCCCGAAGCGCCGATGGCCTAATCCGAAAATCGCTTTGTCACGGGGGTATTAAACTTTTTTGCCGATTGTTATTCAGTGCAGCATAATTCTCATTTGAGTTCGACGGCCCGGGTCGGCGGATACGTTTCGCGGCCGGGAAGCCGGAATCCGGGGGCGCGTGGGTAATTCAGCTAGTGATGCGTGGGCGGCGCGTCAGAACGGGGCGCCGAGAACAGATGACCCGGAGACCACAGTTCTAGCTGGTGTTGTTCGACTGCTCGCACCAACTGAGAATTGCGCCATGACCAGAGCTGGTTGGGCTCGATGTCCTGTTCGGAATGGAAATAGGCACCGACGAATTGCACGCACACTGAGAATACGGCGGCCGTCACAAAGGCAATCTGCAATGCTCGCGCGCGGCGGATTTTCGCGATCACGGGGAGCAGCAGGATGGTCGCGAGCGGCATCAGATCGGTCAGCATCCGCGGCCCGAAACACCATCCGCCCCACCAGCACCACCATTTCGAGTAAAGCAGCAACTCGCCTATCAGCGCGAGTCCGAGCCATCTATACAACGCGCGCTCGCCACGGGACGTGTAGGCAATCGCTATCCCGGCGAAGGAGAAAATCGTCCAAGGGGTGTAGATCAGCAAGCCGTGGCTGGGGCTGACCATGAGTCCGGCAAGGCCGCGGAAAATCGGCGTCGTCCATCCCTGACCGACGTAGCCGCCGGCTACAGAGTCGAAGTAATGGAAGTTGTAGGCCAGCAGCAGCGTCGCGACGATCGCGGGTCCCGGCAGAAACCAGGTCCAGTGGCGGCGTTGATGAAAAATCAGGTACAGGAGAAGCGCCGCCGCCAGAATAACGTTGGGCGGGCGGTTTGCGGTCGCGAGGGCGAGCGCCGTACCCGCACCCAAGAGGCAGAGCGGACGGCGCTCCGCAAGCAGGAGCATCCAGATGCCCGCGGCGATCATAAGCTCGCTCATACCGTGCTCCCACAGCGCCTGCGAACTGATCACCCAGGTGTTAGAACCGAGCGCATAGAGGAGCGTCAGACCGAGCGCGAGCAACCGATTGGGGGTGAGCCGGATGAGACAAAGGAACACGAAGACCGCCGAGAGCGCCGCGATCAGCGAGGCTGACAGCTTCTCCATCGCGATGATTATGCGCAGGGCCTGGTGCGAGCCCAAGGGCACGTGCGCGTGGTGAAGATACCATGCGGCGGGCGCGTAGAGCGGCGAAATCAAGAGCGGCGTTACGATCGGATAGGTTGAAATCCAGTGGCCGTGGCGAAAGGCGACTGCGTGCGAGTAATGGGGCGTCGGGTCGCCAGCCGGAGCCGGAATTATCAGGTATGGCGACACGAATGGATCGAGATACAGATCGTGATGAAGCCAGATGCTCAGCGGAAGGACCCTGGTTCCGGCGCTGTCGCCGCCAAACACCAGATGGAGATTGGAATTGTAAACGAGGACCAGCGAGCAGAATATGAGCGCAATCAGGACGCGGTTGGAGATGCCGGCGAGACCTTTCACAAATCCGCGGCGCGCGCCACTAGCGGACGGCGCCTCGCCGGAATGGCTCGCGTTTGGAGATGAATCTGAGATTCCCGTGCCGCCCAATACCGACCCTGCTCCAGAAGTTACCGAGAAACTAGCATTCCCCAAAATGGAATTGGAATCCGGGCTCCGCCTTTCAACCCCGCGCTCCGTTAACATTATTTATTTTTACAAAACAAACCCAATTCCAGCCGACGGCCCGAGACCTCTCGATACGTCATCGGCGCGAGCATGAGCGGAGCCTGCCCGATACGGAGTCGAATGCCGAAACGAGCGCTGACCCGGAGGGCGAAGCCGAATTATCGGGGCATAATTCAGGCCGCGACGAAGTGTAGTTGCGGGCCGCAGCGGGTATGATGCATCGGATGGAACCGTCCGTTGATCAGCAAGCGTCCTCCGGGGCGCGCCACGTCCACCAGACCCTCATACCGGCTCTGGAAGCCGCCGACGCCATCGTTTACGGCATGGTTGGCGTGGTGTTTTTGCTCGCGGCGCTCGGGATGCTCGGGTACAGCCTGATCGCTTTCCCGGCCAACCGGCACGAGACCGGTTTCGCGCTGGCGATCGTCACGCTGGTAAACGATCTCCTGCTGGTGATGATCATCATGGAAGTGCTGCGGACCGTGCTTTCCTATCTGCAGGAGCGCGCGACGTCGCTGCAACCGTTTCTATTTATAGCCGCGATCTCGGCCACTCGGCGCATCCTGGCTATCGGTGCGCATATGAGCGTGACGGGCGATACCCTCTCGTCGAGCAAATTCCAGGAAGCGATGATCGATCTCGCGGTCAACGCAGGGGCGATTCTGGCGATCGCCGCTGCCCTGTATTTGCTGGCCCGGCGCCCCGGAGCCGACTGAGAAATGAAGCCTGGTGCGACAGGCATGGCAAATCTGAATCGAGCAATAAAATCGGAATCCGTCCGGAGTCATCCGGGGAGGGGAAAATGAGCGACATTTACAGCGAAGAGCATCGCAGGTTGCAGCGGATGTTCGATACCTCACGGCTGGCCGATCGGGTCGAAGAAATCATCGTTCAACCCGAGATTCCGAACCACGATAAGAGCTTTATCGAAAGCCGCGACATGTTCTTTCTCACTTCGGTCGATCATCGCGGATATCCCACTTGTTCATACAAGGGCGGCGTGCCGGGGTTCGTCAGAGTGGTGGATCCGAAGACTATCGTGTTCCCGAGCTACAACGGCAATGGGATGTTCCTGTCGATGGGAAACATAGTCGCGAACCGCAAGGTCGGCCTGCTGTTCCTGGATTTCGAGACACCGCATCGCGTACGGGTGCATGGCGAAGCGGCGATCGAGCATAACGACCCATTGCTTGCGGAATTCGCGGGTGCGGAGATGTTGGTGCGCGTGACGGTCACGGAAACTTTCATAAATTGCCCGCGCTACATTCACAAATACCAGCGCGTGCACTCCTCGAAATATGCTCCGGAGGCGGATCGCCCAGCCCCGCCGGCCCCGCAGTGGAAGCGCATCGATACGCTCCAGGACGTATTGCCGGAGCGCGAAAAAACGCTGGCCAAACAACTCGGGGGCACACTGACATTCGAAGAATATTCGGCACTGGTCGCCAAAGGTCAGGGCTGACGCCGGATTAGCCAGATACCAGGTCAGGACTTTCGCGAGTGAGATAAAACCGGGCGGCGGGTGCGCGCAACGAATATAGAGTCCGCGTTACCACGCCACCCGCCTACATGCCGGTTGTGAGTATCAGCAATTGGCCAGCCAATCCCGCCTCGCGATGGATTCCAATCGCCTGGACCTCGGGCGACGTGACCAATTTCTGGAACTCGGCGCGTGACGGATACTCGACGACGGCGGACGCGAGCGCCATAAATTTCTCAGGAGTTGGATAGACTGCGTTTTCAACTTTCATCGTTACTCTCCATCGATGAGCACCTGGGGGAATCAGCCGCGAAGTCCGGCAAGGCATCCCGCGCTATCGAGCACCGGGTCGAGTTCGTGCCGATCGGCAATCGCGGCGTACTTCGCGCGCAACACGCCGAGCGACTTCGCGTGGTATTTCTGCGGCTTCTGCGTCCAGGTGCGGCCCGCGAGGTCGACGCTGAACTCCTCGCGGCCCGCGACGATCGCGGCTTCGTTGGCGACGGTCCATCGCATGAAGAGCGCGCCGACCTGGGTTTTCAGAAACGGCATCAGCGTCGGCTCGAGCGTTTCCCAACGCTCAAACTCACCTTCGGCGCGTGGCCAGAGCATCCGATGGATCCATGCAAGCGTTTTTGGCGCACGTTCTTCGATGATTGCGCACGGCGTCGGGTCGGTCCACATGTTGTAAAGCTGGCCCCATAGCGCGAAGTCGCCATAAGCGGGACGGCCGCCAAAGAGATACGCGCGATTAGCCAGATGAGTCTCAATCATCGCGAGTGACGCGCAGAACGAGTCCTCGATTTGCGGCGCGGTTTGCGCGTTCGATCCGACAAACCATACGCGGCCGACCATCCGCTCGCGCACCTGCCGGATCGCGCCGGCCAATTGTTTCTCGTCCGTTACAGGCATCATGATGCGCGCGATGCGGCCCGCCGATGCGATCTGATCGACGTCGCGTGCCCATCGATAGTGAAACATCCACTTGTTGCCCCATTCGTCGCCGAACTCTTCGAGCAGCACTGAGACGAAGGACGCGACGGAATCGGCGGGATGAATCGAGGGATTCGGATGCTGCGCGTCGATGCGATCGATAATCGGCGTCGAGTCCTGAAGGCCTTCGTCAGCGGGCGTGACGACGAGCGGGACAATCGGCAGCTTCGCGAACTTCTTATACTCGCCCTTGGAGTCCTGATTGCGCGGGATCCATTCGTGCGGAAGGTTCTTGTAACGGAAATGCGAACGGACCTTGACCGAGTAGGGTGACAGCTCAACACCATAAATCCGATAGTGATCTGACATTTGCATGGTTCTCCCGCGGAAGCCGCCGCAATTCCGATAGGCGATGGCGTTGTACTCGAGCAATTTAGCGCGCCTGTGTCTCGAAGCGCAATTTGAGTTCGAAGCAGAAATCAGCCGCCGTCAGCGTACCGTTGAAAAACACACCGCAATGTTATCGATGTATCGATGCGGAACCGATTTTCACCGGCTAACGATGATTAGCATTGTGCGATTCGGTCGCGAGGTGATACGCGATAGGACCTGTCATGCGGCGCGGAAGCCGTGCGCGCTCGCTCGGGCCGTATGGCGGCCGTTGCAACGTGTCGGCGCGATGAGAATCGAGCGGAAGATGTTGGAAATCGCGACTTTTTATGAGAAGGGCACGCTCTTCGTGATCAATCAGGCAGAGTTGGAGGCGTTGTGAACAAGCGCATCTATTTCAATGCGTTTCACATGAATTGCCCGGTGCACCAATCGCCCGGGCTATGGGTGAACCCGGATGATCAATCGCGCCGGTACACCGACCTCGGAACGTGGGTCGATCTGGCCAAGTTGCTGGAACGCGGCATGTTTGACGCGCTCTTCCTCGCGGACGTAATCGGCATCTATGACGTGTATCGCGGAAGCCGGCAGGCTGCGCTGGAGCAGGCGACGCAGGTGCCGATTAACGATCCGGCGCTGCTAATTCCGGCGATGGCGTCTGCGACCGAGCATCTGGGTTTCGCCTTTACCAGTTCGGTGCTCCAATATCACCCGTTCATTTTTGCCCGCATCATTTCAACACTCGACCATCTGACCAAGGGGCGGATCGCCTGGAACATAGTCACTACGTATCTGGAAAGCGCGGCGCGCAGTCTCGGACAGGAAGGCCTGCTGCCGCACGACGACCGGTATGAGATGGCCGACGAGTATCTGGAAGTCTGCTGCAAGTTGTGGGAATCGAGTTGGGAAGATGGCGCGGTAATCAAGGACAGCGAACGGAGGATCTATGTGGATTCGTCCCGCGTCCACGACATCCACCATGCGGGAAAACACTTCAAGGTGGACGGCTGCAACTTGTCCGAGCCCTCGCCGCAGCGCACGCCCGTGCTGTTTCAAGCCGGGAGCTCGCCGCGCGGCCGGCAATTCGCGGCGCGTCATGCGGAGTGTGTGTTTGTGACGGGGCCGAAGGCGGTGGTCAGCCGCTACATCCGCGATACGCGGGAAAAGGCGCGCGAGCAGGGCCGACGGCCGGAGGATCTGCTCTTTTTTCTGTACGTAAAAGTAATCACCGGCGATACGGAAGCGGCTGTGCGCCGAAAGTACAATGAGTATCTCGAGCAGATAAACTATGAAGGCGAGTTGGCATTACTGAGTGGTTGGGCCGGGATTGATTTTGGGAAATTCGATCTCGATCGGCCGTTGGAGTACGTCGAGACCAACGCGGTCCGTGGTCTGATGCAAGTTTTTTCAAGTACGGATGCGAGCCGCAAATGGACCCTGCGCGATATCGTGAAGGGCCTCAGCGGAGTGATTGCGGGAACTCCTGAGCGCCTGGCGGAAGTATTCCAGGAATGGAGCGCGGCCGGCGTGGACGGGTTCAATCTCGGCTACGTCACCACGCCCGGCTCGTTTTCAGACTTCGTCGACGGTGTAGTTCCGGTGCTGCAGCGGCGCGGTCTGATGCAAACCGAATACAAGGAAGGCACGCTTCGGGAAAAACTGTTTGGCCAAGGACACGAACGGCTGCCGGTGTCGCATCCGGATGCGCGGTATCGGCGGTGACCGGCCGGATCAGGCCGGTCGTCGCCGGCGAATTAGATCGGTCCGAGCGATTGCGTGCCGCTCGCCGATTGTTTTAGTCCGCACGCAATCCCGCCTGACGCATCAGAGGCAGCACTTCGCTTCCGAAAAACTCGAGGTCCGGGATGTAGTCGAAGAAGTTGACCTGGACGCCGTCGCAGTCTGCGCGCTTGAGTTTCACGAACCAGTCGACGATCTGCTCGGGTGAACCGACCAGATGGATATTGCCGCCCACGACCCATTGCTTGCCGCGATGGCCCCGCCATGACGCGGTATCGCCGGTCTTGAACATTTCGACGAAGTTTCGGGAGGCCTCGACGTCCTCGTGCTCGAGGATCGTTTGGTAAGCAGCCCACGCCTCTTTCTCAGTCGGGCGGCAGATCACGTGAGGATTGATTAGCGTTTTGATTTCGCGGCCCTGGCGACGCGCCATCTCCTTGATGCGGCGATTATGCGCGGGCAGAGCTTTACACGCCTCGTGCGGGTCGGCGCCAACCGGGCTCGTGATGAAAATCAGGTCCGAATGTTTGACGGCGTATTTAAGTCCCGCCTCCGAGGAGGCCGCGTTTACGAGGATTGGGCGGCGATCGATCGGTTTGACCGCGACGTAGGCGTTTTCGGTTTTCCAAAACTTGCCATCGAACGTCAGGTTTTCATCGGCCGCCCACAGCCGCTCCATCAGGGTGGTAAATTCCTCCGCCATTTCGTAGCGCAGGTCGTGCGCAATCGGCTTCATCCCGAACATCCGATATTCGCTTGGCTTGTAGCCGGTCACCACGTTGAGGCCCCAGCGTCCGCGGCTGATGTGGTCGAGGCAGGCGCCGTATTTCGCGAGGTGCAGCGGGTGCCATCCGTAGAGAATGTGGATCGTGCTGATCAGGATGATGTTGGTAGTGAGCGGCGCGAGTGCGGCGGAGGTGATGAACGGATCGATTTCATGCTCGCGGAAGTGTGACTCGCCGCCGTATCCGCCCTTGCCGAGCCATTGCGCGAGCCCGAAGACCAGGTCAAAACCCAATTCTTCCGCGCGCCGGGCGCATCGGGCGTTGTAGTCAAATGTCCATGAAGTTTGACGCGGGGCGGTCGAGGGGCTCCATGCCCCTTGCTGCAGCGGCAGGAACAGGCCGAGCATCAGCTGATGGCGCGCCAGTCGTTCCAATGGCGCAGGGGGTCGCTCGCGGCTTTGCTCCATACCAATTCGGTGGCGCGACAAGCGGCGAAGCCGCGTGCGGCTAATGGTTCGCGCCGGGACGATGGCGGCGGCCCAGCGCTTCTTCGTCCTTCAAATAACGAGCCATCCGTTCGTTGCTGTAGCCGAACTTGCCGGCGCCGAACAAACCGACTTCGGCAAACGCGACCTCCTCGAGTTCGCCCTGCGAGCCGAGACCCTCCTCGACGGCGAGACCGCGCGCCTTCCACGCTTCGAACCCACCGTCGAGGACGGCGACATCGCGATAGCCCATCCGGGTCAAAGTCGCCGCGGCGAGAACGGATTCGACCGCGCGACGACAGTAAAGTACGAGATTGGCGCTGAGATCCGGCGCGAGTTCCCGAATCCTGAGATCGATCCATCCGCGGGATAGCCATTTGGCGCCCGGAACGTGCGCCGTGACAAATTCGCCGGCGCCGCGCGTGTCGATAACAACTTGTTCGACATTGCGTTGGAGACGCTGTTGCAACTCGTCGGCCGATATCACGTGCGAAAGGGAACGCGCGTCGTTTAGACCGGGCACTGGAAGCGGCCTCGGAACACCGAGCGATGACGGGAAATCTTGCAAAAACCGCGCGAGCCAAGGCGGCTCACCGTAGTCGAGTTCGTCGGGCACTCCGGACTCTAGTGGATAGCCGGCGGACTTCCATGCGGTCACCCCTCCGTCCAGAACGGCAACGTGCGGGTATCCCATCCCCTTGAGAATCGAGGCGGCAACGGTGGCGCGAACGCGACCGTCGCATACGGTGACCACTCTCGCGTTGGGCACGCCGACCAGTGCGTCAACCGCAAACTGGACTTGCGTGCCGCTGCAAAAGCGAGCGCCCGGAATGTGCCCGGCGACGAATTCATGAGGCTGGCGAACGTCGAGTATGTACAGGAGTTCATCGGAGTTCGACTGCGCGTCGAGCTGCGACGGGCTGAGCGACCCGAGCTTGTCCTCGTGGGCGATGCGGGCTGCGAACTGCTCTACCGAGGCGCGGGCCGAAGCCGAAGCCGGTGCGTGCGGCAGGTCGTCGCCGTTGGCCAGTTCGGCGCCCCATCCGGCGATGCGCCAGGCACCCGTGCCGCCCTTGAGCGCGAAGACTGAGTTAGCCAGTTTCATCCGGCGCAGCAGATGGGCGGCAATGATACTGCGCGTACGGCCCGCGCAATTAGTCACAACCGGAATGTTCGAATCGTCGATCAGCCCGTCTGCTTCTAATGCTAATTGTCCGATTGGTGCACTGCGTGCGCCCGGCAAATGCGCGGCGCGGTATTCCGCCGATGGACGTGAATCGAGCACGCAAACCCTTTCGCCGGCCGCCAGCCGCCGGTGAAGTTCCGCCGCCGACATTTCGGGAATGGCGTCCTCGACCAGAAGCTTTTCGCCGTAATCCTTGCCCGTCAGCGCCCAGCCACCGTAAATTTCGCCGCCGGATTTTTTCCACGCTTCGAAACCGCCGTCGAGCACGGCGACGCGATCATATCCAAGCGCCTCTGCGGTCGCGGCGGCGCGCTGCGAGCGGCGGCCATCGCTGCACAGGAATACCATAGTAACGCCGTGTTTCTTCGGCACGAGATAAGGAAGATAGATTTCGAGACCGCCGCGTGGCAGGCTGCGCGACCCCAGGATTTGCCCCAGTTCGAATTCGCCCCATTCGCGCACGTCGAGCAGCGCGTACGGCGCGTCCGAGCGCATCAATTTATCGAGTTCCCTGACGTCTATGAGTTCGGCCATCTCGAATTTACCTCGGCCCGCCGGCGCGCTCGGCTAAGCGACTCGCACGCGCACGGTCTCGACTGCCCGCAGTCAGCTTCGGGGAATAGCACTTCAGGTGGTGCCGCACCAAACGTCAGGCGGCGTGGCGCCGGCACCGCGGCGACCATTTTCGAGGGTTTGACGAAAAGAGGACTTTTGGCTCATCTTAAGCGTGCAAAGAGGAGAGACCAGATCGAAGGTGAAGCGTTAATCAGAGGACGCGGAGAATGCGGCAAGTGATATACGCAGGTTTTGAGAAAAAACCGGACATTCGACGTGAGCCCTCTTCATCCTGATGATAAGTTCTGCGAGACGACACGCGCAGCCAATCTCGAGAATTTCCAGGTGAGCCGGACCAGTCAGTGCTCTCATAGAGATGGCAAGCGCGAAGAAAATAAGGAGACTTCAAGATGATTCCTCATGGCATAATCTCAGCAGACGGGCACGTATGCGAACCACCCAACTGTTACGTGGATTACATTGAGCCGAAGTATCGCGACACCGCACCGCGAATCGTTGAGCAAGCCGATGGCAGCGAGGCCTTTGTGGTGCCGGGGATGAAGCGGCCGGTTGCGCTCGGATTTATCGATGGTGCCGGATTCAGTATAAAAGATCGAAACGAACGGGCCAAAAAAATCAAGTTTTCGGATATCCGCGAGGCCGCATACGGGGGTCGGGCGCGGGTGCCCTACATGGACCAGGACGGGATCGCCGCCGAGATCATCTACGCCTCAGTCGGGATGGGCCTGTGCATGCATCGCGATGCCGAGTACAAGGACGCCTGCATGAAAGCGTACAATCGCTGGTTGCAGGCGATGTGCAGTGAGGCGCCGAATCGCATTTTTGGATTGGCGCAGACCGCGGTTCTGAGTGTGGATAGCGCGATCGAGGATTTCCGGCGCGCCAAGGAAATGGGGATGGTCGGCATGATGATGCCGGGGCGTCCGATACACGAGGACTACGACCATCCCGATTATAATGCCCTGTGGGAATGTGCCACTGAGCTGAAACTTCCGATTTGCTTTCACATTCTGACGTCGCGCGACGGTAGTATTAACATGCCTCATCGCGGACACGAGATGAACAATTTCTTGGGCATCATTCGCGCGGTGCAGGATGTCGTTGGCCTGATGGTGCTGGGCGGAGTTTTCGAGCGTCATCCAGAATTGAAACTGGTGTGCGCGGAAGGCGATGCGGGGTGGATGCCTCACTATATGTATCGCATGGACCACGCCGCCAAATTCAATTTCGAGAACGGCGTGCTCAAAGGCTTGTCGAAAGTCCCAAGTGAGTACATCAAGAGTAATGTCTGGATGACTTTCCAGGACGACCGGACCGCCTTCAACTCATTGAATCAGATGCCGTACACTCAACTGTTGTGGGCGAGTGATTTCCCGCATACGGATTCGACCTGGCCGCGCTCGCAGCAATTGCTGGCGGAACACACTGCCAATCTGCAAGAGACGCAACGTCAGGCGATCATGCGTGAAAACGCAGCCAAGCTATTTCAGTTGGCGGCGGGCACGGAGTCCTGGCGCATGAACGGCGCGCCGGCATAGCGGGTACGTCAGAGCCGAAATAACCAGCCATATTTGCAGGGCGGGCCCGTCTCTCGGGTCTGCCCGATGGGGCTATTCCGATTCCGGCGCGAGGCTGCACGCTGTCCGCATGCTCCGATAACGCAATATTGTGCGGCTTGCACCGGGATAACTGGTTGTATAAAGACCTACAGTCCAATGCTTCCGGGATGGAGGGCTCTCTGCGATGGTACGGCGATTTGTGTTACTTCCACTGGCCGCACTGATGGGTGCCGCCCTGATCTTATCGAGTTCACCGCGCGCGCTGGCTCAATCCGGTCCCATGACCCACTCCCGTGAGGTCAAGGACGACATGGCGCGGCTCGCAATCGACCTTCATGCCGGCGTGGGCCGATCCACTCTGTCCGAAGCGCAAAAGAAGCAGTTTCGTGAAGATTTCAGGCAACTCAGAGAGGCGCGGCAGAATCATGAGATGATTGGTGAAATGCGTGCGTACCGGAAAATTCGGACGACGCTGGACAGCGGCGCCTTCAAGCCTGCGGATCAACAAAAAATCAAGCAAGACCTTGAGGCTGTCCGCAAAGCGCGCGAAGCGGAACATAGGGCCAGACTTTAGACGACAGTCTGCCGAACACGGATAGTAATGCGCGGCGTGCGGCGAACTCCGGGTTGCTGGTAACGCCGTTCGCCTGCGCGATCGGCGGACTTTCGATCTCAGTCAGAAGCGGCCTGCGGCTCCTCCTCGAGTTCGATGGAGGGGATGGTCCGCAAGATTACTGAACGAATCGAAAGGCCCTGAACGATGATCGAGAAAATCACGACCGCGTAGGTCATCGTGATGATAGCGTCGCGATAGCCGAGGTATGGCACGGATAGCGCTAGGGCCACCGAAATTCCACCACGAAGTCCGCTCCAGGTCAGCACCGGGATAGTTCCGCGCTCGATGGTGCGAAAGGGCATGAGAATCGAAACCACGGTCGCAACGCTGGCGAATCGGGCGAAGAGTACCAGCGGAACGGCGGCGAGCGCGGCAATTATGTAGCCGGCGTTCAACGGCACCAGCAGCAATTCCGCGCCGATCAGAAGAAACAGGATCGCATTGAGGACCTCGTCGATGACTTCCCAGAAGACGTCGAGATGAGAGCGTGTTTCTTCGGACATCGCACTCTCCCGGCCCTCGTTACCGATCAGCAACCCCGCTACCACGATCGCGATTGGTGCGGAAACTCCGATCCAGTCGGCCAATGCGTAGCCGCCGCTCGCAAGCCCGAGCGTCAAAAGGATTTCAACCTTGTAATTGTCCACTCGCGCGAGCATCCAGTAGGTAATCAGGCCGGCGGCCAAGCCAAAGCCGATGCCACCGGCGGCCTCCAACGCGAGCAGCTTGACGGTTTCCAGGGGACCGATCGGGATCGGGGAAGTTGCAACTCGCAACAACACCATGAAAACCACCGCGCCGACGCCATCGTTGAACAGCGATTCACCTGCGATCTGTGCTTCGGTGGCGGGCGGAATGGCCAGCGTTCTCAGAATCGTGAGGACTGCGATGGGATCGGTCGGCGAAATGAGCGCCCCGAACAACAGGGCTGCAATTGGCGATATTGGCATCCCGGCGAGGCGGAGAACGAGCCAGGTACCACCGCCGACGACTAAGGTTGAGATGGCCACGCCGAGGGTCGAGAGTAGTGCAATAGCGCCCTTCTCGTTGGCGAGCTGCGGAAGCTTGAGATTGAGCCCGCCGGCGAACAGCAGGTAGGCCAGCAACCCGTGCAACAGGACCCGGTTGAAATCGATACGCCGCAGGAATCCTGCCGCAGTATTATCCACCGATGGAAGTCCCGCTTTCCCCGCGACTATCACCACAACAGAAAAAACCAGGGCAATCGCCAGCACCCCGATGGTGGACGGCAGACCGAAATGCCGGACATTCAGAAAGCTGAAGATCGCGGTGACGGTTATCAGGATGGCAATTACGTCGAAGGACATTAGTCACTCATGAAACGACGATCGGCATTTGGTGAAGCGGGCGCATCAGGTGCGCTGAATGCAGCGCCGACGATTACAGGTATCCGGGAATCCTCGGGTAACTCTCAATACCTGTGGAGCATGATTTAATCAAATCGCGAAGGGCGCGGTTCTTCGCGCAACAGCGTCTGCACGATCCGGGCTGGAATTCGACCGGTGAGTTCGAACCGTCACAATGCAACGGGCTGCTCTCCGGCTTCCAACAGCTCTGCGTTCAGCCGCGCCAGGTCGTGATGTTTTAACTGTTGCCAATGGTCGAGCGCGGTCGCCACCATCTTGGACAGTTGAGCATAAGAGGCCAGCGCGTCCGCACCGGGATCGGCGTCGGCGTCGTCAACCGCCCGCTCAGAGCTTTTTCAGGTTCGCCGCAAGCGCTCGCAGGCTGTCCGCGCGGTGCGGCGGCCGGCTCTTCCACTGGCGCGGATCGGGCTGCAATTCGAACTCGGACAGATCGGAAATTTTGGACATCGCTGATTCGATCTGCGCGCCCAGCGGATGATTAGCGCGGGCCAATCGCGACGCGAGCGCCTTGAGTATCCGGGTCGCCTCGTCGCTAGCTGCGGATACCTGCGCTGCGGTCTCCTGGACTTTCGAGGCCAACGCGAATTCACGCTGCAATGCCGCTTCGGAAACCTTTACGCGAGGATCCGCCGTGACCGTCAGCGACTGACTATATTGCCGATTATCTACATCGAGCTCGATAGTATATTTGCCGGGCGGCGCCAATACTCCATCTTCCAGTAATGTGTTACATCCGGCCGCCGGCGGTTTCGGGTAATGCAAATCCCAGACGAAGCGGTGCATCCCCGGCGCCGCCGACAGAATCATCGGCGGCGGCATCCATTGCGGCGCGTATTCAAGCTTAGCCGGATTGGACCTCGCGATTTTGTCCGCACTGCTGAAGCTGCAGACCTTGTGATTCGACGAATCCAGGATAGTCAGTTTTACAGGTCCATTGACTATTTTCGGTAATACGTAATCGATGATGGCGCCTGCGGGCGGGTTAGCGGCCACGGGTTCATCTTTGGGCATCGGGGTGCCGGTGTAGCGCGGCGTTCGCACGCGGATTGCGTCGGCGGGCTTAAACAGGATGGCGCCGGCGGCAGCGGGCCGATCGATCTGCCGTAGCGCCGTGATGTCGTCCATGATCCAGAATCCCCGGCCATGGGTGGCGATCACGAGGTCGTCCCCGTGCACGTCGATATCGCGCACCGAGGTCATCGGCAGATTCTGCTGCAGCGACTGCCAATGCGCGCCGCCGTCGAACGACACGAACACGCCCTGCTCGGTGCCGGCGAAGAGCAGGCTTTTGCGCACGGGATCCTGGCGCACCACGTTGACGAAGCTATCCCGTGGAATGCCGGCATCGGCGCGCGTCCAGCTCTTGCCGCCGTCGCCGGTGCGATAGATGTACGGCGTATCGTCGTCCAGGCGATGACGGTCGATCGCCAAATAAGCGACATTGGCGTCGAAATGGGACGGTTCGATGCCAGCGATCTTCGACCACGGCGTGAGCGCTTTCGGCGTGACCTGGCGCCAGTGCGCACCGCCGTCGCTGGTGCGCCAGACGAGCCCGTCGTCGGTTCCCACCCAGAGGGCATTCGCGCGCAGGGGTGACGGCGCAATGGTGTAGATGACGCCGCGGCGTTTACCGATGTGATCGTCGTCGGCGGCGGTGGGCGCGTCGAGATTGGCCGGGATGCCGGGATCGGCCCGCGTCAAGTCAGGGCTGATCATCGTCCAATGCTGGCCGCCGTCGGTCGTGCGGAACAGACGCTGAGTCGCAAAATAAAGCGCCTGGTGGTCGCGCCTCGAGAAAACCAGCGGCAGCGTCCAGGCCCCGCGAAAATGGATTGCCGGATAGGCGAGCGTGGGATCGACGTCGCGAGTCTGGCCGGTGCGGGTGTCGAGTTTGGCAACTGCACCGCCATACACGATGTCCGGGTCGTCGGGGTCGGGAGCGATCATGCCGCTTTCGCCGCCGGCCGTGACCTCGTGAAATTGCTCCATCGTGATGCCGTCGCCGCTGGCGCCCCGGCTCGGCAGGGCCACCGCACCCGAATCCTGCTGCGCTCCATAGACCCAGTACGGAAAGCGGTTATCGGTGCTGACGTGGTAGATTTGCGCGGTCGGCTGGTTGTACCAACTGCTCCAGGTCTTGCCGCCGTCGAGGGTGATCAGCGCGCCCTGATCGACGCCGAGAATTTGCCGATGCGAATCGGTCGGGTCGATCCACAGGTCGTGGAAATCGTCGCCGGTGGGATCGCCTTTGAGCGCGATGAAATGCCGGCCGCCGTCGTCCGAGCGCAAGACGATCGTGTTCATCACATAGACGCGATTGGCATTGTGCGGATCCACCGTCAGCCGGCAGAAATACCATCCGCGCTTCCAGATGCGCAGGTCGCCGGAAACGTGGGTCCAGTGAGTACCGCCGTCGTCGGATTGATAGAGGCCGCCCTGGTCGCGCGGGCCGTCAACCAGCGCATAGACGCGGTCCGGTTGGCTCGGCGCCAACGCGATACCGATGCGGCCGGGGTGGGCGGGAAAGCCGCCGCTTTTTATCTGACGCCAATGATTGCCGCGATCGTGCGATACGTAGAGGCCGCTCCCGGGTCCGTCCGATGGCGGATAGGCGCTCCAGGGCGGGCGCCGGGTCTGCCAGAGCGCGGCGTAAATCGTATTCGGCGCGCCGGGCTTGAAGGCAAGGTCGATCGCCCCGATGTCGGGATTCTTGAACAACACCTTGTCCCAATGCTTGCCGCCATCGGTCGTGCGAAACACGCCGCGCTGCGGGTTGGGGCCGTACGCGTGGCCGAGTGCGGCGACGAACACCACTGCGGGATTGTGCGGATCGACTATGACGCGGCCGATCTGCCGGCTGTCCGCAAGCCCGATATGAGTCCAATGCGCTCCGCCGTCGGTGGACTTGTACACGCCGTTGCCGTGGGCGATATCCGAGCGCATGTCGGCCTCGCCGGTGCCGACGTAAATCGTGTTGGGCGCCGAAGGCGCCAGCGCCAGTGCGCCGATCGAACCCGCCGGCTGGCCGTCGAAAATCGGATTCCAGGTGCGCCCGGCGTTGGCGGTGGTCCACACTCCGCCGTCCACCGCACCGAAATAAAAGTGGCGGTTGTCGCCGGCGATGCCGGTCACGGTCAGCACGCGGCCGCCGCGAAACGGCCCAATCAGACGCCAGTGCAAGGCCTGATACAAAGCCGGAGCGACGGCGGCGTGCGCACTCAGAGCCGCGAAGATTACCAGAACAAATGCCGCAAGATGGTGACGCAGTCGCACGGGCAAACCTCCGTTGAGCCCTACAGATACCGCATTTGGGACTGGCATCCGCAACGACTTGAGCATTGGCAGAAAATCGGGTCTAGCATTGGACGCAAGCTGCCGCCGGCAAACATGGGACGGACGAACGAAAATGGGTGGCCAAATTTTGTTCCTTTCGTTTAACGATAGCGGGCAGCCAGCGCGCAATGGGCACGCCGGCGCGGCGGAGAGCGGCGGTCGGAAGTGTGTTAAAAGAACAATTACAATTAACAGCGGAAACGCAGTGCGCCCGCGTTATTGCGGTGAAGAGGACGCGTCGCGCGTTTCGCGCAGAGCTCGCGGTGAGGTAATTAAGAAACGAGAGAGCAGAATCCGGTGGTATCGCCGCGGGTCTCCGTCGGGTTGAAGTATGGCCGCCGGGCAATATGGAGCGCGAGAATCGCAGCTTTTTGACGGGCGGGATGCGAGCGAAACCTTCTCCAAGCGAGGTCAAGAAATGAGTGCGAGTGCGATCAAGTGTTCGGCATGCAGCAAGGAGGTGGTTGCCAGCGAGCAACCCTTCCTGTGCGTGGAAGTCCAGGGCCGGTCGTGTATCACGGTGGCGGTGGAAACAGTGAACGAGAATACGGCGGAGGTGATCTGCCTGGTTCATGAAAAATGTCTGGGCAAGTTTGAAGAAATGGTGGCCACCGGCGTGTACGCCGGCCTGAACTCGAATTGAGGTAGTTCGATCGGAGCGGTGTGCCCGGCGAAATGCCGACGGGAAGGGGCAGACCGGAGTGCGGATTTAGTCAGCCGGAAATCGCGGAACTGGCCGTCTGGTGGGTAGAGTACGCGTATTCCTCGAGGTGCAGCTTATGGAAATGATTCATATTATGACCAAGCATCCGGAGACGATTGGGCCGGATGAAATGCTCGCCAAGGCCAAGGAAATAATGGATGCGGCAGGATTTCGACGGCTGCCGGTAGTGAAGGACGACATGGTGGTAGGTATGCTCACCGAGCGCAACCTGCGAGACCATGGCGGCTACCTGGGATCCACCAAGGTGAACGCGGCAATGAGCACTCCGGTGATATCGGTGGGCCCGAAGTCAACCGTTCAGGATGCCGCGCGCTTGATGCTGGAGCACAAGATTGGGGGCCTGCCGGTGATAGATAGCGGAAAGCTGGTCGGAGTCGTTACGACGATCGATATGCTGGAGGCTTTCCTGCAGGTGGTAGAGACCTTCGAGAAGTCTCGTAAGCCGGCGTGATGGACGGCGCGCGCCGAAGGGGTTAACCGTTGCCCGTTTGACCGTCGCGGAGACCGCCGTCAAGCGAAAGACCCTCGGCGGAGGCGAGCGCGGCACGGGTGCGGGGCAGCGATTGCGGGGATTGGCGCTGGATGAATTCGACCAGCTTCTCGCGAATCTCGCATCGCAGATCCCAGGCCGTACCGGCGTCGGCCGCACTGACGAGCGCCCTTAATTGCAAGGTGTGCTCGGTCGCGTCGGTGACCTGAAGCACGCAGACCTTGCGGTCCCATCGGGCCGAGGCGTGGACCAGGCGCGTGAACTCCGCGCGCAGGTCCTCGATCGGCGCCGTATAATCCACGAACAGAAAGACCGAGCCGAGCAGGTCGGCGGTTTGCCGGGTCCAGTTCTGAAACGGGTGCTGAATGAAATAGGTGAGCGGCAGTATCCAGCGGCGCAAATCCCAGGTGCGAACGACGACGTAGGTCGAGGTGATCTCCTCGATCCAGCCCCAGTCGTTCTCGACGATGACGGCGTCTTCGAGGCGCATCGGCTGGGTAATGGCGAGCTGGATGCCGGCGACCAGATTTTCGAGGGTGGGCCGCGCGGCCATACCGACCGCGATACCGGCGATGCCGGCGGACGCGAGGACGCTGGCGCCGAGGGTGCGGCCCCACGAAAACGACATCAAGGTGGTGGCGCCCGCCAGCACCACGATCACGACCAGGAAGACGCGCTGGAAGACTTGAACCTGAGTGGCAATTTCGCGGGCCTTGAGGTTGTCGGGCTGGTCGAGCCGATTGTGCGCGAGGATCAGGTCGGAGACGACGAAAATCAGAGCGATCAACAGCCAACTCGCGCTGGCAATGGTGAGAATACCGATGGCATGGCTCGCGATGGCGCTCCACGAGGGAGGGAGATGAGCGGCGGGCAGCAGCAGGCTAATCGAGAGCACCGGCAACAGGACGGCGAGCGGTTTGCGGCAGTGTTCTTCGAGCGACTGGTGCAGTAATCCGGCGGAGCGTTTCGCGGCGCGGCGATTGATGAGGACGACGACGAAATGAACGATCAGGCCGATGGCGAGGGCGGCGCAGAGCACTGCGGCCCCGGTGATTAGGGGATTAGCGCCATGGAGGATATTGCCAAATCGCATCGGAAAACCGGTGAATGAAGTAAAAGGGGGCGCAAGAGCGATTTCAGTGTACAGAACGATGGCAACGTCAATCAAACGGGGCGGCCGCGCCACACACCGCTTAAGTCGCGGCGTTGGCTATTACGAATCGGTGAGCGCGGGATACGGGCGCCGCGATTTCCGGGAGGCGGACGTGGCGGACCGGCGCCCTCGGATACACGGTAAGCGGAGATAATTCAGTACGCCGTCATCGGTGCACGATCAGGGGATCGTGAACCTCACATATTTCCACCCGGCATATCGAAGAGCGAATTAACGTGGGTCCAGGCGTGACGCTTGACGAGGATCGTTTTGGTGCCGCCGGGACCTTTCAAAACGTAATGGCCAGGTGCGAGCGGTACGCGGTACTTACCAGGATTCTTAGTAGAGCAGCGTCCAGCTGCGACCTGCTTTTGGTTGCTGGCGTCGTAGATCCAGACACATTCGCCGATCGCCCCCCCTCAAGGCGGTGGTGCCAACGTATCCGTAAACACCGGAATCCGGCGGGACGGGAGCGGCGGACGGCTGGCGCGATTTGGAGGCGACCGCGCGCGAATCGGCGAGGACGATCGAGGGGAACGAGGCGGTGTCAAGTGTACAGAGGTTTGGAATTGCGCGAGTGCGGACGCAGGGCGACGGCATGCGGGCGACAGCGGGCGTCGCGGAAAATGCGAGGCCGAACAGGATGCTGGTCAGCAACACCGAAGACCGCCCCGACATCAAGTAGGACATTAAGCAAGACCTTAAGCGTTCCATTGAGATTCCCCCTTTGAGGGCCAGATGCAGAGTCTTGCATGCCTTAACCGCGGCCAGCCCTGAAAAGTTCCCTGAACGAGCGAGCGCGGGGCAAGGATAGCGGCGGACTAGATGTTCGCGTGCGGGTGGCGCTTGCGCATCCAGGAGGAGAATTTTGCGGGCGCCGCCATGGTCGAGAGGCGGCCCTGGCGGACCAGCGCCCAGTCGTCGAATTTTTTCGACTGTTTGATTTCGGCCAGCGTCACGGGGGGAGCGAGACGCCCGGCAAATTCGACATCGACCATCGCGGATTTGGGATTTTTCGGATCGTCGCGCGGCTCGGAGCGGACGGTGGCAAGCCCGACCACGCATGACGAGCCGCCGCTATGGTAAATGAAGATGCGGTCGCCCGGGCGCATCGTGCGGATAACGGCGACCGCTTGCGCGTTGGTAACCCCATCCCATGCGGTGCGCTGGTCGCGTTCGAGATCGTCGATCGAATAGGTTGCGGGATCGGTCTTGGCGAGAAAGTAGTTCATGTGCGCGTCCCTGTAAGCGTGGTCGCGGTGAATTTAGCACAGGCATCGCGAATTCGCGCCGGTATCGTGGGTACTGGGCCGGGCTCAAGCGAGGGGTTTGTGATAACCGATCGCATCGCGATATATGCACGATCTGCGCGACGGATAAAAATCGGCGCGGGGCAGGATCCGCACAAGCACCGTCACGGGAGGCGCGAAGATGAAATCAGACTCGAGGCCCGCGGCATGGGTAAAGTTAGCGGAGCCGGAGAATTTCACCGAAGGCGAATTTCCACCGAATCACCCCTACAATTTCGGCAGCGTGCCGGCGATGGCGCGGCTGATCCAGGCGCATCCGCGAATTGGACCGTATTTCGGCCGGCTGGTGGGGTCGATTATGTTCGCGCCGGGCGCGTTATCGCGGGCGGAGCGCGAGATGATCGCGGCGGTGACGGCGGCGGCACAGGACTGCCATTATTGAACCCAATCCCACGCAGAGTTTCTGCGTGTCGAAGGCGGCGACGCGGCGCTGAGCGAAGCGATCAGGAATCATCGGTGGCGGGAAGTAACGGGGTTATCGGAACGCAGCCGCGCGCTATGCACGGTGGCCGAGAAATTGAGCGCGACGCCGACGCGGATGGTCGAGGAAGATTGGCAGCCGCTGCGGGAACTCGGGTTGGACGATCAAGGGCTGCTGGAGGTGGCGCATGTCGTCGGGATCTTCAATTATCTGACGCGGCTGGCGGACGGCTTTGGGCTGCCACTGGATGAATCGACCGAGGAGGCGCTGCGCACCGGCGTCGCGCTGAAGCGCGGCGGCTAACGCGACTGGGGCGGTAGCAATCGCGACACGGTCGCGTCGCGATGGGCGCGGCGGACGGCAAGCCGGCGGGAGCGGTGCGCCGGGTTCTGTGGCCGCGGGCGAGCCTGGCATTTCATAAATAAATTACGATCGGAAGCTGCTTAACCTCTCGATTTGGTCGTGACGCGGGGCACAATTATGCTTTAAATCGTCACACACCGATGAGTCTTCAAGCACTGGAACCAGAGGCCCCGGCGCCAAGCCTGAGACCGGAAGCAGGCAAGTGGCTGGTCGCCGCGTCGGTCCTGAGCGGCACGTTCCTGTCCGTTATGGACGTGAGCGTGGTGAATATCGCGATGCCGCACATGATGGGCAGCTTCGGGCAGGACCTGCTGACGATCACGTGGGTATCGACGGCATACAGTATCGCCGAGATCATCATGATTACGATGACGGCGTTCTGGAGCACACTGCTCGGGCGCAAGCGGCTTTACCTGTTATCGATGACGGTGTTCACCCTGGGATCGGTACTGGCGGGGACTTCGCAAACGTTCGGGCAGATGCTGGTCTATCGCGTGATACAAGGCGCGGGGGGCGGGACCCTGATTCCGGCATCGCAGGCGATCACGCGAGAGAAATTTCCGCCGGCGGAACAAGGCATGGCGATGGCGCTGTACAGCATGGGGGTGATGCTGGCGCCGACGATCGGGCCGGTACTGGGCGGATGGCTCGTGGACAACTGGGGCTGGCGGTGGATTTTTTACATCAACGTGCCGGTGGCGATCGCGGGAATTTTGATGGTGAGCGCGTTCGTGCAGGATCCGCCGTACCTGAAGCGTGGATTTCGCAATATCGATTGGGGCGGAATAGCGCTGCTGACGGTCGGATTGACGGCGCTGCAAATCGTGCTCGAGCGCGGGCAGGAGGTCGATTGGTTCGCCTCGCACTGGATCGTACTCGGAACCGGGTTGGCGGTGGCGGCGCTAATCGGGCTGCTGGCGTGGGAGCTGTTGCGCGACGAGCCGATCGTGAACTTCCGGCTGTTTCGCAACCTGCGGCTGAGCGCGGGATCCGGAATGGGCGCAGTGATCGGTTTTGCGCTGTTCGGCTCGACCTTTCTGCTGCCGCAGGTGACACAGGACGTGCTGAATTATCCGGCCTTTCGCGCGGGGCTGGTGCTGTTGCCACGCGCGGCGGCGATGTTCTGCGTGATGCCAATCGTCGGGACGATCTATAATCGCGTGAGCCCGCGGCTGCTCGTAGCGTTCGGGATGTCGATGCTGGCGGCGGCATATTGGGGACTGGGGCGATTGCCGCTGGGTACTGGCTATTCGAACTTCATTCCGTATCTGATGGAATCCGGGATCGGCACGGGCTGCTCGATGGTGATTCTGAGCACGGTGTCGCTGAGCTCAATGCCACCGGTGAATATGACGGCGGCGGCCGGACTGTACACGCTGATACGGCGGGAGGCGGGAAATATCGCGTACGCGGTACTGGCGACGATGGTCGAGCGGCGCACCCAGATCCATCATGCGATTCTGAGCGACAATATCAATGTCTTCAACCACGCCTTAGGCCAGTACGATTCGAAGGCGAGCGGCCGGCTGCGGAGTTTCGGCGACAGTGCCTCGACCTTTCGCAAGGGCGATCTGGCGATCGTGAACGGAATCGTCACCCGCCAATCGACGATGATGGCATACGAGGATACGTTCATACTGCTCTTCTGGCTATTCATTCTGGCGCTGCCGCTGACGCTCCTGTTGCCGCGCAAGGGTATCCCGAGCGAGCCGGGCACGCGCGAGGAATAGCGACGGGCCGCGAGACCATGGACCGAGGGAAAAATAACGGCGCGGGGTGCTCGGCGGATCGGGCAGGCCGGCGCGGATCGCGCGGCGGCGGTGGAAACTGGCTGGTTCCAGCGGCGACAGATCGGCTATGCTGAGGGGGAATCGGCGATTGGATTCGGCGCTGGGGGAGATAGCAAATGAAATTCGATTGGAGCAAAGCGAAGGGCCGGACCTGGCGTACGCTGGCGGGCGCGTCGGTGATTTTGGCGCTAATCGGAATGATCGGAACGTCGGCGCTGGCAGAAAAGTCCAAGGAAAAAAGGCGAATTATCCCAGTAACGATCAGTAAGGGTCAGAACTATACAATCAGCGGCGTCAAGAAAGGCACGACCCCAAGCTCGAAGGTCGTCAAAAACGGCGGTGCGGTGGTAATGCAGACCGCGCCGGGGCGAATCGAATTGGTAGGGGCGGACACCGGCAGCTGGAAAATCAATGCAACGCTCGACACCGGTGAAAAGGTCACTTACGTGATTACGGTGAAAGCCGCAGCGCCGCCGCAGGGGGATCTGAATCCGACGGCGGCGCCGACCACCCCTCCGTGGCAATACTAGTAGCCGGCAAACCCCATATCGGTAGTGGCCTGCGCGTCGGGGTCGGTACAAACATTGACTAATGCAGTCTTACCGCTCTTGATGGCGCGCTGGATGGCGGGCTTAATCTCGTCGGGCTGCTCGACGAATTCGCCATAGCCGCCGAGGGCTTCGACCAACTTGTCATAACGCTGAAAGCCGAGGTCGCGGCCGACGGTACCACCGGTCTGGCGCGAGGTGAAGCCGCCGTTATTGGAAAGCACGACAACGATCGGCAGTTTGTGACGAATCGCAGTATCCATTTCCATGCCGTTCCAGCCAAATGCGCCGTCGCCACTGAGTACTACAACGGGCTTATCGGGGGCGGCAACTTTGGCCCCAATACCGAAGGGGATACCGACTCCCATACATCCGTGCGGCCCGGCGTTGAGGCTGCTGCCGGACGCGTAAATCGGAATGGATTGGCGCGCGAAGTTGAGAATTTCGTGCCCGTCGACGACGAGGATAGTGTCGCGCGTGATGACGTCCTTGACCTCGTTACACAGGCGCAGCGGGTGAATCGGGAGCGTGCTGGAATGCATCAGGGGGGCGTTGCGCTCGAGATTGGAGCGGTGTTTGGCCGCGAGTTGAGCGACCCAGGCGGATTCCTCGGCCGGGTTGAAGCGGCCCTTGGCCTCGGCGGTGAGTTGCTCGAGCACGAGGCGAGCGTCGCCGATAATGCCGACTTCGACCGCGCGATTGTGGCCGATTTCGCGGCCGTCGAGATTAACGTTGATGAACTTCGCGTCGGGCGAAAAGCGCGGCGCGCGCAGAAAGGAGAGCATCGAATTCGCGCGGGCGCCGATCACGAGTACCACGTCGGCCTCGCGAAATGCGGTTGAGCGGGCGGCCGAAAACGACCGCTGGTGATCCTCGGCAATCACGCCGCGGCCCTGGGGAGTGGTGAAAAATGGTATTCCGGTAGCGTCAACGAAGGCGCGTAATGCTTGTTCGGCGCGCGACCAGATCACACCACTGCCGGTAAGGACCATGGGTTTGCGGGCAGCGGCCAGGAGATCGATGGCCTTGCGCACCATCGCGGGATCACCGGCCGGACGGGTCTCGACGCGGTAGTTTTCGACCCAGTGAATTTTCTCCTCATCGACCTTGCCGGAAAGGATGTCACCCGGCAGGTCGAGATAGACCGGACCGCGCTTGCCGTCGAGGGCCTCACGAAAGGCGATGCTGAAATATTCCGGGATGCGATAGCCGAGATCGACGTGGTAGGCCGCCTTCACGATCGGCCTCATCATCGGCATCTGATCCATCTCCTGGAAGGTGTCGAGGGTGGTGCCGCGCATTGGCGAAGCGCCGCCGATGGCGATCACGGGGGTCGCGTCTGCCCAGGCGTTGGCGAGGCCGGTGACGAGATTGGCGACGCCGGGACCCATCGGGGCGATGCAGATACCGGGCTTGCCGGTGATGCGCGCGTAGGCGTGCGCCATCATCGCGGCGGCCTGTTCGTGGCGCACGTAGATTCCCTTCATGCCAAGGTTGAGACACGCGCCGGCAGTGCCGCCGGTGGGACCACCCATCATGAAGAAAATTGTGTCGACGCCTTCGCGTTTGAGGCAATGCGCAATAATCTCTTCGCCGCGTAATGTCGCCATGTAAATCTGGGCCTCCCGCAAGAGCCTGAATTAGAGCGCGGAGCTAATAAGTCCAGGGAAACGGAATTCAGGTTCGTTTCTCGATGCGCGAAACTAACGCTTTCGGTTCGATGACGTCAAGTTTGCCGCGCGACGGGTAGTCGGGGGCTGGGGCCGCGCGACAGAGCGTCAGGTTGGCAGGCACGGGTTTACTTCTGATCCACGAGCGGCACGAAAATCACCAGGCGCTGCGAATCGCCGACGCCGCGCGAGATATGGCCTTTTCCGGTGACGTCCTCGGCGAGCAGAATGGTGCCAGGCCCGAAGCATCGTTTCTCGCCGTCGCTGACGGTGATTTCCACTTCGCCACTGAGGTTTACGACGAATTGGCGACGAGGTGCGTTATGCCAGTCAACGAAGTATTGAGCGCCGTTGGTCTCGCGGAAGATTACTCCTTTGGCGGCGATCAACTCCGACATCATCGAAGAGTGATCCGACGCCTTCAAGTCGGGCGTTACATCCTCGAGGTGGGTTTCCCCCGCCGCGTCGGCATAGATTCGCGTATATTTCATCATGGTCTCCCCTGCGATTGACGGTCGCCATGGCGCCGTCCGCAAATCGTCGAGGCCGGCTCGAGCGGCCGGTGACACGGCGCCGACTGTAAACGATCGGCATACATCGTCAAGCGCTATTAAGGTATTGCATGATTGGCTGAACGATCGCGATCGGCATTTTTCGCGATCGTCATTTTTATTGTAGGCCGGCGTCGTCAGGCGTATGGTCGCGGATCAGCAGGAAAGCGAACGCGCGGTTTCGAGAATGACTAAGAGCAGGTATCGAATCGTTGAGCATCGAAGCGCGCGGCGATCGCGGATAAACATTGGCGGGGAGGCGAATTTGCATGGCACCATCTGAACCGGCGCGGCCGCGACCGCTGGACGGCGTGCGGGTAATCGACCTGACCAAGATCGTAGCGGGGCCCAATGCCACCCGAATGCTGGCGACGATGGGCGCGGAAGTGATTCGCGTGGAATGGCATGACGATCGCGCACTGGACCTGCTTCGCGGCGTTCGTCCGCATGCGCCGGGCGGCGAGGCCGACAGCCTCAATCGCAGCGGCCTGTTCAATAACATCAACGCTGGCAAGTACGGCATCACGCTGAACATGAACCTGCCGCAGGGACGCGACCTGTTCAAGCGGCTGATCGCGAACGCGTCGGTGTTGTGCGAAAACTACAGTCCCCGACAGATGGAACGGTGGGGACTCGGGTACGACGTGCTGAGTGAGATCAATCCCGGACTGATCTATCTGCAGATAACCGGGATGGGAAAATCGGGAACTTACAATGCGTATGTGAGCGTCGGGCCGACGGCGCAGGCGCTCTCGGGCCTGACTCACATGTCGGGATTTCCGGAGCCGATGCCGCCGGCGGGCTGGGGCTATTCATATCTTGACCATTCGACTGGCTATTACGGTGCAATCCTAGTACTAGCCGCGCTGGTGCGTAAGCGGCGAACGGGGCGCGGATGCTACATAGATCTGTCGCAGACCGAAGCGGGAATCATGGTGTCGGGCACCGCGACGCTCGAAGCACAGGTTACCGGAAAGCCAACGGATCGTCACGGCAATCGCATGCAAGCTGCGGACTGGGCGCCACACGGCGCCTATCCGTGTCGCGGCATCGATGAATGGATCGCAATAGCCATTCAGAATGACGAGCAATGGGCGGCACTCGCGACTGAGATTGGCACACCGGACTGGACCAGCGATGCGCGTTTTCGCAGCGGCGCCGGACGCAAGGCGAATGAGGACGCACTCGATCGGATGATTGCGGAATCCACTAAAAGTGCGGACCGCTACGAACTGATGAACCGGCTGCAAAAGCGCGGCGTGCCGGCGGCTGCGGTGCAGAAGGCGGACGACCGATGTGAACGCGACCCGCAACTTAAGGCGCGCGGCTACTTTGTGCCATTGCCGCACAGTGAAATCGGGACCTGGCCGATTGAGGGATTTCCGGCAAAGTTCGAAAAAATCCCGGTTGATGTCGGCGGTCTGCCGCATCGCGGCGCGCCCATGATGGGCGAGGATAACGATACGGTTTATCGCGACGTGCTCGGACTCACGCCCGAGGAAATCGCCGCGCTGCGAGAGGATTGGGTCATTTGAAAACACGTGCAGCCCTGAGTTCAGCCCTGGAAAAAACCGTCATCCTCGAATGCGGGGACAGGCGTGGCGAATTTGCCGGCATGTTACTCGCGTCGCTCGGCGCCGAGGTGATCAAGCTGGAAGGACCGCGCGGATCCGACTCCCGCCGACTCGGTCCCTACACCACCGCGGAGCAAGGTCCCGAGCATAGCCTGTGCTTCAGCCGCTACAACCTGGGCAAGAAAAGCGTGAGCCTCGATATCGACCATCCGGCGGCGCGCGAGGCCTTCACCCGACTCGCGGCAAGGGCCGATGTGATAGTCGATTGCGGCGAGGCCGAGGCCGTTGCGGGACGAATGGCTTTCTATCGCGAAACGCAACAGGAAAACCGGCGGCTCATAGTATGTACGATTACTCCATTTGGGCTCGACGGTCCGTATCGCGATCTCAAAATGACTAATCTGACGCACCTGGCGCTGGGCGGTGTGATGGCATCATGCGGCTACGATCCGAAGAGCGACGGCATTTACGACACGCCGCCGATCGCGCCGGAGATGTGGCAGGCCTACCATATCGCGAGTGAGTATGCGGTTATCTCGATTATCACGGCATTGAACTTTCGCGAACTTAGCGGCGAAGGCGATTGCATTGACCTGTCGATTCACGAAGCTGTAAGCACTTGCACTGAGGTCGCGATACCTACCTATATTTACAATGGAGCAGTGGTTCAGCGGCAGACCGGACGGCATGCCGCCGAAAGCCGCACGCGGCCGTGGCTGCGGCGGACCAAGGACGGACGCTACGTCAAGGCGTTTCTGTTTTGGGGTGGACGCGATGCCAAGGTAATCGCGGAGATGCTGAATGAAGCGGGAATCGAGCACGATCTCGAATCCGAAGAGTACCGCGAGCTGCGCCGGCGCTCGCCGTCGGAGGCACAGAATCATTTCAGCGATATGATCGACAAGCTCGCCGGGTCGATGACGGCCGAAGAGCTATTCCATCGCGCGCAGGCCAAAGGGTTGTTGTGGGCAAGCGTCAGGTACCCGGAGGAAAATATCAAGGATCCTCATTTCAAAGCGCGCGGCACGTTCCAGCAGATCAATCACAGTGAACTGGGACGCGAACTGAGTTACCCGGTATCGGTCGCGACCGATGGCGGCGATCGTGTGACGGCCTTTAGTCATGGCGCACCGCATCTCGGTGAGCATACGCGCGAGGTTCTGGAGCAAATCGGTTTCAGCGCGGCGGATATCGCCAAGCTGGTCGCGCAGGGTGCGCTATAAATTAGCAGTGCGCCGGATGACTCCTCTGGTGCATATGGCGGAGCGACAGCGATCGCCATTACAGCCGTAGCAACTTCGGACCGAGAATAGCGGTCGCCGCACGCCTTACGAGCGCGAAAGTTCCGCGCGGACCAACGCGGCACCTGCTTCCAATGCATTCATTTTCCCGCGTGCAGCGCTGCGGGATCTGGGAGCCAAACCGCAGTCAGTGCAGGGATAGAGATTTTCGGGCGCCACGTATTGCAAGGCGATTCGAATCCGCGCCGCGACGGTTTCAGGCGCTTCGACTTCCTCGGTTCCGACATCGATTACGCCTACCATCAAATCTTTTCCGCGGGCCAACGACAGTACCGATGGATCCACGCCAGAGGCAGCGCATTCGACTGAGATCTGACTAATCGAACTGGTCTTCAAGAGCGGCAGCGTGCGGCTATAGTGGCTCCAGTCGGTATTCTTATTTTTCCATTGCAACACCGGCGCTATGCCATAGCCATAGCATATGTGAACGGCAGTCTTGGCCTGCACACCCTGCGCCGCCCGTTCGAGCGTTTTGATACCCCACTCCTCGACCTCGTCGAGGTAGATATTGAAGCAAGGTTCGTCGAATTGAACGATATCGCAGCCATTCTCCGCGAGTTCGCAGGCTTCCTCATTGAGCAGTCTCGCGAGATCCATAGCAAGCGCTGCGCGGCTGCCGTAATGCTCATCGGCCAGCGTATCTGCGGTGGTCATCGGTCCGGGCAAGGTGACTTTTACCGGATTCTTCGTATGCTCCTTGACGAATTGCAGGGCGCTTAACATAGTCGGACGCGCCCGCCGCAGTGGACCGGTCACGCGCGCGGCATCGACCATTAATCCGTAGCGATTACCGCGCGTCTGAATCTTGACCAGACGGCTGTAGTCAATCCCGCTGAGCCCCTCGCAAAATCCCCAAATGTAATGACGCCGTCGCTGTTCACCGTCGGTAACAATTTTCAAGCCCGCTCGATGCTGATCGTCGATAGCCAGACGCACGGCATCATCCTGTCCCTCGGCGAGCGCGTCACTGGCCAGCCGCCACTGCGAATACACCCCGGGTTCAGCGAGCCACGACGGGCTCGGCAGGCTGCCAACAATCATGGTCTGAAGCGTCTGGGTCATAACGTCTATTTCCTCAGTAACAGCAGAGCCTCCATATAAGCGCAAAACGGTGGACGATTGCTATTGGAACGATATCGCGGATCGGAGTCGCGCCAGTTGTCGGCTCAATGGACATTGCGCGCGATGGTCCAAGCGTCGGCATAATTCGCTGTGGCTGGTGCAAAACGGAGGCTTGTGCTAGGTCTCTCGCCGTCGATACTTTTGAGGTGAAGGCGAGTACGGGTGACGGTCGGCCGGGAGAGAAGTCTGCACCGGGCGCCAAAAGTCCGATGCGGCGCTTAACGCTGCGAAATAATCGGGCACTTACGCTACGCATCACGAAACGAAAGTTCGAGCCGCAAATAAATCAGAGAGGGAGGACCCCAACAATGCCACTGCCCCAGGATATCAAACCTTTCAATAGCGAACTGATGGATACGCTGGTAAAGGCTCAGGAGCTCGACTGGATTCCAAGTGCGGACGATCCCAAGCGGGCGCTTATCAAGATCCTCTATACCGGATCCGAATCGGGAAACTGGGTCGTATTGCTGCGCTGGCTGAAGGGTTACGTAGCACCGCCCCATAAGCACCTGAGTGCGTCGCACACCTTTATACTGTCGGGTAAGCTGCAGGTGCGAACCGGCACTCTAAATGCGGGCGACTACGTATACGAAGCGAATGGAATGGTGCATGGTGCGACCACGGCACTCGAAGATACTGAATATCTGTTCATCTGCAATGGGCCAGTACTATTCTTCAGCGAAGACAAGTTTACCGCATACCTGAGCTGGGAACAGCTTCGTCAGATTCAGGCCGACCACGATTCCCAAAAGAAATCGGCTGCATAACGGGACTCGATCGGTAACCGCTCCCGGCGTCAACACAACCAACAGAGCAAGGCGGATTCCCCGCGAATTGGCGGGGAATCCGCGCCGTCGATCCGCAAGGGCCGACGATTAGCTACTCGGCGATAGCGGGTGAAACCCTATTTGGCCGCCGAGAATGCGGTTGGCGTCAAAATCGAGTTGGCTATTGATTTTACCAAGGGACCGTCCACTTCACTCTTGCGCCGCGCCTCGATCCACTCGGGATCACTCTGGAAGGCGGCGAATCTCCGGTCGCGTTCGGCCAGCGATTCCCACTGAAGTATATAGATCAGATCCTGATTCGACTCTCCGATCGCAACCGTCCAGAAGCCGAGTTGTCGAATGCCATGTTTTTCGAACAGGCGGATCGTGGTGGATTCGAAGCGCTTCACCAGGGCAGGCAGGCGACCGGGCATGCAATGATAGGTCCTTAATTCGTAAATCATGCGTCGTACTCCTAAGTCGAAAATTAGCGACTAGGTCATTGATTAGCCGAGCATCTCAAAGCAGGTCGGGCGCCCGAGCCGCCAGTTCCAGAATTGCCCGGAACCTCTTACTGCAAGCGAACGTCCCGTCTGCTGCCGACTGGCCCGCCAAATTATATCAAAAGGCGCAGGTCAGAGGACTAGGAGCGTGTCCGAGAAATAGTTATTTGACTGAGGAAGAAAACGGGGTGTGAGTAGTAGATAATTAGGCATGGGTAAGAGCTACCGACCGTACCATCCGGATCAAGAGTTTCTGCTACCCCCGAGCCTGCGTGAATGGTTGCCCGAGAATCATCTGGTCTACTTCGTCAGCGATGTGGTCGACAATCTGAACCTATCGGCGCTGGATGCGGCGTATGGGGACGAGCAACGCGGGCAGCCGCCCTACGATCCGCGGATGATGACCAAGGTGCTGGTGTATGGGTATTGCGTGGGGGTATTTAGCTCGCGGCGCATCGAGCGGCGTTTAATCGAGGACGTGGGGTTTCGCGTGCTGGCGGCGGGCAACGCGCCGAACTTCCGTACCATCGCAGATTTTCGCAAGCTCCATCTGGCGACGCTGGCCGGGCTGTTTGAAGAGGTGCTGAAGATCGCGCTGGAAGCGGGAGCGCTGAAACTGGGGCGGGTGGCGTTGGACGGCACCAAGCTGAAAGCCAACGCCAGCAAGCACAAAGCGATGAGCTATGGCCGGATGCAGGAGCGGCAACGGCAACTGCGCGCAGAGGTCCGGGAACTGCTGGCCCAGGCCGAGGCGGTGGACGCCGCCGAAGACGCGCACTACGGGGCCGATCGGCGGGGCGACGAGCTACCCGCAGAGTTGCAGCGGCGCGAGAGCCGGCTAAGGAAGATTCGCGCGGCGCAACGGGCGCTGGAAGAGCGGGCGCGGCAGTCGGCGGAGAAGGCCGGAAAGCCGCGCGCAGAAGTGCAATCGGCGAAGCCCGCGGACAAAGATCAATACAATTTCACCGACCCGGAGTCGCGCCTGATGCAGGGCAGCGACGGTCTGGTGCAAGGCTACAATGCGCAGGCGGCAGTGGAGCCGGTGTTGCAGTTAATCGTGGGGCAGAGCGTGACGCCGGCAGCCAACGATAAACAGCAAATCGAACCGATGGTCCAGGTGATCGAGCAACAGAGCGGACAGCGACCCACCGGCCTCGTGGCCGACAGTGGCTATTGCTCGGAGAAGAACCTCGCGTATCTGGCGGCTCTCGGTCAGTCTGGAGACCCGATCGATTGCTATATCGCGACTGGCAAGCAGAAGCATGACGAATACCGCCAGCCCTGCTCGCGCGGACCGTTACCGCGCAATGCGACGCGGGTCGACCGCATGAAACGCAAGCTTCAGACTAAGGTGGGGCGGGCAATCTATGTGACACGGAAAACGATCGTGGAGCCGGTCTTCGGCCAGATCAAAGAGGCCCGCGGGTTTCGCCGCTTTCTTTTGCGCGGCTTGGCTAAAGTCCGGGGCGAGTGGGCGCTGGTCTGTCTCACCCACAACATTTTGAAGTTGCACCGGCTCTGCAATGCGTAACCGTCATCCAGGCGGTCACGAGAAATACCGCAGCAAAACGCGCACCTCTTTGTAGTCGCCAGCCGACCAGCCGGCGCTTCGCAGGATCCTGGGGCGACCGGCATCATCAATAGCCAATCGCT
The DNA here is from genome assembly GCA_963782535.1 of uncultured delta proteobacterium. Classification (GTDB taxonomy): domain Bacteria; phylum Desulfobacterota; class Binatia; order Binatales; family Binataceae; genus JADMIL01. The sequence goes on along the minus strand of CAWAKE010000009.1, from coordinate 472,926 downwards.
CCAATCCGGAGATCAACTTAACCGGCGAAATTTCTCGGACGGACTCCTAGCGGCCTTTATGAGTCGCCTTGAAGATAAACTGCGCAACACCGTCAACCTGATCATCGCGCATCGGACATCCATAGACTGTGCGCATTTTCTCGACCTCCTTGGTCCATGCGGCCTGGGTCAAAGGAGGCTGTTGGGTGACCATGCCCTTTGAATGACACATCAGGCAGCGTGTGTTAGTAACTTTCGCCCATTTCCCGCCGCTGAATACGCGATCGCCGAATGGCAGAGCGATCTTCGTTGAAGTGAGTTTGGTGATGACATACTTCCCTGTCGCTGGCGAAGTCTGGGCTCGCGCCTCGCTGGTTTGAGCTGCAAACCCGATAGCAAAGAGCAAGACGGCCACAATCATACGGATATGCATTTGTTTCATATATAAAATCTCCGTCTAGGCCGCGCGGACCTTTATCTGTTCGACAACGTTGCGCATATAGCCTCCGGGGTTCCAGCCTGCCGTTGCCGGCTGCGAAAGGCCGTCGCTGTTGGTAGCCTTTACCATCAGGGTTCGATAACCCGGCTTGGCCGCCACGAAGCTCGAATGCCATCGACGGAAACTATACCGGCCGTAGTCTTTTCCAAGCGCCGCGGGCTGCCAACTGACTCCGCCGTCAGAGGAAAATACGACTTCCTTGAGACCCGTGTCGCCGCCAAAGGCTATTCCGCGGACTTCTATTGACGCGCCGACATGGATCTTTTCGCCGTCTTTCAGATTGGTAATAAATGAACGCGGCACCATTCGGTTGATAGGCACCATCTTAACGTCTTTTTCCCCGGGCTTCATAATCCCGCCCGGCGTATCCGGAATGCGGTATGCCTTGCTCATCCAGAAGTTTTCATCGGGCTTATCCAGTACTTCTATGTCAGTAAGCATCTTGACCCAGTAGGTGGAATACCATCCGGGAACCACGAGCCGCAGTGGAAACCCATTGAGCAGCGGCAACTGCGACCCGTTCATTCCATAGGCGGCCATCACCTGGCCATCTGTCGCATGTTCAATACTTAGCGACTTCATGAAGTCGGGCGTGGCTGAGACTTCACCGGAATCGAGGCCGTTGAATCGGACCTGCACCGCGCCGGGCAGTATTCCAGCCTTTTCGAGCAGCGCTTTCAATGGAATTCCGGTCCACATCGCGTTGCCCATTGCGCCATTGCCCCACTCACCGCCAGCCACACGCGGGGAAAAGTAGGCGCGGCTGTTGCCGGAGCACTGGTTGACGGCCGCGAGTTCGACCGCTTTGAACTGTCTGAGAATTTGATTGAGAGTAAATTCGACCGGTTGCTTAACGTGTCCGTGCACACGGAGGCGGAAGGTCTTGACGTCCACCGAAGTCGGGATAACCGGCAAATGCCAGCGCACGAAGAACCGATCGTTAGGCGTGAATACTCCCTTGTCGAACACGGCTAGCGGCGTCTCCAGCAACGGCGGCCGCGTACGCAACAGGATCATCTCGCCTTTTTCCGGAAAGCGGCCGAGGCGCCGCACGCCATTCTCGATCGGCAGATGAATCAGCTTCTCGGCGAAGGCCGGCAGCGCAGTTGCACCGATTATCCCGGTGGCAGTGATCCCGCTCGCAATCCTCAAGAACGTTCGGCGCGATAGCTCTTGCGGATATTCGGTGCCTTGACGAAATCTCATGTTCAACGGCTTGACTCCTCCACTGCGTGTTTCGTGTTTTCGGTGGTGACGCACGATCGCATCGGATGCGAGGGCATCACTAAAGGCGCGGGCGGATCTGGCGCCGCGCGACTTACGAATCCGGCGAGGCCGGGGAAAGAACTGCCATACGTCGCGAAGATAACCGCGCGGAATCAACGACCCAGGCCTGAAGATACATACCAAGTCCCATGGCAACGACGAAAATCACTACTGACAGCGATCCCGACGCGAGTGAGGTAAGCGCGGGTCCGGGACAGAACCCGCCGAGGCCCCACCCGGCGCCGAAGATCGCTGCGCCCAGAATCAGGCGTGAATCCAAATCGGTGCGCTGCGGGAGGGAAAAGCTCGGTACCAGAACCGGTGAAGTCATTTTTTGGCTCCAGCGGTATGCGAAAAAGAAAACGGCGATCGCCCCGACCATGACGCAGGCGAGACTCGCATCCCAATTTCCGAAGAAATCCAAAAACCCTATGACCTTGTGCGGGCGCGTCATCCCGGAGAGGCCCAGTCCCAGGGCAAAGACGATTCCGGAAAAGAACGACGTGAGAAGCGGTTTCATGACAGTCCCCCGAGCAGATGATCGAACAGATAGACGACAATTGCGCCAGTTGCAATGAAAGTTGCGGTGGCGACGATCGAGCGCGCGGAAAGCCTGCTGACACCGCATACGCCATGACCGCTGGTGCAGCCAGTGCCCAGCCGCGTGCCGAAGCCCACGAGCAGACCCGCGATCGCGAGCACGCCCGATGAGCGCAGAATCCCGAACTCGAAGGATTGCGGGAGAATCCACCTGAGCAATAATCCACCGGCCAACAGGCCGGCGACAAAGCAGGCCTTCCACAGGGTATCGCCTTTGACCGGACGCAACAGGCCGGCGAAAATCCCGCTGATTCCGACGATCTTGCCGTCGAATAGCAACATCGATGACGCGCTCAGTCCAATCAGAATGCCGCCGAGGGTGGATGCGATTGGGGTAAAGTTGTGCATGACTGTTCCTGTTGATTCCTATAGATGACCGATGAGACGACCTGCGTGCAGCGTCCGAACTGGTGAGGATTGAGGCAGTCTGCAATTACAGCGTGGCGTCGGTATCGTCATCGTTCAAGCGGCGACTCTGCCGGTACAGCAAGGTCGCTTATCCCGCGATTTGACTTGGGCTCTATTTACATATAACTCATTGGGCATGAAAGCAAGTAGTACGGGTCGGCCACGTGAATCGCGGCTGCCAATGACCTGGGAAGCACTCGAACTGGTCGCCGCGCGATTCCGGGCGATGAGTGAACCGCTGCGCCTGTGCATACTGCAGGAACTTGAAGGCGGGGAAATGAGTGTCTCGGTGCTGGCGGAACGCGTGGAATCAACCCAGCCAAACGTTAGCAAGCATCTGAGAGTCTTGCAGGACACCGGGCTGGTCAAACGCCGGCAGGTGGGAAACAGCGTTTATTACTCGATTGCCGACGATATGGTATTCGAGCTCTGCCATATGATCTGCACGAAACTGCGCGACCGGCTCGAGGCGCAGGTTGGAGCACTTGACGCACGGGGGCGCGCATGACTGCCATGATCGATCCAGCAGAAACCACAAAATCCCAGCAGGACGCAGTGCATCAGCCATTACCGAACTGGCGCACCGAGTTCAGCATGGCGAATCCCTCGAACCTCATGGTGCGGATCGCGTTTCCACTGTTGGCGATCGCGTCGCTCGTGCCGTTCGTATCGCCGGGCGTCGCGTTGATGGTTGGGATAGTCGTAGCGCTGACCGTCGGCAACCCCTATCCGTTCAGCACGGCGCGCGTGATTACTCCTTTGCTGCAAATCTCAGTAATCGGGCTGGGCGCCGGAATGAACCTGTCCGACGTAGCCAGCGCGGGAGTGCACGGGTTTTTCTATACCGTAATTGGTATCTCGGCAACGATGACCATCGGCCTTGCATTGGGCCGATTCCTTGGGACGGAACGGGATACTTCGCTGTTGGTAACGGTCGGTACGGCGATATGCGGTGGCAGCGCGATCGCTGCAGTCGCACCCGCGATCCGCGCCAAGAATCATGAGGTGTCGGTGGCGCTCGCGACTGTGTTTTTTCTCAACGCGGTCGCACTCTTCATTTTCCCCGGCATTGGGCATCACTTCCATCTGGGCCAGGAGCAGTTCGGCGTATGGAGCGCGCTCGCGATTCACGATACGAGTTCGGTGGTCGGGGCGGCGATGCAATACGGCGCGCGAGCGCTGGAAATCGCGACCACGATCAAGCTGACTCGAGCGCTCTGGATCGTGCCCGTGACGCTGCTGATCGGCATGTTTTGGAATCGTGGCAGCGACACCGCAACGTCCGGAAAGGCCAAGCGGCCATGGTTCATTCTCGGTTTCGTTGCAGCGGCGGCAATAGTCACTTGGATTCCGGCGTGGAGGCACGCGGGCCATCTGGTCTTCGTCGGCGCACAGCGTTCGCTGGTGGTCACGTTATTTCTGATCGGCTCGGGACTCAGCCGAAAGGCTTTGCAGCTGGTCGGCCGGCGCCCGCTGATTCAGGGCTTCATTCTGTGGGTAGTGATGGGCAGTGGAACACTGCTGGCGATCTTGTTGGGGTGGATTGGCTGATCCGGGTGGCCCCGCGTATTCTCGATGACCAGGATTGGCGATTATGACGCCAATACTACTCGGGGATACTCACTCCATTGACTTGCTATTGAACTGGACTACGTCAATTTAACCGTCGCTCATCTGCGACGATTTAGACGACTGAGATTCTCGCTAAGATTGAAGTCGGCGTCGGTAAACCGATTCCGAATTTTTTCAATTGAGTGGATGCGGGGTACTCGGCGTTTTTGTGCGGCCGCGCACCCTGCCCTTGCCGCAAGCGACCTTGCGGGCCGGCCCCTTCGCCACCTCCCACACGCGCATCGCCACTCTGACCATGTCTTTGAGCATCGCGGGACCGGACGCCGCTTTGTTGACCACGTTCAGGCCGTGAGCGACGCCAACGAAAAACCGCGCCAGCGCGCGTGCGTCCTCCTTGCGGCCGATCAACCCCTCCTCCTGCGCGTGGCGTACCACCTGATATATCGCCGACTCCTGCTGCGATACCAACTCCGCTATTTTGCGGCCTATATCATCGCCAGCCCCGGGACACTCCAGCGACGTATTGGTGTACAGACATCCACGAGGCCAGCGCGAATCGCTGGTGCGCCGGATGATCGATTCAAACATCCGCTCGATCGCACGGCGCGGATCCGGATCGCTCAAGTCAGCCATCATCGGTTGAAAGAACCGTTCGGCGTAGCGGTCCAAAACGGCAAGGAATAGACCGCGCTTATCGCCGAAAGTCGTATAGAGACTGCCGCGGTTGACGCGCGTGGCTTCGACCAGGTCCTGGATCGAAGTGGCTTGGTAGCCGTTGCGCCAGAACACCGTCATGGCGCGTTCCAGCGCCTCATTTCGATCGAATTGTTTTACCCCTGCCATCTTCGGTCAAACTTGTTCCGTCAAATCTTGGAACGATTGTTTAACATTAGCGGGAAAACGAGTTGATACTCAAGGACCCCATCGCGCCGTCGCAGTCTTGACGCGCGAACGTCTTACAACCGGTTCTTGACTGATCGTTCCAACTTGATTATCGTCCGCATGATGCACCGGCAACCGATTCGGTCCGGTGATGAAACCTGGCCCGGAGGTGACCCGAAAGTGGAAGCAGCGCGAAGAACCGAGGTCTTGAACGGCGTCGTCCGCAAGATGATGGCGGGTGGCGCAGACATCAAAACCGATGAATGGATCGAGTTCGTCGAGGCGCAAAACGACGGCTATTGCACCGGGCCGGCGATCGGCACCAAGGTGCCGGATTTTTCGCTGCCCGACCAGTCCGGCCGCAGCCGGTCGCTGCACGACCTGACCGGGCCCAACGGACTGCTACTGGTCTTCAGCCGCAGCGCCGATTGGTGACCCTATTGCCGAAACCAGCTCGTCGAGCTGCAAAACTCACTGAAAAACTTGCGAGCGCACGGTGTCAATGCGGCGGTGATTACTTACGATTCACGCGAAGTTCTGAGTAATTTCGCCGATACCTACAAAATTGGATACCCGTTGCTTTCCGATGCAGGTAGCAAGGTCATCCGGGAATTCGGAATCTTCAACACTAACATTCCCGCGGATCACAAGATGCTGTACGGAATACCATGGCCAGGCGATTACTTGATCGCACCCGATGGCACGGTGCGCGACAAGTTGTTCCTGCCGAGTTATGAATATCGTGCATCCGCATCGCAGGTCGTCCTGCGCCATTTTGACGGCGAAGCGAGTAATGCGGTTCGAATCCAGTCTGGTCCAGTCACCGCGACGGTTGCACTATCGACCGACCGGTGTTTTCCCGGGCAGGAGCTCGCGATTGCGCTGGACTTGCAGGTGGATTCCGGATGGCACATTTACGGCAAGCCGCTGCCCGCCAATTACCAATCGCTTGAACTAAGTCTCGAAAGTCCCCTTATCCGCGAACAATCGCTCGAGTTGCCTGCGGCGAGCCCGATGTCATTGAAGGCTTTGGGAGAAACCCTCCCGGTCTATTCGGCCGGATGCAAAGCCATGGGCAAAGTCGGCATCAAGTGGAGTCCGCCGATGCCAGCGAAGTTCCTCGAACCGCTGGGCAAGCGGATCGAACCGGGGCCGTACCGAATCGCCGGCACGCTGCGCTTTCAGGCGTGCAGCGACCAGGTTTGCGAAGCACCGCAGGCGATTAAGTTTGAATTGCCACTGACTATCGAAGCCGGCGTACCGCAGGCGCCGAAGAAAACAGGGTAACGCCGGCACTCGGCGAGTGCCGATCGTTACCGGGAGCGCGTAATGAAGATTTACCAGAGTCAAGTCGCACCGAATCCGCGCCGTGTAAGGATATTCCTTGCCGAAAAGGGCATCGAGGTGCCGTACGAAGAAATCGATATCGTCAAAGCGGTGAATCGCGGCGAGGAATTTCGCAAGAAAAATCCGCTGAGTACCGTCCCGGTACTCGAACTCGACGACGGCACCTGCATTTCCGAGAGCGTCGCAATCTGCCGTTACTTCGAAGAATTACATCCGCAGCCGCCGCTGTTCGGAGTGGACGCGAAAGATCGCGCGTTGGTCGAGATGTGGAACCGCCGGATGGAATTCAACGTCCTCCAGCCGATCGCAGACGCATTTCGCCAGCGCCACGATTTCTTCAAGGGCCGCATCAGACAATTGCCCGAATATGCAGAAGTACAGCGCTTGAACGCCGAGGATGGGCTGAATTGGCTGAATCAGGAACTCGGCTCGCGACACTTCGTTGCAGGCGATCGATTTTCGATCGCAGATATCACCGCATTGGTGGCGATAGACTTCGGGCGCGTCTCAAAAATCGCGATCACACCTGAGCAGGAGAATCTCGCGCGCTGGCACGCTGAAGTTTCGGCGCGACCAAGCGCGAAGGCCTGAAGCAACTCGGCACAAGCGGCAGAAGATCGGATGCCGAGGCCTCGCGGCCGAACTAGCCTGTAGTACCGATCCTTTTTCAGCACGACGACGCACGCGTTCCCGGGGCGCAGTGGCTCCGGAAGCGCGTGCGATCGCGGAATACTGTCCAATGGAGTTCAGAAAATGCGTTTCGTTCGTGTATTCAGTACGGTCGCGCTCGCATCCTGCCTCATCTTTTCGGCGACAACTGTTCGAGCAGATTCTGCCGCGCAACCTCCTCCAACAACGACCGGGGCGAGCGTTACGCCACGTGCGAACGCAACTGCCGCAGCGCCAAATCGCTCGTCGGCGAGTTCCAATGAAGTCGCGAGGTTCCAAGCCAGGATTCCGGACGGAACTGTGATCACGATGCAAAACTGGCGTACGTTCCGTGACTTCATGCCTGACGGAATGGCAGCCTTCTTCGAGGGCCGTTACTTCTGGAAAATGCCGCCGGATGTTGAGATGCCGGTCGGTCCAACGATTATTCATCCATTGCCGAAGAGCTATATGGATGCGACCGAGAAGTATTCCGCGCAAGTGAAAATCAAAGAGCTTCCCGATGGCGGCCTGACCCTCACTGGTTATCATGGCGGCATTCCATTTCCGCATCCGGAAGAACCGCACAAGGGCTGGAAGATTATGGCCAACCTGTGGTTTCGCTACACACCGCACCTCTCCGTGAATACCAGAGGGGTCGTGTGCTTTGTCGACAGCGGCGGCAGCGTCAGTTGCAAGGCCGGCATGAAGGTCTATCGGCAATTGTCATTCAATACCGATCCCGGGACCCCGTCCACTTTCTCCGGCGCCGAAGGCAAATACTTTACTCAGTTCGAAATGGTTCAGGAACCCGAACAGGAGCGCTACACGGCAGTACTCGTGGTTTCGCATACCGATCTTACACAACCCGAGGACATTTACGTATTCATCCCGTCGCTTAGGCGCTATCAGACGCTTTCAGCGTCTGCGCGCTGCAGCCCGGATCTGGGTACCGACGAAACTCCTGATGATCGCCGATATGGCTTCGACGCAAATCTCACTCAGCTCAACGCCAGGTACATCGGCACCCGAAAAATACTCAGTCTGATTGGCTATACGATGCCAAGCGGCCGCTTCCCGGAACATTATGATATGCCCCTCGGCTGGCCAAAGCCGTCGTGGGGCAAATGGCAATTGCGCACGGTCTATCAGGTCAGTGTAAGTAAACTTCCATCGCGCAGCTCAGGGTACTGTTTTGCGAAGCGAGTCGTTTATGTGGACGCGGCGACGTACGCACCGCTCTGGGAGGATCTTTACGACAAGGAAATGAAGCCGAATCGCTCGATCGGAATCTTCCTCCATACACTGGATATACCGGGTATCGGACTACAGGACTCGTCTAACTCGATGGTGTACGGAATCTGGGACGTTCAAACCGATCACGCCACAATCTTTGCCGAGCCGGGGGACGGGCGCCCCTTTTACGTAAACGAACAGGCGCCGAAGGATTTTACGGACCTCAATCGATTTACCACTCCTAACGGACTGAATCTGATCATGCGCTAGCCGTACCGGTTGGCGCTCCACACATTGCCAAAAAGCCACGGGCGGCGGGATTGCTCCCGCCGCCCGTGGCAGCATGAATCATAGGTTAGCGGCGCGACTGACGTGGGCTAACCGGGGTTAAGCGCTCAGGCCGAGGCGTAGCGGCCCACGCCGTGGCGCAGCACCTGGCCCGAGGTCGCCCCGGTGCACTTGTCGCCCTCGAAGGTCACCTGGCCGTTGACGATGGTGTACTGGTAGCCGGTCGCCTTCTGCACCCGGCGCCATTCGTTGCCCGGCAGGTCGTGCAGGATTTCGATCGGCAGCACGTTGAGCTTGTCGAAATCGTACACCACGATGTCGGCCGCCGCTCCTTCACGCAAAAAGCCGCGGTCCTTGAAGCCGCCGCAGAACGCCGGCAGCGCGCTCAGCCGCCAGTGGATCTGCTCGAGCGTCATCCACTGCTTCTCGCGCACGTACTTCACGATACCCTCGGTCGGGAAACGTCCCGCCGTCAGGAACTTCGTGTGCGCTCCGCCGTCGGACACTCCGAACGCGATGTGCGGCGTGTCGATCAGCTCCTTCATCAGGTTCATGTCCTGATTGACCGCCGGCGCGAAAAACTCCGTCTTCAGCTCTTCCGACACCGCCAGGTCCAGCATCGTGTCCACCGGATGCTTGCCGGTCTGCGCCGCCGCCTTGCGCAGCGTCAGCCCCTCGAGATGCTTGTTCTCGGCCTTGGTGCAGTCCGTGATGATGATCTCGTCGAAGTAGCTCGTGATCAGGCTCTCGCGCGGCATCTGATTCTTCAGCGCCTCGCGCCGGCGCGGATCGCCCAGCTTCTCCGCTCGCTCCTTGACCGTCCCCGTCGTCGCTTCCCGCCACGCGTCGGAATCGTCGAACAGGTTCCAGTCCTCGAACGTAAACGACAGGCCCGCGTCCGTCGTCACGCCCTGCCCGTACACCCGCAGTCCCTTCTGACGGCAGCGCTCGAGCCACTTGATGGTGTTGCGATGCCGATGCGGGAAACGGTCCTGCGTCGCGATCGCCTCGAACATGATCGGACGCCCGCTGATCTCCGCCAGCGTCTCGAAATGCTTCGCGTCGGCCTTCGGATCCCAGCTCGACAGCGTCAGCTCCTGAAAACCCTCGCCGCGCTCGCCCAGCACCCGCGCCATCTCGATGCAGGTCTCGTCGTGCATCAGGTCCGTGTTCATCGGCGACCCGTCGTAGTCGCGCTGCACCGCCGACGGCCCGTTCGGCACCAGCCGCTGCGCCGACCACCCGCACGCACCCGCGTCCATCGCCTCGTTGAGCAGACGCCGCATCGTCGCATGCTCGGCGTCCGTCGGCATCCGCCCGGTCTTGGACTCGTCGATCCCCATGACGTAGCCCATCAGCGGATTCATCGGCATGTAGGGCAGCAGATTCATTCCCTTGGGCTGGCGGTCGAGCGAGTCCATGAACTGCGGATAGCTCTCCCAGTCGAACTTCATCGCCGCCTGCATCGACGCCAAAGGAATCGCCTCGGTCCGCACCATCGTGCGCATCGCACGGTCGGTCTCGGCCGGCTTGACCGGCGCGAAGCCGAATCCGCAGTTGCCGATTACCACCGACGTGATCCCGTGCCAGCCCGATATCGTCAGGTACGGATCCCAGAATATCTGCGCATCGTAATGCGTGTGCAGGTCGATGAAGCCCGGCGCTACCACCAGACCGTCGGCCTCGATCACCTTGGCCGCTTCGTGCGGCGCGATCCGCCCGATCTTGGCGATCTTGCCGTTCTTTACTCCGATGTCGTCGCGGAAACGCGGCGCCAGCGTCCCGTCAACGATCATCCCGCCTTTGACTACTAAATCGAATTCCGCCATCTCTTGGTCTCCTTGCCAGATTTTTTGCCCGATGCTTTGCCTGAGTTTCCGGGTCGTCCCGCCCGCGGCCGGTCCGTCGTATAAAACTAACGGCTGTTCGTTTCTATCGACTTACTTCTACCAATCCACTAAACTGTTTGTCAATCGCTCCGCTGGCGCCCCACTCGGCACTCCCGCACACCGCCCCCACGACTCCGGCCGGCGGCCGGGCCGGGCCCAGCTTGCGGCGACCGGCGCACAAGGAATTATCATGCGGAAACCCGGCTCTAACGGCGCCGAAACCCTGCGCAACCTGCGCACCGCCGCCATCCAGTTGCTCGCCGAACACGGCTACGGCGCCATGAACCTGCGCATGCTCGCGCGCAAGGTCGGCCTCCAGGCAAGCTCGCTCTATAACTACATCGACAGCAAACAGCAGCTGCTCTTTTTGCTGTGCGAGGAGACCACCGAGGCCCTCGCCCTTGAACTCGACCACACCCTCGCCGGCGTCACCGCTCCCGCCGAGCGCCTGCGCAAGTTCGTCGCCTTCCATCTCGGCTACCATATCGTCAATCGCAAACAGGCCTCCGTCCTGCAAATGGAGATGCGCAGCCTCACCCCCAAAAACTACCAGGCCATCTCCAAACTCCAGCGCCGCTACACCGACCAGGTCCGCAGTATCGTCGAGGCCGGCGTCAACTCCGGCGCCTTCCGCGTACTCGACGCCGAAATCGCCACCTTCGCCCTCCTCCAGATGCTCACCGCCGTCACCCGCTGGTACCGCCCCCAGGGCCGCCTCTCCCTCGACCAGCTCCTCGATATCTATACCGACCTCGCTCTCGCCCTCCTCCATTCCATTCCCCCAGCCGGCGCCCACCCCCGACCAAAATCGACACCCGACGACTTTCACGCAATTGAATCGCCCGCGAGAAGCGCGCAGGCAGAATGAAGCGAGCGTGACCGATTCATGAGCGCATCGGTCGGAGCGCCGGACCGATGGCACGCGGCGAGCGAATTGAGGACGGCATCACTTGCGGCCTTTTCGTCGATAGGCGCGAGCGATCGGGCGATCGTCGAGCCCTTTCGTGGACGGGATTGCCGACCGAAATCATCCTTGACCAACCGAAGATGACCCGCGATGATGATAGTCAGACGCGGTTGGAGCAAGCGCCACGCAAGACCGGTTGGGCGGCCGGGATTTTATGGGTCTAAAATTTCCCTCTACGGAGTATTTCGAAAAGCTTGGCGAGCGAATGGCAGCCGAGGAGGCGCGTTTTCGTCGCTTGGGCTTTATCGATACCACGTTTGGCGTCACTATCGCCGACAGTAACCAGCTACGCAACTTTATACTTAGTTTTGAGGTGTTTGAGTTGGCTGGGGTGCGCGAAGTGGACGAGATCGACGCAGCGGCGGTCGATTTTACGATCGCGGGCGACGCTGCGGTCTGGCGCGAGATGATCGACAACATCAAGCGCAATGGCGAAGCCGACACCCATCATGACATCAACACGCTGACCCATTTCGGTGAGGCGCTGAAGGTGAGCTACGCCGAGCCCGAGGGGCATGACAAGCTCTATCGTTTCATGGAATCGATTCAGGAATTTTTCGACCTGACGAGCCAGCTTGACGTGAGTTTCTGACCGGGCGGAGGCCACGATGGGATATCTCGCAACGAAAGACTACTTCGAGGATCGCGATTTCATCGACAAGTGGCTTTACACGATTCGCACCGGCGAACTGGATTTGTCGTGGATGGCGGCAGACACCGAGAAGGTGAAGCCACAGGCCGAGAATCCGCGTCGCGGACTGATCTATCGCGATATCAATCTGGGCGGGTACGGCTACAGCGATCTGCCGGAAAAATTGCGGCGCAACCGCTCGTTCGCAGCGCGCGGCGCCGAGTTGCCCGAGGGCCTGCCGGATGCGCAGCCGTGGGTCTCGCGCAAGAGCGAGGTCTGGGCGCATAACACCGACGGCTATTATGAAGAGGCGGTGACGCGGCAATGGAATGCGACCACGGATATTCCGTGGGACCGGCTGGAGGGGGTCGAGCTGCCCGAGGCGACCGGCAAGGCGCTCTCGCAGTTGATGACGTTCCTGACCGAAGTCGAGATGATCGCGACCGATACGCCGGCGATGTGGCTGCCGCGGCTCAACCCGGAATTTATCGAGGTGCGCGCCTTTATCGCGGCGCAGGCGATGGACGAAGCGCGCCACGCCGAGGTTTTTCGCAAGCGCGCGCTGACGACGGGCCATGGCCTGATGAAGGCGAGCCCGATGAACGAGATGGCGCTCAAGCATCTGCGCGACGCCGACTCCTTCAGCGAAATGTCGGTGGCGCTGCATCTGGTGGCCGAGGGCAACGTGCTGACGCTGTTTCGCTTCAGCGAATTTCTATCGCCGACCGACGTTGACAAGCGGATTTTCCGGCTGGTGATGCAGGATGAAGCGCGGCACGTCGGCTATGGCATGCAGCATTTCAAGTGGGTGCTGGATCAGTTTCCGCAAAAGCGCGAGATCCTGCACAGCCATCTGGACGAAGCCGAGAACATCTCGTTTGCGTCGGGCACGGCGACCGAGCTGACGGAATCGTTTATCGTGCTCGCCGGCGGCGGCCTCAGGCAGGAAAATATCGCGGAGGGCGTCAAGATCACCACCGCCTTTCAGCTCAAGCAGATGCGGGAACATTTCGAGCGGCTGGACAAGTGCGGGATGCCCGAGCGCAAGAGCGGCGATCGCTCGCGGCTGTGGAATATGTTCGAGATGGGCAAGACGGCAGCTGCGGAGGCCGGAATCAAGTTCTAAGCCGCCGGCTCGAATCGAGCTGACGACCGGCAATTAAAAAATGGCCTTTTACGCCGACAAGGATTACACGGAGGACCAGGCGGTCCTCGACGCGATGAACGCGGTGATGCAGGGCAACCTGTCGCTGCACTGGATCGACGCGGACACGGAAAAGGTCAAGGGCCGCCCGAGCGACGCGCGGCGCGGGCTGGTTTACCAGGACCTCGACCTCGGCAGTTACGGCTACAGCAAAATCCCGGAGATGGTGCGCACCAGCCAATCGATGGCGGCGCGGGGCAGCGAGAAGTGGGGCAAGCTGCCCGACATGGGCTACCTGGTCAACCGCAAGTCGGACGTATGGTCGGACAACGTGGCCGAGCTTTACGAAGAGAGCAAGGCGCGGCGCTGGGCGCCGGCGCTGGACGTACCGTGGACGGATCTCGACGCCAATCCGCTGGAGCCCAAACTCGAAGCGGCGTGCGCGCAGGTCTATACGTTCATGCAGGAGTGCGCCGCGGTGGCGCTGGATTTTCCGTCGCGCTGGGTGGCGCTGATCAACCAAGAATTTATCGAGCAGAAGAGTTTCATGTGCGCGCAGATGCTCGACGGGGCGCGGCTGCTCGAAGCGTTTCGCAAGCGCGCGCTGTACGGCGGCACGGGGCTGGGCCGGGCCAACGTGGCGGCCGAACAGGGACTCAAGCAGTGGCTGTGGGCCGATGAGTTTCCGCGCGGATCGCTCATGATCAACCTGGCGCTGGGCGGGTTCCTGCTGGCGCTTTACCGGTACCTGGCGGCGTTTGCGCCGACGCGGGCCGATCGCGCGATCATGGGTTATGCGATGCAGGATGCGGCGCGGCACGTGGCGTACGGAGGCGGCGCGTTGGCCTACCATCTGGCGCATCAGCCGGAGCAACGGGCGGCGCTGAACGCATGGCTCGACGGCGAAGAGCATGTGATGCTGGCGCTGCTGGGCAGCCCCGAGCTGACCGAGCCGCTGATCATTATCGCGGGAGGCGGGCTCGAGGCGGCGCAGGTTGAGGCGGGGCGCGCGGCGGTGCGGAAATTTATCGGCTTGGCGGTGCGCGAATATTTCGAGCGGCTGGACGCGGCGGGGCTGGGTGCGCGGGCGTCGCGGAGCCGGCTGGCAGCGGTGGTCTCGCGCGTCAGCGCGTGATCGCCGGCCTGCGCAATTCCAGGCGGCGCGCAGTTCCAAGCCCCGCGTAATTGGGTAGTCGGTCAGTTTCAAATCCGCAACTGTTGACACGGCGCTGCATCTTTTGGCAAGTGACGCGATATCGTAGTGGCCGCAACCTGCGAGAAACGTCTGCGCGACCCGATTGCGCTCGCCAAGCTCATCGGAGATATTACGATAGGGAAACCGAGGATCACGTTGATGACAATCGGAATGCGGCTGCTGTTGCGCTTGGAAAGCTGGGCGGATCAAAGGGCGGACGGGCCAAAGCTGATAAGCTCACGCCTGAGCGACGGAGAGAGATCGCCCAAGATGCAGTCAAGAAACGCTAGACAAAATCCAAATGATACGGAATTACACATGATCGCCCAATGTGCCGGACTCACGGAAATTCCCGTTGATGGAGAGGCGAGATTCAAACTCACGACACCGTGGGTTAGCAGTGCGCGCCCAGTCGATAGCCGGGTGTCTCAGGTCACTGAGCCATCCCTCCACTGCCACTTCCCTGCTTCAGGTTTTCAAGAGCATTCAAACAAACACTTTCTAATTTTTCAAGCACCGCGATATGCTTTTCCGTACTCATCGGAGCTTCTGAGTAATAGACTTCTTGCTCAAACGGCACATTATCGCGTCGATCTAGGCGAAATGCTGGCGGCGCAAATTGCGGGTTTTTAGTTTTGTCGTGCCAGAAATTGATGTTGATCAATTCATAGGGTGATTTAATATCCCACCAATCATCCAATCCTTTCGTAATTGCCGCACCTATATCCGAGAGAAACGGGAATAGGGTCGGCAGGGACTTCTGTAGCCTGACCTCAAGATTACTCGAATGTCCAATGCCTTTCTTTAAAGGCTCAATTTCGAGCTTGAACGTGTATTTTCCCCATTCGGTAATGTGATCAAGAACAAGATCGGAGTCCGTCGTGTTGGAGTGTGTTACCACAGATAGACCGCTTGGAAATAGTTGAAAAAGATCGATAGGAATCAATCTGTCGGATGTTTCTAATTTGCCGTTGCGGAATATTACTCCCTTGGCAGGCTCCGCAGCGGCAATCTCTCCCGCTGTTGGTGTTCCAATAAAGCCATATTGCTTGGCAAACAGGGCTGCCGCCTCAGGCAGATAGCCATAATCGCCGCCAACTATACGCATGGCTCGAACACTTTCCGCTCGCATGACCGAAAGAACTTTCATGACTGCATCAACGACGTCTTTCCATATCCCTGCTTTGCGTCAATCGCGCTGCCTAGAGGTGGGATTGTTACTGGTCGTTGTTTTGATGGCGACGCATCTTGCTTGCCCGGCAATGAGTCTATGAGGCTCGACGCTTGCTGTTCGCGGTGGGGCGGCGTCAGCCGATCTACAATACGCTCGCTTTCGAGTATTGGTAAAAGCTTCAACCCGACAAGAAGATCGCAGACAGTATCTAGTCTCGAATTGCTAGGGTTATTGAGCAGACGATTGAGTACTTCACGCTTACGGTGTATTCGTCGGGCATATCCGGCTTGAGTTAAGGTCTCTTGTTGGCTAAATGCACTGGCCACAAGGTTATAGACCTGAAGTCGGAATCGTGCGCGAAAGTATTCCAGTTTCTCCGGTGGGATAGGGGTTCCTTCAAGAATTTCCGTAAATAAATCTTGCGTCTGATAAGTAGTCATCGGGGTAACTCCAGAATTCGTGTGTGCACGGGATGCCAAAGAATTCTAGCCATTTTTCTTTGAAATACTGAATTGCTTCGACCCACTCTTCCGAATATCGACAGCCTAAGTCTTTTCGCTTCGCCCAATTGAGGCCGACAAAACAATCCTTATAGGGTATCGTGCCGAAGATTCTGACACTTGGTTTTGGCTTTAGCCCGCGAAACTCCCATACCTCGTCAACAACCGGATCGAGACGAGCGAGCCATGCTTTAGTGCCTTCGTCACCATCGGGGCGCACCCAAAGACGCTTCCCGTCAATGAAATGGTCAATTTGTCCGCGCAACCCGTACCCTATTCCTGCAAGCTTCTTGTCAGGCAGTTTTGCGAAGAGAAGATCCATAACTGGTTTAGTAGCATAGAATTCTCGCATCTTCGGCAGTCCAGGTAATGACGGCGGAACTGAATAAAGTTGCTCCTCAATGATCAGCTTTTGGATTATGTCGCGAAGTGACATATAAATCAACAGTCAGAAAGCGCAACGCAGACAAACGATTTCAATAGACTCTTATGCTTGACCATTCAAGTTTAAAGGCCTATTTCCATACCGTAAACAATTTGAGCATTGAGAAGCGCGCAGATACTCGGCCTGATAGTGGAAGGCGTCGCCATTCGTGCAATCGCTCGAATGGCGAACGCCAGCAAAGACACGATTGTCAAGCTTCTAGCGGACGCTGGAAATTCCTTCCTAGACTATCGAGACCGCACAGTGCTTAATTTATGATGCCAGCGCATTCAGGATGACGAAATTTGGAGCTTCGTATATTGGAGCTTCGCATATGCGAAGCAACGGAACGTCTCGCGAGAGAATCGTGGTCAGTTCGGGCATCGCGACGTTTGGACGTGGACGGCGCTTGATGCTGATACCCAGCTAATCGCCACTTGGTATGCCGACCGGCGCAATGCGCGTGCGGCCTATGAATTTATTAGCGACGTTGCGGACAGACTCACCAAACGCGTGCAGCTAACCACGTGACCGGGGCGCCGCTTGCCGGGCGCACCTCGAAGTTCAATCAATTGGGTTTCGGTAACAGGTTGAGCTCCTGGAAGCGGCGAAAGCATTTTCGGAGCAAGTCTTCGCTATCGATGCAATCGTGAAAGCCGGCCTGCCGGGCCTTGATGGTGCTGACGAGGATCGGATGGACCTCGTGAGCGCCGCTGGCGAAGGCGAAATCGGCCAGGCCGAATGACTCGCCGACAAACTCGTGCATGTCGGCGGGCGCGGCGAGGCCGTATTTTTTGACGATTGCGGCCCATTCGGCGGCGTGTTTCGGCATCTCCTTGACCAGCGACAGGGGCTCGGGCGGCCCGACCTGCATGCCGAGGGCGTCGGCGACAGTCGGCCACACTTCCGACCATTGGAAGACGTCGCCATTGGTGATGTTGAAGTGCTGGTTGCGGCAGGCGGGGGTGGTGGCCGCCCATTCCATGGAACGCGCGAGCAGATCGACGTCAACCAGTTCGAACAGGTAGGGCGGACCTCCGGGGAACGAAAGCGGGCGGCCCGCTTCCTTCCAGACGGCGGCATAGACGCCGATCGCGGGAATGACGTTGAGGTTGCTGCCGACCGCCTCGCCGACGACGAGTTGCGGGCGCAGGATGGTCCAAGCCCAGGGGCGGCCGGCCTGCTTTTCGCGGATGTAATCCTCCTGGAGCCAGTAGAAATTTTCATGCGGATGGCGCGGTGCGCGTTCGCGCGCCGGCGTGGCCATCGGGCCGATATGCGCGCCGTAGGCTTTGGTGCCCTGCATGACGGTGACGTGCTTGAGATTTTTCGCGACCTTGTGCAGCGGGTCGAAGAGGTTGCGCAGCATCGAGAGGTTGACTTCCATCTGCTTGCGCTCGAGCCAGCCTTCGAGGAGGTTGGGCTTTTCGTTGACGGCCGCGAAGACGACGTGAGTGACGTCGGACATTTGGGAAAAGACTTCCTCGCAGCGGCGGGCGTCGAGCAGGTCAACTGACATAAAGGAGGCGCCCTCGACCGGGGCGGGAGAGCGGCGCGAAACGGCGACGACTTCCCAACCCTCGAGCCTGGCGAAATGGCGCACAGCCGCGTAGCCGACCAGCCCCGACGCTCCAGCAATCAATATTTTTCGTTTCGCCATATCGCGACTCCAGTATTCGGTTGAGTGATTCGCACCTTAGCAAATCGCCTTCGGATGCCAACAGTTCGGCATCCGGCCGCGCCGGGGCGACGGGCAGCAAGCGCCCAAAGGTGAATCGGAGCGGGTGCGGAAGCGGCGGGCCGAGGGCGTACAAAATGAAACGGCGGAGGAGCTATGCGCTCGACCGCCGGATCGGGTTATCGCCGGCCGCGCGGCGCTGCAGACGCGCCGCGCGGCCGATTACGATTGTTTCAATGCCAGGCTGCCTTAGTCGCAAGCTCCGAAACTAAGGATTGGCGTGGCGATCGCGGTCGGCACGGCGAGCGGGCTGGCCGGGTCGGTGATCATGGTCGAAGGCGCGCATTCCGGAGCCCCCGGCGTGGTCAGGCTCGAGGCGGCACCGGTAACCGAGTAAACGGCGGGCGTCGCAGCCGGAACCGCGTAGGTTCCGGAGGTAGCGGAGCCGATGACCGGGTTGCTGGCCGGAAGCGCCAAGGTGAAGCAGGCGCAATTGGTGCCGGTTGGGCAGGTCGCGGCTGAAACCCCAGCATCCGAACAATCGGCGGCATTCACTGTGCTCGTGGTCACGACCGAGGACAGACCGTCGGGTCCGGGCGTCGGCAGCGTTCCGGCCAGCGGCGGCACGATCGCCTGCACCGGGCCGGAATTACCGTCGAAGGGCTGCACGCCGGCGAGCTCGACGTTATCGCCGGCGCCGGGCGGCGTGGTCGAGTTTTCGGTCGTGACGATCGACTGGAGCGTCGCCGGTCCGCTCGCGTCGTCGAGCAGTGGAATCACGAGATTATTGGGGCCGCCAGAATTGGTAACGACGACGCCGGTGGTGATGGTCGCGTTGGAGGCATCGGTTGGGGCCGAGGGCATCGAGCTGCTGTCGGTGACGATTTCATAGGTTCCGGCGGGCATCGGGCAGAAGCCGAAGCTTCCGTCGGCGTTGCTGGTGGTGGTGCGAACGACGTTTTCAACTTGCGCCGTGACGGGAGTCGGAGCGGCTGCGGGGGTTCCGATGGTGTAGTCGAGCGGCGGGGTCTGGCTCTCGAGCTAGAGGTTGGCGCCGGCCACCGGGGAGGTCGTATCGGGAACGACGTCGGGGCCGCTGACATTACCCTCTACTACGACACCGGAGATGATCGCGCTGGTGTCGACCTCACCGGCATGGAGGGTCGGCTTGAGGATGTACTTGCCGCTTTTGCCGGCCTGTTTGACGGACTGGCAGGCGTTGAAGTCGATATCGAGATCGGCGCCCTGACCGGAAGCGATGACCAGGCCGTGGCCGGCAATCTGACCGGGCGGGATCTTAAGTCCGGTTTTCGCTTCGCTGGTCAACTTGATTGGGAAGAGGCCGCTGCCGGTATCAACACAATTGAAGACGCCGATGGACGAGCAGGCGTTGGTCATGGGAGGAGTCGGAGTGACAGGCGGACCATGGTGACCGTGGCCGTGGCCGTGGGTGCCGCCCTTACCGTGGGTACCGCCCTTACCATGGGAGGTGCCATCGAAGAGAATTATGCGGATTTGCTGGTACTTTCCCGGCGGGAGGCCGCTGGTGACGCCGAGCGTTGCGAGGAAGCAATCGGTTGGCGACTCATCCAGGAGATCGACCTGCATCGGATTCGCGGCAAGGTCGGAGGTCAGATCCTGCCATCCGGCGCGGCGCATGTGGGCCTGAACGTCGCTGACGGTGACCCATATATGTTGAAAGCCACCGGAGCAGGTGGGCGCATTGCTGATAGTGGTCGTAATCTTGCCAGATGGCGCGCTGGCGACGGCTGTTGCAGCGCTGCCCATGGCAGCGAGCGCGATCGCGACGATTGCGCTCAATCCCAAAGCGGCGAAAAAGCGGGACTGCCGGTGCGTTCTGGAGCCTGAATCGGTCATCATGATCTCCCCTTTGCATACGTAGCACCCAAGGCAGGCTGCAACTATTACGCCTGCGCGCGCAAGGCCTCTGCGACGCCAATCAAAGACGACAACTAGCAAATACCCCACCAAACGCGCCGACAAAGCATATTAAATCACAGAATAAGGAATCGGTTCGCGCAAATTTTTACGTCGGGAATATGGCGGCAGTTTTTCCAAATTACAAAGTCCACCGGAAAGCTCGTGGGAATCGCATAAGACGGGCAGCCGGGCGCGATCGATGCAGACGGCCTTGCCGCAGGTGCCTGGACATAAATGAGACAGGCGGCGCACACGAGGGGCGAGACCGAATCGGATCGGCAGAGGATTCGATGAGGGCGCATGGGGTAAGGCCTCGGCGGCATCGGCTTGGATATTGCTCAATGACTATGCGGGGAATTCTGGCGACACTGTTAAATCGCCTATGAGAAGTTTTCCTGTTGTATAGCTTCGATCGGCGGAGGGCAGACGATGAATCGGCGCATCAACGTTGCAGGTATGAAACAGAGAGTTGCATCAAAGTCACGGGGCCAGGTGTTCGTGTTGGTATCGCTTGCACTGACGCTGCTATTCGGGTTTTCGGCGTTGGCGGTCGATATCGGCAATCTGTGGACAACCAGGCGGCTGATGCAAAACGCGGCGGATGCGGCGGCGATGGCGGGAGCGGACGAGGTCGCCCAGAACGCGGACAGCGCCACGATAGCGGCGGCGGCGCGAGCGGCGGCGGCGCAGAACGGATTCACCAGTGGCGCATCCAACACGCATAGCTCACAGCAGGTGACGGTAGCAGTTTACAACCCACCGGTATCGGGGCCTTACGCGACGAATGTGAACGCGGTTCAAGTAACGGTATCGCAGGTGCAGCCGACGTTTTTCATGCGGGTACTGGGCAAATCGACGGTCCCGGTGACGACCAATGCGGTTGGGCTGACGGTTTCGGGAGGCTCGTGCATATATGCTCTGAATCCTGACGATTCCGGGGCGGTAACGGTGGGCGGAACCGGCAACCTCAATTCCGCTTGTGGTCTATACGACAACTCTACGAGTGGTTCGGCGCTGACGGTCAGCGGTGGCGGGACAATCCAAGCGCCACTGGTTGGCGTGGTGGGCGGCACCAATATCAATGGCGGCGGCAGCACGCCGCCTTCGACCGGGATCGCGGCATTCGGCGATCCGCTGGCATGGGAACCCGAGCCGGCGATCCAGACCTGCAACAGCTACCACATGCTAAATATCAGCACGAATACAACGCTGAATCCCGGGCTGTATTGCGGTGGGATAAAAGTAACCGGCGGCGCCGTCACGTTCAATCCCGGCTTGTACTACATCAACGGCGGTGGACTCGCTTTAAACGGCGGCACAGTGAATGGTTCCAGCGTCACCTTCTTTCTGACCGGCCGAAATACCTCGAATGGCAGCCCGAACGCCTATGGCGGCGTGACGGTCAACGGAAACGCAACCGTAAACTTGAGCGCGCCGTGCAGCTCCTCGAGCGGAAGCATCGAGGGGATGCTGTTTTTCCAGGATCGAGCGATGACCAATGGAGTGGACAGCATAATCAACGGCGGCTCGAACTCGTCGTTCACCGGTGCGTTGTACTTTCCGACAACCCACCTTACGTATAACGGGACCTCGGGCGCAAATCAGTACACGCTGTTGGTTTCCGACACACTGACTATCAGCGGCACGACGAACGTCAATAACAACTATAGTTGTTTGTCTAACGGGTCGCTGATCAAGAATGCGGCGCTAGCGCAATAGGAGGAGGGGCGGATGCTATCGCGAAAGAGAAAGACGAGAGGGCAGAGCACGCTCGAGATGGCACTGGCGCTCCCGGCGATCATATTGTTGCTGGTCGTGGTGGCAGATTTTGCGCGCGTGTTCTATGCCTCGGTCACGGTTGCGCATGCGGCACGAGCCGGGGTTCAATATGGGGCTCAAAGCTATGTCACTGCGATCGACTATCCAAAGATACAGCAGGCGGCGCTCAACGACGGCAGTACGGTAAGCGGTATGAGCGCTACTGCGACGGACTTCTGCATGTGTAACGGATCGAAGGTCGCTTGCAGTCCGCAGCAATGTTCGGCGCCTCAACTTTTCGTCCAGATCACGGCCAGGGCGACCTTCAGCACATTCCTGCGGTATCCAGGCATTCCGTCTTCTATACCACTTCAGTCGACGGCGATCATGGAGGTTCAATAGATGAGGTCGCGAAGGATCAAGCGTCCCGAGCACAGCCGACAAAGATGGTTGCGGGGGGCAACGTTCACCGAGTTCGCAATCGTCGCGCTGCCGATGTTGATGATCACGTTCGGTATCATCGCGTTCGGAATGGCGGTGTACAGCTACAGTTTCGTATCCAACTCGGCGCGTGACGCGGTGCGCTACGCAATCGTTCATGGCAACGCGAGCTTGTCGCCGGCTACTTCGGCAGATATCCAACAATACGTGCGCAACGAAGCATACGGCCTGAACTCCAGCGGTCTTACCGTCTCGACCAGTTGGACGCCGGATAATAAGCCGGGAAGCGTAGTAAAGGTTCAGGTGACCTACGACTTTCATCCGTTCTATCCGATGTCGCAGATGACGCTGCCATTGTCGAGCTCGGCGCAGATGGTAATCAGCCGGTAGTCGAGCATAATCGCGAGACCGGCGGTAAACGCCGACGGTCAGGTTTTATCAGAGGGGGCGGAGTGAGTATCTCCGCCCCCTCTCTGTATCGCGAATGCGCCCGCCACTGATATAGCGCGCACTGTGTACGAAGAAAAAGCGGAGGTCGCGAGGCGTGGTCAAACTATTTCGCTGGTTGAGCATAGACTACTCACCGCATCCTGAGGAACGCGGATTTCTGGAGCGGGTGATTACGCGCCGGGAGGGCGAGGTCGAGGTCGCTGTTGCGGTACCGAGCAATCGCGAGAGCGAACGGCTGTTCGGGATTCGGTTGATGCGCCATGGTTTGCAAGCGGTCTGGCTGGAGGTGAGCAACGGCGGCAGCGAACCATTGCGGCTGGACCGGGTGAGACTGGATGCGGACTACTACACGCCGCTGGAGGCGGCGCGCATCGCTCATTATTCAATCGGCAAGCGGCTGGTGGCATTCGGGGTGCTGGGATGGCTGGTGCTTCCGCTGTTGCCGCTACTGCCGCTCAAGCTGCTGGGCGCGCGGGCGGCGAATCGGCGCATGGATAGAATCTTCCGCGTAGCGGGCTTCCCGACAGGAGTGATAGCACCCGGGACGAAGGCGGGCGGTTTTCTGTTCACGCGATTGGACGAAGGTGTCAAACGGGTTGACGTGCGGTTGCCAGGGCGCAGCCATGCGATCGACTTTCAAATCTCAGTTGAGGTGCCGGGACTGGTACTCGCGCATCCGGCGGAAACCGCGAAAGCCGCCGAGGAGGCCGAGGATCTAGACGAGGCGTCGCTGCAGGCGTGGCTGCAACGGCAACGACGCGCCACCGGCAACGCGCGAGATACGAAGGAAGGCGACCCGCTTAATCTGGTAATTGTGGGCGATCGCACAAGTATTCAGGAATGCCTCGGCACCTGGGACGAGACCGAGTCGATCACCTTTCGCACCGCCTGGAAAACAGCCAAGGCCTTCCTGCTGGAATCGCAATACCGTTATGCTCCGGTGAGCCCGCTCTACCTCGGCGGACGGCGGCAGGACCTTGCGCTGCAGCGTGCCCGCGTGAGGGTCAACCAGCGCCTGCACCTGCGTCTGTGGAGCACTGGCGTTCGCTTCGACGGTCAGCCGGTCTGGATTGGCCAGGTCAGCCGCGACATCGGGGTGCGCTTGACCGCGCGAACCTGGAACCTGACGACTCATCAGATCGATCCGGACGTGGACGAGGCACGGAACTACGTACTGGATAACCTGCTCGCGACCAGGCGCGTCGCCCGTGTCGGTCTGGCTGCCGGGGTCGAAGCCGCGCCCGCCGACGTGCCGCGGCGCAATCTTACAGGCGATCCGTACTTTACCGACGGTTTGCGGGCGGTCGCCGTGCTCGCCCGCACCCGCACCGCCCCGACATACCTGGGATGGCCGGCGGCGGCCCGCTCGCTGAAAGCCTAGTAAGGCAGGCGCTGGGCGCCGTTCTGTTGAGTTAGCCACCGGTCGGCGGAACAGTGACAAACAGATGAGTTATGGCACCCTTCGGGGCAGCCTGATCCCAGCACTTGATCCAGATATTATAAATTCGTTGGCGAGAGCCGGGTTGTGCACCGAGCACCTGAACCGAAGTCATGATAGGGTCCGGGTCCGTTCCAGAAACTTGGCTACGTACACCGGCGTGCTTGCGCCGTCCATGTCTTGGCCTGCTGGTGATTTTAATCACTTTAATCCTGTACTCTTCTGGCGGTACCTCGCCATCGTTGTCGCTCGCTTGAATCACGATAGTGTGCATTAGACCATCTGACGGGATTACGTCAGGCGTATTGCTGAGGCTCATGTCGGAGCATGTTGCCAAGCCCGACTGGGCGAAGCTTGCCGGCGGAATTACCAACATCAAGCCCGCCGCCCCGAGCACTGCTGCAATCCATTTGTTCAAATTCATGCGGTCCTCACTCTGAAACGTGATTAATGTGGTAGATCATCGTCCTGTGCGGGGCGGGAATGCACGGAGGTTACTGGCTCAGGATTCCTGATGGTTAGGTTATTTTGCCACCCGCAAACCATCGATACGGCGTGAAAACAGGCGCAATAGGAATCTAAATATTTGGCAACGCAAACGTCGTATCGTTATGCACATAATTTTGCTGACATTTGGTTACTAATGAGCTTATCTGTGGATTACTCCATCGCGACGTTCATTCTCGCACTCCTGCACCTTCTCGCACCTGTGGAAAAAACGCGCGATTGGTTCACCGGCAAATCAGACTGCGCCGCCGGCGATACGACTGGGTACCCACCCGATCACTGCGACGAACGCCCATGGGCGTTGCAAAACTCGGCATTACACAGCGACCGGGCGGCGGCCCGCGAGGAGTAATGCGTTGGGTTCAGGCCAGCGCTGCGGGAAGGCGGTAAACTCGGGCCGCGGTGCCGCTGAAGAGCGCGGACTTCTCGGCAGCGGAGGCGCCGGCGGCGAGACGTTTGCACGCATTCCAGAAAACTGCGTAGCTGCACCAGCGCTTTTGCACCGGGAAATTGCTTTCGAACATGCAGCGGAGAGCGCCGAACTGCTCGATGCAAACTTCAACGAAGGGCCGCCACGCCGCGGCGATCTCCTCGGAGGAGAGCGGTGGGGCGTCGGCCCCGCGAGCGGTGCCGGAACGCCGCACCGGGAGTGCGCCGAGTTTCACGTTGACATTTTCGTGAGCTGCGAGAGCGGTCATCGCGGCACGCCATTCGGCGAAAACCTCTTCCTTGCGGCCGGCGTTGGGGCCGCCCAGGATCGGGCTACCGAAATGATTCAGGACGATTTGCGTCCCGGGATATGCCGTCGCGAGGTCGGCAACCTCGCTCAATTGCGGATGGTAAACCCACGCATCGAAGGCGAGCCCGAAGCGGGCGAGAGATTGAAACCCCTGACGCAGGCGGGTGTCCGCGAGCATCCGCGGATGCGGCACGGTTTTGTGGACGCGTTGATCGGCGTCCCACGCGGTGGAAAAGCGGATTGCATGAAAGCGCCCGCCGCTGGCCGCGAGATGGGCCTCGATGATCGGCTCGACGCGAGCGCCGAGGAGGAGATTGACGTTACCGACCATCGCGGCACACGCGCGAGTCGGTCCGAAGCCGCCACTTGCGCTCATCGCAGCGATACCGGTAACGAACTCGGTCTCACCGAGGGAACGGAGTTCCTCAGGCCCGTCGGCCCGGTACATCGATGCGCATTCCTCGAAGACTGTCGCGCGGATATTGTGACCGCTGGAAACGTCGGACAGTAACTCGGGGAAGAGATAAACGTTGCCGGGGCGGCTCCACAGATGATGGTGGGGATCGACGATTGGCAACTCGGGCTCGATAATCACTTCCCGATGTTGCGCCAACCATGCTTCATTGGCCACGCCAGAGAAATCGGGTCCGGACGGCATAAATCAAACTCCCTTTGAATTCGCATCGGTGTCAGCGGGTGCGCGCGAATTGAATAATACCAGTCGAGGCGCATCAGGCCGGAGTGAGATATTCGCTATGAGCAACATAGAGTCGCGACTCACCGGTGGATATCCGCGATATAGTCACCCGGCGCCGAATGCGGAAGAGCGCGAAGTTCGCTCGGAAACGATTTCGGCCCGGCATACGGGCCGGGCCGAAATCTGACGACGCACGGATAATGTTATCCGCTACTTGCTCGCCCCGGTGTGCGCCTGCCCGAGCCGATCTTCCGGATAGGCGAAGGCCGGATCGTTCTTCAGCACCGGCAGCACCTTCTCGGCGAAGAGCTTGAAGCTGCGATCGAGCTTGGAAAACGGCAAACCGCCGAACGCGAACGTTCCGATGACGTGTTCGAGCGGCACCGTCTGATGGATGTAGCGTAATTTTTCGAGCACCTGCTCAGGCGTTCCCGCGGCGTGCAGGCTGCGGAAGAAGTCAATCGCCTTGGATTTAGCGTCAGCGTCGGCCTGCAACTTGGTATAGGTCTTTTCGAGCTTGGCGTAGAACTCGTAGCCTTTGACGCCCCGCAGATGGCCGTCGGAGAAGTGATAGTGAGTGTCAATCGAGTCCCACATCGCTTCCAGATGACGATTGCCCAACTCGGCGGCCTCACCGGCGTCATCGGAAACGAGTATGTTGAGCAGGCCGATCGGGGGACGCGGCGTAAGGTTGTTGGCGAGCGCGGTCTGGCAATAGCGCGCGTAATCGGCAGCCGTGTCTTCCCAGCTTCGCTGCGCGATAATCAACACGCCGAGGCCGAGCTTCGCCATGATCTCGGCGGATTCGGGACTGACGCTCGACGCGTAGAAACGGGTTTCCGGATGGGAAATCGGCCGCGGCCGGATCTGAATCTCAGGAATCTTGTAGTACTTTCCATCGAACGAAAAGCTCGGCTGAGTGAGGCCCTTGCGGATGATAATCGCGCTTTCGACGAAGCGGTCGCGCGCCTCTTCCATGTTGATACGGAAGCCGTTGTACTCGACCGTCGCGGCGCCGCGCCCGAAGCCGAAGATCGTCCTGCCGCCCGAGACGACATCGAGCAGTGCGATTTTTTCGGCGATTTCAACCGGGTCGTGCCAGGGCAAAACGATGACGGAGGTGCCTAACTGCACGCGCTTGGTGCGGCCCGCAACGTAGGACAGTAGTTGAGTCGGATCGGGCGACATCACATAGCCGGTAAAGTGATGATCGAGGGCCCAGACCGAGTCGAAGCCGAACGCCTCGGACATCTCCATCAGGGACAATTCGTCCTGATAGGTCTCGAAATCCGGTTTGTCGCCGAAACTGGTCAATTGGAGCGTCATTCCAACTTTCATTTGCGTCTCCTTTGTCAGCCCCGCAGAATTTCCCCACTTTAGGTTCGAAACGCTCCAAAATGCAAAGCGCGGACGATGGCACCGGCGGCGCGGAATGGTCATAGATTTTGATGGAGCGCCTTTGATTCACGCTTTTGCAATCCGTGCCGCGAAAGAGTTAGGAGGAAGAACGCGGCGAAGGTGCCGTGCGAATGGAGCTAAGAGGGAGCCGAGAAAACTGTGGATAATCAGACGCGATCATCGTTCAGCGGGCTCAGGATAGTCGAATGCGGCGAAGGCGTTTCAGCCGCATTTGGGGCAAAACTGCTCGCCGACCTCGGTGCAGAGGTAATCAAAATCGAATCGCCGGAGGGCGATCTGACGCGGCGTCGCGGACCCTATCCGAACGATAAACCCGACCAGGAAAAGAGCGGGTTATTCATCTATCTGAATGCGAACAAACGCGGAGTCACAGCCGATCTGGAGCGCGCCGAGGGGCGGGAAATGCTGCGCAACCTGATCGAACACGCCGATGTGCTAATCCATAACGTCGCGCCGTTCGAGCGTGCAGCCCGCGGACTCGACAGTGCCGCGCTGTGCGCCGCGCATCCGAAACTAATCGTGACGTCGATCTCGATGTTCGGCGATTATGGACCGCACGCCGACTACCGAGGTTATGAACTCAACGCGGCGCACGCCTCCGGGTGGGCATTTTTGAGTCCCGGCGCGTCTCCGTATCCGGAACTGCCGCCGCTAAAATGCTTCGGCCATCAACTGGATTTTCAGGGCGGGGCGCATGCCGCGATGGTAACACTTGCGGCGTATCTGCAGCGGCTGAAGTCGGGCAACGGGCAAGCCGTGGACGTATCCGAGCAAGAATGTGTCGCGGCGATGCTGGAACAGAATTTCGTCCATTACACATACGCCGGGCAGCAGGCATCGCGTCTCGGCCAGCGCATTATTGGTCCGTGGTTTATCGCCGACTGCGCGGACGGAAAGATTTTCGTCTTCACGGTTGAAGAGGACCAGTGGCAGCGGCTGGTCGAGTTTATGGGTAATCCGGAGTGGGCGCGAGACGACCTATTCAAGGATCGCTTCGCTCGCGGACAGAACAACGACGCGCTCAAGGCCCTGATGACGGATTGGTTCGGCCAATGGAAAGTGTTGGATCTTTATAAAGAAGCGCAGCAGCGGCGAATCCCGTTTGCGACAATCAATACAATGGAACAGCTCTACAAGAGCGAGCATCTGCGCGAACGAAAATTCTTTGTGCCGCTCGAACAACCGGGCGTCGGCACGCTGATGGTACCGGGAATGCCGTCGAAGTACGGAAAAATTTCGTGGGCATTGCGCCGGCCGGCGCCGCGTCTCGGAGAACATAATGAAGTAGTAATGGGCGGTACGCCATGGCCCGGCGAAGAAGCGGAAAATCGCGCAGGCGGGGCCCGCGTGGTTAATCCCGGTGAGGGCGCGTTGCCCTTGTCCGGCGTGCGAGTACTCGACTTCACCTGGGTCTGGGCGGGGCCCTACTGCACACTGCAACTGGCCCATTTGGGCGCCGAGGTAATTCGCGTAGAGACATCCAAGCGGGTTTGCCCGTCGCGCCTGGTCGGACCATTCCCGGACAAACAGCCGGGGATCAACCGTGCCGGCTATTTCAATCAGTACAATCAGGGCAAGCGCAGTCTCGCGCTAGATCTGTCGAAGCCGGAGGCGATCGAGATCGCGTGCGAGCTGGTCAAGCAAGCCGACGTCGTAACAGAAAACTTCGCGGCCGGAGTGATGGATCGTCTAGGCCTGGGATATGAAAAGCTCCGCGCGATCAAACCCGATCTGATCATGATCTCGATGTCGGCATTTGGACAAACGGGACCATTTCGCGGCTTCATAGGATACGGTCCGCCTGCGGCGGCGCTGTCGGGACTTTTTTTCGCGACTGGGTATCCAGGCGGCGAACCTTGCGAAATCGGCGTATCCTATCCCGACCCAAACGCGGGCGTGTTCGGCGCACTCGCGGTAATGGCCGCGCTGACTCATCGGGCGCTTACCGGGGAAGGCCAGTATATCGACCAATCGCAGTGGGAAACGGTTTTGGTGGAAATGCCGGAAGGGTTGCTGGAGTACGCGATGACAGGACGCGAGCCCGCGCGAAGGGGAAATCACGACAGCATGATGTCGCCCCATGAGTGCTATAAGGCGGCGGGGGATTCCGAGAAATGGATATCGATAGCGGTTGGCAGTGAGCGCGAGTGGCGCGCGCTCTGCGATGCGATGGGCAAAGCGGAACTCGCCGACGATGCGCGCTTCAAGACTGCGGCCTTGCGAAAGCGCAACGAAGCATCGCTGGACGAAGTGATTACCGGTTGGACCAAAGAGCGCGATCGCTGGGAAATGACGCAACTTCTGCAGGCCGCCGGAGTCGCGGCGTTCCCCTCGATGAGCAACAAGGATTTGACGGACGACCCGCATCTGCGGGCGCGCGATTACCTGGTCCAACTCGAGCATCCGGAAGTGGGCCGCCGCATCCATGCGGGTATTCCATGGAAAATGTCCGAGACCCCATGCCGCGTGAAGGCTCCAGCGCCCGTGCTCGGCGCCGATACGAAGGCCGTGCTGACTTCGCTGCTTGGACTGACTAACGAAGAGCTGGAGCGCTTGCGCAAGGCAGAAGTACTGATCTGACCGTTCTGATAATCGCGGTTACGGTACAGATTCGGGATGCGCGCCTGCCGGGAACCGTTGAGCGCCTTTTTGCGCCGGCGATTGCTGGCGGAGTTCAGTCACGGCCGAGGTGTCCGCTGATCGCGCGCAGAAATCTCACTATGATATTCAAATTCGGCATGCCAATGTGCATCGGCTGGAAGCCTTGGAGCAAGACTCGATGACGAAATGCAATAACCGGACGAGTATGGCGCGAGCGAAAGATCGGTCCTGATGAAACCACCCGTTCGATTTGGTGTCACCGAGCACGAAGTGCAGCCTGAGGAGCAGGGAGCCGAAAGGGTGACAATGCGCGGCCGCTGGCATCGCGTAGGTGCCGAACTTATCGCACTCATCTATATAGGAGTGATCGCTGAGATCGCGTACGCGACCGGCGCCTTTTACGTGTTGTTTCCGGAACTTGGCGCGCTTTCCCACGATGTCATCACGCGGCCTCGCGGAACCTGGGCGTGCGCGCCGCTGCTGCTGGCGATAACTCCGGTTCTAACCGGCGTGATCGGCATCTTTTTCACCCGGCTCCTCCCGTACGGATATTTGTCGGTACTGCTGACGGTGGGCGGCGCCGTCGTGGTGTTACTGGTGTTGAAGTCGCCGATCGCGCCGGCGATCTCAGCTGGTCTGCTGCCGCTGGTGCTGGGAGTGAAGAGTTGGTGGTATCCGCCCGGCGTAATGCTAGGAACGGTACTCCTGGCGGTGCTTTCACTGATCTGGAAAAGGCTGAGCATTGCACAAAACTGGCTCGAACCTATCGGTCCGCTCGGCCCGGCCGAGATCGTCGATGAAGCACTTGAACAGACTCCCGCCGGCTCCTATTGGCTGATCGCTCTGATGCTGTTCGTGGCGGCGGCCGTGATGTGCGTGAATCTTACAGGACTGCGCTTCCTACTATTCCCGCCGCTGGTTGTGATCGGCTTCGAGATGTTCGGACATACCGCAATCTGTCCGTGGGCCAAGCGGCCATTGATATTGCCGGTAGCATGCTTCCTGACCGCAGCCGGCGGACTGCTATGCTGGAAATTACTGGGGGCCGGTCCGGTTGCGGCAGCATGTGCGATGGGCTGGGGAATTTTGGTGTTGAGGGTTCTCGATCTACACGTTCCGCCGGCATTGGCCGTCGCGCTGTTGCCGTTCGTAATGGACTCGCCGAGCTTCGCGTATCCGGTCTCCGTCGGAATCGGGACGCTGCTGATGACGTTGTGGTTTCTTGCGTATCAGTCGTTTGCAAGCAAAGTGTTCGCCCGGTCTGTTGGAATGGAGATACCGGACGAATTTCAATAACTCCCAAAAAAATGAGGAAGGCTTAGCGCCAATGGAATCGCACAATGTTGAGGTCCTGGGATCCTCGATGCATTACATCGAAGCGGGCACGGGTGACCCGATCGTCTTCGTGCACGGCAATCCGACGTCGTCCTACCTGTGGCGCAACGTAATCCCCCGGCTGTCCGGACAAGGTCGCTGTCTAGCAGTCGATCTCATCGGATTTGGCGGCTCCGGCAAGCCCGACATTGATTACCGGTTCGCCGACCATGCCCGTTACCTCGACGCATGGTTCGATGCCTTGAAGCTCGAAGAAAGTGACATTGGTACTCCATGACTGGGGAACCGCACTGGGTTTCAACTGGGCCCGCCGGCACCAGCAACGAGTCGCCGGAATCGCATTCATGGAAGCGCTCCTGAACGAGATGACGTGGGACGACCTGCCGGAGAA
Organism: uncultured delta proteobacterium; assembly: GCA_963782535.1. GTDB lineage: Bacteria > Desulfobacterota > Binatia > Binatales > Binataceae > JADMIL01. The sequence continues at coordinate 440,882 of CAWAKE010000009.1, read as the reverse complement.
CGCGCGCGCCCTGTTTCGGGACTTCCGCACGCCGGGAATCGGGGAAAAGCTGATCATGGATGACAACGTTTTCATCGAGCAGGTGCTCCCCAACATGGTCGTGCGAAAGCTGTCGAAGGAAGAGATGGATGCCTATCGGGCGCCCTTCCCCACTCCCAAAGATCGAAAACCTGTCTGGCGATGGCCGGACGAATTGCCGATCAACGGTCACCCCACAGAAGTGATCCAGGTGATCAGGGAAAATGCCGCTTATCTGAGTTCGAGCCCGGTGCCCAAATTACTTCTCACGTTCGAGCCGGGAGTCGTAATGCATCCGGTAATGGTCGAGCTGTGCCGAAAAAATTTCCGTAATCTAGAAATTAGCCCGATCGGGAAAGGGCTGCATTTTGTTCAGGAGGACGAGCCCGAGGCGATCGGCGATGCGATCGCACAATGGCGCAAGCGCGTGCTCGGCTGACGCGAGAGTGACTGACCCTCGCTTGACAAATTACTGCCATTGGTATTGCACTCCAAGCAGCCAGATTTATCCGGAGGTCATTACCGATGGCCCGCGTAATCGACGCCGATGGTCACATCGTAGAGCCGCGCAAGCTTTGGGAAGAGTACGTCGAACCTGAATTCCGCGATCGTGTCCTGCGAATTCAACGCAACGCGGACGGGGTCGACGAGTTCTGGGTAAATGGCGAGCGGCGGCGCGGACCGGGCGGTTCGATCGTCGCATCGGTAATTCCCGGGGGCTATCTCGATCCGGCGCGCACCCGCGTCGCCGCGTGGGAGGACATCCTACCGGGCAGTTGGGATCCCGAGGCCCGCGTCAAGGTGCTGGACGAAGAAGGCATCGACGTTTCGTTTCTCTATCCCTCCTTTTATCTGATTTACGGCGACCTCGACGATCCGCGCCTCGCCGGCGCGGCCTGCCGTGCCTATAACAACTGGATGGCGGATTTCTGCCGGCCCTACCCGAAGCGGCTCTATGGGGTCGCTCCAATGCCAATCCAGGATATCGACATGGCCGTGCACGAGATGCGCCGCGTGGTCAAAGATCTCAATTTCAAAGCGGTCTTTATCCGGCCGAATCCATACAATCATCGGCGTCTGTGCGACCCGGCTTATGACGTTTTCTGGCGCGAGGCCCAGGAGCTCGATATCCCCGTCGCGGTGCATTCGAGTTTCGGCACCAAGATGCCCGCGCTTGGTGCGGACCGCTACCTGCACGACACCTTTTCATTTCACATGATTTGTCATCCGTTTGAGCAGCAGGCCGCCTGCATGGATGTGATTTGCGGCGGCGTGCTTGAGAGGTTCCCGAAATTGAGGATTGGCTTCCTGGAGTCGGGCGTGGGTTGGGCCGGCTACTGGCTCGATCGAATGGACGGTCATTACGAAAAAATGGGTTCGATGGCACCGTGGCTCAAGAAGCCGCCGACCGAATATTTCAGGGAGCAGTGCTACCTGTCATTTGATCCTGACGAACGGACGCTCGCCGCGATGTGCGAACTCGGCTTCGATCGCAACATCCTGTGGGGTTCCGACTTCCCTCACTTCGACTGCACCTATCCCGGGGTGGTGAAGCAGATACAGAACGCGGTGAAGGTCCTGCCCGAAGCCGCACGCCACAATATCATGACCGCGAACCCGGCCCGCTTTTACCACCTCGAAGACTAGGAGCGTGTCCGAGAAATAGTTATTTGACTGAGGAAGAAAACGGGGTGTGAGTAGTAGATAATTAGGCATGGGTAAGAGCTACCGACCGTACCATCCGGATCAAGAGTTTCTGCTTCCCCCGAGCCTGCGTGAATGGTTGCCCGAGAATCATCTGGTCTACTTCGTCAGCGATGTGGTCGACAATCTGAACCTATCGGCGCTGGATGCGGCGTATGGGGACGAGCAACGCGGGCAGCCGCCCTACGATCCGCGGATGATGACCAAGGTGCTGGTGTATGGGTATTGCGTGGGGGTATTTAGCTCGCGGCGCATCGAGCGGCGTTTAATCGAGGACGTGGGGTTTCGCGTGCTGGCGGCGGGCAACGCGCCGAACTTCCGTACCATCGCAGATTTTCGCAAGCTCCATCTGGCGACGCTGGCCGGGCTGTTTGAAGAGGTGCTGAAGATCGCGCTGGAAGCGGGAGCGCTGAAACTGGGGCGGGTGGCGTTGGACGGCACCAAGCTGAAAGCCAACGCCAGCAAGCACAAAGCGATGAGCTATGGCCGGATGCAGGAGCGGCAACGGCAACTGCGCGCAGAGGTCCGGGAACTGCTGGCCCAGGCCGAGGCGGTGGACGCCGCCGAAGACGCGCACTACGGGGCCGATCGGCGGGGCGACGAGCTACCCGCAGAGTTGCAGCGGCGCGAGAGCCGGCTAAGGAAGATTCGCGCGGCGCAACGGGCGCTGGAAGAGCGGGCGCGGCAGTCGGCGGAGAAGGCCGGAAAGCCGCGCGCAGAAGTGCAATCGGCGAAGCCCGCGGACAAAGATCAATACAATTTCACCGACCCGGAGTCGCGCCTGATGCAGGGCAGCGACGGTCTGGTGCAAGGCTACAATGCGCAGGCGGCAGTGGAGCCGGTGTTGCAGTTAATCGTGGGGCAGAGCGTGACGCCGGCAGCCAACGATAAACAGCAAATCGAACCGATGGTCCAGGTGATCGAGCAACAGAGCGGACAGCGACCCACCGGCCTCGTGGCCGACAGTGGCTATTGCTCGGAGAAGAACCTCGCGTATCTGGCGGCTCTCGGTCAGTCTGGAGACCCGATCGATTGCTATATCGCGACTGGCAAGCAGAAGCATGACGAATACCGCCAGCCCTGCTCGCGCGGACCGTTACCGCGCAATGCGACGCGGGTCGACCGCATGAAACGCAAGCTTCAGACTAAGGTGGGGCGGGCAATCTATGTGACACGGAAAACGATCGTGGAGCCGGTCTTCGGCCAGATCAAAGAGGCCCGCGGGTTTCGCCGCTTTCTTTTGCGCGGCTTGGCTAAAGTCCGGGGCGAGTGGGCGCTGGTCTGTCTCACCCACAACATTTTGAAGTTGCACCGGCTCTGCAATGCGTAACCGTCATCCAGGCGGTCACGAGAAATACCGCAGCAAAACGCGCACCTCTTTGTAGTCGCCAGCCGACCAGCCGGCGCTTCGCAGGATCCTGGGGCGACCGGCATCATCAATAGCCAATCGCTCCAATCCGGAGATCAACTTAACCGGCGAAATTTCTCGGACGGACTCCTAGCCGCCTGCGAATCGGTTTGCGCAGTGCAGCGCTATTCCCTCACGTCGTCGAAAATACGATCGCGGCCGCCGAAGTCTGCCTGGCGCTACAGTGATATCCATATCGATTCGAATTGCCTCCCGAGCGAGGAAAACGGGATGGACGCGGCGCCATGGAAATGAGCGATGCATCGGTGAATGCGCCAGATCATAGTTCGAGCACGGCTCAATTGACGCCGGCCCATTCTCCGGACACTCACAAATGGTTGATCGCGATCGCGGTCATGCTCGGTACCACGCTCGAGGTACTCGACACTTCGATCATCAACGTCGCGTTACCTCACATGCAGGGGACGTTTTCGGCGAGCGTCGATGAGATCGCCTGGGTGCTGACCAGCTACCTGGTCGCGAATGGCGTCATGATTCCGATGACCGGGTGGATCTCGTCACGCTTCGGGCGCAAGCGCTATTTCCTGTTGTCCATGGCAATTTTCGTTGCCGCATCCGCGCTATGTGGTGCGGCTCCTTCGCTAGCGACGATGGTAGTTTTCCGGCTGGTGCAGGGCGCCGCGGGTGCTGCCATGATTCCGTCATCGCAAGCTATCCTGATGGAGACCTTCCCCCCTCAAGAGCAGCAAATGGGTATGGCGGTATGGGGAATGGGGTTGATGGTCGCGCCGATCCTGGGTCCGACACTGGGCGGTTGGATCACTGACAACTGGAACTGGCGCTGGAATTTTTATATCAATCTACCGCTCGGGGCGATCGCATTTCTGATGGTAATGGTGTTTGTGCACGATCCGCCTTTCATGCGTGAACGCCGCGCACGAGGCGGCCGCGTTGACTATCTCGGTATTCTTTCCCTTGTGCTCAGTCTCGGCCTGCTCCAGATTGTGCTCGACCGCGGCCAGCGCGCGGACTGGTTCGCTTCGCCATGGGTGGTTTACGCGACTGCGATCTCAGTGCTGTCCTTTATAGTGCTCGGATACGGCGAGTTGCACTCCAGCGATCCGATAGTCGATCTGCGAATTCTCAAGGAGCGCTCCTTTACCACTTCGGTCGTTGTCATCGTCGGTATGAGCTTTGTGCTGTTCGGCAGCCTCTTACTGAATCCCGTCTTCTTGCAGGAGCTCATGGGCTACAACGCATGGAAGGCTGGCCTCGTGCAAGCCCCGCGCGGGCTCGGATCGATGTTCTCCATGATGATCGTGGGCCAATTAGCACGTACGCGCGCCGACACCCGCGGATTCATTGGCGGCGGGTTCACTCTAGTGGCTATCGCGCTATGGGCGATGTCTGGCTGGAATCTGCAAGTAAGCATGTGGGCGGTGGTTTGGCCGAACACCATAATGGGGTTAGGTCTCGGGATGATTTTCCCCACCGCATCGGCAGCCGCGCTATCGTGCGTCACGCACGAACGGATGGGCTATGCGTCAAGCCTGTTCAACATGATGCGTAACACTGGGGCGGCGGTCGGAATTTCATACATGACCAACGTGTTGATCAGCCAACAGCAAATTCACCAATCAAGGTTGGTTGAACACTTCTCGGTTTTCGACGCCTGGCGACTCAGTAATATGGCGCGGCCTCAACCGGGGTCACCGCAGTTCCATTATTTGCCGCAAATCGTCACCGGCCAGAAGCAGGGGCTAGGGTTAGTTTATGGCGCGATCCAGGCGCAAGCGGCAATGCTCTCGTTCAACGAGATTTACCGAATGCTGGCGATCGTAATGATCTTGCTGATTCCTTCATTTTTGCTGTTACAGCGTACGCGTACTGGCAGCGCCGCCACATCTGCCCATTGAACACTCGCTCGCGACCGTGGCTATAGAGTTGCACTTGCGGACGCGGCCGGTGCTCCTCCACAATGCTTACTCAATACGTCGTCTGCGACGGATAACCCGCCGGCGAAAATATTGTCAGCTTACGAGAGTCCTAGCTCGAACGCCGGTTGGAGCTTTGCCGAACCGTGAGTACCGGGACTAACGAATCTCGCACGACGCGTTCAGCTATACTTCCGAGCACCAGATGCTTAAGGCCTCTTCTTCCATGGGTGGCCATAACGACCAGGCCCGCATCAAGGCGCTTTTCCACGTTGAGAATTACATCCCCAGGCTCGCCGATTTCCACTACCACCTCCCTCTTAACCTCTGGCGGCAGTGCGGTCAGCATCTGCTCAACTTTTTTGCGCGCATCTTCAAGCTGGGTCTCATACATTTCCTGAGCTGAAAACCCTTCAGCCGCCCCTTGATCTACCAGCGGGTTGATTTGCACTGCGTGCAGCACATGTACTGTGCACCCACGCTCCAAGGCGAGAGTTCCCGCTTCTCTGAGAGCTTCGCTTGAGCACTCGTCGAAATCAACGGGACATACTATCTGCTTGTAGGGATATGACATGATCGAGAGCTCCTGTTTCCATTACACGATGACCCGTCCCCTCATGCGCTTCCGAGCAGCACCACGACGGACCTGGCTTTGACGGTGTATTCAAGCGACATGAGTGACGTTTCGCTGCCAGGCTGCGCCAGATCGAGAGGACTCGGTTCACTGGTGTCGACGACTCGTAGCCAATCCCCAGCTCCACCCTCCTGAATTCCAAATTTCAAATCCATCCAATACGCATTAATCATTACATAGATGTCTCGATCCTGCTGTGATTTGCCGTGTAAACAAAATGCCAGGCTATGTGAATAATAATCCAAATCGACCTGACGGTTGACCCCGTACCATCGAATATCGTCGCGCCAGAAGCGGCTGCGCGCCAAAGACGGATGCGCTTTGCGAAACGCGATCATTCCCTTGCAAAACCGAAAAATATCACCGTGCTTCTCCAAGCGATCCCAGTCCAGCCAACTGGTCTCATTATCCTGATTCCAGGGGTTATTGTTCCCGGCTTGCGTGTCCATAAACTCATCGCCGGCCCGGAACATGGGAGTTCCGTTCGAGAGCATCAGAATCGTGAAGAAATTTTTTATTTGCTGTTTGCGCAGCTTCATTATTTCCGCTGGGACGTCTTGATCGCCATCCCAACCGCAGTTCCAGCTCAGATTATTATCAGTCCCGTCGCGATTGTCTTCGCCATTGGCGAAATTTTGCTTGCTATTGTAAGCGACCAGATCATAAAGGCTGAAGCCATCGTGAGAAGCTACGTAGTTAATTGTCTGGCCAGGATGGTACGCATTGTCGAGATCGTCCGGAAACAAATCGGCACTGCCATAAATCCGGTTCATCAGCTCCCCGACCTTGCCACAGTCACCCTTGACAAAACTGCGCACGTCATCGCGGAATCTGCCGTTCCATTGGCTCCACGATCTGCCTGGAAAACTACGCCCCAATTCGTAACTACCAGGATCCCATGCTTCCGCGATGTGGCGGATCGCGCTGAATTCCTCATCGCTGGTGATTTCCGAGATGATTGGTGGATCGTCGAGATTGATTGATCCATCGCTATTGCGGCTGAAAATCGAGGCAAGGTCGAATCTAAACCCATCGACATGCATCTCACGCACCCAGAAGCGCAAGCTGTCGATTATCATCCTTCGCACTATCGGATGGGCGGACCGAAGCACATTACCGGCACCCGTATCATTGCGGTAATGCATCATAGTCTCGTCGAGGAGATAGTAGCTGCTATTGCAGATGCCACGATAACTGTAGGTGGGACCGTCAATCCCGGCTTCCGAAGTGTGGTTGTAAACGACGTCGAGAACTACTTCGAGTCCTGCGCGATGTAGCGCGTTGACCATCGCCTTGAATTCATTCGCTGCTTGCACTGCGCCTGGATTCGCGGAATATCCTTGGTGCGGCGAAAAGAAGCTCAAGGGCATATAGCCCCAATAGTTTCCTTCGTCCGGGTCGTACTGGAATACCGGCATTAGTTCTACGACCGTAATTCCCAGTTCCTTCAAGTAGGGAATTTTCTCGACCACGCCTGCATAGGTTCCACGGTTGTCCGCGGTCACGCCCGAGTTGGGGCGCCTCGAAAAGCCCCTTACATGCAATTCATAAATAATGGCGTCTGCGCAGTGAATTGGCCGGGACTCTTCATTCCACTCGAATGGTTCGGTGTGCTTCGGAAGCTCGGCAATCGGCGCTCTCCCGGCATTCGACCCCCGGCCGATGGACGCGGCGCGGCTAAATGACGGTGGAAAGAATATCGACTTGGCATAGGGATCAAGCAACACCTTACCGGGGTCGAAGAAGTGACAGGACCCATGAGGATCATTCGGCCCTTCGACAGAGTATGCATAGTAGCGGGCGTTGGGAACGTCGCTGGCAACCAGCCGATAATGCCAGATCCGCCCTGATTTATGCGTTAGATAATTGAGCGCTATACGCCGTGCCGGATTAACCAGATCGTCGGCGGAATACAGCAGCAAGGTTACGCCGGTCGCATGTCGGGAATACAGGGCAAAGTTGAAGCTCTCGTCAGAACTCATCCACATGGCGCCAAGCGGCTGTGGCGAACCCTCGAGTTGCGACCAACTGACCATGTCGTGTCTCTCAGGGAGTGCCTTGAGAAAAAGTGCATGATTGTTTGCTTATGTGCATATTTCAGGCCTCACTTTACGATGCCAGTCGTCGCTCATCAGCGAAACCAGAGTATATAGGCAGCTTCTAGCGGTACGCTGGCGCCGGGATATGATGGGACAATACGCGGAGTATAATCAGAAGCCGGACGCGATGCCGGAGCATTGATCGTATAGATATGCCATCCGCTAGTCGCCGCATCGCCGCGCGTCCGCTTCATCTCCGATATGAAGGGCGGTTCTCCGTTGATCGGATCGGCATATAATTGCACTTTCACCCACTCGGCACGCAGTATTCCGAGGTCAACCTCGACCTGGATCGAATGCGACTGCTCAGAGCTCGATACGCGCAATTCGCCGAATTTCACCGATGCCCAATGCTCGGCCAACTGCCGTTTCCACTCGATTAGGGACTTACCAGGCGCGCCGCGGTCCTTCGCGCGCGTGCTATAAGCCGCCGCTAATGGAATATAATATTCCTCCGTATACTCCCGCACCGCCCGATTGGCCGAGAAACGCGGCGTAAGACGCGACATGCTTTCGCGCATTCGCGCGACCCATGCGGTGGGGATGCCATTGCTGTCGCGATGGTAAAACTCCGGAATTACCTGGTTCTCGAGGAGATCGTACAGTTGCTCCGCTTCCACCGCGTCCCAAGCCGGATCGTCGCCATGCTCCTTGCCATCGCCCAAGGCCCAGCCGACCTCAGGCGAATATGCCTCGGCCCACCAGCCGTCCAATTCGGAAAGATTAAGGCCGCCGTTTACCAGCACTTTCATTCCGCTCGTGCCGCAGGCCTCCCACGGGCGGCGCGGGGTGTTGATCCATAGATCGGCGCCCTGTACGAGTCGTTCGGCTAGTACCAGGTCGTAGTCACTGAGAAAGACGACATGGCGCCTTACTTCAGGACGCCTGACGAACTCGATCCAGGCCTTGATCAGTGCCTGACCGGCGGTGTCTTGCGGATGGGCCTTACCGGCGATCACCAGTTGAATCGAGTGTTCGGAATTAGTCAAAAGGCGAATGAGCCGGTCCGGATCGTGCAAGAGCAAATTGGGGCGTTTGTAGGTTGCGAACCGGCGGGCGAAGCCCAGCGTCAAGGCATTCGGGTCGAATATACTGTCCGCGTCTTTCGGATCGTCGCCGCGAGCCGCAAACTCGCCGGCAAGACGCTCGCGCACGCTGCGAACCAAGTCGCGCCGGTTCGTAGTGCGGAGTTCCCACAACACGCTATCCGTCACGCAGCAGATATCTTCTTCGACCGTCTTCATGGTATCGCGCCAACGCTCGCGTCCGCAGGCCTCGGTCCAAAGTGTATCCGCAGCCGCCGAATCCCACGTCGGCGTGTGCACGCCATTGGTCACATAACCGACTGGAATCTCGGCCTGAGGCCACCGCGGAAAGAGGCCCTGAAAGATATTCCGACTGACCGCGCCATGCAGACGGCTGACACCGTTGATCATGCCACTGCCGCGAATAGCCAGATAAGCCATGTTGAACGGCTCATTCGGGTCGTCAGGGACCGCGCGCCCGAGCGCGAGGAGATGCGAAAGCTCGATACCGAGGCGTTCTCGTGCGTATCGTCCAAGGTACCGGTCAACCAAGTCTGGCGCGAAGCGGTCAAACCCCGCTTCCACCGGAGTATGTGTCGTAAACAGGTTTCCGGCACGCGTAACTGCGAGCGCCACCTCGAAAGGCTGTCCCTGCTCCTCCATGAAACTTCGCGCGCGTTCCAGCACCGCAAACGCCGCGTGCCCTTCATTCAAGTGGCAGACTTCCGGTGTCAAACCGAGGCCGCGTAATAGGCGCCAGCCGCCGATCCCGAGTACCAGTTCCTGTGCGAACCTTAGTTCGTGTCCACCGCCGTATAGCTCGCTGGTGATGCCTCGATAGACGGGTGCGTTCGCAGGGTCGTTGCTATCGAGCAGATAAAGCTTCAAGCGCCCGACTTGAGCCTGCCACACGCGCAGCCAAAGCTTTTGGCCAGGCAGTATAACCATCAATCTGAACCACTCGCCATCCTGATTCCGTACCGGGGTAATGGGCAATTGGCCGGGATCGTTGAAAGTATGCAGTGCCCGTTGGGTTCCGTCGGCGTCAATAGCCTGGCGGAAGTAACCCTGCTGATAGAGCAGTCCCACACCTACCAGCGGCACCCCCAAATCGCTCGCAGCTTTTAGCTGATCGCCCGCTACGTTCCCCAGTCCACCGGAGTAGATTGGAAGGGCCTCGCTAAGTCCAAACTCCATGCTGAAATAGGCAACGCAACTCAACGTCGAGTCGCCGATCGCGCGCTGAAACCAAGCTTCGTTTTTCAGCGATTTCCGGTGTCCGTTCAGGAGTTGCCCAATAACCCGCCCGAATTCACGGTCTCGTGCCAAGGCCTTTAGCTTTGTTCGTGAAGCCGTTTGCAACACGACCCACGGATTGTGCGTCAGTGCCCAGAGCTCCGGGTCGATTCTGCTCCATAACGGATCGGCCGAGTGGTTCCAGCAATTTCGCAGGTCCAACGCTAACTCGACCAGCGCACCGAGATTTTGTGATTTTGACTCAAGCAGAGTCTGATTCAGATCTGGCATCCTGTTTAAACACCATCATGCCTGGCACCGGGTACGTCGAAATGGTGCAAGATTGTTAACTCAGTGCAGCATTCAGCAGTAAGAGTCGTCACCGATGGGCGGTGCGCTCGATTAAACATTTCCTCCGGCACCTGCGATCTCCGCGCATCAACTGCGTCTCGCGTCTCAAGTCCTCCTCGGCCAGGCAGGGCGCGAGACTTGGCTGTCGCCCCGCTTATCTGTGCTATAGGCCTGCCTTGAGTCTAGTCTCGAACTGCATAAGGTGCAGCAAGCATGCCATGTTCGTGCCCCGAGATTTTTGAATTGTGCGTTGGCCCCGTTCCATTTCATTCCCAAACTGACTCCGGAGGGCTCAGACAGTACGGGAAGTGTCGCCGAACGGCACAGCATCGAATTAACCGCGGGAATCAGTCAGCTTGTGCCAGATAATATTCTGTTGCCAACACGGACAATGCCCCGGGATTCGTCGCAACTCCGATTGGAGTGGATGCGACGGTTTTCCCACAGCGCACGTCTGTCCTCGAATTTGGCGGGGCACTAGCGTGCGATTCGCCGCGCGGCCCGGGGTCGTGTATTTGCCGCCCCACTCCTCACTTTGTGGACGTAGATCTCGGCAGATCAATCGTTACTCTTGCGCGGCCGGCTTGGCTGCGGTGGACATTGCGGTCCGACGTTCGGATAGCGGCTACTTACGCTCGCGCCGATTGCCGACCTTCGAATTCGCGTACTTCCGTCCCGCTGCCTGCGCCTCATCCTCGGCAGCGCACCCTCGCGCCAGATCGCCGTCAGCGTAGGACGTGATTCCAGCGCTCATCACGCGCGTGATCGCATTGACATGGTCCTTGGTAATCATCATCGCCCCCGAAGGTTTGGCCGCCAAATCGCGGGCGAGTTGCTCGACTTCTTCTTGCAGCCGCGGAAGCGCGACTACGCGGTTTATCCAGCGCCACTCCTTGGCTTCCTCCGGCGTGAAGCGCCGACAGGTCATGACCAGTTCCCTGGTTATCGCGGGACCAATCTCACGAACCATCCGCGGGATCGCACCCCATGAGTATGGGGTCCCGATATCGATTTCCGGGATAAACATAACCGTGCCTTCCGCGACGATTCGTAGGTCGCAGCACGCCATCAACAGAATTCCGCCGCCGACTGCCGCTCCATGCACCTGCGCGATCGTTACCGCCTGCATCTGCTCGATCGCCTCGCATAGCCGAGTTCCGATTTGCCCGGCCCTGCGCCGCGCAAGCCAACTCCCGCCGCTTTCGACCCGCGTTTCCGCACCCGGCAAATCTTTCAGGTCCGCGCCCGCCGAAAAGGCGCGCCCGGCACCCTTGAAAATTACGACCCGCAGCTCGCGGTGGCTATCGAACCAGTCCACCGCTTCGATCAACTCGCTCATCACGGCGTCGTTGATCGCGTTAAGACGCTCAGGCCGATTGAGCACGAGATGACCGACGGCACCGCTCACTTCGGCAGTTAACGTAGTAAACTCGCGAATGCTCACTTGTTGCTCAGTATTCAATGTCAATTCCCTGTTTCGTTCGTAGGTCTTTCGCGTGGATCGAATTACTCAGTGGCTACCATGCGTTACACAACTGCATCTGGTTGACGAACGGCTCGCGCTGATTTGCGAACTCAAACGCGGACTTTCCAAATAATCGGCATATTCCGGATTATAAGCAAGGCCGCCACAAAAGCGTAGCGGCGTTTTGGTCCGTTGCAGCGGAGCCTCCGATCGCACAAGGTTTCGACTGTTGGAGCGCACAACTATTCCTGGGACCGGCCGCTCGCGGGAAACCGGGGACTGTTCCGGTATTCATTGCATCGCTAAAGCAACCAGGCAAACTGACGGCCGGGCAGTGCCCGTTCATTTTAATATTGTTTATTGATGCTGACGGCGATTCCATGCGAGCCGTCTGAAGAGGTCGAGCTTTTCACTGACAACCAGCGGGTGAGATAATACTGCACAGAAACCTCGCGGCCTTGCGCACCTTGAACTTGCTGCGAGGCAGACACGTATGTGTTCTCGCCAAAATAGTGCCCGAGACCGACGGCGCTCTGACTCGTGCTGATCTCGTTCAACTGGATTCCGAAAGCCTGAAGGCCGAGCGCCTTGGAAATCGCTTTGCCCACGGTCGCAACGCCCGCGCTTACCGCCAAATTACTTGCTTGCTGCCGCAGCGTGGAGCGCTCGCTCGAACTGAGCGCGCTGGTGGTCCGCCCAAAGAGCAGCAGCGAAAGTATATCCGCTTGCGGAAGGTCGGGCTGACTGGTGAGGTTGATCGTCGGTTTACTCGCGGTCCCGCCAATGATCACGTCGACGATGTAATTGGTTAGCTTGTAACGGCCATCGATATTGAGCGACGGATCGATTTTCCCGCCGCCAGTAAACTGGATCAGGCTGGATACCAAATCGAACCGCCGTTGTTCAAAATTCAACCATCCGCGCACGGTCTGGATTTTACCGATTACCTCGACCGGTTTTTGCGGGCGCTTGATGATATCCAAATTTCCCTCGAGTTCGGCGGCCGCCCGTTCATGGCGAATCCAGGTGTTGCGATGCACGATCAGCTTCACGTCCATCGCCAACCGGTTAAATCTGGAAGTCTGGGCAACCTTAGGGCTCTCAACCGGCGGTTGCGCTCCGACCACTGGCGTACCGTTATGATCCGGAGAAGGCCTCTGGCCCGGTTCGATCACCGTAATCGTATCGTCCGGCGCAAGGGGCGCCGCCGCATCGAGAAAAGAAAGATCGGGATGGACCGTACCTCTGACGACCTCGATTTTACCGGTGAGGTTAGGGGCCATTTGCGTTCCCGAAGCAGCGAGGTTGCCTTGAACAACGAACTGATAGCGTGGCGTATTGATCGCCGGCCATCGATCAAAGTCGAGATGTAAGTTGACGGCACCGGGCGTGCGGCCGGCCATTGCGACCGTTCCGGTACCGCGCAACGTCCCGTCCCCGGATCGGGCCGACAACTGTAGGACCTTAATTTGATCGGGGGTAACCTGCGTGCGAAGGTCAACGTCGGTTACCTGCACTCCCAAGGGCACAATTTTCGCCTTTCCACCGACCAGCCCCACCGTTCCGCTCGCGCTTGGACTCCAAACCGGCCCGCGGACTGCAAGGTCCATCTTTAGTAAGCCGGACGCGTCCTTGACCGTGGCTGGCGCGAGTGCGGCGAGAGGGTCCATCTTGAGACCTGCGGAAAAGATTCTCAGGTCAAGATTCCGGCCAAATCGCGCGTTGAATCCCTGTGACCAATCGAGCTTGAGCGGCACCGTTCCAGTAACCGTCATTTGATGCTGCGAGTCCTGCTGGATACGAGCGTCAACAGTTGCGGCGTCACCTCGATACTTAACGCCTACGGTGACGCGGCTCAGTCGTGCCGTCTTTAGCCTGATTTTTTCGGCGCCCAAGGTGGCCTCGATGGACGGAGAGGAACTCGTGCCGGTTACTCGAACATCGGCGGACAAAGCTCCCGCGAGGGAGTAACCCGCGGGCATTACCGGCTTCAGCACCCCGAGATCCAACTGCTCGACCCGCAACCGCATGTCATGTTCGCCGCGCGCGCCGACAGTACCGTCCACCGCAATCTGACGGGCGCCGTTGCGCAACTGAAAGTCCCGAATTCTAATGCCACTGCTGGCGCTGCGGGAAAACGATGCCGGATGAGCGAGCCGCCATTCGCCGTCCGGCAGGGTCAGCAGCGCCTTGGACAGAGTTCCGCTGATGCGATCGGGTTCGTATTGGAACCGAAGCGTCATTTGGTCTTTGCGACCGTCGCTGTCCAGCGCATCGAATGCGGCATTCACCGTCACGGCCTGCTGTCCCGCGATCTGCAATCGAGCTTGCAACCGCTTCAGGCTTACGCCGGCCTCGACTCCTGCAAGATCAGTCGAAATATTTCCTTGCGGCATCCCCTGACCGAAGCCGGCGAGGTCGTAGCTGGCAGAGACGCTATCGGCGGAATAGCCGGCCAAGTGCAACCGATGGATCTGCAAAATTCCTCGCGTACTCAGATCGCTGAGCGAACCACTGGCATTTGCCGACAGTTCGAATCCCCCGCTGCCCTTCATGCCGGCAAGCTCGAACCATCGGTCGAGCCGCCGCGCTTGAACTTTATAAGAGACCCGAACCTTCCCGCGCGGGTCGATCGGAACGACGCCATTCGCCGAAATCACGGTTCCGCTACCTGTGACGCTCGCATTTGAAATATCAACTTTGCCCGCCGCGATCCGTGCCGTTACATTCCCACGGTCGATTACAACCCGACCGACGGCGGAATGCGACAATTCGAGAGTCAATCCGGAATCGATCCGTGATGCTGAAATTCCGCTGCCATCGAACGTAGCCTTGAAATTCAAGTCGGTAGCTGGAGGCCGCGTGAGCACGGCGGCCTGCCGAAGGTTCAGATGCGCGGCCGTCAGCGCGATCCTGTAGCGTGGATTACTGGAAACCGTGACGGATCCGTTGTAACTCAAACGACCGCCCGGTCCACTGATCGTTCCTTGCAGCGTCGATAATTTTTGCGCAAGCTCGCCGTCGAAGGCGACCTCTCCCAGGTTCCAACCGTTTGCCGCGACGCCGTGGCCCCGGACCGCCACGTTACCAACCAGGGACGCAAGGTCGGTACCGGCGCCACGCACTGACATCTGGGCCTCAACCGTCCCGGCCATGCTTTTCTCGCCGAGCGCGTCGCGCAAATCGAGCCGCGTCAGAGCGACCTTCGCGTCGAAAGCCGGTATATCTCGTGTCAGATTTACACTGATGTTACCGGCGGCGCGGGCGTCACCCGACGCGAGGTCGAGTTTGCCGGTTAGCGTCTGCCTCGCACCCGCAAAGACAATTTTGCCCAAGATATTTTGCTTCAACGGATAACCCGGGAGAATCTGCCGCAGGTCTGCGGGCGCTAGTGTGTCGATCGAAAGCTGTGCCGCCAGATTCATCTGAGCAAAATCGCGGAGGCTGCCAACCAGGGCTATTTTGGATTTTTCGGTACTGACCAGCAGCGTCGTAACCTTCACGCTGGCGGGCGATTTTACATCTTGATAGCTGAATGACGCTTGGATAGAGGCCGGCGAAAATCCAGGCGCGGCCAGCCGCGCGACTAGCTCGTGAGCCTCAAATTGGATGCCGCGCGGACGGATTTCGATCCGCCCCAGCAGCGTGGTCCCGGAAATCGCATAGGCCGCCCGTGTCGCTCCGTGCCGATAAATCTCAATCAATCCGTCCGTGATCGCGATCCTGTCGAGGTAGATGCTGAAATTGCTCGAGGCAGATTCTGTGTTCTTTGGAGTAAAGGCCTCAAGCAGATTCCAACGCCCTTTTGGATCTTGCGCCAGTTGGATTCGGGGCTGGTGAATCACCAGGCGCAAATGGACCGCGCGCCACAGCAGCGGCACCAGGGAAAAGTGCAGTTCAAGCCGTGGAATTTTCAACAGCGGAGCGTCGCCATAAGTGATCGAGACATCCTGGGCGACGACGGTTTTCAATCCCGAGATCGCGACTCGACCGACCGCGAATTCCGCGCGATAGGTGGACGACGCATAGTTGACCAGTTGGTTTCGGACGATCCGGTCGAAAGCCGCGGTGTGGA
Source organism: uncultured delta proteobacterium (assembly GCA_963782535.1). Lineage (GTDB taxonomy): Bacteria > Desulfobacterota > Binatia > Binatales > Binataceae > JADMIL01. The sequence continues at coordinate 424,972 of CAWAKE010000009.1, read as the reverse complement.
TGAAAATGAGGGCGGCCGCAATCGCGGCTAATATCAGTATCGCGAGGGCCGCAGCCACGCGCCGGAGGTATCGGAAAATCGTAGTCATCCTTAGAAAAACTGGCCGACGCTGAAATAGACTTGCCAGCTCCGATCGCCGCGCGGGGCCTTGGACGGAATTCCCAAATATATGCTTAACGGCCCCACCGGCGTGGTGAAATTCAGCGCGGGGCCGAATCCATAGACCAAATGATCCAGCGGCGGGTCGAACGACTGCGTGGAGACCTGGCCGAAGTCGAAAAAAAGCGCGCCCGACAACTTCCAGAACAGCGGCCGGCGCAGTTCGAGCGATCCTTCGGCGAGACTCAACCCGCCGAGCGGATCATTGCTGGCGCTGAGCGGTCCAATCCGGCGAAGCCCATAACCCCGCACACTACCCTCTCCGCCGGAATAAAATCGCTCGGAAAGAGGGATGTCTTCAGGCGCGCCAAGGGTGTCGGCTAACCCGAGCTTGAAGCGCGTCGCCAGCACCGTTTTCCATCCGAGCGGGATATACTTGCGGGCCTCGGCAGCTAGACGGTAATAGCTGTAATTGCCGCCGAAAATCGCGCCCGCCTGATTCATATTCAGCGTTATTATCCAGCCTTGCTGAGGGTTGAGAGGTTCTGTGACCGTATTGAAAATCAGCCCGGCTGCGGGTCCTGAAAGAACCCCGTTCGACCTGAACCCGCCTACTGCGGCAATCGTCGAAGGATTGACCGAGTTGAATTTCAGATAGTCGAGCCGGTAGCCGAAGTAGCCAGTGAGATTCCTGTTGAATCCATAGCTCAGGCGCGGTTCGAATCGCGACGCATAAAGCGTATAGGTCTGGTAAATTTCCTGGTCCTGCCTGACGTCGATTACCGCGCGCATTTTACTCGTTAAAAAATGCGGCTGAACGAATTCCGAACGCAGCGAGCTGGTAACGTTGGAATACGTCGCATCGATGGATAACTGCCTTCCGCCACCCAGCCAATTGTAGTCTCTCCAACCGAGACCAACGTTGAACAGGGTCTGAGTGTTGTAACCAAGCGTGAGATCGATCTTCCGCGAGGGCTTCTCCCGCAGGTCGATTGTTATCGGCACGATCCGCGGATCCTTGGGGTCCTGCTCGGGCATGAACTGTACGGCGGCAAACAGATTGAGATTGAGCAGGTTCTCGCGTGAAGTCTCGATCTTCCGCGGATCGAACACTTTGCCGGCACGATAGGTCAGTTCGCGCATCACAATTTCTTTGCTGACCTTATCGAGGCCGCTGACAGAGGTCGGACCAAATACACTCAACTTGCCGGGTTCGACCTTGTACTGCACGCGCGCAGTGCCTGGTCCGACAAAGACCTCGGCATGTCGCTGGGCGGTGATGCGCGCGTAACCGTGCCGCAGGTAAAGATCCTGAAGAGCCTGCTGGGACAGTTGATAAGTGTCCTCTTTGAAATCGTCGCCGGCCCGAAGTGGGAGTTTGAAATGCGGCTCGAGCTGTTTAGGCCGCGGCGCGCCCTGCAATACCTCAATCGTCCTCGTCGCAACTTTGACCGGTGGCCCTTCGCTGATCCGAATCCGTGGAGTCACGAGATCGCCGCTGACGTCCAGATCGTAGGATAGCTGCATTCGGTAGTAGCCGTAGGTGCGGTAGAGGCTCTTTATGCGCTTCAAGTCCTGAACGAAAGTGTCTGACTCGAACGGCGGACGTTTCTCCCAGAATTGATAGAACGGCCGCGACTTGGTTGACATCACCTGGAGCAGGTCTCCGTCGCTCAATCGCTGATTGCCGACCAGAACGATACGGTCAACCTTGTATTCGCGCGAGGGATTGAGCGCGTCCACCTCAAGTGCAAACGCTCCCGAGCATGCCGCCACCAGCATGATCACCAGCATTGCGAGGGCAACCGGCGAGCGCGGTCGGCGATACCTCGGAGCCTCAGCCACAGACTGCTGCCCCAAAAGCGCCGCCTTTGATCGAACCGGGGACGCCCTCCGCTCGCCGTTCCGTTTACACCGCCGCTGCCTCGCACGAACTTTGCGCAGGCGCGAAAAGCCCGTCAGTGGGTGGGCGCTAATCGCGATCAACCACGCATCATTGCGCGCTCTATACCGACTGCGCATCTCCGAAAGACCAGCTATTCGACCGTTCTAAACATCGTCTGAAGATACGTCTCGGATCTCACATATCGCCAGGCGCCTCCTCTCCGGCGCTCGTGCTAATAACGACGCCCGGGAAAACACCCTTCGAAGCAAATCGTCCTACGCCGAGGAAGGACACGCAAGCCTCGCACCCTCAAGCCACGGGTCTGCGGGCGAGGAGCGCAAAGCTCCGCCCTGCATCGCGAGCCGCGAATCAGGCACCTGAGATCTTTTGACCGCTGAACCTATCGTGCTAGCTGCTTGCTCCGGGAAAGATCGAGGGCCGTCTGCCTTACCAATGGGATCGTCTCACCTTTGTCGTCCAATGCGAAAACCCGTAGCGAGCGTCCCACCACATCACATTGATCCTTGCCCTTGAAAAGCGACAGTTCGTCGCGGACCGGCTCGTTTGTATCTATAAGGCACCGCCAACGATTTCCGCCCGCAACTTCCGGGATTCTGAATTTCACAGTCCCATGATATGCATTCATAACCAGCAACAATGTCGGATCTGAGGCAGCTTGTCTGATCCCGGTAATCTGCGCACGGCCGTCAAGGAGCATGCCGAAACATCGCATGTTGCCGTCATTCCAATCGCCTGGCTGCATCTCAAGCCCTGTGGCATTGATCCAGGTTATCTCTTTGACAAGAAGCGCCTCATTTATCTCAGAACTGAGAAATCGAGCGCGTCGGAGAATAGGAAATGTGCTCCTCAACTTCGTGAGCGTTCTAACGAAACTCGTCAGGGATTGACCATTTTCGTCGATCTTTTCCCAATTAATCCAGCCAACTTCATTATCCTGGCAATAGGCATTGTTATTGCCGCCTTGAGTCCGCCCGAATTCATCTCCGGCAAGAAGCATCGGGGTTCCCTGAGAAAGGAACAGCGTAGCGAGCATATTCCGCTTCTGCCGCTCACGAAGATTTATGATCTCTGGATCGTCCGTCGCTCCTTCTACACCGCAATTCCAGGAGTGGTTATTCGAGCTCCCGTCCTGATTATTCTCCTCGTTACCCTCGTTGTGTTTCTCATTGTAGGAAACGAGATCGTTCAGCGTGAATCCGTCGTGAGCCGTAATGAAGTTGACACTCGCCCAGGGCCGGCGCCCCCGATAGTTGAATGAGTCCGCGGAACCCGCGAGCCGGGTTGCTACTTCCGGGACCTTCGCTTCGTCGCCCTTCCAATAACTTCGTATCGCATCGCGATAACGGTCATTCCATTCAGCCCAGCCCGGCGGAAAGCGGCCCACCTGATATCCATCCGGCCCGCAATCCCAGGGTTCTGCAATCAGTTTCACGGTCGCTAGCACGGGGTCCTGCCGACAACTTTTCATAAACCCTCCGACCTCATCGAAGCCCCACGGTTCACGACCCAAGATTGTCGCCAAATCAAACCGAAACCCGTCGACATGCATTTCCAGCGCCCAATACCTCAGGCTATCTGTGACCATTTGCAAAACCCGCGGGTGGCTGAGATTCAACGTATTACCGGTGCCGGTATCATTAAGGTAGAAACGTTGATTTTCAGAAAGCAGCAGATAGTATGACGCGTTATCGATTCCCCTGAACGATAGCGTCGGACCGCGCTCATTGCCTTCTGCAGTGTGGTTATAAACGACATCCAGAATTACTTCCAATCCAGCGTCGTGCAGGTGGGCGATCATCTGCTTGAGTTCAGCCGTTGTCCCAGTCGCAAAATAGCGCGGGTCTGGTGCAAAAAACGCGATCGTGTTGTAGCCCCAATAATTAGTCAAACCCTTTCCGAGTAGATGACGGTCGTTGAGGAATGCCTGAACCGGCAACAACTCCACTGAGGTAACACCAAGGCTCTTGATATATTCGACGACCTCGCGGCAGGCGAACCCGGCAAAGGTCCCGCGAAGCTCCGGAGGAACTGCGGGATGAAGCTTGGTAAATCCTCGGACGTGCGTTTCATAGAAAATCGTGCGGTCCCAGGGTATTCGCGGCGGCCGATCGCGAGACCATGTGAATGCCGGATCAATCACACGGCATTTCGGTACAAAACGACTGCTGTCTCTCTGATCGAATGTCAGATCGCCCCCCTTGGCGCCGCTCTTGTAGCCATAGACCTCGTTCGCCCATTTCAGCTGGCCGATCAAGGCTTTTGCATAAGGATCCAGCAGCAATTTGTTCGGATTGAAACGATGTCCATTTCGTGGTTCGTACGGCCCGTGAACGCGATAGCCATAGATTGTACCGGGTCGGGCGTAGGGCAGATATCCGTGCCAGATCTCGTCCGTGTATTCGGGCAACTCGATGCGTTCTATCTCTCTGGCGCCGGTTGCGTCGAATAGGCAGAGTTCGACTTTTGTTGCGTTCGCTGAAAAGATTGCAAAGTTAACTCCTAGCCCATCCCAGGTTGCACCCAAGGGCGCAGGAAGGCCTTCTGTTATTCTGGAAGTTGAAAAGCCGGATGCCATCTACAACTCAGCCTCGAGTTAATTCGCGCTCGCATACTGAGCGATCCTGTATTGCGAAATGGGTATTGCGTATTTGATTCCCCAACGCGAAATCAGGTGACGCTTTCGAGTTTCAATACGTCAATCATCGCTCCATCAGTCGATGTGAATTTGAGCATGACCACCACCGCAAAGTAAGTGATAGTCCTACTAGTTACGATTATTGAAGCTCCTGCGCCCGACGCACCAGCAAAGAGGCTCTCCCTAGCGGGAAGACCTCGCGACCGGCCGCCGGATTTTCGATCAGTCCCGTTGCAATCATCGACGGCCTGTAACCGCAGATTGTGCCGCCAAACGCTCCGGCGTTTTCGTCGCGGCTCTGGTCGGGGAATCGCCCGCAAAATTGTTCGACAAAGCGCGCAGAGGTCTCACGCTTGTGGGTTTATCGTCAAATATCGACCGTAAGCACGCGCTCATCAATTCCCTTAAAGGCATCAGCGGACGCTCCTCGTATCACAGCAGCGCAAGCTCTGGATGTTCGCCGAAATGCTACTGATGCAGCGCCCGCAATCCCGCCTTGATCTTTCCGCTCACGTCGCCCAACGGTCACCTGCAATGTCCTTCCACTCGTGCACCCACGACTCATCAAATAGTCTCGTTCATCGTTGAAGAACAGTCTATAGGCTATAAGGACCGTTGACAAATGCGCAACAAATCCGAAATACTGATATATCATTGCAAACGAATCATACTCGTATCAACCTGTAATTGAGCCGGCATACGATGACTGAACACGGCGGCGATCTTCGCGGATCGCCGCAACTCTTTCTCACAGACTGAGTCAGCCCTCTGCAATCCCGCACTCGCGGCGAATGCAGGGAAAGGAAAATCGGGAAGGATTCTCGAAGCATGAGCCCGCGCAAATCCACAAGGTCGGCCCCGGCGTTCGGACATATCGTTATCGAAGCGGCAACCCCAACCGTCGATTGCGGACGCTATCCAGTCAAACGCATCGCCGGCGAAACGTGCATGGTCGAGGCGGATATATTTGGCGACGGTCCGGCGGCATTGGCCGCGGTCATAAAATGGCGGCGAACCTGCGACAAGGGGTTCCACGAAGCCCCGATGATACACATAGATAACGACCGCTGGCGTGGCGAATTTCCGCTTGCCGAAAACACCCGGTACACCTTTGCGATCGAAGCCTGGACACGCGCTTTCACCTCGTGGCGCCAGTATTTTCTAAAAAAAAGTGCGACTGCACTTGATCTTGCCGCTGACCTCGCGGAGGGAATCGAGTTGCTCGAAATCATTAAGCGGCGGGCCACCGGCCCGGATCGAACACTGATCACTGCCCGCCTCTCACAGCTTCGTGCACTTACCAGTTCGCGGGAACGTGACGCGGTCGCGATTGTATCCGAGGCCGGTCTTGAGGCCGCCGTCGATCGGAACGAAGAACGCGCTGACGCCGTCCTTTTTGAAAGCAAGTCAGCTATCATCGCCGATCGGCCGCAAGCCCGTTTCGGCGCGTGGTATGAAATTTTCCCTCGCTCCCAAAGCTCTCGGCCTGGCCATCACGCCACCCTGCGCGAAGCCGAGGCCTCGCTCAACGACATCAGGGACATGGGCTTTGACGTAGTGTATCTCACTCCAATCCATCCGATCGGTACTACCTTTCGCAAGGGTCCCAACAATTCCCTGATCGCCGCAGCGGATAGTCCTGGCAGTCCATGGGCAATTGGAAGTTCCGCCGGCGGGCATATGACTATTGAGCCGAGACTCGGCACCCTGACCGATTTCGACCACTTCGTCGCGGTCGCCAAACGCCTCGGACTCGAAATCGCCATGGATTTTGCGATCCAGTGTTCACCCGACCACCCCTGGGTAACGGAACACCCGCAATGGTTTCGGCATCGTCCGGACGGCAGCATCAAATATGCCGAGAATCCACCTAAGCAATACCAGGATATCTATCCAATCAATTTCGATTCCCCCGATCAGAAGGGATTAGTCGAGGAATTGCGCCGCGTCGTACTATTCTGGATCGAGCATGGCGTAAACATCTTCCGCGTAGACAATCCTCATACCAAGCCCGTCAGCTTTTGGGAATGGCTGGTGAATTCGGTCCAGGAAAAGCATCCGGAAGCTATATTTCTTGCGGAAGCCTTCACCCGCCCCAAGATGATGAAGGTTCTGGCAAAAGCCGGGTTTACCCAGTCCTATACTTACTTCACCTGGCGCAATACCAAGACTGAATTGACAGAGTATCTGACCGAACTCACGCAGCCCGACATGCTCAATTATTTCCGCCCCAATTTCTTCGTGAACACACCCGACATTCTGCCACCAATCCTTCAGAATGGCGGCCAGCCCGCCTTTAAAAGCCGGCTCGTACTGGCGGCTACGCTGTCACCTTCGTACGGAATTTACAGCGGCTACGAGTTTTGCGAAAACGAAGCGATTCCCGGCACCGAAGATTACTTGAACTCCGAGAAATATGAAATTAAAACTCGCGATCCGAACCGGGAGCCCAACATTCGTGAGTTCATCGCGCATCTCAACGCAATTCGGCGTGGCAACCCGGCACTTCAACAGTTCGCGAACCTCCGCTTCCACACCACCGATAACGAACAGATAATCCTGTACTCGAAAGCCTCCGCCGATCGCACTAATGTTATTTTGACCGCTGTCAATCTCGACCCGCATAATCCGCATCACTGCACGGCCTTCCTCGCCGCCGACGCGATTGGTGTCGCGCCAGGCCAACGCTACCAGGTGACCGATCTGCTAACCGGCGCACGCTACGAGTGGGGCGACAGCAATTACATTCGTTTGGATCCGCAAATCGAACCTGCACACATTTTGCGCATCGAGCCGAGGTCATGAAGAAACGTCACTCCAACTCAGCTGCCCGCGGACTTGCCGACGATCCTCAGTGGTATAAGGATGCGATCATTTATGAAGTTCGTGTACGCTCCTTTTATGATACCGGCGGCGACGGTATCGGCGATTTTGGCGGCCTCACGGAAAAGCTTGATTATCTCCAGCACCTGGGCGTCACGGCGTTGTGGCTGTTGCCGTTCTATCCTTCGCCCCAGCGGGATGACGGCTATGACATTTCAGACTACATGGATGTCCACCCTGATTGCGGCACTTTGCAAGATTTTCGTGCCTTTCTCAAAGAGGCCCATCGCCGCGGTCTCTATGTAATCACTGAGCTGGTGTTGAATCACACCTCCGATCAGCATCCATGGTTTCAACGAGCGCGCCGCGCGGCTCCGGAGAGTGTAGAGCGCGAGTTTTATGTCTGGAACGACACATCGGACAAGTATCGGGAAGCGCGCATTATCTTTCAGGACTCCGAACTGTCGAACTGGTCATGGGACCCCGTTGCCAAGGCATATTACTGGCATCGCTTCTTCAGCCATCAGCCGGACTTGAACTTCGACAATCCAGCCGTGCGCAAGGCGATGCTCGAGGTTGTCGATTTCTGGCTTCGCATGGGAGTTGACGGCCTCCGCCTCGACGCCGTGCCCTATCTATTCGAACGCGAGGGCACGACTTGTGAGAATCTCCCTGAAACCCATGCGTTCCTGACTGAACTGCGTCATCACGTCGATCGCCACTTTCCTAATCGGATGCTTCTGGCCGAAGCAAATCAGTGGCCCGAGGACGCCGTTTCGTATCTGGCGGAAGGCGAGGAATGCCATATGGCGTTTCATTTCCCTCTGATGCCGCGAATGTTTATGGCGGTGCGGATGGAGGATCGTTTTCCTATCACCGACATCTGGGCGCAAACGCCCGCGATCGGCGAAACCTGCCAATGGGCGCTGTTCCTGCGCAATCACGACGAGCTCACGCTCAAGATGGTCACCGACCAGGAGCGTGATTATATGTATCGCGCCTATGCGCAAGATGGGCGCATGCGGCTCAATCTCGGGATCAGGCGCCGACTCTCCCCGTTGCTCGGCAATCATCGGCGCGCAATCGAGCTTAACGTCGGGCTGCTCTTTTCATTGCCGGGCACACCGGTTATCTACTACGGCGACGAAATCGGAATGGGGGATAATATATTCCTCGGCGATCGTGACGGCGTGCGCACCCCGATGCAATGGTCGAGTGACCGTAACGCCGGTTTCTCAACTGCTAATCCGCAGAGTCTCATCCTACCGGTGGTGATCGACTACGAATACCACTATCAGACTGTAAACGTCGAAGCGCAAGAGAGTAATCACCATTCACTACTCTGGTGGATGCGCCGCATGATTGCATTGAGAAAGCAGTTTAAGGCCTTCGGTCGCGGCTCAATCGAATTCCTCCACCCCGAAAACCCTCACGTCATCGCCTACTTTCGCACTTACATGGATGAGCGGGTGCTGATAGTTGCCAACCTCTCCCGGTTCGTCCAGTTCGTCGAACTGAACCTGGCGGAGTTGAAGGGAATGGTCCCGATCGAATTGTTCGGACGAAATCCCTTTCCGCCAATCGGCGATCTGCCCTATCTGTTCACCCTCGGTCCACATATGTTCCTGTGGTTTTCCGTTGAATCTCCGCGCACTGGCGCTGCATCCGGCGTTCCCGTCTACGAGCCGGGAACGTTGACAATGCGCAACTCGTTCGATGCATTTCTCAGTGGCGCCTCGCGTGCGAACCTTGAATCGATTCTTGTTCAGTATATGCCTCAATGCCGGTGGTTCCGCAGCAAGGCGCGCAAGATTAAATCGGCCAAAATAACCGATACGATCGCCCTGCCGAATTTCGAGGGTGACGCCCGCATTTTACTGGTCAACGTCGAATTTACCGATGGCGAAGCGGAAATCTACGTATTGCCGATTGCATTGGCGATCGGTGATAAGGCCCGCGAAATCAACGAACGCACGCACGATCGCATAATTGCCCAAGTCAATCACGACGGCGACGGCGGCAATGTCCCCGGCGTTCTATACGACGCCTTGACTGATCCGGCGCTAGCTCTGGCATTGCTCGACAGTATGGATCGCCGGCGTCGGTTCAAGAGCCGCTCTGGCGAGGTCCATGCCACGCCAACTCCGCGATATCGCGACCTGCGCGGCAGCCGCGACGAGGCTTGCGAACCGCGGGTATTGCGCGCCGAGCAGAGTAACACCTCCATCATATTCGGCGACCGGTTGATCTTGAAACTCTTTCGCCGCCTCGATCCCGGTGTCAATCCCGATCTCGAAGTCGGTCGCTTTCTCACTGAGCATTCATTTGCGAGTCTGGCTCCGGTCGCGGGCTCGCTCGAATACACTATCGGACGCGCCGAGCCGCGCACGCTGGGAATCCTTCAGGGTTTTGTACAAAATCATGGTGACGCCTGGGATTTCACTCTGCACGAACTGGAATTCTATTTCGAACGCGTAGCCGCCGAGCCTAATGCGAGTCCCGTCATCCCGGCCGGCGACCTCATCGATCTGCTCGCGTCGGATGGACCCGATCATCAAAATCACGAACGGATCGGTCCCTATCTCGAGGCCGCCAGGCTGATGGGTCGGCGCGTCGCCGAACTCCATCTGGCACTGAGTTCGGATTCCGACGACGCGGACTTTGCACCTGAACCGTACACCAACCTCTACCAACGATCAGCCTATCAATCGATGCGAAACCTTCAGGGCGCAGTAATGCGGCAGGTCGAAGGTCGTCTTGCAGCCCTCCCCGCAGAAGTTCGCGAGTTGGCCAATCGTCTGCCTGCGTATCAGGCTCGCATTACTGCGTGCTTCGAAGCCTTTCTCAAACGACGGGTGACCGCGGTCAGAATGCGTACGCACGGAGACCTCCACCTCGGCCAAATTCTCAACGCCGGTAAGGACTTTGTCATCATTGACTTCGAGGGCGAGCCCGCGCATTCGCTCCCCGAGCGCCGGCGGAAACGCTGCGCCTTGCGAGATGTCGCCGGAATGCTGCGTTCGTTTTCCTATGCCGTCTATGCCGCCAAGGCAGTGCAAATTGAACGTGGCCCCATGACCGCGACCGACAGTAGTCGCCTCACCGCTTGGGCGCATTTGTGGCAAACCTGGTCATCTTGGGCGTTTCTCAAGGAATACACAATCACTGCCGGCGACGCGCCTTTCATTTCCAGGAGTCTCGAGGAGATGCGGATTCTGCTGAATGCATTCCAAATGGAAAAAGCAGTCTACGAACTGGGGTATGAACTGAATAATCGTCCGGATTGGCTCCGCGTGCCGATCGCCGGCATCGAGCAATTGCTTGGAATTGAGGCAACTGATTCGGAATGACGACGAATCGAACCGCATGTAGCTATTCTGAAACCCCTGAATTGCTATTTGCAAATGGTGAATTATGAAAGGCCGCTCTGTCACTCCCGATGCCCGAGAGCCCGATTCTATGGTCAAGACCAAGCCGGAAATCGCAGGGATCGAACCCGACGAAGTTGCGCGCCTGCTCGCCCTGCGTCATCAGGATCCTCACTCGATCCTCGGCATCCATCCGACCGAGCGCGGAATGATTGTTCGCGCCTTTCGCCCCGACGCCGAAGCAGTATTCCTGGTCATCGACGATGGCGACCGCCGTCCGATGGTGCGGCACCAAAGCGGTCTTTTCGATTTGCTGCTGGAAGACCGTCGGAAGATTTTCCACTATCGCCTTGAGGTCCACTATCCTGACGGCGTCGTAGTCACGATCCGCCAACCGTACGCCTTCATGCCCTCGCTCGGCGATCTCGACCTCCATCTTTGGGCCGAGGGCAGCCACGAGCGCGCCTGGGAACGGCTCGGTGCGCGCCAATTCTCGATCGATGGAATTGACGGAATAGCATTTGCGGTTTGGGCGCCCAACGCCGCCGGCGTCAGCGTCGTCGGCGATTTCAACAACTGGGACGGCAGACTGCATATGATGCGCACGCTCGGTCCGTCCGGCATTTGGGAAATCTTCATTCCCGACCTCGCCCCCGGCGTGCTTTATAAGTATGAGATTCACACCCGCGGCGATGCCATCATGCTGAAGGCCGATCCATTCGCAACTGCGGCCGAAATTCCGCCTCGAACCGCATCCCTGGTGGATCGCGCGTCCACTTCATTCACAGATGGCGAATGGATTGACGCGCGTGGTAAATTCGATCCGCTGCGCTCAGCAATCTCGATTTACGAAGTCCATCCGGGCTCATGGCGCCGCGCTCCCGAGGACGGAAATCGCTCTCTCAGCTATCGCGAATTGGCTCATCAGCTGGGTGATTACCTGATTGATATGGGCTTCACTCATGCTGAATTCATGCCGGTTATGGAACACCCTTTCGCCGGCTCCTGGGGCTACCAGACAACAGGCTATTTCGCGCCGACCTCGCGTTTCGGTTCTCCCGACGACTTTCGCTATCTCGTCGATCATTTTCATCGCCGCGGCCTCGGCGTGATTCTGGACTGGGTTCCGGCTCACTTCCCGACCGACGCCTGGAGCCTCGGCCGCTTCGATGGCACAGCGCTCTATGAACACCTCGACCCACGCCTCGGCCATCACCCCGAGTGGGATACCTACGTATTCAACTTTGGCCGCAATGAAGTCCGCGCCTTTCTCCTCTCGAGCGCAAACTACTGGCTATCCGAGTTCCATGCCGATGGCATCCGGGTCGACGCGGTTTCCTCGATGCTCTATCTCGACTACGCGCGCAACCCCGGCCAATGGATTCCGAATATTTATGGCGGTCGTGAAAACCTTGACGCGGTTTCCTTCATCCGAATGCTCAATGAGCGCATCTACGCACACCATCCCGGGGTCATGATGATCGCCGAAGAATCCACCGCATGGCCGGCAGTCAGCCGACCGAACTATGTCGGCGGTCTCGGCTTCGGTCTCAAATGGGACATGGGCTGGATGCACGACACGCTCGAATATTTCTCCAAGGAACCCGTTCATCGCCGCTTTCATCACCGCGATCTCACCTTCGGCCTGCTCTATGCGTGGACCGAAAACTTTGTGCTGCCCATCTCGCACGACGAAGTAGTGTACGGCAAACGATCGCTGCTTTCGAAGATGCCCGGGGATCGCTGGCAACAGTTCGCTAACCTGCGCTCGCTCTATGGTTACATGTGGGCGCGCTCGGGCAAGAAAATGCTGTTTATGGGCAGTGAGTTCGGCCAGTGGAACGAATGGAATCACGACTCCAGCCTCGACTGGCATCTGCTCGACGACGACGGCTCCGAACATCGCGGAGTGCAGACTCTGGTACGCGACTTGAACCGCCTTTACCGCAGCGAGCGCGCGCTGCACGAAGGCGACTGCGATCCTCGTGGCTTTCAATGGATCGACGCGAACAACTCGGATGAAAATGTCATCGCCTTCATCCGTATAGCACCCGCGAGCGGCCTTAAGATCGTCTGCATCTGCAACTTCTCGCCAGTCGTCAGGACCAGCTATCGCCTCGGGGTTCCGACGGGTGGCTATTATAAGGAGCTTCTTAACACGGACGCCGAGATATACGGCGGCAGCAATAAGGGCAATGCCGGCGGCGTCTGGGCCGATCCCTCCCCGTCTCATGGCTTTCCATTTTCACTGACTCTGGTGTTGCCGCCGCTTGCAGTTTTGTGGCTCGAGGCGCCAACAGCCTGAGGACGGCGCTGCTTCGCCTTCGCGCGGCCTCTAAAAAATCCGGCCTCCTGAAACCAAACGTTCGCGCTTCGGCTTGACGACACGGTTTATTTGAGCGACCGTTGGTGGCGCTATGCACGGGTGCGCGAAATATCTTACGCGCATTGACTATCCCGGCGTTATTGCTTGGGTACGCGCGGGAACGGGTTGACACGTGCAACTAGTGCTACTTCTGCGGAGGCCGACGTGATTATTCCGGCGCGTAAAACCTACAAAATCGCCACCGAAAAAAGCATCCCGATGAAGACCCGGGATGGAATCACACTTTACGCGGATGTAGTACGTCCGGATGCGCCCGGGCGCTTTCCGGTACTCCTCAGCCGCACGCCTTACAATAAGAAGGGTACCGACGATCCCAACGGCCCGACTTACCTCTTCGCCCGTTACGGCTATGTATCCATCACGCAGGACTGTCGCGGCCGCTTCGAGTCCGAAGGTGAGTACGACACGATCTTCCAGGAGATAGCCGACGGGTACGACGCCGTGGAGTGGGCAGCGCGGCTCCCATGGTCAAATGGCCGTGTAGGCACCACCGGCCAGTCCTATCTCGGCCTCACTCAATACATGATCGCCTGTAACGATCCGATGCCGCCCTCCCTGCAGGCGATGGCGCCCGTTTCGGCTTCCTCGGACTACCACGCAAGCTGGATTTATCACACCGGCGGCGCTTCCCTGTGGGGCTGGATGATTCCTTATGCGATCTTCAAGGGACTCAACACTCTGAAGCGTGCGAAGCGCAACGACCTGTTCGAAAAGGTCAAACAGTATGTTGAAGGTGGCGCGTTTCCGATTATTCGGCAGACTCGCTTCGGCCTCAACGCCTTCACTCCGCTCACCGACGAATGGTATCGCCATCTTCCTATCAAGGACTGGGTCGGGCTCCTCAAGGAGACTGCGCCATATCTTGCCGATCACATCGCCCACGCCGATGACGGCGAGTACTGGTATCGCGCCAACGTCAACCGGCATGCGGAGAGCGTTAACGTACCGATGCTGCACGTCACTTCATGGTACGACATTTTTGGTGAAGGTGGGCAGCGCGCGTATCGCAGCATCAAGGACAATAGCAGGTTCGAAAATGCGCGAAACGGCCAGCGGCTTATTATAGGGCCTTGGGGCCATCTGCTCCCCTACAATATACCCAGTTCGCGCGGTACCGGCGATATTGATTTTGGACCGGCTGCGCTGATCGACCTCAACGAAACTCTGTTGCGCTGGTTCGATTACTGGCTCAAGGATATCGACAATGGCGTAATCGACGACGCCCCCGTTACCGTCTTTACGCTGGGCGCGAATCGCTGGCAAAAACTTTCCGACTGGCCGCCTCCCAATATGCGCCACGTCCGTTATTACCTCCACAGCCATAAGGGCGCCAATGCCTTGAATGGCGACGGGACGCTCTCCACAGTGCCGCCCGACCGCGAACAGGCGGATGCCTACACCTACGATCCCGACGACCCGGTGCCATCGCTGGGCGGGAACAATCTGGCGATTGATATGGGCGTCCAGGATCAACGTCCGGTCGAGGAGCGCAAGGACGTACTGGTGTACACCTCCGAGCCGCTCGAACAGCCGCTCGAGGTCACCGGACCCGTGTCTGTCGCACTATGGGCATCTTCTTCGGCGGTAGATACCGACTTCACTGCAAAGCTCGTGGACGTTCATCCGAGTGGCTATGCGCAAAATCTCGTCGACGGTATCCTGCGCGCCCGCTATCGCGACTCTGCGAGCGCGCCCGCTTTGATGGAACCCGGTAAGCCCTATCTGTTCACGATCGATTTGTGGGCCACCAGTAATCTCTTTCAACCGGGCCACCGTATCCGCCTCGAAATCAGTTCGAGCAACTTCCCGCGCTTCGACCGCAACCTCAATACCGGCGAACCGTTTGGCGAAGGGACCAAAGGAATCTCAGCGCGTCAGACCGTATTTCATCAAAACGATATGGCCTCCTGCGTCCTCCTCCCCGTAATCCCGAGGTAACCGGACAAGGTAGTTCAGCTCAGCGTCTGCTTGAGCATGGACCGCCATTTTTCGTCGGCTTCTATTGCTATATCTTCGCTCCGACGCCGCCGGTCCAGCGCCGTAGCCGTTACCCCGCGATCGCGCCGCCGGCTGCAATCTCGCGCGTCGTCCGCGTGCTTTGCAGATTGGCGGCATATGGCGGTACAGTACATGTGGTCGCTCCCGCGCAGTTCCACCGGATGCGGCCAGCTCAAGCTCTGGAGGCGGGTAAAGATGGAGTATCGCCATTTCGGCCAAACCGGTATTGAAATTTCAGCGATGGGCTTCGGCTGCTGGGAGATTGGCGGCGGCTACGGCAGCATCGAAGAAACCGAATTCATCAAGGCGATCAACCGCGCCCTTGACGTCGGGATCAACAGCTTTGATACCGCCGAGGCTTACGGCTTCGGCGCCTCCGAAAAATCACTCGCCAAGGCCCTCGGCGCGCGCCGCAAGGAAGCCATTATCACGACCAAGTTTGGCGTCGGCTATCCCAAGGCAACCAACTATCGCGACAGCAGCCGCAAGCGCGTGATGGAGTCGATCGAAAACAGCCTCAAAGCGCTCCAAACCGATCACGTCGACGTTTACCTCATCCATTGGCCCGACCGCAGCATGCCGTTCGAGGAGCCGATGCGCGCGCTCGACGACATTGTCAAACAAGGCAAGGCCCGCGCGGTCGGCCTCTCCAACTTCAAGCTCGACGAAATCGAAATCTGTATGAAGGCCCGCCGCGTCGACGTCGTCCAGTATTGCTGGAACATGTTCGATCGCCGCATGCAGAAGGAGATCTTCCCGTATTGTCGCGAAAATAATATCGGCGTGATGGCCTACGGGTCGCTCGCCTACGGGATGCTTACCGGGACCTTCAACGAGGAAATGACCTTTGACAAGGGCGACTGGCGCTCCAAGGGCGGCCAACTGCTCAACCTCAATCTCTTCCAGCATCTCTTCGGCCCCAATCATTTCCTCAAGAATTTGCGCGCCATCGAAGAACTCAAAGCGATGGCCAAACGCTACGGCAAATCCCTGCCGCAATTCGCCCTGCGCTGGACGCTCTCCAATCCCATCGTCAGCACCGCGCTGGTCGGCTGCCGCAATCCCAAAGAGGTTGACGATAACGTCGGCGCCCTGGGCTGGTCCATCTCGGACGCCGATATGCAAGAAATCGAGGCGATCTTCGCGCGCCACGGCGCCGTGACGATGCCCGAGGTCTGGCTCGAAACAATCTAACCGTCTAACCGCCGCGCCGCAGCGCTCTCGACTGATTGACTGATTATACGGAGGACGAACCTCATGCCCGTTCAAAAATTCGCGCCGATGACCAAAGACTTCCCCACCTTCGACTGTGACGCCCATGTCACCGAGCCGCCATGGCTGTGGGAACGTGCAAAGGATTACCTCACCGCCGATGAGTACGAGGCCCTCAAAGCCAGCATCTGGTTCGATACCGCCAGCAATCAGCTGATCGTCAACGGCTACGCCAATACCGGCCTCGGCTCTCAACGCATTGGCGGTAATCCCGGCATCGTCAACGTCCTCAGCCTCGCCGGGCCCGGTCTCAAGCACGACATTCAACGCGCGCTCAACGTCCGCAACCTCAATCGCAAGACCGCCCTCACCAAAGAGCAGGCAGCCTACATCGACCATCAGGGCTCTTATCTGCCCAAGCCGCGCCTGCGCGACATGGATGTGCAGGGCATCGACCAGGTGATGATCATTCCCACCGACATCGATACCTATCCATGGATTCAGAGCGCCACCGGCGCCCGCGCCATGTGCAAGGCCTACAACGAATGGGCCTACGAGTATTGCCAGGAGGATCCCGAGCGCCTCTTCTTCGCCGCGCTGCTGCCGATGCAGGATCCCGTCTTCGCGGAGCAGGAGGTCTATCGGGTCGCCGCCAAGGGCTGCCGCGTCGGCCTCGTTCGCCCCATCGACGCCATGGGCAATTATCCGATCCAGCCCAAGTACTCCCGCGTCTGGCGCGCGATGGAGGAGACCGGCGTGATCTATGGTATGCATCCGTTCCCGGCTCTGGGTGCTCTCAAGCCCCCCGGCTACTCCGAGCAGTATTCCGGCTCCGAGCTGATCGCCCTCACCGCGACCTCCGCCGGCTTGCCCCATTCCTTTCTCACCAACGTCCAGAATTTTCAGGCCGAAGCCTCGTTGTGGGTCTCGATCGTCCTGATGACCGGCTTTTTCGAGCGCTATCCGCGCCTCAACGCCGCCGTCTTCGAAGCCTCCTCAACCTGGCTCAGCTTCGTCGTTGACGAATGCGACAAGTGCTACCGCCTCTATCGCAACGACCGCAAACTGCCCCCGCTCAAGCGCATGCCCAGCGAAACCTTCTTCGAACATTGCATCACCGGCTTCGAGGGTGACGAGGCCCCGCCCTCGCGCCTGCCGGAGTTTTACGAGAACATCCTCGCCTGGTCTTCCGACGTTTACCATCACGACGGCGACGATGCCTGGCGCGCCATCGAGACCATGCGCAAGTGCGAATTGCCCGAGTCCTATCAGGCCAAGTTCCTCGGCGAGAACGCGCGCAAGCTGTATAAAATCCCCACGCCCAAAAATTTCATCCGCAACCGCGTCACCGAGATCGAGCGTCCCGAATGGTGGCCGACCGAGGAAGAAATCAAAGCGGCGCTCAAACCCGAAGCCGCCCTCATCTCACGGTGACCCGGTGCTCTGGCCGAAATCCGGAAAGTTAACCCGATAATGAACAATAAATCCTTTGTTGTCTTCGATAGCGATTCCCATGTGGTCGAACCCGCGGCCTTGTGGGAGACCTATCTCGAGCCCGAATATCGCACCCTCGGCAAGCACGCGCTCTGGCGCGAGGAAGGCAAGCACGGCGCCTATCTCAAGGTAAACGGCAAAGTCTTCCGCGATACCGGCAACTCGAACATTCCCCGCCACGCCATCTGGCGTCCCGGCATGACCTGGGACAAGGTCGGCGAACTCGATCCCGCCCACCGCCATCCACTCGCCGCCGGCGCCTCCGACCCCCACGCCCGCCTGCGCGATATGGATTCGATGGGCGTCGATCAGGCCTTCCTCTATCCCACCTGGTTCGCCGAGGGCTTCGACCTCGTCGAAGATCCCGATGTCGCCTACGCGCTGGCCCGCGCTTACAACAACTGGATTGCCGACTTCTGCGCCGCCGCGCCCGACCGCCTCTTCGCAGCCGCAGTGGTTCCGCTCCAGAATATGGATTACGCGCTCGAAGAAATGCGCCGGGTCGCCAAAATCCCTTCGATTCGCGGCGTTTTCATCCGCCCCATGTTCGTCGAAGGGCGCTATTCCACTCATCCGTATTACGAACCGCTATGGGCCGAGCTCGAGCTCTTGGGCCTTACCGCGGCTGTGCATCCGGGCGTCGGCTTGTGGAATCCCGAATGGACTTCGCACACCCCGTTCATCGAAAAAGTAAAGAATCGCATTAACTTTCACGCCTTCATCAACAATATTGGCGGCGGCCCCACGGCTGGCGGCGGTAACGCCAATAGCTTCGCCTTCGCGGCATCGCCCCCGCTCGGTCATCCGATCGCTTCGATTATCTCCCCCTGGCTCGACAACCACATGTTCGTCGCCGCTACTCTCATCGCCTTCACCGTGATGCAGCGCTATCCAAAGATGAAGGTCGTGGTCGCCCACGGCAAAGCCTCCTGGATGGAAGAAGTGCTCGAGAAGATGGAAGCCTCGACCCGCACCATTCCACTGCTTCATCACTATCCCGTCCGCACCGATACCGAAGAGTTGTGGGAAGAGGGCAACGTGATGCTCGGGTTCGACGCCGAAGAGCGCCTGATCCAGAAGCTGCCTGACGATTTTGCCGAAAAAATCGTGTGGGGTTCGCGCTACCCGCAGCAGGATACCACCACTGCCGCCGACGCTATCGAGACCCTCGTCCGGGCGCGCCTCGACGAGTCCACCCTCGCTCGCATGTTCGGTGGCAACGCCGCCGCCCAGTTCGGCGTGAAACTGCGCGAAGCCGCTGCAAGCCGGCCGTAACCTCAGTCCAGCGCGCGCGTAAACTCGGCGAGCAGGTCGCGCCAATGCTCGGTGCCCACCGAGATTCGCACCAGCGCGTCGGTGATTCCGGCGGCGGCAAATTCCTCCGCCGACAGTTCGCTATGCGTCGTGGTCATCGGATGGCACGCCAGCGTCTCCACCCCGCCCAGGCTCACTGCGTTCTTCCCGATCTTGAGCCGCCGCAGGAATTCAAACGCGCCGGGCTTGCCGCTCTTGACCTCCAACGACACCAGCGAACCGGGGTAGTCGGTCTGCGCATCGCGAATCCGGATCTGCTCCGGGTCGGTGAACAACGATGGATAGAAAACCCGGGTGACGTTCGGATGTTTCACCAACTGTTCGGCGATTCGCTGCGCGTTCTTGCTCTGCCGGTTCATCCGCAAGGCCACCGTTGACAGTCGCGAATCCAGCATCCAGCATTCGTCGGCCTGCAGAATGTTGCCCAGCAGGGCGCGCATCCCCGTTAGTGTCTGAATCAGTTCCTCGTCGGCCGCCAGAATCGCTCCGGCCAGAAGGTCGCTGAAGCCGCCCAGAAATTTTGTCGCCGAATAAATTACGAGGTCGGCGCCGCAGTTCAGCGGATGCTGAAAGGTCGGCCCCAGCAGCGTGTTGTCCACCGCCAGCAGCGGGCGCTTCGGATGCCGCCGCGCAGCAGCCGCCGCCTGCGCGATATCGGTCATCTTGAGCGTCGGGTTGCCCGGCGTCTCGACCAATATCAGCCGCGGATTCTCGCATCCCTCGATCGCTTGCGTCAGCGCCGCCGCATCGCCACCCGCCACCGCCCGCGCGTCGAAGCCCAGCGGCTCGATTATCTGATGGATCAGATGTTGAGTTCCGCCATACAGCGGCTGCGTGTAAATCAGCGAACCACCCCGCTCCAGGAACGCGAGCATCGTCGTAAAAATCGCCGCCATCCCCGAATTGAACACCGCCGCATATTTGGCCCCGCGCTCCAGCGGCACCAATTGCTCCTCCAGTATCTGCGCATTCGGATGGTTCAGGCGCGCGTATATCAGGTCCGGCCGATCTTCTCCGACCGGCGAGATTTTCCCCAGTACTATCGCGAACGCCCGCTCCGCCGCCTCCGGACTCGGAAAGACAAAAGTCGAGGTCCGATAAACCGGCGGCCGCGCCGCTCCCACCGATAATCGCGGGTCGAAGCCCCGCGTCAGGACCGCGGTCTCCGGGCGAACGCGATACGAAATTTTTGCCATGCGCTGACTCCGTTTGGCTGGGGGCCGCGGCGATTCCCGCCGCCGCGGCGCTCCTTTCATTGAAGCACGCAGCCGCGCCGCTATGCGATAGTGATGCAATCACCGCAAAAAAACTCTGTCGTTACGGTGCAGTCGAAAATGAAATTGTGTTACCGGTACGTATCCGGATTGCTTTGATTGGATTAAACTTGTAAATAGCGGCGGCTGAATGGATGGTTGACATGGAGTCTGCATGAGCAGTAACGGCAGCGGCACAAACCTCAACCTGATGGACCTCTTTCAGGAATTTCGCGTGGTTCGCGAGGTTGCTCAATTCGCCCAGCGCGCCTGGACTTGGCCAATCGCGCAACGTGCCGATCGCGCGCGCTCGATTCTGCTCATCCCCGGTTTCCTCGCCGCCGACGCCACCCTCTACCCGTTCGCCAACTGGCTGCGCGCCCGCGGCCATCAGGTTTACTTCTCCGGCATCCTCGCCAACGCCGATTGCCCCCGGCGCGCCGTCGATCGCGTCGGCCGCATCCTGGTCGATCTCAGCACCAAGACTCAGGGCAAGCTGGTCATCATCGGACACAGCCTCGGTGGAATCTACGCCCGCGAGCTTGCCCGCCGCTTCCCCAAGCTGGTCGATCAGGTGATCCTGCTGGGCTCGCCCATTCACGAGCCGCATAAACATTCCAATCCGTATCTCAAGATGCTCACCGCCCTGACTCAGCGTTTCACCGGCGCCAGTTGCCAATGTCCGGGGAATCTCGCCAACGTCTGCGGCGTCAACCTCGATCCGCCGCCGCCCGGCGTGCGCGAAACCCTCATTTACTCGAAGAGCGACGGTATCGTCGAATGGGAAAGCTGCATCGAAACCGGCCCTAAAATCGAAGCGGTCGAGGTCAAGTCCACCCACTGCGGCATCCCCTACAATCTCGACGCCCTGCGCATCATCCGCGAGCACCTCGAAAATGACGAGACCTCGCTGCGCGAAGAGCAGGCCCGCATGCAGTCCGACTGGTAATCCCATCCGCCTTGAGTTTGCGCGGCGCGGTTAGGTAATTCGCCTGTTCCGAATCCCCTTTCAGTCATCCTGAGCGTAGTCGAAGGATCTCGCGCGGTCCCCCGCGCGTTAACCTGAATCCCCGCCCCCGCTTTTTCGCCCTCGCTCTGCCTTTTTCCGTCGTCCTTTTTTCATTCATCCAGCGCCGTTTGACGCTTTGCGCCTGCCGACGCTAAATAGACTCAGACGCGCGCCCGGCTCGCATTAATCCGCCCGACCGGCGAGCCCTTTTTCGCCAAGGAGCCAATCATGCCGATGAAATCGATCAACACCGTCACCGGTTCCGTCAACGCCGACAAGCTCGGCACCACCCTGATGCATGAACATCTGTTGATTGGCCTTGCCGGCTGGGAACTCGACAGCAAGGCGCCGCACTTCGAGCGCAAGACCGCGCTCAAAACCGCCGTCGACAGGCTCAAGGAGCTCAAGGATCTGGGGCTCGGCACCTTCGTCGATCCCTGTCCCAACGACATTGGACGCGACGTCACTTTCATGGCCGAGGTCGGCTACGCCAGCGGCGTCAACGTGGTCTGCTCGACCGGCCTCTACATGGAGGGGCTCGGCAACACCGCCTACCTGAAGCATCGGTCGCTCGAGGAAATCAGCGAAATCCTGGTCTCCGAAATTAAGGATGGCGTCGGCGACACCGGCATCAAGGCCGGCCTGATCAAGTGTGCGACCGGCAAGGACAAGATCACCGAGTACGAAGAGAAATGCCTGCGGGCGGCGGCGCGCGCGGCGAAAAGGACCAGCACTCCCATCACCACACACACCGAAGACGGCACCATGGGGCGCGAGCAGCTCAACATCTTCGCCGAGGAGGGGGTGGACCTCGCCCACGTGATCATCGGCCATAGCTGCGGCTCGTCGGATTTGCGCTATCACACCGACATGCTCGATCGCGGATGCCTGCTCGGCTTCGACCGCTTCGGTCTCGACCTGGTGCAGCCCGATCGCCTGCGGCTCGCTTCGCTGATCGGTCTCGTCGGTATCGGCTTCGAAAAGCAACTGGTCCTTTCGCACGACTCGGTCGCATGCTGGCTCGGCCGCGAGATGCCCGAACTCGACCCGAAAACGCAAAAGGCCGTGCGCAACTGGCATCCGGCGCACATCTTCAAGAACATCCTCCCGGCCCTCAAAGAGGCCGGCGTCGGCGATAAGAAAATCGAAACGATGCTGGTGGACAATCCGCGCCGCTTCTTCGAAACTTGACCCGCCGCTCCCACGGCCAAGCCGGCTCGCCGCCGCGCGCCCTGCACCCGCTTGATTGAATCCGCGCGGGTCAGCCGATCTGCGCGACGATTTCGTCGAAGCCGAGCTTGCGCGTCAGGGCGTTGCCCAGCCGATCGATCAGGACGAACTCGACGCCCTCGCCTGCGCGCTTCTTGTCGAGCTTGAGCGCCCGCTCGAAGTCCGCGCCGCGCCATCCCGGCGGCATCCGCGACGGCAGCCCTGCGGCCTCGATCAGCCGCACCAGTCGCTCCGCTTCGCCCGCGCTCAGGCTCGCGTATGCGCGCGAAAGCCCGGCCGCCGCAACCATCCCGATCGCCACCGCCTCGCCATGGAAGTAGCTGCCGTAACCCGACGCGGCCTCGAGCGCGTGGCCGATAGTATGGCCGAAGTTCAGGATCTTGCGCAGGCCGCCTTCGCGCTCATCGTTCGCCACCACCGCCGCCTTGTGCCGCAGCGATTGCTCGACGATCCGTTCGAGCTCGGCCGGCGCGCGCCCCAGGATCGCCGGCATCGCCCGCTCGAGCTCCGCCACCATCGGCGCGTCCATGATCGCTCCGTACTTGATCACTTCGGCCAGCCCCTCGCGAAACTCGCGGTCGGGCAGCGACGCGAGCGTCGCGACGTCGGCGACGATCATCCGCGGCTGATGGAACGCACCGATCAGATTCTTTGCCGCGTGCAGGTTAATCCCGGTCTTGCCGCCCAGGGCAGAATCGACCTGCGCCGTCATCGTGGTCGGAACCTGCACCACCGCCAGGCCGCGCAGGTAGGTCGCGGCGGCAAAGCCCGCGAGATCGCCGACCACGCCGCCGCCCAAGGCAAAGACCGTGCTCGCGCGATCGAGCCGTGCGCTCGCCAGCCGATCATAAACCTGTTCGAGCGTCGCCAGCGACTTGCTCGCCTCGCCCGCCGCCACTTCGATCGTCACCGCGCCGAAGCCGGCTGCGGTCAGCGCCGCCAGCGCTCGCGCACCGTAGAGACGCGCGACGTTAGAATCCGTAATCAGGGCCGCTCGTCCGGCCTTCAGTGCCGCGGTCAGCGCAAGCTCGCCGAGCCGGTCGAGCAGGCCCGCACCGACGTGCACCGGATGGGCGTTGACGCCGAGTTCTACGCGAAAGCTGATCATGATTTTCTAGCGCACTCCGCCCAGCCCGCGATCGCGGCGTCGGCCGCCTCCTCGATCGAGATATCCGACGTATCGACCGTAACCGCCGCACGCGCATAGGCTTCGCGCCGCGCTTCGATCAGCTCCGCGATCCGTTCGTTCAGCGGCTTGCCGCCCGCCGCCAGCAGCGGACGCGTGGCTGCGTGCGGACCGGCCCGGCGTGCGATTTCCTCGGGCCGTGCGTTGAGGCAAACCACGATCCCGCAGCGGCTTAGCGCGGCGAAGTTCTGCTCGTCGAGAATTGCGCCGCCGCCGGTCGCGACCACTGCCGGCAGCGGGTTGCCGCAATGCGGGCAGCGGCGTCGATCGGCCGCGATCTCCGCGATCAGTTCGCGCTCGATCGTGCGGAAACGAGCCTCGCCCTGGACCCAGAAGATCTCGGCTATCGAACATCCCGCGCGCGCCACGATCTGCGCGTCGCAATCGATCAGCCGCCATCCGAGCCGCCGCGCGATCGCCCGCGCCACCGCGCTTTTGCCGGTGGCCATGAAGCCCGTCAGGATCAGCTTCGGCGCCATCGCGGTTTAGTCTTTCAATTGCCGGGCCGCTTTCAATATCCGGAATTAGCGCGCGTTCAGAAGTCGCGCACCTGGTCGAGATAGCCCTGGTAGTTTCGCGTGATTTCGGCCAGCGAGTCGCCGCCGAACTTTTCCAGAAAGGCGTTGGCCAGTTCGAACGCGACGACGGTTTCCGCGATCACCGCCGCCGCCGGAATCGCGCAAACGTCCGAGCGCTCGATCGCGCCGACCGCCTCGACCTTCGATTTGATATCGGCCGACTTGAGTGGTCGCATCAGGGTCGAGAGCGGTTTGAAAGCGACGCGTACGCGCAGCGGCTCGCCCGTGGACATACCGCCCTCGGTACCGCCCGAGTTATTCGAATGGCGGGTGAAATGGCGCAACTCGCGGTCGTAGCCGATTTCGTCGTGCAGTTGCGACCCGCGTACGCGCGCCGCCTCGAAACCGATTCCCACCTCGACGCCCTTGACCGCCTGCAGGCTGAGCAGCGCGTGAGCGAGCCGTCCGTCGAGCTTGCGATCCCATTGCACATGGCTGCCGAGTCCAACCGGTAATCCGGTCGCGACGACTTCGACGACGCCACCGAGCGTGTCGCCCTCTTTTTTGCAGGCGTCGATCTCCGCGATGATCGCCTGCTCGGCGGCCGCATCGGCAACGCGCACCTGCGATTCCTCGGTCACGCGCGTCAGCTCCTCGATCGGCATCGCGGGCGGCACGCTGGCCTCGACCGAACCGATACTTACGACGTAGCCCAAAACCTGCACGCCGAACGGCGCGATCAACTGCCGCGCAAAACCGCCGATCGCAACGCGCGCAGTGGTTTCACGCGCCGACGCGCGTTCGAGCACATCGCGGATATCCTCGAGGTTGTACTTGAGCACGCCGGCCAGGTCCGCATGGCCAGGGCGCGGACGGGTGACGACCTTGGCCTCGCCGCGATCGCGAGGATCGGCCGACATCCGCTTTTCCCAGTTCTTGAAGTCGCGATTCTCGACGATAAACGTGACCGGGCTGCCCATCGTGCGGCCGAAACGAATACCCGAAACGATCCGCGCCTCGTCCTTCTCGATCAACATCCGGCCGCCACGGCCGTAGCCCTTTTGCCGGCGCGCGAGGTCGTGGTTGATACGCCCGATATCAATTTCGAATCCGGCCGGAGCGCCTTCGATCACCGCCACCAGTTCGGGTCCATGCGACTCGCCCGCTGTGAGAAACCGTAACATCGCCACTAATCCTATATTACGGGGCGTCTTTGTAAACGCACTTCAGCGCAATCGGGCGCGCGCGACGTGGCATGGGCGTTCGCATACCGAACCAAAGTCCGGGATCCAGCGCCGGCGCGCACTCAGCGGCCGTCAATCTGAAACCGCCGCGGCAGCGGATCTATGTCTGGCCGAGCGGATTCGTCATGGTGTATCCTCGAGGTTTCCGATCGCATGCGCTTCGAATCGATTATTCTGGCCTCCGTAACCCTCATCTCGACCGGGTTGGGCGGCATGGCGGCGTTACGATTCCGCGATCGGATGCATCTGTTGCTGGGCTTCAGCTCGGGTGCCGTAATCGCCGTAGCGCTGTTCGATATCCTGCCCGAGGTCTTTGCCCTCGACCACGGTGCGTCGTACATGCCGCTGGCAGGAATCGGATTTCTTGCGTTTTTCGCGCTCGAACGCTACACCGCGATGCATCGGTCGCGCGAACACGTCCACACTTCGGCGGCCCATGAGCAGGAACTGGGCGCATTGTCGGCGACCGGGCTGACCTTCCACAGTTTCCTCGACGGCATCGCGATCGGCGTCGGCTTTCAAACCAGCAACCAGATCGGATTGCTTATCGCGATGGGCATCATCGCCCATGATCTGAGCGACGGCCTGAACACCGTGACGGTGGTGCTGGCCCACGGAAATCCGCGCGCGCGGGCGATGATGTGGCTGGCGCTGGACATGATCGCACCGGTACTCGGGGCGGCGACCACGCTGCTCTTCAACCTGTCTGGAATGCTGCCGTTTGTGCTGGCCTTTTTTGCTGGGTCGTTTATTTACATCGGGGCTTCGGATTTACTGCCCGAAGCGAAAGAGCACGATTCACCGCTGGTCGGAGTGGCGACGGCGATGGGGATGCTCGCAATTTACCTGACGACCCGAATCCTCCACGGCATGTAAGCGCGCGCCTCCGCGATTTCGCACCTCGCGGAGTACGGCGCCCCTCACTGACTATTTGTAGTTGCGGCCTTTGAGCATCCGCTTGACCATGCATTCCATGACGTCCTCGCCGTTCTGGTTGATCACGCGATGGCGGAAAGTGACGATGCCGCGATCGCCCTTGCTGGTGGCGCGGGTGTCGGTCACATCGACGATCACGCGCATGGTGTCGCCGGCGAACAGCGGGCGCTTGAAGGTCATCGCGTCCACTCCCACCAACGCGAGTCCAACTCCATGAATACAGCCGCTCAAAATTATGAGTCCCTCGGTAAACGAGAAAATCAGCGCTCCGGGCGCGAAGCGCTTCGGATAAAGCGATTTGCGCGCGACGTATTCGTTGCTCATGAAGAGCTCCTCGAAAAAGCCGCCGAGCGCGACGAATTGCGAGATTTCGGCGTCGCCGACTGTCCGCCCCATGGTCTCGATCCGGTCACCGACCTTCCAGTCTTCGAAGCAGCGCGCATCCATTTATTTTGTTTTCCCTTCTGTGAGTTTGGCTTTGACGGCGATTACCACTGCGCCGATATAGAACCGCAACGCGACCGCCGTACGCGGGGCGCCGCCCGATCGCCCGCACCCGCGGCCCGCGTCGGCGTCGGCGTCAATCCCAGACCAGGCCGCCGTCGACGTTGAACGATTGACCCGTGATATTGTCGGACTCCGCCGAGGCTAGAAACGCGGCCATATTCGCGATGTCGTCCGGCGTATTCGAGCGCCCCAGCGGAATCGTCGCGTCCAGCCGCTTGATCGCTTCGGCTTCCGACAGTCCGCGCTTTTCGGTCATCTCCTTCATCAGCGTCGCGAACATGTGGGTGCGGGTTACACCGGGGCAGATTGCGTTGACGTTGATATTGAAGCGCGCAAGTTGCGAGGCCCCGACCCGGGTCATCGCGATCACCGCGCCCTTGGTGCCGGCGTATGCGATATTCGAGGTGCCGCGAAAGCCCTTGCCGGCGATCGACGCTATATTGATGATTTTGCCCGACTTGCGCTTGGCCATCTCGCGCGCCGCCCGCTGCATGCAGAAGAACAGCCCGCGCGCGTTCACCGAATACATCCAGTCCCAGTCGGATTCGCTGACGTCGAAAAAACCGAGGCTGCGGGTGACCCCCGCATTGTTGACCAGGATATCGACCTGCCCCAGCTCGGCAACGGTCTTGCCGATTAGTTCGTCAATCTCGGAGACCTGCGCCAGGTCCGTATGGGTCAGCAGGCCGCGGCCTCCGATATCGGCAAACGTCTTCTCGCCACTCTCGCGATCGACTTCGGCGATCACCACCTGCGCTCCCTCGCGGGCAAAGCGCAGCACCATCGCACGGCCCATCCCGCGGCCGCCACCGGTCACAATCGCAACTTTGTTTTCGAGCTTCATCGCGGGCTCCTCCGGAATCCTCGATCGCTTGCGCGCACCAGGCACGCACGCGGACCTATCGCGCTTGTAGCGCACCCGCTCCGATTTGCACAGGTTTGGTCCTACTCGATCGCGGCACCGGCGCCACGCGTCCCGGCGCGAGCGGTGGTTGAAGGTGCCGGCCGCGATATAGATTAACCAGTCACGATGCGTGCGAGGGTGGTAATCGTCGGCACGGCCGGCGCCGTGGAACAATTGACCTACGCGGTGCCGCCCGCGCTCGAGGGGCGCGTCGAATGCGGTCAGCGGGTGCTGGTGCCGATGCGCTCGCGGCGGCTGACCGGCCTGATTACGGCGATCGGCCCCGACCTCGACAGTGGCGGCGTCGAGCCGCGCGAGATCCTCGAGCTGCTCGAAGCGCGGCCGCTGTTCGATCGCGCGCATCTCGAGCTCATCGAATTTCTCGCGTCGTACTACATGGCGCCTCTGGCCGAGGCCTATCGCAACGTGATTCCCGCGGTCGCGCGGGTGGAATCGCGGCTGGCCTACAAGGCCGGCGCGGCCCCGATGGCGTTGGCGCGCGCCACCATGAGCGCACTCGAAAGCGCGATCGTCGCAGCCGTTACGCGGCGTCCGATGACGGCCCGCCAACTCAAGCGGCTCGGCGCGCGCACACCGCATTGCCGCGATGGCGAAGCCGAGGCCGCGATCGCGCGCCTGCTGGCCGACGGCCTGATCGAGCGTCACGACGGGACGCGCGGGCGTCATCGCGAAACCGCTCCGCCGCTGGTGCGGCTGTACGAATCGGCGTCCGCACCGGCTGCCGCGCTGCGCGGAACCCGCCAGCGCGCGATCGTCGAGCACTTGCAGGTCCATGGCGCTACCCGCCTCGACGCACTCGAAGCCGCCATCGCCGACGCACGCACCGCGATCCCTGCGATGGCGCGGCGCGGTATCGTGGAAATCATCGCGGATTCCGCGATCGCGGCCGCAGCGGAGCCGTCAGCCCTCGGTGAATCGCGCGCGTCTCTCGATAACGATTCGCCCGCCGCGCAATCGCCGTTCGAACTGTCGGTCGAACAGGCCGCCGCAGTTGCCGCAGCGCTCCCCGCGGTGCGCGACCGGCGCTTCGAAACCTACCTCTTGTGGGGCGTCACCGCGAGCGGCAAGACCGAGGTCTATCTGCGCCTCGCCGCCGAAGCGCTCGCGGCCAATCGGCGCGTGCTGGTGCTGGTGCCGGAAATCGCACTGGCCGACCAGGTCGTGCGGGCCTTTCGCGCGCGCTTCGGCGCACTGGTGGGCATCGCGCACAGCGCACAAAACGTCGCCGAGCGCTGGGCGAGTTGGATGGCGGCGCTGAGCGGCGATTCGCGTATCATGATCGGTCCGCGCTCGGTGGTCTTCGCGCCCCTGCCCGACCCCGGTTTGATCGTCGTCGATGAGGAACACGATTCGGCTTACAAGAGCGAGGAAGGTATCCGCTACAACGCGCGCGACCTCGCGGTGGCGCTCGGACGATTTGCAAAATGTCCGGTGGTGCTCGGCTCGGCCACACCCTCGGCCGAGTCCTACGTCAATACGCGCCGCGGCCGCTACCGGATGCTGCGGCTCGGGCGGCGGGTCGGCGATCGCGCGCTGGCGGCAGTCGAGATCGTCGATTTGCGCGAACATTTGCGCGCCGAACAGGCCAAGGCCGAGGCCGCGCGAACCAACGAGCTACGCGGCGCGACCGCTTCTGCCGCGGTGGCACGCGTCGCCAAACCCTTGCGCGCGCACGGCGATTCCGACGCCGATGCGGCGCAGGCCGTCCCCGGCCCAACCGTCGCGGGCGGCGACGCGGCGCCGGACCAGCCTGCCGCGATTCCGCTCTCCGCCACTCTGATCGAAGCACTGCGAACCAATCTCGCCACCGGCGGCCAGAGCATGGTCTTCCTCAATCGCCGCGGCTATCACAATTTTTTGCAATGCCATCTGTGCGGCAACGTCATCGCGTGTCTCAATTGCAGTGTCAGCATGACGTTTCATCTGCGCGACCGATCGCTGCGGTGTCATTACTGCGGCGAGAACGCGCCGGCGCCGGACAAATGCCCCGCGTGCGACGGCTATGGCCTGGCCGGGCAGGGCTTCGGCACCGAGCGCCTCGTGCAGACGCTCGCGGAACTGGTCCCCGCCGCCCGCATCGAGCGGATGGACTCCGACAGCAGCGGACGGCGCGGCGCGCGCGCGGCGATTCTCGCGCGGCTCGCACGCGGCGAAATCGATATCATCGTCGGCACCCAGATGATCACCAAGGGTTTCGATTTTCCCGGCGTCACGCTGGTCGGCGTGGTGATGGCCGACCTCGCCTTGAATATGCCCGACTTCCGATCGGCGGAGCGTACCTTTCAGTTGCTCACGCAAGTTGCGGGACGCGCCGGTCGCGGCGAACGCCCCGGTCGTGTGCTGATTCAGACGTACGCGCCGTTCCACTACAGCATCCGCGCCGCGCGCGACCAGGATTATGCACGCTTCATTCGGCGTGAGCTCGAACTGCGCCGCGAACTGATGTATCCGCCGTTCGCCCGCCTCGCGCTGGTGAGGATCGAGGGTGCCGATGCGGCCCGCGTCAGTGCGATCGCCTCGCGCGTAGCCGCGGCGCTCGGACGCCACGCGCGTCCCGCTTCGATGCGCATCCTGGGGCCGGCGCCCGCGCCGATCGAGCGCATCAAGCGGCGTTACCGATGGCAGGTGGTGCTCAAGGCGCAGGAACTCAACGAGATGCGCGCGGCGCTCGGTGCGATGCGCGCCGAAATCGCCACCGCCGCGGCAGCAGCCGGCGTCCACGTCATCATCGACGTCGACCCGATCAACATGCTGTGAAATTATTTCTTGCGAACGATCACGGCGGTGCCGTACGCTGCGATTTCGCTCATCAGACCCGCGAGCTCGTTGCAATCGAAGCGCATGGCGACGATCGCGTTGCCGCCGCGCTCCATCGCCGCGAGCTTGAGCCGCTCGATCGCCTGGTTGCGGCTGTCGCTCAGCATCTGGGTGTAGCCTCTGACCTCGCCGCCAAAGACCGTGCGCAAACCGGCGCCGAAATTTGAAAAGAGATTGCGCGCCCGCACCACCAGCCCGAAGACCTCGCCGAGCACCTGCGTGATTTCGTAGCCCGGCAGGTCGTCGGCGGTGCTGACGATAAAATTCTCCAGGGTGTTCTCCATGTCCATCGCAAAACGATAGCCGCGGGTCCGGGATGCGGCAATGAGATTAGATGCGGCGCGCGGCGGGGTCAGGCGAATTTTGCGCCAGGCGCGGATTGTCGGTAGCATCGGCGCATTCGCCCTCGCGGCGGACTACCGGGCAAGGAACGCGACGTGAGCAACGAAATACCCGCACCCCTGAAAACTATCGACGCCGTTATGAACGATGGCGCGGTGATCCGCGTCCGCCAGCACGGCAACCCCGATGGACCCCGGCTGGCGCTGAGCCACGGCAACGGCCTCGCCATCGACGGCTATCTGCCGTTCTGGGGTCCGCTGTGCGCACGCTACGAGTTGATTCTGTTTGATTTTCGTAATCACGGCCGCAACCCGACCCATCGTCTCGACCATCACAACTGGACCAACTTCGTCGGCGACCTCGAACACATCTTTCAGCTCGTGCAGCACCAATTCGGCGCCCGCCGCACGACCGGGGTTTTCCATTCGCTCTCGGCCGTCAGCGCCACCATGCATACCCAGCGCATGGGCAAGCGCTGGGATCCGCTGGTGCTGTTCGACCCGCCGTTTTACCCGCGCGACGGCCACCCTCTGCGCGAACCGCAAACCACCGGAGAGAACGCGATTGCGGCGCGAGCCGATCGGCGCACTCCCAGCTACAAGGATCCAATGGAGTTGGCGCGCCAGTTCAGTAAATATTTTCCGCGCTGGCAGCCCGAAGCCTACGAGCTGATGGCGCGGGCGACTCTGCGCCCCGACGACGCCAGCGGCGAATTCCGCCTCGCCTGCCCACGCGAGTTCGAGGCCCACGTGTTCCGCAGTAATCGCGATACCAGCGCCTGGACCGGCCTCGGCCGCATGCCGGTCGCGGTCAAGCTCATCTGCGCCGATCCAAATCTCGAAATGGCCGCGCCCGCGTTGATCGGCAAGGCCCTCGCCGAGGAAGCGCAAGTCGCTTACGAGGCAATTCCCGAAACCACCCATTTCCTGCAAATCGAGCGGCCTGCCGAATGCGTCCGCTCGATGGAACGGTTCCTCGCCGACCATGGCATCGCCGTTTGAGCGCCACCGCGAACCACCTGTGAAACTGTGAAAAAATCGCCAGCGAAACTTCCAGCCAAAGCGCCCGCCGTCCGCCCGCGCCGCCCCCGGCAACCACCGCCCGTGATCGCCGTCGCCGGACTCGACGTCGTACGCGATGCCCCCATCCTGAACGCCATCGAATGGAAAGTTGCGCACGGCGAGCATTGGGTCATCCTCGGCGCCAACGGCTCCGGCAAGACCTCGCTGCTCAGCACCCTTACGGGATATATGCCGCCGACCGCCGGCGAGATTTCGGTGCTCGGCGAGACGTACGGCCGCAGCGACTGGCGCGAACTACGCCGGCGCATCGGAATTTGCAGCTCGAGCATCCATCATATGATGGAAGGCCACGAAGTCGCGCTCTCGGCAGTCATCAGCGGACGCCATGCGATGGTCGGCATGTGGGGCGAAATCCGCGAGGACGAACGGCGCCAGGCCCTCAAAATCCTGCGCGAGGTCGAGGCCGAAGATCTCCGCGATCGCCCGTGGCGCTTTCTTTCACAGGGCGAACGCCAGCGCGTGTTAATCGGACGCGCCCTGATGGCGCGGCCCGAATTGCTCATCCTCGACGAGCCTTGCGCCGGTCTCGACCCGGTGGCGCGCGAACATTTCGTGCAATTCCTCGAGCGCCTCGCACGCTCCAAAAACGCGCCCACGCTGGTACTGGTGACGCATCATGTCGAGGAGATCATGCCGGCCTTTTCGCACGTGCTGATTCTCAAGAATGGGGGAGTCTTGGCGGCGGGCCCGAAAGCTAAAATCCTGACCTCGGGCACGCTCGCGCGCGCCTTCCACGCACCGGTGCGATTGCGCCACCATCGCGGCCGCTATTCGCTCGCCGTTACCCCAAGCCTCAACGTCGTGATCTGAACGCCACGCGGTGCCGCCGACGCCTCGCACCACCCCCGCTTTGAGGCAGCGCGCCGCTTTGATAAATTCACAACTCGCGGTTTGCAGCAGATGGCCCTCCTTAAAATACGCAAATTTCCCGACACCGTGCTCAAGCAACCGGCGGCGCCGGTCGAGCAGATCAACGGCAGCCTCAACGGATTCATCGATAGCATGGTGCAGACCATGTACGCCGCGCCCGGCGTCGGACTCGCTGCGCCGCAGGTCGGCGATTCCCGGCGCATCGTGGTGCTCGATACCGATCACGAAAATCCCGGCAAGCACCTGCTCAAACTGATCAACCCAAAAGTCGTCGAGGCCGAGGGTTCGATTTTGTGGGAAGAGGGCTGTCTTTCGGTGATTGATTTCACGGCCGACGTCGAGCGCGCCGAACGCGTGCTGGTGCGGGCGTGGACGCCGGACGAAAAGGAAATCGAAATCGAGGCCGACGATCTGCTCGCCGTGGCGCTCCAGCACGAAATCGATCACCTCGACGGCAAACTCTTCATCGACCGCATCAGCCGCATCAAGCGCGAGCTTTATCGCCGCAAAATCATGAAAATGATCAAGGAGGGCAAGGCCGATGGGAAGCCCCCCTCCGCCGTTCGCATCTGAGGCGCGCGACGCTCCATTGCGCATCGTCTTTATGGGCACGCCCGCGCTCGCCGCGCACATCCTCGAGCGCATCGTCGCGGCCGCCGGCGCCGGCTTCATCGTGACCGGTGTCGTCACGCGCCCCGACCAGCCGCGCAAGCGCGGTCTGAAACTCGAGCCGTCCGAGGTTGGCGCCGTGGCCGCGCGCGCCGGACTGCCGACGCTCAAGCCGCGCAAAATCCGCACGCCCGAATTCCTCGCTGAACTCAATTCGTTCGCGCCCGACCTCCTGGTAATCGCCGCCTACGGCCGGATTCTGCCCAATCCGGTGCTCGCCGCGCCGCGCCTGATGCCGATCAACGTTCACGCCTCGCTGCTGCCACACCATCGCGGAGCCGCGCCGATCGAAGGCGCGATTCTCGCCGGTGATCGCGAAAGCGGCGTTACCATCATGCGCGTGATCGAGCGCATGGACGCCGGTCCGATCCTGTTGCAGCGCGCGATCCCGCTCGCCGCCGACGAAACCCAGGGCACACTCAAGGAGAAACTCGCGGAACTCGGCGCGCAGGCCTTGCTCGAAGCGATCGCAAAATTCCGTGACGGAACTATCGCCGAAACGCCGCAGGACGAAACCCTCGCGACCTACACCGCACCGATCGCCAAGGAGCATGGGTTGATCGATTGGAGCGCCGGCGCCGTGCAGATCGAACGGATGGTCCGCGCCTACGATCCATGGCCGGTCGCGCGCACCACGCTCGCTGGCGAGAGCCTGCTGATCTGGCGTGCCCGAGTGATCGCCGGCGACGCGGCCGTGAACCATCCGGAACTCGCGGACGCCACGCCCGGAACCGTCATCGCGATCAAGCCGGAGCCGGTGGTCAAATGCGCCACCGGATCGCTCGCCCTGATCGAAGTGCAGGCCCCCGGCCGCCGGCGCATGGCGGCTGCCGACTTCATGCGCGGCCGGCGCCTGTCCGCGGGCGTCCGGCTCGGCCAATGAAGCCGCGGCGCGCCAATCAACGCCGCGCGACCGCACGCGCCGCCGCCCCCGAGTCATCCGGAATGAGGACGCGGCGTACCGCGCTGGACGTGCTCGTGCGCGTCACCCGCGAACGGGCGTACGCCGACGTCCTGCTCGGCCATCGCCTGGCCGGCTTTGCCGCGCCCGACCGCCGCCTCGTCACCCAACTGGTGCTCGGCACGATCGCGTGGCAAGGGCGCCTGGATTACGAACTCGAACGCGTGGCCTCGCGCCCGTTCGATTCACTCGCGCCCGAAATCCTGGCGATTCTGCGGATGGCGCTGTTTCAGTTGCGCATCCTCACGCGCATACCGCCGCACGCGGCGGTCGATACTGCCGTCACGCTCGCGCGCGAAACCGCCGGCGACGGCCTCGCGCGTTTCGTCAACGCGGTCTTGCGCAACGCCCTGCGCAACCCCGTCGCGCCGCCGCTGCGCGAGCACGACGAACTTGGCTATCTGGCCGCCGTTCATTCGCATCCGCGCTGGCTGGTGGCGAAGTTTGTCGAATGGTTCGGGGCGCTCGACGCCGCCGCGATGCTCGCCGCGAACAACCAGGCGGCGCCCAACGTGATGCGCCTCAATCTCGCCCGCGGCACAGCCGCGGATCTCACGGCTCGGCTCGAACGCGAGGGCTTCGAAATCGCCTCGCGCGGACGCTTCCCGGAAACTATCGTGCTCGGCAGCGCCCCGCTGTTCGACGCCCACGCCTTGCGCGACGGCCTCTGCTATCCGCAATCCGAAGCGTCCCAACTGGTCGCCCGGATGCTCGCGCCCGCCCGCGATGCGACGGTGGTCGATTGCGCCGCCGCCCCCGGCGGCAAGGCCGCTCATCTGGCCGAGCTCACCGGCCCCGGCGGCCGCATCGTCGCGCTGGATTTCAGCTTCGCCGGATTGAAGAAAACCCGGGCGCTGGCTGCCCGTCTCGGCCACCGCAATCTTTTCGTCGCGCGCGCCGATACTGCCGCCGCGAGCCCGTTGCGGCCGCAATCTGTCTGCTACGTGCTGCTCGACGCGCCCTGCAGCGGCAGCGGCACGATGCGTGAGCATCCAGAAATTCGCTGGCGCCTGCGCCCCGACGATTTCGCCCGCATGGCGGCGCTGCAATCCCGGATGCTCGATCAGGCCGCCGCGCTGGTCCGCCCGCAAGGCGCAATTGTTTACTCGGTGTGCAGTATCGCACCGGAGGAGGGACCGGGCGTAGTCAACGATTTTTTAGCCCGCCATCCGCAATTCAAGCTGGAGATTCCGGCGTCATTGCGCGATTCGCTCGACGGATTGCTCGATTCCGACGGCTTCATGCGCACCCGGCCCGACCGCGGCGGCCTCGACGGCTTCTTCGCCGCGCGCCTGACGCGCCCAATGTAACCGCAGACCCGCCGCTACCCTTGCCGCTGGCCGCTATTAATCAGTAGAGGCGAAAGTGGAATCAATGTGCGGCCGAACCGGCGTCACTTTTACCCGAGCCACACCCCTCTTCGTTATTCCGATCATGCGCGCGGCGCGATGCGACAAATCCAGGCTGCGCCCGCGCACGTACGGTCCACGATCATTGATCCGCACCGTGACGGTTCGCCCGTTTTCAGGGTTGGTCACGTGCACGACCGATCCCATCGGCAGCGTCTTCGACGCCGCCGTCAGTCGATTCGGATCGAACCTTTCGCCGCTGGCAGTCTTATGCCCACGAAGTTCGGAGCCGTACCACGAAGCCTTAACCGTATGAGTCTGCAATGACGGCGCGCGCTTCCTCCGATTCTGCACAGGATAAGACACCCGCAACAGCGTCGCCTGCCGAATTTCATCCTCCGAGCCAGCATGCGGCACTTCCAACTGGTTACATCCGGCGGTGAGCGCAACCAACGAGATTGAGATAATCGTCACCGCCATGAGCAACCGACTCGCTACCCGCGACTCGCCAGCACGCAAGCTTCGCCGGCAGCCGACGTGCTCTGTTGAACGTCGGTTGAACGAATTCGCAGCGATCAAATCACGAAACAATGTCCCTACCCAAATAAGCATCAAGTGAAGAGTCGCAACGTCGGTGCCAATCTGGAGAATTTGAAATGCTGGCATACCGGACGTTAATTTGCCGGTCGCAATCCGATCGGCTGCCGACCGCGTAATCCTTACCGGTTACGGATGATTTATTGCGGTACCCGGCGACGCTCAATAAGCTACGCCCGGCCTTTGCGACCCGTGCCCGGGGCCGCTAATCTCATCGGTATGCGCCGTCCCGCGAAAATTGCGCCATCGATTCTCTCAGCCGACTTCGCCTGCCTCGGAGACGAAATTCGCCGCGTCGAAGCCGCCGGCGCCGACCTCATTCACTTCGACGTGATGGACGGGCATTTCGTCCCCAACCTCTCGATCGGCATCCCGGTCCTCGAATCGCTCCGCAAGATCACGCGAATGAACCTCGACGCCCACCTGATGATAGAGCAGCCGACCCGTTACCTGGAGGCCTTCGTCAAGGCCGGCGCCGATTCGATCTCGGTTCACGCCGAAGTCTGTCCCGACTTGCCCGCAATCGCCCGGCAAATGCGCGCCCTCGGAATCCGCGCCTCGGTCGCGATCAATCCCGAAACCCCTCCCGACCGCGTTATCGCCGCCGCCGAACACTTCGACATGATTCTCGTGATGAGCGTGCATCCGGGCTTCGGCGGCCAGGGCTTCATCCCCGAAACCGTCGGCAAGCTCCGTGCGATTCGCGACGCCATCGACGCGCGCGGCCTCGACCTTGACCTCGAAGTGGACGGCGGCATCAAGGTCGATAATGTCGCGACGGTCGCAGCCGCCGGCGCCAACGTCTTCGTCTCGGGCTCGGGCATCTTCGGCAAACCCGACTACGCCGCGATCATCGCCGAGATGCGCGATCGCGCGACCCATGCATGACCCGCTGCCAGACTGCTTCCACCGGTGGCCGGCGGCCTGCGTCTCGCCTTGAGCGGCGTGCGATGCTATAGAAGTGATCCCGCGTGTGGCTCTTATCGCGCACGATTTCAGGTTACGGGTTCGGGGTGTAGCTCAGCATGGCTAGAGCACTGCGTTCGGGACGCAGGGGTCGCTGGTTCAAATCCAGTCACCCCGACCACCTTCTAACTTAGGATCGATATTCATCCTGATTCTCCTGCTGCTTATAGCGGGCAGCTATCTGCTCGGTTCGATCCCGGTCGGCGTTCTAGTCGGGCGTCTATTCGGCTTCGATCCCCGTGCCACCGGTTCCGGCAACGTCGGCATGACCAACGTCGCACGCGCTGGCGGCAAGCGCGCTGCAGCCCTTACCTTCGCCGGCGACCTCCTCAAAGGATTGCTGCCGGTGATTATCGCGCGCGCCGCCGGCCTCGCTCCCACCGGTCTCGCCCTGGTGGCATTCGCCGCATTCGTCGGCGCGATCGCCTCGATTTTCCTCAAATTTGCCGGTGGACGCGGGGTCGCCGCCGCGCTCGGCATATGGCTCGGCCTCGCGCCGATTCCCGTCGCGATCGCGGGCGCCGTCTTCATCGTGATCATCGCACTCAGCCGCATCGTCTCGATGGGGTCGATCAGCGCCGCCATCGCGATTGTACCGGCCGTCGCCGCCACCGGATGCCCGCGCCCGTATGTCCTTCTTGCGATTGCCATCTCGGGCCTCGTCCTGCTGCGCCATCGCGCCAACATCAGCCGGCTGATCGCGGGCGACGAGCCGCGTATCGGCGCGTCCCGCTCCAATTCCCCGAGGTGAGCCGGTCCACCTGATGCCTATCGCGTAACCGTTAGCTTGTTTACTGACCATCGTGGGTGCCTTACGGGCTTCCGAAAGGCGGCTTTTGCACCCGGAAGGCTGGCACCGTGCTTGCGAGATTGCAGCACCGTAAATGCCTTGATATTGAGGACGGCCGGCGGACTTGCACTACCCCCATCGCCTTTGGAAAAGGTGTATCCTTTAATTGATGGGGCGGGCTTGGGTGGTTGGA
The DNA here is from genome assembly GCA_963782535.1 of uncultured delta proteobacterium. Classification (GTDB taxonomy): domain Bacteria; phylum Desulfobacterota; class Binatia; order Binatales; family Binataceae; genus JADMIL01. Next base: position 386,293 of record CAWAKE010000009.1, on the reverse strand, counting down.
TTGGTTCTGGCTGATGCGTCCTCGGTAGATGGCGCCCAGAGGAGTCTTATGAAGAAGGTTGAGGCGATCATAAAGCCGTTTAAACTCGACGAAGTTAAAGAGGCATTGTCGGGCATCGGAGTGCAGGGCCTCACGGTCAGCGAGGTCAAGGGCTTTGGCCGTCAGAAGGGTCATACGGAACTTTATCGCGGCGCCGAATATGTCGTCGATTTTCTGCCCAAGGTAAAACTCGAAATCATCGTCTCCGACGAGACCGCCGCACAGGTGGTCGAGACCATCGAACGAGCCGCCCGCACGGGCCGCATCGGCGACGGCAAAATCTTCGTCTTGCCGATGGAGGAGGTCGTGCGCATCCGCACCGGTGAACGCGGCGGTAACGCGCTCTGAGCGATTTCGCGCGTCGCGCAACCGCCGCCTACCATCTGACTGCTTGCGACGGCTGCGCGACGCGTACTCGTTCACCGCGCCCGCCCGGCGGCCCGCCCGGCCGCTCGTCAAGATGGTCCTGCCCGACCGTCGCCTAATCTCTCCTTCGCTCGCCATTGCGCGGCACCGCAGTGGCAGGCGTCGCTCGATTATCCCGACGGCGCACCCCATCCGAATCAGCTCGCAGCGCCGCTCGAGGCTGTCACCGATGCCCTTGCGTAGCTTTTCGTAGCCGTTCGTAGCCTCCCCTAGCGCCTCCCGACACGCCTGACCTTCGTCGCCCACCCTCTTTTCGACCCGTTTCTTCCAATCACGCGCGAAACCATTTCGAGCGGTCGTCCGTTGTTATCATTGAAATGGCTATCGCGATGCGCAAACTAGCTGTTGTGCCGGATGTTGATTCCAGTGCCGACGCCCTCTTCCGCGACCATCAGCAGCGTATCGTGCGCCTGTGTCGAATGTTGCTCGGCAATCCCGACGACGCCGATGAAGTCTCGCAGGAAGTTTTCTTGAAAATGCTCGGCCAGCGCCAACGCGGTCCCGAACCTGCCGATTGGAAGCCGTGGCTCACCCGTGTCGCCATCAACGCCTGTCACGACCGCCACCGTTCGGGCTGGTGGAAATGGTGGAAACGCGACGGCCGTGAACTCCTCGATACCGATTTAACCTCGCGCGATACCATCCATGAGGCCGTCTCGCACGAACTCAGCGAAGCGCTGTGGCGCGCCTTTCGCAAACTTACCCCGCGCCAGCAGGAAGTCTTCACCTTGCGCCAGATCGAGGGCTGGTCAACGCGCGAAACGGCCGAAACGCTCAAACTCTCGGAGCAGGCGGTCAAACTGCAACTTTTCCGAGCCATGCGCCGCATGCGCGATTCCCTTGGGAGTTATCGATGAAATCCTGCCTTGACGATAACGAATTGCTGCGCCTGTGGGCGGACGAGCCTGGCGAATCTGCCGAATCCCGCGCCCATCTCGCGCTATGTCAACGATGCGCCGCGGCTTACGACCAAATCGCCCGCGACGCCAAAACCATCGCCACGGCCCTCACCGTCGCCGCCGACCATTTGCGCTGGCGCAATAGCGCCGCCGCTATCGTACGAAACGGCTATTCCCGTATCGGCAGCGGTTTGCGCACCACCGTAGTCTTCAGCGCCGCGACCGCCTTTGGCGGCGTTGCCGCCTTCATGGTGATGGTCGCCCTCGGATGGCACTCCGCCCACCGCTCTTTCCCGCTGGCCAACGCCGCCCCCCATGCGCTCGTCGCACGGGCCGCGCTGGATACTCGCTCCGCCGCGGCCGCTCCCACTGCAGCCGCTGGTGTCGCCGCCGCATCGTTCCTCGCCACGGATTGGACGGACTCCTCCGACGCGTTGGATGCGGTCGGCGACGATCCGCTCGCCGGCTTCACCTACAATGGTTCAGCCCAGCCGGGGGATTTCGCGAACCCAGGCGCTGGCCTGCTCTTCTGTGTTCCCGATGAAGACGGACCCCTCTGCTCCCCATCTGCGGGACAGGGTTGACCGCTATTAATTCTGGAGGTTGCCTCGTTGAAACATAAACTCGGAATTAGTTTTGCGATTGCGGCCATGCTGATGTTGCCGCTGATACCGCAATTTGCGCACGCGCAGATGGCGGATCACGGGACATCCACCAAACAGTGCAACATGATGGGCCACGGCGGCATGATGGGTCGCGGTGAAATGATGGGTGGCATGGCGGCGTTGCCGGTCTTTCTGCGCTCCGCCGATTTGACTCCTGCCCAGAAGACCCAGGTCAGAAAGATCCTGCACGACAACCGTGCCAATATGCGCGACGAGTCCAGCAAGATGCACACGGCGCGCGAGCAGATCGCCGCAAAACTATTCTCCACCGGCCCCGTCACCCAAAGCGACCTGGCCCCGCAGACCAAACAGATCGCGCAGGTCGAGCAGCAGATGTTGGAGAACGAACTTAATGTGGCTCTACAGGTTCGTAAAATCCTGACGCCGGAGCAATTGCAGAAGGTCGCGCAGTTCCATCAGAAGTTCGAAAATCTGCACCATCAAATGCGCGCGCTGATGAAAACGGAGGGTCCGCCGCCCTCACCCCAGTCTCACCCGGCCATGTGACGGTACGGCATCTCCGTCGAGCGCCACGCTATGCCGAAATACTGAGTCCGGATTCTGCTCCCCCCAAGGTTCGGATATCAGGTCGGCGGGCTCCGATCGGGCCCGCCGACATTTTTTTGCCGAGACCTTTTACCCGGACCTTCTGCGCAGATCCTCTTACGAAAGACCCTTTGTGAAGCTACTTTCCTCAAGCTTATGCGCGCGCCCCGGTCCGCCGCTTAATCGACGCTGTCCTTCGATACGTATCCGCTCATGCCCTTGTTCGGACCGTCCATCACTTCGATTCGGTAGCCGTCCTCGTCGCTCCTGATTATCTTGATCGGAGTTCCGCTATCGACTTTCTTCGTCATCAGGCTCTCGCCCAGACCGCCAATCATGCCGGCCGGTCCGCCCTTGCTTTGCAGGTTCTTCAACTTCTCGAACGAGGCCTTGTCCGGATACACCGCGACCGTCGTATCGCCGCCATGCGCGACCAGCTTGTGCGAGCATCCCGCCAGCGCCAGCGTTGCCGCCACCAACACCGCTCCCACCATGTATCTCATGCCGTTATGTTTCATGCCTTTCACGATATTCTCCCCCTGCCCGGCTCACGGTTCTGCAGCCTGCGAAAACCGCCGGTGCGCCTTCCGCGGCACACTTTATCAGACCGCGCCTGCGCCCGGGAAAGCAACAAAGCCCTTGCCTCGTCGGGAATTTCGGAACTATCGTTATTATGGGTTAGAAGCCCGCGAGTGAAATCACGGAATCTGTCCCGCAACCGCAAGGCGCGAGTGCCGCAGCGGACCGATCAATCTCCGGCAGACGTATTGATCGATTCCTCCGGCCTTCTCAAGGAGTTTCGACAATGTCCGATAGCAATGCAGATTCATTCGCTGAAAATTTGAATCATCACGCGCAGGAAGCTCACGACTCCACCGAGCGTGCTTACAACGCCGCGCGCGACTATGCGGCTCAAGGCCGCGGTTACATCGGCGAGGTCGGCGGACGCGTCTCCCGCTTCGTCAACGACGAACCATGGATCGCCGTCGCCTGCGCCTTCGCTATTGGCTACGCGGTCGCTCAAGTCGTTAAGCGCATGTCCTGATCCATCGATGGAGCCGAACCCGCAAGACGATTATGGCATCGTACCCGACGCTGTCCCCGGATGGATGATCTGGTGCGATCGTGAGATCCGCCAGCAACCTTTCGCCGCGCTCTCGGTTGCCGCTGCTGCCGGCTTCCTCCTCGGCGGCGGACTGAAAAGCCGCATCGGTCGCGGATTGGTCCTCTTCGCCGGCCGCAGCGTGATTCGTAGCGCTGTTTTCGGTTTCATCACCGGACTGGTGGAAGTACAAGACGATGACGATAGATACCACGACCCAGCTTCGCGAAGATCTGAATGAAGCGCGCAGTGATTTTCGCCGCACTGCCGCAGAGATGCGGCGCCACCTCCAGACTGGCCAAAAGGGCCTCCACAAGGAGATCCGGCGCAGTCCGCTCAAGTCCATCGCCGTCGCCGGCGCACTCGGTTTCCTTATGGGACGCGCGTCGCGTCCCGCCGCGGTGTTCTTTGCGATGCTGACCGGGGTCGCGATTGGTTACTCCATCGCCACCAGGGAGCGCACCGCTCTCGCAGTCGCCGAGCCCGCCTATAATGACGAATCCTCACGATCGGACGCAGGATAATCCGCTGAACCACAAGCCGTCATCTGAAACGGCTGCGGCTCACCCTCATCACGAACCCAATCAGGGTATGGGCGGTCTCGCCGTTCAGTTGCTCGACGACGTGGTGCGCGTCGTCGAAGCCGAAGTGAAGCTCCTCGAAGTTAATTTCGGCTCCGCGCTTACCGCCGCGCTCGACCGCGCCGTCGGCAGGTTTCTTGCCGTTCTGCTGTTGTTCCTCGGCGTCTCATGCCTGCTGGCCGGATTGATTATGTGGCTGAGCCATTCGCTCACGATGCCTCTGGCGCTCGCTGTCGCCGGCCTAGTTGCGATCGCCGCCGCTTACGCGGTCGCGCGGGTCACCGGCCGAATAGCGAAAAATGTCGAGAGCGACTTGACCGAAAGCCAGCCGCCGGCTTCGCCCGACCGGGCTTCGTGACCGTCCCGCGTGACCACCACGGTACTGAGCAGGCCACAAGCTACCGTCGAGCTATCCCAAGCTACCGCTGCCCGTCAGCCGCCGGACGCGCCCTCCCCCCGCGGCAGTGCGCGCGTCAATCGGCTAAAATTGCCGTCGCTTCCGTCGCGTGATACTTTTTACGCTCTGGTCCGGGCCAGCCCGGATACAGTGCCATGCGAATCGGACTCATCTCGGACACCCATATTCCTGAAGCCTGCGAACGTCTGCCGCCGCCGGTTTTCGAGGCCTTCAAGTGCGTCGACCTCGTCATGCACGCCGGCGACGTTTACGTCAATCGCGTGCTCGACGAACTCGCGCAAATCGCGCCCGTGATCGCCGCCGTCGGCAATGGCGACGAGGGCCTCGACGGCCATCGCTTCAAGCTCGACCCCGACCATCGCGTGCGCACCGCGCATCTGCTCGAGATTGAAGGTGTGCGCGTCGGCCTGGCCCACGCGCTGCCCACGCCCGACGAAACCTCCGACCAGGTTTTTGAAAACGCGATGCACCGGCATTTCGGCGGCGTCGTGGACGTGCTCGTCATCGGACACAGCCATCTCGAAGGAATCGCGCGCTTCGGCAACACCCTGGTCGTCAATCCCGGCAGCGCCACCCTGCCGCACAACCTGGTCGATGTTCCCGGCACCGTGGCAATTCTCGAAATCACGTCGGGTGGCCGCGTCTCGGCCGAGATTATTCGGCTCGGCTGACCGGCCGCGCCGCGCGCCGCCGCCATCGAGCTCTCAGGAGGAATTCTTTGTCCGTCGAAAATGTCCCTCAGTCCCAGGACGCGCCCATACGCTCCGTCACGATGGAGAAGCTCGTCAACCTGTGCAAGCGCCGCGGCCTGGTCTTTCCTACCAGCGACATCTACGGAGGCCTCGGCTCGACCTTCGATTACGGCCCGCTCGGCGTCGAGCTCAAGCGCAACGTCAAGGAGGCCTGGTGGCGCGAAATGGTCCAGCGCCGCTCCGACGTCCTCGGCCTCGACAGCGCCATCCTCCAGCATCCGCGCACTTGGGAAGCCTCGGGCCATCTCCAGAACTTCACCGACCCGCTGGTTGACTGCAAAAATTGCAAGCAACGCTTTCGCGCTGACCATATTCAGGGCGACCGTTGCCCCGAATGTGGCGGCGAGCTGACCGCGGCGCGCCAGTTCAACCTGATGTTCAAAACTTTCATGGGGCCGCTCGAGGATACCGCCAACACGGTCTATCTGCGGCCCGAAACCGCCCAGGGCATCTTCGCCAATTTCGCCAACGTCATCGATACCCAGCGCGTCAAGCTGCCCTTCGGCGTGGCCCAAACCGGCAAGTCCTTTCGCAACGAAATCACCCCCGGCAATTTCATCTTCCGCACCCGCGAATTCGAGCAGATGGAGATGGAATTCTTTGTCAGGCCCGACCCCGACGAGGAGCAGCGCTGGTTCGACTACTGGGTCAACGAGCGCTTCAACTGGTACGTCCGCTACGGCATCGCCGCCGACCGCCTGCGCCTGCGGCCGCACGCTCAGGACGAACTGTCGCATTATTCGCGCGGCACCACTGACGTCGAATATCTCTATCCCTTCGGATGGGGCGAGCTCGAGGGCATCGCGCGACGCGGCAGCTTCGATCTCGATCAGCACGCCAAATTCAGCGGCAAGGATCTCACCTACTTCGACGAAGAGGCCAAGGCCCGCTACCGCCCGTGGGTCATCGAACCGGCCGCCGGTGTCGATCGCACCATGCTCGCCTTTATGCTCGACGCTTACGACGAAGACGTCGTCGAAAACGAAACCCGCATCGTCCTGCGCCTCGATCCGCGCCTGGCCCCAATCAAAGTCGCGGTCTATCCGCTGCTGCGCAAGGGCGGGCATCCGGAAAAAGCTCAGGCCGTGCGTGAAACACTGGCGCGAGTCTTTACCACGGCTTACGATCAAGCGGGATCGATCGGCCGGCGCTATCGCCGTCAGGACGAAATCGGCACGCCGTTTGGCGTGACGATCGATCATCAAACAATGGAAGACGATACGGTGACGCTGCGCGATCGCGATACCACGCAGCAGGAGCGCATCCCGATTGCCGCGCTCATGGCAACCTTGATCGAGCGCATCGGATGGTAGCGCGGGGCGCCGCCGAATCGCGGGAGCAGACGGCAGCCGCCGCGGGTCCCAAGCCCACGGCGCATCGCGCCGCCGCTCCGAGTGTTAATTTCCTCAACCTTCATGCCGGTGCGGCCGGCGCGGGAGTCTGAAATTCAATGGCGCGGGTTCATCCTGAAATCTATTTTTTCGGCGCGGGCGCTGCCGAAGGGCGCTCCGAAATGCGTGATCTGCTGGGCGGCAAAGGCGCTAACCTCGCCGAAATGGCGTCGCTCAAGCTGCCGGTCCCTCCCGGCTTCACCATCTCCACGCGCGTCTGCAATTACTATTACGACCACCGTAACAAGTATCCCAAGGGCCTCACCGAGGGCGTCGCCAAAAGCGTCGCGCGGATCGAAAAGGCCCTAGGCCGCAAGTTCGGCGATTCCAAAAATCCCCTGCTGGTCTCCGTCCGTTCCGGCGCCCGGGTCTCGATGCCCGGCATGATGGACACCGTGCTCAATCTCGGGCTTACCGACCACACCGTCGTCGGCCTCGAAAACGTCAGCGGTAGCGCGCGCTTCGCCTGGGATTCGTACCGCCGCTTCTGCCAGATGTACGGCGACGTCGTCCTCAAGCTCAAACCTGAAAACAAAAACGACCCCGATCCCTTCGAGGAATTGATCGATCGCAAGAAGGCAGCCCGCGGCGTCAGCGAAGATGTCGACCTTTCCGTCGACGACCTCAAGGAACTCGTCTTCGAGTTCCGCAACCTCATCCGCAGTCGCGTCGGCCGCGACATCCCGCAGGATCCCCGCGAACAGTTGTGGGAAGCCATCGGCGCCGTCTTCGGCTCCTGGAACAACGAACGCGCCGTCGCCTATCGCAAATTCAACAACATCCCCGGCGACTGGGGCACCGCAGTCACCGTGCAATCGATGGTCTTCGGCAATCTCGGCGCCGATTGCGCCACCGGAGTCGCCTTTACGCGCGATCCCTCGACCGGCGAAAAGGGCATCTACGGCGAGTTCCTGCCCAACGCCCAGGGCGAGGACGTCGTCGCCGGCATCCGCACCCCGCTCCAGATAAGCCTCGCCGCCGGACGCAAATGGGCCAAGTTCGAGGGCGTCTCCGAGGCCGATCGCGCCGCCCGCTTCGCCACCCTCGAAGAGAGCTTCCCCCGGTTTTCAAGGAGCTCCTCACCATCGCCGGCCGCCTTGAAAAACATTTCCGCGATATGCAGGACATGGAGTTCACCATCGAACGCGGCCGCCTCTTCATGCTCCAGACCCGCACCGGCAAACGCACCGCCGCGGCCGCCGTCCGCGCCGCCGTCGAAATGGCCGACGAACGCCTGATCGATCGCCGCGCCGCTCTGATGCGGGTTGAACCGATCGCCCTTGAACAGTTGCTCCACCCGCGCCTCGATCCAAAATTCGCCAAAACCGTCATCGCGCGCGGATTACCCGCCTCTCCCGGCGCGGTCTCCGGTGAAGTCGTGTTCTCCGCCGACGAGGCCGTCATTGTCCATCAGGCCGGCCGCCCGGTGATTCTCGTGCGCATCGAAACCTCGCCCGAGGACATCCACGGGATGCAGGTGGCCGAGGGCATTCTCACCGCCCGCGGCGGCATGACCAGCCACGCCGCAGTCGTCGCCCGCGGTATGGGCAAATGCTGCGTCGCCGGATGCGGTGCGCTCGAAATCGATTACAACGCCGGCGCCCTCAAAGTCGGCGACAGCGTCATCCACCGCGGCGAATACCTCACCCTCGACGGCTCCGCCGGTGAGGTCATGGCCGGCCGCGTGCCCACCGTCAAAACCGAGATGTCCGACCATTTCCGCAAGTTCCTGAAATGGGCCGACCAGGAACGCGAACTCGGCGTCCGCGCCAACGCCGATACTCCCGCCGACGCCGCCGCATCCATCGAATTTGGCGCCGAGGGTATCGGTCTGTGCCGCACCGAACACATGTTCTTCGGCCCCGGCCGCATCGAAGCCGTGCGCGAAATGATCGTCTCGGAAACCCCCGAGCAGCGCGCCCGCGCACTCGAAAAAATCATTCCGATTCAGCGCGGAGACTTCGTCGCGATCCTGCGCGAGATGGCCGGCAAGCCGGTCACCATTCGCCTGCTCGATCCGCCGTTGCATGAATTCCTGCCCCACGGCGACGAAGAGATCCGCAAGATGGCGGTCGAGATGGACGCCGATCCCGAACGCCTCAAGCAGGTCTGCGCCAACCTCGCCGAGTTCAATCCGATGCTCGGCCATCGCGGCTCGCGCCTCGGTATCAGCTTCCCCGAAATCTACCGCGCGCAGGCCCGCGCCATCATCGAAGCTACCCTCGAATTGCGCCGCGAAGGCGTCAATGCGAGGCCCGAGATCATGCTGCCGCTCATCGGCGAAGTGAAGGAGTTCGAGTTCCTCGCCAAAGAAATTCGCGAGGTCGCAAGCGAAATCATCCGCCGCGGCAAAACCCGCCTCGCCTATCAGATCGGCACCATGATCGAAGTGCCGCGCGCCTGCATGGAGGCCGATAACATCGCCGCGGTTGCCGATTTCTTCTCCTTCGGCACCAACGACCTCACCCAGATGACCTACGGCCTCTCCCGCGACGACTCGGTCAAGTTCCTCAACGATTACCTCGAGCGCGGCATCTACAAAAAAGATCCGTTCCAGGAACTCGACCCCGACGGTGTCGGCGATCTGATGCGCATCGCGATCGAACGCGGCCGCAAGGGCAACAAAAAAATCAAAATGGGAATTTGCGGCGAGCACGGCGGCGATCCGGCCAGCGTCAAGCTCTGCCATCGCCTCGGTCTCGACTACGTCTCATGCTCGCCGTTTCGACTCCCGGTCGCGCGCCTGGCCGCCGCTCAGGCCGCCATCGAGGGCCGCAAATCGAAACGCGAATTCAAAGACGTATGACGTAGCCCTGCGCTACTCGCTGCTACGCATGCTGCCGGCGCGGGCGAATCCCCGATTCGTCCGCGCCTTCTGTTTCTACCTTCTTCAGCCGCATGCCCGAGCATCGCGAGCGCCCATCATCGATCAAAACGCCGAGCGATATTTATTTTGACCTGACCAGGTATTCGCAGGGCGAAGCCCGCATCTTTCAAACGGGAAGGCTGAAACCTTGTGAGGTTTCGGTCTCCGAAGGAATCTAAAATTCCGCGTTCCCCAACGACTCTCCCCTTCTCCTATCCAAGGAAGTCATCGACGATTATCGCCGGGATCTCCAGGTTCTGTACTTGGTTGTTGCGCATTACCCGCAACTGCACCCGCTCTCCCGGCCGATGGCGGTTGATCGCGTCGTACAGCGCCTTGCGCTCATGAATCTCGCAGCCGTCCGCGCTCAGCACCAGGTCGCCTTGGCGCAAACCCGCCTTCTCTCCCGGACTCCCCGGCATCACCCCCGCCACCACCACGTGTTCGCGCAAGGTGTACGAGAGCAGCCCCAGCCACAACCGCGGCGGCGTGCTGACGCGCCGTCCATGGCGCAGCAGCTCGTCGCGCCCCGATAGAAAACATTCGCCCGGAATTCCCAGTATCGGCCGCACCAGGTCCGCAAAATTCAGATAGCTGACCGCGATCAGTTGCCCCTTCGAATTGCAAATCGGCCCGCCGCTCAGCCCGATATTTAACGCCGTCGCCGTCACGCATACGCAACGCTCGAGTACGAATTCCCAAGCCGCATCGAACGGCCCCAGGTACGTGATCATCCCGGTGTCGGCGCAACGCTTCTCGCCGCCGATACTCGACACCACCAGTATCTCCTGGCCCAGCTCGCATTCTGCCGACGATACCGCCTCGATATGCGGATGGCCGCGGCCGTCGATTTGCAACAGCCCCAGGCTGGTCGTGAAATCGCGCGCCACCACGCGAGCCGGCAATTGCTCCCCGTTCGACAGCGTCACCATCACGTTCTGCGCGCCCATTATCATGTAGTTGACGGTCACGATCAGCCCATCGTCGCTGACCAGCGTGCCGGTCCCGCGCCGATCCGTGCCCAGCCCGATCGCGACCGACGGATGCTCCTGCGGGACCTCGCTATGGATTCCCACCGTCGCGCGCGCAACCTTCTCCAGTACGTGTACCGAGCCGTTCAATTCATAGACCCCGCTATCAACTTACCGTCCCAATTAATCTAAGCGTTCGTCAAGCCGCGTCAAAGCGCGCGCACCCGCCGCCGCGCTTGACTTCCGGGGCAATCGCGGTTTACGCCAAAGCATTGACGCTCGCGAAAGGCGGTGGCTCCCATGCACGATATGATCATCAAGGGCGGCACGATCGTTGACGGCACCGGCGCGCCTGCGTTCCGCGCGGACCTCGCCATCGACGGCGGCCGCATCACCGACCTCGGCAGCGTCGGCGGCAACGCCCGCCGCGTGATCGACGCCACCGGCCTCATCGTCACTCCCGGCTTCATCGATCCTCACACCCATTACGACGCGCAAATCTGCTGGGACCCGCTCGTCACATGCTCCTCATGGCACGGCGTCACCTCCGTTATCATGGGCAATTGCGGCGTCGGCCTCGCGCCATGCAGGCCTGCCGAACGCGACGTCGCCACCTGGAACCTGGTCCACGTCGAAGCCATTCCCTACGAGGTCCTCAACCGCGGCCTCACCTGGGATTGGGAATCGTTCCCCGAATATATGGACGCCGCCGAGCGCCGCGGCGTCGGCATCAACGTCGGCTTCATGGCCGCGCTCTCGCCCTTTCGCCATTGGGTGATGGGCGACGACGCGATGTCCCGGGCCGCCACGGTCGCCGAAACCGATTCCATCCGCGCTCTCATTCATCAAGCGGTCGCCGCCGGCGCCTACGGTTTTTCGCTCACCGTGATGCCGCAGCATCTCGGCTATCAGGGTCAGCCGCTCGCATGCCGCCTCGCCAGTCACGACGAGTTGCGCGCCTATTCCTCGGTGCTGGCCGAGTTCGATCGCGGCGCCATCGAAATCGCCCTCACCAAACAGCCATGCGCGGTTTCCGATCGCGAATACGCCCTGCTCGATCTGCTCTCGTCGGCCAGCCGCCGTCCCGTCACCTGGCTAAATCTGCGCGACCGCGACGACGACCCCGAGGCCTGGTCCAATACTCTAACCCGCGTCGCCCCGCTTTTGGCTCGCCGATGTATCCCGCAGGTTGCCGCGCGCCCGCTCGTCGTCGAATTCAATTTGCGCAATCCGTTCCTGTTCGCCTCGATGAATTCGATCAAGCCGGTGTTCGCCGATAAGTCCGTCGCAGCGCAGAAGCAAATCTATGCGGATGCCGAATTCCGCCGCAACTTCGCCGCCGAACTCGAGCGCCGCACGGTCTTTCACCACCTGTGGGAACGCGCACAAATCAAGGAGACCGGCAATCCCGCACTCAAGGCCCTCGAATGGAGCTCCGTCGCCGAAGTCGCGCGCACCCGCCGATGCGATCCGCTTGAGCTCTTTTTCGATCTCGCCATCGAAGACGATTTGAACATGGTTTTCATGATGCCATTGCTCGACATCGACCAGGATCGCGTCGCCAGAAAATTCAGCGACCCGCGCACCATGATCGGCATCTCCGACGGCGGCGCCCACGTCGATATGCTGTGTAACGCCGGCTATCCGACCTACCTCATCGGCACCTTCGTGCGCGAACGCCGCGCGCTCTCGCTCGAACTCACCGTCAAACGCATCACGTCGGAGCCTGCCGCCTTCTTCGGCATCGCCGGCCGCGGCGTGCTCAAGCCCGGGATGGCCGCCGATCTGGCGATTTTCGACTACGACAAAATCGGTTCCGCCGAGCGTCCCGAAATCCGCAACGACCTGCCCGGCGGTGGCCGCCGACTCGTCTCCGAGGCTCGCGGCGTCGCATTCACCATCGTCAACGGCCAAGTCCTGTTCGAAAACAATCAACATAGCGGCGCATTGCCGGGCCGCGTCCTGCGCTCCGGCCACCCGGAAATTTAACCACGCCCGCTCTATCGATTTACTTATGACTTGATGGCACACCCGAGCAACGCGAGCATCGAGCATTGAAAGAAACCGCCGTTGAGGTATTCGCAGGGCGAAGCCCGCATCTTGCAAACGGGAAGTCTGAAACCTCGCGAGGTTTCAGTCTCCGAAGGAAACTAAAATTCCGCGTTCCTCAACCAGGCATCCGAGCAACGCGCGCGTGAGGCACTGAAAAAAATGATCTCGCACAAAATCGTTTCTGCCGATTCACACATGACCGAACCCGGCGACCTCTGGCTGCAGCGGCTCGATCGCAAATTCCGCGATAACGCCCCCCGCGTCATCAAAAACGAAAAGCCCACCGGACCTGCCTATCTGTTCGTCGGCCCCGGCATTCATTCGCTAGCCGTTGCCGCCACCTTCGCCGCAGGCAAGAGCGGCCGCGAATTGCGCGAGCACATGAATCACGGCTACGAAGCGGCGCGTCCCGGCGGATGGGACCCGGTCGAGCGCCTCAAGGATCAGGACCTCGACGGCGTCGTCGCCGAGGTGCTCTATTCCTCCCTCGGCATCACGCTTTTCAAAATCCCTGACATCGAACTCCATCTCGCCTGCTTGCGCGTTTACAATGATTGGCTCGCCGAGTTCTGCGCCCATAGCCCAAAACGCCTCGTCGGTATCGGACTCTATTCGCTCGCCGCCCTGCCCGACGTCAGCGAGGTCGAGCGATGTGCCCGGCTGGGCCTCAAGGGCATGATGGTGCTCGCTTCCGAAAATAACGAATTACCTTACAGCGACCCGCGTTTCGACCCGCTATGGCGCGCGGCCGCCGATCACAATCTGCCGATCTCGCTGCACAAGCCGCTGGTCTCCGGGATGCCGTTGACGCCTGCGATGCCGACGATGGCCGATCTTCAGATTCACGTCATCCATGTGGTCGAGCAATGTATCACGCGGTTGGTTTACGGCGGCGTCTTCGAGCGCTTCCCCAAGCTCAAGATCGTCTCGGCCGAGAACGACGTCGGCTGGATTCCCAATTGGGTTCAGCGCCTCGATCACGTGAACTCCAAGATTGCCAATCCTCAGCGTCTGCCGCTCAAGCCCAGTGAGTATGTGAAGCGCAACGTATGGGCCACCTTTCAGGACGATCGGCTCGGCCCGGCGACCTGGAACTTCTTCGGCGAAGACAACTATATGTGGGCGTCCGACTTTCCGCATGCCGATTCCACCTTTCCCAATTCGATAAAGGTGATCGAGGAAAACTTCGCCGGCGTTCCGGCCGCGGTCACGCGCAAGATTATCTTCGAGACCGCCAACCAGTTGTACAATATGGGATTGAACTGACTATTCGTACTAACATTTTAGACTGAGTATTTGAACTGAGTAATCGCTCGCGTGGCGCCGCCCACCGGACCAACTGGGACATGCACCGGGGCCGCGCGCTTTTACCCGCGCGGCTCCGGCGCTTTCCCGATTCCTTCGTTCGAGATTGGCCTCACCGCAACCATCCGGCGGCCGGCGCGCCAGTTGTCAGACCGGCTTGCGATACAACGCGCCCGTCTGCTCAAGTTCCGCTATCCGGTTATCGCTGTAGCCCAGATAGCGCTTTAGGATATCCGCGTTATGCTCCCCCAAGGTCGGCGCTTCGAGTTCCAGCTCTCGCGGAAAGGCCGAAAACTTCAGCGGAAATCCTGGCAAGTCAATTTCTCCGATTACCTGGTCGTGCTTCTTCGTCACCGTCCCGCGATAGCGCAAATGGGGATGGTTGATCGCCTCTTCCGCCGACAGCACCGGTGCCGCCGGCACGCGAAATTCGTTCAGCCGCGCCATGATTGCGTCGTCGCTCGGAAACGAGGTCAGCCAGCCCTGGATTATTTCGAAGAGTTCCTCCGTATGCCTTACGCGATCCGTGTTGGTGCGAAAGCGCGCGTCCTCTTTCAGGTCCGGCCGCCCCATCGCGTCGCACAACTGCCGCCACTGATGCTCCACGCCGCCAAGGATGATTATGTAATGGTCACGGCCGCGATACATGCTGCACGGCGCCCCGTACGACAGATGTTTTCCGCCGCGCGTCAATTTCACCTGTCCGCCGCTCAAGCTGTACATCTGCACCGCCGTGTGATGGCAGTTAAAGTAGGCATCGAGCAGCGCGATATCCAGTAGCTGCCCCACACCCGTGCGTTCCCGGTAGAGCAGCGCCGATACTATTGCAAGTGCCGCATTCATTCCTGTGCTGATATCGCCGAGCGCCGCCGCCGGAAAATATGGCTGCCCGCCGGGCTCCCCAATCATCGAGGTTATTCCCGAATAGGCCTGCGCGATAAAATCATAACCCGGCAGATGGGCGAGCGGCCCCAACTGTCCGAAAGTGGATATCGAACACATTACTATTTTGGGATTGATCGCCTTGACCGTTTCATAGTCAAATCCCATTCGTCCGATTACGCCGGGCGCATAGTTCTCGACCAGTACATCGACCTTCGCGATCAGCTCTTTTATCAGCGCGATCGTCGCCGGATTCTTTACATCGGCGCAAATACTCTTTTTGCCGATGTTCTGCTGGATATAGTATCCGCTCCGCCCGTCTTTCAGATACGGCAACTCGCGCGTCCGATCGCCCGCCGGCGCGATCTCGATCTTCACGACCTCCGCACCCATCGCGGCCATCACTCGCGTCGCCGTCGGCCCCGCTATGTATTGGGTAAAGTCGAGTACTCTGTAGCCGTCGAGTATATGCACAGGCGCTGCCATCACTACCTCTCCCGGGCGACCCAACTGATTCCTTTGATGTGACCGCCGTGTTCGAATCGGATGACGGCGTCGATAGTTGAGGTTAGGGATTAGGCCCCCGCCCGGTTGTTGTCAACGGGCGCGCCCCGTCCGCGCCGCACCCACCTCTATAGTCGCCCGGTCCCGGCGTCCAGGGATTTTTGTTCGGGTGAAATCGGACACCCACCCAGGCCCGGCACGTGCCGGATTCATAATCGCGGCGCGCTCATCGTGCTACGATATGAATACGAGACCGAAAATGAACCGGGACCCGCCACGCGATGGGGGTTCTTTGCAGAACGATGAACGAAGACCTTATCATCGACGTTGCTCACTATAGAGCCGAGGAAATCTTGCGCGACGGCGGATTGATTCACGTCCGCGCATTGCGCCCCGACGATCGCGAACGCCTGCTCGACCACTTCAAGGGACTCAGCCAGCAATCTCGCTACTACCGGTTTTTCGGACTCAAGCGCTCGATGACCGACGAGGAACTGGTGCGCCTGACGCAATTGGATTTCGTCAAGCACGTCGGACTCGTCGCCACTTTGCGAGACGCAAACGGCGAGCACTTCATCGGCGTCGCGCGCTATATCCGCAGCGACGAGCCCACGCACGCCGAAGTGTCCTTCGCCGTTCTCGATCAACATCAGGGACGCGGCATCGGCAGCGTCCTGCTCGACCATCTGGGCCGCATCGCGCGTTCCAGCGGCATCGACGTATTCGAGGCCGACGTGCTCGGCGACAATAACCGGATGATCGAAGTCTTCGCCAAGAGCGGCTTCAAGGTCCGCCGCTCGAATGCCTCGGGCGTGATCCATGTCGCCTTTCCGACCGCGGAGACCGAAACCTCGATCGAGGCGAGCAGCGCGCGCGAATGGTTCGCGGCCGCCCGCAGCGTCGCCTGGATTCTGAAGCCGCGCTCGGTCGCGGTCATCGGCGCCTCGCAGGACCCGCAGAAGATCGGCGGCGCGATTGTCGCCAACCTGATCCGCTCCGGCTTCAAGGGCTCCATCTATCCCGTCAATCGCAGTGCCAGCGAAATCCAGGGCTTGCGCACCTACGAACGCGCCAGCATGATCGGCGAACCGATCGATCTCGCCGTCGTCGCCGTTCCCGCCGAAGCGGTCGAGGCCGAAATCGCCGATTGCGTGCACGCCGGTGTGCATTCGGCAATCGTGATCAGTTCTGGTTTCGCCGAAGTGTCGGAAGCCGGCCGCGCGCGCCAACAGCGCATTTTCGACATCGTGCGCCAGTCCGGGATGCGCATGGTCGGCCCCAATTGCATGGGCGTGCTCAACACCGATCCCGCCGTGCGGCTCAACGCCACCTTCGCCCCGATCGAGCCGCCCAACGGCAATATCGGGATGTACTCGCAAAGCGGCGCGCTAGGCATCGCGATTCTCGATCACGCGCGCCAGCGCAACCTCGGCCTGTCGTCGTTTATCTCGGCCGGCAATCGCGCCGACGTCTCGAACAATGACCTGCTCGCGTATTGGGCCGACGATCCGAATACCGCCGTCATCCTGCTCTACCTGGAGAGCGTCGGTAACCCGAAGAAGTTTGCCCGGCTGGCGCGCGAGGTTGCCTCGAAGAAGCCGATCATCGCGGTAAAATCCGGGCATTCAATCGCCGGCTCACGCGCCGCCGCGAGTCATTCGGGATCGCTCGCCAGCCTCGACGTCGCCGTGGACGCACTCTTCGAGCAAGCCGGCGTCATCCGCACCGCGACGCTCGAGGAGTTGTTCGACGTCTCCGCGATGCTCTCGATGCAACCGGTACCGGCCGGTGCGCGCGTCGGCGTGGTGACCAACGCGGGCGGTCCCGCGGTGCTGCTCGCGGACGCGTGCGAGGCGCGCGGCCTCACGCTGCCACCGCTCGGACCCGCGACCGTCGATCGGCTGCGCACCTTCCTATCCCGTGTCGGCGCGTTCACCAATCCGATCGACATGACATCCAATGCCGGGGAGCTCGACTACGAACGCGCGATCGCGGCGGTCGGCAACGATCCCGACGTGGATGCGGTGGTCGCGATCTACATACCGCCAATCGCGATGCAGCCGCAGGCGGCCGCCGCCGGAATCGCGCGCGGCGCCGCGGCGATGCCGGCGCACAAGCCAATCCTGACGGTCTTTCTCTCTACTGCCGGAACGCCGCTGGAGCTGAATCAAGGCCCGCGCGGCGCGATACCGTCCTTCAAGTTTCCCGAGAATGCGGCGATGGCGCTGGCGGCCGCTACCCGCTATGGACGCTGGCGCGCGCGTCCGTTGGGGACGTTCCATACGCTCGGCCGCTTCGCCCGCGAGACGATTCGCACCGTGGTCGAGCGTGCACTCGAGGGCGCCGACACGCCGCGCTGGTTAACGCCGATCGATCTCGCGATGATGCTGCGCGCCGCCGGAATAGAAGTCGCACTGGCCGAGCGCGCCACGGTGACCGACGCCACCGCGGTCGCCGAGCGCCTGGGCTATCCGCTTGTCGCCAAGGCGATCGTTCCCGGCCTAGTGCATAAGAGCGAGGTCGGCTGCGTCATCCTTGATCTCGATTCGAGCGGCGCGGTAGCCGACGCCGTGCGGACCCTGGAGCAGCGCACCGCCGCGATAGGAGCCGAACTTCAGGGCGTGCTGCTGCAGCGCCAGATTGTCGAAGGGATTGAGATGATGGCCGGAGTCACCAGCGATCCTACGTTCGGACCGCTGCTCACTTGCGGTCTCGGCGGCACCATGGCCGAGCTCTTCATGGACGTCGCCTTCCGGCTCCATCCGGTCTCCGATCGCGACGCCAACGAGATGGTTAATTCGTTGCGCTCGAGCCGCTTGCTCGAGGGTTATCGCGGAGCACTGGCCGGCGACCGCGAGGCGATGAACGCGCTCATGATGCGTCTTTCGGCGCTGGTCGAGGTTGTGCACGAGCTGGTTGAGCTCGACCTCAATCCGGTGAAACTGCTCGCTCCCGGCAATGGCGCCATCGTGGTCGATGGCCGCATGCTGCTGCGCCCGCTCGCGTTGCCTCGGGGTCTCTGAGGCTGCGGTCGCCGCCGCGCTCGGCGCACGAGACCGGGAAGTGCGGCGACCGGCATAGCACTACGCTTAACTGAAATCCTCCGACTGCTCCGATCTGCGGTTCAGAACGAAGCTTTACATTTCGCGATCCGCTCCGTTCGCCACGATTCGCAAATCGTGCGCGCAGTTCTTTATGCAAACTGCTCCGTTTTCACGCTGAATTAACTCTGAATAGTCGAAAGACCAGATTAACATACGAGAAGAAATTTAGTTTATCCTCACCATAGATTGACCTTGATTCTCTAATTTATGCATAGATATGCATTTTTATACTTGACATATCTTTATTTTTGAGAAAAATAATCAACTAAAGATGTTAAAAGAAGTTCATACCTAGATTATCTATGCTAACAAGAGAATATGGTGTTGAATCATCTAATTGCAAAAATTACCCGTCTTTAGGCCGGAGTCATGAAATGAAACAATGTTTTGATTACAGCAGAGGTCAAATTGCGGTGGTGTTCGTCCTGATTATGGCGACTCTGCTCGGGGTAATCTCACTGTGCACCGACGTCGGCGTGCTTTACTATGACTCGATTCAGTTGCAGAAGTCCGCGGACGCGGCCGCACTCGCCGGAGCCGGATATTTTGGACCTAACATCCCGCCCACGCCCAACTGCAATTGGTCGGCCGGCTCGTCGAGCGCTCAGGATGCGGCGTGCGACTATGTAATGAAGAACGGGATCGCCAAGCGCTATATTGTCAATATCAACTCGCCCGCGGTGGGAGTCGCGAGCGTTCCAGCCGGCGCCCAGAGCGTGCAGGTGCAGCTCAAGCGAGCGGACATTCCGGTATTTTTCGGACGTCTGATCGGGCTGAATAACCTGGTGGCGATCGGCAACGCGACGGCGATTGGTCCGATGCCGATCCACACCCTGACCCGCGGCCTCTTCCCGATTGGCGTGCTGTATCCGGCGACGATGACTTACGGCACGACAATCAATTTGTCTGAAAAATCGTCAGGCCAATTCGGCCCGGGCAATTGGGGCTGGCTCAATCTTCCGCAGTGCGATCCGGTCGGTTCGACGCCGCCCATGGTCTATCATGGCGGGGGCTCACCTAACCTCACTTTGAACGTCGCCAATGGATCCACTTGCTCTTACTCGGTTGGCGATACCATCACCCCTGAGACCGGGGCAAAGGGTAATTCCAAACAGGTCGCGAATGCGGTCAACGCGCGCATCGGCGATGGCGCGCCGCCGCCGCTCGATAATAATCAGATTAACCTTTCAGATTCGCAATTGGTGATCGTGCCGCTGGTCGATTGGAACAACAACAACGGTCAATCGACCACGGTTCCGATCAAGGGATTCGCCGCCTTCTGGTTGACTGCGCTCACTGGTCAGGGCGCCTCGATCACACTCCAAGGCCAGTTCGTGAAGGTCGTTGATACCTATGGAATAGGCGGAGCGGGCACCAGCTGGGGGGCCTATGCGGCACCGATTCTGGTGCAATAGTCAGTAGTTAAACCGATTGGATGACTGCGGAGGGCCGCGCTTCTCGAGGCGCGGCTTTTCTTTGCAGCCGATGATTGAAGCGGACCTCGTTCGCGCTCCCGAATGGCCGAAGCTGCGATGGGGTTGCTCGCACCCGCCGCGCATCCGAGAGCCTGAGCGCGCCCACCGGGTATGGGCTTGATCTTTTCGCAAAATCGGGCGGTAATTCCAGCGAATAACCACGAATTGCCCGGGAGGATGCATATGCCGCTAGCGCGCATCAACGGTATCGAGATCTACTACGAAGTCCACGGCGAAGGTCCGGCCCTGGTGCTTGCGCACGGCGGCGGCGGCAGCCACCTCTCATGGTGGCAGAATGTTCCGGCACTCGCGCAGCGATTCCGCTGCGTGACTTTCGATCATCGCGGCTTCGGCGCCTCGCACGACGTCGCCGACGGCCCCGGCGCCAACGCCTTTGTCGAGGACCTGCGCCAGTTGCTCGATCATCTCGGGATTCAGCGCGCAGCGCTGGCCGGCCAGTCGATGGGCGGGTGGACGGTGCTCGGGCTGGCCGCGGCGGCGCCGGATCGCGTGAGCGCGCTGATGCTGTGCGACACCCATGCGGGGATGGACGATCCGGACGTGGAACGCGAGCAAGCGAAGCTCCGCGAGCTCACCAAGGGCGGCCTCTCGAATGTTCTGACGCGCGCGTACGCCGCCGATTTCCCGACGCGCGATCCGGTGCGCTGCTTCCTCTATCAGCAGATCACGGGTCTCAACACGCACGTACCGGCGAACTTGTTGCCGAGACTAATCAAGCTGAAAAATCGTTACGCGCCGGTGGTCGATTGGCGTATCCCAACGATGCTGCTGGTGGGCGAGGAGGACGCGATAATCCCGGCCACGGTCATGGAAATGATGGCGCATCGGATTCCGCAGGCGCGTTTCGTTAAGGTGCCGGGGGCGGGCCATTCGGTCTATTTCGAGAAGCCCGACGAGTTCAACCGGATTGTGACGGATTTCCTGGTCGAGAACGACGTGCGTTAGCCGCAGTCGTGCGATGGCGGCGTGCCCGGCGTCGTCAATTGGAAGCACAGCACATCCGCTCGACCACACCTGCGATGGTTTCGGCGCCGGATTCGAAAGGGCCGCGCGGGATCGACTCGTTGGGCTGATGGGCCTGTTCGAATTCGCCGGGTCCGCAAATCAGCGTGACGATTCCTTCGCGTGCGAACCATGCGCCGTCGGTGGCGAAGGGGGCGCCCTGGGCCATGGTCTCGCCGGTGACGGCAAAGAGCGCGCGCTCGAGCGCGGTACCGCGCGGGGAGAGCAGCGGCGGTGCGATCACCGGCTTGCCGAGCTCGATCGAGGCGACGTGGTTGGGCGAACCGTAGTCATGCGCGTCGAGTGCGCCGAGGCGGATTTGGACTTCGCGGTAGAGTTCGAGCGGGTCGGCGTCGGGCAGCGAGCGATAGGTGATACGCATCGCGCATTGCTCGGCGATGATATTGGACGCGACGCCGCCGGTGATAGTGCCGAAGTTCATGACGTCGTAGGGCGCCTCGGGAAAGATCACGGAAAATTCCTGGCTGCGGGTCGCGCGGCGTTCGGCCTGGAGCTGTCCAATCGCTGCGATCGCCTTGCCCATTACGGCGATCGCGTTGACGCCCAGTTCGGGATTTCCGCTATGGCCACCGCGGCCGCGCACCCTGACCTCGAACGAGCAAATGCTCTTGTGGGCATGAAAGATGCGCGACGACGTGGGCTCGCCGATCCAGGCAAGATTCGGACGCGGGACGTCGCCGAGCAGACCCTGTAGTGCCGGCGCCACGCTCGCGGCGCCGCGCATCCCGACTTCCTCGTCGGCGGTAAACAAAAACACTAACGGGCGAGTGAGGCGCTTTCGATCGAAGGTGCGCGCGGCGGCGGCGCATTGCGCGAGAAAGCCTTTCATGTCGGAAGTACCGCGGCCGAAGATGCGATCTTCGGCGACCTCGAGTCGAAACGGATCGCGCTCCCAGCCCGGTTGTCCGACGACCGGAACGGTATCGAGATGGCCCGAGATGATGAGGCCGTCGGGGCGCGGCGGTCCGGCCCACGCGACCAGATTAGCCTGGGGTACGCCGGTAACGTCGATGCGATGGAGGGCGGTGGTGAAACCGGCGCGGTCGAATTCTCCAGCCAGATATTCCATCGCGGGAATATCGGAGTGCATGCTGACGGTATCGAAGGCGACCAGGCGTTCGAAAACTTCGTACAGATAGTTACTCATAACCGTTGACGCCTCCCGCCTCAGGGTTCGCGAGTGACTATTATGCCGCTGCCGCGAAGCATCGGGGAACCGTCGATGGCGCAGACCGCGGACGCGCCGGGAATCTGGCGCTGTTCGGCGCGCCCGGTGACCTGGCGCACGGCCTCGGCGATGTGTCCCATGCCGTGCATGCGGCCTTCGCTGAGGCTGCCGCCGAAGGTATTGACCGGCAGTTCGCCTTCGAGCGCGATGCGCCCGTCGCCGACGAACGCGGCGCCCTCGCCCTCGGCGCAAAAGCCGGCCGCCTCGAGCCAGTAGAGCGTCGAGGGATTGAAGCCGTCGTAAAGCTCGGCCGCGTCCATCTCGCGCGGGCCGAGCCCGGCGGACTGCCAGAGTTTATTGGCGAGCGATGAGCCGCAGGCCATGTAGTCGTCGAGCGTGTAGTAGAGCAGCGTGCGGCGGCTCGCGGTGTTCTGCCCGTACCCGGCGATGAATGCGGGCGGATTGGAAAGATCGCGCGCGCGCTCGGCGGTGGTAACGATCAACGCGACGCAGCCATCGACCGGCACGTCGCAATCGAACAGGCACAGCGGCTCGGCGATCCAGCGCGAATTGAAGTAGTCGTCGCGGGTCATCGGCTCCTTGAAAAAAAAGGCGCGCGGATTGAGGTTGGCGTTGCGGCGGCTGTTGAGCGCGAGCGCGGCAAGCGCTTCGCGGGTGGCACCGTACCGATGCGTGTAGCGCTGCCATGCGAACGCGTGGGTCTGCACGATCGAACTGGCGCCGTGGGGCGCGATGAATTGCGCGTCGCCGGATGCGCGCGGCGGACCGCTACGGCCGGCAGCGCCGCCACTGGCGCGCGGTCGCGGACGATGGAGCGCGCGCCACACCAGGACATATTCGCAAGCGCCGACGATCAGAGCGTTTACCGCTTCGATAATCGGACTGACAATCATGCCGGTTTCGATTTGCGCGTACCAGCGCAAGTCCGGCGCGAGTGCGAGATGGTTCATTATCCAATTGACGCTGACGACGTCTTCACCGTCGCGATTACCGGCACCGGCAAAGGGCGACTCGGGATAGGTCGCGAGCCCGTCGATCTGGCCGGCGACCAGGCCCGCGTCGGCGATGGCGGCGCGGCAGGCGTCAACCGCCAGCAGGCCGAGGGGTTTTTGCGGACGGCGCGAAATCTCGGAGTAGCCGATACCGGCGATTGCGGTTTTTCCTTTGCCCTGCCACATCAGCGAATGCTCCCGCCGGATTGGTTACGATTCCCGGACCAGCCGAAATTGCGGCACCACGACACCGTCGCCGCGATCCTCGAATTCAACCTCGGCCGCCGCCCCGATTCTCACTTGGCCGCGTTGCGCGATCGGCAGATTCGAGACCATCAGGAGGCGCGGCTGCTCGGCCAGTTCGACCACGATATTGATGAACGGGGCGTCCTCCTCGAAGCCGGCGACATCGCGCTGATGCATCACGGTGAAGGAGTAGACGGTCGCGCGACCGCTAACCGGGACGAAGGCGAGGTCACGGCCGAGGCACGCGTCGCAAAAGGGCCGCGGCGGGTGATTGAAATAGCCGCACGAGGCGCAGCGCTGGATCGCCAAACGCCGCTCGTTGGCGGCTTCCCAGAACGGACGGCTCAGTTCGTCAGCAACGGGGACGGGTTTTTTTGCGGCTACACTCACGATTCACCTATGCGGCCGACCATCCGCTATCGACCGGAAAGATCGCACCGGTAACGATACGAGCCTCGTCGGAAGCAAGAAAGAGCGCCATGTTCGCGATATCGTCGGGCACGCCCAGCCCCAGCATATGCTTATCGACCATGCTCTTGATGCGCGGATCGTCGTTCATAAATTTCTTCACGCGCTCGGTTGCGATCGCGCCCGGAGCGATCGCGTTGACGCGGACGCCGTGCTTGGCGTAGTTGGCGGCGAGCGATCGTGTGAGCGCGAGCACGCCGCCCTTGGCCGCGGTGTAAGCGTCGCGCCCCTTGATGCCGGCAAGGGCGACGTAGGAGGTAGTGTTGATGACCGCGCCGCCGCCCGCCTTGATCAATTCAGGGATGCCAAATTTACAGCAGGCGAAGGTGCCAAAGAGATCGACCTTGATGGTGCGCCAGAACTCTTCGAGCGAGACCTTGGTCGCGGGACCGTCCTGCGCAGTCGAGCCGCCGGCGTTGTTGTAGAGCACGTTGAGTTTGCCGTATTTCGCGACGGCTGCCGCGATTGCGCGCTCAACGCTCGTCGCGTCGGTGACGTCGGTTTGGATGAAGGTCGAGTCGCCGCCCTGTTCGCGCACCAGCGCCACTGTCTGCTCGCCGCCCTCACGCGAAATCTCAGCGACAACGACCTTCGCACCTTCGCGTGCGAAGCGAAGCGCGCCGGCGCGTCCGATGCCGGAGCCGGCGCCGGTAATGAATGCCACTTTGCCGTCGAGTCTGCCCATAGTTGATTACTCCGCGGATTACTCCGCGCCGCGGTCGGGCGGCGTCTGCCTGATTGCCCGAACGTCCGTCCGAGTCCCGGCCCGAGTCAAGGCCGATCGTGACGGATTCCAAGTGCTACCTATCGGCTTGTAGCAAGTCGCAGCGGGCAGCGACAAACGCCGGGCGCGATCATCAGCGCGGCGAGGACGCGGTCGAAGTTGGACGCCTCAGTCCATATTCGAAGGATCGAGCCGGTCGCGCAGATGATCGCCGAGAAAATTGAAGGCCATCACGGCAAGCGAAATAAAAATTCCGGGCAGCAGGAGCCACGGATAGTGCTCGATGTTCTGCGGATCCATCGCCTGCGAAAGCAAGTTGCCCCAACTCGAAGCGGGCTCCTGGATGCCAAGGCCGAGTAGCGACAGAGCGCTCTCGCCGAGAATATAGCCGGGTATCGACAGCGAGGCGTTGACCGCCGCAAATCCCATCACAGTCGGAATCACGTGGCGAACGAGCAGCCGCCGGCGCGACGCGCCAAGCGCACGGGCGGCCTCGACGTAGGGCGCGGATCGCACCGACGCCGCCATGCCGCGGATGACGCGCGCGAAACCCGCCCAACTGATGAACGCCATGATCGCGACGATCATGAAAAAGGTCGCGACCGTGCTCATCCCCGACGGAATCACGGCGGCGAGTGCGAGCAGAAAGTAGAAACCCGGCAGCGACATCTCGATCTCGCACCAGCGCATGATCAGGTTGTCGGTCATGCCGCCGACCAGGCCCGAAAACGCGCCGACCGAGATCCCGAGCGAAAAACTGATGAACACGCCGACCAGCCCGATACACATACTGACGCGCGCGCCGTAGACGATGCGCGAAAAGAGGTCGCGGCCGAGGTTCTCGCTGCCAAGCAGAAAGAACGGATCGGCGGGCGAAGCGGTGGTGAATAGATGGCGGTGATAAAACAGCCGAATCCAGATACGGCGGCTATGATCCTCGGTGAAGCGCCGGGCCATAGCGTCGGTCATCTTCATCGGATAGGCGTAGAAAAATCCGTGCGACCATTGCGAGGGCGGCGCCAGATGAAGCCGCATCGGCGGACAGTCGGGCAGATTGCGATACTGATGAGTAGGATCGTAGGACGCGATCACGGGCGAGGCGGCCGCGAACAGGTAGAACACCAGCAGGCAGATGACGGACAGGCGCACCGGATAGTGCGCGCGATGCCATTCGCTGCGTGCGACGGTGACGATTTGGCGCAGGCGCGAGGTCACGCCGCCGGGCGGTTCAGAGCGATCGGGCGCATCCGGAAACGGTTTCGGAAGCGCGCTCATTGCGAGGCCAGGGTCGAGAAATCGACTCGCGGATCGACCGCGACCAGTGCGATATCGGCCAGCAGGTTACCGAGCAGGAGCAGGACGGTGCCCATCAGCACCGAACCCATCACGAGCGGCACGTCGAGCGAGCGCACCGCGTTGAGCAGGAGCAATCCGAGGCCCTGCAGATTCATCACGGATTCGACCAGCGCCGCGCCGCCCAGCAGGTCCGCCAAGCCGTAGCCCGCCATCGTGACAAACGGATTGAGCGCATTGCGCAGGACGTGCTTGCCGATGACCTTGCGCTCTGACAGGCCCTTGGCCCGCGCAGTGCGGACGAACTCGGAATTCTTGAGCTCGAGGATTTGCGAACGCATCAG
This sequence comes from uncultured delta proteobacterium, assembly GCA_963782535.1. GTDB lineage: Bacteria > Desulfobacterota > Binatia > Binatales > Binataceae > JADMIL01. Next base: position 360,015 of record CAWAKE010000009.1, on the reverse strand, counting down.
GCGCATCAGCGACGCGACTCCGGCGGTTCCCAGCACGAGCGTCGGCAGAATCAGGTGGTTGATGCGATCGGCGACCTTGCTCCAGGCGTCGAGCGACGCGTAGTCGGGCGAGAAACTGCCGCCGACCGGGAAGATCCCGCTCCACAGCGCGAAGTCCATCGCGAGGAACGCCAGAAAAAACGCCGGCACCGACATCCCCAGGAACGACAGGAACGACAATCCTCGATCGAGTTTCGAGTTCTGCCGCACCGCCACTAGGATTCCGATCGGTATCGCGAGCGCCCACGAAAAAATCATGCTCGCGAGCGAGAGTATTACCGTGTTCAGCGCCCGCGACGCGATCAGGCTCATGACGTTCACCCGATAGGCCAGCGACACTCCGAAATTCAGATGTATCACCTGCCACAACCAGCGCACGTAGCGCACCATCAACGGCTGGTCGAGACCGAATTCCGCCTCCATCTGCTTGATCACCTGCGGCGAAATATGCGGGTCGAGCGCCAGATTCGTGATGAAGTTGCCGGGCACCAACGACATCGCGATGAACGAGATAAAGGTGATCCCGATAAGCAGCGGGATCATCATGAGAATTCGCCGGATTAAAAAGCGCGCCATGCTCTCAACGTGTCATTGCGCCATGCACGCGCGGGCTCAGTCGTGCCGACGGCGCTGCCGATGCGCACGCAATCGCAATACGCGCCCCCGCTCAGCGTTCTTTGCGGCGGGCGCGTGCGGTCGTCGCTCTGCCCGGACCGGATCAAAGCGACGAGTAGATCGCGGCGATCAACGCGCCCGCGCGCGGGTCCAGCAGCGGCTCATTGCTCATCTGGTTCATCGCGTAGCCGAAGCCGACCTTGGCGTCGGGGTCGGCAAATCCGAGCGAGCCGCCGGCCCCCGGATGGCCAAACGTATGCGCGTTGGGTCCCATCTGCGCGCCCGGCTGCGAGAGCATGAAGCCCAGCCCGAATCGCGTCTTGAGCGGCAGTACCGCGTCCCGTCCGTAGGCTTGCTCGGTGTAACAGCGCTCGATCTCCCGCGGTCCAAACAGCTTCACCCCATCAACTTCGCCGCCGCGCGCCAGCGCCCCGTAAATCCGCGCCAGCGCGCGCGCGTTCGCATGGCCGTTGGCGCCGGGGATTTCGGCGCCCCTCCACGCCCGCGAATTGGTGGTAGCCTGCGCGAACATCGTCGGCGGATTAAATAGCGCCATCGCGCTGACCGACGCCGGATCCTTCATCATCTCGGCGAACAGATTCGGCTCGCCCGGTTTCGGCTCCGGCGCGTAAATGATTTCCGCCACCCGTGCGTCGAACTCCGGCCCGATTCCGATGTACGCCTCGGCGCCGAGCGGTTGCACAATTTCGTCGCGAAAGTACGTCCCCAGGCTCTTGCCGCTGACCCGCCGCACCACTTCGCCGACCAGCCAGCCAAATGTAATCGCGTGATAACCTTGCTTGGTCCCCGGCTGCCACCACGGCTCCTGCCGCGCCAATTCGCCCGTCACCTTCTCCCAACTGAAAAGGTCGTCGTGCTTGAGCGGCGCCTTGATCGCGGCGAGTCCCGCCTTATGGTTCAGCAATGCAGTGACCGGTATCGAGCCCTTGCCGCCCGCAGCAAACTCCGGCCAATACTTCGCCACCGGCGCGTCCAGATCGAGCTTGCCCTGATCGGCCAGCCGATGAGCGCACATCGCGCACAGCCCCTTGGTGGTTGACCACACGTTGACGATGGTGTCGCGATTCCACGGCCGCGTCCGCGCCGGGTCGGCGTGCCCGGCCCACAGATCGACCACGCAACGTCCGTCAATTACGACCGACGCCGACGCCCCGACTTCATCGCGCCGCTCGAAATTTTCGACAAACGCCTCGCGCACACGCGCAAAGCGGGGATCGCATTCGCCATTGATCGTCAATTTTGCGGCCATCATGGGCTCCTTTGGATAGTCTGCGGATGAACTTTTCGGCGGGTCTGGTCCAGGCCTCGCACAAGCTCGCGATTGATCGCGTCCGTATTTTACACGCTCGCGTTATTTTTTACCGCCCCGCGCGCGAGGCGGATTCGCCATAGCCGCGCCCGCACGTTATGACCACGGCGACGACCGCGGCTTGCCGCCCGGACCGCTGTAGGTGGCGGTGAAGCCCGGCTCACGCTCGAACTTCACGCGCGGCATCTGGGCATAGACCGCCTTCCACGATGCGATCAGCTCGTCCTCGGCGCGATAATCGAACGGGTCCTGCATGATCTTTTCGTCGGCGCCGTTGGGCTTCAGCGGATGCGCCTTGAGCCAGCGCGCCGTGATCGCCAGACCCTGCTCGGGCACAACCACGTCAGCGTATCCGAGCTGCGTTCGAAGCTTGGTCAGATCGAGCACCCGATGGGTGGTCCACGGCTGCGCCATCAGCGGACGCGCGGGCACCGCGAATTCGCGCGGCATCGAGACGATTTCCAGTTTGTGCTCGAGCGTACTGGCGATTATTTCAATCGTCTGGCGCAGCGTGAGCAGCCGCTCGTCGCCGCAATTGTAGATCTGCCCGGATGACGCTTCGGGCCGATCGACCGCCAGCAAGATCGCGTGCGCTGCATTCTCCACGTAAGCGGAATGATTGAGCGACAGCCCGTCTTCAGGCACCACGATCGCGCGCCTCCCGTCGAGAATCCGGCGCACCACACACCATTCGCGCGGCGCAATCTGATACGGACCGTACAGGAACGGATAACGAAAATGGGTTGCGCCCGGATGGCGTTCGAATACCGCCTGCTCGGTTTGCGCCACGCGCCAGCCCTTTGCGTCTTCCGCTTCGACCGGGACTACCGGTGCATCCTCGCGCGTCGGAATCGGCATCCCCATCGGCTCGAAGACTGTGGGATTCATGTAGCCGCGATAGGCCGGCACCCCGCCAATCGAGATGAAGCGGCCGGTGCGCCCGACCATGATTTCCGCGATTCGCCGCAGCCGTCCGTAGGCTGCCACAGTCAGGTCGAAGGTCCGATTCCCGAGCGCGCCGCGCAGGGCATCTTCGGAAAACGGGTCGGTGTGAATATGCTCGACCGCCGGCGGAATCTCGTCCAGCTCGTGGCGCCCGCTATGCAGCATCGCGACGCTATAGCCGCGGCGCAAAAGGCCGTTGACTATGTAATGTCCGCTCGGCCCGGTCCCTCCGATCACCAGCGCTTTCAATCTTGCCTCCTTCGGCCGCGAATCCGGCATCAGCTATTCGCCGACTCGGCGCCCTAACCAGTTGCCGGCGCCATTAAGTGATACTCCATCGGACACCCGATTGCCCGCGCCGTCCGACGCGCGGGCGCGATCTTCGAACCGACCCTGCAATATCGGCGTCCCGCGCCCGCGTATCGGACGGCGCCCGGCCGGCGCAGCCCGGATCGTCGATTTGTGCTGCTCCTCGTGTAAGGTAAAATCGCGATTGACGGATTGCGCAATTCAAGCCCACACAGGTAATCGAGCCTTTTCAAAATTGAAAGGCAGGAGATGCTTCCGATGGCGCCGAAATGGAATTTGAAGGGTGACTACTTCGAGACGTGTAACTGCGAAACGCTATGCCCGTGCATCTTTCTGAGCCCGCCGACCGAGGGCGATTGCACCGTTCTCGTCGCGTGGCACATCGAATCGGGTAAATTCGACGGGGCGGCGCTCGACGGCCTCAACGTTGCCGCGCTGTTCCATTCGCCCGGACCGATGCATCTCGGAAATTGGAGCGCCGCATTGTACCTGGATTCACGCGCCTCGGCCCAGCAGGGCGAGGCGCTCACCAAAATATTTACCGGACAGGTCGGCGGGGCGCCCGCGGCCTTGCATCCGCTGATCGGCAAAGTGCTGGGATTAAAGAGCGCGGAAATCTCGTTCCAGAACACTGCCAAAGGAAGGCGCATGACGATCGGCGACGTCGGCGAATCGGAAATCGAAGCGATCGAAGGCGCCGGCGGCGCGAATACGATTATCAGCAACCATCCGCTGGGTATCGCCCCGGGGCATCCCAGCATCGTTTCGCGATCGAAGCAGCTCAAATTTCACGACCACGGCTACACTATCGATCTCACGGGCAAGTCCGGGCAGTTTTCACCGTTCACGTATGAAGGTTGAGCTCACGGCCTGCTGACGTCCGCCCGGCGCCGGCAGGCCCGCAGCGCGATTTGCCAACGGATCGTGCGATAGTGAGATCGCTTGCGGGATTGCGAGAGTTGCCGATAAGCCTCGAATCCGGCGCCTATTTCGAACGCTAAACAGCGCTGCTCGCAGCTAACGCAATTGGGTTCGCCCGACGCGTTTCGTAACGGATGAGCAAGGGACGGTAATGGCGCGAATCTTCTCGCATCGAAATTCTGCAGACCGGGTCGAGCCGTCCGCGCGACTTCCCTCGCGCGAGCGCTTAATCGTCTGGGGCAGCATATTGGCGGTCACTGCATTCTCATGGTTGGTGCTTGCCCGGATCGCGCTCACGCAACACGCAATTAACCGCGGCATGATTTCGAGTATGAATGCCGGTGGCGTTCCGTGGTCGCTGCGCGATGCGTGGTTCATCTTCGCAATGTGGACCATGATGATGGCAGCAATGATGCTGCCGAGCGCGTCCCCAATGATCGAAATGTATGTGCGGATGGCGCGTGGCCGTAGCACCGAACGCGTCGGGCATGCGGGGTTTTTCGCGATCGGTTACCTGATCGCCTGGACCGGATTCAGCGCCGCCATAACAGCGGTGCAATATGCGTTGGAACGGACCGGGATCGTCGGCGGCGCGATGCGAGTGGGACCCTTTGCCGGCGGCCTGCTGCTGATCGCTACCGGCATCTATCAGGTCACTCCCTTCAAGCAGGCCTGTTTGACGCAATGCCGTTCACCACTCGGCTATTTCATGACCGAATGGCGCTCCGGTCAGCGCGGCGCATTGGAAATGGGCCTGAACCACGGTGTGTTCTGCGTCGGATGTTGCTGGCTACTGATGACGCTGATGTTCGTAGCTGGTGCTATGAACCTGCTCTGGGCGGCGGCCCTGACGCTGTTTGTCCTGCTCGAAAAGGCCGCGCCATGGGGTGACACCGTGGCCCGGGCTTCCGGCATGGTGATGGTGGCTTCGGGAATCGCACTCGCCGCCTTTGGCTGATTCGGCCGGCAAGACATCTACCGACGTTACGTGTCCATCCGCACGTTCTCCGAAACCGCGACGCGCCGAAGGCGGGCCCGATCCGAGCGGTCAAATCGCCGTCAGAAGGTAATCCAGAAGGCGGAACAACCATGGTCGCTGTCAAACGTCGACTCGACCGTAGGCGTCGGCGGCAGCAGCGACAGAAACTCGTCGGTGGTCGAATCGTACGGGGACCACTGCGGCTCGGCTGCCGAGTTCGGATTGCCGGTTTTTGCGAAGTGGGTCCAGTAGCTGATCATCGCTTGCGAGAGTTGTTCCTGGCCGGCGGTGAAATTGCTCGGCGTCGAATATACGTCGAACAAGTAGGGGACCTCCGTGAAGTGCGCCGAGCCCAACGGAAACGTGATCGGCGGATAGGGCGGAGACGGGAACAAATCGAATACCTGGTACGCGTTTTCGTCGTTGAACTCGTAGGCGTATGTCGGTACGAATTTCGAGAGCAGTCCAACAGCGTTGCGCTCGGGGCATGCGAAGATGCCGTCGGTGCCCGACGTACTCAGGGCCACACCAGCGCTCGGATATGAAGCGAATGGATAAAGGGCGTAAACGGTGGCCCCGAGCGTGGGCCCGAACAGGGCTTCAGTCGCCGCCTCATACTCCATATCCGTCGTCAGCGGATTTCCCATTGCGTCATACTCGTCGGCGACGAACAGGCGCCATTCGTCGTGATTTCCCCCTGAAATTACCGGTACGCGGTTGAAATTCCCACTCGCAAACGCTGCCTCCGGCGTCTGCGTGAGGACCTTGCCGTCCACGAACGGATAGATGGTGGGTGGCTCTACGGCCACCAGCGCCGAGGCCGGAACCGCACGCAGGCATGACGCCGTTTGGCTCGTGCATCCGACACTGTCCGCTATATCGATACCAGAGGGGACCAAGGCAGTGCCGGTGGATTCGGCCAGCGCTAGCGGCACTATATAATCGAAGTAATCCTGAAATTCCGTGTACGCACCGCTTTCCGAAATCGCCCGCTTGAAAAGGTGCGCCGCAGTTGGCGAGGCCAGGTTCGCATATACGCTTTGTCCGCCGGCTGATTCGCCGAAGATAGTCACTCGATGGGGATTGCCGCCGAATGCACTGATATTGTGCTTCACCCACTTCAGCGCGAACTGCTGATCCATCAGTCCGTAATTGCCGTTGCGATGATGTTCGGCATCAATCGCAGGATGCGCGAAAAATCCAAGGTACCCGAGCCGGTAATTGATCGTCACGACGATCACATTGCTCTGCTGAATTATTCGCGTGGGATCGAAGAAATTTCCGCCCCCAGTAACCAGTGAGCCGCCGTGAATCCAGACCATCACGGGCAATCCATGATGCTTGTACTGATTCTTGCGGAATGGCGGCGTATAGACGTTCAGATAAAGGCAATCCTCGCTGCCGAATCCAGGCTACGTACAGTCATTCCCGAACTGAGTAGCCTGGAAAACTCCATGCCAGCGCCCATGAGGATGCGGCGGTCTCCAGCGCAGCGGGCCGACCGGGGGCGCAGCGGGCCGACCGGGGGCGCAGCGTACGGGATACCCAGATATTCGTTCATCGTGGGTGTCTCGATTCCCTTCAGCGGTCCCTGCCGGGTCACGATCGCAGGTGCCGCCGCCGCGGTCGCCGCTGCAAACGCGATCGCAGCGCCCACCGCGAAAATGCGGCACACCAGTCCGGCAAAGCGCCGCGTCGGTCTGTTTCGCTCAAATTTCATTGGTTAGTTCTCCAAGTGTGGGCGCGCTCGCCCAAATGAACTCGGCGGCGCACTCTTGGGCACCGTTCGCGGTCCAATTGGTCAGCATGTCGATATTAATCAAGCAAATACCAAACCGCATACCAGGCTGCAATGCCAAGTTCTTGAATGCTAGTCGAAGCAATCCCGGCGGCGCAGTGCGCCCGCTACATGGAGCAATTTCTTATCGCCGCTGATAGCTGCACGAATGGCGATGGGAACAACCGCGCCGTTAGTCGCACGGCTGAAGCCCCAGCCATCATTTGATGTCCGATAATGTCCGACGTTGGAACCCGGCTGGTGGATTGTGGGCTTTGGATTCCCGCTTTCAGATACCGAGAATCGCCGGCAGTTCCGCGAGGTCGCCGATAGTGAAATGCGGCTGGGGAATACCCTCGGGCACCGCCGCCGCGCCCTTGCTGATCCACGCCGTTTGCATCCCGGCCTGTTGCGGCCCGGCCACGTCTTCGCGCGGGGTATCACCAACGAACAGCACTTCGCGCCCGTCCAGACGCAGCATCTCGAGCATCCGGCGATAGATTTGCGGATTGGGTTTGCGCAACCCGACCTCGGCCGAGATGATCACCGCCTCGAACAGATCGGCGACGCCGGTATCGTCGAAAACCTCGCGCCCGCATTGCGCGTCATCGAAGTTCGAGAGCAGTCCGACCCGGTAATGGCTCGCGATGCGCCGAACCGCCGCCACCCGAGCCGCCGGCGCCCAGGTCACGCCGCGCACGCCATCCATATGCACGCGCGTCAACTCCTCGGCGAAGCTGGCGCGAGCCTCGTCTCGGAGCGCGGGCGCGATCCGCATCAGGGTGCGCACGAAGCGCTCGGCGCAGGTGATCTCGATTCCATGAAGCTCGCGCTCGGCCATAATCTCGTCAATCACCCCGTGATAGACCTCGACGAAGCGATCGCGATCGAAGCTGGCGCCGAGGCGCCGTTCGAGCATCGGGAAGACCCACGGGATAGTGGTATGGATTTGCCGCCCCGCGACCTCCATCAGCGGCAGCCGCGGCGGCTCCCACTTCACGATGGTATCGAAGAGGTCGAAGACTACTGCCCTGAATTCAGTTTTAGCCATTGGGCCTCAAGGCGATCGCGGTGGTGAGCAGAGCCGCCAGATTAAGCAGCATCACCCCGCCATTGAGCATGACCGAAAGGCGATGCAGCCGATCGAACTCGGCGCGCCGCGCGGCATCAGGATTCTGCTCCTCGACCACCGACCGCACCGCATCAACCTGCGGCCGCACGATGGCGCCCGCATATATGGTGAGTCCCAAGGCGACGGCAAGCGCTATCGCCGAAAAACTCCACCACATCCGGGGAACCCGTTCGATGGTGAAGTAAACCGCAAGAATCACGCTGATCAAGCCGGCGACATAGCCGAGGATGTAGTAGCGCGGGAAAACACCGGCGACGAATTTCCCCGCGTCGGCGAGCGGCAATACTTTGAACACCACGGGCGCGATAATCGCCGTAAAGAAAATCATCCCGCCGAGCCAGCAGGCCAGCGCGAGCAAATAGACGAAAAGTGCAATGACCATAGGTTATTCGCTCCAGCCGTTCACAACTTAACGGATCGCCAGACCCGCGTTGTGCGGCCTTGCCGTCCCTGAATCCGGGCGCGGCGTGAGTTATCGCCAGCGCAGCGCGCGATATTGTCAGCCAGGCCCGCGCGCCGGTCCGCTGTGAAAGTCAATTGAGATAAGTCCCGCGAGCACCCGGAATCGGCTGGCGCCCCCCGAATCCGCTATCGATCGGATGCCACGCAAGGACGCGAGGCTCGCCGAATTGCCAACAGAGGAAGACCACCTCGTCACCGAGTTCCGAGGGGAAATCGACGAGGCCCTGGTCGATATCTTTGAGAAAACAGCCGAGTTCTTCGATCCGGTCGCCGATTTCGGCCATGCGCGTGGTCACCGGCCGCAATTCGGGATGGTTTTCGATTATTTGCGACAGGCGCATCGAGTCAACGTTATCATCGATTTGAATGAGCGCCTGAATACGTTCGCGCAACGTGCCGGCTTGGAGTTGAAGGTCACGAATCAACGCTTCAAGAGTAGGGATAAGTTGGTCGGCGTCGTCGATGCTGAATAGTTTTGCAAAGTGGTTGCTGGACAATTCCGCCTCACTGGCGTAGCGCGCGCGGCCGAGCGTGATTAGGTTCAACGGACGAGGAAGCTACCTTGTCCTTAGTCAGAACGTATATTACGTTAAATTCGGGCAGTGGGGAAAGCGTGGACGGCGCCCTGCCGTCTGGGGCGCGGGTGGCATATCTACTATGGCTGACAAATCGATAGGTGAAAAGCGTTTTGAGACCGAAGAGGACCTGAGCAAGGCTGAGATTCCTGAGATTTTGCCGGTGCTGCCGCTGCGCGGCATCGTGATTTTTCCAAGCCAGATCCATCCCTTCCTGGTCTCGCGTCCGGCGTCGCTGAAACTGATCGAAGAGGTCGGCGGGGCGTCGCGGATAATCGGTCTGACGGCGCAGAAGAATCCGGAAGAGGAGAGTCCGAATCCGGAGGCGCTATTTACACGCGGCACGGCGGTGCGCGTGCTCAAGATGCTCAAGTATCCCGACCAGAGCGTGCGCGTGCTGGTGCAGGGGCTGGCGCGAATTGAACTTGGCGAGTTCATTCAGCGCGATCCCTACTTCACTGCCCACGTGAAGCGGCTGACCGAGGATTTCACTTCCGATCGCGAGGCCGAGGCGCTGCAGGCGACCCTGGTCGGCCAGTTTTCCAAGTTCGTTTCGCTGGTGCCGTACCTGCCTGACGAATTGCAAGTGATGTCGATGCAGGTGCGCGACCCGGCGCGGCTGACCGATCTTGTAGCGTCGTATCTGAAGGTAGCGGTCGAGGAGTTGCAAGATCTGTTGGCGACGCTCGACGTGCGCGGGCGGCTCGAAAAGCTGATCGTAATCCTCAGCCGCGAGATCGAATTGCTCGAACTCGGCCACAAGATTCAGTCGCAGGTGCAGACCGAGCTCAACAAGAACCAGCGCGAGTACTATCTGCGCCAGCAGCTCAAGGCGATTCAGAAGGAGCTCGGCGAAGGCGACGCGCGGTCGTCGGAAATCGAGGATCTGGAAAAGAAGATCGAAGCCGCCAAGATGTCCGAAGAGGCGCGCAAGGCGGCCGACAAGGAACTCGATCGGCTGCGCATGATCCCGCCCGAGTCGGCCGAGCATACGGTCGTGCGCACCTACCTGGATTGGCTGGTGAGCCTGCCGTGGAGTGAGGCGACCAAAGACAACCTCGACATCAAGCACGCGCGCGAAGTACTCGACGAGGACCATTACGACCTCGAGAAGGTCAAGGAGCGCATCCTCGAATTCCTGGCGGTGCGCCAGCTCAAGCACGACACCAAGGGACCGATTCTGTGCTTCGTCGGACCGCCGGGCACGGGCAAGACCTCGCTCGGGCGCTCGATCGCGCGGGCGCTGGGGCGCAAGTTTGTGCGCTTGTCGCTCGGCGGCATCCGCGACGAGGCCGAAATTCGCGGCCATCGCCGGACCTATATCGGATCGCTGCCGGGACGAATCGTGCAGGGGCTGCGCAATTCGGGCTCGAACAATCCGCTGTTTATCCTCGACGAGGTCGATAAGCTGGGCGCGGATTTTCGCGGCGATCCGGCGTCGGCGCTGCTCGAGGTACTCGACCCGGAGCAGAACAATTCTTTCGTGGACCATTACCTCGACGTGCCCTTCGATCTGTCGAAGGTCTTGTTTTTGACCACGGCCAATATGCTCGACACGATTCCGCCGGCGCTGCGCGATCGCATGGAAGTGCTCGAACTGCCGGGCTACACGGAAGAGGAGAAGCTGCAGATCGTCGAGCGCCATCTGATTCAAAAAGAGCGGATCGAAAACGGGCTCGGCGACCGGAAGATCGAATTCACCAGGGAAGCGGTGGCGGAGATCATCCGGAGCTACACGCGGGAAGCGGGCTTGCGCAATCTTGAGCGCGAGATTTCGCGGGTATTTCGCAAGATCGCGCGGTCGATTACCGAAGGCGAAAGTGCGCCCGAGCAAATCACGCCCGAGATGCTCAAGAAGTACCTGGGGGTGCCAAAATACTTCTCGGAAGTGGCCGAGCGCACGATTGAGGCCGGGGTTGCGACCGGGCTCGCATGGACGGCGGCGGGCGGCGACATTATTTTTATCGAAAGCACACGGATGAGCGGGAAGAAGGGGCTGACGTTGACCGGATCGCTCGGCGACGTGATGAAGGAATCGGCGCAGGCGGCGCTCTCCTATATCCGGTCGCGCGCAGAGCGGCTGGGAATCGAACCGGACTTTTTCGAGAAATCCGATATTCACATTCATGTGCCGGCGGGCGCGATTCCCAAGGACGGCCCCTCGGCGGGCGTGACGATCGCGGCCTCGCTGTCATCGCTTCTGACGGGCCGCCCGGTGCGCAACGACGTGGCGATGACGGGCGAGATCACGCTGCGCGGGAAAGTGCTGCCGGTCGGAGGAATCAAGGAAAAAGTCCTGGCCGCGCGGCGCGCCGGAATCACCACCGTGATCCTGCCGCGGCGCAACGAAAGCGACCTCGAGGATATTGCCCCCGAGGTGCTCGGCGAGATCGAGACGATCTTCGTCGATACGGTCGATGACGTGCTCAAGTATGTGCTGCGCGAACCGCTCCAGCCGGCCACGGCAGAGGCCGGAGTGAAAGCGCCGGCCGCGGCTTGAACGCGGCGGCACCGGCCGGGGACGGATTCGCCGCGGGCGGCCGGGGTGCGGCAAACGCAACCGGTCGCATCTGAACGCACCCGCTCATCGCGGTCGTCGCGGAATTTGTTCAATCCAGATTGCAGCGGAGGTTTCGCGCCCGGCCTGACCGCGGCGAACAACACCGATCGGCGCGGTCGGACCGAGCCGGTAGCGGCGAATCGCCGCCGCGGTTGACTAGCTCGCTTACGCTTCATAAATGAGTGGCACCCGCCGGGCAACGGCGCCGGCGCCGCCCGATAAAATCGTGAGCGGCGACCCCGACGCAGCGGATACGCATGCGAGTCGGCGGCCGCAATAGCAGCGCGGCGCGCGGCGGCCGCGCCGGCATGGATTCAGGATGCAGAGACAGCGCAAAGAAATGAAGATGGCCGGATTATGAAGGTCGCGATGGTAGCCGCGGAGATCGGTCCTTACGCGAAGGCGGGCGGCCTCGCCGACGTGATCGGCGCACTGCCGCAGGCGCTGGCGCGCCGCGGCGCGGAGGCCAGCGCGATCGTGCCGGGCTATCGCCCGCTGCTGCAAAAGCTCGACACCACGGTGGCCGCCGAGGGACTCGCGATCGAGATCGGCGGGATGCGCGAGCCATTCAGAATTTTGCGGGCGCAGGGCGACGGCGGCGTCGAGATCTACCTGATCGACCATCCCGGCTTCTTCGATCGCGACGGAATTTACGGCACCAACGGTGGGATCTATCCGGACAACGATCGCCGCTATATTTTCTTCGGCCGCGCAGCGCTGGCCGCAGCCGACCTGATCCGGCCCGACGTCCTGCACACCCACGACTGGCATGCGGCGCCGGCGGCGATCGTAATGCGCGCCGATCCCGGCATGCGCGCGCGATTCGCTTCGACCTTGTCGGTCTTTACGATTCATAATCTGGCCTACCAGGGAATTTTGCCGCCGGCTGAATTCCCGCTGATCGGAATCGACCAGTCGTGGTTCAGCGCCGCAGGCCTGGAGTTCTGGGGCAACGCCAATCTGATGAAGGGCGCGATCCGGCTGGCCGACGCCGTTTCGACCGTGAGCCCGAGCTATGCAGAAGAGATCACGCACGATCCCGAGCTGGGCTTCGGCCTGGAAGGTGTGTTGCGCGCCAAGGGCGAGCGCTTCCGGGGAATTCTCAACGGCGCGGATTACAACGAGTGGGATCCGGCGCGCGACCGCTTCATCCCGAAGCCGTACTCGCCGCACAAGCGCGCGCACAAGAAGCTCTGTCTGGATGTTTTGCGCGATGACTTGAACCTGCCGCATCCGCCGAAATCCGAGCCCGTACCGCTGGTCGGAATGGTGACGCGAATGACGGCGCAGAAGGGCCTCGATTTGCTGGCGGAGGCGCTCGACGCGATCATCGCGCTCAACCTGCAACTGGTAATGTTGTCGAGCGGGGACCCGGCGCTCGAGCGGATATTCCGCGAGGCCGAACGGCGGCATCCCGAGCGCATGCGCGTGATCTTCGGCTTCGACGAATCGCTGGCCCATCGCATCCAGGCCGGTGCGAACATGTTCCTAATGCCGTCGCGCTTCGAGCCGTGCGGTCTGACTCAAATGTACGCGCTCAAGTACGGCACGGTGCCGGTGGTGCGCGCGACCGGCGGATTGCGCGACACCGTAACCGAGTTCGATCCCAAAACGATGGCCGGCAACGGCTTCGTCTTCGAACCGTACACCGCCACGGCGCTGATCGCGGCGCTGACGCGCGGGATCGCCGTATATGGGCGGCCCAACCAGTGGAGCCGGCTGATGGGTAATTGTTTCAAGGCGGATTTTTCGTGGGACCGCGCCGCCGGCGAGTATGTGGAATGGTTCGAGCGGCTGCGCCATGATCGCGCCATCGGATGACGGCAACGATGGCCACCTCGAAAGATATCCATTACGTGTACGCGGACGGTTCGTGCCTGGGCAATCCCGGACCCGGCGGATGGGCGGCGGTGATCGTCAAGCCCGGCGGCGTCTCTAACACAATCTTCGGCGGCGACCCGGCGACGACCAACAATCGCATGGAGTTGACCGCGGCGATCGAGGGCCTGCGCATCATTCCCAACGGCACGCGCGTGATGTTGCGCACCGACAGCCAGTATGTGGTCAAGACCATGACGCTCGGCTGGAAGCGCAAGGTCAACGTGGACTTGTGGGAAAAGCTCGACCATGAGGTCGCGCAGCGTGAGGTCCGCTTCGAATGGGTGGAAGGGCACGCGGGCGATCCGTTGAACGAGGAGGCCGACCGCAACGCGCGCAACGCCGCCATGACCGCGGCGAAGAGCGGACGGTCGCATTACCACGGGCTGTCGATCATGGGCGATGCGCCCAAGACGCCGCCGCCGGAGGAATACGGCGCGGACAACAACGCGGTGCGCGAGTTGCGCCCGCTGCTGGCTGGTAATGAAGCGATACGTCGATGCGTCGGATGCGGCCGCGCATACGTCGGGCCGGTGGGCGACGCCCCGCCCTACTGTGCGTTGGCGTCCTGCCAGCTCAAGTCGCGGCGGCTGGCACCGGGCCACGCCGGTCATCAAAGGACGCAGAGTTAGGAAAGCCCGCAGCGCGCAGCGTGGACCTTCGACCTACTGATTTTCGGATTTGGGCGGACTGACGCTTTTCATATCATGCGACGAGCCGGCGGCCGCGTCTGATCCGCCAGCGCCATTGCCGCCGTCAGCGTGGCGGATGACGTTCATCGCGGTCGCGACCATCCCGGCAATATCGGACATATTCGAAGGCAGGATCAGAGTGTTGGCCTCCTTGGCGAGATTGCCGAACTGGACAATATAATCGTTAGCGACGCGGAACTGCACGGCCTCGAAACCGCCGGGTCCCTCAATCGCTTCGGCGACGGCGCGGATACCCTCGGCGGTCGCGATCGCGACCGAGCGAATGGCGGCCGCCTTGCCCTCTGCCTCCTTGATGAGTTGTTGCTTCTCACCGTCTGCGCGATTGACCATCGACTCGCGCACGCCCTCGGACTGGTTGATCGCGGCGGTGCGCTCACCCTCGGACTGCAGTACGGCGGCGCGCTTCTCGCGCTCGGCGCGCATCTGCTTTTCCATCGCTTCCAGGATGTCGGTCGGCGGACGGATGGTCTTGATTTCGTAGCGCAGGACCTTGACGCCCCAGGCCTCCGAGGCCTTGTCGATTTCCTCGACGATGTTGGCGTTGATGTGCGCGCGCTCCTCGAAGGTATGGTCGAGCTCGATCTTCCCGATTTCACTGCGCAGCGTGGTCTGGGCGAGCTGCTCGATGGCGAACTTGAGATTGGAGATGCCGTAGGTGGCGCGCTCGGCGTCAACGATTTTGTAGTAGAGGATGCCGTCAACGTGAACCATCACGTTGTCGCTGGTGATGCAGTCCTGCTCCGCGATGTTGACGGCGGTCTCACGCAAATCGATGGTGGCGCGCACTGAGTCGACGAACGGAACGAGAATCTGCAAGCCGCCGAAGACTGCTCGGTCGAAGCGGCCGAGCCGCTCGACAATCAGGGCGGTCTGCTGTCCGACCACGCGCACGGTAGAGACCAGGACATAGACAATCAACAGTGCGACAAACCCACCAACTGCGAGTTCAATCATCGGAAATTTCTCCAGTGCCGGCTTATTCGGCTTTGAGCCAGACGGTCAGTCCCTCGATCTTTTCAACGCGGCAGCGCTGGCCCTTGTGCAGTACCGCTGCGCCGCCGTTGCGGGCGCTCCAGCTCGAACCGCGTAATTCCGCGCGGCCGACGCCGTTAGCCGGCAGGTCGTCGTTGGGCGTCGCGACCTCGCCAATAAGGTACTGAAAATCGGCGTCGCGGCCGCGATGTCCCTGGAATCGTCCGAGCAGGGGCTTGCGCAGTGCGAGCAGGATAATCACCGAAAGTCCGCCGAACAGAATCCATTGCGACCAATGCGGAGCGCCATTGATAAACCCGGCAACGGCCGCGACTAGGAAGGCGCTCAGACCGACGCAAAACAGCGAGAAATCGTGGGTTAAATTGACTTCAACCGCCACGCACGCGATTCCGAGAATAATCCACGCCCACCAGACCATAATACAGCGCCTCGCCGCTCTCCAAGCTCGGTAATCGTTGCTCACTACCAGCGTGAGTGTCAACTATCGTGTGTTACCATAACCAGGCACGAATATCGTTCAATTGACGTGAGCTGCGCGCGCCGCCGCGTCACCATACGTTGGGAATCACGGCGTCGGTCTCGCGCAGGTAACCGGCATACTCATCGCCGTAATTCGCCATCATTTCGGCCTCTTCCTCCTGCATGCGCCGGCGCACGATCAGAATCCCAATCACGACCGTCGCGATCATCGTGACGATCGCGCCATATTCGAAGGGCCAGGCGAACAGGACCAGGAATTCACCGAGGTAAATCGGGTGGCGGATGTAGCGGTAAAACCCGCTGCGCACGATCGGGCGGACGGCACCGGGACGTTCGCCGGCGGTGTAGTAGCCAAGCTGGATGCGCGCGCCGAGGGCGAGCCATAGCCCCAGCAGTTCGATCAGAATACCGAGTCCGGAGAGCCAGTGGGGCGCTGCACCGGAATAGTACGATCGCTCGAACGGAGCCGCCGCGAACATCGCGAGCACCGGTAATTCGCCCATGATGCGGCGGGCGAAGTGGATGGCGTCGCTCCCGAGCATCGCTTCGTCGCGCACCAGTAAATCGGCGATGCGGAAGGCCGCATAGGCGATCAGGTAGGCGTACACATAAGGATGGCGGCCGAGGTAGTCGGTGATGCCGAGGCCGATCGCAACCGCGCCGATTACGGCGATAAGAAAGACTACGGTCTCTGCAATGCGCATCGAAAGGTCGCGCGGCGCGGGCGTCGCGTGAGGCGCAGCGGTACCGCGACCGACCGTCGCGACATTGGCGGCTGCCGCCAGGGAACCGGTGTCGGCCTTCAGCGATCCGGTTCCGCGGCGCGGGGCACCGGAGGAGGTTGCGGTTTCTTCGTCGGACATACCTAACTCTCCATTCAAGTTGCGAAAATCAACTCCTCGACGGCATTCGCGTCGCGGATGAACAGCCGGTCAGGGCGCGGCGGATTCAGCCAGCCGCTCAAGGCTCTGGCGCGCGCCGATTACCACTACAAGATCGCCGGCCGCGATTATCGTCTGCTCATCGGGAATGATCGCAATCGGCTCGGCGCCGCGCTTGAGCCCGACGATTCGCAGGCGGGTGTTGGCACGCTCGACGGCCGCGATGGAGGTGCCGATCAACGGACTATTCGGCAGAACGGCGACCTCTTCGAGGCTCACGTCGTCGCCACGCCCGGGCATCACGAGCGTCAGGAAATCGACCACTGACGGCCGTGCGATCGCCGCCGCGATGCGATACGCGCTGAACTGATAGGAGGAAATCGCACCCTCGGCTCCGGCCAATTTCAGATGACGCAAGCCGGCCTCGGTCTCGGCCCGCGCGTATATGTGAATGTCAGGATTCTTGCCGCGCGCCGAGAGGCTGATGAAGACGTTGTCGGGGTCCGATGCGGTCGCCACCACGATATCGCCCGCGCTGCGGATGCCGGCGCTTTCGAGCACGGCCTCATCCAGGGCGGACCCGATGATGTAATAACCGCCGCCGCGCACCAGTTCGGGTTCGAGCGCCGGATTCGCCTCGATCACCACTACCGTACGGCGATCGGCCTTGAGCTCCTCGGCGACAATCCGGCCGAAGCGTCCGTAGCCGCACAGGATCACATGACGCTCAAGATGTTGAATCTTACGGTTCATCGCGTTCTTCCCGACGAATTCCCTGAGCTGGCCTCCAACCACCGCTTCGGTGACTGCGGCAAAAACATAGTAGGCGGTCCCGACGCCGATAAAAATAATCGCGATAGTAAAGAGGCGGCCCGCCGTATCGAGCGGCTTGACCTCCTGGTAACCGACCGTCGTGATGGTGATGACCGTCATATAGAGCGCGTCGATAAACGACATCCGCTCGATCAACATGTAGCCGGCGCTGCCCACCAACGTCAGCAATCCCACGATTGCGACGCCGATGCCGACTCGGCGGCCGGGATTTATCCGAAGCGCTCGTTCGCGCGCAGCAGCAAGCCCACCGGCGACCAGCGGACTATCGTCGATCGATCGAGCCGCGCGTGGAGCGGCGCGATTGCGCCGGCGCGATCCGGGCAACGGGCTCAATCCTCGCCCGTCTCACGCGCTTCGAGCCAGCGCTCGGCGTCGAGCGCCGCCATGCAACCGGTGCCCGCGGCCGTGATCGCCTGGCGATAGACGCGGTCGGCAACGTCGCCGGCAGCGAAAACACCCTCGATATTGGTGTAAGTCGATCCGGCTTGCACCTTCAGGTAGCCGAGCTCGTCGAGGTCGAGCTGCTTGTGAAAAATCGCCGTGTTGGGCTGATGGCCGATCGCCATGAAGACCGCGTCGGTGCGAAAGTCGGTGAGCGCGCCGGTGACCCGGTTCTTCAGACGTACGCTGCTGACACCGGTGGCCGGTTCGCCGAAAATCTCGTCAATCACCGAATCCCAGATGAAGGCGATCTTCGGATTCTTCCGCGTCCGATCCTGCATGATCTTCGAGGCGCGCAAGGAGTCGCGCCGATGCACGATCGTCACCTTGCTGCAAAACCGCGTCAGGAACATCGCCTCTTCCATCGCGGTGTCGCCGCCGCCGATCACCACCGCCTCCTTGTTTTTGAAAAAGGCCCCGTCGCAGGTCGCGCACGCGCTGACGCCATAACCCATCAGGCGCTTCTCGGATTCGATTCCGAGCAGTTTGGCCGACGCGCCGGTCGCGATGATCAGGGACTCGGCCATGATCATGGTGCCGTCTACGGCGATCTCGAAGGGATACTTGAGCAGGTTAGCGGCCGTCACCACGCCGGTCATGAAACGCGTGCCGAAGCGCTCGGCCTGACGCCGGAAAACCTCCATCATCTCGGGGCCCTGGATGCCGTGCTCGAAGCCCGGATAATTTTCGACCTCGGTGGTGATAGTGAGCTGGCCGCCGGGCTCGGCGCCTTCGATCAGCAGGGGCGCAAGGTTAGCGCGCGCCGAATAAAGCGCGGCGGTGAGGCCTGCGGGGCCTGACCCGAGAATCACGAGACGATTGACGAGATTGTTCGATACTTCTGACATGTGGCCTTTCACGCGAGCTTCAATTTGGTCGCGATCGATTCACGACCGTTTTATTTTACACTGCGCGCGCGTCAGCATAAGGTTTATTCACTACCCCGGCCATCGCAATAATGACAGGTAAAAAACTCAACTCGAAGGCGGCGCCCCGCGGCGCGCAACTGACTCATCTGGATTCCACCGGCCGCGTGCGGATGGTCGACGTCGGCGAAAAGGCGATCACCCGGCGCGAGGCCGTCGCGCGCGGCGCCGTGCACATGGCCGCCGCCACGCTCGACGCGATCGTGGGCGGAACGCTCAAGAAGGGCGAGGCCCTGGCCACCGCACGAATCGCCGGGATCATGGCGGCCAAACGCACTCATGAGCTGATACCGCTGTGCCATCAGATTCCGCTCGAAGTGGTCGAGGTCGATTTCCGTCCTGACCCCGCAAACTCGGCTCTGCAAATCCAGTCGCGCGCCGTGACCAGCGGGCGGACCGGAGTCGAAATGGAAGCGCTGGTCGCAGCCAGCGCGGCGGCGCTGACGATTTACGATATGGCCAAGGCGATCGATCGCGCGATAACCATCGACGCCATCCGGTTGGTGCGCAAAAGCGGCGGCCGCAGCGGCGATTTCGTGCGCCGCGGTGAATCCGAATGGCGTTGACAGCAAAGGTCACACCGCCTGCAACCGCGGCGGGAACTGCCCCCCTCGTGATAGCCGGCCGCGTTTTTCTAAGACCCGGGCGCGACGGTCCGGTGCGCGGCGGTAATCCCTGGATCTTTTCGCAGGCGATCGGGCGGCTCGAGCTCGCCGTTGTGCAAGCCGGCCAGTGGGTTGAAGTGTGCGACGCCGGCGGCGACGCGATCGGCCTTGGCTACTACAATCCCGCCACCACCATCGCGGTGCGAATGCTCTCCTTCGACCTCGCGCTCAAGCCCCGCGAGATCATTCGCCATCGCATACGCCGCGCGCTCGCCTTGCGCCAGCGCGTCGTCCGCGGCGGCACCGATTGCTATCGGCTGATCAACGGCGACGGCGACGGCCTTTCGGGCGTGGTCGTCGATCGTTACGGCAGCGTGCTGGTGCTGCAATTGCTGACGGCGGGCGCCGATCGCATGCGCGGCGAAATCGTAGCCGCGCTGCGCGAGATCGTCGCGCCGCAGTCGATCGTCGAACGCAGCCACGGCGCCGTGCGTAAACAGGAAGGGCTCGGCGACAATTCCGAAGTGCTCGCCGGAGCACCGCCCGCCGAGACGCTCGCGACCGAGCACGGCATTCGCCTGGCGATCGATTTCGATCACGGCCAGAAGACCGGCGCGTTTCTCGATCAGCGCGACAACCGCATGATTGTGCGCGACCTCGCCCAGGGCGCTCGCGTGCTCGACGCTTACTGTTACGCCGGCGGTTTCACGCTCGCGGCGCTGGCCGGCGGCGCCCGCGCGGCGATCGCGATCGATTCCTCCGAGCGCGCCCTTGCGATGGCGCGGCGCAACCTCGAACTCAACGGCCATCGCGGCGACCGCGCCGAGTTTGTCCGTGGCGATGTCCTGCGCTATCTCGCCGAACTCCCTGCGTCCGCTCGCTTCGACGTGATCGTGCTCGATCCGCCGCCGCTCGCGCGCAGTCTCAAGGACGCCGCCCATGCTGCCCGCCTCTATACCGACCTCAACGCATTCGCGATGCGTGCGTTGGCGCCCGGCGGCTACTTGCTGACTTTCAGTTGTTCGGTCCATTTTCGCGGCGAGGATTTCGTGCGCGCGGTGCGCATCGCGCAGAGCAAATCCGGGCGCAAGCTGCAGATGCTCGCGCGGCTCGGCCCCGGTCCCGACCATCCGGTGCTGCTCGGCCACGCCGAGGGCGAATATCTGACCGGTCTGCTGCTCGCCGACCTCGCCTGAGATTCGCTCCCGCCGCGGCGGCGCGCGCGATTAGACCGGCTGGATTTTCGCTCGTAACCGCCGCGGCCGACCGCCGTGCAACGTTACCCTGCTCTTGCCGAACCGGTGCGCGTGCGCGACGATTAATCAACCGGTTGCGCGCATGGAACCTCGCCGATGAAACTCGAACGTCTCGACCATTTCGGGATTGAAGTCACCGACCTCGCCCGGGCCGAGCGCTTCTATACCGAGGTGCTGGGTCTCGCGGTGGTTGCGCATCTCGGCGACCAGACGCTGCTGCAATGCGGCGACCAGAATTTCGCGCTGTTTGCGGTCGCACGCGCGCCGCTCAGCGCGAGCGACCGCCGCGCGCGTATCGCGCATCCTTTGGGCCGCGGCCATCACGCTTTTCGCGTAAGCCGGGCGGATTTCGACCTGGCGCGCGAGCGGCTGAAGGATGCCGCGGTCGAATGCGCCACCCCGATCGACTGGGGCGACCATGATTGCCTCTACTTCCTCGACCCCGACGGCAACCTGCTCGAAGTCATGAGTTATCGCTGAGACCGCATCCGTGCGGCGCACCGTGCAGCCGCG
Source organism: uncultured delta proteobacterium (assembly GCA_963782535.1). GTDB lineage: Bacteria > Desulfobacterota > Binatia > Binatales > Binataceae > JADMIL01. The sequence continues at coordinate 338,851 of CAWAKE010000009.1, read as the reverse complement.
CACCGCGATAAAATCGGCCGTTGCGTATCGTCGTAGCTCGGCGGCGCGCGCGGCTCCGGTTGGCAGGCGCACCTGCGATGCGATAATCATCGCACGGCGGACCGTCATTCGAATCTCGGGACGGCGCGCCGAGGAGGGCTCTGCGTGAAATTCGGACTCTTTTATCAACTGCCCTGCGCTCCGGAACAATCCGAGCCCGTACGCTACAGCGAAACCGTCGAGCAGGTTATCCACGCCGATGAAATCGGATTCGATAATGCGTGGCTCGCCGAATTGCATTTCTTCCGCCCGTTCTCGGTCATGCCCGCGCCGTTGATCGTGGCTACCGCGATCGCCCAGCGCACGCGGCGCATCCGCCTCGGCACCGGCGTCTCGCTGCTGCCGTTTCATCATCCGCTGCGACTTGCCGCGGAGGCCGCGACGGTCGATATCCTGAGCGGCGGACGGCTCGACCTCGGCGTCGGCCGCGGCACTATCGCGGTGCATTTCCAGGGCTTCAACGTTTCGCGCGAGGAGAGTCGCGAACGCTTCGAGGAGTCGATCGAAATCATCCGGCAAGCGTGGACCACGGAATCGTTCTCGCACAGCGGAAAGCATTACCAGGTGCCGGAAACCTCGGTGGTGCCGAAGCCGCTGCAAAAGCCGCATCCGCCGATCCGCATCGCCGCGAACAGCCCCGAGACCGCGGCCTTCGCCGGGCTCAAGGGTTACGACGTGATGGTCGCCTCGCCGATCAATCCGATGCCGGGATTTTTCGGCCACGTCGCCAACTATCGCGCGGCGCTGGCGCAAGCCGGCCACGCGCCCGAGCAACGCGACGTGGCGGCACTATTCTTTACCCATACTTCAGCCAGCGTCGCCCAGACCCGCACCGAGTACGAGCCCTCGATGATGCATTACTTTCACACTATCGGAGAGCAGGCGCGCCGCGGCGATCGCAGCCAGTACGACGGTTCATATGCCTATCTGAAGCAGGTGCGCGATCGCGGCGCGACCATGTCGTGGGAGATGGTCGCCGATACCATGTCGGTCTTCGGCAGCCCCGAACAATCCATCGCACGGATCGAGGAAATCTACCGCGGCGCCCGCATCAATCAGCTCGTATGCTGGTTCAATCCCGGCGGACTCATCCCGCATCGCGAGGTGATGGCCGCGATGGAGAGGTTCGCGACCAAAGTGATCCCGGCGGTGCGGCACCTCGGCGAATAGGCGTGCGGGATGCGGTCCGTGCCGGCAATCGCGGCGGCTGTTGCGCTGATCACCGGGATGTTCGCCTGGACGCCGCGCGCCTTTGCGATCGATTTCTATGAAATTCAGATTTACGACACTCACACCGTCGCACCCAGGCATCTCGATGTTGAGCTTCATTCCAACACGGTCAACTCCGCTACCGGTGTGCAGGCCAGGGACGCGCTGAACCCGTACCAGATTCACGAAACGCTCGAAGCCACTTACGGCGTGTTGCGATGGCTGGAGGTCGGCCATTATCTGGCGACGGCGAAGCTCGGAAACGGCGAGTACGAATATGCCGGCTCCCGCACCAAGGCTCATTTCGGCGTGCCGCAAACTTTCGATTGGCCGGTCAGGTTCGGCGGCAATGTCGAACTGGGTTACATGCGCTCGGCGGCCGAGGAAAATCCGCTCTCGCTCGAGCTTCGCCCGATCGTCGAGACCAGCTTCGGCAAGTTCACCCTGGTCGCCAACTTTGCCTTCGAAGATCCGTTCAGCGGTCCCGGCGCACATCAGGGCTTCCAGTTGGCGCCGTCGGGTGAAATCGTGTACGACCTCTGCCGCTGGGTCTCGCCCGCGCTCGAATATTACGGCGACATGGGCGCACTAAAGGCGCTACCCGCCATTCAAAGCCAGCAGCATTTCATCGTGCCGGCCGCCAACCTGCATATCTTCGAGAACCTCGAACTCAACTTCGGTGTCGGCTTCGGCCTGACCCGCACGAGCAACGGCACGTTCCTGAAGTCGATCGTCGGCTGGACCTTCTGACCCGCACAGCACGGCGGCCGCGCGATCGTGGCGACTCGTAATTATGTGCGAAGAAACTGATGAAGCGGTCAGGCGGCGGCAGTCGTCTGTACGAGCTCGAACGAGCCCGCCTCGATCGACTCGGTCGAGCGCAGGACGATCTTGATCCCCAGACGCTGCTCGAGCACCCCGAGGTCCTTGGCGCCGATATCATATAGATAGCGCGCGACCGCAGGATTGATCTTGACCACCAGCAGATCGTTGCGCGGATGGCGTCCGGCCGCGCGATGGATTCCGCGCAAAACGTCCGCCGCCAGCGTCGCCACCGATTTCACCACGCGCCGCCCCTGGCACGTCGGACACTGCTCGGTGAGCATTTCCTCGAGGCTCTCGCGCGTGCGTTTGCGCGTCATCTGGACCAGCCCGAGCTCCGAAATCCGCAGCATCGAACTGCGCGCCTTGTCGCGCTTGAGCGCCTGCGAAAGGACGTCGGTCACACGTTTGCGATCGGCCTCGCGCGTCATATCGATGAAGTCAACGATTATGATGCCGCCGATATTGCGCAGCCGCAGTTGCTTGACTACCTCGTCGGCGGCTTCGAGGTTGGTCTTGAGCACCGTCTCGTCCTGATTGCGCTTACCCACGAAGCGTCCGGTGTTGACGTCGATCGCGGTCAGCGCCTCGGCCTGATCGAAGACCAGGTAGCCGCCCGACTTGAGCCAGACCTTGCGTTCGAGCGCACGGTCGATCTGCGCCTCGAGATGGAAGTGATCGAAAATCGGCTCTTCGGCCTCGTACAGCGAAATCCGCCCGCGCAGGCGCGGCATATAGCTCTGCACGAAATCGACTATTCGCTCGTAGGTCTCCGGATCGTCGCACCACAGGCGATCGATCTCGCTCGAAAAAAGGTCGCGCACCACGCGCAGCGCAACGTCCAGATCGCGCGAGAGCAGCGACGCCGGCGGCATCGTCTCACTCTGCTTCACCACCGACGACCACAGCTTGGTGAGAAAGGAAACGTCGCGCTGAATGTCGCGCTTGCTCACGCCCTCGCAAACCGTGCGCACGATGAAGCCGCCCTGGTCGGGGCGCAATTCGCCGACCGCCGCGCGCAGCCGCTGACGCTCCTGCGCGCTCTCGATTCGGCGTGAAATTCCAATGTGACCGCTGGTCGGGGTGTACACCAGATGGCGTCCGGGCAGCGACACGAACGAAGTCAGCCGCGCACCCTTGGTGCCCATCGGTTCCTTGGCGACCTGCACGATGATGTCCTGACCGCGCTTGAGCACCTGCTCGATCGGCAGCCGCACGCGCCGTTCCGGACGCCGCCGCCGGCGCCCGCGTCCGCCCGCGCGACCCGACCCGGTTGCAGCCGCCTCGTCCGCGCCCTCGTCCGCCACATCCTCGGCCGTCCCATCCTCTGACGTCCCGTCCTCGGCCACGGCGCTCTCGACGCTATCGTCGATGTCGTCGGGGGCAGCGGAATCGCTATCGTGCAAGGGTTCGGTCTCAACGTCCTCTTCGCCGATCACCTCGGCGGCGGAACCGAAACCCTCAACGCCGGTATGAAAATCGGAGACATGCAGAAAGCCGGCCTTCTCCAGGCCGATCTCGACGAACGCCGCCTGGATCCCCGGCAGCACCCGCGTGACCTTGCCCTTATAGATGTTGCCGACCAGTCCCTGGCGTTCATTGCGCTCCAGATGGAACTCGCTCAATGCGCCGTCTTCGAGCACTGCGACACGCACTTCAAGCGTGGATGCGTTGATTACAATTTCACGTTTCACAGAAGCGCTATTCCGGACTCTGCGAAGCTCGCCGTCAGTCCCGCCGTGCAGCCGGCTGCGGGCTGCCGATAGTGGAGCTGGGATGTGACGACGGATAGCAAGCTATCAAAGAAGGTCTGCTCCGCATCGGTCGAACCTTACTGGTTCATGCCAGATGATACGGAGCGAGTCGAATTTCCGCAAGGTGACCTTTTTCCGGATATGCGGGCGGCGAAATCCGGCGCTCTCCCCCTCGAAGTCGCAAAATTAAAAAAACGTTACAGACTTGACTCCGGCGCTCGATTACCGTTGATTGTTCAACAATGCCATCGTCAGCAGAAACTATGATGGCGCACCCGATCGGGGCGGCTGTGCTTAACAGCAAGGTGTTGGTCCTCAATCGCTCGTACCTCCCGGTCCACGTCACCTCGGTCAAGCGCGCCTTTGCCCTCCTTTACCAGGGCGCCGCCCGCGCCGTTGACGAGCAATACCGCATCTTCGATTTCGATAGCTGGCGCGAGCTTGCCATCGAGAACCATCACGAACGTGTCGGCGTCATCGGGGGCTTTATCCGCGTGCCGCGCGTCCTGCTGCTGACCGCCTACGAGCGTGTGCCCAAGCGCCATGTGCGCTTCTCGCGTTTCAATATCTACGCCCGCGACAGCAATACCTGCCAATATTGCGGCAGACGGCTGCCGCGCACCGAACTCAACCTCGACCACGTCGTTCCGCGTTCGCGCGGCGGCATGTCCACTTGGGAAAACGTCGTCTGCTCCTGCCATAGCTGCAACCGGCGCAAGGGCGGCCGCACCCCCGACGAAGCCGCGATGCCCCTGATCAAGCGCCCGCTGCGTCCCCAATGGACTCCGTTCAGCACCGAGATGTTCAGCCTCAGACGCTATCGGGAGTGGATGCCGTTTCTGACCACCGTCGATTCCGCATACTGGAACGCCGAACTGCTGCCTGACTAGACGGTTTCAATAAGCTGCGGCCTGGCGCACCTGCACGCGTTTGGAAAATATCGAACGACGAGGCGTAGTTTTAGCGAATAATAATTAACAGCAGCGCTAACCACATTTGGATGTGCCTGTGGACCGTTGTGACCTACGACGGATTGCGTATCTATTGACCCGATTCGGTGGCGATAGGATATGCTCGGTGGGCTGGTGAGGTGGCGGAGGCGATCGCAGTATGCGTCTTAAGAGTCTTGAATTAGTCGGCTTTAAATCCTTTCTCGATGCAACCGTAATCAGTTTCAGCCCCGGCGCAACCGCCGTGGTCGGACCCAACGGCTGCGGCAAATCGAACGTGGTTGACGCGATTCGCTGGGTGCTTGGCGAACAGGCCCCAACTCGCCTGCGCGGCAAAAGCGCCGACGACCTCATCTATGCCGGCAACGACTCCAACGCCGCCGCCGGCATGGCCGAGGTCACCCTCATGCTCGAGGCCGAGGACGGGAGCTCCCTGCCCGAGCCCTACGACACACTAAGCGAAGTGGCCGTCACCCGCCGGGTCTACCGCTCGGGCGATTCCGAATATCTGCTCAACCGGATTCCCTGCCGCCTCAAGGACATCACCGAATTTTTCATGGCCGCGCAAATCCACAGCCGCGGTTACGCGCTTATCGAGCAGGGCCGGATCGAGGAAATAATCCAGGCCAAGCCCCACGAGCTGCGTACCATGGTCGAGGAGGCCGCCGGGCTCTCCCTATTCAAGGGGCGGCGCGAGATGAGCGAGCGCAAGCTCGAACGGGTCAAGGAAAACCTGGCCCGGGTTGACGACGTCCTGCGCGAGATCGAACGCCAGCTCAATTTCGCCCGCCGCCAAGCCAAAAAAGCCGAGGCCTACAAAGTTATTCGCGCTGAACTCTCGGAACTGGAGCGGCTGGCCGCCGGACGCCGTCTGATCGAACTGCATGCCGAACTCGCGGCGCAGTCGGCGCGCGAACTCGAACTGCGCGAATCCTCCGAGACCGCGCGCGGCGCGATCGAAACCGCACAGAGCGGTTCCGACAATGCCGGCGCGGCGCTCGCCAGTGCGCGCGACGAATTGGCGGCCGCCGGCCGCGAGCTCGATAACCTGCGCGCCGCCTTCGAGGAACGCGCGCGCACCCGCGGCTTCCTGGAACGCCGCCTCGACGCGATCGCCGAACTCGAGCCCGACCTCGGACGTCGCCTCGCCGATCTCGACGTACGCGCGATCGCTGGCCGGGCCGCCCGCGCCGAAGCCGGCGCCCGCCTCGCCCGCGATACCAGCGCCGACGACGGTGTCGGCGAAGCTGCCCTCGCCGCTCTGCGCGCCGAGCATCAGGCGGCCGAACGCGCGCTACGCGATGACGAGCGGCACACCGAAGATTTCAAGGATGAGCTCGCCGAACTGGTGCGCGAGGCCGCGGTCATTCGCGGGCGCCTCGCCGACCTCTCCGGCGAACGCGCCGATCTCGAAGCGAAGTTGGCCGCAGCAGCGGCCGAGATGCCCGAAGTGTCCGCCGACCTGAACCGCGCCAAGCTCGACCTCGGCGCCGCCGAATCCGCCCTGGGCGGCGCGCGCGACGATGCCGCCCAGCTCGAAGCCCTTCGCCGCGACGCCGCTGACCGTGAAATCGAAACCCGCTCCGCCCTCGAACATCAGGCCGGCCGGCTCTCCGGCGCGCGCACCGAATTAGCCACTGCAATGACTCGCGCCCAGCGCATCGTCTCCAATGGCACTGGCGACAAACTCCGCTCGGTCCTCGAATCGCTCAACGGCGACCGCCCGCTCGCCGACCCGGCCCTGCTGCTCGACGTCGTCAAGGCGCCGCCCGCGCTTGAGCCCGCCTTGCGCGCGGTGCTCGGCGAGCAGCTCGACGCGGTGATTGTGGAATCGCCGCTGTTTGCCTTGCGCGCGATCGAAATTCTCAAGCAAAGCAACGGCGGCCGCCTGAGCTTTATCCCCGAGGCGATCGGTCCCGCCGTCACCCATGCGCCGATCGAGGCCCCCGGAATCAGCGGCCGCCTGCTCGACCTGGTCGAGGTCGAACCGCGTTTCGCTCCGATGGCCGAAGCGGTAATGGGTCATGTGATGGTCGCCGACGACCTCCATTGCGCGCTCGCCGCCTCCAACCTCAACGGTATCGGCACCGTCTTCGTCACCCGCGAGGGCGACCTGCTCGTCCCCGAACGGATGATCTCGGGCGGCAGCGGCGCGCGCACCGAGGATGGCGCCTTGCTCGATTGGCATAGTGGCGCTCGCTCGGTCGAAGCCGCACAGCGGGCGCTCGACGAGGCCGAGACCGCACACCAGACGCTGGTGCTGCAACTCGAGACCGATCGCGCAGCGAGCCGTGCAGCCCGTGAGTCCTTCGACGCGGCACGCGATCGAATCGCCGAGGCCGAACGCCGCGCGGCCGAAGCCCGCGCCGCTATCGCCAAGGCCGAGCAGCGCCTCGCACTAGCCGAAGCTGGAAGTGCGAATACCGCGCGCCGGATGGCCGAACTCACCACCGCCGGCACCAGCGCCAACGCGCGCCTCGAAGACCTCGCGATACTCGAACAGCAGGCTCGCGCGCGCCTCGGCGAGGCTTCCGTCGGCCTCGCCGATCGCCGTGCCGAAGCCCGGCGCCTGGGCGATGCGATGCTTACCGCCGGCGCGCGCGTCGAGGCCCGCAAGCGCGAATTAGCCGCCCTCGCCCAGGAGCTTGGGCATCTCCAGCGCATTACTGCGGAGGTCGAGACCCAGCTCGAACAGACTCGTGCCCAGCTCCTCCGTTCGCGCTCCGAGCGCGTCGAGTTCCAGGGTGAAATCGCCAATCTCGACGCTCAGGACCAAGCCGGCGCCGCCCGCCGCGGCGAACTCGAAGAGCTCGTCGGTACGCTCGGCCGCCGCTGCGCCGAGCGCGAGGCCCAACTGGCCGACGCGCGTGCGGCACTCCAGGCCGCCCGCGAACGGCTCGCCACGCTCGAAAGCGAGGCCGTCGATTGCAGCCTCAAGAGCGAGCGCGCACGCACGCTGATCGAGGAGCTCGAGCGCAGCTTCGCCGAAAAATTTCTCGCCGCCTTCGGCGACCTTCTCGACGATCTCGAAACGGCGCTCAGCGGCCGCGACCCGATCGCCGACGACGCCCGCCTGCACGAGTTGCGCGCGCGCGCCGAAAAGATCGGCGAGGTCAATCTGGCCGCCGAGAGCGAGGTCAAGGAACTCGAGGAGCGCGCCGGCCTCCTGACCGCGGAACGCGCTGACCTCCAGGCTGCGGTCAACGACCTGACCCATACGATTCAGAAACTCAATCGCGAGGCCCGCAAGCGCTTCGCCGAAACCTTCGAGGGCGCGGCGAAGAATTTCGAACTGCTGTTCCCCAAGCTCCTGCGCGGCGGCAAGGGCCGTCTGGAATTGACCGCAGCCGACGACGTGCTGGACGCCGGCGTCAATATCCTGGTCCAGCCCGCCGGCAAAAAGGTCAAGGAAATCGGGTTGCTCTCGGGCGGCGAAAAAGCCCTTTCCGCGATGGCCCTGATCTTCTCGCTGTTCCTGCTCAATCCGAGTCCGTTCTGCATCATGGACGAAGTTGACGCGCCGCTCGACGAGTTCAGCCTCGCAGCCTTCACCGGGCTGGTGTCCGAGCTCAAGCAAAATTCGCAGTTCATCGTCATCACGCACAACCAGCGCACCATGCAAAGTGCGGATCATATCCATGGCGTGACGATGGATCGGCCGGGCGTTTCGCGTATCATTTCGCTCAAGATTCCGCAGGCCGCCTGAGCCACCCGTGCGCGTGGCGCCGGCCCCCATCCGGGCCCGCGCCACGGTCTGCTGCCCGATATAGAAAAAGCGGCGGAGATTTCACTGCCGGTCGTTTAAGAAACGCTACCGGACTGTTATCCTGTGAGCGCATTCGGTTCCCGCACGTCGATTGTCGCCCCGCTCGCCCGATTTTCGCGAGCGTAGCTTGGCGCGTGGTGCGGCTCCCCCGGGAGATTTTTTGGTTTTTTGATCGAGGCTTAACGCGGTGCCGACGATTAATCTGGATCCAATTCAACTGGCCGTTCTGATCGCGCTAGCGGCTCAGCTTCCGGTCGCCGCGCTCGCGACCTTGACCGTATTCAGCCAGCGCAAAAGAATCGCCGACACGCGCCTGCGCCCCGGGCCGATGCCCTCGCGCCGCGAGCCTTCGGCGCCGCCGCCGCTGCCTGCCGAACGCGCCGCGGCCACGCCGGAAGCGCCACCGCCTGCGCCGCCTCCCGCCTCGATTACGGAAGCCCCGGCGACCGCGGAAATTCAACCCGCGCCGGCTGCGCCTTCGCCTGAAATTTCACCGCCGCCCGCGGTCCCTGCGCCGCCGATCGAAATCGCGCCGGAGCCGCAACCCGAGGCGCCCGCGGTCGAAGTCGCACCGCCCGAGGCGCTGGCAACTCCGCCGCCGCAACCCGCGCCCGAGACGCAAGCCGAAGCACCGGCAATCGAAATAGCACCGCCCGAGGCGCCTGCCGTCGCACCCGAAGCGCCGACCCGCGCGCCGGTGAAAATCGGGCTTGGACTGCGCAAGACCCGCGAAAATTTCCTCGCCCGCATCCGTTCCGCGATTACCGGCGCCACCCGCATCGACGAAATCTACGAGGGCCTCGAGGAGGCGCTGATTGGCGCCGACGTGGGCGTGGACGGCAGTCTCAAGCTGGTCGAGGCGGTGCGCGCGCGGCTCAAGAATGACGCGCGGCCCGAGGTCATTCGCGACGCCCTCAAGGACGAGATCGAACGCGTGCTGCTCGCCGCCGAACGGCCGCTGGCCGACAGTGGCGACGCCCCCTTGGTGGTCATGCTGGCGGGCGTCAACGGCGTCGGCAAAACCACGACCATCGCGAAGCTCGCGGCCGCCCTCAAGGCCGAGCGCGGTACCGTGCTGGTCGCCGCGGCCGATACCTTTCGGGCCGCTGCAATCGATCAGCTCCAGGTATGGTGCGAGCGCGCCGGCGTCGATCTGATCAAGCAGAAACCCGGCTCCGACCCCGCCGCCGTCGCGTTCGACGCGGTCAAGGCCGCCGTCGCGCGCTCGGCCAAAGCCGTGCTGATCGATACCGCTGGCCGCCTCCAGACCAAGGTCAATCTGATGGAGGAGCTCAAAAAAATCGCGCGCGTGGTCGGGCGCGAGCTACCCGGAGCGCCGCACGAAACCTGGCTGGTGCTCGACGCGACCACCGGACAGAACGCACTCAGCCAGGCCAAACTCTTCGGCGAGGCCGTGCCGCTGACCGGCGTGGTGCTGGCCAAGCTCGACAGTACGGCCAAGGGCGGCGTCATCGTGGGCATCGCCGAACGGCTTAAATTGCCGGTCCGCTTCGTCGGACTCGGCGAAAATATCGAGGACCTGCGCGCCTTCGACGCGCATGAGTTCGTCGAGGCGCTGTTTTCGGAGTCTGCCGGCGGCGAACCAGACGCCAGCGGCTCTTATGCAGCTTGACAGCCCGGTTAATCCAAAATTAAAGTGAAGGTGGAAATTAGTGGACATGGCGATTGACGTCCTCAAGCAACTGGACGAACGGATTCAGGCTTCGGTCAACAGGATTCAGCAGCTACAGCGCGAAAACGAACAATTGGCCAAGCAACTCGCCGAAAGCGAACATCGCTTCCAGGAGGCAGCGGGGCAATTGCGGGAACACGAAACGGCTCGCAGCGAGATCAAGGAGCGCATCGAAAAGATCCTGACGCGCTTCGACGGTATCGACCTCGGTTAGCGATGAAGGGCGTCAACGTCGAAATCATGGGGCAGAGCCTGGTCGTCGCCAGCGACAACGGCGACGAATGGGCTCGCAGCCTCGCGGCGGCGGTTGACGAAAAAATTCGGCTTATCCGCGCCAGCGGTCAGTCCGTGAATTCAATTAACCTGGCGATTCTGGCGGCGCTCACCTTCGCTGACGAACTTGAGCGGCTGCGCCAGGATCATCAGGCCTTGATCGGCCATCTTGAAGCGCTTAACCGGCGCCTTTCGGCGGCGATCGACGGCAATTGACTTCACCATCGGCGACTCGCGGGCGCGTTAACGATAGATCGGTGGAATGTTTCAGCGGGGCGGGGATTAGTGGGGCCAAAACTTAAGGCGCATTGCAGCGCTCGCGGATACAAGGACCTGTGCAATTTATTCGGATTATGCATAACGGTTTGAATGCCCTTGAGAACCTGCGCAGACGTTCGCGCAGGCTCAAAGCGTGAGCCTTCTGATGACGCGCGTGAGCAAGCTCCGGGTGACTATCGTGTCGCCGACCTAGATTTCCCGCACCCGCCATTGCGAGACGGCGTGGCGGACGAAAAACAAATTCTGCGGCGAATCCTCGCGGAGTGCCGCGCCGAACTTCCGGCGCGCAGCGCTGAGCGACGCTCTGTTCTCGTTCAGCGTAAGCTTATCGATTCGTCATCCTACACTGCCGCGGCCGCCGTTGTCCTCTACGCGGCCAAGGATAACGAAGTCGCCACCGACCTCATTTTCACCCACGCACTCGCCTCCCGGCGCCGTGTCTTTTTCCCGCGCATCGTCGCGCACACCCGTCTTTTGAGCCTGGTTAGCGTCGACCATCCGGCGCAATTGCAGCCGGGCGCTTTCGGCATCCTCGAACCCACGGGGGCAGAGCTGGCTCCACACGCCGACCTCGAGCGTGCGCTCATCTGTGTCCCCGGCGTGGCATTCGGCCGTGCCGGACAGCGTCTCGGCCGTGGCGGCGGCTATTACGATCGCCTGCTCGCCGCCCTTGAGCCGCAGACGGTCACGGTCGGTCTGGCCTATTCGTTTCAGGTCCTCGACCGGCTGCCGGAGGAGTCGTTCGATCGACGCCTCGGCCTAATCGTTACAGAGTCCGCCATCCATCGGAGCGCCGGGATTTTTCTGGCCGCCGATTCGCGGATCGACCAAGGAGGCATAACCAGGTGTTGCTAGACGTTGGATTAGTGCTCCTGGGCATCGCGCTCAGCGGCGTGATCTTTTACCTCGCGATGCAGTCGCGACAGAGGGTCGAATCCCTCGAAGCTCATGCGGCCGCCAGCGAAGCCCAGCGAATCATTGACGAAGGCCGAACCAAGGCCGAACTGCTGATTAAGGAAGGGGAACTAAAAGCCAAGGATTTGATGGTGGGCGCGCGCGCCGACGCCGAACGCGAATTGCGCGAACGGCGCCGTGAGCTCACCGCCTTCGAAGGCAAGCTGCAATCCCGCGAAGAGACCTTCGATAAGCGGCAGGAGGCGTTCGAGCGCCGCGAAACCGAACTCAATCGCCGCGATCAGTCCATGCGCAATCGCGAAAAGGCGATCGGCGACCAGGAGGCCGAACATCAGGCCCTCATCGACGAGGCCCGCGGCCGCCTCGAAGCCGTCGCCGGTCTCACCCGCGAAGAGGCCAAGCGCACCCTGATCGAGGAGATGGTCGGGCAGGCGCGCCAGGAATCGGCCCGCCATATCCGCGTGGTCGAGGAGGAGGCGCGCGAGGAAGCCGATCGGCGCGCCAAACGCATCATATCGATCGCCATCGAGCGCCTCGCCGGCGAATTCGTCGTCGAGCGCACGGTCTCGGTCATTTCATTGCCCACCGACGAGATGAAGGGCCGCATCATCGGACGCGAAGGCCGCAATATCCGCGCGATCGAGGCCGCGACCGGTGTCGATATAATCATTGACGATACCCCCGAAGCGGTCGTAATCTCGTGCCACAATCCGATTCGGCGCGAGATCGCCCGCGTCGCCCTCGAACGCCTGATCTCCGATGGACGAATCCATCCCGGGCGCATCGAGGAGGTCGTGCGCAAGGCCGAGCAGGACGTCGAGGAATCGATCAAGGAAGCCGGCCAGCGCGCACTTATCGAGGTGGGCGTCCACGGCGTACATCCCGAACTGACCAAGCTCCTCGGCATGCTCAAGTACCGCTACTCGTACGCGCAGAACGTTCTGATGCATTCAATCGAGGCCGCTTTCATCTGCGGTGCGATGGCCGCGGAGCTCGGACTCAACGAAAAGCAGGCGCGCCGCGCCGCCCTCCTGCACGATATCGGCAAGGCTCTCACCCACGAGGTCGAGGGCTCCCACGCCCTCATCGGCGGCGAGCTCGCGCGCAAGTACGGCGAGTCGGCCAAGATCGTTAACGCCATCGCGGCCCATCACGAGGAGGTCAAGGCCGAGACCATCCTCGCCCCGCTGGTTGACGCCGCCGACGCGCTCTCCGGGGCGCGGCCGGGCGCGCGCCGCGAAGTGCTCGAGAGCTACGTCAAACGGCTCGAGGACCTCGAAACTATCGCGAAGTCTTTCAAGGGTGTGGACAAATGTTTCGCCGTCCAGGCCGGCCGCGAGATGCGCGTGATGGTCGAGCCCAGCCAAGTCTCCGACGAGGACGCCACCATGCTCGCTCGCGACGTCGCGCGCAAAATCGAGGCCGACATGACCTACCCCGGACAGATTCGGGTGACTGTCATTCGCGAGACCCGCGCGACCGAACTGGCCAAGTAAGCGCGGCGACGCGAGCGAATGTCTCTAGCTGGCGCGGCGTGCGATTCCATCGCACGCCGCGCCAGCTGTTTTTCCAATTGCTGGTTTCATTGGCCCGTGACCGCACGAGTTTCCATGCCCGGCGCGATTTCTGTCCCGTCGGCGACGAGTTCTCCCGCGCCGCCCCCGCTTTCGTGAAACATTTTCGCTGTCTGTTCCGCGCACAAAAAAAAGGCGGAGCGTTTCCGCTCCGCCTGCAAAATCCCGTAGCTGGATTACAGCTTAGACGATTGAGTCCGCCGCCCCGCTTTGTGCCGGCATCGATTCCGCCGCCGATGCCCCGTTGAGCGCCGCGCACGCATATTGCAGCCACTTCGCGCTCGAAAGCTCGTCCTGAACGAACAGCTTGAACAATTCCTTGCTCTCGAGATCCTCCGTCACGTTCTCCGCCAGGTCGCAAATCGGCTTGAAGAACGCGTCGATATCGGACACCAGCGAATTCAGGTACAGCAGCTTCTGATTGTCGGTCGCGTTCGGATCGCTCAAACACTCCGTAATCTTCAGGCTCGGCTCGGACACCTTCGCCTTGCACTCCAATCCGAGATCGCACATCCGCTGCTCGAAGATCCGCGCATGGTAGGCCTCGCGTTCCGCGATCATCCGGATTCCGCTGCGGATACAATCCGTCGTGCACAGCTTTGCCCACGCCGCAAACGCAACATGGCCGTTCGCCTCGCCCGCCCGGAAACGATCGAGCATCGCCGCAACCGCCTGCCGCTCGCTGCCGAAGTTCATGCCCATCGCACTGAATTCGCGCTTGCCGGCGCCGTTGCCGTTTTCCATGGCGCGCATTTCACTCTCGAAAGTCGCTTCGCTGATAATACCGGTGCGATAAGCGCGCAAAAGCTGTTTGAATTCGAAATCGCGATTCATTTTCGCGGATCCTCCCGAATTTATTTTCGTATCGAATCAGTATCGTTACGCTGACCGGCAAATTATGTCAATCGAGTCTCACGACGCGGTAGTGTCCTAATTTGACGCGGTGTGCTAAATTACTTTCAGGTCTGGAACCGGGCACGACCCGGCGGTAGGACCTATCGGGCCCGGTTAAACCGGGCCTTTCCTCGTTTAGAGCCTGACAATCCCGAGCGGATCGGTGGTGCTGGCCGGCAGACAAAGAACTGGTCGCAGTCGAGCGAAAAAATTGCGGGCTCCTTTTTTGCGTACATACGAGCACTGCGAAACTCTCTGTACGAGAAAATATGAGTTCACGTCCGCACATTGAACGAAATACGAATGAAGCGAATCGCGATGGACGGCATCTTCGAGGATCGTCGGAATCGGAATGTTGCGATAACCTGATCTTCCCATGTTAGGAATCGGATTGTGTGTGGCCAACCGGCGCGTCAATAGCCGCAGCCGAATTTCACTGGTTTGGTCAGTGATAATGACCCCGAAGTCTTGCGGATTGGCAGGTCCGGGGAAGTTCCTGTGTCCAATCGTATTATGAAACCGCTGAATCATAGCTCGCCACGTGTGCTCGAACACATCGTAGGTTGGGGGCTTGCCATTTTTGTCGCATATAACGCTGATTATGTTGATGTTGGTAAGAGAGGCTTGGGCGTCCAAGACCTCTCGGAGTATCTGGAGGCGCCGCGATTTGGCGATGCGGACCACGGGCCCCGGTGAATGTAGAAAGTTTTGAGCATGAATCTCCTCTCGCAGCTTTAGTCCGAATGTCGTTCGGAGATTCCTTCGCAGAGCGATCAGGTCGTCTAATAGCAAGCGCCAGCTCAGTTCGTGAACAACAAGGCCGCTTAGCGCAAAGTATCTTGTTGGACTGCCGCTGAGTCCAGTATCGCCGCTTTCGTCCACATAGAGGATGAACATCGACCCGCAGCCCCTTCCCGCAACAACCGACTGTGAGGTATAGTCTCTCTATGCCTAAGCGGTCAAGAACCGGTAAGCCCGATATTAATCAGATGGCTGCTAATCTGATCGACGCCATCAGCGGCGAGTTGCCGACAGAAATGCCAGAGAGCGGAAAGAACCCCGCTGCGGTAGCACTCGGCAGATTGGGTGGCTTGAAAGGCGGCAACGCGCGAGCTGCAAAGCTTTCATCCAAGCAACGCAAAGAGATTGCTCGGAAGGCGGCCCAAAGTCGCTGGAAGAAGCGCTCATAAATATTTCACGTCATTCCCCCCTTTTCGTCACTCAGAAGCCGTAGCAATTCTTTCGCTCTTTCTTCCGGTCGCCTAGTTGCTCAGCCGAAGCAGCTACGATATAACAAATGAAGCAAGGGGCGACGGGGTATGTGACATGACTTCTGACGAATTGAAATCTCTGCGCGCGCGGATCGAAGAAGAACGCCAAACCGTGCATCGCGCAATCGATGCAGAGTTTGAAAAGAAGCTACGTGCTATCGATATAGTTGCGAAGCTGCTAGCGGAAGTGCCCTCTTCTGAGAAAGAGGAGGCGCTGGTGCCTCAGCGGCCTCTGCGGCCGGTCGAAATCCCCAAAGACCAGCCGACATTAATCGAAGCGATAGAACAATTAATGGTCGCGGCTCCAGCTCGAACGTGGGACGTAAATTCGCTGGAAGATGCGTTGACCATAAGTGGATTTGTGTTTGCCACCAATCAGCCAAAAGGAGGCATCAACACATCGCTCTACAAACTTGTTGCGCGGAATAAAGTACGGGTAATTCAACACGGGAAAGGCAGACAGCCTAGTCGCTATACTGCCGTTGTTAATCTTAATGGCGCACCTAGCGCCGAGGAAGTTTCAGGCCAAGAGCATCAATAGGATGGCCTGAATAAAGGAGTCGAGGATGCCTCCGCCGAAACGTTAGCCCAACTCGCCTAGAATCTCGCTACCCTGCGAGTTGGTCGCCCTTGGGTTAGGTGCCAGGCGGGGAGTTGCAGCTCCCCGCCATGGCGCGGGCTAAACAAAACGCGTGGCCGGATAGCCAAGACAGTAAGGCAATGGGGCCGCCACCCCATCACGCGACGGCGCACGTCCGTCTCCGGCCTTTTATTATTATTACCGGCGCAAAATTAATCAAGGCCTATTTAGCATATATGCTTGACCACGCTAGTGCGCTTATGTATATCTGCTTACATGAACGTGTTGGACATGAACCGCCAATCTCAAGTTGTATCGGCCCTAGTGGAGGGAAACAGTATCCGTAGCATAGAGCGGATGACTGGAATCCACCGTGACACGATCATGCGTCTAGCGGTTCGCGTCGGCGATGGCTGCGATCGCTTGATGGACGAAATGATGTGCGACCTGACTTGTCCGCGTCTCCAGCTTGATGAGATTTGGGCCTACGTCGGAATGAAGCAAAAGACGGCGCGGGCGCTCAACAAGACGGACGAGTTTGGCAACCTCTATACCTTTGTCGCGCTAGATGCCGATTCCAAATTGGTTCCGTGCTGGCATGTAGGTCACCGCCGCTGGAACGACACGGTTATCTTCGTTGACGATCTACGTTCCCGTATCGTGAACCGTCCGCAGATTACGACCGATGCTTTCCGGCCTTACTACGGCGCGATTGAGCGGGCGTTTGAACGAGAAGTTGATTACGCCCAACTAATCAAGGTGTTTGCGTCAGAGCTGAACGAGGGACGGGGCCGCTATTCGCCTCCGGTTATAATGAAATGCGAGCGCGAGCCGGTCATTGGGAATCCCGATAGCGAACATATCTCAACCTCTTATGTCGAGCGCCAGAATTTGACGATGCGGATGCAGATGCGGCGGTTTACCAGACTGACAAACGGATTCGGCAAGAAACGGGCAAACCATGCCGCAGCCGTCGCTCTGCATTTCGCGCATTACAATCTATGCCGCCTTCACAAGACTCTGCGCATGACTCCTGCGATGGCGCATGGAATTGCGGACCATATTTGGACCGTTGGCGAATTGCTGGAAAGGATCTCAAATTAGGACACTACCCACGACGCCAAACCCGCCGCCCGCAGCGCGTAACCGGGATTAAGAGTACAGTGATTCAAGTATGTCCAGGCGGCTGAATCTCGGCCGCCGCAACCGCCCCGTCCCCCGTCGGCCTCGAACCTTGAGACTGGCGGCAAAATCAGCGATTCTTCACGTCGTCGTTTACCTTCATAGATGCGACCCGGCCGGCGTCGAGGGTCCTCGATGAGGCTCACGGCAGTGGCGGTCGAAAGGTCGCACAAATCGAGTTTCAGGCGCCGCCATTGACCGTGAATAAATCGCCAGCGGACCGGACGGAGAGCACAGATGATCGCTAAAGGACTGAAAGTCGGAATTGTCGGCGGATCGATCGCCGGATGCACCGTCGCAACCGAACTCTTGCGCCTCGGATGCGACGTGACCCTGTTTGAACGCACCGGCGACGAATTGAAAGACCGCGGCGCCGGAATCGGCGTGCCCGCGACGATCCTCGAAACCCTGGTCGACCGCGATCTCGTCGATTCCGACACTCCCTATTTCGCCGGCCGCGGATTTACCCGCCTCTGGCGCACCCCGGAGGAACCTCGTTACGGCTACCTCGCCTGGGATCAGCCGGCCGACCTCGCGCTGCTCAATTGGGGCGTGCTCTATCGGAATCTGCGCAAGCGCGTTCCCGATCGCATCTATCGCGCAGAGCATCGCGTGGCCGGCTTGCGCCAACAGGCACATAACCAGATCGGCGTGGAACTCGCCGATGGCACCGTCGCGGCCTTCGATTTGGTGGTCTGCGCCGACGGCTACACCTCGCTCGGCCGCCGGACGCTCTTCCCCGAGGCCGCTATCGAATACGCTGGTTACGTGCTCTGGCGCGGAATCCTGCGCGAGCACGAAATGGAGGAACCCGCGCCATTGCAAAGCGGGGTGCATTCGCCGGGCTATCCCGGCGGCCACGGCATCTTCTACTTCGTGCCCGGACCCGACGGTTCCGTGGCGCCCGGCTTCCGCATGGTCAACTGGGGCATGTACGTGCCGGTACTCGAAACCTCACTGGACCAGTTCCTTACCGATCAGCGTGGCGTTGCACACGAAGGCTCCCTGCCCCCGGGCGGTATGCCTCTCGCGACGGAGTCCGAGCTCAAGCGCAGGGCCGCCGAGCGGCTGCCGAGTTACTATTGGGATATAGTCGAGCGCAGCCAGAATACTTTCGCCTATGCGATTTACGATTGTCACGTTCCGGCCTATCGCAAGGGACGCATCGCGCTGGCCGGAGACGCCGGCGCCTTCGCCCGACCGCACACCGCCGCGGGCGCCCTGAAAAGCATCAACGATGCGAGCGCGCTGGCCGAAGCGATCAAGCAATCGGACTCGCTCGACGACGCCCTCAGCGTCTGGAACGCCGCGCGCACCGAGACCAACAATAACCTGGTCACTTACGGCAGCCAGTTGGGTCGCGCGCTGGTCAAAGAGATTCCAGATTGGTCCACTATGGATGCGGCCAGCATGCAGAAGTGGTTTTCCTCGATCGTCGAAATCCCGACCGTGATGCGCGATCAAAATCGCGCCCGGCTCAGTTGAAATGCGGCAGCACGGCTTTGCCGTACAGTTCGATTTGCTCCATCACCTGGTCCGGCGGACACGCCGGGCGCAACACGAACTTGACGCATCCGGCTTCGACGAAGGCCTGAAGTTTCTCGACGCATTCGGCCGCGGAACCAACGATGCTGCGAGCCGCAATATCTTCCGGTGACATCGGCAGACCGCGCAGCGACGGCGCCACTGTCCGCCACGCCCGTTCGCGATCCTCGTCGATATGCGTGAGCAGCAGCAGGCCAGATTCGCGCGGATTCATCGGCCGTCTGGCCTCTTCGCCAAACGCCATCAGCTTGTCCATGTCGCGCTTGAATTCGGCGGGACTGGTCAGTGCGGGAAACCACCCGTCGCCAAGGCGCACTACGCGCTTCAGGATCGCGTCGCTCTTGCCGCCGATCCAGATATCGAGCGCGCCCTTGAGCGGCTTGGGCTCAATAGTCACATCGTCGAAATCATAGAACTGACCATGATGTGTAACGTGCGACTCGGTCCAGAGGCGGCGCAATATAGTAATTCCCTCGTCGAGTCTCTTGCCGCGATGCTCGGACGGCACGCCGCTCGCCGCGAGGTCGCGCAGGTCGCTGCCGCTGCCCACCGCCATGATCATCCGGCCGCCGGAAAGATAATCCAATGACGCATAGGTCTTCGCGACGTGCACCGGATGGCGCGCGGGCAGGGTGAGCACGCTCGGCCCCATTTTGAGCCGCCGCGTGCGCCCCGCGATCATCGCGAAGAGGCAGGTGATATCGAGCGTCGGGTTGCGCGTCACGATGTGGTCGGAGAGCCACAGCGAATCGAGGCCGACCGCTTCGGAGGCTTCGGCATACTCGCAGAGCGACTCTGGCTCCGGCAATCCGTAACGCCACTGGCCGAAACCAATGCCAATTTTAACTCCGCTCATGAGGCTTATCTCCAGGCCACGAGATTTTTCAGCGGGCGCCGCGGGTGGCCGCGGACGACCGGATCAATTTCCGAAAAACGCGAGGAGGCGATCGCACAGTGCGTCCGGAGCTTCCTCGGGTATGAAGTGGCCGCAATCGAGCGGCTCGCCGTGCACCTCGTCAGCCCATTTTTGCCAGACCTCAATCAGTTTGCCAGCGCGATGCACGCGGCCGGGCGCTCCCCACAAGACCATCAGAGGCGCCGCGATTTTGCGACCGGCAGTGCGGTCGGCGGCGTCGAACTCGCAATCACATTCGATGCCGGCGCGATAATCTTCGCAAGTGGCGTGGACCACCGCCGGATCGCGAAACGCCTCGCGGTACGCTGCCATCGCATCGGCGGTGAACGCACCCGGCGTACCGCACCAGCTATTGAGCGTGTGGTCGAGGTAATAGTCAGGGTCGCGGTCGATCAGTTTTTCCGGAAATGGGGCGGGCTGCGTCAGGAAGAACCAGTGATAGGCCCGGCGCGCCGCGTGCCGGTCCATCCGCTCGAACTGCTCGAGGGTCGGCAGGATATCGAGTACGGCGGCGCGACGCACCCGTTGCAAATGGTCCAGCGCCAGGCGATACGTCACGCGACCGCCGCGATCGTGGCCGGCAATGTCGAAGCGCTCGAAGCCCAGCGCGCCCATGACTTCGACCATGTCCAAGGCCATTGCGCGCTTGGAATATGGCATGTGTTTGGCGTCGGTCGGCGGCTTGCTGCTGGCGCCATAGCCGCGCAGATCGGGAATCACCAGGGTGAAGCGCTCGGCGAGACGAGGCGCGACCTTTTGCCAAATGGCGTGGGTCTGCGGATAGCCGTGAAGCAACAGCAGCGGCGGTCCGCCGCCACCTTGCATCAGCGCGATTTCCGCGCCCGAGGTCCGTATGCGCTTGTGTGCGAATCCTTCGAACATGGTCAACTCCCGTCGCGCGCCGATCAACCCGACCAATCCGCTAAGCCGACCGACCCGATAAGCCGGCGAGCCAGGCGCCAATTCCCGCCGGTCGCAGCGTGGCACTGGGGTTGAGTAAAATAGCGCGACCGGCAAACTGCAAGCGAATTCGCGAGCACTGCCGCGACTCGTGGAAGCGCGGCCGATTAGCGCAATCAAGCACGTTCAGCGGCACGGGCCGGATAGGTTATAGTCCAGACTGAATCTCAGCCTGGAGAATGCGTATGAAGCTGGTGGTCACGGAACATTTGATTGCGGGAGCGGGCCGCTGCTGAAACCGATCGAGCGCACTCGCCCAAGTAAAACCGCCGCGCGAGGCGATAGCGCAGCCGCGGAAAAGGAGCGTATCGCGAAATTCCTGGCGCGTGCGGGAGTAGCCTCGCGCCGCGACGCCGAACGGCTGATCGAGGCCGGGCGCGTTGCGCTCAACGGCGTCATCGTCGCGCATCCGGCAACGCTGGTGAGTGCCGCGGATGTATTGTCGGTTGACGGCAAACCGATCGCGCCAGCAGAGCATACGAAGCTGTGGCGCTATCACAAACCGGCCGGACTGGTGACGACGGCGCGCGATCCGGAGGGGCGTCCGACGGTCTTTTCGGTGTTGCCCAAGACGCTGCCGCGGGTGATCTCCGTGGGACGCCTCGATGTCAACACGGAAGGGCTGTTGCTGTTGACTAACGACGGCGGACTAGCACGCTACCTGGAGCATCCAGCCCAGGGAATTTCGCGCACCTATAGAATCCGTGCGCACGGAATCGTGACTGAGGCGGCGCTCGCGCAACTCGGTAAGGGGGTGACTATAGACGGCGTCAACTATCGTCCAGTGGCGACCACGCTCGATCGCCGCCAGGGTAGCAATTGCTGGTTGACGATGACGCTGAGCGAAGGCAAAAACCGCGAAATCAAGCGACTGCTCGAGCAACTGGGGTTGCGGGTTACGCGCTTGATCCGAACCAGCTATGGGCCATTTCAACTCGCCCGGCTCGAGCCCAACGCGGTCGAGGAAGTGCCCGCCCGATCACTCCCCAAGCTGGTGCCCGGCCATTTCTCGTAACGCGGTTGCACGGTGGCGTGCGGGCCACGGTTCAATAGTCATTCAGCACCGGCTTATCAGGCATTGCGAATAGTCAGTCCTCCATCGACCGGAATGATCGCACCGGTTATGTAGGAGGCCGCCGGCAGGCACAGGCTGAAGGTAATGTGCGCAACCTCTTCGGGATAGCCATAACGCTTTATCGCGGTACGCCGCTTGGCGAAGATTTCCTTGTGCGCCTCCGAGATCGAGTCGGTCAACCCGGTGCGGATGGGGCCAGGGCAGATGCAGTTCACCGTGATCCCTTCGGCCCCGAGATCGACCGCCAGCGCGCGAGTCAGTCCGATGACGCCGGTTTTTGCAGCGACGTAGGGACTGTCGCCGGGTGTCGCACCGAGACCCTCGGTCGAGGCGATGTTGACGATTCGCGCCGCGTCGGATTTGCGCAGATGCGGCAAGGCGGCGCGAACGATGCGCTGCTGCGCGGTCAGCATCCCCGTCAGCGCCTTGTCCCAGACCTCGTCGAAGCCGTCTTGATCGAGTTTGCGAAACGCCATGAAGCCCGCGTTATTAACGATTATATCGAGGCGGCCGAAGCGATTAGCGACTTCGCTAATGACGCGCTTGATCGCGTCGGCATCGAAGACATCGAGGCGCCAGCCCTGCACGATACCGCCGGCGGTTTTGATTTCGTCAACCACCTGTCCGAGGCCCGCCTCATTGATATCGGTCGCGGCGACTGACGCACCCTCCTGCGCGAAAAGATGTGCGGTAGCGCGGCCCATGCCGCTGGCGGCGCCCGTAATCAACACCGCCCGATCTTTGACCGAACGGCTGAGTTGCTTGAATGGTTCCATCTTGATTCTCCTGACTTATCCGCGCGGCCGAAAATTCCGGACCGTCTCGCAGGTATAGCTTGTCTGCAATTGTCACCGCCAGTAGTCATCGGGATTTGCCAGTCGCGAACCATCCGCAGCGGAACGTCGAATTAGATTGTCTTTTGCGGTTTTGCTGGTGTACTTAATATTTGAACTTCTGCCGCACGGGCGCGTTCCTGATTGGGGCGCGCGGTCCTTACCATCGAGGAGGGAACTCTAAATGGCCGATTACGACATACACATCAAGGGTGGCACCGTGGTTGACGGGACGCGGTCGCCGCGCTACCGGGGCGACATCTGGATACGCGACGGCAAGGTCGCGCAGATTGGCGGGCGCTCACCGGGCTTCGCGAAAAAGACCATCGACGCCGACGGCTTGATCGTGGCGCCGGGCTTCGTCGATCTGCACACCCATTACGACGCGCAGATTCGCTGGGACCCCTACTGCACAATTTCGGGATGGCACGGGGTGACCTCGCTGGTGCTGGGCAATTGCGGCTTCGGCTTCGCGCCGTGCAAGCCGGAATTTCGCGAACGCTCGATGCTGACGATGACGCGGACCGAGGCGATTCCGTACAGCGCGATGAAGGAAGGGATGCACTGGGATTGGGAGACCATCCCCGAGTACATGGACTCGCTCGACCGCGCGCCCAAGGGCGTCAACTGCATCCAGTACATGCCGACCGCGTCGCTGATGACGTACGTGATGGGACTGGAGGCGGCCAAGACCCGCGTCGCGACCGAAAAGGAACGGGCCGAGATGGCGCGCCTGCTCGACGAGGGCATGGACGCCGGCCTCTGCGGTTTTTCGATCCAGCGTCTTGGACGCAACTCTGGGCAGGCCGACTTCGACGGTTCGCCGATGGTCACCGACACCATGTGCGACGAGGACATCTTCAACCTCGCGCGCGTGCTGTCCGCCCGCGACGAGGGCTTTATCGAGATCACGCAGGCGACCGGCCATATCAAGGAAGATGCAGCATTTGTCGAGAAGCTCGCGGAACTTGCGCGCCGTCCGATTTTGTTCCAGGCGATTACGTCGAGTCCGACCAACGCCGAGATTCATCGCAACAGCTTGAACTGGCTGCATAAGGCGCGCGCCAAGGGACTGTCGATTTTCGGCCAGGGCGCGACCGTGCGCAGCGGCTTCGCGTTGACGCTCGAACATTGGAATCTCTACGACGTGGCGACCGCGTGGCGGAACATGTTGACCGGCACGCATGACGATAAAATCGCCAAGATGAAGGACCCTGCGATCCGTGCGGCAGCCAAGAGCGACCGCTCGATGCGCGCGCTCGATATCAACGCGCCGGGTATCGGCGGACGCCTGCCGAAGCTGATCGTGTCGTGGGTCGAGAACAAGCCCGAACTCGAAAAGTACGTCGGCAAGTCTCTGCGGCAAATCGGCGAAGAAGAAGGCAAGCATCCGGTGGACGTGATGCTCGATCTGTCGCTCGCAACGGATTTAAAAGCCGAGTTCCTGCAACCGGAGCCGCGCTTCAACGCCGAATACATGGCCGAGATCATCAACCACTCGACCTTCACCTTCCCGGGCGTATCGGACGGCGGCGCGCATACAAAATTCCTCACCGCCGGATCGTTCACCACGGACTTCCTGCGCTGGCTGGTGCGCGACGAGCAAAAGGTCACGCTCGAAGAGGCGCACTATCGCCTGTCGGCGTTGCCGGCGCACGCGGCCGGATTCAAGGATCGCGGCACGCTGCGCGAAGGTGCTTACGCCGATATCGTGGTCTATGACCTCAACGGCCTCGGCGTGAAGCCGGAATGGGTCGGCGAAATTGCGCACGATCTCCCAGCCGGCGAATGGCGGCGCGTACAGCGCGCGACCGGCTATCGGTCCACGATCGTCAATGGAGTCGAGACCTTCGCCGACGGTAATTGCACCGGCGAGACTCCCGGCAAGCTCCTGCGCCACGGTCACGCCTGAGTCAATTTTTTTGGTCCCCAAAGCACCGCGCATCGGGCGATTAACGTGGGTTAGTCAACGGGTGCGCGGTGTTTTCGCACACTCACGGAAACGAGCCGAATCGGTCGAGTGTTGGTGCCCATGGGAACCAAATCATTGTCTCCCTGACTCTCCGATCAACTAAATTCAGGCACTGGCGTGCACATTTTGCACCATATGGTCTGGGGCATTACTGCAATGCAGTGAACCGGCCGCTGGGTAGGATTTACAACGTTACCTGGAAAGCGTGGGCTGGTGCGGCGGTGGCGGCACCGGAAACGGAGTCGCGACCGGGCATTGTTGCGCAAAAGGATCTAAGCTCGCACCTCGAATCGTGAAGAATTCGTCTCGCAACGCGATCGAAACACGCGGCACGCTTGATGCTCTCCTTTTGGTTGAGGCGCGAGAAGCAGAGGTAATGCGAATCCGAAACTGCGCTGGCGCCGGAGTTTGCATGGAGAGTAACGATGATGAGCAGACGCAAGAAGATACTCGCAGGAATTTTCGCGCTGGTAATCGGCCTAAGCATGGCCATGCCGATGCAAGCGTCAGCCGAACCGGGCCATCATCATGCAAAGGCTCGCCACAGTGAGCACCATGACAATGGCCGCCATCACCGCCACTATACCCGCCATTATCACCACAACGCCGCGCGCAATTCATCGTGGCGTTGGGCATGGGAAGACAATCACTACCGCGCCTATCCGGTCGTCCCGGCCTATCCCTATCGTGCCCGGACTCGCACCTTGTCTGAAAATGGACAGGGAATGATTAATCCACGTAACTCCAATCTCTATTGGGCATGCGATTCCGACGGTCATCATTGCCATTGGGCGCCGCGCTACTAGGATCTAAATTGTCGCTTCCCCTCGGCACACGTTGCGGATGAAAATCCAGGTGCCCGTCCTCGCGGCGGGGCACTTATCACATTCACACGTGTCATTTTGATATTGGCTGAACGGTTTATAATTACCAATGAGTATGAAAATGAAACATTCAATGAAACATTCGATGATCGCGGCAATCTCGCTTGCGGGAACTTTGGCCTTTGCGTTTCCCGCTATCGCACAGGACAACGGGCGCCCCTCCGCTCAGCAGGAGACCGCTGCAGCGAACCTCGGCAGCGTCGTACAGGGCAACACCACCATCGAGTTCGCACCCGCGGGCACCCATGACCTCGACATCGGGCGGTTGCAGACCTGGAGCGAATTTGCCGAGGCGCATCCGCAGGTCGCTAAAGCGCTCGCCTATAATAATTCCCTGATGGGCAATCGCGCGTACCTGTCAAAACATCCGGAGCTGAGCAGTTTTTTCCAGGAACATCCGGATATCAGACAGGCGATGGCGGAGAATCCGGGGAACTTCGTGGCGATTCCGCCACGCCCGGGCGAGTAAATCCAAACGGTCGCGGGTCTGAGCGGATCCGGCGGTATGCAGCGGGAAACTC
Source organism: uncultured delta proteobacterium (assembly GCA_963782535.1). Classification (GTDB taxonomy): domain Bacteria; phylum Desulfobacterota; class Binatia; order Binatales; family Binataceae; genus JADMIL01. The sequence continues at coordinate 312,944 of CAWAKE010000009.1, read as the reverse complement.
GCGGGCGGCGATCGAGGTTTGCGCCGGCTTATCGCCGGCGAATCCACTCCGCCCGCGCAACTGCCCTCAGATCAACTTCGGCAGCACCTTTTCGGTGAAGGCCTCGAAGGTCGCGTGACTGAGCGGCGCACCAATAATGTAGTTCAGTTGAGCGTCCTCGCGTAGCCGGGCAAGTTTATCAATCACGCGCTCGGCAGTGCCATGCACGATGACCGAATCGAGATAGCGCTCGAGCGGGTCTCCGATCGCGCCTATTGCCTTGGGATCGATATAGGTCTTGAGTAACCATTGAGCGCCTTGCCGCGCGACTTCCTTGGCTTCTGCGTCGCTTGGTGCAATTGCCAGAAGCAGCGCAACCGGCAGGTCGCGGCCCGCGCTTGAATGACCGTGGGCGGCGAGTTTGGCACGGTAGAACTGGTGTTGCGCCGCGACCTCCTGATGCGTCGCGTGGGGGCCCATGAGCACCGAACAACCCGCGGCCGCCGCCCATTCGAGCGCTTCCGAAGAACCCGCCGCCACCCACATCGGAGGATGCGGACGCTGGAGCGGCTTGGGCAGCACCTCGGTATCCTCGAACGAAAAATAGCGCCCGCGATACGAAATACGGTCGTTCATCCAAGCCTGGACGACGATGTCCACGGCTTCGCGAAAGCGCGCGCGGCTCTCTTCGGGCGCAACACCGAAGACCTTGAACTCCTGGGGATCGAATCCGCGGCCTACGCCCCAGTTGACGCGGCCACCGGAAAGAATATCGAGCAGCGCGATTTCTTCGGCCAGCCGCAACGGATGATAAAACGCCGCGAGCGTGACGCCCGTGCCGATCCGCAGGCGCTTGGTCCGCGCAGCCGCATACGCGCCCATCACCGGGATCGAGGGACAGACGCTGTAATCGTTGAAGTGATGTTCGGTCAGCCAGACCGCGTCGTAGCCAGTCTGGTCCATTATCTCGATACGCTGGAGCGCGCGCTCGTACACCGTGGGAAGCGGTACGCGGCGTTCGGGCCAACTGAAAAACTGAAGAATTCCGACTTTCACAATACTACTTGGTTTGAACGATATCGCAGACGCTCAGCCGCCGATACCCCATTCGATGCCGTTGCGCAAAATTTGTGCGAAGGCCGCAGTCTCCCATGACCCGCGAAACGTTCGCGGCGTTTCTCCCGACGGCGTCACACTCGCGTCAACGAAAGGTTGCACGTTGCTGCGCGGCGAATGGCAATGGCCAAGCGCAACATACGCAACGCCGCCGCGGCCCAGTTCGCGCGTGTATCCGAGGACGCGGGTCTTGCCGTCCGGCATCAGGGCGGTGTCCCGGTCGTACACGAATCCGAAGCCGTGCGGCGACGGATCATGCGGGAGTTCAGTGGTCAGCAACACCCGGCAGGCGGCCGGATCCTGCAACTCGATGAGATAGAGTTCATCCATCACCTCGAACGAATCCGGCAAATCACGCGTGAGCAGATCGTCGCGACCGGAGACCGCGACGCGAAATTTGCGCACCGGCGGATGGTTTAGAAAAAAGCCGCCAAGAGTCTCGTGATGACTGCCCTTGACCATTCGGCGCGCCCGGCGGTTATCGCCGATCGCGGCCGCCCTGCCGCCGCTCGTCCCGTGCAGCGCGAACCAGCGTCCTCCCGCTTCCAGCCACTGCCGCATCAGCTGGTTCTGGTCGTCGTCGGGATACGGTCCAGCCACATAAGTAATCAGCAGACGGCTCTCCGGCAGCCAGCGCGCAACGTCGGTGTAATCGCCGGCGACGGTCGTCCGCGCCCGAGGATTTTCATGCAACAGCGCGAGCAGTCGCAGCCGCGCGTAATCCATATCGTGACCCGCGGGCGCGCCCGGCGGAAACCCTCCGACGATTACGTGAACTCGAACTGGCTCGGTCTGGCTCATGGCTTCATCGCTCCGTCTCAATTCGCGCTCCGCGAGGCCTAACACGCTTTAAGCGTAATCAACAACCTTGCAAATTAAACCGCTGGCATGGTTCGCGTCGCCTCAGGTAGCCTTCCTTGCCAACCGGGATGTGCGCGCGGCCACGTTGCGCCAGCCTCGCAAGGGAAATGCGGCCCGTTAAGATGGATAGACCAACATGACTGGATGGCGACGCTCGCTCGAAATCTATGCCGATCGGCGCGTGTTGCTGATCCTGCCGCTGGGTTTCGCTAGCGGCCTTCCGCTGTTGCTGACCGCCTCGACGCTCTCGGCATGGCTGGCCACCGCCGGAATCAGCCGCGCCGCGATCGGCGCCTTCGCGCTGGTCGGCACGCCCTACGCTCTCAAGTTTCTGTGGTCGCCGTTGATCGACCGGCTTCCGCCGCCGCTGCCCGGCGGACGACGCCGCGGCTGGGGTCTCACGATTCAGACTCCGCTCATCGCGGCGACGCTCGCCATGGGATGGTGCGACCCGCAACGCGATCTCCCCCTGATCGCCGTGCTGGCTTTGCTCGTCGCCTTTCTGTCGGCCAGCCAGGACGTCGTGATCGACGCCTACCGGGTCGAGATACTCAGTCCGGATCAGCAGGGCCCCGGCGCCGCAATGATCCAGGCCGGGTACCGGATCGCGATGCTGGTATCGGGCGCCGGCGCGCTGATGATAGCCGATTACGCCGGATGGTTTGCGGCTTACGCCACCATGGCCGCGCTGCTCGCGATTGGAATGCTGGTGTTCGTGTTCGGCCCCGAACCGAAAATCGCACCGGCGGTCGTGCAGGATATCCAGGCGGGTGAAGCTGGCGGGCTGGAGCATTGGTTTGCGACCGCCGTGGTCGCGCCGTTCGCCGATTTCATGCACCGCCCGCAATGGCTCGCGATTCTGATATTCATCGTTGGCTACAAACTCGGCGAAGCGATGGCGGGCGTGATGGCGATGCCGCTGTATATCGCCCTCGGCTATTCGCTTGCCGAGATTGCGGCGATCTCCAAACTGGTCGGCTTTTGCGCCACGATCGTCGGCGCTATCATCGGTGGCGTCGTGACGGTGCGCTTCGGCATGATGCGCGCGCTGATTCTGTGCGGGATCCTGCAATCCGCCGGTAATCTGTTTTACGTATTGCAGGCCGTCGGCGGCCATCGACTCGACTATCTAGCGCTGTGCGTCGCCGCCGAAAACCTCAGCGGCGCGATGGCGGGCGCCGCACTGATAGCCTATCTATCGAGCCTGTGCTCGCCGGCCTTTACCGCAACCCAGTACGCATTGCTCTCATCTCTCGCCGCCGTCGGCCGCACGCTGATCGCATCATCGAGCGGAGTCCTCGCCGACCGCCTGGGCTGGGTACCGTTCTTTCTGCTCACCACCGTTGCCACGGTGCCGGCGCTGCTGCTGCTCGGATGGATCATGTGGCGCACTCCGGATCAATCGGATCGCCGACTGGCAGAACCGGAATCCGCCCGATTATGAGCTACGGCTCGCTCGATGCGAGTGAATTACCCATCGCCCGTAACCGATAACGAGTCATCGCCGGATTATGGTATTGCTCGAACAGCGCTATATTGCAAAGCGCATAACCCAGGGAGCATACGCCATGATCAAGTCAATCTTTCACGTCAACATTAATGTGACCGATTTCGATCGCTCACTTGCCTTCTATGAGACCGTGGGATTCAAGGTGATCCTCGACATCGGCGAGGGTCCGAACCCCGGCAACGACGTCGGCCTCAACATCCCCAACAGCGTCGCGCGCGCGGCGTTATTGGCTTTGAGCGATGATCCGCGCGCAACCCGCATCGATTTGATCGAATGGAAGAAGCCCAAGACCGAAGGCGAGGCGCCGCCGCATCTGTATCACACCGGGATCGCGCGCATAGCGCTGTTCACGAAAAACATCGACGATGAATATAAGCGCCTCAAGGCGGCCGGCGTTACGATGGTTTCGGAGCCGGTCGAAATCCGGTTTCGCAACAAGGCCGGAGCGAAGTTTTTCTGCTTCAAGGATCCCGACGGTACATTTCTCGAACTGATCGAACCGTTCAATGAGTAAAGGGGTGGCAATCGCGCGCGGGCTATTAGTCGGTCGGCGCGCTCGGCCGCCGGTTAATGGCTGAGCGCCGACTTCACCGGTGGCGGTAGATTGTCCGCATGCGCCACCAGCATCGTCACCTGCCAGCGTTGGTTTTCCGGTAGCGTCGAGCCAAATCCCGGCATGCCGGAAAGCCGAATCCCATTAGTCACTTTCCAGAAGGTCTCACCTTCGGGATCGTCGGTTACCATTTCGTCCGGCGTAAACAATTGCGGCGGCAGCGGGAACATTTCTTTTGACATCGCCGTGGGCGGATTGCCCGGCATGCCGTGGCATCCTGCGCAATGCTCTTTGAAAACCTGCGCGCCGGCCAGCAGGTTGCTCTCGTTCATCGGCAGCGGATTCTTCTGAGCCGCTGCGTCACCGATGCTCGCGTGCAGCGCCATGTCGGCGAGCGTCGCTTCGAATGGAAGCGGCGGCGCAGAGGTTGCCATGGGAAATCCCCCGCCTTTGACGAACAGAATCGTGCCCGCAATTAAAACTACGATCGTCGTGATGACACCGAAGATAAAGCTAAGCCCACGTGACATCTAATGCACCTCAGTATCGGTTGTGCCGAGAATCTTCGATTATGCTCCGCAATGCGGACGATGTCGCAGTGTGCCTGCTGTCAGACAAAATGCGCCATTACCTCACCGCCCAGAATCCGCATGTAATGCAACTGGCGTTCGAGCCGGCCCCTTCCCGGGCTTACCCACAACTGAAAAGCGCCCGCTTGTGCAACTTCTTCGATACGCGATATCCAGTCGCTCGCGTTCCCGGCCAGCGCAAAACGCCGAATCGCATAATCGGTCAGTCCGAGTTCATCCATCCGCCGCGGATTCTGCCCCGCCTGCAATACGTGATCGTAAAGTACATAACCATCGACATAGGCCTGTATTTTGGAACTCAAATCGGGCGGTACGCACTTGCCCTCCAGGCTGTAGCGCATCGAGTGATTGAGTATCGACGACACCGACGCCTTTACATTCTCGATCGCGCGATCACGATCCTCATGCAGCGAGGTTCGCGTCGTGAACCAGATATCGACCTCCGCCGGGTCGCGTTCGGCCGCACGCGCGCCAGCCTCGACTCTCGCAATCGTATCCGCTATCACCTCCGGGGAAAGCCCGGTCCCGGCTATCACGCCGTCGCCGACTCGCCCGGCCAGATGCAGCATTTTGGGTCCTTCGGCGCAGATCGAAATCGGCACTCGATTGCGCACCGCGGTGCCGCTCCAGCGAACCCGCTGCGGACGGTTGCGATAAGTGGCTTCTCCTTTCGCCAGCAAATCGCGTACGCAGGTTATGTACTCTTCGATACGTGCACGCGACGCGATTTTATAGCCAATATTGAGCACGGCGCTGTCGCCGCTCGCTATATCCATGAACGCGCGTCCGTCCGTGAGGCTGTCGATCGACGCCAGAAACGACGCCATCACTTGAGGCTCGCGCGTGATTGGATTGGTCGGCCGCAAGCCCACTCGAGCGCGTGACGAAGCTTGCGCGATCAGGGTCGCCCTGACGAAAGCGTCGCCGCCGATAAAGGCCGAATCGTACGTGCCGATCGCTACTGCGCCGTAGTCTTCAGCCATCTTCACCAGGTCGAAGTAGCGGTCAACATCAGCGCGACTGATAAGTGGCCCGCCCGGGTCGATACTAACCGCGAAAGTGACTTTCATAGACTAGCATTCCAGCGCAGCTTTGCGCTCGCGAGTTCGACGCTTACCTCATCGCTCAAAACGACTAGTGGGACCTTGACCCATTAGTCACCAAGTCATTTTAACTTGGCCCGCGCGTGGCGTCCGCGTCAAGCGATGTCGCCGGGGTGACCCGAATCGTGCCGTGCGATCGCCGGTCGTCTGCCGCATGACGCGCGTCGGCTAACACGCGGCTCACTTCGCCGCCACCGCCGTCCCCACACTTTCACCATAATCGGGATCGGCCTTGCGGAAATTCATGATCGGCCGCTCAACTATCTCGTCCTTGCTCACCCGCCCAAGACGGTCCTCAGTATTTGCGGTCAGCCGCTGTTTTTCGGCCTCGTTCATCAATCGATAAAGCGCGCCGGCCAGTCGCGCGGCCTCCCCGGCGGGCGGAGTTGCGATCCCCTGTTCGAACTTGAAATGGTATTTCACCGGGACCGCTTCGCCCGCGGCGTTTACCCACTGGAAGGAGTGCGAGCCGAAGCTGTCCATGATGCGATAGCTTGCCGGGATGCCGCGGTCGCCGATACAGGTTATCGGCTGGTTGCCGGATCGTCGGCGAAGTGCAAAATTATTTTCTCACAAAACAAACCCACTTTTCTAAGCCCTCGCCTGCCACCGCGCCAGAGTCGGCATGAAAGGAGATCGCCATGAAACGCAGCACCGAACGCATCCTCACTACCCATACCGGAAGCCTGCCGCGACCGAACGATTTGCTTCCGCTTTTCGCAGCCGCCGAGAGTTGTCAGCAAGCCGACGTCGCGCGGCTCGACGCACGCGTTCGTTCGGCCGTCACCGAGGTCGTGCGTCAGCAAATCGACGCTGGGGTCGATATCGTCAATGACGGCGAGGCCAGCAAGCCCTCCTATGCCACCTACGTCAAGGATCGCCTGACCGGGTTTCAGGGCGAAGCGGACGTGATGGCCATCGGCGACATCGCAGATTACCCGGAATTTGGCGAGCGCTTCGCCCGTCAAGGCGTGCTCGAGACCCTCAAACGACCCGCGTGCACTGAGGCGATTACCTATCGGGAACACGGCGCCGTCAGCCGGGATATCGCCAATCTCAAAGCCGCTGTCGCCGATTTCAACCCCGCCGAAGCCTTCCTCAGCGCGGCGTCGCCGGGGGTGATTTCGATCTTTTTAGGCAATCACTACTACAAAACTCACGAAGCCTATCTGGCTGCGCTCGCCGACGCGATGAAGGCCGAATATAATGCTATCCATCAGGCCGGATTTATCCTCCAGGTCGATTGTCCGGACTTCGCGATGGGGCGTCACATTCAATTTCCCGACGCGACTGTAGCCGAGTTTCGCAAGCATCTCGAAATGCACGTCGAAGCGCTCAATCATGCGCTCGCCGATATTCCAGAAGACCGCGTCCGCATCCATCTGTGCTGGGGAAACTACGAAGGGCCGCACCACCGCGACATTCCCATCCGCGACATCATCGATATCGTGTTCAAAGCTCATGCGGCGGGCATCTCGTACGAGGGCGCCAACCCCCGCCACGAACACGAATGGGCGGTGTTCAGAGACGTCAAACTGCCCGCCGGAAAAATCTTGATACCGGGGGTAATCGACTCCACCAATAACTACATCGAGCATCCGGAACTCATCGCCCAGCGTATTTGTAATCTCGCCGGCGTGGTGGGCCGCGAAAACGTGATCGTTGGCAGCGACTGTGGGTTTGCAACGGTTGCGAACTATACTCCGGTTGACCCGACAATCACTTGGGCGAAATTGAAATCGATGTCAGAGGGCGCAAAACTCGCCTCGCAAAAGCTGTGGTAACTGATGAACCGCATCACTGCCTCCTCGGGAGAACTGCGATGTCAATACTGACTGGCAACGACGAATACACCTACGAAATCGTGGAAGGCTGGGGCATGTCGGGCGCAACCGGCATCGACGGGACCTCCGACGTAGCCGGCGTGGGCGTGGATTCCAGGGGACACGTATATTTATTCAATCGCGGCAAGCGTCCCGTGATCGTGTTGGATCGCCACGGTGAATTCGTCCGCTCCTGGGGCGACAAATCCATGTTTCCCAACGCGCACGCGGTGACGGTCGGCCCTGACGACTCCATTTGGCTGACCGATACGCTGGACCACACAGTCAGAAAATGCACCCCCGACGGCAAGGTCCTGCTGACGCTTGGCACCAGCGGCAAACCCGCCAGGAGCATGAGCGGCCTGCCCTTCTGCCGATGTACTCACCTCGCGATTCACCCTGTCAGTGGAGAGTTATTCGTCTCCGACGGCTACGGCAACGCCAGCGTGCACAAGTACACTCCCGACGGGCGATTGCTCAATTCATGGGGAGAGCCGGGAAATCGCCCAGGGCAATTCAATCTCCCGCACAATATAGCCACCGACCGCGACGGATACGTTTACGTTGCAGATCGCGAGAACCAGCGTGTCCAGATATTTACTCCGAACGGCAAACTCGAAGATATATGGACCGGAATGGCCCGTCCGTGTGGTATGTACATCGACACCCGCGGCTCGCAAACCTGTTACATCGGCGAGCTATCCTCGGCTTGGTGGTGTCAAAACGCGAAAGAGCTTTGGGAGATTTGCAATCAACCCGCCTGCGGACCGCGAATTAGCATCTATAGTCTAGACGGAAAACTCAGAGCGAATCTGCTCGACAATGCGCAAGGCGATGGACCGAACCAGATGATCGCTCCTCACGGCATCGCAGTGGATTCCGCCGGCGACATTTATGTCGGTGAAGTATCCGTGACCGCCGAACTGTGGTTTCCGAGAAAAGATACTTCCCGGCCCCTGCGCACAATAGTCAAACTTGCGAAGGTCACGCGCTCCGCCCTGACAAATTAGCAGAAGCACTTTGAATGATCGGCTCTGCGCAATCCGCGACTGGCTATTGCAACCTCCTGCTATACCGCCGAATACAGCGCGTCGAGGAGTACGGAAACCCGTGAGTCGAGCAGTATCTGCGATCCCATTTGATTCATCGTGTAAGCAAACCCGATGCGTGCGTCGGGATCGGCGAACCCAAGTGAACCGCCTGCGCCCGTGTGGCCGAAGGTGTGCGGATTCGGTCCGTATGGAGCCGCGGGCTGGGTCAGCCGGTAGCCGAGACCAAAGCGCATCGGCACTGACAGTACGGCATCGATACCGCTCGCTTCCTCCGCGTAACACCGCTCGACCTGGACCGGACTCAGTATGCGTACGCCATCCAGCTCGCCGCCGCACGCCAGCGCTCCATAAAAGCGTGCGAGCGCCCGGGCGTTGGTGTGGCCATTGGCCGCTGGAATCTCCGCGCGACGCCAGGCTGGCGAATTGATCATACTCAGCTTCAACGCGCCCACCGGATTGTTCAACGCCTTCGCCGGCATCGACTCGGGATCGCTCGTCACCGCATCGTTGAGCGGATTCGATACTCCGGCCAGCGGTGGTAGCGCCGCGATTACCTCGGCGCAACGCGCGTCATCGCTCGCATCGAGACCGATATGAAAGTCAATCGCCAACGGACCGCTGATTTCCTCGCGACAGTACTGGCCAAGACTCCTTCCGCTCACCCGGCGCACCACCTCGCCCACCAGATAGCCAAAGGTCAGCGCGTGATATCCGTGTCTGGTGCCGGGTTCCCACCATGGTGCCTGTTCCGCCAGCGCCGTTGTCATCATGTCCCAACTGAGTAATGCATCCGAGGGCAGTGTTTTTCGTATTGCAGGCAAGCCCGCGCGATGACTCAACAGCCACCGTACTGGAATAGTCTCTTTTCCGGCCTGCGCGAATTCCGGCCAATAGGTCGCAACCGGTGCGTCAAGATCGACTCGACCTTGATCGACGAGTCGATTGAAACAGGTTGCGGCAACACCCTTGGTCGCCGAATAGACATTCACAATCGTGTCACGCCGCCAAGGCCGCGTGCGCTCTTTGTCGGCGTGGCCGCCCCACAGGTCAACGGCCATTTTGCCATCGATGGTCACGGCGACCGCGGCGCCAACGTCGCCACGGCTGACGAAATTCCGGACGAACGCCTCGCGCATGCGCTCAAAACGCGCGTCGCACTTGCCGTCTACCTGCACCTTCGTCATTGCTCGATTCCTGCTTGCGCCGTGTCGGCGTTATGAGTCCGGTTGAATCTTCGATTCTGTCTGCGCGCCTGTCACTTACCAACGAAGCGTCCGGGACGACGTTCGGCGACGGCTTTGATTCCCTCGCGATGGTCCTCGGTACGCATCAGCCGATCTTGCTCGACGAACTCGAGATCGGTCTGTGCCTGTACTGCTTCACTGAGTCCGCGACGGCCAGTCGTGCGAGTTGAAACCACTGCCAGAGGCGCATTTTCCGCGATTTCGGCCGCGAGTTCCATCGCTGTCGCACGCAGCCGATCGGCCGGGACCAGCATATCGGCGAGTCCCCATGCAAAAGCCTCCTCGCCCGAAATGCGCCGGCCCGTAAGAAACATCAGGTTGGCTTTCTGGACGCCGATCAGTCGCGGCAGGATATAAGTGAGGCCGAATCCCGGATGGAAGCCAATTTTGACAAAGTTCGCGGCGAAGCGCGCCTCCGGAGCTGCAACGCGAAAGTCGGGAACCAGCGCGAGTCCGAGGCCGCCGCCGATCGCCGCACCTTGAATTGCACCGACTATAGGTTTCTTGCAGGCAAACAGACGCACCGCTTCGGAATAGAGCGGGTTGCGCTTTTCGACGCCGGGTTCGACGCCGGTAGCGTTGCGATTCGCGAAATTGGCGCCTGCGCAAAATGACTTGCCCTCAGCACACAGGACAGAGGCCCGACACGCCGCATCCTCATCCAGCGCGTTGAACGCAGTGGCGAGGTCGCGGATGAGTTGAACATCGAAAAAATTGTGCGGCGGCCGATGAATCTCGACGCACGCTACATAGTTCTTGACCTCGACCGACACGTCGCCATATTTCGATTCCGTCATTTTGCTCTCCCATTGTTAAATCGCCGCGCCAATCGAGCATTCGCGATGAATAGGCTTAACCCCATTCCACCCGTTAGCCTCCGTCCAAATTGCGGGCCGAGCGATCGGTTCGACATGTGACTGATTACCACCCTATTGGCGCAACAGCCAGCGCCAAGGATATCGCGTATCGCGTGCGCAGGGTCGGTTCCCCATCCCCACCTTTGCCCAGTCTCCAATACCGTTTGCAGTCAATAATGCAACAGCGGTAAGTTTCGGACAATTATGGTGGCGACTCCGCGGGTTCGCTGGTGACCGGCCCCGCGGAACGGATTGAAGATTGCGTACTCGCTGCGGCTTCGCTCGCGGCGTCGTTGGGGGTGTACCGCAAGATCTCGACATCGCGAGTCTTGCCCGATCAGGAATCATAGTTTTAGCGACGGCGTAAAGGAACAGGCCTATGCAATTCGAAACCTTGGCAACCGGCTACGGCCTACTCGAAGGACCGCGGACCGATGAGCAAAATCGCCTTTACTATAGCGACATACGCGGTGGTGGCGTTTTCCGGCGCAGTCCCGATGGCGCGATTGAAACTCTGATACCGGGACGCAAGTCCGTGGGCGGTATCGCCTTGAACGCTTCGGGCGGATTGATCGTCACCGGAGCGACACTGGCGCATTGGGATGAGAAAAGCGGACGCATCACCGATTTGTTTGCGCAGTGGGAGGGAAAACCACTCTTCGGCATGAATGACCTAACTGTCGACGACCAAGGTAGTATATGGAGTGGAACCTTCGGCTGCGACATTAACCAGTTCGACTTCAAGAGCACCCCTCCGCCCGGTTCACTTTTCCGGATCGATCCGCCGGGAAAAGTCACCAAATTGTGGGAAGGCGTGGAAGTGACTAATGGCCTTGGATTCAGCCGCGATCGCAAGCTGCTTTATCATAGCGATTCAACCACGCGCGCGATTTGGGTGCATGACGTACGTCCGGACCGTACCGTCAGTGATCGCCGCGTATTTGCGCGGCTGCCCGAGGGTATGCCGGATGGATTGACGATTGACGCGGAAGGCGGGGTCTGGGTTGCGGTCGTCGCCGGTCCCGGTGAAGTAGTCCGCTTCAAAAGCAACGGCACGCTCGACCAACGAATCAAGATCCCAGCGCGAACCGTGACGAGCCTCGCGTTTGGCGGTCCGGATATGTGCGATCTCTATGTGGTTACCGCAAACAATACTGAGAATCGCGATCTCAAGGGCACCGTCTTTCGTGCGCGCTCGGAAATCGCGGGACTTCCGGTACCGAAGGCCCGTTTCTGATATGGCGACGATAAAAACCTGAGAGATTTGTCGGTGGCGAGTGCGGTCAACTTTCGTGGAAAATTCTGCCCCCGAGGAGGCTACTATGCACGTCGGTTATGGATTAGTCTTTCAAAACCCCAATAATCAACTCTCCGACCGCGAGGTCTGGCGCAATGAAATCCGACTCGCCGAGATGGCCGAGCCCTTGGGTTTCGATTCCGTCTGGTCGATTGAACATCATTTTGATGATTACACAATGTGTCCCGATCCCGTTCAATTTCTGACTTACATGGCAGGGCGAACCAAGCATGTGAAGCTCGGCTCGATGGTCGTGGTCCTCCCCTGGCATGACCCGATTCGTGTCGCCGAGCAGGCCTCAATGCTCGACCATGTATCAGACGGCCGCTTTCTCTTCGGGATCGGCCGCGGACTTGCGCCAATCGAGTACGATGGCTTTCGCCTCGATCAAAACGAAGGGCGGAATCTCTTCGTCGAATATGCACAGCTGATCACGCGAGCCCTCGAAACCGGTTACATGGAAGGCGGCGCCTACACCAAGCAGCCGCGCCGCGAAATTCGGCCCTTTCCTTTTAAGTCCTTCAAAGGCCGCACCTATGCCGCCGCGGTATCGCCAGAATCGATGCCGATCATGGCCAAGCTTGGCGTCGGTCTGCTGGTCATTCCCCAGAAGCCGTGGGAGGCCGTAAAGGTCGATTTCGAAAACTACCATCGCGTGTGGCGCGAAGTTAACGGAGCCACACCGGCGCCGAAACCGCTGAGCGGAGGCTTCGTGTTTGTCGATGAGAACAAGGACCGCGCCGAAGAGCAGGCGATGAAGTGGCTATCCGCACAATACCGGACGGTGATTAAACATTATGAAATGACCTCGTCCAAATTCGGCAGTCAGAAGGGTTATGAATTCTATAGTCAGGTCGGCAAGTTTATCGCTAAGCACGGAATCGATGGTGCGGCCGCCGACTTTGCGAAATTGATGCCGTGGGGGACCCCGGGCCAGGTGATCGAGAAGCTCTCTACGATCCGCGAGACCATCGACGCGAACGGCTTCATGCTCAACTTCAGCTACGCCGGCATGCCATACGACGAAGCCGAGCGAAACTTGAAATGCTTCGTCAAACACGTGATGCCCGAAGTCAAGAGCTGGAAGACCGAGCCCTTGCAGGAGCCCGCGGATCTCACGATGACGGCTCATGTGGCCGCCTGAAGCCGCCATCTGAATTCTTCCGACTTACTATCGCGAACGTTGTTGAAATCACGTGAGGTAGGCCCCCGATGCACAGCGCGTCGGGGGCCTAGGAGCGTGTCCGAGAAATAGTTATTTGACTGAGGAAGAAAACGGGGTGTGAGTAGTAGATAATTAGGCATGGGTAAGAGCTACCGACCGTACCATCCGGATCAAGAGTTTCTGCTTCCCCCGAGCCTGCGTGAATGGTTGCCCGAGAATCATCTGGTCTACTTCGTCAGCGATGTGGTCGACAATCTGAACCTATCGGCGCTGGATGCGGCGTATGGGGACGAGCAACGCGGGCAGCCGCCCTACGATCCGCGGATGATGACCAAGGTGCTGGTGTATGGGTATTGCGTGGGGGTATTTAGCTCGCGGCGCATCGAGCGGCGTTTAATCGAGGACGTGGGGTTTCGCGTGCTGGCGGCGGGCAACGCGCCGAACTTCCGTACCATCGCAGATTTTCGCAAGCTCCATCTGGCGACGCTGGCCGGGCTGTTTGAAGAGGTGCTGAAGATCGCGCTGGAAGCGGGAGCGCTGAAACTGGGGCGGGTGGCGTTGGACGGCACCAAGCTGAAAGCCAACGCCAGCAAGCACAAAGCGATGAGCTATGGCCGGATGCAGGAGCGGCAACGGCAACTGCGCGCAGAGGTCCGGGAACTGCTGGCCCAGGCCGAGGCGGTGGACGCCGCCGAAGACGCGCACTACGGGGCCGATCGGCGGGGCGACGAGCTACCCGCAGAGTTGCAGCGGCGCGAGAGCCGGCTAAGGAAGATTCGCGCGGCGCAACGGGCGCTGGAAGAGCGGGCGCGGCAGTCGGCGGAGAAGGCCGGAAAGCCGCGCGCAGAAGTGCAATCGGCGAAGCCCGCGGACAAAGATCAATACAATTTCACCGACCCGGAGTCGCGCCTGATGCAGGGCAGCGACGGTCTGGTGCAAGGCTACAATGCGCAGGCGGCAGTGGAGCCGGTGTTGCAGTTAATCGTGGGGCAGAGCGTGACGCCGGCAGCCAACGATAAACAGCAAATCGAACCGATGGTCCAGGTGATCGAGCAACAGAGCGGACAGCGACCCACCGGCCTCGTGGCCGACAGTGGCTATTGCTCGGAGAAGAACCTCGCGTATCTGGCGGCTCTCGGTCAGTCTGGAGACCCGATCGATTGCTATATCGCGACTGGCAAGCAGAAGCATGACGAATACCGCCAGCCCTGCTCGCGCGGACCGTTACCGCGCAATGCGACGCGGGTCGACCGCATGAAACGCAAGCTTCAGACTAAGGTGGGGCGGGCAATCTATGTGACACGGAAAACGATCGTGGAGCCGGTCTTCGGCCAGATCAAAGAGGCCCGCGGGTTTCGCCGCTTTCTTTTGCGCGGCTTGGCTAAAGTCCGGGGCGAGTGGGCGCTGGTCTGTCTCACCCACAACATTTTGAAGTTGCACCGGCTCTGCAATGCGTAACCGTCATCCAGGCGGTCACGAGAAATACCGCAGCAAAACGCGCACCTCTTTGTAGTCGCCAGCCGACCAGCCGGCGCTTCGCAGGATCCTGGGGCGACCGGCATCATCAATAGCCAATCGCTCCAATCCGGAGATCAACTTAACCGGCGAAATTTCTCGGACGGACTCCTAGTCAATCACTAAGGAACCTCTGCACAAGTGTTTCGGTTTGGTATAAATCATAAGTGGGAGCGGCAGGAGTGGAGGTGCGGTGATGGGGAATCAGCGGACGTTCGCATCGATGGCATGGAATGGGAAAGGCAAAGTTACCCGGCGCGAGCGATTCCTGGGCGAGATGGATGCGGTGATTCCGTGGGCGCGGCTTTTGCGCCTGATCGAGCCTCATTACCCCAAAGCCGGCAACGGGCGCCAGCCACTGGGGCTGGAGAAGATGCTGCGCATCTACTTCCTGCAACAATGGTTCAATCTCTCCGACCCGCAGGCCGAGGACGCGATCTACGACAGTGAGTCGATGCGTCGGTTTGCCAAGGTGGAGCTGGGCGAGGACACGGTGCCGGATGAGACCACGATTCTGCGTTTTCGTCATCTGCTCGAGAAGCACAATTTGACCAAGGCAATCTTCGCCGCGATCGGCGGTCTGCTCGAGACCCGCGGCCTGTTGCTGCGCTCGGGGACGATTGTGGACGCGACCATCATCGCGGCGCCGAGTTCCACCAAGAACGCCAGTGGGACGCGCGACCCCGAGATGAAGCAGACTCGTAAGGGCCAGAACTGGCACTTCGGGATGAAACTGCACATCGGGGCTGACCAGCGTGGCATCGTGCACAGCGTAACCGCGACCGACGCCGCGGTCGCCGATGTCACCCAACTGCCGGAGCTTTTGCACGGGTACGAGCGCGAGGTGTTCGGCGACCAGGCGTATTGGAAGGAAGATGACCGCAGCTTCCTTGAATCGCGGGGAATACATTATCGGATCAATCGCCGTCCTACCGCGCAGCGGCCGTTGAGCAAGCGCTGGCGGATGATCAACCGGGTGCGTTCGCGCACCCGCGCTTGCGGCGAGCATGCCTTCCGCGTACTCAAGCAGTTGTGGGGCTTCAGCAAGGTTAGATATCGCGGGCTGGCCAAGAATCTGGCTCGGGCCGAAACCATGTTCGCGCTGGCCAATCTCTACCAACTCCGGCATCGGTTGCTCCCAGCCGGGGCCTGGTGTGGGTTGTGAACAAGAACCAGAGGCAACCAATGCTCCTGATGGCTTCTCAGCAGCGATCACCCCAGCGCGCTGCTGCCGTTCCTCCTCATAATCCTCATTACTATGTCGAACTGCCGCTGTATGACGACCTGTGCAGAGGCTCCCTAACGCCGGCTATCCCTTGATCGTCATCGCTCACAAATTCTCGGCCATTGTTTCGATCTTGCTGAATTGATGATCTGCTCCGAGCCGGAGAATTGCGCGGGCGTCTTCGAGTGCCGATTCGCGGCTGATATCAAGCGTCCTATATCCACACCATAGCCATAAGTGGTTGTCGGCACTGTCGTAGATGCAGATCGGCCACGTATGCACGTCAGTGGTCCAGCCATGAAGGAACTGCGCGGCCATTTCGTAATCGCCGAAGCTCTCGAGATAACCTACGTGGTGCGATTCATAAGCGGCTATGTACTCGTGCTTGTCGATGGCCATGAGCTAGCAGTAATGCGACACGCCGCGGTTGTCCAGCATAAGGGCTGCGAACCAACCTGAATACTCATATCCGCCGGTTGCGGCGGGCGCTTTCGACCGCCGTGTTGCAACATTCCGCCGCGGAGATCGTGGCCGTCGAATCGGCGAAATATCTGCGCCGCGCCCACAGCGCTACGTCAACTAATCCGATCATTACCGGAACTTCGATCAATGGCCCTATGACAGCGGCGAAGGCGGCCCCACTGTCGATGCCGAAGGTCGCCACCGCGACCGCGATCGCGAGTTCAAAATTATTGGATGCGGCAGTGAATGAGAGCGTAGCCGTCTGCGGATAAGTCGCGCCCGCCTTCATGCTCAGTATGAAAGAGACGCCGAACATGATCGCGAAATAGAGCAGCAACGGTACCGCGATTCGTACAACGTCGAGCGGCAGTTGAAGGATCGCAGCACCCTTGATCGAAAACATCACAGCAATAGTGAATAGAAGAAAAATCAAGGTGAGCGGACTCACCTTCGGAATAAAATGTTCTCGATACCAGAGCTTACCCTTGCGATGGGTAAGCACCTTCCATGTAGCGAATCCCGCTACAAAAGGCATCCCGAGGTAGATCGCCACGCTTTCGGCAATTTGACCGATCGTGATGTGCACGACCGAACCGGCAAGCCCGAACCACCGCGGGACAACAGTAATCAGGACAAAGGCATAGACCGAATAGAAGAGCACTTGAAAAATTGAGTTGAAGGCCACCAATCCGGCGCAATATTCGGCGTCGCCATCGGCCAGGTCGTTCCACACGATCACCATCGCGATACAGCGCGCGATACCGATCATGATGAGACCGATCATGTACTCGGGGCGGTCGCGCAGAAAGATCACTGCGAGCGCGAACATCAGGACGGGACCGATGATCCAGTTCTGCACCAGCGATAGGCCCAGAATCTTCCAGTTCCGAAACACGTCGCCGAGTTCGTCGTAATTTACTTTTGCCAGCGGCGGATACATCATCAAGATCAGCCCGATCGCAATCGGTACGGATGTCGTTCCGATAGTCAGTCGATCGAATGCTCCTTTCACGCCGGGCCGGATATTTCCCATCGCGACTCCCAGCGCCATCGCAAAAAATATCCAAAGCGTCAGGTAGCGGTCGAGAAACGACAACCGCCTCATGATGTGAGTATCCGGCTTCGCCGGAATCGCGCTCATGGTATTCTCCTGGGTGCGGGTTGGGACATTATCAAATCGCGAACGGGCGTGTTCAACGTTCTTCCTTACTCGGAAGCTTCACCTTGCCAATCTCGCGTGCATGATTCTCCAGCTTCTGGCGGTCGAGGGCATCGATCGGCAAGCTGGCAATGATTTTTATGCGATTCTCCAGTTCCGAATAGATGCGGGAAAAGAATTTGCGCTTTGCATCGTCGATACCGGTAGTTTAATTCGCGACGGGCCATTGAGCCCTCTCCTATTTTTTACCGTCGGTCCTATTGCCACGCGTGGCTTTTATCGAGGCCGGAATTGATTCGCGAGTTGCGGACGCATCGAGAGCGCACAAGTCCGAGCGTCCACCACAGCAGTTTTCCGTCAGATAAGCGAGTAAATCGTTCATCGCCTTGAAGTTTGCGCTGTAAAGAATTGAGCGGCTCTCACGGCGTGAAGTCACGAGCCCAGCGAACCTGAGCTGATTCAAATGAAACGAAAGCGTGGGCGAGGGCTGTCCAAGACGCATGCCGATTTCACCCGCCGGCAGTCCCTCGGGCCCTCTCGTCACCAGCAGCCGGAAGATATCGAGACGGGTTTCCTGAGCTAAGGCACTCAACCCCGAGATGACATTCGATTTCCTCATAGTTCTACCTGTCTAGAGTTATGCCTTGATGAAATCAATCTTCGAAGGCTTGCGTTCGCGTGATTCAACCGAAAACAAACCAAGACGTAACGCTGCGTTAACCTCTGATTCACGAAAACTCGCTTACCTCGCAAAGTGGGACCACTAAACGAACTGTCCACGCCTGGATTCCCTACACTTCGGTATTGAGAGGTCCCAGGTTGAGCGTCGGCCGCGGATTTCGGCGACGGCTGCAGGTCGCCCGCTTGACATCTCTATAGTTTTATATTTATAGAATTATAAGTAGCGTCAGTCAAGCTTGAAGCTCGAGCGAGTTAAGCAATCGGCGGCATCCGGCGAGCCTGTCGCAAGATTTCTTTAAACAAGAATGAGGAGGCCTCTATGAAACGCTTTCATGTTCACGTTGCAGTGGAAAATCTGGAAGTAAGTATCAAGTTCTATACCGATTTGTTCGGCATCCAGCCGACGGTTGTGCGAGCCGATTATGCCAAGTGGATGCTGGAGGAGCCGCGCATAAATTTTGCGATTTCAGCGCGCGGTCACCAACCCGGCCTCAATCACTTGGGATTTCAGGCCGAGGATTCGGCGGAACTCGCGGAACTGAGTATGCGCGCCGAGCAGGCGAGCGGGGCCGCGGCTTTAAAAGAGACCGAGGTCGAATGTTGCTACGCCAAGGGAAACAAATATTGGGTGCTCGACCCGCAGGGCCTTGCTTGGGAGAACTTTCAGACTCTCGGCGAAGTGCCAATCTTTGGCAACGATACGAGCATGAGGCGCTCTGACGGTGAGCCTTGTTGCATCCCGCTTCACAATCGTAAAAGCTCCGCCGCCGAAGCCTCAGACGCGCCCTGCTGCGTGCCCGCGGCCTCACACGATACCGCGCAACCGCGCAAACCGGGAGCATGCTGCTGATCGGGAATCAGTCGCATTTTCCGCTTCGGGCCGGCCCGGGCGAGCCCGACGATTCTGCGCGGGGAAGGGCATTTCGCCGGCCTCTCCGCGCACGATGGCTCATCGCCATCGCTTCGAGCCGCTCCGGGTCCCCCGCGGTCGGGCCAACGTTGAAACTGCTAACGCGCGATCAGTGCGTAATGATATTTCAACATGTGCTCGCTCTCGATGCGGGGGCCGGCGCGCTGGATCCGCTCACAGGCTTCCGCGACCGTGTATACATGGTCTGGCGGCGGACCCACCGCGCGCTCGACGCCGGCGTTCCAGTCAGCGATGAGCGCCGCGCCATCGGGCTTGAGCAGAGCCGCCAGCGCAAGCAAGGCCTCATCGCCGACCTCGTGCAATACGTTGAGCGCGAGCACCCGATCGGCGGTGCCGCGCAGCCGCGCGATTTCGGCAGTGTGAACCGGACTGAGATTTGCGAGCTTTATCGCCGCTGGCTTCGCCCGCAGCAGATCGAGCATCTGCGCCTGTTCGTCGAGCGCAATCACCTCAAGGTCGGGCCGCCGCTTGGCAAGCTCGATTGCATAGGCTCCCGTTCCGGTGCCGAAATCCACAACGCGGCCACCGGCCGGCGCTGCCGACAGCGCGAATACTTCGTCCGGCGGCAAATATTCGAAGCGCGCAGGATCGTCGAGCAGCGCCGCGCGGGCAGGATCGAACCGCTCGGGTTGCCGTGCGCCATGCCGATCGTCGCCGCCGTGTTCGCCATGCTTATGTTTGGCCATAATTAATCCATCTCGCAGACGACTTGCATGGTCGCTGATTATTCATGCTCAAATTCGCACTCGGACTTCACTTGAGCCGGTGTCCAGCCATCATCAGCCCATTCGCACATCGAACCATGATACAGAGTGAGGCGATCGTTCATACTACTCGGAACCGCGTTCATCGCCTTGCTAGAGGGACCACGTTGTCTGAATAAAGCCGTAGTCAGACTCGCGGCCCGCGGGATAGATACTGCCGACTACACTGCCACCAAAGACGTGACCGTAGTAAAGCTGCAACGCAAAGTGCGAGTTAGCCTTCCACGTCATCTGACAATCCGCCAGGGTGCCGAGATAGCCGTAACCATTGCTGGGCCGCGCAGCATAACCAAAGATTCGGTTGTCGAAAGCGCCTCCGCCCGCGTACCAGCGATCCTTTTTGGCGTCGAGCCACAATCCATGGAGCGCACTTTGGATCTGGAGATTCGTGAGCGGGTCGAGCATCAACTGCGCCATAGCGTCGTTGATATTCATCATATTGTAAATCGGTGTCATCGCGTAAATCCGGGCGGTGGGAAGAATCTGAAAGAAGGTGGCGTGGGTCGAGTCATGGTTGTTACCGTCGCCTGAACCGATGGTGTAACCAAGGCGTAGCCATGGCTTCCAGGGCGCATGGGTAAACCGATATCCGGTCTCAGCCACCATCGCGTAGGCGCGCTGGCTGAGCGCACCCCAGGACCCGAACTGTCCTGCGCCCCACAATAGAAAGTCTGCGCTGCCCGGACCCACGGTCAGCGTGCGAGCGTAATCCGCGCCCACCGTGTCAATCGAGACGGGTCCCGTAGCCGCCGTTGCGCTCAGGCTGCGATTATCCACCAGCGCCAGCCCGCGACTGTCGTTGTAATAGATATAGAAGAACCGGCCGATAGAATCGCCCCACAGATCGGATTGAAAAGCGCTCGGCCCAGCGTTGAGCGACGCATAGGCCACGTCCATATTGCGCACCTCTTCCATGGCGTTGAGGTCGAACACGCCCTTGGTCGGGACACCGTACATAACGGTCGCCTGCCACGTATCGTTACCGTAGGTTGCGACCGCACCGTCAAACGATCGCATGATGTCACTGAAGCCGAAATTACCGATCAGCCGCTGTGCGATGCGGTTGGTGGCCAGCCACCTGAGCTGCGGGTTGAGTTCCGCAGGCAGGTATTCGAGCCCGTCGAATAATTCGAAGCGGCCGCCCTTGAAATTGAAGCCGGGCATCAGGTTGCGTCCGAATTCGAGGTAGGCCTGCTTGAGAAAGACGCTGGCGTCGTTCGGATTCTGATGCGGTTGATAGTAGTTGGCGCCGAGACCTAGCAGCCCTTGCGGTCCGACCTTACCCGGCGGCGGAGCGACAATCGCATCGTCCGGCAGGTTTATAAGAAATGGGCTCATCAGTTCGGCGAAGGCTTTGATACCGTCGAGTTGGTAACCGAGGCCGACCCGAATCCAGCTACCCATGAAGTTATAGCGGTTCTGGTAATCCGGCCCCTGCGCCGGGTCGGTGGCAGGGAACCAGTTCCAGACCTGTTCGCGGTTTTGTTCGGTTGCGCTCAGCACTACCGGTTGACCGGCGATAGTTAACAGGTCGATTGCCGCGTGGACTTTTACGGGTTCAACTAATGCGATTACAAGTATTGCCGTGACCGCGATGGATCTGAGTAAACGCCGACAACGCGGCACGGCTACGCGACTCAAACGCCCGCGCCCACTCAAGTTAGCGGCAATCACCGCGTTCGCGTCACCGATATTCATTCCACTTTCCCGCTTCATTCTTCGAGCTCGTCAGCCTGGGCGCGAGATGCCACAGCCCTGGGCCTAACTGCGAATAGTAACCCGACGGCCGCCAGTGCAACGATTACCCTGATGCTCCGAGCGTAGCCAGTCGGTCATCATAATTCCGCTA
Organism: uncultured delta proteobacterium; assembly: GCA_963782535.1. Lineage (GTDB taxonomy): Bacteria > Desulfobacterota > Binatia > Binatales > Binataceae > JADMIL01. The sequence continues at coordinate 291,208 of CAWAKE010000009.1, read as the reverse complement.
AGATTACCGGTGACGCAGCGAACCCGCGACTGGTTTGGAGAGGGAGGCGCGGATCGGCGGACAGATGCCGCATCGAGGAGCAGGCGCCGCCCTAATGACCAGCGTCGGATTGCGAAAAACGGCGGCCAGCGAGATAATCAAAGGGGTCCGATTTGGCCGCAGCACAGGTTCGGTAAGGTGAACGGGCGTAAATCGACACTGTCCGGAGTGTGCCGTCACTTATTGGCCGTACCTTATGAGGAGACGCCGCACGGCCTTTGCGATCGCAAACGGAGGTCGCTCACAGCATCGGATTGACTACCGGTTGGCCAAGCGCGATGGCGCCGTGCATGCGCGCAGGACTGTCGGCAGTGAGGTAAGCGTGGCCGAGCATCGCCTTGATATCCTGGTAGCGCCGCTGCAGCGGATGATCGAGGAAAATCGCTTTGCCGGTACTCGACTCAAACAGGCGGTCGATTGCGCGAGCGGCCAATTGCGCCGAGCGGCAGGCGTTGTAGCGAATTGCCGCGCGGCGTTGCAGGGAGAGGCTGACGCTCGCGCGGCCCGCGTCCATCAACTCGTCGCAGTCGCGGCGGAGCTTGAGCATGCCCGCGTCAATCGCGTAATCGGCTTCGGAGAGGAGCTTCTGGATGAAGGGATCTTCACTGGCTATTCCGCCGAGACCCAGTTTGCGGGGCCGGGTGCTCTCAATCCAGGCATCGAGGAATCCGCGCGTGGCGCCGAGGACGGAGGCGGACAGCGCGTAATTGAAAACTGCCGCGAACGGCAAGCGATAGAGCGGCGCCGGATTGAACTCCCATCCCGGCATTTCGCGTCCCAGCATGTAGTCCCAATGCGATTGGCTGCGGTGTGCAGGCACGAACGCATTTTCTACCACGATATCCTTGCTGCCGGTGCCGCAGAGTCCGGCGACGCGCCAGTTGTCGTCGATTTTATAATCGCGACGCGGCAGCATAAACGAGCGAAAATCCTGGACCGGGGTTCCGTCGATTTCGATTGGGCCGGTGACCGCGCCGAGATTGACCCATTGGCAGTGATCGCAACCGGTCGAAAAGGACCAGCGCCCATTCAGCCGATATCCACCGCTGACCTTTTCCGCTCGCCCGGTAGGGGCATAGGACGAGGAGTGCATCACGGTCGGATCGCCGCCCCAAACTTCCTGTTGGGTTTCGATTGGGAAAAATGCGAGTTGCCATGGATGCACGCCGACAATTCCGGCCACCCAACCGGCGGAACCGTCGGCTCTTGCGACCTCCGAAACCGCGGTAAAAAAGTCGCGGAGATTTGTTTCCCCCCGCCCCAGCGGGACGGTTGCAGCCCTCGTAGCACGCCCGAATCGAGCAACGCATTCCAGCTTCCATCGGGCAGGCGGCGAAGGCGGGTGCCTTCGTCGGATCTTTCGCGCAATCCCGCAGCGAGTCCTATTGCCCGCTCGATCAGAAGCCGGCCGGCCAGACGCGCTTCATCAGCCGGCGGCCTCTTTTCGTTTTCTGCTTGAGTTCGATTCATCTCTCAGGTTTCTCGTGAGTATCACGGCGCCAACTTCCGAACGAGGAATACCAATCGATACGCGTACGCATCTACCGTGGGAATGCGCGCGGCAAGGGCAAGTGATTGAGCAAGATGGCGGTCAGGCGCGCCGCCTGTAACTACGCACCTAGGAAACCTGCTTGGTGAAAGTCCCGAGGTCGAAATAGTCGCGCCAGACTTTAATTTTGCCGGCGTCATTCAGCTCGAACATTCCAGCGACCGGAATATCGGCCTTCTTGCCGTTCTTCATAACGATCGTGTCCACACGCTCGTTGAAGACCACGTTGTCGACATGAGCGGTCTTGAGGATCTTGGCGCTGAACGTGCTCGCATCCTTCATGAAACCATGCGTCATCTCACGGATGGCGGCCTGCCCTTTGGCCGGGCCCATGGGGACATTGTCCCATACGGCATCCTCGGTGAAATATGTCATGACGTCATCGACGTTCAGACGGGTCCACGCCGCGAACAGATCGCTAACAACTTTTTCGCAATTGGCAGCCATGATTTCTCCTTATGAAGCGTCGTCTCAATTACTAATCTGTCGATAGCTCATCTATTACAACAATCCGGAACTGCGCAAGGCCTGCGTTGACCCTACTGCGTGAATTTCGAATAGCCACCTCTTATGAGAGTAAGCAGTGCGAGGGACCGCACGGGAGCAAAAATTGCTTATCAGGTGATGTGTGAGCAATCGGCGGCTTCGGCGATGGCAATGGTAACTCATGGATCGGTCACAGCCGGTGCGCTGGCGCCGGTCGGCAGGCTGCGGAACCCCAGTAACTGCGACGGACGTGCGGGGCGCGAACAGGGGGATAATCGCATCAGCAGAATGAAGGGCATTCGACTGGCGCCGGTCCGAGGGATAATTCTTATAGGGGACGCGAAAAGCCAACACGGCATCGGTTGCTCGATTGTGGGATTCGCCGGCGAAGAGACGCGCTCCGATTCACTTTCGCAATTTCTTCGCCAGCGATCTCGAACTATTGCGCCAGAACAACAATCACAACCTGGCGCTGAAAGGCCGTCAGGAGGCGGGTGGGTACAAGGTCTATAATCATGCCACAGAAGCAGACATTGGCGATCTTGGTAGGCGGTGGACCCGCCCCCGGGATCAACGCAGTGATTGCAGCGGCGACTATCGAGGCAATCAACTCGGGGCTGCGGGTAATCGGAATTCCACAAGGGTACCACTGGCTGGCGCGCGGTGACACGTCGCGCGCGGTCGAGCTTAAAATCTCCGATGTGAGCCGAATTCATTTCACCGGCGGCTCGATTCTCGGAACCTCGCGCACCAATCCGGCGCGAGAGGAGGCGAGTCTCGAGCGCGCGGTGCGGTCGCTGGAAGAGCTTTCGGTCCGTTACCTGGTGTGTATCGGGGGTGACGACACGACAACTGCCGCGGCCAAGATCGCGGAGCGCGCCGGGCACAAGCTGAGCATAGTCACGGTGCCGAAAACTATCGATAACGACCTGCCTTTGCCCGAGAACCTGCCAACTTTCGGCTTCGAGACGGCGCGTTCGTTTGGCACCACGGTGGTCGAGTCCTTGATGGAGGATGCGCTGACCACGGGGCGCTGGTACACGGTGGTTACAATGGGGCGTACTTCCGGCGCCCTTGCGCTTGGCATGTGCAAGGCTGCGGGCGCGACCCTGGCGCTGATCCCCGAGGAGTTTCTGGATTCGAAGCTTGAACTCACGACCGTGGTCGATTTGATCGCGGGCGCAATTATCAAGCGCTGGGCCAACGGGCGGCCCGACGGTGTGGCAGTAATTGCCGAGGGCATTGCCGCACTCATCGATCCGGCGTCGCTGCCGCAGGCAGAAAGCGTCGAGCGCGATGCTTACGGCCATCGACGGCTGGGAGAGATTCCGCTCGGGCTATTTCTGCGCGACAACGTACGTGAGGCGTTGGCCGGACTCGGGATCCAGATGACTGTGGTCAACAAAGAGATCGGCTATGAGTTGCGCTGTGCGAGACCGCTTCCGTTCGACATCGACTATACCCGCACGCTTGGCTACGGTGCGGTGCGCTATCTGCTCGGCGGTAATTCGGGCGCAATGATCGCGGTCGTCAACGGGCGGATCAAACCGATCAAACTCGACGAGATGCTCGACCCAGCAACCGGCCGAGTGCGCACGCGCAGCGTTGACGTGACGGCGGAATCGTATCAGGTGGCGCGCTCGTACATGATTCGACTTGAGGCCGAGGATCTGGAGGAACCGATGCTCACGCGGCTCGCGAAAGAGACCAATCTTTCGCCCGAGGCGTTCAAGACCCGATTCCTCCCGGCGGTCGCGGCGAGCGTGCAGTTTCACCGCATGATCAGCCAGAACGGCGAATCATAAGTGCGATAGTCGCACGACCAGATTGCCAGTGAACTGAACCTGCGCTCGCGCTGAATCGCCGAATGCCGTGCTGCCGCCGTTTTATCCGGCGCGGGCCCTCATGGAAATCGCGCGGAGAGCCGAGTCGCATCGTTCTGCGTCAGTATCGGAATCTCTCGATGCTTCGGCACGCGAAGCATCACCTGGAAACCGTGTCCATAGTTCGCTCAGACCGAAAAGCCTCAAGAAGATTTCGAACCGCACGGGCAAAAGTTCGGGTTGATGATTTCGTGCGAAAAGCCGTACTCTCGCGGAAAGGGCGAGGTTTGCCTTCCCGGCCACGCGCGCCAGCGATAGCTGGTAGATGGGGCGTTGCGCGATGGAGCAACGGAGTGAAACGGAGGATATCAGCGACGGGGCATGACCATGAAGCTCGACGGTAAGGTTGCGATAGTCACTGGAACGAGCGCAAATATCGGCGGGGGAATCGCCGAAGGACTGGCGGCCGAGCAAGCCGCAATCGTTTGCGTTGACTACAAAGCCGAGAATGCGGCCGACTGTGCGCGAGCGATCGTTAACGCCGGCGGACGCGCCATCGGCGTGACCTGCGACGTCACCGACGAGGAACAAGTCAAAGCCGCGGTCGCCCGGGCGCGCAACGAATTCGGCGGGGTCGATATCCTGATCAACGGCGCCGCGATCTTCAATCAGAAGGGCGTGCTCGATATGACGCTCGCAGAATGGACGCGGCAAACAGCAATCATACTGACCGGCACATTCCTGTTTACCAAGTATGCAGCGCACCTGATGATCGAGCAGGGGCGCAAAGGCAGCATCATCAATATCATTTCAACAGCCGGCCATCAGGGGCAGCCGCGCAACGTCGCCTATTGCACCGGCAAGAGCGGGCTGCTGAATTTCACGCGGTCGGTTGCGATGGAATTGGTGGATCACGGAATTCGCGTCAACAGCCTCACGCCAACGGCCACAGACCCGGCGGAAAGCTTGGATCGAGCGGCGCGTTGGGGCCGCGCCGTTCCGCACGCCGAGCGCATCGTGGAAATGTTCGAACCATTTCGCAGGCGCACTCCGATGCAAAAGCTGCCGAGTCCGCAGCATTATGCTCGCGCGGCCGTATTTCTCGCCTCCGACGACGCAGAAATGATCACGGGAACCGACTTGCGGGTCGACGCGGGAACGGTGTCGCGTTATTGGGCCTGGGATCCGTCGGAGCCTCGTGAATAGCGCGCCGCCAACCTCGCACGGAGGATCGTCAAAATGAACAGCACGTCGCCATCGAATCTGATCATTGATGATCGGACAGCAGGATTATTTCGCGTGAATCGCCGGGTCATGGTCGGGCCGGAATATCTGGAGATGGAGCGCGAGCGGATATTCGCGAATTGCTGGATTTATGCCGGTCACGAGTCCGAAGTGCCGCTTCCGGGCGACTATCGGGCGCGGCGGGTGGCCGGTCGCCCGTTGATCATCGTGCGCGGCGACGATGGAACAGTGCGAGTGTTGCTCAACACCTGCACCCATCGGGGCGCCATGGTCTGCCGTGAAAAATGCGGTAATGCGCGGACGTTTCAGTGCCCGTACCACGCATGGACTTTCAATACACGCGGCGATCTGGTGGGGATTCCGGGCGAGGATTCCTACGGGCGGGCATTCAAACGCGAGGAGTTGGGACTCGTTCCTGCGCCACAGGCCGATAGCTATCGCGGGTTCATCTTCGTGAGCTTCAGTCGTACGGTGCCGCGGCTGGTCGATTATCTTGCCGGCGCTACAGAGTATCTGGATCTGGTTTGCGACCAATCGGAAACCGGGATGAAAATTGTCGGCGGCACACAATCGTACAGCATCCGCGCGAACTGGAAGCTGTTGGCCGAGAACAGCATCGACGGCTATCACGCACTTCCGACGCATCAGCGCTATTTCAATTTCCTGGCCGACAGCGGAGTCAATCTGAAAGGCGAAATGTTGTGGCGTCAAAAGGTCGTGGATCTCGGCAACGGCCATGCCGTGATCGAGTACTCGGCGCCGTTCGGTCGTCCTATCGCGCAATGGATTCCGTTGTTCGGCCAAGAGCGCAGGGCACGCATCGATGAAATCTATCGTGCGCTCGAAGATCGGTGCGGCCCCGAGCGCGCGGGGCGGATCGCGCATACCTGTCGTAATCTGTTGATTTTCCCAAATCTCGTCATCAACGACATCATGGCGATAACTATCCGCACGTTTTTCCCGATCGCGCCCGATTACATGGAAGTGGACGCATGGGCGCTTTCTCCAGTGAAGGAAAGACCCGAGGATCTCGCCCTTCGGCTCGACAATTTTCTGACTTTTCTCGGGCCCGGCGGATTTGCAACGCCTGACGACGTCGAGGCGCTCGAATCGTGCCAGCGCGGATTTGCCAATCCCGAAGTCGAATGGTCTGACATCTCGCGGGGGATGAAGCGCGACGAGCCCGGGGTCTCCGACGAGCTGCAGATGCGTACATTCTGGCGCCGATGGCACACACTGATAACGGCGCCGCAAGCCCGCCGCGCGCGGAAGGCGGCATGACAAGCAGCGCAGATCTACCCACACCAGCCGAGGTTGAGCAGCTACTTTATGCTGAGGCCGCGCTGCTGGACGGCTGGCGTCTCGAAGAATGGCTCGGGATGTTGACCGATGACATTTCCTATTATGTGCCGCCGACGGACAACCCTGACGGCAATCCCAGCGACACACTGTTCCTGATCGCGGACGATGCGGTCCGGCTGCATTCGCGCGTGAAGCAATTGACGGGCAAGTCGGCGCACGCTGAGACACCTCACTCGCGCACCCGCCGCCTGATTACTAATGTTCGAGTGCTCGGAGCCGACGGCGAAAATATTTGCGTGACGGCAAACTTCGTCGTCTATCGGATGCGCTTCGAAACGGTCGACGCATACGTGGGCCATTACGAATTCAAATTGGTGCGGCGCGAGGGCGCGCTGAAGATCCGGGAACGCAAGGCCGTTCTGGATTTAGAGACGCTGCGTCCGCACGGCAAGGTCAGCATCATCTTATAGCGGGTCTCACTACTATCCGCCGGGCGATTGGCTTGGGAGCAACCATGCAAGTAGTCGACATGCACAACCACATGGTCGCACCCGAGGTGATCGCGTTTCTCGCACGCGAGCGTGAACACTACTCGACACGAATTATCGAACGTGGCGGTCGCCGCTTTTTTGTTATCCAAGAATCCGCAATGAGGCCGATCGAGGGACCGATCTCGGATATCCGTGCGCGTATCGCGGACATGGATCGCGAAGGAGTGACGGTGCAAGCGGTATCGTGCGTGCCGTTCCTGATGTATCCCGAAGTCGCGCCTGAACTGGGACTGGCTATTGCGCAAGTGAACAACGAGGCGCTGGCGGCTGTCGGCGCGAGCAACCCCGATCGTTTTGTTCCGTTGGCTTCAGTACCTATGCAGGATCCCGCGCTGGCTGCCAAGGAGCTCGAACGCGCTGCCAAGCTGGGATTTCGCGGAGTGGAAATACCACCAAGAGTGATCGAACGGCAGCTGGACGAGCCTGCGTTCGAGGTATTTTGGGAAGCCGCCGCCGCGCTCGGCATCGCGGTGTGCGTTTATCCGTTCGAAGCCGCACCGCGCGGCGCGTTCGCACGCTATTTTCTTGGCAATCTAGTGGGGAATCTCTTCGATACTGGCCTCGCGGCGGCGCTGCTGATCTATGGTGGAGTGCTCGAGCGGCATCCTTCGCTGCGGGTTGTGCTTTACCATGCCGGCGGCACCTTGCCGAGCATAATCGGGCGGCTGGACATGGGCTACAAACTTTTACCTGAATGCCGCAGCGCAATTCCGCGTTTGCCCTCGAGTTACCTCGAACAACTCTCGTTCGATACCATCGCGCTCAATCCACCGATGTTGCGCCATCTGGTGGGTTGTTACGGAGCCGAGCGTTTCGTGGTCGGCACTGATTATCCGCTGCCGGCGGGCGTAGCTCATCCAGTGCAGGAGATCCAGGCGCTGGGTCTCGAGCGCGAGGCCGAAAACAAAATCCTCGCCGCTAACGCGCTGGATCTGCTCAAGCTGGCGCTGCGAACCTGACAGGAGGCAATTCGATGGGAGAAATTTTTGGCATCGGGACTTCTCACGTGCCCTATCTCATGAGCGCGCCGCAAAACATGTTTCGGATGCGCCAGATGCTCTGCAAGATGGTGGAAAAGCTGGATGGACGACCGTTCCAGGATCCACCGGAAGCCGTCGCGCAGCTTGGCGACAACCCCACAAAAGTGGGCGAGGAGCATCATCATTTGCATTGGCAGGCGTTCAACCGGTTGCGCGAATACATCGATGAAGTCTCCCCGGACGCGATCCTGATGATCGGTGACGATCAGGCTCAATGCTTCCAGGCCAATAACCTCCCCCCTTACGCTATCTATGTTGGCAACGAGGTGGACGCAAAGCCGTTTAATATGTCGCGCCTGCCCGGGGATGTGGAATATATCAAGGCCACCTGGGGTGTTGCCGCTGATCATCGCTATTCGTGGCCTTGTCATTCCGAATTGGCAGTGGCTATTCGCGATGAATTGATTAGAAATGAATTCGACATCGCTTCCTCCAATGATCTGAATAGCGACCGCTGGCAAAACGGCTTGGGCCACGCACACGCCAATACTCAGCTCTTTCTGCACAACGATGGAGGCAAGTACCCGCTCGTCCCGATCATGATTAACTGCTATGGCTCCGATCTCAACATTTTCGGAACCATGGCGTCGGGACAGGGGTTGGAGGCTAAATCGACCAGCGGGTATCCGCCCGCGCCGACCTCACACCGCCTCTATGCGATGGGCCGGGCAATTCGCCAGGTCCTCATGCGACGACCAGAGCGCGTAATGATTTGTCCGAGTTCAACCTGGTCGCACACATGGCTTACCAGGAAATACGATCGCATGCGCATGGATTTCGAAGGCAATATTGAAAAGATGCACTGGTTCGAACGCGGACAAGGGAGCCTGTTGGCCGACTACGACTCGCCGGATATCGAGAACAACGGCGATCATGAGTTACGCAACTGGATTGTTGCTGCGGGCATCATGGGCGCACGCCCGATGGAGGTCACGGCTCACTTCACGTCGTGGGTATCAACGGGATTCCGTGTCTTCGGTATCTGGCGCTGACGCCTGCCGGATTATCCACTCGCGCCGCCAACTGACTATTCGGAGGCACATCAGCGACTGCGGACCAGACGCCGCGCCAAATAGTTACTTCGATTGGTGGTCGGATCGGTCCTCGCAAGAGTGAACGGTTCGGTTCCTCAGCGGAACCGATTCACGCGGGCGTCGTGGGCACGCCCGCGTGAATCGAGTTAGCTTCGCAATTGACCCTCAAAGCGAAATGCTTCTTCTAGTCGCCCGGAGCCGTTCTGACACGTAATGGCTCCCCGACAATCGCTTCTATGTGGCGATTTTTCGCTCCCGCTCGGCCTGCGCCTGTTGAACATAGCGGTTGATGAACGCCGGCCGGAATGCAGAGATAAAGCTGGGCAAAACGACCACACCGGTTATTGCGTTGGTGATCATCAGAAAAATCAACAGTTCGGCCATGCGTACATGAAAGTCAATGGGCGAAAACATCCAGACTGACAGACCGCCGAGCATTACGAACAGGGTATTGAGAACCGCGCCTCCTGTACCCCTCATCGCAATCATAATTGCCTCGGTAATCTCTTTTCCGCCGATTACCTCGTCTCGTATCGCGGCCACTGTGTAAATACCATAGTCGATTCCTAGTCCGATGCCGAGCGACACAACCGGAATAGTATCGATCGTGAGAGTGAGTCCCCTGGCATTCATGTAAATGAAGGCCCCGAAATTCGCCAGCACGCTCGCCGCGATAAACAGGATGCCCGCCGTGAAGGAACGGAACTCGATTGCACAGCATATCCCGACAGCACACAAAGTCAGCGTCAAATTGAAGAAGTCGGTATACTTCAGTACCTGATTGGCGGCCGCGTACAGACCCGCAATACCTCCGAGATACGCCATCTTGAGCTTGCTCAGAGTCGGATCCGGTTGCACGCGCGTCCTTTTGAACTGCTGGACCTCAGAGAGCAGGCGATTCAGCGTGTCGTAGGTGTGGTCGCGCAGTAAAATCCGAATGCAGGTAGCATCCGCCTGAGAATTCGGAATGTACCGTTCCATTTCGCCGGGAGCGGTTCCCGATAGGTACAGGTACCAGAGATTTCCGGCTAATTCGGTATTCTCGGGAATACGAAGAAATTTCGGATGCGCGTAATGGAACATCTGGTTGAATGGCTTCTCGATGTCCGACGCAAACGAGATGACCTGCAATACGTTAGGATCACGCTCGCGCAAGTAGTCGCGCAGGTCGTCCGCCGAGCGAAGTGCATTCGGGCCCAGGGTGGATTCGGGACTAGGATAGGACGGCGTTTCGAGGACCACCCAACCTTCGTCCACGGGGAAGTACTGGGCGATGGACTGGATGTCCCGGTTTACCTTGGCCGTGGAGCGATACAGCGGAGTACCGATCGTTCTGTAACCAATGCTCGCGTGCTGACCGGATAACAGGCCCAGGACTATAAAGCCGGCCGCGCCCCACAGAATGATAGTACGCGCCCACCCGGGACGAACCGGAAATTCCACGAGGTTCGCAATCATCCGATCAATCTGTCCTTCGAGCCCGCCAGACAGATGTTCATCGATTTTGCCTTCGAGTCTCGGCGGCGGCATATAGCTCATCACGATCGGCTGGAACACAAATACCATCAGGAGGCTTGCAGCCACCCAGACGGCGCCGGTAAGCGCTATATGATGGAGGACCGGAATACCGCTGAAAGAAACGAAGATGATTCCGAAGATGTCGGCCAGAATCGAAACCAGACCGGGAGGCAACATCAAGTTGGTAGTCGAAACTACCGCACTATAGACGTCACCACCGCTTCTCTCGATTTCGCTATAGAAACGGCGCTGCCACTGAATACCGTGGCTGACGTCACGCGCCGTCAGAATGAACGGTATAACGAGCATCACCGGGTCCAGTTGAAATCCGATTAATCCGGTAAAGCCCATACCCCATAGCGCGGAACAAGCCCCCGTCATCAGCGGTGCCCACCATCGGGCGATCCCGCGAATGCCGTAATAATGGACCAGCACGATGATCGCGAGCGATATAAAAATGACAGCTACCAGGGTTGGCAGATAATGGTATCCCCATCCTCGGGTAATTGGCTCGCCCGCTACGTAGATGCGATTGTTCGCATCCTGGTACTTCTTAATTATGTTCTGAACATCCGTGAAGAATACGCGGTAGTTGATCGCAGCGTCATTGAAGGACGCCGTGACCATCGCACTTTTAAAATCCTCACTGACAAGTTGGCGCAGGGCGTCCTGATGCTCGATTACATTGGCCTTTAGCTTGGCGATACCCTGCGCCGTGGTCGGCACTTTCGGGTACATGTACGCTTGGGTGATCAGTGCGCCTGACTCAGCCTTGACGAAGTTGATGCGGAACGACGCGAGCGAAAACACCTCTTCGTGATTTACGCCCGGGAGCGCGTTCATCGCTTCCGTCAGACCTTGAAGTTTCTTCAAGGTCGTCTCATTGAAAATGTTGCCGTCCTTGACGTGGACCATTATCGCGAGCGTTTCCGCTCCGCCGAACGATCGCTGAAACTTTTCGTTGAGCAGGACGTACGGATGATAGCTCGGAAAGAAATCGACGAATCGAGTTCCGACTTCCACGTGCGTGGCCGCATACACCATGAAGAGCGTAACCGACAACAGCAGAGCGCCAATTGGAGCCCGGAAACGCAAAATAAGGGCGCCGATACTGAATGATGGATTTCTCATTGTGATTGCCTATTTAGCTAGGGTTTCGACGAGTCGACTACCCTGCAGTTGGGTCCACGTCTGGCCGCCATCTTCGCTCCGCATGACGGTGCCCGATAAACCGACCGCCAGTCCGAAGTTGGACTTAAAAGCAATGGAAGTGATCGAGTTCGAGGTGGCCGTGGCGGTGCGGATTACCTTCTCATCGACGATGCGCCCGGTCATCCCGTTCTCGCCGCCGGCATAGTAGGCGACCGATCCGTCCACCGGTGCAGCTACCTCCGCGTAAAAGGAATGGTTCTGATTGGGTAGTTTGCCGGCTTTCCACGTATTACCGCCGTCGCTGGTAGCCATATAAATACCGTTTAGCCCAAGCACCATGCCGTTTTCGGCGTCCTTGAAATCGAGCGCGAAATACGGGTCAAGTGTCACCAGCCGCTTGCCGCCAACCTGAACGGTCCAGGTCTTTCCCCCATCAATCGTGCGCACGATGGTTGAGAATTCGCCCACGGCCCATCCATGGTTCGGGTCCGTAAAGGCGATGTCGAAGAAGACCAGGTCCTCGAATTTCGTGGCTACCCAATTGGCGCCGCCGTCAACCGTGCAGAGTATCAAGCCGTGCTCACCGGCCACGCACGCCTTTTGGGAGTCGATCACAGCGATTTTGAGCAATGCCGTGGACCCTCCGGATTTTTGCAGGGTCCATGTCGCGCCACTGTCGCCGGTGTGAAAAATCGCTCCGCCGTCTCCTACCGCCCACCCACTGGATCCGTCCGGGGCGAAGGCTACGCTGTACAGATCGTAATATTTGTCGTCTTTCTTGAGTTGGATGCGGGTCCACGTGCTCCCGCGATTCGCCGAGGTCATCACGACGCCCTTATCGCCGACCACCACCGCGCGATCTGCCTGCAATAGCGCAACTCCGAAATAGTTCTCCCATGGCCGGCTGGCACGCCCGACGCCCAGCCCCGGCGATGCCGCAGCTGCAACGGATGCCCCTGTTGGCCAACCGGCGATGATCAGGCCGACGCACAGCGCCAGTATCCAGATCGATTTCAACCTGTCGTGCCTCGCTCCCTGTCCCCTACTCATTGGTACACCTCGCTCTCAAAACGCCCCCGGCATGCACACCGTGCTTTTCTCCGCCCGGATTAGCAAGCGTTCGGCCAGTGGCAAATTAGCTGGCCACCCTGGCGGCGCAGGAGTCTCTCATGCTCCTGGGTTGCCCGCCACTCAAAGTTGAGTCCGCCGGTTATAGCCCAAACCCCATGCGGGGGCTAGCGGTATGATTCAGATTCGAATGCGCGGTTCTGGAAGGGTAATTTCGGAGATGAGGAGGATCAGGTGCCGACCGCCGACCGGAGCGCGCGAACTTACCGAATGCTGCGCATAGCTCTGCAATTGAATAGGCAACGGTACCGATTAGCAAGCGGCGCGGGCGATCTCGGATCATCGCGCCCATCACGCTGCCACTACGATATGAGGCACCGCACCGCCGATGCACCGGACCGACCCGCTTACACGAACCATCGGCTGATGCGGCAATTCTCGCCCGCGTCGATCACTTTGTCCCGATCTTTCGCGCCTGTTCCACGACTGGCTCGAAACGTTTGATCAGTTCGAGTGCTGCACCGTCGGCGATCGCAATCGCCATCCGTTGCGAGAAGAGCACTACGCGGCTTGCTCCGGCCTCGGCGTACTTCTGCAGCTCGTCTGACGACGGTCCGTTTTCGCCCGGATCAACCAGCGCGGTGATATGCAACGCCTTGGGGTCGCGTCCGTGGTCGGCAGCGAGTTTCCGCAACGCCGTCACATCGCGCTTGAGCGATTCAGGGTTGGGCACCAGCGGCATCCACCCATCATAGGTCCGCGCCACCCGCTCGAGGGCCTTCGGTCCGTGACCGCCGAGAAGAATTGGCGGATAGGGCTTCTGCAAGGGCTTCGGTTCGCATCTGACGGCGGGGAAATGAACCAACTCGCCCGCGTAGGCCGGCTCCGGTTCTGACCAGAGCACGCGCATCGCCTCGACCGTCTCGCGCAGCCGCTTCCAGCGCGATCCGAAGTGGGCGCCCATCGCCTCGGTCTCTTCCCGCAGCCATCCCGCGCCAACGCCCAGCACCACGCGGCCTCCAGAGTAGAGGTCGAGGCTCGCTACCGACTTGGCCGTGATCAGCGGCTCGCGCTCCGGCAACAGACAGATGCCGGTCGCAAGCTTGATTCGCTTCGTCACGGCTGCGGCGATTGAAAGCGCGACGAACGGATCGACCCAGCGGCCGTAGTGTTCGGGCAACTTGCCACCGCCGGGAACTGCGGTCTTGAACCCGACCGGAATCACCGGATGTTCGGGTATCCAGAGCGATTCGTATCCGCCGTTCTCGACCGCCCGAGCGATCGCATCTATAGCTCCCGTTCGAGCCGTGGTCGCGACCAGAATGCCTATGTCCATCGAAGCTCTCCTGCGCCCATAATGGCGCTCATCGAAAAAGTTTGCACGCTACTCGAGGCGGGATGCACGATACTCAAATCTTGCCGGAATTTCACGCGGCGATTCGCTCGAAGTCGATCCTAACACGTCCACTGTAATTTCAGCGGCAAATCCCGGCTGATCGCGGCCAGGATTTCGGCGGCCAGAACAGGTGACTTTTCGGCTGCCAACAGATAGATCTCGATGGTTGACGGGACTCTGCGCGCGACTTCCGGGGTCTTTGACCGCACGCGCTCCGATCCCTTAATGTGCGATGGAACAGCAAGCTGTCGGCAAGGAGATCGTATGAAAGCAGGTGTATTCATGATGCCCTCCCACCCACCGGAGAGGACTCTTCTCGCGGGTCATCAATGGGACCTGGAGCATCTCGAACTGTGCGACAAGCTGGGTTTCGAAGAAGCCTGGATGGGTGAGCACTTCACCTCCCCGTGGGAGCCGAATCCGGCGCCGGACTTACTCATCGCGCAAGGCCTGCTGCGCACCAAAAAAATCAAGCTCTGCCCCGGAGCTCACCTGCTGCCCTATCATCATCCGGCCGAGCTGGCGCATCGCGTGGCGTATTTGGATCACCTGGCGCAAGGCCGCTTCATGTTTGGCGTCGGCACCAGCGGCCTGCCCAGCGACTGGAAGCTGTTTAACGTCGATGGCGCCGGCGGCGAAAACCGACGCATGACGCTCGAGGCCCTCGACATCATCCTGCGTCTGTGGGAAAGCACCGAGCCCTTCGAATACGTGGGCAAGTACTGGACGGTGAACCGTATCGATACGATGCTCGACACCTTGAAATTTCATATTCGACCGTTCCAGAAACCGCATCCGCCAATCGGAATTGCCGGTCTGACGCCGGGCTCGGATACGTTGAAATTCGCCGGCGAGCGCGGCTTCATGCCGATGAGTGTCGCCCTCAGCGATAGCTACCTGAAGACCCATTGGAACGCGGTAGTCGCGGGTGCCGAAAAAACCGGCCGCACTCCGTCTCGCAAAGACTGGCGGGTTGCGCGCGAAGTGTATATAGCAGAAACCGATAAGGAAGCGCGCGATCAAGCCATCAATGGCATGCTCGGACGAGTCTATCGGGATTATCTGCTGCCGCTGTTCAAATCCTTCGGCATGGTCAGCTTGTACAAACATCATCCGGAAGTGCCGGATTCGGATGTCACGATTGAATACCTGGCTGACCATTGCTGGCTCGTCGGCTCGCCCAAAACCGTCACCGAAAAATTGGGACACATGCAGCACGACACCGGCGGCTTCGGCTGCTTGCTCGTACTTACTTTCGATCAATCGGAAAATTCCGAAGGCTGGGCGAACTCCCAGCGCATGCTGATGGACGAGGTGATGCCGCATTTCGCTGCGGTGTGATTTAGCGAGATACCCACGCCGGCGCGCCGGCGTGGGTATCCGGATTCTTCTTCGCCAGTAGGTGTCGGCGCGCACCCGCGACTCGGCAATCGGGCCGCGCCGTGGGCTTAGCGTCCGCGAAAACGCGGTGGTCGCTTTTCCCGAAAGGCCTGAATACCTTCGGTGAAATCCTCAGTTCGCTGACATTGGGTTACTGCTTGGCCTTGATATCGGTAGGCGGTCTCCGGTGGCGCCTGCCACCCATGAACCACCGCTGATTTGGTGTAGCCGAGCACCAGCGTCGGACCTTCGGACAGCTCCCGCGCGAGCTTCATGGTCTCATGCTCCAGCTCGGCGAGCAGCGTCACCCGGCTCACCAATCCCCAGCGCTCAGCCTCCGCCGCCGACAATACCGGGCCGAGCAGCGCCCATTCCATCGCTTTGCCGATGCCAACGAACTGTTGCAGCAAATTTGTGCCGGTGGCGATTCCGCGCTTCGCGAACGGAATCGACATAGTGGCCGAGTCCGCAATTACGCGCAGGTCGCAGCCCAGCGCCAGGTTAAACCCCGCGCCGTGCGCATGTCCGTTGATCATCGCAATTACCGGCTTCGAAAGCGCCCTCATTCGCGCGACAATCAACGGCCACCGGCCCTCGCCTTCGACGTATTGCTTGATCGGATCGAGGTACCTGCGGTCCGGTTCTCCCGGCTCGTTCATTCCGCGCAGATCGTCTCCGGCGCAAAACGCGCGCCCGGCCCCGGTCAGAATCACCACCCGGACGTCAGGATTTCGATCGCAATCTTCCAATGCGTCCAGCAATTCTGCGCCGATTCGAAAATTGAGCGCATTCAGACGGTCCGGACGATTCAGCGTCAGGCGGCGGATCATCCCGTCGTCTTCAACCAGCAAATATCGAAAGTCAGTTCTATCCACCGGCAAATCCTTTCGACTCCAAGTTCTGCTCGATTGATCAGGTCAAGGCCCTAGGCCGGCTTGCGCGCGATCCCCTCGAGGATATTCATGGTTCCCGCGAAGTCTTCCAGATCGACCTCGATGGTTTCGAGAACGCTCGCGGTTTGGCGCCAGTGGCCAATTATAATGAGTAACTCGATTATTTCCGCCGGGCTCAGAATTCTCTTCAGTGCTTCGACCGTTTCGCGCCTGCCCTTGACGTTTGCGTTGACCTCGTCGGTCAACTGCAACACCAGGCGCTCAACTTCGCTGAAGCAGCCGGCTCCGCCCCATTGCTCGATCGCCGCAATCTGCTCCTCGGTGACTCCGACGTGGCGGGCCGCAGGTACATGCTGGGTCCACTCGTAAATTGAATGGCAGACCTTCGCAGTGCGCAGAATCGCGATTTCCCGCAACCGCGGGTCCAGTTTGATCTGAGTAAAGAGCGCGTTACTCAGTTTGCTGCGATGAGGGAAAATACCCTGAGCGTTGGCCATCACCCGCTGGACGTTGAGCACCTGCGGCTGGGCCTTGAGGATTTTCAGCACCTCCGGTGAGGCGTCTCGCTCGTCGAGATATGGTAATAAAGTCATTTGCCCTTCCTTATTTCTTGCCGCGGCTAATTGAGCTTCGCGAATGACTTCACAATGCGGCGCACGGCAGTTGTGTAATCCTCGTTAACCGCGTTGGGAACTATGATTGGAAGCTCGGCGCCGTGTTCGCGGTACTGCTCCAGCCGCTCGAAGCATCGAGATTCGGGGCCAACGAGCGCCAGTGAATCGATCATCGGCTCCGTCACCGCAGCCGCCATCGCGCTGGCGTCGTTGCGCTTGGCCGCCGCCATGATCGCATTCGCGGCGGATTCGAAGCCGCTGCGCGCAATCAGGCGATTGTAAAACGGCAGCGCCCCATAGAAGGCAAGTCCGCGTTGAGCCGCAGCGTACGCGACCTTTAGGTCGCTGTGCAGAAAAACCGGCAATCCGACCGTCGCCGCGATCGCCGACGGCTTGCGACCGTGCTGCTGGGCCGCTGCGTGTGCGACATCGATCGATTTGCGCATCCGCTCCGGCGGGCACAGGTAAAGCATCAGGCCGTCCGCAATTTCGCCGGCGAGGCGGGCAGTTTCGAGTGCGAGAGCCGCAAAGTAGATAGGAATCGGGTTTTTTGGCTGGCGAAATTTCATCCCGAACATTGCGGTCTCGCCGCCGAGCGTCGCGCGAATAATCTGTGTGTCGCGGCGCAGGCGGTCGCGGGCGTTGCCCATCTGGATTCCGCGCGCTTCCAGGGCCGGACGATGACTCACGCCCAAACCCAGGATGAAGCGGCCACCGGCGGCGTCTTGAACCATTTCGGCTGCGGCCGCGCATAGGGTGGGCTCGCGCAAATAAATATTGACGATCCAGGTCCCGATCTCGACCCGCTTGGTCGCGCCGGCGACTGCGTAGCAACACATCAACCCGTCATTGTTGGCCTCCGGAATGAAGACCCCGCTGAAGCCGGCGTCCTCGACCTCGCGTGCGAGTTGTATGAACTCCGGATGGGGAATTCCCGACATCGGTGAAAGTGAAATGCCGCATCGTGCCATCGTGTTTTCCTTTCGCGAAAAGGCATCGCGGCTCCGACACTCAAGGCAACTGGCTCAATGGAACCGCGGGGTGCTGATTCTAGCGCATGAGGCGGACCGGGGGTTAGCGGTTTTGCGCTTGATCGAGCCCGCTCGCGCCCTCGGCCGCCGCCGCTTGAGCGTTCTTTATTGCCCATTACTTCCATTCGGGCTAGTAATCCTGAAGTCCGGTATCCTCGGATGGTGCGGGTCCACTCGGCGCCGCGCGGACGGGCGCAGGCTTGCGAATCTCGCCGAGGCTCCGGTACTGGCCGATTTGCTCGCTTCGCCGCACGTATTTTATTAACGATACCGACAAAAAAGGACATCGCGATGCAGATAGGTTATTTCACCGAACGGCCCTATCGCTGGCTCCCCGAAGAAGAGATTCTCCGCAACGGTGCGTTTTTCGGCATATCGAATAAATTATACGACCGTGAAAAAGCGGCCGACGACTACCATTACTACCTCGACGAAAACTGTTACGCCGAGGACCTGGGTTTCGACGTAGTCGCGCTCAACGAACATCACGGCAACCCCATTTGCATGGGCTCGGTGATGAACGTCGAGGCGTCGGTGCTCGCGTATCGGACCAAGCGCGTACGCCTCGTGCTGATTGGCAATCCGCTCCCGGTGATCAAGCATCCGTTGCGGATGGCCGAGGAGCTGGCCGAGATCGATCTCATTTCGCGCGGCCGCCTCGTCACCGGATGGGTCCGTGGCGCCGGCTCCGAGCAATTCTTCAACAACGCGAATCCGGCTTACAACCGCGAGATGTTCAACGAGGCCCACGACTTCATCGTGCAGGCGTGGACGCGGCCCGGCCCGTGGCGTTACGAGGGCAAGCATTTTCATTATCGGCACGTCAATCCGTGGGCGCTGCCGTATCAGAAGCCGCATCCGCCGATGTGGATTCCCGGCACGCTCAGTCCCGAAACCGTGCAGTGGTGCGCCGCGCATCGCTACCCCTACATCGGGCTCGGCACCCCGCTCGCGCCAACTTGCGACCTGTGGGACTTTTACGCCGACGAAGCCGCCAAGCATGGGTATCAGGCCGGCCCTGAAAACTTTGGCTACATGGTTGCGACCGCCGTCGGAGAAACGGAAGAAAAGGCGCAAAAGGTCGCGGAAGGATTCGTTTACGGCGGTGGCCAGAATGCGTTCTCGGCGCCGGAGTTCACGATGCCCCCCGGCTACAACTCCAAGGCCGCAATTCGCATACTGGCGAAACAGCAGACCAGCGCGTGGCTCGGCATCAGCGGCGAGAAGGTGCGCCAGCAGATGCACGGCAGCGATGACGGCGCACTCGATTACGCGGAGATCCGGCGCAAACTGCACGCCGCGTTGATGCGCGGACAACAGAACATGCAGGTCCTCGCCGGCACGCCGAAAACCTTGATCCCCAAGATCAAGTCAATCATGAGCGTTCTGCGCACCGGGATTTTTATTATTCTGAGTATTCAAGGTCCCATCGGCGACGACGACCGGCGCACCAGCATGCGACTGTTTGCCGAGGAAGTAATCCCTGCCCTCAAGGCTCATGCGCAGGAAATCGACCTTCGCGATCCGTTCCAGCGCACCCCCGGTAGCGTCGCACTGGCGCAGGGATCCAAGCGTGTACCAGTAGTGGATCGCGGTCCGCTCGCGGCCTTGGGAACCAAATAGACCAGGCCGCCGGCTCGCGCCTGTATCGCTACAATCTCGCGGCTTGGTTAAGCTGTGGCGCGCGTGCCGATGAGGTTATTGATAAGGACGCCTGCAGACGCGGTGCTTTCAACACGGGCGTCGCGCGCACAGGGCAAAATCAGAAGCGGAAGGGGATCAGACCAGGAAGGTCAGATTATCGATCGGCTCGTCATTGTTGAGCAACAGTACTTTCTTGAGGGCGATACGAAAGCTGTCGCCAGATGGCCGCAGCGTATGCAGCATTCGCGCGGCGAAAATATCCTGCCGCGACCGTCGCAATTCCGCGATTATGCAATTCGATTCCACCGCATAGCCGCCGTCAATTTCGCGCACCTCGACGTTCGCGATTAGCCGCCGCGTGCGCGACCGCGGCTGTTGCGCCCAAGCCGCCCCGCTGGTCATCCGATATATCCGCTCGTTCAGGCGGGCGCGATTATCGTAGATGATCATCGCTTGCAGCGACGGGTCAGCATCGTCCGTGTTGCACGGCACCCAGTAGCGGGCGTCCTCAGTCCACAGCCCAAGCCATTCATCGTATCGATGTTCGTCGATTAGCTTCGCCTCGAAAAACAGAAACTCCTCGACGCGCTCGCGCAGGCTTGCCATCTCAACCACTCCAGCCTAATCGGCCGCCGCCATGCGCAACGCGTCTGCGCTCTCCGACTCGTCTTCGCGTCCGGTCATCACCCGTTTCCATTCCCGCCAAATCCCGCGCTGCGTCACCTCGTCCGTCACATGGCCGACTCGCGTGCCGTCAGCCTCACGGCGCTCCCGATGCGTCCCGCGCGACAGTATCAGCCACGGGTCGAGTTCGTTCCTGAAGCCGACCTGCATGCGTTCGAACATCTCGAGATCGTCCGGGGCACCGAAGCCCGCCGGTCCGAAGAAGCTCTCATGACCGCGCAGGCGCCATTGATTCACCTCGGGCGCCACGCCCTTCAATAGCGTCGGATAGAGGTACACTTCGGTCTCCTCCGGTCCGATCGGCCGAATCACCCTGAGTTGCACTCCGATCATAACGAGGTTGGGGAACACCAGCAGATGCGTGCCGCCGCTGTTGATTATCTCCTTCGCACGCGCCGCACCGTAGTGCGTATCCATCGCTTCGCGATATTTCTCTCCGCCCTGCACTACGTTCAGCACCTGTCCATCGCGATTGCATTCGCGGTAGTCCAGCATCACGTGCCCGTGACCGAAATCGCGCGCGACCGCGATCGAACTACCGCCGAAATGCCGCGTCGGCGCTTTGATTCCCCGCCGCCCCATCATCCCGAAAAATGTCTTGTGGACGAAATTCGGGTGGTATCCGTCCATTGAATTTTCAATTTGCAACTTCCAGTTGCCGTGATAACTGTACTTATGAATTCCACCGCGCACGTCGATTTCGCCTACTGGCGAAAGATCTACAAATAAATCGATCTGCTCCGTTGCCTTGCCGAGATAGTCATTTAGGCTCATCCCCGCCGGCGCGATACTGCCGAAAATAAATCCCCGATAGTTCGCCACCCGCGGCAACGGGATCAGTCCGTAATCTTCCTTGCGAAACGTCCGATCGTAGCCCTCCGGATAACTCACCGACGCCAGTCCGCCATCGTTCCGGTACATCCATCCGTGATAGTCACAACGGAAAAATCGCGCGTTTCCGCGTTCGATCTGACATACCGTGTTCGCGCGATGGCGGCAGCGGTTCGACAATAGCCGCACCTCGCCGTCGGCGCCCCGCACCATGATAATCGGATAGCGTCCGACCCACGCCAGCCGATAGTCACCCGGTTCCGGTATTTCGCTGGCATGACCGACGAAGACCCATCCGCGATGAAACATCCGTTCCATCTCGTCTTCGAAAACCTGCGGGTCGGTATAGACGCGGGAATGAACTCGGTCCTCTCGCACGAGGGCGTTGTAATCGACAGTTCCGCTCGCTGCCATAAACCCATCTCTCCTGATTTCCTGGCGCCTATTGTCTGCCTAGCACAACCGCCCGCGCATCTCCTACATACGAATCGATGCGATTTTCATCCGGGTCCGCCGCACTTACACGCACCTGACGTTTACGTCCGGCCGCTTCGCGCGGATCGGCAGTCGAATACTTACTATCTGAATCAGCTCTCGAATACGTCTTTGGCGATCGACGCGGCGGTCATCGACGTCGGCCATCCGGA
Organism: uncultured delta proteobacterium; assembly: GCA_963782535.1. Lineage (GTDB taxonomy): Bacteria > Desulfobacterota > Binatia > Binatales > Binataceae > JADMIL01. The sequence continues at coordinate 269,281 of CAWAKE010000009.1, read as the reverse complement.
GTAAAATGCCAAATGTGTGATGAGTTCGCTGAGCTCGTCTTTAGTCACTCCGTTTTCGAGCGCGCGGCCCAGATGTACGCGAAGCTGCTCAGGCCGATAAAGCGCCACCAGCGCAGCTACCGTGACCAGGCTGCGATCCCGTTTCGAGAGTCCGGGTCGCTCCCATACATCGCCGTAAACCACCTTTTCCGTCAAATCGATTAGCTTGGGCACTATCGGACGAAGACGTTCCCGCGGATTCGCAGGTTTCGATGGGGTCGTACTCATTGGTTCCTCCTCGAATGTTTCGATTGGTATCGATTGCTACAATTCATGCGGGCGATCGACTTTGCTCTGCATCGCAAATTCCCGCACGCTTTATTGATCGATCTTCGGATCAACATCCAGCCTGACGACGATTCCCTCCAGCTTCGCCGCCGCCGGCGGGTACCGCCGCATCACCAGCGGATCGTGCCCAAGTATAATATGATTGCGCGTCGGCGCCGCTTCCACCAGCTTTTCAAACGCCTCGAGCATGTCGGGTATGTTTATCGCCGCCGGAAAAGGACGGCCACGCTCCATGTTCTCGTAATAGTGAGTCACGTCCGACGCCACTACTACCCATCCGCGCCGCGTATGCACATGCACGAATTGAACCCCCGGCGTGTGCCCGCCGACCGGATGAATTGTTATCCCTGGCGCGATTTCTGCGGGCCCACCATATAGCGTGACCCGCCGCGCATAGTTCGCCCGCACCAGTGCGACGATGTCTTCGACCTCATACGAATGCTGCAGCAACGGATGCCGCATGTGGCGCCCGACCGCGAACAGAATCTCTTTCTCCTGCAGATGAAAACGCGCGTTGCCGAAGCGTTGGAAGTTCCCCACATGGTCGTAATGCAAATGGGTGATAATCACGTCGCGGATTTTTTCCGGGTCGAGACCTATCAGCTCGAGCGATTGCACTGGACAGCGCAGAAATTCCCGCCCCCGCTTTGCCGCCGTCTCACTGGTAAAGCCGGTGTCGATGATGACGCTCCGCTCGGGCGAAACTGCCGCCCACACGAAATAATCCATCGGCATCGGCGCATCGTGCGCATCGCCCATGATGAAGTGGTCACGGCGCATCGCGTCGCGCCTTGCGTATCGAATCGCAAACAGCTCGTATTCGGCTAGTCGTTCAGCCATCGCGCACCCCCAGCTTCAATCTCGGCGCTTGTCATTGGATTCGCGGGACTCGCGGGAACTCCGCGCAACGCGCGCCATCGCGGCGCGCAGCCGCTCGGGATCGACGGCGACTTTTACGTTTGCACGCTCCGTCTCCAGCAGCATCGTCACCCTCGAATCCCGATTCCCCCAGCCCCGGTTCAAGGCCTCGGTCATCTCTTCGAGCGTCAGGTTTGCCAGGCGCATCGGAACCCCAAGCTCCTTTCCCAGCGCCGTCGCCAGTCCCACATCCTTGTGCGCGAGCCGCAATGCAAAATTCGGCGGGTCGTACTTGTCGGGCAGGAAATGGTCGGTCACCAGATCGAAAAGCCGCCGCCGGCCCAACGCGCCATGGCGCACCGCCTCCCACAGGTCGAGCGGCTCGACCCCCGCCTTGACCCCCAGTGTGAAGACCTCCGCTAACGCGGTATTCAATATGTAACCCGCACAATTGTGCACCAGCTTGGCGACCGATCCCGCACCGCTCGGCCCGACGTAACGCGGCTGATCCCCGATGTCCAACAGCAGCGGCCGATAGCGATCGAAGGCCGCTTCGTCCCCGCTCACCCACAGCGCAAGCTTGCCGGTAGCAGCGCCCGCCGGACCTCCGCTCACCGGTGCGTCGAGCATCTGCGATCCCTTCTCCGCAAATGCGCCGTTGATGCGGCGCGCCAGCGATGGCGAGTTGGTCGATAGATCGAAGTACACCCCGCCCGCGGCGATACCGGCGAGAATTCCGTGCGCGCCCAACGCGACTTCCTCGACCTCCGCCGGACCCGGCAGCGAACTGAATACGACTTCCGCCTGCGCCGCAACCTCCGCAGCGGTCTCGGCCCAAACCGCGCCGTGAGCGAGAAGCGGCGCCGCACATTCCGGCCGCGCGTCGTTGACGACCAACTGATGCCCCGCCTTTTGCAGATTACCCGCCATCAGCGAGCCCATCGTTCCCAAGCCAATGAAGCCGACTTTCATAGTTCCCGTCCCGCACGATGCAATTGATATTGCCTATGTTCACAAAAATCGGCGCGCGGCAAGCAAGCGATTTCGCGACGCGGCTGATCGCACGGGCGGTTCTGCCTCCCACCCGATTGGATTTCGCAGACGCAAGCCATGATGCAGCGTCCGGGCCGTGAGTTCCGTCATTTCTCGCCAGAGCTTGATCGCCGCTCGTAATCGGCGATAATCGCAGCGGTCTCATGGATTCCAAGGGATTAGGTTATTGCGAGGGCGTGCCGCCGCATCGTCACGCAGATGGAGGTTATCAATATGAACGACCAGATCATCCTGTGTGACGTGGCCCCGCGCGACGGCATTCAAAATGAAAAAATCATGCTCTCGTCCGCGCAAAAACTTGACCTGATCCGCCGCCTCGCCGCGGCTGGTATGCGCTGGATCGAGGTCGCTTCCTTTGCCAGCCCCAAGTGGGTGCCGCAAATGGCCGATGCCGAAGAGGTATTTCGCGCCGCCGCGGAAATTCCCGGCATTCGGCCAATCGTGCTGGTGCTGAACGATCGCGGTTACGATCGCGCGGTTCAGGCCGGCGCGCGCTATATACGACTGGTCGTCGCCGCGACCGATACCATGAACCAGAAAAACGCTAACGCACTCCCCGAAGCCACGATGGCCGCGTATCGCCCAATTTTCGAGCGCGCGAGCCGCGACCAAGTCGAACTCACCGGCACCATCGCAACTTCCTTCGGCTGCCCCTTCGAGGGGGCGGTCGATCCCGACCGGGTCCTCGCTCTCGCGGCGCAATTTGTCGAAGCTGGAGTGGCTGAAGTCGATTTCGCCGATACTGTCGGGATGGCGGTACCGCCGCAAATCGAGCGCATCCTGGCGCGCGCGCGCAAGGAATTCTCCGGCGTGCGGATCGGTATTCATGTCCACAACACCCGCAACCTCGGACTCGCAAATGCCTTCGCCGCGGTGAGCGCAGGCGCCGACGTGCTCGACGCCTCTACCGGCGGAGCCGGCGGATGCCCCTTTGCGCCGAAGGCCACCGGCAACATCCCGATGGACGATCTGGTCTTCATGCTCGAAGGCATGGGCATCAAGACCGGCGTCGACCTCGACAAATTGGTCGAAACTTCCCGCTGGTTCGAAGAGATGCTCGAACACCCCCTGCCCGCGATGTTGCCGAAGGCCGGACCCTGCTGGACTTCACCACCCCCGCTCGCGTGAGGCTTCGCGCACAGGGGCTAGCGTCTCGCTGCATCTCGGATCGTCATCGGACAACTGCACTTTTACGTAGTATCGTGGCCCGGATCCGCGCAATGTATCCGATTCCTTTGCGGCGCTTTGCGGCCTGAAAGATCTCCTGATTTGGTTTGGAACATCGAGGTATTGCCATGGAAACCTTGAAATTGGATTGGCCCGGCGCCACCGCCGGCCTCGCCGTTTTGACCTTGAATCGCCCAGGCGCGCTGAACGCCATGAACACCCGGATGATGACCGAACTTCTTAGTCTCTTTCGCGAACAGTCCTACAACGACGACCTCCGATGCATGGTTATGGCCGGCTCCGGCAGCCGCGCGTTCTCGACCGGCGGCGATCTCAAAGAACGCAACGGCATGAGCAACGAGCAATGGCGCCAGCAACATCATCTGATCGAAGAGATGTTCGAGGCGTTATGGAATTTTCCGCTGCCAATCGTCGCCGCGGTCGAGGGCTTCGCTTATGCGGGCGGTTGCGAACTGGCGCTCGGGACGGACTTCATTGTCGCCTCCGACACCGCGGAGTTCGCCGTCAAGGAGATCACGCGGGGAATCATGCCCGGCGGCGGCGGCATCCATCGTCTCGCACGCGCCATCGGAATCCGCCGTGCGAGCGAGCTCATCTATACCGGCCGCGCGATCAAGGCGGACGTTGCTTGCGAATGGGGGCTGGTTAATCGAGTCGTGCCGGAGGGCCGCGCGCTCGAAACCGCAATCGAGATTGCCAACGCGATCGTCGCTAGTGCGCCGATGGCGGTTCGCGCGGCCAAGGTCGCCCTCCACCGTGGTATGGACTGCGACTCGCGCACGGCCTACGCACTGGATATCGCGGCCTACAACGTGCTCATCGGCAGCGAGGACCGGCTCGAGGGCATCGCGGCATTCAACGAAAAGCGCGCCCCGGTTTGGAAAAATCGCTGATGAGTCGATTGTATTTTGTGGAGTCGTGAAGTCCACGGGTCGTATCTTGAAGTCCTGCCCGCCAAGGCGTCGGAAATGTATCTGCGCCGAAGGCCACTCGCCGCGTCTTAGAGGAGAATTAGATGGATTTCGAGTATTCCGATAACCAGAAGGAAATCCGCGCCGCTGTCGCCGCCCTGTGCGCCCGTTTCGGCAATGAGTATTGGCGCGGTTGCGACGAGAAAAATGCCTATCCCGACGAATTCGTCAAAACCTTGAGCGAGGCCGGCTGGCTCGCTGCGTTGATTCCCGAGGAATATGGCGGTGCCGGACTCGGGATGCTCGAGGCGTCGATCATTCTCGAAGAGATCAATTGCAGCGGCGGGAATGCGGTCGCCTGCCATGCGCAAATGTACACCATGGCCTCGATCCTCAAGCATGGCAGCGCCGGTCAGAAACAGAATTACCTGCCGCGCATCGCCTCGGGCGAGTTGCGCCTGCAATCCTTCGGCATCACCGAGCCGGACGCGGGTTCGGAGACCCCCAGGATTAAAACCTTCGCCCGCCGCCAGGGCGATCAGTACGTGATCAACGGACAGAAAATCTTTACCTCGCGCTTTCAGCACTCGGACATGCTGCTGCTGCTTACCCGCACAACGCCGTTCGACCAGGTCAAGAAAAAGACCGATGGCATGAGTCTCTTTCTCGTCAATCTCAGAGAGTGTGGCGACGCGATCAGGGCGGTGCCGATCGCCACCATGGTCAATCACGGGACCAACCAGCTCTTCATCGATAACCTGACCCTGCCGCGCGATGCGCTCATCGGCGAGGAAGGCAAGGGTTTTTCCTATGTATTAAGTTCGCTCAACGCCGAGCGCATTCTGGTCGGCAGCGAATCTATCGGCGACGGACGTTGGTTTGTCGAATACTCAGTCAAGTATTCGAACGAGCGCCGCGTCTTCGACCGGCCCATCGGCATGAATCAGGGTGTGCAGTTTCCCATCGCCAAGGCTCACGTCGCCGTGCAGGCAGCGGATCTGATGAGGCTCAAGGCGGCCGCACTCTTCGACGCCGGACTACCCTGTGGCGCCGAAGCGAACATGACTAAGTATATGGCTTCTGAAGCCGCTTGGGAGGCCGGTGAGGCCGCTATGAACGCGCTCGGCGGTTACGGCTTTGCCAAGGAGTATCACGTCGAGCGCAAATGGCGCGAAGCTCGCCTCTACCGTACTGCTCCGATCTCCAACAACCTGATCCTGAGTTACGTCGGCGAGCATCTGCTCAGAATGCCACGATCGTACTGAGACGCGCGGCAGTGCAAAATAAAGCGAGGGCCGGCGCTAAGCCGGCCCCCGCTTTTGTTCAAACCGTTAAGTCCACGGCAGCGCTTCGTCAACTCAATTTGAGGCCCTTCATCTGCCCATCCGCACGCCACTCGCGAATGATCTCGTGGAACTCCACGGGTCCGCCGCCGTATTGCTCCCCGAACAACCCCGTGCTGTCCGTGGGTTTTCCCTCATTGTTGTAGTATCCGGGCGTGCATTCGGACAGGAACCGTTGATTGTGTATCGCCTTGCGCTTGATCGTCGCCACCCATTCGGCTTCCGCCTCGGCCGTGGGCTCCAGGCATCGCGCCTCATTCGACTTCGCATGCGTAATCAGTTCCGTTATGTGGGCCGCCTGCTCGAGCAGCATGTGCGGAAAATTTGCGGTCAATCCGTTCTGCGTGATTCCCATATGGAAGCAGTTCGGAAAACCTGAGCTATAGAACCCGTGCAGCGTCTTGAGACCATCGGCCCAATAGTCAGTCAGCGACTGGCCGCCGCGGCCGTATATCTCGAAGCCCGCGCGCCGCGTGTAGGCGGTACCCACTTCGAATCCGGTGGCGAAGATGATGCAGTCGACTTCGTACTCTACTCCGTCGAATATCAGTCCCTTTTCCGTGACGCGCTCAACACCGCGGCCTTTGGTGTCCACCAGCGTCACGTTCGGACGGTTGAATGCCGGCAGATACTCGTCATTGAAAGTCGGGCGTTTGCAGAACTGCCGGTACCACGGCTTGAGCGCCTCCGCGGTCTGCTTGTCCCGCACGATTGAGTCCACTCGCGCGCGGACCTGATTCATTTTTTTGAAATCCGCCAGCTCTATCATCCGCCCGCGCTCTCGCGGCGACAGATTGACGCTGGTCTTGGCCGGGAGCAGCCCGCCCAGGTTCCGGAAAATGTCGGTCCAGCCGTCACCGACAAGGTCCTCATCCTGGCTGCCTCCCGAAACCAGTATGTTGAAATTGTCCATGCGCCGTTTCTGCCATCCGGGCGTCAACGTCTTCACCCATTCCGGGTCGGTCGCACAGTTGCGGCGTTCATCGACCGATGACGGCGTGCGCTGGAAAACGTACAGATGCTGTGCATCCTTGGCGACGTAGGGCACACATTGCACGGCCGTTGCGCCGGTGCCGATAATTGCCACCCGCTTGTCGGCGAGCTTGTGCAAATTTCCTGTGGTATCGCCACCGGTGTACGCATAATCCCAGCGGCTGGTGTGGAACGTGTGTCCCTCGTAGCTGTCAATGCCGCGAATCCCGGGAAGCTTCGGGCGATTCAGCGGACCGTTCGACATGACCACGAAGCGCGCCCTGAAGCAGTCATCACGGTTAGTGCTGACAATCCATCTGAGATCACCCTCGCTCCACCGAATTTCTTTGATCTGCGTCTGAAAGCAGGCGGCGCGATACAGGTCGAATTTTCTGCCGATGCGGCGCGAGTGTTCCAGGATTTCCGGCGCGTAGGAGTATTTCTCCTTGGGAATGTAGCCGGTCTCCTCCAGCAGCGGTAAATAGATGTACGACTCGATATCGCATTGCGCCCCCGGATAGCGGTTCCAGTACCAGGTGCCGCCGAAATCGCCGCCCTTTTCAATTATGCGCAGGTTCTGGACGCCAGCCTCGCGCAGGCGCGCACCCGCTAAGAGGCCGCCGAAACCGCCCCCGATGATCAGAACATCCACATCGTCAGTCAGTGGTTCCCGAGTAAAGCCCGGATCGACATACGGGTCGTCCACATAACGGCTGAAGTCGCCTTTCACTTCGACGTACTGATCGTTGCCATCGGAGCGCACGCGCCGGTCGCGTTCTTCGCGGTAGCGGGCGCGCAAAACCTCGGGGTTGAAATCGAGCCCGTCATTGTTTGCGGACATATTTTTCTCAGCGTCGCTCATTGGGGGCAAACTCCTTGGCCGTGGGCGCAGCACGCATATATTCAGATACCTGTCTGGTGCTTGGCCACGAGCGTTAGCCAACTGCGCGGGATATTTCAAGGCGATTGGACGAATATCGCCGAAGCAGATCCGCTCGCGGACGAGGCCGTTGTCTGGTTTGGTAGCATCGGTCGATTTTGAGTATGTTGAATCGACGCTGATTGACCGCGTCCCCAGGCAACGCCGGCGAGATGGTCGCGACATGGACCTGAATTACACTGCTGAAGAGGCGAGCTTTCGGAAGGAAGTTCGCGATTGGCTCGAAGAGAACCTGCCAAAGAGCGGACTTCGCGGTGCGGATAACCGCGCACATGCGGAAAAGACCACGCTCGAAAAGATGAAGGTCTGGCATCGCCGAATGCACGAAGAGGGATACCTCGCACTGTCCTGGCCCAAGGAGTACGGCGGACAGGCGATGGACCCGGTGCGACAGTCGATCGTCAACGAGGAGATGGTGCGGGCGCGCGCACCCGGACCGGTCGGCGGCGGTATCCCATTGCTCGGGCCGACCTTGATCACCTGGGGTACCGAAGATCAGAAGCGCCGCTACCTGCCGAAAATTCTGAGCGGCGAGGAAATTTGGTGCCAGGGCTATTCCGAGCCGGGCTCGGGTTCCGACCTCGCCTCGCTGCGCACGCGCGCTGAAATCGTCGGCGACGAATTCGTCGTCAACGGCCAGAAAATCTGGACTTCCGGCGCGCACTACTCCGACTGGATGTTCTGCCTGGTCCGTACCGATCCCGAGGCGCCGAAGCATCGCGGCATCTCCTACATCCTCATCGACATGAAGACCCCCGGGATTACTGTCCGGCCGCTGGTGCAGATGACCGGCGACCGCGGCTTCAACGAGGTTTTCTTCGACAACGTCTCCGTCCCGCGCGAAAACCTCGTGGGCAAACTTAATGAAGGTTGGATGGTCGCCAACACGACGCTCTTTCACGAACGCAACGCGCTGGGCTCGACCGTCACCACGCAGATGCTGTTCAACCGGCTTAAGCTGCTGGCCCGATCGGTCATGCGCAACGGCAGGCCACTGGGAAAGGATCCGGTCTTCCGCCAGCGCCTCGCCGACCTCGAGATTCGCGTCGAGTCGATGAAGTACCACATGCTGCGACAGCTCACCGATTCGATTCACGGGCGCAATCCTGGAATCGCCGCGATGGTCAACAAGCTGGTCGGCACCGAACTCAACCACGACCTCTCGACTGCCGCGATGGAAGTGATGGGCGACTATTCGATGTTGGCGCGCAACGAGGAATACGCGTTGGATCGCGGCTTCTGGCCCTATGAATGGATGTTCTCGCTCGGTCTCGTGATCGGCGGCGGCACCTCGCATATCCAGAAAAATATCATCGCAGAACGCGGCCTCAAGATGCCCAAGGGGCGTTGAGGTTCATCGAACAGTACCGCGCCTGAGGCCATCGCGAATGAATTTCGGACTCGCCGAAGAACAACAGCAACTCAAGGACAGCGCGCGCAATTTCCTATCCAGGGAATGTCCGACCACGCGCGTGCGAGAAATCATGAGCGACGAGGCCGGGATGCCACACGGCCTCTACCAGCAGATCGCCAACCTCGGCTGGAACGGCCTGATCGTCCCGGAAAAATTCGGCGGCGCCGGACTCGGGATGCTCGATATGATCGTGCTGCTCGAGGAATCCGGCTACGCGGCGCTGCCCGGACCGTTTCTGTTTTCGTCAGTGCTTGCGGCCGCGACGCTTGCCGGCGGCGGGTCCGATGATCTCAACGATCGCTGGCTGGCGCCGCTTGCCGAAGGACGGGCGCTCGGGACCGTCGCGATAGTCGAGGCCAACGACAGCATCAATCCCGGCGACCTCAACGCTACAGCGCGGAAGAGCGGAAGCGCATGGGTCTTGAACGGCGCCAAGATGATTGTCCCTTATGCCCATGTGGCAGACTTCGTGATAGTGGCGGCGCGTACGGGTCCGGGCGTTCGCGATCTCGGTCTCTTTCTGGTCGAGCGGAATAATCCGGGTGTCTACATCCGCCGCCTTAAAAATCTCGACCTGACGCGGCGGGTCTGCGCAATGGAACTCGATGCGGTTGTGGTTCCCGCAGAGGCGGCGCTCGGCGGCGGCGCTGGTCTTTACGATCACCTGGTCGATGTCGCCTCTGTCGCAATCGCTGCGGACTCGCTCGGCGGAACTGAGCGGGCACTCGAGATGGCGGTGGAATATTCGAAGGTGCGCGAGCAATTCGGCAGGCCAATCGGTTCGTACCAGGCCTTGCAGCACGCTGCCGCCGAGATCCTCGCCGACACGGAACCAGCCCGTTCGTTGCTATGGTACGCCGCGCACGCACTCGACGCGCTGCCTCGCGAAGCCTCGCGCGCCGCCGCAATGGTAAAGGCGCGAATGTGCGAGGTGTACATGCGCAGCGCGGACCGCGCGGTACTGATGCATGGCGGGATCGGCTTCACCTGGGACCACGATCTGCATCTGTGGTTCAAGCGCGCGCGCTTCAACGAATCCTATTTCGGCGCGCCGCCCTTCCATCGCGAGCGCGTCGCCACTCTGAGCGGATACTGAACGAGCCGCGTCAGCCCTGGCGCGCCGCCATGAAACACCCGCGCTCTGAAGTAGCGTCCGTCACGCCAATGAGACGAACGGCGCAACAGAAATCGGCGGCACTGACGCTTCGACAATTCACGCGGGTTGCGAAGCTATCGTCAGTAACCGAATCCGATCATCATACTTTTCCGCCCGCCCTTTTCTTCGCCGGACCCTGCGTTGTGCGGAGCTCGGATTCGAATGCCTGCAGAACTTCGGGCTGGATATTTTGTGCGCCTTTCTCGGCGACGTATTGGGCAACGCGAGTGCCGACCGCTACCCTCGCCTGCCCCACCAGATCGGTGTAATTGCTCCGGGCAAATTCGATCGATTGATCGCGATTGGTGTTCGAACCCTGAAAATGCGGCATCACGTAACGGGCGATCATCTCATAGGAATGCTGGGTCGCCTCCCAGTTCGCCCAGTTGTGCGCAAGCTGCAGGAAGCACCCGAACCCGCCGGATTGCTTTTGCAGCTTTTCGATTTGCGCGATGCAATCATCGGGAGTGCCGATGACCGCGAGTCCGCTGTCCACGACGGCGTCGATCGGATCGGCGCCGCCTACCGGAGCCAGCGCCAGCGCCGCGACTTCACGAAAATAATATAGCCATTTCTCGAGTCCGAAGCGGACGTTCTCCCGCGCCTTCTCGCGCGTCTCGGCGACATGTACCGGCCCGACCGCGCGCCAGAATTGTCGATCGACGCTGGTTGCGTTATCGCGCGCGGTCTCCTCGCAAATCTCCCAATTGGCAGCGAGTGCATTGAACCCGCCGGTAGTCGTCGCCCCGATCGAGAGCAGCCCGAGGCCATGTTTGCCGGCGGCACGTGCGCCGGTGGGTGAAACCTGGCTCGCGACCGCCATCTCGATTCGCGGCCGTGTATAGGGACTGAGATGCAGACGCGCGTTGTTGAGCGTGAACCAATCGGTCTGCGCAGTCACGGTCTCGCCGCGCAAAAGTGGGACGATGACATCGAGCGCTTCGTCCATGCGATCGCGCTGCTTGACGACTTCGATCCCCAGCATCATCGCGTCCGACGGCAGCGCACCCGGACCCACGCCGAACATCGTCCGCCCGCGAGTGATGTGATCGAGCTGATTGATTCGCTGCGCGACCATTAACGGATTGTGGTAGGGCAGCGAAACGACTCCGGTGCCGAGCCGGATATGACGTGTGCGTTCGGCGGCGGTCGCGATAAACAGTTCGGGGCTGGCGATGATCTCGTAACCGCCGGAATGATGTTCCCCAATCCAGACTTCGTCGTAGCCGAGCCGATCCATCAGCTGAATCAGATCGAGATCGCGCTCCAGTGCCAAAGTCGGATTTTCGTCCACCGGATGGAAGGGGGCCACGAAAGCGCCAAAGCGGAGTTTAGGATCTGCCAATTTCTTTCTCCTCGTGATTTTGCAATCGTTCGAACCGGTCCCCTACGTCCTGTAAAGCGTCGCTACAATCGCTTCGCGATACTCGGCAATCCGCGCCGCCGACAGGAAATTCTGCGGTGCCGACAGCGTCAGCGAGTCCGCGTGCCGCCACATCCGATCAACGCACTCGCGCACTTCGTCAGCAGTCCCCGCAATCGCGAAGGTCGTAACCATTTCGTCGGGGACCGCTTTCAACATTGCGGCCCAATCGTTTCGCCCAGCCGCTTCAACCACCGCACGAGCCTGCGCGCTAAAGCCGTGCGCCGCGAAGTACTTCTCGTATTGCGCGATGCTCGAATAAAATGCGACGGTTCCGCGCATATCGTCGATCGCCTGTTTGCGTTCGTTTGCCACCGCGACGTAGTTCCACAGATTAACATGGAACTGCTCACGTGAACGCCCCGCCCTGGCCAGTTCTAGCTCAAGCGTCTTCGCCTGCTCGACAATCCATTGGAGAGACCATAGCGGATGGCCGAGCAACCCATCTGCGATCTTCGCGGCGAGGACCACTGTGTTTTGAAACAGGGCGGGCAGATAAATTGGAATCGCCGCTCGCACCGGCTTACGGCCAGTGTTGAAGCCCTTCAGGTCGAGCTTGTGGTAGGTGCCATCGATTTGCCCGAGATCGCCTTGGTGTCCGCGTTCGATGATGGCGCGAACTGCCTCGACGACTTCACGCAGATGCGCGACCGGCTTCCCATAGACGACGCCGTGAAACCGTTCATTGAACATGCGCACGCTCGTGCCGAGTCCGAGCACCGCTCTGCCTGCGCTGATCCGATCGAGGTCGAGAGCGCTCAACGCCGTTTCCGTCGGACTGCGCGTGAAAGCCAGCGCGACGCCGGTACCCAGCTTCAGCCGCGTGCTCGCCATCGCGGCAGCGGCCAGGGTTACGAACGGGGGCCAGTGCAGTTGCGGTGCCCACACCCCGTAAATTCCGAGGTCCTCGAACCGCCGCATGCGCTCAGTCATCTCGGCGGCCGGCATCGCTTGGACAACTTCCCAGTATTGCTGCTTCATAATCGTTTGAGCTTTATCGCTGCATGAGATGGCCGACAAGCATTAGCGAGCCGACAAGATAGACGTGATTCTCGAAGCACCTTAATCCGCGAGCATACTCTTCGCCCACTGGATCAGAGCATCAGCGTTTACGCAGGCCGACGGGTACCAAGCATCCCTGTCAGCCGCTCAATCGTCGCCTTGTTTAACCGCTTCTACGAAGAAAAATATCTCGATTTCGAATGCCGGGGGCGGGACTCGAACCCGCACGGAGCTTACGCTCCAGAGGATTTTAAGTCCTCTGTGTCTGCCATTTCACCACCCCGGCACGATTCCAGATTTTTATGGTGCTGCTCGCGCCCGCACAATAGCCCATCGCGATGCCCCGATGAGAGAGTTGGCGCCAGCGGCTAAAGTATCCGCCTACAATCGGTTGAGCAGCATGCACTACGTCATTGCCCATGCTTGCGTTGCCGGATGATCGGGGGACCGCGGACAAGCGCAGGGGCCACTCGCTGAAAACAGCTGCCCGCTGAATTTCAATTCACCGGCACCCGCGCACGAGCGGCCGACAACCTCGCTGGAACGGGACTCTGGAACGGAACTGAGGTTGCACCGATCCGCCGTGCCCGCTGTTGCTTCCCCGGCAGAGTGTCGAGAATCCGCAAAAATGCGACTAGACGATCGGTCAGGCGTCGCTTTCGAGAACCTGCATGGACAACGGCAGCTTGCTCGAACTTCTCTCCGGTATCGGAAAAGACAAGCACGAGGGCGCAGACGTTAAAGGACTTTTTTCAGCCGCCGCCTAGGCGACAGCGCTGCTCTTCGTCGGCATCCCTAACGCTGGCACGCGAAGCGCCTCGCGCTTGAACCCGTTGCGGCGGTCGAGTAGCACGGCGGTCAGCACCAGGATCGCGATGCCGATCACGTTCACGGCAAATTTCATCGCCCCTTTGGACGCCGTCTCCTCGATCGCAACATAGCCGACACAGCTCAGCACCATGCCAAATCCATAGACCGTCAGCGAATGGCGTCCGCAGGAGATGCAGAGCCCGGCGAGGCGCCTTTTAAGCCATGGCGCCCGCGGCGAAACGCAGTAAGCAAAGACATACAGCAGCGCCAGCACGTTGAGCACGCGGAGCGGAGCAAGGAAGGTTTTATTGGCCGGCCAGATGTATGAAAGCGGCGCCAGCTCCGTCATCCCCATCTCGTTTAGCGGCCACGTTATGATCGCGGTGACGGCCAGAAATGCGATCGCCGCCCACAGCCACCCGCGCCGCCACGGCAGCGTGTCCGGTTGGTTGCGGCTCAAATGGCTCACCGTGATGCCGACGGTATAGAGGAACTGCCAGGCGAACGGGTCGAAGTACCAATGGCGCTCAGGCGGACCGGCGCTCAAATTCCAGCTGAATCCCCACGTCAACGCATAGACTACCGCCGACACCAGTAACGCTATCCGATAGTCGCGCTTGACCAACACGATCAACACCGGCGCGAAAATCAAAAATAGAATATACATCGGCAGAATATCCATCAAGCGCGGCAGGTAAGACAGCGTCATCGCGGCCCAGATTGCGCGCTTGGGATCTTCCACAAACCATTGCAGCTTCAGCGAGGCAATGTAGTCGGTCGCGGGGAATTGGCTGGCGACCCAGATCATGGATCCGGCAATTACCGCAATCAGCATCAGATGGGTCACGTATATTCTCAAGCAATTGCGACCGGCCGCCTTAGCGCATGCCCCAAAACCGACGCGGGACAGCCGCGATCCGTAGGCCAGATATGCCGCTATTCCGGAGATCAGGACGAAGATTTCGGCCGCGTCACAAAATGAAAAGTTGTGCAGCGTCCAATCAGCGAGCGGGTTACCCGGCACGTGATCGATGAATATGACGATTAGCGCGAGGCCGCGACAGAAGTCGAGGCGCAAGTCGCGCTCGGATTTCTCGCTCATTCAGACCCCACGGCGCTGGACGGAAGAAAACCCATCTGCGCTATCTGCACGATTTGGTACATCGGAGTCGCCCAAAAGTTACCCAAAATCCCTGATTTTCTAATCGCCTCAAGCAATAGAGCAATGGCGATGCCAATCTCACCGCCTTTCGGCGAGACGTTCCCTACAGACGCGCGGCCACCCTAATGGTTACGGCAGCAAACCTCCCAGCCGCTCGCCATCGCCCATTCTTGCCAATATCCGCCAGGGACTTGCTTAACCCAGCCCCACGCGCATCAATTGAGGCTATCGATACAGCACGCAGAGGACTCCATCACGCGGAGGACCCCATGAAGACGCCTTCCGAGCCGACCCTCATATCGGTGCGACGCAACAGCTCGCTCGCGATCGCTATCGTCGTCGGCTTCACGCTTTTTCCATGCGGTTGTGCGATCGCGCCTGCGCCGCTCAAGGACGTGCCCCACGTCGTCGCCACACCGGTCAGCGGTCAATTGACTATAAGTTCGGCGCCGGGCAGGCCAATCGGCGATGTATTGCCGGTTTACGTTTCGATCGCCAACGGTACTGACACGCCGCGCGCGGTCGTGCCCAGCCAGATCTTCGCTTTGAACGAGGCCGATAGCCGCATCGCCCCGTTACCGCCGGCCGAGGCGGCGCGCGAAGCGGGCGGTGCCGGCGAACTCCGCGCTGCATTGCTCAGCGCCGGCGCGAGCGGTCTGGTCGAAGGCGCGATCGGGACTGGCATCGGTGCCGTCGCCGGATCGCTGCTGCACAGCGGGGCGACCGGTGCGGCGCTCGGCGGTGCGATCGGCGCGGGGACCGGCGCGCTCCACGGCGCCACTGCCGGACCAGCCAAGGCCGACGCCCAGGCCCGCACCCAACTCACCGCCCTCGCACTGCCCGCACAAAATGTGCGGCACGACTTCACCGTCAGCGGCTACGTCTTCTTTCCCAAGGGCGATTACAAACGTATTCAGATGTTGCTGGTGAACGGCGAGACTGGCGACACTGAAGTGATCGAACGGCCGCTCAATTGACCTGCGACGCGACGTCTAGTCCTTCTTGCCTGCAACCAGTTGGTCGAGTGCCTCATTAATGAAATAGCGCTGTTCGGGATCGCCTTCGTCGAGTTCCGACCGGCGACGCGCGATCCAGTCGGACAGCGCGATCAATGCCGCCTGGTTGACGTCTGCGATCTCGAACGCGTCGGTAATTCGCACGAGTTCGTCGCCCAACTCTTCTGACAGTTCCAATACGATTCTTATGCCTGGCATCGGGGTTTCCGCAGTTGCGCTCGATCCATATAGTCTTGCGCTCCGTCGCAGGTCAAAATGAACCCTACCGTGGAGTCGAATGTAAAGTATCTGGGGGCGCTGGTCGAGTTCCTCGACGAAGGCCGCCTGAAGCCCGCCTTGGTCGTGCGTGAGCAGGGCAATCAGTTGGCCGTGACCGAAGCCGGCGGCCGCGAACGGTCGATCGCGCGCGACCTCGTGATGCTGCGGCATCCGGATCGCAAAATCACCCGCGACAATCTCGCCGCCGCGGTCACGGCGCTCGAGGCCGAACGCGCGCGCCTGGCGGCGGAGTTGGATCTCAACCTGCTCTGGGAGGTAGTGCGCGAGCAGGGTCGGAGCTTTACTGCCGGCGAGTTGGCCGAACTGTTCTTCGGCCAGCGGTCGGCGAGCGCGACTTCCGTGATGCTCGAGGCGCTATTCAACGACCGCCTCTATTTCGTTCGCCGCCATCTGGAGTTCGTCGCCCGCAGCGCCGAACAGGTCGAGCGCCTGCGGGTTCAGTACGACAAGGTGCGCCTGCGCAGCGAAGCCAGCCGCCATACCCGCAACCTCCTTCGCGGAGTTCTCGAAGACGGCCTCGTACTGCCGCCCGAAGAGGCCGATCCGCTAATCGCCGAACTGCGCCGTTATCTCGACAATCCATTCACCCGCAGCCGCGACCTGACCGCCATGATCGAGGCGGCGGTGTCCGACATCGCGCCGGCCGAAGCGGCCTACGAAATCCTCGAACGCCTGGGGGCGCCGTCGCCGGGCCCGCGTTTCGTGAAGATCGGCGGCATCAGAACCAGCTTCTCCGCTGCCGCCCTCGACGAGGCGGAGCGCGCCGTTGCCCCGCTGCGAAGCGCCGGTGACGATACCGCCGCCGTTACCATCGACGACGACGATACCCTCGAAGTTGACGATGCGCTTTCATGCGAACCGCTCGCCGACGGCGGCATGCGGGTACGCGTCCATATCGCGCTGGTGGCCGATTTCGTCGCGATGTCCGGGGCCATGGATCAGGAAGCCGCGGCGCGGGCGACCACGGTCTATCTGCCGGAAGCAACTATCAGGATGCTGCCCGATCGGATCGCATGCGACGCAGCCAGCCTGATCGCGGGTAAGGAGCGCCACGTCCTGACCACCGACGTCCGGCTTTCGGCCGTAGGAGATATCGCCAGCTATTCGATTTACCCTTCGCGCATCAGGATCGCCGCGCGTCTCAACTATGAGGCTTGCGACGCGATCCTGGCCGGCGATTCCAACGACGCCCAAGCCTCGGCATTGCGGCGGATGAACGAAGCGGCGCTCAAACTGCGTGAGCGGCGGCGGGCAGCCGGCGCCCTGTTGGTGCATCGGCGCGAGCCCAAAATCAAAGTTCGCGAGGACGGCGAAATCGAGTTGAGCTTGATCGACTCGACATCACCGAGCCGGCAATTGGTGGCGGAACTGATGGTCTTGAGCAACTATGCCGCAGCCCGCTGGGCCGCCGACCATCGTGTGCCGATCATCTATCGGGTACAGCCCACCGTGGGCGGGGAATTCGCGACACCACGGCCGCGACTGTCGTTACATCCGGAGTTTCACGCGGGCGTCGGACTCGACTACTACGCGCAATTGAGTTCGCCGATTCGGCGCTATATGGACCTCGTGTTGCAACGCCAGATCCTGGCCGCACTCGCTGACCCGCCGTGCGTCGCCTATCAGGCCGATCAACTCCTGACCGTGCTGGCGACCGCCGAAGCCGCCGAGGCCGAAGGCAAAGACCTTGAGCGCCGCGCCAAACGCTACTGGATCCTGCGCTACCTCGAGCTCAACGCACTCGGACGCCCGCTCCAGGCGGTTGCTTTACGCGACGGCGCAAGCGCCGAGCTCGACGCCTACGCCGTCCGCGGAAGCCTGCATGGCGCTCCCAACCTCGCGAGCCAGTCTCGCATCGTGGTGCGGATCGCCCGGGTCGAGCCGATCCGGGGCTGGCTCACTCTGGATTACCTTGGGCCGGTTTCACAAACCGCCGAAGGCCCCAGCTAAGGCGTCACCCTCCCTGCGGGACGGGGGTGTAAATCAGGAATTCTCGCCGAGGGCGCCGAAGCTGTCCTGCTCGAGGCGCCAGCGGTCGATCGACTCGACGTTAAAGCGCCAGTCGCTACCGACCTTGAACGCCGGCAACTGTCCGCGCTTGAGTTGACGATAAACCGTCGAAGGGTGAACTTTGAGGTAGTCGGACAATTCCTTGACGGTCATTACCCGGCTGTTGTCTGTTTTCATTTGGCGAACGACCTCCCTGCTTTCCTTGGACGCCCACTGATGGACTATGCCCTTCTCTACGCAATTGACGTGCCGGAACTCATAAGTCCCCCGCATTGAGCATATCTGGGCGGTAGCGTTCAAAATTGCCATTAATTCAGCGCCAAGAATTTGCCATTCGCCACTATTGTGGCCTGAAGATGCTCGCCGTGGCTGTGCAGGATTGGTCACCTCTCGTTTCAACCTTGCAATGATTAAGCGTCCGGAATTGCAGATTCACTACAATCTTCGTCGGTTACCTAACTTCTGCTCAGTGTCGCTAGAGTATCCTATTTTGCGACAATCGGACGGTAATTTGTAATTCTTACTTTCATGACCGAGCCCCATCGACATTGGATTTGACGAGATCGGGCGATGCTGATTCAGATCGATCGCAACTTGTCCGGCGGCTTCGTCTGCCGCTATCCCGATGCTCGACCCGCGCCGGGGCCGCGCCGGCCAATTCACTCGATTTGAGGGCCGGCGGTTTGGATCAGCGACAGATGACGCATCGGCGCAACATCGGCGATGCGTTGGTGCCGCATCGGCACACGCCGCGGCCTCGAAATGAGTTCGGCGGCGGCGCGGGGTTTGGGCAATCAGACCTTGCCTATCAGCTCGCGACCGGTCTCGCCGATGAAGTCCATCAGGCCGCGCTCGTCGTTGGCCCGGTGGAGCAGGATCAGGCGATGGACGCCGGCCTCGGCAAAGCGTTTGGCGCCGTCGCGATCGACCTTGCCGCGCGGAGTGACGCTGATTTCGAGGTCTTCGAAGCGCCGTCCGGCCGCCTTGCAGGCCGCGCGCAGCCCTTCGATACTCTTGACCGTGGCGTCAACGTCGAGCGCAAACCCGAACCATCCCTGAGCCAGCCGCGCCGCGCGGCCGTACGCGTCCGTGGTATTGCCGCCGAAGACGATTTCCGGATGCGGCTTCTGAACCGGACGGGGCATCGCGTTGACCCCGCCGAAGGAGACGAAGCGGCCGCGATATTCCGGCTTTTCCATCGACCACAGTGCGATCATGGCGGCGAGGAACTCCTCTGTGCGGGGTCCCTTGTGATCGAAGGGCGCGCCGATTGCGTCGAATTCGGCCTTGAGGTAGCCGATCCCGATGCCGAAGGTGAGGCGCCCGTTCGAAAGGACGTCGACCGAGGCCAGTTCCTTGGCCAGCACCACCGGATTGCGCTGGGGCAGGATGATAATTCCGGTGCCGAGGCGCAGCTTCGTGGTATGGGCGGCGATGAAGCCCAGGGCGACGGTGGTATCGATGAAGGGGGTGATTGCGGGCACTGGCGAGGGCGGCGCCTGCGGTTCGGGCAATACGATATGCTCGCCCGTCCATACACTCTCGAAGCCGGCGGCTTCGGCGGCGCGGGCGGCTGCGGCGGCGGTCGCCGGAATCGCACAGGGACCCATATTGATGCCGAACAGTCCGAATTTCATGCCGCGACAACTACCATGAAGGCGCCGGATTTGGCCAGCGCTCGGCCTGATGAGCAACCGATGCGGACGTGATCAAGTATGTAATCGAGCGTGGGATCGAGGGCACGGTCGATCATGATGCGCACGATGCACACGCTCAAGATGACCAACCCGCCGCTCGCGATGATACGCGGGCAGGCGCGGATGCGGCTGGAATTGACCATGTACGGACGCTGCTCCATAATCGCCACGGCTTTGCCTCGGGAACGACTCGAGGCGGCATCAACAGGGAACCAGCGCTTATGAGATGCCCCCAATGCGGATTCGAGGCGGTCGCCAACGCCGCCTTCTGCTCGCGTTGCGGCGCGCGCCTGATGACGCCGCGGCCCGAGACCAAACATGAGTACGCGCTCACGCGAATCCTGCCTTCGTGGTGGCATTTTCTGCGCGGGCTGATACTGGTGGCGATAATTTTCGCCGTCGGCCTCTTCCAGATTCTCGCACCCCATGGGAACCGGCAAGCGGGCCTGTTGCTGATTGCGATGGCGGTGTCGGTACTGGCTCTGGTCCATCTGGCGCGGCGCTACACGAGTTGGAGTCTGACGTCGGATCGGCTGATCGAGCGGCGCGGCCTGCTCTCAAGCCGGCGGCGCGAGATGGAGCTGGCCGACGTGCGCTCGATCGAGGTTAATCGCAGCCTGATGCAGCGGATTATGGGGCTGGGCAACGTCGGGGTGGCGTCGGCGGCGAGCGCGGACTTCATGATCCGGCTGCTGGACATACCCGATCCCGAGCGGGTGGCCGAGATTCTGCGGCAGGCGCGGCTCAAACGGCTGGCCTGAAGCGCGGCGAATCGCATGCGGCCCGCCGCCGGCGGCGCTATCGGGCGGCGCGGAGGAGCGGTTTCGCAAAATGCGGAAATGGGTTCGTTTTGTAAAATAATTTTTCGCTCGTCAGCTGGCTTGCCCGATTCGCGGACTTGCCGGGCGGGTGCGGGCGAGTTTCCGCGTGCGTGACTCGATCTAGCATTATATTCCTTTTTAGACGGAAGGGCGCGGCGGCGCCAAAAGAAATCGGCTGCCCTAGAGTTTCTTCGATTCGATGCGAGCCGATGCGAACGATGACGGCG
Source organism: uncultured delta proteobacterium (assembly GCA_963782535.1). Classification (GTDB taxonomy): domain Bacteria; phylum Desulfobacterota; class Binatia; order Binatales; family Binataceae; genus JADMIL01. The sequence continues at coordinate 248,672 of CAWAKE010000009.1, read as the reverse complement.
ACGACGGATAGCGGGGCGAGCGGGTAAATGAGCAAACGGCCGGATTTGCGCTACGAGCGGCGCCTGTGGAAGACCGGCCTCGCGTCGATCGCCGGGGTGGACGAGGCCGGGGTCGGGCCGATGGCTGGTCCGGTGGTGGCGGCCGCGGTAATCTTCGAGCCGGAACACTTTATCAAGGGCGTCCACGACTCGAAGCAATTATCCCATCAGCAGCGCGAGGGTCTGTTTCCGCAGATTCGCGAGCAGGCGCTGGCGCTGGGCGTGGGAATCGCGGGAGCGGGCGAAGTCGATGAATTAAACGTGTACTGGGCCGCGATGCTGGCGAGCGAGCGGGCGCTGGCGGCGCTCGGGCGGCGGCCCGATCATGTGCTGGTGGACGGCCGTCTGATACCGAATCTGAAACTGCCGCAGACTAAAATCGTTGGCGGCGATCGCAAGAGTTTCTGTATCGCGGCGGCGTCGATAATCGCGAAGGTCACGCGCGACCGGATGATGGTCGAGTACGACGCCGAGTATCCGGGCTACGGCTTCGCAAGCCATAAGGGCTACTGTACGGCCGACCATTTCGCGGCGCTGGCGGCGCTGGGGCCGACCCCGATCCATCGGCGATCCTTCGCGCCGGTGAAGGAAGCGGCGCAGCGCAAGTTGTTTTGAGCCGGAGCGCAACGCGCGCGCAGCTGTATGAGAGCACACCAGTTGTTGAAGAGCGCAGAACTTTAGATTCTTTCAGGAAACTGAAACCTCACCACTAGACGGAGCGCAGCGGAGTCGAGCAAAGGAGTCTGCGACGTGCGCACAGCGCGCAGCGCGCGATTCGGAGGACAGAGATTCAGACTTCCCGTTGCTGAAGATGCGGGCTCCGCCCTGTGAAAAGGGCTTTTGGCCGCCGACAATTTGCGCCTTCGGGGGGCGGCTTATCTTCCGGCGGTGGCTGCGGTAGTGTTTAAGCAAATGCGCACGTGACCGGAAGGAGCGAGTGAAACTTGGCCAATTCACGCTACGACCTGCTGGTGATCGGATCGGGACCGGGCGGCTACGTCGCCGCGATTCGCGCGAGTCAGCTCAAAATGCGCGTCGCCGTGATCGAGCGCGATCTGCCGGGCGGCGTGTGCTTGAACTGGGGCTGTATCCCGTCCAAGGCGCTGCTGAATTCGGCCGAGACTATGGCAGCGATTCGCGGTGCCGGCAAGGAACATGGAATTGAAGTCGGCGAGATCAAGCTCGACTTCAAGCGCGTGATCGCACGCAGCCGCGAGGCCGCCGACAAGCTCTCGAAGGGCGTGCGCTTTTTGCTGCGCAAAAACAAAATCGACTATATCGAGGCCGCAGGCGCGATTACCGGACCGAATTCGGTGGCGCTGCGGCCGGTAGCCGGAAAGCCCGCGCCCCCGGCCGAAACCCTCGAAGCCGAGCGGATTCTGATCGCGACCGGCTCGGGCGAGAAGCTGTTTCCCGGAATGACGCTGGGCGACGGCGTGATGACCAGCCGCGAGGCGCTGATCCATGACCGCCTGCCGAAATCGGTGGCGATAATCGGCGCGGGCGCGATCGGCGCGGAGTTCGGCTACTTTTACCGGGCCTTCGGCGCCGAGGTGACGATCGTGGAGCTGGAAAAGCAGATGCTGCCGGGCTTCGACGCCGAAATCGCGGAGGAGCTGCGCCGGTCGTTCGTCAAACGCGGAGTCAAGGTGCTGACCGGCCACGGCTTCAAATCGATGGCGCGTGCGGGCAAGGGTACTGGCGGATGGTCGGTCGCGCTGGAGGCCGACGGCGCGTCCAAGACGATCGAGGCCGAGGCGGTGCTGGTGGCGGTCGGGCGAAATCCGCTCAGCCGCGAGCTGGGACTCGAGACGGCCGGAATCGAAAGCGACCGCGGCGGCTATATCAAGATCGACGATTCGTTTCGCACCACCTGTCCGAGTATCTATGCGATCGGCGACGTCGCGCGCCCGCCCCTGCTGGCCCATAAGGCGTCGGCCGAGGGCGTCGCGGCGGTAGAGATAATGGCGGGGGTGCGCGAGCCCGGCTTCGACCTGCTATCGATCCCCGGCTGTATTTACTGCGAGCCGGAAGTCGCGCTGGTCGGGCTGAGCGAGGCGCAGGCGCGCGAACGCGGGATCGAGGTGAAGGTCGGCAAGATTCCGTTTCGCGCCAACGGCAAAGCGGTCGCGATCAACCAGGTCGAAGGCTTCGTCAAGATCGTGGCGACCAAGGAATTCAGCGAAGTGATCGGATGCCAGATAATCGGCCATCATGCGACCGATCTGATTTCCGAGGTCGTGCTCGGCCGCACGCTGGAAACGACCACGGCCGAACTCGGCCACAGCGTCCATCCCCATCCGACGATGTCGGAATCGATCATGGAGGCCGCGCTGGCGGTCGAAGGCGAGGCGATCAACTTCTGAGATTATGGACGTTGCGGGAACAGCGGAGGGCGCAGTGCTCGGCGTGGCGCGGCTCGGGCTGGTCGATTACGCATCGGCGCTGGAGCTGCAGAACGCGGCGGTGGCGGCGCGGATGCGCGATGAAATCGGCGACACGCTGATCCTGCTGGAACATCAGCCGGTGTACACGCTCGGGCGCGGGGCCGACGCAAGTTACATTATCGAGCGGCCGGAGGAAGTGCCGATCTATCGGGTCGGGCGCGGCGGCCAAGTGACGTTCCATGGCCCGGGACAATTGGTGGGCTACCCGATCGTTAAACTGACGGGCGTGCGGCGCGACGTTTCGCGCTACCTGCGCAAACTCGAACAGGCGCTGATCGAGGCGCTCGGCCACTACGGAATCGAGGGCGTGCGGCGCGACGGTATGACCGGAGTGTGGGCGGGTTCGCGCAAGATCGGTTCGATCGGCGTGGGTATCCGGCGGTGGGTGACGCTGCATGGGTTCGCGCTCAACGTGACGACCGATCTCAGCTACTTCGACGCGATCGTGCCGTGCGGAATCGAGGGCTGCCGGATGACCTCGATCGCGGCGCTCGGCCATCCGCAGGTCACGGTGGCGGAGTTTGCCGATACGTTCGAGCAGTGCTTCGCCGCGGTCTTCGAGTACGATCACGTAAGGCGGGTGCGGGTGGAAGACTTGGAAGATAAGCGGGAAGTGGTCAAGGAACGCGGAACCGATAGTCCTTTGGGCTCCTGAATCCTGCCACTCGAGGAAGCGGAGCGGAGTCGAGCAGGCCAGTTGTCGAAGAACTCAAAACTTTGATTTTTAAGATACTGAAACCTGACTCAGATTTCAGACTTCCCGTTTGTAAGAGATGCGGGCTCCGCCCTGAGAGAACCTGTTCGTGATAAATAGACATGTGACGCTCGCAATGCTCGATTGCACGATATTCGTAAGCGCGTGACTTGGCTGGCGCCCCGAGCATCGCGAGGCGACAAGCATCGAGAAACGCGAGGCGGCAAGGATCGAAAAACGCGAGGCGGCAAGCATTGGAAGAAATAAGAAAGGAGCGGAGACATCCCGATTGGATCAAGGTGCGGGCGCCGTCGTCGCCCGAGTACTTGCGCACGCGTGCGCTGCTGGCGGAGCTGAAGTTACATTCGGTGTGCCAGGAGGCGGCGTGTCCGAATATCGGCGAATGTTTTTCGAATCGCACGGCGACCTTCATGTTGATGGGCGACGTATGCACGCGGAATTGCCCGTACTGCGCCGTGACCCATGGGCGGGCGCGTCCGCTCGACGCCGGCGAGCCGCGCCGGATTGCGACGGCGGTGGCGCGGCTGGGGTTGCGGCACGTGGTGGTGACGTCGGTGAATCGGGACGACCTGGGTGACGGCGGCGCGGCTCATTTCGCGGCCACCGCGAGCGCGATCAAGGAGTTGACGCCGGAGGCGCGGGTGGAAGTGCTGGTGCCGGATTTCAAGGGGGCGCATGCGAGCGTTGAGACGGTGGTGGCGTCGCCGGTGGATATTTACAACCACAATATCGAAACGGTGCCAAGTTTATATGGGAAATGCCGGCCGGGCGGGCGCTATGAAACGTCGCTGGACGTACTGGCGTATGCGAAGGCGGTGGCGCACGCGAGCGGGCGGAAGTTGCTGACCAAGGCCGGGATCATGCTGGGGCTGGGCGAGGAGCGCGGCGAGCTGATGCGGACGCTCGAGGAGATGCGCGAGGTTGATTGCGACATCCTGACATTGGGGCAATACCTGCAACCGTCGCGCGACCATCTGGAGGTGGTGCGCTACGTGACGCCGGCGGAGTTCGCGGAGTTAAGAGGCGAGGCGTTGGCGTTGGGCTATCGCCATGTCGAGGCGGGGCCGCTGGTGCGCAGTTCGTATCATGCGTGGGAGCATGTGAACTGAGCAGACGCGATGACGGCGGGCGATGACGCCGGGTCGTGGACGGGCACGGCGGGGACGGTGCGGGCGTTAAGGAGGGAACGAAGCGCCGGAAGCAAATCGAGAAAATCGGGACGTTGGAAATGAAAGAGCCGCGGTCGAGACGACCGCGGCTCCGTTGCGTTACGGTATCAGGCGCGGAAGCTACTCGTTGACTTCCTTGAGCGCGGCCGCGCGCCGTTGCATATAGCCGTCCTGCACTGCGCCGTAGAGATCGATCGCATAGCGGTCGGCTTCCTCGAACAGGTTCAGATGCAGCGAACGGTAGTTGACCACTTCGATAACGGCCTTGCCGGCGCCGGTCGGCAGCGAAACGTACCAAGGCACGAAATAAGGCAGCGGCCACATCGCGCTGTCAGCGGCGTACCCAACGGTATCGCGCACGGTGGAGGGTCCGAGGAACGGCCATACGATATAGGCGCCGGAGCCGACACCGTAATGGCCCAGGGTCAGGCCGAAGTCGTCGTTGTGCTGCTTGAGGCCGAACCAGTCGTCGGCAACGTCGAAGAGACCGCCGACACCAAGGGTGGTGTTGATGCCGAAGCGGGCGAGTTCACCACCGGCGTCAGCCATGTGCAACTGGAAGAGGTTGTTGGCGAAGCGGGGAATGAAGTTGACGTTGTTGAAGAAATTACCGACGCTCTCACGGGCGGGCTTGGGCAGTACGTACGCGTAACCGCTGGCTACGGGATGAAGCACGAACTTGTCGAGCTTGAGGTTGAACCAGAACATTTTTTCGTTAAAGGGCGCGAGCGGATCGCCGTAGGACTGCGCATATTCGCCGGGAGGTCCAGGAGGCGGAGCCGCCGATTCAGCACAAAAGGCCGGCGCGACCACTAGGGTCATCGCCAAAAAAAGAACCGCAGAAATTGTCTTCAACACGTTTCCTCCCGCCAGCGGCCTGCCGGTTTGAATCAAGGACCCGATATTAGCTCGGAGACCGGCGATTGTCATGCATAAATGCGCGCTTTGAGCAGGCGCGCCATGAGCATTTATCTGAATTCGTCCCTAATTGCCAGTGTGGTATCTAACCGTCGAGCAATGAGGCGAGTTCCTGCTGTTTCGAGCGCAGATCGGCCATCAGTTGATTGAACCCGCGCTCATTGATGACGCGATTAAACTGGTTGCGATAGTTGGCGATGATACTGATGGCGTCAACGGTGACGTCGTAAATTTTCCAGCTACCGCTCTTGTTGAGCAGCAAATAGTTGACGGCGATTGAACTTTTGCCGGGTTCGATGATGTTGGTGCCGATTTGCTCATAACCCTGGCCGAGCGACATTTGCCCGTTGAACTGGACGCGCTGGCCGGAATAGTTCTGGATTTTGCTCAGGTAAGCGTCCTCGATGAACGCGGTGAAGAGCCTGGTGAAGCGCGTGCGCTGGTCGGGGCTCAAGTTGCGCCAGTGGTAGCCGAGGGCCGAGCGCGACATCTCGGTGAAATCGAAATGGTCTTCGACGACGTCACGCAAGGCGCGGCGGCGCTGGACCACGGGCATCTTCTTGTTGGCCATGATCTTCAGGGCGCGATTGACGACCGATTGGGTCACGGCCATGGGCGAGCTGCCGGTCGAAGCGCGAGCGGGAGCCGGGGAAATCGCGCAAAGGGCGAGAGCGACGACCGCTACGGCGGTCAACGCGACGCGAACGGGTTTGCGCTGCGTCGCGAAGGGACGCCGCGGGTAGCGGCGGCCGGTCGTGGCGGTGGTGGAGAAATCGATCGTAGTCGAATTAGTCACTGTGGGTTACTCGCTGTTGAAGGTATTGGTGGTCGGCGACGCCGCTATTTCAGCGCAGGAGCGGGTGCGGCGTTAGAGCTTTTCGAGCTGCTGGAGCCGCCACTGTTGATAAACGAGCCGATGGCGTTTTCCAGAACGAAGGCGGACTGGGTCTGGCGGATGACACCGCCGTTCTTGAGGTCGTCGCCGGCGCCGAGCGCGATCGAGACGTACTTGTCGCCGATGAGGCCGCTGGTGAGGACCGAGGCGATGGCGTCGCTATCGACCTCGACGCCGTCGTCGATATGCATGGTGACGCGGGCGCGATTTTGCTTGAGGACGATGCCGGTGACCTTGCCGACCTGAACGCCCGCGATTTCGACTTCGTTGCCGGTTTTGAGGCCGGCGATATTGTCGAAATTGGCATAGAGGGTGTAGCCGGGCGTGGGAAAGATCGCGACCTTGCCGAGGCGAATGGACAGGTAGCCCATCGCGAGGATGCCGAGCAGGGTAAAGATTCCAACGACGATTTGGGTAGTTCGACTAGCGTACATTTGGAGCTATCTCGCGGCGGCTGCCGAAGGTTCGTCGATACCGGATGCACGGCCTTCGAGGAATTGGTTGAAGTTTTCGTTGTTGGCGGCCATGACCTCGGCCACCGTTCCATTGAGGGCCATGCGCCCGCGATGCATGAAGGCGATGTGGTCGGAGAACTCGAAGACCGCGGGGACGTCGTGGCTGACCATGACGGCGGTGAGGTCGAATTGTTGCTGGGTGTGGCGCACCAGTTCGTGAATCTGATGGGTGCGGGTCGGATCGAGGCCGGTGGTCGGTTCATCGAGCATGAGGATTTTGGGTCGCCGGATGAGCGCGCGGGCGAGTGCGGCGCGTTTTTGCATGCCGCCGCTCATTTCGGAGGGGAACTTGCTCTCCATGCCCTGCAAGCCGACGGCGGCGAGGGTTTCCTCCACCTGGGCGGCGATATCCTGACGGCTGAGCGAGGTTAGCTCGACCAGCGGAAAGGCGACGTTATCGAAGACGCTCATCGAATCGAAGAGGGCACCGGCCTGGAACAGCATCCCGAACTTTTCGCGAACACCGTTTTGTGCGCTTGAGCCCAGTGCGGTGACTTCGATGCCGTCGATCACGATGGTACCGGAGTCGGGCCGGAGCAGGAGGTTGAGGTGCTTGAGGAGGACGGTTTTGCCGCAACCGCTGGGTCCGACGATGGTGGTGATCTGGCCGCGCGGGCATTCCAGGTTGACGCCGTCGAGAACCTGCTGGCGACCGAAGCGCCGGCGCAGATCCCGCACGCTGATTGCGGCGCCATCGCGATCGGAATTGTGGTTCATCGAAGCCATGGATTGTTACAGAAGAATCGAGGTCAGAAAATAGTCTGAAACCAGGATGAGCACGCTCGAGAGCACGACCGCCTGGGTGGTCGCGCGGCTGACTCCGGTGGCCATCCGCTCCGCGTGATAGCCTTTGTAACAACATACCCACATGACCACCAGCCCGAAGACCAGGGCCTTGTAAACGCCGGTAGCGATATCGTGGCCGCTCATGTTCTGGGCGATACCGTTGAAGAAAGCGCCGTTGGGTGCGCCCATCAGGCCGACACCGACGGCCCATCCGCCCCAGATGCCGATCACGTCGAAGAGGGCGGTGAGCAAGGGAAAACTGATGATTCCGGCGAGCACACGGGGCGAGACCAGGTATTGGACCGGATTTATCGCCATCACGGAGAGCGCGTCGATCTGCTCGGTCGCCTGCATCGAGCCCAGTTCGGCGGCCATGGCGGAGCCAGCGCGCGCCGCGACCATCAGGGCGGCAAGCACGGGGCCGAGTTCGCGGACCAGGACGAGGGCGACGACGGTGCCGAGGGCGCCTTCGGAGCCGAAGCGGCTGAGCGTGTTGTAGCCCTGGAGGCCGAGCACCATACCGGTGAACAGTCCGATGAGGCCGACGAGGAAGAAGGAGTCGGCGCCGATGCTGCGGAGCTGGCGAATCAGAAGCCGCACTTTGAAGGGCGGGCGAATGGCAAAGATCAGCGCGCCGCCGAGGAAGATCACAAAATCTCCCAGCGCGGTGAGATGGTCAATCACATAAGCGCCCAGACGTTCTATACTGGTCACAATAGACACTGCACCTGACGTTATCAGCCGTGGATCATTCCCAGACGGGTTAGCTGGCCGAAGGTATGAGTCATACTGGGCATGCGGACGAACTCGATCAAGTCGCGCGGGGTATCGAGATCGATCGCGGGCCCGGACATCCGGACGATTTCGCAGGCGACGCCGGCGGTGCGGCAATCGTCGCGGTGACGGGCGAGGCTTTGACGGCCGAAGCGGGTAGGCACCACGTCGGGGGGCGTGCGGGTCATGATGTTGGTGCCGGAGAAATCGAAGGAAGGGACCAGCACCACGCCATCGCCGCCGGGCGGGAGCGCGTCAAAGGTGGCGTCGATATCGGCGCCGGTGAGCAGCGGAATATCCGAGAGCACGGTGCAGACGGCGGTCGCGCCGCGAGCGATGAGGAAGTCGGTGCCGAGCCGCACGGCGACGTTGAGGCCGCGCGGGAACTCCTCGTCAAGCGTGAGAGCGCCGCCGGCGCGGGCGAGCGCCAGCAGGACGGGATCGGAAGTGACAACGGCGACCATCGCAGGCATACGGGCGCTCAGGGCGGCGCTGAGGACGTCGCGGTACATGGCCTCTGCGAGCGCGATTCGTTCGGCGGCGGGTATGGCAGGTGCCAGCCGGGTCTTGGCGAACGCGAGCTGCTTGGCGGCTATGAGGACGGCGCGCACGGCGTTCCTTATAACCTACGGCAGACGCTTCGCCAACCATGAGGGCAAGCGATGAGGCGGTTGACGACGGCGCGAGGAACGAATTGGTGCTGGGTTGACAGGATTTACGGGAGCGGCCAAGAATTGAAGCTGTCGTGGCCTGAGCGAAGGGTGGGGGTGAGCTTCCGGGCCGCGGAGCGCGCGTGATTTCATCGATCCAGTTACCCGCATAACACTTCGCCAGCTTCAGGAGCCATTCATGAAATGGATAGGTAAGATGCGTTCCGGGAACCTCAGCCTGACACTTACGGCGGCCATCGCGGCGGCCACCCTCTCGATCTTCGCGCTGGCGGGATGCCAACACAAGTCGGTTGACGACGTGCTGTCGGCCGGCGATTTCGCGATGCAGAACACCAAGCTGGCCGAGGCCGAGAAGGATTATCAGCAAGCGGCCACGATGGCGCCGAAGGATCCGCGGCCGCATTTCGCACTGGGCAATCTGTATTTCTTCGAACAGAAGCCGTCGCAGGCCGAGACCGAATACGAGAAGGTGATCGAACTAGCACCGCGCGACGCTCAGGCGCATACGGCGCTGGGCAACGTGTTCGCGTCGCAGAACCGGCTCGAGCTGGCCGAGGAGCAATATCGGGCGGCGGTGGCGATAGATGCTGTGAATCCGAGCTATCGGATCAACCTGGGGAAGGTGCTGCACAAGGAGGGCAAGCTCGGCGAGGCGGAGGGCGAACTGCGGACCGCGATCGGACTCGATGCAAGGAACGCTCACGCCCACCTGGAGCTGGGGCAAGTATTAAGCGGGGAGCCCGACCACGCGGCGGCGGCCGAGGCCGAATTTGCACGCGCGCGAGCCCTGGATCCGAGCCTGTTCCCGGCGCCTGCTGCAGTGGCCGCCCCCGCGCCGTCGCCGGCGGCGCCACCGGTAGCTGCGGCCGAGCCTGCGCCGGCTGCGGCACCCGCGGCGGCATTGCCCAAGGTCCGCCCGCTGAAACGCAAATTCCTGTTGACGCACAACTCGCCGGTTTACGAGACTCCGCAGCAGGGCTCGAAGGTGGTCGCGCAGGTACATCGCGGCAAATACGTCAACGTGACGGGAATTGCCGGCAAGTGGTTACGTATCCGGCTGCGCTCCGGCGTCGTCGGCTTTATCCCGGTCACCGCAGCCGAGTAGCGCCAGCCTGCGCGCGCGAGCACAAATCCATCGGGCACAAATCCATAAGGAGGCGAGATTGCGATGGCAGCGGTAGCGGGCAAAGAGATCAGTTACGCGGGCAAGGCTTGTACGCTTAAGGCCTATTCGGCCGAGGGCGCGGGCGGCGGACCGCGTCCGGCGGTAATCGTGGTGCAGGAATGGTGGGGCCTCGACGATCATATCAAGGACGTCGCGCGGCGCTTCGCGGCCGAAGGCTACTTCGCGGTTGCGCCCAATCTCTATTCGCGCCAGGGCTACAAGGTCACCAAGGACGCCAACGTGGCGGGCGAATTGATGGGCGGACTGGCGATGGCCGACGGAATCGACGATCTGGTCAGCACGATCGAGTGGATCAAGACGCAGCCGGCGGCCGACGGCACGAAAATCGGGGTCACCGGGTTTTGCATGGGCGGGAGTTACGCGACGCTATTGCCGTGCGTGAGCAAGGAGATCAAGGCGGCGGCGCCGTTTTATGGAGAGATTCCACCCGACGAACAACTGCGCAATCTCAACTGTCCGATGTTTTACGCATACGGCGAGAACGACGGCTGGATTCAGCGCGCGGACGTTGACCGGCTGGCGGCGGCGCTTAAGAAATTCGGCAAGCCGGGCGAGGTCAAGGTTTACGCGGGCTGCTCGCACGGGTTTTTCAATGACTAGCGCCCGGACGTTTACAGCGCCAAAGATGCGCAGGACGCCTGGGAACGAACGCGCAAGCTGTTCGCGGCGAATCTGTGAGGTTGATCGCGGAAAAACAGTCATCATCTGGCGGCGGGCGCGTCCGGCGGCGTGCCCGTTCGTCATTCAGGACCTGAGATAAATTCCGGCCGCTGCGACGCATATACCAGCGGCCTTCGAATCATGGGCACTGCGGTTCGGATGCTTACATGAGTGAAGTCCAGGTCCTGCGCTTCCTGATCCAGTTCACGCTACTGTTCGTAATCGCGCGCGCACTGGCCGACGTAGCGAAGCGCCTGGGCCAGCCAACCGTAGTCGGCGAATTGCTAGCGGGAATAGTGCTCGGACCGACCGTCGTGGGGCACTTCGCTCCGGGCCTGTACGGGGCGATCTTCCCACCCGACGCGCTCGCCGACAATCTGCTCGAAGCGATGGCATGGATCGGCGTGATCATGCTGCTGCTCTATACCGGCCTCGAGACCGATCTCGGAATATTGCGCAAGGTCGGCAGAGCCGCCGTCGCAGTTTCGCTGTTTGGAGTAGTCATACCGGCTGCGGCCGGCTTCGCCCTCGGCTGGCGCCTGCCGGTGGAATACCTTGCCGCGCCGAATGGGCGGCTGATCTTCAGCCTCTTCATTGCGGTCGCGATGTCGATCTCTGCGGTGCCCGTGATCGCCAAGATTCTAATCGACCTGGATCTCATGCGGCGCGATCTCGGACTGCTGATTCTGGGCGCCGGAATCCTCGACGACACGATCGGATGGCTGATGCTCTCGATCGTCGCGGGGCTCGCCGAGCATGGCGTGCTGGATTTGCGCACGCTCGCCTCAACGATGGCCGCGGCGATCGCGTTTCTGGGGTTCTGCTACTTCGCCGGCGGCAACCTGGTGGTTCGCATCATGCGCTGGGTGGACGATCGCGCACTCGCCGAGCATGCCGGCATGAGCGCGATGGTCTGCATCGCGATGGTCTGCGCGATCACCACGCAGGCGATCGGGATCCATGCGGTTTTCGGCGCGTTTATCGCAGGCGTGATGCTGGGGCGGTCGGCGCGGCTGCGACGGTCGGACCGCAGCGAGCTCGAAGCGGTCACGATTGGAGTCTTCGCCCCGGTATTTTTCGCTTACTCGGGACTGAAGGTCGATCTTTTTGCGCTGCATGGGGTTGGCCTGCTGGCGCTGGTGACGGGAATCGCGGTTGCCAGCAAATTGTTCGGCTGCGCGGCCGGGGCTCTGCTGGGCGGGCTCAAAGCGCGCGAGTCGCTGGCAGTGGCGGTCGGGATGAACGCGCGCGGCGGGATGGGAATAATCGTCGCGCTGGTGGGCCTGAGCGTCGGAGTGTTTACGCAGGAGCTCTATGCGATCATCGTGATGGTCGCGATCATAACCTCGCTGATGACGCCGCCGCTGCTGAGCTGGATACTCGCCGGGGTCGAGGCGAAGCCCGAGGAGACTGCGCGGCTGGAGCGAGAGCGACTGCTCTCGCGGCTACCGATCACGCGGGAGGGCGCGAAGCTGCTGGTGCTGAGCGGCGGGGGTCCGCATGCGCAGCTCGCGGCGCACATGGCGGCCGCCCTTGGAAATCATCACGACGCCAGTATCACGATCTTTCATGCGACCACGACCGCCGCGCCCTCGGCGGCCGCCCACGACGAGGCCGAGTTCGGGCGCATCAAAGCGATCGCCGGGGCGAGCGGCGCACACAATATCCTGCAACGCACCGGGAGCGCCGAGTCGATCGCACAGGCGATCATGAAAGAAAGCGAACGCGGCTACGACGCGATCTTCGCGGGCGCCTCGCAGATGGAGGGCGACTATGCGCTGGGCGGAGAGGTGTTGCGCGAACTGGTCGATCGCGCACAGACGCCGATAATAATCGTGCGTAATGTAGGTGCGCGGTTACCCTTCCGGAAAATCCTCGCGCCGACTACCGGAGCGCCGTTTTCACGACTCGGCGCGACGCTGGCGATGCTCTATGCGAATGCCACCGGCGCGCAGATGACCGCGCTGTACGTCAAGGAAGGACCGACGCTCACGCTGCGCGATTTTTACCGGCGGCGCACAGCGCCCGGCGATGGCGATCCGATCGCGCTGGAGCTGCAGCAACTCGGCGCGCAGATCGGAGTCAAGCTCGACGTGCGCATCGAAGCGGGCGGCAAACCCGAAAGCACCATCCTGACCGCGGCGGAGAGGGGCGGTTTTGACTTGCTGGTGATGGGCGTGATGTTCAGGCCGTCGGAACGGCGGCTCTATTTCGGCCCCAAGGTCGAATACGTATTACGCAACGCGCGCTGTGCCTTTGCCATCGTGGTGACACCGGAAACACCGTCGCGCGCCTAGCGCCGGCGCAAGCTCATCGTGCCAAGTCGGCGCCGCGCCGGGCACATCAGCCGAGCGCTGCCGTCAGCTCAGTGGGCGTGGCCCTCGTCGGCGAAGGGCTGGGCGTATTCTACCAGCACGCCGCGCGTCGCCTTGGGATGCAGGAAGCAGATCATGCCGGCGAGTCCCGGCCGCGGCTTCTGATCGATCAACTGGATGCCGCGGGCCTTCGCGCCGTCGAGTTCGCGCTCGACGTCGGCGGTCTCGAAGCACACGTGATGAAGTCCGCCGCCGCGCCGGGCGAGGAACTTGCCGACGCCGTTATCGGGACTGAGCGGTTCGAGCAGTTCGATTTCGCTTTCGCCGACTTGGAGCAGCGCCGCCTTGACGCCCTGATCCTGGATGGTCTGGCTCTTGGTCAGGCGTAGGCCGAGCAGATCGCGCCAAAGCGCCATCGCCTGTTCGAGGTCGGGCACGACTACGCCGACATGATGAATCTTTTTGAGCATGGTCAACTTTCCGAATGAGTCTCGCAGAGTTTGCGCTCGAGCTTGCGCCATTGGGCTTTCATACCGGGCGAGCCCAGATTCGGATGCTCGGTGCGCGTAATGTTGAGCTTGTTGCAGGCGCCGGTACGATTACCCTGCAGCGCCAGGATTTCGGCCATGCTGTACTTGGCCTCGTAAAACAGCGGATCGGACTCGGCTGCCACCGACTCAACCCGGCTCCAAAAATCGATGGCGTCTTTGTAATCCTTTTTGTCCTGGGCAATGCGCGCAAGTCCCGCGTTGGCGTCGGGCGAGGCGGCGTCGGCCTTGGCGACCTGGCTGAAGGTCGCCTGCGCCTTGGCAACTTCGTTCATCGCGAGGTAGGCCTGCCCGAGAATCGAAAGCGTGCCGGTCAAGTTTTTCGCCGGGATTTTGCCCTCGCTGACCTGCCGCGCGAAATACTCATAAGTGCTCGCGGTCAGGCGCGCGTCCTGCACGTAGCCTTTATGGTCGCCGGCGGCCAGACGCGCGTTGGCGCTGTTCCAGAAGTCGAGGCCGATCTCTTTGATGTAATCGTTTCGCGCGGGATTGGCGGCGTCGTGGGCAACCAGCGTCTGGACCTCGCGCTCGAGCTCCGGATATTGCCCGATATGGTCGAGCGCTTCGATGCGCCATTCGTAGGTCTGGTCGAACTTCGAGCTCATCGCAGGATACTGCGACTCGAAACCGCCGAGAATTGAAGCGACCTCGCTATAGTCAATCTTCGGCTGATGCTCGAGCAGGGTCGCGAGCATGAAGATCGCGCGCCCGCGGCTGTCGTGAAGGGCCTTGCGCTGTGCGGGGCGCGCCCCGTGTTCGGCGGCGGGCTCGAGCTTGATCGCAGCGCTAAGCGCCGCAATGGTTTTCTGACGCAGCGCGCTGAGATCGGCCGCGCTGACGGTCGCGGGGGCGGTCGCCGTCGCGACCGGAGTCAGGCCGGCGTCCCGACCGAGTTTGACGCCGCCGGCCGCGGCCAGCGCACGGTAGTAACATTCGGCGGCGTTAAAGCGCGCGGTGAAATCATAGTCGGGATTGCCGTGCACCTGATCGTACTGTTTCGCCGCCTCGAGATATTGACCCTTGTGCTGGAAATACTCGCCCATGCGGAAGCGCGGCTCGAAGGCGTAACGCCCCTTGGGATAGTCCTTGAGGTAATCGCGGGCGGCCGTAATCCATTGCTGCTCGAGCTCGGCGTTGTGTTTGCCGCTACGCTCCCATTGGACCCGCGGGATTTTGAAGAGCATGTAGGAGGCCCACTGGGCGTCGGGACTCGAGGGCTGGCGGGCGATCTCGCGGGCGACCTTCTCGACCAGATCGACGCGGTGGCCCATGTAAAAGAGGTCGGCGGCGTACTTATAGGCCTTGGGATATTTGCCGCTGCGGGCGGCAGTCCAGTACATTTTTGCGGCCGGCAGCAACTGATGTTTGTAGTAGGCGACGTTGGCGCCGAGCCAGTTTTCGAAACCGTCGGTGGTCCCACCGAAATCGGCGGCAGGGTCATGGACGTTGTCGCCGGCCGTCGCCACCACGATCGCCCAGCTATCGCGGTCATGCTCGCGGGCACGGGCGAAATCGATAATTTCGCGATGGACGGCTGCGCGTTTCGCCGGATCGCTGGCGGCCGCCTCCTGGCGGAACATCTCGCGCAGGCGCATCATCTTGAGTCCCTCTGCCTGCGCCCCGCTGGCTGAATTCGCGAGCTTCGCGGTCATCCCTTGAGCCTTGTCGATCTTGCCCATCGCGGCGTATGTCGACGCCAGGCCCTGCTCGGCCGGCCGATATTGGCGGGTGCCGGGGCCAGCCGCCATGATGCGCTTGAAATCGGCGACCGCACGCGCGTACTCGGAATGCTTATATCTGCCCATCTGGCGCTCGGCGTATGCGCGGCCGAGCAAATTCTCGCGAATCAGTTCGGGCGACAGGATCAGGAGCGAGCTGTTGGTGAAACCGTCGATGGCCTGACTTAGCAGGTGGCGCGCGGTCGCGGGTTCGCCGGCATAGAGCCCGGCACCCTGGAAGCGCAGCCATGAGAGCGGATAAAGCGCCCGCAGCGCGAGTTGCTCGGGCTCGGCATAGTCGCAAGTGCCACCGCTCTCGACGGTCGCGATGCAGGCGTCTTTTTTCCTCTGGTAGGTCGTGTACATCCGATTGAGCATCGACTCCAACCGATCGTAGGTGCTCAGCAAGGCGCTGGTGGATCGCTTGCCTTCGGCGATGCGTGCGAATTGGGCTTCGGCGGCGTCGAGCTGCGTGATGACCCGGCTGGCGACCGCGGGATTGCTCACACCCGCGCTGACCTGCGGTTCGAGTTCCGCGATGCGCCGATTCAGATCGCCCAGGTCCGACGCCGCCGCGGGCACGGCCGCAGCAAACGCCGCGGCGATTATCGTGGCGACAAGCGCTCCCCTCAACGCTAAGCCGCGAATCTCGATCACTGGCTTCATAAGTGCTCAGACCGGTCCCCTGGAATAAGCGGCGGCGCCCCCAAAGCGCCGCTAGTCAACGATAGACCGCATCGCGAGGTCAAGTGAAGACGATTCGATCCGATACGTCGACTACGGCGCTCAAGTTCGTGACGCGCGCACTGCGGCCGGAAATCTGGCAGCGCTGCGATGCCCGGTGGTCGATCAGGACTGCGGCGATTCCCGCGGCTTGCGCACCTCCAAGATCCATCTTCTCGGAATCGCCCACATGCAGCGCCGCGCCCGGAGTAGTCGAATGGCGGCTCAGGGCTAGCTTGAAAATTTCGGCGGCCGGCTTGGCCCATCCGGCCTCCGAGGAAATCGTCACCGAGTCGAAATAGACGCTCAGGCCGAGGCCCTCGAGGATGGCATAAACCCGATAGTCGAAATTGGAAATGACGCCAAGGCTGTGTCCGCGCTGCTTGAGCCGGTCCAGTAGCGGCGCCGCCTCGGGGTCGGCCTTCCAGTTGGCCGGGTCGGCGAGAAAATCGAAGAGCGCGGCGAAGTAGCCCTCGAAGTCGCGGAACGGGCCGAACTCCGCAAAAGTATCGATCACCACTCGCCGCCACCATTCGCGCTCGAGGCGGCGCAATTGCGCGGCGTCATGGCCGGGGCCGAAAGCCAGCCCGGGGGCCTTATGAAAGGCGCGCCGGAAGGCGGCGCCGACCGCCTTGGCATCGGCTTCGAGGCCGTAGTCCCGCGCGATGCGGGCATAGCTATCGCCGATTCGCTCACGGGGTACGATCAGCGTTCCCGCGACATCGAAGAATATGGTATGCAGCCGGTCAGTCATTGGTGCGCCCGCCCTACTCGCTTCCCGCGCCGGGACCGCCGAGGCCTTCCCATACCTGCACCAGGGTACCCATCGCGGATTGCGGGGAGATGAAGAACTGGCGTTCGCCGCGCCAGTTGATTTCGCGCCCGACGATGCGGTGGCCGTCGGCGAGCAAACGGTCGAGCGTGCCGTCGAAGTCTTTAACATCGATCGTAAGATGATGCATGCCCTGGCCGTAGCGCTCGATAAAGCGGCCGACGAAATCGTCGTCGGTATTGGGTCCCGGACTTTGCAGGAATTCGAGCTTGCTGCCGGCCGCCTCAATATGGGCGAGCACGAAGTTGCCCTGCGATTGACTGCGGATGGGATAGTTCAGGACTTCGGCGGGAAAGTAGCGCCGAAAAAACTCCATCGCGGGGTTGATGTTGCGCACGGCGATCGCGACATGGTCGAAGCGCGCGCGGCCGTCGTCGGGCGGATGCGCCGCCGGCTTGGCATAATCGAGCGGCTGCCATAACTGGATCAGCACGCCAAAGGCCGATCGCGGCGAGATGAAGCAGGTCTTCTGGCCGTCGGGAAACGCATGCTCGTCGACCACGCGCACGCCGCCCGCCCGGAGCGCCTGGATCATCGGATCGATGCGGTCGATTTCGTAACAGATGTGATGGAGGCCCTCGCCGTGGCGGCGGAGAAACTGTGCGATGAATCCCTGCTGCCCGGGCAACTCCTCGATAAATTCCACCGGTGTGCCGCCGAGATAGAAATCCTGCCACAGGAATCCGCCCTGCGCCTGCTCGCTGACCTGTTTGTCGTTGCGGCCAATGGTCGGGAAATAACGACTGAAAAATCCGACTCCACGATCGATCGATTCAACTGCGATCGAAACATGGTCAAAACGCATCTGCACGCCATCGACTGGACTCATTGGCACGAATCGCTCCACTTGACCGAAAAATAGTTCATTCCCATCTCCTGACGCCGCCGGCTCGAGCGGCGGATTTCACTGGCCCGCGCCACCGCTCGCGATCGCTTCAGGGCCGGCGCGAGCCGCCGAATCGCTCGAACACGAAACGGCGCATCAGCGCACCCATGCTGCGTACGATCAACGGCCATCCGTTGACAAGCTTGCCGCGATAGACGCCGAGCGACTGGCCGGAGCGCGAAAGCCAAGGAACCTTAAAGAAACTCCAGTCGTGCGTCGAGCGTGCCGCCAGCCGCCCGCACGACGATATAGCCGCCGTCCTTGAACGGTCCGGCATTGATGATGGTCGTCGGCCCGATCGTATCGACGCCGGTCGATTCGTGAATATGTCCCGAGATGCACAGGTCGGGCTGGAACTCCTGGATAAACCGGCGCGCCGCGGTGCTGCCGACCGCGCGGCCGCCCGCGATACGATCGCAGCGGGTCTCGAAGGGCGGCGTATGGCAGACCATGAGCAGCGGGCGGACGTCGCGCACCTCGGCATAACCGCGCATCAGGGTCTGGTAGATTTCATCCTCGCTCAATTCGGTCGGCGTATTGAACGGTGTGATGTTGGATCCGCCGCAGCCGAAAATTCCGATGCCGTCAATCACCATGCCGCGTCCATGCAGCGCAATCCCTTCGCCCTCGAGAAACGGGATGACGCCGGCCTGATCGAGATTTCCGGGTAGCGCCAGCATGCGCCGGCAGACCCCGCGCACGTCGTCGATAACCTTGGCGGCGTCGGTGCTGCCGCCGAAGTTGGTCAGGTCGCCCGAAATGATGACGAGGTCGGTATCGCGCATCACCGCGGCCATCCGCGCGAGGTTGCGGGTCGCCATATGGACATCGCCGAATGAAATAATCTTCATCGAAAGTTGCGCTCGCGCCTACCATAGCGCACCCGTCCGAGGGCTCATAGTTCGAGCGCGCAGCGGCCGCGCAAGGTGCCGGCGCCTCCGCTTTGAGCACTTTTCGATTGCACCGGTCTGTAGAGGCATGCGCGGATTCAGGATATTTCTTGAAATCTGGCGCTCCGTCCAAGCGGCGGCGCGCATGGAATTATGACCGCACTCGACCAATTTGCCTTCGTGCTGTGTACGCCTAAGTCTTCGGGCAACGTCGGCTCTGCCGCACGTGCTCTCAAGAACACGGGCGCGACCGATCTGCGGCTGGTAGCGCCGCGCGATTACGATCCGCGCGCCGCGGCGACGATGGCGGTACACGCCGGCGACCTGCTTGGGCGCGCGCGCATTTATCCCGACCTCGGCGCAGCTTTGGAGGATCGCACGCTGGTAGTTGGGACCACCTGCCGCGAAGGGCCGTATCGGAGCGAGACCCGCGTGCTACGCGACGCCGCGCCGCAGCTGATCGCCGAGAGCGCCGCCAACCACATCGCGATAGTCTTCGGTCCAGAGGACTTCGGGCTGACCAATCTCGAAATCGCGCAATGCCATCGCCTCATTACGATTCCGACGGCGCCGGACTACCCGTCGCTCAACCTGGCCCAGGCCGTGATGGTCGTCGCCTACGAGCTGATGCTCGCGGGGGGCGTCGCGCGCGTCCCGATCGAAGCCGCCGAATTCGCGTCCGCCGGCGCGGTCGAGGCGATGCATCAGCGGCTGGCCGAGGCACTCGTCGCCATCGGATTTCTGCCCGACGATAATCCCGATCACCTGATGCTGACGATACGCGCGATGCTGGGACGCAGCGGAATCAGGCCGCGCGAACTCGACATACTCAACGGCATCGCACGCCAGGTCCGCTGGGTCGCCGCTGACGGCGCCGCCACGCTCGCCGCCAAACGCGAGTCGGGCCGCAAACTGCGGTGACCGGCAGCTTGCGCGAAATCCCGCGATCGACTGCCGAACCGCACGCACGCTTTCCGCCGCCTTCGACAAGCGCAATAATGAGGCGCTGCCCGCACATCATCGCGGAGGGTTTGCCCGATGGCCGAGATCATTCAGCTTTGGGAATTTCAGGCGGCTCGCCGCCGCGCCGCGCGCCGCCATAACGAACAGGAAAGCCTCGAGCGCGCACTCGGCCTCATGCGCGACAATCTGGCGCTTGCTGCCAACGACCTGCGCGACGCGCCCGTCGCGGCGCAGCCCGAACTGCTCGAGCGTGTGGAACAACTCGCCGCGTTGATTCGATACGGAATGCGGATGCTGGGCGACGCGAATATTCCGGGCAACGCAAACATTCCGGATGATACGGGCGACCCGGCCGACGCCGGTGATGGCCTCACGCGCTAGGCTTCGCACGCGATGATCTTGATTCCTGCGTCCAAGGCGAATACCAAATAAGGTTCACATTCTTCGCGCGCTCCCCGGTAGCTCAGTCGGTAGAGCAGACGGCTGTTAACCGTCGGGTCGCTGGTTCGAATCCGGCCCGGGGAGCCACACAATAATCTAATAATTTCGGTGGCATAGGCCGTTTCTCAATTGGGGAGCGCCTTTGCCTCATTGGTTAACTGTGGGGACTTTTGTGGGGAGTCCACCTCAAAACCGGCTGATTCTGCCGCTTCGGCTACCCATTCGAGACTCGCGATAGCCGCGCGGCGTGCTTGCACTCGGATATGCGCATAGTGCCCAAGCATCTGGGGACTGACGTGTCCGGCAAGTTGCCGAATCGTCTCCTCGGAAATCGCTGGATTTTCCGCTAGCCGCGTCACGAAGGTATGGCGCGCGTCGTAGAACCGTAGTGTAAGCCCCGCCTTCTCCCGCGCCGTCTCGAAGGCCGTCTTGCAGCTCGACGGACTCATCGGCCTATCTAAGTTCACGTCATATACGTGCGGAATGCGGCCATTGCCAGCGATAGCGACGCGGTGGAAGGGGAAGACGTAGCTATCTGGCCTCGCATCCGCGAACCGGGAAAGCCAAAGGGTGAGGGCGGCGCACGCACGGCGGGTCAGCGGAACAATGCGCCCGCGTCCCGCTTCGGTCTTTGAGCTGCCAACGATTACCTCTCCCTCAACGACCGCTCCGTCAAGCCAGTTGAGCCGAAGATTTGAGCGACGAAGGGAGCGGGTTTCCGACGGTCGCAATCCCGCGTCAAGACTTAAGACGAAGAACGGATAGAGCGCCGGAGAGCGACTTTCCCCGATGGCAGCTAAAAGCCGCGTTTCCTCTTCACGACTCAGGGCGCGCCCTACGTCCGACCGTTGAGCGAGCATTGTCACGCGCCCCGAAATATACGCCCAGCGGCCGTAGTACCGGAGAATCGCGCGGAGCGTGCCGACTTCCGCGTTGATCTGACGGCCCGAGAGCCCTTCTGATTTGCGCTTGCGCTGAAGCTCAGCAATGTCTTCGGCCGTAATGTCCGAAACCAACGTATTTCCGAAATGGCGCGAGAGCTTCGCTATGTACTGCTCGTAGTACCTTATTCCCAACGGGGAGAGAGACGACTTGGTGGCGAACCAGTCCTTTGCGGCCAGCGGGAACAACGGTCGCTCAGGTCTAGTAAGGCCGTTGATGCCTAACTCAAGCTCCCGCCGACGCTGCATCTCAGCCTGCTTCGCGATGGTCTTCGAGCCGGTCTGCGTCGATTCGCGGATGCGCGCGCCGTTGAAAGAAAACTCGTACCAGTAGACCTTGCCGCGCTTGAAAACGCTCATGCTTTTACCCTCCTCTTCTTGCGACTGTCGAGCAGTTTGGACCTTTTTGGGCTTTTGAGAAGCGTCGCGTAATGTTTTTGACCCTTCACAGTTCCGAGCCATCGCCTTGAGCGTAAGAGCCGAGCATGTTTGAGCGAGCACGCCTTCTGATCGCGGCGCCGCGCGTAGAAGAGCCGGTTCGTGCAGACCGGACATTTACGCAGGAGGCTCGGATCAAGGTTGCCGACAGCGTCCGCAATTGACTGCATCAGCCATTCGACAGTGAGGACGGGCGAAAGGGACGTGATATCAATTTGTATTTGCCGCATAGCGGCGTCGAGTCCGATCGCGGATTCCTTGCTAAGCGAGCTTTCCCGCTCCGGTTGTGCCGCGCGAGTGGCGTAGAGGGAAATATCATTTTCCGAGGGGACCAGTGCATCGACTATACCCGCGGCGAAATCGAAGGTGCACCGCAACGCTCTCGCGCTTGTAGGAATCTCTTTCGCCGAGTCACACGGACCCGATTCGACAAAAAATTCAATCATAATGCCGGCGTCGCCGTCGCGCACTATATTGCGGAGGGCCACCAAGAAGCTCGGCGTCATCCAGCGGTTATTAGATTTTGATGCTTCTGATTTGGCTTTGAAGCTAGGAAGCGTCAAAAGTCCAAGCGGCTTTCTGTCTTGTACCATGGGCCTAAACGTCATTACGATGCATTCATATTACTTGGAGCTTAAGCAAATGCAAGCATCAAAACTGAAGGATAGCGGTGAGAGCGAACGTCTCCTAACGTGCAGTGAGGCTGCGGCGCGGCTGGCGCTCGCCACCGTGACAGTACGAACATGGGCTGCGGCGCGCCGCATATGCAGCGTAAAAATAGGCCGCGCTCGCCGCATACCAGAAAGCACGGCGCACGACCGTGCGCTGGCGGCTGGATCGCGCGCTGCCCGGCTCATCCCGACCGGAACGCCAGCTCATCGATTGGCAAGGCGAGGGAGCGCGTTGGCTACCGACTGGCTGACCTGCTCGCTTGGGAAGCGATGCAGCGGGTCGAGCCTGGCGGCCGTGCCCCCGTCCTGTCCGAGCGTTCGCAGTGAAAGATATATCAGCGCCGGCCGATCGAGCCGATTCTGACTACGGCGCTCCGTCTGGCGAGCCCGATCGCGACTTCGAGCTGCGCATGCTCATCGGGCGCTGTCGATTGCTTATCGCGTGGGCGGCAAGCGGGATTTACTTGCTTAAGCGGGAGGGGCATGCGCCGTGACAATATCCGACTTTGCAAAGTTATTCCCAGGCGCCAAATGGTCGAGTGATTCACAATTCACCGGACATTGCCCGGTTGATGGCCACGCTCATGGCGATGCAACGCGGAGCGTGAGCGCCGGTATCGGCAACGGCGGCCGGATACTCGTGAAATGCTTCGCGGGCCACACCGCTGAGCAAATCTGTGGCGCGCTCGGCATTCGCGTCGCTGACCTTTTCCCCAAAGCGCAAGCGCATCCGCTCACCCTCGCCGAACTCGCGAACGCGAAAAAGCTCTCAGTCGATTGGCTTCGAGAGCACGGCGTTGAAGATTTCCCCGATGGATCGGGCGTCGCGATTGGCTATCACGATGAGAATAAGCGGCAGCACCCACGGCTGCGCAAGCGGACCGCGTTGCGGGCGAAGGACGGTTCGAGCTGGCTTGGCCCGAAAGGCGTTTCCCCTATCCCCTATGGGTGCTGGCTACTCCCAGCGGCGCGCGCCAAACGGTTTCTGGTCGTCGTCGAGGGCGAGAGTGATTGCTGGGCGCTTTGGTATCACGACTACCCCGCGCTCGGGATGCCGGGGGCGACAAACGTCAACAGCGTGACGCCCGACCACCTGCGCGGCTTCGAGCGCCTTTTCGTCACGTGTGAACGCGACCCGGCCGGCCGTGCGTTTCCGGGGCGCGTGGCGCGCCATGTTCGCAAGCTTGGTTTCAAGGGTGAAGTGCTGGCGATCACGATGCCGGATGACCTGAAAGACCCTGCCGACCTTCACGTTTCAGGGACCTTTGATGATGCATTTCCCGCAATCCTGGCCGCGGCTACATCCATCGACGAAGCGGGAAAGCCCGATGACGACGAATCGAAAGTAGCGGAATTTGCTCGGTTGTCGCCATTCGAATTTGACCGCCAGAGCCGCGCGCTAGCCAAAGAATTAGGCATTCGCGAAAAAACGCTGCGTGAAGTGGTGCTCAAAACCCGGAAACGGTTCGAACACTCGAACGGTAGTGGCCCAAACCCAACGGGGAGTGAGACTTCGGACTGTTCGAATGACTGTTCGAATGGTGTTCGAACCCTCGAACAACTCGAACAGTCCGCCCGGCCGATTATCGAAGCGCCCGACGTCCTTGAGCTTGTGAAAAGCGCGATAGGCGCCCTTGGATATGCGGGCGATCGCAATCCCGTGGTGTTGCTCTACGTCGCGATAAGCTCAAGGTGTTCCGATAAGCCAATAAACGCTCACGTTATGGCGCAAAGCGCGACAGGAAAGAGTTACGCGATAGATACAGCCGCGCGGCTCTGTCCGGATGAAGAGCTTTTGAAGTTGTCCGCGATGAGCCCCAAAGCGTTGATTCACGGCAGCGATGATTTGCAACACAAATGCGTCATTCTCGGGGAATGCGACAGCTTATCGGGCTTGGAAGGCAATGCAGCAACTCTGATCCGGTCGATCGTCGAGGACGCCCGGACCGATTTTGACGTCGTGGAGCGCAATCCGGAGACCGGCGAAAGCGTCACCCGTCGCATAAGCAAGGAGGGCCCGACCGGCCTGATCACGTCGGGAGTCCGGGAGCTTGAACCGCAACTCGCACCGCGGGTTTTGAATATCCAACTTCTCGACACCGCGGATCAAACGCGGGAAATTTTGCATGCCGAAGCCGCCTTAGCCTCTGGCGATTTTTGTGAGCCGGACCCGGTGATTATCGAACAATTCGTCGACTTCCAGCGCTGGCTTAGCCTCAAGCCCAAAACGGTCGCGGTAGTGCCTTACGCTCGGATTCTGGCCGAATTCATGCCTGTCGCCGAAGTTCGGATGCGACGCGATTTCAAGCAGCTACTCGTGGTGATTCGAACGGTTGCGTGGCTTAATCAAGCCCATCGTTCGCGCAACGGCGCCGGGGCGATTGTCGCGAATCTGGAGGACTATCACTGGGCGCGAGAGCTTTTACTTTCGGTGTTCCAGTCGATCGCCGCCGGCGGACTGACCGATGCGATTCGGGCTACCTGTTTAGCGGTGCCCGAAGGGGAAGAGGTATCCGAAGTCGACCTGGTGAAGTCTCTCGGACTTGCAAAATCGACGGTCCACTATCGCGTCGGGCGCACGCTCAAGAGTGGCTGGCTTGAGAATCGAGAACATCGCAAGGGCTACGCCTACCGACTCGTTCGCGGACTGCCGTTGCCAGAGGACCAATCCCCCTTGCCGACAGTCGAAGAACTCCAGAAGGCATTCGAACACTCCCCCTATTCGAACGGGCATTCGAACGGTCCTCAAACCACTGGGGGAGTGGGACAAACTGAACAGCCGTTCGAAGGTTCGAACGATTCAGCGGAGAGGGATTATTTTTGATGGACGCTGACCGATTGCTAACCGAGTTGCGAAATCGTGGTATCCGCCTGATTCCAGAAGACGGCTACCTTGCCGTCGAGCCAGCTTCGCGGCTCTCGGATGCTGACCGCACTGCGATCCGCGCCAATAAGTTGGAGCTACTCAGGATTCTTGCGGGCGAGCGGCCGTCAACGATCATCGAAGCTACATTCTCGCCGGCTCCGTCACCGCCGCCCACCCGGACCATCGCGCCCGAGTTTCCGCCGTGTCCCGCGTGCGGCGCCACGCGCTACTGGGTTTCTCAGGGATTTCTGCGGTGTGGGTCGAAGGCGTGCGCATCCGCGCCCCGATTCGCCTTGACCGCTATTTTTTACCACCCGGTGCAGTGAGGAGGTTTCCCATAGGCACGAAACTTCATTTCGCGCAGTACCGGACAGGGAACCAAAGCCGATCCGCTCATACTTACGGGAATCGGCGGCCCGAATCCGCAAGTTCCAAATCCCGCCGGACACAACGCTTTTACGCTCTTAATTCTCGCGCCGCTGCCACTGCGTCGCTGCCACTGCGTCGCTGCGGCGCGTTGGTCGCCCGCGCCTACCGCGTCCACAGCCCATCTCCACACAAGCCCGCCTGCGACGCTTGCCGCTCGCGCCGGTTCTGGTTATCGCTGCACGGCGCAATCAAGTGCGTCGCTTGCGCCGCTCCGACCGATCTTCGGTTAGTCGAGGCTTGGGTGCTGGTACGCGAAACTGGCGAGGGTGACGACCGCTGGCGAATACCTAGCGAGATACTCTCGCTGCTTCACGTTACGAGCTCGCCGCAATAGCGAATCTTTCGGGACTCCTCGTCAATGGTAGTGGCCAGCGTGGCTGCAGGCAGGGGCATCCGCGCTAATTGAGGCGTGCGTTCGGTTTCTTGGCCGTAATTTCATTCAAACTGACCAACTACCACAGGTCGTGCTTGTATTGCCTTGTAAGCAGGGCGCGTCTACAAGGTTGAGGTTCTAACAACATGCTTTGCACGGGGGAAAGGTCAAGCGCTTCGCGAGAGCGATGGCAATCTGCGTGGTCTTATCGTCATGCGCGACGTCGAAGAAGGCCATAACGGTTCACATACCGGCGACGGCAACGGTCGGCGAGCACGATGAGAGGGTCCCTCAGAATGGGGCAATAGTCGAGTATTTCCCAAACGCTACGAACCCTCACGAAATAATCGCTACCAGCGGGAATAACGGACTAATTGAACTGACCTGCATGGATGCCCGTTGCAGGGACATTGTGGTTAGAATCGTCGCCAGCAGTGCGGTGCGTGACCGTAGTTATCAACTGCTCCAGACCGACGACCCGAAAATCATCATGGTCCGCGATTCGCCCGGCGATAAGACCCTGGGATATATAGCCAATAACAACGGGATGAAATTCTTTCCCAGTCTCAAACAAGCGGAGGATTACGAGCACGAAGGGGACGCAGCGCGAACTGCTGGCAAAATTGCCTTGGGGGCGCTGTTAATAGGTGCTCTTGTCGCGGTTGCAGCCGCCGATGCTCGGTCGAATAGTGTAACGACAACCTGCTCAAGTTTTGGTAACTCGACAACCTGCACCAGCCGTTGAAAGTGCGTCTAAAAGAGGCAAACGGCCCGCTCCGTCGAAAGTTGGAGCCGCGCGGGCGATGTGGACCTATCAATAGGATTGGTAAAAAAGGACCTCACTCAAAAGCTCCGCCAGAACAGCTGAATGGTCTAATCCAACCCGAACTTCTCGCCGCAGAGGACGCATGCGAATTTACCACATTCGTCCCGACCACCCGGAATATAGGCGAGGTGCTGGTGCTGCGGCCCGATTGGCGGCTTCCGGATGAGCTTGTCCGTCTTCGGATCTCGGACCAGCGGCGGAGGCGCCGCATTCGGGTCTGCCATGTTCTGTAGCGCCTTGCGCGCCCGCGCTCGTTTCAGCCTGGCCTCAACGCCCATCATGGCGATTTCGTGCTTCCGCTCCGGCGTGAGGGCGAAGTCTCGCGCCAGAGCTAAGCGTTTGGCGAACTCTTGGCGCTCCTTTTTCGAGACGCCGGCCCATCTTTTCCGGCCTGCTTCTTTGGTTGTCATGGTCAACGACTAGCAAGCGCTCGTGGGTTACGAAAGTAGGCTCCGGCGCCACCTGGGGAGACCGTCTGCCGAGGGCAAATTTGTCGCTCCTAATTACAGGTAGATACACAATGCGCCTCTGTCGCGAAGTCAGGCAGTTGCGTCACCATCGAAAGCCCTTTGTCTCAAGGCCGGCCTCCAACTTAGCGTTTGCAAACCAATCCGGATCTCCATTTTCTCAGTGGACTACGAGTTATTACCGAAAGTTGTGGATCAGGAGCGGGAATGAAAGAGGCGGCGTAACCTTCCGCGTAGACCACGCGAACCCCGGTGGGAGCCGGGTGGAAGGAGACGCCACCGATGCTGAAGGTAATGGAAAAAGGGGCTTTCAGGGAAGCCGGCCGGGATTTGCTTGAGTTGGACGAGATCGCACTGGCGGGAGCGCGGCGAATGCTGATGGCCGTGCTGAAGACGGAAGCGGCCGACTACATCGAGCGCCATCGTGACGAACGCGACGCTGATGGGCGGGCGCTGGTGGTGCACAACGGCCGGTCAAAGGGGCGCAAGCTGACCCTGGGCGCGGGGACGGTGGAGCTGAAGGCGCCGCGGGTCAACGATCGCCGCCATGATGAGCACGGCCGGCGCCAGCGTTTCAGCAGCCGCATCCTGCCGCCCTACATGAGGCGTTCACCGAAGGTCGCCGAGGTGTTGCCGATTCTCTATCTGCGGGGGCTCTCGACCGGCGATTTCCGCCCTGCGCTGGAAGGCCTGCTGGGCGAGGACGCGGCGGGACTGTCGCCAGCCAACATCGCGCGGCTGACCGCCTGCTGGGAGAAAGAATACACCGTCTTTCGCCAGCGCGACCTCACCGGGCGCGAATACGTTTAGGTCTGGGTCGACGGGGTGCACTTCAACATCCGGCTCGAAGATGACCGGCTCTGCACCCTGGTGGTGATTTCGACAATCCGGTCTGGCCCACTTCGATGCTTACATTTGGCCCACCAGTTTTCCGTTAGTTGTTCAGTTATTGCTCTGTGCTGATGATCAGCGCTACGGGCCTCGTTTTAGGTCGCCTTTTTCCCGCCGCCGCTAAGCGGGGGCGGCGCGGTAATATTGTTCAGCTCTGCATTGCGGCCCTTGCGCTTCTCCAGGGTTCGGCGAAAGCGGTATGAGTCAGTCCCGGTTTCGATGATGCTAGCGCGGTCAGTAATGCGATCGATCAACGCCTTGCAGAGCCGTGCGTTGGGAATCACCTGCGTCCATTCCGAGAAGGGCAGGTTGGTAGTAACGATCACTGCGGCCTTCTCGGCCCGTTCGGCAATGACCTGGAACAGGAACTCCGCACCTACTTCGGCCAGGGGCACGTAGCCCACTTCATCGAGCGCGATGAGGTCGTAACGGGCCCAACGGCTCAACGCGCGGCCGAGTTGCAACTGATGTTTGGCCTCGACCATTTCGTTGATCAACGCAGCGGCGGTAGTGAATCGAACCCGGCGCTTCTGCCGGCAGGCGGCTACTGCCAGGCCGGTGAGTAGATGGGTTTTACCGGTGCCGCTGTCACCGATGAAGATGACCGGCTCAGCCCGGCCGATGTAAGCGCCTTGCGCGAGTTCGTGGATCTGTTGTGCCGAGATCTTGGGATTGCGGGCGAAGTCAAACTCCTCCAGGGTCTTCATCCGCGGCAGATGCGCTTCGCGAAGGCGCCGCTCCACCAGCCGCTGTTCCCGTTCTTCGAGTTCGGCCTGCAACAGCGCTTCGAGGAAGCCCAGGTGCGAATGACGTTCGCGCACCGCCTGTTCGGCCAGTTGGCCGCATTGCGCGGCGATCGCCGGCAGGCGTAACACCTTGCACTGCTGCTGGATGCTGGCAGTTTCCAGAACGGCGGCCTGCGCATTCATAGCGCTATCTCCGAGCTCAGCAACCCATCGTAGTCGGTGATCGCCGGCAGTGGTCGTTCGAAACGGGCAAGTGCGCCCAACTCGATGAGCGCACTGCGCGCATGGGCCAGGTCCGCGGCTTCCACCAGATGCCGCACCGCCGCGGCATCCGCACAGCCCAGAGCGATTGCTTCTTCCACCGCCGTTCGTACCCGTTGGTGGCCATGCTGTTTGATCAGGCTGAGCAGCTGAATCATCTGGCGCGTGCCGCTCTGCCTGCCGTGCCGGTGTATCAGTTCGTCGAGCAGCCGATCGTAGCTTGGCGGCCACCAGCCACGTTCCCGCCATGCCTTGAGCGGCCTGGAGCCGATCAGGGCGCCCGGTTTGCGCTCCAGTACATCGAGATAGTGTTCCAGGTCGAGCACTTGTTGCTGCCGCCCGTGACAACGCTCGTGGCAAGCGATGCACCGCCCTTCATCCCGCACTTCGACGTAACTCGGATAAAGCCGGACCTCGACCGTCTTGCCGGACGCCGCCGGCACCGAATAGAGATTGGTCCGCACCCGCACGCAGCCGAGACCGTCCACGCGTGGAAACGCGATCTCCGCCAGCTCGAAGCCTTGTTCGGCGAGCGGTAATAGCTGCGCACGCTCCTCGATCATTAACCCTCCCACCGGCTGCTGGTGTCCGGCGATCTGGCGCCGTTCATCGGCACGGCAGGCGGCGAGCAACTGCGCGTTGAGATCCGCGAGGTCGCGCGCCTTCGGCACCGGCACCCAATGATTGCGCCGAAAGTAGCCGGCCTCGCCTTCTATCCCACCTTTCTCGTGGGGCTCCTCGGGCGTGCAAAATTCGCTCTGGAACCGCCAGTGTGAACGAAAAGCAATGAAGCGCACGGTCTCCTCGCGGCGGAACCCACGCAGGATCTTCTTCACCGCAGCTTTCAGGTTGTCGTACCTGAGGATGCGAAAGACGCCCTCAAAATATTGAAACGCGTGCTCGTGAGCCTCGAGAAACGCCTGCTGGGTCGCGCGATGATAGGCCCGATGGAAGGCCGCGCCGCTCGCCATGCTCCGTATCGCAAAGACCTGCAGCTTTATCCGTTCACCATTGAGCTCCGCCCATGCTTCATACCAATCGACCTGGCCTTCCTGCCCCGGTGCGTAGCTCTGCGGCACACAGGTCGCGCGGGCTGACCATCCCAGCTCCCGTTTGCGCTCGCGCACATACTGCCGAATCGTCGCTTCCGACACTTTCCGCTCCGGCTGCTCCGTCACAATCCGCTGCCAGATGCGATGGGCGGTGTGACGCTGCTTGCGCGGGGCGTTGCGATCGGCTTCCAGCACCGCGTCGATGAAGGGCATCAACGGCGCCATTATCGGTCGCTTCCGTTCCCACTGCTGGCGCTCCGGCGGTGCGGCATTGGCCAGCGCCTGACGTACCATCCGGCGATGCACTCCCAGCTTGCGCGCGATGCCGAGCACGGTACCGTCGCCGAATTCGTACTCCCTGCGTATCTGCTCGAATAGCTCCACCTTTGCTTTCCTCTCCATCCCGCGCCTCCTGCTCTTCAGCAGGATGCTTCGGGTCTGCGAGGTGGGCCATTTTACAGCATCGAAATGGGCCGCTTTAGAGTATCGAAATCAAGTCCACGCGAGCCGGGCTAATCTCGCGAAATATCGTGCGAATCTGGCTCGCAAAGGCCGCCTGGAGTCTTGGAGGAAGAATTTCGGCCGTGAACTCTTAACAGGAATGTGTTGCAACACTTCCCTCTAGAGTTTTGGGATTAGCCGTGGTTCTCGGGATGCATAAACTTGTGTGCCTCATCGTTGCAGCTGTTACTCGCCGATTCCGTGGCCGTGATGTATTGGAATTAGAGAATCCCGCCCTCCGTCACCATCTGCATGTTCTTCGCCGCCAACGGCTAGGTCCGCCCCGGCTGCTTAAAATGGTTCGACCGTTGTGGGTCTGGCTCTACCGGTTATGGCCGCGCTGCTTGGACACAATGGATGTGTTGCAACTTTGGTAGGGTTGGCTCGTAGGCTGAGACGACCGTGAAACGTGCGACCCGACCGGCAATTTTCAAGTGGCGGCAGACGGCGCCGGAACTGATTCTGTGTGCGGTGCGCTGGTATCTTCGCTACTCGCTCTCGCTGCGCAACGTCGAGGAGTTGCTCGCCGAGCGCGGTCTAGCGGCGGATCACCTCGCCTTCTGTTCTTCTCGGAACCTGTCGTTCGCAAATGGGCGCCTAATGACGATGGCGGACGTGGCGCTTGGCGGCGCCCAAAGAGAGCGACCTGAGATTGGCGGATGTGTCAGATGGGTGCAGACCGCTTAGCGCAGGCGGTCTGCCTTTTCAAAACCCAATCCGCGCGTACGGAAGCACGGGAGCTCGCCGGGGCGACTTGATTCCTAGCTGATTACTTCGAGGTATCCGCCCGACCAGGGATCAGCATGATGAATCGCGGTGCGATTCTGCACTTACGCGAGGTCTGTACCTATAAGGAGCAGGCCTCGCGTGCTGTCACTGCGAATCCTAGCGCTATTTCAATGGCACAATGTCGTCCGGCCGCCAAGTCTTGTCGAACCAGGGCTTCAGTGGGCCGTAAAGGCGCAGGATCATGAACCAGCTCTTGCCCGGAATGGTTTGCACCCAGTTCCCTTTCTCGCCGGCAGGTGCCTTGGGGCCGAAGTAGACGTCCACCGAACCGTCGGGGTTCACTCGCAAGTCCTTGCTCTGGCTGCTTACGCTCGGGAATCGCTGGTCGGTTTGTAACATCGACCGGGTCTGGGTGTCGTAAACGATCACGGACCAGAACCTCTTGACCGGAATCGGTCCCGGCAAGTGCAGCTTGTAGTTCTTGCCTCCGTCGAGCGAGTGATTGTTGGCATCCACCGCCGTCCAGGGATAGGCCGAGCCCTCACCCACGATCTGGGTATTCATCGCCGGCGTGACCCCGGTGCCGGCGAAGAAAAACATCGCGCTTCCGCTCAGGTTGGCGACCCCGGGCTGCCACTCGAATTTGTAGCCGCCAACGAACGGACGCTTCCAGTGCCGGTTATCGTAGTAGTTGGCTGCTTTCTCTCGAACCCGGTAGAACAAAGCGCGAGCGGTCGCGTCGCCGACCGCCGCGGCTTGGGTCAATATCCGTTTCATCCGTGCATCCGGCGCGAACGGCGTGCCCTTTTGGATGCCGATCGCAGCCCAAAAACCAAGGGTGGTAGCGTCGACCTCCTTCGTCGGCTCGTGCTGCACGACCTCATTGAGCATCTCCCAGAAGCGGAAGTTAGACGGGCCGACCATGTTGAACGGAATGCCGGACATGTCGACGAATTTCAGCTTCGGAGGGTTGGACGCTTGGGACAGGGGATAGATCTTGGTGAATTTCTTGACCGCAGCGACTCCTGGAGCCGGATCGCCTTTTGTCAGAAAGCTGCGCCAGACCACCCAGGTTATGAAGCTGCCTGGTCGCATGACGAAATAGCCCTTGGGCACCTCGCCTTTGTAGCCGGGCGGAAGAAACAGGTATTTCCCGCCCTTGCCGCGGTCCGGGCCGGTGAAGCCCACGTCACCGGTCCAGTGGTACCAGATGTCATCTGAGAGGCCCAGCACATTGGGCGGCACTTCGACCACCAGCGGTCCCTTGCGCAAATCGATCCAGAACCACGTGTACGGGGTGTCGTTATTGGCAGTTAGCTCAACCGTGTGGGAGTCCACCATGCGCTCCCAAATGGGCACGGTCTCGTTGGCTGGTCCCATTTTCAGGATGGCGTTGCGGTTCGCGGCCTGGTTCACAACCGGCAGTGCCAGCAGGTACGCTTGCACTGCGCGCTGGAAGTCCAGGTTATCGTAAATATTTTTGGTGCTCGGTTGGTCAGGGACGCCATCGAAAAGATGCAGCGTGCCGAAGCGGGTGTGAATCGTGTTCGGCGCAGCTATATCGGGTGGCATCGGGGTCGTCATCTTATACTTGGCTGCTGACGACGACTGAGCACGGCTCGGGATTGCGCACACGGCGATAATCATTGCCGAAGCCACCAAGGCCCAGAGACTATTCAACTTTGCCATCTTACTACCCCCCTCAGAACGAGCGGCCGATACTGGTCCTTTGAATTGCTCACGACACTACTGCGAAAACATGATCTGTTATTGCACAATGACCTTCCTCGCTGGTGTAGCTTGAGATTAGGGCATTCTGGCGGCACGGCAAATACAAGCTCTGGACATCCGAATCCGAAGGGTATCAAAACGGGAATCTCGGTCTCTCTTTCGTTATCCTATGAAGAAAAAGCACCTCAGTAAAATGGGACTTTGGTAGTACACTCTTGAACTTGAGCTTGGAGTGCCGCGTTCATAGGCGCGGCTACGCGCGCGCAACGCCTGACAGCCGTTTAGAGGGCCAGAAAGGCCACGGTCATGACAGCGGCGCCCCGCCGCCTCCTGATCGAGATCCTAATCGCGACTTGAACTAGACTTCGATAAGGGCTTAAAGACCCGGAGGTAACACACCGGCGGGCGAGACGTTAGATCAAATAATGCGAATCCCGATAATCATCACAATAACGCTCACGTTATCTGCGGAGTTGGAGGTTATTACGTCGGCTCTCGCCATCGCCACGTCGAACCGGACGCATGGGGCTTGACGTCGTACAAGATGGCCTTTCCAACTCAATATGACTGCAAGAGCATTGCCAGCGGCTTGAACCGAGCCGATGTCGATGAAGGGCGATTCCGGTCGGTGGAATCCTTCATTGCGTCCGCCGTCCTCGCCGGTCGGGGTGATTATGCGACGTTGGTTGAAGTTACGGTCTAGCAGGAATCCTCGGCCAGGAGAGGTGGCGAGAAATCCTCGAGCGGGTTCGGTGAATAAAACGCGCCTCAGATTCCTGGAGATCGGAATATTTCTTTTGCTCGGCACGTTCCCCTCTATTGCAGCAGCACAATTGGCAACGAGCCTCGCGCCTCAGGACCTGGCGAAAAGCGCCCACAATCCATTCGAAGATTTCGTGAAGGTTCCCATTCAAGTGACCACGGGATTCGGCATCGGTCCCCATCGCAACGCGGGGACGAGCCTGAATGTCGCTCCCGTAATCCCAATTTCCCTAAATCGAGAGTGGGATCTGATCGCACAACCGAGCCTGTCTGTGACCTACCTCCCAAGCCCGCGCGAGCAAATGGGGCTAGGTGACTTGCAGACTTCGTATTTTCTTACTCCTCATGATGCGAGCGAATGGATTTGGGGCACCGGACCGATATTTGAATTTCGTACAGCGACCGCCGATGAACTTGGAACCGGCAGATGGTCTGCTGGCCCCACCGCAGCACTGATTTATTCGAATGGCCCCTGGTTCAACGGGGTACTGGCGTATCAATTGATGTCTTTCGCTGGAAACCGCGCACGCGGGAGCGTCAACCAAATCTATTTGGAACCCCAGGTCAGTTACAACTTCGACAGCGGCTGGTATGTTGACTTCAATCCGGAAATTACCTTCGACTGGACGGCTGAAGAGGCCAACGGGTGGACGATCCCGATCGGGACGGACGTTGGCGACGCTTTCTATATCGGGTCGCACGCGATGAGTGTCTAGGTTGGCGCATATGACATCGTGCGCCGTCCGTCCGGTGCCCCTCAGTGGATCCTCCGTTTTCAGATGACGGCGCTGTTTCCGACGGGAAGGTAGTGACTCGACTTGCCCGATGAAGCGTCCAGGAGTTCAGTGCATCGGAAGTGTTGCAACCTTGAAAACGGTGACGGAGGAGGTCCCGAGCGAAACTGTCGGCGAGGTTTCAGGCAGCCAGACCGAACAGCTGGTCGATGAAACGATTCTGTTGGCGAACATCATTGTCGCCGACCCGTCGCGCCTGACCCTTCCGTAGCATATGTATAGCCTCATATCCCGCAATGATTCGCGCTGCCGCTCGTAACTGGCGAAAGCCCTGCTTGGAGTTCACTCGCCGTTTGATCCCTCGATGATCCTGCTCCAGGATGTTGTTCAAATATTGGACCGGCCGATGCCGGCAGCGCCGGCGCAGGGTTCCTTCGTCTTTCACGGCGGCAATCGCCGCGCCATAGATGGGAGCCTTATCGGTGTTGATGACGCGGGGCTGCGGATGCGATGGATCGCTCAGCGCCTAGCGCAACAGGCGTTTGGCCGCAGCGGCATCGCGCACCGCAGACAGCAGGAAGTCGATGGTGGCGCCGGCGGAATCGATGGCCCGATAGAGGTAACACCAAGCGCCTTTCACTCGAATATACGTTTCATCGACCCGCCAGGATTTGTTGGTCGGCTTGAGATGACGGCGCAATCGCTGTTCCAGTTCGGGACCGTAACGTTGAACCCAACGCCAGATGGTCGTGTGATCCGCTTGCAGACCGCGCTCGGCGAGCAACTCTTCGACATCGCGCAGAGAAAGCGAGTAGCGAAGATACCAGCGCACCGCACACAGAATCAGCTCTGGCGCCGTCTGCCGCCACTTGAAAATTGCCGGTCGAATTGCGTGCTTCACGATCTTCTCACCCTACCAGTCACACCCGCCAAACTTGCAACACATCCACGGTAAATGAAGGATTGACAAGACTGCGCTATAGAAGCGGCTTCTGACAGAATCAACAATTCGCCACAGACACGTTGGGCTAAGGTCCAATGGCGCGCTTGTTCGCGTTATTAAACTATAAGGTCGAAAGATGTTGACGACGCCCGGTATTGTTTCCGGTAATGTTCGTGGAGCACGGGCGTGGAGAAAGTGCACGTACGATGCCGACTCAAAACGCCAGGCGTTCGTTTATTGTTCTTGCTACCTGTTTGCTGCTCTGTGGCGGGCCGCACGCGCTAGCGCAACCTGCTCCGAGCGAACCTTCGGCTCAACCGGGAGCCGATTCGCAAATCCTAACCGAGGTGAACAAAAAGCTCTCCAACCCGATCGCGAACTTCTGGTCGGTCACGTTCCAGGAGAACACGTACTGGCTGAACATGCCCACCGGCCATGCCGATCGTAATCAGGTGAATCTACAATTTCAGCCAGTCTTGCCGCTCTCTTTGACGGACAACTGGAACCTGATTACTCGACCGATAATCCCGCTACTGAATTCTACCCCATACGTTAATCGCAGCGGGAATATCCATCGCGTGACCGGTTTTGGGGATACGGTGCTGGTCTCTATGCTGTCGCCGACCGACCGTTTGGTTGGCAAGTGGCTGATAGGGGCAGGCCCCACGTTTATCTTCCCGACCGCCAGCAACTCCCGTCTCGGTCAGAACAAATGGCAGATGGGGCCGGCAGGTGTTTTGGGTTATCTCGGCGAGAAATTCATCGTGGGCGTATTTCTGCAACAGTGGTGGTCAACCGGCGGACCTGGATCGAACACCACCAGCCAACTCAACGTCCAGTACTTCGCCTCGTACTTTCTGCCCGGTGGCTGGAGCGTTGGAACGTCGCCCAACATCCTGGTCAACTGATACGCTAAGGACAGCGGCAACATGCTTACTTTTCCGATTGGCGTGAGCGTTTCCAAGGTGATCAAGCTTGGCCCACTGCCGGTCCGGTTCGCCGTGCAACCCCAGTATATGCCGGTCCATCCGGACGCCTTCGGCCAAAAATGGAATATTCAAGTAACAGTTGCGCCAGTCATTCCGAAGCTAATCAAAGGAAATATTTTCTAGTAAGGCTTTTGGGGGCTACGCCCCGAAGCGAACATTGTCGCTATCCAACGAATCAACGAAAAGAGGTACGTGTAATGAAGGTGTCATCGATGGCATTCGCTGCGGCCGCAGCGCTCCTGCTGGCGGGCTGCGTTTCGCAACAGAAATACAATGCACTGGACCAGGAGTATCAGCAGCTCCAACAATCGATGACCACCGAAGTTGGAAACCAGCAGATGCAGATCACGCGGCTGCAAAATGCAATCAAGGTAAGCGTCAACGGCCAACTCCTGTTCCCGTCTGGCGGCTGGGAGATGCCCGCTCAGGCACAGCAGACCATCGCCAAGATGGCTGCGATCCTGGCGCCACATCAGACGACAACAATCAATGTGAACGGCTATACCGACAATACCCCGATCGGCCAGGATTTGATGCGCAGGGGGATTACATCCAACTTAATCCTGTCACAAAGGCGAGCTGACAACGTGAGGCAATTCATGATCTCGCAGGGCGTCAATCCGAACTTGGTTCACGCGCAGGGGTTCGGCGACGCTGATCCGATCGCCTCTAACCGCACGCCGGAGGGCCGAGCGCAGAACCGGCGCGTGGAACTCACGCTCGCTGACAGCGGGAGCTAGCATGCCACGCGAGCAGTGTTCTGGTGAGGGGCGATTGGGTGTCGATGGACTGACCGAAGGCGGCTCGCAATAAAGATCGTGTTCATCGCCATCGGCAGCGCGAAGAGCCTGCAGGCTTTCGAAGTCGGGCGAGCGGTTGCTTTCCACCTGTAGTTCCTCAAAACCTGATCCGCGCGGAGGGAGATACGGACTCGCGGAGCGGTCCCGTTTTGCAGCTGCGAGCGCGAACCGACGTGATGAATTCTGGTGCGACTCTGCGCTAACGCGACGTCTTGAGTTCGGCCAGAAACCACCTCAATCGCGGCTGCAAGTTTGACGCGATGGACCTCGTATCTGAAAAGAGCGCGTTGAGCGCTTATACAGTGATGTCCTGAGCCACCGAACACTGCGGCCGAATGGCGTATGACTCCACGATCGCAATAAGCAGAGCGCTGACCGGTTCTTGCTTCGTTCAGGGTCTGCGGTTGAGCAAAGCGTCGCCTGAGGCCAATACATCCGGTCGCAATCTCCGCAGCTCCGGATCGATTGAGTTGGGTCCAGATGGACTCAACATCCAGGCCATCGGCTCTCCTCGATCGCTCCTCCGCATGCTCGCGGTGACCGAACGCGATGGCTTGATTGCGCATGAAAGTGCGCCAAGATTGTCCCGGCCGCCCGTCGGCCAGTGGCATATAGCGCGATACACTGCTGTCTCTACTGAAAACACCGAAAGTGTTGAAAAGGCTGGCGATTTAATCTGCCGGGCCGTAGAGTCGCCGGCATGCTCGCATATATCCCCGCGCTCTTTTCCTGGCTCGCAGCTCGGTTTCGCGGCCGCGCGGAATTGGAGCTCGAAGTGATCGCGCTCCGCCACCAATTGGCAGTCCTGCATCGCCAGCGTCCCGGCCGTCCGCGGCTCTTTTGTATCGACCGACTGCTGTGGGTCTGGCTTTATCGGGTGTGGCCACGTTGTCTCGACACGATGGTGTTGGTGAAACCGGCCACCGTAGTTCAGTGGCATCGCCAAGGTTCCCGACTCTACTGGCGCTGGCGCTCGAGGTCCGGACGGCCGTCAGTGGATCGCGAGGTTCGTGATCTCATCCGGCAAATGAGCCGCGCCAACCCGCTACGGGGTGCGCCCCGCATCCGCGGTGAACTACTCAAGCTCGGCATCGAGATCAGCCAAGCCACCGTCGCCAAGTACATGGGGCGAAGACGCAAGAAACCTTCGCCGACCTGGCTCAGCTTCCTGCGCAATCAGGCCGCCGGTATCGCTGCGATCGATATGTTCGTAGTGCCGTCTGGCTCGTTTCGCCGGCTGTATGTGATGATCATTCTGACCCACGATCGCAGGAAGATTGTGCGCTTTGATGTTACGCGGCACCCGACCGCAGGCTGGCTGTCGCGTCAGGTGACTGAAGCCTTCCCGTGGGACACTGCTCCGCGTTATCTACTGCGCGATCGCGACGCCTCATATGGCTCGGAATTCTGCAAACGGGTCGATGCGATCGGGTTCATTGAGGTTGTAAGCGCGGCGCGATCACCTTGGCAGAATGCTTATGTCGAGCGCGTCATCGGTTCGATTCGTCGCGAGTGTCTCGACTACATCGTAATCTTCAACGAGCGCCATCTGCGCCGCGTCCTTTCCTGGTACGTCGACTACTACCACCGCAGCCGCACCCATCTTTCACTCGGCAAGGATTGCCCCGACCCGCGCCCAGTCACGCCGCCCAGGGTAGGAAGAGTCGTCGCATTCCCGCAAGTCAATGGCTTGCATCACCGCTACGAACGTCTCGCCGCCTGATCGATGCCATTTCCCGTTCGCCAATGTTGCGCGGCTGCTGTTCCAGCCGCCTGAGAAGTGCGCGATAAGATCTCCGACAATTTCGACTGCCGGCGAAGCTTGCCTGTGGTTAGATCACAGCGATTTACTTCCCCCCAATTCAGTAATCAATTCTTGCCGCTGCTCAAATTCCCGCTCAGACGAGATTATCGGTAGGGACAGCTCAGACCGAAAATAGATAGCCATGCAGACGCATGAATCTGGTGGTCTCTATACGGAGCGGCGACGGGCCGACCCCCCTCGCCGCTCCTCCACTGAACTAAACCCGGTGGGGGAATTTCAAATGATAAATGTGGGTGACTTTCGCATGATTATTGACACACCGGTTGGTGGTCCAACTCTCTATGAAAAGTTAGACCACCAACCTGGGTCTCGTCACCTTAACTCCGGCGTTGACAGATGGAACACGAAAAGGAGTAACACCGACGAACGGGGTGAGGCCACCGGGGATCCGAAGCGTGCTGCGGTCGCGCACATATTCTGTGTCTCACCAAATGTCTTCCTTCTGACAGTACCACCTAACACCATTATATTTTGCTTCTGACTTCCCATGCTGTTGCAGACACGCCTCAGCGATATTCATGCTCTTGTGGTCATTAACCGGACCGACGCGTGCCCAGTCATATGCCTCCTTCCCGGGCACGCTTTTATAACCAGCTCCATACGTCTCGGTGCAGTAGCGATTGAAGTCCACGTCCGCACGCGCGAAATATCCCCACAACCACGGTCGTGAACATCCCACGAGAGCGGCAACCACGACCGCAACAATTATTGCGCTCAATATCCCCGAGCCTTTATCCCCGGTTGCGCCTCTTTGTCGTAGGGCACTACTAAAAATAATGCAGCGGTGTTGCGGCAACAGGTCAAGAAGCCTGAGGGAAGTGTTGCAACTTTGAAAATGGTGACAGTGGAGGCCGTGACAGGAATTGGTCAGCGAGGTCTCAGGCAGCCAGATCGAATAGCCGGTCGATGAAACGATTCTGTTGGCGAACATCATTGTCGCCGACCCACCGCGTCTGCCCCTTCCGGAGCATCATACGGAGTCATCGAAAAAGCCAGATGAAGGCACGTTATTTATAGCCTCATATCCCGCAATGGTTCGCTGTGCCGCTCGGAACTCGCGAAAGCCCTGCTTGGACTTCACTCGCCGTTTGATCCCTCGATGATCCTGCTCAAGAATGTTGTTCAAATATCGGACCGGCCGATGCCGGCAGCACCGGCGCAGGGTTCCTTCGTCTTTCACTGCGGCAATTGCTGAACCATACAGGGGAGCCTTATCGGTATTGATGACGCGGGGCTGCGGATGGGATGGATCGCTCAGCGCCTTGCGGAATAGGCGTTCGGCCGCCGCCGCATCGCGCAGCGCCGACAGCAGGAAGTCGATCGTGGCACCGGTGGAATCGATGGCCCGATAGAGATAACACCAATGGCCCTTCACTCGAATATAGGTTTCATCGACACGCCGGGAATTGTTGGTCGGCTTGAGATGACGCCGCAGCCGCTGTTCCAATTCAGGACCGTAACGTTGAACCCAACGCCAGATAGTCGTGTGATCCGCCGCCAGACCGCGCTCGGCGAGCAACTCTTCGACATCGCGCAGCGAGAGCCAGTAGCGAAGATACCACCGCACCGCACACAGAATCAGCTCTGGTGCCGTCTGCCGCCACTTGAAGATTGCCGGTCGAATTACGTGCTTCATGATCTTTTCACCCTACCAGCCACACCCGCCAAACTTGCAACACATCCGCTTCATCCTCCCGGTCTTCGCGCCTCCAGCGAAAATGCCCTCCACTACCGAATTATGACTCCGGAGCAACCGATCTGCCCGGCCGACTTACTGAGAAATTTTCTGTTGGACGCGCACAGCAAATTTCCAGTACCCAATACGCTAATGTGCTGTAGAACTAACATTTCCAGTCTCCCCTTGTCCCGATTGCGCCAGCGCCAGCAGCTGGCCAACGAACGCTCGTTCACCGAAGCCTGACACAAAGGCAAGAACGAAAAACGTCGGTTCACCAGACTTCGCATCGACGTTGGCAATGGAGATAAGGCCTTCTTCAACTGCGAAATAGACGACAAGTGCGAGAGCGGCTCCTATTATCGGTCGCAAATAGAGAAGGCGTCGGTTTATGTAATATTCACTCGACCGAGTGTCTACTGATTCGGTGGTCATGATGGCGCTTATCAAGCCGCCCATCGCACCGAATAGCAAAATTACTTCATAGAATCTTCTCGATTCATCACCGTTGTACATCTCGGGAAGAATCAGGAAAGTGGCAACGCCCAAAATCACAGCTAGAAGAACGCCCATTATAAACAGCCGATTGCGCGTCATGTTGACTTTCAGCCAGTGCGCCTGCCGGCCAAGCGCGGCGAGCTGGGAGAGGGCGCCGAGTTGTGCCCGAAGCATCGATTCGGTCGATTGGTCGGCATTTTTGCTTACCGACAACATTTCTTCGCGGACCTTTTCAAACTCAGCCCTCTTTTTGTCGATCTCATCCTTATTTAAGAAGCCGAGATCCTGGCTGATTTCGTCGACGATATTAGCGAATAGTTCCTCGATGGAAAGATGGGTGCAAAGGAAGTTCCTCACTTGAGCGAGCTCGGACCATGCCAGGTCATACTTCGGAAACGGGACGAGATACCATATGCGATTTGTCAAAGCATCGCGGGCAGCTTTAAGATTTTGGGCATACTCGCCCGCAACCTCCGTATGCCAAACGGACTGTTCGGAATTGATCGTTCCGGGCTCTGCTGCGGCTGCGTCGAAGAGTTTAAGGAGGTGTTCGTAGTGGTCGACCTTCGCCCAAATCAATTGGTACCCGGGTGACTGGAGTCCTACAAGGGATCCCGTAAACCATGGACGTGTGGATTCTTTCGTCACTATCAACCTCCACCGGAGGGCACCGCGGATGCCTTTGGCCTGCCCGATCTTTTGTACCATTTCATAAGTTAGTAATGGTTGAGCTTGCAAGCACTCCGATTCGATCAGATTTTGGTGGGCTGATCACCTCTGGCGCCGGTGGCCGATAGCCGAGCGACGAGTGCGGTCTGACCGTGTTGTAGTGGACCCGCCAACGTTCGATGACGATTTGTGCCTCCTTGAGGGAGTAGAAGATCTCGCCGTTGAGGCATTCATCACGCAGCTTGCTGTTGAACGATTCACAGTAACCATTCTCCCAAGGGCTGCCCGGTTCGATGTACAGCGGCTGGGTGCCCAGCCGTTCGAGCCACTTCCGCACCACAGTGGCGACGAACTCTGGTCCGTTGTCCGAGCGGATGTGCTCGGGTCTTCCGTGCACGAGCATCACATCGGCCAGGGTCTCGATGACGTCGAGACTGCGCAGTCGCCGCTCGACCCGGATTGCCAGGCTCTCCCGGGTGTACTCGTCGATCAAGGTTAACATCCTGACTGACCTGCCATCGTGCGTGGCCGCGCTGACGAAGTCGTAACTCCAGACGTGATTGGGCCGCTGCGGCCGCAGCCGCACGCACGCGCCGTCGTTCAGCCATAGCCGCCCACGCCGGGGTTGTTTCCGCGGCACTTTCAGCCCCTCGCGGCGCCAGATGCGCTCGACCCGGTCCTTGCCCACTAACCAGCCGGCGCTGCGCAGCAGCGCCGCCACCCGCCGGTAGCCGTAGCGGCCGTGCTGGCCGGCCAGTGAGATGATCGCCCGGGTCAGCTCATCCTCGTCGTTGCGCACTCTCGGCGTATAGCGCTGTGTCCCGCGCCACTGGCTGAGCAACCGGCACACGTGGCGTTCCGAGAGCGCGTATCGACGCCGGACGTTATCCGCTGCGCAACGCCGCCGCGCGGGGCTTACAAGTTTCCCCGCGCGACGTCCTGCAAGATCTGTTTCTCCAGCGACAGCTCAGCCACCAGCCGCTTGAGCCGCGAGTTCTCGCGCTCCAGTTCCTTGAGCCGCTTGGCCTGCTCCAGCTTCAGCCCGCCATATTCCTTGCGCCAGCGATAATAAGTCTGCTCGGTAATCCCCGACTCGCGACACGCCTGCGGCGTCCCCTTGCCGTTGGCTATCGACACCTCCACCTGCCGCAGCACCGTCACGATCTCTTCCGCCGTGTACCTTCGCTTCGCCATTCCCAGGGCCCTCCTGTTCCAGCTTCTCTAATTTGTCGGCTGGTACAAAATTCCCCGAGCAGGCCAGGTTGGGTACGCGGCCGCTGTACATCGAGCCGGGCAGTCCCTGGGAGAACGGCTACTGCGAATCCTTCAACAGCAAGCTCCGGGACGAATGCCTCAACGGGGAGATCTTTTACTCGCTGCGCGAAGCCCAGGTGGTTATCGAACGCTGGCGGGTCCACTACTACACTCGAAGACCGCACTCCTCGCTCGGCAACCGGCCGCCGGCGCCCGAGGCGATTAACCCACCACCTTCGACTCCAATCACACAGCTTGAAAGCTCAACCAATACTAACTTATGAATTGGTCCAAAAGATCGGGCAGGCCAGCTCCTTTCCGGCCGCGTCACGAGAACGAACACGGTTCTCTGTGAGTCGGCCAGCGCCACCATGGCATCCTTGAAGCGCTCTTCCTGCATTTTGAGGCCCGAATGCAGGCCCAGGCACGACGCACCCTGATCATTTCCTTCGAGAAATCCTGTCAATGCGTTTGGAAGACTCAGGAGACGTAGGGTATCTCCGGTAGGCACAGTGTCAAAGATCGCGTGATCATAATTTGCCGTGTCCTCGGCAAGGAGCCCGGCAAATTCATCGAAGGCCGCGATCTCGGTCGTACAGGCGCCGGACAATTCCTCACGGACATTCGTGCGTTCTTTCTCGGCCGCTCCGTCACCCATCTGAGCAATGACGCGTGCGCGATAGGCTTCGGCCGCCGCGGTCGGATCGATATTCAAGGCTGCGAGCCCCGGTACGCCATCGATCGGCGAGGGATAATTCGAAAGCTTCTGAACGAGCATCTCGTCGAGGTTTGAAGCCGGGTCAGTACTCACGAGGAGGACCGACATTCCCGTGTCGGCCATTGCAAGCGCCGCGGCGCAGGCGAGCAATGTTTTTCCGACCCCGCCTTTGCCGGTGAAGAAGAGATAATGGGGCGGATCACGCAAGAGTTTCAGCATATGAGGACGAGAGCTAATCTCCAGATTTGCCACTGAGACGCTGCCAAGTCTGTTCATCGACGATTTCTTCCTTGAACATGCCGTGACAGCTCGTGCAGGTGGCGAGAGTATTGCCGAGTGCTGTCAACACGGCTGCACGATCGCGCTTCTTCGCAGCATCGACGATGCGGTCCGCTGTGTGATGGAAATTGAGAGCCATCGGCGTAAAGCCGGGCGTCGCCGCTCCCATCATGTTGCACATCTGACCCATTTGCTCGTTGTAACCAATTTTCTTTGCCGCCCGCTCGACGGCGCTGAAATCATCGGTGGAGAGGGCAGCCACGATTTGCTGAACTGCTCTGAGGTGTTCTCGCATGTTCTGCCTTTGGTGCGCTGCCATCATGGCGGGCAGTATTAGGGGCTTTCGATCATCAAGTTGATCCGTGCCGTGATGCCCGTCAACCTGCGACGGCATCGCTGTGGACGAGTCTCGCGGTGTTTGCCCCCATGAAGGATGCGCGGTTATGGATGCCATCAGGAGAAAAACCATC
The DNA here is from genome assembly GCA_963782535.1 of uncultured delta proteobacterium. Lineage (GTDB taxonomy): Bacteria > Desulfobacterota > Binatia > Binatales > Binataceae > JADMIL01. Next base: position 204,043 of record CAWAKE010000009.1, on the reverse strand, counting down.
GCCGAAAACCACGACGCGAGGCTCCAAGACTTCATTTGCGCTGTGCTCCTGTTTGTTTTGACAACGAAATCACACCGAACCCCAGACCATCCGAGGAGACGATCATGCGCGCGCTGCCGGTCTCGTTCACCTCTCATCTCTCTGATCTGGCGGGTGAGCGGGCTTACGCGCCCGGACGAAGGCGCTCATGAATTTGCCATCGACGAGCGGCGCGATTTTTTTCAACGTCAAGATTTGCACGCTCGAAAAAGTCCGTAGCGTTGACCGCTCGATAGATCCGCGTCGGCTCCAGGTCGACCTGTTCAAATCCGGCGCTGAGCAATTTCGCGCGGTACTCCGACTCTTCCAGCGCTCCGGCTACGCATCCGATCCTCAGCTCCACGCTGCGGCGAATGGCGGCCGGGACCTCGCCGCGCACCACGACGTCAGAGACCGCGAAGCGGCCGCCGGGCCGCAGCACGCGGAAGGCCTCCACCAGGACTCGATCCTTATCACCGGAGAGATTGATCACACAGTTCGAGATAATGACGTCGACCGAGTTGTCGGGCAGGGGAATGTTTTCTATTTCGCCCTTGAGAAACTCGACATTTTGCGCTCCGGCCTTGCGCTGGTTATCGTGCGCCAGAGCGAGCATCTCGTCAGTCATGTCGAGACCGTAGGCTTTACCTGCTGGCCCCACCCGGCGCGCGGAGAGCAATACGTCGATACCGCCGCCGGAGCCGAGATCGAGTACCGTCTCGCCCGGTTTCAACTCGGCTAGTGCGGTTGGATTGCCGCATCCCAATGACGCCGCGACCGCATCCTTCGGAAGCGACTCGATTTCGCTGTCAGCGTAGAGATTCGACGTAATCGGATTTCTCGCTGGAGCAGCCGTACCGCAGCACGACGGACTTTCCTGGTTGACGACTTGTAGCGCCGCGCGCGCATAGTTCTGGTGGACGGTCTCTTTGATCGACTCTTTGCTGCTCATCGCATCTCCTTCCATTTCGATTGTGGATCAGCCGATACCCGCTAAGTCAAAAGAACGCTCCCGTCCTAATCATAGCTGATCAGCAACACGCTCCCCCCTTGCGGGGCTGGGCTGTACCCGGTGAAGCGGTGGGCACGCAGCACGCCCCTTTTGACTCTTCAGCGGCGGCGCTTTTGCCATTATGAAGCGGGATGCAGCACGCCTCCCCGTCGGATCGCTTCATCGTCGTGTCTTCGCCAAAGATCGGCACTTCGCCCAAAGTCTGAAAGTGCTCCCACGCCAGGCCTTGAGGGTCGATGACCCAGTATTTGTTACCTTTGGCGTAACAACATTCGACTTCGGTCTCTTTCAGAACCGCCGATCCGGAAGCATGGTCGGCTCGCGCGCCCAGTTCCGCCAGTTCCGCCGGATCATCGGCCTGGAATCCCAAGTGATTGACGCCGGGCTTATTGCCGCGCGACGAAATCGCAAAATTCACGCGCGGGTCCTCGAGCATCCACTTGGCATAGTCTGGCCGCTCGACGGTTGGCTTAGTGCCGAACAAGTCGGAATAGAAAGTTACGCTCTGACTGAGATCTTCAACCGCAACGTGGACATGAAATCGCTTCATATGAATCTCCTTTGGAATTCTGCAAACAAATCGAGCGACAAGAAACGCCGAACGCCGCTATTCCCTAATTTCGCCGTAGTCTCCGGGGTTGACCTCGCATACTTATAGTTCTATATATCTAAAAATATAAAGGAGTCAAAGGCCATCTCGCCATTGGGGCCCTGGCTCAAGAGAGCCGGGTCAATATCTTCCGGCTGCTGGTACAACAGGGCCCGCAAGGCCTGCCCGCGGGGGACATCGGGGAGCGCCTTGGGCTGTACCACCGACACTCTGATTCCATCTGAATCAGCTCAGGTATGCCGGCCTCGTGTTCTCTCGCCGTGAGAGCCGCTCGATCATTTACACCGCGAACTACAAGACGATGAACAGTTTTCTCACGTTCCTGACTGAAATTGTTGCGTAGACCGGAGGGGAGATCCGCGCGGCGGGCGCCTGCGACACTGCCAAGACGGTGGAACCCACAGACCGCAAAGCGACGGAACGGCGCTGCGGCATTAGCGGCGGCTTCGAAGACGACAGCGCTAAGGCGAATCCATAAAGGAGAAACACAACGTGGCAGAACCGAATCAAGATACCGATCAGGCAATACTCGTGACCGGCGACTGGCTCGCAGCGCATCTGGACGACCCCGCGGTACGGATCGTCTATACGAGGAAAGGCGATGCTTACAACCTTTCACACATCGCAGGCGCGGTGGGCCAAAAGGGCAGCCCGTTTTTACGTGAGGAAAGCGCGATTATCGGGCCGGGCAAGTTCGCCGACCTGATGTCACGGCTCGGCGTCGGCGATGATACGACGGTGATCGCATATGACGACGGGAACAATCTCTTCGCGGCCAGACTGTGGTGGGTGCTCATTTACTACGGCCATCGGCGAGTCAAAGTACTAAATGGTGGTTGGGATCTTTGGGTGGCGGAGGGCCGGCCCGTCGATACTGCTACAGTGACGCCACCACCGGCACACTTCAATTCGCATCGGAAGGATGAATGGATTGCCGACTCGCAATACGTGAGGGCCTCGATCGGAAATCCCGAACGACTGATTCTCGACGTGCGCGGGGATAGCGAATGGACAGGAGCGAATCCTATGGGCACCAAGCGGGGCGGCCACATCCCGAGTGCCGTACATATCGAATGGACCAAGACAATCGAGCCAGACACTAAGCGCTTCAGGCCTCCGCCTGTCCTTCGCGCGATGTTCGAAAAGCTTGGCGCAACTTCTGAAAAGGAAATGATCGCCTATTGCCAGGGCGGCATCCGCGCGGCGCATACGGTATTTGCACTTCGGCTCGCGGGCTTCGACAAGGTACGGAACTATGATGGTTCGTGGGCCGAATGGGGCAACCGCGAGGACCTGCCAATAGAGCGATAGGAAACCGAGCCGTGAAAAGTATCCTGTTTCTTTGTGTCGCCAATTCCGCCCGCAGCCAGATGGCTGAGGGACTCGCCCGCCAAATGTTCGGCGCCGGCGTCCGCATTCTGAGCGCGGGCTCCAGCCCGTCGCAACTCAATCGGCTGGCTGTGACCGCAATGGCCGAGATCGGTATCGACATCTCCGGGCAAAGGCCAAAGTCGGTGGAGACCATTGACTCAAGCTCAGTCGATTCCGTGGTCACGTTGTGTGCCGAAGCGGTCTGTCCGGTGTTTCCGGGTAATGTACGTCGCTTGCACTGGCCAATAGCCGATCCGGCGGATGGCGACCCCGGCCTCACGCAGGAGCAGCGACTGGAGCGATTCCGCGTTGCTCGCGACCAGATCCGACAACGGCTCGCCGTACTCGATGCTTTGCGCGATCTGCCCGAAGGTCCGGCTCCCGCCGAGTTTCACGCGAGTGTCAGGGTAAAGGACTTAGCGCGCAGCACACGGTTTTACGCTTGGCTTCTCGGGATTCAGCCCCGCGAATGGACACATCGGTTCGCAACTTTTATCCGATCCGACCTGCGCCTCAACTTCGTTCTGCTCGTCTCAGACGGCCAGCAATTGCATCACGACACGCTCTACCATCTCGGGATCGCCGTACCGCACAAATCCGCATGACCCAAAACCCGAAAACTAGGACAGCGATAAGTTGAGAGAAGGGCGGCGGGCGTGGTCCTCTGGGGAGCCAGAAGGGAGGCCACGAAGGTGCCGAAGAAGGGACATAGCGAGGAGAAGATCTTGCGGGCGCTGCATCAGGCGGAAGGCGGTGAGAAGGTCGCCGACATCTGCCGCGAGCACGGGATCAGCGAGGCGACATTTTACGTCTGGAAGAAGAAGTACGCCGGGCTGGCGCTGAGCGAGTTGCGCGAGCTGCGCCAGTTGCGCGAGGAGAACGGCAAACTCAAACGGCTGGTGGCGGACCTTTCGCTGGATCGGCACGTGCTGCAGGAGATAGTGCGAAAAAAGCTGTAAGGCCTCGGCATCGGCGCGAGTTGGGGCGCTGGGCGCAAGCGGTGTTCGAGATGAGCGAGCGCAGGGTGTCGAGGCTGTTGCCGATCCAACTGGCAACGTTACGTTATCGGGGTCGGCGGGATGCGCAGACGGCCCTGAGGATGCGACTACGGGAATTGGCGGCAAGCCGGGTCCGTTTCGGCTACCGGCGTTTAACGGTGATGCTCAGGCGTGAGGGCTGGAAGGTCAACGCCAAGCGCATTTATCGACTGTATTCTGAGGACGGCCTGGCGGTGCGGACCAAGGTGCGCAGGAAGATCGCGCGGCGCATGCGGGTCCCGCTGGTTAAGGCAACCCGGCCGAACCAAAAGTGGTCGATGGATTTTGTCGCTGCCCGCTTGCTTGATGGGCGCTGGTTTCGCGTGCTGACGGTGGTCGATCAGTTCACCCGCGAATGCCTGCTGCGACTGGCGGATAGCTCGCTGACCGGGCATAAGGTGGCACTGGCACTATCCCAGGTCGTCGCTGAGCGCGAGGCGCCGGTCTCGATTACGGTCGACAACGGCAGCGAATTCGTCAGCAAGGCGATGGAGGCTTGGGCTTATCAGTATCGCGTCGACCTGGACTTTATCCGTCCAGGGCGGCCGGTGGAAAATGGCTATATCGAGTCCTTCAACGGTCGGCTGCGGGATGAGTGTTTGAATGTGGAAGTATTCTTTGCGCTGGCGGACGTTCGTGAGAAACTCCAGCAGTGGCGGCAGGACTACAACCAAGTGCGGCCGCACAGTGCGCTCAATGACCACGCGCCCGATGACTTCGTAAAGCGGTGGAGAGCAGGGAGCGCAGCCGCTGCGTGCACCGCTGGGCCGCCAGAGGCGGCCGGCGCGGCGCATAACGCGCCGGCTGCGGATCCGAAACAACAGCTTTTCGGTCCGCCCTCAGCAGACGCAAAGGGCGGGCCCGAAAAGCTCTTAAACGAAGACCAGACGAGCGCTTTGCTTGAGGTCGTAACTTGAGTCTGTTGAGGTCACAAAACGCCGGCCGAACCGGCCAAAACGACTGCGCCAGGCCGAATTCTCTACCTTCGCTTGTTCTAGTTTCGCGGGGCAGGTCAGTGGTGATGAACTCTACGGCATTTCGCTGGGGGGGTCGGGGGGCACGCCACCGCTATCGAACCGAGACCTTCTGTTACGGTCCTCTTTTTTGCCGGCTCTACCAAGCTGGACCCGCGCGTACGGTTCCTGGTCGCCGAGGAATGACCTACACCGAGGAGGCCTGGGTTGACGATGAGGCGACGTCAGACCGTGGACCGGAGGAGTAGTACTTGGCACAACCGCACGGTGTAGCACGCCTCACCCTAACACGGACACGAGATCATTTTCGTGGTTCGCGCGTCGCCCGCGAATAATTTTGCGGAGCACAAAGGAACGTCCGCGCAGAGCGATCGTGACGGATTAGTTGAACGGCGGCGGTTTCAACCCTTCCACGCAGCTCGTATCCGGGGAGAAAGGATTGTCGAGAAAAGACTGGAACACGGTCTGGGCACAGGGGGACTGCGCCGTGACGAGATGGCCGATACCCGGAATGATGATGGTGGTCGAGTTGGACAGAGTTTTAGCAACGTATGTCGCCCACATCGGTGAGGTTTTGGCGTCGAATGTGCCGGCTATCACCAGCGTCGGGATGCTACTTATGGTGGCATTCCTGATGGAGTCGGGCGCCTTGGGAACGTCCCAGACCGCGCAGTCTTCATTTACGAACGGCAGTTGCGGCGCCTGCGAAAGAACCGAGTCCGGATAGTCAGGAAACGCGATCAAACCCTTTGCCAATATATCTGATTGCGGCTCGAACGGGATCCATTCGCTGCAAAACACCCCATAGGTAAAGCCGTAACCCTGGGTGCTTTCCGTCGCGGGGTTTGCGATTGCGGCGCGGTTGGCGGCAATCTGGACCGGGTTGGCGTTGACCAGCTCCTGGATCGCCGAAGGTACCGCCGCGAAAAGTGAGCGGCCGCCTGACACCAGCCAGTTCACGAGCGCGCTGCCGTCGAGCACGACTTTGACCGGCGGACCACCCGGCGTGTACGTGCTCGTGGTCGTCAGCGGGTTGGATTCGAGCTGCTGGACCTCGCTGGTGAACTTGCTCCTCACGTCTCCATACTTCGCGGCGCAGGAAGGCTGAGCGGCGCAGGCGTCAAACAGATTGTTGAAGCCTTCGGCGGCGCTGCTCCAGGTCCATCCGGGGCTTGACACGCTGGGAGGCGAGATAGAGTCGATCGTAACCGTCACCAGATTCTCCGGATGTATGCGCATCAGCGTGAGTGCAACATAGGTACCGTAAGAAGTTCCGAAGATGCTCCACTTGTGGATTTTCAGAAGCCTGCGCAAATCCATGAAGTCTGCGATGTTCTCGAACGTGTTGTAGGCGCTGAGATCCACGCCCTCGGAGACCAAGCGATCGTGACATGCCTTGGTTGCTGCGACGTGCAGCGCCCCGGTCGATGGCGCATCATAGACAAGGCTTACCGCCTCGGCGTTGAATGCGTCGATTTCGGGGCACAGGAGAGCCGGGGTGGCGTCTAGGGTTCCACGCTGGGCTGAGACGACGAGATCCTGGGTCTGGTTCAATGTTGGCACAAGAAATTCTATGTCTCCCATCGCGTCGCCGCCGGGACCGCCTGTTATGTAGAAAAGAGGCGGGTGCTGTGGCGGCTGGGTAATCGAAGGAATGACCGCGACCGAAATGCTGATGGTTTTTCCGTTCGGCTTGTGACGATTCTCCGGTACAATCAATTGTCCGCATTTCGCATTGGCGAAGGCTGGAGATGAAGCCACGCGCGAGGGGCAGGGGCCGGGCTCCAATCTGGCCAAGGCGACTCCCGGCAATGAACCGCTGCCTGAAGATCCTCCGCATGCCGCGAGCACCGTCGCAAGAATAACTGCGAGCAGGACGATGCGCATCGTCAACGCCACTCGCCAGGAACTAATCATATCGATTGTCACCTTGGATTCGTCGCGCCTAGAACGGTTCGTGGAAGTAGCCCGGATCGTTCTGTTCCAGTTCCGACTCCAATTGATCCGGCGCCGAAGGGGTCGCGCTGGTGTTAAACGGATACGGGGTCAGCGATGCGACGCAACTGGTGTCCGGCGCCGCCGGGTTGGCAAAAAACGACGCCACCACGCTCTGTGCACATGGTTTTGCGGGCGAGTCGTCCGGCAGTCCGACCGCGAAGAGCGCGCCGTGCCCAAGGCCGGGGAAAACTGTCGTAATTGAGTTCCGCAGCGTACCGGCTACGTAGATCGCCCATTGCGGTGCCGTCTTGCCATCGAAACTACTGGCCATGACCAAGGTCGGAATGCTGCTCACCGTGACTTGGCGTACAGATCCGGACGCGGCCGGAACGTTCCAGACTGCGCAATCTTCGTTCATGAAAGGAAGACCGGGAGCCAGCGACAGGACCGATTGCGGATAGGTTGGAAAAGCCAAAAGCCCCTGCGTAAGAATTTGAGATTGCGGCTCAAAGGGCACCCACTCGCTACAGATCACGCCATACATGAGGCCGTAGCCTACGGCGCCGAATCCCGCGGGGTTCGCGGCAAAAGCGCGTGACTGGGCGATCTCGGTTGGCGCGCCGTCCAGCAATTGCTGGATTGCCAACGGGATATCGGGAATCTCGACGGCGGGATCGGGGAAACTCCCCAGCCAATTGATCAGTGCTCCTCCATCGATCACCACGTCCACGTCGCCGAAATCCTGATGGACCGTGAGTGTTGCGGGGTTGGCCTCCAGTTGCTGGACCTGCGAGGCGACGACCTGGCTCAGATCGCCGTACGTGCTCGCGCAAGCGGGCTGATTGGCGCAGGCGCGAAAGATATTGTTGATTGCTTCGTTGTAGTTGGTCCAGGTCCATCCCAGACTTGCAGCGCTCGGCGGTACGATCGCATCGATAATCACGCTACGGATGCCCTGCGGATGATCGCGCATCTCGAAGAGCGCGAGATCGGTACCGTAAGACAATCCGTAGATGTTCCATTCCTTGATGTGCAATGCCTTGCGCAGGTCTGCGAAGTCGGCCTCGTTCTCGGTAGTGTTGAAGTTAGCGAGATTGACGCCCTGAGCTATGAGACGATCGTGGCACGCTTTGACTGCCGCCACGTGTGCGGTTCCGGTAGCGGGGGAGTCATAGGGCATCCCAACCGCCTCTGCGTAGAACTGGTCAATCTCGGGACAGGTCAGCAGCGGTACGGTATCCACTACTCCGCGCTGATTCATGATGATCACGTCGCGGTTTTTGTTAAGCCCCAGGCTGGTGAGAATCCCTGCCTGAGAGAGCGCGTTTTGTCCCGGGCCGCCCGCCATATAGACGATGGGATCCGGCTGCGCCGGCTGGGCCTGCGAAGGAATTATCGCGACCGGCAGTTGAACCTGCCCTTCTTTCGGGTTGCTGCGATTCTCGGGAGCCGTAAGCGTCCAGCAGCTCGCGTTTAATTTCGCCAATTCGTCTGCCTGGTCGGCAGGACATGGTCCTGGTTTGAATGTAGCTGACGTCTTAGCGCCCCCAGACGAACCACCTGAGGAGCTCGAGCCGCCGCAGGCGGCGCAACCGATCGCCAAAAGGACCGCGAAGACTCCCCACCTCACGCTTCTCACACCTTTCACCAGACTTTCTCCAAATGACGAAAAAATATCCGCGAATTAGCGGAATTGCGATTTGTTAAGCGAGGCCATAATGATCGGCGCTTTTGCTGCAGTCAAGGTCGCAATCTGAACGTGCCTCGGGCCGATATGTGCTCATGGTTTTGTTGTGAAAGTGGTGGAAAAAGCTGACAAGCCTCAAGATCCGGTGAGTTTAGGCACGACTCACACCCGCCGAGAGGCGGATGCCGGAGGATAACGCCATGGCCCAGCAGGTTTCACGGATGTGTTGCAAGTTTGGCGGGGTTGGCTGGTAGGCTGAGAAGATCGTGAAGCACGCAATTCGACCGGCAATCTTCAAGTGGCGGCAGACGGCGCCGGAGCTGATTCTTTGTGCGGTTCGCTGGTATCTTCGCTACTCGCTCTCGCTGCGCGATGTCGAAGAGTTGTTCGCCGAGCGCGGTCTGGAGGCGGATCACACGACCATCTGGCGTTGGGTGCAACGTTACGGTCCCGAATTGGAACAACGGTTGCGCCGTCATCTTAAGCCGACGAACAAGTCCTGGCGCGTTGATGAGACATATATTCGAGTCCAGGGCAGTTGGTGTTACCTGTACCGCGCCATCAATTCCACCGGTGCCACTATCGACTTCCTGCTCTCGGCGCTGCGCGATGCCGCGGCGGCCGAACCCCTGTTCCGTATGGCTCTCAGCGATCCATCGCATCCGCAGCCTTGGGTCATCAACACCGATAAAGCCAGTCTGTACTGGTCGGTGATTGCCGCAGTGAAAGAAGAAGGAGCCCTGCGCCGCCGTTGCCGCCATCGACCGGCGCAATATTTGAACCACATCCTGGAGCAGGATCATCGAGCGATCAAACGGCGAGTGAAGGCCAAGCAGAGCTTTCGTGAGTTTCGAGCGGCGCGGCAAACAATCGCTGGATACGAGGCGATACACATGATCCGCAAGGGGCAGGCGCGGCGGGTCAGCGATGATGTCCGCCAATAGAATCAGTTCATCGACCAGCTGTTCGATCTGGCTGCCTGAGACCTCACCGACCAGTTCCTCTCGGAGCTTCCTCCGTCACCCTTTAAAAGTTGCAACACTTCCCAAAATCGTGCTCTCGTCCGGCACCACCTCGTCGCCCAACTCGACCCGTGCAAAGCGCCGCATCGACTCGCTGTCATAGATCGCGTCTTCGGCCTGCGGGTCCGACAGGTTGAACCACTGCTGCAGGAAGTAAATCCGTAGCATCTTCTCCAGTCCCAGCGGCTGCCGTCCTCGTCCGGCTTTGGGGTAGTGCGGCTCGATCAGTCTGACCAGCTGCGGCCAGGGAATCACCCCATCCATCTCGCCCAGGAATCGCTCGCGCCGGGTAACTTTGCCCTTCCCATTCCATGCCATCGATGCGAACGTCCGCTGATTCCCCATCCCCCCTCCTCCACTCCTGCCGCTCCCACTTACGATTTATACCAAACCGATACACTTGTGCAGAGGTTCCATAGATGTGAGCGCCGTTAGAAATTCGCGTGGACATCCTACGAGACCTCGTCTGTCAATAAAATAGTCGATAGCGCTCATTATGGGTTGCAATCAAGATCCGCGGTAGTGGTCTGCATTCATCTTCATGAACGGCCCGACTACGGAACCGGCGGAGGATAGCGGCGACGATGGAATGCACATGATTAAGCATGTCGGCGACACTACGGCGACCCTTCCCAAAACTCTAGACTTTTCGACACTTTCAGAATTTTCAGTAGAGACAACGGTCTCTCGACCTACGAAGGGAATCGATGCCTTGCGATGTGCCGGAACAGAAACGCCTGATGAGGGTGCTCGAAATGGATCGAGTTGCAACCACGAGCTCTTGTCTAAGCCCTAATCTCTGAGCGGGCTTCCGGGCTCGGAAGCCGACTGGCGTCCTACCTGCTGACTTGCCGATCCGCTCATCTGCATTCCCACCAGCCGCGCGATCAGGATCGCCAGGTAAAACTGGCCTGTGATGCCCTCGGCGACGGCCGCGTAACGGGCCTGGAGACTTACCGGGGTGATGTCGCCGAAGCCGACGGTCGAGAGCGTGGTCATGCTGAAGTAGAAGAGCGTTGGGAGGATCTCGCGATTAGCCGAAGTTGGAGTAAGAGAGCTACCGAGGTTAAAGGCGAGCGGTTGCACGCTCTGCAGCAGGATATAGAAAAGTCCCCAGGTGAATCCCAGCAGCAGATAGACCGAAATGGCCATGCTGATGGTTTCGCTGGTGATATCCTTTTGTTTCAACACGCCACGCAATAGTTGCCAGGTGATAAAGACGAAGAGTAGCAGCCATATAATCGCACCGGCCAGATACAGTGCGGGGTTGGGCTTGAGGATCATGGCTAAGCGTTCCGCGGCCGCGGGCACTGCGAGCGCCCAGCCGATCCTGCCGCGTCTTCTTCGCTCCTTCACAAGAGCCTCGCGCTCGCCGACCAGTTCGTCGACCTGGATCGCATACAGCGCGAAAAGGAGCAGCAGCAAACTCAGGATGCTGTACGCGGCGGTGGCGTCGATGTCCTCGCCGATCAATGGCCGCACCATGAACAGCGCCACGAGCGCGATTAACAGAGCCGTGTGTCTGCGCGGCGCTAGATGACGGCGAAGAGCTTCCCGCAATTTTTCCAAGACGCTGTCCTCCATCGGATAGTCGCGGGCTTCGAACTACCACGTATCCCCGCTCTTATCCTCGCATTCTGCCCGGATTGCCACCGCGATGTCGCCGCTCAATTTGGCGAGCGCGCGGCAGTGGCGGCGGCGAGCGCTTCGAAGCTGGACCAAGCCCCGCCGGGTCATCGCCAAGGTGGAGTGGCATCCAGGTGAGCTTATTCCGCGCGTCGGCTTCATCGTCACCAACCTGTCGCGCCCGGCCGAGCGGGTGGTCGCCTTCTATAATCAGCGCGGCACGTGCGAGCAGTACATCAAGGAAGGCAGGGGCGCGATCAAGTGGACGCGGCTGTCATGCCGGACTTTCGCCGCCAACGCCGTCCGGCTTCAGCTTCATGCGCTCGCCTACAATCTCCGTAATTTCCTCCGCACGCTGGCGACACCCGAGCCGATCAGCGTCTGGTCGCTGACCAGCCTCAAGGAGAAGCTGATCAAGGTCGGCGCCAAACTCATCAGCCACGGCTGCTACGTCGCATTCCATACGGCCGAGGTCGCCGTGACGAGGGTGCTGTTCGCCGAGACCCTGCGGCTGATCGCCGAACTCCGGCCGCCGTCTGATCCTGTGCCGGGGTGAGCGGCTCGGTTGCCATGGCGTACCGGCAAAACGAAGAGAGAGGTCCGTCTTGCTAGAGGAAAACAGAGCCGTCAGCGGCCGGAGAGGACCACGCATGACGCCCGTGGCAGCATCGGCCGGCTGCTATCGTCATCCAGATTGTCGCAGGGTGCCGAAATGGCCACTCTGACGCTTGGAACTGGCGTTCATCTGGCGGATGTCGGATCAAGGCGCTTGATCAATCCTTGGCGTCGGGTAGCCTCTTTTAGCCAAGTGACTGGACGACCTCATGAGGAGCACGGAACGATGTTGACAAAACGAGAATTCCTTAAAAGAACCGCCCTCGCCGCAATAGCGGCTGCGGCAACGCCCGGGCCTGTGTTTGCTGGATTGCTCACCGGTTCGCCAGCCGAGCCCAACTTGAAATTCTCCACACCGATGCCGACGGGTATCTCGGCGCCTGACAAGGTGGAGACAAGGTTCGGCACGCTTAACTTCTTCGACGGATTCCCGGACAAAGCCAGCGCCAGTAAGGTGTTCGACAATCTTGACTTTCAGCGGGCGGTACAGGCGTATCTGCTCGCAATCCCGGCCGTTAGCCAAGTCTTCGACCGCAATGCGTGTCTGGAACTGGGGCCAGCCAATCTGACGATCCCGATCTGGGAGCAGTTGGTGGACTCGCGGACCGTCGGTCTGACCTTCAACGATAACACCGTCTACAGCTGGGGCTGGGTTAACCTCAAGGATGGCCCGCTGGTGGTCGAGGTTCCGCCGAAAGTATTGGGTGGGATCAACGACATCTGGTTCCGCTGGGTGATTGACGTGGGCATCACCGGGCCAGACAAGGGCAAAGGCGGCAAGTACCTACTTCTGCCGCCTGGCCACAAGGGCGATGTTCCCGACGACTACCATGTGGTTCAGTCGCCAACCTACAATCTCTGGATTCCTTGGCGCAGTTTCCTGGTGGACGGTAACCCCAAGCCGGGAATCGACCTGGTCAAGAAATTCACGAAAATCTACCCGCTTGCTGACAAGGACAAGCCGGCCCCGACGCTTACGTACGTTAATCTTTCGGGCAAGCCCTTCAGCATCGTCAATCCTGCGGACTATGCGTTCTGGGAACTGCTCGATCAGGTGGTTCAGGAAGAGCCGCCCGAATCGCTCGACCAGATTAGGATGGGCTATTACGCATCGATTGGCATCGAACACGGCAAGCCGTTCAATCCTGACGAGCGAATGAAGAAGATCCTGACGGAAGCGGCAGCCGTAGGCGATGCGACCGCGCGAACGATAGCCTTCCATTGGCGCCAGATGGATGGCTACTACTACGAAAATAGCAACTGGCAGCGGCCGTTCGTGGGCGGCTACAGGTTCCAGTCGCAACCGGGCGTTTTGAACCTCGACGGCTATTCCTACTACTACTTCTTGGCCACCGGTGTCACACCGGCCATGGAAGAGAAGATGGTTGGGGAAGGCTCGCAGTATGCGTGGGCGGCGAGGGACGCGAACGGTGATGCGCTCGACGGCGGCAAGAACTACAAGCTGCACCTGCCGCCGAATATCCCGGTCAAAAACTTCTGGTCCGTAATCTTGTACAGCGACCAGACCCGCTCGATGATTCAGACTGATAACCGATTCCCCAGCGTCAGCAGTCAGGACAAGGATCTTCAGCTGAATCCGGACGGTTCGGTCGACGTTTATTTCGGACCGAAGGCACCGGCTGGAAAGGAGTCCAACTGGGTGCAGACTATCCCCGGAAAGGGCTGGAACACGCTCTTCCGCCTCTATAGTCCCTTGGAGCCGTGGTTCGACGGGACTTGGCGTCCGGGCGAGATCGAGCTGATGTAACAAGGAATGAGCGGGGCGGAGCTTATGGTTCCGCCCCGCCTTTGTTCGCTTGCCAAGTGTGTGAGATTTGCAATCTGAGCCGGAAAAGGAACAACAGCGTCCCGTCCGTCGTCGGCAGGCCAATGCTCGGGATGTATACAGGATAATATAGAAACCTCCAGTACTTCGAGCAGGGTCGCCTTTAATTTTGCCAGTGCATCCTCGGCAATGTCTGTGCGCAGCATTTGCACTTTCCTCCGTCTTTGGCCTTGGTGAATTCGGGTTAAAATCCTCTGGAGCGCAAGCTCCGTGCGGGTTCGAGTCCCGCCCCCGGCATCATTCGTACTGGTCGCACAAATGATTATCCACGCGAATCCGTCGGGTGACCGAAATGCCGATCTCGGCAGAAGGCTCATCTCCTGCGGGACTCTTTCTCCGGCGCTCACACGCCCTATTTCACGCCGCCTGCAAATCGGCAGAACCTCTGTTCGCCGATTTCTGGACCGTCCCAAATTGCAATGTCGCGGGATAGTTGGGCAGGCAAGGTAGACTTACCGGAATCCCCCCCACAGCATAAACCGCGAGAGTATCCGCAAAGCCGTGGTCAATTTAATCCGCGCGCCCGATCTCTTGCCGTGCGAACTGGCGCAGACTGTCGATTGCGCCCAGTTCAAGCCGATCTTTCATATCGCGGATATGAGTGCGGAGCGTACCAGATGAGATGTCGAGCTTGCGCGCGCCGACCACCATGCTGTAGGGGCCTGCCAGCAACTCGGGTTTTTGAACCTGCCGCAGACTGAGCCCCCCGTCCATACTGCATCCGGTGTCGCGCGATTTGCGGTGGTTCTCCAAGTTCAATAGGAATTCCGAAGCCAGCGACGATCGTCAGCCGGGCCGCGACTTGACGCCGGGTTCGGTAAGAGGCTACAAATTGCGCGCTTAGAAAGTCAAAAAAGAAATCCCCGATTAAGTTATTGATTCCTGCATAAAATAGTGACAGAAGCAGCGGATCTCTGCTAAAATAGCGGCATGGGTAATCCGGCAGGAGTGCGGCGGGACTTCGAAGCCCTGAAACGGCGACGGCTGAAGGCGGCGCGATTGCTGCGCCAGGGGCTCGGTCAGTCTGAGGTGGCGCGCGCGGTGGGCGTACATCGGCAGTCGGTCTGCCGCTGGGCTCGGGAGCTGGGCGAATCGGGGCTGCGGGGCTTGCGCAAGGCCGCACGCACCGGCCGTCCGGCAAAGCTCAGCCCTTCGCAGTTGCGTGCGCTTGAGCGTGCGCTCCAGCGCGGGCCCGAGGCGTGCGGCTATGTCAGCGGATTGTGGACCGCCGGTCGGGTACGCGGCCTCATCGAGGACCTTACCGGGGTGCACTACCACGAGGACCACGTCTGGCGCATCCTGCGCAAGCTTGGCTGGACTTGCCAGCGTCCTGTCGGGCGAGCGTTGGAACGTGATGAGGATGCGATCCGGCACTGGAAGAAGGCGGCGTGGCCGCGAATTAGAAAAAAGCACTCTGCGAGCGGCGCACCATCGTGTTCATCGACGAGAGCGGATTGAGCGAACGACCACATCGGGTACGGACCTGGGCGCCGCGCGGGCAGACTCCGGTGCTTCAGCACCACTTCAACTGGAAGTCGCTCTCGGCCGCCGCCGGCATCACGTGGTGGAATTTCTACTTCCGGCTTTACCCCGGCACCATCCGCGCCCCGCAGGTGGTCGATTTCCTCGGTCATCTGCTACGCCACTTACCGGGCAAGCTTCTGGTGATCTGGGACGGGCTGCCGCAGCACCGGGCCCGGCTGGTCACAGATTTCATCCGTGCACAGCAGGGCCGGCTCGTCATCGAGCGCTTGCCGGGCTACGCTCCGGAACTCAATCCGGTGGAATACATCTGGGGCTACTGGAAGCATCACGAGTTGCCCAACTTCTGCCCACGCGACTTCGCCCAGCTCAGCCATCACGCCCGCCGCGCACTGGCGCGTATGCGCCGCCGGCCCACTCTCGTAATGGCCTTTTGGGAGCAGGCAGATTTGTTCCCCTTGTAACTATCTTATGCAGGACTTAATAAGTGCAACCCCGCAGCAGCCAAAAGCGAGACACGCCAGCACGCGTATTACCGAGAGGGTCGACTCTAAAAGACGATCAATCCCGTCTGGCCTCAAATGACAAGCCGTTGGCGCGTAACGCAATTCAAGTGCTGTGGGGAAGCGCGCTAGAGTTCCGGCGAAACGGAGGCGCCGAGGACCATGCCGGGAACTCTTGATCACCGCTCTAGTAACGCCGGGCGCGGAAATATGTGGAAGATGGCCGTTTGGGTGTCCCTTTCGTTCTGGATTGCTGCGTGCAGCAGCATCGGTCCGGGCGCAGTCCCGCGCGACCGGGTCGACTACGTCAACGCCATAGGTAAATCGTGGGAGCAGCAGACCCTGCTCAATATTGTAAAGATGCGTTACGGACATGCTCCCATTTTTCTTTCGGTGACGCAGGTCATAACCGGGTACCAATTCCAAGCCGGCGTCTCAGCCGGCTTTATGGCGGCCAACTCCACCTCCAACGCCGACGTTCTCGGCCTTGGAGGCACCGCGGGAGCGCAGGGTCAGTACACGGACCGTCCCACGATCGTTTACACGCCGCTGACCGGCGTGGATTTCCTCCAGAAGCTGCTGAAACCAATCACGCCAAGCGCGGTCCTATTTGTCCTCCAGGCTGGTTACGATGCCGGGGTTTTGATGCCAATAACGCTGAATTCGATTAATGGCATCAACAATCAGGCGTGGCTCGGCAGCAAGACGGGCGCACCCGACCCGAGGTTCGCTCGGATGGTCCAGCTAATCCGCGACCTGCAGCGCGCCCGTGCAGTTCAGGTCAAGGTCGAAAGTGGCAAGGAAGGCACCGAAACCTCCTTGATAACGTTTGCAGCCGCCAAAGATCCGCAAGTCGATGCCAAAAGGCGGGCGCTAAGAAGCCTTCTCGGCCTCAGGCCCGGTTTGAACAGATTCCAGGTGTACTACGGCGGATACTCAGGAAGAGACGACCAAATATCCATGATGACGCGCTCGATGCTGCAAGTCATGGAAGAGCTCGCGGTCGGTGTACACGTACCAGAATCGGACGTAGCTGAGGGTAAGGCCGCTCCTGGTGCGGTCCAGGGCCAGGCCGGTGGAACGGGAGCCGCAGCGGCTGTGAACATTCAAAGTGGAAACAAGGCGCCGCAAGGTGCGTCAATCGCCGTTCAATTCAACGGCCGATGGTTTTGGATCGCTGACACGGACTTCCAATCAAAACGCGTTTTTACCACGGTAATGCTCTTGTTCTCGATTTCCGACATCGGGACGAAGGGGAGCACGCCGATCGTGACCGTGCCGGCAAGTGGATGAGGGCTGTAACCTGGGCAACCGAATCGGCCGCACCAGCGCTGGATGCGCCGTCGGCTGGCTTAAACAGCACTCAAAGCGAATGAAGAAGAGCAAACTGTTATGAAAAGCTTCGCTCGCTTTCGCTCGTTTCCGACACTCAACATGTTCGGAAGGCGGAAGTCGCCAACTGCCGAACAGCGACAGTAGAACGACACGCAGAACATGAGCTACAAGGGGCTGTGAGGGTTGTCTTTACGGTTGCCCTCGCGTAGGGGGAACTAAGGCGACCATGCGCGTCTATCAACCGAACCCAGTGATTCGTGGCGTAACGCGTTGGCTGCCCGTGGTGTTCGTGTGGTTGCTCATAACCTCGACTGCATCGGGGCAAGAGCGAACTCACCCGCTCCAGCCGCCCGACCGTTCGAGTCCGCGTGCCACGTTGAAGACGTTTTTCGATTCCAGCGACGCCCTTGCCGGGTTCCTGGCACAGGAGTACCTGCCATCTCCCACGCTTGAAAAGTTCCTTCGCGTGCGCCGCCTGGTCCAGCCACCTTTGGGATGTTTGGACTTGAGCAAGGTGCCGCCGGCCGCGCGCGGCAAGACCGGAGGTGCTGCCGCGGCTGCCCTCTACGAGACGTTGAGCAGGATCGATCTCCCCGCTTGGGAAGAGATCCCCGGCGCCGATCAAGCGGCCGACACGCATTTTGTGCGTTGGACCATCCCTCACACAGAGATCACCCTCGTTCGCGTGCAGGGTGGATCATCGGGCGGTGAGTTTCTCTTCAGCGCCGATACCGTTGCGAGGGCGGGCGCATTCTACAAACGGGTGCGCGGGTTGCCCTATTCCCGTCCGGTCCCACTGAAAGGCTTTTACGGAGTTTTGACCGCGGGTGGTGGCTGGCCCATCCGTTTCTCTTGGATCCACGCGATGCCGACGTGGCTTCAGGCCCCGTTGGGCGGTAATTCAGTTTGGAAGTGGATCGCACTGACGCTGTTGCTCGGCCTTTTTTCGATGTTCTTGCGGTTGATCTACTGTTTGTCGCTGCGGAGCGGCACTGAGCCTCCCTTCGTGCGGGCGTTGGTGCGGTTGTCGTTGCCGATGTTCGCTCTCGCGGTGATCCTGACGCTCGAGTTTCTCGCGCTCGTTCCGATCAACATGATCGGGGGTGCCGCCGATGCCATTGCACTTGCCGCGACAGCCGGCATGTTCCTTTCCGGCGCGTGGCTATCCTGGCGCGCCACGCCGGTGATCGCCGAGGCGATCATTGCCTCGCCAAGGATCGCGCCCGAGAGCATTGACGCCTACCTCATCCGCGTCAGCATGCGATTGCTTGGGATCGCCGCCGTGGCGAGCCTGCTGTCCATTGGGGCCAACCGACTTGGGGTGCCGGTATATGGGATCGCCGCGGGTCTGGGCGTGGGTGGTTTGGCCGTCGCCTTGGCCGCGCAGCCGACGGTCGAGAATCTGATTGGCAGCCTGAGCCTTTTCGCCGACACGCCGATTCGAGCCGGCGATTTTTGCAAGTACGGTGGCGATATCGGAACGGTGGAAGCCATGGGTATTCGCTCGACGCGCATAAGAGGCATTGACCGCACCCTGACGACGATTCCCAACGGGGCGCTTTCCAAGATGCCCATTGTGAACTTCACCCAACGAGACCGGATGCTGATGCATACGGTCATCGGCGTTCGATACGAGACGAGCCCGGACCAAGTGCGCTTCCTGCTGGCCAAGATACGGGAAATGCTGCTCGACCACCCCCGCATCGACCCAGACCCTGCTCGCGTGACGTTCATCGGCTTCGGATCCAGTTCCCTTAACCTCGAGGTTTTCGCATATGGAATGACGCCGGACTGGGGCGAGTTCCTCCGTATCCAGGAAGATGTGCTCCTGCGGGTCATGGACATCGTCGAGCAGAGCGGCACGGGGTTCGCGTTTCCTTCTCAGACGCTGTATTTCACCAGGGATCAGGGTCTGGACGGCGAAAAGGGACAGGCCGCAGAAGCTCAGGTGCGCCAGTGGCGCGATGATGACCGTCTTCCGTTCCCCAATTTTTCTCCGGAGCATATGCAGCGAAGGGGTGGGTCACTGGTCCATCCACCGCCGGGTTCCACGGACGCCCCCAACAAATCGAACCTGGAAGACTCCGCGCCAGAAGACACTCGCGCGGCGCGGAGCGCGAGTGACAAGGACCGGAAGACGAGCGGCAACCACCCTTGAAACCTAGCAGGATGTTGATGAAAGGGTTGAATCACGAAGTTGGCTTGGTCGGATGACGTAACGAAGTTAGTATTGAGGTTGTGAGTCGGTAGTTACCGGGGTGGTCGTGGGGGATGTGGCTCGCTGGCGACTCGATTCATTAGTTGGGACAGAGCTTAGCGATCCTCAGCAGGTTGTAGGCGGCACCGACCATGTAGGCGGCGAAACTGGTCCGCTCGACGCCCCGATAGCGCGTGCGGCGGAAGTTGCCGACGGTCTTGATCCAGCCGAAGATCTCCTCGACCCGCTTGCGCACGCGCTGGCTGACTGAGTAGCCCGGCCAATTGGTGGTGCGGAGGTCGAGTGCCGAGCCACCCCGCCGCCGTTCATTCTGGGCCACGTGGGGAGTGACATTGAGCGCGCGGCAGCTCGCCACGAACGCCGCCGTGTCGTAGCCCTTGTCGCCGGCCACCGTGATTCGGCGCGGCCCGCGAATCGCTTGGAGCATCTCCAACCCTTGTTCGCATTCGGCCCGGCCGCTGGCTTGACCCACGCGCAGATCGATCATTAATCCGTTGCGATTCTCCATCAGTACACTTTCCGTGTAGCAGAGCCTGGCCTCTTTGCCGGCGCCCTTCTTCGCCAGCCGCGCTTCGGGATCAGTCGTCGACTGGTGGGTCGCGTTTTGGCGCCGCTCGCCGTGGAAGTCCACGCTCGGATTGCCCGGGTCATCCGGCGGCGTGCGATCGCTGCGTTCCTCATCCTTGGGGCGCAAGCTCTTGAGCGACGCCCACGCCTCGATCAGCGTGCCGTCCACCGTAAAGTGCTCGTCGCTGGTCAGCTTCAGTTCGCGCGCCTGCGCCACCACGGTGCGGAAAAACTCGCCCGCCACGTCGTGCTCCAGCAAACGGCCCCGATTGCGGCTAAAGCTCGAGTGATCGAAGCTGGGCTCGTCCCAGTTCAGGTCGAGGAACCAGCGGTACAAAAGATTGTAATCCAACTGCTCGCAGAATATCCGCTCACTGCGCACCGTGTAAAGCGCCATCAAGAGCGAGGCTTTCAACAGCCGCTCCGGCGGAATCGAGGGCCGGCCCACTTGACTGTACATCTGCTCGAACAGCGGCGAGAGTTCTTTGAGCGCCACCTCGGCCAGCGCTTTGATCAGCCGGATCGGATGCTTGGCCGGTACCCGCTGCTCCGGACTCACCAACGTCAACATCGTGGCTTGTGGCCGATCGTATCCCCGCATCTTCCTCCGCCTCCTCAACTCCACCGCCTTCGTTCAAACTATACAGACGCTTAACCAATCATCGATCCGCTCGAAAAGGAATTTCTCAACACCCTGCTAGTGTTGTGTCCCATAAATAACCTATTTAATTTATTACTCTAAAGCGGTATGATGCTGCCCGATGGGCAGACCTAACACGGTAGTGGAGGTGAGTGCGTCGGAGAGTGAGCAGTTGGGTTCGATTGCTCGCTCGCGGAGTTTGCCGCATTCGTTGGTACGGCGCGCGCGAATCGTTTTGATGTCAGCTGAAGGTGTACCCAATCAGGCGATTGCGGCGCGCTGCGAGGTCAGCGTTCCGACCATCAGCCACTGGCGGCGCTGTTGGCGCGAACGCGGGGTGGCTGGGCTGCACGGCGAACTGCGTCCCGGACGGCCGCGCAGCTATGGCGATGAGCAGGTGGCGACGCTGATGCGCAAGGTGCTCCGCAGCCGACCGCCCAACGCCACCCATTGGAGTGGACCTACCCCGATTCGGTAGACGGTATCGGGCTTGGTTTAGCGTCCTGGTTTAACCTCGCCGAAAGCGTCCTCCCGAGATTGGCCTGATAGCAGCTTTTCGGTCCCGGCCTCCACCTGATTTGAGGCCGGGCCGGAAAGCGTTATGGGTTGCTGATTCGAGGACGACGCGGTCTGCGGCGCGCCGGCCAGCAATTGGTCTGCTGGCCAAGCACCGCCCGCGGCGGCCGAGCTCCTCATGGTCTGCATGCCCAGTTCGCGATGAAGGCGTTCGTACTCCACCGGCGAGCGATAGTCGAGCGCCGAATGGCGGCGATGCGGATTGTACCAGCCTTCGATGAAATCGAACACGGCCATGCGCGCCTCGACCTGGGTCTTGAAACTGCGCCGGTTGAGCAGTTCGCATTCGAGCGTGGCAAAGAAACTCTCGCACATCGCGTTGTCGCAACAGTCGCCCACCGAGCCCATCGACGGTTTAACCCCGGCCTCATCGCAGCGCTGGCCGAAGGCCAGCGACGTATACTGGCTCCCCTGATCGGAGTGATGAATCACCCCGGCCGCACGCCGCTGCCCCAGCGCCATCTCCAGCGCCTTGAGCACCAACTCGGTGCGCAGATAAGTCTCCATCGCCCAGCCCACGATCTTGCGGCTAAACGCGTCGAGCACCACGGCCAGATAGAGAAAGCCCGCCCAGGTGGGAATGTAGGTTATATCGGCGACCCACAGCCGATTGGGCGCCGGCGCGCTGAAGTTGCGCTCGACCAGGTCGGGGGCCGGGCGCGCCTGGCGATCGCGCACCGTGGTGATTATCCAGTTGCGCCGGCTCACGCCGCGAAGCCCCGCCGCGCGCATCAGCCGCGCCACCCGTTTGCATCCCACCCTAATGCCCTGTTCCTTGAGTTCGGCATGGATGCGCGGCGCGCCGTAGGTGGCGCGCGAGTGGTGATGGATCTCGGCGATCCGCCCGCACAACTCGCCATCCGCCCGGGCCCGCGCCGAGGGCGGACGCTTTAGCCGCGCGTAGTAACCGCCGGGGGAGACGCCCAGCACGCGGCACATCGTGGCAATCCCGTGCATGGCCTGGTTAGCCCCTACGAATGCGACCGCCGCGACGGCGTCGCGCCGGTCTCCTGAGCGAACCAGGCCGCGGCTTTTGCAAGTATCTCCCGCTCCTCGCGCAGCACCCGGTTCTCCCGCCGCAGGTGGTTAAGTTCCTCCCGTTCGCTAGTGGTCAAGCCGTCACTGCGCAGGCCCTCATCGAGCGCCGCCTGCTTGAGCCATTTGCGGATCGCATTGGCTGAGGGCTCGAACTCGCGCGCCAGCTCCTCGATCTTCCGTCCAGCGCGCGCCAGTTCGACGATCCGCCGCCGGTATTCCAGCGGGTACCGTGGATGCGTTGGTGGCATCGGGAACCTCCTTCTTCCTTTCTCCCCAACACCGTCTACGAAACCGGGTCAACTCCAGACGCATCAGGGCGGTTGCGCGCAGATGCGCATGGTTGACCATCAACGCCGAGAGCAGAGTCTGATCGACAGTTCCGACCACAATCGGGCCTGCAAGGAATCGCTTGGGATTTTCGGCTGCCCATCCGCGAAAACGAAACCGCTCTCGGTCGTTGTCGTTCCACAGCACCTCGAATCTCGGCAGCAGTCTGACGCGATGTTCATCGACCGAAACATAACCGGGAACAGCAAGGATAACCGGTGGAGGGTTTCCGCCCCGGAAAACCCTGGCGATTGCTTCGACCACGCGCCGATACATCTGAGTAGCTGCGGTTCGGGTCGGAAGCGCGAAGTACAAGCCGTCGATCTCGCCCGCCTGAAACAACGTGGCATAGCGGGCCAATGCGGCTTCGGTCTTGCCGGCTCCGGTTTCCGCTTCGAGCAGGGCGATCGAGCCGCCCCGGAAGTTCGCAAGTTCGAGCATCTGGCGCTGAAAATCGCGCGGCGGATAACTCGAAATTCTCTCAAACGACAGCGACTCCGGCCCGATGAAATTGCGGGGAGCAGAGGGATCGAGACCAACTTCGTTCAGTACCTCGGCTGCTTTATTTCGAGCGAATTGAATCCGAGCCGTGTGATCGATTTCGGTGGAATAGGAAAAGAACCGAGTATCGGAACCCAGCCAGTCTGCGAGCATTACAAGCCCGCTAAAGGCATGTTGGAATTCGCTGATTTCCGGAAACGGTTCGATACCTTCGCTGAAAGCGTCGGGAAACCAACGGCGCGTGAGCTTGGTGAGTTCCGCGATTCCGGCGAATGGATCCAAACCGCGCGCGGACCGCCAGTCCCGCGGAGCATAGCCTTGGCCTATTTCGAGCGGCCGTCCGTGATGGCATATCGAAGCGATGAGCAGGCGCAGGGTCGCTTCAGCCACGCCCCAGGATTGCAACACTTCAATCAGCATGCTCTCGACGAGCCGTTGCTGTTCGAGTTTATCGTCATCTCCGAAGAAGCTCAGAACAGTGCCGACATGCCCGGCCACAAATGGTGGTTTAACGAGCGCTTTATTCTGAAAGCCGAGGTTGAATTTTCCTATGTCATGGACAGCGGCGAGAACCGATAAGCGCGCGACCTGCCCTAAGGAGAAACCACTAAGGCCAGCCACACGCGCCAGCCTGCGGCCGAGAAGGGTCGTCTGCAGTAGCGCTTCGCAACACGCCGCGACATCGGCGCAGTGATCGTAGAGGGGATGCCATTCTACCGGCTGGCCGTCGCCAGCTCGAGTGAACTTGCCCCAAAAGCCGGTCGGTTGCCCCCACACCTACTTACCCCCTCACATACCGTAGTCTGCTATCTTATGCACGAATGCATTTTTAATCACCTACTTCCTGTGGATTTGTGAACCGTCTATTCTGATCGCTCAACTTCACCAATAAAAGGGCCAGCATGTTGGTCTTTGCTGCGAATTGCAAGAAGTTGACAAGGCGTCCGGGCGAGCATGCTCACGTGCGCCCAGGTCTGCTTGTAGTCGCAGCCGCGCACCGGACATATCCAGCCGGCCGTCGTCGGCATCAGGCGGACGTCGATCTGGAACTCGCCCTTTCGAATCGTATGCTCGCGCGGGCATGTGAACGGATGGACTCTCGCGTCAGTCTGAAACCGGACCAGGCTGGCGACCTGCGCATCCGACCACGGAGCCTCTATTCGCGTCTCGGCCATCATTCGTCCTCCCCTTCGTCATTTTCGGGCGGCGGTAAATGCTTTTTGCAATAGAAGCCGGCCCGCTTGTTGACCGGCACCCATTCCTCGCCGACAACGCAGAGCCATTCGTCGCGCACGTCCCAATCCTTCGCATCGCAAGATGGACATCGCGCAGGCTTCATCCCTCGTGGCTTCCATCGATACCCGCAATTGCCGCACATAACGAAGCCCTCACTGGCGCTCTGTGCGTTTTCTTCGTCAGGCAGGCTCGTTTTCTCGACAGGCGTCGGAGGCGGAGCGGGCTGCAATAGCGAATACACCTTCCGCAAATCCGAATTCTCGGCGAACAGATTCCGAACCGCTTCCGCCAGTGTCGCTGATAGCGACATGCCCCGAGCTCGGGCAAACCCGCGCATCTGGCTCAGCATCCCGGCCGATACGTTGCCCAAGAGGGGCGGCGTCACCTCGACCTCTCCCTTCTCTTCCTGCTTCATCAGCCAGAACGACAGTGCGTCGTCCAGAATCTCTCCGAGGTCCGTCCGGCGCACCACTGCGTAAGCCTTCAGCGCCTGGGCCTCGTTCGCTTCCAGCGGGATTGAGACCCGCGCACGTTTCATTTCTGCCATATCACCCTCGCACGATATTTTTACACCGATGTCAAGCGGCCCTCAATTCGCGACCCCTTCAGGAACACACAGGTCGACGGCCATTACCATCACGATCACGCTTATAAAATAGCCTATATAGTACCCCCCCATACAAACAGATAGTTCACTATGTCTGTGTGCGGGGACCCTATATATTATATTATATTTTTGTGATGATGATGGGATGATGATCGCGTGAGAGCCTAGAACAGCGTTTCCGGAAAGCGCGAAGTCAGGCGAGCGGAATCGTTTGACCGCACGTCGGGCAGACGTTCGGTGGAGCATCCTCCTTTTTCGCGCGGCTGATTCGTCCGTTTTTCAGGGGAACGTCCCATCTCGCGCTGTGGCATGAGGGGCACTGCGCCGGACGTACTGCGATTCTCGATTCCCACTTGTGATTGCAACGTAAGCATATATTCATATTCGTCATCATAATCATTTAGCCCTGGCGTCGCAATCTGTTGGCTCCCGATCTGCCGATGACTGCTGAGGCACGCCCGGCGGTGTTACTTTCGCGGCGTGGCACTCTCGCCAGAATTCATCGAGCGTCAGGGCAAGGGGCGCATCTCCCTGCTCACGCCTGAGCTCGCCAAGACGTTCATCGAGACGTACAAGGCGACGCGGAACGTCTCTGCCTCGGCTGACCGTGCGGGAATATCCGTAGCCACCTATTACGTCTGGATGGCCAAGGGCCGAAAGGCCAAAAGCGGCCCGCAGCGCGAGTTCTTCGATGGGGTCACACGCGCGCGCGGGGACTTCATGGCCCTGCTGGCGACTAGGCACCACCAGATTGCCGTGGGTGGGATTATCAAAAAGCCGAAGCGGGTAACGCTGTTCACGGAGAACGGCCGGCCGATTGAGACCAGCCTCGTTGAGCGGGCGCCGGCGGTTGACGAGAACGGCCAGATCATTCTGGGCCCCGACGGCAAGCCGATGCCGGGCGAGATCGTCTGGGAAGAACACTGGCAAGAGGCCGACCGCGCCGCGATGGAGTGGGAGATGGACCGGCTCGACCCGGAGACCTACGTGAAGCAGCCCGATGTCGCGATCACGAACGAGACGAACGTGTCGGTCGCGACCAGGCAGGAAATTCAGGCGCGAGCTCAGGTGGTGACCGAGGCGGTCAAGCTGCTGGCCGACCAGGGCGTGTTCGTACGGCTGCCGAACTCATAAAAGGCGATCGAGACTACGGCGACGCCAGTGGAGGGCGCGTGAATAAATATCTCGTGGACCGCGACCTGTTCGGGCGAATTGGGGATCAGGCTTGGTTGCGCGGCTGGTCGCTAGGAAACTTCGAAAGGCAGGACGCCCGCAAACTAGAGAGAGACCGCAAGGCGTATTTCGTGGTTTTTGAAGAACCGCCGGGGCCGCTGCGGCCGTTTCCGGAATGGTGTTTGCCATCCGAGTTCGCTGCAGTTGGCATAGCTAAGCGAGAGACTCAGCCTTTGCTTTTGCAGCGAGCACTGAATGAGTTCGATCGATTTTTCGAGTGGATACTGCCGCATGTTCAACGGCCACGGCTCAACAGGGGGAGCGCATGATGGAACCGGCGCCGAAGATTCTGTCCGAGGTTGAAATCGACCTGACTCGCGGCAGCCGTCATTGGCCTGCCCGATCTTTTGTACCATTTCATAAGTTAGTAATGGTTGAGCTTGCAAGCACTCCGATTCGATCAGATTTTGGTGGGCTGATCACCTCTGGCGCCGGTGGCCGATAGCCGAGCGACGAGTGCGGTCTGACCGTGTTGTAGTGGACCCGCCAACGTTCGATGACGATTTGTGCCTCCTTGAGGGAGTAGAAGATCTCGCCGTTGAGGCATTCATCACGCAGCTTGCTGTTGAACGATTCACAGTAACCATTCTCCCAAGGGCTGCCCGGTTCGATGTACAGCGGCTGGGTGCCCAGCCGTTCGAGCCACTTCCGCACCACAGTGGCGACGAACTCTGGTCCGTTGTCCGAGCGGATGTGCTCGGGTCTTCCGTGCACGAGCATCACATCGGCCAGGGTCTCGATGACGTCGAGACTGCGCAGTCGCCGCTCGACCCGGATTGCCAGGCTCTCCCGGGTGTACTCGTCGATCAAGGTTAACATCCTGACTGACCTGCCATCGTGCGTGGCCGCGCTGACGAAGTCGTAACTCCAGACGTGATTGGGCCGCTGCGGCCGCAGCCGCACGCACGCGCCGTCGTTCAGCCATAGCCGCCCACGCCGGGGTTGTTTCCGCGGCACTTTCAGCCCCTCGCGGCGCCAGATGCGCTCGACCCGGTCCTTGCCCACTAACCAGCCGGCGCTGCGCAGCAGCGCCGCCACCCGCCGGTAGCCGTAGCGGCCGTGCTGGCCGGCCAGTGAGATGATCGCCCGGGTCAGCTCATCCTCGTCGTTGCGCACTCTCGGCGTATAGCGCTGTGTCCCGCGCCACTGGCTGAGCAACCGGCACACGTGGCGTTCCGAGAGCGCGTATCGACGCCGGACGTTATCCGCTGCGCAACGCCGCCGCGCGGGGCTTACAAGTTTCCCCGCGCGACGTCCTGCAAGATCTGTTTCTCCAGCGACAGCTCAGCCACCAGCCGCTTGAGCCGCGAGTTCTCGCGCTCCAGTTCCTTGAGCCGCTTGGCCTGCTCCAGCTTCAGCCCGCCATATTCCTTGCGCCAGCGATAATAAGTCTGCTCGGTAATCCCCGACTCGCGACACGCCTGCGGCGTCCCCTTGCCGTTGGCTATCGACACCTCCACCTGCCGCAGCACCGTCACGATCTCTTCCGCCGTGTACCTTCGCTTCGCCATTCCCAGGGCCCTCCTGTTCCAGCTTCTCTAATTTGTCGGCTGGTACAAAATTCCCCGAGCAGGCCATCATCTGGCCGGCGACTCGTTGCGACGGTGAGAGTTCGGATTGTCGTCACTCGCTCAGGGCTGGCGAGCTAGTGCACAACGAACTCGAGCAGTCCGTCTATTTGCCAACCTTCTCGCAATCGCGCTTGCCGGCCAGCTACAGATCTCTGATAAGAAATTCACCCCAGAGGGAGGCGGCAGCAAAGTCTGATTTCAAGTCAGCGAAGCTAGAAGCACGATGGAAACTGAACAAATTGAACACAGCGATATGATCGGCGTCGCCAAGCTGCTGAAGCTGGCAGAAGTCACCATCTACAATCTGATTGGGCGGCTCGGCCCCGACGACGGCGTTGTGCGCCTTGGAAGCCGCTGCACCCGCATCATCAAGCCCGTGTTTATGAAACGGC
Organism: uncultured delta proteobacterium; assembly: GCA_963782535.1. Classification (GTDB taxonomy): domain Bacteria; phylum Desulfobacterota; class Binatia; order Binatales; family Binataceae; genus JADMIL01. The sequence goes on along the minus strand of CAWAKE010000009.1, from coordinate 176,061 downwards.
TGCTCGCGGGCAAAATCCCGCTGAGGCCAAAGGTATGAGCAGCATACACGCCGATCACGGCCGACTGGTAGTTGCGTTCATGCTCCATCTGCCCGATGGGCGGTCGAGGCGCGCTTTTTTGTATCCGGGTCTCGACGACAGTCGCCGCTCTCGTCGGTCGCCATTGCTGAAGGAGATCGGGGAAATGATCGAGGGCCGACGCTGGGCCGACCTCGCGCGCAAGTTTCCCGATTGCGCGGCGCTGCGCCCGTTTCTCGCTCTCGACGAACCGACGTTGAAAGAGTTCACCAGCGCGCGACTGGAAGAAATCGTCGCAATCCGCAGTGCCGCGACCGCGCATCACTATCGATCGCTTTTCCGCAGCCATCTGTGGGGCACCGAATTCGCCGAACTAAGGATTAGCACCATTCACGACGGTGACGTCGTTCGCTTCCTTCATAGCCTGACCGAGAAGGGGCTGAGCGTCGATCGGGTTAACAAGATGCGGCGAGTTCTGGGCACGGTGTTTCGCGTGGCCCTACGGCGGCATCTGGTGAGCGAAAATCCCGTCGCCTTTACCGAGCCGCTTGAGCCGGACGATCCGCCGGAAGTAAAGCCCCTCAGCGCGGACGAGGCTCGGGCGGTTATCGCGGCGGCGACCGGCCAGGAGAGGGCGCTCATCACTCTCCTGATTGGCACCGGACTGCGCCCGAGCGAAGCGCTGGGCTTGCGTCAGACCAACATCGACTTCGCCGCCCGGAAGATTCGGGTGCGCAAGGCGAAAACGGCGTGGGGCGAGGCTGGACGCAAGGGCAACGGCAAGCTGAAGACGAAGCGCTCGCGCCGCGATGTCGATATGGAGGATTTCGTCGCCGCTGCTCTTCGGGAGCAACTGGCGCGGGTTCGCCTGCGGAGCTTCGGCGAGAACGATGTCAACGGGGCGAGCGCCCCCTTCGTATTTCCGAGCGCGAAGGGCGGCCCGATGGACGCCCACAACTTCGTCAATCGGCGCTGGGGAAGAATCCTCAAAGCCGCCGGCGTCGAATACCGGACGCTCTATCAGTGCCGCCATACGTTCGCGCGGCTGCTGCTCGAGCGCGGCCTCGACGTGCAGTACATCGCGGAACAACTGGGCCACAGCGATCTTCAGATGCTGATCCGTCACTACGGCCGGTGGCTGCCTGGTCGAGCGAGTCGGCCCGAACGGCGAGCTATCGGCGATGCGCTCGGAATCGCCCCGATCGGCAGCTTAGCAAAATAGGCTTCTAGCAGATTTCTAGCAGATTGCGCATGAGACACCATTAGAACCCATGAGCCAAGCCGCAAAACCCCAGTTTTTAACGTACTGCGCCGAACCCTTTGTTTGCAACGATTTCTCATCTTGGCTCATACATGGTATAAGACCTTCTAAGCCGCGGGTCAGGGGTTCGAGTCCCTTCTGGCGCGCCAGGAGCACTGTTGGCGCCAATTCCGTTCTCTGGGCGTGACAGTTAAGATAGTACGGATGGTGAGTGTAGCTCAGTTGGCAGAGCACCGGGTTGTGGCCTCGGTGGTCGAGGGTTCAAGTCCCTTCACTCACCCCACACATTCCTGCTAGTAAAGACATTCTTGTCTTGGTGGGCCGTTAGCTCAGTTGGTAGAGCAGCTGACTCTTAATCAGCGGGTCCGCGGTTCGAGCCCGCGACGGCCCACCACCAAAACACTGGAAAATCAAGCCTTTTTCTCCGATCGAAGCCTATGTGCCGCCTGGATGTGCGCCAGATAAGTCTATCAAAGCGACTGGAGCGACGAGGTCGTCGCGCTCATGCGGGCGCCGGATTACGGCTGGGGTATTAGCCTGGAATGAGACTCGCGACGCGATAGCTTTTCACGGTCTAATCGAAAGCGGAGAGGTCCGCTCGACTTCTGGCCGTCAGTTGGGCGCCACCTATGGCCGCGTAGATGGCGAGCGCCCGCTCCTGCGCGATCGAGTTATCGCTAAGAGTGTCCATCGAAAACAGAATCTTCGCCAACCACGCCACGTTGACATCGGCAAATGCTCGCACTTCGACTTTCACCGCTTCGGGCAGGGCGTCATATTCGGCGGCCATAATTCCGCAGAGGCACATGCGATTGTCGTTTTCCAGCGCGATACGAAAGAGGTCGGTATATTTGCGCAGACAGGTCGCGGGGTCGCGAGAATCTGCCAACAACCCTTCCAATGCGGCGGTCGTGTCCTCGGTGTACCGCCCGCGCGCCTCGCCGTTCGGCGGTCTCCCGGTCGCCTCGGACCTAACTGCGCTCGCCGCTTGGCGCAGCAAGGTGTCCGACGTTTCTGTGGTAAAGAACCGTAGCGGTCAGACAATCTTGCCGCAGGATCTTGCACGCCTCGGCGCCTGAGGGGAGTCTCCGTCTCGATCCGAGACATCCGGGCCAAGACCGAGGCAATCACTGGGCTGATTCGGGCCAGATTCGTAGTCGACCCAGTTACAGTTATGTTCAGTGCAGACCCAAAATACGGATGGTTCCAATGCCGACCGGCGCCGGTTCGGGGAACATTCGATTCCTCGGGCTGTAAATCAGAATCTCTTCATAGATTGGCCTCACCGTCGAGCGCCAGTCACCATTTCTCGACCCATGGTCGTAGTACGACCTCGAACGCCCAAGTCGAGCGATGCTGACGATGCAGCTGGAGATAGGTTTCCGCGATGCGGTCGGGGTCGGCCAGATTGTCATCGACACTTGTTCCCGCCAGTGGATGCGCGCGGGTACCGTCTTCCTGTGTCCAGCCTATCGCGGCGTCGATCGGCACATTTGTTACGTGGATACCCTGCGGCATCAGTTCCCTTGCCATGCTCTGTGCCAGTCCGGACTTGGCCTGGCACGCCATCGCAAAGGCGCCGCTCAACGGGAATCCTTTGAGGGCTGCGCTCGCATTGGTGAAGATGATCGTTCCCTTCGCGCCGTTGGCGTTGGGTCTGTTTTCGCGCATCAGTCGAGCTGCTTGCTGACCTACCAGAAACGCGCTGAAGGCTGAGTTCCGGAGGGTCGCGAGCGCAACGTTCGGGTCAGCTTCGGTAATCTGTTTGCGAAATATCTCGGGAACCCGGCCGTCGATGTTGTGCACGACCAGTGTAGGCGCCCCGAGGTCTCGAACAACATTCTCGAACAACTGCGCCACTGACGCTGGTTCGCTCGCATCGCATGCGTAGCGTCGCACGCCGTGCTTCTTCTCAAGATCCTGCAGGACCGATTTGTCTGGTTTCCGGGCTGCGATGCCGACACGCATGCCGTCTTCCGCAAACAGTCGGGCGCAACTCGCGCTGATGCCGGGACCGCCTCCAACGATGAGTGCAACGTCTTGCACGGAAGGTTCAGTGTCCCGTTGGTCGGATTGAGTCATGATTCGTGCTCCCATGTGTCGTTAAGGAGATGAGCGAGGACGCGCAGGTTCGATCCCGATATGCTCAGTGATTCCACCATGGACGATCGGAGAATGCCCGCAGGTCGATCTCGAAAGTCCAGGTGGATCGGTGTTGTTGCGCGAGGTGGAGGTAGGTCTCCGCGATCTGCGCGGGCAGCATGAGTCCATCATGTTCGTTGCCCCGGGTTTCTCTCAGCTGTTGAAACTTTTCCGACCCGAGCATTTTCCCTAACGTGTCGGGCGCGTCCACGGCGCCGTCGATCACGATATGCACGACGTGAATTCCTTTCGATGCGAACTCCGCGTTGAGTGTCTGGCAGAGCATTCGCCGCCCTCCCATCGCAGCTGCATGCGAATGTTGACCGCTGTTCCCACGCATCGCCGCTGTTGCCGAGGTTACGAGGATTGTTCCTTTTCCGCGCACTTCCATCAACGGGCATACGGCTAACGCAGCGCGAAACAGACCGAAGGTCCCCAGACGCCAGCCTGTTTCAAAAGCCTTGAGCGATGTGTCGTTCAAAGCCCTATCCCCAATCTGGGCGCCCAAGTTGTAAACTACGACTTCGATGGGACCGATGTCCGCCTCGATGGCGTGGCCTGCCCGATCTTTTGTACCATTTCATAAGTTAGTAATGGTTGAGCTTGCAAGCACTCCGATTCGATCAGATTTTGGTGGGCTGATCACCTCTGGCGCCGGTGGCCGATAGCCGAGCGACGAGTGCGGTCTGACCGTGTTGTAGTGGACCCGCCAACGTTCGATGACGATTTGTGCCTCCTTGAGGGAGTAGAAGATCTCGCCGTTGAGGCATTCATCACGCAGCTTGCTGTTGAACGATTCACAGTAACCATTCTCCCAAGGGCTGCCCGGTTCGATGTACAGCGGCTGGGTGCCCAGCCGTTCGAGCCACTTCCGCACCACAGTGGCGACGAACTCTGGTCCGTTGTCCGAGCGGATGTGCTCGGGTCTTCCGTGCACGAGCATCACATCGGCCAGGGTCTCGATGACGTCGAGACTGCGCAGTCGCCGCTCGACCCGGATTGCCAGGCTCTCCCGGGTGTACTCGTCGATCAAGGTTAACATCCTGACTGACCTGCCATCGTGCGTGGCCGCGCTGACGAAGTCGTAACTCCAGACGTGATTGGGCCGCTGCGGCCGCAGCCGCACGCACGCGCCGTCGTTCAGCCATAGCCGCCCACGCCGGGGTTGTTTCCGCGGCACTTTCAGCCCCTCGCGGCGCCAGATGCGCTCGACCCGGTCCTTGCCCACTAACCAGCCGGCGCTGCGCAGCAGCGCCGCCACCCGCCGGTAGCCGTAGCGGCCGTGCTGGCCGGCCAGTGAGATGATCGCCCGGGTCAGCTCATCCTCGTCGTTGCGCACTCTCGGCGTATAGCGCTGTGTCCCGCGCCACTGGCTGAGCAACCGGCACACGTGGCGTTCCGAGAGCGCGTATCGACGCCGGACGTTATCCGCTGCGCAACGCCGCCGCGCGGGGCTTACAAGTTTCCCCGCGCGACGTCCTGCAAGATCTGTTTCTCCAGCGACAGCTCAGCCACCAGCCGCTTGAGCCGCGAGTTCTCGCGCTCCAGTTCCTTGAGCCGCTTGGCCTGCTCCAGCTTCAGCCCGCCATATTCCTTGCGCCAGCGATAATAAGTCTGCTCGGTAATCCCCGACTCGCGACACGCCTGCGGCGTCCCCTTGCCGTTGGCTATCGACACCTCCACCTGCCGCAGCACCGTCACGATCTCTTCCGCCGTGTACCTTCGCTTCGCCATTCCCAGGGCCCTCCTGTTCCAGCTTCTCTAATTTGTCGGCTGGTACAAAATTCCCCGGGCAGGCCAGGCGGCAACCCGCTCTTCGATCGCGTTTGCCTCGATCGCATTGAGGAGAAATCCGGTTGCGGAACCTCCGTCGCTTTTGATCGCGTCCACCATTTTATTCAATCCGTCCAAATCGCTGCGCCGGCACAGACAAGTGTGATAGCCCTCTCGCGCAAAGCGTCGAGCGACATTTCCACCGATACCCGCACCGGCGCCTATCACCAGACAAACAGGTTTCATGTTCGATCTCTCCTCCAATCAATCGCAATCCTCAACTGACTCAGGTCTTGGCAGGTGGACATCAAGGTCACTAGCGACCCTGGAAGATCACCTTGTTGCGACATTGGCGAGGCCCATGTTCGATCAGACCATCAACGCCAGCGCGCATGTCCGCAGTGTCAAACAGTGCCGGGGCGATCTCGTCAACCAGAGTGTCGGCGGCACGGGTGCCTTTATCCAAATATGCTCTTACGAACCTCTTGCCTGCTGCATAGGCGCCAGTGGCGCCACTGGCGAGCCGCTCGGCAATGGCTCGTGTCTCCGCCTCAAAGATTTCGTCCGGAACAAATCTGTTCACGATGTTCCATCGCTCGAACGTGGCTGCGTCATACGGATCGCTCGTGTAGATGATCTCGCGCGCGCGAGCCGGTCCCGCGCGCTCAGCCAGCCGTTGAACGCCGCCGAGTAGCGTGGTCGTTCCAATCGACGCCTCACCTGCCCGAAGCGGGCCGAAGAACCCGCCCATACAGATCGCATGCCAGTGCCAGTTCCGGACCCGCCGCCATGCAAGCCCCCCTGCAAGGCAGCGATCGCGGGGTTGGAGAAAAGCGGGCGAATCTCAAGCCTATTCACTGCGGCGCAACCCCTTCTAGGAGTAGCGTGACGGTGAATCTGTGACCATTTTTCAAGTGGTGGCGGCCACCAGAAGGGGGCGCGGGCGGAGCCGATATCAAGGCCGGGCTGGCGCACGTCAGGATCATTCGTGTAGCGCGCATTCTCTGGAACCGCATTACACCGCTTGGTGATGTGGCGTACGGCGGATTGGACCGAGGCGAAGCTGGACCTGGATGCCGCGGCTAGTGAGAGTGTCCATGCTGAACAGCGTGATTTTCCTGCGAATAAGATCGCTGATCCGCGGCTGCGTTACCCCGAAGAGTTTCGCGGGGCAGGTCAATCAACCCGGAACTCTACTTATAAGCGCGAGTAACCTGGGAAGCGGACCGCGGAGAACCTCACATCACGGCCCCTCCACGTTTGACTAGCTATTGCCGATCAACCGCGAACCGGTGAACTTCAACTTCGACTGGCCAGATCCTCTCTTAAATCAGTTACTAACTTCTAAATCAGTTAATAACTTCTCCACAAGTCCCTGACCTCACACAACCGGGAACACCCTCCCATCGCCTGACGCGACGCGCCCTAGCTCTAAGTTGAGGTCGTACCATGGGCAAACATTCCTAGCTTGGCGCGGCGTAGGAAACGCCGATGTTGCGGGCCACTCATATCGAGGTGGTGATAAACCATTAACTTCACAACATCCTCGACGAATATCCAGGCGATACAATAGAGCCACACGTAGCCGATCCAGATCCATGGGATTTGCGCGACGAAGAAGCCGAAGCCAACGATCAGTGCGGCAATAGTCTGAGTACCCAAAATGGCAAGCAGCAGAATAGGCGCGGGGAATGGCCGGGTGAAGAACGGGCGGCGCGTGCGGGCGACGAACAAGGTCAGATGTCCCGCGACCACCAGCTTGATAAAGATGAGTGACTGAAGCTGAGCCAACCCCACGCCGAAGTAGGACCTGGCGATCACCAGCATCAGAAAGGTTTCCGCTACTCCGACGGTACCCAGTACGGTCGCCAGGCGCAGCACTCGATGCATCTGCCAACGTACGGGTTGAGGGTCAAGCCAGGTGTTGTCGTAGGCGATCGTCATGATAGGCAGGTCGTTTAGCAGCGCGAGCAGGATGATCATGATGGTGGTGATCGGGTAAAAGCGGTACACGAGAATCGCGAGCACGATGAAGATCATGATGCGAATCGTTTCGGTAATGCGGTATATCGCGTAGGAATTCATTCGCTCGAAGATCCGGCGCGCCTCTTCAACCGCACGTATGATCACCGAAAGACCCGGCTCGGTAAGTACCAGGTCCGCGGCTGCTCGCGCCGCGTCGGTCGCTCCTGATACCGCGATTCCGACGTCCGCCTGCTTGAGCGCCGGCGCGTCATTGACCCCATCGCCCGTCATCCCGACGAGGTGGCCCTTGTGCTGTAGAGCCTTGACGATCTGGTACTTGTGTTCGGGAAAAACCTGAGCGAAGCCGTCTGCCTTTTCGATCTGCGCGGCCACTTCGGAGAGATCGGGTTTCGCGCCGTCGGCCCCGAGGAGCTTGTCTGCGGGCGTGATGTTAGTACCGAGCTTCAACTGCCTGGAGATTTCGCGAGCGATCGCGACGTTGTCGCCCGTGACCATCTTGACGTCAATACCGTGCCGTTCGGCGTCGGCGATCGTTTCGGCCGCATCCTCGCGCGGCGGGTCGGACAGCGGCAGAATTCCGAGAAAACTCCAGGTCTTATCGTCGTCGGAGCGCGCGACGCCGAGGGTCCGGTAGCCCTTGGACGCCAGCGCGTCAATCTCCTGCTGCGCCTTTTTTCTCACCGCCTCTGAAGGCGCGGACATTTCAAGAATTACTTGCGGGGCGCCCTTGGTCACCTTGAACGATGTTCCCTTGGGATCCTCCAGGGTTGCCTCGGTGCGCTTGCTGACCGGGTCGAACGGCAGGAAATTCTTCTGGGTGTATTGCTTGAGCGCCTCGGTACCCTCAAGGCCATGGAGAACAGCATCGTCGATTGCGTCGCGGTCCTCATCCTTGGAAGCAAGGGCGCCCGCAAGGATAAGGCTTTGGGCGTCGGCGGCCTCGAACACCACCGGATCGCCGAGAGTAAGCTTGTTCTGAGTAAGGGTCCCGGTCTTGTCTGAGCACAGCACGTCCATCCCGGCCATTTCCTCGATCGATTCCAACCGGGCGACGATCGCCTTCATCTTCGATAGCGCCATCGCGCCAATCGCCATCGTGATCGACAGCACCGCAGGCATCGCGACGGGAATCGATGCCACGGTGAGGATCAGCGCAAACTGCACGACCGTCAACCAAGGTTCTCGGCGATCGAGTTCTACGACGATCAAAACCGCGACCAGCGCAAGGGAAAGATAAATGAGGTAATCGCCAATCGTGAGCACTGCGCGCTGGAAATGCGAGACATTTTGCGCGGTGCTCACGAGTCCGGCGGTCCGGCCGAAAAACGTATTCATGCCGGTGGCGGTGACAACGCCAACCATCTCCCCCTGCTTCGCGATTGAACCAGAGTAAGCGAGGTCGCCCTGCTTCTTGTCCACCGGAAGAGATTCTCCGGTTAACGCCGACTGGTCCACGCTCAGGTAGTCGCCGTCGAAAAGCTTGGTGTCGGCCGGCACCACGTCTCCCAGGCGCAGCCGGATAACGTCGCCCGGCACGAGGAATCGCGATTCCAGTTCCTGCCACTTCCCGTCGCGCAGGACTCGAGCAGTTAGAGCGAGGTTCTTGCGGAGTTGCTCGATCGCATTGCCCGCTTGATATTCTTCCCAGAAGCCGATGACACCGTTGAAGACCAGCAGAACCGTTATGATCGTCAGATCGGCCCAGTGATGCACGATGGCTGACAGTATCGCAGCGATCTCGATCATCCAGGCGATCGGCCCCCAGAAGTAGCCGAGAAACTTGAGCAGCGGATGGGCGTGCTTCTCGGATATCTCGTTGTAGCCGTATTGCGCCAGCCGCTTTTCGGCATCGGCGCCGCTTAATCCCTGCGGACTGCTCTTGAGCCGGGTGAACAAATCATCGGCACTTTTTTCATTGGCATCATCACTGCTGACGATGGGTAGGTCAGCTGCATTCTCAAGCATAGTCCTTTGCTCTCCTCTAAATCCCCTTATCCCATCTCGCTGGTTATGGACTTTTCATACCAATGTGACTTAGAAGGGCCATTTCCAGTCGGCCATGTCTTGCCGATCTACTCCAAATTCGTAAGCGTGGTTCTTACACCTGATCTGCTCATCGAGCAGGGCCTCTCGAAAGCTTGAGCCTATTTCGCGAAAGCGAGGTATCCGGTCGATAGCATCAATGGCCAGGCTAAAGCGGTCGGTTTGGTTGCGGATGGCGAGTTCCAAGGGTGTATTGATGTTACCCTTCTCCTTGTACCCACGCACATGGATATGATGTTGAGCTGGACGACGGTAGGTTAGCCTGTGAATCAGCCAGGGGTAAGAATGAAAATTGAAAACCACCGGCTTGGTCGCAGTAAAAAGCGCCTCAAACTCCCGGTCGGTCATCCCATGGGGATGTTCATTATGCGGCACCAGTTTGAATAGGTCCACTACGTTGACGAACCGAATCTTTATGTCTTGAAATTGCCGGCGCAGCATGGCCGTAGCCGCCAGAGACTCCATGGTTGGAACGTCGCCGCAGCTCGCCATCACTACATCAGGCTCGCTGTTCTGGTCGTTGCTGGCCCAGTCCCATATACCCGCACCTTTCGTGCAATGCGCGATCGCCGCATCCATGTCCAGGTACTGCAGGTGTACTTGTTTGTCCGATACGATGACATTGACGTAGTTAACGCTTCGGAGACAGTGATCGGCCACAGAAAGGAGACAGTTGGCGTCGGGCGGCAAGTATATACGCACTACGCCGGGGCTCTTGTTTGCGACCACATCAAGAAACCCGGGATCCTGATGGGTGAAGCCGTTATGATCCTGCCGCCAGACCAGCGCGGTAATCAACAGGTTGAGCGACGCGACCTTAGCCCGCCACGGAAGTCCGTTACACTTTTCCAGCCACTTCGCGTGCTGGTTAAACATCGAGTCAATTACATGAATGAATGGCTCATAGCTGTTGATGAACCCGTGCCGGCCGCTCAGAAGGTACCCTTCAAGCCAACCTTCCACCGTGTGCTCGCTGAGCATTTCCATAACGCGACCCTTCACGGCCAATTCGCCGCCGTCGTCGTCTTCCGGAAAGTACTCGCCCAGCCAGACCTTCTTGGCCACCTCATAGATCGCTTCGAGCTTGTTGGATTGAGTCTCGTCGGGCCCGAAGACACGAAAGTTCTGCTGGTTCAGCCGCATAATTTCCCGGAGAAACTTGCCAAGGGTAGGGACGTTCCCGGCCAGGGTCCCACCGGCAGGCTTGACCTCGACGGCGAACTTGCGGAAGTCGGGCATGTCCAATGGTTGGCGGAGCAGTCCACCGTTGGCCACGGGATTTGCGCTCATGCGTCGATTCCCCTTGGGCGCCAACGCCTTGAGATCGGGGATTAACCGTCCGTGCTCGTCGAAGCACTCTTCAGGCTTGTAGCCGCGCATCCATGTTTCGAGCAGTTTCAGATGTTCCGGATTGGTGGCAACGTCAGTCAGCGGGATTTGATGCGCGCGCCAGAAGCCCTCCAGATAGTGCCCGCCCACCTTTCGCGGAGCCGACCAGCCTTTGGGACTTCGCAAGATGATCATTGGCCAGCGCGGCCGCACTGCCTTCCCGGTCCGGCGCGCCTCCTCCTGAATCTTGCGGATTTCTAGGACGCAATGTTCCATCGTGGCAGCCATCGCCTGATGCATGCTCTCGGGTTCACTACCCTCAACAAAGTAAGGGATATATCCATACCCGACGAACAGCGATTCCAGCTCTTCATGACTGATGCGTGCAAGAATCGTAGGATTGTTGATCTTATACCCATTGAGATGGAGTACCGGCAGCACCGCACCATCGGTAATCGAGTTGAGAAACTTATTGCTATGCCAGCTGGTGGCGAGAGGGCCGGTCTCGGATTCGCCATCGCCCACCATCACCAGGGTGATCAGATCCGGACGATCGAATACTGTGCCAAATGCATGCGAAAGGCTGTAACCCAACTCACCGCCTTCGTGAATACTCCCAGGCGTCTCCGGGGTGGCATGGCTCCCGATGCCCCCAGGGAAGGAAAACTGCCTGAAGAATCGCTGCATACCCGCCAAATCTTCACTCTTGTCCGGGTACACCTCGGAGTACGTCCCCTTGAGATAGGCCTGAGACAGGACCGACGGTGCACCGTGGCCAGGCCCGGAGATATATATTGCGTTTAGGTCGTACTTGTTAATCAACCGGTTAAAATGAATGTAGGTGAAGCACTGTCCCGCATCTGATCCCCAATGGCCCAGTAACCGCGGCTTTATGTGCTCCAGGGTGAGCGGCTCGCGGAGCAAGGGGTTATCCCGCAGATATAACATCCCCATGCAAAGGTATAAGCTGGCTTGCCAGTAAGCGTTGATCTTGAGTAGCTCATCCTTGCTCAACGGCGCCGATTTGACTGTTGATCGTGCTGGCCCGTAAGCGCTGATACTCTCGACACTGTGAATTGGATGTTGTAGCTGGCTGGCATTAGTCACGGCTGTCTCCTTTAAATCTGCGCGGTACGAGGACGTTATATCGACTCTGGAAAAGGGTGCAGGTCGCAGCAGTAAGATACCTCCAAGTCTCGCGCTTGAGCACATAGCCCGTTGTATCCGCCTTCGACGCTGTCATTGCGGAGAACAACTTCGAACGCATCATGATTTTGGGCTTCGAAGCTAGTCTAATTTGTTACAACTCTTGGGACAAGGTCGTAATGACATACGGGAATTTCTGGCTCACCGGAGTTGCGGTTCCAATTGCGCATTGATGACGCAGATGGCGACCCAACTCGATGGCTCTGCGTCTGACGCTTTCCCTTCGCGTCAGAATGGGCTGATTCCGCGCAAAGCAGACATCAACAGCAGTCAAATTGAGCGGATTGTAGGGCTAATATCGAAGGTTTTAATATCCAACCAATTAGCAGCGCCATCGATGGTGGCGCGCGGCGACGCGTTCATGCCCGCGGCGTGGAGTTCAGAGATCACGTCGCGGGACGTGGTATACGACGCCTAAGTACGACTATCCTTTCTTCGCGCGCTTCTTTTTGATTTCGGCTTCCGCTTTAACCCAATCATCGACTTCGGTCCCTTCGCCGCCGTTGCGGGCGCAATATATTTCGTATGCGCGCTGACGGATTTCGTCTTCCATGAACTGAAACTTCCCTCGATTAACCGACCGTTGTGGTTTCGCAGCTTTATTCACCGCCACGTTCGCTCTCTCCTCATGACCGACGCGGTTCCGTGTATAGATAAACGCCGGCGTTGATAATGCACCAGCAGAAAACTCCAGGCGCCAAATTCAGAATGCATGGCCCGCGCCGTGGTGAGGCGACGGCCTACCACAGAAGCGCTGGCGATCGATGGTCGCGCGGTTATCACGGCCGCTTTACACCGTCGCTAATGAGCGATACCCATCGGATCGAAGTTCATTAGCCACTCCCTCGCATTGGCGGTTAGACAATTCTCCAGGTCCCTACATCGCGCTCTTCCAGAACTGGTCATCTGCGGCCTTGGACAGGTTGTTGGGGTCGAAGAGTTTCTTGGGGGCTTCTTTATCGTACTTGACGCTGGTGACTTTGATCTCGCTGCTGCCACCCTGCTGAACGTTCTTCATTACAACTTTCGTGATCGTCGGAATATTCTGAATTGTCATGACATGCTCATAGTGCTCCGCCTTGTACAGCTTTCCCTGCAGGTCGTAGTAATCCCGCTGGACCGGCAATCCGCTGTCCACGGCGACCCAGGTTACGACTTTCGAGAAGTACGGGTTTTTTGAGAGAGCTTCTTCCAGTCTGTAACACGCCGCGCCGTCATGGGTTTCGGTGCCTTTAAGTTTTACGCGATCCGCGGGCCTGGGAAAGATGAAGTCTTGATAGGAAAAGTCGCTGCCGAAGAAAGGCTCCCAAGCTTGAAGCGGATTGAACTGACGCATGCGTTGGACTGCCGGCAAATAAATGTGTTCGACCGCCCCGCTCGACGGTTTATTCTCATCGAGCAGTGCTATGCCCTTGGCCGAAGGAGGCAGGAGAACGACCGTCAGCATCCATTTCGTACCGTCTATATCGGCCCGCGCTTGCGCCAATTTCCACTCGACTACGGAACCTCGCGCGCTCTTAACCGTCAGGGTCATAACGCGGACGCTCGGAAGCTTGGGTTCGAGGGCTTGTGTCATTCGATTGATGATCGAGGCTGCGTCAGGCTTGCCAGACGTACCGTTTGATTCCTGCGTCATGCCTGCAGACGCGAAAATTCCAATTAACAGAATTACCAGTACAGCGGTTATAGGAACACGCTTCAATGTAATTACCTCCTATGGTTAGTCGAGCTGCTACGCTCGAACTCGGGCTATAGCCTTCGCCGCTCCGGTTGAAGTAGGCACCATCGAAAGACCAGCGGCACGGACGCGGCGCAGGTCCTTGTGCGGACCGTCCTGCAGCATCTGATGGTTAGTGTAAGCATGCACTGTGGTCATAATTCCGTGCGCGATTCAAAAGCTCTCGTGAAGCACTTTCACTGTCGGCGCGAGACAGTTAGTCGTGCAGGATGCGTTCGAGATAATTTGGTGTTGACACGAATCGTACGCCTCCTGATTAACTCCTGGACCGAGGGTCACGTCAGCGTCTTCGCCTCCGCACTTATGAGAACCTTGCTCGCGCCGGCATCCAGGTGAAGCTTGGCCTTCTCGCGCGTCCGGAATTTGCCGCTCGACTCGATTGCAATCCGCACCCCCGGGCGCTGCCATGGTAGTTTCGCCGGATCGTGTTCGCTGAGGATCTGGGTCGACCTTCCGGCAACGAATATCGAATCGCCCTCGACCTTGGCGTCGTATTTTAGCGTCCCGTGAATCGAGTCGTGTTTCATCAAATGCGTGAGAGTCGCAGCGTCCGCAAGATCGTTGACCGCGACCCGTTCGAGGTCTGCATGATGAAGCGCGGCCCGAAGGAACATACGTCCCGTGCGGCCGAGACCATTGATCGCGATCTTGGTCGGCATGTTCGAATCCGTCCTGTTTCTATAATGACTCCGGCCCGAGCCGGTTGTCCATATATGAGAAATCAGAGGAGCATAACTCGAATCCGCGTCTTAGACAGTTAACAAAATTCATAAGCTACTCGGGCTTACTATATTACTAGTACGTTCCCTCGCGTGAAGTTCGAAAGGTGTGATTAAGGCTGGCGTCCGAGTGGTAATTCAACGATTCCGTTCCTGACAGCGTCGAGACGCAGGATTTAGCGCTCGGCACGATTCTCGATTTGCTGGATGTGGTATTTTTCGATTTTCGCGTAAAGCTTCTTCCGCGAGATTTGCAGGAGAACTGCAGCGGCTACCTTGTTGCCGTCGGTGCTCCGCAATGCTCGCGCGATCAACTCACGCTCGGTCTCAGCATAAGTCCCGACCTGAAGCCACGATTCCCTTTCCCGCGTATCTCCGCCGGAACTCTGCAAAGGTCCGCCACCGCGAGCGTTGGTGATACGGAGCGGCAGGTCCTTGAACCGGATTATCGCTGAACGGCCAAAGGTAAAGGCGCCTTCGATACAATTTGACAGTTCGCGGACGTTTCCCGGCCAGGCATACCCGACCATCGCCGCCATCGCATCGTCCTCGATGTCGCGCCCGTCAACCAGCTTATGATTGAAGTAATCGATGAAATGACGGACCAGCAGTGGAATATCGTCGGCGCGTTCGCGCAGTGGCGGCACGTTCAGGACCCCGGCCTGCAACCGGTAATAGAGATCCTGGCGCAGGCGACCGGCGCGGACAGCCTCATCGGGATCCCGATTGGTCGACGCAATCAGACGCACGTCGATGGGTATTTCACGCGTGGAGCCAACCGGACGAATCATCCGTTCCTGAACCGCGCGCAACAGCTTGCTCTGCGTCTCAGGACCCATCTCGGTGACTTCGTCGAGGAACAAAGTACCGCCGTTGGCCGCCCGAAAGAGTCCCAGATGATCGGCATTCGCACCGCTGAAGGCGCCCTTGTTGTAGCCAAACAGCTCACTTTCAATCAAATCCTTGGGAAGTGCCGCGCAATTGAGTGCAACAAAGGGTGCCGCCGGGTTTGCGCCACAATTATGAATCGCGCGAGCCACCAGTTCTTTTCCAGTGCCGCTTTCGCCGACGATCAGAATTGTGCCGCGCGTTCCGCCGGCGGCCTCAATGCGGTCATACAGGCAACGCATCGCGGCGCTTGACCCCACCAGGTTATGAAAGATCGTGCGATGCTCGCGAGGCCCCAAAGTCGCTTTCCGCTCGAGGGCGTGGATCCGCGCACTAGCGCTTGCCGAGCTTGAACGAAAGTACGCATCCGCGAGCAGGATCATGCGAACGTGGCTCAGCTTGTCGAAGGCGGTGTAAATCTTTAGCGGCGGCCGCGGCGTCGGGAAAACCCTGTGCGCGCTTTCTTCATACAGGTGTAGCGATACGACGACCTCTGCAAATGGCACATTCCGCTCGCACAGGAGCTCGCCGCTTCGAATCGTATCGATTGCATAGCGATCCATGTCGCCTTCGAGCAGGTCTTTCATGTTGCGCGAAAGCGCGTTGTGGAAAAAGTCGCGAAACTCGCTCTCGGGCAGGCTCCGCTGATCTCCAAGGTGAAGAACGTAGAGCCGATGCCAGTGTTCCACGACTTCGTCGATCCGTTCGTAAATCCGGCTCAGAATTGGCCGGAGCGCTTCCAACTCATCGTCCCACAAAAGATGGTAGTGCCGTGGTCCGATTTGGAACGGCCCAACTGCATCGATCTCTTCACGAATTCGTGGTTTCCGCGTCATCTCTGTCGTTGCTTCCGACGAACGCATCCTGCGCTCCATTGACATTTACGTCGCAGAACGTCGGGAATTTTATAGGAGCGTTTCGAAAGTAATTGACGCGAAGTATCGACTCTACTGGTAAATTTCCTAGTTTTCTCGAATGCGTACAGCAAACGCACGGCACGTGATCTCGGCGAGAAGGCTTATTCGACGATTCCGTACTTGACCGCGTAGCGCGTCAGGTTCGCGACGGTTCGCATCCCGAGTGCGTCCATGATCCGGTACTTGTGAAACTCCACGGTTTTCGACGAAACGTTCAAAGTGGCGGCGATTTCCTTGACCTGGAATCCTTTGGCCAGCAATTGCAGCACTTCCCTTTGCCGGCGGGTGAGCTCATCGCCAGCGCTCCGATTTTTGCCTGGCCGAACCTCACCAGCACGCTTCATCGATTCCGCTATCCGTTTTGAAATGTAGGTTCGCCCGTTGAGCGCGTGGCGGATGGCGCGGACCAACTCCTCGCCGGCGGCACTCTTGAGCACGTAGCCGGAGGCTCCAGCCGCAATAGCGGTTTTGGCATAGACCAATTCGGGATGCATCGTCAGAAAGATGATCTTTGATTTTTGGTTTTGTTGGTGGATTTTACGGGCAGCTTCTATTCCATTCAGGGAAGGCATCGCAATGTCGGTGATGATCACATCGGGTCGCAAGCGGGCAGCGGCATGTAACAAGGCCCAGCCATCGCGCGCGACGCCTACCACTTCAAATTCCGGACGATCCAGGATCCTGCGCAAGCCTTCAACCACGACGGCGTGGTCGTCGGCAATCAGCACCGTCGAAGGTTTCATGTCTCGTTCTTGTCCGCCCTATCCGCGGGCCTATCCACGGGCACGAACACCTCTACGATCGTACCCAGCCCCGGCTGAGAACGGATATCGAATTTGCCATTCACTAGCCTGACCCGCTCTTGCATGCTAGTGAGGCCAAGCCCTCCGCGCTTGCGAGCTTCCTCCAGGTCGAACCCGTCGCCGCTGTCCTCGACGCGGAGGTTCAACCCGCCCTCTTCGCCTCGCAGCCCGACCCGAGCTTCGGTAGCGCCGGAGTGTTTGCGGATGTTGAGGAGACTCTCTTGCGTAATTCGGTACAGACAAAGCGACACATCTTCAGGTATCGGAGACGGCAGTTTTTCGCACGTGAACCGGACGGGAATGCCCGTTTGCTGCAAGAATTTTTCTGATTCCTCTCGCAGCGCCGCTTCAAGCCCGAGTTCCTGCAGAATCTGTGGATGAAGCCGGCGCGACGCGCCGTGCATTTCTTCGGCAAGACGTCCGATTTTCTGGCCGAGTCCTGCAAGCCGCTCCGTGAGCGCCCCGACTCGCGACGATGCCATTAAAGTGGACACTTCCATGCCCAGCGCCGCCAACTCCTGGCTGAAGACGTCATGTAGTTCTCTGGCCAACGCTTTGTTCTCGGTCTCCTGGAGACTCATCAGGTTGGCGCTGAGCCTCTGGAGTTGCCTCTGATAATCCAGCAAGGCCTCCTCGCTCTTCACGCGTGCCGTGATGTCGGAAATGAAGGCAACTCCCAAAACTCCACCCGCTTTCTGGATGCAACTCAGGCTGACATCGATGGGAAACTCGGTCTTGTCCTTGCGCAATCCAGCGAGCTCAAGTTCCACGCCCATCGGACGGTTGCTCGGTTGCGAGAACCATTTCGCCCGGTGCGCCGCATGGCGTTCCCGAAACCGCTCTGGGATGAGTTTCTCAATGCTTTGCCCGATCAATTCCTCGTGGCTGTACCCGAACATTCGCTCGGCAGTTGCATTTAAGAGCACAATTTGGCCCCGTTGATCGATCGTCAGAATCGCCTGCACCGCGGTTTCAAGCAGGGCGTGCACGGTAGATTCGCTTTCCTCGATCCTTTGGCGGGCACCCGCTCGCTCGGTGCGATCGATGCCAGTAGCAATTACGGATTCTACCGAGCCGTCTACGGCAACACACGTGTTGGACCACCCAATCAGCAAAACCCGACCGTCCTTCGCGAGCCAGTGGGTTTCGGTTGCACTGGGCGTCCCGCGCAGGACCTTCTCGAAAGTTTCCTTGAGCCTCGATACCTCGTCGCGTGCCACCATGAACTCCCACGGCTTGCGGCCTCTGACTTCTTTCAGGGAATAGCCGGAGAGTTGCTCGCACACCCGGTTGAACTGAACTATTCGTCCCGTAGGATCGAGAATCATCACCAGCAAGTCGGGGGCCGAGTCCAGCACCGCCGAGACCAGAGTCTGTTCCTTAATCAGCGCCTCCTGCTCTTGCTTCAATTCATGGATGTCGAAGAATGCGACCAGCGCTCCTTCAATTTTCTGCTCGACGGTCCGGTATGGGCGAATTCGGAGCGAATACCAATGGCCATCTTCGCTTTGAGCTTCACGCCCGATCTCGTCGCCTTTAGCGATGACCGAGGAAATCAACTCCTTTAGGTCAGGGACCTTGATGCCGATATGGAGATTACCAATAGGTCTGCCGATATCACCCGACAGCATTCCGAAGAGCTTTTGCGCGGACGGAGTGAAACGGCGGATGCGGAGACCACTGTCCAAAATCAGAATCGGGATGTCGACACCGCTGAGAACGTTGACGAGGTCATCGGAAAGGTGGGTCAGCTCCGCGTTGCGCGTTTGCAACTGATCGTTAAGTGTGACCAGCTCCTCGTTGCTTGACTGGAGTTCCTCCTTGGCCGTTTCCAGCTCCTCGTTGGTGCTCTGAAGCTCCTCCATGCTCGAGAGCGCTTCCTCGTGCGCGGTTTTCAGCTCCTCGTTGGTGGTTTCCTGATCCCGAATGACCGCCTGAAGGTAATCACGAGTGCGCGTAAGCTCACCTTCCAACTTTTGGCGTTCCTGCTGCCAAGCTGCTTTCACCAGACGCTTGCCCGGAGCCGGTTTTGACGGCCGGGTGCCGCGCGGGCCCGCGTCCTCGAATAGGATCAGGAAGCACTTTTCGTCCTGGCCGAAAACCCGCAGCGGATGGATCTCGAGGTTGACTACGCGCTCGTGCCGATCGGATTTGAGCGGAATCGACTCCCTGCGAACGCTGCGCCCGCTCTTGCGCGCTTCCTGAACGGCTGCGCGCAATTCCAATTGAAGGTCTTCGCGCAGCATCCTCGACAAGCTGAAGGTCGCTCTGCCCGGAGCGGGTTGCAGGTATGGGCTGGTGTCGCCGCGGAAGTGCAGGATCTGAAGCTCATCGTTGACGACGATTCCGGCGTGGGCGTAACGCTCCCACACGATGCGGTCGGCTTCCTTCTCAAGATCAAGGCGTCGTGGACCTTCGGCACTTGCTTTGCCCTGGGCCGCCCGTATTTCGTACGAAGGCTGATTGACCTCGATCGGCACCGTGGAACCAGTGTTTTTGGTGAAAAACTTGTTTTTGCGATCGGCAACCGTGAACAAGTCCGCAAACGCGCCGAGACTTTCGGATTTTCCCAGCAACAGCACGCCCTTGCTTTTCAGGGCGTAATGGAACGAGGCGAGCACTCGCTTCTGAAGGTTCGGCTCCAGGTAGATCAGGAGATTGCGGCAACTGAGCAGATCGAGCCTGGAAAAGGGCGGATCCTTGGTCACGTCCTGGCGGGCAAATACGCAAAGCTGGCGGATCGCCGCATTGATTGAATAGTGGCCATCGACCCGGGTGAAGAAGCGGCGGCGGCGCTGCGGCGATACGTCGCGCAGCTCCTGTTCCGAATAGACACCGGCGCGCGCCTTGTCGATCGAGGCGTCGCTGATCTCCGTGCCGAAAATCTGTATTGGCGTGGCGGCAGCGCGATCGCCCAGATGCTCCACGAGGCAAATCGCAATCGAATAAACTTCCTCGCCGGTTGAGCATCCGGGCACCCAGATTCGCACCGGCTCTGCCGGATGTCTCGCCGCCAGAATTTGGGGGAAAATACTTTGGCGCAGCGCGGCGAATACTGCCGGGTCGCGGAAGAAACCAGTAACGTGAATCAGAATATCGCCAAACAGTGCGTCAAGCTCCTTGCGGTTACCTTCGAGGAACTTCAGATATTCGCCGATGGACTCGAACTTGTGCACCGCCATGCGGCGCGCGAGTCGGCGTCCGATGGTGGGTTTCTTGTAGAAGGTGAAATCCACTCCGGAGGCGTTCCGTAACAGCCGGAACAGGTGCGCCCAGTCCTCCTCCTTCGCCGGCACCACTTCTGCACCCTGCCTCGGCGACACCGCCACAAACGGATGACGGACAATCCGCGCGAGCTCCGTTGCGATGCGCTCCGGCGGCAGCACGAAATCCACGCATCCCGCGGCGATCGCGCTACGCGGCATCCCGTCGTACTTCGCCGAACCCGGTTCCTGGGCGAAGGTAATGCCGCCCTCCGCCTTGATCGCCCGCAGGCCCGCGGTGCCGTCCGAGGCCGTGCCGGACAGGATCACACCGATTGCTTGAGATTTCCGTGCTTCCGCTAGCGAGCGAAGAAAGTAGTCGATCGGCAGATGGTGGCCTGCCGGCGCCTTGCGCCCGACGAGATGAAGGAGCCCGTTCATCAGACTCAGGTCAGCATTGGCGGGAATCGCGTACACATGATTGGGTTCAATGCGCATTCCTTCGCGGACCTCGTCCACCGGCATCGTGGTCGCTCGCGCCAGCAGCTTCGTAAGGACGCTCTCGTGGGTCGGTTCGAGGTGCTGCACCAGAACGAACGCCATTCCGGTATCGGTGGGCAATGCGCCGAGCAGTTGCGTGAAAGCCTCGAGTCCGCCGGCGGAAGCGCCAATACCAACGATTGGCGGAGCCTTCCGAATAGCCGGCGAGGTCTTGCCGGATTTTCGGCTCGATCGTTTTTTCGCAGCAGGCTTCCCGCCAGCGCGTGCCTTGGGGGGCGGGGATTTCCTCTCCTGCTTTGGCGAGGAAACTCGCGCGCGCTTTTTCATCGCACAGCTCCCTCACAGGGGGACATTGAAGCCTGATTTTCGGCGCTCGAGTTCAGAATATTTCCTCCGCGGGGGCCTCCCCACCGAGTACCGGATACGCGTTGCGTCATAAGGAACTTCGCAGACACGCGCAAATCCCGCAACCGGCGCGACAAAACATGAGCGCGCCGGATACTGCGTATGACTTCAGAAGGCGCACTCCTGCCGTGATCTTCGACGCGTAACTTTATCTGTCGAGGTTCGTTTCAATACTAGGAGTCCGTCCGAGAAATTTCGCCGGTTAAGTTGATCTCCGGATTGGAGCGATTGGCTATTGATGATGCCGGTCGCCCCAGGATCCTGCGAAGCGCCGGCTGGTCGGCTGGCGACTACAAAGAGGTGCGCGTTTTGCTGCGGTATTTCTCGTGACCGCCTGGATGACGGTTACGCATTGCAGAGCCGGTGCAACTTCAAAATGTTGTGGGTGAGACAGACCAGCGCCCACTCGCCCCGGACTTTAGCCAAGCCGCGCAAAAGAAAGCGGCGAAACCCGCGGGCCTCTTTGATCTGGCCGAAGACCGGCTCCACGATCGTTTTCCGTGTCACATAGATTGCCCGCCCCACCTTAGTCTGAAGCTTGCGTTTCATGCGGTCGACCCGCGTCGCATTGCGCGGTAACGGTCCGCGCGAGCAGGGCTGGCGGTATTCGTCATGCTTCTGCTTGCCAGTCGCGATATAGCAATCGATCGGGTCTCCAGACTGACCGAGAGCCGCCAGATACGCGAGGTTCTTCTCCGAGCAATAGCCACTGTCGGCCACGAGGCCGGTGGGTCGCTGTCCGCTCTGTTGCTCGATCACCTGGACCATCGGTTCGATTTGCTGTTTATCGTTGGCTGCCGGCGTCACGCTCTGCCCCACGATTAACTGCAACACCGGCTCCACTGCCGCCTGCGCATTGTAGCCTTGCACCAGACCGTCGCTGCCCTGCATCAGGCGCGACTCCGGGTCGGTGAAATTGTATTGATCTTTGTCCGCGGGCTTCGCCGATTGCACTTCTGCGCGCGGCTTTCCGGCCTTCTCCGCCGACTGCCGCGCCCGCTCTTCCAGCGCCCGTTGCGCCGCGCGAATCTTCCTTAGCCGGCTCTCGCGCCGCTGCAACTCTGCGGGTAGCTCGTCGCCCCGCCGATCGGCCCCGTAGTGCGCGTCTTCGGCGGCGTCCACCGCCTCGGCCTGGGCCAGCAGTTCCCGGACCTCTGCGCGCAGTTGCCGTTGCCGCTCCTGCATCCGGCCATAGCTCATCGCTTTGTGCTTGCTGGCGTTGGCTTTCAGCTTGGTGCCGTCCAACGCCACCCGCCCCAGTTTCAGCGCTCCCGCTTCCAGCGCGATCTTCAGCACCTCTTCAAACAGCCCGGCCAGCGTCGCCAGATGGAGCTTGCGAAAATCTGCGATGGTACGGAAGTTCGGCGCGTTGCCCGCCGCCAGCACGCGAAACCCCACGTCCTCGATTAAACGCCGCTCGATGCGCCGCGAGCTAAATACCCCCACGCAATACCCATACACCAGCACCTTGGTCATCATCCGCGGATCGTAGGGCGGCTGCCCGCGTTGCTCGTCCCCATACGCCGCATCCAGCGCCGATAGGTTCAGATTGTCGACCACATCGCTGACGAAGTAGACCAGATGATTCTCGGGCAACCATTCACGCAGGCTCGGGGGAAGCAGAAACTCTTGATCCGGATGGTACGGTCGGTAGCTCTTACCCATGCCTAATTATCTACTACTCACACCCCGTTTTCTTCCTCACTCAAATAACTATTTCTCGGACACGCTCCTAGTGATTTTCCCAGTAGCCGCTGAAATGTGGGGTTCATATGTTCTTGACTATGGAAAAGCTTTGTGAAGGACAGACTCCGCGATGCGCTATCGTTCTTGCGGGTGGTGACGGCAAGCGTCTTTCCGGATTGACTATGAAAATTACCGGCGAGGCGCTGCCTAAGCAGTTTTGTCAGTTGCTTGGCGATACCTCACTGCTGCAACAAACCCGCCGTCGCGTGTCGCTGACGATCGATGAAAACCGGATTCTCACTACGCTCACGCGCACCCATCAGCGCTTCTACGCGCCAATGCTTAGAGGCGTCGCTGCGCGCAACCTGGTCGTCCAGCCAGAGGGCCGGGGCACGGCACCTGCCATTCTTTATTCGCTGTTGCGTTTGGCCGCGACGACTCCGCGCGCCCAGGTCGCTATTTTCCCGTCCGACCACTTCATCGAGGACGACTTGAAATTTATGGGCCACGTAGAAATGGCGTTCTCTGCGACGACCCTGCGCCCGGAATTAACGGTACTGCTGGGAATCGCTCCACAATGGCCCGAGCCTGCCTATGGCTGGATTGAACCCGGCGAGGCAATTGGCGAGACGTCTGCTTGCATGGTGCGCCGCTTCTGGGAAAAGCCACGACGGGAGCTCGCCGGCGAACTGCTGCGGCGAGGCTGTCTGTGGAACAGCTTCGTGATGGTGGGGCAGTTGTCCACACTGCTGGGCCTGTTTCTCGTAGCGCTGCCTGAATTGTTTCTGGCCTTCAAAAAAATTCGGCCGGTCATCGGTACGACGTTCGAAGAACACACTATTGAACGTCTGTACGCAGATCTTCGCCCGTCCGGTTTCTCGGAACGGGTCCTGGCCGAGCATCCGGTCAACCTGGCAGTTCTTCCGGTGCACGGCGTCGCCTGGAGCGATCTCGGGGAGCCGCACCGAGTTATGGATACGATCGCTCGAACGGGAATCCGTCCGAAGTGGATGGCAGCGTGAGATTAGATAGCACCGTGCACCTTCGGCATTCCGCATGCGAATACTGATTAGCTATCGAGGCGCCAAGCGAACGATAAGGTCTCGCCGAGCGCAGGCTCGTGCCGGCCTCGCACCTTCGGTCATAGGGAACCGAAGCAATTAGTCATTTTGATTTAGTTGGTTTTTATGACGGCCTCGGCGCTTGGCACTCCGACTTGGGGGAACGATGGCTAACAACGATTTTTCTCTTGAAATGTCTCCGGAAGCTCTAACCGGCCCTGTTCTGCCCGTGCAGTTCTTTGCGCTTACCAGGCGACGGAGCCCCTTCGATGGCGAGCGCCGTCTTCTGCTTGCGGTGCTCGAGCACGCGATACGTTCATATCTGTCCACTATGAACGGTGCGAGCTGGGAACAGCGGGCGCAATTCGCCGAAGTCCGGTGCTGGTTTTACGCACCCGACGCGGTGCGAGGTCTCTTCACTTTCAATTCGATTTGCGCCCAGCTCGAAATCGATACGGAAGGTTTTCGCAAGCGCCTCGGCTCGATTAACCTTCGCGACCTGCCGTCGGATCGCCGACCTATGCATCGCTCGCTGGGCACCGCGCAGCGTCGGACCCAAAGTCAACGCCACGGTTAGACTTGCGGTGCGACCCGGCTGGAGCGACACTCGAAGTAGAGGGTTGATTACGGTGGACAGTTCGCATCGAGCCATCCGGATTTGCAAAGCGGATGGGGCATAGAGGACACCGACATGAACGACATTAATATTATCTGGTTTTCCGACGAGGGTTCCTCCGAGATTAAGCATCTAGGCGGCAAGAATGCGTCGCTTGGAGAGATGACCAGGAACATGCGCGCGCAGGGTATCCCCGTTCCCGAAGGCTTTGCGGTGACGGCGGGTGCATACTGGTCGTTTCTCGACGCCAACGAACTCCGGCAACCGATCGGCGCGGAGTTGCGGGCTATCAAGTTGCGAAAGCTTTCGCTGGCGGCTGGTGCAAAGCGTATCCGGCAGATGATCGCGCGCGCGAAGTTTCCGTCAACGATGGCGCAAGCGATCGCGGCGGCTTATAAAAGGCTTTCGGATTCCGCACATCAGGAAAATCTGGATGTTGCTGTGAGAAGCAGCGCCACGGCTGAAGACTTGCCCGATGCTAGCTTCGCCGGCCAGCAGGAAAGCTTTCTCAACATCCGCGGTGAAAAGAAACTGCTCGACGCCGTCCGGCGATGCTTTGCGTCTTTGTTTACCGATCGCGCAATCGTCTATCGCGAAAACCACGGCTTCGATCACATGAAGGTCGCCCTGTCGGTCGGAGTTCAAAGAATGGTCCACTCCGACCGAGGGAGCGCCGGGGTGATGTTTTCCATCGATACCGAGACCGGCTTTCCAAACACTGTACTCATCAGCGGGTCATGGGGACTCGGCGAGGCAGTGGTGCAGGGAATCGTCGAACCGGACGAGTACGTGGTGTTCAAGCCGCTGCTCGAACAGAAAGGCACCGCACCGATTCTGGAAAAAACCCTGGGCTCGAAGGCGAAGAAAATTATTTACGGTGCGGACCGCGCAAAGACGACGCGCACGCTCGCCACGTCGAAGGACGAGCGCCGTCGCTTTGTTCTTTCCGATGAGGACATTTTGAAGCTTGCGCGGTGGGCGGTTGCTATCGAGTCGCATTACGCCCGCCCGATGGATATCGAATGGGCAAAGGACGGCGACACTGGAGAACTTTTCATCGTTCAGGCTCGTCCGGAAACCGTTCAATCGCGCAAGGAAGCCGGCTCGCTCAGGACCTATAGCCTCGAACGCAAGGGCAAGCGTCTGCTCACAGGTCTGGCGATTGGCGATGCGATCGCCACCGGAACGGTATGCAGGCTCAAGAGTCCGGCAGAAATCGCCAAATTCACGGACGGCGCGATCCTGGTCACCGAAACGACGGACCCGGACTGGATGCCTATCATGAAGCGCGCGGCTGCCATTATCACCGACCATGGTGGCCGCACGTCGCATGCCGCGATCGTCAGTCGCGAATTGGGGTTGCCCGCTATCGTCGGCACCGCTAAGGCGACGGTCACGCTTAAAAACGGACGCGACGTCACCGTGTCATGCGCCGAGGGCGATATCGGCTACGTCTATGACGGCATCGGCAAATTCAATGTCCGCGATATCGGGCTCGAACACATCGCCCAGACTACGACCAAAGTCATGCTCAACATGGCCAATCCCGCCGCTGCGATGCGGTGGTGGCGGCTGCCTGCGGACGGCATCGGCCTTGCGCGGATGGAATTCATCATCAACAACATCGTCAAGATCCATCCGATGGCGCTGGTGAAGTTCGAGGAACTGAAGGATGCCGGAGCGCGGCGGCTGATTCTACGAATGACGCAAGGGTTGGAGGACAAGCCGCAATATTTCGTTGACACGCTCGCCTTCGGCATAGCCCGAATCGCAGCTTCGCGTTATCCCAATCCGGTGATCGTCCGGATGAGCGATTTCAAGACCAATGAGTATGCTCAACTTATTGGTGGCCGGCAGTTCGAGCCGCATGAAGAGAATCCGATGCTCGGATGGCGCGGGGCAAGCCGCTATTACAGCGAAGGCTATCGCGAAGGTTTCGCGCTTGAATGCCGCGCGATCCGCAAGGTGCGCGAGGAAATCGGTCTGCACAACGTGGTGGTGATGATACCGTTTTGCCGCACGCTTGCGGAAGCGGACAAGACTTTGCAGGCGATGGCAGACAACGGTCTGCGCCGCGGCGAAAACGGCCTGCAGGTTTACGTCATGTGCGAGATTCCGTCGAACGTAATTCTCGCTGCAAAGTTCGCCGAGCGCTTCGACGGCTTTTCGATTGGCAGCAACGACCTGACGCAGTTGACGCTCGGTGTCGACCGCGATTCCGAGCAACTCGCGCCCTTGTTCAACGAACAGGACGAAGCCGTGACCACGCTAATCGCGAGCGTCATCCCGGCAGCGCATAAGCTTAAGCGCAAGGTTGGCATATGCGGACAGGCGCCGAGCGACCATCCGGAATTCGCCCGTTTCCTCGTGCATGCAGGAATCGATTCGATCTCGGTCAGTCCGGACAGCTTCATACGTGTGAAGAATCACGTGGATGCGGCTGAATCTGAACAGAGGTTGAAAGCCGTTGGCTCATAGGCGCGACGTATGACGCGCAAGGTCGCCGAAGAAGGTTGAGCAGATTACCAGCCGCCACGTGAAACTCTATCGCCTGCACGACTCGGCAAAGCAGCGTCCGCTAATGACGTAGGACGAGCCTTGCCGAGCGCCTCTGTTGGCTCATCAGCAGCGGCGGAGCGCCTCGAAACTTTCGTGATTATACCGTCGGGTACTGCTCTTTGCGGTGATGGAGGCTACGGCACTTCCCGATCCCTTCAGGGATGCGGGCCATCGCCAACGCTTACTCCACTACGACATTCGACCCGCCGCTGCTCGCGCGCCGAAGCAGTAAGGGCCACGGTGCGCAAAGCAATGCGCAGACCGCGAGCAGGCGATAAGCATCGTTATATGCAAGCAGCCAGGCCTGCGACTGGATCATGCCGTAAACCTTGCCCAGCCCTTGTTTCTGTCCCGTCACCATCTCGTGCATGAAGTGGAAGGTGGGACTCCCGGGCATCATTGGTGCTATTTTGCTGAGTTTCCACGCCTCGAACACGGAAAAATGCTGGACCAGGTAGCTCTGATGCACCTGTTGGCGTGAGGCGATAATGTTGCTCACGCTCGCGATGCCGACGGCGGCACCGGTATTGACCATCATTGTGAACAGGCTCGAAGCGAAGCCCATCCGTTCGCGCGGAATCGTACCCAATCCAGCCGCCGTCACGGTCGGAAAAACTGCTCCCAAGCCGAGCCCGAAGAGCAGGATCGGCCACAGCACTGCCTGCATGCTGACTTCGAGGTTCCATTGCGACATCAGCCAGATTTCGTAGGCGGCGAGTATAAAGCCGAGACTGACCAGCCCGCGCATATCGAAGCCACGCCGCGAAAGCTGTCCCACCGCAATCAGGGCGACCACGACTCCAATGCCACGCGGGGCCACCGCCAGACCCGCTTTCCAAGCGTCATAACCGAGCAGTTCCTGAGTGAACAACGGATTGAGCAGGTTGATACTGAACAGCACCAGCGACTGCATCGTGATCAGGATGATCGCGAGCGTGAAGCCGAAGATCTTGAGCATCCGCAGGTCGATAATCGGGTCGGGAAAGCGCAACTCATGGAAAACCAGCATGACAATCGAGCCGACTGAGATTAACGTGAAATAGCGCACCCATGCCGAGGCGAACCAGTCGGCTCGCTGTCCGCGATCGAGCACCACAAACAGCATCCCCATTCCGAGCACGGTGTAGATGATTCCAAGGTAATCAACCCGGCCGCTACCGCGCTGGTCATTGAGATATGGCGGGTCATGCACGAACGTGTAAACCATCAAGGCCGCAGCTATCCCGGCGGGTACGTTGATGTAGAAGTCCCAGCGCCAGCTCCAGTTGAGCGTGATCCAGCCGCCCACCGTCGGCCCTAGGATCGGCGCCGCCATCATGCCCAGACCGAATACCGACATCGCCAGCGTATGCTCGCTCGGCGGAAAGGTCTCGAACAGAATCGCTTGCGCCAGCGGCATCATCGCGGCGCCCGCCGCTCCCTGTAAAATGCGGAACAGCACCATCTGATTGAGGCCGGTCGCGAGTCCGCACATCATCGAACCAGCTACAAACAGCATCACCGATATAAGGAAGTAGCGTTTGCGACCGACTCGTGCCGCGATCCAGCCGGTCAGCGGAATCATTACGCCGGTTGCCACCAGGTAACTCGTCACGACCCACGCGATCTCGTCGACGCTGGCGGCGAAGCTGCCCTGCATATACGGCAGAGCGACGTTTACGATCGAGGTGTCGAGCACGCCCAGAAAAGCGCCGAGCATTACGGCGGCGGCGATCAGCCATTTGTGCGCCCGCACCGGCTCGGCGTGTTGTTGTGCTGCGGTGATCGAAGAGGCCGCCATCAGGTCTCCGGCAGTCGGAACGATTCGCAGCCTCGCACTGCTTCGGACGTTCGCCCTAAAAATTTACGCGGAATTTCCATGCTGAATCCTGAGTCAGACTGCTACCAAACCCGGGGGGTTGCAAATGCAAAATTCTACCGGCGCATACTGAATTCAAGCGCCCGTCTATCTCATACAGACGGACCAGTTCAACGTCTTGTTGGCATGAAACAGCGAGCAATTGAGTCCTCACCGTGATTGCGTGGACACTTAGACAAAATCGTGGCGGGATGATTGTGCGAGCCTCGATTGCGCGTATCGTCCAACGACCGTTTCAGCCACTCGCAAACGCCACCGGGCGGCAGGCCTCCCACCCTGGTTCGGGATCAGGACCTATCCAATCATTGCGCAGCCGGCTTCGTACGCGCGCGCCATTCATTGTTCGTGCTGCGATCGCCGGACAGCCATCTACGCAAATCCTCATGCGCAGTCGCCGAGCGTTGCGCCGTAATCTTGTCGGCTTCTGGATGGTCCACCGTAAACTCGAGATTCAAGCCGTTGGGGTCGGTGACATAGAGCGAAACGCAATAGCCATGGTCGATCACCATAGTCTCGAAGCCGGCCTCATCGAGCTTGCGCTGCATCTCCTTCTGCCCCTGCGCGTTGCCCACCTTCAACGCCAGGTGCACGAACGGCGAATGTGGTCCGTAGTGTGCAAACTTTTCGTGCTGCTGCGGATTGGCGAAGTGGAAAAAGGCCAGCGCTCCACCGTCGGCGATTTGAAAGAACAGGTGGCAGTAATACAACTCGTCCTCACCAAACACGTTGTCGCATTCACGCCATGCCGCGACCATCGGCCAACCTAGTATGTCTTCGTAGAACTTCCGCGTCTGCTCCAGATCGCGACATACGTAGGCTGCGTGATGCAGTCTCAAAGGAATGGTGTTCGGCTTGTCGGCCGTGCGACCGTTGGATTGTGTGACGCCCATTTCGATTACCCTCGTAACTGGTTTCTAGCTCTCACGTTGAGCCGTGCGCAATCGGAGGCGGCGCCCGGAGGGTTACCGGCTCCACCGGAAACGCCAACGCGGTTGGTATCGGTTACTCGCAGGCCGCGGCGCCGGAAGCGTATCTGCGCCGCCGTTGCGATCACGCTTTGGCGTCAATCAGCACGGCAGCGATCAACGCGGGCTCTTTGCCCTTGTTGACCCAGGCGTGATTGGTGCCGCGCTGCACCACGACATCGAACGGCTTCAGATCGACTTCACCCTTGTCCAGCAGCAGCGTGACCTCGCCCGAGAGCAGCACGACGTAATCGATAGTGCGGGTCTTGTGCATGGCGGGATGGCGGCTGGTATCCGGGCGACAATGAGCCGCGTCCATTTGCGCGAACATTTTCGCAGTTTGGCGTTCACGTTCCTCGCGCGACACTTTCGGATCATCGGGCGGGATCGACGCAAAGCGAAAGATGCTGCCGCCCGGCGGTGGTTCGAGCTTGCGCACCTGCAGACCCGCATCGCCGGAACCGCGGTTGTCCACGGGGGTGGTGTCAGTCATCCAGTACGCGCCAAACGGCGTAGGCGGCCCATCGATTACTACGTGCGATTTTCCCTCGGCGTCATTGCCGGTAATGATCCGGCGCGGTTCGTGTGCCATTGGCAGACCTCCGTGAGCTTTCAATTTTTATCGAATTGACATTTGCGACTTCCCGCGTAACCGGAAAGTTGAAGCTGCGAAATGCGATCTGTCCCACCGATCGCATCCGGGTGCATGGCCGACTCAACCGATCCGATCGAGAGCGAACACCGGTATGAGCCGGCTGGTCTTCTTCTGATAGTCGTTGAATATCGGGAGCAGATCGGCTTGCTGTTTGAACAGTCGATCACGCTCCGCGCCCGTGGTGACTGTAGCCCGCGCCTGGAACTTTTCACCGCCCAATTCGACCGTTATAACCGGATGGGCCACCAGATTGTGATACCACGAGGGATTGTGAGGAGCGCCCGCATACGACGCGATTACCACGATCCGATCGCCGTCCTTGCTGTATGCAAGGGGCAGCGTAATCGTGCGGCCACTCTTAGCACCGGTCATGGTCACCAGCATGAGCGGTATGTTCTCCATCTGGCCGCCGACCTTGCCGCCGTTGGCGCGGAAATCCGCGATCACCCGTTGATTGAATTCGTTCATATCCGGCATCTTCGTGCTCCCGTTGCACGGTCGAGAACGGTCAACCGTGCATGATCGACAACTCGTTGCATTACCGTACGAGACTATTTGCCCGACATCGAAAAATCAGACCGAGAGATTGTAAACGCGCCGGACGTTGTCGCCGAGTACGTCGCGACGACGCTGCGGGTCGGTCATCTTGTTCCCGAACTCTTCCAACTCCTCGATATAATTTCCGGTGTGGTCGGGATGGGGAAAATCGGTCGCCCAGAAGAACCGATCGCTGCCGCAGAGATCGACCATTGCGGGCAATGACTTCTCGTCGGGATCGGCAGAGACCCACACGTTGCGCCTGAAGTAGAAGCTAGGTTTCTCCTTGAGCGGCACGCTACGCCCCATCACGCTGTCGTAAACTGCGTCCATGCGGTCGAGCCAGTACTGGACCCAGCCGGCACCGACTTCGAGGATGACGATTTTGAGTTTGGGGAACTTGTCGAACGTGCCATAGGCCATGAAGCTCGCCAGCGCGTGCCGAATCGCGTCGGAGGCGGTCACGTTCAGGAACCACGGCTGCTTGCGCACATATTCCTTATCGTAGCGACCGGGCCAGCACCATTGCGGCTCCAGCGACACGTGAATGCCGAGGGGCACGTCGAGTTCCTGAGCCTTGGCGAAAAGGACGTCGTGATCGGTGTGGCCGTGGGGTTTGCGGGTCATGGTGAACTGGACGACCCATCCGCCCTTGTGGCCGGCCTTGACGGCGCGCTCGAGTTCGACGGCCGCTGCGGCGGGGGCGCCGAGGGAGAGATGAGCGACAGGGATGAGGCGACCGCCGGAGTCTGCGGCCCAGTCGGTGACCCAGCGGTTATAGGCGCGGCACATGGCTTGGGAGTAATCGATATCGTCGGTATCGGTCTCCCAGGTGAGGTCGAGGCTGGGGTAGATGATGGCGGCGTCGAGCCCCTCTTTATCGAGGCGGACGAGGCGATCCTTCGCGTCGCAGGCGCCGAGCGGAACCTGGTCGCCGTATTTGATGCGAGGGTTAAAGTTTCCGGAATTGCGCGAGACCTGGCCCATTTGCGCGACGGTACCGAAGTTGCCGCCGCGGTTGACGCGCGAGGGCACGCCGTTGACCTCAAGGTATTCGAGGCCGCGCTCGTCATCCTTGAGACGGATAGCTTTGGCCCGGTATTTCGCCTCGCAATACTCCTCCCAGCAGGTGGCCGATTCCAGAATATGTCCGTCGGCGTCAACCGCGCCCGGGTATTTTAATTTGTGGATGGTCTCTTCAGCTCGTGCCATGCTCGATGCCTCGATTCGATTTGGATTTCGTAACCGGCAAAGGTCAATGCTTTAGCCAACGGGCGGGAGGTCAAGGTTTGCCGGTGCGATCCTTGCCCGCGCCTGGATTTCCGCCCTCACTCCTGAGTCGCAACTTCGGTATAGGCCGGACGGTGCCGGGCTGCAAGGTCGGGCCATAGGGGTCGGGCCGGCACCGGAAGTTGATCCGAGCGGTGTAAGGTATGCCGGACAAGGCAGGTCAATTACGCGCGTTGAATCACGCCGAGCAAAATGTCCCTGGAGAAGCGCTCAAAATGTCAGTATCGCGTTGAGCCGCTCGATGGTCGGATCCCGTCGTCCGTGCGAGAACCCGCCTAGCTGACCCGGTTTGGCGATTAGATGCGAGGCATCGGGAGCGACGTTCAATCGATTGGCGAGTGATATGTCGCCGACTGCCGCCGAAGTGCCCCGCGGCATCACGTGAAAGGAGCTCACCAATTTTTCGTGGTCGATCGGCACGCGGCCGATCGATTCCAGGCCAATGCGCTTGAAATGAACCCGCGAGCAGGTTCCGGGTAGTCGCAGCGACCAGGGAACTTCGCCGAGCAGCACATCGAGCGCCGGTCTTTGCGGCAGCGCCGTAACTACCGTTAGTGGCCGGTACCAGGTCAGGAAGTCGAAAGCGCGGCCATGTTCGACTATCGCTACTGCACTCCAACCATCCTGTTGCCAGCCGTGGATTTTTTCCCTGGAGGGGAAATAAGGGTTGATGCATTTACCATTGGACGTCGGGTAGACCAGAACCTCGCCGGTTTCGAAGAGGAAGGGCTGCGGTTTCTTCAAAACTGTACGCGGCTTCGCTGGTTGCGGAACCTCGATCACACGCGCCCGCAATTCGGCGAGGACACTCTGGCGCTTCACGAGATCGGCAGCGCGCAATCCAAGCTTTTCGGCCATTGCGAGGTCGCTTCCCTCGTCGATGATCGCAAGTGCCTTTTGGCGCACTCGCTCGGAAATGATACCTCGCTTTGCGAGCTGGTCGGCAAGGATCAGCCAAAAGGTCGTATGGTCCTCGTCCGCGGGATTGGTCGCGACCGACGATTCACTGTCACACAGGATTTTGGCAAGGGCGTCGCCGTCGAGCAGCAATCGAGCAACGGCCGCGATCGTGCCGCGCAGGTCCATCGCGAAATCGCCCGAATAAAGCCCGACGTTCCATACGCCCATTGCTGCTCACCTGTCGGAGACGAACGATTTCAATCCGGTTCAGCTTTCCGATTTCGGAGTTGTCGGTCGCGATTTTCGTTAAATCAAGGATTTGAGGCAACTAATTTTTATCGGCTGCACTGGCAGGCCGGACGGTGCCGAGCTGCAAGGTCGGGCCATAGCGGGCAGTCGGGCGGCGCGGATGAGCTGCGCGTATTTATTTAGGATTAGCGGCGGGGTGGGAATGACCAGAGCGCCGGATAGCGAGCAGCTAGGGGTTCTGAGGACGCGCCGGTCAGGGCGCCTTCATCAGGAAGCTGCGGTCGAGCTCTGCAATGTTCGGACAGCCGATCTGTCCCATCACCAGATCGATTTCTTCACGCAGGATAGAGATCGCTTTGCGCACTCCTTCGATACCGCCGGCGGCCGCGCCATAGAGGGTGGCCCGCCCGAGCATGACGAAACGCGCGCCACAGCATAGCGCCATTATGATGTCGGCACCGCGGCGGACGCCGCCGTCAACGATCAGGGTGACCTTGTCGCCGACGGCCTCCCGAATGCCCGGCAGCACCTCGAGCGGTGCCGGCGCCTGATCGAGTTGGCGTCCGCCGTGATTGGAAACGATGATGCCGTCAACTCCGATTTTTGCCGCACGCTCGGCGTCGTCGCGATGCAGGATGCCCTTGACCACCAGATGGCGCGGCCAGAGCTGGCGGAATTCTTCAAGATCCTTCCAGGTGACGGAGCTGGCGGGAGCCTGCTTGGCTGCGAAGGCGTTGATTTGGCGCGTGTTGGAGTTGGCGCGGGCGTATGGCGCCCAGTTTTCGAAGCGCGGCATGCCGTTGCGCAGATAGCCGGCGATCCAGCCCGGATGGAAGAGCGCGTCGAGCATGGTCGAGGCGGACAGCCGCGGCGGCAGGGCAAAGCCGTTGCGCAGGTTGCGCTCGCGCTTGGAGGAGACTGGAACATCAACGGTGAGGACGAGGGTGCCGAAACCGGCCTCGCGTACTCGGCGGATCAAGTCGAGCGTGATGGCGCGGTCGCGCGCGACATATAGTTGATACCACGAGTGCGACGGCGCGACCTTTGCTGCCGCTTCGATCGAGGCGGTGCTCATCCCGGACATCATAAAGGGGAGGTTGGCCGCGGCGGCGGCTTCGGCAAGCATCAAATCAGCGCCGGGGCGAAAGAGCGCGGCGAGACCGGTGGCCGAGACGCCGAAGGGGCTCGAGTATTTGCGGTCGAACAGCTCGCAGGACTGGTCGCGTTTCGAGACGTCGACGAGGTAGCGCGGCACGAGGCGGTGGCGATCGAACGACGCCTCGTTGCGCGCAATACCGAGTTCGTCCTCGACGCCGCCCTCGATGAAGTCGTAGGCGATGCGCGGCAGCCGCCGCTTTGCCATCCTTTGCAGGTCAGCGATATTGATTGCGCGATTCAGATTCACTCCGACCTCTCCAAGCGGGATCGCCCACTAGATCATCGCGGGCAAATCGAAGACACCCAGCTTTTTCCGGGAACACATGCGCGCGTCCCGAGCGAACATAAAATAGTCACTTAAATAGCAACACCGGCAAGCTGAATTGACTATTCAATGGAGATGTCGCAAGCATGCGCCGCCGGCTTCAACGCTCTCCGCTGAGCAATACGCCGTCCCGCTCGAGCGCCGCGATACGGTCCGGCGAATAGCCGAGATACTTGTGCAGCACCGCCTGGTTATCCTGCCCCAAGGTCGGCGCCTGCATCTCCGGATGCCGTCCGTAGCCTGAAAAGCGCAGCGGAAATCCGGGCACATCGAAGTCCCCGAGATAGCGATCGTTAATTGTCCGCACCACCTCGCGCTCGCGCAGATGCGGATGGGCCATCGCCTCTTCGATCGACAGCACCTGTGCGTAAGGCACCCGATGCTCGTTGAAGAGCCGGTACACGTCGTCGTCGCTGGGCATCGCGTCGAACCAGTCCTGAATCAGCCGCGTCAATTCCTCGACGTTCTCCATGCGCTTGGCGTTGTTGCAATAACGCGGATCGGTTGCCATTTCCGGCCGCCCCATCGCACGGCACAGGTACACGAACTGATGCTCGGTGGCCGCCATGATCAGAATCGGATTGCGTTTGCCGTTGAACACGCCCAGCGGCGCCATCGCAAAATGATGCGCACCGTTACGCCGTGGCGAAAAGGCTCCATCGCTCAGGCTCGCCGTATGCACCGTCATATCATTGTAGCTGAAGTAGCAATCCAGCAACGAGGTCTCGACGTATTGCCCCTCGCCGGTGCGTTCGCGATGGAGCAGCGCCGCCATAATCGCCGACAGGGCATGCACGCCCGTGGTGATATCGCCCAGTCCCACCTGCGGCAGCGAGGGCGCGCCGTTGCGTTCGCCGATCATGCTCAGTACGCCCGAATAGGCACATCCGATGAAATCATAGCCGGGCCGGTTCGCCAGCGGACCGTCTTGCCCGAAGGTCGAAATCGAGCACATGACGATCCTCGGATTGAGCGCCTTCACCGCCTCGTACCCGAAGCCCAGCCGCCCGATCACGCCGGGCGCGTAATTCTCGACCAGTACGTCAACTTTAGGGATCAACGCACGGATAATCG
The DNA here is from genome assembly GCA_963782535.1 of uncultured delta proteobacterium. Lineage (GTDB taxonomy): Bacteria > Desulfobacterota > Binatia > Binatales > Binataceae > JADMIL01. The sequence continues at coordinate 140,196 of CAWAKE010000009.1, read as the reverse complement.
CGGCCGCCGCGGGATTCTTGAGGTCGAGGCATATACTTTTCTTGCCCCGGTTCTGTTGCACGTAGTATGCACTGCGCCGGTCCCGCAGATAGGGTACGCCGCGCGAGATATCGCCGCTCGGCGCGAATTCCACCTTAACGACCTCCGCGCCCATTTCGGCCATGTATCGGGTCGTTGTCGGTCCGGCCAGCACCTGTGTGAAATCGAGAACGTGGTAGCCCTCGAGCATACGCTTCGGTGTTTGCGCCATTGTGGTCTGCGCCTCCCTCTCCGCGTCGCAACACTTCGCACTGCCCAGCGCCAAACGCAAGCGCCGCAATAGCGACATTGCTTCCGCCCCACTGTACTGGTTTGAAATGAGCATCACTGCCCGTCGCCGCTACTGACTACTGATCAGGCAGAGTCCCGATTAACGTGGCGATTTTGCGCCAATTGCTTTATGCTCCACCACAGGATCACGCTTCTGCGTGGGGGTTTCCGATGACCGCCAGTCTGCGCGAAATTTCGACCATGGAAGGCACCGTGCTTGCGGCGGTCAAGGCCGTCGAGCCGCAAATCCGCGCTGCCAGCGATGCGATTGAGACTCAGCGCAGCCTGCCGCCGGCGCTCGCGCGCGAACTGATGAAAGCCGGCATCTTTCGCATGGCGGTGCCGAACGCGTACGGCGGTCCCGAGCTTGACCCGATGGCGCAGGTGCGAGTGGTCGAGGAACTGTCGCGGATCGAGGGCGCGGTCGGTTGGCTCTCGATGATTTCGACTGCGGGTAGTTTTCTCGCGGCGTTCCTGAAGCCCGAGCCGGCGCAGCGGCTCTTCGGCAGCATAGAAAGCGTAGTGGCGGGCCAGTTGCGTCCGGCCCAGCGTGCCGACGTGGTTGACGGCGGCTACCGCGTCAGTGGCACCTTTCATTTCGCGAGCGGCAGCGGTCACGCGTCGGTGATGACTTGCGGCTGCACGATTTATGAAAACGGACGGCCGCGACTGACGCGCAACGGTCATTCCGAGATTCGCGTGATGCTGGTGCCGACGGTCAAAACCAGAATCGTTGACGTGTGGGATACGACCGGAATGCGCGGGACCGGGAGCAATGATTATATCGTCGATAACGTCTTCGTGCCCTTCGACGATTGTCCGAGTTTAGGTTCGGGACCGCCATATATCCGCGCTCCGCTCTATAGCTGGCCCGCGCTGTTTCTGGTCTCGCATGCGGGCGTGCCGCTCGGACTGGCGCGAAGCGCTCTGGACTTCGTCGAGGAACTGAGCGCGCGCAAAGAACTGATGCCGGGATGTCCGCTGCGCGATGATCCGCAGGTGCAAGAGACGATCGCGAAGGCCGAGGCGCAGATCGAGGCGGCGCGCTGCTACGTCTATCGCACGCTCGAGGATCTCTGGGCTACGCTCTGCGCTGACGAAAAACCGTCGCCGCGCCAACGGGCGCATTACCGCCTGATGATGACTCATGCGCATCAAACCGCGAAGGATGTTATCGGCATCATGTACGACCTCGCGGCTACCAGCGCGATCTTTCGCACGAGCCGGCTCGAGCGCATCATGCGCGATATCCTGACCTCGTCGCAGCATCGCGTCGTCCATCCCAAAATGTATCGTCCGGCCGGGCGGTTGATTCTCGGACTCGACCCGCAGGAGCTGTTCTTTTGAGGTCCCGGTCGCGAAATCGAGCAATCCAAGCGAGGTACTGAAGTCATGAAAGCAATGGTGATGGAAGCAGTCGGCAAGCCGATGGTGGTCAAGGATTGGCCCACGCCGAAATGCCCCGACGATGGCGCGATCGTGCGCGTCGAAGCCAGCGGCATCTGCCGCTCGGACTGGCACCTCTGGCAGGGCGACTGGGGCTGGATCGGTTTCAAGCCGCGGCTGCCGGCAATCCTGGGACACGAGTTCGCGGGCGTGATCGAGGAAGTCGGCAAGGATGTGAAGTCGCTCAAGCCCGGCGCGCGCGTGGTAGTTCCGCTCGCCCAGGGTTGCGGCGTATGCGACGACTGCCGCACCGGCCATTCCAACCACTGCCTCGGCGCCGGCATGGGCGGCTATGCCCGCTACGGCCTGCTGAGTCATGCCGATTTCAACTGCGCACCGCTGCCCGACAAAATCGATTTCGTCGAAGCCTCCGCCATGGGCTGCCGTTACGTCACCGCCTTTCACGGAATCCTCGACCAGGGTCAGGTCAAGGCCGATGAAACGGTGGTCGTTTACGGATGCGGCGGAGTTGGATTGTCGTCGATCCAGATCGCTGCGGCGCTGGGCGCGCGCGTGATCGCGGTGGACCTGGACGATCGCAAACTGGAATTGGCAAAGACGGCTGGCGCCAGCGACGTCATCAACGGCAAAACCACCGACCCGGTCAAGGCCGTGATGGACCTCACGCACGGGGGCGCCGACGTCAGCGTGGACGCGCTCGGCATCGCCGCGACCTGCCGCAACGCCATCTTGAGTTTGCGCAAGCGCGGTCGCCACGTCCAGATCGGCCTGACGACGCAGGGCGAAAAGGGCGAAGTCGCTCTGCCGATCGATCAGATAGTGTTCAAGGAACTCCAGCTTACGGGCTCGCTCGCGATCCAGTCCTTCCGCTATCCCGCGATGCTCAGCATGGTCGAGCGCGGACGCCTCGAGCCGAAAAAACTCATCACCGAGACCATCCCGCTGGAAAAGGCCTTCGGCGTGCTCGAGCAGATGTCCAAATTCGAAAACGTGGGCATCAGCGTGATCAACCAGTTCTGACTATCGGAGTCCGGTTGAGGACGGCGGGAACTGATAACGATCGAAAATACGATCGGTTTTGTGCAAGCATAGGCGCTGAATTCGATTGCGCACGGGCGGAGCCGATCGCGGCCCGCCACAACGGTAAGACAACCGAAGGAGAGAGAACATGAGTGGTTACACGATCATTGACGCCGATACCCATGTCACCGAAACGCCGGACCTGTGGATCAGCCGCGCGCCGGCCAGCATGCGCGACCGCGTGCCGCACATCGTCACCGGCGCAGACGGGACTCAGCGCTGGCGTGTGGGCACCGGCAGGGCATTGGCGAATGTCGGCATGACGGCTACCGCCGGGGTCGGTACGTTCAAACATCCGCCGAAGAATTTCGATGAGATGCATCCGGGCGCCTATGATGCCAAGGCGCGCCTGAAATACATGGACCAGATGGGTATCTGGGCGATGGTCATGTATCCGAACGTGGGCGGCTTCGGGGCCCAGCAGTTTCTGAAACTGAACGACCCCGAGCTGATGCTCACGTGTGTCCAGATCTATAATGACTGGCAGACCGAATGGGCGTCGGCCGATTCGCGCCGCCTGCTGCCGATCACGTCGATCCCGTTCTGGGACGTCGATGCCGCCGTCACCGAGATACGCCGCTGCGCCGCGATGGGCCACAAGGGCATTCTCTTCACCGGTGAACCGCAGTACTGGGGTAAGCCGCTGCTCGGCGACCCTCATTGGAATCCGCTGTGGGAGGTCGCCGTCGATCTCGACCTCCCCATCAGTTTCCATATCGGCTCGGGTGATATGGCCGAGGGCCTCCTCAAGGACCGCGTCGCTACCTACGGCCGGATGGCGGCGTTTACCGAGCTCGCCGTCGATATCTTCATGCGCAACGGGCTGCAACTGAACGACCTTCTGATGTCCGGAGTGCTCGCCCGCTATCCCCGCATCAAGTTCGTCTCGGTCGAGAGTGGTATCGGCTGGGTTCCCTTCATGCTCGAAGCCCTCGATTACCAGTTCCAGGGCAATAGCGTCGCCGAGGAGCATCCGGAATTCGACATGTTGCCGTCGCAGTATTTCGCGCGCAACGTCTATGCCTGTTACTGGTTCGAGCAGACTGCGCCACGCCGCCTGATCGATAAGGTCGGCGCTGATAACGTTCTGTTCGAGACCGACTTTCCGCATCCGACTTCACTTTACGGCGACGAAGTCCACGCCCGTATCAAGGGCGGTCTGGGCGACTGCGAAGAGTCGGTGCGGCACAAGATCCTCTGGGAGAACTCGCAGAAGCTCTACAAGGTTACCGGTCCTACCGCCGCGGACGAAGCCGCGCGCGCAACCGGCCCCGTATGAGGCGTTACCAGCCGATCGCGCCTCGATCATCGTAGGGTCTTCATTTCACGGAACATTGCTGGAACGTCCGGGCTGTAGCAACGGCCCGGGCGTTCCAGGCTCCACCGCGATGCTTGTCGCTTGGGCATGAAACGCCCAAACCGCCGCCAAGAAAATCCGTCGATGCAGCGGTATCTAAATTAGTATCTATAGGTCGCGCGGCAATCGCCGACGATCATCGCGCACCTCACCCCAAACGCGGCGCGCGCGACTTCTCCGTCCTCGATCCCAACGACTGAGTCAACATCATCCTCATTACCTCCAAGCGCGAGGTCGTGATGGTGCGGCTGAAAAGCGTCAAGGATCTAATCGCCGGCGCCAAGATCACGCACGCCCTGATGATCGCCGCCTCCTCCCTCTCGGAAGTGTACAATCTCTCGCCCCGCCGCACCCCCGCCCAAAACACTAACCCACACCCCCCACTCCCGCGCCGCCCCTCCGCCGCGTGCTTGCGCGTAGCAGTTTCCCCGTTTGAACGCTTCTTCCGCGTCAATGTGAAGTTAGGCGAGAAGGAGTTTCTGTACTTTTCCGCTAGAAACTGTCGCCTTTTTTTCGCTTTCGTCAATGCTTCAGCGGGTAAGTAGAGAAGAAGCTTCACCGCTTCTCTCCTCCTCCGAGAGTTCGCCAGCTTTTCGCCGTCAACGGTTGACCGGATTGAGAGACAGCGAGCCGCTATTGTGCACCCGCCCAACGCAGACTCCCCTTCTGCCTTTTTTTCATTCGCTCTTGCTGAAGGATGATGCAAGCTGGTATTGCACTTTGTTACTCGCACGAATGCTTTTGCATCTTTCTTTGTGCGGAGGCATCGCTTCGGAGCCCTGTTGACAACCGTTCCACCCGGGTGCTCGAAATTGGCGATTGCGCCGGTTACTCTTCTTCAGGGTTATGAGAGGTTTCGTTCCAACACCGCGCGTCATCGTCGACCGGATGGTCGATCTATTATTCCAAAGAGTGCCGCCAAATGCTCATAGCACTGTGCTCGACCCGGGTTGCGGGACTGGCGCGTTGATCGAAGGTGTTGTCCGGTGGTGCAAGAGACGTGGGACCGAATTGCCTCGAATAACGGGTATTGAATTGGATCCACGGCATATTTCCGCAGCTCGAAGCCGATTCGCGCCGTATCCGAATGTCATATTGCTCCAGCAGAATTTCCTTAAAACCAAACCCGCCGAATATGACTACGTGATTGGCAACCCTCCTTACGTCCCCATCACCAGTCTTACCGAGGCAGAGAAGTCCTTCTATCGGACGCGTTTCCTGACGGCAGTCGAAAGATTCGACCTTTACCTTCTTTTTTTTGAGCAAGCGCTAAAAGCTTTGAAAACGAATGCGAGGCTTGTGTTCATAACGCCTGAGAAATTTCTTTATGTTAATACGGCGTCGCCCTTGCGCCGATTGCTGGCTGCGCGCGAGGTCGACGAGATTTCTTTGATCAAAGAAGACGCTTTCGAAAATTTGATTACGTATCCAACCATTACAGCGTTGTTAAACAAAAACCAGAAGTCTTTTACTAGAATTGCTCTGCGTGACGGCCGTGAAGTCGAGGTTACTCTGTCAAAAGATGGCGCGTCATGGTTGCCGCTAATCCAAACACAGCATATCCCCAAAGGATATGTGAGGCTCGAAGAAATCTGTGTGAGGATCAGCTGTGGCGTCGCGACCGGAGCCGATTTGGTTTTTGTGCGAAACGCCGATTCGATCGATAAGACACTTCGGAAATTCGCGTATCCCACAATAGCTGGACGGGAGCTAATATTCGACAACGATGCTCTCCCCTCGCGCCATTGTATGTTGGTCCCTTATCGGAGGGACGGTCACCTGCTTCGTGAAGTCGAGCTCGGGCCGCTGAAAGCTTATCTAAATCAACCTGATAGACGGGCGAAATTACTAGATCGTACATGTGTCAGGCACAAGCCATGGTACTCATTCCACGAAAACCCTCCGTTAGCTGATATTTTGCGCCCGAAGATTCTCTGTAAAGACATCGCCCCAGAACCGAGGTTCTGGATCGACTCGAAGGGCAATTTACTCCCTAGACACTCAGTATACTATATCGTTCCGAAGAACCCACCAATTCTCAGTAGACTGAACACTTATCTAAACTCCGATTATGCACGATCTTGGCTTGTGGCAAATTGTCAGCACGCTTCTAATGGATATTTGAGGCTCCAGAGTCACGTCTTGAAGAAGCTTCCGGTTCCGGGCGAGTTCGCCCGACTCACTCAAAGCTGCGAGCGGCCAAATTGGCAAGGAGATCCCTCGCACACAATTGATGAGCACGAAGGTGTCGGTGAAAATCTCTGACGAAATAGTTGCCTGAGATGCGCAAGCCAAAAAAAGGACAGCTCAAACCGATACCAGCCACGATATCCGATGCTACCAGAGCTGCTGGTCCAAAACCTCAGGATACTGCCAATCGGGTAGATAAGAAAAATTATGCCGAGAGGCTTTCGAACGAGGTAGCCCGATATTTAGCTGGACAGTTTCGGAAGCGAGGACTAACGGGGTGTCAACCCGATGAAGAAGGAGGTCGTGAACGCCAGTTTGCTGGCGGGATTGGCGCAAAGAAAGTTGATGTGAGCTTCGCAACGATTGAAGACGGACTTGTCCTCGCAGTTTCGGTTAAGAGCATTAGTTTTAGAGACCAGGGAAGGCACAATTTCCAGAAAAATTTGACAAATCGTCGCGGAGATCTCCTCTCAGAGGCAACAACTCTTCACCAACGATTTCCTTATGCGGTGGTGGGCGGACTGTTCCTGTTTGACCAAGGTGCTGCCGAAGATGGTACCACTAATCGCATTTCGACGTTCGTGACTGCCCATGAGTATTTCACAGCGTTCGACAACCGCTCCACACAGGCCAATGCAGTGCAGAAATTCGAGGTTCTTGGCATTGCATTATTTGAACCATTCGAACCATATACTGTGAGATACTTCGATGCCGGTAACCCGGATGAAACGAAATCACTCGAACTTTTTTTCTGCCGCCTGCTGGAACGCGTTGCAGAGCGCAACCCAGACCGGTTTCGCTTTAACGGGGAGTCACTGATGAGTCGGCGACTTCCCGCTTTACCGGATCACCCCGTCCCAGAAGATGGCACGTCCAACGAGGATCACTGATTCTAAAAGAAAGGACTCGCGGGTTGTACATAGGCGTATAAAGGAAGTAGCCGAAATACTCGCGAAGAAAGTTGATGAATATTACCGGCAAGTCGCCGGGAGGTAACTCCCGTCGAAGAGTGAATCACATTGGGGAATTGCGCCTTCAATTTTTTGAATCAAACAGCCATGCCCTCATTCCATCAACAATTGTTGATTCGGGCTTTTGTCGATAAGGCACTCTTCCCGCGCCCCGGTTGGCTTCAGATAACGGCGTCGGAAGCGCCCGGTTCGCTGTGGCTCTTCTCTCAGTTGAATTTGCAGAACGTCCAGCCTCGAATAACGTTCGCGCAATTCTCTCCGTCATCGGGCCCAATTCCCGCGCCCAAGTTGCACCGGTTTCCGCAAGCTGATGCGTTAACGGTGGCATGATTCGGCAGATCCCCTCCCGCGTCTCAAAGAAATCACTTTTCTTGAAGGCTCGATTCGATAGCAAATCGAGCACAAAAGCATCAACTTTTGGCCGAACTGATTCCATCAAATCGCACCGCAACGGACTCCACCTCTGATTGGCTAAGTTCCGCGTGGGCAGGCCACGGAATGTGAACTCGTTCAGCTAGAACGGCAAACAATCGCGGCTGACATTTTCCACCGTGCCGACTATTCCGCGCTTTAGCAGCGGGCAAAACGTGCCCATGGTGTCGGCGTGAAGCGCCGCACGGACCCGGGCGGGCGCACAACCCTGAAACCCTTCACCGCAAACGCAGCGCGAAGATGTTTCACGTGAAACATCTTCGTCTCATCTTCGTATTCCTGGTCCACCGCCGTAGCGCCGCCGCTGCAATCAGTAGGTCGGCCACACCCCCGCCGCCAGGCGCTGGTCGAACCCGCGTCCGAGCGCGACACCGCCGACGGCAGCAGGTAGCCGATCGTCACCGGCGGCACCCCAATCAAAATCGCCCGCCCATAATTATGCTGGGGGGACTCGATTTCACCGGCAACCATGCCGACCAAATCTCGGTCAAGGAATTGAGCACCCTCTTTCGAGGATTGCTGGCGTCAGCGGGCTCTCCGCTCCAGAAGAATGTAACGGTCAATACTCAGTGGCCGCTCGACACTCAGTGGCCGCTCGACCGGCGGCGGTCCGCCAGTGCCACGCCGCCGTTCGCGATCAGCAATGCGCGGGCACCGCCCGCGATCGTGCCCGCACCCGTTCGTCCCCCCGGGCGCGACCCGCCTCGCGACCGCGTTTACTCCGCCACCCTCGAACTACAAATGAAACTGGTCCATACTTCTTACTTGTAGGATCGGCGGGAACCCGTGGATTCACCGGCCACGATCCATGAATCGCGGGTTCACGATTGCGCCGGCGCGGGCCCTGTGAATTCCCTTCGCGCCGTCCGGCTATACTCATTTCAATGAGAAGAGGACATTCGAGCGTTATGGATATCCTTCAAGATCTCGACCCGACCGAAACCAGCGAATGGCTTGATTCTCTCGAGGCAGTAATCGATGCCGAAGGTGTCGATCGCGCCCATTTCCTGCTCGAAAATCTGATTGTCAAGGCGCGCGAGAGCGGCGCCTTCCTGCCATATAACGCCAATACTCCGTACCTGAACACGATTCCTGCCGACCAGGAACAGCGTTCTTCCGGCGATCGCGCTATCGAGCGGCGCATCCGTTCGATCATCCGCTGGAACGCCGTCGCGATGATCCTGCGCGCCAATAAAAAGTCCTCCGAGCTCGGCGGACATATCGGAACCTTCCAGTCCGCCGCCACGCTCTATGACGTTGGCTTTGGACACTTCTGGCGGGCACCGTCGGAAAACCACCTCGGCGACTTACTCTACATCCAGGGACATTCCTCGCCCGGAATATACGCCCGCGCCTTTCTCGAGGGTCGCCTGACCGAAGAACAGCTCGTTAATTTCCGCCGCGACGTCGACGGCAAGGGCCTGTCCTCGTATCCCCATCCGTGGCTGATGCCCGACTTCTGGCAGTTCCCCACAGTCTCGATGGGCCTCGGGCCGCTGATGGCGATTTACCAGGCGCGCTTCATGAAGTACCTCCAGGGCCGCGGCCTCGCCGAGATCGGCGATCGTAAGGTCTGGGCCTTCGTCGGCGACGGCGAGATGGATGAGCCGGAATCGCTCGGCGCAATTTCGCTGGCCACGCGCGAGCATCTCGACAATCTGATCTTCGTCGTCAACTGCAATCTCCAGCGCCTCGACGGTCCGGTTCGCGGCAACGGCAAAATCATCCAGGAACTCGAGGCCGATTTTCGCGGCGCCGGATGGAATGTCATCAAGGTCATCTGGGGCAGCAATTGGGATGCCCTGCTTGCCCGCGACAAGGACGGTCTGCTGCGCAAGCGCATGGAAGAATGCGTCGACGGCGAATACCAGGCCTTCAAGGCGCGCGACGGAGCCTACGTCCGGGCCGAGTTTTTCGGCAAGTATCCCGAACTCCTCAAAATGGTCTCGGCCATGACCGATACCGAAGTCTGGGAATTGCGCCGCGGCGGGCACGACGTCGTCAAAATATACGCGGCGTACGCAGCCGCCATCGCACATCGCGGCCAGCCCACGGTGATTCTCGCCAAGACCGTCAAGGGCTACGGCATGGGCGCGGCCGGCGAGGGCATGAATATCACCCATCAGCAGAAGAAGATGGACGTTGCCTCGCTGAAGAAGTTCCGCGATCGGTTCAATATCCCGGTGCCCGACGATAAGATCGAGGAAGTCCCCTTCTACCGGCCGCCCGACGACAGCGTCGAAGTCCAATATCTCAAGGCGCAGCGCGCGGCTCTCGGCGGCAGCCTTCCTCAGCGCCGGCGCCAATCGGAATCGCTCGAGGTCCCGCCGCTCTCAGCTTTTCAATCGCAGCTCATCAGCACCGACGACCGCGAAAGCTCGACCACCATGGCCTTCGTGCGAATACTCTCGGCGCTGATTCGCGACAAGCAGATCGGCAATCGCGTAGTTCCGATAGTGCCCGACGAATCGCGCACCTTCGGCATGGAAGGCATGTTCCGGCAACTAGGAATTTTCTCTCAAGTCGGACAGCTCTATAAGCCCGAGGATGCCGGCCAATTGATGTTCTACCGCGAGTATCAGAAGGGCCAGATCCTGCAAGAAGGCATCAACGAGGCCGGCGCCATGTCTTCATGGATCGCCGCCGCAACCTCCTACAGCACCCACAACCTGCCGATGATTCCGTTCTATATTTTCTATTCGATGTTCGGCTTCCAGCGCATTGGCGACCTGGCCTGGGCGGCGGGCGACTCGCGCTGCCGCGGCTTTCTGCTCGGCGGCACTGCTGGCCGCACTACCCTCAACGGCGAAGGGCTTCAGCATGCCGACGGCCATAGCCATATCCTGTCGTCCACCATCCCCAACTGCGTTTCGTACGATCCCACGTTCGCCTACGAAGTTGCCGTGATCATCCATGACGGTCTGCGCCGGATGCTCAAGGAACAGGAAGACGTTTTTTGCTACATTACATTAATGAACGAGAACTACCGGCACCCCGCCATGCCGGAAGGCGTAGAGGAAGGGATACTCAGAGGCATGTACCTTCTGCGCGACGGCGGAAAAGTCAAAGGTCCGCGCGTCCAGTTGCTGGGCTCCGGCACCATCCTGCGCGAGGTCATAGCAGCCGCCGATCTGCTGAAGGACGATTACGGCGTCGTCGCCGACGTCTGGAGCGTACCGAGCTTCACCGAGCTCCGGCGCGACGGCCTCGAAGTCGAGCGCTGGAACATGCTGCATCCCGCCAGCGCGCAGCGCCGCAGCTATGTCGAGACCTGTCTCGCCGACCGCGCGGGCCCGGCGGTCGCGGCGACTGACTATATCAAGGCCTTCGCCGATCAGATTCGTCCGTGCATACCCAAGCGCTACCGCGTCCTTGGCACCGACGGCTTCGGTCGCAGTGACTATCGCGTCCGCCTGCGCAATTTCTTCGAAGTCGATCGTTACTATGTCGCAATCGCCGCGCTCAAGTCGCTTGCCGACGAGGAGACCATTCCGGCCTCTACCGTCGCTGCGGCCATCGAAAAATACGGCATCGACCCCGAAAAGCCTAATCCGGCCACGGTCTGAGTCTAAATCATGGAAACCCTACTCGAGGTCAAGGTTCCCGACATCGGCGAATTCAAGGACGTTGATGTTATCGAAGTGATGGTCAAACCCGGCGACTCGGTCGGCCTCGACGATCCGCTGATCGCGATCGAATCGGAAAAGGCCACGATGGAAGTGCCGGCGCCGCATGGCGGCGTGATCAAGGACATCAAGGTAAAGCTCGGCGACAAGGTCTCGGAAGGCTCGCTGATACTCACGCTCGAGGCCGCCCCCGACGTGCCCGCCGCCGAGGCGCCGCCCGCGGAAAATGCCGGCTCGGACGCCCGGGACGGCGCGGCACCAAATCCCAAGCCGCCTTCCGGGGCCGACCTCCGCCTAGTACCCCCATCTCCGGCGCCGCCCGCAAAGGGCGATTCGGCGGGCGCGCGGCCGCCAGCGGTGAGCACGCTCGCCGCCGGCACGGCTGAACCGATCGAAGTCGCCGCGCCGGCCGCACAGAAACCTCACGCGAGTCCGTCGGTACGCAAGTTTGCGCGCGAGCTCGGCGTCGATCTCAATCTCGTGAAAGGCAGCGGCCTCGCCGGCCGCATCTTTCGCGTCGACGTTCAGAAATTCGTCAGCGCCGAGTTGAACAAGCCCAAAAGCTCAGGCGCCGGGCTCGACCTCATTCCCTGGCCCAAAGTGGATTTTGCAAAGTTCGGCAAGATTGAAAGCAAGCCGCTCGGGCGCATCAGGAAATTCTCCAAGGCCAATCTCGCCCGCAACTGGGTAATGATTCCTCACGTTACTCAGTTCGACGAAGCCGACGTCACTGAACTGGAAGCCTTCCGCGAACAGATCAACCGCACCAGCGCGAGTTCGGGCGTCAAAGTGACTATGCTCGCTTTCATACTCAAGGCGCTGGTTAGCGTGCTGACTGAGTTTCCGGAATTCAACTCGTCGCTCGACGGCGACAATCTCATTCTCAAGAAATATTTCCACCTCGGCTTCGCCGCCGACACTCCTAACGGATTAGTCGTTCCGGTACTGCGCGACGTCGATAAGCTGGGTGTGATCGAGATTGCCCGCGCGACCGCCGAACTGGCCGCGCTCGCACGCGACGGAAAACTCAAGCTCACCGACATCCAGGGCGGATGTTTCACGGTCTCCAGTCTCGGCGGCATCGGCGGTACCGCCTTCACGCCGATCATCAATGCGCCCGAAGTGGCTATTCTGGGGGTTTCGCGTCTGGTGCAAAAGCCGGTCTATCGCGACGGCGCGCTGGTCGCGCGCCTGATGGTGCCGCTCTCGCTCTCTTACGATCACCGGGTCATCGACGGCGCGGCGGCCGCGCACTTCATCACCCATCTGTCCACCGTGCTGGGCGATCTGCGCCGCGCGCTGCTGTAAAGCCCGCGCGGACTTAACCGCCATTTGTCATCTGCGGTGACAGGCGGTTCAGTCTTGCGTGATTTCTACCGGAACTTGTAGGCGATCTTCATCGCATGGCGAACGTCCGCCATGGTCGATTGCGCGAGGGCGCGGCCTGTGCGCGTCCCTTCCATGACGATTTCGTAAACGCGCTTCGGATTTGCCGCCAGTGCTTCACGGCGTTCGCGAATCGGCGTGAGAAACGCGTTCAACGCATCGAATAGCCGTTGCTTCACCTCGACGTCGCCAACCGTTCCCTTGCGGTAGCGCTCCTTCAAATCCTCGATCTCGTCCTTGTTTGGATTGAAAACGTCGTGATAGGTGAAAACCGGATTCCCTTCGACCGTACCCGGATCCGTCGGATGAATCCGCTTCGGATCGGTGAACATCGACATCACGCGCTTGCGCACCTGGTCAGGCGAGTCGCCCAGGTAGATGCAATTGCCCACTGACTTCGACATCTTGGCGCCGCCGTCGGTGCCGGGCAGCCGCGCGACCGCCCCAAGCATCGCACGCGGCTCGATCAAGACCTTGCCGTAGAGCCGATTGAAGCGGCGCACGATTTCGCGCGTCTGCTCGATCATCGGGAGCTGGTCCTCGCCCACCGGCACCAGGTCGGCCTTGAAAATTGCGATGTCGGCGGCCTGCGATATCGGATACGACCAGAACCCGACCGGCACGCCCTTGACGAAATTGCGCTGCTTAATCTCTTCCTTGACCGTGGGATTGCGCTCGAGCGTCGCCACCGTCACCAGGTTCATGAAGTAGATCGTCAGCTCGGTCAGCTCCGGCACCATCGACTGCACGACGATCTTGATTTTCTCGGGATCGAGTCCGACCGCCAGGTAATCGAGCGCAACTTCGAAGATATTCGCTTCGAGCTTTTCCGGATGTTCGAAATTGTCGGTCAGCGCCTGCACGTCGGCGATCAGAACGTAGGTGTCGTACTCGTCCTGCAAGCGCACACGGTTTTGCAGGGAGCCCACGAAATGGCCGAGATGGAGTGGTCCGGTTGGCCGGTCGCCGGTCAGGATTCGCTTGATCATCAGTTATCGGACTTCAGAAGTTCTTGGAGTTGCCGCAGGTCCGCTGCGATATCGGCCATCTCGGGGCCGGGTTCGGTTTCGAGACACATCGGGAGGCCAGCGAAGCGCGGGTCGTTGACCAGACGCCGAAATGGGTCGATGCCGAGATAGCCCTTGCCGATATGTTGATGGCGATCGACGCGCGAATGGAACGGTTTGAGCGAATCGTTCAAATGAAACGCCACCAGCCGATCGAGTCCGACCTGCTCGTCGAGTTCCGCAAACGTGCGCTCGTAGCCCTCCTCCGTACGCAGATCGTAGCCGGCCGCAAACGCGTGCTCGGTATCGAAGCACAGGCGCAGCCGTTCATTTTCATTGGTGGCGTCGAAAATCTGGCCCATTTGTTCGAAGCGGTAGCCGAGATTGCTGCCCTGCCCTGCTGTGATCTCGAGCGCCACCTCGACCGTGAAGCCGGCGCAGGCCTTGTGCGCCTCGCTGAGCGATTTCGCGATAGTCTTGATGCCGGCCTCTTCGCCCGCTCCAACGTGCGCGCCCGGATGCGCGATCAGATATGGCACCCCGAGCAATTCGCAGCGCTCGAGCTCGTCGATGAAACCGGCGACCGATTTTTTGCGCATTTTTTCGTCGGGCGCGCCGAGGTTTATCAGGTAGGAATCGTGCGCGATCACCATCTTCATCGCGGTCTCGCTGCGCACGCGCTTGAAGGCCTCGACCTCCTCCTTCGCGTAGGGCTTCGAGACCCATTGGCGCGAGGACTTGGTGAAAATCTGAACGCATTCGCAGCCGGTGTCGCGGCCCCGGATCAGCGCCTCGCTGACACCACCGGCGATCGACATGTGCGCCCCTAGCAACGGCCGTTTCATTGCGGGCGCAGGCTTCGCGCCTGCTGCACTTTTCGCTTCAATTTTTGATGGCATCGGATCAATACCGCCGTCGCTTTCCTGGCAGATAGCAATTTTATACGAAAGACTGCGCAATGCGAGCGCCACGATGTAGCGGCGGTCCGCAGTACAGCGGCCGCTAATTCAGCGCTAATTCAGGAGGTTGATCCGGCACCGCGAACAAGTAGCGGTGCTTGCGGGGATAGCCAGTCGCCGGTATTCGTTGCTGGTGGGAATTTTCCGATCGTCGATGCTGCTCGGATGCGCCGTACTCGCTGCGTCGTGCGCACCGTCCGCGCCGCCGATGAAAATTGCCCGTACGACGCGGGTCAATATCTCGCGTGTGATCTCCTCGAACATCCCGTCGCGCCCGCGTGACTGCACCATCGAAACGCTCACCGCGATGCCGGCGCAACCTTATCGCGAACTGGGCTCGATCGAAGTCCCGCACGGGGATCTGAATCAACACAATATCCTTTTGATGCTCGACCAGAATGCCTGCACGATGGGTGCGGACGCGATCGTCGTTAGCCCGCCGCAATCGAACTCCGCTAGCGGCTCGCTCAACGCCGTCGCAATCGCTTACGCGAGTAGTCTCGCGACTCGCGCCGCACGCGCATCCGCTGCTGCGAGCGAATTCGATGATTCCAACCCCGCGGCGCCCAACGCAACGGCGCAACTCCCGCAAGTGCCGGAACTGCAGCCAGTCGCTGCGGATGAATCTTCTTCCAGCAGCGATTCGTCCGAGTCCGACGCCGCGTCACCGCCGATGACTGAGCAACAAATTGGACCAGCCGCCGCGCCCATGCCGACACCGGCGGCGTCGCCGTCCGGAACGCCGGCGCCCTCACGGCCTTCGCCGACGCCGGCGCCAACGCCGTCACCATCGCCGACGGCGGCAATCCCATCGCCGTCACCGACACCGATCGCACTGCCAACTCCGTCAGCGACGCCCACCGCAACCCCGTCGCCGACGCCGGCGGCCACCCCATCACCGTCGTTACGGAGTGGCGCGACTGCGCCCGCGCTTCCCTTCTCGCTCTTCAAAATCGTCCCGGAAGAGGTCCCGGACGAGGGGCCCAATTCCGCCTCCGCGCCGCAAAAATCACCGGTGCCGGCAGCGGCGGACTCAACGAGCGCCCCCTCGCAATCGGCGACGCCATCTGCAACGCCCACTCCCATGCCATTGCCCTCGACCACTCCGCCGCCACATTTACGCTCCTCCAATGCGACACCCTGACGCGCAGATACCGCCGCACTCGCATGCGCTCGTCGTCATGGCGAAGGTGCCAGTCCGGGGCGCGGTCAAAAGCCGGTTGGTGCCACCGCTTACGGAGGACGAAGCGGCGGAACTGAATCGGCGTTTCATTCGTGACGTATGCGCCTCAATCGAAAGCGCTGCCGCGACCGCCGCCGCCGAATCGGATATGCGGATCGTCGGCATGATTGCGTACACGCCGGTTGGGATGGAGGCCGTTTTCGACGGCCTGCTTCCACCATCATTCAAGTTGATTGCGCAGCGCGGCGTCGGTCTGACCGAACGGTTGATAAATGTTGCCGATGATGTCTTCAGCGCCGGATACGAATCGGTCTCCATGATGAACTCCGACAGCCCAACGATCCCGCCTTCGATTCTGGCCGGAGCGGTGACGGCTCTATCGCGACCCGGCGACCGCGTCGCGATCGTAGGCGCCGAGGACGGTGGCTATTGCCTGATTGGCCTCAAGCGGTTGCATCGGCGAATTTTCGAAGATATCGCCTGGAGCACCGCGGCAGTCTTCGACGAGACACTTGCGCGGGCCAATGAACTCGGGCTGACCGCCGCGCAGACGGATTCATGGTACGACGTCGACGATGCGACGTCGCTGCGCCGGTTGGTGACCGAGTTCTTCGGCGATCGAGCACCGGACGAGCGACGCGGCTACACGGCCCCCGCAACGCGCGCCTGGCTAGCGGCGGCACTGGCTGGCGGTCTCGCCGAACCGCTCGGAGTGCGGGCCCTCAAGAGGTCGAGCCGGGCGCGCTAGGCTGCTCAGGGCGCATCGTGAAATGATGCGTTGCCCGCTGCCAAGCCGCATGATAATCCGAAAGCTCGGTGGCGGCGATCGAACCTGTAAAAACAATTGGAATAGTGGTCAGACAAGACCGCCCCGCCAAGGCGATGGCGCTGGCAATGGAGCTCTGCGCGTGGATTCGCAGCCACGGTCTCGAGCCGATCGCCGCCGTTGAGATCGCCGCCTCGATCGGCGCCAGCGCGGAAGCCGATGACCGTATCCCGCAGCGGGCCGATCTGATGGTAGTGCTGGGCGGCGACGGCACGCTGCTAGGCGTCGCCCGCAAGATTGGCGCCCTCGAAAAGCCGATCCTGGGGATCAACCTGGGGGGACTCGGCTTTCTCACCGAAGTCAGCACCGACGAAGCGATGGCGATGATGGCGCGAGTTGTCGCCGGCGATTATGCGGTGGACGGCCGGATCATGCTCCAGGCCGCAGTCCATCGCGACGGCAACGGCGCGGTCGAAGAATACTCCGCGCTCAACGACGTGGTGATCGTCAAGCGCACGGTGGGCCGCATGCTCGACCTTACCGTGGTCGCCAACCGAATTCCGTTTTGCAGCTATCGCGCCGACGGTCTGATCGTCGCCACGCCAACCGGCTCGACTGCCTATGCGCTGAGCGCCGGCGGCCCCATCGTGCATCCGAGCCTGCGCGCGATTGTGCTTGCGCCGATCTGCCCGCACACGCTCAGCAACCGGCCGGTGGTGCTGCCCGATTCATTCGATCTCAAGATCCAAGTGAAGGCCGACGACCAGGGCGCGATGCTCACCTGCGACGGTCAAGAATCGGCAGCGCTCGGACCGACCGACACGATTCTGATTACGCGCGGCAAATTTACCGTCAGCCTGATTCGCTCGGACCATCCCTCATTCGAAATCTGGCGCGACAAGCTCCACTGGGGCTGACGGGCGGCTATCGGGATGCTCACCGAACTGCGCATCCGCAACTTCGCGGTGATTGAGGAAGCCGCGCTCTCGTTTGGCCCTGGTCTCAATGTGCTTACCGGCGAGACTGGCGCCGGCAAGACGATCGTAATGACCGCTCTGGGCCTGCTGCTCGGTGGCCGCGCGTCGCCCGACGTAATCCGGACCGGCGCGAAGGAGGCGGTCATCGAAGGCATATTCGAGCTCGAGGGTGAGGCGGCACTGCCGGAGGCGAGCGAATGGCTCGGCCCGGATAATCCGCGCGAGCTCCTGATCCGCCGGGTAATCGCCGAGGGTGGACGATCGCGCGTCACGATCAACGATTCGCTGGCGACGGTAAATGTGCTCGGGCGGATGGGAACCGCGTTGGTCCAGATTTACGGCCAGCACGAGCAGCAATCGCTGGCGCTGCGCGAGAACCATCGGGAGATTCTCGATCGGCACGCCGGTCTCGAAGCGGAACTGGCGCCCTACGCAGCGGCTTACGAAGAGGCCCGGGGGATTCACGCGCGGCTGGCCGATCTCGAACGGCGCGAACGTGAACGGGCCGAATTGCTGGAAATTGCGCGGTTTCGCACTGCCGAACTCGAACGCGCCGCACTGGTCCCAGGCGAAGACGAAGAACTCGCCGCAAGCCGCGCTATTCTGGCCAACGCCACGCGCCTGGCAGAGGCCGCTTATGAAGCCGAACAGTCGCTCTACGGCGGTGACGGAGCGGCGATCGACGCTATTGCCCGAGCCGCCGCGCGCCTCGCCGACGCCGCCGCGATCGATCCCAAACTCAACCCCACGCTCGAACTAATCTCCAGCGCCCGCGCCAATCTCGAGGAGGCGGCGCGCAGCCTCGCGGCTTATGCCGCGCGCATCGAGGCCGACCCCAAACGTCTCGAGGAGGTCGAGAACCGGCTGCAGGAGCTGATGCGCCTGAAGCGCAAGTACGGCGGCACAATTGAATCCGCACTCGAGACGCTCGAGCGCTCGCGCGGCGAAATCTCGGAACTCGAAGGGGTCGCCGAAAGCCGCGCGACGGCCGAGGCCGAACTGGCGCGCGCGGTCGGTCAGCTGCACGAAAAGGCCCGCGTGCTCCACCGCAAGCGCGAAAGTGACGCCGCCGGACTTAAGCGCCGAATGGAAGCCGAACTCAAGACGCTCGGGATGCGCAGTGCAATTTTCGAGGCGCGCTTGACCGCGCTTCCTGCCGACGGCGCCGCCTTCGTCCACGCCGGCGTCGCGCTCGGACCGGTCGGCTGCGACGCCGTCGAGTTCTATCTTTCTCCCAACCTGGGACAACCGCCGCTGCCGCTGGCCAAGGTCGCCTCCGGCGGCGAGCTTTCGCGCGTGATGCTGGCGCTCAAGCGCCTCGAGGCGCAAAGGCGCGGCGTCGCGACGGTCATTTTCGACGAGGTTGATGCCGGCATCGGCGGTGCCGTCGGCGAGATCGTCGGGCGCAAATTGAAGCAGCTCGCGCGCTTCCATCAGATTCTCTGCGTCACTCATCTCGCACAGATAGCGGCGTTTGCCGACCTCCATTTTGCCGTCGAAAAGGAAGAGCGGCGTGGCTCCACCCGCAGCCGCGCGACTACCCTCGACGAAGTCCAACGACCGGCCGAGATCGCACGGATGCTCGGCGGGATCGAGACCAGCGAAAAGTTCGTGCGGGCTGCACGCGAATTGATCGAACGGGCGCGCGAATGAATTGCGGCGCCGGAGGGTCAGCGCCTGGGCCCATTTGTCCTTGACCATTTAATACGCGACGGGCTAAGCCTGTGCGCAGAAAATCGATGCGTGGCCGGGGTCTATCGTCGCGCGTCGCACGTGAGTTGCCAGCACGTTCCGCGCGAAGGGCGGCGCGACGTCTGGTGGCCGGAAGACCGGAGGAATAGATGGGAGCGCTCACGGACAAATACTGTATCGTCGGCGTCGGCGAGACCCCGCATATGCGGCCGTCCAACCGCACCACCCTGTCAATGGCTTGCGAAGCAGTAACCAAAGCGCTCGCCGATGCGGGATTGAAGGCCAGTGACGTCGATGGAATGACGAGCTACCAGGCTGGCGATTCTACCAGCTCACCGCATGTGGCGACCGCTCTCGGAATGCGCCTTAATTATGCGGTCGATATCCTCGGCGGGGGTTCCAGTGGCGAAGCGCTGGTAGCGCACGCGATCGGACTGATCGAAGCGGGCTATTGCAAAACCATGGTGATTTTCCGCTCGATGAACGGTCGCTCGGGCCGCCGCATGGGCGGACAGACGCCGGGCGGACCGATTCCGGTGGCGACCGCCGCGGACGACGCGCAATTCAACATGGGCTGGGGCTGGACGACTCCGGCGCAACGCTTCGGCATGAGCGCGATGCGCTATCTGCACGACACCGGCTGCACGACCCGGGCCTTCGCCGAGATCGCCGTCGCCCATCGCTACCACGCCACCCTCAACCCCAAGGCGATTCATCGCAGCCCGATCACGATCGAGGACCATCAGCGGTCGCGCTGGATCGTCAAGCCGTTTCGCCTGCTCGACTGCTGTCAGGAAACCGATGTCTCGGTCGCGATCATCGTGACCTCGCGCGAACGCGCCTATGACCTTCGCCATCCGCCGGTTTTCATCATGGGCGGTTACGCACGCACCCTCACCGACAGTCCGCAATGGAACTACTCGCGCGAAAGTCTCCACTATGTAGCTGGCAACTACGGTTGGAAGCGCGCCTTCGGCATGGCCGGCATTACCCACAAGGACGTCGATTTCGTCTCATGCTACGACGCTTTCACCTTCACCACGCTGATCCAGCTCGAAGCCAACGGGTTCTGCGGCCGCGGCCAAGCCGGCGAATTCGTCAAGGGCGGACGCCTGCAGATTGACCATGAACTGCCGAGTAATCTCTCGGGCGGGCATCTGTCCGAGGGCTATACGCACGGGGTGCAGATGGTGATCGAAAACGTGCGTCAACTGCGCCATCGCGCGGACGATGCGTGCCCCGGATGGGCCGAGGGAAAACATACTTACGACCGCAAGGCCGGATGCCGCCAGTTGCGCAAGGCCGATGTATGCTGCGGTATGGGCTGGGGCTGGGAGAACATGGCGAGCTGCCTTATCCTGCGCGGCATGGCGGCGTAGAGCCTCGTCTCAGAGCGCTCGACTTACTATTCGAGGAATACTCACATGCCCGGAGCAATTGACTATAGCAAGCTGCGCATTCTGCCCGACTTCGACACCGCCGAATGGTGGGCCGGAACGCGCCAGCACAAATACCTGGTGCGTCAATGCAAGGCTTGCGGTCATAAATGGTTTCCGCCGACATTTCCGGCCTGCGCCAAATGCACTTCGATGGACGTGGGCTGGTTCGAAACCGGCGGCAAGGGCACCATCTATAGTTACGTAGTCGTGGTGCAGCCGATCGTCGGGGCGTTCATCGGCGCGGTTCCGTACGTAGTCGCGATTATCGAACTCGACGATTGCAAAGAGGCCGACGGCGGCGTCACACGGGTCGCCGGCGTGATGCTCGATGACGAATCCGCAGTGGCGATCGGCCTGCCCTGCGAGGTGGTTTACGAAGCGACCAACGATCCGAAAATCGTGATGCCGCGGTGGAAAATCAGCGGTGCGGCTGTCGGCGGCTGGAAGTTCACCGAATAGACACCCGAATGATCCACGGCGCTCTTCATCTTCTGTGGTGGCTGATCGTCGGCCACGCCTTTGCCGATTTCGTACTACAATCGGGCGCGATGGCTGTGGGTAAGAGTCGCTATCACGACGGCGCTCCGGGTGAGCCGCCGTGGTATTACTGGCTGACCGCGCACGCACTGATGCACGGTGGCGTGGTCGGCCTGATCACCGGCTCGGCGGGACTCGGAATAGCCGAGTTCGCGGCGCACTGGCTAATCGATATCGGCAAATGTGAACACTACTACGGCTTCAACACCGACCAGGCGTTTCATCTGATCTGCAAACTGATATGGATTTCGATCCTTCTCGGTATCTAGAGCTTTTGCCCAAATAGTCAATGGCGATCCGCCAGTGAGTAATCGGGGGTGTGCCGCTTCTGGATTTGCCGTCGAACCGTGCTGCCCGGGCGTACGGAGCGGAGTCGTCGCGCCGAGCTATTTGGAAGGTGGTGCGGGACACGGCTAAGTGCCGTGTCCCGCACCACAAGTCAGATTCAAACGCCCGCGAGCTGGCGCGCGTAAGCCGCCACCGACTTGAAGTCGTACTCGCGGTAGGCCTGCAATTTCTCCGCCTCGAAGCCGCCCTCGGCATGCACCGCCAGTACTTCCTGATAGCCGCCGAAGTCCGACGAGGTCAGATCGCCGACCAGATTGATCAGGCGCAGCCGCTTGTCCGCATCGAAGCCCTTGGCCCCGCCCATGTACTTCATCACGTATTGGCGCGTTGCCTCGCTCGTCATGTCCTCGGCCGCTGGCGCGGTCACCAGCAGTCCGCCGGCGAGGTCCTGCACGATCTGCACCGCCTGATGATAGTTGTGCGCGAAGTGAAATTTGGCGACGTTCGTGATCAGGGTATTCGGCACCGCGTAGCCTTCCTCGATCGTGCAGGTAGCCGCCGCGTGTTCGATCAATCCCCGCACCGTCGTGTGGTAAGCCGCCAGATGCGTGAGCTTGTCGCGCACGTGGGCGGCCTTGCTGACACCGTTGGCCTCGGCCATTGCAAAGCCCGCACCCGCCATCAGCTCGAGCAACGGAAGCTTGTACGAAACCGCGGTGAAGCGATGGTAACGGACGAAGGTCAGCGCGAGCAGGCCGGCAAACTCGATTTCGCCGTTGAGGAAAATCCGCTCATTGGGGACGAACACGTCGTCGAAGATCGTCAGCGTCTCCATCATCTTGTGGCGCGCGCTGATGGGATGCTCGTAGGGATCCTTCTTGCTGCTCCCGTGTGGACTCGCGATGAGCTTCAGGCCCGGCGTGTTTATTGGCAACGCGAAGGCGACCGCGTAGGCCTTGTCTTCCGCTCGCATCGCACGCGTTGGCAGCACGATCACCTCGTCGGTGTTGGTCGATACCGAGGTATGGACTTTGGCTCCGCGCACGACGATCCCATCCGGACGCTCCTCGACCACCCGCACGTAATAGTCGGGATGATCCTGTGCCGTGGGTCCGAGCGAGCGATCGCCCTTGACGTCGGTCTGCGCCACCGCAACCGCCAGATCGTTGTCGCGGCAGTACTTATGATACTTTTGGATTCGCTCGCGATATTGCGGCTTGCCCGTCGCCGCGAGTTTCTCGCCAATCAGATGCAGCGCTATCAGCGCGTCACTGCCAATCTCCTTGATCAGCACCACCAGCGTCGCACCCTCGCGCGTCGATGCCGCGATCAGGTCGCTGCGCTTCCGCAGGTCGCCGCCGTTGCGCGGCAGATGAAAGTAGCGGCTGTAAGGCTCGCCGCCCTCGTTAATCACGGCGAGGTCGCGATACTTCGGATCTTCCGCCATGCGATAGTCGATGCACGCGTGCTCAACCGCGATTCCGATCACCGGATGCGTGGTCACGTCCGCGACCTTCTCGCCTCTGAAAAAAACCGCGCGCCCGTCGCGCAGCGCCTGCTTGTATTGTTCTGGAGTCCTGAGTCCCATCTTGGTTCCCTTTGGTCTTCGGTATTTGCGAACTCGTACCGATATGAGTGCGTCGCGACCCGTCCGTTGACCGCGCTCAGGCGTCGGTGGTTCACAGTGCCGAGCCGTCCAATGACGCTCGGTCCGGCACGATAATATAGAAGGCTGCGGCGGGCGCTGTCCAACTATGCCCGCGATCCCGCATAATTGCGCGAATCTATCCCGGGAGAGATTCAAATGGCGACTGGTGAAGCGACTCGTAAAATGTTCGACCTGAGCGGCCGCGTGGCGGTGATTACCGGAGGCAACCGCGGCCTCGGTCTTGCGATTGCGGCCGCGCTGGCCGAGGCCGGTGCGGCGGTTGCTATTATGGCGCGCGACGAGGCCAGGAATCGCGAGGCCCTCGACGGTCTCCGCGCGCTCGGCGTGCCAGCCCTCGCGCTCAAGGTCGATCTGATGAAGCGCGCCGATCTGAAACCCGCCATGGACGAGGTCGAACGCACCCTCGGCCCGGTCGATATCCTGGTCAACAACGCAGCCTTCGCGATTCTAAAGGGAGTCCTCGACCACACCGCCGAGGATTGGGACCAGGTGATTTCGACCAATCTCAGCGCCTGCTTCCTGCTCTCGCAGATCGCCGCCCGTTCGATGGTCGCGCGCAAAAGCGGCGGCAAAATCATTAACGTCAGCAGCATCGCCGGGAATTTCGGGTCGCCGGTTTTCCCGTCCTACGCGGTCGCCAAGGGCGGCCTGCAACAGCTCACGCGATGCCTCGCGATCGAGCTCGCGCCGCATAATATCCAGGTCAATTCGCTGCTGCCCGGATGGTTCTCGACCGACATGACCGACTGGATTCGCAACTGGCCCGAATGGGCCGAAGGACTCAAGGAGATGATCCAGCGCACGCCGCGCGGACGCTTCGGCGAGCCCCAGGAGCTGGCCGGCTCGGCGGTCTTTCTCGCCTCGAGCGCCTCCGATCATATGACCGGCGCCGACCTCGTGATCGACGGCGGCTTTTCAATACGCTAGGAGTCCGCTGTAACCTTCGGGAAAGGGATCTGCGATGGCTGCACCAAAGATGTTCGATCTCGATGGACGCGTGGCCGTGGTCACCGGCGGCAACGGCGGTATCGGCCGGGGGATCGCGATGGGTCTGGCGCAGGCCGGCGCAGCCGTCGCGATCCTCGCGCGTGACGATCGAAAAAATCGCGCGACGCTCGAAGAACTTCGGGCGCTCGGTGTGCGCGCTTGCGCCCGCATCCTCGACGTCTCCGATCGCGCCGCGCTCAAGCCCGCGATCGACGACGTCGAGCACACCCTTGGCCCCGTCGATATTCTGGTCAACAACGCCGGTATCGCTCTGACCGGTGGTGCGCTCCGCGGCACGGTCGAGGATTGGGATCGCGTGATCGAAACCAATCTCAGCGCGTGCTTCATACTCTCGCGGATCGCCGCGCAATCGATGGTGCCGCGCCGCACCGGCAAAATAATCAATATCGCGAGTGAGTATTCGCACTTCGGCAATCCGGTTTCATCGGCCTATTCCGCGAGTAAAGGCGCGCTCGTTCAGCTCACCAAGTCGCTCGCGATCGAGCTCGCCCCCCACGACATCCAGGTCAACGCAATCGTTCCCGGATGGATCGAGAGCGCCATGACTGAGCCGATCAAGTCGCGGCCGTTCTTCGACGAAATCATCCGGCGCACGCCCGCCGGCCGTTTCGGCACGCCCGAGGAATGCGCTGGCGCGGCGGTGTTCCTCGCCTCGCACGCCGCCGATTTCGTCACCGGCGCCACAATTTTCGTCGACGGCGGTTATTCGATTCGTTAGCAGTCCATTTTTCGGTTTAACCGATCGCGCCACATGCCATATCATCGCTTCAGCATGGCTGCGCGAAAAAACCCATCACCGATGACCGCCCCGGCGCGGATGCGGCTCGATCTCGCAATCCCCGACCTCCATCCGCTGCGAATCCTGGTCGCTGGCGAGGTCATCCTCGACCGCTACCTGTGGGGCGACGTCGCGCGCATCTCGCCCGAGGCGCCGATTCCGATCCTGCAAGTCCATCGCCGCGAGGAGAAGCCCGGCAATGCCGGCTTCGTGATGGCGAGCCTGCGCGCCCTCGGCGCCCACCCGAGCGCTCTAAGCGTGATTGGTCCCGATCGCAACGGCGCGATGCTCCGGGAAATGTTCCGCGACCTCGGCATCGGCACGAGCTCGCTCGTGGTCGATCCCGACCGTCCCACCATCGTCAAGGAACGGATGCTAGGCTCGGTACAATCGGCCAACCGCGCGACGCAGCAATTGCTGCGCGTGGACGAAGAGATCCGCGCCCGCTCTCGCCCGCCCGCGAACGGATCCTTGCCCGGCGCATCGCCCTCGAGCTCAAACGGGCCGACTGCGTGCTGGTGTCTGATATCAACAAGGGACTGCTGACGCCCGGCTTGCTGCGCACTTTGATCGACGGCGCTAACCACCGCGGCATCCCGATCGTGATCGATCCGCGCCTGACCGAAGATTTCTCGATTTACCGCGGCGCCACGGCGCTCACCCCCAACCGCTTCGAGACCGAAACCGCCACCGGTATGCGCCTGAGCGATCGCGCGGCGTGGCGCGCCGCCGCCGAGAAGCTGGTGAAGCAGCTCGGCCTCAAGGCCTGCCTGATCACGCTCGATCGCGACGGCATGTACCTCGCCGAACGCGGCGGCGCTGACACCTACATCCCCACGGCGCCGCGCGAAGTTTACGACGTCACCGGCGCGGGCGATGTGGTCCTGACATTTTTCGGCCTGATGGCCGCCGCCGGACTGAGCTACTCATCCGCCGCGCGGCGTCGCCAATCTGGCCGCCGGAATCGAGGTCGGTCGCATCGGCACCGAAATAATATCGCGCGAGGATCTGGCGCTCGCGCTCAAGCCCGCGCACAACGGTTACGAGCGCAAGATTCTCTCAGCCGATGAACTGACGATTGCGCTCGATCGCGATCGCCGCGCGGGCCACAGGATCGTTTTCACCAACGGATGCTTCGACCTCCTCCACCCCGGCCATCTGCAAATGCTCGGCTTTGCCCGCGCGCAGGGCGACGTGCTGGTCGTCGGCCTCAACAGCGATCGCAGCGTGCGCGCGATCAAGGGCCCCGATCGCCCGATCAACCACGTCGGCGACCGCGCGCGCATGCTCGCCGCCCTCGAACTGGTCGATTACGTGATGGTCTTCGATGAAAACCGGGCCGAGCGGGTCATCCGCGTGGTCCGGCCCGACGTACTGGTCAAGGGCGAGGACTATCGGGGACAGGTCGTCGACGGCCGAAAGTTCGTCGAGTCTTACGGCGGAACCGTCGCGCTGGCGCCTTTGCTCGACGGCCATAGCACCACTGCTACCGTCACCCGCATGCGCGCCGGCGGCGCGGCGGTCGGCGGTTCGCGATCGCGCCGTCCGGCAAAACCCGCGCGCCGGCCCTAGCCGTGGCGGCGCAATCGCCGCTCCACGTAAGCAATGAAGCGTTTGAGCTCGGGCTCTTTGGCGATGTACGCCAAGCCCAGATAGGTCGCGCCGTAGAGCGCGATTACGATCAGCGAGATCAGCCGGCCGCCGCCGCTGTGCAACGAATATTTGAGCGCGACTCCCACCGCCGCCGCCGTCAACGCCATCGCCCACAGCCGCAACAGGTAGCTGCGCTCGAGGCCGGTCCATCCCAGGCGCCGGTTCAAACTCAGACGCAACATCGAAAATTCGACCCACGACGCCAGGCCCGCCGACGCCGTGAGGCCGACCACGCCCCAGCGTTGATCGAGCCCGATCGCATGCGGCAGCGGAATCGCGCACAAGTACCCCGACACCAAGGTCAGGGACACGCGGACCAGCGCGAATCGAAACGGCGTGCGCGGATCGGAAAGTGCGTAAAAGGCCGAGATGTAAAGCCGCGCCATCGTGCCGGCCAGCATCCCGACCGACACGCCGGCCACCGTCGCCCAGACGTAAATCGCGTCGCGATGGGTGAAGGCGCCCGACTGAAACAGGAGCGTAACAATCGCGTCGCCGATAAAGATGAAGGCCGCCGACGACGGCACCACCAGGAACGCGATCTGGTGCAGCCCCCCATTGAGCCTCTGCCGCAACGCTTCGAACACGCCCGCGTTGGTTTCCGCCGTCGCGCGCGACATCGAGGGCAACTCCGCCGCCGCCACCGAGAGGCCGAACAGGCTCACCGGCAGGAAGTAGAGAATCTGCGCGTAATTGATCGCCGCTACCGCACCCGTCGGCAGCAGGCTCGCCAGCAAATTGTCAACGTAGCCGCTCACCTGTCCCACGCCACGCCCGAGCACCACCGGCAGCAGATTGCGAAAGACCGTGCGCAGCGCCTCGCGCACGCGCTTGAAATGCAGCCGCATGCGCCCCAGCAGCGGCAGCGTCTGCGGCAATTGCACGAGGAATTGCAGGCCGGCGCCGGCCACCGACGCATACGCCAGATCGATCGCAAGCCGATCCTGCGTGCTATTCGGCCCGAACCAGATCAGCGCCCCGATCATCGCCAGGTTCCAGGCCACCGGCGCCGCATACGAAGCGAAGAACCGGTGATGGCTGTTGAGCACGCCCAGGCACCACGCCGACATCACCAGCAGTCCCGCGCCCGGAAATAAAATCCGCACGATCCGGATCGTCAGGTCGCGCTTTTCGCCATGAAAGCCCGGCGCGATCACGTTAATCAGGAACGGCGCCGCGAACACGCCGATTAGTACGAAGATCGAAATCGCCAGCCCCAGCATTGCGCCCACCGCCCACGCCAGCAGGTCTGCGCTCTCCTCGTCGCCCTCGCCCAGCAACCGGCTATAGACCGGGATAAACGAGGCCGAGAGCACGCCCTCACCGAAAAGATTCTGCAGGATATTGGGAATGCGAAAGCCGGCCTTGAACGCGTCGGCCGAGGCCGAGTTGCCCAGGTAATGCGCAAAAATACTTTCGCGGATAAGACCGGCGATCCTGCTCAGCAGGATACCCGCCGCCACCAGCCCTGCAAGATTCGAGCTGTAGCGAACTTCCTGCGGCTGGCGTCGCGCAGGCGCGGCCGACGCCGTGTCGGGAGTGGCCGGCGGCTCTTGATGATCGGTAGCGACTTTGGAAACGTCCCCTCTGTAAGTCGGTCCGGGCCAAGTATAGCCGCGCGCCCCGTAACGTTATAGCCGGGGCAGATGACGGGCGCACCCTTAGCGCCGGCTGAACCGGCGATGTAATTTCACCAAATGGGTCGGATATGGGTGTAAGCTGTACTCTCCGATGAGTTTCTCGCTCTACATTCATATTCCCTGGTGTCAGGCGAAATGCCCGTACTGCGACTTCAATTCGCACGCAGCCGCGGTCTGGCCAGAGGACGAATACGTCCGCGCCCTTATCGCCGAAATCGACCGGCGCGCCGGCGACCCGCCTTGGTACGGCGACACCCTGCGCACCATCTTCATTGGCGGCGGCACGCCGTCCCTGTTCGATCCGCGCTCGATCGCCCGCCTCCTCGATTTCGCGCAGCGCCGCTTCGGCTTCGAACCCGGCGTCGAAATTACGCTCGAGGCTAATCCGGGCACCGTCGATTCAGCCAAATTGGCCGGGATGCGCGCGGCGGGTATCAACCGGCTAAGCTTCGGCGCGCAATCGTTCAATCCCGCAATCTTGAAGTTCCTCGGCCGCATCCATAGCGCCGAGGAGACCCGCGAAGCCGCCCGTGCCGCCCATCGCGCAGGTTTCGAACGGCTCAATCTCGACCTCATTTTCGCCGTCCCAGGACAGACCGTGTCCGACATCCGCGCCGACCTCGCCGAAGCGATCGCGCTGGGCCCTGACCATATCTCGGCCTACAATCTGACCTTCGAGGAGGGCACCGCGTTTTTCACCGAATTAAAGCGCGGGCGCATCCGTCCGCTGCCCAACGACGAGCAGGCCACGATGTACGAAGTGGTGCGCGAGGAACTTCCCCGCCACGGCTTTCCGATCTACGAGATTTCCAACTATGCGCAACCCGGCCATGAGGCCCGCCATAACCTCACCTACTGGCGCGGCCAGAGTTATCTCGGCGTCGGTGCGGGCGCTCACAGCTTCGCGCGCGATGGCGCCGGCGGCCGGCGCTGGTGGAACGAGCGGATACCTGCGCGCTACAGCGCCGCGGCCCTCGCCGGCGGTATCGCGGAGGCGGGTTCTGAGACCGTCGATGCGGCGATTGCCGCCGGTGAATTCGTCTTTCTGAATCTGCGACTGCGCGAAGGCTTTGCCCTGTCGGATTTCGCGGCGCGCTTCGGCGTGACCTTCGATACGCGCTTTGGCGAGCAGGCCGCGAGCCTCTTCGACGCCAAATTGTTGCTGCGCCAGGACGGACGGATTCGGCTCACCGACCGCGGCCTCGAACTCGCCGATTCAATCTTCGCCGAATTTGTCTGATCCGCTTGGCCGTGGCCCGCCGCGCGCCAACCGCGGTAGCGACCGCGCCGGGTCAGGCCAGCGCCGCCTGCAGCGCCTGCCCGATCTTTTCGGGAGTCGCCAAGCGGATGAACGCGCCCAGGCGGGGGCCGCGCTCTTGCCCCATCAGCACGCGATAGATCATCGGGAAAATTTTGCCGGGCTTGTCGTAATTGGCCCGGCCAATGTCGTAGATAGCCTTTTCGATCTCTTCGGCTACGGCGCCGCGATTCGCTTCGAGCCATATTGCCAGCGCACGCAATTGATCGCGTTCGCTCTCGCTCGGCGCGTACGGCTGCTTGGCCGGCTCGATAAAGTCGCGATAGAAATTCAGCGCACACTCCATCAGGTTGCGCGCGAGTGCCTCGGTCTCCGCGTCGCCGGCAATCCCCGGATCGTAATTGACCAGGTACCGCCAGATCAGATCGCGATCCGCCGTGCCCAGCGCGGGCACCAGGTTCATGATCAGGCTGAAGCTCACGCTCGAATTGAAACGCCGCGCGCTCTCGCGCTGCACCACGAACTCCAGCGGCGAATTGCGGCGCGCGTTCGGGTCGGCCCTGCTCCATTCGCGCAACGCCTCGAGGTACTCGTCAACGTACTGCGGAATCGCCTCCAGAAAGAGCTTGCGCGCACGGCGCGGATTCAGCATCAGGAAATACTTGAGCACCTCGATCGGCGCGTAACGGCGCCATTGTTCGACGCCGACGCCGCGCCCGACCGACTTCGACACCTTGTGTCCCTCTTCATCGAGATACATCTCGAACGCGAACCCAAGCGGCGGACGCCCGCCGAGCAGCTTCACGATCTGCCCCGAAAGCCGCGCCGAATCGATCAGGTCTTTGCCGTAAAGTTCGTAATCGACCTTGAGCACGTACCAGCGCAAGGCCCAGTCCACCTTCCATTGCACCTTCGCGCGCCCGCCCAAAATGCTCTGCTCGCCGCGAAACCCGCAGCCGTGGGCGCCGCCGAAACTGCGTTCGCAGGAAAACTCGACCGCTCCGCGTTCGGGATGGTAACCCGTCACCAGTGTCGAGTTGACCTGGCCGCAGGTCGGACACAGCGGCATCACCGGCGACCATCCGGCCCGATTTTCCTCGCGCAGGGTCGGAGTCACGATACGGATTATCTCCTGATGCTTCGCCAGGACCAGCTTGAGCGCATCGTCGAACGCCCCGCTCCCGTACATCTCGCTCGAACGCATCAACTCGTATTCCACGTCCACCGGTACCAGAAACGTCCCCAGCAACGCGATCATGTGCGAGGCAAAGCTGTCGTGACATTCCTCGCCCGCGCTCCCGCGAAACGGATCCGGGATGCGCGAGACCGGCTTGCCCAGATGGGGCGCGAAGGCCTCGCGGTTCGGGATGTTCTCCGGCACCTTGCGCAGGCCGTCCATGTCGTCGATAAAAACCACGAAGCGCTGAGACCGCGTAGGCCACAACGACGCGAACGCATGGCGCACATAGGCCGGCCGCAATACCTCGCCCATCGTGCCGAGGTGCGGCAGGCCCGACGGCCCGAAGCCGCTCTCGAACACCACCGGCCGCCCGGACTCGTAGCCGCCCACGCGCTCGGCCAGCCGCCGCGCCTCCTCATAAGGCCAAAGATCGAGTTCGTTAGAGGTTTGCACAGCCGATGCCATTCGAAGTCTATTCCTTGCCTTTGAGCACGCGAGCCACGGCCTCACGCACCCACGGGTCGATCTGAAGGTCGCGCGTTTTTTCCGACGCCAATCGCAGTTTTATTCCGCAATTGGCGCATATAAATGCGGTTTCGGCGAAGCCCGCGCGATCCTCGACCGTCATCCGCAGCAACCATTCCGAGGTCGGCCGCCGACAGATTTCGCATTTCTCGTCGTTCATCAATTTCGGTCCTGCCGCGCCTGCGATAGCCCACTGTGGCCGACCACCCCCGATTGATTCGACTTCTGGCGCTGTGTTAAAGCCAATCTCATGGAGCGAAGCCGAGGGTCAGGGATCTCCCACCATCTCGCCGTCCAGCCAACGTCAGTCTAGAAGCCCAGCGCCGCGACTGCTAGTGGCCACCCCGGCGAAAATGCTCGAGTCCGAACGCTTCGCCGCACCTCAATAGTATGGATCTAACCTTAACCAGGCAAAAAATCCGGGAGCTTCGCACCTTGGTCGACGACGGCGCTCGCGTTGCCATCGTGCTCCAGGATGATCCCGACCCCGACGCGATGTCCAGTGCGATCGCCCTGCGCGCCCTGCTCGGCCGCAACAAGCAGACCACCCCGATCTTCGCCTTCAAGCCGGTCACGCGACCCGAAAATCGCACCATGATGCATCTGTTGGAAATCGAGATCTCGCCGGCTTCGACCAATGATTTGCGGGAATTCCAACGTATCGCCATGGTTGACGTCGAGCCGCCCTACTTCGGCGACCGCATCCCGCGCGCGGATATCGTCATCGACCATCATCCCGGGTATCCGACCGGACTCGCTCCGTTCGAGGACGTGCGCGTCGCCTACGGCTCCACCGCGACGATTATGACCGAATATTTCATCGGCGCAGACGAACGTATCAGCGAACGCATCGCGACCGCCCTGCTTTATGGCATCCGCAGCGATACGCTGGCCCTTTCCCGCCGCGTCACCGAGAACGACATCGAGGCTTTTACCCACCTCTATCCGCTTGCCAACTATAACCTTCTGCGCCAGATCGACCGCCCCGAATTGCCCATCGGTTTCGCCCGCATCCTGTCGCGTGCGATGGGCCGTATGGAGCTGCGCGACGGTCTGATCGCGCTTCACCTCGGTCCGGTGGAACGCGACGATCTGATCGTTCAGATGGCGGATTTCTGCTTGCAATTCGAGGGCGTCGAATGGGTGGCGATCTCGGGCAAGCTGGGCGACGACCTCGTAATCGCGGTGCGCAATCACGGCATCGGCCGCAGTAATGCCGGCGAGACCGTGAAACGCCTGTTTTCCGATATCGGCAGCGCTGGCGGCCATCGCAATATGGCCAAGGCCGTTATTCCCCTTCAAGCGTGGCGCCGCCGCGAAGGTACCACCCACGACAAGACCATCGAGCTGCGTCTGCGCGAGCTCTTTACCGCCGGACTGATTGGTGAAGCCGATAACCTCGAACTGCGCCCGGTGCGCAACGGCTCCTGAGCCGCATACCCAAAATCTTGCATTCGGCGCGATGCCTCGCCTCGAATTCGAGCGTCGCCACGCAATTTCCCGACCTCCGGCCCCGGGAAGTTTACCTGATGCCCGCTTCCATTTATCGTGGAACCCGTGAATCCACTGGAAGCGACCCTCGAAATCAAAAACCGGCTTGGACTTCATCTGCGCGCCGCTTCGACGCTTGCCGACACGATCAAAAAGTTCAACGCGACGGTCATGTTTGGCACCGGCGCGCATGCCGTCAACGCCCGCAGCGTGACCAACCTGATCATGCTCGGTGCGGGCCAGGGCACCAAACTCAAAGTCAGGATCGAAGGACCCGAAGCGCACGCCGCCATGGTGGCGATCAAGAAACTGTTCGAACAGCGTTTTAACGAAGACTAGCGGCAGCCGCATCACCGCGACTGGATCGTCCAATCTTGACCTGACTATTATGGCTGGTTATATCAAAGCGACCTGTACTTTAGCCGAGATCGATTAGGGACGAACCAGAACTTTGCCCCAGGACTGCTCTACCCACCGATTATCCGGCTCTTCGTGTGATTGTCTGATTCGAAGTTTGCCGCGTTCGGCCGGGGCGACGCCACCTCGAGCCGCAACCGCTTAAGCTGCATTTCCAAGGAGCCTCTTTCATGCCCATACAAGATTTTCTCTTTACTTCGGAGTCCGTCTCCGAAGGCCATCCCGACAAGATGTGCGACCAGATTTCAGACTCGATCCTCGACGCGCTGATCGCCGAGGACCCCAATTCACGCGTCGCTCTCGAGACTCTGGTCAAAACCGGCCTGATCGTTCTCGCTGGCGAGATTACCTCCAGGCACAGCCCAGATTTCATCAAGCTCGCCCGCAAAACCGCGGTCGATATCGGCTACGATAACGACGAAATCGGATTCAACGGCCACAAGTGCGCCGTCCTTACCGCCATCGAGCCGCAGTCCCCCGACATCTCCCAGGGCGTCACCGAGGGCCAGGGCCTGTTCAAGGAACAGGGCGCCGGCGACCAGGGCCTGATGTTCGGGTTCGCCTGCGACGAAACCCCCGAGCTGATGCCGTTGCCGATCGCGCTCGCCCATCGCCTGATGGAAAACCTCACCCTCCTGCGCAAGCAAAAGAAGCTCGATTTCCTGCGTCCCGACGGCAAGAGCCAGGTCACGGTGCGCTACGTCAACGGCCGTCCAGTCAGCGTCAACACCGTCGTCATCTCGACCCAGCACAGCCCCACGGTCGGCTACGAGACCATCCGCGAGGCCATCATCGAGGAGCTGATCAAGAAGACCATCCCCGAGCAATACCTCGACAAATCGACCATTATTCACGTCAATCCGACCGGCAGCTTCGTCGTCGGCGGACCCCACGGTGACTGCGGACTCACCGGCCGCAAGATTATCGTCGATACCTACGGCGGTTACGGCCGTCACGGCGGCGGCGCTTTTTCCGGCAAGGATCCCAGCAAGGTCGATCGCTCGGCCTGCTACATGGCCCGCCACGTTGCCAAAAACGTGGTGGCGGCAGGGCTCGCTGCGAAATGTGAAATTCAGGTCGCCTACGCGATCGGCGTGGCCGAACCGGTCTCGCTGCTGATCGACACCTTCGACACCGGCGTCGTACCCGACCACAAGCTCTCGTCGACCCTGCGCGAGCTCTTCGACTTCCGCCCGGCCGGGATCATCAAAACACTCGACTTGAAG
Source organism: uncultured delta proteobacterium (assembly GCA_963782535.1). Lineage (GTDB taxonomy): Bacteria > Desulfobacterota > Binatia > Binatales > Binataceae > JADMIL01. The sequence continues at coordinate 105,745 of CAWAKE010000009.1, read as the reverse complement.
CGGCCCATTTACCAGGCCACCGCGGCCTACGGTCATTTCGGCCGGCCGGCGCAAAACGGCCTCTTCCCGTGGGAGCAGGCCGACATGATAAGTGCGCTGCAAAGCGCATTCGGAGTCAGCGGCGACCGCTAGAGAAGTTCTGCGCCAGTCAGTTCCGGCGTAGCCATGAATAAGTTTTCAAGGGCAAGGACCGCATCCTGCAAATCGAAAACCCGAAACCTCACGAGGGTGCCGGTAGATTTGCAGTGATTCGTTCCGCATCGGCCCTTTGACCGGATATTTGTTACCAGGAGGATTCTTATGCCCAATTCAAAGGGCCCCGGGCACGACGTTCGCGACCTCGCATTGGCCGAGGCCGGCCGCAAACGAATCGAATGGGCCGATCGGCAGATGCCGGTGCTGCGGCTCATCCGCGAGCGCTTTGCCAAGGAGCTGCCGCTCAAGGGCCAGCGCCTCGGCGCGTGCCTGCATATCACCTGCGAAACCGCCAACCTGCTGCGCGCCCTCAAAGCCGGCGGGGCCGAGGTCTTCTGCTGCGCCAGCAACCCGCTCTCGACTCAGGACGACGTCGCCGCAGCCCTGGTCGCCGAGTACGGCATCTCGGCCTACGCGATTCACGACGAAGACCGCGACACCTACTATAGCCATCTGCGCTCCGTCATCGAACGCCATCCGACCATCACCATGGACGATGGCGCCGACCTCGTGAGCATGCTCCATACCGATTTTCGCGAGCAGGCAAGCGAAGTACGCGCCAGTATGGAGGAGACCACCACCGGCGTAATCCGCTTGCGCGCGATGGCCCATGACGCGGCACTCAAAATTCCAGTCGTCGCCGTCAACGACGCGCAGACCAAGCATCTTTTCGATAATCGCTACGGCACCGGCCAGTCCACCATGGACGGCATCATCCGCGCGACCGGCGTACTGATCGCCGGCTCGATCGTGGTAGTTGCGGGCTACGGATGGTGCGGGCGCGGTATCGCATCGCGCGCGCGCGGACTCGGCGCCGACGTGATCGTCACAGAAGTGGATCCGGTGCGCGGGCTCGAAGCTGCGATGGACGGGTTGCGCGTGATGCCGATGGTCGAAGCGGCCAGCATCGGCGACATCTTCATCAGCGCGACCGGCGACCGCTCGGTGCTCAATCCGGCCCATTTCAACCTGATGAAGGACGGGGCCATCCTGTGCAACTCGGGCCATTTCGACGTCGAAATCGACATCGCCTACCTCAACGACTCGGCCAAACAGATCAATCGCAACGTCACCAATCACGTTGACGGCTACCTGCTCGCCAACGGCCGCACGCTTTACATTCTGGGCCAGGGCCGCCTCGTCAATCTAGCGTGCGCCGAGGGTCATCCGGCGCAGGTCATGGACATGAGCTTCGCCACTCAGGCGCTTGCCGCCCGCTGGACGGCGACCATCGATCCGCTGCCGGTCGCGGTCCACAACGTGCCGCCGGCTATCGACGACGAAGTCGCGAGCCTCAAGCTCGCCGCCATGGGCATCAAGATCGACACCCTGTCGGCCGAGCAGAAAAAATACCTGACGAGCTGGGAAACCGGCACCTGATCCCACGGTCATCGCCGCACTTACCCGTGCGCAAAAGTACAGCGGGCGGGCATCATTGGTGTCCGCCCGCTCTTTTTTTCCTATTGCTCTCGCCCTGACGACGCCGGCCAATTGGCTTCGAAATCAGACCGGGACAGCAACCTTGGCGCGCCGGCGAAAGAATTCGGCCGCACCAAAACAGCTTAGAATCAGCGCTGGCGCGATAAAGAAACGCGGCTGCGTCGGATGCCACAGCGCGTCGCCGAGGATCGCAAACAGGATCGTTCCCGGCACGATTCCGATCGCACTCGCCCAGAAGTAATCCCGAAATTCTATCGGCGAGGCCCCGGCCAGCAGATTCAGCGCATTGTAGGGAATCACCGGAACGATCCGTAGGTAGAGAATGATATAAAAACCGTTGCGCGTCAGACGTTCCATCAGGCTCTGGAAGCGCTCACCGACTATTCTCTGAACGAATGAACGCCCGAGAAAGCGTCCCGCGGCAAACGCCACCAATGCGCCCAGGTCCGCTCCAATTACCGACCAGAGCGCTCCCCACATCGCTCCAAAGGCGAGACCGCCCGCGATCGTCATGACCGCGCCCGGCACCAAAAACGACGGGCCGAATGCGAACAGCAGGATATAGGCGATCGGTCCCCACACCCCCCATCGATTTACCTCGGCCTTGACCAGTCTCGGATTTTCGAACCACCCGGCATGGGTCGCCAGCAGATAGGTCGATCCGCCGACCAGCAGCAGCAGGATCGCTATCCTAAGCAGGGTTAGAAGGCGCGAGCCGCCGTCACCAGGCTTGGCGGGCCGTATGCTGATTTCTCTGACTGCGGCCATCGCATTAAGTCTGCACATGATACGGAGCGCCCACATCTGTGACAAGGCGCTATCGCACAATCCGGCGGAATCCGCGGCAAACTGATTGGCGGACAGCCGAAGGGTTGCGAATCGACCGCTTCACCGCGCCTCAACGATGGCGATTATGGTCGTAATCCGCGGAACGGAACTGGTAAGCGGCTAACCCGCCTGAATCGTCCAAGAAGACGGGTAGCCGCGTCAATCAATCAATTGTGGTCATATCTGCCATTCGCCTGATCGTGTGGCTGACCGTCGTGATGTCGGTGCTCATCATTACTGCGGGTAACGGGACTTTGACCAACTGGAGTTCGCGTAACGGGTCGGCTGTAAGTATTTCTGGGCTCCTGGTTCTGATGCCTGTCAGACGCGATCCACTCCGCATGATGCTGACGGGTCCAGTCGCTGCGGTTGCTGGCCCACCAGTTGCTGTCGTGCCATTGCCGCTGCTCGTCGTAATCGCCATATGCCGGTTGAAGTGTATAGTCCGGTCCATAATTCGAGCTGTAGTTGGAGCCATAGTAAGGATTTCCGCCGTAGTACGGGCTTCGTCCAAAGCAAGATTGGAGCGTGAACAATCCGACTGCCAGCAATGACGCCTCCAATACCAGAATGATTTTATTCCACATGATCTTGCACCTCTTCCACGGACTTTCCGGATTCCATGGACCTTCCAGATCCAAATGTAAGAACAACCATGGCGTCCGTTGGGCGGTAGAGCATTCCTGGCGTTCTTCAAAGAACATATTTGCGCTTTAGTTTGCTCCACCGCAGGATTCGACCTGGATCACATGAGCCACGCGGCAACCGGAACCCTCGGGGGGGCAGCCACCGCGAATTCAGGCAGGTTCGACCGCGCTGGCGGCGGCGCGTTTGTCATAGCGGATAAAATGGGGCTAGATTCCCACCAAAATCTCCCTTCGCGCCATCCGGCGCCAAACCTGGAGGAATCTCGCGATGCAGGATTTGAAGGACAAGGTCGCCCTTATCACCGGCGGCGGTTACGGAATCGGCAAGGAGATTGCCATGCTCTACGCGCGCGAGGGCATGAAGGTCGCGCTCGCCGCCCGGTCCGAAGGCCTGCTCAACGAGACCCGCGCAGCGGTAGAGAAGCTTGGTGTCCGCGCCATCGCGGTTCGCGCCGACGTCTCGAAAGAGGCCGACTGTGTCCGGATGGCCGACGAAACCGTAAAAGCCTTTGGCCGTATCGACATACTGGTGAACAACGCAGGCATCGCCGGACCGACCAAACGCAGCACCGAGATGGCGCTTAAGGAATGGCAGGAGGTCATCGACATCAACCTGACGGGCGCATGGCTGGCGTCGCGCGCCGCGATTCCCGCGATGGTCAAACAGCACTCCGGCAACATTCTGATGATCTCGTCGGGCGCGGGCCGGCGCGGCTATCCGTTGCGGTCGCCGTACGCGGCTTCCAAATGGGCGATGGTCGGTTTGACGCAGACCCTGGCCGGCGAATGGGGCGCTGAAGGCATCCGCGTCAACTGTATCTGCCCGGGCGCGGTCGAGGGCGACCGCATCGAACGCGTGATTCACGCACGCGCCGAAGCGATGGGCGTGCCGTACGATCAGGTCAGGAAGGGATTCACCTCGACCGCAGCGCTGCAGCGGATGGTGACCGAGCACGAGGTCGCACGCGTCGCGATCTTCCTGGTGAGCGATCTGTCGTCGGGCGTAACCGGGCAGACTATCAACGTCGACGCCGGCAGCATCATGAATTGAGTGGGCCGCGAACTCAGTGCGCGATGTCGTGGTCGCGGACGCTGGCCGCGAAGCCGGCCTGTGCGAGCCGATCGCGCAGTTCGCGCGCGAGCACGGGCGACCGATGACGTCCGCCGGTGCAGCCAAGCCCAATCGTCAGGTAGCTCTTGCCCTCGCGCCGGTAGAGCGGCAGCAGGAATTCCAGCAACCGCCCAATCTCGTCGATAAAGCGCCGGGCGTCGGGCTGCGCCATCACGTATTCGGCAACGCGCGGGTCCAGTCCGTTCAGCGGGCGCAGCTCGGCGACGAAAAACGGATTGGGGATAAAGCGGACGTCGAGCACCAGGTCGAGGCCAACCGGCTGCCCGTATTTGTAACCGAACGACACCAGCGCGAGCGCCATGCGCTCGCCGTCGGCCGCACGCAGCACTGCCGCCGTCATCACCTCGCGCAGCTCGTGTACCGTCAGCGTGGTGGTGTCGATGATGCGAGTGGCTCGCTCGCGCATCTCGGCCAGCGCCAGGCGCTCGCGCCGGATACTGTCGGCCACGCTCGCCCCGCTTTCGGCCATCGGATGGGGCCGGCGGCTTTCGGAGTAGCGGCGCGCGAGAATCTCGTTGGAGGCGTCGAGAAAGATTATTTCGGGAAGGAAGCCGTCGCGCTCAAGCTGGTCGAGCACCTGCGGCCACTCGGGAAAGAAAATACGCTCGCGCGCGTCTATTCCGAACGCGACGTTGTCGATTATGGGCTCGTGCTCGCGAGCGAGTTTGACCACGTTGGGCGCGAGCGCGACCGGCAGGTTATCGACGCAATAGAAGCCGAGGTCTTCAAGTACGCGCATCGCCGAGACGCGGCCCGACCCGGAAACGCCGGTCACGATAATCAGGCGGGGCTGGCGATGCGTCTGGTTTGCGCTGGAGCTCATCTGACGATCGGGTCGATGCGAGTTGCGACCGCCTCATAATCGCCCCCGGCTGCGCCGGGGCGCCTCTAGTAGCGGCCGTCTTCCTCGACGATCAGGCGATAGATCGAGTCCGCATCGGGCGCGGCGAGCAGCCGGCCGCGGAAGGCGGCGTCCTTGAGCAGGCGCGAGACGCGGGCCAGCGCCTTCAAGTGCAGGCTGGTCGATTCCTCGGGCGCGATCAGCACGAAAAACAGGTGGGTCTCGCCGCCGTCGAGCGATTCGAAATCGACCCCCGCGCTATGGCGGCCAAATGCCCCGACGATCTTGGTCGCGGCGCGGATCTTGCCGTGCGGTATCGCAATTCCGTCGCCGATCGCGGTCGAACCCAGGCGCTCGCGTTCGGCCAGCACCGCCGCAAGATCGTCGGCATCGATATCCTTGAACTTTGCCGCAAGACATTGCGCGAGTTCGCGCAGAACGTCGGGCTTGGTCGCCCCTTGTAAATCCGGCAACACCAAGTCCTGGGTCAGAATTTCGGTAATCTTCATCGTCTCAGGCGCGGTTCGGTGTAGTGCCCGGCGTTAGTTCTTCGGCGGCGCTGAGAACCTCCCCGGTCGACGGCGCACGGAGCTTTTTGCCTTCGACTTTTCCCAGGTGGCGCTTCACCTGGCGTCCAACTTTATCCGCCAGCAGATCGATCACCGAGTAGAGATCCTTGGTCTCCTCCTGCGCAGTCAGCGTCAGATGTCCGGACTTCAACGTAACTTCTCCGTGTTGCCGATATTTATCGACGGTGAGAATCAAATGTGCCTCGCAGGCGCGCTTGAGAAACTTCGACAGATGCGAGAACTTGCGCTCCGCGTAGGTCCGAATCGCTTCGCTCGGTTCGACGTGGCGGAAGGTCACATTTACGACCACCGGCGGTATCTTCGCCTTGCGCGCGGTCCGCGAAGCAGCGGTCGCGGTAACTCGCGTTTTCTTTCCAACTTTGGTCTTGGTCATACGCCTACACCTCTTCCTCTCGACGAGTCTAGCCCAGCCGCTTGCGGCGGCCCGAAGGCAGAATGCCCAGCGCCTGCCGATATTTTGCGACGGTGCGCCGGGCGATATCGATCCTATCGTTGCGCAGAATTTCGGCGATCGCCTGATCGGAGAGCGGGTTCCCCTGCCGTTCGCCGATAACCAATGCGCGAATCTTTTCCTTGACGGTCTCGGCACTGACGTCGCCGCCGTCGGTGCCCTTGACGCCGGACGTGAAGAAAAACTTGAGTTCATGAATGCCGTGCGGCGTATGCGCGTACTTGTTCGCAGTGGCGCGGCTGATGGTCGATTCGTGCATCCCGATGTCCTCGGCCACGTCCTTCAACACCAGCGGCTTCAACTGGCCCACGCCGTGCTCGAAAAATGCCCGCTGAAACTTCACGATCGAGTTGGCGACCTTGAAGATGGTTTGCTGGCGCTGAAAAATCGATTTCACCAGCCAGCGCGCCGAGCGCAGCCGTTCCTGCAGATACTCCTTGGTCTCGGCCCCAACCGCGCCGTCATTGAGCACCCGCTGATAGTAATTCGCCAGGCGCAGGCGCGGCACTGCGCTCTCGTTGAGCGTCACCATGAAGTCATCGCCGACTTTCTGGATATAGACGTCGGGCACGATATAGGACGGCTCCTGGCCACCATAATCACGCCCCGGCTTGGGCTCGAGCAGACCGATAACCTTGGCCGCCTCACCCACCATTTCGAGCGATACGCCGAGCGCCTTGGCGATTTCGTTGTAGCGATGATTTTCGAGCAGGCCGAGATGGTTGAGCACGATACGCGCGGCGAGCGACTGTTCCATGCCCAGGTTGATCAGCTGGGCATAGAGGCATTCGCTCAGGTCGCGCGCACCCACTCCCGGCGGATCGAGCCGCTGTACGCGCTGCAACACCCGCTCGACCCGGGCCACATCGCACTCGAGCTGGGCGGCCAGTTCTTCGAGCGGAGTTTCAAGATAGCCGTCATCGCTCAGGTTGTAGATGATCGTCGCACCGACGCGCTGATCGGTCTCGTCGAGGTTCGACAGCCGCAGCTGCCACATCAGATGATCTTCGAGGGAGGTCTTGCGGGTGAGCGTGTTTTCGAGCGCCTGGCGGCGGTCGTCGTCGGAGTCCGGAGCTTCGCCGTCCTGCCAGTTATTGGAATAGTTTTCCAGGTATTCACGCCAGTCGAGCTTCTCGACCTGGCCTAGCTCGCGCAACTCGACCGCCGCGTCGGGCGCCTCGGTCGCGATTATCTCGGCCGGCCGGTCGTCAGTCACTGGCTCCCAATCGCTTTCGCCGATCGTGCCTGCGCCATCGCCTTCGGATTCGGGCGGCAAGGGTTCGGGCTCGGCCCCAGCCTCGGAGGTTTCGTTGGTCTCGCTGTTCGCGGCCGCCTCGGCCACGCTCTGGTCAAGCGGCTCGAGCATCGGATTGGAGTCGAGTTCGCTCTGGACCACCGCTTCGAGCTCGGGCAGCGACAATTGCAGGATCTTGATCGCCTGCTGCAACTGCGGCGTCATCACCAGTTGCTGGCGAAGCCGCAGATCCTGTCCAAGTTTTACTTCTAGCGCCATTTACTCCAACGCCGTTTACTTGTCCGCCCCCACCCTGGCCGGCTTGCTCGCCGCTACTTCATTATTCGGTTTTTTCGACTCGTGAGGGAAGATCACCGCACGGGGCTCGACCACTTCGCTCTTATTGGTTTGCAAAAAGACTGTGATCTTCGTTCCAGCGATTTGATCCTTGCCGTCGTGCACCACCGGACTACCGGTCAGCACCAGCGTGTGCAGGTTTTCGTCGAGCACCGCGTGGTCGCCGGTGGCCCAGCGCTGGCCCTGGCTCATGCGCACATTGCCGTCGGCAATCATCTCCTGGATCTGGCTGCTCTTGTTCATGCGCACTTTGAGCGAATCGGAGACCAGCTCGTTGCCGGTCTGCACAGCGTGCACATGGCCCGAAAATACCACCACGTTCTTCTTGTAATCGAAGGACATGGTGTCGGACTTGATATTGATCGGACCATGATTCGAACTGTTCTCGAAACCTGCAAACGGCGAACTCCCGGCGGCGCTGTCCGGACTGGAGTCCTTGGCGACCGACGCCGGTTTGATGCGGCCCGCGCGATGCGCCGGGGGCGCGACGGTCGCCCGCCCGTGCGCGGGCGACTCAGCCATAGCACGCGGTTGCGGAATCCCGGCCAGAACCCATACGGCCAAGGTGCATCCGGCCATGGTGGCTATCGATAAATTGCGTTTCACTGTTTCAGGAGACCTTGGCTTCGCCACCTTTGGATTTCGGTACAATTTCGGTGTTCACCTGCTTGAGCAGTTCAAAGGTTTCAGTCTTCAAATGCCCGCTCATGCCGATGCCGCTGACGGTCAGGCCGCGCCCTTCAATTTTGACCGGGCCCGGCGCATAGAGGTGATCGTCGTCGGGGGTAAATTCCGCCTGATCGGTGGTCACGGTATAATCGCCGTAAACCGCCACGATGCCGCCGCCCAGATGTGCCCGCTTGACGTGATTTCCGTCCATCGTCAACACTGCGCGCGGCGCCGTCAACTTGATTACCTTGCCGTCCTCGCCGGTCATCGAGACCGTGGCTTCTTTAATCGTCACGTGGGTTTTGTCGTCGGAGTAACTGGCGTCTTTGGCCGCCAGCACCCACTGGTTCTTCGCCCCTTTCATCTGCGTCCAATGAAAATTGTGTGCGTGCAGCAACGAGTTCGGCAATAGTCCGGCGGCGTATACCAGCTTTTGCGAAGGGGTCCGATGCTTCACCACCCAAACCGTAACCACCACGATCGCGGCCAACGCAACGCTGCCAAAGATTGCGAGGCCCTTGGCAATCCGCCTCGGACTCACCAGATTCCCTCGTCAGGTTGAAGGCTATCAAGCAGCATTTTTCTAGTAAACCGATGAACGGGCGGGATGCGCGACGGTGGCGATCATTCAACGATACGCCCGTGCGCGAGTCACGACAACGGCAGCGGCCGCTTCAATCACGGGCGGTGCTTTCGCGCACCAGGTCATCGATTCGCCGCAGGTCGCCCAGCAGCGCAGCCAGCAGGTCCAGCGGATAGGAGTTGGGCCCGTCGCTCAGCGCATGATCGGGGTCCTCATGCACTTCCATGAAGACCGCGTCGATTCCCACCGCCGCAGCCGCTCGCGCCAGCGGCGCGACGAACTCGCGCTGGCCACCCGACCGTGCCCCGCCCGCTCCTGCGCCCGGTAGCTGCACCGAATGGGTCGCGTCGAACACCACCGGATAGCCCAGCCCGCGCATGATAACGAGCGATCGCATATCGGAGACGAGGTTGTTGTAGCCAAAGGCAAAGCCCCGCTCGGTCAGAATCAACCGGCGATTGCCCGCGGCCTCGGCCTTGCCCACCACCGCCTTCATGTCCCACGGCGCCAGGAATTGGCCCTTCTTCAAATTCACCGCGCAGCCGGTCCGGGCCGCCGCCACCACGAGGTCGGTCTGGCGCGAGAGCAGCGCGGGTATCTGGAGGATATCGGCTACTTCGGCCACGGGCGCCGCCTGCTCCGCCTCATGGATATCGGTCAGCACCGCCATCCCGGTTTCGCGCTTGACCCGTTCGAGCACGCGCAAGCCGTCTTCCAGCCCGGGGCCTCGAAACGAATCGTGGCTGGTGCGGTTGGCCTTGTCGAACGACGACTTGAAGACGATTGAAACTCCGGTGGAGCGCGCGATCGCCGTCAGGCGCTCGGCGTGGCGCAGGGACGACTCGGCGCTTTCGATCACGCACGGACCCGCGATCGCGACGAGGCGCGGTCCGCCGAAGACCACGCCGCCCGCCTCCACCGGCGAAACCTTCATGAAACCGATCGCAACTCGCGCACCTTCGACCGTTCCGGGGCCGCCGCCGCGCGCCGCTGCACCGCCGCGCGAATCAACCCGCGAAACAACGGATGACAATCGAGCGGACGCGATTTGAGCTCTGGATGGAATTGGCAGCCGAGGAACCACGGATGCGTCGGCAACTCCATGATTTCGACCAGCGAATCGTCGGGCGCGGTGCCGGTCGCCTTGAAGCCCGCCTGCTCGAGCGCCGCGCGGTAGTCGTTATTGACTTCGTAGCGATGGCGGTGGCGTTCGGCGATCCGGTTGCGCCGGTAGAGCGTCGCCGTCAGCGAACCCGGACGCACCGCGCATGGATACGATCCCAGCCGCATCGTGCCGCCCTTGTTCGCGACGTCCTTTTGCTGATCCATCATGTGGATAACCGGGTCGGGAGTCTTGGGGTCGAACTCCTGCGAATTGGCCCGCTTGATCCCGAGCACGTGCCGAGCGTACTCGATCACCATCACCTGCAGGCCCAGGCAAATTCCCAGAATCGGCACGCCGTTTTCGCGCGCAAAGCGCACCGCGTTAATCTTGCCCTCGATCCCGCGTTCACCGAAGCCCCCCGGAATGATAATCGCGTGCGCGTTGGCGAGCCGCTTGGCCGCGTCGCCCTTCTCCAGCTCCTCGGCGTCAACGTAATCGATCTCGACCTTGGCTTCGTTCGCGATCGCTCCGTGCGCGATCGCCTCGTGCAGGCTCTTGTACGCATCGACCAGGTTCACATACTTGCCGACCACCGCGATATTGACGGTCACCTTGGGATTTTGCGCGGTCTTGATCAGGCGTCGCCACTTGGTCAGATTCGGCTGCCCGGTCCAGATATTGAGCTTTTCGACCACCCGCTGATCGAAGCCCTCTTCATGAAACTTGATCGGGACTTCGTAGATGGTCTTCACGTCGACCGCCGCGATTACGCAATCTTCCTCGACGTTGCAGAAATGCGCGATCTTGGCGCGAAAGCGCCGTTCGAGCGGCCGATCGCAGCGGCAGAGCAGGATATCGGGCTGGATTCCGAGCCCGGTCAGCTCTTTCACGCTGTGCTGAGTGGGCTTGGTCTTGAGTTCACCCGCCGCCGGAATAAACGGCACCAGCGTCAAATGCACGTAGAGCACGTTCTCGCGCCCGAGGTCCCAGCGGAATTGGCGCACCGCTTCGAGGAACGGCAGGCTCTCGATATCGCCGACGGTCCCGCCGACCTCAACGATACAGAGGTCGCTGCCCTCGGCCGCGAGCTGGATGCGCCGTTTGATCTCGTCGGTGATATGCGGGATTACCTGCACCGTCGCGCCCAGATAATCGCCGTGGCGTTCCTTCTGGATTACGGTGTCGTAGATCTGCCCGGTGGTGCAGTTGTTGCGCCGTCCCATGGTGGTCTGCACGTAGCGTTCGTAATGACCCAGGTCGAGATCGGTCTCCGCGCCGTCGTCGGTGACGAAGACCTCGCCGTGCTGTAACGGGCTCATGGTGCCCGGATCGATATTGATGTAGGGATCCATCTTGAGCAGCGTCACGTTGAGCCCGCGCGCCTCGAGCAGCGCTCCGAGCGATGCCGCCGCCAGCCCCTTGCCGAGCGACGAAACTACGCCGCCGCTCACGAAAATAAATTTGGTCTTGCCGCGTTCCACGCTAGACACCCTCCCCGGTTATTGATTCACCGCCGCCGCCTGGTTCGCCCGCATCAGATCATCGGGCGTATCCACCTCGAGCGATGGCGCCACCGACGCCACCACCCGGATTCGATAACCACGCTCGAGCGCGCGCAGTTGTTCGAGCTTTTCAATCTGTTCGAGCACCCCCGGCGCCAACCCCGCGAAGCGCAGCAGGAAATCGCGCCGGTAGCCATAGACACCGATATGGCGCCGCGCCACGGCCGGCACTGCGCCGCCGTCGCGGTCAAACGGAATGGGACTGCGCGAGAAGTAAATCGCGTCGCCGCGCGCGTCGCAGACTACCTTCACCTTGCTCGGATTGTACCATTCCTCGCGATCGATTATCGGTGTTGCCAGCGTCGCCATAGCCAGCGCCGGATCGGCGCGCATCGGCGCCACCAGCGCGTCAAGGTCAGCCGGCGCGATAAAGGGCTGGTCACCCTGCACGTTGAGATAAATTTCGGCCTCGATTCGCGCCGCCACCTCGGCAATCCGATCGGTGCCGCTCTGATGGGTGCTGGCGGTCATTTCAGCCTCGCCGCCCGCCGCGCGCACGGCGCGGGCGATCCGCTCGTCATCGGTCGCAACGATTACCCGATCAAGCGTGCGCGCCTGGTGTGCCTGACGCCACACCCGCACGATCATCGGGACCCCGCCGATATCAGCCAGCGCCTTGCCGGGCAGCCGCGACGAATCGAAGCGCGCCGGGATGATTGCGATTACCGGCACTGCTACAAAGACCTCGTTTTTTTGCGCGTTTGAGCTGACTGAAGGGGCACGATAAACGGTAACCGCCGCGCAATAGCGTTGTCAATTCACCATCGTCCGATCATTGCACAGGCACCGAATCCGAGCCTGTTGATTAGCGTCTACGCGGTCGCGCCGCGCGCATCGGATTTCTTTCGCGGCACGACCAAGCCGCCCGCCCGAGCGTCGCGCCTGTCGATCGTTGAAACCGTTGTATTGAAACGTTTGCATTGAAACGCTTGCATCGGCACCCCGCGTGCCGCAGGATCCAACCCGCGCCGCGGCGCGCACCTATGAACATGAACTTCTACCTGATGGCAGGCGCGATCGGCCTCGCCCTCGTGCTGATTTGGATCGGATGGCTGCTGGCCGTGCGCACGTTTCTGCGTTCCGCCAAAATGACTCCCGGCGCGCTGCTCTCGGTCATCCAGGTGGTGGTGGTGCTCGCTCTGATGCTGGCGGCATATCGGGTCTCCGAGCATTGCTTTACGATTCTCGGCATCGACGCCGCCAAGGCGCCCGCCCTGATGGTCAAGTTCCGGCGCGTCTGGCTCGTGATTTGGGCGCTGGGGATGGCCGCCAGTATTCAGCTCTTCATCGACATTCGCCGCATGAGCACGCCGCCGCCCGCCTCGGCGCGCCGTGCGCCACCCGCGCGCCGCCAGCGCCGGCGCTAGTGCAAAAGTCCTTGACTGCTGCGAAACGATCGGTAACCATCCCCCGTCCGCTCATACCAATCTAAAGGGGAACCATCCTCCGCATGAACGCTGCAAAACATCTGACTTTGGCTACCGCGTTGGCGATCTTCGTTTGCACCGTCGCCTGCGGCGCCCCAGCCTTCGCCCAGAACCAACCCGCCGTACCGGGCGAGCCCGCCGCCGGTGCGCCTTCGCAGAAACAGCTCGATATCGCCGCCGCCCGGGCCGAGCGCAAGGCGGTGGTTGGCCAGAACATGAGCCTGACGCCCAAAGAGAGCAAAGCCTTCTGGCCGCTCTACGATGCCTACGAAGCCAAGATGGATCGGATCGAGGATCGCCATATTCGCGAGATCAAGGATTTCGCCCGCCACTTCCAAAACCTGACCAATGCCGACGCCCGCCGGAAACTCGATGAGGTGATGGCGATTTCGCGGGCCCGTCTGAAAGTGCAGAGCGCTTACATTCCAAAATTCCGGGCGATTCTAAGCGACGTCAAGGTCACGCGCTTCTTCCAGATCGACAACAAATTGCGCGCTCTGGTCCAATGTCAGATCGCTCAGATGGTGCCGCTGGCCGAGCCTTCCGCCGCCTCCGAGAGCGGTGGCCACGACATGTGAACGACTGCGGACGATCAACCCCGCATCGATGACAATTAAAGACCGCCCTTGCCGTGGTCCCGGCAAGGGCGGTCTTGCGTCGCAAAATCGAACGCGCGCTTTATTTCGCGGCGCGGCGAACGCGGCTCCGGCGCATCCGGCGCAGCCGTGACTTGGCCTGGCACGGGTCGGTGCGGCGCTTGCGTGCGAGCTTGTGAAGGCGGCGATTACGTTGTCTGGAACCCGGTGTCATTTTTTCTCCTGCGTCGAATTATTCGAAATTGCATTGTTATCGGCGTTCTCGTCCGCCCGGACCGTTACCGACTTTAAAATCCCGGGCGATGTGCCTACCGCCACCGGCGACACCACATCCATCTTCGACATCACCTCGCCGCCGTCGCGCACGATAACCTGTCCGAGCGGCTCGCCCAGCGCAACCGGTCCGTCAACCACCGGCGGCACGCTGTACTCCAGTTTCAGATCCGAGACCTCGTCCTTGCGCAGCACCAGCGCCAGGTTGCCCTCCGGCACCGGCTGAATCAGCGGCCCCTGCTCGACCTGCACGTGGACCGGCAAGGCTTCGCCGCGCTTGAGCAATTGCACCTTGGCAAAATTGCTGAAGCCCCAGTCGAGCAGTTTTTGCGTCTGTTTGAACCGCTGCGGATTCGATGGCGCCCCCAGTATAACTGAAATCAGCCGCATGTCGCCCCGTTGCGCGGTCGCCGTCAGATTGAAGCCCGACTCATATGTAAAGCCGGTCTTGAGTCCGTCGCAGCCTTGGTAATGGCCGATCAGGTGATTGGTGTTGTGCAGGGTGATAGCGCCGTCGTCAAACTCCGCCGTCTGCAGGCGCGACCATCGCAACAGGTCGGTCGTATGAATCAACGCGCGCGCGACCGTCGCTAAATCCAGCGGCGTGGTTCGGTCCACGTCGTGGCCGGGCGTCGGCGGCAGGCCGTCGACCGTATGGTATAGCGTTCCCGTCATGCCTAGCTTCTGCGCTTTCGCATTCATCATGCGGACCGTCGCTTCGACCGATCCGCCTCCCACCGCCTCGGCTACCGCCACCGCGGCGTCATTGGCCGACTTGATCAACGCCGCCTTCATCAACTCACCCAGCGGATAGACCTGGCCTTCGCGCAGACCCAGCCGCGACCCGCCCGTCATCGCTACCCGTTTCGAGATTCGCACCGGCGTGTAGTAGGAAAGCCGCCCCGCCTGGATCTGTTCGGTCGCCACCAGCAGCAGCATCATCTTCGCCATCGAAGCCGGCGGCCACGACAAATTCGGATTATTGGCGTACAGGACCCGCCCGGTGTCGGCGTCCTCCAGCAGCGCCGCGTGATAGACCGGCACCGCGCGTGCGACGTGCTTACCGTGATGATGCGAACGGGAATGATGAGATCGAGAACGATGAGAACGTGAATGGCCTTTGTGCGAATGATGGGTGGTTGAACGATGCCAATCGCTGGATTGGGCTCGGGCCAGCACGGGCGTTCCGGCCGCCAGCAAAACCACCATCAGCGCCACGAATATCTCTTTCAGCCGGTACCACCTCGGCATTCCATCACCCTCCCCAGCGTCTTGCGCAATCCCCTCAGCCGGCCAACCTGCTTGGCTTCTACCGCGCATTTTCAAGGCGCGCGCGCAAAACCGCTCATCCGCCGCGGTCCCTTGACCGTGCCGCGCCCTGCCTGCTCCAGAATCACAAGGTTCGCCCGCGCGGGCAAGTAGCTCGGATGCGATTGCGCCAGATCGGACCATTCTTCGTGAGCGCGCCGGTAATTCCCTTCCTCCGCGTAGATCACGCCGAGCTGATTGCGCGCATCGAGCTGGTTCGGGTCCAGCCGCAACGAGAGCAGCATCTCCTGCTCCGCGAGCGAATACATACCGCTGCGGTCGTATGCGAGCCCGAGATTGTAGTGGGTCTCTGGATGGTACGGCCCCAACAGCGCCGCCAGGCGCAACACCGCGATCGCGTCATCTGGCCGCGATCCTTCCAGATAAACCAGTCCCATGTTGAGGAAAAGCTGCCAATCGGTCAGTCCGAGCTCGACTGCCTTTTGATAATCGGCAAGCTCCGCCCGATGGTTACCCGTGACACCAAAGGCGAAGCCCAAATGATAATAGGCAAGGGCGTTGTCGGGATGGGCCTTGATGACTATCTCATGGCGTCGGATCGCCTGCGGATAGTCTTCCATCCCCAGGTAGTAGTCTGCCAGCGGATCGCAAACCTGCTCGGATACTGCGACCTTACCCACAGCCGCAAACGCCGAGGGCACCCGTTGCATAACAACGGCTATCGCCAGCGCAATCAGCAGTCGAAACCGGTGGCTGAGAATCAATTGACTCTTGATCCTGTCCACGCAGGCGGGCGCGCAGGAACGCTCAAATCCTAGCAGTGCCGCTTCAATATAAAAAGCACGCGGCTTCCCGCGCGTTTACCTATACTCAAGACGCCCATCAGGCCGCGACTTTCTCGCTCTCGCGATATGCCGCAGCCTGATCGGGCGCCCCTTTTACAACGTCTTTCGAACGCGTGAGTCGATCAGGAAGCTGCCGGCGCCGGTTCTGCAGGTGCCGCAGGCGCTTCTTTCTTGGACATCATCTTGTGATGCTTCGTGTGATGCTTCGTGTGATGCTTCGCGTGGTGATGCCCCTTGTGATGCTTAACCGCCCCTTCCTTCTTCGCCATCGCAGGCGACGCTTCAGGCGCTGCCATTGACTTTTCCGGTGCCGCCCCCGCACCGCCTGCCGCAGGGGCCTGCGCAAACGCCGGTATTGCCAACGCACCCACAAACAGCGCCGCAGTCAAAATCGAAACAGTCCGCTTCATTTCCTTCTCCTTTTCGCTCCGTCGATGGTCCGTTAATCGGATCATCACTATCTTACGCAATGCGAATGGCGTGCCATCCGCAATTCGCGTTAAACCCTAATAAACAAAAGCAGTATTGCGCGCAGTTCGAGCAGATCGATACACCAAATTGAATGCCGCTACACGCTTTGCGTCGTAGCTTTTCCAATTTACGCAGTCGCTCCAGCCTCGAGTCGCCGCCGATTTAGTGATTTGCCCGATCCTGCGGCGTCTCATTCCATCGCACCGCCTTCAATTCCCGGTAAAGTGCAAACATCTCCCTGAATGCCTTCAGCACCACCAGCGGACTGTTTCCCGTCTGTTCGCCGGCAATCCGCGGCAAATGGGTCACGTCCACCTGGCAGATTCGCGCCTTGCGCCCGGCCAGCCGCGCCATCAGTTCGGTGGTGATCATGGCGCTGTTCGAATGCAGGGTGATTCCTGCTACCGCCTCGCGCCGGAAGAGCTTGAAGCCGCAATCCATGTCCGTGATTTGCAGGCCGAAGAGCAGGCGCGACAGCGTCGTCCACGCCTTGCCGTTAATTTTGCGCATGAAGTTGTCGGCACGTTGCGCACGCCGGCCGATCACCACGTCGTAGTTCTCGATCAGGGACGTCAGCTTCGACATCTCGGCCGGATCGAACTGGCCATCGCCGTCCGCCAGCAGCAGATAGGGCTGGGTGCCGCTGCGCAGTCCGCTGTTGACGGCGCCGCCGTAACCGAGGTTTTTCGCGTGATGTACGACCAGCACATGGGGGTTTTCAGCCGCCAGCCGATCCGCGATCTCGCCCGTCCGATCGTGGCTACCATCGTCCACCACCACGACTTCGTAGCGCTCCGCTACCCGCGGCAGCTCGGCCAGAAAGCCCGCCACCACACGCTCGACGTTGCCTTCCTCGTTATGCGACGGCAGGAAAACCGTTATCCCCGCCAGCCGTGCCGGTCCCGTCATCGCGCGCCTCGCGAGGCCCGGCCGAATGGTCCTGCCATTGCGGGAAATTTACGATAAGGCGGCTTCGGCGCCGTCAACCTGATGAGTCTCAAAATGGGGTTCGAAACACCCGATTACGATGAATGCTTGATAACGTTCGGCGAGGTCTTGCGATTGGTGCGCTCAGTCGCCCAGCGCGCGATAGCCGCCACGAAAGAACACCAGCGGTTTCCCTTCGTGAATCTCGGCCTGCTGAATCTCTCCCAGATAAATCGAATGATCGCCACCATCATACGCCGCGTACAGCGTGCATTCGATAAACGCCAGCACCCCTTCCACTATCGGCGCTCCGTTCGCACCGATTCGATACGCCACGCCCTCGAATTTGTTTCCGCCGCTGACCGCGAATTTGCGCGAGAGCGCCTCCTGGTCTTCCGCCAGGATATTGACCGTGAAGACCTTGCTCTCCTCGAACGCCGGCCAGCTCTCGGCCTTCTTGTCCACCGAGATCAACAGCAGCGGCGGTTCCAGCGATACCGAGGTAAACGCATTCGCCGTCAGCCCGTGGAGCTCCCCGGCCTTGGTCAACGTGGTGATAATCGTCACGCCCGTCGCAAAATGTCCCATGACCTGGCGCAGATGGTTCTTTTCGATCGGCATCTTGCTCTCCGCTCTCCCGCGCGCGGATGCTATCAAATGGTTTTGGCGGGCGTCAAATTAGCCTTGCCACCCGCCGCCGGCTATTTCGGCCACCCCGTCCGATCGCGCGCAATCACTTCGCGGCCTCCGACGTACACGTAGTCGAGTTCGAGCGACGTCAACGGCCGCTCCCCCGCCCCGATTCGCACCCCGGCCGGCTCCGCGATAAATATCGTGTGGTCTCCGGCAACGCTGCTTGTGCGCACCTGCGCCTCGATCGAAACCATCGCGAGACTCAGCCACGGCACCCGCAGCCGCGGGGATAGTTCGTAATCGAGATCCGACAGGTTGTCCGGCCGCCGCGCCCGCGCCGAATAGAAATAGTCCTCCAACTCCTTGCCGCGGCCGCCCACGACGTTCATCCCGAACTTCCCTGTCCGCGCGATGATCGCGTGCGAAAAATGAGCGTTGTCGACCGCTGCACTGAACAGCGCCGGCTCCCCGGACACCTGCGTCACCCACGACGACGACATCCCATGATGTTGCTCGCCATCGGCCACCGTCAGCACGTAGATTCCGGTCGTCAAAGCCGCCATCGCTCGCGCCAGGTCCCTTTCCATCTGCTCCGCGCCTCGTACATTCCGAAAAATAAGTCTGGCCAAAAGCCTAATAGCAATTGACCAGCCCTCCAAGCCTTCGCAAAATGATGTTCGCGGCAAAGGCAGGTGGATGCGGCTATGGGCAACTGTTCCCGATCGGCGATCGCGCTCTCAACCTTCGTTATCGCACTCTTGTCTCTCGCGCTCGTCGCGATTATGGCCATGGCGCCAGACGCCGCCGCACAGTCCACCGCGACGCAGCCGCTTGCGGCGGTTCCGCTCGCCGCCCAGTCTCCAGCAGTCGCGCCACCCGCATCGGTTCCCCAAGCGATTTCCTCCGCACCGGAGCGCCGGCCTGCCTCGATTGTTCCCGTCGCGGCGCACGGCGACTCGCACGTCGATTCCCGCGATCATTCAATCGACCATTACTTTTACGGCCGGCCGCCGATTCCGGCCGACGCTCATCCGACCCCGGCGACGGCCGCTTCCGCTCCCCCGGCGCACCCCGAGGCCGCGCCGGCGGCCGCTGCTCTGGCCACCCCGGCCGCAACGCCCGGCGCCCTCGCAACTGAGGTCGCGGCGATTCCCACGCCGGCCGCCACTGGGGCACCGATAGCCGCTGCCGCAATCGCGACACCCCGCGGCCGTGCGCCGCAGCCCGCCCCGACCGTGCAGGCCTCGCACTCGCAGGCCTCGAATTCAATAGATCACGTCTTCTACGGCCGACCACCATCCGCGGCGCCCGCCACACTCGCGACCCCGGTCGCTCCGGCCGCGGCGCCGACCGCTATCGCCGCAATTTTGCCGCCCTCGCCGCACAAGCCTGCCGCCGTACCGCAATCCCGGCCGTCGCCATCCGCTGCGCCCGCCGATCACGAAGCCGACGGCATCCGCCTTTACCTGGGCGATCCGTATTCGGCGCGCGTCAACCCGCTGAACTGGTCGGTTACTGCGATCAAGTCGCGCTTTCAGATCCGGGTCTTTTACAAGGGCCGCCCCTTCAAGAACTTTCACGCAGTCTTCGGCCGTAGCCGTTTCGGTGGTCCCAAACAATTCGAGGGCGACCGCCGCACACCGGAAGGCAACTACCTTATCGTCTCCAAACACCGCAGCCTGCGCTTTCGATGGTTCCTCAAGATCAACTATCCCAACGCAACCGATCGCGAAAATTTCGAGCGCATGCGCGCCGACGGCGATATCCCGCGCAGCATGCGCGAGGGCAACAACGTCGGCATCCACGGCACCGACGTGCCTATCCTCAACGTCGGCGATATCAATTGGACCACCGGATGCATCTCGGTCGACAACCCCGCCATCAGCGAGCTCGCGCGGCTTCTTCCGATCGGCACTCTCGTGGTAATCAAACCCTGACGCCCCGCTCTCACTGATCTGTTTCGCCTTTGGCGCCGCCAGTGTTAGAAAAGGGCCGCAAAGGTCAACGGAGGGCTTTTCATGAACATCAACGCACCAGTCGGCGAATTCTCCTTCACTAAACTTGAACGCGTGATCTTTGGCCCCGGCAAAGTCGAAGCCCTCGCCAAGGAACTCGACCGCCGCGGCCTCAAACGCGCCGTCGTCGTCACCGGCAAGACCCTCGGTAAATCCAAACTCCTCGATCGCGTCACCGCTGCGATGGGCTCGCGCTGTGCCGCCGTTTACAAGGGCGCCGCCCAGCACGTCCCCGCTGCGACCGTGCGCGAACTCACCGCCGAAATGAAGCGCGTCGATTCCGATTGCGTCATCAGCTTCGGCGGCGGCAGCCCGATCGATACCGCCAAGGTCGCCGCCGCTTCGATCCTTTCCAATCGCGACGCCACCTCGGCCGCTCACGGCATCGATTTCAGCGGGGCCGTCTCCGGCGGCGACGGCCGCGACCTCATCCACATCGCCGTCCCCACCACGCTTTCCGCCGGCGAGTACACTCCGGTCGGCGGCGTTACCAACGAAGCCACCCTGATCAAGGGCGGCGTCGTCGATCCGCGCCTCCAGCCGCGCGTCGTCATCAACGATCCCGCGCTCAGCCTCGAAACCCCCGAATGGCTCTGGATCGCCACCGGGATGCGCGCGCTCGATCACGCGGTCGAAGCCATCTATTCAATCCGCCATCAGATGCTCACCGATACGCTCGCCGCTAAATCGATCGCCCTGCTCTTCGAGCACCTGCCCGCCTCGATCAAGACCACCGGCGACGATTCGCTCGCCCATCGCGGCAATTGTCAGATGGCGGCGTGGTTTTCGATTTTCGGCGGCATGAACACGCGCTTCGGCGTCTCGCACGCGCTCGGCCATCAGATCGGCCCCAAATGGGACGTTCCGCACGGCGTCACCTCATGCATCACGATGCCGCATGTGATGCGCTTCATGGCCGACATCGCACCGCAGCGCTTCGGTCCCATCGCCGAGGGCCTCGGCGTCAGCTTCGACCTTGGCAACGCCCGCAAGGGGGCGCTCGAATGTGCCGATCGCGTTCAGAAATTCATCGCGCAGTTCGACGTCGCGCATACGCTCAAGGAGGCCGGCGTCAAGCACAACGAGATTCCCGAAATCGCCGAACCGGTGCACTCCGAGATCGAGCACGCCAAAGTCGTCGATCGGCCGGTCAACCGCGAGGAGATCGTCGCCCTGCTCGAAGCCGCCTACGGATAGCCACTTCGGCGGGACTCCATAGGTGTGGAGCCCTCGCCATACCCGATCACGCGGGTGAGACGCTCCGGGCACCGGCAGCGCCCCACCCGCTCCGCCCCGATCCGAGTAGCTATTGGTGGCACTAGTTATTCGCATCGCGTACCACTCCCTCCAACACCTCTCCTAGAATTGGCTGTGTGTTGAAGTGAAAATATTGTTGAATTTAGTGTCCCAACATGATAGATTGTCGGGTTCACAAGTAGCTCGGCTCCTCCCCTTAACCAAAGCGAGGAATGGTTGAATCGAGAGCAGTTTCTGGCAGACGGAGATGTACAGGGTTTCCTGAATTATTTTTCGCACGCCCTTCAAGGCTGGACCGTCCAATACATAACTACCTATCGGCAAATTCTTCATGAACACCGGAATTTTCAGGCGACCGGAGTCAACGATGCATTACTCCGATATGCGTGGCCTGGGAGTTTTGTAGCTCCTGCCCAAATTCAACACTTTAATTTTGTCGGAAGCCAGGAATACGCTACTTACTGTTGGGAGTCGAACCGCACAGCATTGAATTACCTCAGCGCTGGATTGCGTGCCGCGATCGACGCCGACGACAATAATCCGACAGCACAATGGTGCGAAGCGATCCTGCAATGGGGTATGGGAAACCGCTGGGAAGCGCCGTATCAACGACTTTTAGAAATTGGCGCAATGCCCGGAAATGGCGGAGCCTCTCAGTATCTAAACCACGTTCAACAATTAGTCACATTGGAAACCGTTGAGACCAATAATATCACGGCAGCATCGGTTCCCTATGCAAGTTCCGGACTGGTGAAAATTCATAGTCTGGCCAGTGAAGATGGATTAGTCATTCTTGACTCGCGGGTTGCGGCTTCTCTTGGCGAGTGCATCAACCACTATTTGCGTACCCAAGGGCGCAATGCCATCCCTAATGTTCTGACGATACCTAGAGATACACAGGCACACCGCGTACCGACGCCAGTTGTTGTACAACCGTACGTGAATCAACCAGTCTTCAACCGCGCGCTCGGCTATCGATGGATCGAGGCACAGGTCCGAGTGTCCTGGTTACTCCATGCAGTCCTCAATTTGACGCCCGAGATTTTTCCGGGTCTCGCCATGCCGTCACGGGCGCATATGCTAGAAGCAGCACTCTTCATGATGGGCGCGCAAGTGGGCGCAAATCATCAATTCCCTAACGTACCAGCCATTGACTGACGTGAGCCAAGATCAGCGGTTGTAGATCCCGAGCCAGCGGCGACGATCCTCGACCATCAGACGTTGCTGGTTGAGCACCGCGTAGGCGTGCTCAACCAGCGTCCCGAACGCAATCATCATAAGGTCTTTTACAGGGCGAAGCCCGCATCTTTTTCAAAAGGGAAGTCTGAAAGTCCTGTCTTTTGAATCGCTCGCTGCGCTCGCTGTGCGCACGTCGCAGACTCCTTTGCTCGACTCCGCTTCGCTCCGTCTAGTGGGAGGTTTCAGTTCTTACAAAATCAAAAGTTTTGAGTTCCTCAACCACGCTCCCTTGCTCTACCGCCCGTTCTGCCCCTTGGCGAATCGCGTCGCGAGCGCGCCCCCGCGTCAGCGGTTGTAGATCCCGAGCCAGCGGCGACGATCTTCTACCATCGGACGCTGCCGTTTGAGCAGCGCGTAGGCTTCCTCGAGCGTCATCGCGCGCCGCCGATGGAGAAACCAGGCCACCGTCAGCGGCGCCCGCTCGCAGCCCTCCTCGCAATGCACCAGCACGCGCAGACCCAGCCTCAGCGCATAGTCGATTAGCGCCGCCGTGCTCTCGAGCGTCGCCAGCCCGTTTTTCAAAAACGGCATCCACACTGCATGCGCCGGCTCGGCTTCGAGCCAGTCCGGCAGCACCGAAATAATCATCCCGTTAAATTTTTGCGCGTCCTGCAGATCGCCCACGTAAAGATTCTCGACGATCTCGCTCGCGCCCCATTGCCCATCGCTCACGCCTCACCTCGCGCGCCACAGGCTAACCGATTTTCGCGCGCCGCTCGATCCGTCGCAGCACTCGCGTCATCGCCCCGCTTTCCTGACCGAACGCCCGCCCGAGTCCGCTTTGGGCACTGCCCGCACCGCCGCATCACCGCTCAGGCGTCGGGCTCGCCGTCGAAATAATCTACCTCGCTCTCGCGCCGAAAAACTCCCGTCAGCCGCCGCTGCCGCTTATCGCCCCCCGGCGCCGCCCCGACAAAGAAGCCGACCTTGTTGGAGTCCGCATAAACCGTCACGTCGGGCTCGATCATGGTCGAAAAGCATAGAAACCGCAGCGGCCGATCCGAGCCATTGCGTATCCGATGCGCATACTCGTCGCCACGCGGTAGCGCCGCAAAATCCCCCGCTCCCATCTTCACCTCCGCGTCGCCGACGATGAGCACGCCCTCGCCCTCGAGCACGTAGATCGCCTCCTCGTTTGCGCAATGGTAATGGCGCGGAAAGGCTGACGCCCCTGGCTCGATCTCGTACACGCTCGCACCCAACTGGCGCATCCCGGCAGCCGCCGTAAACGATTTGCGCTGATAGCGGAACTTGCCTTGCGCCGCTTCGGTCCACGCGATCTCTTCCTGACGGACGACATTCGTCGGTTTCATCGCCACTCGCCTCCCATTTTCATTGAATATTCATCTTGATATTACTTTATATATCTTGATTAGCATTGAAATCCAAGCCGCATCGCCCTCCCCGACCGCCGGCTACTGCCCATTCCCTGCTGCCACCCGCCACCCCGATCGGTCGCGGCGCTGGCGTCACAGCCATTCAATCATTAGGGTGAAATCGTTCGTTGAGGTGTCCGACCAATGACTGACCACGACGCCGTGCTGAAAGCCAACCGCGCCTTCTATCGAGCCTTCGAGAGTCTCGACGTGGCGCAGATGGAGCGCGTGTGGATGCGCGAACAGCGCATCGCGTGCGTACATCCAGGATGGCGCCGGCTGACCGGATGGGGTCCGGTGATGACCAGTTGGGCGCGCATCTTTCAGAGCGCCTTCGAAATGAAGTTTGAACTGCGCGACGAGGCGGTGACGATCAACGGCGACCTCGCGGTGGTGCTGCTGGAGGAGGTCCTGACGCAGCGCGGCTACGACGGCGGATCGCGCTCGAGCGTGCTGGCGACCAACGTGTTCGAACGCGCGGACGGCGAGTGGCTGCTGATACTCCATCATGGCTCGCCGATAATGGCGCCGCCCGATAGCGACCCGCCGCTGCAGTAGCTTCGCACCCGCGACACCGATTCGGCGACGACGGTGCGCTGGGGATTTGCGGGCGCACCGTTGGCATCACCGGCGGGCGATGCCAACGCGCGCCGTCATCAGGTCTGCGAGTGCATCGTACGCACCAGGATCGCCGCGATTTCGGGACGGGTGTACTCGGGCGGGGGAGCCTGGCCTGCACGCAACATCTCGCGCACCTTGGTGCCGGAAAGTAGCAATCGATCGGCGTCGGTATGCGGACAGGTTTTGAACGAAGCCATGCCGCCGCATTTGCCGCAGTAGAAGGTATTTTCGAAATTGAGCGTGGTGATGCCGATCTCGCCGGGGGCGTAACGCTCGAAGATTTTCTGCGCGTCGTAGGTGCCGTAGTAGGTGCCGACGCCGGCGTGATCGCGGCCGACGATGAAGTGGGTGCATCCGTAGTTACGGCGGATGATGGCGTGGAGAATCGCCTCGCGCGGGCCGCCGTAGCGCATGTGCGCGGGCATCACGGTGAGCATCGCGCGGTTCTTCGGATAGTAGAGTTCAAGCAGAACTTTGTAGGTTTCCATCCGGACCGCGGCAGGAACGTCGTCGCCCTTGGTCTCCCCAACCAGCGGATGGAGCAGCAGGCCGTCGCAGATTTCGAGGGCGGCCTTCTGGATGTATTCGTGGGCGCGATGGGTGGGATTGCGGGTCTGGAAGGCGACAATTTTACGCCATCCGAGTTCACGGAATTTACCGCGGGTGGCGCGCGGGTCGAGCCGGTATTCGAGGAAGGTGCGGCCGGGAATCTCGGCGAAGAGGATAACCTTGCCGCCGAGGCAGAACGCCGGCGTCGAGGTGACGTTTTTGGCGCCGGGATGGGCGTCCTCGGCGGTGCCGAAGACGGCCTGCGCCTCTTGCTGGCGGTCGACCTTGTAAATCTCGGCGAGCTTCAGAATTGCGAGGCGTGCACCGGACTCGGTTGCCAGCGCGACATCCTGGCCGGGTGCGAGCGCGCGCGCGGCGGCCTCGTCAACCCCAAGCGTGATCGGAATCGACCATGGGACGCCCGAGGCGAGGCGCAGATCGTCGCGGCTGCGAAGGTAATCGGCCTCGCTCATGAAGCCGGTGAGCGGCGAGAACGCGCCCGACGAGAGCATCTCGAGGTCGGCGATCTCACGCGCGCCGAGGGTCACGACCGGGAGCTTTTCGGCGTGCGTGCGTAGCGCCGCGCGATCGGCTGCTTGCGCCATCAGATCGACGAGATCACCGCCGCCGTGTGCGGAAATAGGGTCATTAGCGACGCTGCTCATCGTGGGGCTCCATTGGGAAAGATAAATTTTCCGGCTTCGAGGGCCTCGAGCAGGCGCACGAGGCTTTGCTCTTTGGTCTCGGTATCGGAACGAAGGACGATTTCAGGGTTGAGCGGTTCCTCGTAGGGATCGGAAACGCCGGTGAAGTTTTTGATTTCGCCAGCGAGCGCCTTTTTGTAGAGGCCCTTGACGTCGCGCTCGGCGAGCGTGGGGACGGGGCAATAGACGAAGGCTTCGAAGAAGCGGTCGTGCATCCCGCGGACCTCGTCGCGGATTTCGCGGTAGGGGGAGATTGCCGCGGATATCGCGATAACGCCGTTGCGCGCGAGCAGGCGGCAGACCCATCCGATACGGCGGATGTTGGTATCGCGGTCCTCCTTGGAGAAGCCGAGTCCCTTGGAGAGATTGGTGCGAACTTCGTCACCGTCGAGAATTTCGACGCGATGACCGCGATTGCGCAGCTCGCCGGCCGCGAGATTGGCCAGAGTTGACTTGCCAGCGCCCGAAAGGCCGGTGAACCAGAGGGTAAAACCTTCGCTCATTATGCAGTAGTGCTCCGAAATAGGATACTTTGTTGGTCTTATAAGTTATATTCGATTAACGCTCAAAGCAATCGCGTGCATTACTAATTCGAGTGGACAATTATGTGAGCCCGTGTTCGTTGCGGCGCCGGGGGCGCATAGGGTTGTCGCAGAGCGCAATATTGAATTTGCTGAAACCTCGCGAGGTTCCAGACTCCCCGTTTGAAAGAGTGGCTGACTCAAGTTTGTACTTCGAAGCGCTGGTGCGAGGGAAGAGCCGCGAAAAACGGGCTTGTTTTGTAAAATGATATCGACGATTGAGGGGCGGAGCGCTCGATCCGCTGCTAGGTATTGCCGGGGCAAGAATAATGCAGGGATCCAGTAAGAGCGATTTAGGAAAGCCGGGATTTTGCACCTCGCGGGTTGGTTTGGCCTAAGGACCGAGTCTCCGCAGCCGTAATGCCGACAAAACTATACTCCAATTTTGAATCGCTCGCTGCGAACACATCGCAGACTTCTTAAAAATCCTAGTCTTTGAAGATACTGAAACCTCCCACTAGACGGAGCGCAGGGGGGGCGAGCAGACAGTTGTCGAAGAACTCCAAACTTTGATTTTGAAGACACTGAAACCTCACCCAGGTTTCAGACTTCCCGTTTGTGAAGATGCGGGCTACGCCCTGGAAAGAGGAAATGGGCTGACGCTTGAGGATACGAATCACGTGAGAGGGGAATAGTGGGTCTTGCGCGCGATGCGGCGAGATCCTTAAGGGGGCGCTTAAGCGAAGGCGAATGACGGGGAATACGATTGAAGATAAAAGCGGGCGGGATAGTTCGTTGCGCACTGAGTGACAGGCGGAGGGACCGCGCGAGGGCTTTACGTTAACGCGCGGAGGGACCGCGCGAGGGCTTTACGTTAACGCGCGGAGGGACCGCGCGAGGGCTTTACGTTAACGCGCGGAGAGACCGCGCGAGATCCTTCACTTCGTTCAGGATGACAGAAAGTGACGAGCTTCGTTCAGGAGGACGGATAAGACCAATCAAGATAAGGGAGCGCGTTGAGCGATCAGCGTGCACGCGGAAGCGGACTCATTGATCGGATGTGGGGGCGAGGTTCAGATGGATGCGCAGGGCAGCGGGCGAGGTAAAAATGTCGGTTGCGCCGGCGGCAACGAGGCGATCGCGGGCAGACTCTGCGGTGGCGACGCCGTAAAAACCGACGCCGGCGGCGCGGGCCGCCTCGAAGTCAGCCAGGCTGTCCCCAACGAAGACCGCGTTGGAAGCGGACACTATCGTAAATGCTTCGACCGTATCGATTGGCGAGAGCGCGTCGGGGGCCAAGCTCGATGCGATCGCGAGGGCGCGGGTGACCATCTCGGGCGAAGGTTTCAGCGCTAGCAGGCTGTCGCGGCCGACAATTGCACGCACCAGAGCGCCGACGCCGTGGCGGTCGAGCCAGTGCTGGACGGTGCGCGACGAGTTGGAGGTCACGATGATGGCGACCGCGCCGCGAGCGGCGATCGCCTCGAGCAATTCGATTGCGCCGGGAGTCGGGGCGGCAAGCGCAGCGCCGACCAGCTCATGGCGCTCGATAATTTCGGAGGCGTGACGCAGGAGCGATGCGGGGTCTGCGGGAGGCGGCGGCGCGCCGCCGTGGGGTGCCCCGGACCCCGTGCTAATCCAGCGCGAATGAAGCGCCGCATAGATCGGGAGATTGCCCTTGGGAATCTCGGCGAAGATTAGATCGTCAACGCCGGCGGCACGCAGCCAGGCCTCGAGTTCGCGGCGGCTGCCGGGCCAATCGACCTCGCGTTCGAGCGCGGCCAGCGTGTTGTCGAAATCGAGGAGCCAGAGGCTGGCGTCGGAAGCGGGCGCGGTCATCGAGAGCCTTTTGGAGAGTCCTTTGGCGAGCCTTGCGGGGAGCGTTGCGCGAACCGCGCCGCATTGCAGGTACATTTTGCGGCGGAATCCGCGTCGATAACGCGGGCGGAAGCCTGGTAGCCGTGAAATTCGATTAACGAGGACGCTGCGGCCGCCGCGAAACCGGAGAGAAGTTTGATCGCTTCGAGCGCCGCGAGACTGGGGACGAAAGCGGCGTTATCGGCGGGCGCGGCGAGGGGCGCGAGCAAGTCGCCCGCGGCGGTACATCGCGGACACGGAGGGTGGCGCGGGATGACCGCGATTCGCGCGGGCCGGTCAAGGCGCGCGAAGACGAATGCGGAGACGAAGGCCGAGACCAATGTGGAAACGGGCGCGGAATTATCGGCCAGGGTGCCGGCAAAGTTATCCGGGCGATCGCAAAGCTCCCGCGCCTGTGCGAGCGAAGCGTCGTCGCCGGCGAGTACGAGGGCCAAATCGAATGCTCCGGACGCGGGCGCGATGCGAGGGCCGACCCTCACGATGGAGTCGGGATTAAGATCGCGCATTCGAGCGACGATAGCAGCAGCGGCGGCGGGTTCGAGATCTGCGGGCAAATCGATCTGGCCGACGCCGGCGCCGACCAGATAGCCAAGCACGGAATCAAGCTCGACCCGGGGCGCGATGAGCAGGATATGCGCCGCGAGCAGGCGTTGCTGGGCGTCGGCGCCGAAGCCCTGAACGATGAGCTGGCGGCTGTAGTGTTCGATTTGGCGATTGGTCAGCGGCACGGGAGGGAATCGACGCATAAGATCGCGCCGCGCACGCGTTACTCGATGACGTTTTTCTCGATCGGCTCGACGGTGACGCCCGTGGCGCGCAGCCACGCGATGGCGCGCTCGATCTGGTCGTTGGTGCCTTCGAATTCGACCGCCACCAGGCCCATTTCCTCCGAGACGCTGGCGCCACGGATATTGAACACCAGGTCGAACTTCTTGACCAACTGGTAAAGGATGGGCTCCCGGATGAGGGCGCGCGGGTAGCTCAGGTAGTAGCGTTCGCGGATACGTTCCATTTGCGCACCAGGCGCTGGAGATGTTCGCGGCGCCATTCCTGCCATCCGATCCAGAGGTTGGTGGAGAGATACTTTTCGCCGAAATCGGAGAAAACCGTAACCACAGTGCCCTCGCGCAGAGAGCTCGCGAGCTTGAGCGCCGCGACCATCGCAGCACCCGACGACTGGCCGACGAGGAGGCCCTCGAACTGCCCGAGCGCGTAAACCATTTCGTAGGCGTCTTCGGTGCTGACCTGAATTTTATCGTCGAGTTCGTTCTCGTGATAGATGCCGGGGACGATCGACGAGGCCATGTGCTTGAGGCCCTCGAGTCCGTGCATCGGATCGTCGGGCTCGACGGCGACGACCTTGACGGCGGGGTTGCG
The DNA here is from genome assembly GCA_963782535.1 of uncultured delta proteobacterium. Classification (GTDB taxonomy): domain Bacteria; phylum Desulfobacterota; class Binatia; order Binatales; family Binataceae; genus JADMIL01. Next base: position 76,133 of record CAWAKE010000009.1, on the reverse strand, counting down.
CGACTTGAGATAGCGGCCGGTGCCCATGATGGTGCCGCTGGTGCCGATACCGGCGGCGAAGTGGGTGACGGCGCCGGCGGTCTGACGCCAGATTTCGGGGCCGGTAGTCTCGAAGTGGGCGAGCGGATTGGCCTCGTTGTTATATTGGTCGGGTTTGAAATAGCGATCGGGATCGGCGTCGATGAGCTTGCGGCAAAGCACGATGGCGCCGTCGGAGCCTTCGAGCGGGTCGGAAAAAATGGGCTTGGCGCCGAAAGCCTCGATAATCTTCTTGCGCTCGCGGCTGACGTTGGAGGCCATCACGAGTTCGACCTGAAATCCGAGCGCGGCGCCGACCATGGCGAGGGCGATGCCGGTGTTGCCGGAAGTGGAATCGAGGATGACCTTGCCGGGGCGCAGATCGCCATGTGCGAGGCCGAGTTCGACCATCTTGCGGGCGGCGCGATCCTTGACGGAGCCGCCGGGGTTGAAGCCCTCGAGCTTGGCAAAGATGCGCACGCCGGGGCGGAGCAGGCCCTCGGTCAGCCGGGTGATCTCGAGCAGCGGCGTATTGCCGATGAGATCGAGCACGCCGCGAGCGCGCGCCGTCGGCACGATCTCGTGGCTAACGTCCGCCTGCGATCGCCGGGACGATTGAGATATCGTCGCCATCCTTGACCTTGGAGCTTAGCTGGTTGAGAAAGCGGATGTCGTCGCCGTTGAGATAGACGTTGACGAAGCGGCGCAATTCGCCCTTTTCGTCGAGCAGACGCTCGAGTATTCCGGGGTGGCTGCGATCGAGGTCGTCGAGGACAGCCTTGATCGAATCGCCTTCGGCGGTAACTTCATCGACGCCAGCGGTAAAGCGGCGCAGCGGGGTTGGGACTCTGACTTTGACGGCCATGATGAGGAAAAAGCCTCCTGAAAAATCGCAAGGGCGAACTTCGATGTTTATGCCACAGACGCGGCGCCCGCAAGGTCAGGCGGCGCCGGCCAACGCGCGGCGAGTGCCGCCGAGACGCTCGTAAAGGGCGTCGAATTCGCGCAGGCGCGCCTCGATAACGAACGGTGGTTCGAGCGATCGGGCGACCGCTTCGACGGTTTTGTAGCCGTTTCCGGTAATCGACACGACCACGGTCTCGTCGGGCTTGATGCGTTTTTGCTCGATGAGCTTGATGGTAACGGCAAGCGTGGTGCCGCCGGCGGGCTCGGCGAAGATCCCCTCGGTGGCGGCGAGCAGTTTGATAGCGTCGATGATTTCGGGATCGGTGGCGGCGTCGCCCCATCCGCCGGACTCGCGCACGGCCTTGAGGACATAGAAGCCGTCGGCGGGATTACCGATAGCGATCGATTTGGCGATGGTATCGGGCTTGACCGGGGTGATGAGGTCGGTGCCCTTGTGCAGCGCGTGAATGACTGGGGCGGAGCCGGCGGCTTGGGCGCAATGGATTTTGAACTGACTATCGCGCAACAGCCCGACTTCTTTCAGCTCTTTGAAGCCCTTGGCGATCTTGGGCAGGATGGTGCCGCCGGCGGTCGGGACCACGATGTGGTCGGGCGTGTGCCATCCGAGTTGCTCGGCGACCTCGAAACCGAAGGTCTTGGCGCCCTCGGTATAGTACGGGCGCAGGTTGATATTGACGAAGGCCCATCCGTACTTGTCGGCGATCTCGCTGCAGAGCCGATTGACGTCGTCGTAGTTGCCGCGAATCGTGATGACACGCGCGCCGTAGACGGTGGAGCCGACGATTTTGCCGGTCTCGACGCCTTCGGGCATGAAGATGACGCAGTTGAGACCGGCGCGTGCGGCGTGGGCGGCGACGGCGGTCGCGAGGTTGCCGGTGGAGGCGCAGGAGACCGTCGTGAAGCCGAATTCGCGCGCCTTGCTGATAGCAACCGAGACCACGCGATCCTTGTAGGACAGGGTCGGATGGTTGACGGTGTCGTCTTTGATGTAGAGCTTTTTGAGGCCGAGTTCGGCGCCGAGGCGCTCGGCGCGAAGCAAGGGCGTGAAGCCCGAGCATGGGCCGATCTGGGGTTCGCCCTCGACCGGCAGGAGTTCGCGGTAGCGCCAGAGGTTGTGGGGGCGGCGTTCGACGATCGAGCGCGAAATGGCGGCGCGGATTTTTGGATAATCGTAACCGACTTCTAGGGGGCCGAAGCAGGTTTCGCATACGTGGAGCGGGCTAATCGGGTATTCCTGGCCGCACTCGCGACACTTGAGATTGGTGACGTAACTCATCGCATCCTCGTTATCTGGCCGGCGACACAGCGTCTCCGGCCGCAGCGTTCGAATCAGCGGCAGCGCATCGGCATCCGACACGCGCCGCAATTGGAGTCAGGCGAACACGCCCGCTTTGAGAGCCATCGAGGGTCAACATATTGCCCGCGAGCGCGGGCATTCGGCCGCTCATGAAGCTGAGCGCCTCGGACGCCTGTGCCGCGCCGATCGCGCCGGCGACGGGGCCGATAATTCCAGCCTCACGACAGCTCGCGACCTCGGCTTCGTCGGGCGGCTCCTCGAAGAGGCAGCGCAGGCATGCGGTGGCACCGGGAAAGACGGTCATCGCCTGCCCGGTGAGTCCCAGCACGCCGCCATAAACGAAGGGACAGCCGAGCTCGACGCAGACATCGTTGATCAGGAACTTGGTCGCGGGGCTGTCGGTCGCGTCGATCACGAAGGCGAAGCGCGCGATGATATCGGCGGCGTTGGCAGCGTCGAGGGCCAGGCGCATCGGTTCGAGCTTCGCCCCGGGGAGCATTGCATCGAGGTGGCGGGCAGCGGCGATGACTTTGGGGGCGCCGAGGTCGGACAGGCCGAAGATGATCTGGCGCGGCAAATTCGAGAGGTCGATAAGGTCGGGGTCGATCAGCCCGAGGTCATCGAAGCCGGCGCGAATCAAGGCGCAGGCCGCGGGAACTCCGAGGCCGCCGATTCCAACAATCAAGATTCGCTTGCTCGCCAACACGATGTATCCGTCCTTGCGGCCGGGATTTGGAAAGTCCGTTGGCGGGGATCAAAAAACCCTCGTCTGGCGACAAGACGAGGGTACTTCTACTCTCGCCTTATCTACCAAGGTCTCCTCGGAAAAGCTGGGAGACCCCGCAGGACTTAGCACCAGCACCATCAGTAGGCCGGTTGCTGCGGCATCGTCGGGCCAGTCCCTCCGCCGCTCTGGATAAGGCCGCAAATACTAACGAGTAAGGTTGATACAAGCATCGCGCTATGTCAATCGGCCGACCAGGCGGTCAGTGGGCAATGGAGGAGAACGCGGCGGCGATGAGTGACCGGCGGCGGATGGCGACATCGATCGGCGATCCTTGCAGTAATTTGGCGGCGATGCTTTAGGAAGCGTGAACATCCAGCGACGCGATAGCGCCGCGTCGAGCCGTGGCGGCGTGCCGACGGCGGTCGCGGCGATTCGCGCGTTGAACGACGCGACCAAGCCCGCTTGAAGCGCGCGCAGGCGGTTGTCCGCGATTGTCCTTGCGAGATGCGTGGGGTCGGTGCTTTAAGAATACTGCACGCGAAAAACATGACTGAGAATTGCGGCGAGCCGGCGCGGTGTGCGTCCACGTACAGCATCCGCGATCGGGTTGGCCGTTAACCATCACCTCGGGAGGCCGAAAATGCGAGTTGGATTCATTGGATTGGGCAATATGGGCGGGCCGATGGCGCTCAATATGATCAAGGCCGGGCATAGCCTGGTCGTGAACGACATACGGCGCTCGATGGCGGAAGCGCATCTGGCGGGCGGTGCACAGTGGGCCGACACACCGGCGGCGGTAGCGGCCAAGAGCGAACTTGTTTTGACGTCGTTGCCGGGTCCGAAGGAGGTCGAGGCGGTGGCGCTGGGCACCGACGGCATCCTCAGCGGGATACAGCCGGGCACGGTCTATGCCGATCTTTCAACCAACTCGCCGACCGTGATCCGGCGCATCAATGAGGTGTTCAAGTCCAAGGGCATCGCGATGCTCGACGCTCCGGTGAGCGGCGGGATTCCGGGCGCGCGCAATGCGACGCTGGCGGTGATGGTCGGGGGCGATCAGGCGGTTTACGAAAAGATCAAACCGGCGCTCGACGCGATCGGCGACAAGGTCTCGTACATCGGCGCGATTGGCGCTGGGGCGGTGGCCAAGCTGGTGCACAACATGATCGCGATTTGCTCGACCCAACTGCTGGTCGAGGCATTCACGATGGGGGTCAAGGCCGGAGTCTCGCCCGAGGCGCTGCTGAAGGCGGTCTCGGACGGCGCATACGGCCAGGGGATGGTGCTGAAGGGCGCGCTGCCGAAGATGGTCTTCAGAGGCAACTTCGATCGCGTGACCTTTGCGCTCAAGCTCGCGCGCAAGGACCTGGGACTGGCGACCGAAGTCGGACGCGAACTCAACGTGCCGATGCCGATCGCCGCGATGGTCGAGCAGGATTTTCTCTCGGCGATGGCGCATGGCCTGGGTGACAAGGATTCGACCGCGGCGGTGACGGTGCAGGAAGATCGCGCGGGCGTGAAAGTGCGCACCTGAGCGCAATCGCATTACTCACATCGCAATAGTCATTCAATCCGCAATTGCAATCGGCAATCGGTTCAGAAGGGAGATAGCAAGATGGCAGACGATCTCGCGAAAAAAGGGCTGGAAGTACGCACGAAGCTGTTTGGCGAAAAGGCGGCCGTGGGTGGCAACGAATATCTGAAACAATTCGACGAAGGCTTCGCCGCGTTCCTCAACGACCAGCTCTTCGGCGGCATCTGGGGGCGGCCCGGCCTCGAAACCAAGATTCGCTCGTTGATCACGATGACCGCTCTGATGGCGCTCGGGCGCGGGCCGGAATTGCGGCTGCATATGCGCGGCGCGCTAAATATCGGAGTGACGCAGCAGGAAATCAAGGAGATGATAATTCACATTTCGCAATACAGCGGAGTGCCGACGGCGGTCGAGGCAATACGCGCATTTCGCGAGGTGACGGAGCCGAAGAAGACCTGATCGCGCAGCGCCCGCAATATACTTTCGCGAATTGACTACCGGCGGCTGAAGCCCGCGCCGGCCGGATACGGTGATGACTATGAAAATCGGAATGCTCGCAGTCGTGAACGAGTATAGCGTCGATCCGGCGACGCTGGCGCGCAAAGCCGAGGCGCTCGGTTTCGAATCGCTATGGCTGCCGGATCATCCGGTGATGCCGGTGCATACGACGACGCCGCTGCCGGAAACGCCGCCGGGCAAGGGTGAGATACCCGACCACTATTCGCGCATGTGCGATCCGTTTGTCGCGATGGCGATGGCGGCCGCGGCAACCACACATCTGAAGGTCGGTACGGGGGTCTGCCTGGTGCCTGAGCGCAATCCGATCTTGACTGCTAACGAGATCGCGACGCTCGATCATTTCTCAGGCGGCCGCGTGCTGTTCGGTATCGGCGGCGGCTGGCTGAAGGAAGAATCCGAGCTGATGGGCGCCGATTTCCCGCATCGCTGGACGCAGACCCGGGAATACATCGCGGCGATGCGCGAATTGTGGACCAAGGAAGAAGCGTCATTCGACGGCAAGTACGTAAAGTTCCCGCCGGTGAGGCTCTATCCGAAGCCGGCGCGCAAGGGCGGTCCGCCGGTACTGATCGGCAGCAAGGACAAGAACGCGCTGCGCTGGGTGGCGCAGTGGGGCGACGGCTGGTGCCCAATACTACTTTCGCCGGATCAGATGAAGGCCGAACTGGCCAAGCTGCGCGACGAATGCGGCAAAGCCGGTCGTGACTATTCCACCCTCGATCTGACTATCATGCGGTCGCTGCGCGGGAATCGCGCAGAAGTGCAGGCGGGTCTGCGGCAATACGAAGACCTCGGAATACATCGGTTCGTGCTGATGCTGATCGCAAACCGGCTAAGCCCCGATAATTACGCGACTGAGCTGGAGCGGCAGGCCGGGCTATACGTCTGAGACTTCGGGGTATATGCCGGAAATCTCAGTCGCGAGCTGGAATAGCTCTAATTAGTCACTCGCCGATCGAATGAGTCGCAGGAGATTTGGAAAATGCCACTCGACCCCGACATGAAGGCGCTGCTTGACCAGATGGCGGCAGCAAAGCTGGCGTCGTTCCATCAGATGACGCCGCAAGCCGCGCGCGAGCAGATGGCGCGGCGGATGGCGGTGGGCGATCCGACGCCGGTCGCACGGGTCGAAGACCGCACGATTGCGGGGCCGAGCGGCGATATTCCGATTCGCATCTACACTCCGGACGGCAACGGACCGTTTGGCGCGCTGGTATATTTTCATGGCGGCGGTTGGGTCCTCGGCAATATCGAGATGACCGACCAGCCGTGCCGGATGATAACCAATGCCGCGGGATGCGTAACTGTCTCAGTTGAGTACCGGCTCGCGCCCGAGCATAAATTCCCGGCAGGACCCGAGGATTGCTATGCGGCAACAAAGTGGGTAGCGGACAATGCGCCGGCGCTTGGCTGCGACGCCAATCGGATCGCGGTTGCCGGAACCAGCGCGGGCGCGAACCTGGCAGCGGCGGTCGCGTTGATGGCGCGCGATCGCGGCGGACCGAAAATCGCACACCAATTACTAATTTACCCGGCGACGCAGCGCGAACTGGATACGCCGTCGCATAGGGAGTTCGCGACCGACGGTTACTACATCCTATCGCGCGCGGATATGGAGTGGTTCTGGGGGCACTACCTGGCGAGCGATGCCGACGCGGCCAACTCGTACGCGTGCCCGGCGCGGGCAAAAACACTGGCCGGGCTGCCGCCGGCGCTGGTGCTCACGGCCGAGTTCGATCCGTTGCGCGATGAAGGAGAAGCGTACGCCGCGCGGCTGCGCGAGGACGGAATCGCGACCGTGCTCAAGCGCTACGACGGCGTAACGCACGGCTTCTTCGGGATGCCGACGGTAATCGAGAAGTCGCGGCGCGCGATTGCGGAAGCGAGCGAGGCCTTGCGGGTTGCGATCGGAGCGCGGCCCTAGTTGGCGGCGCGCGACGGCTTCTGACCCATGATGTAGCCGCCGAGGTCGGATGAATCCTTGACCTCGGAAGCCGGTGCATAGAGACCACTCGGCTGGGTCGGTTGATGCTGGTTTTCGATCGGCGCCAGGCGATTATCTGCGCCGGCGACGGACTCGGCGAGTTTCGTATCGGGACGCCATTCATCGTTGGCGCCGGCTCGGATCAGAGTCGCAACGAAATCGTAGCGCTGCCAGTAGATCGCGCGCTGCGGCACCCCTGCCGGATCGCTCACTAGATGTTCATAGGTCCATTTTTCGTTGTAGCGAATACCCAGTTCCTCGAGTTGCACGGGACTGTTGAGACTGCCGGCCGTACGGTCCGGTGTTCCGAGCATCGCGACGACGGTGTTGCGGGTGACTCTCGCGCTCATACCTCAAAGCTCTCCGGGAACGGGCATTTCCTGGCCTCGATGTGCGCCTCGTAGTCGGCGCGAAACTGTTTGAGAAATGCGCGTGAAGCCCACGACGCTCCGTCGGCGAGCGCGCAGATGCATTTGCCGTCCATGAAGTTGAAGGTATCGGCGAGCGTATCGAGATCCTGCGGACGCCCCTCGCCGGCCTCGATGCGCTTGAGCGTGCGATAGGTCCAGCCGGTGCCTTCACGGCATTGCGTGCACTGGCCGCATGATTCGTGTTCGAAGAAGCGCGCGATGACCAGCGCCGCGCGCACCATGCATGAGCGGTCGTCCATCACGATCGCGCCGGCGGTGCCGAGCAGCGAGTTGACGGTCTTGAGCGATTCGTGATCGACGGCGACGTCGATCTGATCGCCGCGCAACACCGGCATCGAGAGTCCGCCGGGTATGACGGCCTTGACCGTGCGGCCGTCTTCGAGCCCGCCGCCGTAGTTGTAAATGAGGTCGCGCAGCTTGACGCCGAGCGGCATCTCGTAGATTCCCGGACGCTTGACGTGACCGCTGACGCCGAAGAGCGTGTGGCCCGAGCTGTTGGGCATCCCGATGCTTTTATACCAGTCGACGCCGCGCTCGATTATCACGGGAACGTGCGAGCAGGTCTCGATATTCTCGACCGTGGTGGGCCGCTGCCAGAGTCCGCGCACGGCGGGAAAGGGCGGGCGTTTGCGCGGCTGCCCCTTCTTGCCCTCCATCGACTCGAGCATCCCGCTCTCTTCGCCGCAGATGTAGGCCCCGGCGCCGGGCTGGATGTGGATATCGAAGCGGCGATTGAAGCCAAGCGCGTTCTCACCCAGGATGCCGGCGGCGTAGGCCTGGCCAATGGCCTCGCGCATGATGCGATAGGCCTCGACATACTCGCCGCGAATATAAATGAACGCAGCGTTGGCCTGTATCGCCATCGCAGCGATCATGATGCCCTCGATCGGCAGATGCGGATTGCGCTCCATGATCTGCCGGTCCTTGAAGGTGCCGGGCTCGCTTTCGTCGGCGTTGACGGCGAGGTAGCGCGGACCGCCGTCGGGTGGTGGCATGAAAGTCCATTTGAGTCCGGTGGCGAAACCGGCGCCGCCGCGTCCGCGCAGGCCGGCGTCCTTGACCGTAGCCGCGATCGCCTTGGGCTCCATCGCGCCGGCCTTGATCACGGTTTTATATCCGCCAACCTGTTTATATTCTTCTACAGAGAGGCGGCGCTCGCCATTGGGCGGAAGCAGGTAGCCCGTGACCCCTTCGGCAACCTGCGAGATCAGGGGCGTCGGCGGGTGCGCGCCGATCGCGGCCTGCGGCGAGGTCAGCATCGAAGCCAGGTAGTCCGGCGTCGCGCGCTCGACGTAGAGATTGCGATTGACCTGCACCACCGGTGCGGTGCCGCACGACCCGAGGCATTCGACCTCGACGATGGCGAAACGGCCGTCGGCGGTGGCAGTGCCGGATTTTGTCCCGAGTTGTTTTTCGGCCTGGCGCACCAGTCCGCGGGCGCCGTTGAGGCAGCACGGCAGTCCGGCGCAAATCTGGATTACGGCCTCGGCTTTCGGCTGATTATACAGCGAATAGAACGAGGCGACCTCTGCGACCTCGCCCGCGCGCATCCCGAAAAATTCGCCGATCTCGGCAAACAGATCCTTGCCGAGCTGGCCGGCCTCGTCACGCGCCATGTGCAGCGCGTAAAGCAGGGCGCCGCGAGGGTTGGGATAATGCGCGATTTCCGCGCGGATTTTTTCGTGCGTCGCAGCCGACAGAAGCATCACGTCACCGATCGCATTCGCCGCCAATCATGTTGATCATTCCAAAGGTCGGCACCACGTCGGCGAGCTGCCCTCCGGTAATCATCTTCGAAAGCGGAGACATGTTGGAAAAGCTGGGAGCGCGGCAGCGGCATTTCCACGGTTTGCCGGTACCGTCGCTGACGATGTAAAAGCCCAATTCGCCGTTGGCCGCCTCGATCGCATGATAGACCTCGCCGACCGGCGCCATGCCGCCTTCGGTGACGAGCTTGAACTGGTCGATGAGCTCCTCCATGCGGTTGAAGACCTTGCCTTTGGCGGGCCAGCGGACGCGCGGATCGTCAGCGTTGACAGGGCCGTCGGGCAGCTTGTCGAAGCATTGGAGGATCATGCTCCGGCTCTGCTGGATCTCGGCCATGCGCACCAGGTAGCGGTCGAAGTTGTCGCTATGCTCGCCGACCGGAACCTCGAAATCGAGATCGCCGTAGGCCAGGTACGGATGCACTCGGCGGATGTCGTAGGGCACGCCGCCGGCGCGCAACATCGGACCGGTCACGCCCCACGCCACGAGGTCCTTGGGCGAGAGATATCCGGTGCCCTCCATGCGGCGGCGAAAGACCGGATTATTGGTGAGCAGCTTGTTGGCGTCATCGACCAGCTTGAGCGCCCGGTCGAGCCGCTCGATCGCAAACTCGCGAAAATTTTCCGGCATGTCGGCCGAGACGCCGCCGATGCGCACGAAGTTGGTGGTGACGCGCGCGCCGCAAAGGGCGTCGGTCAGGTCGAGCATCAGCTCGCGTCCCTCGATCAGGTAGAGCATCGGGGTGAACGCCGCCAGTTCCATGGCGGATGCGCCGATGCACAGCATGTGATCAGCCAGCCGCGACAACTCGCCGCCGATTACGCGCAGATAGTTGCAGCGGGGCGGCGTCACGATGCCGAACAGCTTTTCGACCGCCATGCAGTAGCCGACGTTGTTGAGAATCGGCGAGCTGTAGTTGAGGCGATCGGTGTACGGAATGTTCTGATAGTAGTAGCCGGTCTCGCACTCCTTCTCGAAGCCGCGATGCAGATAACCGACCTCGACGTCGGACCAGACCACCTGCTCGCCCTCGAGGTCGAGCGTAATCTTGACCGTGCCGTGCGTCGCCGGATGCGAGGGGCCGAACTGCAGCCGCATCGGCGGCGTATGCATTTCTTCCAGCGCGGACGAGTTGCCGTTAATGGGGGCGGCGGGGTTCTTTTGCTCCGGGTCCGACATATTCCTGAATCGGCTGTTCGCCGTGCTTGGCGTAATCTTTTCTCAGCGGATGACCGACGAATTCTTCGTACAGATAGATGCGCCGCAGGTCCGGGTGTCCCTCGAACCGAATACCGTACATGTCATAGGTCTCGCGTTCCAGCCAATTGGCCCCGGGCCATAGCGAGGTGAGGCTGGCCAGCGCAAGATCGTCCTCGGGCACGCGGCATTTGATGCGCAGGACGTGGAGATGTGTGGTCGAGGTCAGATGATAGACCACGGCGAATCGCGGATTCGGCCCGCGCGGCGGCAACACCAGCTCGTGGCGGCGCTGGGGCTGCCGGCGCATCACCGATCGATTCTTGTCCAACACCTCGAGCCTGGTTTCGAACTCATCGGGCTGGCCAAAATAATCGATGGCGGTGACGTCGAGCAGCAGATCGAAGGCCAGCTCCGGGTCGTCGCGCAGTATGCGCGCGGCCTCGAGCAGGTTTTCGCGCGCGACGTGGATACGATCGTCGCCGAGCGCGCTTTTGTGCTCATGCACGAGGCTGCCGAGGCGGCCAATCACTTTATGCAATAGCGGTGAGAGCGCGGGTGCAGCCAGCGTTTCGCCCTGATTGTCAACGGTCATAGTTGCGGCGGAGATAATCGGTTCGAGTCGTTAATTGATTGACGGGCACCAGCAGGTCCTGCTTGTGCCAGAGCGATCCGCGGCGCGAATAGCTCGCGATTTCGATTTGCCGGCTCATCACGATCGCCTCCTCGGGGCAGGCCTCCTCGCACAAGCCGCAGAACATGCAGCGCGACATATCGATGTCGAAAATTTGAGGATAGCGTTCGACCTCGTCGGCGGTTTCGGCCGGGTAGATCGTGATGCAGGTAGTTGGGCAGGCCCATTCGCACAGGCCGCAGGCGACGCAGCGCTCCTTGCCATTGGCCATCTGCACCAGCACCGGCATCCCGCGCAAGGCGGGCGGCTGCACCAGCCGCTGTTCCGGAAAATGAATCGCGAAGTCCTGGCGGCCGCGCGCGAAGAGCGAAAAATTATGAAAAAAGTGGCGGGTCGAAACCCACAGCCCCGAAAGAATCGCGAACAGCGGATTTGCGCTCGACATCGACTGCGCGGGGCGTCGTACCTTTACTACCTGAACAGCCATCCGGCTCAGTCTAGCGCGATTTCCGCAGGGGTAAACCCTTTTGGGCCACGATTCCTCCGCTCATGAATTTTCTTTCGCTTAACGGCCGGCGGCGTGCGCTTCCTGCCCCGTGGCCGGCGCCGCCATCGTCGCGGGCCGCCAATGCCCGCGCACGGCCAGTTGCGACAGCAAGAAGAGCACAGTGCCGGCGACCATCACCCACATCCACTTGTCCCAGCCGTAGCGCGCCGCCACCCACAGCAGCAGCGGACCCGAAAATGCGATCCAGGTGCGGTAGATCATCTGGAAAAATGACCATCCGGTCGCCTGCAACGCGGGCGACAGATCTTCGAGATATTCGGAGAAGAACGCACACCACGGGATGTATGCCGAGGCCAGCGTGGCGCCCAGGATCAGCGTGATCTTTCCCAGCGCTGAGGGCGACAGCGGAGGCAGGAAATTTCGCGCCCACCATACCAGCAGCGCAAGAGCCACGACCGTCAACACCACCGTTACTGATTTGCGCATGCGCAGCCAATCGGAGAACAATCCGGCCGGCACCAGCATTATGAGGTTGATCAGCCAGAATTTAGCAGTTGCGCTCGCCGCCAGGGCCGGCGAGTAATGGTACGCCTCGGTGAACATCAGGGGCCCGAAAGTCTGAATCGTGATCGCCGTGGTCAAAAACGCGACCGCGCCAACTACCAGCACCCACGACTCCCAGCGTCCAAGCAGCATCTTGAATGCACTGGCAGCGGTGCCGGGAACCTGCGCCGTGGGCTCGCCTGACTCAAAGGCCGAACCCTCGGCCTCGCTGTCCATCACCATCAGACGCAGGCTGGGCGAGAGGTCTTTCAGGCAGAAAAATACCGGGATAAACAGGGCTATCGCCACCACACCCATGATCAGGATTTGCGATTGCCAGGTGTGGAAGAATGGCAACGTCAGCGCCGGCACCTCGTTCCACAGCCACAAGCATGCGACCGCCCCGAGCGTAAGCAGGCCGAAGGCGGCGCCGCGACTCACGCGTGGCGACATATCGCGCGTCAGGCCGCCGAGCGCCCCCCACGACAATCCCGCCACCAGGTTCATCAGGCCGCGCACAATCACGAACGACCAAAATCCCGTCATCAGGAGGTTGCAGAAAGTGAGCGCGATCATCACCACGAGACAGGCGTCGATCACGACCACCCGTCCGTGACGATCGGCCAGAGGACCGCCGTACATCGCGGAGAAGCCGGACAGGAAAACCGCGGCGGTCAAGAACCAGCCGAACTGCGCACTGGTGAAATGCAGCGTCGGCAGCCATAGCGGCAGGAGCGCGGAAAATCCGAACTCGTAGAACGAGATGATGGTGGCCATCACCGTGAGCAGCAGCATCCACCAGCGCCGAAACCCGGTCGGATAGGTTTCCAGCGTCCGATGCTCTGCGAAGTAGGCTTTGATTCCCCCGGTGCGGTCCTGCGCTGCGTTTGCCATGTGAGCCGTCCCCTCTGCGTTAGCTCGAGCAAAACTACCGGCGTCCGCGGTTAAGCGACCGCCATCAGCGCGCGGATTCGATCGTCCGCCACGATTCCCCCGAACCGTCGGACTTCGTCCAGCGTGCCGTCCCCCCAGTACTCAGCGTGCGATCCGGCTATGACCGCTCATCGCAATAATGTCAAGCGAGCGCGGATTTCAGCGCCCGCCGGCCGCGCCCAACTCCGCGCCGTTCGGCCCGATCTCGTCGAGCTTGAGCCCGGCAAAGGCGCCCCCGTCGCGAGTCATCGCGGCCCACACCTCGCCCAGTTCGAAGCGCTCGCGCCGCGAACTCACGAGATTGAGAATACCGGTAAAGATTTCGCCGTCGGCGAGCCATCCCGGCGCCGTCGCCAGCGCGCGCTGAAGCCGCTGCACGCGACCCGCGTGGTTGGTGAAGGTGCCGTCCTTTTCCGCAAACGTGGTGGTCGGCAACACGATCGCGGCGCGGCCGAATTGAGGGCGCAGGGTCAGATCCTGAACGATCAGCAGTTCGATCTTCGCAAGGATTGCCTCGAGCCGCTCGAGCGCCACGGCGTCGAGCAGGTCGTTGCCGCAGATGTACAGCGCCTTGATTTCGCCGGCTTCGCAGGCCTGTAGCAATTCTTCGAGGCCGTCGTCGGCGCCCTTGACCAGGCCCAGTTCGCGCACTCCGCGGGCGTTGGGGGCCTTCTCGGACTTGATCAGGAAATCGTCGTGAGGCCCGCGCCGCACCGCCATCGCGATCCGCCCCGCGCCGAGAGCGCCGAGCAATTCGCCGAAGCGATAGTTCTCTTCGTTCGTCAGGTGCGGCGATACGACGGCGCCAAGAGCCTTCGCGCCGTTGCGCTTGATGAAATCCGCAAGCGCCGCGGCCGCGCGCTCGAGCACGCTTTGCCAGCCGCTTTCGGCCAAACCCGCGTCGCCCGCAACCTGCGGCAGCAGCAGCCGCGCGGGGTCGTCGATGAACTTGTAGTTGAGCCGTCCGCCATCGCACATCCAGGTGTCATTGACTTCGTCGTTGCGCCGCGGCGTCAACCGCCAGACCTCGCCGCGCGCGCTCGACACCATTATATTGCAGCCGTTCGAGCACGACGGGCACACGCTCGCGGTCTCCTCGAGAAACCACACCCGCATCTTGTGATGGAAATCCTTGGTCTCGAGCGCGCCCACCGGGCAGACGTCGGCCACGCACATCGAATAGTCGTTATCGAGCCGCCGGTCGTAGATATCGAGCAGCGAATGGTCTCCGTTATTGAACACCGCCAACTCGCCGGTCTTGCTGATTTCGCGGCAGAAGCGCACGCAGCGGCGGCACAGGATGCACCGTTCCTGATCGAGCAGAATGCGCTCGCCGATATCGAGCCGCTTGCCCCGCTTGCGCCGCGGCTCGACCGTGCGCGCCTCGCCCCGGCCGAAGCGCGTCGCAAAATTCTGCAGCCAGCATTCGCCCGCCTTGTCGCAGATCGGGCAATCCAGCGGATGGTTCAACAGCAACAGTTCGAGCACGCCGCGCCGGGTGCTCTGGACCTCGGGGTCGAGCGTGCTGACCACCATTCCGTCGCGCACCTGCGTGTTGCACGAGATCTGGAGCTTCGGCATGCCTTCGATCTTGACCTGGCACAGCCGGCAACTGCCGTCGATGCTGAGCTTGGGGTGATAGCAGTAATGCGGAATATCCATCTCCGCATCGAGCATCACTTGCAACAGCGTCGCGCCCTCGGGCGCTTCGATTACGCGATTATCAACCGTGACCTTGACGGTCTTCTGGGGGCTACTCAAGTTTGCGTCCGCTTCCGTGAAGTTGCAGGTCCGGCCACGGCTGGCCCGGACGTTCCGTCTGTACCCGATGCTGCAGTTTGATCAAGCCATCGATTACCGCCTCCGGCCGCGGCGGGCATCCGGGAATATACAGATGCACCGGCACGATTCGATCGATTCCCTGCAACACCGCGTAGTTGTCGTAGGGGCCGCCCGAACTGGTGCACGCGCCGAACGACACGACCCACTTGGGCTCGGCCATCTGTTCATAGACCCGGCGCAGAATCGGCGCCTGACGCTGCGTGATAGTGCCGACCACGAACAACAGGTCGGCTTGGCGGGGCGTGAAGCGCGGCAGCGCCGCGCCAAAGCGATCGAGATCGTAGCGCGGACCAGCGGCCGAAAAATATTCCATCCCGCAGCAAGCCGTCACGAACGGATAGGGAAAAAACGAATATTTGCGCGCCCAATTGATCGCGTCCTGCAGTTTGGTCGCGACGAAGCTTTCCGGAAACGCACTGCCCTCGTCGACCGCGCCGTTGCGCGATCCCGATCCGTTCACCAGAAAGCTCTCCAGCCTTCGATTACCAGGCATTAAGCCACAACTCCTTGCGATCCTTGTGGAACCGCCGCCGCGCGTTTCCCGTAGTCACCGGGACGGGGGCGGAAATCGACGCTTAGTTTCATACTGATCGATTCGAGAAACAAGCGAAAGTGCCGCATACGCCGCCACCGTAATCTGTGTATCGGTTGCGTCGAAGCGATTTAATCACCGGCTCCGCCGAAGTCATCAAATTATCGGCTCCGCCGAAGTCGTTTAATCATCGGCTCCGCCAAAGTCATCGGACTCGAGCTTGAGAAACTCCTTGAATCGGCGCTTGAGGCGGCTTTCGATCTGACGCACGCGTTCGCGGCTGATACCGAATCTGACGCCCACTTCCTGCAGCGTCGGCGGCTCCTCGGAGAGCAACCGGCTGCGAAAAATCTCGAGCTCCTTGCCCTCCAGCGTGCCGGCGAATTCCTCGACTTTCTCGTGCGCGAAATCGCGCCATTGCGCACGCGCCGTCGCCTCTTCGGGGTCGTAGGAGCTGTCGGGCAAGGCGTCCATCAGGCTGGTATCGTCGTCGGCGCTGGCCGGCTGATCGAGCGAGACCTCGCTCTGCGCCATGCGCTCCTGCATCTCGCGCACCTCACTTTCCTTCACTCCCATGCGCTGTGCGAGCAACTTGGGCTGGGCGCTGAAACCTTCCGCTTCGAGCCGCTCGCTCTCCTTGCGCAGGTTGAAAAAAAGCTTGCGCTGGGCCTGGGTCGTGCCGATTTTAACCAGTCGCCAATTATTGATCAGATGACGATAGATGTACGCGCGCACCCACCAGACCGCATACGACGGGAAGCGAATCCCGACCTCCGGATTAAAATGCTTGACCGCCTCCATCAGGCCGATATTGCCCTCCTGGATAAGGTCGAGGAGGTTACGCGTCGCGCGCGCGAACTCGTTGGCGATCTTCACGACCAGGCGCAGATTCGCGGTCACCAGCCGGTAGGCGTCGTCGGGCTCATGAAACTTGGCGTAGCGCTTGGCGATTACCGTCTCTTCCTCGCGCGAAAGCAGCGGGAAGCGCCGGATTTCGGCGAGATAGCGGCTCAGCGGATCGAACGGAACCAGCGAACCGCCGTCGGCACCGATGCCGGACTCCGCCGCGGCGCCCTCGATTCCGGCTGTCGCTAGTCGCGGTTCGTCGTCGCTATCGTCGGAATCGTCTTCATCGAGTTCGACCGCAGGGTGCGTAATCGGAACGTCGGCCTCGAGGTCCGGGTGCGGCGCAGCCCCGTCGCCCTCGGCTGCGGACCGATCGCCCGCACCGCCCGAATCGAGCGCGTCGGCCTCCGCCGGCGCTTCATCGAGCACGCTGGCCACAGCCTCGATCGGCTCATCGGCGGTCGCGGCGGCAACGTCGCGGCGGCGGCCGTGGCCAGCCGGCGCAGCGCTTGAAGGTTTCCGGGCTTTAACTGTTTTGCGCGCCACTTGCAGAATTCAAAGCGGTTGTCCGCCGCGTTCCCGGCCGGCCTTTATAGCTTGCGGCGCCCCGTGCGCGACGCCTCTATCAGCTTGCGATTTACCGGCGAATTATCGGCCAATGATCGTCATCGGCGCGTGGTTACTTCTCTTCAGGTTCGGCGATCCAGACCTTGCCTGCCGCGATTTCGCGCAGCGCCGTAACAACTTCCTTGTTGTCCGAATCCACCAGCGGGCGTGCACCCTTGAGCAGTTGCTTGGCCCGGCGTGCTGCACCCAGCACCAGTTCGAATCGATTCGGAATATTTTCGAGGCAATCTTCTACAGTTATTCGCGCCATTGTGCTTCGATCTTCCCGCCCAGCGCCGCCATTGTCAACGCAGGGCAAAGGTCGCGATCCGCTCTCACCGCCGGCGAACCATTAACGAAAATGTGCTAGCGAACCCGCGCCACCCGCCCGATTTCTATTGCGGACGGTCTATTTTTCGACCGCCAGGCGGTTGCGGCTCCATTCGGCGAACGAAGCGTCGAACAGCGTGACGTCGTATCCTGCGATCTTCAACGCCAGGTAACCAAGGGCCGCGCGCGGCCCGCTGCGGCAATATGCAACCACGCGATCGCCCTGCTTGATTCCCGCACCTGCCGCCAGCTCGGCGATTTTTCCCGCCGTCGCCAGGATCCGTTCCGGCGGACTCGCCAGATCGCGCCAGACCAGGTTCACGGCGCCGGGAATATGCCCGGGCGCGTCATCGCCCATCGCGCGATCCCCGACGAACTCCTCGTGGCTGCGAAAATCGACCAGCCGCAAGCCCTTGCCGTCGCGAACTTCATTCACCGACGCGCGAATCGCCGGTTTTTCATGCGCAGTAAATTTTGCCGGCTGCCCGCTCACCGGCTTGTAGCGGACTTCGTTCCCTAGCCCCTTCCAGTGCTCATAATAGGCATCGAGAATCACCACGTCGTCGCGGCCGAGGAACTCGAGTATCCACGCGAGCATCGCGGCGTTTTGCCCTTCGGGCGAATCGTAAAGTACCGGCGTGGCGGAGTCGCCAAGGCCGGCCCCGCCGATAAAATCCGCCAGCGCGGCCGGCGCGAGCAGCTTTCCGTCGGCGCCGAACGCCTGGTACATCGGGATATTGATCGCGCCCGGCAGATGGCCCGACAGGTACTTCATCGGGCGCCGCGGGTCGACGATTGCAATCTCCTTCGACTCGATTCGCGCGGCCACCCAATCGGCGTCAACCAGCTTTGCCATCGGCCCCCGCTAGAACTTCTCGAAGTCGGCGATGATCTCGGTCGGCCGTGCAACCGTCTGCGTCACCGGCGAACCGTCGATCGCGGCCTGCCAGATCTCGCGCAGCGTCTTCTCGTCGGCGTCGGCGCGCACGAAGCATTTCGCCTTGACGGAGGGATAGGCCGGGCTCGCGTCGGGCGCATGACCGGCCCATTTCAAGATATTTTCGAAATTACCTTCGAGCGCGATTTCGAGATCGTGAACCTTCACCCCGCGCTTGGTCGCGTTCAGCACGTAGCCGACCGTCAGGCAGCTCCCCATCGCCGAGAGCAATTGCTCGTGCGCACTCGCCGCCGAGTCGCTCGCATCGAGCCCCTCGGGCTCGTCCATCGCCACGATATGCTTGCGCATGTAGGCCTTGGCCTTGAAGCCGCCCTGCCACACCACGCGCGATTTCCACGGCCCGGTGACCGCCTTCAAGGTCTCCGGATCGTCGCGCATCGCGTCCATAATCGCGTTTATCTTATCGACTCGCAGTCCGTTCAGCTCTTTTTCCGCCATGTTTTTTCACCTTTTAAAGCGATCACAAGTGCGTGTAATTCCGTCGATACTTACAGGCTAAGCGTATTCGCGCCGTAAAATCTCGGCCGCCGCCGAGATCGCCTGCAGCTTGCGATAGGCGATATCCGGGGTGTTGACGCAGCGCTCGGCGAAGGTTCCGAAGCCGCAATCGGGATTCAGAAAAATCTTGTCGGGGTCGAAGTATTTGAGAAAATCCTTGACCCGCCCCACGATCTGCTGCGGCTCTTCGATCGTATCGGTGCGCGGATTCGCCACTCCGAGCCCGATCTCCTTCTCGTTGCGATACTCGTCGAAGACTTCGATTTCGCCGGCCCGCGGCGTCGCCATCTCGAGCACCAGCTGATCCACATTCATGCGCATCAGCCACGGCAGCAGCGGCCCGTAATTTCCCTTGAGCAGCACGTCTTCCTTGCGGCTCCAGTTGCCCCGGCACACGTGCACGCCGAACCTCACTCCGTCGATCCCGTCAACCACCTCGTTGACCAGGCGCACCGCAAATTCAAGCTCGCTGGTCGGGTCGCTGCGCGAGCCCAGCGCCGCGCACATGAAGGTCTGCTCGGCCTCGTCGCCATAGACCACCTGCGAGATCGACGGCTCGTCGAGCTGGATAAAATCGATGCCCATCTTCTTGAGCGCGAGCACCTCGCGGCGCAGGATTCGCACGACATCCTTGGCCAGATCCTCGCGCGACGGATAGGTCTTGTCCGAAAGCCCCTCGAACCAGCTCGAGCGCGTCAGCAGGTACGGCCCCGGTATCGGCATCTTGGTCTGCCGCTTGGTGTGAGCCAGCAGGAATTGCGCCTCGTCCTGCGCGATTCCCTCCTCATGCTCGCGCACGCGATCGATCGCTATCGGGCTCTTGATCGCGAAGGCCGGCACGTCGAGCCCACGCAGTATCTCCTCGAAGCCGGCGCGATCCTTGATATAGTCCAGCAGTTGCGAGAGCTTCATCAGCTTCATGCCCGAGAGCTTCTCGACCACGAACGAATAGAAGTTGTCGCGCCGGGTCTCGCCGTCGCTGACGATATCGACCCCCGCGTCCTCCTGGTACTTGATCGCGGCCAGCACCGCATCGTCAGCTATCCGATTGAATTCCTCGGCCGTGATTTCATCGTTCTGACGCCGGCGCAGGGCCGCCACCAGCCATTCGGGCCGCGTCCACGATCCCACCGTCGTTACCGGAAACAGCTGCGTCTGTGCCATCTGCTAACCTCGTGGAAATTAGTGGAAATTAAAATTCAGCTCAGTCTGCCAACACTCACCGATCGATTACAAACGAATGATAAAGGCTGCCTGATGATTGCCTTTGCGACCAGCGCTGCGGCCGGCCCCACCGCGCAGCGCACGCATGGCGCATCTCAGCCGCGCGCCGGTTTACTCGAAGGCGTCCTAATGTTTCGGCGCCACCGGCGGCGTGGTCTCGCTCAGCCGCGCCGTTATTTCCGCGTCGCTCATGCTGTAAACCTTGTCGCGTCCGGGCGGGAAATTCATCGGTGGATTTTTCAGATCGACCGGCGGATTCTGCACCGCCCCGCCCTTGGATTCGAACGCCGGCGGATTCTTGTAGCGTTGAAGATCCGAAGCGCTGATTCCGGCGAGCTTCACTACCTCCGGATCGATCCACGCCTCGGCGTCGATCGGCACTCCCTCCGAAGTCGAGAACTCGAGCATGATTCCTTCGGGCGCCGCCAGGTAGATCGACTTGCAAAAGCCGTGATCGAGCGGACCCATCACCCAATGGCCGTGCGTGCGCACGCGATCGCGAATCGCCAGCAGGTCGGCTTCGGTATCGACGTTGAGCGCCAGATGCTGCATCACGCCCGCCGCCACCGGCGCCGCCGTCCAGCTCGGATGCGACACGCCCATCATCGGTTGAATCTCCCCGATCTCGGGCGATTGCACGAACGCGATCGAACTGTTGCCCATTCGCACGAAGCCGTGGAAGGTGCGCTCGACCCCGTGCATCCAGTAAAGCGCGCACAAATCCATCCCGACCACCTGCGTGTAGAACTCGATTTGGCTCTTGATATCCTTGGTGCAGATCGCGAGATGATGTACTCCATTCGGCAGACCCATGGCGCAATCCTCCTGATTGAGCAGCGTCGCGAATAAAGCCCCGCGCTGCTGTCTTCAAATTTGCCGCGCGAACCGGCTGGCGCGCGACCGTATCGTTCTCTTATCGCGCCCTGCCCGCTTAAGCGCAAGCGCCGGCTCCCATCGGGCTGCGCTACCTTTCGCCCAAAGGCATCTATCATGGCCCGGCGTGATTGTATCTGGGCGCCTCGCTGGTCCGATCATGGCTGCCAGTGATATACGAGGGCGAATGGTTCGTCCTTTCTCGGGCTAATCGATGCGCTGTACAAAATGTTCCGCGGACAATCGCGCAAGTTTTGCGCGGAGTGCGGAGCACCGTTGAGCGTCCGCTGTCCCTCGTGCGGCACGGAAAACGAGCCGGCGGAAAAGTTCTGCGGCGAATGCGGCAGCGCGCTGTCCGGCAGTACTCAAGCTGGTGTCGCCAAGGCACCCCCGGCTCAGACCATCGCTACGCCGATTCGGGTAGCCGATATTCCCGCCCCGGAAAATATCGAGGGGGAGCGCAAGACGGTGACGGCGCTGTTCGCCGACATCAAGGGGTCGACCGAAAGGGGTCGACCGAGCTGATGGAGGACCTCGACCCCGAAGAGGCGCGCGCGATTATCGATCCGGCGTTGAAACTGATGATCGACGCGGTCCAGCGTTACGACGGCTACGTGGTGCAATCGACTGGCGACGGCATCTTCGCGATCTTCGGCGCGCCGGTCGCCCACGAGGACCATCCGCAGCGCGCCATATATGCGGCGCTTAGGATACAGGATGAGCTGCGGCGCTATTCAACGACGCTGGTCGCCGATGGGGGTAATCCGCTCGAAGCGCGCATCGGGGCCAGCACCGGCGAAGTGGTCGTGCGTTCGATTTCGACCGGCGTCGGCCATGCCGAGTACACGCCGATCGGGCACACTGCGAATCTGGCGTCGCGGATGCAGGCGGTGGCGCCGACCGGCTCGATCGCGATCGGCGAGAATGCGCGCAAGCTGGTGAAAGGATACTTTGCGCTGAAGCCGCACGGACCTACGCGGGTAAAGGGGATCGCCGAGCCGGTTAACGTGTACGAGGTCACCGGGCTGGGTCCGCTGCGCACGCGACTCCAGCGCGCGGCCGGTCGTGGACTGACCAAATTCGTCGGGCGCGAGCGCGAAATGGAGGCGATGCGCGCGGCCGCCGATCGCGCGACTTCGGGCCACGGGCAGATCGTCGCGGCGATGGCGGAGGCGGGCACCGGCAAGTCGCGGCTGTACTTCGAGTTCAAGGCCAAGCATCAGTCGGGCTGGATGGTGCTAGAGGCGTTTTCGGTCTCGCACGGTAAAGCTAGCGCCTATCTGCCGGTGCTGGACCTGCTACACGCCTATTTCAAGATCACCTCGGACGATGACGCACGAACCAGGAGGGAGAAGGTCAACGGACGAATCGTGACCCTCGATCCCGCGCTCGAAGACACCCGGCCCTATCTGTTCGCGCTGCTGGGAATCGTGGAGGGCGAGGACCCGCTGGCGCAGATGGACGCGAACATCCGCAAGCGGCGCACGCTCGACGCGATCAAGCGGATACTGCTGCGCGAGTCGCTCAACCAGCCGCTGATGGTGATCTTCGAGGACCTGCACTGGATCGACGAGCAGACCCAGGAGTTTCTGAGTCTGCTCGCCGATTCGATCGCCAATGCCAAGGTCCTTCTGCTGGTGAACTATCGTCCGCAATACTCCCATCAGTGGAACAGCAAGACTTACTACACGCAACTGAGACTCGACCCGCTGGGCAAGGAGAGCGCCGACGAGATGCTCTCTGCGCTGCTCGGCGACGGTGACGATTTAGGCGCACTGAAACATCTGATTATCGAAAAGACCGAGGGCAATCCGTTCTTCATGGAAGAGACGGTGCAGGTGCTGCTCGACGAGAGTGCGCTGGTGCGCAACGGCGCGGTGCATCTCACGAAGCTCATTGCTGACTTGAAGATACCGCCGACGGTTCAGGGGATACTCGCCGCGCGTATCGATCGTCTGCCCGCCGATGCGAAAGACCTGCTGTAGACGCTGGCGGTGATCGGTCGTGATTTTCCACTGTCGTTGATTCGCGCAGTGGTCCCGAAAGCAGATGACGAACTCCAGTGCATTCTCAATGATCTGCAACTGGGCGAGTTCATCTACGAGCAGCCCGCGGTCGGCGATACCGAATACATCTTCAAGCATGCGTTGACGCAGGAGGTGGCCTACAACTCGCTGCTGATCGAACGGCGCAAGCTCCTGCACGCGCGCGCAGGACTGGCGCTGGAGTCGCTGTTCGCGGGGCAGCTGGAAGACCATTTAGACGAACTGGCGCATCATTACAGCCGCAGCGACAACCTCGAAAAGGCGGTCGAGTACCTGGGGCGGGCGGGCCAGCAAGCGGCACAGCGCTCGGCTTACGCCGATGCGATCAATCGCCTCTCAGCAGCGATCGATCTGCTCCAAAAACTCCCGGAGAGCCCCGCACGCATTCAGCAGGAATTGGTCCTCCAGCTGGCCGTTGGCCCGGCCTTAATGGCCGTCAAAGCTTATGCCGGGCCGGAAGCGCAGCGGGCTTACACGCGCGCGCGGGAGCT
Organism: uncultured delta proteobacterium; assembly: GCA_963782535.1. GTDB lineage: Bacteria > Desulfobacterota > Binatia > Binatales > Binataceae > JADMIL01. The sequence goes on along the minus strand of CAWAKE010000009.1, from coordinate 52,869 downwards.
GTGTGAACGGCTGGGCGATCCTTCGGAGCTTTTCCCTGCCCTGTATGGATTGTGGGTCGTGTATGTGGTGCGCGGCGAATTACCGAGGGCGTATGAGCTGGCCGAAGAGCTTTTGCGGCGGGCGGAAAGCGCGCACGATGCGACGCTACTGATGTACGCAAGGTATGCTTTGGGAGACTCCTCGTGCTGGATGGGGGAGTTCTTGCCCGCGAGAGAGCATCTCGAAATCGGGATCGCTCTCTATGATCCTGAGCGTCATTGGTTGCTGACTTCCCGCTATGAAGGCGTTGATGCCGGCGTATTGTCCTTGTCGGACGCGGCCTGGACTCTGTGGCCGCTCGGCTATCCCGACTCGGCTCTCAAGCGGAGCAGTGAAGCACTCGCATTGGCCGAAAGTCTGTCGCAGCCCCGTAGTCTGGGTTATGCGCTGAATTTTGCCGGCATTCTGCGTCAATTTCGCGGGGAAACGAGCGCCGCTCAAAAGAACGCGGAAAACGTAATTACGCTCTCTCTCGAACACGGATTCCCCGAGTACCTGGCTTGGATGACTACACTGCGCGGCTGGACGATGGCCGCGCAGAGGCACAGCGAAGAGGGGATTGCGCAGATACGGGAGGGCCTGGCCGCGCTTCGCGCGACTGGGTTTGAACTGGCGCGTTCGCATTTTCTTTGCTCGTTGGCCGAGGCGTGCATGGAGGCCGGCCGCCTCGACGATGCGCTTAGTGCTTTGACGGAAGCCCTGGCCGCCGCAGACCGGCGTGAAGAGCGCGAGGCGGCGGCTGAAATATATCGGCTCAAGGGCGAGCTGCTGCTGAAGCAGGGCGATTCCAGCACCGCGGAGGCTCGGAGCTGTTTCGAGCGGGCGATTGAAATTGCGCGCAAGCAGAGCGCCAAGTCGTGGGAGTTGCGGGCGACGACGAGTCTAGCGCGACTGCTTCGCGACACCGGCCGTCGCGACGAGGCGCTCGCGATGCTCGCCAAAATCTACGACTGGTTCACCGAGGGCTTCGACACCGCCGACCTGATTGACGCCAAATCCCTCCTCGACGAACTGAGCGCTTGAAGCGGGCGACTCCGGAAGGTCGAGTTGGCTGAGCAAGAAAAGAAGATGCCCGGCGGTGAAACCGGGCATCTTCGGGCAACCGGAGACGGTTATTTGTTGGGTTGCGGAGTCATCCGCAGATAGGGCTTGAGCTCCTTCCAGCCCTTGGGAAACTTTTGCTTCATCACCGCGGGATCGGTCAGGGTCGGGACGATCACGACGTCGTCGCCGTCCTTCCAGTTGCCCGGCGTCGCCACCGAATGGTGGTCGGTGAGCTGCAAGGAATCGATCACCCGCAGGATTTCGTCGAAGTTACGCCCCGCACTCTGCGGATAGGTGATCATCAGGCGGACCTTTTTCTTCGGGTCGATCACGAAGACCGAACGCACCGTGGTGGTGTCGCTCAAGTCGGGATGAATCATGTCGTAGAGGCTGGAAACCTTCTTGTCGGCGTCGCCCAGAATCGGAAAGTTGAGCTTGGTGTGCTGAGTTTCCTCGATATCGCCAATCCAGCCCTTATGCGACTTCACGTCGTCAACGCTGACGGCGATGCACTTGACGTTGCGCTTGTCGAATTCCGGCTTGAGCTTTGCCACGAGGCCGAGCTCGGTGGTGCAGACCGGGGTAAAATCCTTGGGATGGGAAAACAGAACCACCCATTTGTCGCCAATCCATTCGTGAAACTTGATGGTTCCTTCGGTCGATTCCTGTGTGAAATCCGGTGCCACGCTGCCAAGGTGAATAGCCATATTCTCGTCCTCCGAAGATCTGATTTTGTTATGATTCCCGATTAAGTGACTTAATGACTCCACTATCTCATATATCAGCGGTTGAGACTTGTGAAGCGGTTGCCGCCGAGGCCGGGAGCGTGCCGCGGAAATTGTGTTGGTTTTGTATTTAGATATTTTGCGACTCCCGCCCCGGCCTGACGAGACGGCCGAATTTCGGCCGCCAATGGTAATTAAATCAGTATAGTCTCATTTTGAATCACGCGCTGTGCGCACGTCGCAGACTCCTTAACTTGAACGCACCTCGCGGACTCGTCTTTTAATTCGCACCTCGCAGACTCGTTTGCTCGCTGCGCTTCGCTCCACTAGTGAGCTCGCTACGCCTGCGGCTTCGCTTGTGTGCTCGACTGCGCTGCGCTTCGTCTAGTGTTTTGAATCGCGCGCGCGGCGGGCGGGTTGGACGTGCGCGGGGGGATTTATTTTTTGGCGATGCGGGTCAGGTCCGGCTTGCGCTTTTCGAGAAACGCGCTCACGTATTCCTTGTGCTCGGGGCTCGAGTAGCATTGGTCGAGGGCGAAGCCCTCGAACTCCATTGCACTCTCGAGCGAGCCGGTAAGTCCCTGCTGCAATGCGCGGCGCGTGAGCGCCAGCGAGCGCGGCGAGCCAAGCGCGATCTCGGCGGCCATTTCCCGCGCCTTCGACGCGACCGTGTCGGCCGGGACGACCGCGCTGACCAGTCCCATCTGGAGACATTCGGCGGCGCCGTAGTGGCGGCCGGTTAGCATGACTTCGGCGGCGCGCGACGCACCGATCAGACGCGGCAGCAGATACGAGGAGCCAAGTTCGGGCATCAGGCCGACGCGGGAGAAGATGAATCCGACTTTGGCGGTGTCGGCCATGATGCGGATGTCGCAGGGCAGGACCATGGTGGCGCCGATACCGAGTGCGATGCCGTTAAGCGCGGCGATCGAGGGCTTGCGCAGCGTACGCATCATGGCCGGATATTCGAGCATCCCGCCGCGCCGCTCGGAGTTGCCGCCACCGCCGCCCTCGCGCGATTTGATATTGTCGGCGAAGCCGCTGATATCGGCGCCTGCACAAAAGCCGCGGCCCGCTCCGGTCAGGAGGATCACGCGGACGGCGCGATCGTCGTCGGCCTGGCGGATCGCATCGACGATCTCGCGGCCCATCGTGGCGGTGTAGGCGTTGAGCTTGGTCGGGCGATTAAGCGTAACCGTCGCGACCTCGTCGGTGACATCGTAGAGAATCGTTTCGTAAGCCATGGCGGAATCCTCCTGCGCGTCGATGCGATTCGATGACGCAGGCGTGCGGCGGCCGTACGTGCGTTCACGAGCGACGCGGATTCACGAGATCGGCAGGCGCTGGTAATTCGCGCCGGCGCGCGCGGCCCGGCGGCCGGTTAGCGTTTCTTCTTCTTGTGAGTGCGAGCTTCGCGAATTATCGCTTTGAGTCGTTTCTCGCGCCGCTTGCGCCGGCGTTTGATTTCACGTTGCCGTTCTGAAGCCATCTTGAAGTGTCTTTCTCCCGGGTGCGATCGCGATTGCGTCCGCGGGTGTCGATCACGGCGCGGTCCAACCGGCGATTATTCTGGACGTATCATAAGTGCAGATGGCGCCAAGCGCCAGTGGCGGGTGCAGTGGCGACCGGGCGCCAATCGCGAGAGCGCGGGGTGCGATCCTTGAAAGCGTGGGTGGCAGCGGGTTACAAGCGACGCAGACGCAGCTTCACGAATTGCCACGGTCCGAAGGAGTCAGCCGATGGGTTCCAAAATCATAATCGAGAAAAATATCGACATCCCGATGCGTGACGGATGTGTATTGCGGGGCGACCTCTACCGGCCCGACGGCCCCGAAAAATTACCGGTGCTGCTGAACCGCACGCCCTACGACAAATCCTTTCCGCTGATTTCGGCGCTCACGCTCGACGCGATCCGCGCGGCGCAGCGCGGCTACAACGTGGTCTTCGTCGATTGCCGCGGCTGCTACACGTCGGAGGGAACGTTCAACTGCTTCACCGACGAGGCGCGCGACGGTTACGACACGATCGAATATCTGGCGCGGCAGCCGTGGGCCGACGGCAAGGTCGGGATGTTCGGCGCATCGTATATGGGCGCGACGCAATGGCTGGCGGCAACACAGAATCCGCCGAGCCTGATGGCGATCGCACCGTCGATCACGGCGAGCGACTACCATGACGGATGGACCTACCAGGGCGGCGCGTTTTCGCTATTTTTCAACGTGAGCTGGCCGATGATCACGATTGGGCTGGCGCGGTTGATGCGCGAGCGCGAGACCAATCCGGACGCGGCACGCGAGCTCAACCAGGTGATGGCCACGATCGACATCATGCGCGAACAGATGGACTTTCTGCCGCTCAAGGAGTTTCCGCTGTTTGGTACGGGCGCGCCCTACTTCCGCGACTGGCTCGACCATCCGAACTACGACGAGTACTGGCGCAAGCTGTGTATCGAGGAGTCTCACGCGAAGATCGACGTGCCGGCGCTGAATTTCGGGGGCTGGTACGACATCTTTCAGGGCGGGACGATTCGAAATTACCTGGGAATGAAGGCACGCGGGGCGAGCGATGCGGCGCGCCAGCAGCGGCTGATGATGGGGCCGTGGAATCATGCGCTGCCGCTGCCGAGCCTGGTCGGGCAGGTCGATATGGGTTTTCGCGGCGGCGCGGCGTCGGCCGATCTGGACGGGGTGCAACTGGAGTTTTTCGATTATTGGCTTAAGGGAAAGCAAAACGCGGTGGCCGACAATGCGGCGGTAAAAATTTACGTGATGGGGCTCAAGCAATGGCGCGAGGAAAAGGAATGGCCGCTGCCGGGCACCGAGTGGCGGCGCTACTTCCTGCATAGCCGGAGCCGCGCTAACAGCGCGTATGGCGACGGCGCGCTCTCGACCGAAGCGCCGGGGGCCGAGCCGGCCGATTCGTATCTCTACAATCCGCTCAACCCGGTGCAGACCATGGGCGGCGGGCTGTGCTGCTATGCCAACTCGGTGCCGGGCGGCGCCTTCGACCAGGCCGCCGTGGAGCATCGCGGCGACGTGCTGGTCTATTCGACGCCGCCACTGGCCGAGGATCTGGAAGTTACCGGGCCGATCAAGCTGACACTGTACGCGTCGTCGTCGGCACCGGACACGGACTTTACTGCGAAGCTGGTGGACGTGGGGTCGTGCGGATTTGCGCGCAACCTGACCGACGGGATCATTCGTGCGCGAGTGCGCGAGTCGCAAACCAGCCCGACGCTGATCACGCCGGGCAAAGTTTACGAGTACAACATCGACATGTGGTCAACCTCGAACCTGTTCCTCGCGGGCCATCGGATACGGCTGGAGGTGAGTTCGAGCAATTTCCCGCGCTTCGACCGAAATCCGAATACCGGGCACGATCTGTTCAGCGACGCGGAAACCCAGCCGGCGTTGCAGACGGTGATGCATGAGCGGAACTTCGCGTCGCATCTGACGCTGCCGGTGATCCCGGCGCGCCGGTAGGTGGGCAAGGCGAAGCGACTGGCGGGCGGGTTAGCGGCGGAGCCAGGTGCGGCGGTCGCGGACGATCGGGCGTTTGCGCATGAGGAGTTCGTAGGCGGCGTCGAGCGACATCGCGCGGCGGCGGTTGAGAAACCATGCGACGACCAGCGGCGCGCGTTCGCTGCCGGCGCCGCAATGGACCAGCACACGATGCCCGTCGGCGAGCGCCTGCTCGATCGCCGCAGCGGCGCTGTCGAAGCTGGCGAGACCTTCGGCCATGAATGGAATCCACAGGGCGTCGGGCGGCTCGTCAGTGGGGATTTCGCTGAGGACGCAGATAATCAATCCGTCGAAATCCGATTGGGCGTCGTCAACACCACCGACGAAGAGGTTGTCGATAATTTCGGTCATCTGCGCAGGCTCTCATCGGCATGCACATTTAGAATAGTTCGGAGGGTGTTGGGATGGAACGAGAAAAAGCGGAGTCAGGTGCGGCGGGCAGGTGCAGCGAGGCCCGCGCGACGGGCCTGAGCGGGCCGTGCATTCGAGGGCGGATCGCGCTACGAGTCGAAGAGGAAAAGTTAATCGAATTGCGGAGGAATAGACGAAAATGAGCGCGGAACAGAATGCGGAAATGGTAACGACGACGTGGAAGGACCTGGTGGGCGGCAAGGTTGACGCGGCGCTGGCCAACATGTCGGACGAAGTGAGCTGGGTAATCCCGGGGAACCTGCAGGGGGTCTCGGGACTCAAGCGCGGAAAGGCCGCCGTGAAGGAGTTTATCGGGGGGATCGGCAAGGCGTTTCCGGCCGGCCTCAATAGCCAGATCAGCAAGGTGCATAGCGCGGACGACACGGTAATCGTGGAATTGACGAATACCGGCAAGGCGTTCACCGGGCGGGACTATCGCAACGAGTATTGCTTCGTGTTCGAGATCGAAGGCGGCAAGATCCGGCGAATCCGCGAATATGTGGACATGCTCACGGTGAAAGAGGCGCTGATGTAGTGATCGGGCGGCGCGGCGCGGGACGCCAGGTGAGTCGCGGCGCCGCGCACATCCGGTATTAGCAAGCGGGGCTGCCGTTCGGCGCTACCGACGACAAGGAACGAGTGCAGGCCGGCTGCATGATGCGCGGGTCTTCTTGATGTCCAGATCAGGGACGGGGGCGACCGCGGCGACGGTAAGAATCGGGCGATAGGCGCAGACTCAAGCCGAACCCCGGTCATAGGCTGGGCAGGCGTACATGACAATTCGGCGAGTGACTAACGCAGGCGGCAACGATTAGTGGAGAACTAGAAGGAAAAGGTCTGGGTTGAGTTATCGGGGATACCGTATCTCTGCGCGCCGCGGGGAATCATCAGCGCGCAGAGACACGACGAAAAGGGTGAAAATCGAACTCAGGAGGCCATGGGTGAGGCCATGGGACTCATTTCTCCGCTCGGAGCCGCCATTGGAGCTTCAGGACTCATTGCGGGGGCCGGAGCGGCCGGGCTTGCTTCCGCCGAAGCCTCAGGAGCAGGTGTTTCCTCCGACTTGGTACAAGCCGTGGCTGCGAAGAACATTGAGAGAAGAGCCAGAATCAAGAATTTTCGCATTACTACCTCCTTACAATTTCTGTACGGCGCTAGCCGAGCGCTTCACGTTGTGATCGCAACTAAGAATACTGTAGCTCCTGAACGTTGACAAGGTTCGGTTTAAACACAGTTCGAGCGCTGAAAATTTGCGCGAGACGAATTATTTTTTTGCTTGGCCGGACAGCGCTGTGTACTATTGCAGGACCGAGACAAAGAGCGGTGCTCTGAAGGAGGAATGTGGACGTGGCGGTGGCAAGAGCGTTTATCCCTTCCGGCCGGATTTCCGAACACGCACGGGGGCAAGTAATCGAGCACGAGCTCGACATGAATCGCACCCGGACGCAGCCTTCGGCGACGGCTTCAAAACTACGCGGATGGATGCGGTGGCTCATGCCGGGCGCCCATCTGGTGGGCGCACCGATGCGCTCGGTGGATCGCGAGCTCGAGGACGTGTGGCCTTCGGGCAATCGGCAGACTTGAGAGCGGCTGCGGCCGAACGCCGCAGGATGTGGTAACGCGATGGCCAGAATTGCGCGAATCTCCAGTGGCGCGCCGTGGGAACCAATTTTCGGCTACACGCGGGCGGTCAAGGCCGGCGGATGGCTGATGGTATCGGGCACAACGGCGATCGACGAAACCGGCCGAATCGTGGGGCGCAACCAGATGTACGTGCAGGCGCGCCAGGCGATCGCGAATATCTCGGCGGCGCTGGATCGGGCCGGGATGACGCTGGCGGACGTGGTGCGCACGCGGGTCTTCGTCACCGATATGCGGCGCTTTAACGAAGTGGCGCGGGCCCATCTGGAGGCCTTTGGCGAGGATCCTCCGGCTTCGACGGTGGTCGAGGTGCGGCGACTGGTAAATCCGGACATGCTGATCGAGATCGAGGCGGACGCTATCGAGGCGTCGGGCGAGGCCGCGATCGAAGTAATCGAAGAGGCGATCGAGGTGGAGGCGATTCCGGTTGCCAGCGGCGTCGCGTCACGGCCGAAGCGGGCGCGGGCGCGATCGGGCATGGCGGCGAAATCCCGTACGGCAGCAAAAGCGAATGTCGCGGCGAAGCCTCGAGCGGCGGCAAAAGCCAAACCGGGTAGGACCGTCAAGGCGACGAAACCCCGAAAGAATCAGAAAAAAGCGGCGGCCAGATCGCGGAGCGAAGCTGCCGGCAAGCGGCGCTAGCTACCGTCGGGTCGAGCGATCCCCGAGCTCGTATTGCGTACGAGCGAACCATACCGCACTCGCGTACCGTTTCATACCAACCGCAACCCGCATCGGCGACCGAGCCTAGGTCCAAAGTCCAATAGCGAGGGCGGCGTCCGGCTGCCACTAATTTCGAGACCCGATTCTACCACGAGCGCTTACCCCCGAACCCTTCCAGGAAAGGGTTCGGAGAGGAGTTCACGATGAAAGAGAGTCGCAAGGCAGGACTTGGCGTCGGCGCGCGCGCCATTGCGCTCGCGTTCGTATTTATCGCTCTTTGCGGACCGCATGCAGCGGCGCAGCAGGTTGCCGCCCCTCTGAGCGCGGACGAAGCAACCGCGATCGCCACAGACGCGTATATCTACGGTTATTCGCTGGTCACGATGGAGTACACGCGTCGCGTTATGACCAACATCGCCAAGCCGGCCGGTACAAAGGCGCCGATGGGGCAATTGGTCAGGATGCGAACGTACCCGAATGCTTCTTTCCGCGATGTCACAGCTCCAAACGCGGATACTCTCTACACGACCGGGTGGATCGATGTAAGCAAGGAGCCATACGTGCTCAGTCTTCCCGACGCGCATGGGCGTTACTACCTGATGCCGATGCTCGACGCGTGGACGACGGTGTTCCAGACTCCAGGCAAACGCACGACCGGCACCGGTCCACAGACCTATGCGATTACCGGCCCCAACTGGTCGGGCACTCTTCCCGCCGGCGTGACTGAGTACAAGTCGCCGACCGCTCTGGTCTGGATTCTTGGGCGCATCTACTGCACCGGAACGCCCAAGGACTACAAAGCCGTCCATGAGATGCAGGACAAAATCACGCTGGTGCCGCTCAGCTCGTACGGCAAGCCTTACACCCCGCCGACGGGGACGGCTGATCCGAACATCGACACGAAGACCGCGGTGCGCGAGCAGGTGAACGCGCTCGACGTAACGGCATACTTCAACCTGATGGCTCAGTTGATGAAGGACAACCCACCGACTGCCGAAGATGCGCCGATGGTGCAGAGAATCGCAAAAATCGGAATCGTTCCAGGGCAGCCGTTCGATCTGACCAAACTCTCACCCGAAGCGCAGCAAGCGCTCAAGAATGTTCCCAAGGCCGCGGTCGGCAAGATTATGGGTTACTTCAAAGATGCGGGGAAAGAGGAGAATGGTTGGCTGTTCCTCACCAAGACTGGAATCTACGGCACCGATTATCTCAATCGCGCGATGATAACTGCGATTGGTCTTGGTGCGAATCGGCCGCAAGACGCCGTCTATCCAACTTCAGAAGTTGATGGCGACGGCAAGCCCTACTCGGGCAGCAACAAGTACGTCATGCACTTGGAAAAAGGCCAGATGCCTCCCGTCAACGGATTCTGGTCGCTGACAATGTATGACGCGGACTACTTCTTCGTGAAAAATCCGCTCAATCGCTACACGCTCAGCGCTCGCAACAAGCTGAAGCGAAACGCCGACGGTTCAGTCGATCTTTTTCTTCAGCACGAATCTCCGAACAAGGACAAGGTGTCCAACTGGCTGCCCGCTCCCGCGGGCAAGTTCATCCTGATGCTGCGGCTGTACTGGCCGAAGGACACGCCTCCCTCGCTGCTGGACGGAACGTGGACGATCCCTGCAGCGAAGCCGGTGCCGTAGATCCAGGTCGCCTAGCTTCGAGCAGGCAGGAAGGAACATTTTCCGGCGGGGAATGCTCGAAGGAGCATTGGGGGAAGTGTTGCAACTTTGAAAACGGTGACCGAGGAGGTCCCGAGCGAAACCGGGCGGCGAGGTTTCAGGCAGCCATATCGAACAGCCGGTCGATGAACTGATTCTGCTGGCGAACATCATCGCTGCTGACCCACCGTGCCTGCCCCTTCCGGAGCATGTGCATAGCCTCGTATCCTGCAATCGTTCGCCCTGCTGCTCGGAACTCGCGAAAGCTCTGCTTGGCCTTCACGCGCCGTTTGATGGCGCGATGATCCTGCTCCAGGATGTTGTTCAAATATTGGACCGGTCGGTGTCGGCAGCGCCGACGCAGAGTTCCCTCCTCTTTCACTGAGGCGATCGCCGAGCCATAGAGGCGGGCCTTATCGGTGTTGATGACGCGGGGCTGCGGATGCGATGGATCGCTCAGCGCCTTGCGGAACAGGCGTTTAGCCGCGGCAGCATCGCGCAACGCCGACAGCAGGAAGTCGATCGTGGCACCCGTGGAATCGATGGCCCGATAGAGGTAACATCAACTGCCCTGGACTCGAATATATGTCTCATCAACGCGCCAGGATTTGTTGGTGGGCTTGAGATGACGCCGCAGTCGCTTTTCCAATTCGGGACCGTAACGTTGCACCCAACGCCAGATGGTCGTGTGATCCGCCTCCAGGCCGCGCTCGGCGAGCAACTCTTCGACATCGCGCAGCGAGAGCGAGTACCGAAGGTACCAGCGCACCGCACAAAGAATCAGCTCTGGCGCCGTCTGCCGCCACTTGAAGATTGCCGGTCGGGTTGCGTGTTTCACGATCTTTTCACCCTACCAGCCTCCCCCCACCAAAGTTGCAACAGATCCGATCGAAGAGCAACGTACCGATCCCAGCCTTCCGCAGCACTTCGGCAACGAATTGATTGCGCGGGCTCAGGCGACTGCTGCCGCTACCATGGGCAAAGAGAACTACGCCGACGGCATTCTCCGGAATTATCAGTTCGCCTTCCAGTCGGACGGAGTCCGAGGGTATCGAAACCTGATGTGTCATCGAGTTCCCCGTAAAGTTCGAAACCGTATGTATCACTTGAGTCAGGTGCATTAGGCATGCCGTCCGTTCGGGCCACGGAGTTCCCCAATTTTCTCGCGACCGCCGATGCTGTTGTACGAAGGTGACTCGACTGGTCTGCCTCTAACGGAGGCAGGTGTGTCCTTTCGGCCCCCGAGCTTCGAATGCTTTGCGGGACTACGATCTCTCGGGCCGGCTATCAACCGGATTCGGGCGATCCGCTAAGGCTTTAATATAGTTTATGTTCGTCGACGAAAGTCGCTGTTGGGTAGTTGCGCAACGTTCAGTTTCAGTGCGAATCAGATACTCAGTTCCACCGAGGGCAGGTCTAACATCCCATAGGATACGATGCTCCTGCTCGCTGTAACTCAGTCCAGTGCTATGGGACTCGGCTGCGATCTCTGGCCGACAATCATTATTGATCCCTGCGCCGGCGGTGATGCGCCGCTTTTTTGATTATAACTACAGTACTTGCCTGAGGACCTTGCTCGCCTTCTTCTTCAGCAAAACGGACCTCCGCGCCCAATTCAAGTTTGTCGAAACCGCCATCGAGCACACTATTGCGGTGAAAGTATATTTCGCGATGGTCGGGCGCTTCGAGAAAACCATGGTCCAGTTCGGGTTCGAGGCGGGTGATCCGACCCAGGGCAATGGCCTCGTGCGTTTTTACGGCGCCACGCAATTCCCGGGCATAGTCTTCCAACTGGCGACGCGCGGCATCGAACGCTTCACGAATCGCCTGCGACAGTTCCTCTTCCGCCTGGTGATCAACCTCCAACTCCTTCCCAGGGACGGTCAGGCGGATTCCGACGATAAACGGGCCGCCCTTGCGGTGATGCCTGATGGTTGGCGCTTGTACCGTCACTTCGCAGCCGCTTATCCGTTCGAAATAGTCATCCAGTGCCGCGGCCTTCTCGCGAATCTCGGCCTCGACCGCTTCGCTCAGCGGAAAGTCGCGCGCGGTTATTTTCAAAGGGCGTTGCATAATTTCCTCCATTACGTCGAATCTGAGCACAACGCGCGCCAATTGCCGGGCGGGGCCGACATTCCGGAACTGCGCCAAGCGACCGGCTTAACGTCGTCGCCGCAGGTTTTTCAGCGATAGTGTGTTAAGGACGTCGTCCTTTTCAATCCATCCCCGCCGTGCCTGATTCACTCCGTAATCGAGCAGATCCAGATCCCGCGTTGAATGCGCGTCACTCGAGACGACTACCTTGACCTGAGCCCTTTTAGCGGCCATGCAGGCGGTGTCGCTCAGGTCCAGGCGCTCGGGCTGAGAGTTGATTTCCAGCGCACAGCTTTCCTCGCGGGCCGCCCGAAGGACTTCGCTGAGGTCGAACTTGCTGGGCTCCCGATGCCCGAGCAATCGCCCACTCGGATGGCCGATCACGTCAACATTTGGATTGCGAATCGCCTTGATGATCCTGCGGGTCATCGCATTCGAATCTTGTTCGAGTTTGTAATGTACCGAAGCGACTACCCAGTCTAGCTCGCTCAGTACCTTGTCGGGCAGATCCAAGCTGCCATCGTCCAGGATATCCACCTCGATGCCGCGGAGCAGAACGATCCCGGGAAGCCTCTTCTGGATTCGCTCGATCTCGCGCCGTTGTTCCTGCAAACGATCGGAATCGAGGCCATGGGCCATCGCGATGCGGCGGGAATGATCGGTGATTGCGATATATTCGAGACCATTCTCTCGAGCCTGCCGGGCCATCTCCTCGATCGATGCTCGCCCGTCGGTGTACAGCGAATGCGTGTGCAGGTCGCCGCGCAGGTTTCGGCGCTCGAGCAGTTTGGGCAACTGCCCGGCGGCGGCTGCCTCTATTTCGCCCCGATCCTCGCGCAATTCGGGTGTTACCCACCGAAGTCCCAAGGCACTGTAAATCTCCGCTTCGGTCCGTCCGGCAATAGCGGCGCCCTTGCGAAATAGTCCATATTCGTTGAGCAGGAGCCCGGCTGCCTGCGCGATGCGTCGCAGATGCACATTGTGGGACTTGGAGCCGGTGAAGTAGGCTAGCGCAGCGGCAAAACTCTTCGGCGGAACCACTCGCAAGTCCACTTGCAGACCGCTTTTGAGCACAACGCTGGTCTTGGTCTCTCCCGAAACGGTGACTTCGGCGACGCCGGTAAACGCTGTGAAGCGCTTCGTCACCGCCTCCGAATCGGCAGCGGCGACGACGATATCGAGATCACCGACAGTCTCGCGCTTTCGCCGAAAGCTGCCGGCTACCTCAAGCTGCTCGATCGCGGCGCATTTCCCCAGATACTCGGTCAGTTGCGCGGCGGTACGCCCGGCCGCAATATATAGAACTCGTTTGCCCTGGCCCTTTTCGCGCCGCAGCAACGATTCCCGGATTCGCTCCTCAAGCTTACGTCCAAGGCCACGGATTTTCCGTAACTTCGCGGAATTGACTGCGCTTTCCAGATCATCGCGATCGCGAATGTGCAGGTGATCTATCAGGAGCTTCAACCGCTTCGGGCCTAAGCCGGGGATATCTTTAAGTTCGAGCAGTCCGGGCGGAAACTTAGAGGCCAATTCGTGGTGCAACGGCAGGTCGCCGGTCTTGGCAACGGTTTTTATCTTTTCCGCCAGGTCCGCCCCGATGCCGGGAATATCGTCAATTTCCTCTTGGCTTATATCAGCAACTCGCATCGATTGATCGCGAATCGCCCGCGCCGCGTTGCGATAGGCCCGTACGCGAAAGAAATTCTCACCCGCCACCTCCAGCATGTCGGCGGTCTCGTCGAGGACCTTTGCGACCTCTTCGTTTTCCATCGTGATCCCGTAACTTTCCGCTTCATTTCTCTAGGAGGTCGGGACTTCTCCAGACCTTCGCCCAATTTCATCTCCCGGCGATAATCTCCATAGCGAATGTACTTCACCTCAAAACCGTCAAGGCTAAGCCCAATCGACGCAAGAGCCGCGCCCGAAAATGATTTCTATATTCAGAGAGAATTGCATCGAGATGCTTCCATCGGAGCCAACCTCGATGTTGTGCCTCTGTGGTCCGCAAAAGCTCCAGGACCATCATGCAGCGCGGTCCAGGACGCCATACTCGTGGCGAAGTCCGTTCAAGACGGGGTGCGCCACCACCCAGCGGGGCCGGTCGAAGCGATGCCGTTGGCGTTGCACCTGCGCAGGGCAATGTCGGCGCGGAACGGGAAGCCGGGTCCTACCGATGTGTGTGGCCGGCCGCGATTGTAATGCGGTCGCCACGCCCACAGGGTTCGTCGCAGATGGTCCTCGGTAAACGGCACGATCCAATCGAGGCACTCCCGCCGAACGGTCCCGATGGGTCTTTCGCAGAGCGCATTCGCCTGCGGGCTCCGCGCGGGCGTTGTGATGACCTCAAGGTCGAGGTGCGCGAGCGATTCATCGAATCCGGAGGAGAAGATTGCGTCGTGATCGTTGAGGATAAATAGGTAGGTATGGTCCGAAGGTATAGCTTCGCGCAGTTGCTGGAACGTCCAGGAGGCGGTTGGATGGGCGGTCACGTTAAGGTGAATAATTCGGCGCGACGCGTGCTCCATGAGCACCAACATGTAGGGGGTCTGAAAAGTGACGGTTGCTACGACGCAGAAGTCACAGGCGATTATGGCCGCGGCGTGATTCTTCAGAAAGGTTGACCACCACTAATAGTGGCGCGGGTTGCCGGCAGGAGCGGCTGGTACCTTGGGCCAATACTTCCGAACCGTGCGCGGCGACACGCGCAGGCCGAGTTTCAGCAAAAATTCGTCGGCAATGCGCTCCTCCCCCACGAGGGATTCTCGCACGCCATCCTGCGAATCAGAGTTTGAAGCTCATTCTGAATCGACGGTCGGCCAGATTGGCATTTCCTGCGCCACAAAAGCTGGAAGCTCGTGCGGTGCCAACCGATAAAAGTTTTGGGCCTTACGATGGCCAATGCGTTTCGCCATTCAAACCGGCGACTGAGCCGTACCAGCGCCAGGCGCGTTGGACTGTCGATCCGTGAGGCCTGATTTTGCATTCCTGGTAGAACCCGAGCTGTTTGCGCAGGAACAGATTCTCGGCCGCGAGCGGGCTTCTGGATCTAAACCCGAGAAACAGGAAGCGGAGTAAATCGGCACACAAGTTCAGCCAGAACAGACAGGACTCTATCACGGACCAACTTTCTTGGTTGTCGTTTTACTCCCTTCAAATTCCTCACGATTTCGCCCGTCTCAACTCGCGCAGATAATTTTTGCAGAGCACGGTTTTCGATTGCACGCCGAGTGATGAGATTAATGACCCCGCCTTCCGCGCCACCGCCCCATATTGGAACCGCGCCGCTGACCTGCCCCGCGAAACTAGAACAAGCGAAGGTAGAGAATTCGGCCTGGCGCAGTCGTTTTGGCCGGTTCGGCCGGCGTTTTGTGACCTCAACAGACTCAAGTTACGACCTCAAGCAAAGCGCTCGTCTGGTCTTCGTTTAAGAGCTTTTCGGGCCCGCCCTTTGCGTCTGCTGAGGGCGGACCGAAAAGCTGTTGTTTCGGATCCGCAGCCGGCGCGTTATGCGCCGCGCCGGCCGCCTCTGGCGGCCCACCTGCGCTCGCTCATCTCGAACACCGCTTGCGCCCAGCGCCCCAACTCGCGCCGATGCCGAGGCCTTACAGCTTTTTTCGCACTATCTCCTGCAGCACGTGCCGATCCAGCGAAAGGTCCGCCACCAGCCGTTTGAGTTTGCCGTTCTCCTCGCGCAACTGGCGCAGCTCGCGCAACTCGCTCAGCGCCAGCCCGGCGTACTTCTTCTTCCAGACGTAAAATGTCGCCTCGCTGATCCCGTGCTCGCGGCAGATGTCGGCGACCTTCTCACCGCCTTCCGCCTGATGCAGCGCCCGCAAGATCTTCTCCTCGCTATGTCCCTTCTTCGGCACCTTCGTGGCCTCCCTTCTGGCTCCCCAGAGGACCACGCCCGCCGCCCTTCTCTCAACTTATCGCTGTCCTAGTTTTCGGGTTTTGGGTCACTGGCGCAGTCGTTTCGGCCGGCGTGGCCGGCGTTTTGTGACCTCAACAGACTCACGTACCGACCTCAACCAAAGCGCTCGTCTGGTCTTCGTTTGACAGCTTTTCGGCCGCGCCCTTCACGGCGACTGAGGGCCGGAGGAAAAGCTGTCCGGGTTCTGGATTTGCGGCCGCAGTACTTCGCACCACGCCGGCCAGCGTGTGGTTCGCTGGCCAAGGGGTGCTTGCGGAGGCCGCGCTCGGCGCCCAGGCTTTAGCGAAGGTCTGCGGGCTTTGATCGTTCAATGCGCTGTGCGGTCGGACCTGATTGTAGTCTGTGCGCCAGCGCTCGAGCTTCTCGCGTACGTCGGCGATGGTGAAAAACACTTCCACGTTCAAGCACTCATCGCGCAATCGGCTGTTAAATGATGGTATGGACCCCCGCCCGTTTTTGTAGCGGCCTCACGATGGGCCAAGGATGAGCTGTGCGTCATCCAAAAAGGGAAGGGCGGAGGTCCGAGATGGAAGTTACTACGGTTGCGATTGACCTGGCAAAGAACGTGTTCGCATTGTGCGGGGCGGACGCAAAGGGGCGAGTGGTGTTGCGCAAAGAGCTCAGGCGCGCGCAGCTGCCGGACTTCATGCGGCGACTCGGCCCGTGCGCGGCAGGTATGGAGGCCTCGGGCGGGGCGCATTACTCGGCGCGCCAATTTGCTGCACTTGGGCATGAGGTACGTCTGATAAGTCCGTCGTTAGTGACACCGTATCGTAAGGGCAACAAGACCGATCGCAATGACGCGGAGGCGATCCTTGAAGCGGTTTCCCGGCCGACCATGCGATTCGTAGCGGTCAAGAGTGTGGCGCAGCAGGATTTGCTCGCGTTGCACCGGGTGCGGTCGCAGTTGGTAAAAACCCGTACTGCCCTGTGTAATCAGCTCCGCGGCTTATTGCGCGAACGCGGAGTGGTAGTGCGCGTCGGTCCGATCGCGCTCAAACTGGCCTTGCCGTCGGCATTGGCAGATCAGGGTAACGAGCTGTCAGGCGAGATGCGCGAGTTACTCGGTGAGATGAGCCAGTGGCTGCGAACGCTTGAAGAACGCATCGCAAGTTGCGAGGCAAAGATTTCCCGGTACTTTAAGCACGACGAGCGTTGTGCACGTTTGGCCAAGGTGCCCGGCGTAGGTCCGCTCGCCGCCACGGCGCTGGTGGCAGCAGTCGGTAATGCCCGGGAGTTCAAGAATGAGCGGGAGTTGAGCGCATTCCTGGGGTTGGTGCCACGCCAGCACTCCTCGGGCGGCAAGCGAGTGCTGCTCGGGATTACCAAACGCGGCGATCGTTATTTGCGCACGCTGCTGATCCATGGCGCGCGTTCCGCGCTTAGGTGGTGCACCTTGAAGGACGATAAGCAGAACCGCTGGGCCGCGCGGATCAAAGCCGAGCGTGGGCCCAACGTAGCCGCCGTCGCTATGGCCAACAAAAATGCCCGGGTGCTGTGGGCGCTGCTCAGCAGGGGTGACCGCTACCGCCCGGACAGCGCAATCACGCAGACAGTTTCGCGCCCCGGCTCTCCATCTCCGGTTGAGAGAGCACGGGGCGCGAAACTGCGCTTAACACAGAACTGACCGGGACTGAACACTGTACTTGCCGAGGTTGCGTAGGGTGCTTTGTACGATGCTGATGGCGAACCGGTCGGACCGGCGTTTCAGAACTCTGCCTTCGAGTCATGGCCCGCGGGGCCGCTTGAACGACCAGCAGAATGAAGCGCGCGGAAATCCATCATGGCCAGGGCCTTCCTTTACGCCCGCTCAAAAGGCCGGATATACGACTGCAACCGGATTCCAATCAGGTCTGCAATTTCACCCTTGCACGCGGGCGGGGTCCATATATGATTCGATGAAAGCGTTCTGCACCGGCCGGTCCAGACGGATGAAGTCCAGGTGAACTCCGTGCTGGTTAGCCCACGACTCCATCGCCTTGCTGACGAATTCACTGCCATAGTATATCAGGAAGCGGTCATGGCCGACGATTAACACTCCTGCGATGGTTGCGGTGCAAGCCCAACCCTGCGGGAGGATCTCCAGCCATGACCGTAAGCAACGATACGCCTCAACGCGTGACGCTGGTAGCTGCGGACATCGCCAAGAACTCGCACGATGTTCTTATCGAATCGCCGACTCGCGGACGACGACGCCGGGTGCGAATGGGGAACAATCTCGAGGATTTTTAGCAGTTGGCCGGTTACCTGCGAAGTCTCAAGAGCTTGGTCTTGATCAGTTTCGAAGCGACCGGGACCTATCATCGACCGCTGGCGTATTTTCTCCATCGTCATGGCTTCGAGCTGCGGCTGATTCCTACTCTTGCGCTCGCCCGTACTCGCGAAGCCATGCACAACTCGTGGGACAAGAACGATCCCAAAGACGCCCAGGTGATACTGCCTCTGTTGAAGACCGGATTGGCTCAGACTTGGCACGACCTCATGGTCAAGAGCATCAACGATATTCAGGAACTCTCAAAGACCCATTTCCAGGTGACGCTGGCGCGTGTGCGTGTCTGGCATACACTGCGTAACCACTATTTCGCGCTCTACTTTCCGGAGATTGATCGCTTCATTCGTTCTGACCATAGCGTTTGGCTGGTACAGCTGCTAGCCAGCTTTCCGACGCCCGCCTCGATTACTGCCTTGAGCGAAGAGGAGTTCCAGGCGCAAGACTGGAACCTGGTCGGCCGCAATGTGAGCAAGCGCGCGCTGCTCACAGAGATTTACGCTGCCGCCGGGCGGTCGATCGGAGTACCATGGCCGCTCGACAGCGCCGCCGTAGCGATGTTCCGCCTTGTCCTCAGAGAGTGTTTGGATCTGCATCGGCTCCGCGAGCATATTGCCGAACGGGCTGCCATCGTGTTGGGGGATAATCCCGATAGCCGGCGACTCATGACCGTGCCGGGCATCGGGCCAGCGAATGCTCTGACCATTCTGGCCGAGGCCGGCAATCTGCGCCGCTTCAGGAATCATCGCCAGTTCCTGAACTTTTGCGGATTGAATCTTTCCCTCTGCAGTCGGGCAAATCCCGCAGTCAAAGCCACATCTCCAAGTATGGCAACGCCAGGCTGCGCACCGCTTTGTGGATGGCGGCGCAGACCGCGGTCCGAATGCGCGAGAACAGTTTCCGTCGCAAGT
This sequence comes from uncultured delta proteobacterium, assembly GCA_963782535.1. Taxonomy (GTDB): domain Bacteria; phylum Desulfobacterota; class Binatia; order Binatales; family Binataceae; genus JADMIL01. The sequence goes on along the minus strand of CAWAKE010000009.1, from coordinate 33,955 downwards.
TCGAAAACTACGCTCGCGGCAATCCGCTCGACGCTGATCTCCGGCGCAAGGCTTATACCGCCATCGCTGCCAAGCTGGCGCGGGTGATTTTCGGGTTAACCAAGAGCGGAGCTGACTATCGTCCGTTCTTCGAGCATAAATTTCAGGTGGAGGAGCTCTCCCGCGCAAGTGCCGTTGGGCGACTTCGACCCCGTTGATAATGTTCGGGCCTTCCACTTGGCTTGGCATTTCTCTCTTGAGTTCAGTGAGGACCACAGCTCTTGGTCTGCAGACTGGATTCAAACGGTGGTCGCAACATAGCGTTTAGCTTCTCGAAGATACTGATCCAAGGCCTCAGCGGGAGTTCTCCAGCCCAAGGTTTTTCGCGGCCTTGAGTTAAGGGTCATCGCCACCGCCGCGAGATCATCGGCGCTATGTGCGCTGAGATCAGTTCCCTTTGGAAAGTATTGACGCAGCAGGCCGTTGGTATTCTCGTTAGTGCCGCGCTGCCATGGGCTATGCGGATCGCAGAAGTAGATTTGCAACCCAGTATCAAACCGCAGGTCCACATGCTGCGCCATCTCTGCTCCCTGATCCCAGGTAAGGGAACGTCGCACCTGCTCGGGCAAGGTGATGATAGTGCGCGTGATGGCTGCACGGACCGCTTCTGCCCCATGACCGGCAAGGGCTGGTCCGTTCTTCACCCGAGCGGAACTGCCATAGGCTGCCATGCGCGGCAGATGCAGCAGGAGCGTGAACCGTGTCGTTCGTTCTACCAGAGTGCCGATCGCCGAACTCTCGAGACCAAGTATGAGATCTCCCTCCCAATGGCCCGGTACCGCCCGATCTGCAATTTCCGCGGGGCGCTCGCTGATCATTATCTCGGGAGAAACGAACGATTTGCGCTTGCCGCGGACCCGCACGCGCGGCATGCGCAGGGCACGGCCCGTACGCAGACAGGCGGTCAACTCGCGGCGCAGCGCGCCGCGGCCTTGCACGTAAAGGGCCTGGTAAATCGCCTCGTGACTGATACGCATCGAATCATCAGCCGGAAAGTCCAGCGGCAGGCGCCTGGCGATCTGTTCCGGGCTCCAGGCCATCGCCCAGCGCCGCTGCTGCCTGCGTCCAAATCGCCGCCCTTTCCATGCCACCTTTGGCCCATTGATCTTTACCCCATCGTGGGCGGTAACCGCACCCGCAAGCCGTTCTTGCACATAACGGCGCAGGACTTCATTCTCGACCAGCTTGGCTGGTTTGGGACGGCGCAACGAACGATCGGCATGCCATTGCGCGGTGGTGGCTCGATATTCCAGTCCGCCGCTGCGTGTTGCGTTGATTTCGACAATCCGGTCTGGCCCACTTCGATGCTTACATTTGGCCCACCAGTTTTCCGTTAGTTGTTCAGTTATTGCTCTGTGCTGATGATCAGCGCTACGGGCCTCGTTTTAGGTCGCCTTTTTCCCGCCGCCGCTAAGCGGGGGCGGCGCGGTAATATTGTTCAGCTCTGCATTGCGGCCCTTGCGCTTCTCCAGGGTTCGGCGAAAGCGGTATGAGTCAGTCCCGGTTTCGATGATGCTAGCGCGGTCAGTAATGCGATCGATCAACGCCTTGCAGAGCCGTGCGTTGGGAATCACCTGCGTCCATTCCGAGAAGGGCAGGTTGGTAGTAACGATCACTGCGGCCTTCTCGGCCCGTTCGGCAATGACCTGGAACAGGAACTCCGCACCTACTTCGGCCAGGGGCACGTAGCCCACTTCATCGAGCGCGATGAGGTCGTAACGGGCCCAACGGCTCAACGCGCGGCCGAGTTGCAACTGATGTTTGGCCTCGACCATTTCGTTGATCAACGCAGCGGCGGTAGTGAATCGAACCCGGCGCTTCTGCCGGCAGGCGGCTACTGCCAGGCCGGTGAGTAGATGGGTTTTACCGGTGCCGCTGTCACCGATGAAGATGACCGGCTCAGCCCGGCCGATGTAAGCGCCTTGCGCGAGTTCGTGGATCTGTTGTGCCGAGATCTTGGGATTGCGGGCGAAGTCAAACTCCTCCAGGGTCTTCATCCGCGGCAGATGCGCTTCGCGAAGGCGCCGCTCCACCAGCCGCTGTTCCCGTTCTTCGAGTTCGGCCTGCAACAGCGCTTCGAGGAAGCCCAGGTGCGAATGACGTTCGCGCACCGCCTGTTCGGCCAGTTGGCCGCATTGCGCGGCGATCGCCGGCAGGCGTAACACCTTGCACTGCTGCTGGATGCTGGCAGTTTCCAGAACGGCGGCCTGCGCATTCATAGCGCTATCTCCGAGCTCAGCAACCCATCGTAGTCGGTGATCGCCGGCAGTGGTCGTTCGAAACGGGCAAGTGCGCCCAACTCGATGAGCGCACTGCGCGCATGGGCCAGGTCCGCGGCTTCCACCAGATGCCGTGGACCTACCCCGATTCGGTAGACGGTATCGGGCTTGGTTTAGCGTCCTGGTTTAACCTCGCCGAAAGCGTCCTCCCGAGATTGGCCTGATAGCAGCTTTTCGGTCCCGGCCTCCACCTGATTTGAGGCCGGGCCGGAAAGCGTTATGGGTTGCTGATTCGAGGACGACGCGGTCTGCGGCGCGCCGGCCAGCAATTGGTCTGCTGGCCAAGCACCGCCCGCGGCGGCCGAGCTCCTCATGGTCTGCATGCCCAGTTCGCGATGAAGGCGTTCGTACTCCACCGGCGAGCGATAGTCGAGCGCCGAATGGCGGCGATGCGGATTGTACCAGCCTTCGATGAAATCGAACACGGCCATGCGCGCCTCGACCTGGGTCTTGAAACTGCGCCGGTTGAGCAGTTCGCATTCGAGCGTGGCAAAGAAACTCTCGCACATCGCGTTGTCGCAACAGTCGCCCACCGAGCCCATCGACGGTTTAACCCCGGCCTCATCGCAGCGCTGGCCGAAGGCCAGCGACGTATACTGGCTCCCCTGATCGGAGTGATGAATCACCCCGGCCGCACGCCGCTGCCCCAGCGCCATCTCCAGCGCCTTGAGCACCAACTCGGTGCGCAGATAAGTCTCCATCGCCCAGCCCACGATCTTGCGGCTAAACGCGTCGAGCACCACGGCCAGATAGAGAAAGCCCGCCCAGGTGGGAATGTAGGTTATATCGGCGACCCACAGCCGATTGGGCGCCGGCGCGCTGAAGTTGCGCTCGACCAGGTCGGGGGCCGGGCGCGCCTGGCGATCGCGCACCGTGGTGATTATCCAGTTGCGCCGGCTCACGCCGCGAAGCCCCGCCGCGCGCATCAGCCGCGCCACCCGTTTGCATCCCACCCTAATGCCCTGTTCCTTGAGTTCGGCATGGATGCGCGGCGCGCCGTAGGTGGCGCGCGAGTGGCGATGGATCTCGGCGATCCGCCCGCACAACTCGCCATCCGCCCGGGCCCGCGCCGAGGGCGGACGCTTTAGCCGCGCGTAGTAACCGCCGGGGGAGACGCCCAGCACGCGGCACATCGTGGCAATCCCGTGCATGGCCTGGTTAGCCCCTACGAATGCGACCGCCGCGACGGCGTCGCGCCGGTCTCCTGAGCGAACCAGGCCGCGGCTTTTGCAAGTATCTCCCGCTCCTCGCGCAGCACCCGGTTCTCCCGCCGCAGGTGGTTAAGTTCCTCCCGTTCGCTAGTGGTCAAGCCGTCACTGCGCAGGCCCTCATCGAGCGCCGCCTGCTTGAGCCATTTGCGGATCGCATTGGCTGAGGGCTCGAACTCGCGCGCCAGCTCCTCGATCTTCCGTCCAGCGCGCGCCAGTTCGACGATCCGCCGCCGGTATTCCAGCGGGTACCGTGGATGCGTTGGTGGCATCGGGAACCTCCTTCTTCCTTTCTCCCCAACACCGTCTACGAAACCGGGTCAACTCCACCCCGAAGAAGCCGAGGTGCTGTTCACCCTAATCGCCGAGCGCTACGAGCGACGCTCGATGCTGATTACCAGCAATCTCGTCTTCAGCGACTGGGAACGAATCTTCAAGGACCCGATGACCACTGCGGCCGCGATCGACCGCCTGGTCCATCACGCTGCAATCCTGGAGTTCAACGTACCGAGCTATCGCACGCGAAAACGCCGACGGACCGATGCCAGCGAAACTGCCGAAAACGCGAGCCCGAGGCCGGGCTGAGAGGGCGCGACGCGACGGTGACGCTCGGGCCCCGCAGCGAGTCCCGCCCGTCACCGTCGCCCCTATGAAGGAGTTAGAGAAACAAGGACTCGGTCAAACATTAACCTGGCGGTAACCGGCAAAAATAATTGTCGCCGATCGGCAAGAATAGTTGACGCTGAACACTTCCCGGCAAATCCCGCCCAAGGATCGCGCTCGTCGTCGCCATCGTCATCGCCAAGGTCGGCGAAACCAAAAAAAGGATGGTTCGCACGAGAAGCGGTCTCCGTGGATTTCGACCTCCTCTGTTCAAGTTCGCGAATCGAATGGAACTCGAACTTCTGGTACGGTTTGCAGAGCGCGAGCATCAGCGCGTCAGCCCGGTCGGGTGAAGGAACTCCTCGTTCGCGTGCTTTCTCCTTCGACTCGATTTTAATCCGACCCTGAGGATCGAATTCGTAGAGCAGCCCGGCGAGCTGGCCGATGGTCGTCTCATCCGTCAGCCCTTCAACCTGGTCGCGTTCGAACGCATCGGCGAGAGCCTGGAAGTAGCATGCCCGCAGGTTTACAAAGCGCCGCGCCGGATCGTTCTCTCCCCATCGGGGTTTGCTCTCACACGGCATTCCGACATTGACCAGCTCGACCGGAAAGCGACAGTCGCGCAGATGGAGCCCGAAATTGTGTCCAATGCCAATTCCATCAACCCGGACCAGCGCGAGACGGGAACGGAACCGGTTGAGGAAGTTAACGACCTGCCCACGGGTATCCTCACCGCGCCAGGCGCCCATATCGACGATCCCGCGCCTGTCATGCGTACTCTCGCAAACGTAGACGACGGTCTCCGCTTCTCCACCTCCAACATCTACGCCAGCGACGAGGGGAGCAGACCTCGTATCCACCGAGTCCTGGACCGCGTGCTGCCTGGCCCGCTCGAGCCAGGCCATCTTGATGAGCGCGTTCTGCGCCTGATCCGGAAACTCGGCCCGCACCCGGGACATCCAGTTGGGGGAACTGCTTTCGCTGCCGTGCCACCAGGCGAGGTACTGATCGTAGACCCAGCGTTTGGTAGCCAAGTAGGGAACCGGATTCTGGTCCAATGGACCGCCCTCAGCCGGATCGAGTTGCAGCAACTCCTCGAGTTTCATGCCTTTTAGGTTGGGGCTGTCGAAAGCATCGATCGTTATACAATTCCACAGCCCGCGCTCCGGTGCTGAAGATTGCGCAGAAAGCAGAAGCGCCAACACTGGGGCCGGTCGCGTTGGATGGCACGAAGCTGAAAGCCAATGCCAACAAGCACAAGGCGATGAGCTACGGCCGGATGAAGGCGCGGGAGCGCCCGCTGGGCGCCACGGCCAGTGGGCTGCTGGCCCAAGCCAAGCCGGCTCCCTGAAACGGTCTGTGCGATCACTACAAGTTACGATATGTCATTATCCCGAATTGTTTCGCTCGCTTCTTCGGAGGTCTTTGCCGGTAGTGTCTCACTCCGACTAACCGACCGAACCTTAACGTCATCAGGCACCAGTTGTTGTGGGAAAGTGCTCCCTTGGAAATGCTTCTCGTCAAGAACTGAGGGCAGCTCGCCACCAACTACCACCGACTCTTCCCCTTGCGGGTCGGGAAGACCAAACCATCTGCGCACCCGCCGACTCCAAGCTGGAGCGAGTCCTGAAAAGGCTCGAATCTCGATACTCGCCCTCCCATCCTTGGGAACGAAGCTCCATTCATACTCCTCGGGGTCGTTCTTATCCGCGATTCGAGAATAGCAGCAGGTTTGATCACCCGTTAGCGTGTCCGCGCTCAGGTAACTCCATCCAATCGGGGCTGTGATCTGAACTCCAGGGTCGGTCGCGATATGGGCGATCAGGACGTCGCCAGACACAATTCCCACCGGCCGCTTAGCAATCAACAGCAGCGCACTGGTCGAATCGGTCTCCGAAGTTTTCGACGTTCCTTTGAGAAACATTCTATTGAATACTTTTCCTGGATTTTTTGTTTTCATTTCATCCAGACGATTAAACTCTCTTCAGGATGGCTACGCTAACATCAAATACACGCTCCCAAACACACGTCGCTTATTAAGTCCTGCATAAGATAGTTACAAGGGGAACAAATCTGCCTGCTCCCAAAAGGCCATTACGAGAGTGGGCCGGCGGCGCATACGCGCCAGTGCGCGGCGGGCGTGATGGCTGAGCTGGGCGAAGTCGCGTGGGCAGAAGTTGGGCAACTCGTGATGCTTCCAGTAGCCCCAGATGTATTCCACCGGATTGAGTTCCGGAGCGTAGCCCGGCAAGCGCTCGATGACGAGCCGGCCCTGCTGTGCACGGATGAAATCTGTGACCAGCCGGGCCCGGTGCTGCGGCAGCCCGTCCCAGATCACCAGAAGCTTGCCCGGTAAGTGGCGTAGCAGATGACCGAGGAAATCGACCACCTGCGGGGCGCGGATGGTGCCGGGGTAAAGCCGGAAGTAGAAATTCCACCACGTGATGCCGGCGGCGGCCGAGAGCGACTTCCAGTTGAAGTGGTGCTGAAGCACCGGAGTCTGCCCGCGCGGCGCCCAGGTCCGTACCCGATGTGGTCGTTCGCTCAATCCGCTCTCGTCGATGAACACGATGGTGCGCCGCTCGCAGAGTGCTTTTTTCTAATTCGCGGCCACGCCGCCTTCTTCCAGTGCCGGATCGCATCCTCATCACGTTCCAACGCTCGCCCGACAGGACGCTGGCAAGTCCAGCCAAGCTTGCGCAGGATGCGCCAGACGTGGTCCTCGTGGTAGTGCACCCCGGTAAGGTCCTCGATGAGGCCGCGTACCCGACCGGCGGTCCACAATCCGCTGACATAGCCGCACGCCTCGGGCCCGCGCTGGAGCGCACGCTCAAGCGCACGCAACTGCGAAGGGCTGAGCTTTGCCGGACGGCCGGTGCGTGCGGCCTTGCGCAAGCCCCGCAGCCCCGATTCGCCCAGCTCCCGAGCCCAGCGGCAGACCGACTGCCGATGTACGCCCACCGCGCGCGCCACCTCAGACTGACCGAGCCCCTGGCGCAGCAATCGCGCCGCCTTCAGCCGTCGCCGTTTCAGGGCTTCGAAGTCCCGCCGCACTCCTGCCGGATTACCCATGCCGCTATTTTAGCAGAGATCCGCTGCTCCTGTCGCTATCTTATACAAGAGTCAATAATTATGACAGCAGAGACCACTCAGCCACCACCCAGCTTATACGACGATCAAAGAGACTCCAACACCTTGCCAGCGCCCCTGACCACAGCCGTCAAAGGGTCTTCGATCACTTGGACAGGCAATTCGACCCTTTGATGCAGCAGGGTGTCTAGGTTCCGAAGTAGAGCCCCACCACCAGCCAGTGCAATGCCCTTATCAGAGATATCCGCCGCGAGCTCGGGAGGCAAGCTCTGCAGGGCGAGCTGCACAGCCTCTACAATAGCGTCGACTGACACGCTTAGAGCTTCCCGAATCTCCTCATCCGAGATTTCGATAACTTCCGGAGCACCCTTTTTCAAATTACGCCCTTTGATCTGCATAAAACGGATGTCGTCGCTCGGATAAGCTGAACCGATCGTCATTTTGACCAGTTCCGCAGTGCGATCGCCGATCAGCAGATTGTACTTATGCCGGATGTATTCAATTATCATCTCGTCCATATTGTCGCCTGCCACCCGCAGCGACCTTGAAAACACAGTTCCCGACAGCGAGATGACTGCAACCTCCGTGGTGCCGCCGCCGATGTCGACGATCATGGTGCCGGTCGGCTCGGCAATCGGCAGCCCGCCGCCGATCGCTGCCGCCATCGGCTGCTCGATAAGGTAAACAGCGCGAGCCCCGCTGGCCAAGGCTGAGTCCCTTACTGCTCCTTTCTCAGCGGATGTGATTCCTATCGGCACGCAAATCACAACCCTTGGATGCACAAACCTAATCCGCCCATGAACCTTTCGGATTAAATAGCGGATCATCCTGAAGGTGATATCTGGGTTCGAAATGACACCTTCGCGCAAAGGACGAATGGCGACTATTGCGCTAGGAGTTCGCCCCAACATCTTTTTGGCTTCAACGCCAATCGCCAAAATCTGCTGCCGTGAACTGCGTGAATTCCTTCGCACCGCTACCACAGATGGTTCATTGCAGACAACACCTTTGCCCTTGACATAAACAAGCACGTTGGCCGTACCAAGATCGATAGCCAAATCATGTGCAAACAATCCTAAGCCGAATGCCATACTACGGGGCAACTTAGCACGCCTTTAAACTTTTCCGCAAGCGCCACATCAAGATCCGGATTTCCGTCGGGAGCTTCGAAGCAATGGCTAAGGAAGCTCTGCACAGGCGGCTGTTCGGGAGCAATTGGCTGAAGTGGTCATGACGATCGGGTGTAGCGAACCGCGCTGGCGTGAGGATTAGCGCTGCAATGGTCGCGATAGAGTCGATTCACTGCCCGAAGGTTCTTCGCCGCGCACTCCTGCCTATGTTGGAAGCAGTTGTCTGCGAACTTGGTAGAGATTGGCCAATGCGAACATGGTCTGCGCTCGCGCCAGGTTCTTGGCCAAGCCGCGGTATCTCACCTTGGCGAAGCCCCATAGTTGTTTGACTATGCGAAAGGCGTGCTCGCCACGGGCTCGGGTCCGCGATCGCGCGCGGTTGATCATCCGCCATCGTTCGCTCAACGGCCGCTTTGAAGTAGGCCGCCGATTGATCCGATAGTGTATCCCCCACGCCTCGAGAAACTTGCGATGGTCTTCCTTCCAGTACGCTTGATCGCCGAACACCTCGCGCTCTTATCCGTGCAGCAGATCAGGCAGCTGGGTGATGTCAGCTATGCTGGCAGCGGTCGCTCTCACCGTATGCACGATACCGCGCTGGTCCGCGCCGATGTGCAGCTTCATCCCGAAGTGCCAGTTGCGGCCCTTGCGGGTCTGCTTCATCTCAGGGTCGCGAGTCGCACTGGCGTTCCTGGTCGAACTCGGCGCCGCGATGATGGTCGCGTCCACGATGGTTCCAGAGCGCAGCAACAGCCGCCGTTCTTCCAATAAGTGCGCCACCGCGTCGAAGATGGCGTGGGTCAGGCCATGCTGCTCCAGCAGATGGCGAAAGCGCAAAATCGTGCTCTCGTCCGGCACCACCTCGTCGCCCAACTCGACCCGTGCAAAGCGCCGCATCGACTCGCTGTCATAAATCGCGTCTTCGGCCTGCGGGTCCGACAGGTTGAACCACTGCTGCAGGAAGTAAATCCGTAGCATCTTCTCCAGTCCCAGCGGCTGCCGTCCTCGTCCGGCTTTGGGGTAGTGCGGCTCGATCAGTCTGACCAGCTGCGGCCAGGGAATCACCCCATCCATCTCGCCCAGGAATCGCTCGCGCCGGGTAACTTTGCCCTTCCCATTCCATGCCATCGATGCGAACGTCCGCTGATTCCCCATCCCCCCTCCTCCACTCCTGCCGCTCCCACTTATGATTTATACCAAACCGATACACTTGTGCAGAGGTTCCCTAGCGACCGACTTTGCGAAGCTTGAACTTCTCGAAGAAGGGAAGTCGCATCCGTCTGATGACGAGTTACGCGCACGTGCACAGCTCATAATAACGGGCAGGTACGTTCACGGCGAAAAGTGTATCGCGACCGACGATCCGCGCCTCAAGGGAAGTCATTGAGGGCTGCAAATTATAGTGACACCGACCCGGGGGCCAAAAGCTGCCGAGATGCGATCGTACGGATCTTCGAGTTGTCCCTATATTATCCAGGACTCAATAGTAAATCATCGCCGACTGGCTCCACGTCCAGCCGGCGATCCTTATCGACGTCTGCCCGGCTCGGGTCGCGACTACAGCTGCCGAGGCGCGAGGATACTCCCCCCGCGCATACATGTTCTTTGGTGTCTGGACTTGCGGCGCGTGCAGCACGACGGTTGCCCGCTTTGAGCGCCATTACCGGCTAATTCTTCGAATGTTCTAGACCTTCCCCCGAGGTAAGAAAGTTCTGAATCGGCGCCTTACAAGTTATGCTCTGGCCGAAGACACCTTCAACGTAAGTGGCACCGGGATCTGCACCAGACGTGGTGATATAAATCTTGTCGCCCTTGTTCTTTCCAATTATGTTGAAAGGCTGACTCCCCAGCTTCAGGTCGGAACAAGGGGCGTAAGGATTTTCGGACAAAAAATTCACTGTAGCATTAGCTTCAAAGTTGCCATTTCCCTTATCCTCGACAGTGTAGGTTCCGTTGACAATCACTGTCGCGGTGCAACTGGTCGCTCCGATGCTGACTGTTCCAATCTCGGTCGTTCCCGAGATGCGCCCGTTTCCGTCGAAATGGATGTCGGCCCCCGTTAGCGCGGCGGCCACACTGCCAGTCTGCATGCAATTACCAGACGTAGCAGGACCGAGGACCGCCTGCCCCAAGAGGTTGAAGTTGTAGCCTCCTTTGAGCACCTCAGGACCGACAGTTTGCGCATAAACCCCGGGCCCCACGAGCAACGCTCCCCCGAGCACAAGATTTAGAATCAATAGCTTTCTCACGACGAGCTCCCTCTCACATAACTCCGAAGTTCTATTTTTCAGCAAAGGCGTTCTCACACCTACAAGCCTCAGGCCCCGATTGTCAAGCTCTGCAGCGGGTTCGGGAATGGGCCGTTTTCAGAGTGGTTGCGCAGACACTTCTCCCGCTGCTCCGAGATGGTCATCGAAATCCGCTCCGCTCTGCGCTCGGCTTATCCCGCCGGGGCTGGCAGCGCCGCGATCTTTGCCAGCATGCCGGCAAACAACCGCCGCGTCAGGTGACTCTCCTCCAGCAACAACCAGTAGTAGCGGGCGTGTTTTATCAACCGCCCGCCGGTTTTCACCAACCGCTGCTGAAGGCTGGTTAGCGACCAACGCTCGATCCTCGTGGGCAGCCCCAGCCGCCGCCACGGGTTGCCGAGATTGTACGCGATCAGGCTCAGCCATAGCCGCACCTCGTTGGCGCGAAAGCGGTGGCGGCTCAGCCGCGTCATCTTTATCGCCTACTTGCCTTCTTCGATCCATTGTTCGGCTGTGCTGCGCTTGTTGTAGAATCGCACCACCGCCCGACTTGAAGCCCCAAGATTGGTCACGATGAAGCCCACGTGGGGGACAACTCCCCAAAGTGAAACTCGACTTTCGCTACCACTTGTCGCGCCGTCTTCCAACTCGCCGCCTGGTAGAGAAAGCTTTTGAACCAGACCAGCGTTTTATAGCTCGGCCTTCCCACCGGCCGGGTCAACATCTCAGCACTATCTGACCTGCCCCGCGAAACCAAGCCGACCGGAAATTGAGTTTTCGGGCTGCATGATCCCGTTCGGGCCGGATTTACCGGCGGTTTGGTAACTCTGATAGCTCAAGTGGGAACCTCTCGCAAAACGCCCGGATTGTCATTGATCGAGCTGCCTTCCGATACCAGCTTTTCGGCCGCGCCCTTCACGGCGACTGAGGGCCGGACGAAAAGCTGTCCGGGTTCTGGATTTGCGGCCGCAGTACTTCGCACCACGCCGGCCAGCGTGTGGTTCGCTGGCCAAGGGGTGCTTGCGGAGGCCGCGCTCGGCGCCCAGGCTTTAGGGAACCTCTGCACAGCTTGATCGATTGGTGTACAAAGGAAGCGGAGGATCGACAGATGCGGAGGTGCGGTGATGGGTAGTCAGCGGACTTTTGCTGCGGTGGCATGGAGTGCGAAGGGCAAGGTGACGAGGCGCGAGCGTTTTCTGGCCGAGATGGACGCGGTGATTCCGTGGGCGCGGCTTTTGCGCCTGATCGAGCCTCATTACCCCAAAGCCGGCAACGGGCGCCAGCCACTGGGGCTGGAGAAGATGCTGCGCATCTACTTCCTGCAACAATGGTTCAATCTCTCCGACCCGCAGGCCGAGGACGCGATCTACGACAGTGAGTCGATGCGTCGGTTTGCCAAGGTGGAGCTGGGCGAGGACACGGTGCCGGATGAGACCACGATTCTGCGTTTTCGTCATCTGCTCGAGAAGCACAATTTGACCAAGGCAATCTTCGCCGCGATCGGCGGTCTGCTCGAGACCCGCGGCCTGTTGCTGCGCTCGGGGACGATTGTGGACGCGACCATCATCGCGGCGCCGAGTTCCACCAAGAACGCCAGTGGGACGCGCGACCCCGAGATGAAGCAGACTCGTAAGGGCCAGAACTGGCACTTCGGGATGAAACTGCACATCGGGGCTGACCAGCGTGGCATCGTGCACAGCGTAACCGCGACCGACGCCGCGGTCGCCGATGTCACCCAACTGCCGGAGCTTTTGCACGGGTACGAGCGCGAGGTGTTCGGCGACCAGGCGTATTGGAAGGAAGATGACCGCAGCTTCCTTGAATCGCGGGGAATACATTATCGGATCAATCGCCGTCCTACCGCGCAGCGGCCGTTGAGCAAGCGCTGGCGGATGATCAACCGGGTGCGTTCGCGCACCCGCGCTTGCGGCGAGCATGCCTTCCGCGTACTCAAGCAGTTGTGGGGCTTCAGCAAGGTTAGATATCGCGGGCTGGCCAAGAATCTGGCTCGGGCCGAAACCATGTTCGCGCTGGCCAATCTCTACCAACTCCGGCATCGGTTGCTCCCAGCCGGGGCCTGGTGTGGGTTGTGAACAAGAACCAGAGGCAACCAATGCTCCTGATGGCTTCTCAGCAGCGATCACCCCAGCGCGCTGCTGCCGTTCCTCCTCATAATCCTCATTACTATGTCGAACTGCCGCTGTATGACGACCTGTGCAGAGGCTCCCTAGTTCCTTTTCGAGGCCGCCGGTCGCATCGATCGCGATGCAAACCGGCTGCAACTTCTTCAGCCGTTTGACGAGCTGAGCGATTCCCCTCCTATCGTTGCTCACTCCGAAGACTTGGCCGAGCGGACGAATCCCCACGTCCAACTGCTTTTTCGAGACATCAACACCCACATAGATCGCCTGCTTCATATCGACTCCTTTCGGCTTACCCGTCCCTGCACGATTCGGGCTCTGTTGGCCCAGGTGACTGTTCGGGCTAGCGACCGAAATTATTGGGTGCGACGACCTGTCCAAAAGGACTCCCTCGCTCGGTCTCAGAGACCAGGACCTCCCGCGGCCTATCGCACCCAATTCTCAGTTCATCATCTCGAGCAGACATGATGCGATCCGCATCAAGGATGCTCACCGCGCCGCGCGATCCTTGGCCAGGAAAAGAATCCTGTCCTGCGGCTCGCGGAGCGGCGTGCTTCGCTTCTCGGATTCTCAAACCCTGCCCATCACCATCCCCCAGGCATCTTTCCCCTCGACCCCAGCTTGCAGTGAGGGAGCGAGGGGGAAAGTGGACCTACCCCGATTCGGTAGACGGTATCGGGCTTGGTTTAGCGTCCTGGTTTAACCTCGCCGAAAGCGTCCTCCCGAGATTGGCCTGATAGCAGCTTTTCGGTCCCGGCCTCCACCTGATTTGAGGCCGGGCCGGAAAGCGTTATGGGTTGCTGATTCGAGGACGACGCGGTCTGCGGCGCGCCGGCCAGCAATTGGTCTGCTGGCCAAGCACCGCCCGCGGCGGCCGAGCTCCTCATGGTCTGCATGCCCAGTTCGCGATGAAGGCGTTCGTACTCCACCGGCGAGCGATAGTCGAGCGCCGAATGGCGGCGATGCGGATTGTACCAGCCTTCGATGAAATCGAACACGGCCATGCGCGCCTCGACCTGGGTCTTGAAACTGCGCCGGTTGAGCAGTTCGCATTCGAGCGTGGCAAAGAAACTCTCGCACATCGCGTTGTCGCAACAGTCGCCCACCGAGCCCATCGACGGTTTAACCCCGGCCTCATCGCAGCGCTGGCCGAAGGCCAGCGACGTATACTGGCTCCCCTGATCGGAGTGATGAATCACCCCGGCCGCACGCCGCTGCCCCAGCGCCATCTCCAGCGCCTTGAGCACCAACTCGGTGCGCAGATAAGTCTCCATCGCCCAGCCCACGATCTTGCGGCTAAACGCGTCGAGCACCACGGCCAGATAGAGAAAGCCCGCCCAGGTGGGAATGTAGGTTATATCGGCGACCCACAGCCGATTGGGCGCCGGCGCGCTGAAGTTGCGCTCGACCAGGTCGGGGGCCGGGCGCGCCTGGCGATCGCGCACCGTGGTGATTATCCAGTTGCGCCGGCTCACGCCGCGAAGCCCCGCCGCGCGCATCAGCCGCGCCACCCGTTTGCATCCCACCCTAATGCCCTGTTCCTTGAGTTCGGCATGGATGCGCGGCGCGCCGTAGGTGGCGCGCGAGTGGTGATGGATCTCGGCGATCCGCCCGCACAACTCGCCATCCGCCCGGGCCCGCGCCGAGGGCGGACGCTTTAGCCGCGCGTAGTAACCGCCGGGGGAGACGCCCAGCACGCGGCACATCGTGGCAATCCCGTGCATGGCCTGGTTAGCCCCTACGAATGCGACCGCCGCGACGGCGTCGCGCCGGTCTCCTGAGCGAACCAGGCCGCGGCTTTTGCAAGTATCTCCCGCTCCTCGCGCAGCACCCGGTTCTCCCGCCGCAGGTGGTTAAGTTCCTCCCGTTCGCTAGGGAGCCTCTGCACAGGTCGTCATACAGCGGCAGTTCGACATAGTAATGAGGATTATGAGGAGGAACGGCAGCAGCGCGCTGGGGTGATCGCTGCTGAGAAGCCATCAGGAGCATTGGTTGCCTCTGGTTCTTGTTCACAACCCACACCAGGCCCCGGCTGGGAGCAACCGATGCCGGAGTTGGTAGAGATTGGCCAGCGCGAACATGGTTTCGGCCCGAGCCAGATTCTTGGCCAGCCCGCGATATCTAACCTTGCTGAAGCCCCACAACTGCTTGAGTACGCGGAAGGCATGCTCGCCGCAAGCGCGGGTGCGCGAACGCACCCGGTTGATCATCCGCCAGCGCTTGCTCAACGGCCGCTGCGCGGTAGGACGGCGATTGATCCGATAATGTATTCCCCGCGATTCAAGGAAGCTGCGGTCATCTTCCTTCCAATACGCCTGGTCGCCGAACACCTCGCGCTCGTACCCGTGCAAAAGCTCCGGCAGTTGGGTGACATCGGCGACCGCGGCGTCGGTCGCGGTTACGCTGTGCACGATGCCACGCTGGTCAGCCCCGATGTGCAGTTTCATCCCGAAGTGCCAGTTCTGGCCCTTACGAGTCTGCTTCATCTCGGGGTCGCGCGTCCCACTGGCGTTCTTGGTGGAACTCGGCGCCGCGATGATGGTCGCGTCCACAATCGTCCCCGAGCGCAGCAACAGGCCGCGGGTCTCGAGCAGACCGCCGATCGCGGCGAAGATTGCCTTGGTCAAATTGTGCTTCTTGAGCAGATGACGAAAACGCAGAATCGTGGTCTCATCCGGCACCGTGTCCTCGCCCAGCTCCACCTTGGCAAACCGACGCATCGACTCACTGTCGTAGATCGCGTCCTCGGCCTGCGGGTCGGAGAGATTGAACCATTGTTGCAGGAAGTAGATGCGCAGCATCTTCTCCAGCCCCAGTGGCTGGCGCCCGTTGCCGGCTTTGGGGTAATGAGGCTCGATCAGGCGCAAAAGCCGCGCCCACGGAATCACCGCGTCCATCTCGGCCAGAAAACGCTCGCGCCTCGTCACCTTGCCCTTCGCACTCCATGCCACCGCAGCAAAAGTCCGCTGACTACCCATCACCGCACCTCCGCATCTGTCGATCCTCCGCTTCCTTTGTACACCAATCGATCAAGCTGTGCAGAGGTTCCCTAGGTGGCTAATCAGTGCTCTGCGCGAAATGTAGCAACGACAACCCTGGTGACGCGTCGTTTTGCGAAGGATGCGGAGCGAAGCTGGAGCTCGTTTGTCCGACCTGCAAAACCCTGGCGAGTCCGGGAGCCAGATTCTGCAAGAAATGCGGCACTGCGCTTGCTGCTACTCGCCCCGATTCTCATCCGACCAGTCCATCTGAATCGCCAATCAGGGTCACCGACGACGCTAGTTCTGCACCCGAGGCTATCGATGGTGAGCGCAAGACGGTGACTGCGTTGTTCGCCGACATGAAAGACTCGACCGCGCTGATGGAAGATCTCGACCCCGAGTAAGCGCGGGCAATTATCGAGCCGGCGCTGCGCATCATGATCGATGCGGTCCAGCGCTATGACGCCTACGTCGTGCAATCGACGGGCGACGGCATCTTCGCATTGTTCGGAGCTGTGCTCCGCAAAAATATTTAGCTCTGGCTTGAATCCTCCATCGTTCTTAGAGAGTTTGGGCAGACAATATCGACGAGAGGGAGCGGCTTGGCATGATGAAAGCGGGGCTGGGTTATTTAAGAATCCTGGCTGATCTGATCCACTTTCTGTGTCTCGGCTTGCGGTCCAGAACTTCGCTCGTTGCCGAGAATTTGTTTCTGCGCAAGCAGCTCGCTTTCTATCAGGAGCGCAAGGTCAAGCCTCGCCGCGCGGACAATCCGAACCGCCTGACGCTGGTGCTGCTCAGCCGGTGGTTCAATTGGCGAGAGGTTTTGATTGTTGTGAGGCCGAGGACGCTCATCGGCTGGCACCGCAGAGGCTTTCGCCTCTTCTGGCACCACAAGTCCGCAGCTGGCCGGCGGCCAATCCCTGTCGAGCTGCGGCGTCTGATTCGAAGAATAGCCCGCGAGAACCCCTCGTGGGGTGAGGAGCGGATCGCTAACGAGCTGCTGCTGAAGCTCGGCCTGCACGTGTCGCCGCGAACCATTCGGAAGTACATGCCGAGCTCGCCGGCGCCGCTGCCGGGCGGACCACGTGGCGATCAGCGCTGGGCGACATTTTTAAGGAATCACGCTCGGGAGATCATTGCCTGCGATTTCTGCGTCGCGGTGACCGCCACTTTTCGAGTCCTCTACGTGTTGGTGGTAATGGAACACTCTTCTCGACGGCTGATTCACGTCAACGCCACAGCCCATCCCACCGCCGCCTGGACTCTTCAGCAGCTGCGCGAATCAATTCCTTCTGATCACCGGTACCGCTTCATCATCCACGATCACGACGCGATCTTCTCCGCCGAACTGGACGCCTCCCTGACCCGGCTTGGACTTAAGGTAATCACGACGCCGGTGCACAGCCCGCAGGCGAACTCGCTCTGCGAAAGACTGATCGGAACAGTGCGGTGGGAATGTCTGGACTGGATTATTCCGCTGAGCCAAGGGCACTTGAGAAAAATCCTGGTGTCGTGGATGGCCCACTATAACCGCGGCAGACCGCATTGCGCTTTGGGGCCTGGCATTCCCGATCCGGATGCTCTGCGAATCCGACATTCCGGGCATTGCCTTCCGTTCGGTCATCACGTCGTGGCCATTCCGGTCTTGGGCGGACTGCATCACGAATACCAGCTTGCGGCCTGACGCTCCCGATGGGCGACCCGGGAGAGAAAATTGCGTGGCAGGGAGTGTTACTCTCAGCGCAACCGCGGATCCGGTTGACCCGCTCGTTCGATCAGCGCAGCCATACCTACCTTAGCTACGCGCTTGAAGTGCGTGGCACGATTGGAAATGACGCTCGCGAATTTCTGGTCGGAGTGGGTCGAGGCGCGCATGCCAAACACCAATTCCAGGCTGGGACCGCTGTCTCTGGTGAGGCGCTGCCGGTACCAGATCCGCGTCCGGAGGCGGTCGAATTTTACAAGGTCAGGAAGTTGAAAGTCGGGCAACCTGAGGTGAAGGACAAGAATGTTCTGCCCCCATGGCGGGGAGTTCCACCGCCGCTTGCGGTATACCGTGAGCGCGGTCATCGGCGGCTCGCCGCGCGAACCTTCCAGGACAAGTGCTGGAGCTGCATCTGGGGATGCCGAATGCCAGTCGAGATGATCATTGATCAATGGAATCCGACTCAGCGCCGCTACCGAACCGAGACCTTCTGCTACGGTCCCCTTTCTTGCCCGCTTTACGCGGCAGGACCGGCGCGTTCGGTACCCGCTCGCCGTGGAATGAGCTACACGGAGGAGGACTGGGTTGACGATGAAGCGACTGCACACCGAGGACCCGAAGAGTAAGACAGCATTTTCCGGCGCTTCGGTCTCAATCTTTCGCGGATGCGGAGGACTTCATACATCCGGTATCATCCAAATAATTTTGCGGAGGACAGGTGAGATGGGCCGTCGCGTCGAGGTGAATCAATCGACGCGAGGCATGCTCCATTACAACGAACACGTAGAGGATTCGAAAGGTGGCGGTCACCGCGTCGCAGAAGTCACACGCGATGATCCCCTGAGCGTGATTCTTTAGAAATGTCGCCCACCGCTGGTCGCCCCGAGGTATACCCGTCGCCGGCGGAGACTTTGACATATACTTCGGGATCGTTCGCGGCGACACCCGAAGGCCAAGCTTCAGCAGCAGCTCGTTTGCGATCCGCTCCTCGCCCCACGAAGGGTTCTCGCGCGCCATATTGCGAATCAGGTGTTGAAGTTCGAGAGGGATTGGCCGTCGGCCGGCTTGGGAGTTTCGGCGCCAGAAGAGGCGGAAGCCCTTGCGGTGCCAGGCGACGAAGGTCCTGGGCCGGACCATGGTCAATGCGTCTTTCCAGTTAAACCAGTGGCTCAGCAGCACCATCGTCAGGCGGGTCGGATTGTCGGCACTCCGGGGCTTTATCTTGCGCTCTTGATAGAACGCCAACTGCTTGCGCAGGAACCAGATTCTCCGCCGCGAGCGAGGTCCTGGAGCGCAAGCCGAGACACAGAAAGTGAACCAGGTCACCTACGATCCTGAGCCAACTTAGCCCTGCGCCCACCATGCAACCGGCCTCTCTCGTCATCGGATATGTCCATAAAATCCCTTAGAACTATGCGGGTTTCAAGACAGAGCGAATCGTTTTTGCGGAGCACAACCGACGGCACCATCTACGTCGGCTCGGAGGACGGCAATCTGTACGCCATTCAGTAAAGCGCAAGAGGAACGGAGGCCTGATGGATGTACCGATAGCCGGCCACCATGGTTTTTGCCCCATACTCCGCCTCGGCGCCCGGAACGAAATTCTCGAAGTCCCGCGAATTGTAAGTACCGGAGCGAAAATCCCTCAGTAGAGGCAACCGGTCTATCCGGCTGCTTCACTGAGGGACTTTTGCTCCGGCGTTCTCAGCGGAGACAATTTTTCGGGCGCGGCGTATATTATGCCAATTTTATTCCTGAAATGACGATTGTGAAGACAGGGAGTCAAGACTCGTGATCTTGAGGTTCTTTCTGAGGCGCTGCAACAGGAAATACCGTGACCTTGCGACCGTCAGGTGTATCTTCACGCTGAATAGCACAACTGCCGTTGAGAACGGCGCCCTCGTGGATTACCAAGACTGGCGAGGTGAGATTGCCGAGGACCTTGGCGGAGCTTCGGATCTCGATGCGCTGGCTAGCGGTTAGGTCGCCCGCGACCGCACCTGCTACGGTGATCGAAGCTGCCCTGATCGGAGCGGTCACCCATCCGCTCTCTCCAATCGTAACACCGTCCTTAGCGGTGATTTCACCGTCAACCTCACCGTCGATCAACGTCGGCCCTGTGAAACTGAGTTTGCCGCTCACTTTGCAGCCGCGAGCCAAACGGTTGGAAGCTTCGACCACAGCGCGCGATGGCTGCGGTCGTCGCGTGATGTGTTTGTCGTCTGCGGGTATCGGCGCCATTAGTAGGGTGTTCTGCGGGGAGGCTTCCGGCTTTCTAGTAGCGTTGGGCCAAACGCATTTTTCTCTTGTAAACAAAGCCATTTCTGTCCTCTCCTTGCTAAATACCATAACACCCAGAGCAGCCTTGGCAGATATGACGAGCCAAGTCAATTTTACTTGGAGCTAAAGAACTATTGATGATTGCATAATATAGACACAAATGATGGCTTGAAGTCATGGGAAATGCAGCAGCTGTGCGGCTGGACTTTGAGCGATTGGAACGGCGGCGGCTGGCAGCGGCGCAGCTGCTTAAGCAGGGTGTCAGTCAAGGTGAGGTGGCGCGGCGCCTGGGCCGCAATCGATGATTCGCTGGGCGCGGCACCTAGTCAAGTCCGGTCGGGCAGGTCTGCAGCAGGCGGGCCGGGATGGTCGTAAGCCCAAAACTGAGCGCATTGTGCCTGCCAAAAACTCCAATACTGCCGAAAAGTCTGGAGTTTTGGAAATCACCGCCGTAATGTCGCCGGCATGCTTAACAACCCGTGGTGAAAGTGGTCGCGGCTACGGAGTTGCCGGTGGTGGTGATTGGCGACGGAAGCCGGCGCGCAACAGCGATGATTGGCTGCCATGCGAAAAATGCGACCAGCCAGCGTCGGGGAGCACCCAGGAGCAGCAAAAGCGCGGCGATGACGGTCACCGGGCGGTCCTGCAGCCCGCGCGGCGTGCCGCGGCCGATCAGGTGGTGCATAACGAGCCCGAGATTGAAGCCGCCCGCATGAATCAGCAGGCGCTTGAGGATATTGGTGCGGCCGCGCAGATGCGTGCGGCGCATCCCGCCCGTATCGTACAGATGCGCAAACGAGCGTTCGATCAATTCGCCGCACCGCCGCATTCGACGGCCGACGCGTCGTCCACGAATCCGGCGACGATTCCTTTTTCCCGCTAAGCGCGCGTTGCTGGTGGTGCTTCATCGCCGCCTCTTCCATGGTGGATTAGCGGAGGGTGCCGCAGACAGGGGTTGATGAGAACCAACACTCTCTCAAACGGGATCACGCTGGAATGCGTTAGATCATGTAAATGGGAACAGGGGGAGCGACCTCCCTTATTTTAGGATTGGAGCTCCATAAAAGGGGGCACCTGATTCTGATCTGTGCCCCATCCAAATACTTGGCAACGTGCCCAACCTTGAACCGGGTCTTTGCTTGGTGAAAGGTGGATGCCATGTCACACGAAAAGAATCTGGATCAACTGTTCCACGCTAGAGTCCGCAGCGTCGACGCCATCATTGCCGCCGGCACGGCGATCGAGCGGCTGGCGTTGGGACATGGGCTTTCGCCGCTGGAGGCAATCCGCTTTCGCTTCGCGGTCGAGGAACTTTGCAGCGAACGGCTCTCCCATGCCTTTGGTCCGCACGAGCAACCTGAGGCACAAATCGCCCTGGAACTCCGTCCGGGCGAATTCTTGGTCATCATCGAGGATGCCGGCAGCCCGATTGAAGCGACCGACGCGGCCGCAGGCACCCAAGGCTGGATGGCTCAACTGCTGAGCCGTGGCTTCGCCGACCGTCTGCACGCGAGCTTTGAAGGACGCGAGGGTAACCGCTGCGAGATTGCAAAATCGCTCGACAAGTCGTTCAAATCACAGTTGCGGGATTCGGCCATAGGCGGCACCGCGACCAGGTCCGAGGTGGAAGCCGACGCGGGACCATCAGAATCACCGGGCACTGCGCCAACTCTGTCGATCCAGTATCGCGAAATGGCTCCCGAGGACGCGCACGCGGTGGCGACCTGCTTCTATCGCACCTACGGCTTCACTGCCCCGGTCGCCGACGAGGTCATTTATCACCCAGACAGATGCAGGGCATTGGTTAAAGCCGGGCTTCACCTCGGAATCGTAGCAACTCTCCCCGACGGCAGGATCGTCGGCCATATAGCCGTGACTCGTGAGCATCCGGATGACCCGGTCGGCATCAGCGGATTCCTGGTTGTGGATCCCGAACTGCGCGGCCACGGGATCGCCGACGGCCTTAGCGATCGCAAGCGGGAGCGCGGGCTGCGGGCCGGGATGGTCGGGATGCTCGGGATGGCGGTGACGGTCCATACCGCAAGCCAAAAGACGAGCTTGCGGGAAGGCGGTCACGAGGTCGGCGTTTTGCTGGCCGCCCAAGAGGACCAGGTGGTGATGCGGGGTATTGCGGCTGATGCGCGCCACGAGCGGCACGCGGTAGTGCCCTTCTTCACCCGGCTGGTACCGGATGCCTGCCAGCAGGCTTTTCCGCCAGACGTTTATCGCGAGATTGTCGAGCAGATTTATGGCGCGTGCGGTCTGGAGCGGGAGATACGCCGTCCCGAGCGCCTAACCCTAGACGACTTGCCGGAACACACTTCCCTCAACGTTTCAGTGCTGGAGGGCGCGCGCTTCGCCAGGATTCGAGCCGTGACGTACGGCCGCGACTTTCTGGGCGAGATTCTCCACGTGACCGGCGACCTCCATCGGCATCATGTCAATGTGATCCGCCTCGAGATGCCGCTTTCCGATCCCCTCACCGCGCATTTCGGCCACGCGACCGAGGAACTCGGGTTCAGCTTTGCATCCGTGTTTCCAGCGATGCAGCCTGGCGATCTGCTGTGTGTCCAATCGCTAGATCGAATTGAGGTCGATCCCGCAGCGATTCATATCGCCTCCGATCACGGCGCGAGAATCCTGGCGGAAGTGCTCGCGTCGCGAGATCGTGTGCTCTCATCGACTACCGCACGCTCGCTTGAAGGTGCAAGGGTCGCGCTCGACGGTGCCATGTAAGCGCCGGTGGCCGCGTGGGAGAGCACGAACGCGGCCACCGATATCATGGGCGCGGTTATTCAGATCGACGGCGGCCGCGCGATGTAGCGTGACCCGGGCCGCACGAATCAGCTGTCATCACCGCCAAGGGCGTAAAGACGAGCCGATTCTTATTGGCCGGCGGCTTTTCCCCAGTTGGCGGCGCAGCGCATGATGTCGATCGATTGTCCCCGTGTTAGCGCGCTATACTTTTGCCAGAACGACTCGTCGATTACCCGCAGCTCACGTCGCTCATGCGGCTGGCGCCATCGATTCAGGGCGTCGGGGCCGCCGTTATAGCAGGCATACGCTGAACGCGCACGCGCGGCCGGGCTGCCGTTCCGCCCCGACTCGGCGGCCGCAAGCACCGCCAGCCGAGCAAGAATCTGACTGCCTGCGCCGGCGTTGTAGGCGATGTCCCATTCCAGATGCGGGATGCTGTAGAAACCGCGCCATACGTGCTTGTTGACCTGCATCAGGCCGACGTCGCCAGTCGATGACATCAAGTATCGCAGCCGTTGGTGCTTGACGACGAACTGCCGCCAACAGCTTTCCTGCCATGCTGTCGCCCGCACCATCGTGCGGTAGTTCGGCGGCAGCGGAGCGTTCGTCGCGGTGAGTGTGCTTTCGGCCGCTGCGTCGAGCAACGCGCCCAGGTCACGCTGGTAATTTCCGGCGTTGTTGTCGGTTACCACCGCGCGCCTCAGGCGCTTTCCCAATTGACGGAGCCGTTCGCCCATCGGCGGGGCTTCGGCCAACGCGTCGGCCGGACTTAGCAGCTCCAGCGTCATCCGTACGAACGACGACATTGAAGAGGGTCCGCCCTGTATCGAACTCGTAGGCGCTTAAAGTTGCAACACTTCCAGTGTCAGAGACGGCCGATCATTACCGGTTCGGACACAGTCTGTTCAGGGAAACGCTTTATGCCGATCTGGGACCATCCGAGCGTATCGCAATGCATCTGAAGGCCGCGGCGGCGCTCGAGGTGGACGGAATCGACGCAGCGCTGCGGCCGGCGATGCTCGCTTACCACTACTTGCGGGCACTGCCACTGAGCGGTGCCCGCACGGCGATCGAATATGTCAATCGAGCCGCCGAAATGGCCGACGCGTTGCTCGCATGGGAGCGAGCGGCAAGTCTGCATGAAGAGGCAATTCAGGCGCTCAACAGCTATTCAAAGGTCGACCCGACGATTCAGGGCGATCAGTTGATCAGGTTAGCGATGGCGCAGCATCGCGTTGGCCGCTATCGCGATTCAGGGGAGAACTTCAGCGCCGCAATTATGCTGGCGCGCGAAACTGGCAATTCGGACCTTTTGGCCCGCGGCGTCCTGGGCCGTGGCATCCTCCCTAGCATGCCAGGGCGGCTTGAGCCCGAATTGGTGTGGGCGCTCGAGGAAGCCTTGCGTGTTATTCGTTCTGACGATTACGCGAATCGCTCGTTATTGCTCGCGCGGCTGGCCGAAGCGCTTCAGTGGGATGATCCGACCGAGCGGCGAATCGGGTACAGCACCGAAGCGGTGGCGCTGGCACGTAAGACGGGCAACCGCGCAACGTTGTTCGATGTGCTCTACCGCGTGCATGTCGCGATTCGCGATCCCGACCGGATGCGGCTGCGGTTAGCCTATTCTGCTGAAATGATTGCGCTGGCGGACGAGCTATTGAGGCCTGCAAATTATAGTGACAGCGAGCCAGGGCTTAAACCCCATCTAAATTTGGTCATTCGGATCCTCGAGTTGTCCCTATATTATGCAGGACTCAATAGGCAGCCCGTTTCTTCGGTGGCGTGCGACCTTTTACCGGATTGCCGATCTGCTCGAGAGTGGCGACATTCCAGCGCTCGACCGCGAAATTGAGAACTACAAGCATTTCAATGAGGTTTGCTATCAGCAGCATGCCGGACAACTGGAGGCGGTGCTGGCGATGCGGGCGTTGATCGAGGGACGCTTCGACGAGGCCGAAGATTATTCGCTGAAGGCCCTCAACCTCGGTAACCAGCGTCGCGACAAGTTGCCGCTTTACGCTTCGGCCGCGCAGTTCGGCGCGATCAAGCGCGAGCATGCGAAGTTGGCCGAATTGACGCCATTGATCGAATCCTTCGTAGCTGAGTCTCCCAATCTTGCCTTTGCTCGCTGCGGCCTGGCGTTTTGCTGTGCGGAACAGGGACGGCGTGAACAGGCGGAATTTCACTTTAACCAGCTGGCAGTGGACGGATTCAGAACCCTGCAGCGCAACGTAAGCTGGCTCGCCGGAATGTTTCTGTTGTCCGAGGTACGCAGGTTCCTGGGATACAGGGACCGGGCCGCAGCGCTTTATCGGTTTCTTTCGCCCTATGCCTCTATGAATGCCGCAATCGACATTTACGTTGCGTACGGGCCGGTACATTACGCGCTCGGAATTCTCGCAACGGTGACGGGCGAATTTGAAGATGCCGAGATCCACTTCGAAGAGGCATTGCGCCTCGCACATACGATGGCCAGTCGCCCGCTGGTGGCATGGACACAGTATCGCTACGTCGAAATGTTGGTGGCGCGCGGCAGTCAGTCGCACAGCCAGTACGGACGTCAGATGCTCGAGCGCGCACTCGATAAGGCACGCGCCCTCGAGATGACAACGTTGGCCGAGCGCGCACGGCTGCTGGCGATTTCTTATGACATTCAAGGCCGGCCGGATTCGCCATCGCTCGCTATTATGTCTGCGACCGCTTCAGTCGATTCCGGATCCGTTGGGTCGGTCGCAGATACCTTCACCATCATGTTTTCGGATATTGAGAACTCAACGCAAATCTTTGAACGACTGGGGGATATCGGGGCCCAGGAGATCATCCGTGAGCATAACGGGGTAATGCGATGGTCGATGCGCGAGCACGGCGGTGTCGAGGTGAAGACGACAGGTGATGGTTTCATGGTGGCATTCCCCAGCGCGCGCCAAGCACTTTTATGTGCAATCGAGGCGCAGCGAAAGATCACGTCTTCAGACGGGAATGGAGCAGTTCCGATTCGAGTGCGAATCGGACTTCATACGGGCGAAGTCATCAGCGAGTCAGGCGACTTCTTCGGTAAATGCGTAATTATTGCGGCCCGAATTGCCGCCCTCGCGAAGGGAGGCCAGATATTGGTTTCATCGACCACCAAAGAACTGATCGAAAGCGCCGGCGACGATATCCGCTTCGATGGCGGGAGAGCGCTGGCGTTGAAAGGGCTTTCCAGCACCTACACCATATTCGGTTTATTTGGTCACAGGAATAGGAGCGCAAGCCGACTCGCATCTCTCGTACGCAGCTACGGTCCGCAAAAACACCACGGCCACCAATCCGCGTGGGCCGAGAGACGGTACTCATGATTAAGTCCGTTCAAGATGGGGTGCGCCAACGCGCGGTTGGGTCGGTCGCAGCGATGCCGCCGGCGTTGGACCTGCGCGGGGAGATTTAGCGCGGGATCGGGGAGGCTTAGTCTCGAAGAAGAGTGCGGGCAGCCGCGATTGTAATGCGGCAGCCACAACCTCAGGGTTTTTCGCAGATGTTCCTCGGTCCACCGAACGATCCAATCCAGGCACCCACGCCGCAGCGTCCCGATCAGCCTTTTGCAGAGCGCATTGGCCTGCGGGCCGCGCACGGGTGTTTCGCGGATGTTCGAAGCCGCGATAATCGTGACCCCGAAATGGAGAAACCGGCGCTTGGGTTCGTCAAGCGGGCGACTGGAACGCCACGAAATCCGCCCGCGTCGCAGTCAGCAGCGCGCCGCGCGGAGTGAACGCAGAGCCGCAATTATCGGACCGACAGCCGTCGATAGGCAAAACGGCTAAAGGATTGCCCGACAAAGCTCCGACCGATTCCCTGATCGAAAACCGAACAGGGAATATAAATTCCCTGTTACCTGTTTAAGATTCCCTGTTCCGATCTTCCGGGAATTCTCTGAAAAAGTACAGTCGCGACACGGGCTTTTTCGCGGCGAACCCCTGGCGGAGGCCCAATTTACGCGAAATTCCCTGTATTTTCCCTGATGATCAGGGAATTCGATGCGGAGAGGAGTTCGCATTGGACTCCGTCATCCACCATTCAGTCTCTCGATTATCGGACATTCCGGAGAATCGCTCGAAATCCGCGCGTGTGCGCGCGATTTTCGATCGCGCATGGACCCAGAGAGCGCCTCCGTCGGCGCCAATCGGCGAAATCGGGCGAATCTTATCCGGGCGCGTTTTGGCTAGGTCCGCGGATCATCGCCATAGATTCGCGTTGTCCTCGACCGGCTTGTGACTGCCACCGCTACACGGCGTGATTTAGGATGTCGGCGGCGGGTTTGGGAATTGTCTTGAAAGGAGCGCCCGAAGATCGCCTTCTACTGCGGTGAGGATGTTCGCTTGGAATAGTAGGTACCTGGCTGGTTCGATGGTGTCCGGCGTTCCCTCGCCGGCATAGAGCGCGAAGGTTGTGCCAGCTTTTTTCCGCTTGGAGCGAATCTTGCTGTTGTCCCCATGATCCACGTCGTGGCGCAGGTCCGTCCGTAGGTCGTTGATGTGGACGAACGATGGCAAGGTCGCCGGGTCGATGCGAGCTCCAGGCCCCTCCCGAAAGAGGAAGTAGAGGTCATCAATGAAGGCGCCATAAGCATCTCGTGTCGTGACTGGCTTCCGAAGGTGCAACAGAGCGGGGGCAGTCTTGTTTGTGGTGTCAACGCCGGAGTAAAACTACATCACCTGGCCGGAGTAAAAGTACATCAGTGGGAAGTGTAATCAGGCCCCCGCGCGGGGGCCTGATTACGCTTGGTCGTCAGGCTTCGGTGGTATCGGCGGGCTGATCGGCGGGGCGGGGACGGCGTTTGCTCTGTTTGAGCCGGTAACTGTCGCCGTTCATCTCGAGGATGTGCACGTGGTGGGTGAGCCGGTCGAGCAAGGCGCCGGTGAGCCGTTCGGAGCCGAACACCCCGGTCCATTCGTCGAAGGGCAGATTGCTGGTGACGATGGTCGAGCCGCGTTCGTAGCGCTGGCTGAAGACCTCGAACAGCAGCTCGGCGCCGGTCGGCGAGAGCGGTACATATCCCAGTTCATCCACGATCAGAAGCTTGTAGCCGGCGAGCTGGCGCTGCAGGCGCAGCAGACGCTTCTCATCGCGCGCCTCGATCAGCTCGTGGACCAGGGCGGCGGCCGTAGTGAAGCCGACCGCGAGCCCCTTCTGACAGGCGGCCAGGCCGAGCCCCAGCGCAACGTGGGTCTTGCCGGTGCCGCTGTTGCCGACGGCAATGATATTCTCGCGACGCGCCACGTACTCGCAGCGCGCCAGCTCCAGTACCAGGGTCTTGTTGAGCGACGGGAGGGCGGCGAAGTCGAAGCTGTCGAGACTCTTCACCGCCGGGAAGCGCGCTTCCTTGATTCGGCGCTCGACCGTGCGTCGTTCCCGGTCAATCAACTCCAGTTCGGCCAGCCGCAGCAGGTAGCGAGGATGGTCGACTCCGTCGACGGCGCACTGACGGGCGAGCTTGTCGTACTCACGCAGGAAGGTCGGCAGCTTAAGCGCCTTGAGATGATGGGCGAGTAGCACCTGCGGCGTATCGCTCATGACGCGCCACCCGCCAGCAGGCTCAGGTAGGCCGCGGGCGAGGTGGTCGTTACGGTGGCCTGTGGCAGATAGGGATAGACCTTGAGGTCGAGCCGCGGCGGGCGCCGCTCGATGCGGCATAGCACCAGATGCTTGACCGCGTCGAAGCCGATCACGCCGCGTTCCAGCGCCGCCCTGACTCCAGCCAGCACATCGTCTTGGCGGAACACCTCCAGCAAGCGCAGGACCTGGACGAACTCGCGCTTGCCGGACTTGCCCATGCGCGCCTCGAGCAGCCGGCGCAGCGTCGCGAACTCGGCGTGCAGCTCCCAGCCCGGCCAGCGGTGCGGCCTGGTCCAGCGCGCCGACTTTGCGCTCGAGCAGCGCCAGGTAATGCAACGGGTTGAAGACGAAGTCTTCGCGTTCGTAGGACCGCGGATGACGCGCGATCTCTTCCGCCGCACAGGCGATCACCACCTCGTGCACGTAGCCGCGGACCAGCACCTCGCGGTGCCCATACGCGGTCGGCACCGAGTAGTCATTGCCGCGATAGCGCACCAGCGACAATGAGTTGACCCGGGCCGCCTTCTTCTCGCAGGCTTCATAGGGAGTCGCCGGCTGCGGCAGCAAGGCAGCCTGATCTCGCACCAGCCGCTCGCCGATGGTCTCAGCGTGACCACGCAGCCGGTCGTTCAATCGACCGCGGCAGCACTCCAGCAACTGCGCGTTGAGCTCAGCGAAGCTGGCCGCGTGTGGGATCGGCACCATGAAGTTGCGCCGCGCGTAGCCGACCAACCCCTCGACCTTGCCCTTATCGTTGCCCTTGCCCGGCCGCCCGAAGCGATCGGCGAACAGATAGTGCGACTGCAGCTCGTTAAAGGTCCGCGTTCGCTGTCGCCGGCCGTCACCCAGGATGCGCGCCACCGCCAGCTTGGTGTTGTCGTAGAGGATCGAACGCGGCACCCCGCCGAAGAACTCGAAGCCGGCGTTGTGCCCTTCACAGAAGGCTTCCGTACTCTCCGCCGGATACGCCTGCACCAGACACGCGTCGCTGTGCGGCAAGTCCATCGCGAAGAAGTGGATCTTCTGCTCTACCCCGCCGATTACCGCCAACGCTTCGCCGAAGTCGACTTGCGCGTGCCCGGCGTCGTGGCGCAGTGGCACGAACACTTCGCGCTGATGCTGGCGGCGTTCCAGCACGTAGTCCTTAACGATCGTGATCCCGCCGCCGTAGCCGTGCTCATCGCGCAGCCGCTCAAAGATCCGCTTCGAGGTGTGGCGCTGCTTGGCGGGCCTCCCCTTATCCTCCTCCAGGATCTGATCGATCATCGCGACGAACGGCTCGAGCTTCGGCCGCCGCGGAGGATGGCTTCGCCGGTATCCCGGCGGCACCGCGAACGCCAGCATCTTGGCCACCGTCCGTGGGTCGATCCCGAACCGCCGTGCCGCTTCGCGCCGGCTCAGCCCCTCCACGTAAACCGCCCGCCGCACCTGTCCGTACAGTTCCACGCCTTTCATCCCTCCGCCCTCTGCTCATCTTCGCAGAAGGCTCACACACTGATGGTGTTTTACTCCGGCGCGACCACACCACCCCGCCGCTTCTGTGAGGGATTTTTCCACCGGCGCTTACAGCCGTGCGACACCGAGTAGGCTTCGAGCAATTTGCATTCTGCTGGCAGCGTCCCCTTGAACTCGTGGAACAGGCGCGACTCGCCGGTGCCGGCCACCGCCACCACGCTCGCGAATTCCGCGAGCGCGCCGCCGCTCCGCCGAATTCACGAAGCGCCCATGATGTTGCTCGATCGCGGAATCGATAAACTTCCGAGGCGACGTCAGTGTGCGCGGCGTCGCCTCTGCGTCCTCCCTCATCAGGTGGAGTTGACCCGGTTTCGTAGACGGTGTTGGGGAGAAAGGAAGAAGGAGGTTCCCGATGCCACCAACGCATCCACGGTAGCCGCTGGAATACCGGCGGCGGATCGTCGAACTGGCGCGCGCTGGACGGAAGATCGAGGAGCTGGCGCGCGAGTTCGAGCCCTCAGCCAATGCGATCCGCAAATGGCTCAAGCAGGCGGCGCTCGATGAGGGCCTGCGCAGTGACGGCTTGACCACTAGCGAACGGGAGGAACTTAACCACCTGCGGCGGGAGAACCGGGTGCTGCGCGAGGAGCGGGAGATACTTGCAAAAGCCGCGGCCTGGTTCGCTCAGGAGACCGGCGCGACGCCGTCGCGGCGGTCGCATTCGTAGGGGCTAACCAGGCCATGCACGGGATTGCCACGATGTGCCGCGTGCTGGGCGTCTCCCCCGGCGGTTACTACGCGCGGCTAAAGCGTCCGCCCTCGGCGCGGGCCCGGGCGGATGGCGAGTTGTGCGGGCGGATCGCCGAGATCCATCGCCACTCGCGCGCCACCTACGGCGCGCCGCGCATCCATGCCGAACTCAAGGAACAGGGCATTAGGGTGGGATGCAAACGGGTGGCGCGGCTGATGCGCGCGGCGGGGCTTCGCGGCGTGAGCCGGCGCAACTGGATAATCACCACGGTGCGCGATCGCCAGGCGCGCCCGGCCCCCGACCTGGTCGAGCGCAACTTCAGCGCGCCGGCGCCCAATCGGCTGTGGGTCGCCGATATAACCTACATTCCCACCTGGGCGGGCTTTCTCTATCTGGCCGTGGTGCTCGACGCGTTTAGCCGCAAGATCGTGGGCTGGGCGATGGAGACTTATCTGCGCACCGAGTTGGTGCTCAAGGCGCTGGAGATGGCGCTGGGGCAGCGGCGTGCGGCCGGGGTGATTCATCACTCCGATCAGGGGAGCCAGTATACGTCGCTGGCCTTCGGCCAGCGCTGCGATGAGGCCGGGGTTAAACCGTCGATGGGCTCGGTGGGCGACTGTTGCGACAACGCGATGTGCGAGAGTTTCTTTGCCACGCTCGAATGCGAACTGCTCAACCGGCGCAGTTTCAAGACCCAGGTCGAGGCGCGCATGGCCGTGTTCGATTTCATCGAAGGCTGGTACAATCCGCATCGCCGCCATTCGGCGCTCGACTATCGCTCGCCGGTGGAGTACGAACGCCTTCATCGCGAACTGGGCATGCAGACCATGAGGAGCTCGGCCGCCGCGGGCGGTGCTTGGCCAGCAGACCAATTGCTGGCCGGCGCGCCGCAGACCGCGTCGTCCTCGAATCAGCAACCCATAACGCTTTCCGGCCCGGCCTCAAATCAGGTGGAGGCCGGGACCGAAAAGCTGCTATCAGGCCAATCTCGGGAGGACGCTTTCGGCGAGGTTAAACCAGGACGCTAAACCAAGCCCGATACCGTCTACCGAATCGGGGTAGGTCCAATAGTTCAGGAACGCGCTCACCTCGGAGGCCGTGAGGTCGGCCAATCCGAGTTGAGCTACTGTTCGCCGCCGACGGTTGGCAACGAACCTGAGGAACAGGCGCCAGGTGTCGCGGTACGAGCGAACGGTGTGGACGGAAGCATTCCGTTGCTGGACCATCCATTCATAGAAGAAGGCGCACAGCAGAGTGGGGAACGGGTCGGCCGATTTCATGGCTGCCCCCCTTCCGTTACGTGCAGGCAGTGCGCGCCGAACGACCGGAAGCGGTCGCTTGCTTGCTGCAGGAGATCCTGCGTGACCGTGATGTAGACCAGCGTGGAATGGATATCGCGATGCCCGAGGTAGGTCGCGAGGAACGGCAGCTTATCCTGTGGATTGATGCCGGCGCGGTACCA
Source organism: uncultured delta proteobacterium (assembly GCA_963782535.1). GTDB lineage: Bacteria > Desulfobacterota > Binatia > Binatales > Binataceae > JADMIL01. Next base: position 2,230 of record CAWAKE010000009.1, on the reverse strand, counting down.
CTGACAATGCGGTTCACCACGAACGAGTGACGCAGATCATGAATGCGCGGTCCCGTCTTGCCTCGTGCCGGCTTGAGTCCGGCGCGCCGCAGTATATCTACGAACAGCCACATGGCCGTCTTGGTCCGTAGCGCGTTCCTTTTTGGTCATGCCAGAACAGACCCGCCGCAGGATCCTGCGGCGCTCCAGCCCGCCGCCTCGCTTCCAGGTATTCACGAAGTGCTGCGATGACGCTTGCGGCCAACGGCAGAATTCTGGACTTGAAGAACTTCGTCTCCCGAATGGTGATCGTGCCGATCTGCAGATCGACGTCACCAAGACTCAGACGCGCGATCTCGCTTATGCGCAGCCCGGCGCAGTAACCGACAGCCAGCATCGTATAAAGAGTGAGCGGGCGCAGCGGTGCGCGCCGCGATGGATAGGTGCGAGCGATGTCCAACAGAAGCCGGATCTCTTCCGCGCTATAGATGTAGGGCCGACGCCACTGGCGAGCGAACCGCCGCCGCGGAAGAGGGTCTGGCCGCGGCACTGGAACGCTGGGATCGAGATGGCGCCTGGCCCTGGCCAGGGCGCGCCCCAGCAGTTCACAATCAGCGGCGTGGAAGGCCGTCGAACGTGCAGCCGCCCAATGCTGCAGCATGACCTGCACCGGCTCCTTGGCGAGCTCAGAGTGCCTCTGCAGAAAACGGTCGAACCGCAAGAACATGCGAGTTTCCGTGTCGTAGCGGAATCCCCTCGTGCGCATGAGCGCAACGTGATTGCGCATCAGATCGCCAAGAACGCTGCCAAACCGGGGCAACTGCCGCAGCGCTTCCAGCGCCTGGTCAGGCTCCGGGGCAAGGAGGCCCGCAGGATCGTCTCGCTACCCATTACGCAGCATTGGTGCGCAGCTCGGCGACGGGATTGCTGGCAATCAATCCTTCCCGCACGAGGAAGTCGAGGAATCGATCTACAATGCAGGCACGGTGGAGAACCGTGGAAGCTGACCACACCGCGCTTCGTTCGTAGCCAGACTTCCAGTCATCTGCTTACCCGCGATGATGAGCACTCGCCACGCTTTACAACGTCCTGGAAGCCGCGGAGTACGTGGCGATAAGTCATTGGGGTTTGAGGATGGCGAAGCCGGCGCTCTCGCAAATAGCGGCCGATCGCACGGTCATTCTTGTCGGGCCAGGTTCTCATGCGCGCACCTCCGGAACCTCCAGCGCGATTGCGCGCAGATCCTCCGTGGCGAGCTTCAGATACGCAAGCGTCGACTCTTCCGACCGATGGCCCAGCAAGTCACCGATAACCTTGCGGGACACCGATGCGCTCAGCAGGGTGACGGCGCGAGCATGGCGGAAGGTATGAGGTCCGCATTTGCCCTGCGGCTTTACACCCGCAGCCTCCAATCGCACGCGAACCTCGCTATAGAGGGAAGGAGCCGCCGATAAGGGGCACGCGTGCGGATGAAAATTTCCCGACCGTCGGCTTTGGTCGGCCGCGACGCCGATAGTTCAGCAGCGCCTCGCCAACCTCGGCCATCAACGGTAACTTCGAGTTGGCCCCGGTCTTGGAATGGCGGATGTGTAACGTTTCGGCGCGCCAATCGACGTCCTCAAGCCGCAGCCGGTGATTTCGCCGTCTCCAAGCCGTAGGTCGATAGCAACAGCAGGATCGCGTAGTCCCGTATCCGACTGGCGAGCGATCCTCGCGGTGCTTTTCAACACTGCCGAGATTTGCCCCGCGCTCAGGGCAGATGGAATCGACTCGTAGGCGTAAAGCACCGGGCCGATGATTCGAGGCGCCAAATCGACGCCGATGCGGCCCGTCCTATGAAGGAAGCGCAGCATCGAACGCAGTCGTTCCGCCACGTCCTTGAGCGATCTTCGCCTCAGCCCAACGGCTCGCATCTCGAAGTAGGTGTCGATGTCACCGATTTTCAATTCCGGCGAGGTCATCGCTGACGCCGCGGCGGGCGGTATACCAGGACAGGAAGTTCCGCCCCTCCCACATCAGCGCGCGGATGGACGCTTTGGCGAGACCGCGCTGCACATCGAGCCATTCCCGGTACTCGTCGCATACCGATCGGCAAAGCGCTTCGCGCAGACTGGCTGCCGGCGGCTCGGGTGGCCACCGTTTTTGCACCAGGCGCAACAGCGCATGGATTCCTGCCCGCGGAATGGATTCCCATCGCGGCGCCGCTGGGTGACCGTGGCGCTGGCGAACTTCCGGATGGCGTAGCGGAGAT
>CAWAKE010000008.1:0-327788 GCA_963782535.1 uncultured delta proteobacterium | reverse complement strand
TTTCGATACTCTAAAGCGGCCCATTTCGATGCTGTAAAATGGCCCACCTCGCAGACCCGAAGCATCCTGCTGAAGAGCAGGAGGCGCGGGATGGAGAGGAAAGCAAAGGTGGAGCTATTCGAGCAGATACGCAGGGAGTACGAATTCGGCGACGGTACCGTGCTCGGCATCGCGCGCAAGCTGGGAGTGCATCGCCGGATGGTACGTCAGGCGCTGGCCAATGCCGCACCGCCGGAGCGCCAGCAGTGGGAACGGAAGCGACCGATAATGGCGCCGTTGATGCCCTTCATCGACGCGGTGCTGGAAGCCGATCGCAACGCCCCGCGCAAGCAGCGTCACACCGCCCATCGCATCTGGCAGCGGATTGTGACGGAGCAGCCGGAGCGGAAAGTGTCGGAAGCGACGATTCGGCAGTATGTGCGCGAGCGCAAACGGGAGCTGGGATGGTCAGCCCGCGCGACCTGTGTGCCGCAGAGCTACGCACCGGGGCAGGAAGGCCAGGTCGATTGGTATGAAGCATGGGCGGAGCTCAATGGTGAACGGATAAAGCTGCAGGTCTTTGCGATACGGAGCATGGCGAGCGGCGCGGCCTTCCATCGGGCCTATCATCGCGCGACCCAGCAGGCGTTTCTTGAGGCTCACGAGCACGCGTTTCAATATTTTGAGGGCGTCTTTCGCATCCTCAGGTACGACAACCTGAAAGCTGCGGTGAAGAAGATCCTGCGTGGGTTCCGCCGCGAGGAGACCGTGCGCTTCATTGCTTTTCGTTCACACTGGCGGTTCCAGAGCGAATTTTGCACGCCCGAGGAGCCCCACGAGAAAGGTGGGATAGAAGGCGAGGCCGGCTACTTTCGGCGCAATCATTGGGTGCCGGTGCCGAAGGCGCGCGACCTCGCGGATCTCAACGCGCAGTTGCTCGCCGCCTGCCGTGCCGATGAACGGCGCCAGATCGCCGGACACCAGCAGCCGGTGGGAGGGTTAATGATCGAGGAGCGTGCGCAGCTATTACCGCTCGCCGAACAAGGCTTCGAGCTGGCGGAGATCGCGTTTCCACGCGTGGACGGTCTCGGCTGCGTGCGGGTGCGGACCAATCTCTATTCGGTGCCGGCGGCGTCCGGCAAGACGGTCGAGGTCCGGCTTTATCCGAGTTACGTCGAAGTGCGGGATGAAGGGCGGTGCATCGCTTGCCACGAGCGTTGTCACGGGCGGCAGCAACAAGTGCTCGACCTGGAACACTATCTCGATGTACTGGAGCGCAAACCGGGCGCCCTGATCGGCTCCAGGCCGCTCAAGGCATGGCGGGAACGTGGCTGGTGGCCGCCAAGCTACGATCGGCTGCTCGACGAACTGATACACCGGCACGGCAGGCAGAGCGGCACGCGCCAGATGATTCAGCTGCTCAGCCTGATCAAACAGCATGGCCACCAACGGGTACGAACGGCGGTGGAAGAAGCAATCGCTCTGGGCTGTGCGGATGCCGCGGCGGTGCGGCATCTGGTGGAAGCCGCGGACCTGGCCCATGCGCGCAGTGCGCTCATCGAGTTGGGCGCACTTGCCCGTTTCGAACGACCACTGCCGGCGATCACCGACTACGATGGGTTGCTGAGCTCGGAGATAGCGCTATGAATGCGCAGGCCGCCGTTCTGGAAACTGCCAGCATCCAGCAGCAGTGCAAGGTGTTACGCCTGCCGGCGATCGCCGCGCAATGCGGCCAACTGGCCGAACAGGCGGTGCGCGAACGTCATTCGCACCTGGGCTTCCTCGAAGCGCTGTTGCAGGCCGAACTCGAAGAACGGGAACAGCGGCTGGTGGAGCGGCGCCTTCGCGAAGCGCATCTGCCGCGGATGAAGACCCTGGAGGAGTTTGACTTCGCCCGCAATCCCAAGATCTCGGCACAACAGATCCACGAACTCGCGCAAGGCGCTTACATCGGCCGGGCTGAGCCGGTCATCTTCATCGGTGACAGCGGCACCGGTAAAACCCATCTACTCACCGGCCTGGCAGTAGCCGCCTGCCGGCAGAAGCGCCGGGTTCGATTCACTACCGCCGCTGCGTTGATCAACGAAATGGTCGAGGCCAAACATCAGTTGCAACTCGGCCGCGCGTTGAGCCGTTGGGCCCGTTACGACCTCATCGCGCTCGATGAAGTGGGCTACGTGCCCCTGGCCGAAGTAGGTGCGGAGTTCCTGTTCCAGGTCATTGCCGAACGGGCCGAGAAGGCCGCAGTGATCGTTACTACCAACCTGCCCTTCTCGGAATGGACGCAGGTGATTCCCAACGCACGGCTCTGCAAGGCGTTGATCGATCGCATTACTGACCGCGCTAGCATCATCGAAACCGGGACTGACTCATACCGCTTTCGCCGAACCCTGGAGAAGCGCAAGGGCCGCAATGCAGAGCTGAACAATATTACCGCGCCGCCCCCGCTTAGCGGCGGCGGGAAAAAGGCGACCTAAAACGAGGCCCGTAGCGCTGATCATCAGCACAGAGCAATAACTGAACAACTAACGGAAAACTGGTGGGCCAAATGTAAGCATCGAAGTGGGCCAGACCGGATTGTCGAAATCACAGGCGCTCACGCTCCTGCGCGAGCCGCACCAAAGGGATATCCCCGGTGGTCGCGTGCGCGCGAGCGTTGGCAACCTCGCGCGGCCAGGTGCCGACCCGTGCATTGGCGGTCTCGCGATCGACCTTGAGTCCTTCGGGGCTGAGCTGGCTGGCCAGTGGCACGTAGAAGTTCGCCCGCAAGTAGCGGATGAAGCGCTCGACCTTGCCCTTGGTCTTGGGCCGATAGGGCTGGCACAGCCGCGGCACGAAGCCGTGATGATGCGCGAAGTCGAGGAAGGTGCGGTTGTAGCGATGCAGCCCCGGTCCGTAGCGATCCCGCTCGGTCACCACCGTCCGCATGTTGTCGTAGAGCACCTCACGCGGCACGCCGCCGAAGTAGTAGAACGCGCGCTCGTGGCAGCCGAGCAGCGTCTCCATGCGCTCATCGGTGACGAACTCGACGTAGGTCGCGCGGCTCCAGCCCAGTGTCGCGATGAACGCCGCCAGCCGATCCTTCCCTCGTCGGATGGTGGCGAAGTCCACCTGCATCTGGCGCCCCGGTTCGGTCTCGAACCGAATCAGCGGCTCCGGCTTGGCCACTGGCTTCAGCGTCGCGAGGTGATCCTTCAAGATGCTCACTCCGCCCGGATAACCCAGCGCCCGCAGCTCGCGCAGCAGCACCGTCGCCGGAATCCATTCCGGCGCGGCCGCCCTTACCCGTTCAGCGATGTACTGCTTGTAATGATCGAGCTTGCTCGGCCGCCTCTCGCGCCCGTAGTGCGGCAGTTCGTCACCGCGTACGTATCGCCGTACCGTGTTGCGCGACACCTCGAGCAGCCGCGCGATCTCGCGAACGCTCTTGCCCTGCCTGCTCAAAACCCGGATCTCCACCGCTTCCTCCGCCACCAGCATCAGGCCCTCCGCTGCGGAGTACCCCATGCCGGGGTGGGTCATATATGGACCGCTCCCCAGCGCAACACTGTTCGCGGAGTCTGATGAGCGATGTATCGGTTGCAGTCATATATCCGGCCTTTCAGTGGGGCGATACCGAATGCCCCGGGCCTAGATGGAAGTCCGCGCACTTTCGCCTGATCAGTTTTGCGGCCTCGTGGGCCTGACCCACATACCAGGTTTGAGAAAGTGCCGGTCCGACCGGTTCGCCATCAAATCTCCGTTACAGCTTGCGCAACCTCGGGTTGGTAAATAGCCGTTTTCCGCCTGCCGTCCCCTCAACCAGCTTGGGGGACGCGGGCGGAAAACGGCGTCGGTCGATAACTCTCACCTTTGGTGAGTAGCGCCCACAGCACTCGCGCATTTTTATTCGCCAGGGCCACCGCCGCCACGTTGCTGCCTCGTCGGAGTTTGAGACGGCCGGCCCAGACGCCGCGCGCAGTACGCCGTCTTTCAATCGTGCGCATGGCAGATCGCGCACCGTGGACCAGCAGGGTGCGCAAGTAACGGTCGCCCCGCTTGCTGATCCCGAGCAGCACCGTGCGGCCACCGCTAGCACGATGGCGTGGAACCAATCCCAGATAAGAGGCGAGCTCACGCCCGCTTTTGAACTCGCTTGCGTTGCCCACCGCAGCCACCAATGCGGTTGCGATCAGTGGACCCACGCCTTCTACTTCGGCCAGCCGCCGGCAGCGTTCATCCTGGCGGAAGAGCCGTTGGATCCATAAGTCGTACTGGCGCAGCCGCTCCTCGATGAACTTCAGACGCTCGCCGATCTCTCCGAGCAGCTCGCGCATCACTCCGCTCAGTCCGTTAGCGCTATCCTCCAGGATTAGCGGTAGCGCGCGGCGCAAATGCGCAACGCCTTGGGCGATCACTATGCCGTATTCCGCCAGCAGTCCGCGTACTTGATTGCCCAGCGCGGTGCGGGTCTTCACCAGTTGTTGACGCACCCGATGCACTGCCTGCACGTCCTGCTGCGCGGCACTTTTAACCGCGACGAAACGCATCGACGGTCGACTCGCGGCCTCGCAGATCGCCTCCGCATCACTCGCATCGTTCTTATTGGCTTTGACGAACGGCCTGACGAACTGGGGACCGATGAGCCGTACCTCGTGACCAAGCTTCTCGATCTCGCGCGCCCAGTAGTGCGCGCCCGCGCACGCCTCCATCGCTACCAGGCAGCGTGGCAGGTTGGCCACAAAACCCAACAACCGCCGCCGCCCGAGTTGCTTTCGCAGCACGGCCTTTCCCGTCGCATCGCAGCCGTGAAGCTGGAATACGTTCTTTGCCAGATCGATCCCGACAGTAGTAACTTGCATTAGCGGACCCTCCTCGCTTCTCTGTTGGCGATGGTCGAGCGTACCATCGTGGCCCATGAGGCCGTTGTCGAAGCGGGGAGCGGTCCATGCCATCAGTTTTCAATCGGCGACCCGGGTCAGTTTTGCACCGGCGGCTACAATGCTCACCCTCATCGATGAATACACCCGTGAGAGTTTGGCAATTAGGGTGGAAAGGCGGCTGCGCAGCCTCGACGTCATCGAGACCGTCGCCGACGCGATGCTCGCGCACGGAATACCGGAGCATATCCGCTCCGATAATGGCCCCGAGTTAGTCGCAATCGATGTACGCAAGTGGCTCGAAGGGTTGGGTACGCGGCCGCTTTACATCGAGCCGGGGAGTCCCTGGGAGAACGGCTACTGCGAATCCTTCAACAGCAAGTTGCGAGACGAATTCCTCAACGGGGAGATCTTCTACTCGCTGCGCGAAGCCCAGGTGGTTATCGAACGCTGGCGGGTACACTACAACACTCGAAGACCGCACTCCTCGCTCGGCAACCGGCCGCCGGCGCCCGAGGCGATTAACCCACCACCTTCGACTCCAATTACAGAGCTCGCAAGCTCAACCAATACTAACTTATGAATTGGTCCAAAAGATCGGGCAGGCCAGCGGTGCGGCGCCGGCTGGCCATCTTCCAGGGCCCCGGCGCCGCGCGTCAGATAGCGCTCGTACCAGGCGTAAAAGGTGGAGCGCGGGATGCCGATCTGGGCCAGGCTGCGCGTCACCGACAATGACGACTGTTCGACCAGCCGGAGAATCTCCAGCTTCTCGGCGGCGCTGTATCTCATGTATCGGATTCCCCATCGCCGAGTACACTTTTTTTAAGCAGGCGGTTCTCGATCGTCAGCTCGGCCACCAACTCCTTGAGCTGACGCGCCTGCGCCTGGATCTCTTTGACCTCGTCGCTGGTCGCCTCGCGCGCGGTGTCGCCCGCTAGCCGCTTCTTGCCCGCCTCCAGGAAGTCCTTCGACCAACGATAATAAAGATTCTGGTTGATGCCTTCCTTGCGGCACTACTCCGCGATGCTGTCCTCGCCGCGTAGACCCGCAATTACAATGCGGATCTTTTCTTCCGCCGAATACTGCCGCCGGGTTGCCCGCCGAATATCCCGAACCCGCTTCTTCGCCGCTTCCGAATCCGTCTCCGCTTTCGATCTCATCGCCCGCTCCTTCGCGGTTAAGATGAGCCCAAAACACTCTCTTCCTCAATCACCCCATTCTGTCCATCTTGTCCTGACGGGGAACACCGAGCAGCAGGTCGAACGATTGCGGGATACGAGGCCATACACATGATCCACAAGGGACAGGCGCGCCGGGTCAGCGCCGATGACGTTCGCCAACAAAATCAATTCATTGACCAGCTGTTCGAGCTGGCGGCCTGAGACCTCACCGCCAAGTTCGGCGCGGAACATCTTTCGTCACCGTCTCTAAAGTTGCAACACTTCCCTTCGAATCGCCCACGTCGCCGATCCTCTGGCGAATCAAAGTTTGCGAATCTCACAGAGATAGGAGCGGTGCGGTGGCGCGCCGCTTACAGGATCGACCGTATCGGAGCTGACGGCAGCGTTATAGTTCGCGCTTGCTGACCCCAGTGCCGCGTAGCCAGGCTGACCCAGCTCGCGGCATTCCTGCCACCACCCGTGCTGGCCGACGGCAACGCGAGGATCGAGGCTGGCGCGCAGCCGCGCGCGGGCACGGAAGCTATCATGGGGGGGTTCGATAACCACCCAGTCGCCATGGGCGATTGCTCGCGCCGTCGCAGTCGCCGGATGAATTTCAACACAAGGGTCCGGTAATTGCCGGCGCAGGCGCGGCAAATTGCGGTGCTGGCTTTGGCAGAATTGCGGCGCCTTGGCACAGGTGAGGACCAGCGGGAAACGGTCGACGAGGTCAGGCCGGCTCACAGGGCCGGTGGCGGGTTCGACAAAATCCGGCAACGGTGAGAAACCGTACTTCAGAAAGAGCTCCGAATAGATTTCGACCTTGCGCGTGGGTGTAGCGAAGCCGGGTGCCGCACCGGTGCCGTCGCCGGCGTATTTTCGATAGCGTGTCTTGAGCGGCACGGATACACCCTCGGGATGCTGTCGGAGCGTCTCGAGAGAGATTCCCGAGGGCGCCAGGATATGGCGATAGGCGGCATCGATGTCACCGTTCCAGAAGTGAGATCCGAGTCCTAACCGCTGTGCGAGTTCGAAAACAATGTAGCTGTCCGATCGCGATTCCCCGCGCGGCTCCACTACGGGCTGGCGCAGCTGCACGAGACCTTCCGCCTCCTGGGTCACCTCGAAACCCACCTTGAGCCCTTCGCGTTCCCAGGCACTGCCGACGGGCAACACGATGTCTGCCAGCTCGGCCGTGGGATTCATGGTGAGATCGGTATGGAGATAAAAGTCGAGCCGGCTCAGCGCTTCCCTTGCGCGCGCTCCGTCGGCCTGGGAGACGATTAAATTGGCGCCGAACCCCACCAGCCCGCGCACGCGATAGGGGCTTCCGGTCAAGATCGCGTCATAGAGATCGCGCCCGATGACCCAGCCGTCGCGCGGCGGTCCTAACGGCCGTGTGGCGATGCCGATTGCTTTGGCGCGTTGCTCATTGGGCATCAACTCGTTGCCGCGGACATCATTCACACTAACGCGGTCGAAGATGACGTTGCCTCCCGGCGCGTCAAAACTCCCGATGAGCGCGCAGACCAGCGCGATCGCGCGATCGGTCTGAGTGGCGTTGGTGTGTTGGCCCACACCGGTCCACCCGTAGTAACAGACAGGCCTGCTCTCGTTTAGCAGCCGCGCCATGGTCCGGACCTGGTCGGCGGTGACCCAACAGATCTCGGCGACGCGCTCCGGCGAATAGGCGCGACAGAGACGGTGAAATTTTTCCAGAGCCGTTGGGCAGATAAGGCGGCCCGACTTGCTTTCGACCGTATGACTACCCAGCAACATCGGCCGCGCCGCGGAGTCTTCATAAGCGCCGATGCTGGGGTCATAGAGTACCGAGCGGTTGTTCGTTTCGTTCCAGGCCACAAGAAAGCGAGGATCCCCATGGGGCGAGAGGTCAGCAGCGGTCAGGAACATCTCGGTTCTGGGATTCACGAGAAATGGGCCATTGCTCCAGTCCCGCATGAAATCGTGATCGTAGCGGTCCTCGTCGAGCATCACGCCGGCGACGCCGAGCGCCAACGCGCCGTCGGTGCCAGGCCGTACGCGCAACCAGAGGTCGGCTTTGTTGGCCAGTCCGGCGCGGCGCGGATCAATCACGATAAGCCTCGCGCCTCGCGCCTTCGCCGTGACGGCACCGATAGCGTGAGCGAGCCAGGAGGTGCTGGGATTCTGACCCCATAACAGCACGCAGCCGGTCTGCGCGAAGTCGGGCGCCGGCACCGCAACGCCAAACGTATAGGCGCGCGCATAATCTCTATGCCAGTTACAAAGCTCGGTGGCATAGACCCAGTTGGGGCTGCCGAACGCATGAATGAGACGCTCGATCCAGACGATGCTGTCGGAGATCGCGGTGGCACTGGGCGAGGTCACCGAAAAGGCAACGCTCTCAGCCCCGGCTTGATTACGTATCCGGATGAGTTCCTGGGCCGATATTGCAAGTGCCTCTTCCCAACCGATGCGCTGCCAGCCCGGATCTGGATCCGACTTCGGGCGCGTACGCTTCATTGGATGGAGCAACCGATCGGGCGCGTAGACTAATTCGGGTGCCGCGTAGCCCTTGGTGCAGAGCGCAGAGCCGGTGGGATGGCTCGGGTCGGCCTCGACTGCAATCAGATGGCTGTCCTTCACTACAGAGATACAACCGCAACGCGAACGGCAAAGCGCACAATAACCCGGAACTCTCGACGCTGATTTTTGCTGGAGCATAGTCAACTCCTGAGACGTGCTCTCGTTGCTTGGTCTGTCGTGAAATCAACTGTACAAGCTCTGGCGGGACCCTCATTGTAACTTGGCTCTCAAGCCGCGCACCCAAAGCTGACGACAAAATATCCCGAACGCCTGCCGGAACCCAAGGCGATATGGTCGTATAAGCTCGTAAGTGCCGCAACCTCATCTGCGACGCTGATTCCGCGTATCGATTTGCGAATGTTCAATTGCTGCGCCGGCGGTCTGACGTTGCGGCCACTACCTGTGCGCGGATTCGGGTAAGTTCCTTCTTCAAACGCGGAGCGACGAAGTCGACGAAAGCGCGCGTCTTGGCGGCGGAGAGCCGCGCTTCGGGATAAACGACGTGGACCGGGAGCGGCTCAGGTTCGAAATCTTCCAGGATGAGCTTAAGTCGGCCTCGCTTGAGTTCGCGCTCGATCTGATAGGAGAGGACACAAGTTATACCGCGCCCTTCGACTGCAGAGGCGATTGCCGCCTCGGCCTCGGTAACGATCAGGCGGTGCCGCACGCGCACCGTTCGAACGGAATCGCTACCACGGCTTGCAGCGAAGCTCCACGAGTCGGTTGGAGTCATGGCGGAAAAAATAATGCAATCGTGCGACGCCAGATCGAGGGGCCGGCGCAGCAATTTGTGTCGTCTCAGGTACTGGGGACTGGCGCAAACGACTCGCCTGACTTCGCCGATTTTGATGGCAATCAGGCTGGAGTCTGGAAGGTGCCCGATTCGCACCGCGGCATCAATTCCTTCCTCAACAAGATTTACTGGCCGATCGAGAAGCAGGAGACGCGCGTGTACGTCGGGATACTCTTGGAGATAGGCGTCGACCAACCCACGGACGTACAGTCGCCCGAAGAACAGCGGAGCAGTGATGGTGAGAACTCCGCGCGGGGCGCTTCGTTCACCGGCTGCCATCAGTTCGGCCTCCTGCAGGTCGGCGAGGATGCGGCGGCAACTTGACACATAGCGTTCGCCCGCCTCGGTTAGCCGTACGACTCGTGTAGTGCGAGTGAGGAGTCGCGTGCCGACCAAGCGTTCGAGTGCGGCAACCGCGCGCGTGACCGCGGCGGGAGAACGGCCCAGGCGCCGCGAAGCGCCCGCGAGGCTGCCGATGTCGGCGGCAGCAACGAATGCGGTCATAGCTTCAATTCGGTCCATAGCGAGAGAATTCCGGGCGTCAGGATTATTGCAATAGGCGAAATAATGCCTTTCAGCTGGCGGCTATTCAACCGTCGCACGTGGACCGCTAGATATTGTTCCCGCGATGCCCAAAGCGCAGCGGACGGAAGAAAAAACCATGGCTTCGATTACCCCGACCGAGCACAGAGCCCACTACCGGAGCATCCGCGTGGACGAGATCAACGTCTTCTATCGCGAAGCCGGCGATTTGAAAGCTCCCGCGCTATTGCTTCTGCATGGGCCTCCGACCTCATCACACAAGGTCCTCGATTACGCTTCCAATGTCGCGCTCTACCCAAAGTTTCAGGAATATCTCCGAGCCAAACAGCCACCGCTATCGGCGTTCTGGGGCAAAAACGATCCGTCCTTCCAGCCGGCCGGGGCTGCGGCGTTCGAACGCGACAACCCGCAAGCGGAAGTGCATTTTCCCGACACCGGCCACTTCGCGCTGGAGACGCAGGTTTACGAGATCGCGGCAGTCATTCGCGACTTTCTCGATCGTCACGTCTAAATCAACCGTTCTCGATCATCCATGAGATGAAAAAGGCGCTCAACGTGAATTTCATAAATAGCATCGGCGGTACGGTCGTCTCGGTTCAAGTCGGCCAAATCGCTCCACTCGGTCGCGAGGGTGTGCCGAGCGGCTTCATTAAGCGGCCGGTCACGGGCGCGGTCATGGTCGAGAAACTAGGCCTGGTTGGCGATCAGCAAGCGGATCTCCGTGTCCATGGCGGCGTAGACAAGGCTGTCTACTGTTATCCGGTCGAGCACTACGCCCAGTGGCGCGAAAAGCTGCAGGGCAAAGATGATCTGCTAGTACCCGGAGGGTTTGGTGAAAACCTGACCGTGCAAGGTTTGGGCGAGGGCCTCGTCTGCGTTGGTGACATATTCCAAATCGGAAGAGCGCGGGTGCAGGTTACGCAGCCGCGTCAGCCATGTTTCAAGCTCGCTCTCCGTTTTCAAGATCCGCAGATGATACAGGCTATGGAGCGCTCTGGCCTCAGCGGTTGGTACCTACGCGTGCTCGAAGCGGGGCCGGTCGAGGCGGATGCGTCAATCGTGCTTCTGGATCGCCCTAATCCAGCTTGGCCAATCGGCCGATTGCACAATTTACTGAGCAAGCATGGCACGCGTGAGGAGATTGCGGAGCTCGCCGCCCTCAGGGGGCTGGCGGCCGGCTTGCGCAAGCGAGCACGTGCTGCGCTCGAGGCGGAGTGAGCGAGTAGGACTCCCCACGCCCGTGGAGAATCGCGACTAACACAACGGCACGGGAACTGCCCGTGCGACAGACGAGCAGACAGGAGAATTTCTATGTCAAACGAAAGCAAGACAGCCGTTGTAACCGGCGCTTCGCAGGGTATCGGAGCGTGCATTGTCAGGACTTTTCTGAATCGCGGCTACGCAGTTGTCGCAAGCGCGCGGAGCATCACAAAATCAGACGCCTTCGCAACTTCGGAGAAACTGGCGCTGGTCGATGGAGACATTGGGGAGCCGGCGACGGCAGCGAAGATTGTCGAGGCCGCGATCGACAAATTCGGCTCGATCAACGTTCTCGTCAACAACGCGGGCATCTTCATAGCCAAGCCCTTCACGAATTACTCTGCAGACGACTTCAGGGCTCTCGCTTCCACCAACCTGGAAGGCTTCATCTACATCAGCCAGCTCGCCATTAAGCAGATGGTGGCGCAAAAATCCGGTGGAAGTATCGTCAGCATAACGACCTCGTTGGTGGACCATCCTATCGCCGGAATCAATGCTTCGGTCGCGATGATTACAAAGGGCGGGCTGGAGGCCGTCACACGAAATCTGGCGATGGAATACTCAAAGGATCGCATCCGTGTAAACGCGGTTGCACCCGGAATTGTCGATACTCCGATGCATAAGAATGATCCCGCGGATTTCCTGAAATCCTTGTCGCCGCTGGGACTCATTGCGGATGCCCAGGATATCGCCGACGCGGTGCTTTATCTGACTGAGGCCCGCCAGGTAACCGGAGAGGTGCTCCACGTTGATGGTGGTGCGCACATTGGAAAATGGTAACCCACGAAGGCCCTCGGGCTGCCCGCGCCGAGCAGCGATTGAAAGAGCTTGCTGCCATTAAACTCCCGGCACCACTCCAGCCGTTCGGAACATATTTAGAAGTGGTGCGGACGGGCAATCTGCTTCTTCTGAACGGGATGCTCCCCACCGAAGGGCATGGGGCGAAATTCATTGGGCGCGTCGGCGCGGAGCTCGATACTGAAGCGGGGCGCAAGGCGGCTCAACTCGCGGCGCTCAACGTCCTCGCTGTGGCCAGGCAGCATTTGGGTTTGCTCGACAGAGTGACACGGATCGTCCGACTCGGCGTGTCTGTGGCCATGTCGGGAGATGTCCGCGATCAGCCGAAAGTCGCGGACGCCGTTTCGGAGTTGCTGGAAGACGTCTTCGGAAAAGATAAAGGCCCTTGCCGTCTGGTGTATGAGGTCGCAAGCCTTCCGCTTGGCGCCTCGGTCGAGCTGGAAGTCATTTTCGAAGTGTCTCGATAGGGAAGGTTCCGTGGAACACCCCACCTTTTATCGCACTACACTTATAGATGGGCTATCGACCTTTTATAGAGAGGCCGGCCCGACAGCTGCGCCGACCCTTCTGCTGTTGCACGGACTTCCCTCTTCATCGCGGATGTTCGAGCCGCACTTCGCTCGCCTCTCCGGTCGCCATCACCTTGTCGCGCCCGATTACCCGGGCTTCGATCACAGCGACTGGCAGAACCCGAAGACATTTGCCTGCACGTTCGATCATTGCGCCGAAATCACCCATCACATCACTCAAGCCCTTGGGCTCTCGCACTGGACGCTGTACGGGCAGGATTGCGGTGGCCCGGTGGATTTTCGCATGGGCCTGGCCCATCCGGATCGTATCGAGGATCTTATAGTCCAGAACCCTGTGGCGCATGAGGAAGGCCTAGGAGCGAATTGGAAGCTGCGGCGTGCCTTATGGGTCGATCGGGCTGTCAAAGAAAATGCGCTTCGCACAAATCTGATGTCGTTGGCTGCGATGCGGACTCGCCACGTCGGGGTCGAGCACAACGTAGAACACTATGACCCGGACTTCTGGACCGATGAATTTTCCTTTCTCAACCAGCGTAGCCAAGCCGACATTCAAAGCGAGATCCCTTACCACCACCGCGCGAGCGTCGATGCCTGCCTGAAGTGGCAGGCTTGGCTGCGCGAGAAGCAGACGCGGGGTCTCGTCCTCTGGTGCGAAAACGATTTGTCCTTCGACTATTCAGAACCTGAGGCCTATCACCGCGACCTGCCGCAGGCCGAAGTCCACGTTCTTGATGGAGCCATCTCGCACTGGACACGGCCGCGGAGCAGATCGCAATGCTCATCCGTCAGTTCGTCGAATAGCGAATTGACCGCAATCCATTCAGCGACAGAAATAAAATGAAAAAATGGCATGATCGTCGCATTCTGGAGCTTTTTGGAATCGAGTTGCCAATCGTTCTGGCGCCGATGGCTGGCCCCGGCAACGCTGCGCTGACAATCGCGGTCAGTGAGGCGGGTGGGTTGGGTTCTTTGCCGTGCGCACAATTGAGTGGCGTTGAAATCCGAACGGCGCTCGAAACCATACGTCGCAGTACCTCGCGGCCGATTAACGTGAACTTTTTTTGCCATACGCCGCCGGCCTCCGATCCGGAGCGCGAGCGTGCATGGCGCGCGACGCTCAAACCCTACTATCTCGCGCTTGGATTAGATCCAGAGGCTCCACTCGCCCCTCCCTCCCGCAAGCCTTTTGATTCAGAATCGTGTGCCTTGGTGGAGGAATTCCGGCCCGAAGTCGTCAGCTTTCATTTCGGCCTGCCGGCTCAGGATTTGCTGGGCCGCGTAAAAGCCGCGAAAGCGCGCGTGATAGGGTCGGCTACGACGGTGCGCGAAGCCCGATGGCTTGAGACTCACGGCTGCGATGCTGTCATTGCCATGGGTCTCGAAGCAGGCGGCCATCGCGGGAACTTTCTCGCTGACGATATGGCGCGGCAGGTCGGGACCTTTGCACTGGTGCCGCAGATCGCGGACGCGGTCGCCGTTCCGGTCATCGCGGCGGGAGGAATCGCGGACGCTCGCGGAATCGTCGCGGCGCTCGCGTTGGGCGCGTCGGCTGTGCAAATCGGCACGGGATACCTGTTTTGTCCGGAGGCGCGGGTGCCTCCACTACATCTCGAAGCGCTGACGAACGCCGTCGACGACGACACGATGATAACCAATGTGCTCACCGGTCGCCCGAGCCGCGGCATTGCTAATCGTATGATGCTGGAAGTTGGTCCGATGGCAGCATCGGTGCCGGAGTTTCCGCTAGCGAGCAGCGCGCTCGCGCCACTCAGGGCAAAATCCGAACCGACAGGATCGAAGGACTTTATGAATCTTTGGTCAGGTCAGGCAGCCCGCCTTTCGCGCCGCGGCGCGCCAGCCGGCGAGATGACGCGCGCACTCGCGTCCGAAGCATTGGCAAGGTTGTGATCCGGTCTAGGCTCCGAGCCGACCTCGCCCGCGGCTGAAACTTGTTGCCAGCGAGCAGAGCTGAGATCGAACGTTTATGAAGGATTCACAAGCGAAAATGACCGCCGCGAGTGCCGCACCTCAGGGCAAAGTATCGCAGCAGCGGGGACTGGAAACACGCGCAGCGTTCGAACGCATCGCCGCCTTCGTCTTGGCGGCTAGGCCGAAGCACCTAATGCCCAATTTCCGGCAGCTCTTCAAACGCAATTTTCTGGACAGCGCTGGTTTCACAAGCGCTGCACTGCCAAGTGAACTGTTCCACGCTTTGCGCGAACAGTTCGAAGAATATCGCGCACCGGGTCGCTGGACTTTGATCGGCGGCGGCGAGACCTCCGCAGATCATGCGGTGCTCATTAGCCTTGGTCTTATGCGCTATGTGGATCTTCTCAACAGCTATATACCGGCCGACGGTCTCTGTCATCCGAGTGACAACTTAGGGGCCGTCGTTGCCGCTGCCGAGCAAGTCGTGGCGTGCGGCGAGGAGATCATATTCGCGCTCGCGGTGACCTACGAAATCCAATTCAGGTTCACAGCCGCTGTCTCCGTCACGGCAAAAGGCTTCAATCATGCAACGCGGCTCGCGATCTCGGCGGCCGCAAGCGCAGGGGAACTCTTCCGGCTCTGCGCCGGCGAAATCGCGAATGCGATCGCGATCGCGACGCGGTGGACAACGTCTCGCTTGCCTGCGTGAACGTCGAACCGCTGTCAAAGTGGAAGGGCTTCTCACCGGGGATGACTGGGATGCGCGCGGGGTACGCAGCTTCGTTGACCAAGCGGGGTTTCACGGGCTCGATCGGCCTGTTCGAAGGCCCAAAGAAGCTGGAGCAAATGTTTGCTCAGCCGATTCCGGCGGATTGGGAGGATTGCTCGCTCGGATGCATCAAGCGCACGGTCCTGAAGAAATACTGCTTGCTCATTCATGGCCAGGCGGTGCTGGAAGCGACTTTGGATCTGAAACACGAGTTAAAGAGGTGACACGATGCAGTCGCAACAAGCACAGAATCTGAGTTCCCGACTGATCAACGATTCGGCAGCAGCTCCGATGGACTACAGTTACGGACACGCCTTCAGGCGGATAGACGTAACTCCGCTGGCCAGTAATGTCGCGCTCGTATACCGGTTGAAGGCAGGAAGTTCGCAGGCATTCGAGGAGATGGTTAAAGAGTTCCGCGAGCGACTGCTGGCTACCGCTCGACGTTACCTGCGATCCGAAGATGACGCCCAGGATGTCGTTCAGGATGCGTTCCTGTGCGCCTTCAGATCTATCGGCAGGTTCAAGGGTAACAGCAATTTGTACACGTGGCTTCACCGGATCCTCATCAATTCGGCGCTTATGCATTTGCGCGCGAGGAGGCGCCATCCGGATTCTGTCGAAGTAAACGTCGAAGAGTCGCCACCTTGCTTCGACAGAAAAGGCAACTGGGTCGATGGATGTTCACTCGCCATGCCGGTTGACTTAACTCTGGAAATTGCAGAGACAAGATCGGTCGTAAGGCGATGTATTGATCGGTTACCTGATACTTATAGAGCCGTTCTCGTCCTTCGTGACATAGACGACTTAGACACCGCCGAAGTTGCTGACCTTCTCGGGCTTACGGCGAATGCGGTGAAAGTACGACTTCATCGCGCCCGGCAAGCGCTGAAAGCCCAGATTGCGCGGGAGAGACACTTCTGACTGCCGCCCGGCAGAATCTCAATCCTCGCACGCCCTTCCGCCCTCAGACGGTAGGAGATATCCAACGAGCGACGCGTCCATAGTACTCTGCAGAGGAAAAGTCCGGATCGTGATTGTTGATTTGTGAGGCGAGGAAAGCATCGTCGAGCTGTGCCGCGAAGAAGGCATCAACCAAAATCTGTACTATCGCTGTTCGAATGGCTTCAATGAGACGGGCAAGAAGCGGCTGGCGGGTGATGTTACGCACGAGGCGGGCAGCGACGAACTGAGGAGGTTGCGCCCGGAGACTCACCAGCCCAAGGATCTGCTCCCCGAGCTGATGATTGAGAGCCGTCTCCTGAAAAAAGCATCCACGGCGAGCGGGAGTCCGATATATGAGTTACGCGGCCAGCGAGAAGCTGGAATTCATCCGGCTGGACGAACAGCCGTCGTGGTCGATGCGGCCCACCCTGAGCCAGCTCGGCATCCCGCCCTCCACCTTCTATGCTTGGTACGAGCACTATCTGGCACGCTGGACTCTACTTCATTTCCCGGGCATTTTCGATATGCAGCCCAGTGGCCTGCTCGGGGAATTTTGTACCAGCCGACAAATTAGAGAAGCTGGAACAGGAGGGCCCTGGGAATGGCGAAGCGAAGGTACACGGCGGAAGAGATCGTGACGGTGCTGCGGCAGGTGGAGGTGTCGATAGCCAACGGCAAGGGGACGCCGCAGGCGTGTCGCGAGTCGGGGATTACCGAGCAGACTTATTATCGCTGGCGCAAGGAATATGGCGGGCTGAAGCTGGAGCAGGCCAAGCGGCTCAAGGAACTGGAGCGCGAGAACTCGCGGCTCAAGCGGCTGGTGGCTGAGCTGTCGCTGGAGAAACAGATCTTGCAGGACGTCGCGCGGGGAAACTTGTAAGCCCCGCGCGGCGGCGTTGCGCAGCGGATAACGTCCGGCGTCGATACGCGCTCTCGGAACGCCACGTGTGCCGGTTGCTCAGCCAGTGGCGCGGGACACAGCGCTATACGCCGAGAGTGCGCAACGACGAGGATGAGCTGACCCGGGCGATCATCTCACTGGCCGGCCAGCACGGCCGCTACGGCTACCGGCGGGTGGCGGCGCTGCTGCGCAGCGCCGGCTGGTTAGTGGGCAAGGACCGGGTCGAGCGCATCTGGCGCCGCGAGGGGCTGAAAGTGCCGCGGAAACAACCCCGGCGTGGGCGGCTATGGCTGAACGACGGCGCGTGCGTGCGGCTGCGGCCGCAGCGGCCCAATCACGTCTGGAGTTACGACTTCGTCAGCGCGGCCACGCACGATGGCAGGTCAGTCAGGATGTTAACCTTGATCGACGAGTACACCCGGGAGAGCCTGGCAATCCGGGTCGAGCGGCGACTGCGCAGTCTCGACGTCATCGAGACCCTGGCCGATGTGATGCTCGTGCACGGAAGACCCGAGCACATCCGCTCGGACAACGGACCAGAGTTCGTCGCCACTGTGGTGCGGAAGTGGCTCGAACGGCTGGGCACCCAGCCGCTGTACATCGAACCGGGCAGCCCTTGGGAGAATGGTTACTGTGAATCGTTCAACAGCAAGCTGCGTGATGAATGCCTCAACGGCGAGATCTTCTACTCCCTCAAGGAGGCACAAATCGTCATCGAACGTTGGCGGGTCCACTACAACACGGTCAGACCGCACTCGTCGCTCGGCTATCGGCCACCGGCGCCAGAGGTGATCAGCCCACCAAAATCTGATCGAATCGGAGTGCTTGCAAGCTCAACCATTACTAACTTATGAAATGGTACAAAAGATCGGGCAGGCCACTGGCGCCCCCTCGAATACCAGCGCCTCGGGACCACCGCGAAGCTGAGGTCGGATCGCTCTCATAGGAGTTGCCTACCGAGTCAGCCACTGTGACCCCCGAACAACAATAGTTGACCAGCGGCATACGTAGCGTTCCCAAAAGACCCCTTTGTTATCGGCGCTCAGTCCCTGAAATCTGTAAACCTGGCCTGAATCAATCGTTGCATGACAGCGAAAATGATCGCGGTTGAAACGCCGAACATGAGCATCCCGTTCGCGGCTTCGAGCGGTCCCAACATTCTCCATGAGGGTGTCATAATCACATCACCGTAACCCAATGTCGTGTAATTGACCGCTGAATTGTAGTAGGCGGTTCCGAAGTTGGAGAATTCTCCACAGACTAGGAACAGGGCCGCCTAAATGGCGATCTCAATCAAGTGGGCCACCAGCTCGACAGATATTGCAAGCGCAACGATTGAAAGGTCGATCAAGGAGGCTGCGCCTATGCGGTCCAGCCTTCTCTCTCAGCGAACAAAGTTTACTGTCGCGATGACGGCCAGCGCCCGGATAATGATCGTGCATCCGACCGCAATCGCTCCTACTGCCAGCGGAATCAGGATCGCGACTTGAGGAACTTTCGTCATTTATCTGCCGAAGTTTCGTTTGCTCGCCATAGTGATGTGCAATCGATCAACTCACAATCGTGAATCGTTCGCGTTAAGTGTCCGGCCGAATGTCCAAAACTCGCCATTTCTATCTTTTCAAGCGATCAGGTGAGTTCAGATGGCGCCTAAAGCAATCTGGCTTACTCGCCGCCAATACGCGCCCCCTTCTCCGCTACGGAGCGGCGCATGAGCAGGACGAACAACACCAACAGAACCGCTACGGCAGCCGAAAATGAAAATACATCAAAGTAAGCCATTGACGACGCCTGTTGAGCGCGCGCGTGGCCGAGCACGTCCAACGCCATTTGATGTGACAAGACGGCATCGCCGTTGTGGTGCAGAAAATATGCCTGGCCCCGCGCCAGGAGAGAATTGACCGGAGGGTTCAGGGGATCGAGGCTTTCATTGAGCCGCAGAGTATGAAACTGCTCGCGTCGTTGCTGAACGATCTGAGCAACAGAGGTTCCCACACTGCCGCCCTCGTTGCGCAGCAGAGCCAGCAATCCGACGGCAGCGCCGCGAATTTTCTTCGGGAGATAGATAAATGCCGCAACATTAAGCGGGGCAAATAACATCGAAAGCCCTGCGATGATCACCACCCTTGGCCAAACCACCTGCCAGGGAGTGATATTCAGGTTGAGGAGTGACATCCAGTAGTTCCCCAGCGCCATAGTGAGTAATCCGCCCACCATCAGGTGTCGAGCATCGACCCCGCGCGACAGCAGGGCGCCTACGACAACAAGCATGGCGATGGCAAATAGCCCCGCCGGTGAAAGCACCAGACCCGAAGTGGTTGCATCGTAGCCAAAAAGTGACTGCAGCAAGGCCGGAAGGGAAATCGTGTTCGCGTAAAGTACTCCATACGCGCAAAAGATGATGACACAGCAGGTGCCAAAATTTCGGTCGGCCATCGTCCGGATCGCGACTAGTGGATTGCGCAGCTGCAATTCGCGATAGATCAAACCGCCCAAGCCGAGCAAGAACAGAATCAAGAGCGCCTGCACGCGGTAGAACGGATCGCCAAGCCAGTCCCACTCCTGCCCCTTGCTCAGCATGATCTCCCAGCAAACCATGGTTACAGTCAGCAGACAGAGACCCAGCACATCGAAAGGTTCGCGTCGATTGCGATTCCTGGAGCGTTCAACTTGTAAATATTCTGGATCCTCGACCAGGGCATGGCACATGAAAAAGGCCAACAGGCCGACAGGCACGTTCAGATAGAAGATCCAGCGCCAGCCGTAGTTGTCGGTGATATAGCCGCCGAGTGTCGGTCCCACGACCGGAGCAAGAAGTGCAGCCATCCCAAAGATCGTCATCGCCTGGCCTTGCTTCTCTTGCGGGAACGCATCGAGCAGCACCGCCTGGCTCGAGGGTTGAAGGCCACCCCCAGCCACACCCTGAAGCGCGCGAGAGGCGATTATGAAACCAAGGCTTCCGGCCATTCCGCACAAAGCGGACGCCAGCGTAAAGATGGCTATAGAGAGCAGGAAATAGTTTCGCCTGCCCAGCCGGATCGCGAGCCATCCGGAAATCGGCAGGACGATCGCATTGGATGCGAGGTAAGTGGTGATGATCCACTCGCTGTCGACACTGGCAGCCGACAAACCGCCGGCGATGTAACGCAAGGCAACATTTGCAATGGTGGTATCCAGAACCTCCATGAAGGTCGGGATTACCACCGCTACCGCTATCAGCCACGGATTGACCGATCGCCTCCCGAGCGAAACCTGGAGTGTTGCGACACTCATTGACCGACGGGGGCCGAAACGGGACCAGTTTCGGATACGGAGGCCTGAAGCATCTTGCCGGCGTTCGGTCCGGTCGGCGTCTCGTGGATGTAAACGTACGGTGTGACCGATAGCCCTATGAACAGTGGAGCGATGTCAGGATCGTAGTTGATCAAATCGATTCGCACCGGTAATCGTTGCACAACCTTGACGAAGTTTCCGGTCGCATTTTCGGCCGGCAATAGCGCCAGGGTTGACCCGGTTCCCATCGTGAATCCGGAAACGCGACCCCGAAAATGCCGGTGACTGCCGTACATGTCGACGTCGAGCTTCACCGGTTGTCCGATGCGCAGATTCCTCAGTTGCGTCTCCTTGAAGTTGGCGTCGACCCAGATATTAGTGAGAGATCTCAACGCCATCAGCCCCTGCCCTGCGATAACTTGGTCGCCCGGGTTGACGCTGCGACGCGTCACGACACCGTCAATCACGGCCACAACATCGCAATAGGAAAGGTTCAGCTCGGCTTGATGGAGATCGGCTTGGGCCTCCTTCAACTTGGCCTCAGCCTGTTTCATGTAGGGTGCATTCTTGGAAATCTTAGCGAAGATCGCATCGATATTGCCGTTCGCGTCGTGCTTGTAGAACTCTGCGAGCATCTCGTCGGGAGACTCATTGAATGAATGAGGAACGCCAAGCTCGGACGCAGTCTGCATGAGTCGCGCCTGTGCAACCTTGACCGCTGAATAAATTTGGTCGAGATTCGCTGGAATGCCGCTAAGCTCGTCGCCGTTTTTGTATGTGGCTGGCAGCCCAAGTTCGGCACGAACCGCCCCTACATCATGCTTAGCCTTTTGCTGCTGCGCCCGTGCTACCGAAAGGGCTTCCTGAAACGAATCGAACTCCTGTCTTGATATTATCTGCTGTTGGTAGAGCTGCCGCTCCCGTCCATAGTCGCCGCGGGCCTTGATGAGGGTGGCATTCGCGGCTTGAAGAGCGTCTGCTTTAGAGTGCAGGTCGGCGACTTGGTTGTTGAGGTTCTGCATCGCATTTGCCAGATCGAACCGTTGGCTGCGCGCCAGGCTCTCGAGACCCCGAACTTTCGCTTGTGCTGTGACAATGTTGGCCTGTGCGACAGAGAGAGCAGCTTTAGCGATTTCGACCTTGACCTGGTACGGTTCCTTGTCGAGCTGCACAAGCAGAGTGCCCTTCCGCACCCGATTGTTGTCGTCCACCAGCACACGCACGACTTGACCAGGCACCCGCGGCGCCACAAACGTCACGTGTCCGTTAACGTAGGCGTCGTCTGTTGACTCTGTACTGAACGCAGTGATGGCCCACGGAATGGCCTCATATAACGCCAAGAGGAGAAGCATACCACCCGCGATCCACATCCACAGTGGCCGCCTTTGAAGCCGCTTCCCCGCTGGGGCGTGCGCAACTGGCGCATCGGCCTCCGGCGCCGGTGCAGATGGAGTTGGTTCATGTACGGACTCGCCAGCGGACTCAGTCGAGTTTCCATCAGGCATCGGCGCGATCCTCCATTAATTCACGATCGCGAGGCGCACTGCACGATGTTGTGCGGTACCCTCTCTATCCGCCTTGCCACCGGGCGCTAGCCGTCGAGGGAACACGACGTGCTTCGCGACCGGGTCGCGTCCTATATGAATCCTCCCGCGCGCTTCACTCACGAATCGCGTCGATTTTTACAACCGCGGGCGCGCTCAGGCAAAGGAGAAAGAAGCGCGAACATACAGGGGCTCTACACAAGAAAGCCCTTTTCTCGGCTCTAGATCGTGCAACTCCCTTGGCGACTATCGGGTGTCGCGACGGTTAGATGCCGCAAATTCGAATCCGTTACGGCGCACTTCGATGTAACTTTCACCACCGCTTGTCATCAAATGAGGTACAGATTCCCCTGACCACTCGGCATAGGTCTGAGATAATTGATGCCGCGAAAACTCAACCAAAGGATCAGAGGCCCCGGTACACAAAGACTTTCCCGTGTGGCTCATCAGGCTCTCGGCCTGGACCGATGATTCTGGAACGTGCCGAGCCCGTTGGCTAATATTGATTCGTCCTTTCTCTGAGCGGGTTCGTTAGACCGACTCGGAGTGCGATTTGTACAGAGGTGCGGCTTTATGAGTGACCACGACGGCCTTTGTTACACAAAGATACCGCTTAATAATGGCTTCGATGAGATTCCGGCGCTTGGCTTTGGCACGCTGATTCCTGATCCAATCACAAC
Source organism: uncultured delta proteobacterium (assembly GCA_963782535.1). Classification (GTDB taxonomy): domain Bacteria; phylum Desulfobacterota; class Binatia; order Binatales; family Binataceae; genus JADMIL01. The sequence goes on along the minus strand of CAWAKE010000008.1, from coordinate 305,260 downwards.
AAGAGAAGCAATCAAGACCTCGCTAAAGGTAGGCTTTCGTCAATTTGATTGCGCTGAACGCTATCGGAATGAAGAACACGTGGGCGATGCAATGAGGTCGGTGTTCGAGGAAGGCAACGTCGGGCGGAAGGACGTTTTTGTGGGTACGAAGATCTGGAACAACAATCATAGGCCCGAACGCGTCAGACCCGCCTTCGAAGCAAGTCTGAGAAGACTGCAATTGGATTATGTTGATTTATACAGCATCCATACTCCGTTCGCTTTCAAAGCCGGGGACGAGCAAGACCCGAGAGACAGGAGCGGTAATATAATTTATGACGATACCGCGACTCTGACGAATACCTGGAAAGCCTTGGAGAGGCTGGTCGATGAAGGTCGGTGCAAGGCGATCGGTTTATCGAACGTCAATTTGGAACGGCTGAAAGAGGTGTGTGAAATCGCACGCATAAAGCCAGCTGTTGTTCAGGTCGAATCCCATCCATATCTCCCTGAATGGGATCTCCTCGACTATTGCAGGAGGAATGGCATCGTGATGCAGGCTTTCGCTGCTTTGGGTCACGGAATTGAACCCAGATTGCTCGACGATCCGGTTATCGCGCTCATTGCGAAGCATGTCGGCAAAACCTCCGCTCAAGTCTTACTGGCCTGGGCGCTGCAGCGTGGCACAGCTCCTCTTACCACAGCTACAAGCATCAGTCACATTAAGGAGAATTTTGATGTCTCGATTCTCCCGAATGACATTATCAGAGATATAACTCAAAGGATAACTTCGCGAATCAGGCTCAATTCAGTTGTTGATACCGGCATCCCTGGATTCATTCCCAGAGGAAGATGAACGTAGAGATCTGAAATGAACTCGGTACGATTTGGACTGACGACGTTTCCCACCGACTATGGTCTTCAGGTGCTAGAGCTCGCCAGGGCTGTCGAGGAGCGTGGTTTCGATTCGCTCTTCTTCAATGAGCACACGCACATCCCGGTCAGCCGCCGTACCGCCTTTCCCGGCGGGGGCGAACTTCCCCAGGAGTACATGCACACTCATGACCTATTCATAGCACTCACCGTCGCGGCCTGTGTCACCAGCCGAATCATGCTAGGCACTGGAATCTGTTTGATTGGGCAACGCGACCCAATCTTGCTGGCCAAGGAAATCGCCTCTCTGGACCGCGTCGCCAACGGCCGAATCATTCTTGGGATCGGAGCGGGATGGAATGCTGAAGAGATGGCAAATCATGGCATGTCATTTAAGCAGCGCTGGGGAATTCTTCGTGAACGAGTGCTAGCTATACGCCAGATCTGGAGTCGCGATGTTGCTGAGTTTCATGGTCGGTTTGTAGACTTCGAGCCTCTTTGGTCGTGGCCGAAGCCCGTGCAGAAGCCTGGCCCAAGAATCCTTCTCGGCTCCAAGAGCAGTCGATGCTTTGACCGCGTCATAGAGTATTGTGATGGCTGGATGCCTCTCGGCATACCCGGGAAGGAGCAAGATCTGGCGAATGGAATTAACGAGCTGCGTCTTCGTTTGGAGGCCGTGGGGCGATCCATCGACTCCCTGGATCTGGCTGTAATAGGACTACCCGCCGATCGGGAAGTGGCTTGGCGGCACATCGATATCGGCTTCAAACACTTGATTTTCAGTTCGCCGGCAGCAGACCAGGACGTGAGCATTCGCGCGCTCGACAGATGTGCCGCTGTCGTGAGTTCGTTGCGCGCCTCTATCTCATAAACGGTCGCGGCTAACGATTACTAAGTCATGCGCGTTGGCTTGAATTTTTGAATGCTGCGATGCGCTCGCTTGTTCATGTCTTGGAAACAGCTTCTGGCTCTCGCGGCAAACAGCTTCCGAAACTCCATCCTCGGTCAAGGCAAATCGATGAACACCAGGGAGGAGCGATCTGCGTGTCACAGAGCCAGGTTCCGTTGCCCGAGATTTGGTAGCTTCAGTCAGCGGAAGCGGCTGATCGGGACAGCTTTCGGCCCTAACAGGGTGTTGATGAAAGGGCTAAATCGCGAAGTTGGCTCGGTCGGATGACTTGACGAACTGAGTATTGAGGTTGCGGGTCGGATAGATAGCAGGTTAGTGGTCGCAGTTGCAGCTTGCTGGCAACTCGAATCACCCGCTGGGACATAGCTTTGCGATTCTCAGCAGGTTGTAGGCAGCGCCGACCATGTAGGCGGCGAAACTGGTCCGCTCGACGCCCCGATAGCGCGTGCGGCGGAAGTTGCCGACCGTCTTGATCCAGCCGAAGATCTCCTCGACCCGCTTGCGCACCCGCTGGCTGACTGCGTATCCAGGCCAATTAGTGGTGCGCAGGTCGAGCGCCGAGCCACCCGGCCGCCGCTCATTCTGCGCCACGTGTGGAGTAACGTTGAGCGCGCGGCAGGTCGCCACGAATGCCGCCGTGTCATAGCCCTTGTCGCCGGCCACCGTGATCCGGCGCGGTCCGCGAATCTCCTGGAGCATATCGAGCCCTTGCTCGCATTCGGCCCGACCGCTGGCCTGACCTACGCGCAGATCGATCATTAATCCGTTGCGATTCTCCATCAGCACGCTTTCCGTGTAGCAGAGCCGGGCCTCTTTGCCGGCGCCCTTCTTTGCCAGTCGCGCTTCGGGATCGGTGGTCGATTGGTGGGTCGCGTTCTGGCGCCGTTCGCCGTGGAAGTCCACGCTCGGATTGCCCGGATCGTCTGGCGGCGTACGATCGCTGCGCTCCTCACCCTTGGGACGAAAGCTCTTGAGCGAAGCCCACGCCTCGATCAGCGTGCCGTCCACCGTAAAGTGTTCGTCGCTAGTCAGCTTCAACTCGCGCGCCTCCGCCACCACCATGCTGAAAAACTCGCTGGCCACATCGTGCTCCAGCAAGCGCGCCCGGTTGCGGCTAAAGGTCGAGTGGTCGAAGGCCGGCTCGTCCCAGTTCAGATCCAGGAACCAGCGGAACAAAAGGTTGTAGTCCAACTGCTCGCAGAACATCCGTTCACTGCGCACCGTGTACAGCGCCATCAACAGTGAAGCTTTCAACAACCGCTCCGGCGGAATCGAGGGCCGGCCCACTTCACTGTACATCTGCTCGAACAGCGGCGAGAGTTCTTTGAGTGCCACCTCCGCCAGCGCCTTGATCAGCCTGATCGGATGCTTGGCCGGCACTCGTTTCTCGGGGTTCACCAAGGTCAGCATCGTCGTCTGTGGCCGATCGTATCCTCGCATCTTCCGCTGCCTCCTCAACCCCACCGCCCTCGTTGCAACTATACTGATGCGAAACCACGGGTCGATCCAATCGAAGAGGAATTTTTCAACACCCTGCTAAGGAAGCTCTGCACAGGCGGCTGTTCGGGAGCAATTGGCTGAAGTGGTCATGACGATCGGGTGTAGCGAACCGCGCTGGCGTGAGGATTAGCGCTGCAATGGTCGCGATAGAGTCGATTCACTGCCCGAAGGTTCTTCGCCGCGCACTCCTGCCTATGTTGGAAGCAGTTGTCTGCGAACTTGGTAGAGATTGGCCAATGCGAACATGGTCTGCGCTCGCGCCAGGTTCTTGGCCAAGCCGCGGTATCTCACCTTGGCGAAGCCCCATAGTTGTTTGACTATGCGAAAGGCGTGCTCGCCACGGGCTCGGGTCCGCGATCGCGCGCGGTTGATCATCCGCCATCGTTCGCTCAACGGCCGCTTTGAAGTAGGCCGCCGATTGATCCGATAGTGTATCCCCCACGCCTCGAGAAACTTGCGATGGTCTTCCTTCCAGTACGCTTGATCGCCGAACACCTCGCGCTCTTATCCGTGCAGCAGATCAGGCAGCTGGGTGATGTCAGCTATGCTGGCAGCGGTCGCTCTCACCGTATGCACGATACCGCGCTGGTCCGCGCCGATGTGCAGCTTCATCCCGAAGTGCCAGTTGCGGCCCTTGCGGGTCTGCTTCATCTCAGGGTCGCGAGTCGCACTGGCGTTCCTGGTCGAACTCGGCGCCGCGATGATGGTCGCGTCCACGATGGTTCCAGAGCGCAGCAACAGCCGCCGTTCTTCCAATAAGTGCGCCACCGCGTCGAAGATGGCGTGGGTCAGGCCATGCTGCTCCAGCAGATGGCGAAAGCGCAAAATCGTGCTCTCGTCCGGCACCACCTCGTCGCCCAACTCGACCCGTGCAAAGCGCCGCATCGACTCGCTGTCATAAATCGCGTCTTCGGCCTGCGGGTCCGACAGGTTGAACCACTGCTGCAGGAAGTAAATCCGTAGCATCTTCTCCAGTCCCAGCGGCTGCCGTCCTCGTCCGGCTTTGGGGTAGTGCGGCTCGATCAGTCTGACCAGCTGCGGCCAGGGAATCACCCCATCCATCTCGCCCAGGAATCGCTCGCGCCGGGTAACTTTGCCCTTCCCATTCCATGCCATCGATGCGAACGTCCGCTGATTCCCCATCCCCCCTCCTCCACTCCTGCCGCTCCCACTTATGATTTATACCAAACCGATACACTTGTGCAGAGGTTCCCTAGCCGCTTCTTTCCCGCCTCCAGGAAGTCCTTCGACCAACGATAATAAAGATTCTGGTTAATACCTTCCTTGCGGCACTACTCCGCGATGCTGTCCTCGCCGCGTAGACCCGCAATTACAATGCGGATCTTTTCTTCCGCCGAATACTGCCGCCGGGTTGCCCGCCGAATATCCCGAACCCGCTTCTCCGCCGCTTCCGAATCCGTCTCCGCTTTCGATCTCATCGCCCGCTCCTTCGCGGTTAAGATGAGCCCAAAACACTCTCTTCCTCAATCACCCCATTCTGTCCATCTTGTCCTGACGGGGAACACTGCTTATCGATCACTCGTCAGATACCGCTGCAAGTGAGACGGCGGGGGGTTGAGATGCGCCTCGTTGTAGGTGCCGGCTCTGCTGCAGTGCCGAGGATCTATTCGACGATCCTGAAGGCAATTGCGCGCGCTCGCCGCTGGTTTGATGATCTGGTCTTGGGTCGCGCGGCTTCGATGGTCGAGATTGGCCGACGTGAGGGCGTTGGCAAACGTTACGTCAGTCGCATGATTCGCCTGGCATTTCTCGCGACAGCGATCGTCGAAAGTATTGCCGAAGGCCGCCAGCCACCGGAATTCACCGCACAGTTTCTGTCCACCGGTCGCGGCGATCTTCCACTAAGTTGGCAAGCGCAAGAAAAACTGCTCGGCTTCACTAATCCAGCCTGATCGCCCCACACCCCAAAAAAATACTGCTTGGGCTCTTTCAGTACTTCCGGTCTCAGATCCATCGAATCGACGAATTTCTGCGCCACAGCGGAATCGCCGAAGTCCACCGCCAAATCCGGCAATGGAGAGAAAGCGCCAAAAGCGCGTCATGCGGCCTCGCGACAGCCTCTCTCCGGTCCATCTCAAGTGCGAATACTCGCGCGCACATGGAGTATTTACGCATGTCTAGAAATAACATGGCTAGCGAAAGACTCAATGGCGGAGAGGGGGGGATTTGAACCCCCGAGGGTTTTATCCCTGCCGGTTTTCGAGACCGGTGCCTTCAGCCGCTCGGCCACCTCTCCGCTGGAGAATCTGCAGCGCTTCGTTTCTCGCTACCCTCAAGCACCCTACCGATTTTCGCAGCTTGCGCAATATTCGGCCGGTGCAGAAGCACCCAACCGCCGGCTTTCCGGCCGGAGATTGCAGCGCCCGCGCAAGGATCTCTCCGAATCGCACGCAAGACCGATTATCCCATCTCCGCATTCCCGTTCATCGTTTCGCTTGATCCTTCCCGTCAGCCCGTCATTCTTTTGCGGGCGCAGCCCGCACCTTTTCAAGCAGGAAGTCAGAAACTCTGGTCTTTTGAATCGCGCACAGCGCGCGACTCAAACCACTAGACGAAGCGCAATCGAAATATTTTTTTACAAAGCAAACCAATTTTTCGCAGGCGCCTTCCCAGTGCGGGAAAGCCTTGCGGACCCGCTACCTGAAAACTGGCGTTGCTGGACAAAAATCCAGGCTCGCAATACTCTTATTGGGACAATTACGACGGCTCCTACGATTCAGCCCAGCTTATGGAGGAAGCAATGATCGAGGAAACCAACCAGACCGTAGATTCCAATAATCGCTGGCGTCTCGAGACGCCCGGGCACGATGGTTGGAAACGCTCGGCACGTCCGGACGATCCAAACCGCTATCTGATGATCTCGACCGATTGCCATTGCAACGAACCGTCCAACTTGTGGGCCGAGCGGATGGACGAGAAGTATCGCAAGCGCCTGCCGCACATCGAAACCGATGATAAGGGCGTCAAGTGGATGATCTCCGAGGGCTGGCAGAAGTCGCGCGCGCCCGACCATGCGTTCAAGTTCGAGGGCGAAGATCTGGAGCGCAACAAGGCCGGCTACGATACCAAGCAACGCATCGCGGATCATGCCCGCGACGGCATCGACGCCGAGATCATCTTCCCCAACAAGGGCCTCCTGATGTGGGCGACGCAGGACGCGGAGTTCGGCGCGGCGCAATGCCGGGTCTATAACGACTGGGCCTGGGAAGTCTTCGGCCCGTATAACAGCTTCATGTCGCCGATGGCGGCGATCATGACTGCCGATGTCAACCTGGCGATCGCCGAGATCGAACGCGTCGCCAAGCTCGGCTATCGCGGGCTCACCCTGCCGTGCAAGCCGATCTTCGGCAATTACGATTCGCGCCATCCGAACTATAATCTGCACATCTACGATCCGATGTGGGCGGCGATCCAGGATCACGACCTGCCGATCACCTTCCATATCTCGACGGGACGCGACCCGCGCGCGGCGCGCAAGGACGGCGGCGCCGTGATCAACTACGTCTCGCATTCGCTGTCGCCGACGATCGAACCGATCGCGAACCTGTGCGCATCCGGCGTGATTGAGAAATTCTCGAAGATTCGGTTCGCGGCGATTGAGTGCGGCATCGGATGGGTACCGTGGGCGCTCGACGCGATGGATGAGGCCTATCGGAAACATCACATGTGGGCCTTTCCGAAGCTGCCGAAGATGCCGAGTGAGTATTTCCGCAGCAATGGCGCGACCACCTTTCAGGAAGATCGCGTGGGGCTCGACCTCGCCGTAAAGTACAACCTGATCGACAACTTCATGTGGGCCAACGACTACCCGCATCACGAGGGTGTGTGGCCGCATTCGGCTGAGTCGATCGAGCGCCAGATGGGCCATCTGACCGAGGAGCAGCGCGCAAAGATATTGGGACTGAACGCCGCGCGCATGTTCAAGTTCGACGTCGATGCGCTGATGCGCCGGCGCGACAGCGCAATCAACTAAGCGCAATCGCATCACGAAAAAACAGAGCCGGTCCCATGCGGGACCGGCTCTCTGTTTCTCAACGCCTCGATTAGCTCTCTTCGGAAGAGGAAAGCCGACCGGTGGATTAATCGAACATGAGGACGGTGCGGGCGACTTCGCCCTTCTTCATCGCGGCAAACGCGTCATTGACGTCCTCGAGGCGGCCGCGGCGGCTGATCATGTCGTCGAGATTGAGCCGTCCTTGCAGGTAAAAATCGATATAGCGGGGCATGTCGATGCGGAAACGATTACCACCCATCATGGTCCCCTGAATTTTGCGCTCGGTCAGGAACTTGGGACCATCGAGCGCAACCTTCTGACCGACCGGAATCATCCCGATGATAGTGGCAGTGCCGCCGGGCTTGATACAGTCGAAGCACTGCTCTGCTAGTTTCTTCACGCCCACTGCTTCGAACGAGTAATCGACGCCGCCACCGGTCATCTTGTTGATCGCATCGACCGCGTCGCTGCTCGACGCATCGATCGTGTGGGTGGCGCCGAAGCGCTTGGCCATAGCGAGCTTGTTCTCGAATTGATCGACCGCAATGATCTGGCGCGCGCCTGCCAGCTTGGCCCCCTGAATCGCCGAAATTCCGACACCGCCGCAGCCGAACACCGCGACCGTCGAGCCCGGTTCGATCTTCGCCGTGTTGAGCACCGCGCCGACTCCGGTGGTCACGCCGCAACCGATCAATGCTGCGCGGTCGAGTGGAATCTCCTTGGTGATTTTCACCAGCGCATGCTCGTGCAGGAGCATCTTCTCGGCATAGGTCGAAAGATCGGAGAACTGACGCACCATCTTGCCGCCCTGCGAGAGCCTCGGGGTGTCGCCCTTGGGCCGCTGCGTTGCGCGCCGATTCGAGCATCGATGGAGGTTGCCGGTCATGCACTCCTCGCAGAAGCCGCAAAAGACCGAGGGGCACGAGATCACGTGGTCGCCAGGCTGCAGGTAGGTAACGGCGCTGCCGACTTTCTCAACCACGCCGGCGGCCTCGTGGCCGAGAATCGCGGGTGCGGGATAGGGATAGAAGCCATCGACGAAGTGGAGGTCGCTATGGCACACGCCACTGGCGGCGGTACGCACCAGCACTTCATGGTCGCGCGGCTCGTCGATATCGACTTGTTCGATCGTGAGCGGCTGATTGGGGCCGTGAAAAATAGCTGCTTTCATAAAATCCTGCTTCCTTCAAATCCCACTGTCGGGTTGCCTGACTGAGTAATGGCTATACCACCGAATGACTACCTAATGAGTACCTATTCGAACATCAGTACGGTGCGCGCGACCTCGCCGCGCTTCATCGAGGCGAAGGCGTCGTTGACGTCCTCGAGGCGGCCGCGGCGGCTGATCATATCGTCGAGGTTAAGCCGCCCCTGCAAGTAGAAATCGATATAACGGGGCATGTCGACGCGAAAGCGGTTCGAGCCCATGTTGCTGCCCTGCATCTTGCGTTCGGTGAGCAGCTTGGCGCCGTCGATTTCGACTTTCTGGCCGACCGGGATCATGCCGATGATCGTCGCCGTGCCGCCGGGCCGGATACATTCGAAACACTGCTCGGCGAGCTTCTTCACGCCGACCGCCTCGAAGGCGTAATCAACGCCGCCACCGCTCAACTCGCGAATCGCCTCGACCGCGTCGGAATGGGAGGCATCGACGGTATGCGTCGCGCCGAGCTTCTTGCCCATCGCAAGTTTGTTCTCGAATTGATCGATCGCGATTATCTGGCGCGCGCCGGCGATGCGGGCGCCCTGAATCGCCGACAAGCCGACGCCGCCGCAGCCGAACACTGCAACTGTCGAGCCCGGCTCGATCCGCGCGGTATTGAGCACCGCGCCGACGCCGGTGGTCACGCCGCAGCCGATCAACGCGGCACGATCGAGCGGAATCTCGTGGGTGATTTTCACAAACGCGTTCTCGTGCACGAGCATATTTTCCGCGTAGGTCGAGAGGTCCGCGAACTGGCGAATCATCTTGCCCTTTTGCGACAAGCGCGGCGTGTCGCCCTTGGCGCGCTGGGTCGCCTGTTTGTTGGTGCAGCGGTTTGGATGGCCCGACATGCAATCGGTGCAATAGCCGCAAAAGACCGACAGGCAGCAGATGACGTGGTCGCCCGCCTTGACGTAGGTGACCTCGCTGCCGACCTGCTCGACGATTCCTGCTGCCTCGTGGCCGAGCACGGCGGGCACGGGAAACGGGTAGAGACCGTCGACGAAATGCAGGTCGCTATGGCACACGCCGCTGGCGACGGTGCGCACGAGAACTTCGCGTTCGCGCGGCTTGTCGATTTCGACGTCTTCAATCGAAAGGGGCTGATTGGGCCCATGGAATACGGCGGCTTTCATCGAGGGACTCCTTCGGTTACGCAAAAATGAGGGCTCCGGGCGGCGCTGCGATTCGTGGCCGCGACGCCCACGCGCCGCCGGCCCTTCGCGACCTGAAGCGCCCAACCAGCGCGCGGTCGGGGCCCGGTCACGCGAAGCTAATCGGGTCGATCGCGCGCGCTTCCGCTGACCGTGGTAGAACACGAGGCCGCCGCGCCTGTCAAGGAAATACGGGGGACTTCAGCCGCGATCCATCAGCCGGTTCGACGGCACTTTCGGATCGAGCACCTTGCGCGCCGATTCGACGCCCACGACCGGCAGCCCGGCGGCATCAAGCACGCCGATCTGCACCAGCACCGACGCCTGATCCCAATAGATATGCTCGTGAGCAAGCTTGCCGTCGCGAATATGGACGATCGCGACCAGCGGAACTTCGACCCGTTTGCCGGTCGGCGCAATCCCGGGGAGCATCCAGTCCATCACGATTGTGTGCGTGAACCCGAAAATCATCTCGTCCACGATTCGATCGGCGCCCACCGTGCGCGAGACTTGAGTGATCGTGGTGTCGGGCGGCATCTTCGGGATGAAGTGATGCGCGTAGAAGTCGCGCAGCGCCGCTTTTCCCACGCCTCCGGTAAGCACCGGAATGTGGTTGACGTAAGCGTCCTCGACCATCGTGGCGAGCGTCGCCTCGGTGTCGCGGGTGGCGAACTCGTTTTCGAGATGCTTCTCCCAGAGAGCGATCAGCGAGGCGTTGTCCAATGGCGCATCCTCCGTCCGCTGATGCTAGCACCGCACCGGGCTGGTGTCCGCGCGATTTTTTGCGGGACGAGCGCCGGCGCTCCCAGCTCCTCAGCCCGCACGATACCTGGCGTGAGCCAATGCTTCAGGGTTCGCGATCCGGATTGGCGCACCGTCGGCAAACGCCACCAACGCCTCGAGCGTATCGGTATAGAAGGCGCGCAGCGTTTCACGCGTGACGTAGCCGATATGGGGAGTGAGAGTAACGTTATCCATCGTGCGAAACGGATGCTCGGGCGGAGGCGGTTCGACGTCGAATACATCGATGCCGGCGCCGGCGATGCGCCCTTCGCGCAACGCCGCGATCAAATCGGCTTCGACCACGATCGGTCCGCGCGAGGTATTGATTAGGCAGGCCTGCGGTTTCATCAAGGCGAGTTCACGCGCCGTGACCAGGCCGCGGGTCCGCTCGCTCAGTTGCACGTGGATCGAAACTACGTCGGCAAGCCGAAACAGATCGTCCTTCTCTACCCGCCGCGCCCCGGCCGCCGCTGCGGCCTCATCCGTCAGATTCTGACTCCAGGCGATCACCGGCATATCGAATGCCTTCGCATAGGTGGCCATCCGCTTGCCAATCCGTCCCAGCCCCAACAGCCCGAGCGTGCGGCCGGCCAGGATCGTACCGACCGTGCTTTGCCATTTGCCCGCGCGCATCCGGCGGCTCTCGAGATCGAGATGTCGCACCACCGCGATCATCAAACCCCACGTCAGCTCCGGGGTGCCATTGAAGATGCCGGCGTAAATCGGGTTGGCGAAGTTGGAATGGGCGACGATCACTCCATGATCGGTGGCCGCGGCCATGTCCAGATTAGGCAGCGACATACCGATGATCGTGACCAGCTTGAGCCGGGGCAATCGTTCGAACAGGCTGCGCGGCAGGCTCATCCGTTCCCGCATCGTGCACAGGACGTCGAACGGCTCGAGCGCCGCAGCCGCCTCGTCGTGCGACAGATGCCGATCGAAGACGGTAAGCTCCGCCTTACCCGCCAGCACCGACCAGTCGGCCGATTCGAGAGCGATCCTGGCGTAATCGTCGAGGATAGCGATCTTGAGCATCGATTGCGGTCCTTGGCGCCCGGACTGAGAGGCCGCAGGCGTCCGAAGTCATCGCGCGCCGGTCAATCTCTCTTCCTTCGCCTCGTTCCCCGATTGAGCGCGCTGCGTAATACCCCTTCCTAGCCTTGCCTTGACTGTATTGGCAAGCGTCCTTAAGTTGGTTCAGTAACGCATTGGCGCGAGGAGAATGTCGAAATGGCCAGCGATAAAGTAATGCATGTCACGGACGCCAGCTTCGAGCAGGAAGTGCTGAAGTCGGCAACGCCCGTGCTAATCGATTTCTGGGCTCCGTGGTGCGCGCCGTGCCGCGCGATTGCACCGATCGTCGATGAACTGGCGACCGAGTACGAGGGTCGCCTCAAGGTGGTGAAGGTCAACGTTGACGACAATCCGCAGGTGCCGGCCCGCTTTGGCGTGCGCGGTATTCCGAATCTCGTAATCGTCAAGGGCGGCGAGGTCAAACAGCAGATCGTCGGCGCAGTGCCCAAGCGCAACCTGGTCGAAGCGGTCGACAACGCTATCGCCTGAGCGACGCCGATCCACTCATAGCTAGCCCGTTAGCGAGGGCTCCGATCAATTTGCCGGCGACGGCGAAGGTTCGGAGCCCTTTTTTTCCCCGCTGCCACCCGCGTCTCTTATGACCCATTGATGATAAAGTTTCGCACGCTTTTCCTCGTAAGACTTCTTTACCTCCGGCGGCACATAGGCCATCAGCATCTCGTTGTATCGAAGCACTTGGGGCGCCAGCCGCGAATCGCGCAGCAGGGCCGGATTCGGCGGCAGCACGGCGGTTAACCCAAGCACCGCGAAGCCTGCCAGCAGCGCTCCGATCGCCGCTCCGAGCACCCCGCCGGCGAGGCGGTCCACCCAGCCGAAATGGATTATCCGCGCTAGCCGTACGACCGTTGCGCCGGCGTATTCGATCGCAGCGAAAACGATCACGAAGACCGCCGCGTAGCCGATCACCACGCTGGTCGCCGGACTCGTCGACAGGTATTTGTGCGCGACCGCCGCCGCCCGTCCGTAGTAAATCGAAGCCGCGTAAATCCCCAGCGCCAGCGACAGAATCGACGTCGCCATGCGGAGCACGCCGCGGCTCAGTCCGCCTAGCGCACACATCCCGACGATCGCTATGATCGCGATATCGAGCCAGTTAAATCCCGTGGTGGTCACCAAAGTATTTTACTCCGCCGCGGCGCGCCGCTCGATAATCCGCTAGCAACCGCCTAAACTTATGCCCATGTCGTGGGTCTATATCGAAGACTTGGGTGGCCATATCGGCGAGGAAGTCACGCTCAAAGGATGGCTCTATAACCGGCGTTCGAGCGGTAAGGTCCATTTCCTGCTCCTGCGCGACGGCACCGGCGTCTGCCAATGCGTCGCGTCGATCGGCGACCTCGGGGCCGAGGCTTTCGCCACCGCCGACCATCTCGGGCAGGAGAGCGCCCTGGAAGTCACGGGCCTGGTGCGTGAGGACAAGCGCGCTCCGGGCGGTCGCGAACTGACGATCACCCGGCTCAACGTCCGCTCATCCGCGGTCGATTATCCGATCACGCCCAAGGAGCACGGTCCGGCCTTCCTGCTCGATTTGCGCCATTTGTGGGTGAGGTCGGCGCGTCAGCACGCGATTTTGCGCATTCGCAGCGAAGTCGAGGCCGCCTGCCGCGATTTCTTCCATGAACGCGGCTTCGTGCTTTTCGATTCCCCGATTCTGACCCCTACGTCGTGCGAAGGTACCACCAACCTGTTCGAAATCGACTATTTCGGGGAACGCAAGGCCTATCTGACACAGAGTGGGCAGCTTTACGCCGAGGCCGGCGCTCTCGCCTTCGGCAAGGTCTACTGCTTCGGTCCGACCTTTCGCGCTGAAAAATCGAAAACCCGCCGCCATCTGACGGAATTCTGGATGGTCGAGCCCGAGGTCGCCTACTTTACGCTCGACGAGGACATGCAGTTGGCCGAGGACTTCGTCGCCGCGATCGTGACGCGGGTGCTCGACCGCCGTCGCGAGGACCTGAAAGTGCTCGAACGCGACACCGCGAAGCTCGAGCTCGCGAGCGCCACACCATATCCGCGAATCACCTACGACGAGGCGGTCGAGCGGCTCAAAGGCAAAGGTTTCGCGGTAAATTGGGGCGACGACTTCGGGGCCGACGAAGAGACCGCGCTATCGTCGGACTTCGCGACGCCCGTGCTTGTCCATCGCTATCCCGCTGCTTCCAAACCGTTCTATATGAAGCATGATCCCCAGCGCCCCGAGCTCGCCCTATGCGTCGATATGCTCGCGCCCGAGGGTTACGGCGAGATTATCGGGGGCGGCCAGCGCGAAGACGACTACGAGACCTTGAAGGCGCGGATAGTCGAACAGGGCCTGCCGTTGGAGCCCTTCGACTGGTACCTCGATCTGCGCCGCTATGGTTCGGTCCCTCACGCCGGCTTCGGCATGGGAATCGAGCGCGCCGTGACCTGGATTTGCGGCACTCATCACGTGCGGGAGGCGGTGCCGTTCCCACGCATGATGGAGCGGCTCGAGCCATAAACAAAACTTTCACGCGATTTGAACACAGCTAAAGCTGCCGCACGAAAATATTTTTTTGTTGCTTGCACGGCGTCAACAGCCGCCAACCGCCTGTGGATAAAATTTGATCTGTTAATTTATCGTCGCATTGCAAAACTTTAGGTCGATCGATTGCGCCCACCCCGTTCTCGTCGTGATGCGTTCCAACCGGAAATGCAGAAATCCCCTTGCTGGCTTGCGTTAACGCAACGCGGCCGCTGTCACATCGGGAAACCATTGCCTAATCAAGGATAGATCGGAATCCATTAGGCAGCCTCATAATCCTCGGTTTTGTCACGCGCGCGACAATTCGCCGAGAGGCACGACTGCAACGATAAGTCAACATGATCGCGGGGTTATGCGCCCGTGGGGGGCCGTTGCCCAAGGCTTGGACACGCGCTAAACAGGTTGGTGGTTAGTGTGAGTCGGAATATGACTTAGAGCTTCTGGAACGTCGCACGGGCTTCGGCGACCGTTACTCAAGGACGGATCGTGGAGGCTGTGCGCCTTGCCATCCAGCCAGGGCTTGGGATCATCGCGCGGGGAAAATGGGCAGGCGGGTTGACGGGAATCGCTGATGACGAGCGGGGCTGATGTGTGCGGGAAAGGGACACGCATGTTGCGCGTTCGAATCGGCACTTTTCTCCAGGCCAACTCCGCAACGACAGTCGGGGACGAGTGTGTGTCGTACACGTTAGACCGTCGGAAGTCGTCCTTGCTCAAGTATTCCGCACAATTTCAGATTCGCTCGAATTTTTCGCCGGCTAACGCTTCAGAGCATCCACGTGCGGGTCAAACATCCCCTGCCGTCAGGGCATCGCGACCCGCCACGCTTAATACCAAGGGAGGTTGTCAACTTGCGTATCGGACCTTTGGTGCGTAGAGGCGCTAACGCCTCGCGAGCGGTTCCGGGAACGCCGGCAACGGTGCGACGGGCCTTGTCTCCCCGACTTTCAAACTTCAAGGCACCGGCAACCCCTCCCATACCGGCGCCAATCATCGAAGCATCGTGTCTGCACGTTGAATGTAAGCTCCCGATTAACCTGCGTCAGTTTCTCGCTCAGCAATTCGATCCGATTCTCGATTCCGACAACGACTCAATCCTTGACATGGCGGCGAACGCGGACCCCGCGACTCTGAGCCGGGTCGCGCGGGCGATTCGCCGCTACTCCACCAGCCGCGCTCGCGAAGCCTGGGCCGAATGCTCAGTGGCGATCGGCGAATTCGAAGGCGAATGCGTCGGCGCCGCGCCCGCGGCCACGCTCTGCCTCCGATGTAATCGGCTGGAGTTCGGTGCGATCTACGACAACTCACACACCGGGCCGCAATGCCTCACGGTGAAACTCTTGCCGCCATCGTCGGCGCACGCCAAGGCCGCGGTCGGCGTCTCATCGCCGATCCCCGATCTTCTGCAACGTCAAATTGAGGATTTCCGTGCGATGCGCGCGGCCTTCGGCCTCTCGCATTTCGATCTGGATTGTTACGTGACAAATCGCCGCGTGACGTTTTCCTGGCGGCCGCTCGAAGCTGACGCCATCAGCCCGTCATTGTAGTCCCGTCATTGCAGTCCGGACGCGGCAGCTGCGGCACCGCGATCCGGATGCGCCGCGCATCGTCGGTTGCGAACAAGTCGAGCACTTTCGACCCGCACGTACTTTCATAGCGCGGCCGCGTCGTTTCCATTGCGGCCGTCCGAGTGCCGGAAAGGCCGCCAATCGCCTTCATGCGGCCAACTGCTGGCCGATGCGGGCGTTCGCGGTAAGAGGTTAACTGTTGGAACTGAATATTACTGACGCGCCGAAACGCGTTCGGAGCATCCGCGCGGAGAGGAAATCAGATCGCTGACACTCGCCGCCGCCGTTGTTCCTTGCGCCGCCGTCGCTGGGCCTCGGAACGTTTGCGCTTGCGGCGCACGCTGGGCTTCTCGTAAAAAGCCCGCTTCTTCATTTCCTTAAATACCCCCTCCTTAGCGAGCTTGCGCTTGAGCACCCGCATCGCCTGGTCAAGGGAGCCTTCGACCCTGATTTCCATAATCCTCCGCTCGCCTTCGAACTAGACAGATGACAATAGGGGCACCCCAGCCAACTGTCAACCGCCATCGGACCGTCAATCGCGCGACGCGCAACTGGGAAAACCCCGCCCGACCGTGTATTTAACCCTCCAGCAACGATCGAACCGTGAGGAGAGCGCGATGGATCTGGGATTGAGTGGAAAGATTGCGATGATCACCGGCGCCAGCCGTGGCCTCGGCCGCGCGATGGCCGCGGCGCTGGCCGCCGAGGGCGTGCGCCTGAGCCTCTGTGCACGCGGCGCCGACGGGCTGAACGCCACCGCAGCCGAACTCAAGGCCGCCGGCCATCAGGTGATCGCCGAAGCCGCCGACGTCGGCGACGCCGCCGCCATGGAACGCTGGACCGCCAACACGGTCAAGGCTCACGGTGGCGTCGACATCCTGATCAACAACGCGGGCGGCGCGCGCCTAGGCACAATCAAGGAACTCGACGACGCCGGCTGGCTCGCCGCCTTCGAACTCAATTTCTTTTCCGCGGTGCGGCTGTCGCGGCTGTGCGCCGACGAGATGGAAAAGCGCGGCGGCGGCTCGATTATCAATATCAGCTCGATCTATGGCCGCGAGGCCGGCGGACCGCTCACCTACAATACATCGAAAGCTGCAATGATCTCGTTTACCAAGGGGCTCGCCCGCGAGCTGGCGAAAAAAGCCGTGCGGGTTAATTCGATCGCGCCCGGATCGATCATCTATCCAGGTGGCACCTGGGAGGGATTGTTCAAGCAGAATCCCGAGTTCGAAAAGGATTTTATCGCGCACGAATTTCCCGCCGGCCGGCTCGGACGGCCCGAGGAAGTCGCGTACGCGGTCGTGATGCTGGCGTCGCCGCGCGCGAGCTGGATCACCGGTACGACGATTCCAGTCGACGGCGCTCAAGGCCGCTCGAATACTTGAAGCCGCTGCACCTTGCGCGTCACGGCACGGTCGTGCGGCGATGCCTGCGCGCAGCTGTGCCGGTCGGCTAGCGGCGGCCCGCTTCGAGCCGCAGCATCTTGGGCCCGCGCACGACGAAGGGGTCGACCCAATCGGGCGGCGTTTGGTCGCGCAACGCGAGACGCGGGAAGCGGCGCAGTAACGCTTCCATGGCCACTCGCGCCTCCAGACGCGCCAGCGGCGCACCCAGGCAATAATGAATCCCGAAGCCGAATCCCAGATGGTCCTGCGGATTGCGGGACACGTCAAAGGTGTCCGGATTGGCGAAGTGCCGGTCGTCGCGATTCGCTGAACCGTAAATAATCAGCACCCGCCCGCCGGTCGGTATTGTGCAGCCCGCAATCTCCGTGTCGCTGGTTGCCAGGCGGAAAATCGCCTGCACCGGCGACAGGTAGCGGAGCAACTCTTCGACCATCGGCGGCACCAGCGCAAGGTCCGCACGCACCTTCGCCAGCTCCGCCGGATGCCTCAGCAGCGTGAAAACCGTGTTCCCCAGCAGATTGGTGGTGGTCTCGTTGCCCGCAATCAGCAGCAGCAAACACATCGCCAGAACTTCCCGCGCACTGAGCGCTTGACGCTCTTCCTCGGCGCGTACCAGCGCCGTGATCAGGTCGTCTTTCGGATCGCTCCGGCGCTGTTCGATCGCCTGCTGGAAGAAGCGCGAGAGGTCGTCCACGCTGGCGCGCAGCCGCTGCATCTCGGCCGGCTCCACCGCGCCGCCGCTCAGCCGCATCAGGTCGTCGGACCAGCGTTTGAAATCGCGATAGCGTTCGGGGTCCACCCCCAGCATCTCGGCGATCACCATCATCGGCAGCGGCGTCGAATAGTCGCGCACCAGATCGAAGTCGCGTTCATCGACCCGCTCGAGCAGATTTGCGGCGATCTCTCTGATCCGCGGCTCGAGCCCGGCGACCATTCGCGGCGTGAAGGCCTTGTTCACCAGATTGCGCAGCGGCATATGAGCCGGCGGGTCGGTCGAAATCAGCCAATTCACTTCGGGCACGGGATTGAGCTCGCCGAGAACTCCCGCAATGATTGGCGCGGATGAAAACAGCTGCGTGTTCTTGTTGACGTAAACCACGTCGTCGTACCGGCTCACCGCCCAGGATTGCAGCGACTCGACCCAGTACACCGGGCTATGATTTCGCAGATGAGCGTAATAGGGATACGGATCGTTCCGGACTTCGGGCGCAAATGGATTGAACTCCATGCCTGATCTCCTGAACCGTCGGATTGCTTTCAGCTAGTGTATGTCCTGAGTTAACTCTTTCCTCAGGACACCTTTAGGATCGGAGCCGTGAATTTGTCAAACGATTCGTCTGTCCGCACCCAGTCCCGCCGAAAACCGCAACGCCCGGCGCGCGCATTGGTTAAATCCGATGCGGCGGAAGCCGCCGCCGGTCAGCTCCTCGAACTCTTCTATCCGGTTCATTACAAGGCCGGCATGGCGCTCGATGACGCCATGAGCCGCGGCCGCCTCACGCGCACCCAGGTCGCCATCCTGTGGCTGATTCGCTCCGAGGGCGAGGCCGGCACGACCATGCGCCGCAAGGATATCGAACGGCGCATCAGGTTGTGGTTCGAGATCACCAGCTCGGCTATCACCAAGGCGCTACGGGCAATGGCGCGGGCCCCGCTCTGCCTGGTATCGATCGTGGAAGACCCGCGGTCGGCCCGTGAGAAGCGCGTCGTTCTGACCGCCACGGGGAAACGCTTTCAAAGCGCGATGATGGCCGAGGGACGCAGCTATCTGCAGGGTATCATCACCGAACTTTCCGCCGCGGACGTGGCCCAAGGGATTCGCTTTCTGCGCCAGGCGATCGCCGCCCTCGAAGCCACCGAACGAATATCGCCAGACGGCATCGGCCGCAAACCTCCCGCCTGATCGCCATCTGCGCCGGGAGTGCTGTGTGGATACCTGTGCCGAGCGCTCAGGCGAGCGTGCAGGTGAGTGTGTGCGTCGTCGCCGACGCGACTCGCACGGTGACCGTATCGCCCGCGGCAAGGCCCTCGCGCGCGGGAAATATCGCGGTTTTGTAGTCCGGCGTCTTGCCCGCGAACATCCCGATACCGCGCCGCGCCGGCCCTTCCGCCAGCACCGGCAGCTCGCGGCCGATTTGCGCGCAATAACGGACCAGCGAGCTTTCTTCCTGCAGCGCGATTACTGCGCTCAGCCGCCGCGACTTCTCCGCCTCGCTCACCGTGTCGCCCAGGCGATGGGCCCGGGTATGCTCGCGCACCGAGTATTTGAAGGTAAAGGCCGAGTCGTAACCGACCGTGCGCATCAGCGCCAGCGTCGCGTCGAAATCGCTTTCGCTCTCGCCGTGGAAGCCGACGATGATGTCGGTTGAAAGCGCGATCTGCGGAATCGCTGCGCGCATGCGCGCGACCAGACCGAGATACTGGGCGGCAGTATAACCCCGATCCATCGCAGCCAGAATCCGGTCGGAGCCCGATTGCAGCGGCAGATGCAGGTACGGCTGGACCTTCGGCTCGGAAGCCATCGCGTCGATCACCCGCTCGGACATGTCGCTCGGATGCGGCGAGGTGAAACGAATCCGTTCGATTCCGTCCACCCGCGCGACCATCCGCAGCAACTCGCCGAAGCCGGTTTCCTCGAAGCGGTACGCGTTGACGGTCTGCCCCAGCAGCACGACCTCGCGGACTCCGCGCGCCGCGAGCTCGCGAACTTCGCGGATGATATCGGCCGGCGCGATACTGCGTTCGCGACCGCGCACGTACGGCACCACGCAGAAGGCGCAGAACTTGTCGCATCCGCGCATCGCAGTGACGTACGCGCGCACGCCGCTGGCATATTCGGGCGAGATATCGGTATAGGTCTCCGCACGATTCAGGCGGACGTCGACGGCCGCGTCGAAGCCGCCCGTGCCGAGCATCTCGGGCAGCCTCCGATACGCGTCAGGGCCAGCGATCAGATCGAGCCACGGGGCCTTGTCGACCAGGGCGGCGCGATTATGCTGCGCCATACATCCGAGCAGCCCGAGCTTGACCTCGGGGCGCGCCTGCTTGAGCCGCGCAAGGTCGCCGAGGCGTCCGATCACACGCTCCTCGGCGTGCTCGCGGATAGCGCAGGTATTGAGCAAAATGACGTCGGCCTCTTCAGGATTCGCCGCGCTCGCGTAGCCGGCCCGGCGCAATATCGCGGTCACCATTTGGGAGTCCGCGACGTTCATCTGGCAGCCGTAGGTCTCGAGCCAGACGCGCGCCTGCGCGCTATGTTGCTTTTCAGTCATTGGCGGGTCGCCAGATCATAGGCTATGCGGCGGCGGCGGGGAAAGCGGCGGCAATGAGCCCGCGCGTCTATTTGTGACGATGATCGGCGACGAACTGGCGTTCGGTGGCCGCGCCGAAGCCGTCACCCTCGAAGTCAAGTTGCATGCAATGTCCGCTCTGGTAGTTGAGGTCGAGCAAGGCGTAGCGAATCGGCCGGCGCTTCATCACGGCGATCAGTGCGGCGATGCTTTCGCGATCGTCGGTGGCGAGCGACGCGATTTCCGCAACCTCGAGACGGCTGAGCTCGATAAAGCGGCGTGCGCGCTCCTCGGTCGAGAAAACCAGCGCGCCGGCCCACGATTGCTCCTGCTCCTGGAAGGCGATCAGCGCGCCGCCGGAGTCGAGCAGAAAATGCAGCTCTTTCGATGCGATAGCGCTCACGACGTCTCGATCTTCAGCCGGCCCTGCCGAATCGCCTCGGCGCGCTCGCGCACCAGCGCCGGATAGGTGTAGTAATGCTCGCCGGTCAGGCGCAGGAAGGATTCGATATCGACGTCGTCGAGTTCCAGTTCGCCGATCGCCTGCTCGGCGGCGGCGCGGCTCGGCGCGTCGAGTATGACGTCGTAGAGGCGGCGGCCCTGTTCGGACTGGAAATCCCCGCGCGGCGGAATCGCGGCGCGATCGATTTTACCCGCATGATAATTATCCAGCATGAAGCGCAAAGCCTTGAGTTCATGGCGTAGAATGTCGATTCGTTTGAGCGGGC
Organism: uncultured delta proteobacterium; assembly: GCA_963782535.1. Lineage (GTDB taxonomy): Bacteria > Desulfobacterota > Binatia > Binatales > Binataceae > JADMIL01. Next base: position 284,249 of record CAWAKE010000008.1, on the reverse strand, counting down.
GGGATTCCATCGTGGATAAAGCTTATCGCCGCCGATTGCGCGGATTCAACCGAGGCGGCGCACCGGGATCGGGCGGGCGCGGCGAATGGTGAGCTGGTCGAAGCGCTGGTTTCCGCCGAGCGCCACGGCCGACGGCAAGCGCCTGCTCGCGACGCGCGCGTTGCGCGGACTGGCCGACGGCGCGGTCAGCGTGCTGCTGCCGAGTTATCTCACGGCGGTCGGCTTCAGCTCGCTGCAGGTCGGTGCGATCGTATTCGGCACGCTGATCGGTTCGGCCGCGCTGACGCTGTGGATTGGCCTGGTGGCTCATCGGATTGGGCGGCGGCGCGTGATGCTGGCGGCGTGCGCCCTGATGTTCGCGACCGGTATCGGCTTCGCCACGGTGACCGCCTTCTGGCCGCTTTTCGTGATCGCGATCGCCGGCACGCTCAACCCGTCGGCCGGCGACGTCAGCCTGTTTCTGCCGGTCGAACAATCGGCGCTGGCCGAGACGGTTGCGTCGCGTGATCTGACCGCGATCTTCTCGCGCTACAACGTCGGCGGTGCGCTGATGGGCGCGATCGGCGCGTTGGCCAGCGCTCTGCCCACAATGATCGCCGTCCGGATGCATTGGAACCCGGTCGCAGCGCAGCGTTCGGGCTTTATCGCGTACGCGGTGATCGCGCTGGCCGTTGGATCGATCTATTGGTCGCTCACGCCCGCGGTCGAGGGCACGCCGCTCGCGCCCGGCACGCGGCCGCTGGCAAAATCGCGTTCGATCGTAATTCGTCTGGCGGCATTGTTCAGCCTCGACTCATTCGGCGGCGGACTCGCGATCCAGTCGCTGCTCGCGCTGTGGCTGTTCCGCCGGTTTCAGCTTTCGATTCAGACCGCGGCGGCGTTCTTCTTCATCACCGGATTGCTCGGCGCGTTCTCGCAACTCGGCTCGTCATGGTTCGTGGCGAGAATCGGTCGCATCCGCACGATGGCCTACACCCATATCCCTGCGAACCTGTGCCTGATGATCGCCGGGATGATGCCGAGCGCCGGACTCGCGTTGACGTTCCTGATGTTGCGCGCGTCGATGTCCTCGATGGACGTGCCGGCGCGCCAGTCATACGTGATGGCGGTGGTGCCGCCGGAAGAGCGTGCGGCGGCGGCGAGCGTGACCAACGTGCCGCGCAGTCTGGCGACCGCGCTGGCGCCGCTGCCGGCGGGCGCGCTGCTCGATTACTCGCTGTTCGGCTGGCCGCTGATTCTCGCGGGCGGCTGCAAGCTGGTTTACGACGCACTGCTGTTGATGCAGTTCCGCTCCGTGCGTCCCCCCGACGAACAACGCCCCTAGGGAACCTCCGCGCGAGGCCCATTTCGTCATGCCGAGTGTTTGTGGAGGTTCTGATTCTCAAGATGGTTGAAGAGCGCAAAAGCTTTGGGTTTTCCGGACGCTGAAACCTCGCTGAGGTTTCAGACTTCCCGTTGGTGAAGATGCGGGCTACGCGCAGTGAAAACGCGACAGTGCAACGGGAAGGGATGGCGCCGGAGCTAGTTTTTGTCGCGGCTCAGGCGGTGGATCGCGCTCAGATGGCGCAGGGCGTCGCGCTTGCGGCCCAGCCCGTCGTAGATTTCGGCGAGATTGCGATGCGCCTCCAGTGACATCGGATCGCATTCGACGGCGCGCAAGTAACTCTGGAGAGCGTTTTCGGTCTCGGTGCGCAATCGATAGAGCGTGCCGAGCCGCAGATTGACCTCGGTATTGGCCGGGACGATCACGGCCGCTCCCAACAGATGGCGTAGCGCACCCGCCAGGTCGCCCTCGCGCTCGAGCAGCGTCGCCATCCGCATGTGCGCTTCGAAATTGCTCGGCTCGCGCCCAAGCAAATCGCTGTAGAGCGTCAGCGCGCGCAACGGATCGGTCTCGGCCATCCGGCGCGCCTCCTCGAAACGCTCGCGCACGCGCGCGGGCCCGAAACGATCCTCGACCTTGCCGGCCTCGCGCCGCGGTCCGAAGGGCAGCAACATCTGGCCGGTCTCGATCTCGATCAGCGTGTCGCCGTCGCTCAGCACGATGCGTCCGTCGTCGTTGTGCAGCTTGAGCGAGGTGACGCGGCGTTCGGGTTCCATCAAATCGCGCACACGATCGAAGCATCGCTGGAATAATCCGACGTGATGGTGGCTCGGGAGAAGGTCCTTCGCCATGCGCATCAGGAGCAAATCGTTGAAGGCGAAGCGAAAGCGCCGGCCGCGCCGGGCGCTGGGTTCAATCAGGCGGCGCTTGACCCAGTAGCGAATGCGGTCGGGGGAAACGGCAAGAATCCGGGCGGCCGAACGTGTTGAAAACGTCTGCACCCGGGACAATCCAGCCTCCTCCGTCGTCACCGCCACGCATGGGAGTATAGGAACAACGCGCGCGCGCCTCAACGCGTGGCGCAATGGTTTCTCAACAGCTCTTTTCAATGCTTGATGCTCGCGATATTCGGGCGGAAAAGTTGTTGAGGAGCGCAAAACCATTATTTTCACTGAAACCTTACCAAGGTTTCAGACTTCCCAATTGTTCAGAGCTTGAGACACGGGACGGATGCCCGGTTATTCGAGTTCCTTCAACGTGCGGGACACGGAACGGGTGTTCGATTATTCGAGTTCCTTCAACGTGCGAACCATGCGCACGACCGACTCGGCGGCGTTCTTGGCGTTGTCGATACGGTCGAGCGCCTGCATCCGATCCATCCCGGGGCCGGTGACGCCGAGGCCGACCGGCTTGTCGAATTCGAGCGCGAGATCGACCGCCGCGCCGGCGGTGGCGGATGCGATCAGTTCGTCGTGATTGGTATCGCCCTTGATCACGGAACCGATCATCACGACGCCGTCGATGTCCTTGCGCCGCAGCAGCTTTTTGACCGCGAGCGGCATATCGAAGACGCCCGGCACGTGGACCACGCGGGCGACTTCCGCACCAAGGAATTCGACGTGGCGGCGCGCCCGCTCGGCCATTACGGAGGTGACATCGAAATTGAAATCCGAAACTACCAGCGCGATCTTCACAAGGCGCTCCTTTCCATCTCAACCGCGTCCCGCACCTCGACTCCGCGGCCGCGCAGATAGCGCTTGAGGTCGGGAATCGGATGCTCGCCGTAATGGACAATCGAGGCGACGATCGCGGCGTCGGCCGCCCCGGCCGTAAAGGCATCGTACAGATGTTTGGGTTCACCGGCGCCGCCCGAGGCGATCACCGGAATCGAAACCGACTCGCTGATGAGCCGGGTAAGGTCGAGGTCATAGCCGGCCTTGGTGCCGTCGCGATCGATCGAGTTGATACACAGTTCGCCGGCGCCCATGCGTTCGCCCTCGCGCGCCCAGGCGAGGGCGTCGCGGCCGGTGGGCGTGCGGCCGCCGTCAATGACGACCTCGCATCCCGAAGGAAAGCGCTCGCTCGGGGCGCCGCGTTTCACCTGCATCGAGAGGACGATACATTGGCTGCCGAAGGCGCGCGCACCCTCGGCGATAATCGCGGGATTGCGGACGGCGCCGGAATCGATCGAGACTTTCTCGGCCCCCGCCATCAGCACCGCGCGCATGTCGTCGAGCGTGCGCAATCCGCCGCCGACGCTGAACGGTATGAATATCTCGCGAGCGACGGTGCGCACCACTTCGATCATGATGCCGCGGCGCTCGTTGGATGCGGTGATGTCATAGAAGACGATTTCGTCGGCGCCCTGCTCATAATAGTAACGCGCCATCGCGACCGGATCGCCGACGTCAACGTTGGCGAGGAACTGCACGCCCTTGGTGACCTGGCCGTTGCGCACGTCGAGGCAGGGGATGATTCGTTTCGCGAGCATTGGGGTCAGGCCTTGAGCCGGCAGAAGTTATCGAGCATCCGCAGGCCCGCGGGGCCGCTCTTTTCCAGGTGGAACTGCGTCGCGATCACATTGTCACGCGCGATTGCGGCGGTAAACGCGACGCCGTAGTCGCTGGTCGCGATGGTGACGCCGGGATCGGCGGGCACCGGATAATACGAATTGACGAAGTAGAAATGCGAGTTGTCGGGCACCCCCGCGAACATCGGATGCGCGCGGGTCTGGCGCACGCGGTTCCAGCCGATTTGCGGCACCTTGAGCGGCCGCCCGTCAACCGACGAAGGAAAGCGCACGACCTCGCCCGGGATAATCCCGAGGCAAGCGGCGGAATCCTCGGCGCTGCGATCGAGCAGCACCTGGATGCCGATGCAGATACCCAGAAACGGCTTGCCGGCGCGGGCAACGTCGTCACGCAGGACGGCGTCGAGTTCGAGCGCGATCAGATTTTCCATGGTCGCGCCGGCTGCCCCGACGCCGGGGATAATGACACGCTCGGCGGCACGGATCCGTTCGGGCCGGTCGGTGATTTCGCATCGATGGCCCAGGTGATCGAGTGCGCGGGCCACGCTGGTGAGATTACCCGCCTTATAATCGATGATCGCTATCATTCCAGAATTCCTGCGCGTACACGGCGTCCACGCCCGGCATCAGAAGGCGAATCATAGCGGCATTGGAGGCGTCGCGACAGCATCGGGTTCGCATTTTGCCAAAATGGGTTCGTTTTTTAAAATGATTTCGCACGGGGCCCGCTTCCTGATGGGTGCGCCGGGATTACCGTCGCCCGCTGGGCCTGAGCCAGTATACTACTTTCCGGAAGCGATCGAGCGGCGCGCAAGGGCCAAAACTTGTGCAGGGCCGTATCCGGTCGGGGGCGCGAGTGTTGCCATCGGGCGACGATGAACGATATCAAGAGAGCGCACCGTTGGCGGAAATATCGGCCGCAGAATCGCCCAGGCAGCGGCGGCTCAAGAAGATACGCAAGAGGATACGAATATGGCTAAAATTGCGCTCGCCTTTTCGATCATGCCCGACAGCCCCCTGCCCACGATTATCGAATGGGCGCGGGCGGCCGAGGACGCGGGCTTCGACGGCGTTTTCATGACCGAGGCGAACAACGATTCGCTGGCCTGCTCGCTGGGAATCGGCTTCAACACGCGGCGCGTGACGCTCGGCACCGCGATCACGAATATCTATTTGCGCCATCCGAACCTGCTGGCCAACGAGGTCGCGGCGCTGCACGAACTGACGGGGGGACGCTTTATCCTGGGGCTCGGCACGGGCCATCGCGAGGGCAACAGCGCGCTGGGAATCGAGATGGGCGGCCCGGCGGATCCGATGAAGAAGATGCGGGCGACGGTGGCGACGCTGCGGCGGATGCTCGAGGGGGGCAAGACCAATCCCAAGGTTACGAGCGGCAAGACCCCGCTATACCTGGCCGGGGTATCGCGTCCGATGGTGCGGCTGGCGGGCGAGATCGGGGACGGCGTGATCTTCAATTTTTTCCCGCCCGCGCGGATCAAGGAGGCGCTCGGCGAGATCGCCGAGGGGGCGCAAAAGGCCGGGCGCAACGCGAGCGAGATCGTGCCGACGATGTTCGCGACGGCATTCATCTCGGACGATATCGACTTGGCGCGCAAGCCTGCAAGGACGCTGCTCTCGCGGTACGGCGCGTTGCGTTTTTACGGCAACATGTTCGCGCATGCGGGCTTCGAGCGCGAAATCGAAGGAATCCGGGCGGCGGGCGGCGACGGCAAGGCGGCGATCGCGGCGGTGACCGATCGGATGATCGATTCGACGCTGCTGGTGGGACCCGAGGGCCGCGTGCGCGAGCGCCTGGCCGAGTTGACCGCACCGGGAATCGGATGGGCGATCGTGTTTATCAATCCGGTCGGCGAGGATCGGGCGAGTGCGATGAAGCGGGCGATGCGGGCGCTCAAGCCCTAATTGCTGAGCGGCGCGGGGCGGCGGCGGCAGACCTGATAGAAACGCCCCTTCCAGACGACCTCGAAGTGGTCGAGGGCGCGCGTCAACTCAGGCCAGGACGAGACCGGGTCCCCGATGCTCACGGAGGCCGGCCGCACCACCATCTGCGCGGATTTGACTCTCGCGATGGTACGCGCGACCTCGTCGGGCGTGGCCTCGCCGGGCACCAGGTAGGCGCCGATGGGCGGCGCGAAATTGGGGGCGAGCAACGGCGCAGATCCGGCGACGCTGAGAGCGACTGCGCGATGGCCGGCGATCAGGCGCTCGACCGTGCCCCATTCCGCACGTTCGCTCGAATCGGCCCAGAGGCCGGCCGTGACCGGACTGCGCGACCACATTTTCCATTGCATGGCGGACCCGGCGAAAAACACGAATTGCGCCGGCATTGCAATCAGGGCGAGGGCGCTTGTGGCCAGAGCGGTGGCGCCGCTGACCATAGCGGAGGCCGCCACGCCCATCACAAGCATGTACGGGTAGTAGGTCCAGGAAGCGGGCGGGCCGAAGAAGCGCAGCACGAAAAGAGTCTGCATAATCCCGCAGCAGAGAATAATCTCGTCGCGCCGGCGGCTGGGCAACTCATCCGCGGACGCCATTACCATGCGCCATCCGGCGGCGATTGCGGCCAGCGCCAACCACACCGTCGCGGCCATCCAGAACGGCGCGACCTGCCCCAGATACTCGCCCAGCGAGGCTTGTTGCGTGGGATCCCAGAAGGTTCGGCTCCACGGCGTAAAAAAGCCAAAGTGCATCGCACGATAGATCTTCATCCCGTTGAGCGGGAGCACGCTCGCGAGCAGCGGCCGCAGGCCGAAGACCGCGCCGAGAACGACCATCAAGGTCACGCCAGTAATTGCCGCTGGCCGGAGCTTCCAGCCGAGCGCGGACCAGTCGATTTTCGCTTTGCCACCGGCGGCGCTACGCCTGCGGCAGGCTGCGACGATCAGTATCAGCAACAGAAATCCGTAGAGGTATCCCAGGGCCGCCTTGGAGAAACACGCCGCCGTGGTGAGCGCCAGCGCCGCACCCCGATTACCCCGCGAATGTTCGCCCAGAGCGAGGCATAGCAGCACCGCCTCGAGCATGTGCGACAGCGACGGCAGCGAGGACTGAATCGCGATGGGCAGCGCGATAATCATCAGCGCCTGACCGACGCGGCTGAGGCGCATCGCGCTGGCGAAGCGCGCCATGCCCCACGCCATCGCGACGCCGCCGGCGACCATCGCGAGCTCGAAGGCGCCCGGGGTGAGTCCCAGGAGTCCGAACCACGCCTGGCCGAGCAGCAGCGGCAGGAGTCCGTAGGGAAAGCCGAAATCGATGGTGGGGCGGTAGCCGTGGGCGACGAGGTATTGCACCACCAGCCAACTGCCGCGGTCGCCGAAGGCGAACATGAAAAAGCCGAGATCGTGGGGAATCCGCAGCGCGGCTACGATCAGCACTTCGAGCGTGTAAACCGCCCACAGCATCGCCACCGATGCGGGTTCGCGGGCGGGCCGTGCGAGCGCCGGGAAAAGCCGGGTGCGCGACCCGGCGGAAGGCGACGATGTCGTCCGCGGCGATGACGCCATCGACTGGTGCGCGTCGTGCTCGCTACTCGCCATCGCCGCGCACAGCCGCCCGATCGCCGTCGTCATCCACCGTTCGGGGAATCCGCAACCGCCACGAATCTGCCGGCTACGGGAGCGGCGGAGCGCCAGCCGTCGGCGGTTCCTGCGGGCCCGCTTTCAGGACTTTGAGGAAACTGGAGATTCGATGATAGTTGACGCCGAGATCGCCCTTGCCGTCGCGCGACTTCGAGCGCATCTCGACCAAACTGCCGCCGCCGGGCGCGGGCCGCACCTCGATAATGAAATCATCCTTGAACTTGAACAGCTCCGAGGTTGCCACGCCCTCGAGCGTGCGGGCCTTTTCGTCGTTGCGCGTGATTTGCCAGGTCGGCACTTCGCCGGCGAGGATTTCGGCGCGTTTGTAAGCCTGGTCGGGCGTGAGGTCCATCTTCAGCGGCGCCAAATCTTTATATGCAGCCGCGCCATTCTGAATCGTGGCGAGATGCGGATCGTAGGCCATGTCGCGGCCGCGGTTCGCCGGCAATTCGCCGGCCTTGACGAACTCGGGCGGCTTTTGGGTATCGGTCGTGATGTCGTTGATCAGCGGGAATTGACGGGTCTTGGAGATTATCAGCCCGATCGGCGTAAGGATCGCGAGGGCGAGCACGAAGCCGAGCACGGAACGGCCGAACGCGACGCGGCGTTTGGGCGAGAAATAGGTCAGCGGCATCGCTATCAGGCCGCACAGGATACTCAGCGCGGCAAACGCGAGGCCGACCAGCATCAACTGAAATCCGAAAAACGGCCGAGTCAAGCCGAAATGGGCGCAGCCGATCCCGGCCATCACCGCCGCCAGCGCGATTAGTGCGTCGTAATAGCACAGCCATGCCAGTATCATCGCCGCCTCCCTCCGTGCGGTGGCCGCCGCCGCCACTCCTTGTCCATAAGCAATGCCTACGCATGTTGGTTACAGGAAGCCCTCCGCGATTACAAAACCCTCGCGCCCGCGTGACAACTCGCGACTGGGCAGATGAGGGCGTCGCGACGCAATCGCGCATCATGGAAATTTGGAATTCAATCGACAACGACAATCCCAAGGTTTACCAATAGGGGTCGAGCATGGAGGGACGGCATGATTGATCTGACCCGAGAAGATTGGTCCGAGATTTATTACGCGATCGAGGCGAAATCCCAGGCGTTGAAGGAGGGGCGATTCCAGCCCGAAGATCAACCGGGGGAAGACGCCAGGTGGATTGCGCAGCTCTCCGCAATCAGCGGAAAAATCGGACCCGACGGAAACGTCGCGTCCAAGGAGGGCGTCGCGCGCAATAAATGATGACTTGAGATTTCCGCGTAAAACCAAGACGGTTGGGTTCGGACAACTTAGGAGACGACAGTAGGGTGGCGATAATACGAGAGTTGGAACTGCGAGTCCCCGAAAAGTACACCCGACACACCGATGCCGAGGGTACGTATTCCATCGTCTATGAACCAGATGGGGAAAAGGTCCTTCAGATTGACACGTACGGCTCCAAAGGCCGTCAAATTCCGGGCAAGGTGAGTCAATCCATCAGGTTCTCACCTGAGGGTCTGAAGCAATTGAAAAGAATTCTGGAAGAGCATTTTGAAGATTCGTAAAGCCAAAGGCCAGTGATCTTCGTCAAATCTCGCTGCACGTCCGGGGGGTGCAGAAGGCGGCGGCCGTGCTAGACTGCGCGCCGTGTCAAGCAGCGCTAAATCCATCGCCGAAGCGCGCCCGTCTATGATCGAAGCGCGGCCGTCCATGATCGACGCGCGGACCTTCGCCGAATTGCGCGAGATGATCGGCGACGACGGCATGGTGCGGCGCGCCACCGAACTGAAAGTTTACGAATGCGACGGCTGGACCATGGAACGCAGCGCTCCCGAAGTGCTGCTGCGCCCGCGCACCACCGCCGAAGTCAGCGCCATCCTGAAGCTGCTCCATCTGCGCGGCCTCGCTTTCGTGCCGCGCGGCGCCGGCACCGGACTGTCGGGCGGATGCCTGCCGCTCGGCGCGCCGGTCATGATCTGCACCTCGCGGATGAACCGCATCCTGGAAATCGATTACGCGAGCCGCCGAATCGAGGTCGAAAGCGGCGTCGTCAATCTGCATGTCACCAACGCGGTCAAGGCGCGCGGCCTGATGTACGCGCCGGACCCGTCGTCGCAGGTCGCCTGCACCATCGGCGGCAACGTCGCGGAAAATTCCGGCGGACCGCATACGCTCAAGTACGGCGTCACCACCAATCATGTGCTGGGCGTCGAGATCGTGCTGCCCGACGGCGAAATCGGCGAGCTTGGCGGCGCGGCCGAGGAGCGCTGCGGCTACGACCTGACGGGCGCGATCGTCGGTTCCGAAGGCACCACCGGAATCGTCACGCGGGCAACGCTGAAGCTCACGCGCGCACCGGCAGCATATCGCACACTGCTCGCAGTGTTTGCCGATATCGAAGACGCGACGCGGGCGGTCTCGGCGATTATCGCGGCGGGAATCATCCCGGGCGCGATCGAGATGATGGACCAGATGATCATCCGGGCGGTGGAAGCGGCCTTCCATGCGGGGCTGCCCGAAGACGCCGGCGCGGTGCTGATAATCGAACTAGACGGGATCGCCGCGGGCATCGACGAGCATGCGCAAAGGGTCGCGGAGCTGGTGCGCGGGGCCGGGGCGAACGAGGTCCGCCTGGCGCGCGACGAAGCCCAACGGGCGACCCTGTGGAAGGCGCGCAAGCGTGCGTTTGGCGCGGTCGGACGGCTGGCGCCGAATTACGCCACGCAGGACGGCGTGGTGCCGCGCACGCGGTTGCCCGACATCCTGCGTGCGATTATCGCGATCAGCCATCGCCACAATATCCGCATCGGCAACGTGTTCCACGCCGGCGACGGCAATATCCATCCGATCGTGCTGTACGACGAGCGCGACGCCGACGAGACCCGGCGCGCGATCGAGGCGGGCCGCGACATCCTGAAGGCGTGCGTCGAGATGGGCGGCAGCCTGACCGGCGAGCATGGAATCGGGGTCGAGAAGATGGCCGAGATGCCGCTGATATTTTCGCCCGAGGATCTTCTGGTAATGAGCGAACTGCGCCGCGTGTTCGATCCCGATCAGCGCGCCAACCCGAACAAAATCATCCCGGTGCCGGGCGCCTGCGTGGAAGTGGCGGCGCCGCGCCGGCAAGTGGCCCTGTGACGCGCCGCCCGCGATGAATCAACGCGACCCCGCGGTACTCGCGCGCGAGCTCGGCGCGATCGTCGGCGACGCAAATGTGCGCGCACCGTCGGCGCATGAGGCGCGCGCCGCGTCGGTTATCGCGGAGCCGTGCGACGCGGGCGCGGTCGCGGAGCTGGTGCGTAAATGCGAAGCCGATGCGCTGACGCTGGCGCCGATCGGCGCGGCCCGTACGCTCGCGCAGATGCGTCCCGCGCCGGTCGCGGCGGGTATTTCACTGGCGCGGATGAATCGGGTCATCGCCTACGAACCTGACGACATGACAATCATCGCGGAGGCGGGCATCACGCTCGAGACAGTGAACAGCCTGACCGCGGCGCGCGGGCAGCGGCTGCCCGCCGATCCGGCCGATCCCGCGCGCACGACGCTCGGCGCGATGGTGGCCGCGGCGCAGGCCGGGCCGATCCGGTTGTCGGAAGGCACTGTGCGCGACCTGCTGATCGGCGTACGCTTTGCCGGCCACGGCGCGCGGATGATTCACGGCGGCGGGCAGGTGGTCAAAAACGTGGCCGGCTATGATTTGATGAAAGTGATGGTCGGATCGTTCGGCACCCTCGGCATCGTCACCGAGACCACATTCAGAGTGCGGCCAATTCCGCAGCGCTACACGCACGCGGCGGCGCATTTTCCCGACGCGGCGGCAGCGCTGGACGCGGCGGCGGCGCTGCACGACGCGGTCCCGCTGATACATCTGGAGGCGGTCAGTGCTGCGGTGGCGGAGAGCCTGGGTTACGGAGCGCGGCCGCAGGTGTTGGCCGGCTGCGGCGGAAGCGCCGAGGAAGTCGAATATCTGATCGCGCAGGCGCGCGCGATCCTGGGCCCGGCGACCACGGTACGGATCGACGCGGAAGCGACGGCGTCGTATCAGCGGCTGCGCGATTTCGAAGCGCAGGACGCCGCACTCGTCGCACAAATTGCGGTGGCTCCGGCGGAACTCGGGCCGTGCCTGAGCCGATGCGGCGCCGAGTTTCGCGCCCATGCGGGGTGCGGCGTGGCACAGGTCTTCATCCGTGAAGCGGCGAACGACGACGAACTTGAACGCACGCTCGCAGGCTGGCGCGAGATTGCGCGGCGCGCGCGCGGAAACCTGCGGGTGCTGCGGATTAGCCAGGGACTTCGCGGCCGCATAAATCTCTTTGGCGATCCGCCGCCGCCGGCACTTGCGCTGATGCGCCGGCTGAAGGAGACCTTCGACCCGCATGGAGTATTCAACCCCGGATGCTTCGCCGGGGGCATCTGACTTTTCCGCGATGGACACGTCCGCGAAAATAGATTCACCCACGGGTATCGCGACACCCGATCACGCGACCACGGCGGGGCCGGGCGCGCATGCGCCGATAGGGTCGCGGCCGTCGCGCGACGTCGTGGATTACGAGCTGCTGCTCGATTGCGTGCATTGCGGGCTGTGCCTCGAGGCGTGTCCGACCTACGTGCTGACGCGAGCCGAGATGGATTCGCCGCGCGGGCGGATTTATTTGATGAAGGCGCTGGCGGAGGGCACGCTCGAACTCGACGCGGACGCGGTGCGCCATCTGGACCTCTGTCTGGAGTGCCGCGGCTGCGAGACTGCGTGTCCCTCGGGGGTGCATTACGGGAAGCTGATCGAGCAGACGCGGGTTTACGTTGAGCGGAATTACCGGCGCGGCGTGGGTGAGCGGCTGCGGAATTGGGCGATAAACTCGATCTTCCCCTATCCCTCGCGACTGCGGATGGTGCTCGCGCCGTTGCGGATGGCCGATCGCATGGGGATGCGGCCGCTGCTGCGAAAGCTGGCGCCGGGTCCGTTGCGCGATTGGCTCGACCTGCTGCCGCCGCGCGATCCGGCGAGTGCGGCTGAGCGCCGCGCCGAGCGGGCAAATCGACAAGGCCACGCGAACCTCGATTCGGCGAATGTCGGTGTGGCGGCAGATGCGCCGAGCGTCGTGGTCCATCATGGATGCGTCGCGCAGGTGCTGACCGATTCGGAGAACTGGAACAGCGAACGGGCCTTGGCGGCGGCGGGCTATCGAGTCGCGCGTCTCGGACGCACGGTCTGTTGCGGGGCTTTGGATTTACATAATGGCAAGGTCGCACGGGCCCGCGAGTTTGCGCGCGCGAATGTTCGCGAGTTCAAGCGCTGCGGCGCCGACCAGATAATCTCGGCGGCTTCGGGATGCGCCGCGGTGTTTGCGGGGTATGGCGATCTGCTGAAGGACGACCCGGAGCTGGCCGGCGACGCGCGCGAAATGGCGGCGCGGGTGACGGACCTGAGCTCGCTGACGCTGGCGCGCGGACGGCGCTTTACGCGGGAGTTTCGCGCGCGGGTGACATATCACGATTCGTGTCATCTGGCTCATGGGCTGGGCGTGCGCGAGGAGCCGCGCGCGGTGCTGCGCTCGATTCCGGGGGTCGAACTGATCGAGCTGGCGGAGGCCGACCTCTGCTGCGGGTCGGCTGGAAGTTACAACCTGACCGAACCCGCGATGGCGGGTGAACTGGTGCGGCGCAAGGCCGACAATATCGTGGCGACCGGCGCGGATTACGTAATCCTGGGGAATCCGGGATGCGAGCTGCAAATCGCGGCCGAGCTGGGGCGGCGCGGCGCTAAAATCCGCGTGATTCATCTGGCGGACTTTCTCGCGCTGGCCGAAGGGCCTGCACCGACCGATGCAGCCGCACGAGCGAACGTTTAGCTGACGTAGCCGGTGTGCTTGAGATATTCGGCGAGCAGGACGGCGCCGCGTCCGGCTCCCATCGCAGCGTTGTGGCTGACGAGCAGGTACTTGAAGCCGTTGGGCAGGACCTCGTCGGGGCGCACGCGGCCGACCGAGGTGGTCATGCCGCGGTCGGCGTCGCGATCGAGCCGCGGCTGCGGACGCATCGGATTGCGATGGACGGTGATCATGTTTTTGGGCGAAGTCGGCAATCCCAGATCGGTAAACTCGCGGCCAAACGCTTCCATCGCGGCGATGACGTCCTCGACCGAGGCCGCCCGCTGCAAGCCCACGGAGACCGCTTCGGTGTGTCCGGCGAGGACCGAGGCGCGGGTGCAGGTGGCGCTGACGCGCAACGGTAATTGGGCGATCGCACCATCGGCGACGCTGCCAAGAATCTTGCAGGTCTCAATGCGCACGCGCTCTTCTTCGCGGGGAATGTACGGGATGATGTTCTCGACGATATCGAGCGCCGGGAGGTCGCGGCCGGCGCCGGAAATCCCCTGCATCGTGGTGACCATCGCGGCGTCGAGGCCGAAGCGCTGGTCGAGCGCTTTCAAAGTGACGGCGAGGCCGGTCGCGGTGCAATTGGGCAGGGTCGCGATATAGCCTTTCCATCCGCGGCGGCGCTGCTGCTCGCGCACGATGGCCAGGTGATCCAGGTTGACGCCGGGAATCACCAGGGGAACATCGGGCTCCATCCGAAACGGGCGCGCAGTGCTGATGGTCGGGACGTGTTGGGCGTAAAGCGGTTCGAGTTCGCGGGCGGCCTCGGATTCCACGGCCGCGAAGACTACACGAATGCCGTCGAGGCGCATCGCACGCGCGTCCTGGACCTCGAGCGCGAGGGCGGAAGCGGGAGGCTCGGAGCTATCGACGTACCATCGGCGCATGCCGGAGTCGGCGTCGGTGATCGCGTCCTCGAAACTCTTGCTGGCGGAGCGTTCAGAGGCGGCCAGGGCGGCGATCTCAAAATCCGGATGGCCGTCGAGGGCGGCGATTACCTGCTGGCCGGCGATGCCGGTAGCACCAACTACTGCAACTGGAATCTTCATCGGTATAAATATCGCCCAACGGTCAGATATGCACCAAGAGCGTATAGGCGGGAGCTAGCCGCGTCCAGTTTCGACGCCCCGGCGGCTCGATTCGACCGGCGGGAAATGTGAGACGGAAAGGATCGGGGAGCGCGGTTGAGGGTGGACGGCGTTCAGAGGTGAGTCGAAAGCCATTGGTCGACCGTGGCGAAAAGTTCCTCGCCGCGGCCGGAGAAGCGATGGTCGGCGCCCTCGAATAACCTGATGAGTTTGGGCTCGGCGGCGCGCTCGAAGATGAGTTCGGAGCTGCGCTGCGGGAGGATGTTGTCGGCCGTGCCGTGAATCAACATCAGCGGTTTGGGCGCAAGATTGGCGACGACGTGGGCACCCGCGAGCTGGCTCGAAATCGCGATGACGGCGGTGGCGACCGGGCTTAGCGTGCCGGCGTTGATTGCGACGGCGCCGCCAAAGGAATGGCCGATGATGGCGGCGCGGGAATGGCCGGTGCCCTTAACAAAGGACAGGCCGGCGAGCGTGTCGAGCAGACATTGGTCGAAATCGTTGGGGGCACGGTAATTAACGCGGGCAACGGCGATGCCCTTGGGCGGTAATTCGGTTCCGAGGCGGGCGTAGAGCCGGGCCGGGCCGTCGAAGCCGCCGATCGCACCACTGATGCATACGACCGCACACGACGCCGACGGCGCCGCGTGGAATATCATCGGGATCGGGCCGCGAGTGGTGCGCAGAGTCAGTTGGCGTGCGCCCGCGATTTCGTCGGCGGAGTCCACGCCGAGGATACGCAGATTGAGGTTATCGTCGTTCAATGCGTGACGCTCGCGCTGCTCGGGTGGGGGGGCGGATTCGGCGAGGCTGCTGTGCCCGGGCGGTTGGGGAGAGTTAGCCGGCCCCTTCCGTCTGTGGAAGGGGCCGGGGAAAAGCAGAGGTGGCGGCCGTCAGCTGCCGATGGCGGCGCGCAGCTCGGAACAGCAATCGGCGATGCCGGTCTTGGCCGCGTCAATCACCCCCGGCATCATGACGAAGCCGTGGCAGACGCCGGGATAGCGTTTGGATTTCACGGCGACGCCGGCCTTGCGCAGGGCTTCGGCGTAGGCTTCACCCTCGTCGCGCAGCGGATCCACCGCACAGGTGATCACATAGGCGGGCGGCAGGTTCGCGAGACTCTTGGCGCAGGCCGGACTCAGATAGGGATTCGTTCGGTCGCTGTCGGAGTTCATGTAGTGGCCGTAGAACCAGACCATGTCGGCGCGCGAAAGTATGTAGCCGTCCTCGGTGAATTCGCGCTGCGAGGCGGTTTCGTGGGCCCAATCTGTCGCGGGATAGATGAGGAGCTGGAACTTGATTTTGGGGCCGCTGCGATCGCGCGCCATCTGCGCGACCACGGCCGCCAGATTGCCGCCGGCGCTGTCGCCGCCGACTGCGATGCGCTTGGGATCGACGCCGAGCGGGCCCGCGTTATCGGCGACCCATTGGGTGGCGGCATAACAGTCTTCGGGCGCGGCCGGGAATTTGTATTCGGGGGCGAGGCGATAGTCCACGGAAACGGTGACACATCCGGCACCGTTGGCGAGGCCGCGGCAGAGGACGTCGTGGGAGGCGATATCGCCGACGACCCATCCGCCGCCATGGAAGTAAACCAGCGCACCCATCGGAGCGGCACCGGCAGGGGTGTAGATGCGGACGGGAATCTGGCCGCCGGGGCCGGGAATCATGCGGTCTTCGACCTTGGCGACTTGCGGAGGCGGACCGGCGACGACACCGATGAGGGCGTTGATGGCGGCGCGCGCCTCCTGCGGCGATCCGGCGTGAAAGGGCTGTCCGCCGGCGGCGGCGAGCTGGTCCAACAGGTTTTTCATCTGGGGGTCGAGTTGCATTTCAATCTCCTCTTCGCAGGCGCGTTATGCCCGGAGTTTGCGGTTGGCAGGCACCGGATGCGGGACAGCGCCGCGAAAAATGGGTTTGCTTTGTAAAAATATCAATGATTGACGCTCGCGTTGCTCGAGTGGGCGGCCAAGCCTTGCGATTCGCGATGATGGTAACAGCGATTTGAAAACGCCGGAATTTTGCGCATCGCGGATTGGGCTCGTAGAGAAGGCAATCATCAGCCGATTACAATCCATGACTGAGTATGCACTTAATTTCAATCCGGATTTTCTTTTTTCAAAAATGCCGGGCGCAAGGGCAAAGCGTCGAGTCACTATCCACGTTGAAATCTTCCTTCTTGCCGAGGTCGCGCCCGCGGGAATCTCGCTTAAAGGAAATTTGGTCTGAGGGTAATTCGGATTAGTCGGTGAGTCGTTTCAGGTCGGTGAAAAATTCGGGATAGGTCTTGGCGACACATCCGGGATGCTTGATACGCAAGCCCGGGAGTTTCAAGCCGGCGACGGCAAACGCCATCGCGATGCGATGGTCGTCGTAGGTCTCGATCGCGGCGGGGCGCAGGGTTGACGGGGAGATTTCGAGGCCGTCGTCGAACTCGCGCACAGTGGCGCCGAGGCGGCGCAATTCGGTAGCGAGGGCGGCGATGCGATCGCTCTCATGATGGCGGATGAAGCCGACGCCGCGAATTCGCGTGGGCGAGGCGGCGAAGGGCGCGAGGGCGGCGAGCGTGGGCACGACGTCGGGTATCGAGTTCATCGCAACGTCGATGCCGGTGAGCGTGCCGGTGCCGGTAATTTCGACGGCCTCGGGAATCCATGAGACGCGCGCGCCCATCTGTTGGAGGATCGCGAGGAAGCCGAGGTCGCCCTGAACGGAGGCCTGAGTGAGGCCAAGGAGCGTGACGGTTCCTCCAATTAGGGCGGCGGCCGCGGCGAAATAGCTGGCGGCGGTAGCGTCGGGCTCGACCGTGAAATCCATCGGATGGTAGCGCTGGCCGCCGGGCACGATTATCAGGTCGCCGGTGACGGTGCTGGCGACGCCCCACGTGCGCATCAGGCGCAGCGTCATCTCGATAAACGGGCGTGCGGTATCGCCGGAGACGGTGAGGCGGAGGCCGTCGCGCCAGAGCCCGGATGGCATCAGGAGGGCCGAGACGAATTGCGAAGAGAGGCTGGCGTCGATCGCGACTGCGCCGCCGGTGCAGGGGGTGCGAGTGGTATCGATGACGATCGGCGGACAGCGGGGGACGAGTTCGCTGGCGACGTCGAGGCCGAGCGCGCCGAGGGCGTCGAGCAGGGCGCCGATGGGACGCAGGCGCATGCGGGCGTTGCCGTCGAGGCGGAAGCGGCCGCGGCCGAGCGTTAGAAAGCCGGCTAGAAAGCGCATCGCAGTGCCGGCGCCGCCGGCGTCGAGGTTGGCGGACGCGGCGGGAATCGCGCCGGCGTGGCCGACCACGGTAATGCGGCGGGCAGGCTCGTCGACCTCGACGGCGAAGCCGAGAGTAGCGAGCGCCGCGACCATCAGGCGGGTGTCGTCGCTGAGTAACGCGGCGTCGATAGTCGAGCGGCCAGCCGCCATCGCGGCGAGCAGGAGGGCGCGATTGGTGATGCTTTTGGAACCGGGAAGTCGGACGGCCGCCGCGAGCGGGCGGGAGATTGGGACGATTTCGATAAGGTCGGCGGCCACGGTAGGTCGAGTTTATCTGAGCGAGCGGGGGGCGCGAAGCCCATTCGTGCGGGGGGGGTGGCAGCGGACGGTGCTGGACGACGGCGGATGACGATGATGCCCGCGATTGGGCGTTTCAGCGACCGGATATTGTCATAGCAGCTACTTTAACGTCGCTTCCAGAGCCTAATTGCGCGCTAGCGGGCGCAATGAAATCACCGGCAGGCGATATTTAGGCGAACAAAAACAAGACATTGACAAAAAAAAGTGAAATTTGCGCTAAGCGTAGCGGGGGGGGGCATTGACTGTGCTAAGGCAAGTATCTACTCGTTAGGTCTACCGTTTGGTGAAAGGGTCCGTTGAGAACGCTATGAGCCTGAACAGCGGATGAGGTGAAGGTAGTAGGGGTCACTGGGGAGGGGAAAAGTGCCGAGCGGAAATTCGACGGCTAATGGAATCCTGAGGCGCATAGGCGCGGTTGCAATGATCTGCGCGCTGGCGGCGATAGCGCCGGGAGCGTGCGCATTTGCGGGCAGCGAAGTGGCGTTCCCGCGGCCGCCGGCGATCAAGGACAACGTCAAGTTCTGGGTGGACGTGTTCGCGCGATATGGCGAGCGCGATTTCATCCTTCACGATCGCGACGATGTGGACCGGGTTTACCAGGTGATCCATCTGCCGGGCGAGGGCAATCCGTCGCGCTCGGAGGTTGGCGACGTCAACGACTACCTGAAGAACAAATACGCCGCGATACTCGATCGGCTGGCGTCGGGGCAGGCGCCGGCGACCAGCGAAGAGCGCCGAATCGCGGAGATGTTCAAGGGCGAGCGGCCGTCGGCGTATGCGGGTGCGGCGAAGAATTTACGGGTGCAGCAGGGATTGCGCCAACGCTTCCGCGAAGGCTTGCTGCGCAGCCGTTATTATCGCCCCACGATGGAGCGAATCTTCCGGCGGGCGGGTCTGCCGCCGGAACTGGTGACGCTGGCGGCGGTCGAATCGGGCTTTCACAGCCGGGCGCGATCGAGCGCGGGCGCGGTGGGAATCTGGCAATTCACGCGGGGCACCGGGAAGCGCTACATGCGCATCACGCGGTACCACGACGATCGGCTGGACCCGACCAAGGAGACGCATGCGGCTGCGGAATTGCTGCGTTCGAATTACGAGACGCTGGGCAGTTGGCCGCTGGCGATAACGGCATACAACTACGGCACGGGGGGAACGTCGGCGGCGGCGGCGGAATACGGCGGCGACTACGGCCGGATAGTGCGGAATTACAACGGACCGCACTTTGGGTTTGCGTCGAAAAATTACTATCCTGAATTCCTGGCGGCATTGGAGATACATCGGAACGAGGACAAGTATTTCCCCAATCTGAAGTACGCCGAAGCGCCGCCACCACCACCGGTGAGAACCGATTTCAGGCCGCCCCCGCGGCATCATCGGTCGTCGCATCATCGGTCGTCGCATCATCGGTCGTCGCATCATCATCGCTCGTCGCATCATCGGTCCGTGCATCATCAGTCGGTGCATAGCGCGGTCAGCCATAGCCATCATGCGCGCCGGCACAGCCATCGGGTCGCGGAAGCGCATAACCATCGGGTACGACATAGCAGCCACAGCGCCGTCGCAGCGGCTGAGCGGTCGCGGCACAGTAAAAATCACGATGCGCTGGCGGCCGACGAACGGACCTCGGGAGGGGATTCCTGAGAGCCGAACGGTTGGCGTCGGGCGCACGGGCTCGCGCGCCGGGCGGTGGCGTATGGACTCAGACCGCAGTCATCAGCGCGGACGAATCGGCGACCTTGGTGCGCGGGCTGATCGCACGGTAACTCGGACGCGCGCGCAGAGAATCAAGGTAACGCTCGACCCGCGGGAATTTATCCGACGGCATGCCGTCGATCTCGAGCACCATCGCGAGCACCATCATACTGACGTCGGCGAGCGAGAAATCACCGCATAGATGGCCGCCGGCGGGTGCGGCAGCGAGCAACGCGTCGAGGTAGGGAAGGTCGCGCGATCGGAGTCCTTCGCGCGCCTTTTCCATGCGTTCGGTGTCGCGCTTCTCGGGTTCACTCCAGTAGGGCATCCAGATTGGCGGCAGGTTACCGACCAGAAGGGCCTCGTCGGCGAATTGCTCGATCATGCGAATTTTCGCGCGGGCAACGGGATCGGCAGGCGGCATCAGACGGGGCCATGAATAGCGTTCCTCGAGGTACTCGTCGATCACGGTGGAATCGAAGATGGTGAGCTCGCCTTCGACGATGTACGGGACCTTGCCCAGGGGATGGTGCGCGACCATCTCGGGCGGCTTCTTCCAGAGATGGCCCGGCGGCAGATTTTCGATTCGGTACGGGATGCGTTTTTCTTCGAGCACGACCTTGGTCTTGCACGCATGGGTGGATCGAAGCGTGCCCCACGGATAATCGCGTTCGGTAGTGTAAAGAACGATCATCGCAAATACCTCCGGCCGAGAATTCCGCGCCAATCGGCGCCAACCCGAAGTTAGCATTATGACTGACAGATTCCGCAAGCGGGCGCGCGCGGCGTAGATGCGCGGCGGCGCGAGCACTCGGCGCACGAATCCGGCATGCGATCGCGGCACTCGCAGCCGAGCTTTGCTATTATTTTTATCGATGGATGTGAGCGACTTTTCGCCCGGGCTGCGCGGGCTCGCGACACAACTCGCCGGCCTGATACCGGACCGCGAGATCGCGGCGCGAACTCTCGCGGCGATTCGGACGTTCGCACCCGACGAACGGCTCGCGCTGGCCTTCATGCTGAAGCTCGCGGAGGAATCGCCGGGCGTGCTGGCGCAGGCGTTGAGCGATGCGCCGCGCGCGGCGGACCTGGCGTTTGTGCTGGGGGCGTCTGAATTGGCGGGGTCGGAGCTGGGTAAACTGGGCGACCGCTGGCTCGAAGATTTCGAGCGGGCAAGAGCGATTCGACCCGGGGAGTTGGTTGAGTCGATCGTCTATGAGCGGCGCGACGCGGGCGATCGCCATTCGGCGGCGGCGGCGCTGGGAGAATTCAAGCGGCGGTGGTTTCTGCGGATCGTGATTGGCGATCTGCTCGGCCGCCTCACGGTCGTCGGCACGACGCGCGCACTTTCGCGGTTGGCCGACGAATGTATCGGCGGAGCGCTGGCGGCGGCGGCGGATCTGGCAGGCGACAACGGCGTGGTCGCGGCGGATTTGTGCGTACTCGCAATGGGCAAGCTCGGGGCCGGCGAACTCAATCTCAGCTCGGACATCGACCTGATCTATCTGGTCGGCGGCTCGACCGATCCGGCGCGACTGGAAATCGCCAATCATCTGGGCGAAACCTTGACGGAGTTGATCGCGGCTGAATGTTTTCGCGTCGATATGCGTTTGCGGCCGGGCGGACGCGGGTCGCCGCTGGTGATCCCGGTAGAAAGCGCGCTCGGCTACTACGAGAGCCTGGGCGACACCTGGGAACGGGCGGCGCTGCTGCGGGCGCGACCGGCCGCGGGTGCGATCGAGATCGGGCAGCGGCTGATGCAGAATCTGACGCGCTTCATTTACCGTCAATACCTCGATTTCGACACGTTGCGCCAATTGCGGGCGATGAAGCGGCAGATCGAGCTGGAGCTGCGGTCGCCGGATTTGATCGAGCGCAATCTCAAGCTCGGCCGCGGCGGGATTCGCGAGCTGGAGTTTATCGTGCAGTCGCTCACCCTGATTTATGGCGGACGCGATGCGCGGTTGCGCACCGCGATGACGGTCGAAGCGATCGACCGGCTCGAACGGTATGATTATCTGGCGGCCGATCGCGCGCAAAATCTGCGCGACGCGTATCGCCTCCTGCGCGATACGGAGCACAAGCTGCAAGCCGCGGCCGGCCTGCAGACCCATACGCTGCCGGATAAATCGGAAGCGTTTGCAGTGCTTGCGGCGCGGCTGGGCTTCGGCAAAGGAGCGGCGGCGCCGGAGCAGCTGCGGAGGCAGTTGCGCGCGCATCGCGATATGGTCGCTGCGCAGTTTCGCGAGATGCTGCTGGGCGGCGGCGAGCGGCGCGAGATTCAGATTTCGGGGGCGGCGGAGATCGCCTGGCGCGCTGCGCGCGACGATGACAGCGATTTCGCCGCGCTGGTGGAACTCGGGTTCAATCGTCCGGCGGAGAGCGCCAATCATCTGGTGTTACTGGCGCGCGGTGCGAAACAAACATCGGCGAGCCCCTACCGCCGCGAGCTGCTCGATCGCCTGGGGCCGGAACTGCTCGACGAAATTCGCGGGCTTGCGGATCCGGACCTTGCGCTGATGAACCTGGCGTCGTTCATCACGGCGGTCGGCGCGCGGACTTCGTTTCTGGGGTTGCTCGAAGAGCATCGGGCGACGCGACGGGTGCTGCTCAAGCTGTTCGCATCGAGCAGCCATTTGTCGGGGCTCTTTATCCTGCATCCGGAAATTCTCGATACGCTGGTGCGCTCGGATCTGGCGCATATCCGGCGCACGGTGGCCGAACTGCGCGACGAACTGGCGGGACTGGTGGGCGCAAGCGAGGATTTCGAGGCGCGGCTGGACGCGATTCGCGCGTTCCGGCAGCAGGAGTTTTTGCGCGTGGCGATCGCGGACCTGGCCGGTAATCTGGAAGTGGAAGACGTGCAGATCGAACTGACGGGGCTGGCGGAAACGGTGCTGCGCGAAGCGCTGGACCTGGCGCGCGACGAAACCGCGAAGCGTTATCCGATGGCGGCCGAGCTCAAGTTGTGCGCGATCGCGATGGGCCGGCTGGGCGCGGGCGAGATGTCGTACAACTCCGACCTCGACCTGATTTTCGTCTATCACGATTCCGGCGAGGACGGAGCCGGGGAGCGCGAAGCCGTTGCGCGCGTGGTGCAGAAGCTGATCGCGGTGCTCGAAGTGCCGACTCGCGAGGGTATCGCCTACAAGCTGGACCTGCGCTTGCGGCCGTCGGGCAACGCGGGACCGCTGGTCGCGTCGCTCGCAGGCTTTCGCGAATATCATCGGCAAAGTTCGGCCGTATGGGAGCGGCAGTCGCTGGTGCGCGCACGAGTGATCGCCGGCGACGCATGGCTCGGCGGAGAGGTCGAAGCCTCGCGGCAGGAGTTTGTTTTCGAGCGCGGACTAACGGCGGCGGAGGTCGGCGAAATCGCGGCGATGCGCGAACGGATGGAACGCGAGATCGGCATCGAGACCCGACATCGGCTCAATCTCAAACAAGGTCGCGGCGGGTTGCTCGACGCCGAGTTCATTACGCAGATGATGACGCTGCGGCATGGTAAGGCGTATCCGGCGCTGCGCCAGCGCGGTACGGTCGGACTGATTCGCGCGATCGCACAAGCCAGTCTGATGGATGCGGGCGACGCGCAAAACCTGGAAGCGGATTACCGGTTTCTATTGCGGCTCGAGGACCGCTTGCGTATCGAAAGCGACCAGGCGGCGTGGGCGGTGCCCACTGCTCATCGCGACCTGATGCCGCTGGCGCGGCGGATGGGGTACAAGGGCGCCGCGGCTGCGCAACATCTGCTCGACGAATTGCAGGTGCGGCGTGCGCGGGTGCGCGCGACCTTCGAGCGCTGTTTCGCACATGAGCAGCAGGCCTGAAGTCGCGACCTCGCGCGACAGGGCGGATTTGCGGACGCAGCCATACGATCACTAGAAGTAGAGTTTGAGGCCGGCCACGAAATTCACCGACGGCGAGCGAAACCCGAAGGTCTCGGAGTAGTTGCGGTCGAGCATATTTTGAACGCGCGCAATCACGGATTCGTCGCGCACCACTCCCCATCGGATGCCCGGCGAGTAGGCCGCAGCGAAATCGACCAGATTATAGGCGTCGTGGCTCGCGATGGTTCCCACCGTGGTGATGTCGGCGCGATCGCCGACAAAAGTATAGGCGAGAGTCGTGGTCAAGCGGTCGCTGTCGCGGAGAATCCCGCTGCGCGCGTACTCGACCAGTCCGGCCGCCGAATATTTCGGCACTCGCGTGGGGCGCGTAGTGGGCGACACCGAAACGTGAGTCTCATCGAGGATGGTTACGTTTCCGGAGAGCGTCAACCCGCGCATAGGATGAGCGGACGGGATTAATTCGACGCCCTGCGTGTCGACCCGGCCTGCGTTTCCGGCCTCTGATCCGTAGGGACAGGAGGTAGCGTTGTAGGCGCAGGGCACGGCGACGATAAGGCTATGCACGCGACGGGAAAAATAATTCGCGGTGAATTCAAGGTGCTCGCCGAAAGTCTTGGTGAAGCCACCGTCCCATTCCGAGGAGATTTCCGGACCAAGCTGCGGGTTGCCGAATCCTGGATAGTACAATTCGTCGAGGCTCGGGGCGCGAAATCCCTCGCTGTAGCTACCGCGCAGAGTAAGGCCGTATTGGGGTATCGGAATAGCCACTGACCACGCCGGACTCACCTCTTTGCCGAACTGACTATTGCCGTCAACGCGAAATCCGCCAGTGCCGAGCAGATGGCCGTTGAGCAAACGCGCCTCCTGCTCGACGTAGCCGGCGTACTCCTGGCGGCGCGCGTTGAATACGGAGAGGTATTGAGCCGGCGGAGCGTGCGGCGTGAAGAACAGCAGATCGCTGGATGAATGCACCCAGCGATCCTTGAAGTCAAAGCCCATCAACGAGCGAAAGCCCCTCACCCACGTATAGATCGCCTCGAGGTTGGCTCCGCGCGTCTCATCGGGAACATGATCGACTTCCGAACTGAGGCTGCCGAACGGTACTTTTGCCTGCTCGGCGAAAGGCAACTGATTGAGACGCAATTCATCGCGCACGAAATAGCCACTGAGCTTGGTGACCAGGCGTTCGCCGAATTTGTGGTCAATTTCACCTTTGTAGAGCATGAATTCGTTGCGCTGATGTGCGTTCGGATTGTTGGCGATGCCGAGAAAGACCGAGTAGTTCGCCAGGCTGACGTTGGCGCGGGTATAGCGCGCGAAGCCGCGAATCACCGTGTTTTCATCGAGATGGTAATCGAGGCGCAGTGCGCCCGAGAGGTTATCGGAGCTGTCGTTGCGGATGCGGTAGCCACTGGTCGAGAAATACGAGAGCGCGCCGGAGTAGGCCAAATTCCCTTCGGCGCCGTCGAAGGTGGCGGCCTGATTCTGCGTCGCGCGATTGCCGCCAAGTGACAAAAGGCTGAATTTCAGCGGACCCGATCCCTCACGCGAGATCAAATTGATAACGCCACCAATGGCTTGCGAGCCATAGAGGGCACCGCCAGAGCCGCGCACTACCTCGATGCGATCGAGATCGTCGGTGGTGAGCCGGCTGAGGTCAAAGGAAGCGGTGGCCGAGTCGTTGACGGGAACGCCGTCGATCATGATCAGCGTTTGCGCCGGCGTCGCGCCGCGAATCGAAACGCCGGCGACCGTTCCAGGCGATCCGGACTGGGTCACTTGGACGCCCGGTACTTCGCGGAGCGCGGTAGTCACTTCACGAATCTGCTGGGACCGGATTAGCTTGTCGCTCAGGACCGAGACTGCGGTGCCGATATTGCTCAGCGGCGTCGCCATGCGCGTTGCTGTCACGACAATCACCATGGGCGGGAGTTTGGCTTGCGAGCGAGTAATATCGGGTTTTGCTGCAGCCTTCGGATGCGACCGGTGCGCCGCGGGTTTGGCGGACGTGGGAGCAAGCGTTCGTGCTGACGGCACTGGCGTCGGTTGCGATTGGGGGACGGTGCTACCCGGCGCATCGCCAGCTAGCGCCAACGCCGATCCGTGCGCGGCAATCGCAATAGTCAGAATGAAAACCGAAATATACTTCCGAAACATAGCCACCCTCGTAGTATGGCGTCGGCGATCCGCGGTAGCGGCGAGGCAGGCTATTAAGAACGCAAAAGCCCGACCCCTTCGTTGAAAGGATCGGGCATCGGGCGCGTCAATTCCCGACGTCACCATCCCCGCGGAAGGCAAACTGCCAAGTCATCCGGCCGGTCTCCTGGCTTGGGGTTCTCGCTCGGGCCCGCCTTCCCGCTTGCGCAGTGGCATGATGGGCCTCCGTCCCCCGATACAGTTGCGGGGCAGCGTCGGAATCTCACCGACTTCCCGAACACCGGATGCGACCTAGATAACTATTCGCGGGGGCGGCCACAGTCAATCGAGAGAAAATTTTCGCAAACGGGGGGGAGCGCCAGCCGGTGTGCGGGTCCAATCTGGCGGCGGGTTATCGGCGACGGAAAAATCGGTTACGCTCTGGTGCAATGCCGACACTGACGCTTATCACCGGCGGTTCGCGCAGCGGCAAGAGCGCTCATGCGATTATGCTCGCGAGCGCCGACGCGGCCGCGGTGCGCCGCTACTTCATCGCGACCGCGGAAGGATTGGACGACGAGATGCGCGCGCGCATCGCGCATCATCAGGCGACCCGACCTGCGGCGTTCGTCACGGTCGAGGAGCCAGTTGATGTTCAGGCCGCGATTGCCGGTCTGGCGGGCAGCGCCGACGTCGCGGTGCTCGATTGTTTGACGCTGTGGGTATCTAACTTGATCGGCAAGGGCCTGGACGACGGCGGGATTCTCGCAGAGGCCGACGCGCTGGCGGCGGCGCTGCGGCGGGCGCCGTTTGCGGTGATTGTCGTGACCGATGAAGTCGGGTGGGGAATCGTGCCAGACAATCCGGTTGGGCGGCGCTTTCGCGATCTGCTCGGGTGGACGAATCAAAAAGTCGCACAGGCCGCGGATTGCGTGCTGCTGATGGCGGCGGGATATCCGCTGCGCTTGAAGTGAAGCGTTATCCGGCGAGCGCGATCAACACTGCGGTCTCGACCAACTCGCCTGCCGCGCCGATCAAATCACCCGTCACTCCGCCCAGCCATCGCCGGTAAAATGCGCGAAGCGCCAGCGAGAGCGCAGCCGCGATCACGCACGCCCGTAGCGCATGCATCGTCACCAGCGGTGCGAGCGCGACCACCGCGGTCACGGTAGCTACTCGTAAATTGCGCCGCCGATCGCGCGAGAGCATTGCGGCGCCCGCACCTTCGGGACGGAGGTAATCGAGGCCGCTGGCCAATGCGACCATCGCCCAGCGGCCTAATCCCGGCGCGATGTAAAGCATCGCGTAGCGCTGCGATCCGCCGGTGCCGGCGATTGCGATTATTTTGAGACCCAGCACAAAGAACAGTGCGATCGCGCCGAAGCTCCCGATACGACTATCGCGCAAGATCTGCAGCGCGCGCTCCCGATTGCGTCCAGCGCCAAGCGCGTCGGCGGTATCGGCGACACCATCGAGATGGAGCGCGCCAGTCAGCGCGGTCAAAATCAGCACGAGCAGGAGCGCTCGCAGCGCATGGCCGAACAACGGCGTCAGCAGCCAATCCATCGCACACAGAGCCAAGCCGATGACGAAGCCGACGAGCGGAAACCATCCGAAGGAGGCCGCGACGTCAGTCGGTGCAGCGGCGGCGACGGGGCCCACTGGCAGAATAGTCAGAAAGGCAGCGGCGAGCCGCACCTGCAATAGCCATTGGTCGAAGTAGTATTCGCGATAATTGAGGGAATCGGCCGATTGCGGAATTTGACCCGACGGAGGGAAGTCATCGCTGAGATCACGAACATTCGCATCACCCGGGCCGTGCGCGTTATCGGGAGTATGCGGCGGCACAGTCCGGCCTGGTTCGTCGGGCGAATCGCTCATTCGATCTTCCCCGAGACGCCCGCGCTCGCAAACGTCGCCATCTCGTGGAAGAGCGCCAGCGCGGCCTGAATTACGCTCATCGCGATTGCGGCCCCGCTGCCCTCGCCAAGCCGCAAATCGAGGTCGAGAATCGCGCGCACACCCATCGCCTGCAGCACAAGCGCGTGACCGCCCTCGGCCGATCGATGGCTGAACAGCAGGTGATCGCAGATGCCGGGACAAATGCGTTCGGCGGCGGCGGCCGCTGCTGTTGCGATAAAGCCGTCAATTACCACCGGCACGCGCGCCGCCGCGGCGCCGAGGCACGCCCCCGCCATCGCGGCGATTTCCAGTCCGCCGATCGCCGCGAGCATCGAGAGTCCATCGTTGAGGTGTGCGCGATGAAGTCGCAGCCCCGCTTCGATTACCTCGATCTTGCGGGCGAGCACGCGGTCATCGACGCCGGTGCCGCGCCCCGCGATGCGCATCGGCTCGATCCCGGTGACGGTGGCGAGAATCGCGGCGGCGGACGTGCTGTTGGCGATACCCATCTCGCCAATCCCAATTAGCGTGGCTCCCAGAGCCGCCGCTTCGCGAGCCGTCTCGATACCGATTTCGATGGCGTGGCGGGCCTGTTCGATCGTCATCGCGGGCGCCTCGAGAAAATTCCTGGTGCCGGCGGCGACACGCCGGTAACGCACGCCAGGAAACGGCGTGATGCTGGTGTCGGTTTCGACGCCGACGTCGGTGACGATCAAATCGTAACCGAAGCGCCGCGCGAGAACGCTGATAGCGGCGCCGCCTGCGCCGATGTTGCGCAGCATCTCGACCGTAACCGCCTTCGGGTAAGCGCTGACGCCGGCTTGAGCGACGCCGTGGTCGGCAACGAAGACCGCGATCGCGCCGCGTCCGGCGGCAGCCGCGGGGTCGTGGCGAATGGCGGCATAGCGGCGCACAATCTCCTCGAGATAGCCGAGACTCCCACGCGGTTTGGTCAATGAGTCGAGGCGCGCGGCGGCGCTTCGTGCGGCCTGCGCATCGGAGGCTTCGATAGCTGCCAGCGTATCTTCAAAAATACTCATCAGCGCATTTCTCCGGCGAACGCATGTGCGGCAGCAACGAGGCGCCGGTTGTCCGCGCGGCTGCGGACGCCAACGCGGTAGAGCCCGCGACCGCATCCGGGCAGCGAACGTAAATCGCGCACGACAAGCGACTGGCGCAGCATACAGGCGCCAAATGAATCCGTGTCATTTTCGCGCGCCGCAACCATCAGGAAGTTGGCAGCCGAAGAGTAGACACGCAAGTGCGGATTTTGGGCAAGGCCGCCGGCGAGATAGCCACGCTCGAGCGAGATAAGGTCGCGAGTGCGCGCGATATACTCATCGGCAACGCCGAGGCATGCAAGCCCGACCCGCTCCGCGACGGCGTTCACCGACCATGGTTCGAGCGTCGCGCGCAGCCGATCGATCGACGACGCCGAGGCCACGGCGAAACCCAGGCGCAGACCCGGGATCGCAAATATTTTTGTCATCGATCGCAGAACGATCACGTTGGGCGTTGGTGAAACCAGTGCGGTCATCGATCGCGCAGAGGCAGCGAAATCGATGAAGGCCTCGTCGAATACACAGTGCGCGCCGAAGCGGGCGCATTCGATCGCGATCGCAGTTGCCTGCTCGAACGACACCATTGCACCAGTCGGACTGTTCGGGCGACCGAGCAAGATCGCGTCGGCGCCGCGCTCGAGCGCATCGATAACGTCATCCATGGGCAATTCGAAGCCGCTGTCGCGCGACAGTTCAATCGCGTGCGGCGGCGCGCCGGCAAGAATCAGTGCGTTGGAGATTTCGCTGAAGGTCGGCGTGACTACGACCGGCCGACGCCAGCGCATCACGCGAGCGAGCAAATGGATTAGTTGGGTTGAACCATTGCCGACCAGAACCTGACTGGCGCTGAGGCCGAGCCAGTCGGCGATGCGTCCGGCGAGCAGATCAGCGTACGGCGCGGGATAGCAGGAAAGCGACGCGGCCGCGCGATGGTATTGTTCGATCGCGGCGGGTGGCGGGCCCAGCGGATTGATGCTCGCGCTGAAATCCAACGTCCCGACGGGCGCAGCGCCGCCATGCGCGCGGTCGATCGGAATCGGGGTCGGCGGATCGTGCCGGACCGCGGGTCTTTCGCGAGTACTCATGCCGATTGAAGCACCTGAAATAGAGCAGACTTCACGCCAACATCGTGACGATGATAGACCGGGCCACGGCAAGGAGACAAAAGGCCGTAGCGACGGCGAGCCTCATCATCGCGCGAGACGCGGCGATATCGGCAACGGCGGGATCGCGCTCGGCCGGGCCAAGCGACGGGCGGCGCTCGATCACGCCGTCGTAGATCGCATCACCGCCAAGCTTTAGACCGAGGGCGCCGGCGACAGCGGCCTCGGGGAATCCGGCGTTGGGACTCGAATGCTTGCGGGCGTCGGCGCAGCAGACCGCCCATGCGCGGGACGCACGGCCGGTTACGAATTGCGCGGCGCCGATCAGGCAGAATGCGGTCAGGCGTGCGGGAAGATAATTCGCGACGTCGTCGATTCGCGCCGCCGCGCGTCCGAAAAACAGGTAGCGCCGGTCGCGATAACCGATCATCGAGTCGAGCGTGTTGACCGCCTTGTATGCGATCGCGGCGACGGGGCCACCGATAAAGAGAAAGAACAGCGGGGCGATCACGCCGTCGGAGGTATTTTCGGCAACCGACTCGACGGTCGCGCGAATCATCCCCGCACGATCGAGCGTAGCAGAATCGCGCCCGACCAAGGCGGGGAGCGCGATCCGTGCGCGCGCCTCATCGCCGGATTCGAGGGCCCGTTCGATTTGGTGAGCGGCATCGTCGAGTCCGCGCAGGGCCAGTGTGGTCCATGCAACAAGAATCGCAACGGCTGCACCCAGCGATTCGGCGACGCGGCTCGCAACCGCGATTACAATCCAAACGCAGACCGCAGACAGAGCGATCGTCGCGAGGGCAAGAATAATTCCGTTGCGGAGATCGCGGCGCTCGACGCCAGAGCGCAAATTACGCTCGCCCAACGTGATCACCGCACCGATCGCGCGCACCGGATGGGGCATCCATGACGGATCGCCGGCCAGCAGATCGAACGCCAACGCGATCGCGATGAGTGGTGCCGATAGATGAAATGCATAATTCAACGGAGCCGATCACTTGGCGGCGCGCGCGATCGCGACGGCGCAACTGCGCATCACCGCGCGACCGATTAGCTCACCGGGCAAAGTATGTTTGCCGCAATAGACGATGGAATTCGCGCGCGGCCCTGAAGCCGGGGCCGCGACGACGATGCAATCGGTACCGGTCCCAGTTGCGATTTTGCCCGATCGTACGCTCGCCACCTGCGCGTCGTGGACCGCTGCGACCCGCGCCTCGACGGCGATTTGCAACGCTTCCGCCAGTGCCGCGCGGGTCAACGACTGGTTGATCGCGACGATTATGTTGATCGTTCCGGGAGTGACGGTGCTGGATTTGCAATTCGCGGTTGCTTTCGCGCGAGGCACTCCCTCCGTGGCGCGATCGCCTACCCGCAACGCGTTCGCGCATCCGGCGGTGCACCAGGCGCCGACCATGAGGCCGTCGCGGGCGCGCGACGAAAACCCCACGCGGGCGATTTGCGCACCTGTCATCATCGCGACCGCATGCCGTGGATCCCGGCACAGATTGCGCACGACAGCGGTCAAATGCGTCGTCGGCGCTTCGGTGGCGGCGCGATCGTCGAGCGCGATTTGGTGATTCACGATCAACTCGGCGTGCTTGAATCCTCCCCCCAGCGGAGCCCATCCGAGCACAAGCCACGGCTCCGGCAGCGCAACCGCAAGTGTGCGGCCGCGCACCGACCAGCGCCAGGGCGCCTCACTCACCGTGCGCTTTTGGGAGGCCGTCAGGAATGTCAACGCCCACGCTGCGAGCCTCGGCGAGGCGCGGAGCGGCGTCGGTCAGAAGACCGCGCCAGATTTCCGGACTCTGAACCAGATCGGCCAGTGCGCGGTCAGCGTCCCCGAGGCCCGCCGGGTTGCCGTTCCACGAATCGAAGTGAAGCAGCGTGCGCGGCGGCATCCGCGCGGCCCATTCGGCACTTTCGAGTACGGGCCGATCGGGAAACGACTCGACGTAGCCGAGGCAGAGATAGGCAACTGGAATGATGTGCCGGGGGATCGAAAAGATTTCGCGCAGCGCGTCATTGCGCACGATGCTGACCCAACCGACGCCGAGCCCTTCGGCGCGCGCGGCGAGCCACAGATTGCCGACGGCAAGGCAGGTCGAGTAGACCTCGACCTCGCGAATGCTGACTTTGCCGAGGACGGCGGTCCCGAAGCGATCGGGCTCGCAGGTGACGATGAGGTTGAGCGGCGCTTCGAGAATGCCCTCGAGCTTGAGTGCGAGAAATTTGCGCAAGCGATCGCCGGTAAATTGGGCGGCGTTGATCGCGCGCTCCTGCTCGAAGATCCGCTTGACCTCGCGCCGCCGCTCCGGGTCGCGCACGACGATAAAATCCCAGGGCTGGGTAAAGCCAACGCTGGCGGCGTGATGAGCGGCAACGATCACGCGCGCGAGCACTTCGTCGGGAACCGGGTCGGGGATGAACTTGCGGATATCGCGACGGCGGAAGATCGCCTCATAGAGTCCGCGTTGGTATTCGGCGGGAAAAGCGTGGCGGCTTGCCGGCCCCAGGCGTTCAGTGCCGTTGCTATCCTGTGACAATGCACTATCGCCGTTTGAAACGGAGCATGCGGGCGCGAAGGCGCGCGCCTGCGCGCCCCCGCATCCGCCGGAAATCTTTCAGGCCGCGGCCTTGCGCGCGGCTTCGAGGATGGTTTCGAAGTTGGGCTGATTGGCAACTTCCTTGACGTACTCGACGTGAACGATTTTGTCGTTCTTGTCGACCACGAAGACGACGCGGGCGAGAAGGAAAAGCTCTTTGATCAGTACGCCGTAGGTCTCACCGAAATGGGCGCCGCGATAGTCGCTGAGCGTCGTTACTTTGTCGACGCCCGCCGCGCCGCACCAGCGCGACTGCGCAAACGGCAGGTCCATCGAGACCGTCAGCACCACGACGTTGGGCGGCAGCTTCGCGGCTTCCTCGTTGAAGCGGCGGGTTTCGGCGTCGCACACCGGCGTGTCAACCGATGGAATGGTCGAGATGATTTTAACCTTGCCTTTGTAATCGTCGAGCGAGGCGGGCTTCATGCCGGCGCCCGTGAGCGTGAAGGCCGGTGCAGTATCGCCAACCTTGAGTTCGGGTCCGATCAGGGTAAGAGGGTTGCCGCGCATCGTGACGGCACCCGCGCGTTCTTGCGCCATAGCTGAATCTCCTTAAAAGAGTGAAAGGTTAATCCTTTGGATCTTCGACTTTAACGGCTCCGCGCAACGCCGTAAACCGGAGCGGCCGCCGCCGCAACGCTTCGCCGTCAGATCTTCCGTCGCGCCCACGCGGTTCGCGCCAAGAATGCTCGCCGGTCAGCCGAAGCGCGCGGTGGAATTTGTTCGCAACCGCTTCGGGATCGCGCGCCGAGCGCCGGTGAATGCCGCGAGGTTCTTCCTTATTCCCCGAATCGCGAGCGGCGTTGCGCTTCGGCGCGATCGGCGTCCTCCTTCGGCGGGCGGGGCGGAAGAAAGTTGCCGGTGTAATCGGTCGCTTCCCATTCGCGGTCGTGCGCATCCCATACGTAGGGCAATTGGACAATCGTGCCGGGCCGATCGATCGTCTCGAACGCCTGGAGCGCATCGCGCACGATTTGCCGCTGCAAATCCGGTTGATGCGGCTTGCCGGTCTGATGGCCCAGCGGAAAATTCAGGAATACCGCGCGCGGCGGATTTACCGCCTGCGTGATATCCAGCGCAGAGGTCATGCACAGGGTCGGAATTCCCGCGGCTTCAACTTCCCGTGCGATCAGTCCAACGGACTGATGGCACACGGGTCATGCGGGCACCAGATAAAAGGCGTCAACGTGCGCCCGTTTGAGCTCGTCGGCGACTCTCGGTGCGAGTTCCTCACGCACCTTGCGCGCCGAATAGATTCCGCCCATGAAGCTGTAGGCGGGATCGGCGAGTTCGCCAATAACGCCTTCGGCTTCCAATTCGCGCAGGCGCGCCAGGGGAAATACGCAATTGTGATCGGTCTCGGCGTCGGCCGTGCGATAACCGAAGTGCCACACGCTCAGATCGTTCTGGGCCGCATCCTTCGGAATCATGCGATAGCTCGCATCTTCGCGATGGAAGCGAGGCTGGTCACGGTAGAGGATTCCACCGGAACTCATCACCGCCAGCTTCGACTGCGCGATCGGCTTGGCGAGCGGCGTCCACGGCGGCGTATCCTGGTTCACCACCCATCGGTACGGCGCGTAGCCGCTGTAGAGCTCGCGCGTGCGCGGAATATACTCGACCGGCATAATTGCCTCCTGGAAAAGACGCTTTATCTTACCGCTGTTCGCGCACCGTCGGTCAACCGCCGCGTGCGGCTCCCGAATGGGCGATGCGTTCGATAGGTACGATAAGTACGAACGCCAAAATATTCCGCGGGTCAACTCGCCTTGGGCGGAAACATCATCTTTTTCGCATGATATTCGCGTGCGACCAAATCGATAAACCCATTGCGTACCGGCCATTCCAGCCGGCTGTCGCGCCAGTGGATGCGGCCGTCGGGCCCCTCGAATTCCGCCGCGATATTATGCGCTCCGGACCATGCCTTGGCCGCGCGCTCGTGATCGGCCGCGACCGCCGGTATCTGGCGCATCCGATCCATCCAGGCGCGCATGCGCGGCAGATCGCCCATATCAATCTTCATCGCGTGGGCGAGCGGCGCATGGCAGACCGCCGTGAAATCCGCGAGACTCACCTCGCCGCAAAAGAAATCGCGATCGCCAAGCTCGCGTTCCATCACGCCCATCAGGGCGCGGCATTCGTCACGCGCGGCATCCTTGATCGCGTTCGCTTCGGGAGCCTCTGCGCGCAATACGCCGAGAAAATAGCCGAAGCCCACCGCGTCGAAAGTGCGGTCGCAAAGGTCTTCGATCGCGCGCATCCGCGCCCGCTCGAAGGCGTCGCGCGGATAGACCGACGGCGTCGGATAGACCTGCTCCAGGTATTCGCTGATGATGGTCGAATCGGCGATCGAGCGACCGTCATCGAGTACCAGCACGGGCACTTCGGCGCGCTCGGAGGCGTTGCGCAAATCGTCCTTGCGATCGAGCGAATAGCAACGCTCGATCGGCTCGTACGCGATACCCTTGTAGTCGAGCACGATTCTGACCTTGCGGGCGTACGGACTGGTCGCAAAGGTAAACAGCTTCATGGTCGGGTTCCTCCGTTGACGGCGTTTAGCGGGCGGTCTCGCTGCGCCGCCGGATTCCCTCGCCGGCGCGCAAGCCGCCGTCGACGATCAATTCCGTGCCGGTGATGTACCCGGCGTCATCCGAGAGCAGGAAAACGACCGCCTTGGCGATTTCCCACGGCGTGCCTTGCCGACCCATCGGAATCCGCGGGGCGACGCGCGCCTCGCGGTCGCCGATCTCGCGCCGGACCATCGAGGAGTTGATCAAGCCCGGCAGAATCGTGTTGACGCGAACGTGATCGCGCGCATGGCGGACCGCAACCGATCGCGATAATCCGAGCAACGCCGCCTTGGTTGCCTCGTAGGCAATACCCGCACCGGCGATCAGCGCCGACAGCGACGAGACGTTGACGATCGCGCCGCCGCCCGCCTTGATGATTTCGGGCACCGCATAACGCATCATCAGGAAGTGGCTGCGCAAATTAACCGCGTAGACTTTTTCAAATTGATCGGTGGTGGTGTTGAGGAGCGAACCACCCGCCGCGATACCGACGTTGTTGACGAGCAGATGGAGCGCGCCAAATCGCTTCACCGTATCCGCGATCGCGCGCCGGCAATCGTCTTCCTTGCTGACATCGCACGCGATCGCCGCAGCCTTGCCGCCCTCGGCCGTAATCGCGTCGGCGGTCTGCTGTGCGAGCGCGAGGTTGAGGTCCGCCGCCATCACGATGGCCCCTTCGCGCGCCGCCATGATCGCGGTTGCGCGGCCATTGCCGATCGAAAGCTTCTCACCGGCGTTTGGCGGGCCGTCGGCGCCGCCGCCGGCTATCAGTGCGATTTTGCTGTCGAGGCGTCCCATTGCGAGTCCCTCCCGTGTGCGTGGTCATCGAGGTATGCTGAGGTTGCGCAAGGATTATCGCAAAGTGGTTCCGATTGCACGACATCGCAATTAGATTGTCTCTGATCGAATTCGACTTGACCGCGGCGAGCCTGATTCGCTCCATCGAATTACGAATCTCGTGGCAGTAGCGAGGGGCGAGAATATGCGGATTGAGGATTACGCACTTATCGGGAACACCTATACTTCCGCCCTGGTTGGGCGCGACGGCTCGATCGACTGGCTCTGCATGCCCCGTTTCGATTCCGGCGCCTGCTTCGCCGCACTCCTGGGGACCTCCGAAAATGGCCGCTGGCTGATCGCGCCGGACGCCGAAACCGTGACCGTGCGCCGGCAATATCGCGGCGACACACTCGTGCTCGAGACCGAATTCGAACTCCCCGGGGGAGAGCGCGTTGCGATCATCGATTTCATGCCGATTTGCGAGCGCGACGGCCGCATCGATCTGGTACGCATCGTCGAAGGCCGGGGCGGGGTGGTGCCGATGACAATGGAGGCGATCTTCCGTTTCGATTACGGGCGCATCGTCCCGTGGGTCAGCGGTCGTGAGTATGGGCTCAGCGCGGTCGCCGGTCCTGACGCGCTCGAATTGCGTGCGCCGGTCGAATTGCGCGGCGAAAACATGAAAACGGTCGCTAACTTCCGCGTCAGCGAGGGCGAACAAATCCCTTTTACCCTGACCTGGTACCCGTCGCATCTCACCCCATCGGACGAGCGCCTGCCACTGGAAATGCTCAATGAAACCGAGGAGTACTGGCTCAATTGGGTTGCGCGCTGTCATGACGGTGGCAGGTGGCATGCGCAAGTAGTTCGCTCGCTGATCACACTCAAAGCCCTCACCTTCAGCCCTACCGGCGGCATCGTCGCCGCGCCCACCACCTCGCTCCCCGAATGGATTGGAGGCGAGCGCAACTGGGACTACCGCTATTGCTGGCTACGCGATGCGACCTTCACGCTCTATGCCTTTCTAAGTGCGGGCTATAGCGAGGAAGCCGCGGAATGGCGCGCATGGTTGTTGCGGGCGATTGCCGGACGGCCCGATGAGATTCAGATCATGTATGGTATCGCCGGCGAGCGCCGACTCACCGAATTCGAAGTGCCATGGCTGCCTGGTTACGAGGACAGCCAACCCGTACGGCTCGGCAATGCCGCCCACGATCAGTTCCAGCTGGACGTTTATGGCGAAATCCTCGACGTCTTCCACGTCGCCCGGCGCCACGGTGTCGACCCCGGTGACGACGCCTGGAATGTCTCGCGCATGTTGATGGACTTTGTCGAACAACATTGGTTCGAGCCCGACGACGGTATCTGGGAAGTGCGCGGAGCGCGCCGCCATTTCACCTTTTCGAAGATCATGGCCTGGGTTGCCGCCGACCGTGCGGTGAAAGCCGTCGAGCATCACGGCCACGATGGTCCGGTCGATAAATGGCGCGCGTTGCGCGACACCATCCACGCCGACGTCTGCCTCAACGGCTTCAACGCCACCCGCAATGCCTTCGTCCAGTATTACGGAGCCGACACCCTTGACGCTTCGGTACTGATGATGACCCTGGTGGGATTCCTGCCCGCAACCGATCCGCGCGTCGTCGCAACCGTCGACGCCATCCAGCGCGACCTGACGGACGACGGCCTGGTGCGCCGTTACTCGACCAACGATCCCGGAATCGATGGCATGACCTCAGGCGAAGGCGTGTTCTTGCCGTGTACTTTCTGGCTCGCCGACAACCTCGCGATGATGGGCCGCAACGACGAAGCCGAGGCTATTTTCGAGCGACTGCTGGGCCTGTGCAACGACGTCGGATTGCTGGCAGAGGAATACGACCCGCAGGCCAAACGTCAGTTGGGCAACTTCCCGCAAGCCTTTACCCACGTTTTCCTGATTAACACGGCGCACAACCTCTCGCGCAGCACTGGCCCTGCCCACGATCGGGCCAAAACCTGAGACCCGTTCGCGATTTCGCAGAACTCGCACTCGCGACGCCACCGATGCTATGACTGCGCTTATCTGCGACATCGCGATCGAGTGGCGACATCATACGGGGAGGAACGAGCATGGCTCGCAGTTCAAATAGCTGGCAGTACACCAAGGGTCTCCACGAACTCGGCAACGGCTGTTATGGCTATTTGCAGCCCGACGGCTCCTGGGGCTGGAGCAACGCCGGACTGGTGGTTGACGGCGGTGAATCCCTGCTGGTCGATACCCTGTTCGACCTGAAGCTCACGCGTGCGATGCTCGACACCATGCGTCGCGCCGAACCCGCCGCTACGGCCCGCATCGGTGCACTCGTCAATACTCATTCCAACGGCGACCACGTCTTTGGCAACGAGCTGGTGACCGGTGCCGAGATCATCGCGTCGAAGGCCTGCGCCGAAGAGATGCTGCACGACGGCGGCTCTAAGCGCCTCGCCGATTTCAAGAATAACGCGGCCAGCATGGGCGAGGCCGGGCGCTTCTTCGCGGAAATCTTCGCGCCGTTTGACTTCAACGGTATCAACGTCGCGATGCCGACGCGGACCTTCGAAGGCGTCCTCGACCTCATGGTCGGCGGCAAAACCGTGCGCCTGATTCAGGTCGGTCCCGCCCACACCCGTGGCGATGTTATCGCTTACATTCCCGCCGACCGCGTCATCTTCACGGGCGACATACTTTTCGTTAACGGCCATCCGATTATCTGGGCCGGTCCTATCGGCAATTGGATAAAGGCTTGCCAATTGATGCTCGACCTCGACGTGGAGACCGTCGTTCCCGGCCACGGACCGATTACGGACAAGGCCGGAGTCGCCGCGGTGAAGGGGTATCTCGAATATATCGAGCGTGAGGCGCGCCGCCGCTTCGACGCCAAAATGCCGGTCTTCGAGGCCGCGCAGGATATCTCGCTCAGCGATTACTCGTCGTGGGGCGACGCCGAGCGAATCGTGGTCAACGTTGCCACGTTGTATGGCGAATTTTCCGGCGGGAACGCGGCGGCACCGGCGATCGTCGAACTCTTCGCGATGATGGCGAAGCTGCGCAACGATCGCCGCCGCTGATCGCGTTCGCGCGAATCAATAACGCGGCCGAAAGGCTTCGGCCAGCCCGATTCTTGAGTATTAGCCTCCCGACCTATTGCGCGCGATTCAGCGCCCGCCAGCACAACGCGCGCGCGTCACTCGCCAGCATCACGCGACGACTAGCGAGCGCATTGGCGATCGCCTCGACCGCCGGCCACGACTCATCAACCAGGTCTTCGGTCTGAATCGACAACAGCCGCATCCATGCGATCGCCGTCCGTTCCGAACCGCGCGACGCGCTCAGCAGCATCTCCATCGCTCGCTGCTGGTCGCCCGAATCGTGACGGCTGCGCCATGAGCGCGGACTGAATCGGCGCTGGGCAAAACGTCCAGCCAAGTAGGAGCGCACCTTTTTCTCCAACAGATTCTGCCGATGGAGCACGAACGTGTCAGCGTTGAGTCGATGCGGCGCTCGCAGCTCACCCACCCGGGCATGATCCACCACGACACCGTTATGCACACCGTCCACCGGCACCGAAACCGGATGCAGATCCAGGCCTTGCACGATATTTGCCACCGCATGGCCGGCGGCATGGAAGGCCAACGCCATCACCGTCGTCGGCACCGCCTTCTCTATACGGATCGAGTGCCCCGCCAGCGTTTCTACGCTCATACGCGCCTCATCCTCCTTTCCACCCAAAATCTGCTAGCCGCCGTTCTGATCCAATACCCCCGCTGCGTGCGCGTTCAGACACTCTTGGCGACGAAAAACGTCACCGCGGAACCGGAAACTCCATTGCCCGCCGCCTGCGCGCCCTCGACACCGTTCCCATGCCCTTCCGTCGTACCCGAGCGATCGCCAGCGCCGTCGAAGGCCCCTCGAAGTTCGGCGAGCCGCTCGTGCAAAGTGGTCAACGGTTCGAACGCTTCAGCGAGCTGCGGGATTCGCAAGCGGACCTCCTCGGCCGGCTCCAGCGCCTTGATCAAGGCGGCGATATGGAGATTGAAGCCGCTGGTGAGCTGCGTGAACTGATCCTGTAACGGTTTGATCGCGTCGCAAGTCTCCGCGATTCGCGCCATCTCCTGGCGTAGCGCCTTGATTGGCGCAAAGCTGCGCGAGAGTTGCTCTAGCTGCTGCCGAAAGGCGTCGAGCGGAACGAAAGTGCCCGCGACGGTTTGCGCCAGTGCCTCGATCGAGTCGAACATCAATCCGAGGTCGTTTAATTGCGCGCGCGCCGTTTCGGTCTGGTCGAACAATTTGGCGACGGCCTGAAATACCTGGTATTCGTTGCCGCTTTCCTGCCCGATGTATGACAGCACCGCACCCGCCAGATTCCGTGCAGGTTCGGTTGCGGCATCGCCCGAGGGTTGGGCCGTGGCTGCGGCAGCTTCAGCGGCAGACGGATTAGCGTCGGGCGGAAGGTTTTCCAGCATCTCGCGCACCGAATAGATTCGCGGTTCGTTGCCGTTACCCTCGGTCAGGTGCGCCGGCAGCGGTTTCGGAGTTGCGTTCTGCATCTGGGATGATGCGGAAACAGGCTCGACCCTGGACTGAGTGAAATGTTTGATCAGTTCCATCGCCCCCCTCAATTCAAGTTGCGCTAACAGTTCGCGTTTGAATCCCGCCGTGGCGGAATCCGACAACACCCCGTACCGTGCAAACTTAATGGCGAGCGATTGGATTGCCGCAGTCCCGGACCTGGCAACCAACTGAGACTAACGGCTCTATTCTGATTGGACTGACTAATCCCTCCGCCTGCGCCACATCCACATTCGGCATAGCTTATAGCACGATGCAAAGAATAGATTAAGTTTGACTAGATTTGCAGATTGTTGCGCTCGCTTGCATCCACGCACATTAACTAGTCAGATCGGCTGACCTTGCAAAAATATTTTCGAGGAGACCCCGATTGTGAGGTTTTACAGCCCGGGCCGAATGATCCGCGAGCCGCTGTTGCGGGATACAATCGGGCCGGCGCAATTTCCACGCACGGGCAAACCGGACCGCGCGCCGGTTTCCAAATCCATTGCGAATCAATAGAACTGGCAGTGTGCTTCGATGAGTACCGCGAATCACTCAGCCTGGAGGAGGAAGGGGCCCGGTGGCCCCACCGGTCTTCAAAACCGGCCTGGCGGCTAATACTGTCGCCGGAGGGTTCGACTCCCTCCCCCCTCCGCCATCTTTTCCCTTGATTTGATTGGACTTTTTGCCCCAGTATCACCGAAGTGAGCCACCGGCCGCGCCCGCCCACCTCCAGTTCGAGATGTACGGTGTCGGCCACTGCATTTGTAGAATCCGGAGCGGCGGTAAACTGAGTGACAGCCATGCGGTGGACCGAGCGGATTCTCAGGCGCCTGGCGCTCTCAGCGCCTCAAGCGCCCAGCCCCGAAATGCGGCCAGCCCCGAAATGCGGCCAGCCGACGCCACCATAATAGGGGGAGCGCCCGACTGACCCCCGAAGAACAACGCTGGCTGAAGAGACTCCAACTCTTGCAACGTAGCATCGACCTTGGTCTTGTCGCCCTCGTTGCGTGCATTACCCTCGGTATCGTTGCCGCCTACTTGCACTTTCATGTGTCGAGGCTCATGTCCGTCCTAATTGGGGTGATTTCCGCCTTCGCCGTTCTTGGGTTAGGTATTGCGGGCATCGTCTTTACCCTCGGATTGTTTCGTAAGCAAAATCGGCGCTGCCCCAGATGTGGGGAAAGCTTCTTTCGTTCCCGATCGGGGCGATATTGGTATACGGCCAATCGCTGTTTCAGCTGCGGATTTCCCACACCAGTCGATATAGCGTCACCACGGACCTAATTTTCTAGAACTGTCGCAGCAGGTCAGTCGCACCCGCACTCGTGCACTTGATTCGATATCTGACAAGGGAAGTTGGAATCGAAGG
Source organism: uncultured delta proteobacterium (assembly GCA_963782535.1). Classification (GTDB taxonomy): domain Bacteria; phylum Desulfobacterota; class Binatia; order Binatales; family Binataceae; genus JADMIL01. The sequence goes on along the minus strand of CAWAKE010000008.1, from coordinate 242,642 downwards.
TCCGGTTCGCTGGGGCGGGCGCGCGGTCTCAACCGACCGCCTTTACGACTTGCGCGGGAGCCGGCCCAAGGACAGTTCCACGTTCCGCGTCACGTACGAAGAGGATTTAGTGCCCGTTTTGCGGGCTTGAAGAAGGGATCGAAAAGTCTCACGGCTAACCGCTATCGAGGTTGCGGCCACCCCACCCACGTCATCGTAACCGGGCATACGCCACGCCAGGATGGAATTGGATCGGCGCCCGCCCCTTTTCGAATTCTGCGCATTCAAATACCTAGGCGCCTCTTATTGGCGCAGAAGCTGGACTGTTTGTACCTACCCCCTTAGACCAAACTTAGGAGTCGTTCAGCTTTCAAAGTCGTCCGCTGAGCAGCATCACGATCAGGATGATCAAAATTATTCCGCCGATTCCGATGCCTCCCCTCGCGCCGTATGCGTAATAACCGCCACCGCCGCCGAAGATCAAAAGTAGAATCAGGATAATTAGTATTGGTGACATGAGAATCTCCTCGGGAGCGAAAATCTGACCTTCTGACTAAGGATATCGCTCGGTTGGGAAATTCCTCAATTACGTTGGCGAATATCTCGTTCCCTGGAGAACGTGAATTCTCAATTAGGCCGGCCGTTCAGCTCCCGGCGCGAAGATTCCCGCCAGGATGCCTCCTCATTTGCTGGCCAGCTCTTGCTGCCGCGCCAACACCCGGCTGAGCAACGGCTCCGAGGTCAATTCCCACAACGGCCGCGCCAACTGAAACACCTCGACCAGTATTCGATGGACCGCGGGGTCTTCCGTCACAATCGTGTCGAGCGCAGCGAAGTAACGGGCGCCTTCCTCCATGTTCGGCGGCCGCTCGCCGGTGGTCTGCGGATAGGCGAAATCCGAGCTCGCGGAAAGTATCCAGGGCGAGGCGATAACTTCCGCCGCCTTCGGAAAGTAGGCCGCGCCCAATCCGCCGAGGGTTTCTGTAGCTGCCCCCGCGGCCCGTTCGTTCAGCAGTTGCTGCAGCGCTCGCACCTGTAATGCGGCCGAGCTCATCCCCTGCCCGTAAACCGGATTGAAGCTGCTGATCGCGTCTCCCAATACGACGAACCGTTCCGGAAAGGCCGCCAGCCGCTCGTAATGGCGCTGCACGCTGGTGGGAAATCGATGATGAAAGATGTCGGAGATCCGCTCGGCATCTTTGATCAGATCGTAAAAGCGACGCGTCGGCAACGACTTCGCAAAGGCAAAGAACCCTTCCTCGTCGGTCGGCGGATACTTTCCGAAGCGCCCGGCGAGACTCACCATCCAGGTGTCGTCCTCGATTTGCCCGATCCCCGCGCCGCTGGTGTACTTCGGTGGCGGCCCGCCGAACAGCATCACCTTTTCGGGCCCGTCGTAATCCCGCGGCGTGCGAAATTTGGCGCTGGTATAGGCGAAATCGCAGCCAATCGTGGTTTCTTCCGGGGTTTGAAACCCCATCTCGCCAAGCCAGCGCGAGGCACGCGATCCGCGGCCGCCCGCATCCACGACCAGATCGGCATCGACCGTCTTGGCGCCATCCTCGCGATTCAGCCGTACACCGCGCACCTGCCCATGCTCGTAAATCAGGCTCTGAACCGCGGTGTCGCCTTCGAACTTCAGGTTGGCCGTCTCCAAAGTACACTGCCTTACGCAATGCTCGAGCAGCCCGCGACTCTGGCTGAAACCGTCAATCCCAAGGTCGCGCGCCTCCCGCACCGATCCCGTCGGGGTGTAGGATCGGCCGCCCGGAAAGAAAAACGCGGCCTCGATGCCGAAGCGAAATCGCACCGCGCCGAGCTTTTGCAGCCGATCGGTGAAGCCCGGATAGAGCGAGGACATTACCTGCTCTCCGCCGAGCATCAGGGCGTGCAGATGATTACCCTGCGGAACCGATTTGTGGACGGCGGGCTGTGCTTCGATATGATCGCGGTCGAATACGGTTACCTGCGTGAAATGATCCGCGAGAACGCGTGCGGTCATCAGTCCCGCAAGGCTACCACCGATAACGACGGCGTGCTGACCCAGACGATCGGGCATGAAATCTTCTCCCTGTTCGATTGGCGCGACCGGAAGCGAGCGGCCAATCGCGTCCGGCTATCGGCCGGTAAAGATACTATACGGGTTGCTACCGATTCGTCCCAGTCGCAACCGGACGCGGCTCGCCGCTTGAGCGTCGCTTGCAGCACTGCAGAGCCGCCAGAGCCCCGGCCGCAATTTGCGACGTCAGGTCGCGGACCTTTTATCGCATTGGCCGCTACGAAATTGAACGGGGCCCGGAACACGTCAGCGACGGATTCCCGAGCCCCTGCAGATTCTGTGATTCGCGAGCGGAATTATCCGTTGCGATCAAGAAGTCTTGGCCTTGTAGCTGTGGGACTGTGCCTTGGTAACCTCACCGACGTCCATCTTTTCGAGTCCCAACGCCTGGATGGAAACCTCGAAGCGATCCTGCATTTTGGCGTCGTCGTCGATGAATTCGCGCATAAGGCAGCAATACTCGAGCGAGACGCCGTTAGGATCCTTGAAATAAATCGACTTCGCCCAATTGTGATCGACTACTTCGGTCACTTCCACGCCCTTGGCCGCGAGTTCCTGGCGCTTGGCTTCGAGCCCGGCTTCGGAACCAGCCTCGAAGGCGAAATGATAAAACGCCGCCGGGACTCCCAGGCCGCGATTGATGCCCGCGTCATACTCGACGGGAACGCCCGGGACTCCGCGCGGCTCCATGAAGGCTATTAACTGATCACGGCCGGTATCGAAGAACATATGCCGGATCGCGCCACCCTCTTTGATCTTGATGGTGTCGGCAACCACCGCCTTGAAACCCAGGATCCCTTCATAAAACTCGCGGGTCTTATCCAGGTCGAGAGTCGATAGTCCAACGTGAGAGAATCCTTTATTCGCCATGAGCAAATCCTCCTGATTCGTCGCGATCGCCGCTTCGGAAGTACGCGGACCCCGGTGCTAGATGCCTACCACGTTCACGGCCCGCCGAACAGCGCATTTGCGTATCGGTGTCCGTCGACTATTCGCACACTGGCTAATTGGACGTCTGCCAGGGCAACGGCATCGCCTGATTGTTGGCATCGCGGACCTCTACCGGGGCTGTGCTGAAGGTCCCGATTATAACCATCCGGGTGGTCCCGCTATTGAGGATCTGATGAACTGCGTCGGCCGGGACGATCAAGGTCGAATTGGGGCCGAAGGTACTATCTTCGCCGTTTACCGTCAGCGTGCCGTTACCCTCGAGAACCACCACTGCTTCCTCGCAATCGTGACGATGCACCGGAGTCCCGGCGCCCGGCTCGATCGTTTCGGCCCAGACCGAGAGCTTCTTCATGCCTTGCTCAAAGCCGGCGAGCGTCCGGTGATGAAGTCCCGGCAGGTTAAAGGCTTTCAACGCATTGTTGTCGATTATAGGCATCGTGCTTGTCTCCCCGTGATTCGTCGTTGCGCGCGAATCGTTTAATCCTGGCCGTCTCGCAGAACCCTTCCCCCGAGCGCTGCCAAGATGGTTTATAGCCAGTTCAAATTACGCCCCTTCGCGATGCTCCATCAGGAAGCTCAGCACCGTGCGATTGAAGGCCTCGGGCTGCTCTATGTTACTTAAATGGCCGGCACGTTCAATTACGGTCATTTGGGCGCCCGGGATGCGTCGGGCAAGTTCGCGCGCAGTGGCCGGCGGCGTAAGGGCGTCTTCATCGCCGACGACGACCAGCACCGGCGCCGCGATCGATTCGAGCGCCAGCGGACGCGCGTAGTTGACCGAACCGGTGATGGTCTTGATGTAAGATTCCTTATGCAACGCCGTCATGCTGGCGACCAGCCGCTCGAAGCATCCGGGCCGCGGCGATTTCGAGAGCAGCGTTCCCGCGACCGCCGGGGCGATGTCGCGAGATTCCTGGCCGGCCAGCAAGGGTTCCTGGCGCGACCGGATGAACTCGCGGCGTTGCGCGGGCGTCAGATGGCCAAAACCGGGCATCGAGTCGCAGAGCGTCAAGCTCGCGAGGCGATCGCGAAAGCGCGTGGCAAAATCGATCGCGATCACGCCACCCATCGAGAGCCCGACGAGATGGGCGCGCGGCGCCCCGAAATGATCGATGACGCGCACGAGGTCGCGGGCGAAATCGCCGAAGTCGAGCGGACCTTCGTAATCGTCGCTGTCGCCGTAGCCACGGGCGTCCCATGAGACCGCGTGAAACTGCTGGCTGAAGTCGGGCAACTGATCATGCCAGTTGGTGCGATTACCGCCGATTCCGTGCAGGAAGACCACCAACGGGCCGGCGCCGAGATGGTCCACCGCGATTCGCGGCTCGCCGGCGACAACTTCGGTCTTCCACGCGGGCATTTGGCGGCTCCTTGGGATGGTCGAGTAGCTAGCAATTCCTATAGCCGGGTTAGCGGATTATGCCAACATTTTCGCTCATGGCGGCAGCCGCGAAAGGAATTGACAACTCTCGCCGGGTTGACGCGGATTATGGCATACTGCTAGCGGAATTAGTCATGAACGATCGCACTGAGATAGCCGTGTTCGGTGGCGGATGCTTCTGGTGTACCGAGGCGGTTTTCGAGCAACTCGACGGGGTCATATCGGTGCTGCCGGGCTACTCTGGCGGCACAACCAAAAATCCGACCTATCGGCAGGTATGCACCGGCAAGACCGGTCATGCTGAAGTCGTGCGGGTCGAATACGATTCTGCGCGAGTACCCTTTCGTAATCTGTTGACGGTGTTCTTCGCCACCCACGATCCCACCAGCCTCAATCGCCAGGGCGCCGACGTCGGCACCGAGTATCGCTCAGTAGTCTTCTACACAACCGAGGAACAAAAGCGCCAAGTCCACGCTTACATCGAGGAGCTCAACGGCTCGGATTCTCGGGGCCAGCCGATCGTAACCCAGGTCACTCCGCTCGATGTCTTCTACCCGGCCGAGGATTACCATCGCGAATATTTTCGGCGGAATTCGGAACTGGGTTATTGCCAGTACGTGATCGCCCCCAAGTTGATCAAACTCCACAAAAACTTCAGCGACCTGTTGAAATCCGCGCGCTCGGACCGCTCGAGCAAGGCACCCACGATCGACTGAGCCGACCGCACTCGCCGCTGGCTGGCCCGATCGCTCAGCCACGATGCAGTACCAAGTGATTTTGCACAGGTGCCAAGCCTGCTTGGCGCCTGTCACCTGAAATCCCCAATTTATTCCTCGGAATTGCTTGCCTTTTTCGGTATTCGCCGTTGGCAGCTAATTTGCGTGCCAACGATGCCAGCAGGGGGTAAGTTGCCATGGAACTACTGATGCTACTCGCGTTCGCCGGGGCGGTGATTGGGCTCGGGTTTCTGAGTTGCCTGGCGGGCGGCACTTCGGAGGCCAATCATCTGCGCCGCTCGCGCGGCGACTTCGATCCGGTGAAATGGCGCAACCGTCGTTAAGCGGTCCGCACGGGCGCAACGCATTCATGCGGTGATAGGAATGGCGAGCGGAAGTTGATAGGGATCCAAGGCGGAGGTACGGATGAAACTTCTATTGCTCGCTGGCATACTTTCACTTTCGATCGGCGCGGTGGCGATCGCGCACGCGGACGAATGCAGTAGCAAACTCACCAAAGCGGAGAGTGCAACCTTCGCCAGCCTGTCGCCAGCCAACCAGCAGATCATGACCAAAATGAAGATGAAGGATGGGTCGCCGGCCACCTGCGAGTTTCGCGCAGGCCTGCTGGAAATCCTCGGCCATTACCCACCGAAAGCACGCGATGCGGGCTTTCAGGATATGCTCAAGCACACCTTCGTAAAGCAAGACCGATAGCGTCGCGAGCGCCCCGCCCAAATAGCGGGCGCCGGCGCACTAGCGAGACGGCGTAACCGGGGCGGCGGGCCTAGGTGTACCCGCGGCCTGTTTAGCTTGCTCGGCTTTTTTGGCCTGCTGGGCTTTTTTGCGCGCCACCATCTGGGCGACCGGCGAATGACTTTGATCGGGCGCGGGCGGGGCCGGTAATCCACGCTTTTTGCGCAGTTCCTCGCTGGCCGCGGATTTATCGTCGTATTCGGCTCCGCGCCCGAGCTTGTAGGCAGCGAAGCGCTCGGCCGATCGATCGTCCATATAGCACAAGCGGGCGAATTCAGGGATGGCCGGCCGCCGCGCACGACCGTTCTGCGCCGTCGCCTGACCGTGATGGGCATGCCCCGCATGGCCTTGCGGCGGGGCGTCGGCGGATGGCGAAGGACGTTCGTTCGAGGCGCGGGCGCCGCCGATAGCGAAAGCCGAGACCACGCGGCGCGACGGCCTAGCGCATTGCGGACACGGCCGCTTGCGATTGGCTTGGCTCACCGGCGCGAGGATCTCGAAGGTGATCCTGCACGCCTCGCAACTACATTCATAAATCGGCATCGTCGATAGCAGCTCTCCCGGAATCTCGCCACGCGGCCCAACGCGTCCGCGCCCGCCCGCGCACGATCACGCGGTGGCGGGCGCGGCACGCAAGCTCAAACAACCAGTTATTCCACGCGATGCGGATGTTCCTTCCAGTCGTCGGGATCGTGGGTGATCCACATGGTGGCGCCTTGCATATCGCGGATCGCCTTGATCCGATGGATGGATGTCATCGACTGGTAGGGATCGGTATCGATCGGCATCCCGGCTTCCATATCCACGGCGGCGCGCAGATGAACCGTGTCGCCGGTGAATAGAAACTTGCGGTTGGCGGTGTTGACCAGCAGCGAACATTCGCCGGGCGTATGGCCGGGCGTGTAAAGGAACTGCAATGCGCCGTCGCCGAAGAGGTCGACGTCCTGGTTGAATTCGAGCCATTTGTAGGCGCGTGTGGGCAGGAAGTCGTTCAGGATAAAGGCCCAGCGCCGATCAGGGTCGGGCCAGTAGGCGTGCTGCACCTCGCCCTTGCCGGCGATGAAGGTGGCGTTGGGGAAGTAGGTCAGACCGCCCGCATGGTCGAGGTGGGCGTGCGATAATATGACGTATTTAACGTCTGATGGTTTATAGCCTACGCCCTCAATCTGCTTGTCCAGCGTGTCCTGCTTGTTCCATTTGAGCGGCAGGTGCTCGGCGATTGCTCCCCAATAGCCGACGGCGTCATCGATTACCTTGGGATTACATCCGGTATCGAACAGCACGAGGCCCTTGGGATGCTCGATAAGAAAGGACGGACACGGAAGATCGAGCAGCGTCGCGTCGCCACCGTTCATCAGCAACGAGGCCGGAGCGGTAAGGACCGCGCCCGGCAGCGCCCATAGTTTGCTTGCTTTGCCCTCAGCCATGGCTCTCCCCATATTGGCGTTAGATTAGCGTTAACCGACAGCGCGGGATTGCGCATCGGGGGGTTGAATGCCGGCCATTATCGATCACCGGCGAAGGAAAGCGCAACGAACGCAGCGCCCCGCAATCCGACCTCGCCCGGCTGACTCCTCGGCGCGGCGCGAAGGTCTCGCCCGCGGCGTTAATACTCGCCCTCCAGGATCACTCCGGCGGCGCGCAATTCCTCGATCTCGCGATTGCTGCGGCCGAGCCATTCGCTCAGGATATCGCCGTTATGCTGGCCGAGCGTCGCAGCCTCGAGCGGCAGGTCCTCGGGAAATTCGGAGAATTTCAGCGGCATCCCCGGGATTTCGAATTTGCCCGCGATGCGATCGTCGACCGTGCGCACCGTCCCACGCGCCCTCAAATGCGGATGGTTCACGCTCTCTTCGATCGAGAGCACCGGCGCGGCTGGCACCTGATGCTGATGCATTTTGGCCACCGCGCTGTCGCGATCAGGGAAGGTCGCCAGCCAATCCTCGAGCAGCTTGATCAGCTCGGGACGATTGGCGAGGCGGCCGGCGTCTGTGCCGAGCTTTTCGTCGTCGACCAGGTCGGGCCGGTTCATCGCGGTGCAAAGGTCCTTCCAGTGATGCAGGAAAGCCATGATCACCACCCAGCCGCCGTTGGCCTTGAAGACTCCGGCGGGACAGACGTAGTTGAGATGGGGTCCCTGGCGGGTGGGCTTGATCTCACCGTTGCTGCCGCTGAACTGATGGATGCTGACTTCGTGGCAATGGTAGTAAACGTCGAGCAGGCCGATATCGAGATGCTGTCCCTTGCCGGTGCGATCGCGATAGCGCAATGCGGCCAGCATCGCCAGCGCGCCATGCACGCCGGTGCTTACGTCGCCGACGCCCACCAGCGGGATGTACGGGGTGCCGCCGGCTTCACCGATCATCGAGGTAACGCCAGAATAGCCCTGCGCGATGAAGTCGTAGCCGGGCAGCGAGGACAGCGGCCCCTTCTGGCCGAGTGCCGAAATCGAGCACAGGATGATGTCCTTGCGCATCTCGCACAGCCGCTCGTAGCCGAGTCCCATTGCGGCCATGGTGCCGGGCTTGAAGTTCTCGACGACGACATCGACCTTGGGCACCAGCGCGGCGATTATCGCCATCCCGCGCGGGTCGCGCAGGTTGAGGCAGAGGCTTTTTTTGCCGAGGTTTTGCTGGACGTAGTAGAGGCTGCGCTCGTTGCGGATTTTCGACATCCGCCGGACCATGTCGCCGCCGGGCGCCGATTCGACCTTGATCACCTCGGCGCCCATCTCCGCGAACATCCGCGAGCAGGTGGGGCCGGCCAGCGCGCGGGTAAAATCGAGCACGCGAAGGTCACTCAAAACATGTTCCAGTGGTCCGGCCATACTTCTCTCCTCTACTGCTGATCTTGCAAATAAACGCCGCCACGGTGAGGCGGCCACGGCCAGCTCGGGGCGCCCAGCGATCGAAATCGAAACTGTCGGGCAATTGCACGAACATCACGCGCGCGGGTCCGTTGAGCACGCGCGTGAGATGGCCCTTGCCGGTAAGATCGTCGGCGATAAAGGCCTGCCCCGCCGTGCATCGGCGCTTTTGATTATCGCTGGTGCCGACTTCGAGCTCGCCCGACAGCACCACCACGATCTGGCGCGCCGGCGCGTGATGCCAGCTCTGGTCGAGATCCGCCGGCAATTCGACGAAGCGGATACTCGGGGACGCCCATGCGCCGGATTGCAAAAGGGTGTGTCCGAACTGATCGGGACGCCGCTCGTTGATCGGGATTTCGATTTCCTGAAAGCGCGATTCGCCGTCGGGCGTCGCATGAAATCGGGTAACCTTCATCGGAACCTCCCAAAACAGGCAAAATTGGCAAAAAAGGCCAAACAGAAAAGATACGTAAGCTCCCTAAATCGGCCGAGTCACCAACGCCGCCATGACTGACTAATGCCGCGCGCATCGAGCCGCAGCTCAGCCTTGAACGTGACCGGCGCTCAGCTCACCTTGATTTTCGCCCCCGACGTGGACGGAGCGGACTGCGCCATCTTGGTCCCGGCGTCGTAGTAACGCTTGGCCCAGATACCCGAGTAGGGTTCGTCCTCGGTCGGCATCCGCCAGGTGGTGACCTTGGCCTTCGCGCGATCGACGCCGATCAGTGCACGCGGCTGATCTTTGGTTTCGGTCAAGTAGTAATCGGCCGAGGCTTCGTCGATATAACGGCACGCGATCCGCCGGTAAACGTCGTCCCACTTGCGATCCTGGCCGACCGGGTAGAGCACTTCCGCGCGGCCCTCGAAAAGCACCTTGCGATAGCGCCCCTGGTCCTCGTCGATAGTGACGGCGACACGCGGCTCGCGCAGCAGATTGGCGAGAAAGGCCGAATGTTTGCGCGGCGTAATCAGGACCTTGCCGCCTTCGAAAATGAACCACACCGGCACCACGCTCGGCGCGCCGTCGGCGCGCACGGTCGCGATTCGCGCCAGATGGCCGCGCTCGTTCAGGAACTCGGTGATTTCGCGATCGGTAAGTTTGGGCATCGGCTACCTCTTCACAGCGGACGCTCACGCCACGGCGGGCCGCCCGTATCTAATCGACCGGCGCCGGCGAACGTGCGCGATTGTAATTGCGACCTCGGCGCGAAGTTATTTTCCAAACGCCGACGTCACCAATTCCGTGTCGAGGTATTCGGTTACTTCCTGCACCTTGCCGTTGGCGATACGAAACACGTGGCAATAGCTGTTGTCGTAGCGGGTGCCGTTCTTGGACAGGGCCTTGCCGTGAGCCTGCATCGCGACGAAATCGCCGTCGGCAATCAGGTTATAGGGCGTGATCGTCATGCCGCCTTCAACCTGCGCGGCCAGCGGCGCGAGCAGCTTGGTGATGACCTCCTGCTTGCCGTTGAAGGTGCCGGAGTACTTGCTGGTGCCGATAATCGTGAAGCGGACATCGTCGGCCAGCGCGCCGAGAAAGGCGTCGCCGTTGCCCTTGGAGAGTTCGGCGAACATATTGCTGATGAATTGTTTATTTTCTGCTGCGCCCATGATTTGCACCTGCGAGTGATTTTGCGGCCTCGAAAGTCGCCTGCGCGCAAGACTACTCCCGACTCGCAGCCACCGTCAAAGTCCGTCGTCCAAAGTCCGTCATCAAAGTCCGGCGACCGATCGTCGCGACCCTTGCGCGCATGGCAACCGTTGCGATTGTCGCGCGAGTCGAGTGGTGCGCGGGTCAATTCAGGACGGAGAGTCTGCAACCTCACCGAGGTTTCAGCAAGAAGTCAGGGATTTAGCGCTCCTCGGCCCCGTGCCCAAACCCGCGCGGTTGCCGCGCAAAATACTACTCGGGAATGAACGACGGACTGCCGGTCTTGGCGGTCTGGCCGCCGTCGGCGACGTAGGCCGAACCGGTTACGAACGACGCCAGGTCGGAAGCCAGGAACAGGATCACGTTGGCCATCTCTTCGGGCCGCCCGAGCCGCCCCATCGGGATCACTTCGTTGAACTTCTTGAGCATCGCGGGCTGTGCGGCGCCGGAGAGCAACGGCGTGTCGATCGCACCGGGGCAGATGCAATTGACGCGAATCCCGAGGCGCGCGTATTCGATCGCCGCTACGCGGGTGAGATTGACGACGCCGGCCTTGGCCGCGTTGTAAGCGACGATTCCATAGTCGGCGTAGAGCCCGGAGATCGACGCCGTGTTGACGATCGCGCCGCTGCCCTGCGCGCGCATCACCGGCACCGCGCGCTTGATCGCGCGAAACACCGCGGTCAGGCCGACCTCGAGCGTCGCGTTCCACATGCGATCGTCGGTGTCGGCGGTAGCGGCGACCGCCGAGACACCCGGCATCGCGGAGAAGCCGAAGGCGTTGTTGTGCAGAAAATCCAGGCGGCCGAATTCGCTCGTGGTCCGCGAGATCATCATGTCGATATCGGCAGCGCGGGTGACGTCGGCGACGATCGCGATCGCCTTGCCGCCGGCCGCGGTGATCTCTGCCGCCACGCGATTCGCGTTCTCGCCGTTGATATCGGCCACTGCGACCGCGCCGCCGCGCTGGGCGAATCCCTTCGCCGTCGCGCGCCCGATTCCCGAACCTGCCCCCGTTACCAGACCCGCTTTGCCTTCGAATCGCATGTGTCAATTTCTCCCGATGTGCTTCGCGCCGTCGGCCGTCCCGTGACAGCATCCACGCTCACGCGCGACCGCCTGCGCCCCGTGCCGTTAATAGCGGGGTTCGCCGACGACGGCAACCGGCACGCATCCGCCGCGCAGACCGGATCGCGACGGCTAGCGGTTGAGCGGAAAGAGATCGTCGATCCACTCCTCGGCGTCGGCCTGGCTCGAAAACTCGACGTCCTGTTTTTTGTCTTGCCAGAAGACTTCCCATTTGCCGGTTTCCGGATTCTGCGTGATCGTGTAACCCTGAAATTCAGCCATTCGCGCAACTCTCCCTGCTCCGCCGGGTTAACCGGCTAGACCAGCAGCCCACCCCCATCGACTGTCAGCGTGATCCCGTTGACGTAACCGTTTTTCATCAGAAACAACACCGCGTCGGCAAGCTCCTCGGGACGTCCGATGCGCTTGACCGGCAGGCGCGCGCCCGCCTCCGCCTTGATCGCGACGCGCGCTTCGCCGAGCAATTCGTCGAGCATCGGGGTGTCAACGTAGCCGGGCTGCAAGGTGTTGACGCGAATCGGCGCCAGGTCGATTGCGAGCGACCGCGCGAAGGCTTCGACCGCGCCGCATGACGCGGTAGCCACCGCCGCGCCGCGCAGGGGCCGCCGCGCCGTGGTGCCGGACATAAACGTGATCGACCCGCCCGCGTTCATCCGCGCTGCGCCATACTTGGCGGCGTTGAACGCGCCCCAAAAGCGAACGTCCAGCGCGGGCCGCAGCGACGCACTGTCGGGCGCGAGCCGCGCGTCGAGCGCCACGCTGCCGGCCGTGATGAAAATATGATCCACGCGATGGATTTCCTGAAACAGCGCGCGGGTGCCGGCTTCGTCGGCGACATCCAGGGCAACGGTGCGCGCGCCGCCGCCGAGAGCGGACCGGGTCGCCTCCAGGCGTTCACGCGACCGGCCCGTCACTATAACCCGCGCGCCCTCGGCTTGTGCGGCCTTCGCGGTCGCCAGCCCGATACCGGAAGTTCCACCAAGGATTACGACCGTGTTGTGACTCAATGACGCCATTGGAATCTCCACGCCTCGCCGCGGCGCAAGCTACATCCCCAAGCTACATCCCGCTGATCAGTTCGAGAATGGTGCCGTCGGGATCCTTGAAGCAGACCACCCCGATAATCGCGCCGTTGGGCCCGTTAATCTTCTTGAGCGGCGCCAGGCATTCGATCTTTTTCGCCTTCAGTTCCTCGTAGGTCTTGTCGATATCGTCCACCGTAAACGCGATGCGGCAAATTCCGATGTTGTTGAGCGTCGGATAGGGCTGGCCCTGCGGCGGCGGATCGATAAATTGCACAAGGTCGAGCACCGGCGCACTGGCGTCGCTGCCCAGACGCATGAAGACGCCGCGCAACTTTTTCGCCTTGAGCCCAAGCGCGTCGCCGACGCTGGGATCGTCGAGGGTAAAATCGTTGACCTTGTTAAAACCGAGATCCTGGTAAAAGCGGATCGATCGCTCCATATCGCGGACACAAATGTTGACGTGATAAAGCTTCTGCAACATGCGCGTGTGCCTCCTGCGAGTAGCTTTCGGCCATTAGTCAGTCCGGCGGCGGCCCGTCGAATCGTCAGCCGCGTTGGCTTCGTCCCGCATCGTCGCAAAGGCGGCGGCAGAAGTACAAGCGCAAGGTCAATGCAGGATCTGCGGAATGCCGCTGGCCGCCGCGACTGGCGCGTCGGCTTGTTCTTTGAAACATAAACGATGCTAAGACTTGGGCGGAAATTCGCCAGGCGACCGTGCGCGGCTCCGGCCCGCCGGTCCCAGCAGGAGCTGACATGGGCAAACTTGACAATCGTATCGCCGCCATCACCGGCGCTGGATCCGGAATCGGCGCCGCCACCGCCCGCCTGTTCGCGGCCGAGGGTGCGCGCGTAGTCATCGCGGATATCGACGAAGCGGCGGGCCACAAGGTCGCCGACGAGCTTGGAGCGGCCGGGGCCTTTTGCCAGACCGACGTGCGCAATCCCAAACAAGTCGAGGCGATGGTGCAATTCGCCGTCGATCGCTTTGGCCGGCTCGACGTGCTGCACAACAACGCCTTCTATACGACCGTCGGCGCGGTCGGCGAAATGAGTATCGACGGCTGGCTCAAGACCATCTCCGTCACGCTCTCGGGGGTGTTCTACGGGATGCGCTTTGCGCTGCCACAGATGGTCGCGCAGGGCCGCGGCGCTATTGTCAACACCGCGTCGATTTCGGGACTGTTCGGCGATTACCGGATGGGCGCCTATAATGCGGCCAAGGCGGGTGTCGTCAATCTCACCAGAACCGCGGCGATCGAATACGCGCAAAAGAACATCCGCGTCAACGCGGTCTGCCCCGGCATGATCGCAACGCCGCCGGTGGTGAACCTGCTCGCGGCGACGCGTGATCCGCAGCGGGCGAGCAAGAACGCCGCCCAAAGCCATGCGATGGGCCGGCTCGGAAAACCCGAAGAGATCGCCCAAGTGGTGCTTTTCCTGGCCTCCGACGACGCTTCCTTCATGACCGGGAGCATCGTGGTCGCCGACGGTGGCGCGACCGCTCACACCGGCCTGCCGGGCCATCCGCTGTAACGGCGCGATCGGCCGCCGCCATGCGCGCGCCGCTATTTGCGCGCGGCGACCCGCAGGCGCACCGGCATATGCTTGATGCCGCCGACGAAGCTCGAGCGCATCCGCTGGATCGGTCCGGCCGTCTCGACCGACTCCAGCCGCTCGGCTAGTTGGCGGAACATCACCTGCAATTCGAGCCGCGCCAGATTCGCGCCGAGGCAGAAATGCTCGCCGATGCCAAACGCGATGTGATGATTCGGATAGCGCCCGATATCGAAATGGTTGGGCGCGGCGAAGATACTTTCGTCGCGATTCGCCGACGGATAGAACAGCCCGAGCGTGTCGCCCTCGCGAATCTTATGGCCGTGCAGCTCGGTGTCCTCCGTCGCCATCCGCGTAAACTGAATCACCGGCGAGGTCCAGCGCACGATTTCCTCGACCGCCGTCGTCACCAGCGCCGGATCGCCCTTTAGCCGCTGCCACTGGTCGGGGTTATTGATGAACGCGAACAGGCCGCCGGTGGTGGCGTTGCGCGTGGTTTCGTTGCCCGCGATGATCAGCAGCGCGAAGTACGACATCAGCTCGAAAATGGGCAGCGGTTCGCCATCGACCAAACCGTTGGCGAGCGCGCTCGAAAGGTCGTCGCGCGGATTCCTGCGGCGGTCCTCGACCAGCCCGCTGAAGTATTGAAAAAACTCCGTGCGCGCCCGTTCGAGCGCCTGGGTGACGGTCTCCGCGTTGCCGGCATACTCGGGATCGGTCGGCCCGATCATCTCGTTGCTCAGGCGGAACATCAGCGGCCAGTCGGCCTGTGGTATCCCGAACATCTCGGCGATCACCGCCAGCGGTAATTTAGCCGACACCGCGGTCACGAAATCGCATTCCTCGAGGCCGACGACCTCGTCCAGAACCTCGCTCGTGATGCGCTCGATGCCGCTGGTCAACTGCTTCACGCTGCGCGGCGTGAAGCGCCGGTTCACGACCCCGCGATAGGCTCCGTGCTCGGGCGGATTCATGTTGAGCAACTGGCGCAGAATCGCCTCGTCGGGCGCCGGCATCCCCGGCTGATTTACGGTTACGAAAAGCCGCTGGATACTCTTGTAGAGCCCCGGCTGGCGCGAAATGTGCACGATATCGGCGTGACGCGTGACCGCCCAAAAGGGATCGACGTCGGGCCGCTCATAGTAGTAGATCGGCGCCTCGTGTCGCAGTAACGCCCACTCCGCGTGCGGGTAGCCGCGCTGCACATATAGATCGGGATTTACGATGTCGATCGAATCCAGCGTCAATGCGGCCATAAAGTGGATTGCTCCTTCGCTGCGGATAATCGAAAAACTGCCCCGGGTCGCGCCCGACGCGGTCGCGCTGCGAGCGCGGCTAATCCTCGACGACGCGAATCGCCTGGCGCGGGCACAGCTTTACCGCCAGATCGACCTTCGCACGCAGCGATTGCGGCGGCTGCTCTTCGAGCACGTAGGAGCGATCGTCGTCGCGCAGCTCAAAGATCCCGGGTGCGGCCTCCACGCAGCGGCCGTTGCCCTCGCATAAATTATGATCGACCAGCACTCTCATCGGATTCTTCCTCAAGCACGAACCGCGTCAGAATTATTGGCGCCGCGCACGGCGCTCCGGTTGCAAATTTATTTCCCTCGTTGCCTGAACGGCCCCGGCCGGCGCCCCGCCTCGCGGCCGGCATTTGCGGCTCGCCGGCGCTCGCCCTCATGGCTCACGATATACAGCCGCACCGGTCCGCCGCAACGTATAATTTCAGGGCGTCACCCGGGATGCACTTCGCTCGCGGGCTCCGCTTCGACCTGAGGGCGACCCGGCTCGGGTGCTGGAAGTCAGCCGCGCCCGACGAACGGCATCTTCGTCGCCATCACCGTCATGAACTGAACGTTCGCGTCGAGCGGCAGGCTCGCCATATAGATGACGGAGCGCGCCACGTGAGTCGCGTCGAAGGTCGGCTCGGCCTCAACCGTTCCGTTGGCCTGCGGCACCCCCTGCTCCATGCGAGCGGTCATCTCGGTCGCGGCATTGCCGATATCGATTTGCCCGCACGCGATATTGTACTTGCGCCCGTCGAGCGAGGTCGCCTTGGTCAGGCCGGTCATGCCGTGTTTGCTCGCGGTGTAGGGCGCGGAGTTGGGGCGCGGCGCGTGCGCAGAAATCGACCCGTTATTGATAATCCGGCCGCCCGCCGGTTGCTGTGCCTTCATCATCCGAAACGCTTCCTGCGTGCACAGGAACGCGCCGTTCAGGTTTATGTCGATGACCTTTTTCCACTGCTCGAAGCCGAGCTCCTCAAGCGGCAATGCGCGCGCGCCGACGCCGGCATTATTGAACAGCAGGTCGAGCCGTCCGAATTTTTCGCGCGTCGCCGCGAACAGCGCTTTCACCGACGCCGGATCGCTCACGTCGGTCGGCACGATTATCGATTCAAGCGCGCTCGGCGCGCCGCTCGCCGCCGCCGCTGCCGCCGTCGCTTCGAGCGGCTCCTTGCGCCGTCCGGCGAGCGCGATCGCATAGCCCTCATGGGCCAGCGCGATCGTCACCTGCTTGCCGATACCGCTGCCTGCGCCCGTCACGATCGCGACTTTCTTCGATGTGCTCATCTGCCGGCCTCCTGCCGTTGCTCTCGCCACCGCGCGCGACGAATCTTTACCCGCTCAGCCCTTCATCCATTTTGGGTTATTGATCGCCAGCGCGTCGGCCACCGATTGCCTGAGATGCGCCCGCAGAGCCGGGTCGTTCAAATCGATCGCCCCCGAGCGAATCCGCTGCGACAACTCGTCGCTGAGCGCTTCGACTTCGCCGTCGTGTCCAAGTAGCGCGGCCAACCGCGTCCGCTCGGCCCGCGCCTGCGTTTCACGCAACTCGAGTTCGCGCCGAATCGTGTTCAGCACGTTGACCGTCACGCGGGTCTTGAAGCGATGGTAACTTTCGAGCGACGGCAGCAATTCGTCTTCGAGATATTTCACCGCCGCGCCCAGCAGCGTCGGCGCATCAGGCAGGCTTTGCGGCATCGGCGTCCTCTCCCTCCAATTCGGTCACGGTCATTCGCGGCCTTCGATCAGGTTCAAAAAATCCCACAGCGGCTCCTCGATACGCCGCCCGATCGCGCAGCGCTCGATGCCGTTCTCCGCGACTCCGCGCATCCCCAGGCGCAGGCAATGGATTACCCACTTGAGATTGCCGAACGCCTCCCAGAAGCGCACCTGCTCCGGATCGACCGGCATTCCGCTGACCCGCTCATAGCCGGCGTACAGATCCTCGCGCGAGCCGAATCCTCCTACCGGCCCAGCGCCGCCGAAGCGCCACGTCCTGATACACAGCCAGCCGAGGTCCTGCATCGGATCGCCCAGCTGTCCGAGCTCCCAATCGAGCACGCAGCGCACGCCGTCTTCCCCGACGATCAGATTGCCGAGGCGAAAATCGCCGTGGACCACCGTGCTGCGCACATTCTTCGGCACATTTTCCGCCGCCCATTTCAGGCCCATCTCCAGCGCCGGCAGCCGCAGCCCGAAGCGATCGACGATCTGACGATGCGCCTCGACGTGCGCCGCCGCGTCCTGACGCACCAGGAACGGCAGGCGCGCCGCGTCGATCCGATGTATCGTCGCCAGAATCTCGCCGCATTGCCCCGCCATCACCGTCCGCGCGCCGGCGTATTTCGCAACGCGCACGATCCGCGGCCCCAGCGTCTCGCCGTCGACCCGTTCGGTCACGTAACCGCGGCCGAGTCCGTCGGACGGCTCCAGAATCACGCGGACCTTGGGCGCGGGCACGCCGATTTCGCTGGCCGCGATCATCAGCCGCGCGTCTTGCTCCGGCTCCAGTTGCGGCACCAGCCCGGTCGCCTTGTCTGCCCAAACGCCGCCCGCCTGCATGATCAACCGATGGCGCACGCCGCCCGCCTCCGCGTCGAACAGCCACGTGCTGCGGCTGGCCCCTCCGGTCAGCGCATTCAGATCGTGAATCGTCCCCGGCGGCCCCAGATGACGGGCGATTACGGCCTGCAGACGGCCCGCGATTTCCTCGTTGCTCATCTTCGCCCGGCCCTCGCCGACGCCCTCACTCCGCCGCCTTAGCGCGGCTGCCGAAGCCGAAAAGAATTTGCGCGACACGGCGCATCTGAATCTCCTCGGCGCCCTCCGTTATCCGGTACCGCCGATGATGCCGGTAGATGTGCTCGAACGGCTTGTGCCGCGAGTAGCCCATCCCCCCATGCACCTGCATCGCCCGGTCGGCCGCTTCGCAGACCAGCCGGTTCGCCCGGTAATTGCACATCGCGACCTTGTCCGACAGTCGCTTGGCGACCTCCGGCTTCGACATCTGATCCATCTCCCACGCCGTCTTGTGAATCAGCGCGCGGATCATCGCGGCTTCCGTATGCAGCTCGACCAGCGGCCACTGGATCGCCTGGTTGGTCGCCAGCGCCTTGCCAAACGGCTTGCGCTCCATCGCGTATTTCACGCTCTCGTTGATACAAAACTGCGCCGCGCCCAGCGACGACGCCGCCTGCCTGATACGGTTCTCGTGCACGAAATGCTGGGCCACCGCCAGTCCATCCTCGGGGTCGCCAAGGATCGCGTCGGCCGGTACATAGACGTTGTTCAGCGAGACCCGCGGATGGTCGGTCGGCATGTTGAAGGTCCAAAGGTACTCTTCAATCTTGAAGCCGTCGGTCTTGGTCGGAACGATAAAGCAGGTGATTCCCCGGGCGCCGCCGTCGCGTCCGCTGGTCCGCGCAAAAACGAAATCGTGCGTCGCCACGTGCAGCCCGGTGTTCCAGATTTTCGCGCCGTTGATTCGCCAGCCGTCGCCCTCGCGCTCGCCCCGCGTCTCCATCCAGGTTGCGTCCGAGCCGTGCTCCGGCTCGGTCAGGCCGAACGCGACACTCATCGATCCGTCGAGAATCCCGGGGATAAATGCGTCGCGCTGCGCCTTGCTGCCGAAGTCGCGAAACATCAGCACCGTCGGCAGATTCCCGACGATCGAACTTTCGTTCTGCAGGTCGTTGTGCAAACCCAGCCCCTTGGCCGCCAGATGCTCGCGAATCACCGCCATCGCCAGGTTCGAGCCGTCCTTGCCGCCGTATTCCTTGGGCAACGCGAACCGGTAATGCCCCGCTTTGTCCGCGCGCCGCCGCATCTCGCCGAGCAGCGCCTCCCACTCGTGGCGCGGCAGTCCCCCGCGATCGAAATCGGTCCGCGCCCATTCCCGGCGATGGTCGAAAAAGCGGATATTGTCGTTCTCGCGCTCGAGCGGCTTGATTTCCCGCTCGATAAAGTCGTCCAATTCTGCAAGATAAGCCGTGATATCGGCAGGTATGTTGAAATCCACGTTGACCGTCTCCTGGATGCTGCGAACGAATGTTGAGCTTTAACAGAATGCGGATTTCGGCGAAATCCGCAGAACAATTCACCATCTCTCCGCCCGTAAGAATCCTATGAGCAAACTGCCCCTTTCCCGCTTCACCGTTATCGACTTGACCCGCGCACGCTCCGGCCCCACCGCCGTGCGCCAACTCGCCGACTGGGGCGCCGACGTGATCAAGGTCGAGACCCCGGAATTCGACACCGCCGAGGCCGGCGGCCGCAAAAGTTCCGACTTCCAGAACCTCCATCGCAACAAGCGCAGCCTCACGCTCAACCTCAAGGACCCCGAGGGCATCGCGATCCTCAAGCGCCTCGCCGCCAGCGCCGACGTGCTGGTCGAAAATTACCGTCCCGCCGTCAAGCATCGGCTCGGCATCGACTACGAACAATTGCGCGCCCTCAATCCGCGCATCGTTTACGCCAGCATCTCGGGCTTCGGCCAGACTGGCCCCTATCGAGACCGCCCCGGCTTCGACCAGATCGCGCAGGGCATGGGCGGCCTGATGTCGATTACCGGTCTTCCCGGCCAGGGCCCCGTGCGCGTCGGCATCGCTATCGCCGATCTCACCGCCGGCGTCTTCTGCGCCATGGGTATCCTGATCGCCCTGCTCGAACGCGAGCAATCCGGCGTAGGCCAATGGGTGCAATCGTCGTTGCTCGGGGCGCAGATCGCGATGCTCGATTTTCAGGCCGCCCGCTGGCTGATTTCCGGCGAGGTCCCCGAGCAGGCCGGCAATAATCATCCGACCTCGATCCCCACCGGAGTCTTCGCTACCGCCGACGGCCACATCAATATCGCAGCCTCCGGCGGCGAAATCTTCGCGCGCCTGTGCAAGGCGCTGGGCGCCGAACATCTGCCGGCCGACCCCGACTTCGCCAGCGGCAGGACTCGCTCGCGCAATCGCGACCGGCTCAACGCTGCGATCGAAGCAATCACGCGCACGCGCCCGTCTGCCGAATGGATCGAGATGCTCAATCGCGCTGGCGTGCCCTGCGGCCCGATCAATCGCATCGACCAGGTCTTCGCCGATCCCCAGGTGCGCCACCTCGGCATCGCGCGCGCTGTCCAATCGTCCGCGTCGTCCACACCGTCCGCGTCATCGAATTCGTCGGAGTCGTCGCAAGCGCCGCGCACCGACGGTCCGACGCTGGTCGGGCAAGCCGTCGATCTCAGTCGCACGCCATGGGAATTGCGCACGCCGGCCCCCGCCAAGGGCGAGCATACCGACGCGATCCTGGCTGAGCTCGGCTACGACGCGGCGGCGCTCGCCGATCTGCGCGCCCGCGGCGTCATTTGATCCGACGCGTCGGCCCGCGCCTTGTGCCTGACTGGAATCATGAAACTTATACTCATGGACTTCCGCTGGGCTTCCGCACCGAGGCCCGATGGAACTTTCCCCGCGCGCACCGGCTGAGCTAAAGTCGGGCGGCGCACGCACAAGGAGCCGACCACGATGCAAACCCTGATACCCATCGCCGAAAAAATCGGAGCCCTTTTGAAGGATCGCGGCGAGACCATTTCCATCGCGGAATCCACTACCGGGGGCCTGATGTCCGCGGCGCTGCTGAGCGTGGCGGGCGCATCGACCTACTACATTGGCGGCGCCGACGTTTACACGCTGAAAGCGCGCGACGTCATCCTCGATCTTCCGAATTCCGCCTTCGCGGGCCTCAAACCGCTGACCGAGCCCTTTGTGGCGATCATCGCACGCCGCGCGCGCGAGCGCTTCGGCTCGACTTGGAGTATCGGCGAGCTCGGCGCCTCCGGACCCACCGGCAGCCGCTACGGCGAGCCCGCCGGCACCAGCGTCATCGCCGTCGCCGGACCCGTCGAGCGTTCGTTAACCGTGCGCACCGGCACCGGCGACCGCCATGCCAACATGCGGACGTTTGCGCTCGCCGCGCTCGACTTGCTCGCCCAGGCGATCGCCGCCGCCCCTCGCCCCTAGGCCGTCCACATGCCGCGCGCAATTCAAAATTCCTCATTTGAGCTTAACGAGGCAGGGCCGCGATTCTCAGTTCGCGGACTTCGTCAAAAATGACACCCTGACTCGTGCCGCGGCCAGCCCGGAGGTCTTCCGATGAATGACGAAATCGAATTCGATCATGTCGCGATGCCGGTTGGCGATATCGAACGCGCCGTCGAATTCTACCGGCGCGTACTCGGCGCCAAACCCCGCGGCCTCGAAAAATGGCGCGAGGGCAAGGCCATCGCCGTCGCCATCAGCCTCGGCCGCCAGAAATTCAATCTCCATCCGCCCGACAATCGCATCACCCTCAAAGCCGCCCATCCGACGATCGGCGGCGGCGACTACTGCTTCGTCTGGCCCGGCACGATTCAATCGGCCGCCGACCATCTCACCCGCCTCGGTATCGAGATAATCGAGGGGCCGGTGTTTCGCATCGGCGGACGCGGCGAGGGCATGAGCGTTTACCTCCGCGATCCCGACGGCAATCTGCTCGAGCTCATCAGCTACACCGAGCCGCCGCCGCCACGGCCCGCATAACCCGCCACTCTCTTCTGCGTGGCGACGCCGCCGAAGGGTCCGGCTTTCACTTGCCATTTGCCCTACACGGAGTTCTAATCGCAATGCTTTCGGGGACTGACATCGGCCATCGCTTGGCGCCACCAGGGGGAATGCCATGAACGGAGTCTCACACGTCGCAATCGGGGTTCGCGACATGGAGAAATCCCTTAAATTTTATCGCGACCTGCTCGGCCTCGAGGTGCGCTTCGACGCTACCCAGCCGATCGGCGCGATGCCGCGGCTGTACGCGAGTCCCGACGCGGGCAAGCGCCGCGCCGTCCATCTGCATTACGGCAGCGGTGACACCGGCGGCTTCCTGGTGCTCTCCGAAAAACCCGGCGGCTCGCCCGGCGCCCCGATCAAGCTCGACGAAGTCGGCATCTCGCACTTCTCGTGGTGGGTTGACGACCTTCGCGCATGGCATGAAAAGCTCAAGGCCGCCGGCGTCAAAATTCTGGTGCCGCCCACCCCCGCCGATTCCAGCGGTTACGGCGAAAAGCCCGGGAAAAAATTCCTGACCTGTCTCTTCGAGGATCCCGACGGCATCATTCTGCAACTCGACCAGCGGGTGGATTGATGGCCGCGGCGGCCGATGCGAATAGCGGGTTGCGCAGCGCGATGCTCGCCGGATGCCGCGTGCTCGACTTGACCACTGAGCGCGGCCTGCTGTGCGGGCAGATCCTCGGCGACCTCGGCGCCGACGTGATCAAGGTCGAACCGCCCGGCGGCTCCTCCGTGCGATCGCTCCAGCCCTTCTTCGCCGACCAACCCGGCCCCGAACGCTCGGTCTATTGGTGGGCCTACAATCGCAACAAACGGGGTATCACGCTCGACCTCGAAACCGGCGAGGGCCGCGATCTGATGCGCCAGTTGGCCGCGCACGCCGATATCATCATCGAATCCGGCGACCCCGGCGCGCTCGCCCGCCAGGGCCTCGGCTACGGCGATCTGAGCGCGCTCAATCCAGCCCTGGTCTACGTCTCGATTACGCCCTTCGGCCAGGACGGCCCCAAGGCCAGCTACGCCGATAGCGACCTCATCGTCATGGCTGCCAGCGGCGTGCTCATTCTCTACGGCGACGAAGACCGCCCGCCCATCCGCATGAGTGTGCCGCAAGCCTACCTCCACGCCAGCGCCGACGCCGCCGGCGCCGCCCTGATCGCCTACTACGACCGGCTCAATACCGGCCTCGGCCAGCAGGTCGACATCGCCGCACAGGAAAGCCTCGGACTCGCCCAGCAATCGACCGTGCTGGCTGCAACGCTGGGCGCCGACGAAACCCGCCGCATGTCCGGCGGCGTCAAGATGGGGCCGATTCGCGTGCCGCTGGTATGGGAGGCAAAGGACGGCCTCGTCACCTGCGTCTTTCTTTTCGGCAGCGCGCTGGGCGTTTTCACCCGCAAACTCATGAACTACATCTGCGAGCAGGGCTTCTGCGATCAGGCCACCCGCGACAAGGACTGGATCGCCTACGGCGACATGCTGCTCAGCGGCCGCGAGCCGCTCGAGGAATACGAACGGATGAAGGCCGTCGTCGCGAATTTCCTGCGCAGCCTGACCAAGGCCGAAGCCTTCGATCTCGCCCGCCAGTGCGGCTTTCTGATCGCCCCGCTCGCGACTATCGGCGACGTTCTCGCAAATCCCCAGTTCATCGCGCGCGAGTACTGGCAGACGGCCGAGGATCGCGACCTCGGCGTCACCCTCACCTACCCGGGTCCGTTCGCGCGCTTCGGCGCCGCCCCGATCCAGTATCTGCGCCGCCCACCGCGCGTCGGCGAGCATAACCGCGAAATCTATCTCGGCGATCTCGGCCTGAGCGAGCGCCAGTTCGACGACTTCGTCCGCCGAGGGATCATCTGATGGCTGCCCGATTACCGCTCAGCGGCGTCAAGGTACTCGATTTCATGTGGGTGCTCGCCGGTCCCGGCATCACCCGCGCAATGGCCGATTACGGCGCTACCGTGGTGCGCATCGAATCCGTCAACCGGGTCGATCCCACGCGCACCGTCGGCCCCTTCAAGGACAACAACACCAGCCCCGAGCATTCGGCGCTCTTCGGCAATAATAACGCCGGCAAACTCAGCCTCACCCTCGATCTCGCCAGGCCCGAGGCGCGCGACATCGTGTTCGACCTCGTGCGCTGGGCCGACCTCGTATGCGAATCCTTCTCGCCCAAGGCGATGCGCGCATGGGGCTTCGATTACGAAGCGTTGCGCGCGGTCAAGCCCGACCTCGTGATGCTCAGCTCGTGCCTGATGGGCCAGACCGGACCGCTCGCGCGCTTCGCCGGTTTCGGCAACCTCGCCGCTGCGCTTTGCGGCTTCTACAATCTCGTCGGATGGCCCGATCGCACGCCCTCGGGCCCCTTCAGCGCCTATACCGATTACATCGCCCCGCGCTTCGGCCTGGCCGCCGTGATGGCCGCGTTGATTCATCGCAAGCGCACCGGCCAAGGCCAGTATATCGATCAGGCGCAGGCCGAATCCGCGCTCCAGTTCCTGACCCTGCCGATCCTCGATACCGTCGCCAGCGGACGCGATTACCGCCCCGTCGGCAACGACGATCCCGACCATGCGCCGCACGGCATCTATCCGGCCGCCGGCGACGATCGCTGGGTTGCGATCGCATGCCGCACCGAAGACCAATGGCGCGCGCTATGCTCTTCGATGCAACTCGCGCAGCATGCGCCACTTGCGGACGACCCGCGCTTCAGGGACTTGGCCGCGCGCCGACAACATCGCGACGATCTCGATCGAGCGATCGCGCAATGGACCCGCCAGCGCACCGCGCACGAAACCGAACAGCTGCTGCAATCCCGTGGCGTCCCCGCTCACACCGTGCAGAACACCGTCGACGCCAACGCCGACCCCCAGTTACTCCATCGCGATCATTTCGTACGGGTCGATCATCCGGTCGCCGGCGAGACCGTCGTCGAGCACTCGCGCTACAAGCTCTCGCGCACCCCGGCCCAGGTCAATCGCGGGGGGCCGGCGCTCGGGCAGGACAATCAGTATGTCCTTGAAACGCTGCTCGGCTACAGCGAGGATCGCATCAGCGAGCTGGTCGCCACGGGTGCGCTGGGCTAACCCACCCCGCTAACGGCCGAGTTCGTCGAGGAGGGTTTTGGCGTCGATCATGTCGGCGGTGCCAATTTGTTCGGTGAACTCCTGGAAGGTCATGGGCGTGAAATCTAAAGACCCAGAATTGTGGCGACGAATCGAGTCCGCGCGTAGAATGCGCGACTTGTGCTCCCATGTCCCGGTCCCTTTGTTCGCGGTTGGACAAGCACACCCATCGCCCCCGTCAGTGAGTCGAAGCCTTTCGTTGCAATTGTTGCTCGAACAAGTTCGTAATCCGCTTTGACCTGATTCAGGATCTTCGGGTCATCGAGGTTAAACGTTGAGACGCGCGCCAGCAGACTTCGCTCATCTTTTTGCGATTCAAAGACTCGGGCGCACACGACCGCCTTTTTTAACTTGCTGAACAGGTGACTTCGTTCAAAAGGGGTCTGTAACACGTTGTAGGCGTCGATCATCGTGATCGCCATGGTCTCCTTCACTTGCAAATCGCCCCCGGAGTTTCGTTTCAGCGGAACGATCTTCAGTTCCCACGATCCGAAGTTTGGCGATTGAGCAGAGTTGATGGGCAGCCCCAGATAGCGCTCCAGAACATGGCCCGCCCAGCCTTTGTTCTTCTTGTCGCCGCGCCAAACAGTTACCTGATACTTGCCGGCCAGCGCTCGGAGGTCCTGGCCTTGGAGTTCCTTCAGCTTCGCAACTGCTTGTTCGCGTTCCATAGAGGCGTTCAGAGAATCGCTGCTGATGCCTTTGGTTTTTGCGCGAACAGATCTTGGGATTCCTGGTTCTCTGCTTTGACCCTGGCCACCGATAAGGCGATGTGATTCTCGTCCGCTTCGATGCCTACGCAGTGTCTGCCATTGCGAATCGCTGCAATCGCCGTCGTGCCCCCTCCGATAAAAGGATCCAGCACAACGTCGCCTTCGTTCGTTGAGGCGAGCAGACAGCGCTCGACGAGGGCGACAGGCTTCTGGGTCGGGTGCTTGCCGTACGATTTCTCATCGCCACCCGGCGCGGCGATCGTCCAGACGGTTTTCATCTGCTTGCCGCGGTTGATCTGGCGCATGAGGTCATAATTGAAGCAGTGCTTGCTCTTCTCGCTTTTGGCCGCCCAGAGGACGGTCTCGGTCGAGTGGGTGAAGTAGCGGCAGGAGAGGTTTGGCGGCGGGTTGGGTTTTTCCCAGGTGATGTCGTTGAGAATCTTGAAGCCAAGCCGCTGCATCGCATAGCCGATCGAGAAGATGACGTGCAGGGTGCCGCTGACCCAGATGGTGCCGTTGGGCTTGAGCACGCGTTGGCAGCGGCGGAGCCATTCGAGGTTGAACTCGTGATTAAGTTCGGGTCCGCGCGACTTGTCCCAATCGCCCTTGTCCACCTTCACCATCTTCCCGGCGTGGCAGGTGATGCCTCCGTTGGAGAGGAAATAAGGCGGATCGGCAAAGATGCAGTCGAAGCGGCCGTCGGGATATTTCGCGGCAATGGCGTCGAGCAGTTCGAGGCAGTTGCCGTGGTAGAGCCACACGCCGCGGGCATCGTCACGATAGGCGAGATGCGGAGGCGAGGGCGCAGCTGACTCCGGTTGCTCGACAGGCGGGACGTCGTCCGTTGGTTGGATGGTGCCATCTTCGCGAAGAACGAAGGACGCCGTAGCAACCGGCACAGCATCTAGATCGTCAAACGGAACCCCGTTCTCAGGGGCTGGCGGCGGTGTTGAGCAGAGACCACGCTGCTTTTGCTGTTTAAGTTTCTTCGCCATCCCACGATCAATTCGTCAGACTACAGCACAGATCAAGGTATACATATCGCTGGAGACGTAATGTTGCTATGAACGCCTCGGCTCGATAGGAGAAACCCTTTGCATTTTGGTGGGCGCACGCGCTGAATCGGCGGGAGTCTGGGCTGTGGGTCTCACGCTAAACCGTGGCCTCAAACTCATAGCAAGTAGCGGCGATTCATCGCGCGCTGCGGATCGTCCTCATGGGCGACCGGCGCCCCGAACAGCGCTGTGACCATCTTGCGCTCGCCTTCGAGGGCGTCACGGGCGGGCGCGGCGGTTACGCTTATCAGGGAATCATTCGATTTCTGCGTGGCGACCGCACCACCCGCTCCAGCGGCGGAACGCAGCCAGCGGCGGGCGAACGACTCCCGTGGCGTGTATCACCTATGCTAATTTTTTACTCAGCTCGGGCCGCTCCCTCCGGATTGGCGTGACCGGCGCTCAACTGCATGACCGAAAGCATCAACCGCGGACTCGATCGCATCAAATCCTGGACGCGCCGCGCCCCGGAATATCTGCGGACGCGGTGGATACGCCGCACCGGTATCACGCTGCTGATCGTCTTGACGCTGTACACCATCGGCGGCTTCTTCGGCCTGCCGATACTCCTGCGGCACATTCTCACCAATCAGGTTGCCGCCTCGCTGAAGCGTCCGGTCGCGGTCGGCGAGATCACCGTCAACCCGTTCCGCCTGAAACTCGGCGTTGACCATCTGCATATCGCCGGCCGCGATGCCGCCAAACCCTTCGTTGACGTCGAGCGGGTGCGCGTGAAGCTTTCGTGGTCCTCGCTATGGCGGCTGGCGCCGGTGATTACCCACCTCGAGATCGATCGGCCGGTGCTGCACGTGGTGCGCAGCGGCCCGCAGCAATTCAACTTTTCCGACCTGCTCGAACCCTCGACTCCGGCGCCGCCGCCGAGCAAGCCGGTCCGCTTCGCCCTGTCGAATATCCAGTTGCGCGACGGCGATATCCGCTTCGACGACCAGGTGCTGGGCAAGCGCCACGTCGTCGAACATATCGAACTCGACCTCCCATTCATCGCGAACATGCCGGCCGACACCAGGATTTTCGTACGTCCGCTGTTGCGAATGGTAGTCGATGGCAGTCCGGTGAAAATCGGCGGCCGCGCGCTGCCCTTCGCCCATGAACCCGAGTCGGTGATCGGGCTGCGGCTCGACCATCTTAATCTGGTGCCGCTAATCGGCTACGTCCCCGAGAAGTTGCCGGTCACGATTCCGCACGGGGAGCTTTCCGCTTACCTGCAGGTGCATTTCGCGCAGGCCGCCGGCGGCCCGCTTATCCGCATTAGCGGGCAGGTCTCGCTTGACCAACTCGAGGTCCGCGACGCCGCCGATGCGCCGCTGGTCGGAATCCAGCGGTTCGCCGCTATCCTCGACGACGTTCAGCCGCTCAATCACGTTTTCCATCTCGGTGCGATCACGGCGGACGGTCTGAAGGTTGCACTGGTGCGCAATCGCAACGGCACCACCAATCTGATGCCGCTGATGGCGCCGCAGCCCGCGGCTGCCGCACCCGTCCCGCAACCGTCAGCGCCCGCGCCTGCGACGACGCCGGACGCATCGCCCGCCGCAACTCCAGTTCCGTCAGCGATTCCACTCCCGAAGGTCGCTACCCGGGCAAATCCGGCCGCGCCCGCCAAGGATGCGGCAGTATCGGAGCCAGCTCCCACTGCAACCCCGGCAACAACTGGAACTTCCACCCCGGCCACGGCCGTCATCGCTGCGCCTTCGATCGCGGCGACGGCACCGGCCGCAGGGGCCACGCCGCCGGCGCCTGCGGCGCACCCCAAGGAGAGCCCGCTCGATCTCACGATAGCGTCGCTCGCAATCACCAACAGCACGGTCAAATTAACCGACGATAGCCTCGCGACGCCGGCCTCGCTGACCCTGCAAAATATCAATGTCGGACTCAAGCAATTCGCGCTCGGCGCCAAGGCCTCGCCCGCGGCCTACGATTTCTCCGGTTCGCTCGGCGGCGGCGGTTCGATCACGGTCAAGGGCCATCTCGATCTGGCGCAGTCGCAGGTCACCAGCGATATCACGCTCGACCAGGTCAACCTGCCTGCCCTGCAGGCCTACGGGCACTCGGTCCTGGCGGCCACCATTGGAGCCGGCAAACTGAACGCCCACGCTACCGTGCAAACCACCTTCGCAACCAAACGCTTCAACCTGCACGTCGAACCGGCCAGCTTCACGGTCGATAACCTGGAACTAATCGCACCCGGCGAAAAGCAGCAGCCCGTGCGATGGACGCAGTTCGGGGCAACCATCGCAATGGTCGATCTCGCCAGCCATCAAGCAGTCGTCAAGGAAGTCCATGCGGACGGGATTCAGCTGTTCGTAAAGCGCGAGCGCGACGGCAAATTGAGCTTGCTGTCATTGCTGTCCGCACCGGCCGCGCCCGCGCCAAACGAC
Source organism: uncultured delta proteobacterium (assembly GCA_963782535.1). Taxonomy (GTDB): domain Bacteria; phylum Desulfobacterota; class Binatia; order Binatales; family Binataceae; genus JADMIL01. The sequence continues at coordinate 213,453 of CAWAKE010000008.1, read as the reverse complement.
CGGGCAACGGCTTCTCGCGCGACTACCCGCAAGGAGCGGCACCGGGCGCCCTCTCGCGCGATCGTATCGCGCGAACGCCGCAAGCGACGGCACTCGGCACGCCATCCCGCACAGCGCGCGACGGCGCCCGCTCCCGCCCCGCCGAGCGGACCGGCCACAGCCCAATGGCGCTACAAAATCGCGTCGATAAAGATTGACAAGGCTTCGCTCGAGGCCGAGGACGACACGGGCCGGCGTCCGATGAAGGCCAAAATTTTTCCGTTGAACCTGAGCGCCAGGAATTTCACCAGCGATTTCCGCCAGCCCTTCGACATCGAAATCGATGGCGTGCTCGACCGACGCGGCAGTTTCAAGCTTTCCGGGCCGGTCACTATCGCGCCGTTGAAGGCCGACCTGCGCGTACAAACCGGGCGGCTGAATCTCGCATTGACCGAGAACTTTTTACCCAAGGACCTCAACGCGACGATCAAGCGTGCGTTGCTGACCAGCAACGGCGTTGTGAGCGCGGCCATGGTGGCGGACAAACTCCGTATCGGGTATCGCGGCGACGCCATCTTGAACAACGTGCGCCTGCTCGACAAGCTGACCGGCGACGATTTCGTGCGCCTGAATTCGCTCCGTTTCAAACGGATCGATTTCGGACTCGGCCGGGGCCAGCCGCGGCTCCACGTCGGCGCGATCGCGCTCGCGGATTTCTACGCGCGAATCATTCTGAATAAAGACGGCAGGCTCAATCTGAGCGACCTCACTTCGCATCCGGGGGAAGCGCCCAAATCGCTCACGCGCGAGGAGACGCCGACAGCACAACCGACGCCGGTAGCACCAGCCCCGCCGCCGGTGCCCCAGCCGATCGGCGCCGATATCGAGCTCGGAGATATCATGCTGAGCGGCGGCCACGTCGATTACTCGGACCTCTTCATCAAGCCGAACTACCGCGCGAATCTGACCGATATCAGAGGCAAGGTCGGCGCCTTCGGGACGCGCGCGACGACCCCCGCCTATGTTGTGATCGACGGGAAGATCAACGACAGCGCGCCGATTCATATCGGCGGTACGATCAACCCGCTGGCGCCGCTGGCGGCGGTCGATCTGGCGGCTAAGGCCGACGGTATCGAGCTGACCAATCTGACGGCCTATTCGGTAAAATACACCGGCTATCCGATCACCAAGGGCACCCTGACGGTCAATGTCCATTACGTGCTGGCTAACCAGGTGCTGACCGCCGACAATCATATCTCTCTCGATCAGCTCACCTTCGGCGACAAGGTCCCGAGTCCGACCGCGATGAATCTGCCGATGCGGCTGGCGGTGGCGATTCTGAAGGACTCGAACGGGCAGATTAACCTCGACGTACCGGTCTCGGGATCGCTCAACGATCCGCAGTTCAGCCTCGGCAGCGTAATTCTTCATGCGTTCACCGGAATCGTGACGAAGGCGGTGACGGCGCCATTTCGCTTACTGGCAGGCGCGATTGGCGGACTGGCCGGCGCCAACTCAAAGGATCTGTCGTACGTCGAGTTCGCGCCCGGCCGCGCTACGCTCACTGCCGACAGCCGCAAACGGCTCGATGTCGTCGCGGCTGCGCTCAACGCCCGCCCGGCGTTGAAACTCAGCATCTCGGGACGAGTCGATCCGGCCGTCGATCGGCCCGGCCTGCATGAAGCCAAGGTCGACGAACTGGTGCGGGCGCGATTGAAGGAATCCGGAAATGCTGCGGGCGCCGACGAAAAGATTCCGACGTATCTCTACGACAAGTATCTCAAACGAGTGTACAAGGCGGCGAAATTCGACAAGCCCACCAACTTTCTCGGACTCGACGAGTCGCTGCCGCCGGCCGAAATGAAAAAGCTCCTGGTTGAGCACATGACGGTATCGGACAACGACTTGCAGCGTCTGGCCGAGGCGCGCGCGCAAGCGGTGCGCCATTACTTGAGCACGAAGGTCGAGCCGTCGCGGCTGTTCACGGTCACGCCCAGGCTCGACGCGTCCGGCATCGACGATAAGGGCAAGACCACGCGCGCCGACCTGTCGCTGCAATAGCGGGCAAGCCCGCGCGTCGCGGGCAGCGCAGCCGCCAGGCAGGCGCCCCAGACCGTATGGAAGGCGGCTGTGCGCAGTGCGCGGAGCCGCACGAATATGGACGCGAATTGCGCGGGAAGGCGCCATTTGTTAATTAAAGATATGGCGCTACCGGATCGCAATTCCGGATTACATCCCGAATCTCTTCCCAGCCCGCAGGGTAACTGCGGGCTTTGTCGTATCATGGAGAAATAGGATGCCGTACCAGGAAATCCGCGACGGACTGACCTTTGACGACGTGCTTCTGCTGCCGCAATTTTCCGATTTGCTGCCGTCGAACTGCGACACCGCAACGGTGCTGAGCCAGCATATTCGCGTGCGGATTCCGCTGGTGGCGAGTCCGATGGATACGGTTACCGAAGCTCGCAGCGCGATCGTCATCGCGCAGCTTGGTGGTCTCGGCTTTATCCATCGCAATCTCACCATCGAGCAGCAGGCGGCCGAAGTCGCGGCGGTAAAAAAGTACGAAAGCGGGATGATCGCAGACCCCGTGACGGTGCATCCGGAGCAGATGATTGGTGACGCGCTGGCGACGATGGAGCGCTTCGGAATTTCCGGGCTCCCGGTAATCAGCGACGAGCGGCTGGTCGGAATATTGACCAATCGCGACTTGCGCTTCGAGCGGCGGCTCGACCGGGCCGTGCGCGAGGTAATGACGACCAAGGTGATCACCGCGCGACCGGGAATTAGTCTCGATGCGGCCAAAGAGATCCTGCAGGCCCATCGGATCGAGAAGCTGCCGCTGGTCGATGAGCATAACCGGCTATGCGGAATGATTACGGTCAAGGATATGGACAAGGCGACGCGCCATCCGTTTTCGAGCAAGGATGCGCGCGGGCGCCTGCGCGTGGGTGCGGCGATTGGCGTGGGACCCGAACGCGAGGAGCGCGCGGCGGCGTTGCAGCGGGCGGGCGTCGATATATTGTGCATCGACACCGCCCATGGGCATTCGCAGAACGTGATCGACGCATTGCGGGCGACCAAGCAGGAATGCCCCGAGATCGACGTGGTGGCGGGCAGCGTGGCAACCTCGGAAGGGGCCAAGGCCCTGATCGACGCCGGGGCCGACGCGCTGCGGGTCGGGATGGGTCCGGGATCGATCTGCACGACGCGAATGGTAGCGGGCGTCGGGGTGCCGCAAATCACCGCGATCATGGATTGCGTCGCGGTAGCGGAGCCGCGCAACGTGCCGGTGATTGCCGACGGCGGCATCCGGTTTTCCGGCGACATCACCAAGGCGCTGGCCGCGGGCGCCTCGACCGTGATGATTGGATCGCTGTTCGCCGGCACCGAGGAAAGCCCCGGCGAGACAATTTTGTACCAGGGCCGAACCTACAAGCTCTATCGCGGGATGGGCTCGCTCGGCGCGATGACGGAGCGGGTGCGCGACCGCTACGGCCAGCATGACGTGACCGACGGGAGCAAGCTGGTGCCGGAGGGAATCGAGGGGCGCGTACCCCATCGCGGACCGCTGGGCACCAATATTGAGCAGCTCGTCGGCGGGCTGCAATCGGGCATGGGATATATCGGCGCGGTGAATCTGACCGAGCTGCGCCGTCGCGCGCGGTTTATCCGGGTGAGCGACGCGGGCCAGCGTGAAAGCCACGTGCACGACGTGTTCATCACCAAAGAGGCGCCCAACTACCGGCCGTAGCGAGTTTCGCAATCGAGCCGGAGACTGGTTGCCGCGCGTCCGCATCACGATGGCGCGCGGCTGCGCTTTTTTTGCGTGACCGCCTGCTCGAACATGCGGCGCCGGCGTGGCAGAATGGGTGCGTCACGGATCAGGCGCAAGACCATTAATCGATGAGGGTGCGGGGGCGGGGGCGGAGCCGGCAATGGCGCGGACCAGGAAAATTCGCGTGGGAGTGCTCTTCGGAGGCCGCTCGGGCGAGCATGAGATCTCGCTGCGATCGGCGTTGACCGTAATGTCCGCGATGGACCCGTGGCGCTATGAGATCGTGCCGATCGGAATCGGGCGCGACGGCCGCTGGTATTGGCGCAGCGACGCGATCGCGCGGTTGGAGCAGGCGGCGCCGAAGCTGAGCGCGCTCGGCCGCGGCGGCACGCCGGTGAGCCTGCTGCCCGAGCCGCGCGGCCACACGCTGGTCATCTCACCGACGCGCAATGGCGGCGGCAGGAGCGGCGGCCGGAACGCGATGCCAGGTCCGCTCGACGTGGTCTTTCCGGTATTGCACGGGACCTACGGCGAGGACGGTACGGTGCAGGGACTGCTCGAGCTGGCGGGGATTCCATACGTGGGCGCCGGCGTGCTGGGCTCGGCCCTGGGCATGGACAAGGACGCGCAAAAGAGGATTTTGCATGCGTCGGGAATTCCGGTCGTGCGTCATTTCGCACTGACGCGGGCGGAGGCGGACGCCGATGCGCGGGCGGCGCTGCGGATTGCCAATGAAATCGGTTATCCGGTCTTCGTCAAGCCCAACGCGCTCGGATCGTCGATTGGAATCAGCAAGGTCAAGCATCGGCGGGCGCTGGGCGCAGCGGTAGCGGACGCATTTCAGTATGACCGCAAGATTCTGATCGAGGCGTCGTGCGCGGGGCGCGAGTTCGAATGCGCGGTGCTCGGCAACGAGCGGCCCGAGGCCTCGGTGGTGGGCGAGATTCTGATCCAGGGCCACGAGTTTTACAGTTACGAGTCGAAGTATGTCGATCCCGTAGGGGCCGAAGTGCAAATACCGGCGGATCTTGCGGCACCGATAGCCGAGCGGATTCGCAAGCTGTCGGCGGCTGCGTTTACGGCGCTCGCCCTCAGCGGAATGGCGCGGGTGGATTTCCTGGCGCGCGCCGACCTGAGCGAGTTGTTCGTCAACGAGGTCAATACGATTCCGGGCTTCACCGCGATCAGCATGTATCCGAAATTGTGGGAGGCAAGCGGCGTGGCGCTGCCGCGCTTAATCGATCGGCTGATCGAGCTCGCCCTCGAGAGTGCTCGCGACCGGGCGCGGCTCAAGTTCACCTATCAGCCGAAGCGATGACCGAACGAGCAATGACGCGCCTGCTGATTGCGACGACCAACGCGGCCAAATTCGCCGAATATCGCGTACTTTTACGCGGATATGATCTCCAGCTGCTATCGCTGCGCGAGGCCGGAATCGACGCCAAGGCGCCGGAAGACGGTGCGAGTTTCGCCGAGAACGCGCGCTTCAAAGCGAACTTTTACTTCGAGCGGTCGGGCATTGCGACGCTCGCCGACGACGGCGGACTCGAGGTTGACGCACTCGGCGGCGCCCCCGGCGTACATTCCCATCGATGGCTCGGCGAAGGCGCGAGCGACCGGGCGCTGGCGGAGGAGATCGTGCGGAGAATGAGCGGGGTCGGGCAGGCCCGGCGGACGGCGCGGCTGCGAGCGGCGGCGGCGCTCGTCTACATGCCGGACGGCAAGCGACGCGAGCGCGTGGTCGAGGCGGCGTTCGAGGGAACTATCGCAACGCGCTGCTACCGGGAGATCCAGCCGGGTTTCCCCTATCGCGCGGTGCTGTTGCTGCCGCAGCGCGGATGCTACCTGGCGGAGCTCGGCGAAGAGGAGGCCGCGCGGCTGAGCCAGCGGCGGCTGACGGTCGAAGCGCTGCACGCTGACCTGAAAAGAATCGGGACGGGCGGCTGACGCCCCGCAAAGCGCTACCGTCTATCACGCCAACGCAGTAAAATTCCGTCGATCGTGTCCGGGTGGTCCGGGGGACGGACCGCAAGCGCACGCTGCAAACAGTTGAGATCATTGACCAGAGCTATACGATTGGATGCTCGAGGAGGAATGCGGGCACCGCTCTCGTGACGCAACGCCCGCCCGAATAATGCATCCGACGCCGCTTCAAACAATACTGGGCCTGGCATCGCTCAGCGCTGATACGCGGATAATCTTCGACGCGGTCATGATTCTGAGCTTCGTGCTGCTGGCGGCGGTGATACGGCGGCGGTGGCCCTTGATGTCGCTGACCGGCTCGGTGATGTGCGCGCTCGGCTTCACCTTCGACCTGATCGCAACGCCGCTGCTCGCTTCGGAGATGGGCTGGGCGCTATGGGCGGGCGGCTTCGGCATCGTGCTGGTGAGCTGGGGCGCGATCCATCTGATGTTGGCGATGGCCGACGCTGCGGCGCATCGCACACGCGCGCACTTCTCGACCATTTTCAAAGACATTCTGATGCTGACGTTGTGGGGCTTGGTGCTGCTGGTGGTTTTGCGCCAGGACTTCACCGTCGATTTGACGCCGCTGCTCGCCAGTACGGCGGTGGTAGCGGTGGTCGTCGGTCTGGCGCTGCAGGAGAGCCTGGGCAACATTTTCAGCGGTCTGACGCTGCAATTGAGCAAGCCCTTTGCGCCGGGCGATTGGGTGAGATCGGGTACTACCGAGGGGCGCGTCCAGGGTATCGGCTGGCGATCGACGGCGGTCATCACGCGGACCAACGAAAGAATGGAGATTCCCAACTCGCTGATGGCGAAGGATGCCCTGGTGAATTATTCGATAGGCGCGGTCGCCGGCGAAATGAATTTCGGACTGAGCTATTCGGCCCCGCCGAACTTTGTGCGCGAGGTGGTGATGGAGGCCCTCTACAAGATGCCGGGCGTGATGCAATATCCGCCGGCGGAATTTTATACGTGGGAGTTTGGCGATTCCGCGATTCAATATCGGGTGCGCTACTGGATGAGCGATTATGCCGACGCCGAACGCCTGCGCGATGCGGTGGCGACCGGTATGTGGTACGTGCTGCGGCGCAAGGGTATCGAGGTGCCGTTCCCGCAACGAGTGTTGCGGATGGCGCGCGAGCGGCCGGCCGCGGCGAACACGGCGGCGTTCGAGCACCGGATCATGGACGGACTGCGGCAGGTCGATTTTCTGCGCGGATTGCGCGACGAGGAGTTACGGATGCTGGTGCCGGGGGTGCTCGTGCAGTACTTCGGAGCCGGTGAGCCGATCGTGCGCGAGGGCGACGAGGGCGATTCGCTGTTTATCATTCGCGAGGGCACGGTCGAGGTGCTGGCGGCCACTGGCGACGGCAAACAGGTGCATATCCGCGATCTGACGGTGCCGGCATTTTTCGGCGAGATGGCGCTGATGACGGGCGAGAAACGGACGGCAACGATTCGCGCACGCTCCGACGTCGAATTGCTCGAACTCAATCGTGACACCTTCGGCGAGCTGTTCAAAAACCATCCGGAGACCGCCGCGCAGATGGGCGAGGTTATCGCCTTTCGCATGACTGAGCGGCGCGAAATGCTGGCGGCCGCGCCCCATGACGACGGAGAACACAACCGGGCGCATTGGCTGCTGAACAAGATGCGCTTGGTGTTCAACATGACGCTGCCGCATTAAGCGCGCCGGCGGCGTGTAGCGGTCGTAGCCGGCGGCGCTACTTGGAATCGAATTCGAAGATCATATCGTGCGGGAGTTCTCCGGCAGCCGCTTCCAGCCGCTCGAGGCACATCGCAATTACTTGATCGTCGGGATGATCCTTGAGCAGATCGCGCAGTTGGCTCTCGGGCGAAAAGCCGGTTCGCAGCAGCGCGATCGCGCTGTCGAAGCGGTGGTAATAGACGGGATCGACGCTGTCGCCTTCGAGCCCCGCGATTTCCACCACCGGCACGAGCACGTCCTTGCCCTTGACCTTGACCAGCCCGATTTCCCGCGTGATAAACCCGTCGCCGGCTTCCTCGAGCGTCGCGCGGTTGGCGAGGATGCCAACCTTGAATGGGCGGGTGAGGCCCTCCAGGCGTGAGGCCAGGTTGACGGTATCGCCGATGACCGAATAATCGAAGCGCTGCTCGCCGCCAAAGTTGCCGACGACCGCGTCGCCCGTGCAGATGCCGATGCCGATCTTGAGGTCCGCAAAACGCTCGTCGCGGCTGGCCAGGGCCTTGAGTTCCTCCATCATGCGCAGAGCGCACTTTATCGCTTGGCGCGCCGGGTTTTCGAGCGCCATGGGCGCACCCCAAAACGCCATGATACCGTCGCCCATGAGCTTATCGACCACACCGCCGCTGTGGAGGATGAGGTTGGTCATAACGGTCATGTAGGTGTTGAGCAGTGCGACCAGCGGCTCCGGATCGGTCCGTTCGGCGCGAGAGGTGAAATTAACGATGTCCGAAAACAGAATCGCCAGGTGGCGGCGTTCGCCGCCGAGCTTCAGCCCGGTCGGATTGTCGACCACCGAGGCGATGACGTCGGGATCGAGGTAATGCTCGAAGACCAGGCGCAGGTGGCGTTTTTCAGCGCCTTCGCTGAAATAACGCCAGCTCATGACAAAAATGTAGGTGAGCACGAGCACCATCAGCGGAAAGACAAAGCCGAGGACTTCACCGTAGGCGTTGAGCAGGTGGAGGGCGTAGAGGAAGTATCCGGCGCCCAGGATCACCGCGATGGTGGCGCCGGAAATCGCCGTCATGTACGCGCCAACGAAGCTGATCGCGACACCGATCAGCACGCCGGCCCATTCTTCCTCTCCCGACAGGGTTTCGTTGTGAATCAGGAAATCGCCCGCCAATACGTTGTCGGTCGCGCTGGCCTGGATTTCGACGCCGGGGAAGTCCGCGCCCACCGGCGTTACGAAGCGGTCGCCCAGCGCATGCGCGGTCATACCGACGAATACGATGCGGTCCTTCAATGCGTCCGGCGGAACACGATGGGCGATAATGTCGGAAATCGAATATCCCGGAATGGTGCCGGTGGGACCCCTGAAATGCACCATCATGCGGCCCAGCTCATTGACCGGGATCGGAATGCCCCCGATGCTGATCCCGGAGATCCCGTGGGCGTCGAAGTGCAGGCCGAGCGGAGAGTAATGCGCATAGGCGTCGGCCAGGGTCAGAAACAGCGGCACGCAATAGCGGTGGTTGAGACGCACCACGGTCGGAAACGAGCGGGCCGTGCCATCGGCGTCGAGATCGATGTTGACGTAGGCGACGCCGCGGGCGGCATCGTTGAGCCTCGGGATTGGCGGCAGATAGGCGTCGGCGCTGATGGTGGTGTCAGTCGCACCGGCCGACTTCGTTACGATATTGTAGAAGATCGGCGGCCGTTTCAGAAAGGTTTTCCGATAACCCGTCAGATCCTGACCTCGAACCTTGCCAATCTCGAGACCACTGAATGCATAGCCAAGGTAGGTTGAGCCCTGCGACTTGATGGCGGCGGCCAAGGCCGCATCGTTGCTCTCGTCGAGCATCGCGCGAAGCGCGCGACCCTTGGTGCCGCGAGGAAGCTTCTCGGCGATCTGCTCGCGCAAGATATCGGCGGAGTCGCGCTCCGGCAGCATCACGTCAAAGCCAATCACCGCCACATGATAATCCTGCAACGCTCGCACGAGCCGTGCCTCGACATTGCGGCCCCACGGCCAACGCCCCAATTCCGCGATACTCTTGTCGTCGATGCGCGCGATTACGACCACCCCGGTGGGAGGTCTCATCTCGCCTGGCCGGTAGATGAGGAAGTCGGAAGCGCTAAGTTCAAGCCCTTCGAGGCGCCAGCGGCGATTGAAATAGGTGATCGCAGCGACCACCGAAAGCCCAATGCAGACGGTGACGAAAGCACTTTTCCAGAAATGTTTACCGGCGGGTAGTGCCATGGAAGAGCCCCTGAGCATAGCGCGACCGGGCTCGGAATGTGAGACCCTGCGGCACAATTATGTGCCCGGTCAATTCTTTGTCCGAGCGATACGGACCAAATCCTTGACGGATCCGTCCGCGGCGCGGCTCACCTGACTGACGGATTCAACTGCTCGCTCGCGGGCGCTCAAAAGGTGCGCAACCCTATTGCGATGGGCTCACCGGATGACCATGACCGCCACCAAACCCGCCGGTTGCTCCGATTACCGTTACGGCTACGCCGCCGGCGCCGAGCAAGCCCAAGGTGCCGAGTGCCGCCGTGCTCGCCCATGAGGCCCCGCTGAGGATCGGAGCGGCGCCGCAGGGCACCGTGACTTTGTGGCCCTCTTTGACATCGACCGTCGGCGAGCTGGGGTTGGTCGGATTGTAAACCGCGACATCGCCTTTATAGACCGCCACGTGACTGAATTCGGTGCAGCCCTTGAAGCGATCATCCTGCTGGCCCGTATGGTGATCGACTTCGTAGTCGGTTCCGCGCGCCGAGGCCACCGCGTTCGGCGTATGCACCTCGAAGTTCGGCGGCGTGCCGGGCGTCGAGCGCACCAGCGAGCGAACCAGACCCGAAAGCAATGACACCTTGGTCGCGGCGCGCGTGCCGTCGGCGTTCAGGGTGTTCTGGTCGATAGTCAGATTGCTGGAGTCGGTGATTTCGATCTGGCTGCCGTCGGTTAACGTAACCGTTACGTTGCTCCCGGCGCCTGTGATGATTCGGTCTCCCACATCAACCTTGGCGCCGTAGGCTGCCGGAATCGTCGCACCGCCGCGAGTGATAGTGGCGGTGCCGCTGACCGCCGAAATCGAACCCGCCACGGTCTGTGCCCAGACTCCGGGGACAGCAAATAGGGAAAGCATACCAACGATGAGGAAGGACCATGCAAATGGTCTTGAGAATTTTGCCTTTCGATTTATCACAGTTCCCCTAATGCTTATCCTATTGTTATCCATCTTATGCACAGTGCGGCATATTCAAACATTTATTTGGCATACCGCGCCATAAAGATATGGTGCGTCAGATTGTTGTCATATCGGAAATCGCGATGCAAATGCAGGCAAATCGACAAAAATCTCATCTAACCCGCGCAAGCCCATGCTCAAGTTCGCGCAGATTCTCGCACGGGATTAGCGCAGTGACTGCACGCCTATATTGCCGAATGGCGCTATCGCCCGTGTTCCAGCGGCCCTGCGGTTCCGGAATGAGCCACAAGACTGCGCGGCTAAGGCGGGCAAGGTCGTGCAGTATGTCGGCGCGCGCCGGACGCCGATTATTGCGGCCATCGCCCATAATCACAATCACGGTGGCGCGCGTAATCAAGGCCGCACGTCGCTCCCAAAGCTCCCTCAGCACTCGGCCGAAGTCGGATCGAGCGTACAATTCCAGCGGCGGTGTCTGCACCATATGGCCGTGCTCGAAGCCTGCTTCCGCCAATCGATCAATGTATACGAAGCTGCGCACGTGGCGAAAACACGAGCGGGCACCGGCAGCGATTTCCAGCATCAGGGTCGACGCATATTTCACCGATCCGCTGATGTCGGCCATAATCAACAGGTCGATATGACGCGGCCGGCGTGCGCGAAAACGCAGATCGCCGAGTGCGCCTCCGTGCTGGAGCGACGCGCGAATCGTCCGGCGGAAATCGATGCGGCCGGCCCCGGCGATCCGTAACCGGCGCGACAGGCGGATGCGGAAACGGCGCTTGAGAACGGCCAGCACCTCACGCGCAGCCTCGAATTCGACTTCCGAAAATCTCGCGAACGGCAGCCGTTCGATACTCCGCATCTTCGCCGCACGCACGCCCTCGATACCCGGCGAGTCCGTCTCCGTGTCACTGGTCTCGCGTCCCGTGCCCCATTTTTGCTCATCGGAGTCCGATGGATGCGGCGATGACTCGCTCCCTGAGGTGTCGGCAGGGCGATCGCTCTCGTCTCCTGCGCTATCGGTGCGCCGATGCTCGGCGGCGGGAGTTTTCGCAGATGGCTGTTGCGGGCGATCGCGATCCGCTGGCGGCGGCCTGCGCGCGGGTGCAGCGCCGGCTGGCGGCTCGTCGTCCTCGCGCCGGTCGCGCGCCGCCGATTGCATCGCGGAATCGCCGGGCCCGCCGGACATCCCGTGAAGTCCGACGTGCTCGCCCTTGCTCCGATGCGGCTCGCCTGCGCTCGGCGAGCGTCCGGTAAAGCGTCGTCCAAAAATCTCCTCGAAAATTGCGCGGTCGGCTTCTTCCTTGATTAGCGCGGCGGCCAACGCTTCGCGCATCCGCGAGCGCGCCAGTCCGGCCGCGGCCACCGCACGCATCGCGTCGAGCGATTCCGCCACCGAGATGCGCACGCCCACGGCGCGCAGGTCGGCGATGAATTCGAGCAGCGCGTCGCTTAGCGCCGTCATCGCGGACGCGTGATTAATGCCGAGGCCTTCGCCTCGACCCGTGCGCGATCGTCTTCATGTTTCAGCAGCACGCCGAGCGTTGCCCGAATTGAAGGCGTGTCGAGCTCCTTGACCCCTAGCCGCAGCAGCGCCCGCGCCCAGTCGAGCGTCTCGGCGATTGACGGGGGCTTGCGCAAATCGAGCTTGCGCATCGCATTGACCAGACGGGCGGCCGCACTCGCCAGGCCGGCGTCGAGACCCGGCACCTTGAGTTCGATAATCCGGCGCTCCTGCTCGATGCCGGGAAAATCGATGAAAAGATGGAGGCAGCGGCGGCGCAACGCGTCGGACAGCTCGCGCGCGCGGTTCGAGGTCAGCACCACGGCCGGCCGCTCATGCGCACGCACCGTGCCGAGTTCGGGCACGCTCACCTGGAAGTCGGAGAGCAACTCCAGCAAGAAGGCTTCAAACTCCTCGTCGGCCTTGTCAATTTCGTCGATCAGCAGCACCACTTTGCGCGGCGCCGAAATCGCGCGCAAAAGCGGCCGTTCGAGCAGGTACTCGCGCGAGAACAGATGCTCCGACAGCTCCTCCCAATGGAGCCCCTGATGCTCGTCAGCCTGCAGCCGCAGCAACTGTTTCTGATAGTTCCATTCGTAAAGCGCGCGCGATTCGTCCAGGCCTTCGTAGCATTGCAGGCGGATAAGTTCAGTACGGAGCAGCTCGGCGAGAACCTTGGCGACCTCGGTCTTGCCGGCGCCGGCGGGACCTTCAATCAGCAGCGGCTTGTCGAGCGCGAGCGCAAGGAACACCGCCGTCTCGACACGCTCATTGGTGATGTAGTGCGCGCGCCGCAATCCCTCGGCAACGAATTCCTGCGTGACATCCATGTACGACGAGCATTGCGAGCGCGCACGCCGCCGTCAATCGGCGGTCGCGGCAGACATCAGCCGGGCGAGGCAGTCGAAATCGCGCGCGTACGCCTGTTCTGAATATGCGCCGCGGATGACGTATGCGGGATGATACATCGGAAGCACGCGCCGTGTGCCGATCTGAAATGGCGTCGCGTCCACCGGCGCGAACGCGACGCCGCGGCCGGCCAGCTCCCGCCATGCGATTCGACCGAGCGCGACCACCAGCCGCGGCCGCGCAATCGCAAGCTCGCTCTCCAGATGTCCGTGGCAGTTGGCGATTTCGCGAGCGTCGGGGTCGCGGTTGCGCCCGTGCGCGTCACGCGGATTGCAGCGGACGATATTGGTGATGAATACGCGTCGCAGGTCTGCCCGGCGAATCATGCGGCGCAGCAAATCGCCCGAGCGATCGCCGTCAAACGGAATCCCGGTGCGGTCGCCGCCCAAACGCCCCGGCGCCAGTCCGACGAAGGCGACGGCGGCGGGCAACGCACCCGCGCCCGGCACCACCCGAGAGCGCGATTGCACCAGCGCCGCGCAGCGCGCGCACTCAAGCATCGCGGCGCGCACATGCGGCCATCGCGTTCGGACGGTATTCGATTGCGATGTACGAAGGGCGGGTATTGGCGCACCCGTTATCGTGGTCGGATCAGGTGGCGGATTTTCCAAAAACGCGGCGGGCGAAGACCTTGCGTACCAACGCACGGCGAACCGGTCCGCGCGGCACCGTATGAAAGCGGCGCCACATGCAGCGTCCGCACAGTGGGAACAATTCGTCGGCGGGCAGGTCAGGCCAGGCTACGCTCCAGACCCCCTCTTCGACTCCGCATTGAGCGCACAGATCGATTACGCGCGTCGCGCCTGCGCCTGGTACGGTCGATTCGATAATTCCCACGGCTAATTAAATTCCTGATCAGTCCGGTTATGGCAATCTCACAGTCGGGAATCCAACGCAAGCGGCGGGAGCGCTCGGTCGCAGCACCAACCTTGGTTGCGAGGCGCCGTTAGAGCTGTTCCTTATCCTCGACGGCGCGAAATTCGTCCTCGCTGAGCGCGCGCGACTTGCGCTTGCCGTGCAGCTCGTACATTTCGAACAGGGCCGATTTGTGCGGGCGCACCTTGCCTAGCGGACATTTCGCCCATTCGTCGAACGACTCGTCGCAATAGCCCATCCGGTTCTCGCCGCACTTGGGCTGCAGGAAGACTGCGATCTCGGGCAGGATTTTTTTGATCTCCGATCGCATCAACGCGACCATCCGGCGGATTTCCCATTGCGCGCGCACGCACAGCCGCAGATCGCAAATATGCAGCATCTCGGCGAAATTCACCATCACGTGAAAATTCGTCGGCGCCGCGTTGGGCAGGATGAAGCGAGCATCCTCGGCCGGAATCCCGGCCTTCAGCGCGCGTGCATAGAGCGCTGACGTATGCTCGAGCAATTGCGAAAACTCGTCGTCGAGACCCGCCCGCGACCATGATTCCGGCAGCACGAACGCGAGCTTTTCCTGCTTGAACTTAACGTAGCGCTGACTCTGCTGCTCGAAGCTGATACCGATCCGATGGCGTACGAACTGATGCGACAGCGATCGCGAAACGCCCGAAATCCCGAACCAGAAGACCACCTGTTCGAGCGGCGACGCATGCCCGGTCTTGAGCCGCTCGGCGATAAACTCGCGAATCTTCTGGTGGCTGATTTTCTCGGTCTCGATCTTCTCCCAAATCTCGATCGGGGTGTCGGCGGAATAGCAGGTGCGAAACGCCGCGTAGAGTTTTTCCAGCGGCGCGCTCGCGTAATCGATCAACTTTACCTGCATTTTCGCCTGATTGGTCATCGCACTACCTGCCGCTGCCATTCCACCCCGCGAGCATAGCACTCCCGCATCGTGCCTAACTTCTATCCTGTGGCGCCCGCCGGACCAATAACGCTCGCGCACAGCAATCCACTGTATCCACAAGCGAGGTCCTTGGCCGCCTTTGAATTGCCCTTAAATTAATCGATCGCAGGCGTCCCGCGCATACGCGTCCGCGAAGGGTCTCATCGACGCGATTCGCATGACCTGCGTACGCCAATTTACCGTGGGAAGTTTGAAACCTTCAAAGGTTTCAACGGTTCTTTCTGCTGCTACCGGCTCCATACCCAATGGCGCCGGTGATTGCGCCGCTGCGGCCCACGTCGCAAAATCCGGCTCGCGATGCCGTCCGAACGTCACAACGCCTATACCCGCCTGTTTCGCCCGCTGCTGTTTCGGCTCGACCCTGAACGCGCCCATCGATTGATGATCGCGGCGCTGAGCCTGACGCCGCCTCTAGGCCCTGCGAACGATCCGCCGCAACTCGCGACCACGGTCCTGGGCCTCGCATTTTCCAACCCCGTCGGCCTGGCCGCGGGAGTCGACAAGGATGCGCGCGCGCTGGCCGCATGGAATGCGCTCGGCTTCGGCTTTGCTGAACTCGGTACCGTCACGCCGCGTCCGCAGCCGGGTAACTCGCCGCCGCGGATGTGGCGATTGCCCGCACATCATGCGCTCATCAATCGGCTCGGATTTCCCGGCGCGGGAATGGCGGCGGCGGCCGCGCGCCTGCGCCGGCGCCGAAATTCCTCTACCTGGCGAACCGGAAACGACGCCCGCGCGGCGATTCGCGTCGCGCTTAACTTCGGCCCCAACAAGGATACGCCGCCCGAACTCGTCGCCGAGGACTATGCCGCCCTCACGCGAATGCTCGCACCCTTTGCCGACCTGATCGTGGTGAATCTCTCGTCGCCGAATACGCCGGGGCTGCGCCAATTCCAGGCGCCCGAGCGCATGCGCACGATTGTTGAGGCCGTGCGCACCGCCTTGCCCGAGGCTCTATCCCCCGATCGGCGCCAGCCGCCGATTCTGTTGAAAATCGCACCCGACCTTGACCCGGCGCAGCTCAGCTCCATCTGCGCGGCGGCACTCGACCTCGCAACCGCGGCCAGCGGCCCCGATGACACGGGGGACGGCCTCGGCATCGTCGCCACCAACACCACCCTGATGCGCACGGAGGTCGGCGTCGACGCGGCCTTCGAGGGCGGCCTCAGCGGCCCGCCGCTGCTCGCACGATCGCGCGAGGTAATCGCGCAGGTCTATCGAGAAACCGGGGGCCGCATCCCGATTATCGGCGTGGGCGGAATCGCCAGCGCCGAGGACGCCTACGGCCATATCCGCGCCGGCGCGAGCCTGGTCGAATTTTACACCGGCATGATTTACCGCGGCCCGAGCCTCGCGCGCGAAATCAAACGGGGGCTGGTGCGCTTGCTCACACGCGATGGATTTCGCTCTATTAGCGATGCGGTCGGCAGCGCTGCCCCAAAATAAAGCAGCGCCCGGCCCATGGAGGCGAGATGGCTTCGGAAACAGATGCTGCGAATTATCTGGTTGACGCGCAATGGCTCGCGCAACATCGCGACGACCCCGATTTGATCCTGGTCGATACGCGCGCATCGGCCGACTACTGGGCCGGCCATCTCGAGCGTGCGCGCCACTTCGACCCCTTCCCGTTCCATCATAGCGATACCGCCGAACCCGCGATGCGCGAGTTTCGCGGCCAGCTCGAATGGATTTTCGCGGCCCTGGGCGTAACCGCCGGCGCGACCGTCGTTTTCTACGAAGGCGACTCCGGCATGCGCGCGACGCGTAGCGCGTGGGCGCTCGATTACATGGGCCATCGCGCGGTGCGAATCCTCGACGGCGGTCTCAAATACGCCGGCGCCGCAAAACTCGTCACCGCCGCCGTTCCGTACGCGCACAGTGACTTCAAAGGTGCAGTGCGTGAAGACGCGACGGCCTCGCGCGACTACCTGGTCGCGCATCTCGGACGCCCGGGCGTGCAAATTTTCGACGTCCGCTCGGACGAGGAATATTTCGGCGAACGCGTCCGCGCGAAACATGCCGGTGCGATCCCCGGCTCGATCCATCGCGACTGGACTCACAACCGCGCCGCCGACGGCCGCTTCAAACCGGCCGCGCAATTGCGCGAGGAGTTCGAGCGCCTCGGCCTCGATCCGCAAAACGAGATCATCCCGTATTGCCAGGGCGGCTATCGCTCCGCCAACGCCTACATCGCGCTGCGGCTCGCCGGTTACACGCGCGTGCGCAACTACCTCGGCTCATGGGGCGAATGGGGCAATCGCGACGAACTGCCGATCGAACATCCGCGGCGCAAGGCGGTGGCGAGCTGATGGCACGCATAATTCTGCTCACCGGCTTCGCGCCCTTCGGTGGCGAACGCACCAACCCTTCGTGGGAAGTCGCCTCGTGGCTCGACGGCAAGGAAATCGGCGGCGCCACGATTCATACGCTGGAATTGCCGGTGAATTGCCGCCGCGCCGCAAAGGCTGTCACCGACGCGATCGCGCGCTCGAAACCGGTGGCGATGCTCGGCCTCGGCCAAGCCGGCGGACGGCCATCGCTTTCGGTCGAAAAGGTCGCCGTCAATCTCGCCGACGATCGTGCGAGCCGCGAAACCGACGGCGGGGCGAACGCCAGTCCGATCGTCGCCAAGGGTCCCGACGCCTACTTCGCGCGCCTGCCGATCGTGCCGATTCTCCGTGAAATCGCCCGCGCGGGCATCCCCGCCACGATCTCGCTCAGCGCCGGCGTTTACGTCTGCAACACCGTGATGTACGCGGCGCTGCACGCCCTGCGTTCAAGTCCTCACGTGCCGGTCGGCTTCATCCACCTGCCCTATACGGCGGCGCAGGCGTCGCGTCATCGGGCGACCGCGAGTATGTCGGTCGATCTGATGACGGCCGGAGTCGAAACCGCGCTCGGCGTAATCGCCCGCACCTTGCCAAAGGGTAGTCTGAAAGCTCGGTGAGGTTTCAGTAAAAGCCGTAAATTTTTAGTTCCTCGGCCGCCTTCCCTTTTCCCGCGCCACACCACCGAATGCGGTCCCTATTTTATCGCGACCGCATTCGGCGGCGATGCGATACCGCCCTGCAGATGCAGCGGCACCGACACCATCATGAACTCCCAGCGGCCGTCGCCGGCGCAATCGTCGGCCAGCTTGTCCAGCACGAACTGCTCGCCCAGCGGCAGTCCCAGCAGCGACAGCGTGCGGTAATGCAATGCGCCGTCGTCCTTGAAATCCCACGGCCACGGCTCGACCGCCGGGCAATCGGTCCCGATCGCCGCGACCCGATTGTCCCACAGCCACGCGACCAATTCGCGACTGTCATCGACCCCGCAGGCCTTCAGCTTGTCCATCGGCGCCATCGCGGTCTTGGCCGCCGGCGCCGCCGCCAGGTATGCCTGCATCCAGCCTGTCCGCACCAGCAGGATCGAACCCGGCTTGAGCTCGGTCTTCTGCGCCTTGAGCGCCTCCTTCAAATCGTCGAGGCTGTACTTCTCGTCGCTCAGCGGATTCACCGGGCGGCCCTTTTCCGCGCGATAGCGAAAGGCGTCGATCAGCACTCCGCGTCCGACGAAACGGTCGGCCCAGTTATGAATCCCGAGCTTGTTCGAGCCCTTGATCTCGTCGTTCTTGACCCCGTTGTAATAGGCCTGCGCTTTGAGATTGCCGACGTGGCCGAGCCCGTCCCACTGGCTGCCTTCCTGCGTGTTGTAGGAATCGAGCACGTCGTCGAAGCCGAGCAGGCCGTAGCTCTCGAAGCTCTTCTTGGTGTGATGCACCGGTTCGCGTTCGAACAGCGGCGGCTGCGCATAATTGATCGGCGTATCGAGGCGAAAGACCTTGCCGTTGCGCACCAGCTTGGCCGCTTCCACGATTCCTTCGGGCGTCAGGAAGTTGACGCATCCGACTTCGTCGTTGTCACCGAACACCCCCCAGTTGGAATCGGCCGGAGCGCCGGGCTTGATTGGCAGCTGCGAAAACTTGGGAATTTTATTGAAGTCGATCTTGGCCATAATTCGCTCTCCCTCCGGTTATGCGCGGGAAACTCTCGCGATGAAATCTGCCGGGCATGATGCGGCCAACACGCCACGCAGCCAGGCGAAATGTCAAGTCCGCGCAGCGATTCCCCAACGCCTCCGATGGTGTAAACTGGGTCGCGCTATGACCAGAGATGCCGACGGTCCGACCGGCCTGCCGATGCACAGTGAAGTGCAATCGAGCGGCCGCGCGCGACTCGCACGAGCCTTGCGCATCGCGCCGACGCTGGCGGCGCTGACCCTGTGGTGCGTGCTCCTCGGTTCGTGCGGGGGCTCGATCTTTGCCTCCGCCGATGGCACGCCGACCCCGACCGGGACCATCACGGTTACTCCCGGTACTGGCGCTTTTCTCTACAGTTCGAACTTCGCCGACGGCAAGGTCGCGGAATTTTCACGCAACTTGACCACTGGCGCACTCTCGCTGGTCGGCACCGCCGCGGCCGGATCTGCCAAAGGCCCGATCGGAATCGCCAACGGCCCATCGGCGAAATATCTCTACGCGGCGAATTCTGCCGACGACAACGTCCGCGAATTCAAAATCAAGTCGAGTACCGGGGCACTCACCGCATTGAGCGGCAGTCCGGTCGCCGCCGGGGGTTCGGCGCAATGGATTGCGATTACCCCCGACGCGCAATTCGCCTTCGTCGTAAATTCGGGCGACGGCACGATTTCTCCTTACACCGTCGATTCCTCCACCGGCGCGCTGACCGCTAACGGCACCGCCTTCTCGCCGATCTTGCTCTCGGCGCCCGCCGCCGCCGTTGCCAGCAATAAATGGCTCTATGTCACCGACGCCACCAAGGGCACCATCGTCAGCTTCCCGGTCGGCTCGTCGGGTACATTATCGGCCGGCACCGCGACCACCCTCGGCGGCAGCGCCGTGCCGGGTCCGGTGATCATGGACCCGTCAGGGCAATTCGTTTACGCGACCGATCAGAATTTGGGCCTGGTTTATTATTTTACCGTGGGAACGGGCGTGCTCACGCTGGCGGCCTCGCCCTACAGTTCTTCGACCGCCGGCGAGGGCGGCCTGGCGTTCGCGACGACTTCGGTCGGTAATCAGTTCCTCTACGTCGCGAATCAATTGGCGACGACGCCCTCGATCTCGGAGTTTTTCGTCAATGTCGACGGCTCGCTGGGTCCGGCCGTGCAGTTTCCGGACGCTTCGCTCAAGCTCCCCACCGGCTTGGCGGTCGATCCGACGGGTAGTTTTCTCTACGTCGCCAACCAGGGCAACGGCACCATCTCGCGCTTCGCTATCGATCCGAACACGGGCGCCCTCGGCACCGGCGTCGCCTTTGCAACTGAGAGCGGCGCCAGCCGTCCGCTCTACCTGGCCCTCGGGGATTAATCCCCGCTCCCTATAGATTCTTCGGCGCGGGCGCGGCCCCGGGTGACGCGTCCGGCGACGCGGTGCCGCTCGGGGGATTTACCGGCGTTGCGCCCGGCGGCAATGGCGCAGGCGTCGCCGTCGGTTCGGCCGCAGGCGTCGAGCTCGCGACCGGCGCTGGCGTTTCCATCGGCGTCGCCATCGCCGATGGAGCCTCAGGTGAAGCTGCGGGTGACACTTCCGGTGAGGCCTCGGCCGCCGGGGTTGGCGCTTCGCTCGGATTAAACACAGTCGGTATCGCCGCCGGCTCGGCCGGTGCGGGACTCGGCGTCGCTTGCGGCGCTTCGCTCGGTGTCGCCGTCGGCATCAGCTCGGTGCCTACGCCGTACTCGAAAACCAGTTCGCCTCCCAAATGCCCCTGGTAAATGATCACGCCGCCCGCAATCACGGCAATCAGCAGATAGATCGAGCGCGAGCTCCCCATGAACCCGAGGAACTGGATTCCGATGCGCCATAACGCGAGCCCAAGGAACACCCATGGCAGCCAATCGCCCAGTTCCGCATGGCGCTTGAGAACTTCCAGCGCCGGCCCCTTAACGTTTTCCCACACCCGCCCGGCTTCCCATCCGCCGGTCAACTTCGACCCCCATGCCGCCGCCGTACCGACCACCATCAGGGTCAGTGCGGTGGTGCGCGGCCAGCTCCGCGACGGCATCAGGCTGCCGAGCAGATCAACCAGGATGCCGAGGATTATCAGCGCTATGGTGAAGTGATCGACGACTGGATGTAATTGCCAGGCCTTGAAGGTATCGACAAGCGCTTGCATCTGAACTCCTGAGGGTAATGGGCGGATGAACGACGCGTTATTGAGCTTCGCTACGGCGTGGTTCCCGGTCGCATCTTTATCGCAAACGACATTAGCGCGTGCAAATCGCGCTCGCGACCGTCATCGCCCGGGCGTCATTATCACCGTCGGCGCGCTGGTCGAGGGTTTGCGCACCATGATCGATATATTTTCGGCCGTGATCGGTCCCCAAATCTTGCCGCTCAGCAAAAACCGGATCATGTCGCCGGGTTTCGCCGTAGCGTAATTCGGCTGCCATCCTTGTGTGTAATCGAAGCTATAAATCGCCACCGGTTGCGACTCGGGCGCCACGGGCGCCTTTGCGCTCACCACCACGGTCGCCGTCGGCGCCGTCGCGATCGGCCGCAATCCGCGCATGTACCAGCGTATCGGCGCCGCCGCCGGCCCGTTCTCGTCCTCGAAAAATACGGTCGCGTTGGACGGCGCGATTCCGCCGGCCGCCTGCCGCGCATAGAGCCGCGTCTGCACGGTCGTCGCCGCCGCACCCCAGTAGAGATTCGCATGGCGTGCCCACGGCGCTTCGCTGGCGTCGGGCCCATAGCAGGCGAAATTTGCTACCGCGCCGATATACAGCGTCAGCACCGCTATCACCGCCAGCGGCACCCGTACCATCCGCCAGGCGTCGCTGTGATGGAGCCAGTCGAGGCCGATTGCGCCGACCACCGCGGCCGGCGTCAGAATCGCCATCACCGACGCGCTCTCGCGATACGGCGACCAGCAGAAAAATCCGACGCTCAGCGCCAGCCAGGCGAGCGCCCAGGCGGCGAAGCGGGAGCGCACCTTCAGCGCGATTATCACGACCACGCCGAAGACCGCCGCGATCGCAATCATGAACTCGTAAAGCGTCACCAACGGTAGATAAAAGCGCAGGCCCTCGCTCAGCTGCGCCATCAATCCGGGCGCGGCCGCACCGACCAGCGGCGCCAGACTTCGTGCAATTCCGGCGGCCTTCATTCCGCCGGGAATAATCATTTGCGACAGGGTCCAGACCGCCGCCGCCGTCACTATCACCAGCACCAGTTGCGAACTGTAGCGGTCCATCCACACGCGGATCGCGAGCCTGACGTCCTTGCCCGTGACGAAATCCCACAGGCCGATCGGTATGAGCGCGGCGACGAATATCGCCGCCGTCATCATACCGGCCGGATCGGCCGCCATCGTCAGCCCGGCGAATAGTCCCAGGACCGCTGCGCGTCGCGCTCCCGGCCGCGCGTTCAACGCCATGAACGCTGCGATCGTCACCAAGCCCATCGCCGCCGCAGGCGTCGCCGTCGCACTCGCGCGCGAAAACCACATCACGCTCGGCGACAACGCCAGCATCGCGCCCAGCGCGAGTCCGCCGGCGCGGCCAACGTAATGGCGCAGTTCGAACGCCATCGCGATCAGCAGCAGTCCGCTCAATGCGAAGACGATACGCGCCGTGAAATCATTGGCGCCGGCGACCGTGAAGATTCCCGCCGTCAGTAGATGTAGCCATCCCGAATATGCCGGATGAAGCCCCGCCGCGAGATGCGTGCCCGTATTCGCGAGATCGAATTCATACAGCGCATGGCCCGCTTCGCTACCGTCAAGCGGACGCGCGCCGAGCGCCGTCAGCCGTGTAATCGCCGCAAAGGTCGCGATTGCGGCCCAGCCCAGATGCTCGGCCGTTACCACCTGGACCGGACGCTCCAGCCGCTCCCGGCTCAGATTTCGCGGCGCCGCCGCCGGACTCTCGGCGTACTCATGCTCATGGTCGTCGCCCAGCTCGATGCCCAGACGCCATTCCTCGCCATGCTCGCCTTTTTGTCCGGTAGCCACGTTGGCAATCGGTATTTGCCCCCGCGCTCCATGTCAACCGCTCGCCGCCGCCTGCCCCCTCAGTTTGAGCGCGCCATGAATGCGGCTATTCTGGCTCATTTGGATCCACTCTAATGGCAACCCGACCAACCGCCACCCGCCGCGCCACCAGCGTCATCGTCTCGCTCCTGATCGTGGCGATTGTGCTGGCGCTGTTTTTCGCTTATCGGCGCGGTCCCGGCTTGCGCGAACTCTCTGCCCCCCAGCTTCACATCTCGCTCGGCCATCTGCCCTACTATGCCTTTTGCTCCTTCATGCGGATGACCGCCGCCTACTTCATCGCCCTCATCTTCTCGCTCGTCTATGGACTCGCCGCGGCCCGCAGCCGCGCCTGGGAGCGCGTGCTCTTGCCCGCCATCGACGTCGCTCAATCGGTTCCCGTCATCGGCTTCTTCCCGGCCGCCATCTATTTCTTCGTCGCCCTCGCCCACGGCAGCCGCTTCGGCGTCGAGATGGCCGCGGTCTTTCTGATTTTCACCAGCCAGGCCTGGAACATGGCGCTCGGAGTCTATGAATCCGTGCGCTCGCTGCCCGACGATTCGCTCGAGGCCTTCGACGCTTTCGGCGCCGGTGGATGGCTCCGCCTCAAACGCTTGCTGCTGCCCGCCTGCGTGCCCAAGCTGGTTTACAATTCGATTCTTTCGTGGGTCGCCGGATGGTACTACCTGATCGCCTGCGAAATCATCGCCGTCGGTCCTGCCCATTACGAACTCCCGGGCCTCGGCAGCTACCTCATGCGCGCCGCCGACAAGGGCATCACCAGCGAGCTCATCGGCGGCTTGCTGACCCTGCTCGCGATTATCGTCCTGATGGACGCGATCGTCTGGCGGCCGCTCTCCGAATGGGCCGAAAAGTTCCGCTATGAATTCGCCGCCTCGAGCGAACCCATGCGCTCGCTCGGAATGCTCTCGGTGCTCGGATCGCTCGGGCCCGCCGTGCTGCGAACCTTTCGCACCCTGCTGCGCCCGATCCTGCGCACCATCCATCGCGCGCTCGCCGCCACCCCGCCCTTCGACCCGACGCGCTTTCCCGCACTCCGGCGGGGATGGCGCGTGGTGCGGATGATGCTGATTACGATCCTCATCCTCGCCGCCACCATCGGCCTCATCGAGGGCGCCATCGCCCTTGCCCGCACCCTCATGCAGCCGTGGCCGGCGATCGTCCGCCAGATTCCGCTCGCCACCGGCGCTTCGATGTTGCGCCTGCTGGCCGCCTACGCGATTTCGCTCGCATGGACCATCCCGTGCGCGATAGCCGCCAGCGAAAGTCCGCGCTTCGCTCGCCGCCTCGCGCCCTTTGCCGAAATTGTCGGTTCGATTCCCGCGACCGCCCTCTTCCCGCTCATCGTGGTCTTCGTCATTCGCGTCACCGGCGGCATGAACCTCGCCTCGATCCTGCTCATCCTCACCGGCATGCAATGGTACCTGCTGTTCAATCTGCTGGCCGGCGTCAGCCAGATTCCCGCCGATCTCAAGGAGGCCGCCCGCTCCTTCGGATTGAGCCGCTTCGCCACCTGGCGCCAGCTCACCATGCCCGCCCTGCTGCCTTCCCTGCTCACCGGCAGCATCACCGCATGGGGCGGCGGCTGGAACGCTCTGATCCTCTCCGAATACTTCGTTTACCGCAGCACCACCTACAAGGTCTTCGGTCTCGGCGCGATGCTCGACGACGCCACCTATCAGACCGGCAACGGCCTGATGATCCTGCTGACCCTCCTTTCGATGGTTCTGGTCGTGTTAATCTTGAACCGGCTGGTCTGGCGCCGCCTCTACGACCTCGCCAGCGATCGCTACCGCATCGACTATTAGCCGCAAGTGTATTAGTCCGAAGTGACGCTAACGTGATAATCCCTCGACCATCGCCGCGAAGCTCTCGACTCACGGCTGCCGCGAAGCTCTCGACTCACGGCTGCCGCGAAGCTCTCTACTTATGCTTGCCGCAAAGCTCTCGACGTATGGTTCCCGCGAAGCTCTCAACTTATGGTTCCAACGATGGCTTTCTTCCTGAATCTTTCTTTCTGCTCGGGCCTCGCCCGATTTAGGTTTAGACCCTTGAAACCAGCCCTCGCATCCGCCGGCCTGAGGACCCCATGATCGCCCACCCCGCGCCGGATCGATCCGAACCCACGGCCCTGCTCGAACTCAAGCAAGTCTGCCGCAGCTTCCCCCACGCCAAGGGTGTCCTGCCGGTGATCGATAACATCTCCTTCGCCGTCGACCACGGCGAGTTCATCGCCGTCGTCGGCCCTTCCGGATGCGGCAAGTCAACCATGTTGCGCATCATCAACGGCCTGATGGAGCCGACTTCCGGTCAAGTCCTTTACAAGGGCCGTCAGATCGACGGCATTAACCTCGAATGCGCCCTGGTCTTTCAATCTTTCGCCCTGATGCCCTGGCTGTCGGTCAAGGCCAACGTCGAACTCGGCCTCGAAGCGCGCGGACTCGCTCCGGTCGATCGCGAAAAACGCGCCAGCGTATATATCGACAAGGTTGGTCTCGACGGCTTCGAGGAAGCCTATCCGCGTGAACTCTCGGGCGGCATGAAACAGCGCGTCGGCCTCGCCCGCGCCCTCGCCGTCGAACCCCAATTGCTCCTGATGGACGAGCCCTTCTCCGCCCTCGATGCCCTCACCGCCATCAACCTGCGCGAGGAATTGCTCGACATCTGGCAGGACTCCGACATGCCAGTCCATAACATCATCATGGTCACGCACATTATCGAAGAGGCCGTCGAACTAGCCGATCGAATCCTCGTCCTCTCCTCCGGCCCGGGGCGCCTGGTCGCCGATTTGAAGGTTGAACTGCCGCGCCCGCGCGACCGCCGCAAGGAGGGCTTCAATACCCTCACCGACCGGGTCTTTTCGTTGATCGAGGAGCGCGCCTGATGCCTCCCGCCGGTGTCAATCCGATTCCCGATTGCCAGCTCACCTGGGTCTTCGGCCTGCTCGAAACCCTCGATGATCGCGGCGGTCGCGATGACGGTTACAAAATCGCGCGCGACCTCCATTTCAAGTTCAGCGACCTCCTCAAGGTCATGAAAACCGCTGAAATTCTCGACTTCGTCTCCACCCCCGCCGGCGACGTCGTGCTCGAACCACTCGGCAAGCAGGCCATCGAATGCGATATGAATCAGCGCAAGCTGATCGTGCGCGAACAACTCAGCAAGCACGGTCTCTTCGCTTACTTGGTGCGCCTGCTGCGCGGTCAGGAAGATCGCTCCCTCAACAAGGACGTCGTGCTCGAACACCTCGCGATGCTCCTGCCCAACGAATCGCCCGAAAAAATGTTCTCCACCATCGTCAACTGGGGCCGCTTTGCCGAGCTTTTTGGCTACAACAAGGACGAAGACCGCTTTTATCTCGATCAGGAATAATCAAGCATAACGATCCAGGTGCCTTGCCGGGTGGCTTGCTACTCGGTTTACCCGCGTCTATGAGTAATATGCGGGGCTGTCGCCTACTGTCGTGAGCCACCCGGACCGTCGATTTTCAGCGTCCGCGAGCTCACGGCTACGTCACACTCCGGCGCGGACGGCTCGGCCGGCATCGGAGCGGCGGCTGACTTCGGGCGAACGCTCCTGGTGCCGATATGGCGACTCATCGCGCGAATCGATAGACTTGACGCGCGCGGCTCTCATAAAGGGGATTCGGTGATCGAGAGTCAATTTAGCTGTGTATGGAAACTTCCCGCGTATGATCGGCATGCCTGAGCAACCGGCGCTACCGGACCGCTCGATGCGATCCTACCGGCTCGCCCGGCCGAGCGCCCGCGCCGCCGCCGATGCCGTGATGCGTCCGGCCGCACTCCCGCCCATGTCGCTCATCGCCGGACTTGGGATTTAGGCTCGAGAAAGATGGAGTACTATCGGTACTTTGGCCTGGAGGGGCCGCCTTTCCAACCCGCTTCGCCCTACACCGCCGTCTATTTCAGCGCGACTCATCTTCAAGGCCTCGCCACCCTCGAGTCGGGATTGGTAAGCGATTTGAGCGGCTTGACCCTGCTCACGGGCGAGGCCGGATCCGGGAAAACCACCCTCATCTACTCCCTGCTGCAACGCGACCACAAGCGCGTCCGCATCGCCCATATCGACGATCCCAAGCTCCCGTTCCTCGAGATGCTCAAGGCGATCGTGTCTCAGTTCAACCTCTACTCCCCCGGTGAAACCAAGCTCGACTATGTCAATGTCCTGGTCCATCTGCTCGATCTGCATGGCAAGGAAGAACGAATCGCGATCGTCGTCGACGGAGCCCAGACCTTGAGCGACGACACGCTCGAGGAATTGCGCCTGCTCTCCAATCGCGGCCAACGCGCCGACCGCTGCCTACAGCTCATTCTGGTCGGCCAGCCGGAACTCGCCGAGCGCCTCAAAAAGCCCGAACTGCGCCAGCTCAATCAGCGCATCCCCTCCCGGGGCGTGCTCAAGCCGCTCAATAACGCCGACGCCACCATGTACGTCGAATGCCGGCTGAGCGCTCAGGGCGGCCAGATCGCGAACGTCTTCGAGCGCGGCGCCTTGAACCACCTGCTTCGGCGCGGCGACGGTATTCCCCGCAAAATCAACATGCTCTGCTACAACGCGATGGTCGCCGCGTTTCAGGACAACGAGCGCAAGGTCAGTGTCGGAACCGCCAAGCGGATCGCCGCCGAGTACAGCGACCTGGTCAGCATCAAGCATCGCAAGCCGCTCCTGCGCTATCTGGAAAAGCCCGCACTGGGCCTGCTCGGCGCGCTCGCACTGCTGCTGCTGGTCGGCCTCTTCTACCCCAACGCCGCCTCCGAATGGATAGCCGAGCAGGCGCTCTCCCTAGGCTCCGCGATCGCGCACCGGGTGGCGCCGCACAGCAATGAAGCCAAAGGACCGGTGCCGTTGACCCCCGCCCAGCGCGAGGCCCTCGAACGCAATCTGGAAGAAGCCGCCGCGCGACCCAAACCCGTCGCCGCTCCGCCGGCACCCCATCCGGCCGCTGCGCCCGCCGCGCTCGCACCCGCTGCGGCGCCTCCCGCGCCGCCCAAAGTCACCGCTGCTGCGCCCAAAGTCGCTGCACCCGAGACGCACTGGATTCCGCCCGGTCCGACCGCGGCCGAGGTCTCCGCACGCGCCAAGGCTGCGCAGGCGGCCGCCGTGTCCGCGGCCCCGGCGCAACGTAATCAAATCGTTGTGCGCCAGGGCGATACGCTGGAACAAATTGCCGTCCGTTATTTCGGATCGACCGCGGAACTTGGTCGGCTGATCAAGGCCAATCCGCAGCTTCACGACATTAATCAGTTGAGCGTCGGTGAGATTATTTACCTGCCTCCCGGCATCACTCCGAAAGCGCCGAGCACCGCAAGCGCAAGCGCGACCGCACCCGCACCTCCCGCGACCAGCGACTCACCCGAGTGATCAGCGCCGCTCCCACGCGGCCGCCCGGCCCCCAAGTCTGCGCCTCAGCGAGGAACCCGATGTTTCGCCGATTCTTTCATGTCAACATCTGCGTCCGCGATATGGAGCGGTCGATTCAGTTCTATCAGGACCTGGGCTTTGCCAAAGTTGCTGACTTTATTCTCGGCGGCGGTTCGCCCGGCATCGGCCAGGCGCTCGGCCTCGACGTCAAAAAGCTTAGGGGCATCTTCATGCGCCTCGGCGAGGACCCCAAAGCACCGGTGCTCGACCTGGTCCAGTTCCTCGATCCGCCCCCTCAGGGTCAGCCCTATCCAACGCTCAACAACATCGGAATTTGCCGCATCGCCTTCATCGTCGATGACATCGATAAGACCTACCAGACCCTGCTTGCCAAAGGCGTCGAGATCGTCGCTCCGCTTCAGCGCTACGCCGGTCCCCGCGCAACCACTATCGGAGTCATGTGTTTCAAGGATCCCGACGGCACCGTGCTTGAAGTGATGAGCGATGAAATCGAATCCTGGATCCGCTAATCCCGATTGCCCGGATTCGCCCGCGTCGCCCGCCGCGCCACCCATCACCGCCAAAGTAGAGCTTGATATACTTAATACACCAGTCCCATTAACTACGTTTTAGCTCATGATCACTCAGAATGCGGCGCCAGCCACACTGCCAGAGACGGAGAGCGGATAGATCTGCCGGTCGCGGATGATTGCCCATGGAACGGATGGTCGCGAGGGCCTTCGGATCGCCACCTACAGTTTGTTTTACTAATGGTTTGTTCTAGAAGGAATGAATGAGCATGCCCGACTATTCATTTGTGGCGTATATCGATGAGGCCGGTGACGAGGGCTTTAAGTTCACCAAAGGTTCGAGCGAGTGGTTTATTCTCTCCGCTGTCGTGGTGCGCCGCGACAAAGATGTAGAGTTGATCAACACCGCTCGCCAAATGCTAGGGAGCCTCTGCACAGGTCGTCATACAGCGGCAGTTCGACATAGTAATGAGGATTATGAGGAGGAACGGCAGCAGCGCGCTGGGGTGATCGCTGCTGAGAAGCCATCAGGAGCATTGGTTGCCTCTGGTTCTTGTTCACAACCCACACCAGGCCCCGGCTGGGAGCAACCGATGCCGGAGTTGGTAGAGATTGGCCAGCGCGAACATGGTTTCGGCCCGAGCCAGATTCTTGGCCAGCCCGCGATATCTAACCTTGCTGAAGCCCCACAACTGCTTGAGTACGCGGAAGGCATGCTCGCCGCAAGCGCGGGTGCGCGAACGCACCCGGTTGATCATCCGCCAGCGCTTGCTCAACGGCCGCTGCGCGGTAGGACGGCGATTGATCCGATAATGTATTCCCCGCGATTCAAGGAAGCTGCGGTCATCTTCCTTCCAATACGCCTGGTCGCCGAACACCTCGCGCTCGTACCCGTGCAAAAGCTCCGGCAGTTGGGTGACATCGGCGACCGCGGCGTCGGTCGCGGTTACGCTGTGCACGATGCCACGCTGGTCAGCCCCGATGTGCAGTTTCATCCCGAAGTGCCAGTTCTGGCCCTTACGAGTCTGCTTCATCTCGGGGTCGCGCGTCCCACTGGCGTTCTTGGTGGAACTCGGCGCCGCGATGATGGTCGCGTCCACAATCGTCCCCGAGCGCAGCAACAGGCCGCGGGTCTCGAGCAGACCGCCGATCGCGGCGAAGATTGCCTTGGTCAAATTGTGCTTCTCGAGCAGATGACGAAAACGCAGAATCGTGGTCTCATCCGGCACCGTGTCCTCGCCCAGCTCCACCTTGGCAAACCGACGCATCGACTCACTGTCGTAGATCGCGTCCTCGGCCTGCGGGTCGGAGAGATTGAACCATTGTTGCAGGAAGTAGATGCGCAGCATCTTCTCCAGCCCCAGTGGCTGGCGCCCGTTGCCGGCTTTGGGGTAATGAGGCTCGATCAGGCGCAAAAGCCGCGCCCACGGAATCACCGCGTCCATCTCGGCCAGAAAACGCTCGCGCCTCGTCACCTTGCCCTTCGCACTCCATGCCACCGCAGCAAAAGTCCGCTGACTACCCATCACCGCACCTCCGCATCTGTCGATCCTCCGCTTCCTTTGTACACCAATCGATCAAGCTGTGCAGAGGTTCCCTAGTGGACTTCAACAAAGAGCCTAATCACGTCCTACATTTTCGAAAGCTAAACCACAATCAGAAGCTTGCATGGATAGACAGAATTAGCCATTCCGTATGTACCGCGATCAATATTTTGGTACATAAGCCCTCGCTCGAAAATGATTTTTTTCAACTCGGATCCTCACTCTATTTGTACACAACACGGCTGCTATTAGAGCGAATATCTTGGTTCTGTAGAGAGCGAGGCGACAAGGTTGGCCTGCTCGGGGAATTTTGTACCAGCCGACAAATTAGAGAAGCTGGAACAGGAGGGCCCTGGGAATGGCGAAGCGAAGGTACACGGCGGAAGAGATCGTGACGGTGCTGCGGCAGGTGGAGGTGTCGATAGCCAACGGCAAGGGGACGCCGCAGGCGTGTCGCGAGTCGGGGATTACCGAGCAGACTTATTATCGCTGGCGCAAGGAATATGGCGGGCTGAAGCTGGAGCAGGCCAAGCGGCTCAAGGAACTGGAGCGCGAGAACTCGCGGCTCAAGCGGCTGGTGGCTGAGCTGTCGCTGGAGAAACAGATCTTGCAGGACGTCGCGCGGGGAAACTTGTAAGCCCCGCGCGGCGGCGTTGCGCAGCGGATAACGTCCGGCGTCGATACGCGCTCTCGGAACGCCACGTGTGCCGGTTGCTCAGCCAGTGGCGCGGGACACAGCGCTATACGCCGAGAGTGCGCAACGACGAGGATGAGCTGACCCGGGCGATCATCTCACTGGCCGGCCAGCACGGCCGCTACGGCTACCGGCGGGTGGCGGCGCTGCTGCGCAGCGCCGGCTGGTTAGTGGGCAAGGACCGGGTCGAGCGCATCTGGCGCCGCGAGGGGCTGAAAGTGCCGCGGAAACAACCCCGGCGTGGGCGGCTATGGCTGAACGACGGCGCGTGCGTGCGGCTGCGGCCGCAGCGGCCCAATCACGTCTGGAGTTACGACTTCGTCAGCGCGGCCACGCACGATGGCAGGTCAGTCAGGATGTTAACCTTGATCGACGAGTACACCCGGGAGAGCCTGGCAATCCGGGTCGAGCGGCGACTGCGCAGTCTCGACGTCATCGAGACCCTGGCCGATGTGATGCTCGTGCACGGAAGACCCGAGCACATCCGCTCGGACAACGGACCAGAGTTCGTCGCCACTGTGGTGCGGAAGTGGCTCGAACGGCTGGGCACCCAGCCGCTGTACATCGAACCGGGCAGCCCTTGGGAGAATGGTTACTGTGAATCGTTCAACAGCAAGCTGCGTGATGAATGCCTCAACGGCGAGATCTTCTACTCCCTCAAGGAGGCACAAATCGTCATCGAACGTTGGCGGGTCCACTACAACACGGTCAGACCGCACTCGTCGCTCGGCTATCGGCCACCGGCGCCAGAGGTGATCAGCCCACCAAAATCTGATCGAATCGGAGTGCTTGCAAGCTCAACCATTACTAACTTATGAAATGGTACAAAAGATCGGGCAGGCCAAGGTCGTGCGCATATTTTTCGCTAATCGCTCAAATCTCTCATATGACGAACTACGCGAGTACATCGATAAATTGCGCGATGATACCAGTGTGAAGATGCATTGGCCGGTTATTGAAACGACACTACTCCAACCGCAACAACCCGCGAACCGAATATGCCTTCAAGTGGCAGATGCTTCGGCGAGCGCATTTTTCAATAGTCTGGAACACACTTCCTATGGATTTACAGAGAGCCGATTTGCAACGATGCTCAAACCTGTCGTGTACGCTAGATTCGGAAACTATCTTTCCTATGGCCTTAAGTTCTTCCCGACCAGGCCACCTGAACTAGCGAATCGCAAGCCGCGTTTCGAATGGATAGATGCTCATTACACAAAATGAAAAAGCAGGCTGCCCGCCCGAGGATCCCAGCCTTTCGGCCTGCCGCTCATAGAGCGACCACGGGTTGTTCGGCGCATCCTGCCCAAGTCAATTTTGCTATTGTTTCGCCCTAATTGTCAAGCCCCCGGCCTGTCAGGGCCCGTTCAATCCATCATGCTTGGTGAGCAAAGTTTAACAAGGCCCAATGTTGTTCTCTGCTCTGGCCAGCCGGGTGACTTTTTACCGGCGTTTTCGGCTATAACAGGATCAGACCCGCTTCGGTCTCGGCCCATAATACGGTCGCGTGCCGGACGGGCGGTCGGTCTTCAAACCATTCACCGGAGGAATTCCCAATGGCAGTGAACCCTGAAAAAGTCGTCTCCGATTTCTGTGGCGCCTGGTCCAAGCTCAATATCGACGAAATCATGAGCTTCTTTACCAACGACGCCGTCTACCACAACATCCCGATGCCGATCGCCAAGGGCAAAGACGTCATCCACAAAACCATCGCCGGGCTGCTCAAGGGCGCCGCCTCGATCAAGTTCGAAATCCTGCACACTGCCACCACCGGCAACGTCGTCATGAACGAGCGGGTCGATTCCTTCGACGCCGGCGGCAAGCACGTCGCGCTCCCCGTCATGGGCGTCTTCGAAATCACCGACGGCGGCAAGATCAAGGCTTGGCGCGACTACTTCGACCTCGAAATGTACATGAAGCAAATCCGCTAGCAGGCGAGCTACCGCAACGTGCTCTGCTGCCCGCTTGACCCTCGATCGCCCCTTCCCCGCTTGGGGAGGGGGCCGCGGGTCCGGCTGTCAAGATGCCTCAATCACTCGCCCGCGCCATTTCCGCATTACTTGGCTGTCGCGCATGACTTTGCTGTTCCCCATTACTTAAGCGCTTGCGCGCGCATCGCGAGCGTCAATCAGTGAATCGGATTACCCACGCCATCATCGGCACCGCCGGCCATATCGATCATGGCAAAAGCGCGCTCGTGCGCGCGCTCACCGGCCAGGACACCGACCGCCTCAAGGAAGAAAAAGAGCGCGGCATCTCGATCGACCTCGGCTTCGCCTACTTCACCCTCGCCGACGGCACTCGCGCCGGCCTCATCGACGTTCCCGGTCACGAACGCTTCATCCGCAACATGCTCGCCGGCGCCCACGGCATGGACCTCGCGCTGTTTACCGTCGCCGCCGACGACGGCGTGATGCCGCAGAGCGAGGAACATCTCGATATCCTTCACCTGCTCGGCGCCCATCGCGGTATTTTCATCATCACCAAGGCCGACCTCGCCTCACCCCAGCGCCTCGCCGAAGTCCGCGACGAAATCGAATTGCTCGCCGACGGCACCACGCTCGAAGGGTCGCCGGTGGTCGCCGTGTCGTCGCTAACCGGCGCCGGACTCGATCTCCTGCGCGACGAAATCGCCCGTCAGCTCGACGGCTTCGAGGCCCGCCGCGCCACCGGCCTGTTTCGCCTGCCGCTCGATCGCGCCTTCGTCATCAAGGGCCACGGCACCGTCGTCACCGGCACCGCGATGGGCGCCGAGGTCCGCCTCGGACAAAAGCTCCGCGTGCTGCCGGGCGGCGCCGAGGTCCGCGTGCGCTCGATCCAGGTCCACGGCGAAACCGTCGACCACGCGGGTCTCTGCCAGCGCGTCGCGCTTAATCTGAGCGGGGCGGAGCGCATCGCGCTCGAACGCGGCGACGTACTCGCCGACGACCGTCTCGACCTGACCACCGCGCGCATCGACGCCACTCTCGAAATTCGACCTGCCGCCAAACGTGCCCTGAAGAACAATCAGCGCGTGCGCGTCTTTCTCGCCACCGCCGAAACCCTCGGCCGCGTGATCGTGCTTGAGGCGCCCGGCGAGATCGCGCCCAAACGCACCGCGCTGGTGCAAATTGTCCTGAACGATCCGCTGGTCGCCCTGGCCGGCGATCGCTTCGTCATCCGCGACGAAACCAACATCCGCACTCTCGGCGGCGGCGTCGTGCTCAATCCGCTCGGCCGGCGCGTGCGCAAGCCGCTCGACCTCTATCTGAAAAATCTCGCCGCCCTCGGCGCTCCCTTTGGCCCGGCCGCCGTCGCCGCGATGCTCAATTTGCAGGACAACCTCGCCACCGCGCCGGCCCGCCTCGCCCAACTCTTCAATCGGCCGCTCGCGCAGATTGAAGCCGCGCTCAAGGACGCTGTTTTCGTTAAACTTTCGCTCGGCGACGAAGAAGGCTTCACCACTTCCGCGAAATGGGAAGAACTGAAGCGCTTCACCCTTTCGGCCCTCGACGCCCATCATCGGGCGGAGCCGCTCGCACCCGGCCTCGAGATGGAAGCGCTGCGTGCGCGGCTGCCCTACGACGTGGCGCCGCGCGCGTTTCGCGCGCTGGTCGATCGCATCTGCCGCGAAACCGGAATCGTGCGCGAGGAGAGCGCGATGCGCCTCGCGCGGCATCGCGTGCGGCTCGGCGGCGACGACGGCAAACTTGGCGCGCGCGTCGAACAGATCCTGGCCGACGCGGCCTTCCAGCCCCCCGATCTCAAGCAACTGCTCGAAGCGCTCAAGCTGCCCGCCACCGAACTCGGGCGCGTCCGCACATTGCTCGCTGCAATGGAGCGCGAGCGGCGCGTGGTCAAGGTCGCGACCGACCTCTACTTCTCGCGCGCGGCGCTGGATGCGGCGCAGGCCAGATTGATCGAACGCCTGCAGGCCGACGGGGAAATTACCGCGGCCGCCTATCGCGATAGCCTCAACGCCTCGCGCAAGTTCGCCATCGCCCTGCTCGATTTTTTCGACCACACCGGCGTGACCACCCGCGTCGGTGATTTGCGTAAACTCCGCGCGCACTGATCGCCGCCTCCCGCTCTGCGCACTGATTTTCGTCTGGCGTTCACGCCGGTGCTTTGATTGCGGACGCTGACGCAATCGGTCAGCGGCGTTGTTGTAACGGTGGCGGCGGCGCTAGACTGGCTCTCGCTAAGGTTAACGATGGCGGAAAAGGAAAACAGCAACGCCGACCGCGGCGAAGTGATTCGCTTGACGGAGCGGTGCAAGGCGGCCGGTTGAGCCGGCAAGCTGGGTCCGGCGGACCTGGATTCGGTGCTCTCGCGCCTTGACCTCGGGAGTCATCCCGAAGTGCTCGTCGGTATCGCGACCGGCGATGACGCCGGGGTGTATCTGGTGCGCGAGGATCTTGCGATCGTCAACACCGTGGATTTCTTCACGCCGGTGGTGGACGATCCGTTTACCTATGGTCAGATTGCCGCGGCCAACGCGCTGTCCGACGTATACGCGATGGGCGGTACGCCGAAGACCGCGCTCAATATCGTATGCTGGCCGCAGACCGGCTTGCCCTCCGCGATGCTCGGCGAAATCCTGCGCGGCGGCAGCGAAAAAGCGCGTGAGGCCGGAGTCGCGATCGTCGGCGGCCATAGCGTGGCCGACGAAGAGGTGAAGTACGGGATGGCGGTGACCGGCGTGATCGATCCGCGCCACATCATTCGCAACGTCGGGGCACGGCCGGGCGACGCGTTGGTGTTGAGCAAGCCGCTCGGCACGGGCGTCCTGATGACGGCGCTCAAACGCGGGAAACTCCCCGACGATCAGTACGGCGCCGCTGTGCGCTGGATGTGCGAGCTAAACGCTGCGGCGGCGCGCGCGATGCTCAAGTACGAAGTCCACGCGGCGACCGATATCACCGGCTTCGGGCTTATCGGACACGCCTCAAAGATGGCCGAAGGCAGCGGCGTGACCTTGTGTATCGAGGAGTCGGACCTGCCGCTGATGGCGGGCGCGCTCGAATGCTGCCGGGCTGGAATGATTCCCGGCGGAGGCATGCGCAATCGCGAATTCTATGGTCAGCGCGTGCGGATTTCCGACGAGGTGGCGGACGAAATCGGCGAACTGGTTTTCGATCCGCAGACGTCCGGCGGCCTGCTGATCGCCCTGCCCGAGGAGCATGCGATGAAGCTGCTGGCCGATTTTCAGGCGACCGGAAATGCCGACGCGGCAATCGTCGGCCGGGTTGCCGCGCGCGGCGAATTTCTGATCGAAGTCGCCTGACCGCCGCTTTCGACCTCGACCTTGAATACTCCCGACCGGCTCGCGCGCCGGCCTCGATTCGCTGCGCAATTGGCTAGGCCGTGAGCTGCGAGCTCCACTCGTCGATCAGCGCATAGCCGACTGCGAGCAGAGCCGGCCCGATAAACACTCCGATAAAGCCGAACGTGAGCGCGCCTCCGAGCACGCCGAACAGCACGATTAGAAAAGGGGTGCCGCCGGTGCGCGCGATGATCACGGGCTTGAGCACATGCTCGACCGCCGTGTTCATTATGAGCGACCAGATGACGATGAACGTCGCCCATCCGGTGAGGCCCTGATAGTAGAGCCAGCCGGCGGCAGGGAGCCATAGAATGATCGGCCCCATCGGCAGGAACGAAAAGACGAAGGTCGCAAAGCCGAGCAGAAAGGCGCCGGGCACGCCGGCGATCCAGAAACCGATGCCACCCAGAACGCCCTGAATGAGCGAGGTGCCGATGATGCCGTAAACCACTCCGGTCAGCGTGATTCGGGCGATTTCGAGCAGATTGCGCCCGCGCTCGCCGCCGATCAGATCGGCCGCGGTCTCGAGCCGGACGGCAGCCTTGTCGCCGTCGCGGTATAGAAAGAAACATACGACGAGGCTGAGACTGATATCGATGACGCCGTGGCCGAGCGCCTTGCCCAGCTCCAGTGCCACGCTCTTGAGCGGGTTGATCAGGCTGTGCAACTGCGCGCGCTGCGCGGCCTGATCCCCGGCGAGGTGCTCGAAGTAATCGTGGAGATGCGGACCGATGGCGGGAAGGTCATTGAGCCATTGCGGCGGCGAGGGCAGCCCGGAGTCAACGAAGTGACGAATGACCTGGATCACGGCCGCGACGTTTTCCGCGAGGCTGTTGCCAACCACGACGAACGGAGCGACCACGACGGCGGCTAGCGCCAGGGTCATCACCAGCGCGGCGAGCGACGCGCGGTCGCCGAGCATCAGCCGCACTCTGCAATAGATGCCCCAGCTCGAGAAGCACAGCAGGATGCCCCACAGGATTGCCGAAAAAAACGGTACCAGCACGAAGATGCATCCGAGCAGCAAGATGCCCATCGCGGCGAGCGCAATCGCGGTCTGGATCGTAGCGCTGTACTTGCCGCTGTCGTTGGGCGATTCGGCGCCGGAATCAGGTTGGTCCATCGGATTAGTTCGAGTCGGGCTGGGGTATAAGACTGACACCGATCGCGGGCGCGGACAACGTTGCGATCGCCACGCTGCATATTCGATGGGCAACCGTACGACGGCGCTGACTCATCGCGAAATTCGGGCGGCGGCGCGGGCGAGGCCGTCGCGGTCGAAGGCGATCACCAGTTGGCGCATGAAGGGGTCGCCGTGCGGCGGGTCGGTGAGATCGCGCGGATAAGGAAAATAGATATGGGCCGCGTCGGCACGATACCTGGCGATAAGCGTGCGCAGGGCGTCGTAGGAACCGACCACGCCGACGCCGATCAGGCCGCCGCCAAGCGGGCCGAGGAAGAGGCCGTTGCTGGTGCGCACCGCGGCCTCGTTGGTGGAATGGGGCGCAAGCAGGCCGAGTTTTTCGGCGCGGCGCGGGCTCAAGCGATCGAGACTGGCGCCGGTGGCGAGGTAATCGCGCGCCGCGAGCAGCAGCGAATCGAAGCGGGCGGAGTTGCCGCGGCGTTCCATCTCGAGCGCGGTGAGTTTGCGCCAGGGCGCGAGATCGGCCGGCGTGAAGCGGTAAATTTCGACGCCACCGGTCACGATCGGCTTGAGGCCGAGCGGCGCCATCAACGGATCCCATAGCGGTCGTTCACGATCGGCGACGATGACGGCGGTGGCGTCGTGATGCGCGAGGAAGGCCATCAGCTGGTCAGTGAAGCCGGGAATGTAGCTGCGATAGAGCATCGCGTTGACCGCCGGCCAGCGCTCGAATTCGCGCG
This sequence comes from uncultured delta proteobacterium, assembly GCA_963782535.1. Lineage (GTDB taxonomy): Bacteria > Desulfobacterota > Binatia > Binatales > Binataceae > JADMIL01. The sequence continues at coordinate 175,201 of CAWAKE010000008.1, read as the reverse complement.
GCATGATGCTGGTCCACCCGCCGGCCATGCGAAAGTACATCGCGGACTCGGCCTGCCAGAGCATGCTGGGACCGCCGGCGCCGTAGGGCAGAATGACGACGGTCTCGCCCGGCGCCAGGTATTGGCGATAGCGTCCGCCGGTGAAGAAGGCGGGCAAATCGAGCGGCGCCACCCAGAAGCTCGCGGACGGGTTGGGCGCGAGGAAAATCGCGAGCGCGGCAAGCCCGGCGAGCTTGGCGCCGCGCGTGACGGTGTCGGCAGCAAACCATCGCGCGGCGATGATTGCGAGGGCGAGAAACGCGTACATCGGAAAGCGGCCCGGCAGCGCGTTGTCGATCAGCGGAAGATGCTGCATCAGCTTCCAGGGCAATCCAAATAGCGTGACGCCCGCGATGTGCAGGCGCGGACCGAGCGACGCCAGCATCACGATCGCGATGAACCAGGCGAGCAACCTCGTGCTCATCTCGGCCCATCGGTCACGGATCAAGATGACGGCTATCACGATCAAAGGAATGCTGAAGCAGGCGCCGGTCTCGACGATCGCGCCGGCGAAGCGCCGCGAGATGGGCACGAGCGTCCGGAGCGTGCCGAGCGCGTTGGCCCGTGTGGGGATGATGAAATTAAGCAGATCCGCCGAGTAGCCGCCCGGCGAATTGACTGGAGAGCTCGGGAAGCCGGGCTGGAAAAAATAATAGAGATAGGGCGAGGCCACGAGCAAAACGATCAGATAGCTCAGCCCGAGATGCGGGATCATGCCCTTGATGCGCTGCCGGAGGTCAGCGGGGCCGAGCTTGAACCCGAGTGCGAGCGCGATCGCCCCGAAGAAAGTAATGGTGGCGAACATCTCGAGCGAGAGCATGAAGGCGGCGGCGAGCGTCAAGGCCATCAGGGCGACAAAGGCGGCCGCGCGAATTTCCCGGTCGAGGCGGCGCAGCACCAGCAGCACGGCGAGCGGAACCGGAAATACCAGGATGAGCAGCAAATGCGCGCGAATCTCGGCGAGCATGTAAGCTGAGAAGCCGAAGATGTAGCCGCCCGCGAGTGCGGGCCAGAAACGTGCCGCAATGCGGCGGCAGAGCAGAAACGCGGTCCACGCGGCGAGGGCGGGAGCGAGCAGGCAGAGCAGATTGTAGGCGACGACCGGGCCCCAGCGGGCGGTGATCGGCGCAGCGATTAATCCGGCGAGCGGGATGCCGGTGGTCCAAGTGAGATTGAAGCCGCCGGGGGCCCACAGTGCGTCGGTGAGGAAGGGGTTGAGCCGGTGCGCGAGGGCGTGGGGCCACCAGACCAGGAACCACATGTACACCGAGGGATCGGCGGTGCGGCCGACAAAGCTGTCGGCGGGGTCGGCGAGCAATGCGCGGCCGAAAATAGCCACGGCGAGCGCCAGGTAGATTGCGAGAGCGGTGAGGCCGAAGGGGTCGCGGCGGCGCGTCGGGCTATTTGGCAAAACTATCCACCAGAGAAGTCATCGCCGCCGCGGCGCCGAGCGTCGCGCGCGACGGCGGATGCCGACAGATTAAACGGCTTGAGCGGCGGCTCCAAGGGCCCCGGGTGCGTGCGCTTTGCGGGCGGCGATTGGTCAGTTAATTTGAAGCGGCGTGGCGCGAAAGATTGAGCAGGCCGCGCGATAGAGCGATTCCTCGAACATTAGATGGAAACCAAGTCAGAATTATTACCCTTGCTGGACACGCTCTATGAATCGAGCAATCCGACGCGCCGCTGGCTGCATTGCTCGCGGCGCGACTGGATCGTCGGGAAGATTCGCGAGTGCGCGCGCGAACGATCGGGGCGCGCGATCGAGATCGGCTTCGGTGCGGGTATCTATCTGCCGGCGCTGGCCGAGTCGTTCGCCGAGGTGGTGGCGAGCGATCTCGATCAGGAACATCTAAACCACGCGCGCATGATCGCCGCCAAATATCCGAACCTCGAATTGATTCGGGACGATATCCTCGATTCGAAGCTGCCCGCGCATGGTTTCAGCCTGGTGCTGTGCAGCGAGGTGATCGAGCACATCCCGGGCCCGGAGCGGGCGCTGGCCGGTATTCGCCGGCTGCTCGAACCCGGGGGCATCCTGCTGCTCTCGACGCCGCAGCGCTGGAGCTTGATGGAGATGGCGGCAAAGATCGCATTTTTGCCCGGAATCGTGCAGATCGTGCGGCGGATCTATGGGGAGGCGGTGTTCGACATGGAGCACGCCTATTCGATGACCGCACGCGAGACCGAACGGCGCTTGAGCGACGCGGGATTTCGGATTCGCGAACGCTATACGTCGGGAATGTATGTTCCGCTGGTGGCGGAGTTCGGCGGCGAGCGCGGCCGCAGATTCGAGGAGCGGCTTGAGCGGCGGGTGCGCGGCGGTGCGCTGGATTCGCTGCTGTGGACGCAATACTACGTTGCGGAGGCGTGAGTAACGGCGAGCGAAGTGACTATCAGGATCAGCCGGTGGCAAGCGGGCCGAGGGCCCGGCCCCGATCGCGACCAATCGGCCGCGATCATGGAATGCGTTGCAGCAGCACGCGCGGGCCGTTGCTATCCACCGGCGCCGATTCGAGAATCGGCTTGAAGCAGGCGCGGTTCGCGCTGCGCGCCGCCTCGAAATCCCGTTTGCGGGCAACCACGAACTGCGGTCCACCGGGCGCGCACGTCAGCCGGTAAATCGGTGTCAGCGGCTGCGGCGAATAAAAATTCAAATCGCAGTCGCTCAATCCGAGGTGGACGACGTCGCTACCGGCGGGAACCGTGTGCGCGACTGCGCGGGCAAAATCGCGCAGGGTTTCGTGCCGCGCCAATGCGGGATTCATCGCACCGAACCAGAACAGCGCGCCGGCGGCGGCGATGATGAAAACGCCGGCCGCCTGGATTTGCCCGGCGCGCCGCCGCAGCCCGACAAAAGCAGCGACACTCCCGGCGGCCGAAGCGCCGATCCATGCGAGCAGCGCAGGCGCCCGGCGCGCCGCGAAGGCCGCGAATATTCCCAGGTAATAGCGATCGGTAGGGTGCAGATGGATCGGCGGCGTCGCCGGCACTCCAAAGACCAGTGCGGCGGACCCGGCGATCGCCATCGCGAGCGCGCCGGCGGCGATGACGGCGGTTGCAAGTGCGAAGGCGATTACGAACGCGCGGTCACGCGAATTATGCGGGGCCGGTGAGCCGTCGCGCGAAGCGGAGAGCGCAGAGCCGGCGGCGTCGATCGCGATACCGATCAGCACTGCGAGCGGCGGAAATGCGGGCAGGATATAGACGAGGCATTTGCCGTGGGAAGTTGAGAAAAAGACGAAAATCGCAGTGAACCAACATAAGGCAAAGACCACCGGCGCGGGCAACTTGCGGCCGCGGCGCGGCCACGCATAGAGCGCGAGGGCCGGCAGATAGACACTCCACGGGATGAAGCCCACAAGGACGTGCGGCGTGAAATACCAGAACGGATGGGCGCAGTAACTGGCACCGCCGGCGTCGGCCGGGAGGAAGCGGCTCCACAGGTTCATCTCGAGCTGCCATTGCAGAAACTTGTCACCGCCAATCTCATAGGCCGCCACGTACCATGAGAGTCCAATCGCCAGGGCGACGGAAAAAGTGACGATAAGATTGGCGCGGAAGAGGGCGCGCCAGCGACCGCGAACGACGAGATAGAGTCCCACGACGAGGCCCGGCAGGAGAATTCCGAGAACGCCTTTGGTCAAAATTCCCAGGCCCATCATGAGGGCCGCGAGAGCAAATTCCACACGCCGCGAAGGAGAATCGTTCGGGGGCGCGGCGGTATCGCCGGGGTCGTCGCCGGAGCTGCGCAGGGCGCGCTCGAACACGACCGCAGCAGCGGTTACGAAGAGCACGAGCATCGAGTCCATCCGCGGCTGGCGGGCGGCGTCGAGCACGAAGTGACACAGGACGAGCGCGGCCGCGGCCCAGAAGGCGGTGCGGCGGTTGAAGGCGACGGCCGCCCACGCATACAGGATCGCGCAGGTCAGGGCCGTCGCGATCAGCGAGGGCATCCGCAGCGCAATCTCGGTCCAGCCGAAGGCGCGCACGCAGAGCGCGGCGGTCCACCAATAGAGCGGCGGCACGTGGACCATCGGACCCGGGAGGAAGTGCGGCAAAACGAGGTTGCCGGCCAGGACGTCGCGCACGGCGCCGGACTCGCAGACGCCGAGTTCGCGGGTGAAGGGCGCAGTGGGCGCGAGCGCGAACAGAAACGCGCAGGCAGCGGCGAACACGGCGGCGCCTTCCGCCAGCAGACGGCGGTAACTAATTCGCACTGGCGGACGCAGCCGAGGTGCAGGCGGATGGGACGCCGGAGGTGCGGGCGAGCACGATGAGGGAGACTCCGAACGGGACGCGCGCGGTACCGATGAGAAAGCGTTCGCTCGAGAAAATCCGTCGCAGCATCGAGTTGATCGCCGGCGGCGGCATCGCAAGATCGTGGCGCGGGGTGGTGCCGTCGCCGTCGCGCACGCTGAGACGTTGCCACATCCGGGCGCCGGCGATTAGCGGGAAGAGCAGGAAATTATAGTAACTGAGGTAGTTCACTTCGAAGCCGGCAGCATCGACCAGATCGCTCAGTTCGCGCGCGCGATATCGGCGCCGATGATGATGTGTCACGTCGTGATCACTCCACATCCACGGCATCGCGGGCACGGTCATCAGGAGCCATCCGCCGGGGTGCAGGCGTGAATTGAGCGAGCGCAGGGCGCCAGATTGATCGTCGAGATGCTCGAGCACGTCGGTCATCACGATGAGGTCGAAGCGCTGATCGCCAAAGGGGATCGCATCGGGCAAAAAACCGGGCGCGACCTGGGCGAGGCCGCGCGCCTGGGCGAAACCGATCGCACTTGCGTCGGCGTCAAGCGCGAACAGGCGACCGCGGCGCGCGAGCATCGGGAAATTTCCACCAGTGCCGCATCCGGGTTCGAGGATCGCGGCGTCGCGGGGCAGGCCGAGCCGTTCAATCATGCGATCGACGATGGCGCGGCGCGCGGCAAACCACCAATGCGCGTCCTCGACCTCGGCCATTCGCGGGTACAGGCTGGGATCCATCGCGTGCTAACGGCGCTCTTGCTCGAAGCCCCACGAATCGCGCACGAGATAAAGTGGACGGCCCTTGACCTCGCTGTAGGTGCGCGCGAGATACTCGCCGATGATGCCCAGAGAGATTAGCTGCACGCCGCCAAAAAACAGCACGGCGACCATCAGCGAGGCATAACCGGGCAAATCGATGCCGCGAATTATCTTGAGGCTGGCGAGAAAAATCGCGAAGAGAAAGGCGAATATCGAAATCGCCAGACCCAGGTAGCTCCAGATTTTGAGTGGCATCGAACTGAACGATGTGATCGCGTCGAGCGCAAAGTTCCATAGCCGCCAGTAGTTCCACTTGGTCTCGCCGGCGCGGCGCGGATGGCGATCGAAGGTGATCGCGGCCTGCTTGAAGCCGACCCACGCGAACAGCCCCTTCATGAAACGGGTGCGCTCGGGCAATCGCACGAGCACGTCGACGACGCGCCGATCGATCAGCCGATAGTCGCCGGTATTGCGCGGGATCGGAACGTCGGTAATGCGATCGAAGATCCCATAGAAGTAGCGCGCGGTCGTGCGCTTGAGCCAACTGTCGCCGTGACGGCGAGTGCGCGTGGCGAAAACAATATCGAAGCCCTCGCGCCATTTCGCGACCATCCCGGCAATCAGTTCGGGCGGGTCCTGCAGGTCGGCGTCGATCGGGATCACGGCGGCGCCGCGAGTGAAATCGAGACCGGCGCTGAGCGCGACGTCCTTGCCAAAGTTACGCGACAGACTGATCACCTTGATCGCGGGAGTGCGCCGATGAAACTCGAGCAGCAGCTCGAGCGTCGCGTCGGTGCTGCCGTCATTGACGCAGATCACTTCCCACGTCGTGCCCAGGCGCTCGAGCACGGGAATTAATTGCGCGAAGAATTCCTCGATGCCGTCGGCCTCGTTGTGAACCGGCACCACGATCGATATTTCGACCGGTGTGGCATCTGCTGCGTGCGTAACGCGGGCTGCGCCGGGTATGGGGGATTCGGTTTGCATCGCGACAGCATGATCGGAGCACATCGGCCCGGTCATTTCGAGTGCCGCACCTTGAACAAATCGTAGTAGCCGGCGCCGTAACGCGGGTAGCGATGGATCAAGGAGAGGCACGGAGTAGCGGCAGTGATGCCCAGGCGCCGCTCGTCGCGATTACCCAGCGCCAGATAGCCGGCGCTGTTGTGCGATTCGAGCCACTCGCAAAAATCGGAAGTCCCGGTAAGCGGCATCAGGATGAAACTCGCGCCTGCGTAGTAGGCGAAGCGTCCGTCGCGGGCGACCACCGCGGTCGGTTTGCCGGCGGTGAGGCGCGCGATCTCCTCGCCCGCATAGCGCACCCCGCGCATGTCGTAGCCGATCGGCCAGAGCGTTCGCGGCAAGATAATCAGCGCGAGGACAATTGCAGGCGCGCATCGCGGCACCCATGCGAAGCGCTCGCCGGCAGTTAATTTGTCAAAAGCGATCGACGCCGTTTCGAGTCCGACCATCACCCAGCCGAAAGTGAACGGAATCAGATGCAGCATGAAGCGGGCGCCGGTGTATGAAAACGAAAAGCCGACGATGTAGAACGCGGTGAATAATGCGAGCAGGGCCTCGGCGAAATTATCCAGCAACGCGCGGCCGCGCCGCCTGATTCCGACCGCCAGAAAGACCGTCAGCAACGGGCCGAGCGCCTGGATAAAGCCGTACAACGACGCGAAAAAGTCGCTCGCGGTCTTTTCCAGATACAGGCGCGGGTGGGCGAGAATCGGCGCGAAGGGCGACACGTGGGTCGAATAGCCCAGCCGTTGCCATCGGGTGGCGTCGGGCGCGACCTCGCCCATCCCATACATCATGGCGGCGGTGAACTCGCGGCCGACGCTCCAGCGCCCGGTGGTTTCGCGCAGATAGATCAGATACGGCGCCGCGACGGCGAGAAAGCATGCGGCAAAGACCAGCGCCGCAACCAGCGCCCACGCAAAGCTCCAGCGCCGCCACCATAGCGCCGCGGCCGGTATGAAGCCGACCGTGAAGAGCATGAGGCCGATCGCCTCGGTGCGATAGAGATACGCGAGTCCGCCGCACAGGCCGGCGGCCGCGACGACCGCGATTCGCCGGCGCTTGAGGCCCGCGATCAAGATCCACAAAGCCGCAGTCATCAGGAAGATGAAGCCCGCTTCGGTGCGCACCGAAGCGGAGTACGCGGCCAGTTCCGGCTGAATTGTCGCGAGCGCAGCCGCCCCGATCGCAAGGTCGTCGCGTTCGAAGGCCTCGCGTGTCATCAGGTACACGGTCGCGACCGCGCCGCTACCGAGGATCGCGGAAACGAAGTTGCCCGCCAGCTCCCAATTCGAAATCAGCCGATGAGCCCCCGCGACGATCCACGGGTATAGAGGCGAGAAAACCGATCGGAGCGCCCTCGCCGGCTCGCCCGCCGCGAAATCGCGCGCCATCGCAAGATAGGCAACACCGTCGCCGGAGATGCAAAAGCTTGTGAGACTCAGGTACAGCCGAATCGCGAGGGCTGCCAACACGGTCAGCCCGAGCACGGTCCCCGTTGGACGATGATTCAGCGCACGCGGCAGCCAAAGCGGACTGGCCGCAGGGTCGGACGAAGTTCGCATCTCCGGCCTATCCTATGCGCCGCCGCGACGCACTTAAACCGCGACGACGCCAGGCCGGCCGGTACTGCGGCTGCTAGGTCCCGGGACGTTCGCTCCCGGCGGCTTGCGCGCCGTTGCGCGTAACCTTCGCCGCCTGCAATCCCTTGGGACCCTGCGCCACGTCGAATTGGACCTGTTCGCCTTGTTCCAGGGAACGGAATCCATTTCCATCTATTGCGGTGTAGTGAACGAAGACTTCCTGACCGTCATCCATAGTCAGAAAGCCATAGCCCTTTTTGGGGCTAAACCATTTGACAACGCCGATTACCATTTCCCCCGAAAACCTCCTTGCGGAGCATTACTACATTCCCCGTATCCAAGTGCATGCCGATGCGGCCCCCCGGCCCGTCATGCACTACTACGGGGCGCATATAACACAAGGTCTGCCGATTACCAAACAGTCCGTTCCACCGATTCATCGAGCTTCGAGTCACCGCGCAATGGCCCGCCACCGCACTGACAATGATTACGCAGGCGGCGCGACGCCCGCGATCTCAACCGCGCCAGCGTTTGGGTCGAGCGTGCATGTGGCAATGATCGGGTATCTGACGCATGAGGCCGTCGATGATGAATTCGTCTTCGCCATACTTCGAGCGGGCGACCAGCGACAGCGCCTCGATCATGAAGGCGCGCTCTTCGGCGGTCGGCTCAGCGCGATGTTCGCCGAGCACTGCCATTGGCGTATCACACGAATCGCAATCGAGAATGGTAAAGCGAAACGGTTGGGTAAAACTTGCGTACCACGGAGTATATTCCTTCAATTCGCAGAGATCGCACTTCGCCATAATGCATCACTGCTTAGCCCGTAGCGCGTGCGCCGACAAGTGCTGGGAAGTCGCACCGGCCCGATGCTAGACAGGGGTCAGGCTCGAATAGCAACTCGAGGTCGAGGAGGATTCGCGATGGAAGCCAAAGCCGGAGCACGGGAACGGTTCGCCGTCGTCGAACCCAAACTGATCGAACTGAGTCATCGGATTCATGCGCATCCCGAGCTCGGCTTCGAAGAGCAGCGCGCCTCGGCGTGGCTGTGCGAGCTGATGTCCGACGCAGGCTTCGCGGTCGAGCGCGGCGTCTGCGGAATGCCGACGGCCTTTGTGGCGCGGGCCGGGTCGGGTCCGCTGCACATCGCGATGTGTGCCGAATACGACTGTCTGCCCGGCATCGGCCACGCCTGCGGTCACAACCTGATCGCCGCGATCGGCGCCGGGGCCGCGATCGCGGCAGCCAAAGTTGCCGACGACGCCGGGCTGACGATCACGCTGCTGGGAACACCGGCAGAGGAGGTCGGCAACGCCAGCGGAAAAGTCCTGATGCTCGAACGCGGCGGCTTTGCCGGCGCGCACGCGGCCATGATGGTTCATCCGGCGCCGTTTGACGTGGTCGAGCCGCCGTTGATCGCGGCGGCCATGTTCGACGTGCACTACACCGGCAAGGAGGCGCACGCCTCGGCCTTTCCCGAACTCGGAATCAACGCGGCCGATGCGCTCACCGTGGCGCAGACATCGATCGGGTTGCTGCGCCAGCATATCCGCGATAGCGACCGCATCCACGGTATCGTTACCAAGGGCGGTGAAGCGCCCAACATCGTGCCGGCCCATACCGCCGCCAGGTACATGGTGCGCTCGCATACGCTGGCCAAACTCACCGATCTGATGCCGAAAGTGCATCGATGCTTCGAGGCCGGAGCGATCGCAACCGGATGCAAGTATGAAATTGTCGGCGGTGACAAACCCTGCGCGCAGGTCGAACACGATCGCGACATCGCCGCGCATTACCGCCGCAATGCCGAGGCGCTTGGCCGCGCCTTTCGCGACCACGACCCGGTGCGCATCCGCGCCGCCGGCTCTACCGACATGGGTAACGTGTCGCTCAAGCTTCCGTCGATTCATCCGTTCATCGGCATCAACTCGGGCTCCGCGGTGAACCATCAGCCGGAATTTACCGCGGCCTGCGCGACCCCCGAGGCCGCCCGGGCGATCGTTGACGGCGCGCTTGCGATGGCCTGGACGGCGATCGATATTGCCAATGACAAGGCCCTGCGCGATCGTCTGATGAGCGCCGCCTAAACGGCACGGCGCGCGAGGATCGTGCGAGAACGTTCGAGGGCGTTCAATATCCGGCGCGGGGCGGCGGCTCAGGCGCGGCGTCGCGAGACGCCAATCGGCCGGCGCAGCGGCCCGGACCGCCGCAAACATTCGCAGACCGCGATCTTTTGCGAGCTATCAGTGCGCCGGCAAACTTGCGGCAGCCGCCGCAGGCTTGCTGCCGGCCACCACTTTCGACGTGCTCTTGGCGGTGCTGGCAGCCGCCTTCTTTTTGCAGCGGTACACGCTTGAATTCGAAATCTTCAGTTCGGTGGCGATGTCCTTGGTCTTTTTGCCGGCATGAACTTCGGCCATCACCTTTTCGCAGTCCACTTTTTTGCCGGCCGTCGCCCATGCGTTCGACGGTTTGAAACCGATACCCACCGCAACCGCCAGTGACACGCCCGCCAGTCCGAGTGCAAGTTTCCGAATCACGGTGCTCGCCCCCTTGGATCAGTAGAGGAATCTAACTTCCAGTAACATTTCACAAATGCCGAACCGCGAGAAGCCCTTCAAATTCACGGGCGGTGCACTCACGGGAACTCGATCATCACCTTGGTCGCTTGAACCGGTTGCGCCAGCGCCGCAAATGCGCGCGGCAACTCGTCGATACCGACCGTGTGCGTGATCAGCGGATCGGTCGAAAGGCGTCCGCTGGACAGCACCGCGAGCGCGGTCTCGACCTCGCCCGGCTCGAGCCCGAGGCTGAAGTAGATATCCAGTTCCTTGCCCAGCGCGAGCGCAGGCGGGAAGCCGTCATCCTCCATCGAGACGCCGAGAATCGCGATCCGGGCGCCGCGCGGCGCAAGCGAGATCGCCTGGGCCATCGTGCCGGCCTCGCCGGTACATTCGAAGATGACATTCGGGCCGGCGCCGCTCAGCCGCGTCATCGTGGCGGCTGGGCTGTGCATCCGCGGATCGACCGCGGCGTCGGCCCCGAGCTTGAGCGCGACTTCGCGGCGATCGAGCACCGGGTCCGCGACCACGATAGTGCGCGCACCGGCGAACCGCGCCCACAGCATCGTCATCAGGCCGACCGATCCGGCGCCCATGATCACGCAGGTCTCACCCGCCCGGAAGCGCGCACGGCGCAATCCGTGGAGGCCGACCACCAGCGGTTCGACGGTCGCGCCTGCGCGAAAACTCATCGCCTTGGGCATCTTGAAGACGCTGCCCGGCCTGGTCTTGATCAGTTCGGCGTAGCCACCCGGCACTTCGCCAAATCCGACCGGCGTAGTCGCTTCGCAGAGCACGCCGATTCCGGCGCGGCACTTGGCGCATTCGCCGCACGCGAGATACGACATCACGACGACCGGGTCGCCGCGCTCGAAACCGTCGGCCCTCGTACCGATTTCCTCGACCACGCCGGCCAGCTCATGGCCCATGATGGTGCCGGGCGGCAGCTTGGCCGTGGCCGAGGTCGCGGCGTGAATATCGGAGCCGCAAATGCCGCTGGCCTTTACGCGGACCACTAGTTCGCCGGGTCCCGCTACGGGATCGGGCATTTCAACCACTTCGAGCGGCGCACCGATTGCCTTGAAAACGCATGCTTTCATGTTGGATCAGAGAGCATACCGAAGATCGCCGGCGAAGGCGCTACGTCCGCGGCCGCCGCGATGATCGCGCACGCATCGCGCCGCACCGCGCATCGCAAATCATCAATGATCATCGCTGATCATCACCGGGCATCGCCGATCGTGGAGGCAGCGGCAGCATCGCCGCCGCCGTCCCCCATTCGGCGATCGCACTGAACCGCTCGGTGTGGGCCGAGCGGATTCGAACGCGCTATTTCTTCAGATGCGGGAAGACCGGCTGGCGTTTCTCCTTGAGCGCGGAGACCCCCTCGGTCAAATCGGCGCCGAAAAAGCCGAGCATCTCGAACGCAAGCGACGCGTCGAAGTGAGGACCAAAGGTCTTCACCCAGTTGTTGAGCGCCCGCTTGGTCAAACGCGCGGCCTGCTGGGGACCGCGGGCAATCTTGCGCGCCACCTCGAAGGCTTTGTCCATCAACTTGTCGGCCGGCACGCACAGACTCACGAGCCCGATGCGCTCGGCTTCCTTGCCGTCGATAAAATCCGCCGTGATCAGATAATATTTCGCCTTCGCCAGGCCACACAGCAGCGGCCACAGGATCACCGCATGGTCGCCCGCGGCAACGCCCAGGCGCAGATGGCCGTCGGTGATGCGCATCGATTCGGACGCAATCGTGATGTCGGCCATAAACGCGACCGCCAGGCCCGCGCCGACCGCGACGCCGTTGATCGCCGAGATGACGACCTTTTCGCAGTTCACGATGTTGTAAACGATGTCGCCCGCCTCGCGCATCGCCTGCGAGATGTTGGCGTGATTACCCTTCATCGCCTCGATCATGTCGAGGTCGCCGCCAGCCGAAAATGCGCGGCCCTTGCCCGTGATAATGACGACATTGGTTTCCGGATCGTCGTCGATATCCTTCCACACGCGGCTCAGCTCCCAATGCAGGCGGGCGTTGGTGGCGTTGAGCACATCGGGACGGTTGATCGTGATCAGCAGGATGCCGTCGTCATGGCGTGTGAATTCAAGAAACTGGTATTCGTCGTACTTCATCGGCCTGTTCTCCATTGGGGCTTGCGGAATGTTCCCGCTGATTTTGCGCGTGACTGGCGGGGCGCGGCAACCATTTTCGTTCGATTCGCGCGCGCGGCCCGAGGCGGACGCCAAAGCGGGCCCGTGCATAAGCACGGACCCGCTCAGGATTGTGCGCTTCAATCGGTTCCGTCGCGCACGCGGCCGCACAGCCGACGGTCGCGTATCGCGATGGCGGCCGATCGGCCGGCCCAATCAGCCGGGCCGAATCAGCCAGCGCAAATCAACCGCCGTAGATATCCATGATCTTCTTCAGCAGTGCGAGGGCCTCGGGCTTCGAGCGCTGAAACGAATTGCGCCCGATGATCGATCCGAAACCGCCGCCCGCCTTGATCGCCGTGACCTCATTGATCAGGGCCTCGTCGCCGCCCTTCGGACCGCCTGAGAAAATCACGATACGGCGGCCGTCGAAGCAGCTCTGGACGACGTGGCGGACGCGCTCCGACAGCGGCTCGAGCGGAATCTTCTGCGCGTCATAGACCTTCTTCGCCTCGGCCAGTTCGATATGCGATGATGGCAGCTTGACCTTGACGATATTGGCCCCGAGTTGCGCCGCGATTTGCGCCGCGTATGCGACTACGTCGAGCGCCGTTTCGCCCTCCTTGCTGAGCCCCGATCCGCGCGGATACGACCACACCACCACGGCCAAGCCGCATTGTTTGGCCTCCTCGGCGATCTCGCGCAACTGCTCGTACATCTCCTTGTGCTCGGCCGAACCGGGATAGATCGTGAAGCCGACGGCCGCGCAGCCGAGCCGCAGCGCGTCGCCGACGCTGCCGGTGACGGCGGAAATCGGATCGCGATCGTCGAACAGCACGTCGTGATTGTTGAGCTTCAGGATCAGCGGAAGCTCGCCCGCAAATTCGCTCGCGCCGGCCTCGAGAAAGCCGAGCGGCGCCGCGTAGCCGTTGCACCCGGCATCGAGCGCCAACTGAAAATGGTAGATCGGGCTGTAGGCCGGCGGATTCACCGCAAAACTCCGCGCCGGGCCATGCTCGAAGCCCTGATCGACCGGCAGGATCACCAGCTTGCCGGTGCCGCCGAGACGCCCGTGGTTGAGCAAGCGCGCGAGATTGGTGCGCACGCCCGCGTTTTCGGAATCGTAGTAGGAAAGAATTTCGCGCACTCGTTTGGTCATCATCGGAGTAGTCCTCTCTCGCAAAAAATTATCGGTTGATGTTTGACGCGCCCTTTGCGCTGCGCCGGTTTATTTTCCAATCATCGCCAGGCCCGCCCAGGCCGCGCCGATTAATGCCGCCGACTGGTTGAGCGACACGCTCACCCGGAATCGTTCAAGCGTCGAGCGCAAACGCCCCTTGTCCAGATAAGCCGCGACCAGGCCGCCGCGCTCGAGGTACGGCAGGATTTTCGGCGCGATTCCGCCGCACAGAAAGACCCCCCCGACCGCCAGATATTTGAGTGCCAGGTTGGCCGCTTCGGCGCCGTAAATCGCCGTGAATAGTTCCAGTGCATGCACACAGCGGGCGTCGCGTCCGGCGATCGCGCTCTCGCCGATCACCGCCGACGGATCCTCGGCGCGCATCCGCACTGCAAGCCACTCCGGCTCCGGTCCGGGTCTGCTGGCAACTACGAATCGATAAACGTTGTGCAGCCCGGGACCCGACAGCACGCGTTCGTAACTAACGTGTTCGAATTCGCGCGCCAGGAAATCAAGCAGTTCGCATTGCTCCGCGCCGCGTGGGGCGAAATCGCTATGGCCGCCCTCGCTCGCGACTGCGAAGTAGCCGCCAGGAGTCGAGATCAACGCCGCCTCGCCCAGACCCGTGCCCGCCGCGATTACCGCGATATTTGCCGGACCGCGCCGAGCCTCGCCCAGGTGCAGCACCGCGACTTCCGACTCCTTCAGATGAGGCAAGCCGTATGCGGTGACTTCGAGATCGTTCATCAGCCGCGTGGGGACTCGGCCGATCGACTCCGCTATCGCAGCCTGCGTCATGTTCCACGCAACATTGGTGGCATGGCTGACGCCGTCGATCACCGGACCCGGCACGCCGAAGCACGCCGCCGCGATATCGCCATTGCGATCGCCTGCACCGAGAAATGCCGCACAGGCCGCTTCGAGACTTTCGAACTCGGAGGTGTGGTAAACGCAATCGCGTATCGGCGTCAACTCGGGTCCCGCCGCGCGAAACAGCCCCAGATGGGTCTTGGTGCCGCCGATATCGCCTGCCAGTATCACATCCGCCATCACTTCGGCTCCGGTTCGAAAAACTCCCCTATCACTGCTCTATCGTACCGCGCCGGCGCGCGGAGGAAAGAGGCGTCTCTACCAGGCGTCCACCGGCACGTGAAACGGCCACAGCCCCGTCGCGGAACTGCGGCCGTGCCCGGATCAGCTAGCAGTCTTGCTACTATTACTGCACTTCAATCAGTAGCGCTACAGACCGATCGTCGCGCACTCGGCGGGCCCCCAAGCCGAGGGTTTGGCCCCAATCGCGGATCGCGCAAGCTGCGTCTACTGACTACACGCCCCCGCCGCGGAAACGGTGTTGGTACTGAGCGTGACGGCACCGGTGGCAGTAACAGCCCCGGCTAAGACTCTGCCGCGCACGTTAGCGCCCGCCGCCAGTGTGACAGTTGTGTTAGCCAGAATGCTTCGTTCGAGCGTACAGGCGGCGCCAAGGGTCGCTGAACTTCCCACCTGCCAAAAGAC
Organism: uncultured delta proteobacterium; assembly: GCA_963782535.1. Taxonomy (GTDB): domain Bacteria; phylum Desulfobacterota; class Binatia; order Binatales; family Binataceae; genus JADMIL01. The sequence goes on along the minus strand of CAWAKE010000008.1, from coordinate 160,136 downwards.
ATTGGCAAATTGTGCGCCGTTGATCAGGATAACGCTGCAGGTCGGGGCGGTCAGGGTGAGCGTGGACGCCGGAATCTGGAAAATCCAGACCGCATTCGCGTCGCCCTGCGCGTCGAGCGTGAGATTCCCGCCGGTAATCGCGAATGAGGTCGCGGCCGAGGTGTAAACACCCGGGGCTAATATTTGCCCAGCCAGGTTTGCGGCTATTATCGTCGGCCCCGGGCGGGAGCCCGCGTCGGCGTACGCGCTCCCCAACGAGGCCAGCGCCGCTGCTGACGGTGACGTGTTTATTTGAATCGTTCCGTTCACGACTCCCACTGGAAATCCGGTCACCGAAATGCCTGGCGTAAGGCCAAGGTCCGGGTTGACTATGGTTAGTCCGGTGTTCGTGACCGTGGCTTGTGCGATGATCGCAAAACCGTTGGCAGCGCCGAGATCCACCGGCGCCGGACTATCCGTCGAACCGGTCGTGAAACTCCACGTTACGTCCGCCGCCAGCGGATTCCCCTCCAAATCCTCGGCCCCCGTTGAGACCGTCGCAGTGAATATCGCATCGCTCGATAGCCGGCTCCGGGGAGTAATCGTCACGATCCGGTCGGCTGCGTCGTAGCTGACCTTCCCTTCGATCAGCGTCGGTCCTGGTCCAATCAGAGTGACCGTCCCCGAATTCAGGGTCGACGGGTCCATCGGCTTACTAAACGTCGCGTTGATTCCCGCATTGGGCGCCACTCCGATATCGCCGTTGCCGGGCGTGGACAGGGTGACGTCGGGGACGACCGTGTCCGTACCCAATCCGGCCGTGAACGTCCAAGTGTAGGCGCTCGCCAGCGAGTTGCCGGCGAGGTCGCTGGCCCCGGTGGTAATCGTCGCGGTATACACCACACCGGCAGTCAATGCCGCAGCTGGCGTAAATGTCGCACTTGCGCCGATCGCGGAATACGTCACCGTCCCGGTTACCGGCGCCAGCAGCGGCCCTGCTAGCGTAAACGTCGATCCGGTGATCGTCGTCGCGTCCATCGGCTCGCTGAAGGTTGCCTCCATTTTCTGATTCGTGGGCACGGCGAGGGCGGCGTTGGCCGGGTTGGTCGAGATGACCGTTGGTGTGGTCGTGTCCAGATCGGCGCTGGTTGCGAAGGTCCAGACGAAATCGTTTGCCAGCGGAACTCCGGTGGCGCTCTGAGCACCGGTGGTAATCTTCCCGGTGTAGGTCGTGCCCGCGGGCAGCGGCGCCGAGGGCGCGAAGGTCGCACTATTGCTCGCAGCATCGTAACTCACGCCTCCCGCTACCGGAGTCGCGCCCGGCCCGGTTAGCGTGAAAGTCGTGTCGGTGATGGTCGTACCATCCATCGCGCGATCGAAACTCGCAACGATTTTCTGATTGGTCGACACCCCCTGGCCGCCGCATCCTGAGATCGGGGGACTGGTGGAAATCACGGATGGCCCCGCCGGTGTTGGCGTGGGCGACGGTGTTGGCGTGGGCGTTACGGTCGGCGACGGTGTTGGCGTGGGCGACGGTGTGACGGTCGGTGTTGGCGTTGGTGATGGCGACGGTGTCGGCGTTGGAGTCGGTGTTGGCGTGGGTGACGGTGTGACGGTCGGTGTTGGTGATGGCGATGGGGTCGGCGTCGGTGTCGCGGTCGGTGTTGGCGTTGGTAATGGCGACGGTGTCGGCGTTGGGGTCGGTGTTGGGGTCGGCGATGGCGTTAGTGTTGGGGTCGGCGATGCGGTTGGCGTCGCCGTGGGAATCGGCATCGGCGTCACGGTCGGCGTATATTCCGGCCTCGGATCGCTACTGTGGCCGTCCTTGCATCCGGCCACCAGCAACAATGATGCGATCGCTAACGCAGCGAACCACGGCTTGACTTTGCGCATCGGCGTATACTGCTGGCTTTGGTTGACATGCCGGTTCCGCTGAGGCAATCGTCGCCAACCGCTGAATCAACCAATGGCGGCCGTCGTCGGGCGGTGAATACGCGCGCAGCCACTGTCCGCGCGATGTAGGTCGAGAAGCGACGTCTCGCCGAACGACAACCTGTTTGACTTTATGCAACAATTTGTAGGGCATTCAACGAAAAAGATCGGAGTGATGAAATTAACGTCGCGCGCGCCGATTTAATTTACGTGCGCCAGTCCGCGAGGCCCGCGCGTCAATCGGTGAGACGGGTTCTATCAGGGCGAAGACCGTATCTTTACCGATGGGGAGTCTGAAACCTCATGAGATTTCAATGAAAATAGCCGTTCCGCGCTGTGCGACCGCCGCTCCGCCGCTCACGGCGGACTGGTCCGGCTTGCCGCAAGCGTCGTGCGACGGGTCTGGTGCGAGGCCTTCCTAGCGCGCCGGGATCGTATCCTGCTGGACCAGCGTGCGCGGATTCTTGCGCTGCGAGATTTTACTGAACACACGCTCCCGCCGCGGAAACGCTATTGGTATCGAGCGTAACCGCGCCGCTTGACGAAATTGCGCCGGCGAGCGCTCTGCCGTGCAAGGTCGCGCCATTGTCCAGTGTAATGGACGTGTCAGCCAGGATATTTCCTTCCATTACACAGCCGACCCCGATCGTCGCTGAACTGCCCACCTGCCAAAACACGTTGGAAAATTGCGCGCCGTTGGCCAGTATAACGCTGCACGTAGGGGTGGTCAGAGTAAGCGTGGAGGACGGCATCTGGAAGATCCAGACCGCGTTCGGATCGCCCTGAGCGTCGAGCGTGAGATTTCCTCCGGTTATTTCAAATGAGGTCGCGGCCGAGGTGTAAATACCCGGGGTCAAGGTAAGTCCGGCCAGATTCTCTGCGACAATCGCTGCGCCCGTGCGTCCCATCGCGTCACCATACGCCGTCCCCAGTGACGCCAATGCCGCGATCGCCGGCGGCGTGTTGATCTCTATCGTGCCGGTCACCATTCCAGGCAAAAATCCGGTTATCGAAGTGCCGGGAGTCAATCCAAGATCTCCGTTGATCAAGGTCGGGCCCGTGTTAGTCACGGTGGCTTCGGCGAACACTCCGAAGCTGGAAGCCGCGCCGAGGTCCACCGGGGCAAGGCTCGACGAAGAGCCCGCCGTGAAGGTCCACTGGAAATCTGCCGCCAGCGGATTACCCGCCAAATCCGTGACTCCGGTGGTGATCGTCGCAGTATAGGTCGTACCCGTGACCAGCGGGCTTGATGGAGTAAAGCTCACAATTTGATTGGCCACATCGTAAGTGATTTTCCCATCGAGCGGGGTTGGCGATGATCCCGTCACGAAGAACGTCAACGGATTGAGGGTTGACGGGTCTATCGGCTTGCTGAAGGTCGCGTTGATCGCCGCGTTAAGCGCCACTCCGCTACTGCCATCAGCAGGCGTTGTCATGGTTATCGCCGGCGCAGTGCTGTCGGGTCCGCCACCAGCCGTAAAGGTCCATTGGTAATTTGACGCCAAGGAATTCCCTGCCAGGTCCTGGGCCGCGGTCGTGATCGTCGCGGTGTACACCACGGTCGGCGTCAAAGCGGTGTCCGGTGTAAACGTCGCCGTTGTCCCAATCGTGGAATAGGTCACCGTGCCGGCAACTGGCGTCATGCCCGGCCCGGTGACTTCAAAACTCGATCCCGTGATCGTCGTGGGATCCATCCCCTGACTGAAGGTCGCGGTGACTTTCTGGTTGGTCGGCACGCCTGTAGCTGCGTTGGCCGGATCTGTCGACAGCACCGTAGGCCTGACCGTGTCGGACGTCGCACCGGTGACGAAGGTCCAGACGTAATCGCTGGCGAGTGGAACTTCGGCCGCACTCAATGCCCCCGTGGTTATCGTTGCGGTGATCGTGATTCCGGTCGGCAGTGCCATTGTGGGCGTGAATATCGCGATATGGTTGGCGGCATCATAAGCCACGGATCCCGCAATCGACGTCATGCCGGGCCCGGTCACCGTGAAGGTCATCGAGTCGATCGTGGTCGAATCCATCGCTTGATCGAAGGTCGCCGTGATCAACCGATTAATTGGCACTCCCTGGCCGGCGCAGCCTGAGATCGCCGGAGCGGTTGAGATCACCATCGGAACACTGGGAGTCGGCGTCGGCGTGGCAGTCGGGGTCGCCGTCGGAGTCGGAGTGGGAGATGCGGTCCGGACAGGATTAGGTCGCGGCCCACTACTATGGTTGTCGGGTCCGCATCCTGCCGCCAAAAATAAAAGTGCCACCAGTGATATCAGGAGCCACCTGTGGTCGAAATTGCACTTGCGCATATCCGTCCTCACCTGAGTTCGCAACGTGGAGGTCCCTGGTTGAATCGGCTCTCGCTGACGGTTGCGTCATTTGCGCGCGTTCATCGATCTCCACACGCGGCACGTAGCATTCGGACGCACGACAGGTTCACCCTACAAGTAGACGTAGCCAAATAACGATTTGTTGGATTATGTATTACAATTTGTATTACCATTCAAGTAATAAAATGAACCGCACCCCTGACTCCCGCCCCGGTCTCCATCGGTTTGGACTCCGCCCGTTTCTACGGCCACGATAGCCGCATGAGCTTTCGCGCAACTTCCCCTGCCAACCGTAATTTCGGAGGGCCACCATGGTGATGATCGCTATCGACGGAAGACCTGGCCGGCTACCCGAGCGGCCCGCACGTCAATCGGTGAAAAGGGGGTTCTGTCAGAGCGAAGCTCGCATCTTTACCGAAGGGAGGTCTGAAACCTCGCGAGGGCACTAATATACTTGACTCAGTAACCATCGTTCGCTATGATTGAAGCATGGACACGCCGAACACTCTACAGGAAGCGATTCTCTACTTCTCCGATCCTGATCGCTGTCTCGCTTTGATGGTGCAGTCACGATGGCCGGATGGCGTCGTGAAGTGCCCAACATGCAAGAGCGAGAAGGTTCGATTTCTCGCCACGCGGCGCGTCTGGGAGTGCAAGACCAAGCATCCTAAACGCCAGTTCAGCGTTAAGGTCGGGACGGTCTTTGAGGACTCGCCTATAGGGCTGGACAAGTGGTTTACGGCGGCTTGGATGATCGCCAATTGCAAAAATGGGATTAGCTCATATGAGATTCATCGCGCCCTTGGCGTCACTCAGAAAACGGCGTGGTTCATGGATCATCGCATCCGTCTCGCTATGCAAAGCGGCACGTTCGAGAAAGTCGCTGGCGAGTTCGAGGTTGATGAATCTTTTATCGGCGGTTCCGCTCGCTTCATGCACAAAAGCAAAAGAGGCAAAATCGCGGCGACGGGCGGGACCGGTAAAGCAGTCGTAATGGGCCTCTTAGATCGCAAGACCAAAAAGGTTCGATTGCGCCATATCTCAGACACGAGCGGCCCGACACTTCAAGGATTCGTGCGGGAGTATGTCGAGGGTGGTTCCTACGTGTTCAGCGACGCATGGCGCTCGTACAACGGACTGGACGCCGATTATGTCCATCGAGTGATCGACCACGCCGAGAAATACGTTGACGGCGAAGTGCATACGAATGGAATCGAAAACTTTTGGAGTTTGCTCAAGCGCGGCCTCAAGGGCACGTACATCGCCGTCGAACCGTTCCATCTGTTCCGCTATCTCGACGAGCAGGCATTCCGCTACAACGAGCGCAAGAACGATGACGGCGGACGATTCCTTGAAGTGCTGACCGGCGTGGCCGGACGGCGGCTGACCTATCAAAAGCTAACCGGCAAAGACGAACCGGTTCCGGCTTGAAAAAAGCGACAGGAAAGAGGAAAGCGCGGACGAGTCAGGATGCGGATTTCTTCTTCAACGCTCGATCTGCGCGCCAACGCGCCTCTTCAGCTTCGATTTCCTTTTTCGGTACAGCGACGATCCCGCGAATAAGCCGCTGAAATCGTTCAAAGGGAGTGGCCATATTTGCGGCTTTCTTCTTCATCTATACGATTGCCCTGCGCATGAATCGTATCACTGTTCCGTAACTATGCCCGAGATCGCCCGATAGAGCATGAAGGTCATTGTGTTCGATGTCTTCACCACCGCCCAATTTACTTGTCCAATGCCCATTCGGCAATTGGCGAGCGACATGCGTAATTTCGCCTTTGTGCTCCTGGTAGTACATGGCAATTTTTTCAAATCCAGGCTCAAGACTGCCATCCGAACAGCCCTCAAATTCATGTCGCGAGAACAATTCCGAGATGGTTTCGATCTTGAAATTTGGCGGAAGGTCATTAGGCCAATAGTAGAAATGAGTACCTTGGGCGAGTCCAGCGGATCCCAGCAATGACCATCGTTCAAGGCCCAGCCGACGCAGTTTGGCTCGTCGGCTTGACAGCTCGTGATTCGATAAGCGCTCGCGGCGAGATTTGGGAAATGATTTTCGAGCTGATTAGGCACGCAAATATCCGTGCTGGTACCCCCATTCGAGCCATTTCGCTTTGACAGTAGCCAAGCTGTCGCCTCGATCACCAATTGTCGTCTCATTGGTCAGGAAGGACAAAGCCCAGTACCAATGCCCGCCACGGTCTCTCAGCTCGGCAAAAATAAAAGGCAATACTACTTCCTTGTCCATATTGACGATCAGCATGTGCGACCGATGAAGAATCGCGCGAGAAATTGAAGATTCGTACAGGGTGTCGCTCCGCCAGTCATCCGCGAGCAAGCGAAAACGAGCAGCGTCGGGAATCAAGGTAACCGACGAAATTTCCGCCATCCAGCAATCCTTTTCAGAGGCTTCGACCACACGCATATGTTCGCTCCCCATGTTCGGATTGCAATAGGTTGGAGTCATCACCGTACCGCCGCTGCCCGCTATTGTGGTGGCACAACAGACGGCGATAAAAGTGTATTTTACGAGGTCAGTTTGCATCGGACTCTAATTAGCTTTTCTTCGCAAATTCTCATCCACATGGACAATTGCAACAGCGGGAGCGCTCTTTATCACGTACAGCGGGTTACCCTCAGCATCGAATTGTCCATCTACGCGAATCACGGCCGCGACAGACTGCTTCACGCGAATGATCGTTCCATCCTCCAGCTTCATTTCGCTCCATTTCTCGCTGGACTCCTCAATTGGAACTTCCACGCCGTTCATAATCTTACCCATCCAAGGTACTTGGGTTCGGCGCTCTGCCATTAGCGAAACCTCAACAAGCATCCGCCGCTCAGCCAGCGGATCAAAAATTGAACGCCTTGTCAATAGACTAGCGGCCGCTTATCGACATGTCTACAACGATAATCGCACAGCTTCACCATATTGGGAAGCGAATCGCGTCTGTGATGGCTCGGATTATCCACATCCACGCCGGCCTGTCATGCGCCAGCTACTTTACCACGCGCGCTGAGTTAAGTATATTAATGCCCTCGCGAGTTTCAGTGTAAATAGCCGTTCGGCGCTCTGCGACCGCCGCTCCTCGGCTCCCGCCGGACCGGTCGGGCTCCCGCAAGCGTCGTTCGGCGGGTCTGGTGCGATGCCTTCCTAGCGAGCCGGGATCGTATCCTGCTGGACCAGCGTGCGCAGATCCTTGCGCCGGAAAATCCCAGCGACCGCGCGCGTCAGCGCCACCGAGAGCACTTCGCCCGGCCGATCGTAAATTTCGGTCTCGTCCTCCGGACTCGCGCCGGCCGACGGCCTAGGCGGGTCGTCGTATTCGGACGCGCTCATCCCGTGCCAGAACGGCACGTTGAACGGCGGCTTGTAGATCGTCACGTCGAGCGCGACATCGGCGGCGCTGAACCATCCGGGTCCGCCCTCGCGATCGGCGCCGCGCTGCTTGACCACCCACATGCCGAGGATTTTCGCGACCAGCAGATACTCGGCGCCGCGCGCCCTCAGTGCATCGTGAAGCGGCAGGGCCGAAGTCGAAGCAGTCATACCCGCTTCTCGCGCCGACTGCGCGATGCCGTTGCGCACCAGCGGGTCGAGATCGGGCCCGTAAAGCCGCTGGATCACTTGGCCCTGATGGTCGAGGATTACGCCGATCGCGGGATGGCCCAGGTAGGGCTGATGGCTGAACGTGCTGGCTTCCTTGAAGTCGCGCGCGTCGACGGCAGTCAGCACCATGATGCGCCGGTTGGGGAAGCTCTGCTGATAGCCTTTGACCTGAAACGGGTAGTATTTAACGGTCTGGATCGATATTGGCGCCATCGCGACGGTGGCGTGCCGCGCCGTCGCGCAGCCCGCCAGCATCAGTGCGAAGACGCCGACCAGCGCCACGCCGCATCCGCCCAGGACCGAGGTGGAACGCGCACCGGGCATCGCTCGCTCAGCTCTGCGCCGCCTGCGCCCGATCGCGAAACAGAAAGAGCGTGCCGCCGATTTCCACTCGGTCTCCGCTCTTGAGCGCGCAGCGGCCACTGACCGGCTGACGATTGACCAGGACCTGGCCGCCGCTGCTCGCGCTCACGAAAAAGTTCTTGCCTTCATGGCGGATGATCGCGTGATGGGCCAACACCGCCTGGTCGCCAAACAGCCCGATATCGCTTTCCTCGGCACGCCCGATAATCGTCACGTTCTTGACCAGCGGATATTCGCGCCCCTCCCGGGCATTACGGCTTTGCGATCGGACCACCATCAGCCATCCGCGCTTGAGGAGTTCACTGACCAGTCCGATAAAAAAGCCGATCAGCGTGCCAATCAGGATAATCGCAATCGCGCGCCCGAAAGCCTGAGGAAAGGTCGCGGTCAAGGCCTGGTAGCAAAAGCCGCCAACCGCACCGCCAGCCAGCCCGCCGATCGCGCCGTTGCGCCGGCGCGCGCCCGACCGCGTGGCCCATCCGACGCCGAGGCCCACCACCATTCCCAGCACCGCCCATCCGAGGATGCGCCCGTTGAAGCCGCCGATTACGTCGAACGCGAACTCTCCCACCAACAGGCCCGCCGCACCGCCGACTGCGCCGAAGATCGCACCGAATCCGAGGCCGCGCACCGCCTGCCGCCATTGACCGACGCTGAGCGCCTCGATCGACGCCAGGAACGCCCCGATAAACAGGCCGACCAGCGCGCCCAGCATCATATCGCGCCCATAGACGAACCGGATGCCCAGAAAGGGCTCCGCCGCGGCCCATGCGGCGAGGCCGCCAAGCCCGCCGGCAGCGGCGTAAAAGAGCAGTTTTTCCCGTGATACGTTACTCGCCATCGCGTCCTCGCAAGAGCATTACTGGTGTCGCGTTGTGGTTCAACCGGCCATGGCTCGAGTCGGCGCCAAAGCCTGCGGCCCGACCCTCCTTACCGCGAAAGACGCCGGAAGCAACCTGCATGACGTGACCCGCCGGCGACTCGCCATGGATCAGTCGGTATGCGTAGTCCAGGTGCCGTGGCTGCCCGACGTCGTCTGGAAAGTGCCGCTCAGGACGTCACGGCGACGCTGGCCGTCGAAATCGAAAATCTCGCCGTTATACGCAACCTGAAACAGCACGTGATTGCCACGCACGAAGCCTTCGATTGGCGCTTGCCCGAATTTCGACAGATGGACCACGATTACGCCGTGCAGAAAGCCGTTGGGTTGCGGCCGCAGTCGCAGCTCCATCGGCGCGCTTCCGCCGAGACCGCCGAGACCTGCGATGGTGCCGGTGGCGACCGTCGGGACTTCGATTCCGCTCGACGTCGGCACGCTCGCGCCGCCGCCCCCGCCTCCGCCAGAGTACGGAACCCCGGCATTCGCGACGACGCGAAAGGTGCGCTGCGTGAAGTATTGGCCATTGAGATAAAATTTGACGGTGTACTTGCCCGGGGGGAACGCCCCGCCCGCAGAATTGCCCACGCGCCCGCTGAAGACCGCCTGACCGTTCGTTGGTTTGACCATCCGGACATCGCTGACGCTGCCGAGCATGCTGGAATCGGGCCCGAGATAAGCCGCATCGACGCGGTACTGATTGGCGTCGAGCCCATACAGCCGGTTCTTGAAAATCGCACGCCAGCCGACGAACAACACCTTCGAGATGTTGAAGGTCTTGCTCGGCCCCGAGAGCACCGTGCCGTCCTTGGTGGTATTGAGGAACTCGATATCCTTGAGCTCGAGCGGCCGGCGCTTGCGTTGCTCGATCATCGCCAGGCGGGTCGCTTCCTGCTTGCGCTTGAGTTCGTCGGCCTTGGCCGCGGCGGCAGCTTCGGCCGCAGCCTTGGCGGCGGCGGCGCGCGCCTTGAGGTCGGGCACCACCGTAAACCGCTGCTCGGCCAGCATCCGGTTATCGGAGTAAAGCGAGATTTTGTAGCTGCCCGGCGCTATCGGAGCGGTGCTCGGAATCAGCGCGACGCCGCTGAAATCCACGGTGGCCTGCTTGGGACCAACGAATTGCGTGTCCGAGCTGGTCGTAAATTGTTTGCCGCCGGGATCGAAGAAACGCGCCTCGACCCTGTCCTTGAGCCCGTCGAGACCCGCCATATTGTTCTTGAGCGTCGCATTCCACTTGACGTATTGCGCGCTGGCCAGCTCGGTGTCGGTGAAGCTGGCCTTGGGCGGCGACGTGGCCGTGCCCGACCGGGTCGAAAGCGTCAGCGTCATGCGGTCGAAGTCGAGCGGATGTGCTCGCGCCTTGGCCAACAACTCCGCATGCTTCCACGGCAGGCCGTTGACGAAGTCCGTCAGCCCGAGCTGCGCCTGCAAGGCCTGATTGGAATAGATATAGGTCGCCCCGAACGCCATCCCGGCGAGCACGACGGTGAATATCGCAAAGGCCGTCGCCCGTCGTTTCCAGTTGATCGGGCGGCGCCGCACTCGACGGACCGGCGCGTGCACCGCTTCCGGCGGCAACACCACCGGCGAAAGCCCGGCCGTCCCGCTCTTGGAGCTGACGTGCGCGGCTCCATCCGCCGACAGGCCGCGCCCATACAGCATCATGTCGCGGAATTCCTGGATGGTCGCCGGGCGTCCGTCCATCTCGTAGGCCAGCGCGTGATCGATCGCCCCGGCCAGGTTGCTCGAAAGGTCCGGGCGCAGGCTGCGGATCGGCGGAAAGCTGAACGGCGGAAATTTCTCCGGGTCGCGCCCGGTCACGATGTAATGCAAAGTCGCGCCGAGCGAATAGATATCGCTGCGCGGGTCGGCGATACCCTGGTACTGCTCCGGCGGCGCGAAGCCCAGCGTGCCGATCATGGTGCCCTTGCGCGCCGCCTTGAACAGCCGCGCGATGCCGAAATCCACCAGCACCACCCGCCCCTTCTCGGTCAGCATCACGTTCGACGGCTTCATGTCGCGATACACCACCGGCGGAATCAGGCCGTGCAGGTACGCCAGCACGTCGCACAACTGGCGCGCAACGTCGATTACCAGCCCCTCGGGCAGCGGACCGCCGCGCGCCGCGATTTCCTCCTCGAGGTTGCGCCCCTCGACGTACTCCATCACCAGGTAATGGCGGTTCTGATCGTCGAAGCGATCGCTGATCGCCGGTATTGCCGGATGCTTCAGTTGCGCCAGCGTGTCCGCTTCGCGCGCAAAATAATCGTTGGCCTCGATCCGCTGCTGCGGGTCGATAAAATGATCGACCATTTCCTTGATCGCGCACGGCCGATTCGACAGGCGCTGATCGTGCGCCAGGTACACCATCCCCATGCCGCCGCCGCCGATCAGATGCTGAATGGCGTAACGCCGCTGGAGCAGCGTGCCAGGTTCCAGCGGACCCGGCAGCGGTCCCGAATTACCGGGATTGTTGGGCGTGTTCTCCATGGCCGTCAGTCATTAAATATAAGCACTACCGACACGTTATCGCTGCCCCCTCCCGCATTCGCCGCCACCACCAGTTCGCGCGCCGCCGCGTACGGATCCGCATGGCGCCGCAGGATCTCGCAGATACTCGCGTCATCGACGTGCGCCGTCAGTCCGTCGCTGCACAGCAGCAGGCGGTCGCCACGCTTGAGCCGCAAGCTCAGCGACTCGGCCCCGGCCGGACCGCTCTGGCGCGCTCCCAGCGATCGCGTAATCACGTTCTTATGCTCGTGATGGCGCGCCTCCTCAGGCGTGATCTGTCCGATCTCGATCAGCCGCTGCACCAGCGAATGGTCCTTGGTCAACTGGCGTAGTCCCCCCTGATCGAGAAAATAGGCCCGGCTGTCGCCGACCCACGCCACCGCCGCTTCCGGCGGTACGATCAGCGCGCCGACCGCCGTCGATCCCATGCCGCGCGCCTCGATATTGGCTGCCTGATATTCGAGGATCTCGCGATTCGCCTCTTCCAGCGCCTCCGCCAGCAACGTGCGCAGTTCGCCGCCAGCGCCGCGCTGTAACCCGGCTTCCACGAAATTACGAATGGCTCCAACCGCGATCGCGCTCGCCATCTCGCCGGCTTCGGCGCCACCCATGCCGTCGGCCACCACGTACAGGAAATTCTCAGCCGGCTCGATCTGCGAGTCGCGCTGGAATTCGACCGCCATGATAGAGTCCTCGTTCAGCTCGCGCACCATACCGACATCGGTCAGTAGCGCCGCGCGCAGCCGAATCGTCGCGCCCAGCCGCACCAGCTCGGCCTTCAACGCGTCGACGTTGGGCCACCGCGCGCCCGGATCGAACAGCAGCGCGCGCCGCACCGCCTGCTCGAGCGCGGGCGACACCACGTGCGGCGGATAGAAGCGAATCGGACCGGCCTCCTCGCGCCAGGTCTCGGACTCCAGCCGCTCGCCGGTCAGGCAGGTGTAGAGCAGCGCTCCCACCGAAAAAACGTCGGCCCGCTTGTCAACCTGGCGCGCCTTGTAGATTTCCGGAGCGCTGTAGCCGTCGTTGAACAGCGGCTCCGCCTGAAGCTCGTTGTCGTTGCTGAAGCAATCGAGTCCGGTCAGCCGGATTCGCCCGTCGGCGGCAAAAGCGACCGATTCGGGACAGACGTCGTTGACCCGCAGGCCGCGCCGATTCACAAACGACACCGCCTGGCACACCTGGATCGCCACCGCGATCGCCTCGGCCTCGCTCATCCGCAACCCGCCCGGCCGCCGTGCGAGCGGCGTCAATTGTTCGTCGCGGTAAACGAGATAGACCCGCCCGTTTTCGGCAAAGCCGTCCACGGCGCGCTCGAACGCAGGATGGTTGAGCGTCATCGAGAGCGCGAGCACGCGCCCGAATACCTCGCCAAGGTCATCCTGTGATGGCGCCGCCGATGCGTCATCGGACTGCGCTGTCGCCGTCGCGTCCCCCGCGGTTGCGGATTCACCGGCGTCTGCGGCTTGCGCCGCGGCCGCGGTTTCCAGCGGGACGGCTTCTTCAGCCGCCGCTTCGGTCAAAATTACGGGCGCTTGCCCGTCCTGCGCGCCGTCGACGCTGCCGTTGGCGGCGGCTTGCCCCTCGAGCGCTGCCTGCTCGGCCGCATCATCGGAGTCGGCGCTCGCGTCGCTGTCCGCAGCCGCCGATGCGAGTCCATCGGTATCTGCACGCGGCGCGTCCGCCTCGACCGGCGCATCCGGCATGGGCTTGAGCTTCAGATCGGCCGTCTTCGCGCGCGGCCCGGCAGGGTCTTCCTCTTCACTTTGCCCCGCACTGCCGTCGATAGCGGGCGCTTCCTCGGCGGTGGCCAAGCTCGAATCGTCAAGGCACGTGGACCCCGGTCCCATCTGTTCGCGCAATTGCAGACGTTCAATCTCGCCGGCGGCCGTTTGCCGCTCGGCGCGATAGCGATTTTCGCGCGCCGTGCTGCCGATCAATTCGATCACCCGCACGCCGCCCTTAAGTTCCGTTCCCACCGCCAGCGGCGGCAACGCCGGATCGGCCGCCGGCCGCGCCGGCCCGCCCGCCAGGCCCTGGCCGCAGCGATCGCAGAACTTGACGTCGTCGCGGTTGGACGCGCCGCATTCGGGACAGGTAAGCATCTCCGTCAGCCCCTTCGAAACTCCAGTTTAGCTCCGCCGAGTATGATTTCGTCGCGATCCTTGAGCCGGTAGAGCTGATCGCGGCCGAGCCGGCCGCGCCCCGCTATATAGGTCCCGTTGAGGCTGCCGAGATCGCGAATGTAATAATCGGCGCCCAGCCGGATAATCTCGGCATGACGCCGCGATACGCGTTCGACGCTCCGCGCGAAGTGCGACAAATCGATATCGATGGCGTCGCTGGCGCTGCCGATCGATCTTCCGATTACCACGCGATCGTGCACGAGGCCGAATTGCGCGCCTTCGCCCGTCGCGACCAGGCGCGCATCGCCATGCGCGCGCCCGGCCCCCGCCGGCTGCTTGAGCGCCGGATGAACGCCGGGCGTCAGCGGGCGCACGGCGGGCGTCAATTCTGAACTGGCGGCGCTGCCCGGCCGCGGGTCGGGCACCGTGGCCGGCGACACCCGATGAGGATTGGTGCTCGCTTTGACGACGCCTCGCGCTCGCGCCGGCGGCGTTGCCGATACGTGCGGTGTTGCTGCCGCCGAAACACCATGCGACGGCTTGAGTCCCAGATCCTGCGTCTTGGCGGTTGCCGAGACCCGCTTGACCGCCGCTACCGGCGGTGGCGGCCGATTTGCCGGAGTCGCGGGTCGCGCTTGAGCCTGCTGCGGCGCGCCCACAGGCGGCCGCGGCAGGCTCAGGCTGCGCTGCGTCTGCAGCTGCGCATCGGCGCTCCGCTTGGCCGGCGGCGCGACCGGGACCACCGGGATCGACGACTTCGCCTTGGCCGACCCCGCTCGTCCCGCCGGCGGCGACGCGACCGGCCGATCGAGCACAATCGTCGCCATCGTCGCAATCTGAGGCGTCGCTGAATGCGCCGCGCCCAAACCCGCCGCTGGCGTTCCCGCCGCGGCTTCGTCTGGCCCCGGGTCGGGTAGGAGGTTGCGCATCTCGCGCGCGGACCGTGGCCGCTGCTCGAGGTCCTTGTGGAGCGCCCGCATCACCACCTGTTCGGTTTGATGTGAAACTTGCGGCGCCAGCGCCTTTAGCGGGGGAAAGCTGAACGGCGGTTCGAGCTGGGGATCGCGGCCGGTCAGCAGATGATGCATCGTGGCGGCCAGCGAATAGAGATCGGATCGCGCCTCCATCTTGCCGAGATATTGCTCTGGCGGCGCGTAGCCGACCGAACCGATTTGCGTGCCGCGCCCGCCGGGCGGCAAAAATCGCGCGATTCCGAAATCCACCAGCATCGCGCGCCCTCGGTGATCGATCATGATATTGCCGGGCTTCAGATCGCGATAGATTATGGGCGGCTTCTGCGCGTGCAGAAATTGCAATACGTTGAGAATCTGGCGCGCCCACCGCACCACCTTCGCCTCGGGAAAGCGCCCGCCGGCGCCAAGCTGGTCCAGATGGCCCTGCAGGTCGCCGCCGGCAACATATTCCATCACCAGGTAATGACGACCGCCCTCGCCGAAATAATCGATTACCTGCGGTATCGCCGGATGCGACAGGCTCGCCAGCACCCGCGCCTCGCGATTGAAATCCTCGACCGCCTTCTGCTCCTGAATGCCGTCGCCGATAATCATTTCCTTGCAGGCGACCGGCCGATTCGCAAGGCGCGTGTCGTTGGCCAGATACACCCGTCCCATGCCGCCCTGGCCAAGCATCCTGGCGATCCGATAGCGGCCGTCGAGCATATGATTGACCGCTAGCGGCTCACCCGTTTTCATTTTTTAAGCGAAGTGCGCTCGCGATGATCGATCGCTCTATCATCGTACCCGCCGGCGGCGCCTGCGAAGGTCTCCGCGCCGGAACGATCCTGCTCGGGGACCCTGCCGTCACCAACGTTCTGGAACAGGCGCCGCGCGCGGATCGACCGGTGTGCGTGGCCGCCGCCCGGCGCTGCACGCGGCTACGAAATCGGATCGACCACCAGCTTCAGGAAGGTCTTCCCGATGATCACTTCATCGCCCGGCTTGAGCTCCAGCGGCGTGCCCGGTATCAACCGGTTGCCGCGATTGACGTAGGTGCCGTTCAGACTCCCAATATCTTCGATCGTGATCTTGTTGTCCTCGATAATGATCAGTGCGTGCTTGCGCGAAATCTTGGCCTCGGGATCGTCCTGCTCGAGATCCACCTCGGGGAACGATCCGGTCTCCGGATCCCACCGTCCGATAAAGTTCTGCCCGCCTTCGAGCGGAAATTCCTGACCCTTCCGTCCGCCGCGCAGCAGTGACAGCTTGGCCTTGAACGCGGCTACCGTGGCTGGCGGCGCTGCGGGCTCGGCCGGGGCAGGCGCCGGCTCCGCGATCTCGCCGGTCTTGGCCTCCGACGCCGCGGGCGGCGCGCCTTCGGCGGTCGATGGCGCCGCTTCAGCCGGAGGAGCCTCCTCGGCAGGAGTAGCCTCTGCGGTCGGTTCGGCCGCCGGCTGCTCGGGGGCCGGGGTCTCGGCCGCAACCGCAGTCCCTTCCGCCGACGCCGGCTCGGGAGCTGCAGCGACCGCCGCGGCACCCTCCGCCGCCGCCAGCTTCGCGCCGCATCCGTCGCAATAGTCGAGACCGTCCATGTTCTCGTAGCCGCATTCAGTGCACTTGATCATAGTCGCTTGGAACCTCGTCCTCCGGCGGTTGCCGTGTGCGTTCCCAATTGCCGGGATAGGTTGTGGCTACTCGCCTTTTTGTAAATCCTTGAGCGCTTCGGGATCGAGCATCTGGGTCTTGCGCACTACCGCCTGTGCCTGCAACAGCGTGGTCTTGGCCGCCTTGGTCTGCAAGGTCTGGGTCTTCTTCACCTGGTCCATCAAACCCACCAGCGCCTGCGTCGCTTTCACGTTGCCCAGGCGCTGCGTGCCCTGTATCGCATTGCCTAACAGCCGTGTCGCTCGATCGACGTTGCCCGCCTTTAGTTCCTCTTCGGCCTTTGCCTGCAGCTTGGCGATCGACACCTGATCGACCAGGTTCATCACGCGGCCGTTGCGTTTGCTGGTGAGCGTGCGGTCGAGCGTGTACTCCACCGTCACATCGGTGTTGACCATGCGTTCGCCCACGCCCGGCAGCTCGAAGCGAAACGCCGATTGCCCGATCCGCACCGGTCCCGGCTTGCGCGGCGGCAGCACCAGCGTCAGCAGGACCGAGCCGGGCAGCCCCGCTTCGAGGTCGCCGATTTCGTAGGTGACCTTGCGATCGTCGGTCATCAGCGGCGCGCCCAGCGCGTAAATCTCCGGGCTCGCGCGAAACGCTTCGCGCACTTGAACGCCTTGCGCCAGCGTCACTTCGATCCGCCCGTTGCGCACGCTTACCGCGCGCAGCCCTTCCAGCTCGTCCTCGAAAATTCCCGGGATCTCGGCCGGGTCGCCGATAAAATGATACTTGCCGTGCGAATCCTGCGTCATCCGCATCAGGAGCTTCTCGTTGAATTCAACCCCGACGCCCATCGCCGAAAACGACATCTGATCGCGATTCTGATTGGCCAGATCGATACACGCCGTTTCCTCGTAGGTCTGGCCGTCGGTCAGCACCAACACGCGATTGAGCCGGCCCGGCGCCAGATTCTGCTTGACCTCGTCGATCGCCGCGCGCATCCCCAGCGCCATCTGCGTGCCGCCGCCGATCTCCAGCAAATCGATATCTTCCAGCGCGCGCCGCACTGCGTTGCGATCGTGAATCTGATCCGGCCGCAATATGACCTGCGCCTTGTCGGCGAACGCGACCACTGCAACCTTGTCCTCGGGCGTCACGTTGTCGGCCAGGAACTTGACCGCCTCGATCACATACTCGAGCCGCCGTTCGTCGTACATCGAACCCGACCGGTCGAGCACCACGCCCAGGTTCAGCGGCAGACGATTCCCGCCGCCCGCGCCGCCAACCCCGCCCGCGATCGCCTCGAGCAGAACGTACAGGACGAAATTTTCGGCAGTCGAGAGCACATACTCGCTGCTCGCCAGGGCGTCGAAAGTAAGCGGTTCGGCCATCTGGTAATCTCCCACCGCTAATTCTAAGGGCAAGGTTCGTGGCTTAGCAACATCGACACTATACTCCTGCCGCACCCGCGCCCGGTCGTCGGCGCCGGCCCCCTTGCGCTCGCGCCGCTTGCGTCCCCCTCCGCGCATCATCGAACCGCCGCACAACTGGCGCACGCGAGCGTTTAGACGAACGCCCCCCGCGTATATTCGCCCGTCCGATCGCGGATTCGCCCGCGCCGCCGCAGCCGCATCGACCCCAATCCCCGGTCCAGAGACGCGCGGCCCGCCCCCGGACCTCGACCCAAATCGGGAGCCGGGTGGCTTGCGGTATCTTTTTGATCGGACCTAAGATGTTTAAGTAGGATTAGAATGCTTGAACTAAGCAAACCGGTTCCAGGCGCTACGCATCGCCGCCTCGCTCAACGGCCGCCAGCGACCGCTGCACGGTTCTCCACAGATGTGGACAACGCAGATCGGCGCGCTTTACGCCTCGCGGATTATTTGTCAATTGTGTTTCCGGCGGTTTTCGGTTGAATGAAGTCTTAGCGGCGCAGAGCAGTTCGGCGCTTTACTTTAGATGTTATGCAGCAGTTGGCTGACTTTTGCTTCACGCCTCCCGGCTTCGGCATAAACGTGTCCGAGGCACGAGCCATGCTTAGATTAGAATATAGGGTCCGCACTCCCACCGAGTCCGATTGCGGCGTTTTGCTGCGCGCAGCAAGCGGGGATGCCCTTGGAGGTCGTATTCGAAACGCCGCACGACAAAACCGGGCCGCCGGATTTCCGGCTCCGCAGTCCCCGATGATTTTCCCAATCCAAGTTCCCCAGTGAGGCCCGCGCCTCGCCTGGAGGTTCAATTAATTCCAATGCTCACGCTCGACCAGAACTATCTCCAACGACTCATCGAAAGCTCGCCCGATATAGTCATTGCCGTCAACCGCGACGGCACCATCATCTATTACAACGACGGCGCCCGCCGGAACCTGCGCTACAGCTCCAAGGAAATCATCGGGCAGAAGATCGACCGCATTTACCCGTCGATCGAAGAGGCGCGCCGCGTAATGAAGGCGATGCGCGCGGCCGAGGGCGGACGCATCTCGAATTTCGATACCGTCCTGCGCGATAAGGATAACCAGCAGATCGTCTGCGCGATCTCGGGCTCCATCATCTACGACGAGGACGGCAGCGAGATCGGCTCGATCGGCTTTGCCCGCGATATCCGCCGCCTGCGCCAGCGCGAACAGCTCGCCACCTGCGGCGAAATCGCCGTCAGCCTCGCCCACGAAATCAACAATCCGCTCGAAACCATCACCAACAATATCGACCTGCTCGCGCGCGCCGTGGAATCGCGCCTGAGCGACGCCGAGCTGGTGGTCGAAACCGAACGCCTCGATTCCATCCGCGCCGGCATCGGTCGCGTGCAGGCTATCGTGCGCCGCCTCGACGAAATGACTCGCAAGGGCGTTTACGAAACCCGCGACTATCTGCAAGGCAAAAAGATGGCCGACCTGGCCCCGCGCGAGGCCGTGGGCCAACCCGCTCACGCCGCCGCCAGCGCCGCCCATGACGATTGGGCTTTGAGCGGTATGTCGGTGTTGGTGCTCGACGACGACGTCTCTGTCGTGAGCTCGCTCGCAGACGTCCTGCGCGCCGAGCGCTGCGTCGTCCATACCGCCACCCGCCCGAGCGGCGCCCTTGGCATCCTGCGCAACGTCAAGGTTGATGCGGTAATTTCCGACGTCGTGATGCCCGAGATGGACGGCTACGAATTTTACATGAAGGTAAAGGAAGAACTCCCCGACCTCCCGGTCATCCTGATGACCGCCTACTATTACGACAAGGACCACATCATCAAGCGCAGCCGCCTGCGCGGGCTCGAAGCGGCGCTTTTCAAGAAACCGGTCAATCCCGCAAAACTGCGCACCGTCCTGCTCCAGTCGCGGCAAAAGGTCCTGGCCGCCAAGACCGTCGCCGGCGCTCCGCCGGTTGCTGCGCCGCTGGCGTTCAACTCGAACAACCGCGGGTAAACCACAGCCAACCCATCCGCGCCGGCGCAGTCGTTGCCGGCGCTGTCCGCCAGCGCCCTCGGGGCCGCTTTGTGCGCGGCCGCCCCGCCGCGCACAATCCTCCTGTTCCTGCCATTCCTCAGAATCCTGCTTCGCCAATTATCGGGATGCGTTCGCGCCATCAGGATGCCTGTGCGCCAATATTTTGACGGTGTCCGCCGGCAAGCGCGGTTCGTTTTCGAGGAGAAATACCGATGCCTGCAAATCCTACTGCCCGCTGATTCGGCATGAATATTGCGCTGCTTTCGACTCAGGGCATCCTTGGAAAACAAACCCACACCGCAAGTCTCCGGCGCTTGCCGCCACCGCGACGAATCCACTCCGGAAGACGCTCGCGTAGTCCAGGCTCTCACCGGCCTCAATAGCGAATTGGCCAACGCACAGCGCGAGTTGGCGCGAAAAAATGCCGAACTCAATGGTGCCATCCGCGAGAAGAACCAGCTCCTCGGCCTGGCCGCACACGATCTGCGTAATCCGCTCGGCGTCATCCTCGGTATCGCCGACCTCCTGAGCGAAGAACCGGTCGCATCGCTCAGCGCCGAAACCCGAAAACTCTTCGCCCACGTCGCGACTTCGGCAGCCTACATGGTCGAGCTCATCGACGATATGCTCGATTTCTCGAAAATCGACGCGGGTCGGCTCGACCTCCGGTTAAATCCCGTCGATATATTCGACTTCATCCGGCAAAACCTCGCCTTCAACTCGCTCCTCGCTAACAAAAAGGATATTAACCTCAGCTTCGAGCCCCCGGATTCGCTGCCGCTCGTGATGCTCGATACGCGCCGCATGCAGCAGGTCCTCAATAACCTGATCAGCAACGCGCTCAAGTTCTCCCATCCCGGCTCTACTATCACGGTCGCTCTGAAAGACGCCGGCGCCACTGTCACGATCGCAGTCACCGACCAGGGCCAGGGCATCGCCCCCGATGAAATTGGCAGGCTGTTTCAGCCCTTTTCGTCCACCAGCACCCGCAGCACCGCCAACGAAAAAAGCACCGGGCTGGGCCTCGCGATCGCCCGCCGCATTGTCGAAGCTCACCGCGGGCAGATCCGCGTCGAAAGCCAACTCGGCCGCGGCTCGACCTTTATAGTCTCGATCCCCGTATAGCCTCGCTCCCGGCTGCCCCGCTCGCCTGAATCGCTCGATCTCGTCAGGAATTGCGCGCGAGCCGCTGGGACAACCCGCCCTTCTTGCCGGACACCGTTTCCTCAACTCCCAGTTCTGGAAAAAACGCTCGCAGCAGCTTCCCGGTTTCTTCAAAATCGATAAACGGCTTCTCCAGATAGCCGATCGCCCCGAGCTTCAAAAACTGATGCGAATCCGCCAACGGCCTCACGCTGATGATCAGCACGCCAACGTCGCTGGCTTTCTGCGAAATATGCTGAAAAAGATCCATCGCAGTGATGCCGTCCACCTCCGGCATCATGATGTCCAGCGTCACCAGCCGTGGCCGCAACGCCTCGAATTGCTTCAGCCCCTCGGCCGCGTTCTCTGCTTCGCCAACCACCTCGCATCCCATACTCTCGAGCCGGTTCTTCAGCCATGCCCGCGAGTCGGCGGAATCCTCTACTATCAATGTCCTGACCGTATTTCCCATCGGCGCTTCGCTCCTGCCCGATCCCGACGCGAGCTAACCCGCTCGTGTCCGGAACCCGCAAGAGCGATGCCAACAGCGGCGCCCTGGTCAAGGGCTTTTGCTCAACCAGGCTTTAGGCCCGGCTCAGAGACTTGATGCACTGTTGCCCCGCCACCCTCACTCTAGCGCCGCCGGGCGCGACTCCAGCCTTATCGCGAAACGACTTCGTACACCTTGAAGTCTGCCCTCGCCTCCTCGCCTCCGCCGTGCACCGATTTGAAGTCGTCCGATTGTAGGTAGGCCTTAAGCTCTGCCCGGCTATGCCACCGCGTGATCAATATAAATGACACCGGATCAATCCCCGTCTTCAGGATCTCGCACCCCATAAATCCCTGATGGCGATCGACCAAGCGCGGGCGCCCAACGAAGCGCACCTCGATCGCCGGCGCGATTGCCGCCGGCACCGTGAAGCGTGAAATTTCCACCGCGATCGTCGGTTCTTGCCCGCTCATCGATTCACCCCGGATGCGCCACTAGCGCGTTCGCGACCTCAAGCGCGGCCTCGGCATCTGCGCTGCATCCGTCGGCGCCTATCCGCGCCGCCAGATCGACGCTCGCGTTGAACAAATAGCCGCCGACAATTATCGGGATATTCGAGCTGTCGCGGATCACCTCGATCGTCGTCGCCAGTTGCCCCAGATGTTCCGGCATCGTCGCCGACAGGGCGATCAGGTCCGGCCGTCGCTGCGCCTCCCCGATCAACCTCACCAGCTCGCGCGCCGGCAGATTGGCGCCCATGAAGCTCGTGCGCCAGCCGTTAAGCTCGAAAACATCGGCCACCGTCCGCGCCCCAAGTTCATGCTGTTCGCCGTCCACGCACGCCACCAGCATCGTACGCCGGCGCTCGCCGGCGAACATAGCCCCGTTAAAGCCGCTCAATATCGATTGAATTGCGGCCGTGCAGTAATGCTCGTGGGCCACGCTGATCTCGTTCGTCTGCCACAGGCGCCCGACCTCGCGCATCAGCGCCGGCACGATCGCGAGGTGTACCCGTACCAGCGGCAAGCCCGCCACAACTACCGTCTCCAGGCTCTTGCGCGCCGCCGGCGCGTCGAGTCGCAACAGCGCCTGCAGGCACCGCCGCGCGACCGCCAGCTCCTCGCCTGGCCCTTCGAGAAAGCTCGAAATCTCCTCCGGCATCGCGTCGATCCGATCGAGCGCCGCATTCAGATGCGACATCGCGAGCCCGTGATCGCTCGCCCCGGCGCCGCCCATCGCAAACACCATGCAGCGCAGGCTCTGCGTTATGTCATTAATGGCGACGCCGCGATGGTTCAGCAGCACCTTCAGCCAGGCCACGTAGCGGACAAAGATCTCTCTATCGCCGGCGTCTACTGCCACCGCCAACGCCGCGATATCGCACAATATGTCTTGCCGATACTTCTCCCGGCCCGCCGCCCCGTAGCGAGCGAGCAACTCTGGCCGGTGACCGTAGTCGCGCTCTAGCGTGGCGTCGGCTATCTCATTCGCCGCCGCCCGTAATCGATTTCCCGGCTCGAAGTTCAGCACCGTGGTCACTCCGCGAACCCGCTTTTGCACCGCGCCCTTGATGTCAGTCTCAGGGAGATTTGCAGCCGGAGCAAGCCACAATCGCCGCCCGCCGCACCCGTCGGCCACTTGACGATTGTGAGTATCACATGGTAATAATTACCATCTAGCATGAATCTCCAGTTCACAAACGAGAGCGGGCGGAGCGCTTACGCCCGCCAGCGCATGGCGGAATTCGCCGACCGCTGTCGCGCGGGCGGCCTCGCCGTCACGCCTCAGCGCCTCGCGATTATCGAGGCACTGCTCGGCGCCACCGATCATCCCCGCGCCGAAACAATTTTCGAGGCCGTGCGCAAGCTCCATCCCCATATCTCGCTCGCCACCGTCCATCGCACGCTCGAAACGCTTTGCCAGATCGGCGAGGCGCGCAAGGTCACCACGCTCCACGACAGCGCCCGCTACGACGGCAATCTCGCGCCCCATCACCACGTGGTGTGCGTGCGCTGCCGGCGCATTCGCGACGTCGAAATCTCGGGCCTCGACCGGGTCATCGACGACAACGCCTCACTCAAGGGCTTTCGGCCGCTCGGATGGTCGCTCGAAATTCAGGCACTGTGCGACAGTTGCCGCAAACAGGCTTCAGACCCGCGCCGTTCCACTACTCGGCGCGCGCTGAAATAGGGTGCGAATTGGCGCACCGCGAAACTTATTTCAACCAGGGAGATAACGAATATGGCGGCTCTAAAAGGATCCAAAACCCACGAAAATCTCAAGGCCGCGTTTGCCGGCGAAAGCCAGGCCAACCGCCGCTACCTTTATTTCGCCAAGGTCGCCGACGTCGAAGGCCAGCCCGAAATCGCCGGACTGTTCCGCGACACCGCCGAGGGCGAAACCGGCCATGCCCACGGCCATCTCGACTACCTGAAGTCGGTCGGCGATCCGGCCACCGGCCTGCCGATCGGCGACTCCGCGCTCAACCTGAAGGCCGCCGTGCACGGCGAAACCCACGAGTACACCGACATGTACCCCGGGATGGCCAAGACCGCACGCGATGAGGGCTTCGCCGAAATCGCCGACTGGTTCGAGACTCTGGCCAAGGCCGAAAAGTCGCACGCCGGACGCTTCGCCAAAGCCGCCGAGACGCTCTAGACCGGCGCATCTCGCGAATTGAGCGCTGGCCGGCTCGCCGCTTCATCGCGGTGGCCGGCCGGCGTGCGAGTTCCGGTGGGCCAGTTCCGGCGAGTTAGTTCAGGCGTCCGCGCTCAAAAAATTGAGTATCCTATGACTGCGGAGCCCGATCGGGTCCGCCCGCCGCAGCGGCCGCACGACGTGAATTCTTTTACAAAACAGACCCCTTTTCTCAACCGCCTGCTAGTGTTGTGTCCCATAAATAACCTATTTAATTTATTACTCTAAAGCGGTATGATGCTGCCCGATGGGCAGACCTAACACGGTAGTGGAGGTGAGTGCGTCGGAGAGTGAGCAGTTGGGTTCGATTGCTCGCTCGCGGAGTTTGCCGCATTCGTTGGTACGGCGCGCGCGAATCGTTTTGATGTCAGCTGAAGGTGTACCCAATCAGGCGATTGCGGCGCGCTGCGAGGTCAGCGTTCCGACCATCAGCCACTGGCGGCGCTGTTGGCGCGAACGCGGGGTGGCTGGGCTGCACGGCGAACTGCGTCCCGGACGGCCGCGCAGCTATGGCGATGAGCAGGTGGCGACGCTGATGCGCAAGGTGCTCCGCAGCCGACCGCCCAACGCCACCCATTGGAGCGTGCGCACCGTCGCGGCGGACACCGGCATTTCCAAGAGCACGGTGGCGCGCTACTTCGCGCTGTTCGGGCTCCAGCCGCACCGCAGCAAGAGCTTCAAGCTTTCCACCGACCCTTTCTTCGTCGAGAAGGTGCGCGACGTGGTGGGGCTCTATCTCAACCCACCGGACAAGGCCCTGGTGCTGTGCGTGGATGAAAAGTCGCAGATCCAGGCGCTGGAGCGCACCCAACCGGTGCTGCCGCTGGGTCTCGGCTACCTTGAAGGGGTAACTCATGACTATTTTCGGCATGGGACCACGACCTTATTCGCGGCGCTCAACGTGCTCGACGGGGCGGTCATCACTCAGTGCAAACCGCGCCATCGGCACCAGGAGTTTCTGGCCTTTCTCAACCACCTCGATCACCATGTTCCGGCCGCGCTTGAGGCGCACCTGATCGCCGACAACTACGCCACTCACAAACATCCGCGGGTCAAGGCCTGGCTCGCGCGCCATCCGCGCTTCCACCTCCATTACACCCCCACCTACGCGAGTTGGCTCAATCAGGTGGAGCGCTGGTTCGCGCTTATCACGCACCGCGCGATCCGCCGCGGCTCGTTCCGTTCGGTGCGTGACCTGGTCCAAACAATCGATCGCTTTGTGACTCACTACAATACTCACAAGCGACCCTTTGCCTGGACCGCTACCGCCGACTCAATCTTCGCCAAGCTCCAACGCCTTTGTAAAGTTATTTCTGGGACACAACACTAGACCACGCGTCGGCGCACCCTGACGCATGAACGAGCCCTCAAAGTCACCATGAGCCGTATCGAAGCGCGACCTACCGACGCCCTCAGCTACGACCCCAACCAACCCAAATACTGGGACCGCGCCAAACTCGACGTCGAAATCGAGCGCGTGTTCGACATCTGTCACGGCTGCCGGCTCTGCTTCAACCTGTGCCCATCCTTCCCCGACCTCTTCAAAGCCGTCGACGCCAAGGGCGACGACGTACGCAATCTCACCGCCGCGGAAAAGGATCGCGTCATCGACCTCTGCTACGAATGCAAACTGTGCGAGGTCAAATGTCCATACACGCCGCGCGATAATCACGAGTTCCAACTCGACTTCCCCGCCCTCGTGCTGCGCGCCCGTGCGGTCAAGGCGCGCGAGCACGGCCTCGGGCGGCGCGAAAAGATGCTCGGGAATCCCGACCGCACCGGCCGGCTCGGCAGCAAGCTGCCGGCCCTCGCCAACTGGTCGTGCCGCAACGCCATCCAGCGCCGCGTGATGGAAAAGCTCCTGGGCATCCATCGCGACAAGCAATTACCCGAGTTTGCCGGCGAGACCTTCGAGCAATGGATCGCGCGCACCGGCCTGCCGCAGGCGCCGGCCGAACCCGCGGCCAAGGTCGCGATCTTCCACACCTGCTTCGTCAACTACTACAACACCGCCCCCGGCCAGGCGCTGGTCGCCGTGCTCGAAAAAAATCGCTGTGCGATCGCAAGCCCGCCGCAAAATTGCTGCGGCATGCCGGCGCTCGACGGCGGCGATGTCGCCTTCGCTCAGCAGCAGGCGCGCTCCAACGTTGACTCGCTGCTGCCGCTCGCGCGCCAGGGTTACAAGATTGCTGCGATTAATCCGACCTGCTCGATGACGCTGCGCCGCGAATATCCCACGCTCGTCGGCACCCCCGAAGCGCGCGAGCTTGCCGCCGCCATCGTTGACCCCGGCGAATTGCTCTACGGCCTGCGTCGCGAGGGCAAGTTCAATCGCGATTTCTGCACGACCCCCGGCAAGGTCGCCTATCACGTCCCCTGCCATCTGAAGGCGCAGGCGGTCGGTTTGCGCGGACGCGACCTCTTGCGCCAGATTCCGGGCGCCGAAGTCGTCACCGTGGACGCCTGCACCGCCCACGACGGCACCTGGGCGATGAAGCGCGAGTTCTTCGAGCTCTCGATGAAATGGGGCGAGAAGGCGTTTGCCGGCATGCGCGACGCCGAAGCCGACTTCATGGCCACTGACTGCCCGCTCGCCGCCATTCAAATCGAGCAGGGCACCGGCGTCCGTCCGTTCAACCCGCTCGAACTGCTAGCCCGCGCCTACGCGGCCGACGGTTTTGCCAACCCGGTCGCGCCCCCGGCACCGGCGGCTGACTCAAAGGATTCGGAATCGTGAAACCCGTCACTCTCAAGGAAATAATTCCGTACGAACAGTACGAGATTCTGCGCCCGCGCCTGCGCCCGTTGATCATCGCCGAAAAGGAGCGCCGCCGGCTCGCGGTCGGAGAACATCTCACGCTGCTTTTCGAAAATGGCCAGACCGTCTGGTACCAGGTCGAAGAGATGGTCCGCTCCGAGCGCATCCGCGACGAGGATGCCATCCGGCACGAAATCGATACCTACAACGAACTGCTCCCGCGGCCCGGCGAATTGACCGCCACGATGCTGATCGAATACAGCGACGACGCCCAGCGCGACTACGCCCTGCGGGCGCTGGTCGGACTCGAACGCCACTTCTGGGTCCGCATCGGCGACCGGCGCGAGCCAGCCCGCTTCGATACGCGCCAAATCGCGACCGACCGCGTCAGCGCGGTACAATTCGTGCGCTTTCCGCTCGGCGGCCTCGACCAGGATGAATTCCTCAAATTTTCCGCCGCCGGCAAAATCGCGATCGAGGCCGACCACCCCGAACTCACCGCCCGCGGGCCGATCACCGGACCGATCGCCAAAGCGCTGGCCGGCGACCTCGCCGATACCTGATTGGGAATCAAGCCAAAGCTCTACGCAGGTCTCGGCGCTCGCCGGCGCCGCACGGCGCCCCGCGCCGGACTCGAACCAATCATGTATCGCCGCGCGACGTGCCGTACTTACAGCCGATGAACCCCATGCGCACCCAGGTCGGAATTGTCGGCGCCGGGCCGGCTGGCATGATGCTAGCGCATCTGCTACTGCGCGCCGGTATCGACGCTGTCGTGGTCGAGTCCCGCAGCCGCGAGTACGTGCAGGAACGCGTGCGCGCCGGAGTTCTTGAACAGGGCTCGTGCGACCTGATGCGCGAGGCCGGCGTCGGTGCGCGCCTCGATCGCGAAGGTATCATCCATCACGGACTCGAACTGCGCTTCGGCGGCAATCGCCATCGCATCGACTTGAGCGAACTCACCGGCGGCAAAGCAATTACCATCTATCCGCAGCGCGAGGTGGTCAAAGATCTTACCGACGCACGCATCACCGCGGACGGCCCGATTTTCTTCGAGGCCGAAGACGTCAGTGTCCACGGCTTCGACGGCGACGCACCCACGATTCGTTTCCGCCACGCCGGCGAGCCTCGCGTAGTCGCGTGCGACTTCATCGCTGGATGCGACGGCTTCCACGGCATCTGCCGTGCGTCGCTGCCGCCCGACGCGTTGACCATTTACGAACGTGTCTATCCATTCGCCTGGCTCGGGATTCTCGCTGCCGTCGCACCCTCATCCGATGAGCTGATTTACTGCCGTCACGAACGCGGCTTCGCCCTCCACAGCATGCGCTCGCCCGCACTCACCCGGCTCTACCTGCAATGTAATCCCGACGACGAAATCGGGGCGTGGCCCGACGCGCGCATCTGGGAGGAATTGCACACGCGCTTCGCCGCCGACGGCGACTGGCAACTCAAGCAGGGACCGATCGTGCAGAAGGGCATTACGCCGATGCGCAGTTTTGTCGCCGAGCCGATGAGCCGTGGCCGCCTCTTCCTCGCCGGCGACGCCGCGCATATCGTGCCGCCCACCGGCGCCAAGGGGCTGAACCTGGCGCTGGCCGACGTTCGCGTGCTGGCGCTTGCGCTGGCGAAGTTTTACGCCGAGGGGTCGCGTGAACCGCTCGAGCGCTATTCGCCAACCTGTCTCAGGCGCGTCTGGAAGGTGCAGCGCTTTTCGTGGTGGATGACCTCGATGTTGCATCGCTTCCCTGACGACAATCCGTTCGACGGCCGCCGCCAACTCGCCGAACTCGATTACGTCACGAGTTCGCGCGTCGCGTCGCAAAGCCTCGCCGAGAACTACGTCGGACTGCCGATGGATTGATTTTGCGGCTCAGTCCAAACAAGCCCGTACGCACCATAGCGCCACACCCTGGAACAAGCGGTGTCCCCGATCGGAACATTGCGCGAACGCGTCGTGCGGAGTCTTCGGCCGCACTCGAATGTGTCAGTAACGCGGTCGCGACGAATCGACCCTCGTTCTTGACGCACGGCTTGATTTTGCTGTGCTTAAATTGGCCCAGTTATCAGTATTTTCGTGACCCACTGACCATCCGGGCACTTCGCGAGCATTGGCGAGAACCTTGCGTGTAATATGCTTGATTGACAGTCAAGGTGACGCAATGCAAGCTGAAATCATTGGTCGTCGCGCCAGCGGCGAGGATGATTTCGCCCGGGTGTAGAGAAGTGACGTGGACTGGTATCTGGTAAGGACCAAGAGCGGCAAGGAACGTTGGGTGCGCGACCAACTAAGCGCGCAATTACCCGAAGTGTTTCTGCCGTTGCTCGAGGCGCGCACACCGCGCTGGGGCAAACTGACCTGGTCGATCACGCCGCTGTTTCCCGGCTATCTGTTCGCCCGCCTCGACCAGCAAAAACACTACTTCAACGTGCGCTACCTTCCCGGAGTGCAAGGCTTGGTCTCGGCCGGCAACGAGCCGCTCGCAGTGCCCTCAGGCGTCATCGAAGAGATTCGTCGCCGCGGAGTCAACGGAGTCGTCAAGATCGAGGAAAAGGACTTCGACAGCGGCGACCGCCTGCAAGTCGTGCAGGGACCATTTCGCGGCTTCGAAGCGATCTTCGAGCGCTACCTTTCGGGCGCCGAACGTATTGCGATTCTGCTGAGCACGATCGACGCCAAAGGATTGCGCGTCGTGCTGCCGGCCTCAGCCGTCACCCGCTTCTCCTGATCAACTTCACAGCCGCGTCTATCGCTTGCGCCTGCCGCTCAACTCGCCGATCGCGTGGGCCGCTCGATTGGTCGTCGCACCGGGGCTTCTACAGATCGGTGAGGGTCGCATCCGCATGAATTCAGTTCAATAAGCAACCAATTGCCAAAACGGTATTGCCAAAGAAG
Organism: uncultured delta proteobacterium; assembly: GCA_963782535.1. Lineage (GTDB taxonomy): Bacteria > Desulfobacterota > Binatia > Binatales > Binataceae > JADMIL01. The sequence continues at coordinate 130,439 of CAWAKE010000008.1, read as the reverse complement.
GTACAAAAGGATTAACGATTGTGCTTGACGGTCATTAAGCGTCTTGAGACCCGTCTGCCGAACGATGAAGATCCTGCACGTCACTCCTTACTTCATGCCGGCCCACAGCTATGGCGGAACGGTGGAATCGCTCTATCGCCTCTGCCTCAACCTCGCGCGCCTCGGATGCGACGTGCGTGTACTCACCACTAACGCCGACGGACCGCGCAAACTCCTGAAGGTCGAACCGGGCAGGCAAGTCTCAATCGCGGCGGGCTTCGAGGTGACCTACCTGAGCCGAATTGCGCGACTTGAAATGTCGCCCGGCTTGCTCTTGCGATTGCCAATTGAAGTACGGCGCGCCGAGATCGTGCATCTGACCGGAGTGTACGCGTTTACCACTATCCCCACCATGCTGGCTTGCAGAATTATGGGCAAGCCGCTCCTATGGTCGCCGGCCGGCGCCTTGCAGCGGTGGCACGGGAGCCGCGGACGATCGATAAAGCGGGTCTGGGAGATTGTGTGCCGAATCGCGGCGCCACGCGCGACGATGATCCATGTGACCTCCGAGGTCGAGCGCACGGAGAGCGCGCACCGCTTCCCGAATTTTCGGGTGGCGGTTATTCCCAAAGCTGTACGGCTTCCCGCGAGCTTCAATCATTCAGCAGCTGACGGGATTCTCCGGCTCGGCTACATCGGCCGGCTGCATCCGCGCAAGGGTCTCGACAACCTGCTCGAAGCCTGCCGAATCCTGAAGGAACAAGGCGTCGCCTATTCGCTGGTTATCGCCGGCGCCGGCCGCGCACGTTACACGCGTTCGCTAACGCGAAAAATCGCCGCGCTGGGTCTCGCCGGAACGGTCAGCATGGTCGGTGAAGTCCACGGCAATGCTAAGCGCGGATTCTTCGAGGCGCTCGATCTACTGCTGGTGCCTTCCTATGCCGAGAGCTTCGCCACCGCCGTTGCCGAAAGTCTCGCCTTTGCTGTCCCTGTGATCGCAAGTCGCGCCACACCGTGGGCGCGACTGGAGGAGCGAGGTTGCGGTCTTTGGGTTGACAATGACCCGAAGACGCTCGCTCAGGCGGTCCAGCGAATGCGCTCGATGCCGCTCGAGGAAATGGGCCGGCGCGGTCGCGAATGGATGTCGGCGGAATTCTCGTGGGACGCGGCGGCGCGTGAAGTCTGCAACATCTACTCCATGATGCTGCGCGGTTCGCGAATTCTTAGCGACATCAAATCCCCGCGCGACTCGATGGCCGTAGCTGGAGAATCCGCCCAGCGCAACTGAAGGCCGGAGTAGCCCAAAGACCGAGACTCGGCTACTTCGGAACCAATCCGATACGGTAATAATCCAAGGCGGCGTCGGTGCGACACGCGTCCCTTATCACCCACCTTTGTAATCAATTCACCTAATCAAAGCGAAATACAGCAGTAGATTGACCGGGTGAAAACGTTCCGTGGCTAAACTATTATGCATAAATAGCCTAGCGTAGGTCTTGCGTTAACTATGAAGCTCGTACAGAGTTTATGTGGCGTTATGTTTACCCGTGGCTCTCACGAAATCTCTGGGCGCGCAATGGCATCTCAGATTGAATAGACCCCCATGTCAATCCTGACGATGACCGCCCTGCCGTTGCTGGCTTTTGCCATCGCAGGCTTGACCGTACCGTTGGCGAAACGAATCGCGCGGCGCTACGGCATCGCTTCGGTGCCCTACACTGAGGCGCGACATCATGAGCAAAAGCCTCTGCTGGGCGGGGCCGCGATCATCCTAGCGATTCTCGCCGCGCTTGCTCTAGGCGGCGCGCTGGCGCCATGGATGCTGGTCGGTACCGCGGCGCTTTTCGTCGTCGGCTTGATCGACGATGCGGTTGTGCTGCGCGCGCGTTGGAAGCTGGCGCTGCAGATTGCGGTGGTGTTGTTCCTGCTCGCAACCGGGCCGCGCTTGCGGTTGGCGCCGTGGCCCCTGCTCGACGCCGGTCTGACTGGATTTTTCCTGCTTTCGACGATTAATGCATTTAATCTGATCGACGGGCTCGACGGGTTGGCCGCCGGCGTTGGCACAATCGCCGCGCTGGGGGTGGCCGCGATTGGGCTCACGCACGGAGACGGGCTCGCATCGGTGCAGGCCCTGGTGGTGGCCGGAGCGCTGGCGGGCTTTCTCATTTACAATTTTCACCCCGCATCGATCTTCATGGGGGATAGCGGAGCACTACCGCTGGGTCTGTTGCTTGGCGCGATGGCGCTGCACGCGGGCGACCTGGCGGGAAATTCGCGGCTTCCGCGTTATGTCGTGCCGGTGCTCATCATGTTGCTACCGTTGCTCGACACGGCAATCGTGAGTGTCAGCCGAATGGCGACCGGGCGGCCGATTTCGCGCCGCGGCCTCGACCATTCGCATCATCGGTTGTTGTCGCTGGGCCTTTCGGATCAACGTGCGGTGCTGGTGGCCTGGAGTCTTGCGGGCCTGGCGGCCGCATGCGCGGTGGTGCTGACCTGTCTGCCTCATGTGTATTTGCTGGCGACGCTGCCGATAATGATTACGGGCTTCGGCGTGATCGGTCTTTTCATGATCGACCTCACCTTCGACGTGAACTCGCCGGGCGGCGCATACGATAAACTGCAGGGTCCGGCGCGGTTCATACTGACCTTCAGCTACAAGCGGCGCCTGGCCGAGGCGGCGCTGGATATGGCCTTGATTCCAGCGGCCTATTTCGGTTCGTTTCTGATCCGGCTCGACTTCAAAATCAATGAGCCGCTGATGATGAGCGTCGTTCACAGCCTGCCGTCGGTGATGCTGGTCACCTATGCGGCGTTTTTGATCGCAGGCATCTATCGGGGAATCTGGCGCTATGCCAGTGTCTCGGACGTAATTCGCTTCGCCAACGGCTCCGTGCTGGCCGGCGTCTTCATGGTGCTGACCTCGCTGGTGGTGCCGTTCGAGCTGTCGGGCTCGATCGCCGTGCTCTACGTGATCCTGCTGCTGAACTTACTGGTAGCGAGCCGAATGTCGTTTCGCGCGCTGCGCCGGGGACTCGCCCTGCTGGCCTTGCCCGACGAGCGCGTTTTGATCGTCGGCGCCGGAGAACTGGCCGAAGCCGCCGCGCGCTATCTTACGTCGCATCGCAGCCGGCGCTTCAAGCTGGTGGGATTCGTGGACGATGACAGCTTTACGCTGGGCAAACTGGTGCATGGCAAACGCGTCCTCGGCACGCTGGCCGATCTCGAGCAAATATACGCGGAGCGGCAATTCAGCCAGGTTCTGGTCGCCGCCGAGAACATCACCGGAAGTCGAATGGAGCAACTCCGGCGCTTTGCCACCAAACACCCGCTCAGCGTCCGCCGCTTTTCGATTCGAGTGAACGAGCTGGGCCAATTCACCGAGGCTGGAGCAGTGGAGCGAGCTGGTCCGGTTGGGACTGGAAGGCCTGCCGCGACCGGGCAGGTGGTGGCGTGAAGAATGACGCATAGCTATTGTTTCAGCGGTCACGTGAAACTATCGGGACTATGCGCGACCATGATCAAAGACCATAGAGCGGGGCGGCGAGGACGATGAAGCGAGTGCGCGAGCCGGTACGGATCGTACCGAAAGGGTGGGGACGGGAGGTCTGGATCGCCAACGGCGATTTGTACTGCGGGAAAATCCTGGAGATCTCCAAGGGCAAAAAGCTCTCGCTCCATTACCACAAGCTCAAGACCGAATCCTTTTATCTGCGCGTCGGGCGCCTGGTAGTACGCGTCAAGGATTCGCCCGAATCCGACAATCTCGAGGAATTCGTGCTGGAGGCCGGCCAATGTATGGACATTCCAATTGGGCTGGTCCATCAGATGGAAGCGCTTGAAGACGCCGAGCTGTACGAATTCTCGACGCAGCATTTCGACAGCGATTCGCATCGGTTGGTGCGCGGTGACTGAAGCGGCGCGGGTGCGCGTCGGCAGCGTTATCGAAAATCGCATCGATACCGGCTTCGCGCGCGGTCTCCGTTCCGGTGCCGACAATCGTCGATCGCGGCTATGGTGCAGGCTATGATTACAGCTGAGCCCCGCGGATCGTGTGCGGAGAATTGGGCGGCGCGCCTGCGCCGAGAGTGTGACCTGATGGCAAAAGTTGCCCTGATAACCGGCGTCACCGGACAGGACGGGTCCTATCTCGCCGAATTTCTATTGAATAAAGGCTACGACGTCCACGGCATCGTAAGGCGCAGTTCGACCTTTACCACCGGACGCATCGAACATCTGCACAAGGGCTTCGGCACCAACGATTCGCCGCTGCGATTGCATTATGGAGACCTCGGCGACGCGACCGGTTTACGGCGCATAATCGAGCAGACGCAGCCGGACGAGGTTTATAATCTGGCGGCGCAGTCGCACGTGCGGATTTCGTTCGACCAGCCCGAGTACACGGCTGACGTAGTCGGAGTCGGGACTTTGCGGCTGCTGGAAGCAATTCGCGATCATAATCAGCGCGGCCATCGCAAGGTGCGTTACTACCAGGCCGGATCATCGGAAATGTTCGGCGAGGTCGCTGAGATTCCGCAGCGCGAGACCACCCCGTTTCATCCGCGCAGCCCATACGCATGCGCAAAATGTTACGCGCATTGGCAGACCGTGAATTATCGCGAGGCCTACGGACTGTTCGCCGCCAACGGCATCCTGTTCAATCACGAATCGCCGCGGCGCGGTGAGAATTTCGTCACGCGCAAAATTACGCGCAGCGCCACCCGAATCAAGCTCGGGCTCCAGGAAAAGCTGACGCTGGGCAATCTCGACGCCAAGCGCGACTGGGGTTTTGCCGGCGACTACGTCGAGGCAATGTGGCTGATGCTGCAGCAGGAGCGGCCCGACGATTACGTGGTCGCAACCGGGGAGACTCATTCGGTGCGCGAGTTTCTCGACGTCGTATTCGAGCGCCTCAAGCTCGATCCCGCGCGCCACGTCGAGTTCGATCCGCGCTTCATGCGGCCTGCCGAGGTGGACATTCTGATTGGCGATTACTCCAAGGCCAAGCGCGTCCTCGGCTGGGAGCCACGCGTGAAGTTCAGGGCGCTGGCGGAGATGATGGTGGACGCCGACCTCGAATTGGCCGAGCGCGAAAAACGCAGCATGGGCCACTAGCCGCATCACAACGTCCAGTAGTTGAGGAATGCAAAACCGGCAGTTTACTCAAGCCTGATGGGGTTTCAGACTTGCGGCAGCTTTCACGATTCGCGTTCATCCACCGGTTGCCGACTGATGATCGCAGGCGCTTTTTTGCAACGTTGAGCTGAAGGAATTTGGTAGTTCTGAGGTTCTGACGATTCGCGCACGACTTACCTGTCCACCCGAGCATCGCGAGCGTCAATCATAAAGGGAAGCCTGAAACCTTGTGAGGTTTCAGAAAACTATCAGTTTTGAGTTCTTCAACAACCCTCTTCACTTTCAGGTGCTGGGCGGAGCGGGTTAGCTGGCGGCGGCTTGCGCAACACCGTTCATCTCGCGCTCGAGCGCTTCGATATCGGCGGCCGAGAGCGCGAAGTACTTGGCCAGCGGATTATGAAAAATCAGCGCGCTGACGGAGCTCTCCGGGTCCATCATGTAGCCATCGGTCAGGCGCACGGCGAGGCCGCTCGATTCGAGTTCGAGCGCGCGGAAGAGCTGGGCCTGGTCTTCGAGGCGCGGGCAGGCCGGATAGCCGAACGAGAAGCGCTTGCCGTGGTAATGCGCCTGGAACAAATCCTTGTGCGTGATTGACGGCGGATCGCCAAAACCCCACATCTGGCGAATTTTCTGATGCAGCAGTTCGGCGAACGCCTCCGCACCCTCGAGCGCCAGAATCTGCAACACATGCGAGCGCAAGTACTCGCCCTTGTCCTTCCATTCCTCGGCCAGCGCGCGAACGCCCTCGCCAATCGTCGTAACCATCATGGCAACGTAATCGATGCGACCCGACGAGACCGCAGTCACATAGTCGGCGAGGCACAGGCCCGGGTCATCGGACTGGCGGCCGAAGGTAAAAGCTTCGAGTGCGCGTTTGCCGTCGGGCTCATAGATGGTCAGCGTGCGATCGCCGTCGGAATGCGCCGGGAAAAAGCGGTAGGCGGCGCTCGCACTGATATCGGGGCGAGCGATAATTTCGTCTTCGACTGCCTCGACCACGGCTTGCAGCTCGACCGCCTTGGGCTCGCCCGCGGCGATCGCTTGCGCGAAATTCTTCAAACCGAGATGACGCGTGTAGAGCATCACCGGGTTGATGTAACGGAAGATTTCTTCGAGGCTGTAATCGCGCAGCAGGTGCAGTTTGAGATCCGGGGGTTCCGGAATCGGCCCGTCGTAACTGACGGCCGGACCGCGGCGCGCCGGACGCGCCTTGCTCTCGACCGCGCGGGCCGCGGCGTTGCGGAGCTTGTGGGTCTGCTCGTCGAGCGCGACCGTTAGGGCCTCGCGACGCTGCGGATTCATGAGCTGGTTGAAGAGGTCGAGTCCCTCCATCGCATCGTTGGCGTAGGCGACGATGCCGTCGTACTCGGGCGCAATCCGGAGGCGGGTGAAGCGTGCCGAGAGCGCGGCGCCGCCCACCATGATTGGGCAGCGAACGCCAGCGGTCTTTAAGTCCTGCGCCGTCGTCACCATCATCTGCGCGGATTTCACCAGCAGGCCCGACAGCCCGATCGCGTCAGGCTGATGCTGCTGGAAGGCTTTGATCAGCTCGTCGGGCGGCACCTTGATGCCGAGGTTGATCACGCGATAACCGTTGTTGGTCAGGATGATATCGACCAGGTTCTTGCCGATGTCGTGGACATCGCCCTTGACGGTAGCGAGCAGGATAGCGCCTTTGTCGAGTCCGCCGGCCTTGTCCATGTGCGGTTCGAGATGGGCGACGGCGGCCTTCATCGCCTCTGCCGATTGCAGGACCTCGGCCACGATCATCTGATTGGCGTTGAACAGCCGACCGACCTCATCCATGCCCTTCATCAGGGGGCCGTTAATGATGTCGAGCGGCTTGCGCGCGGTCAGCGCTTCGTCGAGGTCGTCGATGAGGCCTTCGCGCGAACCCTCGAGGATGTGGAGTGCGAGCCGTTCGTCGAGCGGCAAGGCCTTGCGATCCTCGCGCGTGGGCTTGGCTTTGCGGGCGCGGAAATAGGCGGCGAAGGCGGCGATCGGATCGTCGCCACGCCACCAGATGAGATCTTCGGCCAGGCGGCGCTCTTCCTCGGGAATCGACGGATAGCGTTCGAGCTTCTCCGAATTGACGATGGCGAGATCGAGACCGGCCTGCACCGCGTGATAGAGCATCACGGAGTTGAGCACTTCGCGCCCGGCGTCGGGCAGGCCAAAGGAGACGTTGGAGACGCCGAGGATGGTTCTCGCGCGGGGCAGCGCCGCCTTGATCAGCCGGATGCCCTCGATGGTCTCGACCCCGGAGCCGATGTAATTTTGGTCGCCGGTGCCGACCGGAAAGACTAGCGGGTCGAAGATGATGTCCTCGGGCTCGACGCCATACTTCTCGGTCAGCAAGCGGTAGGAGCGCTCGGCGATCTGAAGTTTGCGATCGCGCGTGACGGCCTGCGCCTGCTGCTTGTCCTCGTCGATGCATCCGACCACCAGCGCGGCGCCGTAGCGGCGGGCGATCGGCACAACCTGATCGAAGCGCGATTCGCCGTCTTCGAGGTTGATCGAATTGATGATCGACTTGCCGGGCGTGCGCTTGAGCGACTCCTCGATGACCCGCGCATCGGTGGTGTCGATCATCAGCGGAACCTTGACCTTCTTGACCAGGGTTTGAAGCAGCGCGCCCATGTCGGCGAGTTCGTCGCGGTCGGGATCCTGCACGCAGATGTCGAGCACGTGCGCGCCGCGGCGTACCTGGAGACGGCCGATTTCAGCGGCCTCTTCGAATTTGGCGGTACCGATCAGGCGCTTGAACTTGCGGCTGCCGAGCACGTTGGTGCGTTCGCCGACGATTACCGGGCGGGTGTCGTCGTCGATCACGCAGCGCTTCGATGCCCGAGACGATCGAGCGGCGCGGCGGCGAGCTTTTGCGGCATGGGCTGGCCCGCGGCCATCTGGGCGAGCGCGCGGATATGGGCGGGAGTGGTGCCGCAGCATCCGCCGACAAGATTGACCCATCCGCTGGCCGCGAAACGATCGAGTTTGCCAGAGAGCGATTCGGGCGTTTCGTTGTAATTGCCGTCCTCGTCGGGGAGGCCGGCGTTGGGCACGCATGCGACCGGGAAGCGCGAAATCTCGGCGAGCGTGCGCAAATGGTCGGTCATGAAGTCGGGACCGGTCGCGCAGTTGAGGCCGATCCACAGGAGGTCGTGGTGAGCGATCGCGGTGTAGAACGCCTCGATATCCTGGCCGGCGAGCAGTGTGCCCATGGTTTCGATGGTGCCCGAGACGGCGATGCCGGCGGGAATGCCGGTGCTTTCAATGGCGCGTTCGATGCCGAGCAGGCCGGCCTTGCAATTGATCGCGTCCTGCACGGTTTCGAGCAGCAGCAAGTCCGCGCCGCCCTCGATCAGGCCTTCGGCCTGCTCCTGATAGGAGGCGGCCAGCTGGTCGAAGGTGATACCGCCGGTGACGGAGATAGCCTTGGTAGTAGGACCCATCGACCCGGCAACGAAACGCGGACGGTTGGTGGTGCTGAAGGCGTCGGCCGCGGCGCGTGCGAGTTGCGCGGAGATGCGGTTGAGCTCGCGCGCCTGGCTTTCGAGTCCGTACTCAGCCAACACCACCGAGGTCGAGCCGAAGCTGTTGGTCTCGATAATATCGGCCCCGGCCTCAAGGAAACTTCGATGAAGGTCGCTGATTCGGTCGGGGCTGGTGATGACCAGGTTTTCATTACAGCCGTCGAGATGCGGGCCGCCGAAGTAGCCCGCATGAAGATTCATGCCCTGAATGGAGGTGCCGGTAGCGCCGTCGAGCACGACGATGCGCTCGGCGAGCAAGGCGCGAAGGAGGTCGATTCGTTCTCTGGTGTTGGCCATCAGTGCATTAGGGCCGCTCGCGGGCGGCCCGATTGAGGTATTAGAGTATCCGACGGTGGCAGGGGCCGCAATTTAGCGCTTTGGAGATTAGCGGCGGACGCGAACCGGGAGAAAATTGGCTTTGTTTTGTAAAAAATAATTTTTTGCGGTGCAGGTCAATCTGATGATTGGCGGCCGAGTATCCTCCGAAAGTGCTCCTCAATGCAGTATAGACTAATTTCTAATCGCGCGCTGCGGACCGCGCGAGTGCTTGACTCAACGCGCGGCGGGAGCGCGCGAGATCCTTCACTTCGTTCAGGATGACGGATAGTACCAATCAAAGGAAAAGGGTCGGGATTCGCCGGCTGCCCTCTGAATTACAAGAGGGTCCTTGCGACAGGGTTGGCCCGGGACCCGCGTGCGGAGATTCTCTCCGGACCTTCTTGCGGGTCTTTCCCTTGGGGACCACAAGCCGGGTTTCCCTTGAGACACCCCAGCGGAGCTTCCCGCGGGGAACCCCGTGCAGGGATTCCCAGGAGGATCCCTGCACGGAGCTCTGCTAGAGCTTCGCGGCGGGTGCGACGAACTCCCGCGCCACCTGCTCGATTCGCGCGACCATTGCCTTTTCGGTCGGCCCGATGTCGAAAACCACCAGCGGCACCTCGTCCACGCCGAGATCGCGATAGCGTTTGAGGTCGTCGACTGTCACCGGTTTCATGTACGGCGAGACCGCAATCTCGAGGTCGGAACGTTTCCGTCCGCAGGCTTTGAGCAGCTCTTCGATTCGTTTGATCTTGGGCGCGGCTTCGTCGGGCGTGAGGTTGAAGCCGATCCAGCCGTCGCCGTATTCGGCGACGCGGCGCAATGCGGGACCGCTCTCACCGCCAAACCACACCGGTACGCCGTGATTGTTCGCGGGCTTCGGATAGCTCAGTGCGCCGTGAAAATTGACGAATTCGCCGCTGTAGGAGGCCTTATCACCGGACCACAGCAAGCGCATCGCCTCGATATATTCGCGCGTGCGATGAGCGCGGCGTTCCCAGGGCACGCCGATAGCGTCAAATTCCTCCTCGAGCCAGCCGATGCCGGTACCGAGAATGAAGCGGCCGCCACTCAACCGATCGAGGGTGGCGACGGTCTTGGCGAGGGCCAGCGGATTATGTTCGGGCACCAGGCAGATACCGGTGGCGAGGCGAATCTTCGAGGTCAAAGCGGCGGCATAGGTCAGCGTGGTGAACGGGTCGCCGATCGGGGTTTCGATCGGCATCGGAAATTCGCCGGCCGAATAGGGATATTGCGAGGCGAACTCGGCGAGCATCACGACGTGTTCGGGGGCCCACAAGGTCGAGAAGCCCAGCCGCTCAGTGGCGAGCGCAACGGCCTTGATTGCGGCCGGCTCGCTCATCGGTCCCATCCCTACGGCGAAATATCCAATTTTCATCGCTGTTCGACTCCTGCGGTTAACGGTTTATGGCGCGATGCGAGTGGGCGACACGCGCGGTTTATAGTGCGGCGGCGGGCTCAACCCATTCGCGGGCAATCTGTTCGAGATTCGCGACGGTCTCGGCCTCGGCGCGCGGCGGCTTTAGCGTTATCAGCACAACTTCGTCGGCGCCGGCGTCGCGATAGCGTTTGAGATCGTCTGGGGTGATCGGCTTGGAATAGGGCGACACGATGATCTCGATATCCGAGCGCTTGCGGCCGTTGGCCTTGAGCAATTCTTCGATCTTGCGGATTTTGACCGCGGCTTCGTCGGGCGAGAGGTTGAAGCCGCACCAGCCGTCGCCGTACTCGGCCACGCGCCTGAGCGCCGGCGCGCTTTCGCCGCCGAAAATTACAGGCACCTTGCTGCCCTGCACCGGCTTGGGATTACTGCGGACGTTTTTGAAATTCACGTACTCGCCGCTGTAGCTGCTGAGGTCGTCGCCCCACAACGTGCGCATCGCCTCGATGTATTCGCGGGTGCGTTTCGCGCGATTTTCCCACGGAATGCCCATCGCGACGAATTCCTCCTCGAGCCAGCCGATGCCGACGCCCAAGGCGAAGCGGCCGCCGCTCAAGAAATCGAGCGTGGCCGTGACTTTCGCCAGCACCAGCGGATTATGCTCGGGAACGAGGCAGATACCGGTGGCGAGGCGGATTTTCGAGGTCGCCGAAGCCATGCAGGTCAACGCGAGGAACGGGTCGAAGATCGGCGCGTCGGTGCGGGCGGGCAGTTGCCCGTTGGACGAGTACGGATATTTCGACGCGTACTGATCGAGCAGCACAACGTGTTCGGGCAACCACAGGGTGGCGACGCCGAGCCGTTCGGCATTGGCGGCGACGGCGCGCAGCAACGCGCCCCCGGCCATCCGGTTGGTGCCCATCGCGAATAGTCCAATTTTCATGTGCGGTCTCCGGGCGCATCTGCGTCAGTTGCAGCCTCGGCGATCACTACTATGGCGCCAAGCCCGATGACAAGCGGCGCGCGACGGGGACCGGTCGCGGGCGAGGCGGGTGGGGCGCGTCACGGTGACCTTTGCCGTAGACGCGCCAAAGATCAGCCGCGTTTCAGACGTGGTTGCGCAGCATCAGCTCCTTCGGATGGGGCTGGAGATAGACCTGGCCATTCAAGTAGGCGATATCGAGGCTGCGAACGTGATGGCGCACGAGCGTGATCGGCACGATCAGCGGCACCAGACCGGCGCGATAGTCCTCGATCACGGCGGCGAGTTCGCGGCGCGATTCGGGGTCGAGACGGTCGCGAAAATAGCCGGTCATATGCTGGAGGACGTTGACGTGGCGGGCGACCGTAGCAATTTTCGCGAGGGCCTCCATGAAGCCGGACTCGTAGCGCTCGCGCAATTCGGCGCGCGCAATGGTGGACGCCTGCGCGACCATGCGGCCGAGATCGGTATAGGCGCGCGGCGCGTGGGCAAGCAATTGGAGCTTGTGCGCGGTGTGCAGAGCGACCAGGCCACCGATCGACCAGCGACTCGCAAAAAATGTGCGGATGCGGCGATAGGCGAAGACCCGCTCGATGAAGTTTTCGCGCAGGCGCGCATCGTTGAGGCGGCCCTCTTCTTCGATCGGCAGATTGGGAAACCGGCGCATCAGGGCGGCGGCATACAGACCGCGGCCGTCGCGCGTGGGCATGCCGTTGACGGCGTAGATGCGCACGCGCTCCATGCCGCAGCTTGGCGAATCCTTTTTGAGGACGTAGCCGCTCAGATCGTCGGCGACTAACGCGGCCGTGCGGCGTTCGGAATAGCGCTGCATTGCGGCGGTTCGATCGGCGCCGCTTTGGTTCCCGAGCAGGCGAAGGTCGCCGCCGTCGCGCACCAGGCGCAGCGATTCGCGCGGCACGCCGAGGCCGATATCGAGCTCGGGGCAAACCGGCACGAACTCGACGAAGGGGCCGAAAATATCGAGCAGAAAATCGCTGCGCTTATGGCCGCCGTCGAAGCGGACTTCCTGTCCGAGCAGGCAGGCCGAAACGCCGATTCGAATCGGCGCGACGCCGGGCGAAGGATTTTCGATGGAAGTCATTTCAGCGTTACCGCCGCTACGTTGCGGCACCTCCACGTTCGCGCTTGAAAATCTGCGCATCGCCGGCTCATCGACGCCGCCGGGTAGTTGATATCATCGCACGCCCGCGATTCCGCGCCATCGCTCGATATATGCATCGCTGTCGAATTTGCGGCGGGTGCTGGCGGCCGACATGTACCTGACCGTCCCGAAGATCGGCCGCTCGGGACCCCACGCGCGATCGTGCTTGCCGCCGATCGCCCATGCGATGCCGGCATAACCGTTTGGATCGTGGCCGTCGAGCTCGTAACGGTCGTTAATGTTCACCGCGATTTTATAGGCGAGGGAAGGCGACCGACTCCATTCGAGAATTTTTTTCGCCCAGTACATCCGCATATACCCGTGCATCCAGCCGGTATCGACCACCTGCCGCTGCGCGGCGTTCCACAACGCGTCGTGAGTCTCGGCCTGCTCAAGTTGCCGTTCAGTGTAGATCGGTTGGCGGCAATCATTCGCGTGGCGGCGCAGGGTACCGAGCGCCCACGGCTCGCAACTGCCGATCGACGCGTAGCGACGATTATACGTGGTAAAGTTGACAGCGAGCTCGCGCCGCACGATCAGCTCCTCGAGAAACGCCCGACGATCGTTGGCGGCCGCGGGGGCGTCGCGCACGGCGATAGCAACGGTATGCGGACCGATTTGCCCGTAATGCAGGTACGGCGAAAGACCACTGGTGCCGTCGACCGCAGGCGCGCTGCGATCCCTCGCGTAATTCGCAAGGCCGTCTCGAACGAAATGCTTGAGGCGCGCAAGCGCCGCCGTGGTTCCACCGGCGAAGTCCGGCGCGGATGGGACAGAGCGATCGAGTGCGAGCGCGCTTAGAAGGTCGCGTGACGGATCGATCGATTGCAGCCCGCGCGGCGGCCGCCAGGCAACGCGTACGATGCGCCGGCCGACTGGAACCAGAAAGCGGTCGAGTTGCGCATGAAGTTTGGGGCGGATGGTACGCGCAGCGTAATGTTCGCGGCCGAGGAGCCGGGTCGGAACTATGACATCGGCGTCAACCTGGATCACCGGCACCCGAACTTCATCCGGTATAGCGCGGCGCCAGCCGTCAATCGAAGTCAGCGGATTGCGGTCGGTGACAACCGCAGCCGGCCGCATCGCGATCGCGAAACGCACCAGCTCGCCGCCGGCGCGCCGCCCCTCCGACAAGCGCATCACGAAGCCGATATGGCGGCGCTCAAGGCGTGCGGCGGTGTCTGCCAGCCCGTCGATCATGAACGTGTAATTGCGAAGCGTCGCGTGCGGATGTTGCGTCCGCAGTGCGAAGAATACCACGAGCGGTCTTTCGAGCCTGTTGGCGAGCGCAATCGCCGTTTCCAGCGCGGGGTTTTCGAGCGCGCGTTGCGCGCGGCGCATCCAGTAAATGACGCAGCGTCCTTGTCTGTCGAGCGTGGCGCCGTCACGAATCGCGATGCGCGGATCCGTTGCGAGTGTTTGTAACGGGTTCATCTCGTCAGGCGGCGGGCGCGGGCGTTATTGCCGCAGGGGTGCGGCGATCTGCGACTACGTAATTGTGTGGGGATAGGCCGCGCTCAGGCGCGGCAATTGGAGCCCGGCCTGGGCGAAGCGCCGTTCGAGCATCGTCAGGTACATCTCGGCGATTTCGCCGTTGTCGCGTGCTTTCAGCCCGTAGCGGAGGCAGTCGAAGGTAAATCCGCTGCCCGGCGGGCCGAAGAAGTTGACCGCGCGCGGAAGCCATTGGCGCACGCCGGCGTCGACCCGTTTGCGGCCGAAGCGATCGACGGCTTCGCGCAATTGTGCGGCGGCGAAGGTGTCGTGATCCTGCTCCTCGTCGAGAATTATTTCGGCGGCGCGGCAATGGGGCGCGTAGCTCGATTCGCGGTAGTTGACGCCGATCATGAAGAGGCCGGTGAGGTCGAGGCTGAGCGACGCCATCAGCAGATCGAGCGCGTCGGCGGGGTGCTCGGCGAAATGACGAGGCGCAGCGAACGACGGCAACTTCATCGCGAAGATCATCGAGCGGTCGGCATAGTTTTCCGAAACGCCGAGTTGTTCGAGGATTTCGTAAATCAGGCGCGCATGCTTACGCTCCTCGGCGAGGTTTTTTGCGATCGGTGCGTGCAGATTCCCGTCGCCAACGGTTTCGAGCGCGCGCTGGTAACCGACCGCAGTGAGCTTTTCGGCGATCGCATGGGCGGCGAGCAACCGCGTCAGGACTTTGATGTAGTGCGGTTCGACGCGGCCCTGGATCACGTCGGCTGCCTCGATCGCGCCGGGCTCGTAGAGGCGCTTCACAACGGCCTCCGATGCGGACGCAGCCAGCTCAAACGCCGGCGTTGCGCGACGGCAGAATCACGGTCGCCGAACCGGGTGTGGTCTTTTCGCCCTGCGCGTTTTCGAGCCAGATTTCGCAGTCCACCGAGGGCTTGCCGTGATCGACATACTTCTTGACGACCTTGCCCTTGCAGACGACCGCGGAGCCCGGCTGATCCATGCCGCGATATTGGACGGAGAGCTTGCGCAGCCATCCGAGCTCGCCGGCGAAATCGGTCATCAACTGGCCGAGGAATGCATTCTTCAACGCGCCGTGGAGAATCACGCCGGGCAGATGATTCTTGAGGGCGAAATCCTTGTCGTAATGAATCTGGTAAAAGTCGCCCGACGCGCCTGCGTATTTGACCAATTGCTGGGTCGTCGGATGTTTTTCGAGCGACGGTATTTCAAACCCGACTTCGACGTCCTCGAAATAGAATTGCTTGTGCGCCATGATCGAGCCTCCACTGTGCGTGCGCAATCTGCGATGTGCGCCGTTACCGAAGCAAGCCGGTGAAAATCGCTCTAATAGCGAATCGCGGTCGAGCGCTGAAGCGCACAGACCTGGCCAAACTGATTGGTGTAACTGGTCTCCGTGGTGATGAAGACCATCGGGCCGAGGCGGCCGGCGCTCTCGCGCAGGTCGGCGACTTTAGTTTGCACCGTAATCCGATCGCCCGGCCGAATCGGTTCGAAGTATTCCCAGTCCGAGCCGCCGTCGAGTCCGCGAAACGATTCCCCCATGTCGAGCTTGACGTCGGGGATCGCGGCTGCGAGCGAGCGCCCGAAGGTGGGCGGCGCGATCATCCCGCCGAAACGCGTGTGGCGCGCCTCGCGGTCGCTGTTGAAGACCGGATTGGGGTCGCCAATGGCCTCGGCGAAGCGGCGAATCGCACCGCGTTCTACCTCGACCGTGCGCGCCTCGCCAGCCTTGCCAATCTGCTTCAGCGCCTCTTCCGTAACGTATTTGTTTGCCATCTGCATGCACCCCGCGGGGTTACCGGCGTATCGCGCCGTCTATTTTTTCGCGTTCTTCATCGGCCCGGCAGACGCCGGACCCGCCAGCTTCGAATGGTCCCAGCTCGCCCATTTCTCCGGATGTATCCGAATCACGACGCGCTTTTCCGCCTGCCGCCGATAGGCGTCGGTAATCACCACACTGCCCGGCTCGATCGGCCGGCCCGCGATGCGCGCGGCCTTGCCGACCACCAGCCGCATGGTATCGAGCACGGAGTTGGTGTCCTCGACGATATCGGCGCGACCGCGAATCATCACGCCTTTGATCTTGTCGTAGGCGAGCCCATGCTCGACCATCACGGCGACCTTGGGATTGCGCTTGAGATTGATCACCTTCTGCGCCTTGCCGAAGCTGGTCATCACGATATTACCGTCGGCGTCGCGCGCAAACGACATCGCCACCAGATGGGGATAGCCGTCGCGATCCAGGGTCGCCAGCGAAAGATTGGGCGTGCTCTCGAGCATCGCGGCAGCTTCCTCCGGGGTCATCCGGATAAGTTTTCGGGTGTCGGTTTTATCCACGCTGTAAATTTTCCTGCACGGCGAATTACCGCCGTAGGGCGGCTGCCTTCAATTGGTCTAATATAGGATGCTGGGGCGCGACAAGCGAAGCCCGGCCACCAGCCCAGACGCAAGTCAGAGGAGGAGAACATGCCGACGCCGAAACTGACACCGGAGGAAATCGCGGTGAAAGTCAAAAGCTTGGCCGGATGGGAATACAAGGACAACGCCATCAGCAAGCGCTTTCAGTTCAAGCGCTTCATGGAGGGCATCGGCTTTATCGGCACGGTCGCGGCGATGGCCGAGGCGGCCGACCATCATCCCGACATTCTGGTCAATTACCGGCGCATCACTTTTACCTGCACGACGCACGACGCGGGCGGGGTGACGGAAAAGGATTTCGCGCTGGCGAGCGAGATCGATCGCGCGTTCGGGGCGATGAGCCATTAGTGTTTGCGAGGGACGAAGTATTGGACGCCCTTGCCGGCGCCATCGATCTCGCGGATGAGATCCTTCAAGTCAGCGGATTCCTCGACGAAATCCAGATCGGTCGTATCGACCACCAGCAGCGGAGTCTCGTCGTAATAGAAAAAGAAGTCGCGAAAGGACGACGACACGCGCTCGAGATACTGGACGCTGATATGGCGCTCGAAGTCGCGATTGCGCTTGCGCAGCCGCTCAATCAGCACCTCCACATTCGCCCGGATGTACACCACCAGGTCCGGCCGCGGCATCTGCGCGTCGAGCAGCCGGTAGACGTTGTCGTAGAGTGTTAGTTCGTCGGGCGCGAGATTGAGCGCCGCGAAGATGCGGTCCTTGCCGAACAGGTAATCGGCCACGGTCGCCTGCGCAAACAGATCCTGCTGGGCCAGTTCGCGTTGCTGATTGTAGCGGGTGAGCAGGAAGTAGAGCTGGACCGGCAGGGCGTACTTGTCGGGGTCCTCGTAAAAGCGCGACAGAAAGGGGTTGTCCTCGACACCTTCGAGCACCAGTCGCGCTCCATGCTCCTTCGCGAGCGCCAGCGCCAAAGTGGTCTTACCCACTCCGATCGGACCTTCGATCGCGATGTAGCCTCCGCGCCGGTGCATCAAGCCGCTGGCGTCGGCCCTCCCTCACGGCAAGCGGCGCGCCGCCTCGGCCCGTTAATGCGGCTGCGGTTGGTGCGGACCGCTCGCGCCGCCCGGCCCCCGACGCTCATTCGTCGGCCGGCTTGGGCAGCGGGAAATGAATCCGCTCCTCTTTGATCTTCATCAATTCCACCTCGGCGCCGAGTCGCGAAAATGCGCCGATAATCTCCTGCACCAGCCATTCCGGCGACGACGCGCTCGCGGTCAGGCCGAGCGACTTCGCACCCTCGATCATCTCGGGTTGGACGTCGGCCAGCGAATCCACCAGGAAGGCCCGCCCACCGCGCATCCGCGCAACTTCGACCATCCGGTTGGCGTTGGAACTCTGCTTCGAGCCGACCACCAGCACCACGTCGCTGACATCGACCAGTTCCTTGACCGCGTTCTGGCGATTCTGCGTCGCGTAACAGATATCGTCGGTCTTGGGCGTGGCGATCGCAGGAAAGCGCCGCTTCAGGGTCGCCATGATTTCGCGGGTGTCGTCCACGCTGAGCGTCGTCTGGGTCACGGCAGCGACGTGGTCCGGATCGGGAACCTCGAGCGCTTCCGCCTCCTCGACCGTGCCCACCAGCAGCACCTTGCCCGGCGCCACGCCCAGCGTCCCCTTGACCTCCTCGTGACCGGCGTGGCCGACGAGGATCACGGTATTGTGCGCCGCGGCGTAATGCTCGACCTCGGAATGGACCTTGGTGACCAGCGGACAGGTGGCGTCGATCACGCGCAATTTGCGCCCGGCGGCGCGATCCCATTCGCTCGGCGCGACGCCGTGCGCGCTGAAAATCACGCGTTGGCCCTCGGGAACCTCTTCAAGCGTATCGACGAAGATCGCGCCCTCGCGTTCGAGCGCTTCGAGCACAAAGCGGTTGTGAACTATCTGATGGCGTACGTAGAGCGGCCGCCCATAGGCGCGCAAGGCGCCGCGCACCGCCTCGACCGCACGATCGACGCCGGCGCAAAAGCCGCGCGGCTCAGCCAGAATTAATTTTTCAACCAATGTTTCGGTGGGTAGCATGCTATATAACGTTAACTAAACGATGCTGGCCGCTCGGTCAATGCCACTGTAGGGGGCGCCCGGAAGCCCGCTGCGGACGCGGTCGAGACGGAGGGCGAATCGCTCGATCGCTCTACCGGGCCGAAGGTCGAGGCGCGCCTCGCGGACTCGTTAGAGCGTATCGCGCGGCTAATGCGGTGCGACGTGCAGCTCGGGCGGATGCGACGTCTGGCATCCGATCCAGACTTCGCCGCCCTCGAAATATTCCTTTTTCCAAACCGGCACGACCTCCTTAAGCCGATCGATTGCGAAGCGGCAGGCGTCGAAGGCTTCCGCGCGATGGGCCGCCGACACCGCGATCGCGACCGATGTCTCGCCGATATCGACGAAGCCGATCCGATGCTGAATCGCGATGCGCACGATTTTATAGCGCTCGCCGGCCTCGCGCGCGAGCTTGAGCATCTCGCTGAGCGCCATCGGCTCGTAGGCCTCGTATTCCAGGCGCAGCACGCGCCGGCCGGCGTTGCCATTGCGCGTGGTGCCCGCGAAGGTAACCGTCGCGCCCGCCGACGGATCGGCGACCGCGCGCTCCAACGCGGCGACATCTACGGCGTCGCGGCCGATCGTAACCGGCCCGATCCAGCGGACGTTCGAATCGGGCGAATCCACGCCGCCGCTGACCGGCGGGATGAATGCGACTTCGTCGGCGTTGCGCGGTCGGAAATCCTGGTTGACATATTCCTGGTTCACGGCGAAGGCGACGCTGTCATGATGGCCGCCGAGTGCGGGAAATTCACCGAGCAGCCGGCTCCAGATTTCACCGACGGTGGTTCCTTCGGGAAACTCGCGACTGAGTTCCGCGGCGCGCGCCCGTTCGCGCAAGGTCGCAAAGAGTTTTATCGTAAGCCGGTTCATAGTCTGGATATCCACTCAGTTAATCAGCGACCATTGCGATCGTTCAATGGTGGCGGCCGCCCGCTGACAGCCCCAGCAGATGTGCCATGTGGCCGAGCTCGGGCAACAGCAGTTTCTCCATCGCCAGCCGGCACGCGTTGGGCGATCCCGGCAGCGCCACGATGATTTTGCCGCCGCCGATTCCGGCCAGCGCACGGCTGAGAAATGCAGCCGAACCAATCTCCTGGTACGAAAGCGCGCGGAACAGTTCGCCGAAACCTTCGAGCTCCTTGTCGATCAGCGGCCGGATCGCCTCGATGGTCGAGTCCCGCGGCGCGATCCCGGTGCCGCCGTTGATGATGATACCGTCGAGCTCGCGCAACCCGTTACGCACCGCTTCGGCGATTCGCTCGGGCGTATCGGGCAGCACTTCGTAATGCGCCACGCGATGGCCGGCGCCTTCGAGCAGTTCGCGGATGAGCCGCCCACTCTCGTCACTGGCGGCGTCGCGCGTATCGCTCGCGGTAATCACCCCGAGCTTCAGATGGGCGCCGGCGCCATGGCGATGATGCTGATTGACGGCCATGCCTCAAGGTTTACAATATTGCACAATCTATTATAAGCATGGCCTTCGCCCGCGGATATCCCGCTAAATGTATTACGCTCGGCTCAGGGCCTCACCCCATGCGCTTGGGGGAAACTTCGCGGTCCCGCGCGAATCGAGGACGCCTCGATGCGCGGCGCCGTAAAGCTCACCATCGGACTGATCGCGGTTTTCGTGCTGCTGGTCGTAGCGCGCTGGCTCGGCGGCGGCGCATTGCGCGAGTTGCTCGAATGGATCGCGTCGCTCGGCGCGATCGCGCCGCTCGTATTCATACTGGCGTATATCGTGGCATGTGTGCTGTTCATTCCCGGATCGATCGTGACGCTCGGAGCGGGCATCCTGTTTGGCCTCGTCTGGGGTTCGGTTTACGTGTCGATCGGCGCGACCGCCGGCGCCACGCTCGCCTTCCTCATCGGACGCTACCTGGCGCGCGACCTGGTCGCGGCGAAACTCGCGGGCAATTTCACCTTCAAGGAAATTGACGATGCGGTCGGCCGCGAAGGATGGAAAATCGTCGTGCTCACCCGGCTTTCGCCGATATTTCCGTTCAATCTGCTGAATTACGCTTATGGGCTTACGCGCGTGAGCCTGCGAGACTATGTAATCGCGTCGTGGATCGGAATGCTCCCGGGGATTTTGCTGTACACCTATATCGGATCGCTGATCGGCAATCTCACGCGGCTCGGTAGCGCGCCGACGGTGCGGCCCGCCGGGTTCTGGATACTCAATATCGTAGGGCTGGCGGCCACGGTTGCGGTAGTGCTTTACGTAGCGCGGATCGCGCGCCAGGCGCTCTCCCGCAAAAGGCTCGGGCAATCCTGAAATGGGCGCGTCGCCAACCTTACTTCCGCTGGCGCCCGCCGACGACCACAATCGGCGCCTGACCGACGCAGTCCATCCGGGCGATTGGAAAAACCCGTCACCGAAATCCCGCTACAACCTCGTGGTGATCGGCGCGGGGACGGCGGGACTGGTAATCGCGGCGGGCGCGGCCGGCTTGGGCGCGAAGGTGGCGCTGATCGAGCGTGAATTGATGGGAGGCGACTGCCTCAATTTCGGCTGCGTTCCGTCCAAGGCTATCATACGGGCGTCGCGCGCCGCCGCCGAAGTTCGCAACGCGGCGCGCTTTGGAATTCACGTGCCCGATGGCGTGCGGGTGGACTTCGCCTCTGTGATGGAACGGATGCGGCGGCTGCGCGCCGATCTGTCTCGCAACGACTCGGCCACGCGCTTCAAGGGCCTTGGTGTGGACGTCTTCATCGGTGACGCGCGTTTTGGCGGGCGCGATACGGTAGCGGTCGGGGATCTGACACTGCGCTTTCGACGAGCGGCGATCGCGACCGGGGCGCGAGCCGCGGCACCGCCGATCGCGGGGCTTGAGGAAACCGGCTACCTCACCAACGAGACGGTCTTTGCACTGACGGCGCTGCCGGGGCGGATCGCGGTGATCGGCGGCGGACCGATCGGCTGCGAGCTGGCCCAGGCGCTGCGCCGCTGTGGCGCCGAAGTGACAATCCTGGAGGCCGCACCGCATATCCTGCTGCGCGAGGATCGTGAAGCTGCCGCACAGGTTGCACAATCGCTCGCGCGCGACGGGGTGACGGTATTGACGGGCGTCAACCTGCTCCGTGTGGAGCGGCGCGGCGGCGACAAGACGATTCGATACGAGCGCGCCGGCGCGCCGGCGGAACTGGCTATTGACGAAATCATAGTCGGCGTGGGCCGCGCGCCGTCCGTTGCGGGACTCGATCTGGAAGCCGCCGGCGTCGCTTACGATCGGCTTGCTGGCGTGAAGGTCGATGACTATTTGCGCAGCACCAATCCGAGTATTTACGCGGCGGGCGACGTCTGTACTCAGTACAGGTTTACCCACGTGGCCGACGCGATGGCCCGAATAGTTATTCGCAATGCGCTCTTTTACGGCCGCGCGCGGATGAGCGCACTGACTATTCCGTCGTGTACCTACACCGATCCCGAAATCGCCAACGTGGGACTCGGCGAAGCGGAGGCGCAGGCGCGCGGAATCAAGCTGACCACCCTGGTGCAGGAGTTCGACACCGTGGATCGCGCGATTTTGGACGGCGAGACCGGCGGCCTGATTAAAATCCACCTCGCCGCGGGCACCGACCGAATCGTGGGCGCCACCATAGTTGCGAGCCATGCGAGCGAGATGCTCTCCGAGCTGACGCTGGCGATTGGCAAGGGGATTGGCCTCGGGGCGATCGCCGACGTGATACATCCGTATCCCACGCAGGCCGAGGCGATCCGCAAACTGGGCGACCAGTACAATCGCACGCGGCTGACGCCGCGGGTGAAATGGCTATTCGAGCGTTGGCTTAAATGGACGCGTTGGGCGACAGATAATTGCTCGGTCGGCGTACGCACTGGACGAAAAAGGCGCTCGTGGAAAGCAGTAAAGTCAATTTCGCGACGGCGCATCCGCCCCATGTCCGATGATTCAACGAAAGGAATAACCAATGGGAATAATGGTTGACGGCGAATGGCGCGCGGACGGGACAGTTCCGAACGCGAACGGGCGTTTTGTGCGCGCGCAGAGCGGCTTTCGCGATTGGGTAACCCCGGACGGCGAGCCTGGTCCGAGCGGCGATGGCGGTTTCAAGGCCGAGCGGGGCCGCTATCATCTGTATATTTCGCTCGCCTGTCCGTGGGCCCATCGGACACTGATATTTCGCCAACTGAAACGGCTCGACCACGTAATTTCACTATCCGTCGTCGATCCGTTCATGGGTAAAGACGGGTGGGCATTTACCGCACCCGACGGATCGATGACGGCCGATTCGACCGGCGACGAAATAGGTCACGCGCACTACCTGCATGAGATTTATGCAATAGGCCGTAGTGACTATAGCGGGCGCGTGACGGTGCCGGTGCTGTGGGACAAAGCGCGGGGCACTATCGTAAATAACGAATCGGCCGAGATCATCCGGATGCTCAATAGTGCATTCGACCAGTGGGGCGATGCGGCGGTGGATTTCTATCCCGCGGATTTACGCGGGGATATCGACCGAATCAACCCGGTGGTTTATGAGAACGTCAACAATGGAGTTTATCGATGCGGCTTCGCGGGTAAGCAGGAGGCATACGACGAAGCCTTTGACGCACTGTTTCGGACGCTGGAAGAACTCGAGTCGCGGCTGTCGCGCCAGCGCTATCTTGCGGGCGACCGAATCACTGAAGCCGATTGGCGGCTATTCACTACGCTGGTGCGATTCGATGCGGTTTACTACGTGCATTTCAAGTGTAACCTGCACCATATCGCCGACTATCCGAATCTGTGGAACTACACGCGCGAGCTTTACCAGATACCCGGCGTGGCCGCGACGGTTAACCTGACGCAGATCAAGCGCCATTACTATGCGAGCCACGAAAGTATAAATCCACGACGAATTGTGGCGCGAGGTCCGGCGATCGATTTCGGCGCGCCGCACGATCGCGCGCGCAAGTTCGGTTGAACGGCCAGGCGGGGCCAAAGTGGCGAGGTTGCGGCGTGCGAAGGTGACGGGTGGTTGGCACGCGGAGAACCGCGCGAGATCCTTCGACTACGTTCGCATTCTCACTGTGCTCAGGATGACGGAAAATATCTGGATGACGGAAAGAGAAAGAGGCGGGGCTGAGGGGAGCGCAGATTAGGGGAAAAATGAACCGGGGGCGGTCGAGTGGCCGCCCCCGGTTTGCCTGGTGATTCGTCGCACGCCCTGGCGAACTATTGAGCGATCATGCCGCCATCGACCGGCATCGCGGCGCCGGTTACGAACGAAGCCGCGTCGGACAACAACCAGGTGACGGCCTCCGCGATTTCAGCGGGCCGGCCCATGCGCGCGATCGGCTCGACACCGACAAGCTTGTCCTTGAGCCGCGGATGCGCCGAGACCATGCCGGCGACCATCGCGGTATCGATCACGCCGGGGCAGACCGCGTTGACGCGGATGGCGGAGCGCGCGTATTCGAGCGCGGCGGTTTTGGTCAATCCAACGACGCCGTGCTTAGAGGCGGTGTAAGCGGGCATCCCGTGCGAGCCGACGAGACCTGCGGCGGAGGCGGTATTGACGATCGCGCCGCCATGGCCCTGGCTGACCATCTGCTGAATTTCGTATTTCATGCAGAGCCAGACGCCGCGCAGGTTGACCGCCATGATGCGGTCGAAATTTTCCTCGGTATCGTCGGCGGTGCGGGCGATTTTGCCGGCGACCCCGGCATTATTGAAGGCACCGTCGAGCCGCCCGAAGGTTTTTACCGCCGCCGCCACGAGGGCCTCGGCGTCGGCCGCGCGGGCGACGTCGCATTTGACGAAGGCGGCTTCACCGCCGGCGTCGTGCACCATTTTGACGGTTTCGCGACCGGCGTCTTCGGTCATATCGGCAACCAGCACCTTCGCGCCTTCGCGCGCGAACGCAAGGGCGGCCGCGCGGCCGATACCCGAAGCGGCCCCGGTGACGAGCGTTACTTTTCCATTGAGCAGTCCTGACATTTGCTACCTCTCACGACAGATTTTGCGTACCGCGCTAACGCGACTCGACCACGATATGTTCATGGGCGGCAAAAGTCCCGATGGCCGCAGAGTCGATGAATCTTCCTCCGTCGACAAGCCCGCGCCGGCGTGAAGCGTACGGAATCGCGCAGGGTTCGGGTCATGACGCCGATATAGCATTGGGAGCCGCGCACGCAACAGCGAGCGATGCGGATGGACAGGCCTGAATTTGCGGAGTGGCGGTCGCACTTTGCCGGGGCCGGCGCGGGCGGATAACTTAGGGGCTCGGGCCGGATGCCGGACCGGCCAGGGAGAACCGCCGCCGTGCTTAGAATAGTTTCATTGCTGCCGAGCGCGACCGAAATCGTTTGCGCGCTGGGCTTCGAAGACCAGCTCGTCGGGCGATCGCATGAATGCGACTTTCCGCCATCGGTCACGCGGCTGCCCGCACTCACTAGTCCCAAATTCGATCCCGCAGGCACCAGCGCCGAGGTCGATCAGCGGGTCAAGACGATCTTGTCCGAAGCGCTGGCGGTGTACCGGGTGGACGCCGAGCGGCTGCGTGAATTGCGGCCCGACGTGATCGTGACGCAATCGCAATGCGACGTTTGCGCGGTGAGCATGCGCGAGGTCGAGGAGGCGGTCGCGCAATGGACCGGGGCGCGGCCCAAGATAATCTCGCTGGCGCCGTATGCGTTGCGCGACGTATTCGCCGATATGGAGCACGTGGCCGTGGAGCTGGGTGCCGCTGAACATGGCATGGAAGTGGTCGGGCGGCTGACCCAGCGCGCGGCAGCGATCGAGGCGCGAGCGCGCTCGGCCAAATCGCGTCCGCCGCTGGCGATTATCGAATGGATCGAGCCGCTGATGGCGGCCGGCAACTGGATGCCGGAACTGGTCGCCATGGCGGGGGGTGAAAATCTGTTCGGCAAGGCCGGAGAGCATTCGCCTTGGATGAAATTCGAAGAGCTGGCCGCGGCGGATCCTGACGCGATCATGATCGTGCCGTGCGGCTTCGACATGGAGCGCGCGGCGCTGGAACTGCCTCTGCTGAGCGGTCGGCCCGAGTGGGCCGGGCTCAATGCGGTGCGCGAGCGGCGGGTATTTCTGGGCGAAGGGAATCAGTATTTCAATCGGCCGGGACCGCGGATTGTCGAATCGCTGGAAATCCTGGCCGAGATTTTACATCCCGAACTTTTCCGCTTCGGCCATGAAGGGTCCGGCTGGCGACGAATTTAGCTGGCGGGCGCGACCCGGTACGCGGGACCGGGCGGCGCGTCATTGAGGCGCGAGGTAGGCAAGCCCCTCGTGCGCCGGCGTGAGGGCGAGGCCGAACTCGGCGATCAGGGGTTTGATATCGCAGCGGTTATCGGCGACCAGGAACGCCACCGCGTCGCGCGAGAAGAGCGCGCCGGGAAGCCGCTCGGCGATCGCGCCGGCAACTATCAGGAGGACTTCGGGCACGTGGAGGATCGGCCGGTGGCGGCCGGTTATCTCCATCACGAGGCGGACGAGGTCATCGAAGGCCATCGCGTCGGGACCGCCGACTTCGAAAATACCATTGCGGCCGCGACCGCCGACGGCGAGTGCGACGCAGGCGGCGAGGTCGTCAATCAGCAGGGGCTGGATTTCCTGGCGGCCGCTGCCGGGCACGAGCATCACGGGGGTCATGCGCAAGGCTCGGGCGAGTCCGTTGACCACGCGATCTTCGGGGCCATAGACGAGAGACGGACGCAAAATCGTGTAGGCGAGGCCGGATTCGCGCAGAGCCCGCTCGGCGCGCCCCTTGGCGCGAAAGGCCGGATTGGGCGAACGCTCGTCGGCCGCAGCACCGCTGATATAGATAAAGTTGGGTGTGCCGGCCGTTTTGGCGGCCGCGATCAGCGCGACCGTACCGCCATAATCGACGCGGTTGAAAGTCAGGCCGCGCGCCGGATTTTCGACCGGATAACCGTCAAACTGAACGGCGTTGATTATGGTATCGGCGCCGGCGACGGCCGCTTCCAGGGTCGTCGGCTGGTTGACGTCGGCGACGACGAACTCGACGGCATCGGCATCGGCGAGCCGGGCGCGCGCCTTTTCGGGGTCGCGGGTGAGAACGCGAAGGCGCAGGCCCGGGAGTGGCGCGAGGCGGCGCACGACCGCACGGCCGATGAAACCGGAGCCTCCGGCTAGCACTACAATTCGATCATTTTTAGGGTCATCGCTCATAGGAAATCCGCGAGATGTCGGCCGCCCATGCGCGGACCATGGTTCATGCTATAGCCGAGTGCGCGCGGCAATCGAGTGGAATTTGATCCCTGCGAGGGCGGTGCCAGCGCAGCGCAATCAGGCGTGGCGAGGACGACGGCGGCGCTTGGATTTTGCCACAGGGATGTCGCGATGAACGGTATCGGGGAGAGCGATAAGGGTGAAGCGCGAAATTTCCGGACGGCAATTGATCCGTATGCGCATCCAGAAGGTGCCGAGGCCGCGATTGGTATAGATGTAGAAATTGCCGTAGCGATTCAGGCCGGCGGCGAAATCGGGACCGATGCGCAGAATCGAGCGGATGACCGAGCCGTAGTAGGGGATACGCACGACGCCGCCGTGGGTATGCCCGGAGAGCATCACGCCGGGGACGAGATGATGAGTGTAGAGGGCGGTGTCGGGATTGTGCGCGAGCACGATGGTGCATTCGCCAGGGCTTACTCCGCTAAAGGCGCGGGAAGGCTCGGCGCGGCGCGACCAGAGGTCGTCGATGCCGACGATGACAAGGTTTTCGCCGTTGATTTTCAGCCGCTCGTGCTGGTTGGCGAAGACCCGGGCGCCGGCGCAGCGCAAGGCCTCCGAGATCATCCCGAACGACGACCAATGGTCGTGATTGCCAGCGATCGCGAAGACCCCCGCTTTCGGAGTCAGTTTGGCCAAGGCGCGGCGGAAGCCGTCGAGGTGCCGGCGCATGGTGTCGGGTCCGGAAAAATAATCGCCGGTGAGGAAGACGAAGTCGGGATGCTGGCGGTTGATGGTCTCGACCGCTTTTTCGAGCCGCGCCAGGTCCTCTTCACGATCGACGTGGAGGTCGCTGATCTGGCATGCGACCAATCCGGCCAGCGCCGCCGGTAATCGCCGCACCGGCAAATTCACCGGCACGACTTCGACAGTGTCGATGGTTCGCCGCCACATGCGATGGATCGGGCGGAACGCGATCGGCGGCTTGCGCGCGCGTTTTTGCTTGTTCGAAGGACGCCTTACTTCGATCGGCTCGCCGGCGACCTTGAGACTTGCTGTAGGCATTGGCCCCATCATTCTAGAACACTTGCAATAGATGGGGGAAGGCGTCGATCACGGTCACGCGGGTGTTGGCGTGATCGATTTCCTCATGCTCGAGCTCCCAGGTATGCGGATGGGCGATGAAGACCGCACTCAAGCCCGCCTTGAGCGCCGGATTGATGTCGGATCGCGGGCTGTTGCCGATCATGAAGGTACGGCCGAGATCGAGACCAGCCTGCGCGATGAGCAAGCGGTAGGTCCCGGGATCCTTTTCGACCGGCACGCCGACCCGGCTGAAGAGCGAGCGCAGTCCCGACCGGTCGAGCTTGCGCAATTGCTCGCGCGGGTCGCCCTTGGTGAAGAGCAGCAGGCGATGGCGGCGAGCAAGTTCTTCGAGCGTTGACGCGACGCCGGGTAGCAGTTCGCAATGGCGGTTGAGCAGGTGCTCGCCGATGCGCTCGACCTCGATACGCAAATTTTCATGCTGATGCGCGGGAGCCAGCTCGGCCGCTACCCGATGCAACGCGATAACGTACGGGCGCCGGCCGTAACCGTGGCTCTCGATAATGCGCAGCTCGTGACGGCGCATCGCAGCACGAATCTGATACCGGTCAGGGGCGTCCGCGCGCGCCAGCAGATCGAGGAAAGCGGCTTCGGCTTCGAGAAAATGGATGTTGGAATCCCACAGCGTGTCGTCGGCGTCGAAAATCAAATTGAGGGCGCCGGCGGGCCGTTTCGCAATCATCAACGTCTAACGTAGCGGCCCATGGGGCGGCACGCAATTGAGGTCCGGCCTCATGGGCGCGGGCGGGATCGGTCGACGGTGCCGGGAAGTATCGAGATCGCGCCGGTGGCGGGATTGCGCCCGACGTGAACCTCGGTCTCGTAAACCGCGCGCAGATTGTCGGCGGTGAAGACCGCCTCCGGGGTACCGTAACCGGCCACCGCGCCGTCCTTGATCAACAGTACGCGGTCGGCATGCAGTGCGGCAGCGTTCAAATCGTGCAGGGTCGCCACCACTGCCATCCCGGACTCGCTTCGCAGCTCGCGAAAGCGGGCGAAGATTTCGGCGACATGTTTGAGGTCGAGAAATGCGGTGGGCTCGTCGAGCAGGGCGACGTGCGGCGCCTGCGCCAGGGCTCGCGCCAGGAAGACGCGTTTGCGTTCGCCACCCGACAATTCCTGGATCGGGCGGCGGGCCAGTTCGAGCAGATCGAAGCGCTCGAGCGCCGCGTGGGCGATTTCGAGGTCGTGGCGGGTTTCGAAATGAAACGCGCCCAGATGCGGCGCGCGGCCCATCAGCACGATTTCGAGCACGCTGAAGCGAAAGGCAACCAAATTCTCCTGTGCTACGACCGCGAGCCGCCGGGCAATCGCGCGCCGGTCGTACATACCGATTGGCTGGCCTTCGAGTTCCACGACGCCGCTCCACGGGGTGAGTGCGCCGCTGAGAATTCGCAGCAGGGTGGATTTGCCCGCGCCGTTGGGCCCGACAATCGCGAGCATCTCGCCGGCCAGGACTTCAAACGAAACCCCGTGCAGGACCTGACGATCGCCGTAACCCGCGTTGAGATCGGCTGCGCGCAAGGCGACGCGGCACGTGTCGCGGCGAATTTCGGGCGAGCCGCGCGCGGCAACCGGGTCTGCTTCGCGCTTCATAGGGCCAGCGATTTACGGCCTTCGCGCCGCAGCACATAGATGAAGAAGGGACCGCCGCAAAGCGCCGTGATCGCTCCGACCGGCAATTCAGACGGCGCGATTGCGACGCGCGCGATCAGGTCGGCCGCAACGGTGAACGCGGCGCCACCGAGGATCGACGCCGGAATCAGCATCCGATGATCGGCACCAATCACGGTACGGATGATGTGCGGGACGATCAGGCCAATGAACGAGATAATCCCGCTGACCGAGACGGCGGCCCCGATCATCACTGAGGTAGCCACGAAAATCGTGCGCCGCACGGCGTCAACCTCGACGCCCAACTCGGCCGCCTCGTCGTCGCCGAGGCTGAGCAGATTCATATCGCGGGCGCGTGCAATCAGGATCACAAAGCCGATACCGCCGAGCACGGCGACCATCGCAACTTCGCGATAGGTCGGCGCCTCGAAGCTGCCCATCAGCCAAAAGATGATGCTGTGCGTAAAGTAGAAATTAACGACGCTGTTGACCAGCATGATCGCGGCGCCCCAGAAAGCGTTGAAGATTACCCCGACGAGCAGCAGGGTGAAGGGCTCGAGCCGGCCGTCAACCAAGGCCAGCCGATAGACCGCGAAGGTGGAAAGCAAGGCCGCGACGAAAGCGCAAAGCGGCACCGCAACATCGGAGCCGCCGATGCCGGAGAACACCACCAGAGCGAGGATCGCGCCGAACGCACCGCCGCCCGAGATGCCGAGAATACCGCCCTCCGCGAGCGGATTGCGCACCAGCGCCTGGAGCGCGGCACCGACGGCGGCGAGCACTGCGCCGACGATCGCACCCATCAGCACGCGCGGAATCCGCACGCCGAACAAAATCGCGCGGTCGGCGCTCGACGGATGGGTGATCGCACGCAACAGGTCGATGTGTACGCTGCCGAAGGCCAGCGCGATGATCCCGACAACGATCAGCAGAGCGCCCAGCGCCGCGAGCGTCATTGCCATCCGCGCGAACGTCAGATGGGCGTCGGCAAGATCCGCTGGCCCCAGCCGCAGCGGCGGCCGATCGCGCAGCAAAGCCGGCTGGCTCATCTCGATACCCCAACCGGTGCGACCGGATTCTCCCGATGAACGACGTCGTGAGCGCGGCGCAGCATAGCGGACGGCGGGCGTGCGAACGCTTCGGGATGAATCAGACGCGCCAGCAGCGCGAGGGTCTGCACGATTCGCGGGCCCGGATGCAGCGTCGGGTCATTGGGATAACCGAGCACGCGATGGTCGCGGACCGCGGGAATAGTCGGGTATTTCGTCCAGAAAGTCGACGGCGAATCGGGATCGGTACCCATCTGCCCGTCGAGAATTACCACAGGCCGCGACGCAATGATGTACTCGAGACTGAGCCGCGGCCAAGTCTGTGCCGCGCCCGCCGCGATATTAGTCGCGTGCGCCATCGTCAGGAGTTCGTCGAGAAAAGTTCCGCGTCCGACGGCGACCATCGGCTGATGGCCGACGACCATCAGCACGCGACGCGACGGGACGCCGCGCAAGCGTTGTTCAATCGCGGCGATTTCCGATCGCATCCGGTCAAGCAGCGCGCGCGCGTCGCGGGCGCGTCCGATTGCTCCGCCGATAGTACGAATGCTCGCTTCGATGCCTGCGATCGAATTGTCGTTGACCATCAAGGTTCGGTAGCCCATCGCCTTGAGCGCGCGAATCTGGCGCAGATCGGACGACGTTTCCAGGCCGATGACAATGGTCGGGCGCAGTCCCGCGATAGCTTCGATATTGGGCGTGAGAAAGGTTCCGACCCTGGGCAATTTGGCCGCTGCGGGCGGGTAGTCGCAGTATTGCGAGACGCCTGCGACGTCGGCGCCGGCGCCGAGCGCGAAGAGGGTTTCGGTAATCGCAGGTGCGAGCGCAATGATTCGCGGCCCGCCGGTTTGTGCGCGAGGCTCGGGGATGGTGGGGCGGTGGCATGCGGCGAGTGCGAGCATCGCGGACGTCGCCAATGTCACAATCGTCGCCAACGCGAGTGCCGGTGGCCGCCATGCCGGCGCTGCGGTCTTCGATCTCACATAGCGAAACTATCCGATCGCCGTCGCCGGATTAAGCGCCCGCCGGATTGCACCGCGCCGGTTTGCATCCATCGGCTGCCTTCGTTAGCGTTCGTTCCGCGAGGTGAATCGCGTTGCCCAAGATCGCAGTCTGCATCAAACAAATTCCGCTGGTCGAGGACGCCAATTTTGACCCTGTGACGCGCACGATCCGGCGCGACGGGGTCAATGTGATCAGTGCATACGACCTCCGCGCGCTGGCGCAGGCGGTCGATCTCAAAAATCGGCTGGGCTACGAGACTGTTGCGGTCACGATGGGTCCGCCGCAGGCGCGCGAGGCCCTGGTCGATGCGCTCGGGATGGGTATTGACCGCGCCGTGCATCTGCAGGACCGTGCCTTCGCCGGTTCCGACACGCTGGCGACCGCGCGCGCGCTGGCCGGATGGCTCAAGCGCGAGGCCTTCGATCTGATTCTTCTCGGCAAATATTCGCTTGACGCCGAAACCGGCCAAGTCGGCCCGGAAATCGCTGAACTGCTCGGCGTCGCGCAGATTACCGGCGTGCGTAAGCTCGAACTCGACGGCGATCGGATTGTTGCCGAGCGCGAGAGCGACGAGGGCGTCGAACAGGTCGAGGCGCGGATGCCGGCGCTGCTCACCTGCGCCGAGCGCCTGATTAATCCGTTGAAAATCGATATGAAAACGCGCGAGGCGGCGCAATCCAGAACGGTCGAAGTGCTCAGCGCCGCCGAACTGGACAGCGACGCCGCGAAGTTCGGTTTCGCCGGCTCGCCGACCTGGGTGCAGGAAGTTCGCGCCCAGGAATCGCCCAAGGTCGAGTGCAAGATGATCGACGCTGCCGACCCGGAGCGCGCGGCCGAGGTGGTCATCGCCGAGCTCGAAAAGATGGGCGCCCTGAAGCCGCGGGTTCACAATCGCCGTCCGATCGGCGCTCAGATTCGCAAGCCCGTGCGTGGCCGCGATGTGTGGGTGGTGGTCGAGACCGGCCTCGACCATGAGATAACGCTGTGCAGCTTGGAACTGATGTCTGCGGGCGACCGCCTGGCGACGGCACTCGGCGGCGCACTGGCGGCGGTCGCGTTGCCCGGCGCGGCGGCGCGCCATGCGGGACTGCTCGCGAGTTACGGCGCCGACCAGGTGATTCTGGCCGAGGATCCAGCGCTCGAAAATTATTCGCCCGACACCGCCGCCGAGGGGCTGGCGCATCTGGTTCACCAGCGCACGCCGTGGGCGCTGCTGGTCTGCGCGAGCGAGCGCGGCCGCGACTGGGGTCCGCGTCTGGCTGCGCGCCTCGGACTCGGCTTGACCGGCGACGCGGTCGGCCTCGAGCTCGACGGCGACGGCCGCATGGTAGCGCTGAAGCCGGCCTTCGGCGGCAACATCGTGGCGCCGATCCTCTCGAAGACCTACCCGCAGATGGCGACGGTGCGCCAGGGCGTGCTCGAACTCGGCGCGCCCAATCCGGCGCGCGTGGCCGAAATCGAAACCGTGCGGGTCGCGGTGGGCACGCCGCTGACGCGCCTCGTCAGTTCAAGCTCGAATCTCGACCCTACGGTCGCACCGCTCGATGGGGCGGAGGTGGTCGTCGGCATCGGGATGGGCGTGGGCGGTCCCGAGGGTGTCGAAGTGGTAAAGGAGTTTGCGCGCACGATCGGCGCCGGACTCTGTGCAACCCGGCGCGTCACCGACAAGGGCTGGGTCGCGCGGCAATTGCAGGTCGGGCTGACCGGCAAGGCGATCGGGCCGCGCCTGTACTTTTCAGTGGGCATTCGCGGAGTGCCGAATCATACCGTCGGGATCAAGCGGGCCGAGTCGGTGGTAGCGATCAACAACGATCCGGACGCGGTTATTTTCGAGCGGGCGAACCTGGGCCTGGTGGGTGATTGGGAACCGCTTACGCGCGCGCTGACCGCCGCCTTCCGCCGTCTCGAATCGCCGTAGCCGGCAAGCGCATTGGCCCCGATTCGAGTCGCCGACGGGGCGGGCGCGGCCGGTCAGAATAATCGAATCCGCGCACTGACGATCGAATCTGCGTACTGACGCGACGCCGCAAGTTCACGGGGCGAAGTGCTCCTGCGTCCATTCGGTCAGCAGCTTCATCAGGCGCGGGCGCGGATCGCCGAGATTCGTCCGGGTGCCGCCCACGCGCATAAAGTGTTCGGCCCCTTCAATAAATTCGATGCGCTTGTCGGCGGCGCCGGACAGTTCGTACTCAGCGCGCACGTCGGCGAGGAAGATATCCTGATCGGCCATCGCACCGACCACCAGCGTCGGCACCGTTATTCGCGGCAGATTGCGCTCGAGATTCGCATATGAACTCGGTCCCGACCAGGTTGAAAGCCAGGCCTCCGGCGTGACCACGTGCCCGAGCCCGAAGGCGTGGAAATTGAACAGATCGGGGCGCGGCGAAAAGATCGAACCGACCACGCGCTCCGACGGATCGATGGTCAGATCAAGATAGGCGGGATTGGCCTGGGTGCGATAGACGACCATGATCCGCGGGGCCATCGTGCGCCGCTGCATGTGTGCCCGATAGTGCGCCGGTGCCGCGGCAAAATCGGCAGCCTTGGTGGCGGCGCGCGCGATGGCGGCTTCCTCGACATGGCGCCGGGCGATAGCATCGATCCTGGCGGCGCGCGCGTGCTGGGCGGCGCGATAGCGGGCGAGCCATTCGCGATCATAGCGGCTCGCGGCCGGCGGGGAGCGGAAGCCGTTGCGCTCGTCGTACATATCGAGCGCCGCGTCGCTCGCGAACGGATCGTTCTCGTCAACCACTGCCGCGTCGAGCGAGACCGTCAGGACGCGGCCTTGTCCCGGATGGGCCGCAAGCAGGATCAGGCCGTCGGCGGTGGGCATCTCGAACTTGTTGAGATCGGGCGGTCCGCCGCCGGGGGGCGACTTGACGCGCGCGCCGGCGGGCTTGCGCGCCTCGGCGTCATAGTACGAAAAGAGCGAGCCGCCACCCGAATTACCGATCATCACGATACGCTCGAAGCCCTGCTCCTCGCGCAGGTATCTGATTGCGGCTGCCAGATCGAGCAGCAGGTTTTCGTGGATCATCATCGAGTCGTTGTTGAGGTAGCGGGTATTCTGCGCCAAGGCGGCGAATCCGGCCGCGAGCCAGAAGGGAATCGAGTAATGCTGAGCGAAGTCGGCGCGCGGATGGGCCAGGATCACGACCGTGCGCGGCTTGCCTCGGGCCGGTTGATAAAGGATCGCGCGCGACTTTCCGCCGTCGGCGGCATAGAGCTGCACGACCGTTTGTCGTACGGACGGGTCGATATTGCCAAAATCAATCGGATAGCGGACCTGGTAGTCGGATGGCGCCTGTGGCATCGCGGTAGCCTCCCTCGCTTACATTGCTCTCCTACCACAGCCGGGCGGGAATTGTGCAGCGGGGCTTACCTGCGCGATGCGGATATGCAAATCTTTAGGGTTCGGAGTTTTAACTTTGAAGAGCGGAATAATAGGCGCGCGCGGAGTCGGCAAATCGACGGTCTTTCAGGCCTTGACCGGACTGGCGCCGATCGCCGGTCAGGGCGACGCGAAGAATCGCGCACGACCCGGCAATATCAAAGTCGTTGATACGCGGCTCGACTTCCTCGAGGCGACCTATGGCTCCGCCAAGAAAGTTCCGGTGGAGCTCACGGTGCTCGACTTCGCGCCCAACCCGAAGGAACAGAAGGAAGGTGCCGCCCTCGACCCGAGCCTGCTGCCGCTAATCCGCGATGTTGACGCGCTGATGATCGTGATCCCGGAATTCGCCGGCCGCGAAACGCCGCTGGTCGCCGCGATCGAAAGTGTCGAGGGCGAGCTGATCTTCGCCGACTTCGATCAGACCGAGCGG
This sequence comes from uncultured delta proteobacterium, assembly GCA_963782535.1. Classification (GTDB taxonomy): domain Bacteria; phylum Desulfobacterota; class Binatia; order Binatales; family Binataceae; genus JADMIL01. The sequence goes on along the minus strand of CAWAKE010000008.1, from coordinate 95,238 downwards.
CGCCTCGAACGCCTCAAGAAAGAGAAGGGCAACACCGATTTCGAGCGCGGCGGGCTCGAGAAATGCCTTAAATGGCTCGAAGAGGGCAAGCCGCTGCGCACCCTCGAGATGACCGCGCAGGAGTTGCAGGCGTTCTCGAGCTTCGGCTTTTTGTCGCGCAAGCCGGTGCTGGCGGTAATCAATTGCGAGCCCGATCGCGCCACCGCGCCGATGGCCGAGGCCGATCGCGCGGCGCTGACCGCGCGCGGACTGGACGCCTTTCGGCTGGCCGCGACCTTCGAGGCCGAACTGTGGGAGCTCGACGCCGCCGGCCAATCCGAACTGCTCCACGATGGCGGCTTGGAGCAACCCGCGCGCGACCGCCTGATCACGGCGCTCTACGAGTACCTCGGCCTGATCACCTTCTATACCGCGGGCGAGCCCGAAGCCCACGCATGGTCATTGCGGCGCGGCGCCACCGCACTGGAAGCGGCCGCGCGCATCCATAGCGATATCGCACGCGGATTCATCCGGGCCGAGGTCGTCAGCTATGGCGATTTCTTCGAACTGCGATCCGACGCCAAAGTCAAAGAGGCCGGCAAGCTGCGCCTCGAGGGTCGCGACTACGTGATGCAGGACGGCGACATCATCCATATTCGCTTCAAGGTCTGACGGCGGCCGCCCGCAGCATGGACGCAGCCTCGCTCGAACCGGCTTGCACGCAAGCATCGCGACTGAAAGAATGCCTCAACTAGCGCCGCTCCTGCAGCGCACTCACTTCCTTCCCCGATGCGCCGATTTCAAACCCTGATCCTGCTCCTGGCGGTGTGCTTCTATGTCTGGTTCTTGCACCGCTTCGGCCTGAGCACCGTGCTTTCCTATGTGCGGCTCGCCGGCTGGGGACTGGTGTTGACGATCTCCCTCGAATCGGTCGCCCGCGTCGCCAATACCATCGGTTGGCGCGTGACCATCAAGGATTATCCGCGCAAGCTGGGGTTCGGCGAACTCTTCGTCGCACGCATTTCGGGCGAGGCGGTCGATTACATTACCCCGACGGCGCAACTCGGCGGCCAATTCGTGATGGCGGTCATGGTGCGGCGCAAGCTGATGATGGCGCTGGGACTGGCAACGGTGATCGTCGCATCGCTCGCCGAGGCGATCGGGCAAATCGGCTTCGTCAGCGGAGCGCTGATTACCGCGCTGCCGTTCGAGGCCCGGCTGCATCATCTGTTCTGGCCGATGATGGGTGGACTGGCGATCGCGATCGGGCTGGCCGGGGGTTTCTTTTTCGTCCAGATGAGGCATCCGTTCGCACTGCTGTGGAAGGCCGCGGCGAAGCTCCATGTCGGTCATCTCGGGGATCCCGAGGTCAAAGCCGCGGCGACCGAGGCCGACGCGATACTGGTGGATTTCTACAGCCGCCATCGCGGCCGACTCGCGCTTTCGTGCCTGTGCTATCTGCTCGCTTGGAGCATGGGTCCGGTCGAGATTTACATCCTGCTGACGCTGCTGCATCAGCCGGTCACCATCGTTACGGTCCTGCTAGTGGAGGCGCTCGGCCTTCTAATTGAACGCGCAACCTTTCTGATCCCGGCCAAACTCGTCAGCCAGGAGGGCGGCAAGGCCCTGATTCTTTCGCTGCTGGGATATCCGCCCGGGATCGGTTTCGCGATCGGCGTGCTGCGCCGAATCAAGGAAATGGTTTGGGTCTTAATTGGGCTAGCCGCGCTCGCAGCCCATCGCATGATCAATGAAAGGACTGGCGCTGCGGCCGCCCGCCCGACTCGCAACGTAATCGAAGTTCCCAGCGTGCAGGGAGGACAATAATAATGAAAAAATTCGCCGCCATCTTCGCGGCCCTGGTGATTTTCGCCGGCTCCGGCGCCGCCCGCGCGGGCGTGGTCGTGACCGAACAGGAAGTCATCGATCAGGGCTCCGGAAAAGCCGTCACTCGCAGCAGCACCGTGATGATCGAGGGCAATAAGCAAAAACGCATCACCGACCGCGGTGAGGTCGTCATCGATCTGGACAGCGGTACGATGTACATGATGAATCCGGAGAAGAAGCAGTACGTCGAATTGCCGTTCCCGCCCAAGGGCCCGATGGCCAAGATGATGTCGCAGCGGATGTCCTCGGTGAAATTCAAAAAGAGCGGTGGCAGCAAAACCGTCTCCGGCTACCCGTGCCAGGAATACACCGGGGCGGGCTCGATGATGGGTAACGCGTACACCGTAAACGGCTGTTTTTCGACCAAGGCCCCCGGCGCCAAAGACTTCGACAGCTTCCAGAAGAAGATGGCCAAAACGGTCAAAGGCACGGTGATGGCGATGCACGGCGATATCCCTGACGGGGTGCCGCTGGAACTCGACTCGACCACCAAGATGACGAACTTCTCGATGCCCGGGATGTCGCCCGATCAAGCCGCCAAGCTCAAGAAGATGTTCGCCAATCGGCCGCCGGTCGTCAGCAAGACCACGGTCACGAAGATTGCCTCGAAGAATCTGCCGGCCGACACCTTCAAGGTTCCTGCCGACTTCACCAAGCAGGAGATGCCGATGGGTCACATGGGCGGAGGCGCGCCCCCGCCGTCGCAGAAGACGCCCGAATAATCATCGGTTATCGACGAATCGAAAAGAACGAGGCCGGGCGCTCGCTGATGCGTCCGGCCTCGTTGATTTTTCAGCTCCCGCGCTCAAAGCCGCGGCAGTTTGATTACTCGATACGAGGCCTCGTAACTCCTCGCCGCGGAATCCAATTGGATCTTGCGACACGAATCTCTGGTACGACGGGCTGTAGTATCTGGCCCGGTAGAAGTACAACCCGGTGCCGTCGTTTTCACGGCCGGTGAACTGGTACGGATTGGCGTTGGTGCCGGCGACGGTGGTCGCGCCGAACGGCTGATAGGTGTAGCCGGTGCCGATGCTGCCACCGGTCCCGACCATGCCCACCGTCGAGCCCAAAGCATCGCGCATAAACGCCATCGTGCCGCTCGAATCGGTGTGCGCGAAATACTCGTCGATACCCAGCCCCGTGAGCAGGTTGGCGGTGACCGCGCTGCTGCCGTCGAGTTCCTGCACCGGGTTCAGACCGCCGTATACAAACTGGCTCACCGTGCCATTGATGGTCGTACTCATTCGCCGCCCGAATGCATCATACGCGAAGTTGGCACTATTCGCGCCGCCGACCCCGCTCAAATGATTGCGCGCATCCCAAGTGTATTTATCAGTCCCGTCGCTGAGCAGATTGCCGTTAGCGTCATAGCCAAGCGTCTGGCCGTTGAACGCGGTCATGCTGTTGTCTGCATTGAACGTATTGCCGTTGACCGACGCCGGCAGATTCACCGACGCCAGCGTCCCGCCCACCGCCGCGCGCCGACCGTTGGCGTCGTAGGTGTACGTCAGATTGCCCAGATTCGATGGCGGATTGGCACAGCTCCCACCCGTACTCAAGGAAATCGATGTCACTCGCGAGGCATTGTCGTAGCCGTAGTTCGTGATTACGCCGTTGGGCAGCGTCAATTTGGAGCGGTGGCGGTTTCAGAAGTGCCTAAGGACCACCCTGCGGCTGCCATCCCATTCGAACCCAGACCACGAATGCGACCATCCCAACGGCGACAATTATGAAGGTCCTCATCAAAATTCGCCTGCAGTTCTCTTTGATCGCCCGGAGAGATTTCTTGTGGTATGTGAGTTGACTTAGGCATTCACCAGCCACAGCCATAACATAGATCAACGCGAACACAGCCACGAATTTGACCACGGCGCTTACCTTCGACCGGCCAGGTTCGAGCGTGAACCGGATGATTTCACTGCACGTTCCACTTCGTCCCGATGTACACATTTGTGCTGTAAGGAAGCGGGAAGTTTAATTGCGGCCCAAGTACGTTACCGTTCACGCCATCGGTGCCTAGGCCGCCACCGACACCACCAAAGGGTCCCCGAACTTGACACTGGCCGCTAAGTTCGCCTGCCCCCGGTCCGGTTTGCGGGAAGATCTTGAGATTGTAATCATCCGGAAGAGGGTAGTTGTAGCTCAGTCCGCGCCTGACAGTCGTTGGCGCGCCGCCGGACCCGAACGGCAAGGTGGTCTGCACACCGCCAACAGGCGAGTCCAAGCCGATTGTGACATCTGGAATAGGAGGTTCCGGCTGGAGGCCGAGCTCTCCGATGGGCGTCCCGCTGTCGTTGTATTCGACGCCGCGTAACCAGTAGTTCAAGCCGAACGGGTCAACGAAAACCGTCGGCGCGTTGGCTTCGTATGCATAGATGTTTGGGCTCCCTCCGCCGAATCCGATCGGGTCCTGAGCAATAAATCTCTGGAAACTCGGGCTGTAGTAGCGCGCGCGATAGTAATACAAGCCGGTCCCATCGTTTTCACGGCCGGTGAACTGGTACGGATTGGCGTTGGTGCCGGCGACGGTGGTCGCCCCGAACGGTTGATAGGTATAGCTGGTACTCCCCAGGCGCACGGTCGAGCCCAGGGCATCGCGCAGGAACACCGCCGTGCCGCTGGAATCGGTCCTCGCGAAGTACTCGTCGATACCCAACCCCGTGAGCAGGTTGGCGGTCACCGAGTTGGTTCCGTCGCTGAGCAGATTGCCATTGGCGTCGTAGCCGAGCGTCTGGCCGTTGAAGGTGGTCATGCCGTTATCCGCATCCAACGTATTGCCGCTGACCGAATACTTCCGGGTCTCTTTCAGTACTTCCAGTTCCAAGTCGATCGAATCGGCGAATTTCTGCGCCGCCGCGGAATCGCCGAAGATATTGCCGGTTGCGCAAAATCGTCAAATTGGGTGACACTGCAACGAACCCACCCGAGGCACAGCGAAAATGGCGGAATTCACCCACAAATTCATTGATACCAACGGCATTCGGATGCACGTCGCCGAGGCCGGAACCGGCTACCCGGTAGTGATGTGCCACGGCTTCCCCGAACTCTGGTACTCCTGGCGCCATCAGATGCGCGCGCTGGCCGACGCCGGCTTTCGCGCGATTGCACCGGACCAGCGCGGCTACGGCGAAACCTCTCGCCCCGAGCCGATCGAGGCTTACACGCAAAGCCAGTTGGTCGGCGACCTCACCGGTATGCTCAACGCGCTGGGCCTCGAGCATGCGGTTATCGTCGGCCACGATTGGGGCGGTGCGGTCGCGTGGAACGCTGCGATGATGGCGCCCGCGCGTTTCCAGCGCGTCATCGGCGTCAACACCCCGTTTTTCCCGCGCGCTCCGATGAAGCCGACCGATCTGATGAAGATGATCGCGCAGGGCAACTTCCATTACATACTTTATTTCCAGGAGCCGGGCATCGCCGAAGCCGAACTCGAGCGCGACGTTCGCCGTTCGCTGCGCGGCTTCTATCAGGGTGCGAGCGATCTCGTCGCAGTCAGCGATAACAGTGCGCCTCCGGGGGTATGGGGTCCCGCCGGCGGCGGCATCCTCGACCGCCTGCCCGACCGTCCGCAAGGCAGCTTTCTCCCCGATTCCGATTTCCAGGTCTTCGTCGATGCTTTCGAGAAAACCGGCTTCCGCGGCGGCCTGAACTGGTATCGATGTATCGACCGAAGCTGGGAAGAGGCCGCCGGACTCGAGCAGCGCGTCAATCAGCCCGCGCTCATGATCACGGCCGAGCTCGACCCCGTATTGCGTCCCGAGTTGTGCCACGGGATGGAAGCGTTCGTGCCCAATCTGCGCAAGACCGTGCTGGTGAAAGGCTGTGGCCATTGGACCCAGCAGGAGAAGCCGGCCGAGGTCAACGCCGCGATGCTGGAGTTTCTCGCGGACCTCCGCAAATAGCCCGCGCTTGACGGCCGCCGCTGGAGCCCGACGCGCGCAAGCTCAGGCTTGCAGCGTCGGCGCACGCCGGTTTCCCGCGCGCAGCACCTAGAACTTGTCTTTCAACGCCCGCGTCGTGGCGAAGATCGCGACCGGGTCGTTGCCGATCGACGGGTCGATCTTCATGATGCTCGCGCGCAACTCGGCGCTGTCGGTGCGCATAAACGGGTTGATCTGCTTCTCGTCGCCGATCGTTGACGGCACCGTGAATTTACCCGCCGCGCGCGTCTTCACCGCCCATTCGTGTTTGGCCTTGAGCGCTGCGTTATGGGGCTCAAGGGTTAGCGCGAATTCGAGATTCTTCGCAGTGTACTCATGTCCACAATAAACCTTGGTCGAATCGGGCAGGGCGGCCAGCTTGGCCAGCGATTCGACCATCGTATTCGCCTTACCCTCGAAGACCCGGCCGCATCCCGCGACAAACAGGGTGTCGCCGGTGAAGACCGCGTCGAGTTGCGGGAAAAAATATGCGACGTGGCCATTGGTATGCGCCGGGATCCCGATCACGCGCCCCTTCAACGATCCGACCGTGACCGTCGCGCCGTCGTCAACCTCGTCAGTCTGCGCCGGGATGCGTCCGCCCTCGGCGCGTGCGCCATAAACCCGCAGACCCGGCACCGCGCGCACCAGGTCTTCGTTGCCGCCGACGTGATCGAAATGCCAATGCGTCGGCAGCACCGCCACCAGCTTGAGGCCCTGACGCTTGACCTCCGCGAGCACCTTGTCGGCTTCCGAACAGTCAACCACGCCGCATTCCTTCGACGCGTCATCGACCACCAGGTATGCGTAATTATCCGAGAGTTGCGGCACTGCAATTATCGCCATCGTAGCCTCCTGCACGAGCGCCCTCGCGCGCGCTGGGATTTTTTGGGGAGGGTCAAGCCCAGCTCGATCATCCCATGATGTTGTAGCCGACGTCGACGTAAATCGTCTGGCCGGTGACGCCGCTCGACAGATCGCTCAACAGCACCGAAGCCATCTTGCCAACCTCTGCGGGCCGCATCGCGCGCCTGAGCGGCGAGCGTTCCTCGACCTCATGTTGCATCGTGTGATAGCCGCTTATCGCGGACGACGCCAAGGTTCGCGCCGGCGCCGCGCTCAGCGCGTTGACGCGAATGTTCTTGGGTCCGAGGTCTAGCGCGAGATAACGCACACAAGCTTCCAGCGCCGCCTTTGCCACGCCCATTACATTATAATTCGGGATCGCGCGAACGGCGCCGAGGTAACTCAGCGTCACCACCGAGCCGCCTCCGCGCGCCTCCATCAGCGGCTCGGCCGCGCGGGCCAGCGCTACCAGCGAATAGGCGCTGATTTCGAGCGCGCGGGCAAAGTTGACCCGATTCACGTTGAGAAAGCGATCGCGCAAATCTTCGCGCTCGGCGAACGCCACGGCATGCACCAGCATGTCGATCCCGCCCCATTTTTCCTTGAGGTTGGCGCAGACCTGGGCGATTTGCTCGTCGTTGCCGACGTCGAGTTCGCCGACTACCTCTGCGCCGATTTGCTGCGCGAGCGGACGCACGCGCTTTTCCAGAATCTCGCCCTGGAAGGTTAGCGCTATTTCGGCGCCTTGCGCACTCAACTCCTGCGCGATCGACCACGCCAGGCTCTTGTCATTGGCGACACCAACAATCAGCGCGCGCTTGCCGTCAGCGATTCCCATCCGGCGGTCTCCTTATGGCTTTAGTCCGGCCGCGCGCCCGCTATCTATTATCGGCTTTCGCGGCGAGAATTCCGCGTTTTTCCGCGGTCGGCGCCCGCGCCGCCACTTTCCGCAGCGTGCGGTATCAGTCGATCATATAACGAATCGCGAAAATTTATCGACCGCTGGCGGGCGCGGATCCGGCACTGTGTCACAACCTGATACGCATACCGTCCTGGGCGATTTCGAGTTTGATCTCGCGAGCGCGATCGAGCACTTCGCGGCCAACGTGAGTCAGTACCATGCGTTCAACGTCGAAGCGCGCACGGTTGGCCTTGAGCTGCGGATAATTCATATGGAAATCGAGCTGCGCGCTTTCGAAGTACGTGCATTCGCACAGGAACAGGTCGGCGCCTGCAACGAAGGGCAACAACTCCTCGGTCCATCCGCTGTCGCCCGAAAACGCGATCGACTTGTCGCCGATTGCGATCCGGTATGCGAGCGAGAAGTCGTGCTTCATATGCGGCGTGCGCATCGCGCGCAGATGCATCGGACCGATCTTCTGGTTGAAGCCCGGCTCCAGAACGACGAATTTGAGTTTGTCGATCAGCCGCCCGAGATCGGGCTTGGTGCCGGGAAACATCGTGCGGAACAAGCTCCAGGTTCGCTCGGCGAGCCGTGGTGGTCCGATTATCGTCAAGGGTTTTTGCCGTGGACTTTCGTACAGATACTCCAGCAGCAGAAACGGCATGCCGCCAAAATGATCGCCATGCAGATGGCTGATCAGGATCATGTCGATATCGGCGGGCTTGAAGTCCAGGCGCTTCATCGCGCACAGTGCAGTAGGGCCGGCCTCCATCAGGATGCGGCAATTGGGGCTGTCGATGATATAGCCTGACTGGAAACGCCCGTGGCTCGCAAAGGCGTCTCCGGTCCCTAAAATCGTCAATTCCACGCCGTCGCGCTTAAATGGCGATTTACGCATAAACACTGTTATTATCACCACATACGAGCAGAACCTAGTCGGGAGCGATCGAAATGAAACAAATAAAAGTTGGCGTCGGTTTCGGTCTTTTTCGTTTGGGATTACCCACCGCGGACACTATTTCGCGCGTAGCCGAGCGCGCCGAAGAATGGGGGCTCGATTCGTTCTGGCTTTCCGACCATCTGCTCGCCCCCTCGCCGGAACTTGACGTCGTCGCGACGCTCTCCCTGATCGCCTCGCGCACCTCGCGCATCAAGCTCGGACCCAGCGTCTTTCTCCTCAACCTGCGCCATCCGCTAATCACCGCGAAAGCCTTTGCCACGCTCGACTATATGTCGAACGGCCGCATGGTGATGGCGGTCGGAACCGGCGCGAACCTGGCCGATTACGCCGCCTGCGGCATCCCGACCGAGGGCCGCGGCCGCCGGCTCGACGAGGGCATCATGGTCCTGCGCAAGGTCTGGAGCGAGGCCAACGCGAGTTTCCATGGCAAGTTCTTTAATTTCGACAACGTCACCATCGAGCCCCGGCCGGCGCCGCGCGAACACAATAATTTCGGCACAATCGACCTCTGGGTGGGCGGCAAATCCGACGCCGCACTGAAGCGCACCGCACGCCTCGGCGATGGCTTTTTCGCTTCGTTCCAGTCGCCCGAGGAATTCGCGCGCAGCATGGAAACCATCCATCGTTATGCCGCCGAAGCCGGCCGCGCCAACGCTCACATCGAATCCGGCTTGATCCTGCTATGCCGGCTCGCGCCCACTCGCGAACGCGCGATGGAAGAGATGCGCCCGATGCTCAATTCGATGGGCCGTGGGGGCGACGCCTTCCTGCAGCGGACCCTGTTCGGGTCCCCGGAAGACATAATTGGACGCCTGCAGGAGTACATCGACGTCGGGTTGGACAAGTTCGTGCTGTGGCCGGTCGCCGAGCCCGACGCCTGGGCCGGACAGATGGAGTTGATCGGCCGCGAGATCGCAAATCATTACGCGCGCATCGCCAAAGCCGCGTAACCAAAGCCACGCGGGGAGTGCGCGTCCGCGCACGGCTCAAATTTCTGTCGCCGTGTATGAGATAGCTGCGCGGTGGTCAAAGGCGGCGGCCGGACGCCTTACGACGGCTCCTCTTCTTCCTGCAAAAGCGCGGTCGGCAGAACTTCGCTCGAAAGATCTTCGAGAAACCGCGACGGCCGCCCCAGCACAAATCCCATCGCGCGATCGAACATATGGATCGGATAGGACAGATATAATTCGTCGCGCGCGCGTGTGCTCGCGACGTACATCAGCCGGCGCTCTTCCTCGATCTCGTCGGCGCCCACGCTCATCGGACCCGGGAAGCGTCCCTCCGCCGCCCAAATCACAAACACAGCATGCCATTCGAGACCCTTCGCCGAATGAATCGTGCTGAGCGTGACGTATCCCTCGTCGGCCTCGACCGCCAGTACGTCGCCGATCGAATCGTTGGGCGGCTCCAGCGCCATGTCGGCGAGCATCGAATCGAGGCTGCGGTAGCGCTCGGCAAGATTCTGGAAATGTTCGAGGTCGCGCTCGCGCTTCGGATAATCGTCCGGATAGGCGTCACGCATGATCGGCCCGTAATAGTCCATCACCTCAGCCAGCTGGTCGGCCGGGCGGCGTCCTTCGGCGCGCAGGCCCCCGAGCAGATTGCCCAGCCGCGCGCATGAGTCGAGCGCCGCTTGTGCGCGAATCCCGGCCTTCGCCGCACCCTCGATCAATGCCTTGTCCGGCTGCGGCGCCCCTATCACCTCTTCAATGAGCCGCTCGGCGCGCCGATTCCCCACCCCGTTGACCAGCGTCAGGATGCGCATCCACGAGACCGCATCGATCGGGTTGGTAATGACCCGCAGATGCGCCAGCACATCTTTGATATGAGCGGTCTCGATAAACTTGAAGCCGCCGCGCTTGACGAATGGAATGTCGCGCCGCTGCAATTCGAGTTCGAGATCGAACGCGTGAAAGCTCGATCGGAACAGCACCGCGATTTCGCTGAGCTCGACCCCTTCCTCGCGCAACTCCAGGATGCGCTGGGCGATAAAGCGCGACTGCGTATGCTCGTCCTGCGCGCGCACCAGCAGCGGCCGCAGATCGCCCGCGCGCTGCGTGAACAGCGCCTTGGTGTATTTCTCCGAGGCGCGCGAAATCACTTCGTTGGCGAGATCCAGAATCCCTTGCAGCGAGCGGTAATTCTCTTCCAGCTTGACCACCCGCGCGCCGGGAAAGATCTGCGGGAAATCGAGTATGTTGCGGAAGTTGGCGCCGCGAAACGAATAGATCGACTGCGCATCGTCGCCCACCGCCATCACGTTGCGATGGGTCATCGCGATCAATTTCACCAGCTCCGCCTGTATCAGGTTGGTGTCCTGATACTCGTCAATCATTATGTAGCGATATGTGTCAGACAGGCGACGCCGGGTCGGCTCGTGCTGCTGCAGAAGTTCGGCGAGGCGGTAGAGCAGGTCGTCGTAGTCGAGCATCGCGCGCTCGCGCTTGTAGGCTTCGTAGTTCGTGGCCAGCGTCAGAATTTCGGACTCGTGCTCGAGCAGATGTGCAAAATCGGCCTCGAGTTCATCCTTGAGCTCGCGATGCTTGTTGCGCGCCATGCTGATCGCTTCGGCCACGGTGGACTTCTTCGGAAAGCGCCGCTCCTTGGACGCCAGACCCATCCGCGTGCGCAGCAGGTTGATCACGTCCTCCATGTCCGATCGGTCCAGGATGGTGAAGTTGGGTTTCAGTCCGATCGGCGCGCCGAAACGCCGCAGCACCAGGTTGGCAAACGAATGAAAGGTGCCGCCCGCAACCTCGCCCCCGCGATCGCCCACCAGCCGCTCGACCCGCCGCAGCATCTCTTGCGACGCCCGCCGCGTAAATGTCAGCAACAAAATCGCCCCGGCTGGCACCCCGCTCTCGATCAGCCGCGCCACCCGGTAAATCAGCGTCCGCGTCTTGCCCGACCCCGCACCCGCCACCACCAGCATCGGGCCCTCGCGATGGGTCACGGCGGCAAGCTGCGCCGGATTCAGCAGTTCGGCGTATTTGATCCGGTAATTGCGTTCGTCGGAGGCTGAGTCCGGCGTCTTCCTGAGCTGGATTATTCTCTCGGCCACGTTGGCGCGGATTGTAGCATGGCTGACCGCCGCATTGAGGCTCGGCGCGCCTGCAAATTATAACCCGCCCACCGCGGTCGGACTCGCAGCTTCACCTGATACTCGCATTTATTGCAGCGCCGGGTGCCCGGATTTATTGCATACCGGGATCTTGCGGCGGACTCTTGATCCCGTAGCGCTGGATGTCGTCGAGCACCTGGTTGATCGACTCGCCCGCGAACGCCCCGCCGCCACGCGACGCCGTGTAATCGCCCACGCCGCCGGCCTGCGAATCACCCGGTGCCACACTGTGCGAACCGGCGGGCTGCATACCAGACCTCATTTTCGCAAGTTCCGGCTTGATCACGATGCGGTTAACGACCTCGGGACGTGGCGCGCCGACGAAGGCGAGCGCCTTGCTCTCGGCGTCACGCTTGCCAAACGGAGTCGCGACGTAGCCGTACAGCACCAGGCGCCGCGCACCCGTCGGCGCCGCTCCGATCTGCGCTCCCACCAGCGGCAAGCGATGCTGTCGCAGATAGGTCGTGAGCGTCTCGCTCGCGGCGCTATCGACGGTGTAGTTCTGTGCGATAGCGGTAGCCGCAGTCGCCATCACGCCGAGTACGAGCATGCCCGCGACGACCGCCGCCAGCGCCAACCCGTGCAAAGCCCGCATGCGCCACAACGATATTTCCCGCCCGCGTTCCACAAAACCATCTTATGCTGGCGCGCGCGATCGCTCCATGCCGCGGCGATAGCGTCAATGCCGAGTGCTTGATCTGCAGCGTATTGTTGCGATTATTACCGCCATGACCAGAGCTCTCGAGGGCGTCGTCGTAGTCGAATTCACCTCTAATATGGGAGCCGCGTACGCCGCGATGCTGATGGCGGAGCAGGGCGCTCGCGTCCTCAAAGTAGAGCCGCCGGGCGGCGACCCGACCCGCGGCACACCGCATTTTCACATCCTCAATCGCAGCAAACGCTCCGCCTTTCTCGATTTCGCCAGCGCCGCCGGAAAGGCCGACGCCGTACGCCTGATCGTACGCGCCGATGTCATCGTCACCGGATGGACGCCGGCGCGGGCGCGCGAACTCGGCCTCGATCGCCAGTCGATCGCGGCGATCAATTCGCGCGCGATTGCACTCGAGCTTCCGCCGCTCGGAAATCGCGGCCCCGACGCCGATCTGGAAGCGAATGAGGAACTCGTCGCCGCCATCGGAGCGATCTCGGGCGTTCAATGGGCGCGCAGCGGCAACCCCGTGCCACTGACCTTCCCGGCCGCGAGCTATGCCGCCGGTGTGATGGGCGCGACCGGCGCCGCCGCCGCCTTGCTCGCCCGCGGCGACGGCCCCGGACAGGCCGTCGAAGTCTCGATTCTCGCCGGCGCCTTCTCGCTGCAAACCGGCGGCATCATGCGCCACGAAAAGATGACCTCGCTGTACCACGGACCGCAGGATCCGCTCGGGCCGATTCCCTGCTACCGCCTGTTCGAGGCGAGCGACGGCCGCTTCCTCTTCATCGCCTGCGGCAATACCACCTTCTGGAACAAGTTTGCGCTGGCGATCGAGCGTCCCGACCTCGTTGCCGATCCGCGCTTCGAGGGCGCGCCCTGGGGGGTGCCTAAGGAAAATTGGCAGACCCTCAAGGATATTCTCGAAGCGATCATCCGCACCCGCCCGCGCGACCAATGGCTCACGATCCTGCGCGAGGCCGACGTTCCCTGCGCCCCGGTCATGACGCGCGACGAATTCATCGACCATCCGCAAACGCGTGCTCTCGAGATGCGCCGTGAGCTCGCCGACCGGACCCTTGGCGCGACGATTCAGCCGGGCATCCCGGTTAATCTGCTCGCCACACCCGGCGATATCATCGGTCCCGCGCCCGCCGTCTCCCGCGATGGCGCTAGCGAGGCCCTGCGCTGGCTCGACGGCTCATCGGCGCGGCCCGCCGCATCGTCCACTCGCCCGGCATCCGCGCGCGGCCCCCTCACCGGCCTCCTCGTGCTCGACTTCTGCAGCTATATCGCCGGCTCGTACGGCCCGATGATCCTGGCGCAAATGGGCGCCGACGTGATCAAAATCGAAAGCCTTGAGGGTGACGCCTTCCGCCACTTCGGCTTTGGCTTCCTCGGCTGGAACGAAGGCAAGCGCGGCCTTTCGCTCGACTTCACCACCCCCGAAGGCCGCGAAATCATCCGCCGTCTCGCACAGCGGGCCGATGTCGTCGTCGAAAACCTGCGCCCCGGCCGAATGCAGCGTTACGGCTTCGACTATGCGGCGCTGTCGGCGAACAATCCCGGCCTCATCTATATGTCGGTGAATGCCTTCGGCAATCGCGGACCCGAACACAACCAACCCGGCTTCGACCCATTGCTGCAAGCGCGCTCCGGAGTGATGGCGGCGCAGGGCGGTCCGCACGGCCATCCGGTGTATCTGACCTGCGCGATTTGCGATTACGGAGCCGCGATGCTTTCGGCCTTTGGCTGTGTGCTGGCGCTCAACGCGCGCGCGCGCACCGGCCGCGGCCAGATGTGTGAAACCTCGCTGCTGCAAGCCGCGATGGCGTTTCAGGCGGGCGAGTTCATGTTTTGCGAAGGCCGCCCGGATATGGAAAACGGCGCGGCCGAATATCGCGGCGCCTCCGCCCTCAGCCGGGCCTACGAATGCGGCGACGGGAAATGGCTGTTCGTTACGGCGAATACGCCGAGCGCCTGGGATGCCTTGCGCGTCATGACCGGAATCCCTGCGTCGGCCGCTTTCAACGACGCTGCGGGCGAACCCGGCGAAGGAAAACTCGCGGCGGCGCTGGCTGAGCATTTTCAACGATTCGATCGCGCGCGGGCAATTTCCGCTTTGCGCACCGCCAGCGTTCCCGCCGCGCCGGTTCATCGCTTCGGCGATCTGTTCGACGAGCCCCAGGTGATCGCCAATGACCTGCTGATTGAACTTCACCATTCTCAATGGGGCAAAGTGTCGCAGACCGGGATTCTGGCGAAATTCAGCGAAACTCCGGGAATGGTTGATCGCGCGGGGCCCCTGCTGGGCGAACATACGACGGAAATTCTGGAAGGCCTCCTCGGCTACTCGCCGGACCGTATCGCCGACCTCACCCAGCGTCGAATCGTCCGCGCACCATAAGCTTGCATTCACCCGACGCGCGCCACTGTAGGAAATTTTGGGCTGGCGTTGCAGCGCGTCCTTGTGATACCGCGATCTCATGTTCGGATTTGCGCGCACCGACGATTGCGCTGTGCTGAACCGCGAAGGGAGCATTACCGATGGCCAAATTCACCGCCACAACCGCGAAGCTGCTCGCCCTGGAACTGTTCGATTACGAATTCTCCGACGAGGCCGCGGCATCAGTCGCCCATATCGTGGGTGCGATGGCAAATTATTCGCGCCGCCTCCATGGAATCGAGCTTTCAGATCTGCAACCGCCCTTTGGCTATGCGACCTTGCGCGCCGAAGCCGATCGCATCCGCCGCAACTCCTGACGCGAGGTAATTCGCCATGGCAAATCACGCCGAAATGCTCAGCTTCGACGTCGCCAGTCTCGCCGAGAAATTCCGCACCAGGCAGATCTCGCCGGTCGAGGTCACCGAGGCCTACCTCGAACGCATCGAATTGCTCGACGAAAGGCTCCTCGCTTACATCACGGTCACGGCCGACCAGGCTCGCGCCGCTGCCCGTCTGGCGGAATCCGCGATTGCCAGCGGCGAGTGGCGCGGGCCTTTCCACGGCGTCCCGGTTGCGCTCAAGGACCTGTGTTATACGCATGGGATCCTGACCACCGGCGGCTCGAAAATCCTCGCCGGTTTCGTCCCCGACTTCGATTGCACGCTGTGGCGGCGGCTCAAAGAGGCGGGCGCGGTACTGCTCGGCAAGCTCAACCTGCACGAGTTTGCCAGCGGCGCGACCACGACCAACCCGCATTGGGGAATTTGCCGCAATCCCTACAACCTCGATCGCATCCCGGGCGGTTCAAGCGGCGGTTCCGGCGCCGCGATCGTCGCCAAATTGGCCGCCGCCACCATCGGCAGCGATACTGGCGGTTCCATTCGCATCCCAGCAGCCTTTTGCGGATGCGTTGGGATGAAGCAGACCTGGAGCCGCGTCAGCCGCTTCGGCGTCCTGCCGCTGGCCGATTCGCTCGACCACGCCGGACCGATTACCCGCACCGTGCGCGACGCCGCCCTGATGCTCAAGGTTATTGCCGGCTACGATCCTCACGACTCAACCAGCAGCAGCGAGCCGGTGCCGGATTATGCCGAGGCGCTGATGGGCGATCTCAAGGGTGTCCGCGTCGGCATTATCGCCGAATTGCTCACCGGGTTGTCAGATGAAGTTGCGCTTTCTTTCAATGCGGCCGTGCGCGAATTGCGAATTCTCGGCGCCGAGGTTGACGAAGTTCAAATTGCAGACATCGGGATGTCCTCGTCGATCGCGACCAACATCATGTTCGCCGAGGCGGCCGAGTATCATGAGCAATGGATGCGCACACGGGCGCATGATTACGGGCACGACGTGCGCCGTATGCTCGAAGCCGGGATGCTGACGCCGGCGATGTACTATGTCCGCGCACAGCGCGCCCGCGCCGCGATCTTGGCGGAAACGCTGAAGGCACTGGACAAATTTACCGTGCTGGTTGCGCCGACTGCTGCGATTCACGCCCCACGCATCGACTCCGGCGGCCGCGCGCTCGGCGACGACGGCAAGCCGGTCGATATGGTCGATGCTGTGTTGCGATTCACTGCCCCCTTCAACGTCACCGGCCAGCCGGCGCTGGCGCTCCCCACAGGCCTGTCGCCCGCCGGCTTGCCGCTCTCGATGCAGGTGATAGGCAAGCCCTTCGACGAGGCGACAGTCTTCAAGGTTGCCGACGCCTACGAGCGCGCCCGCGGCCCGCTCGCCGAGCCCCAGCTGTAACGAAGCGGCCCATTCCCGTGATGGCTTCCGACCGTCGCACCCGTGTCAAGGGTTGGGCATACCTTGGCGCGGGCGTATTCATCATCGCGCTGGCGGCCGCCATCGAACGCGCGATGGGCCGGAAAATCTGGGGTATCAATGGGCAACCTGGCATTTGGGCCGGCGACGTCCATAGCAAACACAACTCCCAATACCTCACCGACCCATATTCTTTCAGCCATCTCACTCACGGCATCCTGCTTTATGGGTTGCTCTGGATAGTCGCGCGAAAATTGCCGCGCCGCGTGCGCGCTCTCATCGCTCTCACGTTGGAGGCGGGATGGGAGGTGCTCGAAAACACCAATACGGTGATCGAACGCTATCGCGCCGCGACCATTTCGCTGCACTACTACGGCGATAGCGTGATGAACTCGATGTGCGACATCCTGGTCTGCATGCTGGGCTTTATGCTCGCAGCCGTCGCGCCCGTCCGCGTTTCAATCGTCGCCGTATTCGTACTGGAAATCGGACTTGCGCTGTGGATTCACGACGGCCTGCTGCTGAACATAGTGATGCTGATTCATCCGATCCCGGCGCTTCGAACCTGGCAAATGGGCCACTAGGCTCCGCGCTTGCCCTGAATCGATCACAGCCGCACTTCGCACATCACGAAATCGTGGTCCGACACTCTTGGACTGAAGAATGAGGCGCGCGCGGCGACCACCCGGGCCGAACCCGGCGATGGCTCCAGCCCGCGCAACGCGATCCAGTCGAGTTTCGGACGCAAAGGCGGCGGAATCGCGCGGTTGAAAGTGAACGTCCCCTTGCCCGAGACGTTCGCGCCGCGAAGGTCGAAGCCCGCTCGAGTGAGATGTTCGAACAGCGGCTCGTAGCGCTCGGGATAGCGAAAACGCCACGGCCGCCTCGCCATTCGCGCCGCCACCATCGCGATTGCGCCGTGCGTATCAAGCTCGGTGGTGGTGGTATTGAAGTCGCCACCGAGGATAGTCGCGTTCGTGCTACCGGCTGATCCGGCGACGCCCTCGGGCGCGAGGCGCTCTAGCAGCGCCGCCATCTGCTGCGCCCGCCCAGCCGGATTCCAGCGGCTATGCAGATGCGCGACGGCGACCGTCAGTTGCCGTCCGCCGAACGTCGCGGTTGCAGCTAGTGCGCGCGGCTGGCCGATCAGGCGAGCGTTACGGCGACTCGTGCGAGCGGTAGTGGGCAGCGCGATCGTCCGGGCGTCGGCCAGCGGCGCGGAGCTCAGGATCGCGTTGCCCAAAAAAGCCGGCCGACTGCCCGGTGGCCGCCGAACAGCGAATTCGGGACCGTAAGCGAAACTCATGCCGAGTTCCGCCGCCAGTTCGGCCGCGATCTCGCGATCGAACGATCGGTTGAGCTGCCAGTCGGCCTCGCACAGCATAATCACGTCCGCGCCCGCGAGTGGCGGCCGGCGCAGACAGGCGAGAATCCCATCGAAGCGTGCACCCGAGCGAGCGTTAAAGACGATCGTCTTGAGGGTGTTGCGCGCAGCGCGGGCCGGCCGATTGACGATGGTCGTGCCGAAGGCGGGGACCTCCGGCACGACGGCCGGCTCCGGGCCGCTTTCGCTGGCCATGCCACCAGCCATCCCGCTTTGTGTCACCGCTTCATCCAAGGCGCATTCGACGCTACTCCGCGAGCGCCGCCACCACCGCCTCGAACGTGGTCATCGGCGCCGAGCAGGTTCGCTGGCGGCAGACGTAGGCCGTCAGCCGTCCGTCGATCTGCGGCTTACCGCGCGCCTGCTCCGGGATGAAGCCGCTGCCGCCGCCTTGGGTATCGGCGACGAAAAGCGCCCGATTCGGCAGATAGAGCAGTCCCGTGCGCTCGATCCATTCGCGAAACTCGGCCGAGTTGCGATCGCCAACCATCACGATCTCGGTCGGCCCGCGGAAGTAAAGGTCGGCCGCCTCGAGCATGTGTGCGAAGGCAAACGGCTGCTTCTCGATCAGGTCGGCGAAGAGCTCCAGAGTGCGCGCGGCCTGGTTGGCGTAGCGCTCCTCGCCGGTATAGGCGTGGAGGCGCAGCAGCGTCATCACGGCCGCGCTGTTGCCCGACGGCGTAGATCCGTCGAAGGCCGGTTTAGCCCGCGTGATCAGCTCCTCATGGTCGTCCGAGGTGAAGTAGAAGCCGCCCTTCTCGCGGTCGCTGAAGCGCTCGAGGATGACCTCGGCCAGCGCGCGGGCCTGTTCGAGGTAGCGCGAATCGAGCGATGCCTCGTAGGTGTCGATCATCGCACCGGCCATCAGCGCGTAATCCTCGAGGTAGGCGTTGAAGCGCGCGACGCCGTCCTTGTACGACCGCCGCAGCGCGCGCCCATCCCACAGCCTGGTCATCGCGAAATCGATCGCGCGCTCGGCCGCCGCCAGGTAGCGCGGGTCGCCCAGCGCCCGATAGCCCTCCGCAAAGGCCGCGATCATCATCGCGTTCCACGCCGCGAGGATCTTCTCGTCACGCCCCGGCTTGATCCGCTGCTCGCGCGTCGCGAACATGCGCGCCTTGATGGTCTCGACGGCGTGGGCCAGTTCGTCGGTCGCTTTGCCGAACAGCTTCGCCGCATCGGGCATATCGAGCGTGCGATTCAGGATATTGCGCCCTTCGAAATTCCCCTCGTCGCCGATATCGAAGTAGCGCGCCGCGATTTTCGCGAGTTCTTCATCCTGCAACGCCGCATGCGCCTCGGCCGGCGTCCACAGAAAAAATTTCCCTTCCTCGCCTTCGCTGTCGGCGTCCTGCGACGAGTAGAAGCCACCCTCGGGGCTGGTCATCTCGCGCATCACGTACTCGAGGATCTCGCGCGCGACCCGGAAAAACTCGGGCTCGTTCAGGGCGCGGCCGGCGTCGAGGTAAAGCCGCGCCAGCAGGGCGTTGTCGTAAAGCATCTTTTCGAAATGGGGCACCAGCCAGCGCTGATCGACGCTGTAGCGATGGAATCCGCCGCCAATTTGATCGTAAATGCCGCCCTTGGCCATTTTGGTCAGGGTATCGCGCACCATGTCGGCGAAATTAATGTCGCTGTCGGCGTCGTACATGCGCAGGAAAAGCGAAAAGGCAAAGGTGTTGGGAAACTTCGGCGCATTGCCGATGCCGCCGTGGGCGCTGTCGTAATGCTTGCCGAGTTCGCGCGCCGCAATCAGCGGAGCTTCCGGAGCAAGTCCGCGGCCCGAGGGCTCGTAGGTTGCCAGCGCGCCCATCGCGTCGGTCAGGCGCTCGACGTTTTGCTGCACGTCGCCGGACTGCTTGTGATAGGCGTTCGCGATCGCCGCCAGCAGACGCGGGAAACCCGGCAATCCGTGCCGATCCTCCGGCGGGAAATAGGTGCCGCCATAGAATGGCCTGCCGTCCGGCAGCAGGAACATCGTCAGCGGCCATCCGCCGCGCCCGGTCAGCACCTGCACCGCATCCATGTAAATCTGGTCGAGATCGGGCCGTTCCTCGCGATCGACCTTGATCGAGACGAAGTTCTCGTTCATCAGTTGCGCGATCGACTCGTTCTCGAAGGACTCGCGCTCCATTACGTGGCACCAATGACAGGCCGAGTAGCCGATCGAGAGCAGGATCGGCTTGTTTTCGGCCTTGGCTTTCGCCAACGCTTTCTCGCCCCACGGATACCAATCGACCGGGTTGTGCGCGTGCTGGCGCAGGTACGGGCTCTGCTCGCCGATCAAGCGATTGGGCTTCGATGCGGGATTATCGTGGGGACCTTGGGGTTGACTCATGGCTACTCGACTCGACTGGGCTGAAATTGGCGGCGCGGGAAGGTGACCTCTGTGCAAGCCCGATTGCGATTCCGGGCGGAGTCCGCAAACCGCCGAATCGCGCGCGACTGCTCCGAAGCCTGGATAACGTGGCGCACAGGCGGTCAAGCCGGCTGGCGTGCTTACTGGGCTATGCGCGAAGCTTCCGGTTCGCAGGCGCGGGAGACTGCCCGGAAAATCGGGTTCGTTTTGAAAAAAAGATTTCTCGCCTTCCCGACACCCCTGATGCGAGAACCGCACTTCCGCGGCCCGCGCTCGCGCAAACAGCATACTCCTTTGCCGACGAAATGGTGACGAGTGCGCGCATTTGCAGTGCGGGCGCCTCGTCCCGGTCAATCGATCAATCTGGCGCTCACCCCGGGGACGACGCCAGCCATCAGTCCGGGAGTCTAGCCGATATAAAACGGCACGGCGACGCGGCCCTGCTTGCGATCACGAAATCAGACTGCAACTCTTTCTCACAATGAAACCCGCCGATTCGAGCAGCCCGGCCGCAGGTCACGGGACACCCGCAGCCGGCTCTGCGACCGCCACCGATCCCGATTTCACGCCGGCGGCCTCCCGCTCATCCGGCGACGATGACCGCTGGCGCAAATTTGCCTTGCTGGTGCTGGGGCTATCGGTCGCACTATTCTTCACCCGTCTAGGCGCACGCGCGCTGTGGTCCTCGGAATTTCGTTGGGCCGAGATTGCCCGCGAGATGCAAGTTACGGGGAACTACTTCTGGCCGACGATCAACGGCCATCCGTACTACGACAAGCCGCTCGGAACCTACTGGCTGGTAGTCGCCTCTACCTGGCTGACCGGCGGCATGAATGAAACCGCGGCGCGCCTGCCATGCGCGATCGTCGGGACGCTCGGAATCGCGCTGCTGATTTTGATCGGTCGGCGCCTCTACGACCTCAAGACCGGAGTGGTGGCAGGCTTGATCCTCGCGACCAGCTTCAGTTTCGTCTTTTTTTCACGTACTGCGTCGGCCGACGTCGAGACCGTCACCGGCGAGTTGGCGGCGTTGATCCTGTTCCTGCGCCATGAACACCGGCAGGACGGATGGTGGGTGGTCCCGCTGTGGGTCGTGATGGCGGTGACCTCCCTGATGAAGGGGTTGCTCGGTTTCGTCTTGCCGCTGCTCGTGATCGGATCGTATTGCATGCTCGCCGAGGGCTGGGCCGAGTTGGGGCGCGCCCTGCTCGGCGGGCCGCTGCGTGACCGAATCCGGTGGGTAATCGATCGCAACCGCTGGTTCTTCAATTGGAAAACCCCGCTGGCGATCGTGCTGGCAGGCCTGCTCTACTACATTCCTTTCGCGATTTCGCACGTGGAAACGGGCTCGACCAAGGGCCTCTTCATGGTCTATCGCGAAAACGTCCTGCGCTACTTCGAGCCGTTCGATCATCGCGGGCCGATTTACCTTTACACCTACGTGATCTTCGCTCTGATGGCGCCGTGGTCGGTACTGCTGCCGGCGGCCTTGGTCAACGCCCATTGGCCGCGCCAGGCGGAGCCCGATAGCGTCCGCAGCGATCGCTTTACGATGGTGTTTTTCTGGGCGACTTTCGTATTTTTCACGCTGTCGGGCTCGCGCCGCAGCTATTACCTGCTGCCGATTCTCCCCGCCGCTGCGATTCTTGTCGCCCGCCTGCTCGGGCGCCGGTTCGATCAGATGACGAACCTCAGTCGCATGCTGACCAGGATCGGCTTCGGCGTGATCGTTGGAGCAGTCGCCGTCGCGACGCTGGCGTTCATTCCACCGCATTTGATGATGCCCGAGCCCTACGCACAGCTTCCACCTGCACCATACCGCGGTATCTTTGCGATCTTCTGGATCGGATCGATTGGCGCGGTCGTGTACGCCGTGCGCAATTTCAGCACCAGCCGTATTATCGCCGCCCTCGGTGCGGTCGCCTGGCTCTTCATGTTCTATCTTTTCGTCTTCGCGATGCCCGCGGGCGACGCCTACCGCAGCGAGAAACCGTTCGCGGCCCAAGCCCGCGCGATCATCGGCGATGATGAGTCCGGCTTGGCTTTATTCAGGAATCAGGGTCCGGTTTACTACCTCGGGCTGCCGCGGCCAATTCCCGAGTACAATAAGCTCCGCGACTTGAATGCGGCGGTCAGCGACCACAAGGTGCAATGGCTGATCGTGCGGCGGCGCGACCTCGGCCGGTTGAAATTTCCGACCAGGGAGGTCGCCGCCGAGACTGTCTATCCGTGGGATCCGAAACCGCACAATCTCAATTCTATGGTGCTGCTTCGCGTCGGCCCGCCGGCCGGTTGAGCGCGGACCCGGACAGCGTGCGACGCGGCCCGCTTACAGGCGCATCGGCATCACGACGTAGGTGAACTGGCTGTCGGACGAGGTGGTGATAACCCCGGGGCTTACTTCGTCGCTGAGACCGAGCACCGCGTCGGTGTTTTCCGGAATCACACCAAGCACCTGCTGCACGTATGAAGCATTGAAGCCGATCGAAAATTCGTCGCCGCTGAAATCGACGTCGATAGTCTCGCTGGCCTCGCCCATTTCCGGACTGGCGGAAGAGACCGTCAGGATTCCGCTCGAAAGGCCGAATTTGACCCCGTGATAGCGTTCGTTCGAAAAGATCGCCGCGCGCTTGATCGCACTCAGTAGCAGGTCGCGGCCGACGGCGACCTGGTAGCGCGACTGCTTCGGTATGACTCCGCGATAGTCGGGAAATTCGCCCTCGACCAGGCGCATCGAGACCTCGGTAACGCCGCGCTTAATCCATGCAAGCGAGCCGTCGAGGGTGAGTTCAACTTCGCCATCGCCGGCCTGATCGAGCAATTTGCGCAGTTCCGCCATACCCTTGCGCGGAATTATGGCCCCGCCCTGCATCGAAAACCCCGCCACTTCCCGATCCACCATCGACAACCGGTGGCCGTCGGTGGCGACCATGCGAGCGGTTCCGGCGGCCGGCGAATCGATATAGACGCCGCTCAGGTTGTAACGGGCCTCGTCCGGGCTGACCGCGAACAGGGTCTTGTCGATCATCGCGGCGAGGACGGTCGCGGCGACTTTGAGATTGCCCTTTACGGCCTTGCGCGCCGGCTCTGCACCGCCGGCGGCGGCCTGCGACGGCATCGCGGGAAAGCTGCGCGGGTCGAGACCCATCATCTTGAAACGCGCGCGCCCGCACTTGAGCTCGACCCAATCGTTTTCGAGCTCCTTCAGGGCAACCTCGTCGCCCTCGGCTTCACGGACGATTTCAAAGAGCTTGCGCGCATTGAGCGTGAGGCTCCCGTTGGCCGAGGCCTTGCACGCGACTTCGGTGCGAATGCCGACTTCGAGATCGGTCGCCGAAAGCCTGAGCTTGTTGCCGTCGGGCTCGATCAGGACGTGGCCGAGAATCGGCACGGTGTTGCGCCGCTCGACGATCCCCTGAACCATCGCAAGGCTGTTTTGCAGCGACACACGTTCAATAGCGAGTTCCATTTATCCCCTGCTTCCGTCGGCCCTACTATTACTATCTTGATCTCTAAAATAATTGATCAGGATCAGTAGAAGGGCCTGTTGATTTGTTCAGTGATGGTCCAAGTACCCGCCAACACAGCGAAATCGTCTGGGTATAATTTGTTGACGGTTGCAACGCTTAACGTCCCCGAAGCGCCAAGTCCGCCGACCCCTGTCGACCGGCGGATAATTATACCGAGCTTGTGCACAGCTTGCTCCATGGTCATGCCGCATTAGCCTGAGTGGCTTTCAACTCACGTTCGATCTTCTCGATCGAAAAGCGAAAGGCGGAATCATTCGCGATCCGCCGGGCGATAAGGTTGTGCGCATGAATCACGGTTGAATGGTCGCGGCCGAAGGCGTCGCCGATCGCGGGAAAAGAGCTGTCGGTCATCTTGCGGCAGAGGTACATGGCGACCTGGCGGCAAAAGGCGATGTGCTGGGTGCGCTTTTTCGATTTGAGATCGGCCAGACGGATATGGAAGAAATCCGCTACGGTCTTCTGAATCGCTTCAATATCCGGCTTGACAATGTGCGCACGAATCAAATCGCGCAGGGCTTGCCGCGCGAAATCGGTGGTGATCGCCGATTTACTCATCGAAGCCAGCGCTGACAGCCGGGTCAGGCAGCCCTCAAGCTCGCGCACGTTGGCCGAGACGTTTTGCGCGATATAGAGCGCCACTTCGGCGGGCAACGGCAGGCGCTCGAGCGCCGCCTTCTTCTGGATGATAGCGACTCGCGTTTCGAGGTCGGGAGGCGCGATATCGGCAATCAGGCCGGACTCGAAACGATTGCGCAGGCGATCTTCGAGACCCGCAATGTCGCGCGGAACCTTGTCCGAGGTCAGCACGATCTGATGGCGGTCGGTATGCAGCGAATTGAAGGTGTGGAAGAACTCTTCCTGGGTGCGCTCGCGACCGGCGAGGAATTGGACGTCGTCGAGAATGAGAGCGTCAACGCGGCGAAACTTCTCCTTGAATTCGCCCATCTTGTCGCGGCGCAGCGAACTGATGAGCTCGTTCATGAAAACTTCCGCCGGCATAAAGAGCACCTTGCACTTCTGGTTGCTGGCGGCCCATAGCTGATGACCGATCGCCGTGGCGAGGTGGGTCTTGCCGAGACCGACACCGCCATAGATGAACAGGGGATTGTACTTTTCGCCCGGCTGGTTGGCGGCAGCCTGCGCGGCGGCGTGAGCGAATTGATTGCTCGAGCCGACAACGAATTCCGGGAAGGTGTAGCGCGGCGCCAGGCCGGGATGGAGTTCGCGGCGCGCCGGCGTCGTTGTCGCCGCGGTGGCGGTCGAGGGGGCTGCAGGCGCGCTCACCTTGGGCGTACTCCCGTTACCGCTGTTGCCGATTTTTCCGTTGCCGGGCGCGGGTGCGTCCTTGCCAAAGGTTAATTTTATTTCTACCGGTTCTCCAATTTCGGCAGCGAGCGAATGGCGCAGCAAATCAAGATAACGATCGCTCACCCAATCGCGAAAAAAACGGTTGGGCGCTTCAATCGTGGCTGTGCCCTCGTGCACCCCTACAAAACTCAGCGGTCCGATCCAGGTTTCGAAACTGACTTGGCCAAGCGTTTCGCGAATCCGGTCGGCGGCCTTTTGCCAGAGACCATTCATTCAATCACCCCCTCGTGATGCCGGACACGTTCCCCCGTGGTGCGGCAATCGAAAGTCCTAAGTTAGGTTCGAATTACTCACAGGCTTATCAACATCTGTGGATAAGTGCCGATTCCGCAACTTTCATAGGTCACTCGCGCGATTACGTAAGGCAATTATCAACTCGCCCCTGGCAGAGCCGGAAAATCTCTGCTGATATCGCCGTGATATCGTGAAACGTTGCGTGTGAAAAAACTGCTCGTGCCGGTCGGTCACGATCGTCCCGATGCTTTACCGTTGCGACACACCCGCGACGACGCGGATGAGTTCAACGATGAAGGCATACTGACTAATTTCTTTTCAGTGCTCATTCAAGCAAGGGCCGCGTCGATGGTGAAAACCCTGTGAATTTTCACAGAAATTTTCGCAGGAAAGAATTATGAGATTTAATCTTGCTCCGTAGTGGTATTTTTGTCTTGAAGAACGTTGGCTCTGGGAGCCAACGTTTTGAATTGCGAAGATTCGCCGATCGCGCCGCTTGATCCGCGATCGCACTTGATCGACTGTCTGAACGCCTGAGGTGAGTGAATAAATTCGATTACCATGAAAATTTCTTGTAAAAATTCCAGTGCGCTGTTCGCCCGCGCCGCAAAAAAAATTCCCGGCGCTGTCAATTCGCCGGTCCGCGCCTGGAAGGCGGTCGGCCAGACCCCGGCTTTTATCGAGCGCGGCGAAGGTGCCTGTCTGTTCGACGCCGACGGCAATCGGCTGATCGATTACGTCGGCTCTTACGGCCCCGCTATCCTCGGACACGCCCATCCGGCGATCGTCGCGGCGATCGCCGACCAGGCCCGGCGCGGACTTTCCTACGGGGCGCCCACCGAACTCGAAGTCGAACTCGCCGAGCGTATCGGCGCTGCCATTCCGGTCGCGGAAAAAGTCCGCCTGGTCAATTCCGGCACCGAAGCCGGCATGACCGCCATACGTATTGCACGCGCCGCTACCGGGCGTCCCGGGATCGTCAAGTTCGACGGCTGTTACCATGGCCACAGCGATTCGCTGCTGGTTCGCGCCGGCTCCGGCGTGATGACCCTCGGCGTGCCCGACAGTGCCGGCGTGCCCGAGGCGATTGCCGCCCTGACTCAGGTTGCGCCGTACAACTCGCTCGATGCGGTCGAGCGCTACTTCGCTGCCGAACCTGGCCGAATCGCCGCGGTAATCGTCGAACCGCTCGCCGCCAACATGGGCGTGGTGCCGCCCGCTCCAGGATTTTTGCGGGACCTCGGCGCCATCGTTCATCGCCACGGCGCCCTGCTCATCTGCGACGAGGTGATCTCGGGGTTTCGCCTGCGCTATGGCGCGGCTTACGAACTGTTCGCCGCCGAGCCGGACCTCGTGATGCTGGGCAAAATCATTGGCGGCGGATTGCCGGTTGGAGCGGTCGCTGGCCGCGCCGCCCTGATGGACCTGCTCGCGCCCGTCGGGCCGGTTTATCAGGCGGGCACCCTTTCGGGTAATCCGTTGTCGGTGCGGGCCGGCCTGGAGACGCTGACGTTACTCCATCAGCCGGGGGTTTACGAACGACTCGAAGCCGCCGGCGCGCGGCTCGAGGCCGGCCTGCGCGCGGCGCTGAGCGCGGCGCGGCGTCCCGGATGCGTCAATCGCGCGGGTTCGCTCATGACGCTGTTTCACGGAGTCGGCGCAGTGACCGACGGCGAAAGTGCGCGGCGCGCCGATAGCGCAGCCTTCGCGCGCTTTTTCCATGCGATGTTCGAGCGCGGGATCAATCTGCCGCCGGCGCAGTTTGAGGCGATGTTCGTTTCGCTTGCGCATAGCGACGCCGATCTCGACGCCACTATCGCCGCAGCCCACGAGGCGTTCGCGGCCGGCTGAAGCGGCGCCCGCCCGCGCACCGGTGTCCCGATGCCGCCCGAATCTCCGCCGCCGGTTCCGCTCTGGCGCTTCGCCGCGATCGGTATCGAATTTTTCTCCCCGATTCTCGGCGGCGCGCTGCTCGGCTATTATCTGGACGAATATTTTCAAAGCGAGCCGCTGCTGGCGGTGACGGGCCTGCTGCTCGGGGTGTTTCTCGGGATGTACCGGCTGATTATCGAGTTGCGCGATTTTCAGCGCCGGCAACAGCCACCGTCGCATGATTGACTTGGCCGGTGCTTGCGCAGTTTCCGTCGGTGCGAGTGCGTGAAATTTCTGGAAGGTGAAAAGTATAGATGAACTGGACGGTGCCAACGATCGGCGGAATCCAGCGGATGACGGGCATTCTGGCCGCAATCGCGACGGTGGTCCTCGCCTTCGCGATCTCGCCCGCGGCGGCCTTGAGTTGCGCGGCCGGCGCTGCCTTGATGATCGCCAATCTGTTTCTCCTCACGATCGTCGGCCGTGCGATTATCGCGCTCGCCCAGGGCGGCGCCGGTAATAAGGCCGGGGCGATTCTGGCGCCGATCAAGCTTTTCTTATTCGTTGCTATAGTTTATATTCTGATCGCTTATACCCACCTGAACCTGCAGGGATTCATGATTGGGGCCTTGACCCAGCTCGTTGCGATCTTTATTGAAACTTGGCACGCTTCGACCCGCGGGGTAATGGTGCGTCCGGAGGACCAGAAAGTTTGAAGCCGGTTAATTTCATCGATCTCATTGCGGGCGGCCTTGGCGGTCTCCCGCCGTCAGTGGTCGGGACCTGGATCGTGATGGGTCTGCTGCTGATATTCGCCGTGCTCGCCCGGCGCGCGCTCAACGCCGCGGCCGATCCCATGATTCCCGATGAGGGCATGACGCTGCGCGGCTTCGGCGAAGTTCTCGCCGAATGGCTCGACGGTTTCGTCGCCAACGTCTCGGAGCTCCACGGTTCGCGTCGCCTGGTCCCGTTCTTCGGCAGCCTCTTTATTTTCATTCTGGCGGCGAACTTCTTCGGCATGATCCCGGGGATGGAACCGCCCACCGGCGACACCAACCTGACCTTCGCGCTGGGCGCGATCTGCTTCGCTTTCTATATTTATCAGGGGTTCAAATCGCAGGGGGCAATCTATCTCAAGAGTTTTCTCGGCCCGATGCTGATTTTGGCGCCGCTGATGCTCCCGATCGAGGTCGCCGACAATCTCTTCCGTCCGTTCTCGCTCGGCGTTCGTCTTTTCGCCAATATGTTCGCCGACCATCAGGTGCTCGGCCTTTTCACCCGCTTGACCTACGTGGTGGTCCCGCTCGCGTTTTATGCGCTGGGTGCCATCGTTTGCATCGTGCAGGCCCTGGTCTTCACGATTCTGGCGATTACTTACGTGCGGATGGCGAGCGCGGCGCAGCACTGAGCGCCCCGAACAACCCGGCTTGCCTCCGCCGGTAAGCGGAGTCCCTGGAGGCTCATAAAAATCGAGTTAACACCGCGCACCCGGTAATTCGCCCCGGCCGAAGATGTGGAAGATGAGAAGGTTGGGTTAAATAGCTCAGGGTCGAAGCAAAGGAGCGGTATTCAAGGAGGAACGTGGAATGTTGCGCAAGTCTTGGATGTATGTGACGGTCGCGATCGCGATGCTCCTCGCGTCGCCGCTCGGCGCGATGGCGCAGGAGGGTGCCGCAGGCGCCGCCGCTGGTTCGCGCGCCGGACTAATCGGCCTGGGTATCGGTCTGGGCCTCGGAATCGCCGCCTTTGGCTGCGGTATGGGCCAGGGCAAACTGGCGGCGTCGGCGATGGAATCGATCGGCCGCAACCCCAACAGCACCAGCCAGCTCTTCGTCCCGATGATCATCGGTCTGGCCTTCGTCGAGTCGTTGACGCTCTACTCGCTGGTCATTTCGTTCTTGCTGCTCGGCAAGATGTAAAGGCCGAATTCGCCGCGATTGTTGTCGCGTGAGCGGGGCTCCTCTCGGGGCCCCGTTTTTTTGGCGGCGAGCAGGCGCGATCGGTTCAGTCGCCGCTCAGTCCCGGTTCAATCGCGGCGCCTGGCGCCTTGCAGGACATCGAACTTGGCCCGCCGCCGCTCGCGACGCAACAACACATACATCGCGCCTGCACCGCCGTCGGCGGGCCGCGCCGTGGCGAAGGCGAGCACGTAGCCGCCCGCGAGCCCGTGCGACAGCCATTGCGCCGCCGCGTGCTTGAGCACCGGCAGCCCGCCCGGCGAGCGCAAGCCGCGCCCATGCACGATCAGCACCGTGCGCCGGCCTTTGCGCACCGAATCGACGATAAACTGGGTAACCGCTTCCTTGGCGTCGGGCTGAATCAGGCCGTGGAGATCGAGATGCGCCTGGACCGAGAATTCGCCGCGGCGCAATTGGCTGATCAGCCGCGGATCGAGTCCCAGGCGCGCGCCCTCGACGTATTCTTCGGTCTCGGTCAATTCGAAAGTGCCCTGACCCGAGACCAGGTCCGAGAGCTCGGCCAGCACCTCGGCGTCCTCGCTCACGATTTCACGTTTGATCTGCGGCGCGGTGGCGAGCCGTTCGGCCTTGGCGGTGCCCAGCGGCCGCACTCCCTCGAACGCCTGGCGAAAAAGCGTTTCGTCGTCGACCTGCGGCGCCGCCGGAGCTGCGGTCGCCGCGATTGAGCTCCGGGCCGAGGTCACGGCTAGGCTCCTGGCATCGGGAGCAGCCGGCTTGGCGACCGCCTTCGCCGCGATTGTAGCGGTGGATGTTGCCGCCGCCGCCCGTTCGTCGAGCATCTTTTTGAGATCCTTGAACGGCGACGCGAAGACCGGCTTGGCGACCGGTTCCGGATGGGCCGTGCGATTCTCGCGAATCGGGGTCGATTTCCGTTTCTTCGCCATTTAGATTATCCGGTCAGTGGGTCGCGGCCCGCAAAGGATGCCAGTCGGGTTTCGCTTAAATATGACTCCACGCCCGCCGCGACGCCAACCGCCAGCCCGCTGGAAGTCTGCCGAAGCGCTTCGACTATCCACAATATCCCATCATTCGCATCACTCGCACGATTCACATGATTCACACGATTCACATGACTTAATCGATGAGCGATTCATCCAATATACCTGCCGCCGCGCCACCGGGTCCCCTAGATAGTCGGGTGCTCGACTTCTGGCGGCGCGTCAATCGCTGCCGCGAATGCCCTACGATCGCGCCATGGCGCAAGTTTCCGCTCGGCCGGCGCGGCACCGCGCGCTACGGCCTGATGATCCTGGGCGAAGCGCCCGGACGCGTCTCGCTCGAACACGGCCGGCCCTTTTCGAATCCGCGCAATCTGGTTATTCGCCGGGCGTTCGCCCGCGCCGTGGCGCCCCGCGAAATCGAGCCCGAGCAGATTCTCTATTTCAGCGACACGGTAAAATGCTGGCCGTCGTCGGCTACCGGTGCCAATCGCTCGCCACTGGGGGCGGAAAATTCAACCTGCGTCGAGCGCCATCTGCGCCGCGAGCTTGAGCTTATCGGCCCGCGCCTGATTTTCGCCTTTGGGGCGCGTGCGGCGGCCGCGGTCCTCGGCGCGCCGGTAAAGCTGGTCGCGATGCATGCGAAACCGGTGGTCGTCGATGCC
This sequence comes from uncultured delta proteobacterium, assembly GCA_963782535.1. Taxonomy (GTDB): domain Bacteria; phylum Desulfobacterota; class Binatia; order Binatales; family Binataceae; genus JADMIL01. The sequence continues at coordinate 64,426 of CAWAKE010000008.1, read as the reverse complement.
GGCCTGCGCGTTATCCCCCTGATGCATCCGTCAACCATCAATATCGCCGGGATGCGCCGCGTCGGAATTCAGTCGCTCGACGATTACGAAGCGCGGCTGGCCGAATTGATGCGCGAGGAGATCGCGCCGGCGCTGGCCGACTTCGACGCCCGCTTGACCGCCACCGCTGCGGGGCGGTTTGATTGAGCACGGGCCGGAATCCTCAGCGCAACCGAGGTGTCTTCAATGCGCAGACTCCTACTCATAGCCGGCGGCGCGATTGCCGTGGTGATCCTGATCGTCGCGGTCGTCGTCGGCTACGCCTATTTCAACCTCAACTCGATTATTGCCGCCAATCGCACCCGGCTGCTCGACCGCGCCAGCGCCGCCGTCGGACGTCCTGTGCAGGCCGGCGCGATCAAGGCGCATCTCGGATGGGGCGTCTCGATTGAGCTGAGCGGAGTCAAACTCGCCGACGATCCCGCCTTCTCGCAATTACCGTTTGCGCAGGCCGACCAGGTTCTCTTGAAGGTCGAGCTGATGCCGCTGCTGCACAAGGAAATCAAGGTTACCGAACTGGTCCTTCAGCAGCCGCAGGTCAGGATTATTCGCGACGCGTCAGGTGCCCTGAACGTGAGCACGCTCGCAAAAAAGAGCGCCGTAAACGCCGGCCAGCCGGGCGCATCGGGAGCCCAGCGGCAGCCGGGTCTGGGGGCGTCAGCGAACAAATCCGCGGGCGTCTCTAAAAACGGCCAGTCCACAGCGCCGGTCCGCGCCTCGACGGCCGAAAATGTAGTGGTTGACACTTTCATCATCGAGGACGGGCAGGTCACCTACATCGATAAGCAGAACGGCGGTGCGCCGGTGACGGTCAAAAACCTCAATTTGAAAGTCACCGATTTCAGTCTGGTGAATCCGTTCGACGTCACCCTCGATCTGGCGGCCTTTGGCGACCGCCGCAATCTCGCTGTAAGCGGCACTGCCGGACCAATCGCAAAGGACAACGCGATCGAGGCCGGCGCGATCCCGCTCAACCTCACCGCCACCGTCGGACCGTTCACGCTCGCACAATTGAAATCCATGCCGCAGGCGGCCAAGGCGCTGCCGCGAGCGCTCGCGCTGTCCGGCGCGGTTACGCTCAAGGGCAAGATCGCCGGCACGCTTGACGACCTCCGTTTCGACGTGGCGAGCGACCTCAGCTCGAATCGCGTGGCCTACGCGCCGAGCTTCGACAAGCCCGCCGGGACCACGCTCAAGTTCACCGCGAGCGGCGCGCGCACGGCGGGGAAGCTGGTCGTGCAGCAGGCAAATCTGCGCCTGGCCGACCTCGAAGCGAAATTGACCAAAATCGAGCTGGCCGCCGGCAAGGTTCGGGCGCGGCTCGATACCAACAAGTTCGACCTCGCCCCGATCGCGAAGCTGAGCAGCGCTGCGCAGCCCTACAATCCGACCGGCACGGCGGAAATCCACACCGCGATCGCCCTCGAGAAGTCCAAGCCCTTGCTTCACGGCACGGTCGCGCTGGCAAACGTCAACGCCACGCTGCCCAACGCCAAGACGCCGCCTATTCGCGATCTGAACGGAACCATCCGGCTCGCCGGTAACGTCGCCAACCTCGGTCCGTTGACCTTCAAACTGGGATCGGGCAACGCCCAGTTGCAGGCGAGCGTCGATTCGATTCAACCGCTGCACGTGAGCTACCGCTTGAGCGTCGATAAAATAACGCTGGCCGAGCTGGTGCCCAGCCGCACCGATCAGGGCGCTGAAAATCTGACGCAGGTAGCGGCCAACGGCACCGTCAGCGGCAGCGGTTCGAGTCTCGCGGCATCGACCAAGCTTTCCGCCGCATCCGGGATTTTAAACAACGTCCCGTTCAAGCTGCTCGCCCTCGACGCCAGTTACGGCGCCAATCGGGTCAAGGTGAACTCATTGAAGTTCGGCGCCTTCGACGGATCGATCGGCGCTACGGGCGTGGCGACTGTCGGGGCGGCACAGGCCTTCGACTTCACCGTCGACGCGCAAAACGTCAATATGCAGGCCGCTCTCGAATCGCAGCATTCGAAGGCTGCGGGCACGATTCGCGGCAGCTTGACCGGCCATATTCAGATCGCCGGGCAGGGCAAGAACCTCGATCAGATCAAGCCGACCCTGCGCGGTTCGGGGCGCGCCCGGATGCTCAACGGCAAGCTGGTCGGCGTCAACGTCGTGGCGCAGGCGCTCAAGAAAGTCGACAACGTCCCGGGTATCGGCGCGCTGGTGCCGGCCGCGGTCGTCGACAACCATCCCGAGCTGTTCAAATCGCCCGATACCGATATTCAGGAGGCGAGCCTGACCTTCACGATCCGCGGCCCGCGCATCATCTCGCACGATATAGTCGCGCGCTCGACTGACTATTCGATCTTCGCCGACGGCTGGTTCGATCTCGACAAAAATCTCGACCTCGTCGCGAAAATCAAAATGTCCAGGCCGTTCACTACCGAATTGGTCGCGGCCCGAAACAACGTAAAATACCTCACCAACAAGGACAGCGAGGTCGAGATTCCGCTGCGCGTCTCCGGCCAGTTGCCGCATCCCTCGGTCGCCCCCGACGTTGGAATCATCGCCCAGCGCGCCGCGTCGCATGCGGTGCAAAGTAAGGTGGGCGAACTGATTCAGAAAAAAGGCCTGGGCGAATTGCTCAAGAAAAACGGGCTCGGTGGCCTGCTCGGCGGCGGCAGCGAACCCCCTGCGAGCCCCGGCGCATCGCCCAGCGCGACCGGCGGGTCGGGAGGCTCAGGAGGTTCAGGCGGATTCAAGAACCCCTTGAAGGGCCTGTTCCGCTAGCCGGTTATGCGACCGGCGATTGCGCGCCGCGCCGCAATCGCTTCGCACCGACTCCGTGCCGATTTCGCGCCGACTCCGCGTATCGCGCGCCGGTGGCCCTCACTTGCCGAGTTCCACGATGGTCGCGCCGGCGCCTCCATGATGCGGTTCGGCCTGGCGAAACGATGCGCAATAGGGCGACGTGGCAAGGTACTCGTGCACCGCCTTTTTCAGGGCGCCCGATCCGATTCCGTGGATCACGCGAACTTCCTTGCGATTCGTCAGGTACGCCTGGTCGAGAAACTCCTCGAGCTTGCGCAGCGCTTCGCCCGTGCGCATCCCGACCAGATTCAGTTCGTCGCGATCGTTGGACGCGGCCGTGACCGTAATCCGCGGTTCCTGGGCCGGAGCGGTCGCCGCGCGCGCCCGGCGCAGCCGGTCGGCCGACACCTCGATTCGTAGTCCCCCGCGGCCGACCACCGCACGATCCTGGTCGAGCGCCAGCAGTTCGCCGCGAATCTCGCCCAATTCAACCTGGTCGCCGACCTTGAGCGGTACGTTCGCATCCGGCGCCGCGCGTTCATGCATCCGCGGAACGACGTGCTCGAGTCTGGCCGCGGCCGCGGCCAGCGTTTGCCCGAGTTCGCGCCGGCCCTTGGCCCCCGCCTTCATTTCCGCCAGCACCGCGGAACCCTCGCGCCGCAACTCCTCCAGGGCGCGCGCCCCTTCGCCGCGCACGCGGTCGCGTTCGGCTTCGGCCCGGACCCGTGCGCGCTCCGCCGCCGCGGCCGCTTCGCGTTCATGCTCGACCAGCGCCTGTTCCCGCTCGCGCAACCGCTCGGTATGGGCATGCAGCCGTGCGCGTTCCTCTTCCAGCCGCCGCAGCGCCTCGGCCAGCTCCGCGCTCCCGGCCGGCAAGGCCGACTCGGCCGCCGTCACGATTTCGGTGGGCAATCCCAGCCGTCGCGCAACCGCCAGGCCGTAGCTTTGCCCGATCGTATGAGGTTTCAGCCGATAGAGCGGCACCAGCCGTTCCGGGTCGAAGTCCACCGCCGAGGCCTCGAAACCGGCGCGCGAGTACGCATGCAGTTTGACCGCCGTCGAATGCGTGGCGACCGCTACCAGACAGTCGCGATCGCCCAGGTAATCCATCAGTCCGATCGCCAGCGCCGCGCCCTCGACCGGATCGGTTCCGCCGCCGGGCTCGTCCAGAATCACCAGCGCCGGCTCGCGCAGCGACCGGATAATTTCGCTCAGATTGGCGATATGCGCGGCAAAACTCGACAGACTCGCCGCGATCGACTGCGCGTCCCCGATGTCGGCAAAGACGCTGCGGAAAACCTTGATTTTGCTGCCCTCACGCACCGGAATCAGCAGACCCGCCTGCGCCATCAGCGCGAACAGCCCGACGGTCTTGAGCGCCACCGTCTTGCCCCCGGTGTTGGGTCCCGAGATCACGATTCCGCGCTGGCCCGGTGCGATCGCCACGTCGATCGGCACGACTTCGCGTCCACTGGTCAGCAGCAGCGGATGGCGGGCCGCGATCAGGTCGAGGCCGTCGTCGCAGATTTCCGGTTCTCTGCATCCGAAGCGCTCGGCGAAAATCGCGCGCGCGTTGAGCGCGTCGAGCTCGACCAGCGCCGCAAAGGTCATCTGCAGCTCTGGCAGGTAGCCGCGCACCATCGCCGTCAGCCGCATCAGCAGCCGGTACTCTTCGGCCTCGGCCTCGCGCTCGAGCATCATCAGGCGGTTGTTCAACTCGACCGCCCAGATCGGCTCGACGAAAAGCGTCTCGCCCGAGACCGAGCGGTCCTGCACGATCCCCTCGAGGCGCTCGGCGTAGTTGAGCTTTAGCGGCAGCACGAAGCGCCGGTTGCGCACCGTGACCAGGTAGTCCGAGACGAACGGCTCCATGCCCGCGGCGTTGAGCGATCGCGCCAGCCGCGTCTCGAGCTCCAGCCGTTCGTCGCGCAGCCGCGTGCGCAAGCGCTTCAGCTCGGGGCTGGCGTCGTCGAGCAGGCCGCCGTCGTCAGCCAGCGCTCGCAGCATCGCGTCGGCGAGTTCCTTGGGCGCCACCAGGTTCTGCACGATCGCCGCGACCCGCGGCCGCGCCTCGACGCGCGATCGCAAAAAGGCCGCCGCCGTGCGCGAGGCCACCACGAAATCGCGTATCCGCACCAGCGACGCCCCGTTGAGCACCGCATCCTCGGGCGCGGCTCCCAGCAGATGTTCGTGCTGGTCGTCGAAGTCGTCGATCGGCACCGAACCGGAACGCGATCGCAGCCCGAGCATCTCAGCGGTCGCATGCAGCCGTTCGCGCACCACGCCCGCATCCGCCGCCGGACGCAACGATGCAATCGCGCGCCGCCCCGGCTCCGAAACCGCGAACTCGCGCACCAGCGCCACTACCTTGTCGTATTCGAGCGCCTGTAAATCCCGCTCACGCATCGCCGCACACGCTGCTATCTTGCCCCCGTTTTTCCCGCCTTTGCATCAGCCGGGTGCTTCACCCCGCCGGTGTCCAAGCTTATAAGAGTCATGGCACTGCATCGATGCCCGGCGGCCCCGGCGCCGCATCAGTGAGGATCTGCATGGAACGAATCGAATCGCGCGTCAGCCCCAACCATCCCGACTTCAAGCGTAATCGCGAGGTCATGGAGGTGCAGGTGGCGCAATTGCGCACCGAGATCGAACGCATCCGGCTCGGCGGTCCCGAAAACGCCCGCCGCCGCCACGTCGAACGCGGCAAGCTGCTGGTCCGCGATCGCATCAAGCGCCTGATCGATCCCGAAAGCCCGTTTATCGAATTGTCCGCGCTCGCCGCCTGGGGCATGTACGACGGCGACGCACCCGCGGCCAGCATCGTCACCGGCATCGGCCGCATCCAGGGGCGCGAGGCCGTCATCGTCGCCAACGACGCCACCGTCAAGGGCGGCACCTACTATCCGATTACCGTCAAGAAACATCTGCGCGCGCAGGAAATCGCCATCGAAAACCGCCTGCCATGCGTTTACCTGGTCGATTCCGGCGGCGCCTTTCTGCCGCTGCAATCCGAGGTCTTTCCCGATCGTGAACATTTTGGCCGTATTTTCTACAATATGGCGCAAATGTCCGCGCTCGGTATCGCCCAGGTCGCCGCGGTCATGGGTTCATGCACCGCCGGCGGCGCCTACGTCCCTGCGATGGCCGACGAGAGCATCATCGTCCGCGACCAGGGCACCATCTTTCTTGCCGGTCCGCCGCTCGTGCGCGCCGCCACCGGCGAAGTCGTCACCGCCGAGGAACTCGGCGGCGGCGACGTTCATACGCGCCTGTCCGGCGTTAGCGATCATCTCGCCGACGACGACGGCCACGCGCTCGAAATCGCCCGCTCGATCTTCTCCAATCTCGGTCCGCGCCCGCCGCAAAACGTGCTCGCCCAGGACGCGCCCGAAGACCCCTACTACGATCCCGCCGAACTCTACGGCATCGTCTCGCACGACGCGCGCAAACCCTACGAAGTGCGCGAGGTCATCGCGCGCCTGGTCGACGGCTCCCGAATGCAGGAGTTCAAGGCCCGCTACGGCACCTCCCTGGTGACCGGCTTCGCGCGCATTTACGGCTACCCGGTCGGCATCATCGCCAACAACGGCGTGCTGTTTAGCGAGTCCGCCCTCAAGGCGACCCACTTCATCGAGCTCTGCTGCGCCCGCCGCATCCCGCTGATCTTCCTGCAGAACATCACCGGCTTCATCGTCGGTAAACGCTACGAGCAGGGCGGCATCGCCAAGGACGGCGCCAAGATGGTCAACGCGGTCGCCAACGCGCAGGTGCCCAAGTTCACCGTGATCATCGGCGCGTCCAACGGCGCCGGCAATTACGGCATGTGCGGCCGCGCCTACTCGCCGCGCCTGCTTTTCATGTGGCCCAACTCGCGCATCTCCGTGATGGGCGCGGAGCAGGCCGCCAACGTGCTGCTGACCGTCAAGCTCGATCAGATGGCGCGCGCGGGCGGCCAGATGTCGCCCGCCGATCAGGCCGAGTTCGTGCGACCCACGCTCGATAAATACGAAAGTGAATCGAGTTGCTATTACGCCAGCGCGCGCCTGTGGGACGACGGTGTGATCGATCCGCTCGAGACCCGCGCGACCCTGGCGCTGGGCATCGCCGCGTCGCTCAACGCCGGCATTCCGCCCGCCACCGGCTTCGGCGTCTTCCGCATGTAACCCGCGCGGTTGCGGCTTTGGGCCGGTGACTCATTGGTCAAAAGATCGCCGCCGAGCTGTTCTCAGGAGGTTAGTCAACCGTAATGGAGCCCATACGTATCGATCGCCGTTCGTTGATTCGTCTGCTCGGGACAGGTGCCGCCATGCTCGGGATTGCAAAGCTCGGATGGCCGTTTGGGCTCGAGGCCGCACAAGCTGCCGAAGCTGCCGAGCCCACCGCGACGCCGAGCCGCCCGTTGCCGAGAGTGGTCGCGAATCCGGCGCGGATTCCGTCGCCGATCAAGCGTGACCGCCCCGCGCATCACGACATCACCCTGGAGGCGCGCGAGGTTGTGGCGGAAATAGCACCCGGCGCCACCTTCAGATTCATGACGTTCGGAGGACAGGTGCCCGGCCCGCTCCTGCGTGTGCGCCAGGGCGATACGGTTAAATTGACCCTGAAAAATCTCGCCGACAATGTCTACATTCACAACGTGGACATGCACGCTATCTACGGTACCGGCGGCGGTTCGGCCGCTACCACCGTGCTTCCTGGCAAGTCGAAGAGCGAATTCTTCAAAGCGATGTATCCGGGCGCCTTCATCTATCATTGCGCCGTCGAGCAACTCGACTTTCACATCGCCAGCGGCATGTACGGGATGATCCTGGTGGAACCGCCGCACGGCCTGCCCAAGGTCGATCGCGAATTCTATCTCGGCCAGAACGAGTTCTACACCGTCGAGCATTTTCAGCAGCAGGGCTTTCACCGGTTCGACCCCGACGCGATGGTGCGCGAGCAGCCGACCTTCGTCTTGTTCAACGGTGCCGTAAACGCACTCACGCCCGGTCGCTTCGGCGCGATGCAGGCGAAGGTGGGAGAGACCATACGCGTCTTCATGGTCAACGGCGGCCCCAATCTGACCTCGAGTTTTCATCCGATTGGCAACGTCTGGGTCAGGGCCTGGCAGCAGGGCGCGCTTGCAACCGCACCGGCGCGATACCTCCAAACCAGTACTGTCGCCCCGGGCAGCGCATTCGTCGGGGATATGGAATTGCCGGTCCCCCAAACCATCAAGCTGGTCGATCACGCTCTCAGCCGGGTGACCAGCCAGGGCCTGCTCGCCGAAATTCAGGTGACCGGCCGCGAAAATCCCGAAATCTTCCGCAGCAAAGCGTGACGGTTGTTTGCTAAGCTCGGTCTTCGCCAGCAATCGCCATTCTCGAACCCATGGACCAACACCCGCAAGTAGCGCTGCTCTTTCCCGCACAGCACGCCGCCGCCGCCGCCGTGCTCGGCCGCGCTTTCGTGCACGATCCCCTGATTGGCGCGATTATCGGCCAGGTCGCGGACGAGAGCGCACGCGTCACTCGCATGGCGCGCCTGTTCGGCGTCATTCTCGCTGAGCAATCCCACACCGGGCAGCCGGTCCTCGGCGTGATCCGCGACGGGCGCATCGCCGCCGCCGCGATTATCGAACAGGTCGATCGGCCGTCGTCATCCGCGGCAACCGTCATTCGCGGGCTCGCCCTGATGCCCGATCTGGTCCGCGCGGCCGGCCTGAGCGGCCTCTTCCGTGCGATTTCGACGCTCGATACGTTGCTCAAGCATCGTCCCGCCGAGCCGCATATCTATCTCAACGTGCTTGGCGTCGAGCCCGATTTTCAGGGCCAGCACTATGGCGTCGCGCTGCTCGATTACCTGCGCGACCAGGCCGCGCTTCGCCCCGATCTGGCCGGCGTTTATCTCGAAACCGCGACCGAGGCCAACGTCGCCTGGTACAGCCACGTCGGCTACCAGGTGATCGACGAGATTCGTCCGCTCGGCGTCCGCGTCTGGCGCATGCTCCAGCCCCGCCCCACCTGACTCAGCGCCGCCGCCGCGTTTTGATAGAAAGTGGTATTCAGCGATCTGCTAGGGAAATTAACGGGGATGCACTACCGCGAATTGCCCCAAAGGAGCATACTGCTACAGACAGGTTAGGCCGGCTCGCTAATCGCCCGCCCCCCCAACCACTGCGGTAATTGCCAGTTTAACCGCCAGCCCGATTGCCAATCGCTCCGTCGGTCCAACTTAAATCCACTGCGATGCGCACCTTGGTCTGGACCGCGACAGTGTCGTCAAACCCATTAAAACGCGGCCTCAGCAGTCAACGCACAGCGTCACCCTTCAACCCGAGGGAGCGATCGAAAAACTCTCTTGAAAAAACGAACCCATTTTTGCTTTATGCGAAACCCGGCCATCGGATTCGATCCCGCTCAGGCGCCCGGCCGAAGCATCTTCTCGGGCACCACCAGCCGATCGAACTCTTCGCCCTTCAGATAGCCCAGCTCTTCGCACGCATGCCGCAACGTCAGCCCCCGCTCATGCGCATGCTTGGCCACCTTGGCCGCCTTGTCGTAGCCGATATGCGGGCTGAGCGCCGTCACCAGCATCAGCGAGCTCACCACGTAATGCTTGATCTTGGCGCGATTCGCCTCGATTCCATCTACGCAGTACTTCGCAAACAGCACCGCCGAATCCGACAGCAGCGTGATCGAGTGCAGCAGGTTGTGAATGATTACCGGCTTGAAGACGTTGAGCTCGAAATTACCCTGCGTGCCCGCAATCGAGATCGCCGTGTCGTTGCCGATCACCTGCACGCACACCATCGTCATCGCCTCCGACTGCGTCGGATTCACCTTGCCCGGCATGATCGACGAGCCCGGCTCGTTTTCGGGCAGCGCCAGTTCGCCCAGGCCGCAGCGCGGTCCCGAGCCCATCCAGCGGATATCGTTGGCCAGCTTCATCAGCGAGCACGCCAGCGTCTTCAGCGCCCCGCTCGTCATCACCAGCGCGTCATGTGCCGCCAGCGCCGCAAACTTGTTCGGCGCCGAGGTGAACGGCAGCCCCGTCAGCTCCGCGATTCGCGCCGAACAGCGCCGGTCGAATTCCGGATGGGTGTTCAATCCGGTGCCCACCGCGGTGCCGCCAATCGCCAGCTCCAGCACGTCCGGCAGCACCATCTTGATCCGCGCGATGTCATATTCGAGCTGCGCGATATAGCCCGAAAATTCCTGGCCCAGCGTCAGCGGCACCGCGTCCATCAGATGGGTGCGGCCGATCTTCACGACATCTGCTACTTCCGCCTGCTTGCTCTTGAGCGCCGCGACCAGCTTCTCGAGCGCCGGCAGCAGTCGCTGCGTCAGCTCCTCGGCCGCCGCAATATGCATCGCCGTCGGAAAGGTGTCGTTCGAGGATTGCGACATGTTGACGTGGTCGTTGGGATGTACCGGCTTCTTGCTGCCCATTTCGCCGCCGGCCAGCTCGATCGCGCGATTCGAAATCACCTCGTTGGCGTTCATGTTGGTCTGCGTGCCGCTACCGGTCTGCCACACCCGCAGCGGAAATTCGGCATCGAGCTTGCCCTCGATCACCTCGTCGGCGGCCTTCACGATCAGATCGCACTTGTCGGGCGGCAGTTGTTTGAGATCGCGATTGACCTCGGCCGCCGCCTTCTTCAGCACCCCGAACGCGCGCACGATCGACCGCGGCATCTGGTCGTGCCCGATCGCGAAATGCATCAGCGATCGTTCGGTCTGCGCGCCCCAGTAATGGTTGGCCGGGACCTCGATCGCGCCCATGCTGTCGGTTTCCGTGCGAATGCCTTTGCCGTCCTTCATTGCTCTCAACTCCCGTCAAAATACCGATCGCAAACCCTTGGAATCCTAATCGTATTTCGCCCAACAGGCGAGCGCTGCGCCCGTTTTGCGCCGCCGCCGCCGCATTTTTCTGCGATCGCCGCCCACCGGCCCGCGCGGCCATCGCCATTACGGTTGACTTGGCCGCGCCGTCCCGCTTTTCTAGACGGCTACGCCGGTATAGGTTAAACCGGTTACTGTTTAGGAGAGGATAAGCACCCATGCCGTGGACGATAACCCGCCTTTGCATCGATTGCGTAGACACCGGCTGCGTCAGCGTTTGCCCGGTCGATTGCATCTATGAATATGTCGGTGAGGACCGTAAGAGTTTCCCCAACCAGCTCTACATCAACCCCGACGAATGCATCGACTGTGGCGCTTGCGAGCCCGAATGCCCGTGGCAGGCAATCTTCGAGGAGCCGGCCGTCCCCGAGGTCTTCACGGACGACATCGCCCTCAATCACCAAACCGTCGATTTGGCCGACCAGTTCAAGGTCAAGACTTTCCAGCAGGTAGTCCATCCAACGCCCGAACAGATCGCGGCCAACAAGGCCAAGTGGGGTTGGACCGACGGCTGACGCGGCGCCCTGACGGAGCGCAGCGTAGCGGACCCATGAGTCTGCGAGAAGCGTTACGATTCCTGGCCGGGCAACCGCCCGCATCCGGCGGCGCGCGCTCGAACTCCGTGCTGGAGCGCGTGCGCCGCCGGTTGATTTCCGCGCGTATCGATTCACACCAAGGGGGGATCGAGCATGACCCGATTATTCAGGCGCGCCGCGCCGGCGCTGGCGATCGCCGCGATCCTGGCAATTTCCGCCCAGGCCACCGCAGCTGCCGGCCCGCGTCCCGGCCTCTGGAAGGTGACCACTCGCCTCGACCGCGACGGCGCGCTCTCGCCGCCGAATACGCAAACCAACTGTGTTACTGCGGAACAAGTGAGAGACCCCAGCAAGTCCTTGATGCCGCCGGATTCGCCCGAGGAAAAATGCACCCGCACCAGCTATAGCTGGACCGGCACCAGGCTCATCTGGGGTCTGCAATGCAACGGGCGGATGCCGATTAGCGGCAGCGGCGACATCAACTTCGACTCGCCCGAACACTACCGCGGCAAAATCACCTCATCCGGATCGCTCAACGGACACCCGTTCGTATCGACCATCATGCTCGAGGGCACGCGCGTCGGCGAATGCCCGAACGCGGCGCACTGAATCCGACCGCCCGCCGCGTTCCCGATATCTGTGTCGCCACCGCGCACTCAATGCGTGAGGGTCACCGTACCCAGCGACGTCGGCAGTCCTTGGATGGTCACGTTTGCGCCCGCCGCGTTCGCCGATATTCCGAAGCCAGCGATATTCTGCGCCGACAGCGGTGTTCCCCGCTTCGCACGTCGTGTCATCGTCGCGCCCAGCGTGAAGTCCGCCATGCCGCCAATGCTGATCATGATCGGCGGATTGAACTTGAACACCATGGTCTTGCGCTTGCGCGGCGTCACGGTCTGGCCGCCGGCGCTCATGCTCACCGATTTGAAGATCGCAGGCTTGCTCACATTCACCGCGATCGAATCGATCGAAAGGGGTTGGCTGGAGGTATTCATCAGGGTCAGAACGCCGGCGTTGGCGATTTCGGTTTTCGGTGGTGCGCTCACGTTTGCCGGCACCACCGTGGCTTCTCCACCCGCCAGATAAGAGATCAGCATCGCGGTCATGTCCGGCGAACCCCAGCCCGTAGCCAGATCGTAACCGACGCCCGCGTCATAACCGGTAACGCCGTTGAAATCATTGTTGCCCGCCGTGATATCGATCAGCCCCGAATCCGAGCCGTACGAATATCCGATATCGTAGAGCCGCGGATTCATCGCGCCCAGACGGCCACTTGGACTGCCGCCATAGACCTGGGCGATCAGCCGCGAGTACCCGGCCCACACCGGCGACGACAGACTGGTTCCCCCGACCGTGCCCACGAGGTTTTTACCATTGACGAACGCCACCACGTAATACCCGGGATGATCGAGCGCGGCGCCGAGCGATATGTCCGGTACCACCCTCATCGTTCCGCCTATTCCAGCTCCGCTCTGCCAGGACGGAATAGCGAAAATACTGCTGATTCCACCGCCGGTCGCGCCGATTCCGCTCTCGTTCCACGCCTCCGGCGAATCGTTGGTGTCGGTAACCCTGCTGGTGTTGCGAGCCTTGCTGTCGTAGTTCGGATCGAACTGCGTGCCGCCGACGCAGGTGACGTTGGGATCGGCGCACATCTCGCTCACATTCGGCGTATTTCCGGAGACGCACTTGCCGGTAAATGTGTCGAAAACGAGACCGGCCGCGCCATCGTCTCCCGAGCTGACGAACACAGATTGCCCCTGCGCTGCCGCCTGCGAGAAGTAGCCGTCCAGCGTCGAGCTATAAAAGCCCGCCGACGCCCCGCAATAACCGTAGCTGATGCTGATGACGCCGCACTTGTTGTCGCTTACGGCAGCGCTGATCGCGTCCTGCAAATCGTTGCCGCCCGCCCCGATATAGAGCCTGATCGGCGTCGAGGTAGCCACCGCATGCGAGTATTCAACGTCGAGGTCGGACTCGATTTCGTTGTCGCCGGTGTAGCCGGGATTGTTGCCGCTCGCGAAAACCTTGGTCAGCTTTAACCCAGGTACGTGAAATCTCCTTTGGAACGTGCGGAACGTTCCCTTGTGAACATCGGAAACCGCGGCCAGCGCGATACAATCCGGCGCCTTGGTGCCCTTGATCTTGAGGCTGCTCAACCCGGTTTCATTGTAATACGTCGCGAGGTCCGCCGGTGCAAAACCATAATTTCCGTTGTATCTGTAGTCCGGTGTCACGCTCGTATCCGCTTCTTCAGTGGCTGGCGATGCCGGTCCGAGGCGCAGCCCCTGCCGCAGCATCGGCTTTATCGCGAAGGTGTTGCTGAGCCCCTCGATTGATCCGATCAACGGCGCCAGCGCCGCTGGTACCGCCGGATCGTTCTGGTTCGCGAAGAGCTTTCCATTGCTCACGATCGTCGTGTCCAGGGCGCTTTCGACCACCGCCGCGTTCGCCGACGCGCGCACCATGCGACGTTCGAGGTCGATCGATTTCACCGAAAATCCCGCCGATTCGAGCCATTGCGCCACCGCATCGGCGTCGGCCTTGGTCGGTCCGAAGCGTGCATTGAACTCGTCTGGCGTCAGCCACTTGTGATAGCTCGGCGATGACGGATCCTGCTGATCGTGCGTCAGCTGTTCCAGTTCGGCGGTATTGTGCAGCGCGAGCACCACCGTGATCTCCATTGGCATCGTGTCCGGCGCCGCTACCGCGTTGGAGATTTGTGCGGCCCCCGGCGAAACACTCTGCGCCAACCGCACCGTCGCCTGCGTCCGCCCGTAGCCGGGCGTCAGCGCCAGCAGCAACAAACTCGCGATCGCTATATTTGTTCTTTGAGTCACCGCCATCTTCCTCCCCTTGGCCAGCCACTTCGCGGGCCACTGCGCAAAATCGACCGGCAGAGTCAGCCAATACCCACACCGAGGCGCATCTCATCCGCGCGCCCATGGACCCGTCGATATTTACCGATTCTTAACTGGCTATGCGTCGTCCACGGCTCCCGCGCCGCTCCCTCGCAGGCATCCACCCAATGCGACTACTCACTATTGATTACACCTTGCAACACCGATTGGCACAAGCCGCTTGCCGACGATTACGGACGAATACGCATCGAAGAGCGGTTGGATAACGAAGGGCAGGTATATGGAATCCGCAGGACCTGGATAAAGATTAATACGCCAATACCGCGATTGATATCGCGTCCCAGCGGGTCAGTGAAGAATGCGACGCATCCGGATCCCCACCGATTTGCCGCCACAAACGCCCGCAAGCGGCGATCGCTTAACGGCATTGGTCAGCCCCCGCCATCGGGTGCGGGACCCGCGCGAAAATCCGACCGGAGGCGCCTACACGATACGCTTCTGGCCGTGCTTGAATCCGCCCTGCTCGCCGATCGCCGTGCGGTCCTGATCGCGTTCCCGGTCGCGCCCCCGCCCGCGATTTTCGTTGCGCCGTTCATTCGGGTCGCGCCGCTCATCGACCGGCACGATTTCGATCGGGCGGACAAAGCCCTCTCCGGTCGATCGCGTCGCAATCATCGGGTCGTCCTTCAGCGCGAGATGTACGATCCGCCGATCGCGCGGCGGCATCGGATCGAGCGTTACCGCCACGTGCTCGCGCTTGGCCTGTTCGCCCTTCGACAACGCCATCCGCTGCAGCAGCCGTCGGCGTCGCGCGCGGTAGGACTCGGTGTCGATCGAAATCGGCGCTGCGTCCTTGATCTTGCGCGCTAGCAGCCGATTTACCATGTATTCGATCGCGTCAAGCGTCTGTCCATGGCGTCCAATCAGGATTCCCGAACCGTCGCCCTTGATATTGAGCTCGAGCGTCTCGGGGTCGTCGGATTCCGCCGGCTCGATCGTTGCCTCCTCGCCCATCAGCTCGAGCAGGCGTTTGAGAAAAATCTCGGCCTCGCGCGCCTGTTCCTGCAAATCGGCGATTTTGCGCGGGTCATTGCCGCCGTCGTCAACTCCGGCGAATGGATCCCGATCCTCGTCACGACCCATATCGCGATCGCGCGGCGCGGCCGTCCGCTCCGGCGCATTCTGCGCCGGGCCTCGTCCGCCGCCGTCGCGGCCGCCGCTGAAGCCGCCCGCGGTGGAACTCCCTGCCGCTTCGCCGCCGAGACCGCGCCGCGGCGCTTCGGCGCCGCTGCCTCGACCCTGACGCCCGCGCGGCTCATTGCCAGGGCCGCTCCTGCGCTCTTCGGGCGGCGTCGCGCGGGCGGGATTGCGCCGCTCGTCACGCGGGCGTTCTTCTCTCTCGCGATCTTCCCTCGGGCGATCTTCACGTCCGCGGCCTTGGGTCTCGTTCGATTCCCCGCGCGCAACGTCGCGGCGCGGGCGGCGCTCATTGCGCCCCTGACCGCCTTGCCCGGTGCGTAGCGGCTCGCGCCGCTCCTCACGCCGATCTTCACGATGCTCCTCATGACGCTCCCCGCGCCCTTGCGCCTCGGGTGCATTTCGCACCCGGCTGCGCTCGTCATAGCGTCCAGGCTCGCTCCGCTCGGCGCCGCGCGGCGGCGGCTGGTCGCGCCGCGTCTCGGCGGTCGCCTCGACTCGTTCCGGCGGACGTGGCGGCGCAACCCGCGAAGGCTCTGCGGATCGCCTCATCTCGGGCGGTGTCGGTTGCAACGGCGGTGCCGGCGGCGGTGACATCACGCCGCTGCGCGCTCCGGCCGGTGCCCGGCGCGTCACCCGCACGCGGGCCTGGCGCGCGCCGAGTCCGAGTACGCCACTGCGCGGCGTGCTCAGTACCTCGACTGTGACGTCGTCATGTTCGGCGCCCAATTGCTCAAGGGCCTGGCTGACCGCCTGATCAATTGTCGCTGCCGATGCTTCGATTGATTCGCTTGAACTCATGTCGCTGCGGGTAGTTGTTTGAACTCACGGTTGAGTATGAACTGTTGGGCCACGCCGAGCAGATTCGAGGCAAAATAATATAGCGTCAAGCCGGCCGGCAAATTTATAAAAATCAAACTGAACGCCACTGGCATATACATCATGATCTTCTGCTGACTTGGATCGGGCTGCCGCGGCATCATCCATTGCTGCAAAAATGCCGTCACCGTCATCAAGATAACCAGTACCGGAATCCCGTGACAGTCGGTCAGCGGCAACTTCGGCATCCACGAAACCGGCAGGCAATCGGGCGCCGATAAATCCGTGATCCACCCGATAAACGGTGCATGTCTCAGCTCGATCGCGTTGAGCAGCGCCTCGTACAACCCGAAAAATACCGGCAATTGCACCACCATCGGCAGGCATCCGCCCAGCGGGTTGACGTGGTTGCGCTTGTACAAGTCAACCATCTCGCGATTGAGCCGTTCCTGATCGTCTTTATGTTTCTCCCGGATGCGCTCGACCTGCGGTTGCAGCCGTTGCATCTTCATCATCGAGCGCTGCCCTTTGATCGACATCGGCAGCGTCAGCAATCGCACTACGACAGTCAGCAGGATGATTGCAAGTCCATAGTTGGGCGCAATCCGATGAAATAGCTTCAACAGCTTCAGGAACGGCAGCGCCACCATCGTTGACCAGCCAAGGTTGATCGCCTTGCTCAGCGCCGGATTCGCCGCCTCCAGTACATCGAGTTCCTTCGGCCCCATATAGACTTCGCTGCTGGCCGCGGTCGCGCCCTCGAACAGCATCCGCGCGTCCGCCTCGCTGCCCACGTAGTCCATCGAGAGCGTTCCCGTGCCCAGCTCGCTCGGAATCAGGGCCGACAGGAAGTAGCGATCGCCGAAGCCGGCAAAGGCAATCTTGCCGACCACCGGGGCCACCCCCTTCTCGATCGCCTTTTGCTCCTTGGTCAGGAGCTTGCCCTTGACGTCGGCCTCCAACTCCGGAATATCGTGAAAACCTTCGTTGGCCTTCAGCGTTCGGCTCATCTGGAAACCGATCCCGCCGAGCTTCACGTCCGCCGGCGCCGCCGCCGACGCGGTCACCTTGAAGACATAGCTGTCCGGCTTGAAGGTGAAGGTCTTTTCCAGCTTGATTCCGTCCGCTGTCACCCCCGTCAGCACCACCGTCGCAACGCCCGTCGCCGCGTCGATTTGCGACGGCGCGACGCTGCTATAGACCACCCCGCCGTCATCGCCAACCGCCGCGCCGCGCGCAATCAGCATCCCCACCGGATACCGATCGCCGCCCGCAACCATCTGATACAGCGGACTGTTGCGCGCGCTGGTCTGCTTGTAATCCTTGAGCAGGAAGCTCTCTATCCGTCCGCCGCGCGTCGTCAGGCGCGCTTCATACAGCTTTGTATCGATCGTGATAGTGCGCGAGGGCGCTTGCGAAATCGAACTCTCGACGACGCCTGCCGCCGCCGGTGCGCTGGCCGCATGCTCAGGCGTCGGCGTTACCGCCACCGCGGCCTTCCGATGCGCGAGTTCGGGATGGCTCCGCTGCATCAGCTCGTTGTAGCCAATGACGATCGCCAATGAGATCAGCAGAAAAGTTAGAAGCCGCGAGTTTTCCAAAGAATTCCTTACGTCAGATGCGGACCGGCCGCTCCTGCGGTACGGGATCGTAACCCCATCCGCCGGCTGGCCGGCAGCGCCCGAGCCGCCGCAGCGCCATGCCCGCGCCGGCGACCACGCCATGGCGTGCGATCGCTTCGCGCGCGTACGCCGAACAGCTCGGTTCGAAGCGGCAGGCAGGCCCCATCGTGGCCATCAGCAGCGGTGACACGATCGCGCGGTAGAGATCAATTATAATGATAGTGGAGGCGCGCGCGGCCCGCGCGGCGCCCGTCGTGGTAGTCGTTGCCCGCGCCATTAACCCGCCCGTCGTGCGATTCGAGCGGCCAGGTTCGTCGCCGCATGCAGCAATTCGCCCGCGATCGCCTGACTCTTGAGCGCACCCGCACCCGACCGCGCAATCACGATCAGCGCCGTGCCGGTGGGAAACATCGATCTGAGCTTGAGCCGGTAACATTCGCGCACCCGCCGCCTCGTCCGATTACGCACCACCGCCGTTCCGATCCGCCGCGAAACCGTCACGCCCAGCCGCGATCGCCCCGGCGTGGGTTCCACCTCCGCGAGGCTCCCTGCGTACATCACGAAATGCGCGGTCTGATAGCGCGCCCCGTGCTTCTGCAGCCGCAGGTATTCGGCGCGCCGATGTAACCGATCGGCTGGACCAAACGACAACGCGCCTCGTGCGCGCAATGCTCCTTCACGCTCTAGCCGGGCTGTTTCGGCGGGATCGATACCGTCAGCCGCGCTCGCCCGCGGGCCCGCCGGCGTTTCAGAATCTTGCGTCCCCCCGGCGAGGCCATCCGGGCCAGAAATCCGTGCGTGCGTTTGCGTCGGCGATTGTGAGGTTGATAGGTCCTTTTCATCGGTCGCGGCCAACTTATTTAAGCTTGGGGCTCGAGGCGAGCCTCTCAGTGATTAGTTCCGTCGAAACGGCGCGCCACTGCGGCGTGCCTCGATCCGTCTATCGAACCATACCCAACCGCCTATCGCAAGCACCGTCCTCGCCTCCAGGCGGCTTCGGCCCCCCCCTCTGCTTCGGCCGCTCGCGAGAAGTTGCCGCCGTCGCGTTTCGCGAAACGAATTAGGAATCTTTGCATTAAAATAAAAGCGCCAACCTTCCTTGGCGTCAGGCGATCGAGCGAATGCCTGCAAATAGCTGACTTTTCTTTTGCCCTCGGCTTGGCACGGCCTTCGCTCTTTCCTTCATAGGTATGCAGTCGCAGCCACCGCGCATCGGATAGCGCCTCGCTGGAACTTCGAATTAAGGAGGATCGTCGAAATGAAGATCTTCGGAACCGCGGCAAGTCTTCTGGGCGCAGTCGCATTGATGCTCGCAGTGATCATCGCGCAACGTGATTATCAACGTAGCTGGAATGAGGCTGAAACCGCGCAAGCAAGCGTGACTTCCGCCACCAGCTCATCTGCCCCCGAACGCCTCGCCGACGCGACCCGCTAATCAGGCACCGGCGCTATCGAGTTTCCAAAACCTCGACCTCCATTACCGCAGCCCAGCCTCTTCCCCGCATCGGGGAAGGGGCTGTATGACTCGCCGCCTCTGGGTGCGTTTCCCGCGGGCGCCAGACTGCCACGGCGCAACTCTTCCAAACGGGAAGTCTGAAACCGCTTTCTTTTGAATCGTGCGCTGCGCGCGCTGTGCGCACGTCGCAGACTCCTTTGCTCGACTCCGCTGCGCTCCGTCTAGTGCCAGGTTTCAATTTTCGGAACAACTTCCGGAACAACAAACAATTCCTGGTTCTTCCACCACTCTCTTCGCTGTCCCCCATGCTATCTTTTTCTTCACCGGCCAAACCTGCTGCGAGCCGAGCTTGCGAGTCCTGGAAATAGGTTGAACCTTCCGATGTACGCCGCCGACACTATCGTTGCACCCGCGACGCCCCCTGGCACCGGCGCGGTCGCAATCATGCGCCTGTCGGGACCGCGCGCTCTCGCTATCGCCCGGACACTGTGGCATCCGCTGGCGCGCGACCTCACGGACCTGGCGCCGCGGCGGCTCTATCTCGGTGAGATTCGCGACCCCGCCACCAATGCGCCCATCGACCGTGCGATGCTCGTGGTGTTTCCCGCGCCGCGTAGCCTGACCGGCGAGGACGTGGCCGAACTCCAATGCCACGGGGGGGTCTATCTGACGCGCCGCGTGCTCGCGATCGCCGTCGGTGCCGGCGCCCGCATGGCCGATGCCGGTGAATTCAGCCGCCGCGCCTTTCTCAACGGCCGTATCGATCTGACCGAGGCCGAAGCTATCTCCGACCTGGTCGCCGCCCGCGGCGACGCCGGCCTCCAGATGGCCCTGGCACAACTTTCCGGAGCGCTCGCTGACCGCGTGACCTATCTGCGCCGCCAGATCGTCGCGATTCGCGCCCATCTCGAGGTCGAAATCGACTTCGCCGACGAGGACATCCGCCTACCCGCGCGCACCGAAATCGTCCGCGACCTCGATTCGCTCGCCGCCGATCTGACCGCCCTGCACGACACCTTCGCCCGCGGCCGCATTATTAGAGAGGGTGCGCGTGCCGCCATTATCGGCAAGCCCAACGCCGGCAAATCGAGCGTGCTCAATCTCCTGCTCGGTGCCGACCGCGCGATCGTCACGCCCATTCCCGGCACCACGCGCGACGTAATCGAGGATTCGGTCGCGCTCGGCGGCGTTCCGCTGATTCTGGCCGATACCGCCGGTCTGCGCGAAAGCTCCGACCCGGTCGAGCGCCTCGGCATCGAACGCACGCGCCTGCATACGGCCGCCACCGACCTCGTCATCGCGGTCTTCGATTCCTCGCGTCCGCTCGATTCCGACGACGCCCGCGTGATCGAGATGGTGGCCGGCCGCAGGGGCGTCGCGATCCTCAACAAACGCGACCTGCCCCCGCGCCTCAACGCCGCAATCCTGCTCGCGCGCGGCCTCGAATTACCGCTGGTAGAACTATCCACGGTGACCGCGGCGGGATTACCGGAATTGCGCGCCGGCCTCGAGCGCCCGCTGGCCGAACTCGCCGGCCCCGATCACGCAGATAACGCAGATAACCGTGATAACGCCGATAATAATCGCCAGGCCGGCGATGGGTCCCGCGAGCTTTCGGCGGGCAGCGGCCGCGCGTCTCCAGGCTATGAATCGGTCGCGATTTCCCGCGAACGTCATCGCGTCGCGTTGGAACATGCCATCGAGTCGATTGCCGCCGCCCGCCACAGCGCGGTCACTTCGATGCCGCCTGAGATCGTCGCGGTTGACGTGATGGCTGCGGGCGACGCGATCGGTTCGATCACCGGAATCGTCAGCACCGAAGACGTCCTCGACGCGCTGTTCAGCGAATTCTGCATCGGCAAATAATCTCCGCGCCCGCCATTATCCGCCTGCCGCTATTTCCACGTTTCACCGTTACTATCAGAAAGAAGAACTATCCTACTTTTTATTATTATTAAGGTGCGGCGCCCTTCGCCCGAGGCGCTTTCCGTGAACGCTCCGGCACGTCATAATCCATTATCAACCATCTTGATGGAGACGAACATATAGCGAAAATGTTTCACGCGAAACATTTTCGCCTCAGCTTCGCTTAATATGGGCGGCAACAAAAAGCGCTGATCGAGCGACCGAGCAACGCGAGCATCAAGCATCGAAAGACATCGGGCATTGAAAGAAGTGAAATATGAAGTGATTGTGGTCGGCGCTGGACACGCCGGCATCGAAGCGGCGCTAGCCGCCGCCCGGATGGGCGCGCGCACCCTGATGCTCACGCTGAATCTCGACCACATCGGCCAGATGTCCTGCAATCCCGCCATCGGCGGTATCGGCAAGGGCCATCTGGTGCGTGAAATCGACGCCTTGGGCGGCGAAATGGCCGTCGCGATCGACGAAACCGGTATCCAGTTCCGCTTCCTCAATACACGCAAGGGCCCTGCCGTCCGCGCGCGGCGCGCCCAGGCCGACAAGGCCGCCTACCGCTCGCGCATGAAGCGTGTGCTCGAAGCGACGCCCAATCTGACGATTCGCCAGGCCAGCGTCGAGCGGCTGATCGTCGGGGACGGGGCCGTGCGCGCCGTCGAATCGCAAATCGGCGAAATCTTCGAGGCCGACACGGTTATACTGACCACCGGGACCTTCCTGAAGGGTCTCGTCCATATCGGACTGCGCAACTACAACGCGGGGCGCGCCGGCGACTTTGCTGCGATGGGTCTCAGTGACAGCCTCGCGACGCTCGGCTTCAGAATCGGCCGCCTCAAGACCGGGACCTGCCCGCGCCTGGACGCCCGCACTATCGACTTCTCCGCGCTCGAACTCCAGCCCGGCGACGAACCGCCGCCGCCGTTTTCGTTCCGCACCGAGCGCATCGCGCAGCGGCAGATCCCCTGCCATCTTACGTTCACCAACGCGGCCACTCACGAAATTATCCGGGGCGGCCTCGACCGCTCCCCGATGTATTCCGGCGTGATTCACAGTCGCGGACCGCGCTATTGCCCGTCGGTCGAAGACAAGGTGATGCGCTTTCGGGATAAGGAGCGTCATCAGATATTCCTCGAGCCGGAGGGGCGCGACACCGTCGAAGTCTATCCCAACGGGCTTTCGACCAGCCTGCCGCTCGACGTCCAGATCGAGATGGTCCACTCGATCAAGGGACTCGAACAGGCCGAGATCATGCGGCCTGGTTACGCGATCGAGTACGATTTTTCCGATCCTACCCAGCTCCAGCCGTCGCTCGAAACCCGGCTGGTCTCGGGGCTGTTCTTCGCCGGTCAGCTCAACGGCACCACCGGCTACGAGGAGGCGGGCGCGCAGGGGCTAATCGCGGGTATCAACGCCGTCCTCAAAGTCCGTCGCGAGGCGCCCCTGATTCTTGGGCGCGATCAGGCCTATATCGGCGTGATGATCGACGACCTGGTTACGCGCGGGATCGGCGGCGAGCCGTATCGGATGTTTACTTCACGGGCCGAATACCGTCTGCTGCTGCGCGAGGACAACGCCGACCGTCGCCTGTCGCCAATCGGCGAACGCCTCGGACTGGTCGGCGCCGAAGCTGCCACCCGGGTTCGTGAACGCGGCGAGCGGGTAGCGGCGGAGATCGCCCGCTTGCGCGCAACTTCGATTCCGGCAAGCGATGACGTCAATCGGATTCTGACCGAATTCGGCTCCAGCCCGATTCGCAATGCGGTACGGGCCTTCGACCTGATGCGCCGGCCGGAACTCGCCTACGCCGACGTGATTCGGATCGCGCGGATCGAACGTGCGCTCGACTTCGATCAGGCCGCCGAACTCGAGACCGAGGTCAAGTACGAGGGCTACGTGCGACGGCAGAGCGAGTCGATCGAGCGCTTCAAGCGGCTGGAAGAGGCGATTATCCCTGAATGGGTGGATTTTGGCGCCGTTCCGGGGCTTTCGACTGAGGCCTGCGAGCGCCTCTCTAACGCCCGGCCGCGGTCGCTCGGCCAGGCGGCTCGGATGCCGGGAATCACGCCGGCGGCGGTTTCGATCCTCGCCGTTCATATCCACGCCCGCCATTCGCGAGCGGTTCGTCCGGCAAGCGACGTTGATTGAATGTGCTGTTCGGTCGCTCGATCATCGAGCACCATGTCTGAAACGAATAAAAAGCGAAAATGTTTCACGTGAAACATTTTCGCTTCAGCTTCGCTCGATGGCTGCGATGCAAGACTATCGAGTGATAGAGCAGCGCGAGCGTCAAGCATCGAAAAAATCGAACAAAGTGAGCGGCAAGCATCGAAACATGGTTACCGCGGGAACCAACATACCCAAGACCGGCTTAGCGTATGACAAAAACTGCTGAAATCGCCCACGCGACGCGCGCGATCGTCGCCGAAAGCCTGTCGCGGCTGGGCTTTGACCCGCCTAATCCGGACTTTCTCAGCCGAATCGAGACTTTTGCCGGTACGCTGGCGCTGTGGGGCGCAAAACTAAATCTGACCTCAGCCCCGGATGATGCGGGTGAAATCGCCTTTCACATTCTCGACAGCCTCGCGCCCCTGATACTCGCATCCGGCGGCGAAGGTGCGGCGCTCGAGGGAGCGTTCGCTGCCGGAGCACGGATCCTCGACCTTGGCAGCGGTGCCGGGTTTCCGTCGCTGGTACTGGCGGCGGCTTGCGCCGGCGACTCCACGCCGGACTTCATGCTGCTGGAGGCGCGGCGCAAGCGTGCGAGTTTCCTGGCGGTTGCCGCGGCCGAGATCGGGCTCGACAACGTGCGGGTGGATTCGTCGCGCACCGACTCGATTACGCTCGAGGCGGCCTTCAGTGTCGTGACGGCACGCGCCTTTGCCGAGCCGTCAATCGTTTACCGGACCGCCGCCGCGGCGCTGAAGCCGGGTGGCCGCGCGATTATCTATGCGAGCCCCTCACAGAGGCTGGTGATCGAGCAGGCGAGCGCCGCCGATTTCGCTCCCGCCGCCTTCCTCGCTTACGAGGTCGTACGCGGGGCGGGCACCGTCGCTCATCTGATCGGGGTCTCGAGGCGCAAGCCCTAGGCCCTTTTTGGCGCAGCGTCCCGGTGCGGTCCACAGGATCGGGCGGCAATTTGCAGATTTCTGTGGATTGGCGGCTGCGGCGGTTTTGCTTTTGCCAGCCCGTAGGGTAATCATGAAGCGGCCGAGGAATGTTTCACGTGAAACATTCCCGCGCGGCGGAGGCGGTTGTGGCGCGGCTCATCGTTGTAGCCAATCAAAAGGGCGGAGTCGGCAAGACAACGACCGCGGTCAACCTCGCGATCGCGCTGGGCCAACGCGAACCGAAGGGCGTCGCCGAAGGCCGCGAGAGCGAAGGCGGCGGCGAGGCGCGTATCCCGGGAAACGTATTGCTGGTCGATCTTGACCCGCAAGGCAACGCGTCGTCGGGGATTATCGCCGATACGCGGCTGGCCGAACTCAAAAGCTCCGGCAAGACAATCTATGAGGCGCTGGTCGGGCGGATTCCGATCCGCGACGCGATTCGGTCGGCGCGCGAACGGGTCTTTCTGGCGCCGTCGGGGCCCGACCTGGTTGGCGCCGAGATCGAGCTCGCGACGCGCGAAGGCCGCGAGCGGGTGCTCAAGGAGATTCTGGCGCCGGTGCTCGACGACTATGAATTCGTGATCGTGGACACGCCGCCGTCGCTGGGCTTGTTGACGCTCAACGCGCTGGTGGCGGCGGATTCGGTAATCGTCCCGATGCAATGCGAGTACTACGCGCTCGAAGGATTGAGCGCGCTGCTCGGGACGATCAAGCGGATACGGACGTCGCTCAACTCGAAGCTCCAGATCGATGGGCTGGTGCTGACGATGTTCGATGCGCGCAACCGCCTGAGCCATGAGATCGCGCGCGAAGTCGAAAAACACTTCCCGGAGAAGGTATTTCAAAGCGTGATTCCGCGCAACGTGCGGCTATCGGAGAGTCCGAGCCATGGCCTGTCGGTGCTCGAATACGATCCAAAGTCAGCCGGCGCCGAAGCGTATCGGGCGCTCGCCGCAGAGCTGCTCGCGCGGCTCGACGGCGGCGAATCAATCAAGCGGACAGGCGAGAGCGAGGACGCGCCAGCGCGGCGCTCATGGAGCCTGCGGGCGCTGTTTGCCCGCGACAACGAACGAGGTAAGCGATGATTCGAAAGCCATTGGGGCGTGGACTGGACGCGTTGATAGACGGCAGCGGACGCGGCGCGGGATTAAATGGTGCGCCCGCAATGCTGATGGTCGAGCCGAGTCGAATCGACCCGAGTCCGTTTCAGCCGCGCCGCCATTTCGACGCCGAGAAGCTCGAGGAGCTGACCCGGGCGATTCGCGCGCAAGGGATTATCGAACCGCTGATCGTGCGGCCGGTCGGGAGTGATTTCGACACTCAGCGCTATGAGCTGATCGCGGGGGAGCGGCGCTTGCGCGCGGCGCGGGCGGCGGGACTCGAGACCGTGCCGGTAGTCGTGCGCGAAGTCGACGACCATGCGGCGCTCGAGATGTCGCTGGTCGAAAACCTGGTGCGCGAGGATCTGAACGCGGTCGAAGAGGCACGGGCGTTCGTACGGCTCAGCCGCGAATTCAATTTGAGCCACGACGAGATCGCGGGGCGAATCGGCAAAAGCCGCCCCTACGTCACCAACACGATGCGGCTGTTGGAGTTGCCGATTCCGGTGGTCGAGATGATCGCGAGCGGCGGTCTTACCCCGGGGCAGGCGCGGCCGCTGCTCGGTCTCGGATCGGCCGACGAGCAAATGGCGGCGGCGGCGCGAATCACCGAGGGCAAGGTTACGGCGCGCGCAGCCGAACAGATGGCGGTCGAGAATCGGCCGGTCAGTCTGAGGAGCGTCAGCCGGATAGTGAACGAGCGCGGGGAGCGGCCCGACGCAAACCTGGGAGCGCTGGCGGAGTCCGTGCAAAAGGCGCTCAAACGCAAGGTGCGGATCGCGCCGCGCCATGGCAAGACGCCAGGGCGGATCGAGCTCGAGTACTACGACGATAACGATCTGACCGAGGTCTCGCGGATGTTGATCGTCGCCGGGACTGCGTTCAATAAAGCCTAGTAGGAAAATAATACAAATTGTAGAGATAGGCGAACGCCGGGCCCTCCGTAGGAAAAGAAGGGACGGTGGTTGCAGAGCGCGGAACTATAGCTTTTCAGGAAACTGAAACCTCATGGAGGTTTCAGACTTCCCATTGCTAAAGATGCGGGCTTCGCCCCGTAAAAAGCTGCGTCAGGGCATCATGATTTACGCTCGCGATGCTCGGGTGACGGGCCTCTGTCGCCGACGAAATGCGCTTAGGCGATCGCGCAAGGTCACCTCGACGTGATGCGCAAGACCGACATATCTGATTCACCTCGGCTGGCGCAGCCTCGATTGTCAGGGCGAGACTCCATTGGGCCGCATTGAAACCTGCCACTGGCTTCCAAAATGGGAAGTCTGAAACCTTGTGAGGTTTCAGAAAAAAGCTACAGTTCTGCGTTCCTCGACCACCCGGTCAGACTCTTCAAATTTACCCGGTCTTTCGCGGCGGTGCGTGGGCGTTAGCGGGCGGCGAGGGCTTTGCCGTGGCGCAGAAGGACCAGGCGCGGGCGCCCGGAAGATGACTCGAAAACGGGTTCGAGATCGAGCGCTTGCGGCTTGAGGTGGCGCCAGGCCTCGGCGGTGACGATCACGTAGCCGGGGGGCGCGTCGCCGAGCTTGCCGGAGACCATTGGGGCGGGGCGATCGAGATAGAACAGTAGCGGCGCCGGCTGATCTTCGAAGTGGAAGATATAGAGCGGCTCGTTGCGGCCGACGATGCGATTGATCTGCGCCGCCGTCTGACGCATCGAATCCTTGCCGCATTCGCGAATTTCGTGGTGCGGAAGAAAGAAGAAATTAAAAACGATTAGGACGGCGCAGGTCGCCGTGACAGCGGCGCGCAGGATTTTGCCGTAGCGCGGGCGCGGGGGCGCGGTCAACCACCATCCGAGGAGCACGGCCGAAGCGGGCCACAATGGGAGCAGGTAGGCGCGGCGCTTGTAGGCGGCGATCGAGAAAAACACGATGGTCGCGACCCAGAAAATCGCCAGCAGGCGGACGGCAAGGATGGCGCGGCGGTCGCGCAGCGTATCCGCCGGGCGCTTATCGGGAGCGTCGAGCCTGGGCAGAAACATCATCCGCAAAGCCATCCAGAGGGACAGCGGGTTTTGCGCGGGGCGTGCGCCCGGCAGAACTTGCGTGTGCGCGTTACCCTCGTTGGCGACGCCCGCAGCATGCGCGGGCTCTCCGGAGACCGGGGGCGGCGTTGAAGGGGAAGGGGTCGGGCAGCGATAGGTGCGTATCGCGGAGAAGACTGCGAACGGGACCAGCAGGCTGAGCGGGGCGGAATTGAGCAGGATCGGCTTGACGTAGTACCACGGCGCCATCGCGCCGAGCGACCCGAAGAAGCGGCCGAAATTTTCGCTGCCGATCTGGCGGTCGAGGAAGCCGTAGCGACGCCCGAAGAGACAGGCGAGATACCAGCTCGAAGCGATCGCGAGGGTGAGAATGACAGGGCCGGGAGTGGCGAGTTTCCAGATGTCGCGCAGGCGTTTTTCGGCGACCAGGAAGATGACGATGGCGAGGCCGGGGAGTATCGCGCCGACGGGCCCCTTGGCGAGAACACCGAGGCCAAGCGCGATCGCAAGCAGGTAGCGGAACGAGTTTGAGCCGCGGGCGTTATCCGGATCGGCGCCGGTATCCGTCGAGCGGGCGGGCGGCGCGGACCACGATAGAAAGGCGAAAAGGGCCAGCGTTTCGAAGAAACATAGCGTCATATCGACGCGGCCGATGCGTGCGTTTTCGAGATATTGATAAGACGCGGTGAGGATCAGGCCGGCGAGAAGGCCTCCGGTCGAGTCGAGAAAAGAGCAGGCGAAGGCAATCGTCAGGATGACCCCGGCGATAGCGTAAAGCGCGGCGGGCAGGCGCAAATTAAAGGCGGTGATCTTCTTGATGCCGGCGAGCCGGTCGATTGCGACGGCCGTCCAATGGAAGAGCGGCGGCTTGTACATCGGGGAGCGCCCGTTTTCGAGCGGGAAAAGCAGCGCGTCATGCTCGACCATCTGCTGAAGAAAGACCGCTTCGACCGCCTCGTTGGAGCCACATACGTCGGCCGCGCCCAGGCGATGGAGGGTCGTGAGGGCGGCGAGCGCGACAATCAGGGTGATCGCAACGAGCGCGCGCGGTCGTGTCGGGGAGGCGGCGATGGGGTCGGATGATTGTGACATGAGGAGGGGAGATCGTAGCGAAAGCGGGAGGGTTACGCGATGCGGCGGAGGGTGGAGAGAGGAGGATCGTTGAGGAGCGCGAAACTATATTCTTCTCTGAAACCTCATGGAGGTTTCAAACTTCCCATTGCTCAAGATGCGGGCTGCGCCCTGTAAAAAATGCTGTCAGGGCATCATGATTCCCGCTCGCGATGCTCGGGTGACTGGCCTCTGTCGCCAACGAAACGCGCTTAAGCGATCGCGCAAGGTCCCGTCGATGCTATTCGCAAGACCGACATATCTGATTCACCACGGGCAGCGCAGACTCGATTGTCAGGCCAAGACCCAGTTGGGCTGCGTTGAAACCTGGCACTGGCTTCTAAAATGGGAAGTCTGAAACCTTGTGAGGTTTCAGTGTCTGGAAAAGGCTAAAGGTTTTGAGTTCCGCGACCACCGGATTATCCCGGGGGCGGCGCGGGTTATTTCAAGTCGCAGCGGAAGATGCTCAGGCGTGCGATGCGGGCCTTTTCGTAGCCGCGCCATTTCGACGGGGCGATAGCTTTAGGTCCGACGCGGCGGAATCTGAGCTTGCCGATTTTGAGGCGTCCGAAGAAGCGGGCGGCGCGTTCTTCGGAGGTACATGCGAAGACGTAGGTCAGGCGCCGGGCCTCGGCCTCGGCGACCACTTCGTTAATCAGTTCGGAGGCGACGCCTTCGCCGAGGAACCGGGTGAGGGTATAGAGGGCGGTGATTTCGCCGGCGCGTTCGCGGCGATAGGGCTCAGTCAGGAGGGCGCAGACTCCCGCGAGATGCTCGTCGCCGACGCGGTAGCCGAAGCATGAGGGCAGCAGGCCGGCGATTTCGGGGGCGCTGCGGGGGAGCAGGAAGCCCTCGTTCTGGCCGCGCACGATGAGGGCTTCGACCTCCTCGAAGTCGTCGATGGAGATTTGTTGAACGTTGGCATAGCGCTGCTCGGTAAAGAGCGTGCCGGTGCCGACGAAGCTGAACAATTCCTCATAGACCTGGCGCGGCGCGGTGAGGTTGACCGAGGCGACGCCGTCTTCGAGGGCGCGGCGGGCGGCGCGGATAATGGCGCGGCGCAATGGCGCGCGCTCGCGCGTTAGGGCGCGGCGGATGTAACGCAGGTCAACGAAGGAGTCGATTTCCTCGTCGGCGTCGGTAAGGCCGCCGGCCCGATCGAGCATCACGAGCTTGAAGACGCGCAGGCGGCTGGCGAGTTCCTGGGCGAAGACCACGAGGTCGGCAGGGTCCTCGGTTTCGGCGGCGGCGACGACGATCGCGTCCTCGCGCAGGCGGTGCCAGATTTCGGCGACGGCGGAGTCGGGCGGATAGGGGCGCGTGCGCAGGCCCTTGGCGGGATTGAAGAGGGCTGGTTCGTGACGGAGCATGCGGCCGAGGCGCTTGACCAACCGGGGCATCGCGTGGACCGAGGAAATGACGATGCAGCGGGTCTGATTACGGCGCAACTGGCGCAGCGTGAGGACCAGCGAATCGAGTTCGGAGAGGCGCTCGCCGCCTGGCGGAATCAGCGCAAAGAGGATGCTCTTGCCGTAAAACTCCTCGAGATAGAAGGTCTTCTCGGTGAATTGCGGCGCGGCGCGACGGGCGAGGCTGGGCGGCGGTGCTTGATCTTCGTTCAATTAAGGATCCGCCGGGGGGTTAGATTTGCGCGCCGTGCGCACGGGTGCGAAGCCGGAATCGCAACGCCGGCTGCGCACTGGTGGGATCGGATCGCAAGCTTGGCCAAGGGCGCGGGGTGCGGGTCAATTTTTGACCGGAATGGCGGCGAGTTCGGCGGAGGCCGCGCTAGTCTGAGCGCGATTGAAGAAACTCGGCGCGGGCTTCGACGACGCGATTTCGCGAATAGTGGTGTGCGAGAAGATATCGAGCAGGCTGCGCTGGCCTTCTTCCCATACGCGGAACATGCGGCAGGTCGGCTGCAGGCTACATTGGGTGCCGCCCTCGACGCAGAGATTGAGGGTGATGGGGCCTTCGACGGCCTCGATCACGTCGCGAAAGGAGATGGTCTCGGGCGGACGGGCGAGCTGGTAGCCGCCGCCGGGACCGCGACGCGCGCGCACCAGACCACCACGCATCAGGTCGCGGATGACCTTTTCGAGATAATACTTGGGGATATGCTCGTCGCGGGCAATTTCGGAGCCGCGGGCGATGCCGTCAACGTCGTCGGCAAGATGGATCATGGCACGCAGCGCGTATTCGATCTTGCGCGGAATCTGCATCAGGCTCATGGCGCGTCTCCATTTGCGGTGAGCGCGCCGAGGGCAGCGCGGGCTTTGCTGGCGGCAGCGCCACGTTTGCGGCCGTTGGAGGCGCGAGCGCCGGGGACCGCCCCGAGCATCCGCTCGACATATTTGACCAGCATGTCGCTCTCGACGTTGACGGTGTCGCCGGGGCGTTTGAGGCCGAGCGTCGTGAGCTTCAGGGTGTGCGGAATGAGTGCGACGGAAAAACGGCGGCCGCGGATGGCGAAGACGGTGAGGCTGATGCCGTCGATGGCGACCGAACCCTTTTCAATCAGGTAGCGCGCCTGGGCGGCGGGGACTTCGAAGATGTAGAGGCGCGAATCGCCCTCGGGCTTGATCGTGACGAGGCGGCCGACGCCGTCGACGTGGCCGGAAACGAGATGGCCGCCGATGAGTTTGTCGAGCGTGAGGCATCGTTCGAGGTTGACGCGATCGCCAGGGCGCAATTCGCCGAGCGTGGTGCGGCGCAGCGATTCGGCCGAGATATCCATGGCGAAGCTGCCGCGGCGCTTGGCCGTGACGGTCATGCATGCGCCGTTGATAGCGATCGATTCGCCGAGCGTAACGCGGGCGAGCGGCAGCGCGGTGCGAATAGTGAGCACGGCGCCGGCGGGCGAGCGTTTTATGGCGGCGACGGTGCCGAGGTCTTCGATGATACCGGTGAACATTATTAGAATTATGTGCTCAAAGAACCAGAAAAATCATACTTTTTCGGCGGCGCGATAGCAACTGAGGATCGGGGAGGAGGCGTCGCGCATTGGGGGGGGTGATGGCGAAGGTTGAGGGTAATCATTCGGAGATTAAAGCTATTATAAGCGGCTATTGATAATCACTGCTAATGTAATCACAACTTTGGCTATTTCATTGACTGCTATATTTGGTTTAAAGATAATAATCTTCTTGTCTTAGCAAATTATCTCGTATATTTATCTCAAAACTTTTGAATTCATTGATAGAGATAAATTAACTCTATGAAACGTGTCATACCATCTGTCGCCGCCCTGGTACTTATCCTTTTGATAGCCGCCGCAGGGCCCTGCTCGGCGCAGATTACGGTTCAGATCGTCAACAACTCTGAAAACCCCGCCGACTCCGGGCACCCGTATCCCGTCTATCTGCTGCTAACGGGGACTTCGATTGATGCCACCGGGATTTCGGCGAATTCCCCGACGCTATTGAGCTCGCTGACGAACAACGAGTTTACACTCAACTCTATTTCGGCGGGCCGGATTACATTCTCGTACAATGGCTCGGTCGCGGAGAATCAGCAGCCGCTCGTTTCGAGCCATCGATTCGACAAGGTTGAGCTCACGTACCCTGGGGCAGCGAATCTGACGGCGGTCGATTTTTTCGGTATCCCGTTCAAACTGGAAACGCTCGACAGCAGCGGCCACGTACTGCAGAAGCTTACGTATTACACTTCGGCGAATTCGCTCGCAGCCCAGCTCGAAGCGCTAGGGAACCTCTGCACAAGTGTTTCGGTTTGGTATAAATCATAAGTGGGAGCGGCAGGAGTGGAGGTGCGGGGATGGGGAATCAGCGGACGTTCGCATCGATGGCATGGAATGGGAAAGGCAAAGTTACCCGGCGCGAGCGATTCCTGGCCGAGATGGACGCGGTGATTCCGTGGGCGCGGCTTTTGCGCCTGATCGAGCCTCATTACCCCAAAGCCGGCAACGGGCGCCAGCCACTGGGGCTGGAGAAGATGCTGCGCATCTACTTCCTGCAACAATGGTTCAAT
Source organism: uncultured delta proteobacterium (assembly GCA_963782535.1). Lineage (GTDB taxonomy): Bacteria > Desulfobacterota > Binatia > Binatales > Binataceae > JADMIL01. Next base: position 32,009 of record CAWAKE010000008.1, on the reverse strand, counting down.
CTCTCCGACCCGCAGGCCGAGGACGCGATCTACGACAGTGAGTCGATGCGTCGGTTTGCCAAGGTGGAGCTGGGCGAGGACACGGTGCCGGATGAGACCACGATTCTGCGTTTTCGTCATCTGCTCGAGAAGCACAATTTGACCAAGGCAATCTTCGCCGCGATCGGCGGTCTGCTCGAGACCCGCGGCCTGTTGCTGCGCTCGGGGACGATTGTGGACGCGACCATCATCGCGGCGCCGAGTTCCACCAAGAACGCCAGTGGGACGCGCGACCCCGAGATGAAGCAGACTCGTAAGGGCCAGAACTGGCACTTCGGGATGAAACTGCACATCGGGGCTGACCAGCGTGGCATCGTGCACAGCGTAACCGCGACCGACGCCGCGGTCGCCGATGTCACCCAACTGCCGGAGCTTTTGCACGGGTACGAGCGCGAGGTGTTCGGCGACCAGGCGTATTGGAAGGAAGATGACCGCAGCTTCCTTGAATCGCGGGGAATACATTATCGGATCAATCGCCGTCCTACCGCGCAGCGGCCGTTGAGCAAGCGCTGGCGGATGATCAACCGGGTGCGTTCGCGCACCCGCGCTTGCGGCGAGCATGCCTTCCGCGTACTCAAGCAGTTGTGGGGCTTCAGCAAGGTTAGATATCGCGGGCTGGCCAAGAATCTGGCTCGGGCCGAAACCATGTTCGCGCTGGCCAATCTCTACCAACTCCGGCATCGGTTGCTCCCAGCCGGGGCCTGGTGTGGGTTGTGAACAAGAACCAGAGGCAACCAATGCTCCTGATGGCTTCTCAGCAGCGATCACCCCAGCGCGCTGCTGCCGTTCCTCCTCATAATCCTCATTACTATGTCGAACTGCCGCTGTATGACGACCTGTGCAGAGGCTCCCTAGCGCCGGATGCCGAAGTGATGACACCCAGCAACAATTTCGCGCGGGTACTTTCGCCGAGCCAGAGTCCCTCGTCGTATCCGAGCATGGAGGACTATTTAGAGTCAGTCGCCGGCAAGACGGTGGAGATCAACGGAACCTACGTAGGACTGGTTGGGCCGAGTCCGAACACGTATAACTATTCGGGCACGTTCGGAAGCGACGGCACGATCACGTTATCCGGTACCATGAGCGAAGTTGCAGATCCGAATAGCCAGTCGCTGACAATCCACGGCTCTTCGCTGGCGTCAGCGATTTATACGAACAACGGTCCGTACTCAGTGGCTACCGCAACTAACAATCCGCAGCAGGTATCGAACAATGACATCTACGCGGCGATTTATCGCGACCTCGTAGCGGGTTTTGACTTTGGCTATGTTGGCGGGAAGTACGGTGAAAACAGCGCGAACTGGTATAGCACGACGCCGTACAATCCGCCGTACGCGTGTGCACGCAAGATCAACGATGGGTATTACAACCAATATGCGGTGATAATCGCGGCAAATTCCGACGCGTACGGTTTTCCGTTTTCGGATCGGCTACAGCCAGTACAGGTTGCACTTAACAATGATGTAGCGACGCTGCGAATCACGATACTGCCCGATGACATGCTCGACGCGCCGAAAATCGAGCACACGGTTATTACTGCGCACTCGATCAAACTGAACTGGAATTCAGTCCCGGGAGCTACAGACTATAAGGTCAATGTGTCGCCACCGCTTCCCGCGCAGTCGTTCGACGCGCACACGGCACATTCCTACACAATCAACCATCTGAATTCGGGTACGCCCTACACGGTGTCGGTGACCGCGTCGAATAGTACGTCAACATCGGAGGCGATACCGGAGATAGTTTCCACGTCGGGTCATACCACGCCGGCCACCGGGAGCGTGGGCTGGCATTTCATAGCATTCTTTACGGGTTCGTTTTCAGGAGACCAAGTGACCTTCAATGGCGAGACGAAACCCCTGCCGAGCGGCCCGAACCCGAGCGTTTCGTGGGACGACCCTACTGGAGTGCCTGGACAGACGAATGCATATGTCTTTAGCTGGAAACACGTATCGGCAGCCAATCACGTAACGCATATCTATAAATCAATTCTTTACGTGACCTTCGCGAGCACTCCGTCGACGGGCCTGGGAAGCATCGACGAAGCTGCTGCGGACACTTTCATGGCGGCTAATCAGAATCTGCCGACCTACGGCAATACCGGATTTAATCTTTTTCTCAGTGTGCAGCCGACGGTACCGCGTGCGCCCTGCGTGAGGCCGGAGCCTTTGCAAGTTCTGGGCGGCGCGCACCATCCGCGGCACAATCCGCACGATCCGCACTAATGGTCTGATCGGCGAATAAAGACGGCCTTAACTCAACCGTCCGCCTGACGCCAAAGCCGCGCGATGTCGGAGCCTTGTTCCTCCCCCCGGGCTACCGACATCGCGCGAGGCGATCGAGTCAGTATATCGCGTTCGTAGTAATGACGGCGGCGTCCGTGTCTGCCGCGGTGAGGTTGCGAACTCGCCCGGCGACCGGGACGGTACTTGATCGACAGGGTATCGCGCGGAACAAATGTGCAACATCACGGGTTGCGGGCGGCGGCGTGCGGGATGGATAATCCGGCACAAGCAAGATGGGCATAATCAAAGATCAGGCAGAGCAGTTCTGGAACGGGGAAATCACCGTCGCGCAGCAGCATCCGCTGATTCCGACGGGCGAATACGAAGAGGTCGCGGCGGGGGTGATGTTCTATCGCTGGTTCGCCAACTTCGTGGCGGTGAAGACCGAAGAGGGAATCGTGCTGGTGGATACGGGCGCGTATTTCAACCAGGCGGAGACGGTCGCGCTGGTGCGGCGGTTCGGGCCGGAGCGGATCAATACGGCGATCTACACGCATGGGCATGTCGATCACGCGCTGGGGATGGCGGCGTTTATCGCGGAGGGACAGAAGAACCGGGTGGCGCGGGCGCGGGTGGTGGGACATCGGGCGGTGGCGGCGCGTTTCGATCGCTACAAGCGGACCGCGGGCTACAACGGAATAGTCAATTCGCGGCAATTCGGCCAGCCAGTCTCGTGGCCGACTGACTATGTATATCCGGATACTTACTTCGAGGATCGGTTCACGGTATCGGCGGGGACGGTCAAGTTCGAATGCCATCACGGGCGCGGCGAGACCGACGACGCGAGTTGGGTATATATCCCGCAGCGCAAGGTGCTGTGCACGGGCGATTTCATAATCTGGGCGGCGCCCAACGCGGGCAATCCGCAAAAGGCAACGCGCTATGCGCGGGAGTGGGCCGAAGCGCTGCGCGCAATGATGAAGGCCGGCGCGGAAGTGCTGTTGCCGGGACATGGAGTGCCGGTGTTCGGCGCATTGCGGGTGCGGCAGGTGCTATCCGATACGGCGGAGTATCTACAGAGCCTGTACGATCAGACGGCAGCGATGATGAACGCGGGCAAGCCGATCGAGGAGATAGTACAAAGCGTCGAGCCGCCGGCGAAGCTGGCCGAGAAACCCTACTTGCAGGCGGTGTACGACGAGCCGGAATTCATCGTGCGCAACATCTGGCGGCTGGAAGGCGGATGGTACGACGGTACGCCGTCGCATCTGAAGCCGGCGCCGATGGCCGCGCAGGCGAACGAGATCGCGGAGCTTGCGGGCGGGGTCGGGAAGCTGGTCGAGCGGGCGGAGGCGAAATTCGCCGCGGGCGACCTAGCGCTGGCGTCGCAGGTGATCGAATGGGCGGTGACGGCGGCGCCGGAGGACGTTGCGGCGCATACGGCGCGGATGAAGATCTATGCGGCGCGGGCGGCGGAGTCGCGTTCGACCATGAGTCACGGGATATTCCGCGCCGCGGCGGTCGAGTCGGCGGAGAAGGCCGGACGCGCCGCGCCCGAAGATAATCGCAAGATGTAGCGCGAATGGCGCGTCGCGGCGGCGCGAACGGGGCGGCCGCGCGCCGTCCCGCCGTCCGCTTGCGAAATCTCGCCAGGCTTCAGTCGGTTGCCGGCGGGGCCGGGACCTCGGTCATGCGGGCGGTAGTATCGCCGTCGTATTCGAGATGGAGTGCGCGGACGATCATCCCGTGCATCCGCCACAGCGCGATTACATAGACCAGCTCCATAATCTGCTCGTCGCTGAAGTGGCGCTTCAGGGTGGCGAAGGTCGCGTCCTCGATCAAGTTGCGGCCGACCAGCTCGTCGGCCGTGGCCAGCACGGCGCGTTCGGTGTCGTCGAACTTGTCGCTGGTGGCCCAGCCCTTGATGGCGGCGAGCTTTTCCTCCGGGATGCCGACCATGCGGGCGACCTTCATGTGCTGCGAGTATTCGAAGCGGGAATCGCCGACGATGCCGGCGCGCAGGATCGCGAGTTCGCGGTAGCGTGCTTCGAGGGCGCGGCCGGGCGCCAGCATCCCCATCAGGGAGTCGTGCGACATAGTGAGTATATCGGGCACGAGCGCATAGGTAGTCCAATAGTCACCCGGAGTACCAGTGGCGGTGCCGGGTTGGGCGACAGGATCGCGATCGCCGAATAGCTCTTTATAGATTTTGAGGACTTCCGGCGCAGCGTCGCGTTTGCTGACCTGGCGCAAGCGATTACCCATGACAGTGACCTCCGCAGAGAAATTGTCGAGGAGCGCAGAACTTACAGTTTCATTGAAACCTTTGAAAGGTTTCAAACTTTCCACGATGAAAAAACTGCGTCGGTCTGGCGAGCCGCGTTGACGGAGCCGCGGGTGAACGCGTACGCGCGTCGGCAGGGTCAGTTGTTGCGGCCGTTGCGGCGGGCGAAGCCGCGATGGCGTTTTTTGCGCAGGCGATTCTTGTCGGCGAAATCGATGAGGTACTGCTGGCAGCTCGGGGCCGAATCGCCGGTGCCGCGATTGATGTAGCTGCCGTCGGACTGCATTTCCCATTGGCAGCGGTTGGGTTTGAGCTGGGCGTCGAGTACCACGCGCAACTCGCGGCGCAGGAGCGGGTCCTCGACCGGGGCGACGACTTCGACGCGGCTTTCGAGATTGCGCGTCATGCAATCGGCCGAGCCGATGAAGTATTCCTCGGCGCCGCCGTTGCGGAAGTAGTACACGCGGCCGTGTTCGAGAAAGCGGCCGACGATGCTGACTACGCGCACGCTTTCCGAGAGGCCGGGGATACCCGGGCGCAGGCGGCAGGTATCGCGCACGATGAGATCGATCTTCACACCGGCACGGGCGGCGCGGTAGAGAGCGCGCGTGATGTCAACGTCCTCGAGCGCGTTCATCTTCATCTGAATGAGTCCGGGGGCGGCCGGCGAACTGAGCCCGATTTCGCGATCGATGCGCTCGAGCAGTGCGTTCTTCAGAATCGCCGGGGCCGGCAGGATTTTGGTGTAAGTGCGCTTGGGATGATAGCCGCTGGTCAGGTAGTTGAAGAGTTCGGTCAGGTCGCGGCCGATCGCGTCGTCGCTGGTCAGCAGGCCAAAGTCGGCGTACAGGCGCGCGGTGCCGGGATGGTAGTTGCCGGTGCCGATGTGAGCGTAGCGGCGCAGGCCGTTGTAGTCCTGGCGAACCACCAGGATGACCTTGCTGTGGGTCTTGTAGCCGACCACTCCGTAGGTGACGTGGATGCCGAAATCCTCGAGCCGGTTGGCGAACTGGATGTTGGCCGCTTCGTCGAAGCGCGCCTTGAGTTCGACCACGACGGCGACCTGTTTGCCGTTGCGGGCGGCGTCGCAGAGGTAGCCGATAATCTTGGCGTCCTGCGAGGTGCGGTAGAGCGTCATCTTGATGGCGCGGACTTTGGGATCGACGCTGGCCTCGCGCAGGAAGCGTTCGACCGAAGTCGAGAACGATTCGTAGGGATGGGCGAGCAGGATCGAGCCGGTGTCGCGCAGGATATGAAAGATCGAGCGCTGGGCCTCGGCCTGCAGGCGCGGCTGATCGACCGGGTGATGCGGCGGATCGTGAAGCGCGGGGACGTCGAGGGCCGCAAGTTCCATCAGGTCGCGAATCTGGAGCATGCCGTCGGCCTCGAACACGTCGGCATTTTCGTCGAGGCCAAGCTCGGCGGCGAGCATCCCGCGATGGAGCGGTTCCATCCCGGCGAGAATTTCGAGGCGCACGATGGGGGCGAAGCGGCGGTCGCGCAGTTCGGTTTCGATCAACGCGAGCAGGTCGTCGGCCTCTTCTTCGTCGCGCTCGGTGTTGGCGTTGCGGGTGACGCGAAAGAGTTCGCACGCGGCGATGCGAATGCCGGGAAAGAGCAGGTCGAGGTTGTGCGCCATGACATCTTCGAGGCGCACGAAGCGATGGCCGCCGCCGACGCGAATGAGGCGCGGGATGCCCAGGCCGACCGGGACCTTGACCCGCGCCATGGCGGGCTCGGACTCGCGCGGGTCGCGAATCGTGACCAGCAGATTGAGCGAGAGGTTGGAGACGAAGGGGAACGGATGAGCCGGGTCGATGGCGAGCGGCGTGACCAGCGGAAAGATGTTGGCGTAGTAATATTCGCGGACGCCGGTCTGCTCGTCGGCCGTCAGATCCTGGTAGTTCACCACGCCGATGCCATGCGCGGCCAGCGCGGTCAGGAGGGTCTCGGCTTCCTGGCGTTGGCGCTGCTGGAAGTCGCGCACTTCGGCGTAACACTCGCTGATTTGCTGATGCGGCGTGCGGCCGTCAACCGTGAGTTCCTGAACGCCGGCGGCGACCTGCTGCTTGAGGCCGCCAATTCGCTTCATGAAAAATTCGTCGAGGTTGGACGCGGTGATGGCGAGAAACTTGAGGCGTTCGAGCAGCGGATTGCGCGGATCCTGTGCCTGGGCGAGCACGCGGCGATTGAATTGCAGCCACGTCAGCTCGCGATTGAGAAACAGGTCGGGTGACTTGAGCGCGGGATCGATTTTGACGATTTCCGACGCGATAGCGCTGCTGGCGGTGGGAGCGGAGGCAATTTCGTCATTGCGCTGCGGCGGGTCGCCGGCGGCGGCGCCATTGATTACCGCAGTCGTCCCGGTAGCGGCGGAAGGAGTTGACGTCGAACCTGAATCCGATGCGGCGGGCATGGTCGCTGCGACGGCAGCCAATCCGCCCGGGGCCTCAATAGTGCTCATAGGGTTTCAAATGGTCGTCGTTATAAAATCCGTGCGCGGCGAAGTGAAGATGCCATACCGCCGTAATCATAGCGATATGGCGGCGGTGATGGCTACCGCCGGAAATGGTTCAATCCGAGTGTAGCAAAGCGAATGAATCGATGAAGGCGAGCTAACCCGGTCGAAAGCTCGCAACCTGTTCAAATCGTGCTTAATCCCGACAAATCGGAGTTTACCGAAGAAAACGCGAAGCTGGGTTGACCGCGCGCCGTTGTTCGTGGACGGCGAGCATAGCGGGGAAGCCCTGGCGCGAGCCGGAGGAGGCGGCGGAAAAACTAAGGCACGCTCGGAGACGGGAGCCGCGCGAGATCAGCGCGGGCCGGCGAACGGTCGATGCGCCTGCGCCATTCGTCGTCGTCGATAGCGCCGATAATCAGCGCGCAACAATCGGAGCACAGCAACACCAGCGTTGCAGGGTTCGCCGCGTCCTTGCGCGCGACGCCGCGGGCTTGCCGATCGCGAGGATCTGACGGACCGCTGCCGCGTTCAGCGTCGTGCCGATCGGGCTGGTTATGCGGCCGATCATCGCCAGGCCTATCTTCATGATCGGGCGACTGCTGCTCTTCGCTATGGCGCACGAGGGTCAGACGCAGGCGCCGGTGCGGTCGTGAGGCGGTACGCTCGCAGAGTTCGCAACTGAGCCAGCCGGGAGCACGGGGCCGGGCGATGTGAGTGATGGTTTGGGTCATGACTTGTCGCGAATATGCATGGTCTCGGGATGATGGTTTGGCGTGGCGGACTTCGCCACGCGAACGCGGCGGAAAGGGACGCATCCAATGTGCCAAGCACGAGCATTTGCAAGAACCGTCAACGACTAGCTAATCGCGGCTTTAGGATCGCGCGTGAATGACGGCAGCAACAATGTTGCTGGCGCGCAACAGCGCAGGCGGCGCGATCGCGCATCAGAAATGCGTCAAGAATTGACGGCATGCACTGACGTGGCTTTCGTTGCGGTCCGTCAAGGGCTATGGTGCATCGTGTCATTTCGGGAGGACTAGGCCGTGGCTACGGTAGTCGGACCGACCATAGCAGAAGACGACGCTCGCGGTCTGGATGCGCCGTCTCCGTGGAACTTGCGCCGGCTACTCGCGGGCGCGATCGCGATTACGCTGGCGTTAGCGGCGGGTTGCTCGAGCAATTCCCGGAGCATTGGCGATGCGCCTGTGCCGGCGTCGGTGACGGCGCCAAATTCGCATGCGTCCTTTTCGTCAAATCCGCAGGTTGCGCAGATCCTCACGAGTTCGTGTTTCGATTGCCATTCGGAGGCAGGCACGGCGGCGTGGCACGTGAAGTTTGCGCCGTCGTACTGGTTTTCGGGGTCGGCGCGCAAGAATCTGAATTTTACCGAGTGGAACGATTACGATGCGCGGCGCAAAACCAAGGCGATCGAAGCGATTGGGCGCGTGGTCAACCGCGGCGAGATGCCGCCGTGGGATTACACCGTGTTCCATCCGGCGGCGGAACTCAGCAATCAACAGAAGGACCTGGTGAGCCAATGGGCGGCCCGGAGCACGGAAGTGCTCCCGGCGCATTGAGGCGTCTGTAGCTCTAATCGAAAAGGCGCCAGGCGCCGGACTAATCGTAAAGCCGCGTGGCGCCGAAGAGGCCGACGACCAGGAAGACGACACCCAGGGCGACTGTTGCCAGCGACGGGAACAGGGCGCTCGACGCGGGTAAATCGCGAATCATCAGATTATTGAAGGCGAGCATGGTCCAGGTGGTGGGCAGGAACTGGGCTAACGCGCGCATCCACGACGGTTCGAAATCGAGCGGCCACCAGCATCCGCCAATCGCCGACATCGCCATGGCAACGACCGCGCCGAAGGGCATCACGGAGTCGTGGGTTCGCGCGACGCAGGCAATGATGAGGCCGAAGCTGGCGGCGGCAAAGGCGATAGCGGCGGCGGGCAATAGCAGCATCGCGGGAGTTCTGCCGAGCGAAACGCCGAACATCCAGTAACCGATCGTCAGCAGCACGACCATCTGGAAGGTTCCGACCAGGAAGCGGGCGAGGAGTTTGCCGATGAGCGTGCCGGAGAGTGGAGCGCCGCTGACGCGCAGACGCGCTAGGGTACCCCAATCGCGCTCGTCGATAAGACCGAGCGAAATGCCCATCAACATCCCGATGAGCAGAAAAGTGATGCCGAAGCCGGGAACGTACTGGTCAAAGGAATTGACGTTGAGGTTGGCGCCGGTGACCGAGCGTTCGGTCCATGCGAGGGTACCGGGAATGACCGGCAGGGCTGACGGGACCAGTGCGTCGAGGTCGGCGCGTAATTGGGGGCCGGGAAGCGTAGGCGGCGGCGGAGGCGACGGCCATTTGATCGACCATGCGGGGGATTTAAGCGCGCGCCCTCGGCGGGCCAGTTGTTCGCTGGCGAGTGGGAGGTGGGGCGGGGTAATCGCGAAGTCGATGGGCTTGGAAAGTTCGGCGAGGGCGGTCGCAGCGGGCGTCGGAGGAAAGGCGGGTGGCGGCGGAATCGCGCCGGCGCGCGATCCGGCGGCGGCCTTGAGCGCGGCGAACCAGCGGTCGAATTCGCGCTCACTCGCCTGCAGGGCGGCGAGATACCTGGTCACGGCCGCGATCGCGTCTCGCCGGGCGCTGACCTGATTCGCAATCGAGGCTTTGGCCTGTTCGATCGATCGCGTGACGGCGGCCTGGGTTTGGGCGCGCAAGTCATCGATCGCCCCATCCATGTGGCGGCGGATTTGTTTGCGCACGGCTGTTTCGCCGCGCGACTGCGCCTTGGCCAATTCACGTTGATAGCTGGCGACGCCGGCCTGCAAGGTTTCGAGGCTGGCAGAAATCCGTGTGAGCCGCGCGCGCAAGTCGATCGAGCCGTGGGTGAGACGCGTGCGCGCCCGATCCTGGGCGACGGCGGTCACGCGCCGGCAGAGTTCGGCGACACGGAATTCGATGGCGGAAATTTCAAGGCGCTTGATCGGATCGACGTAGAGCACGAGTTGCGCGGGACGGCCGGCGGCGAGCGCGGCGCTGGTGCCGGCCGGAATCACGATGGCGAGCGGTGCGCGAGCGCGGTCGCGGACGATGGCGCGCGCGAGGTCGAGGGTGGCGGCCGGAGTCACGACGATGGCGGGTTCGCGCTCGAGTGCGTCGACAATCGCGCGTCCGACCTCACCGTGGTCGTCGTTGACCACGGGCATGGTGTAGACATGGGCGCCCAATTGAGCGCCGTAAAGATTGCCCAGCGAAAGACCGGCGACCGCGATGATCACAATCGGCGCAAGCATCAGCATGAACAGGCCGACGCGATCCTGCACGAGCAGCCGGAATTCATTGAGGAAGATGAGGCCGATAGTGCGCAGCATCGAAGCAACCGGGCGGCGCGCGATCAGTGCGAATCGGCAACCGGGTCGCGCAAGGCGCGGCCGGTAAGCGTGATGAAGGCGTCGGAAAGGTTGGGGCTGTGGACGCTGAATTCGAGGATTTCCGCACCGGCTTCGCGCGCCCGTTCCAGGATCGGGTTGACCAGGGCGAAGCTTTCAAGCTGGAGCGCGACCTTACCGTTGCCATTGGCGCCGGCGATTTTCGTAATTCCGGGCAGGTCGGCGCACCAGTCCGGCGGCGCGGGGCTCTGGAAAGTGAGATCCATCACGGGTCCGTGTCCGCCGAGCGCGATCAGTTCGTTGATGGAGCCGGCGGCGACTACTTTGCCGAAATCGATCAGCAGGGCGCGGCTGCAAATGCGTTCGATCTCTTCCATATAATGGGTGCTGTAAACTACGGCTGCGCCAGCGGCGGCTGCCCGCCGGACGGTCTCGAGGATTCGCTCGCGCGATTGCGGATCGACGCCGACGGTCGGCTCGTCAAGCAGCAGCAAGTCGGGCCGATGGACCAGTCCGCATGCCAGATTGAGCCGCCGCTGCATTCCGCCCGAAAGCGTCGCGACCGGGTCGTGGGCGCGTTCGGTGAGGCCGACTTCCTCAAGCGCGCGCATACATTCGATCCGCGTCTGACGACGGGGGATGCGGTGGAGGCGGGCGAACAGCTCGAGATTGCGAAAGCCGCTAAGCGAGGGATAGAGCGCGATCGCCTGGGGCACGAAGCCGAGCCGGCGGCGTAGCGCGTGGTTACGGCGCGACGGGGCGGTGCCCGCGATGCGCACGGTGCCGCCGTCGGGCTCGATCAGGGTGGCGAGCAGCGAGAGCGTAGTGGTTTTGCCGGCCCCGTTGGGGCCCAGCAGGCCGACGACTTCACCGGCGCCGGCAGATAGACTGACACCATCGAGTACGAGATGCGCGCCGTAGCTCTTGCAGAGCCCGTTCGCTTCCAGGAGTGCGGCGCCGTTGGGCACACTCTTAAGCTTGCCCGATCGGGAACGGAATGGCGAGACACCGTTGCCGGCCGGCGAAACTTGAGGCGGCATTTGTCGAACGAACCTTTGCCAGATCTCCACGCGGGATTTCGAACTTGCAGCTTAGCAACTGATCGGAGGTAAAAAAGCGTAGCGGAAAGCGTCTTTTTGTAATATGCGCCAATTTATGTTCTCTGCGGAACCCCCCTACGCCCCAACCATTTCTATCGAGGGCGCGTTGCCACGTCCCGAGTTGCTATAATCGCTACTAAATCGTCGGTAGCGCCCGCATTATCCGCGTATGAATTGGAGCAGCATTCCTGCTGTAAGCTTGCGGAACTGTTGGCGCCTTTCAATGGGCATAATCGCCCACGGAGTTCAGTAGATGAGAATTGTGAGCGTAGGCAGCGCCTTTCCTCAGAACCTATATCCGCAGGAAGTTATTACCGGCGCGATCAAGCAACATTGGGGCACGCGCCTCGAGCATCCGGCATTGCTCGAACGGCTGCATTCGCGCGCGGGCGTGAAGCAGCGCTACCTGGCTTTTCCACTTGAAAAGTATGCGAGCTTCGAGACCTTTGGCGAAACCAATCGGGCGTGGCTGGAAGCTGCCGGCGAACTCGGAGAACGGGCGATAGACGAGGCGCTCCAACGCGCCGGGCTCAAGCGCCACGACCTCGACGCGCTTTACGTGGTTTCGGTGACCGGCGTCGCCAGCCCGTCGCTCGACGCACGGCTGATTAACCGGATGGGTCTGCGGCCGGACATCAAGCGCACGCCGATTTTCGGGGTCGGTTGCGTTGGCGGTGCGATTGGGCTTACCCGCGCGGCCGATTATGTGCTGGCCTATCCGAAGCAAATCGCGGCTATTCTATCGGTGGAGCTGTGCTCGCTGACGCTTCAGCGCGACGACCTTTCGACCGTAAACATGATTTCGATGGGGTTGTTCGCCGACGGCGCCGTCGCGGCGATTCTGGCGGGCGCGGAGCGTAACACGACGGGACCGGCGATTGTTGGAAATCGATCGGTCTTCTATCCCGAGACCGAACAGATCATGGGCTGGGACATCTCGGAAAAGGGCTTCGCGATCGTTCTTTCGCAGCAGTTACCCGAACTGATTCAGCGGCGGCTCGGGGCCGACGTCGATTCCTTTCTCGCGGCGCATGGCCTTAGCCGAGGTGAAATCGAGAGCTGGGTAATTCATCCGGGGGGTCCCAAGATTCTGCAGGCGGTCGAAACCGCGCTGGGCTTGTGCCAGGGTGAGCTGGCGTTGTCATGGAAATGCCTCGCGGAATTCGGCAACCTTTCATCGGGATCGGTCTTGAAGGTGCTCGAAGCCGTGATGACGACGAAACGGCCAGCGCCGGGAGCGCCCGGGGTGATTCTCGCGATGGGCCCGGGATTTTGCTCCGAGATGACACTGGTGCGCTGGTAAAGCCGGGTCGCCGGGCGAGATGACAATCGCGCCAGGGCCCGGATTGATCGCGCCGGGCGCCTGGTCAGATCGGTGTTGACTTAGCTAATAAACGGGCTGGACAAGCGGGCCGGATAAACCGGCTGGTAAACCGCGAGTCCGCGGTCAGACGCGGCGCAGGCGGCGAACGTCTTTAGCCGCGCCGATTTTTTCAAGCGCGCAAATCGCCAGATAACCGCAATCCACCTGCGGCCAACCCCATCCGAGCTGCGCCGAGCCGGGACGCGCGTGATGGTTGCGATGCCAGTTTTCGCCCTGAAAGAACTGCATCGCGGCAAGCCAGCGGACGTTGCGGCTGGAATCTTCACCCAGCGCCGCAGTCGGTTCGGTATGGCAGACGCTGTTGACGAAGCATTGTGCATGCAGCGCAAAGACCAGCCGAATCGAGCCGAGCCAGAAAAAGGCGGCCCATCCGAAGTACAATCCGCCGAAGTACGAGAGCGCCAGGATGGGCGGTTGCAGATATTTCCAGATACGGTACTTGGGGCTATCGAGATCGGGGCAAAAGCGCACCGAATCCGGGATGCCCGCTTGCCACAACCAGCGCAGATGCGACCACCAGAATCCGTGCCGAGGACTGGAGATGTCACGGTCGGTATCGGCGTTCGCATGATGCAAGCGATGGCCGGAAACCCAGCTAATGGGCTTGCCGGAACCGTTGAACACCGCAAAAAAAGTGAGGATTGTGAGCGCCCACGGATGTAACGTCAGCGCCCGATGAGCAATCGCACGATGGTAACAGACCGTGGTGCCAAGGCCACCGAGCCAAGCCAGCGTAATCGTTGCGATCAACACCGGCCATCCGGGCAGCGGAAAGAGGAATAGCCCCACGAGCGCGGTGGCGTGAATCAACACAATCCACGGCAGGATGGCAGCATCCTCACGTGTCGTTCGCCACCACGGCCACTCCCACGGACGCTCGGCGATGCGGGCGGCGCAGGTCTCTGTGGCGATCAAGGTTTGGCGTCCTTGACTTGGCAAGTAGAGAACAGGTTCGCGTTAAAGGTTGAAGCGGGATCGCTGGCGTGCAGTAGAACTACCAGCGGCTGCCACCGCGATTGCCGCCACCGCTTCCGCCGCGATTACCGCCGCCACGGTTGCCGCCGCCACCGCCCGCTTCACGCGGACGGGCTTCATTGACCTTTATATTACGGCCCTTGAGCTCAGTTTCGTTGAATTGTTCGATAGCGCGGGCAGCATCGGCGGCGTCTGCCATTTCGACAAATCCAAAACCCTTGGATTGGCCCGAGAACTTGTCGGTTATAACGGCGACGCTTTCGACCACGCCGATCTGAGCGAACAACTCTTCGAGATCGGCGTTGGTAACAGAGTAGGCAAGATTGCCCACGTAAAGTTTGCTGGCCACGTGTCTGGCCTCCTGAGAGTATTGCGAGGAAGCAGCAGACAGAAAGCCATTTGCAGGCTTAGAGGGACGATGCGTTCCTAGCGCAACTACAGGGTAGCTGCGGCCCAACGCAAAGTAAAGTAACCATCACGCCAGCCTAGCCGGCCGGGTGATTGTGATGGCGGATGTCGTGGCCTTCGACCATGAAGACCACCGATTGCGCAACGTTGGTGGCATGATCCGCGATTTGTTCGAGCGATCGCGATACGAAAACCAGGGTCGTGCCGGGACCGATTCCGCCCGGCTCTTCGACCATCGCGTTGAGCAACTGATTAAGCACGCGCCGATGCAGTGCGTCGATTTGATCGTCGGTCGCGATCACGGTCTTGGCCAGCGCGGCATCGCAATGTTCGAGAGCGCTCAGGCTGCTCTTGACCATATCGCGCGCCGTCGCTGCCATCAGTTCGATTTCGCGATCGACGCCGAACTCGGCAAGACCGGCCGCGTCGCTCGGGCGCGAGCATATATTGACCGCCTGGTCGCCGATACGTTCGAGGTCGGTAGTAATTTTGAGGCTCGCCAGAATCATCCGCAGGTCGCTCGCAGTCGGCTGATTGAGGGCGAGCACCTGAACGCAGCGTTCGTCGATTTCGCTGTCGAGACGATTAACCTCGGAATCGCGAGAGGCGATGGCGGCGGCGCCGTCGGAGTCGTTGGCAAACAGGCATCGGATCGCGTCGCCGATTTGATTGCAGACTAATTCGCCCATGCGCAGCAGGGTCTCTCTGAGTTCCGAGAGTTCCTGCTCGTAGCGGCGGTTAGTATGCTGCACCAGTGACGGCTCCATCGAGGTTCTCGGCCCACCTTCGAGCGTGCGAGACGGCGGTAATCGGCGGGACCGGGCCGCGCGCGTCACTGCTCGATTAGGATGATCGAACGATCGAGGTTTAGTGCGTTGCTGCCGGCGACGCAACTCACGACTATGCAGGGGTAGGCGCAACAGCCCGGACGGACAACGCGAAGGCTGTCCGCCCGGGCTGTTTTAATTCTATGGAATTGAGGCGCCCGCGCCCGCCTCGAGAGGAAGCGGGCGCGGGGATCAAATCATTTTTCCGGTTTCGAAAGGAACGGGCTGCTGATAACCGTACCCGCGGTGGTCGAGCATCCGGAGATGTTTGGTCCCTTCGGGCATCCCCAGTAATTGTTGGTCGCGCTAACGGTACCGCTGCCGGTATTGGCGATGCCAACGGCACTCTTACCGCTCAGATTGTTAAGCGTCACGTGGGCATCGGTAGCGTTGTTGCCGACCAGCACATCAATATCCTCCTTCGACACGCTGTTGCGCGAAACCACCGTGCCCGTAATCGGCGAGGCGTCATCAAAGGGGGGGCCGAAGCTGGCGTTGCTGAAGATTTCTATGCCGATGCCCGGCGGGTTTTCCACCGGCGTGGCCTCTCCGTCGCCGCCGTTGCCAGCGACCCGGTTGCCGATGATCACGTTGTTATCGGCGCTGCCGTTGGCCGCATGGACGTGAATCGCGATGCCGGGCTCACCGTTTTTCATCACGACATTGTTTGAAATCTGGTTGCTGTACGAGGCGGTTGCGGACTCCGGCGGAATACCGGGATTAGCGAACATGCCGGCGCCGGATGCTCCGTTGTGATTCAAGACATTGCCGTCTACGACGTTGTGGAATACGCCGTAGGGCATGGTGCCTGCAGCCAGCGTGCAGCCGGTCATGTCGTTCGAGCCGGGGGCGCAAGCGACGTGAGAAGCCAGAGTCGCACCGCAGTCGCCGCCAAACTCGGTATTGTTGCTTGAGTTGTTATTGGCGATCAAATTGTTGGAATTGGGACCGGTTTCGTCGGTCAGCAGGATGCCGCCGATATTGTCGTGGACGTGATTACCCTGCACCACCGAATTGGTCACGCTGCGCAGGTGGATGCCTTCGCCGCAATCATCGTTGTCGTCGGGAAAATTGCCGGGGCCGGGGCCGTACGCGTCGGGGCAGCATTGAATCGCGCCGCCGGTGCCCGGGGCGTGAAGGTGGGACATGCTGGTGCGCCCATACCGATAGTTAAGCTCATCGCCTGATCGTTCTTGGTGACGTCATTGTTCGCGATGTTGGCGTTGTCGCTGTTTTCGACCAGGATCCCTTCGCGCGAAGCGTTTTCGGCCACGCAACCTGAGATCGTCACACCGTTGACACCACTGACGTAAACCGCATGGTCGAGCCCAGTAGCGTTCAGAATCGTTGAATGCGCGCCTTTGCCGTTGCCGCATTGCAGGGTCAGGTGGTCGAGGAAACCGCCGTTCGATGCTGCGGCGTTGATCATGGCAATCGAACATCCCAGGGTCGTGCAAGTTGAGGTATAGGTTCCGGGGCCGACCAGGATGGCGGTGTCGGACGCAGTGACGGCGTCGATCGCGTCCTGAATCTTGGTGTAACAGCCGTTCTGGCCATGACTGCTGACGCACAGGGTTGCGGCGTCAGCCGCGAACGCGCCAAGGCCGATAAAGATTGCGATAGCGCAACCGGCCAATCGGCAGAGAAGTCGCATGCGGAGCGTGGACTGCGGGTCCAAAGTCGTATCCATTTCTGATTTCCCCCTCCCGGGATTCAAGTTAGCTTCATATCCAGTATGGGATAGGTCCACGCGCGATAAATTGCAAACGCATGCTTTGGTGGGCCCACAGGACTGCGTTTGCGCGATTGGAATTCCTGAGAATATCGATCAGAACCGGCTGACATCGGCCGGCTGGAGGTGGCGCGATTTTGTCATGTGGAGAGAGGGCGAATCGTGGCAGGCGGTTGATTTAATTGGTGGACGCACCAGGACTTGAACCTGGGACCCCTTGCATGTGAGTAGTGGGACAATGCATTTCGTCAATATCGCTTGGTAGCGCTCGATATGCGTCAAGAGCAACGCCGACAAGGGTTTCTTGCCATCGGGCCGGCACGTCAGCCCGCTACCGTGCAATACCGATGTTTGTTGAGGGTCCCCACAAAAGTCCCCACACTCCCCACGAGCTCCCGTGCGCGAGGCGGGCGCTTCACAGATGGCCCGTGCCGGGGCAGAAACATGGCGCCAAGGCGTTTTCCGCCCGAAGGTTAGAATCCCCCCCGGCCGCTCCCACAGTTCTTCGCCCTGCACGAGCCAGAGGCGGACGGAATGCCCGCGCTTGTGATCTGGCATGGTGAGCAATGGAGCTGCTGGCTGAGGCTTGAGGCGGGAGCTTTTTGTCGGTGGGGGGTGAGCCTCGCTGCGTCTGCTCAGCTTGGCTTAGTACCCTCGCGCGGGTCCGTTGGTTTGCAGCCTGGGCGCCCGCGAAACAATGTTTTCACAAACTCGGGGTTTGCTGCTAGATAGCGAGCATGAACCTTCGCCACGCCGCCGCACTGGGCCTCGTCGGTTGATATCTGGTGGTGCCTCCAATTGAATTTTGAAATTCAGGTTCGGTTTCAAAATCCCAGCTCACGGCGGTTCCTCCACGAATGCGATTAGGCGCCGATAGCCTGCGGCCGCAAGCCGCACGATCCGGGCGCGTTCCGGATTGTCGCGAAACGTTGACGAATATGCCAGCACCGGCCGGCAAATCGCGATCGTGGACGAAGCTAGGCGAAGCCCTGCGTTTTGATTTGCCAGGTGCCAAAGGCAACCAGGATCATCGAAAATACAATGAGAATTTTTCCCATCTGGTCGATTCCTGATTCCTGCGCACCGAGCGCCATCAAAGCGATTAAAAAGGGGAACACTTGGACATAAAAGCGCAGGCCGAACTGCATGAAGCCGTTGGCGTACCACAGCAGCACGGGGCCCATCGAAAATCCTGCAGCGAGCAGCAGCAATAGCGGGATCGCGCGGCGAAAATTCGGCCTCAAGGCAAGCAGGAAGGCCGGACTGGTGAGGAGCAGGGCCTGTCCCTGGATTTGCGGATGAATGTACGGAAATTTCTCATTCAGCACGGGTGCCATGAAGAGTAAGGTGTAAAGATTTTTCGGAAGGAAACGAAGCTGAAGCGGCGGGCCTCCGCCCATGCGCCGGTGCAGCCAGCCGTCGTGGCTGGTGAACAGCCACAGCGAGATGTCGGTTACAGTGCCGAAACGGATCTCGTCGAACCAGACATAAATCGCTCCTGCGATCGCGAATCCGCCAAATGCCGACAAAGTTCGCCAGGATTTTCCGCGAGCCCATAGCAGCGCCAGGTAAAAGGGCCATGCGAGCACCAAATCGTAGCGTGCGAGAGCGGCCAGTGCGGCACAAAGTCCGACGACGAACGGTCGCGCTTTGCCAAACAACTCGTTGAGCGCGAGCAAGGTCAGCGGCACGCTGATTACAACGGCGAAGTTCCAGCTATCGCCAAGCGTCGCTTCGTACCAAAAGGTGGTGCCGATTCCAAAGAAGAGCGTAAGCCAAATCTGCGCCGCGGGAGCGAGCAACCCGCATAGCCGCCACACCAGCGCCACGGAAAATGCTCCGACCACGACGGACACCGCGGTCTGATTAAGCGAGAGACCGAAAATCGCGACCAACGGAACCAGCATCAGGCCGGGCAAGGGCGGATGGACGATATAGGAGTGTCCGGCATATGTCGCCCGTTCCATATAAGACGGCGGCGTCTCAATCCACGCGTGCCCATGAAGGAGGGCGTTGGCGAGGCGTACATGCTCGTCGAAGTGAGTCTTTTCGCCAGACGTCAACGCATAGAAGGCGAGAAACAGAAAAAAAACGAGAAAGAAACCGAAGCGCCGGTTGTAAAGAAATTGCGACACCCCGCCAAGGGCAGTGGGGGATACGTTGGAGGGCTTACGAAGTTCCATCTCGGATGTAATCTGTCCGCTATACCGACTGCTGCACCAGGTCGGTCAGCAGTAACTGCGTGTCCATTCCGCGCCCGTCGGTCAATTGCCGTTCGATGAGGTGGCCGAAGCCCAACCGTTCATCCAACTCCCGCACCAGCAGCAAACCGCCGTCGGTGGTAACTCGCGCGCCCTGAAAGTCCACCTTTAGCCAGATATTGAACGAGAGCTGAAATGGCCGATTTTGTGTCTCGCCCACCGCCGCTCCACCTCCGCACCGCCCTGGTCGCGTCCAAACCCGCGTCTGTCAAGGACTATGCAGTATTTTGCCAAATTGGTAGTCCATCTGAAAACGGAAATCCGGGCCAAACCCACGCCCCTCAGGGCTTTCCTCGTATTTTAGCAAAATGGTAGTTCACTGAGAAAACGGAAATCCGGATTGGTTTGCAAACGCTAAGTTGGAGGCCGGCCTTGAGACAAAGGGCTTTCGATGGTGACGCAACTGCCTGACTTCGCGACAGAGGCGCATTGTGTATCTACCTGTAATTAGGAGCGACAAATTTGCCCTCGGCAGACGGTCTCCCCAGGTGGCGCCGGAGCCTACTTTCGTAACCCACGAGCGCTTGCTAGTCGTTGACCATGACAACCAAAGAAGCAGGCCGGAAAAGATGGGCCGGCGTCTCGAAAAAGGAGCGCCAAGAGTTCGCCAAACGCTTAGCTCTGGCGCGAGACTTCGCCCTCACGCCGGAGCGGAAGCACGAAATCGCCATGATGGGCGTTGAGGCCAGGCTGAAACGAGCGCGGGCGCACAAGGCGCTACAGAACATGGCAGACCCGAATGCGGCGCCTCCGCCGCTGGTCCGAGATCCGAAGACGGACAAGCTCATCCGGAAGCCGCCAATCGGGCCGCAGCACCAGCACCTCGCCTATATTCCGGGTGGTCGGGACGAATGTGGTAAATTCGCATGCGTCCTCTGCGGCGAGAAGTTCGGGTTGGATTAGACCATTCAGCGGCTACGGGAGACCTTCCAAGGGGTCGAAGTCGTTGTTACCGCTCAGATATTCCCGGAGGGAGAGAAATGAAACATTTACTCGTAATTATCGGCCTCCTGATTCTCTGCCAGTATCAGCCGCCGACGCTCTACAGCCGGGACGAACGTGGTGGGTACACCATCATGCAGCCAGGAGTCTTGCCGCCAACCTACGTTATTCCAAGTGGCAACGGCGGATTCATGATTGTACGACCAGGAGAAGCCCCGACTATTGCGCTACCCTATGGCGACGGTGGCCTGATGGTTATGCCGCCTATTGTCCCGCAAGCCGTCCCTCCTAGCGATCAGCGCGACAACGGACATATCGATGGGACTTTGGGCTGGTAAGATGAACGACAAGCCTCTTTGCAAGATGATTGCGAAAGGGGAGCGGCCGGTGGAGGTCTTCAGCTGGAGGAAAGGATCGGAGTTTGAGCTCCCGTATGAGTTCATAAACTGGATGTCTCCATGAAACTCCACCATGCCGCTGCGATTCCGCCCGACCGCACGGTATTTGAGCACGGCAACACAGCTACGATTATGGCGCCCGGCCAAGGCGTGGCCATCGTGAATCGAATGGGCAACACCGCCTTCATTATGCCGCCCGGCCAGCCCCCACGGTCATCTGGAGCCACTGAGGGGCGCCTCGAACTGCTCCCTATTTCATTTGGGTCAAGGCGCTTCCCACAGCACGCGCCCCTTTTCGTTTAACAGCACCAGCGACGATTCCGCCCGATGCTCGGTCGAGCCGGTCACAGGATTCTTCAAGTCCTGGTTTCTCAACGTCGCGCATAGCTTCCCGGCCTTGTCGAAAAGGTCCAGGCTAGCGTCGTCGCCGAAGGTGGTCAACACCGCGCGTAGCTTCCCGGCCTTGCCGAAAAGCTTCAGGCCCGGAGCGTCGCCGACGGTATCCAGCTCCGCGCGTAGCTTCCCGGCCTTGTCGTAAAGGGCCAGGTCCGCGGCGTTGCCGACGGTGCTCAGTCCCGCGCGTAGCTTCCCGGCCTTGTCGAAAAGGGCCAGGTCCGCGGCGTTGCCGCGGGTGGCCACCTGCGCGCGTAGCTTCCCGGCCTTGTCGACAAGGGTCAGGCCCGCGGCGTTGCCGACGGTGCTCAGCACCGCGCGTAGCTTCCCGGCCTTGTCGTAAAGGGCCAGGTCCGCGGCGTTGCCGACGGTGCCCAGCGCTGCGCGTACCTTTCCGCGGTCGTCAACGACCTGGAACGCCTTTGCCTGAATCGTCCCCGGCGCCTTTGCCGCGTCGAGCAGCGACAGTCCGGCAAGCCCGGCCGCGATTAAGCCCACGGCTGCCAGTGCAGCCCGGTAACGCCGCATGCTCCTCTCGACCAGCGCCAGCCGTTCCCTAATTTCCTTGGCTTCCCCGTCCATGCATTACCTCCGCGTGAGGCGTCCCCGGCCGCCGCCGTCGGGATCGCCGGATTGCCAGCCGTCGTCATCTCACCCCGGTTTCAGTCGGCCGCTTAGGAAGCCCCGCCACCTCGACCGGGAGTAGCTCGCTGCCCATTGCCCATCGCTCGCTCGGTTGAGGGAGTCTCGCGCCCGGTCGTGCGCGCGTCAACGGGTTAGGCGTAGTCAACCCGGGCGGCGGGTCAGTTCGAGCGCCATCAGTAGGCGGGGTGCGGCATGCTCAAAATGCGGCCCCCTCGCGTTCCCCTGGCGAAGCAATTGCAATTGCTCGGTCGCACGGGCGACGTGGCAGGCCGCCGGATGGCCTCGCGCATGGCGGCTGGGGCGAAGATCGCCTATTGCGGCCGGGTCGTGACGTGAAGGAGCGAGAGAATCTCGCCGGGAATCCGTCGGCCGTCGTCACCTTCGCCGGTTTCGCGCGATCGGAGCCTGTCCGAGTAATACAAATTCGCAACCTTGAAATACGACTATTGTTGTCTATAACAGCCACTAACATGCACTGTTGTCGCTAAAATCGTAAAAATCCTATTTCTTGGACAGGTTCTTAGTGTCCTGAGTCATAAATACGTTGAATAATATATAAGACTCCAGCGTCTCTTGTAGAGGAGAAGAGAGGCGGATGCGGACAGGGCGACCGATAGCACCATTGAGCCTGACGGTTGAAGAGCACGAGAGGCTGGAGCGTTGGGCGCGGCGGCCCAAGAGCGCGCAGGCGTTGGCCCAGCGTTCGCGCATCGTCTTGGAGTGCGCGGCAGGCAAGCCCAATACGGCGGTGGCGCGCAAGCTCGGGCTGACCCACCAGACCGTCGGCAAATGGCGCCAGCGTTTTCTGGAGCGGCGGCTGGATGGGTTGCTGGACGAACCGCGCCCCGGAGCGCCGCGCCAGGTCGGTGACGCGCAAGTTGAGCGAGTGGTGCGTTTGACGCTGGAGAGCACTTCCGCCGACGCGACGCACTGGAGCACGCGCGCAATGGCCAAGCGCAGCGGGCTGAGTCAGACCATGGTCAGCCGCATCTGGCGGGCGTTTGGGTTGCAACCGCACCGAGTGGAAGGTTTCAAGCTCTCCAAAGACCCACTGTTCATTGAAAAAGTCCGCGACATCGTCGGCTTGTATCTGAATCCGCCGGACCGGGCACTGGTGTTGTGCGTGGATGAGAAAGCGCAGATTCAGGCGCTCGATCGCAGTCAGCCGCTGTTGCCGATGCGCCTCGGACGGGCGGAGCGCCGCACTCCGGACTACCTGCGCCACGGCACCATCAACCTGTTCGCCGCGCTCGACGCCAAGGCCGGCACCGTGATCGGCGAGTTCCATCAGCGCCACCGCGCGGTCGAATGAGTTATTACCGAAAGTTGTGGATCAGGAGCGGGAATGAAAGAGGCGGCGTAACCTTCCGCGTAGACCACGCGAACCCCGGTGGGAGCCGGGTGGAAGGAGACGCCACCGATGCTGAAGGTAATGGAAAAAGGGGCTTTCAGGGAAGCCGGCCGGGATTTGCTTGAGTTGGACGAGATCGCACTGGCGGGAGCGCGGCGAATGCTGATGGCCGTGCTGAAGACGGAAGCGGCCGACTACATCGAGCGCCATCGTGACGAACGCGACGCTGATGGGCGGGCGCTGGTGGTGCACAACGGCCGGTCAAAGGGGCGCAAGCTGACCCTGGGCGCGGGGACGGTGGAGCTGAAGGCGCCGCGGGTCAACGATCGCCGCCATGATGAGCACGGCCGGCGCCAGCGTTTCAGCAGCCGCATCCTGCCGCCCTACATGAGGCGTTCACCGAAGGTCGCCGAGGTGTTGCCGATTCTCTATCTGCGGGGGCTCTCGACCGGCGATTTCCGCCCTGCGCTGGAAGGCCTGCTGGGCGAGGACGCGGCGGGACTGTCGCCAGCCAACATCGCGCGGCTGACCGCCTGCTGGGAGAAAGAATACACCGTCTTTCGCCAGCGCGACCTCACCGGGCGCGAATACGTTTAGGTCTGGGTCGACGGGGTGCACTTCAACATCCGGCTCGAAGATGACCGGCTCTGCACCCTGGTGGTGATCGGGGCGCGGGCCAACGGCGAGAAGGAGTTGCTCGCGGTCGAGGATGGCTACCGGGAGAGCGCCGAGAGCTGGAAGACGCTGCTGCGCGAGCTCAAGCGGCGCGGCATGGCCGCGCCGGTGGTGGCGGTGGGCGACGGCGCGCTGGGCTTCTGGCCCGCAACGCGCGAGCAGGCCTGCTGGGTCCATAAGCTCATCAACGTGCTCGACAAGCTGCCTCCACGGCTACAACCGCGCGCCAAGCGCGCGCTGCACGAGATGATGTACGCCGAGTCGCGCGCCGATTGCGAAACCGCACGCGCGCGTTTCGCGGCGGAGTTTCAGCCCAAGTACTCCAAGGCGGTCGAGTCGCTTACCGCCAATTGGGAGCGTCTGGTTACTTTCTTCGACTTTCCCGCCGAACATTGGAAGCATCTGCGCACCACCAACGTGATCGAGTCGCCGTTCGCCACCGTGCGCTTGCGCGAGCGGGTGACCCGCGGTGCGGGATCACGAACAAAAGGGTTGCTGATGGCGTTCAAACTACTCGACATAATGCAGCTGCGCTGGCGCCACCTCGATGGCGCTCAGCTATTGCCGCTGGTTCGTGCCGGGGTGAAGTTCGTCGACGGAGTCCACCCCCATGGAACGAACCCCATTACTCAGTCTACTGACAATCAACCCACCGAAGCCGCCTGATCATGACCGGCCAATCCACAACATTTGACAATTACTCGGGTAGTACCAGCCTTCGATAAACTCGAAGACTGCCATGCGCGCTTCGATTTGGGTTTTGAAGCGGCGGCGGTTGAGCAGTTCACATTCGAGGGTGGCGAAGAAACTCTCGCACATCGCGTTGTCGAAGCAATCGCCGACCGAGCCCATCGAGGGCCGCACGCCGGCCGCGCGGCAGCGCTGGCCGAAGGCGAGCGAAGTGTACTGGGTAGATTCAAACGGTCGTCGCAACAGGTGGAGAAGGGGAATTGCGATGGCTATTCAAAAGCGCCGTTCAGATCGATGCGGGCGAGCACCATTGCGGTCGCCGGGCCGACCGCCGGCAGCACGGCGGGAGAACTATCAGCTATTTTGGGGAGCGATTGCGGCAGGCCGTTCAACCGAGGACGCTGCTCTCGACGCCGGAGTGTCGCCCGCAGTGGGTGGCCGGTGGTTCCGGAGGGCGGGCGGGATGATACCGGTCCATTATTCACGGTCTTCGAAGCCTCTGTCGGGCCGCTATCTATCGTTTGCCGAGCGCGAAGAGATTGCCATATCGCGGGTTCAGGAGCGCGGCGTTCGCGCAATTGCCCGCAAACTTGGGCGAGCACCTTCGACGATCTCACGCGAACTGCGCCGGAATGCCGCAACACGCAGCGGCGGACTGGAATATCGAGCCACCACCGCGCAATGGCATGCCGATCGTTCGTTGCGCCGTCCCAAACCAGCCAAGCTGGTCGAGAATGAAGTCCTGCGCCGTTATGTGCAAGAACGGCTTGCGGGTGCGGTTACCGCCCACGATGGGGTAAAGATCAATGGGCCGAAGGTGGCATGGAAAGGGCGGCGATTTGGACGCAGGCAGCAGCGGCGCTGGGCGATGGCCTGGAGCCCGGAACAGATCGCCAGGCGCCTGCCGCTGGACTTTCCGGCTGATGATTCGATGCGTATCAGTCACGAGGCGATTTACCAGGCCCTTTACGTGCAAGGCCGCGGCGCGCTGCGCCGCGAGTTGACCGCCTGTCTGCGTACGGGCCGTGCCCTGCGCATGCCGCGCGTGCGGGTCCGCGGCAAGCGCAAATCGTTCGTTTCTCCCGAGATAATGATCAGCGAGCGCCCCGCGGAAATTGCAGATCGGGCGGTACCGGGCCATTGGGAGGGAGATCTCATACTTGGTCTCGAGAGTTCGGCGATCGGCACTCTGGTAGAACGAACGACACGGTTCACGCTCCTGCTGCATCTGCCGCGCATGGCAGCCTATGGCAGTTCCGCTCGGGTGAAGAACGGACCAGCCCTTGCCGGTCATGGGGCAGAAGCGGTCCGTGCAGCCATCACGCGCACTATCATCACCTTGCCCGAGCAGGTGCGACGTTCCCTTACCTGGGATCAGGGAGCAGAGATGGCGCAGCATGTGGACCTGCGGTTTGATACTGGGTTGCAAATCTACTTCTGCGATCCGCATAGCCCATGGCAGCGCGGCACTAACGAGAATACCAACGGCCTGCTGCGTCAATACTTTCCAAAGGGAACTGATCTCAGCGCACATAGCGCCGATGATCTCGCGGCGGTGGCGATGACCCTTAACTCAAGGCCGCGAAAAACCTTGGGCTGGAGAACTCCCGCTGAGGCCTTGGATCAGTATCTTCGAGAAGCTAAACGCTATGTTGCGACCACCGTTTGAATCCAGTCTGGCAACCCTGGTCCGAATGATGAATCACCTCTTTCGGCCGGCGCTGCCAGAGGGCCAGGTTGAGCGCTTGCAACACCAGTTCCGTGCGCAGATGGGTTTCCATCGCCCAGCCGACGATTCTGCGGCTGAAAGTGTCGAGCACCACCGCCAGATAAAGAAACCCGGCCCAAGTCGGGATGTAGGTTATATCGGCGACCCACAACCGATTGGGCGCCGCGGCGGCGAAGTTGCGTTCGACCAGGTCGGGTGCCGGCCGCGCGCCGCGCTCGCGCACCGTAGTTATGACCCATTTGCGTCGGCTCACTCCGCAAAGGCCTGCGGCCTTCATCAGGCGCGCGACCCGCTTACGCCCGAGATGGAGGCGCGCCGCTAATAGTTCTTCGTGAATCCGCGGCGCGCCATAGGTTGCGCGCGAGTACTGATGAATCGCGATGATGCGTGAAGTGAGTTCCGCATCGGCGCGCGCCCGGGCTGATGGCGGCCGCTTGCGCCACGCATAGTAGCCGCTGGCGGAGACGGCCAGTACCCGGCACATCGTGGCAACCCCGTATATGGCCTGATTCGCGTTCACGAATTGGAACGCCGTGACGGCACCGAGCCGGTCTCCGTCGCGAACCAGGCCGCGGCTTTTGAAAGTATCTCGCGCTCTTCACGCAGCACCCGGTTCTCGCGCCGCAGCCGGTTAAGCTCGTCGCGCTCCGCTGTGGTCAAGCCATCGCTGCGCAGACCTTCATCGAGTCCGGTCTGCTTGACCCATTTGCGCATAGCGTTGGCTGAGGCCTCGAACTCGCGCGCTAACTGCGCTATCGGGCGCCCCGAGCGCGCCAGCTCGATGACTCGGCGCCGGTATTCCGGCGCGTATGGTCGATGGGTTCCTGGCATTGGGGCCTCCTTCTTCCTTTCTCTCCAACACCGTCTACGAAAGCGGGTCAACTCCAGATCTGCTGCGTGGCTATCGCCATTGCCCGTTCGAACTCCGGTGCGGTGAGGCGCCAGCCTTTGCGATCATCGTTCGTGGAACCGTTAACCAGGCTGCGCGAGACGTAGTAACGGTAGCGTCGTCCTGCCTTCGCCGCCCCTTGTGCATATAGTGGCTCGCCGTCCGCATCGAAGATCTTTCCCGCCAGCGGGCTGGCAATCGCACTGGTCGCGGATCCGCGGCCGCGGGCAGCATTGGTACGCAAGTGTTGCTGCACTTCCTCCCAAAGCTCGCGCGGAACGATCGCTTCGTGCTGCCCCGGATAACGCTCCTGCTTGTGGCGGATCTCTCCAACATGAATCGGGTTCGCCAGCAGTTCGTACAGGGCGCCGCGCGAGAAGCGGCACCCGCCTGATTTAATCCCCTTCCGTGAGATTCTTACCTTCGATACGATTCCGCGCTCGGCGAGTTCCCGGCTGAGCTGCCTGACGCAGCCAAGCTCCAGGTAACGCTCATAGATGCAGCGGACCGTGTCGGCTTCGGCGTGATTGATCACCAGCCGACGCTCGCGCACGTCGTACCCCAGCGGCGGCACGCCGCCCATCCACATGCCCTTGCGCTTGGAGGCGGCGATCTTGTCACGGATGCGCTCGCCGGTCACCTCGCGCTCGAATTGGGCGAAGGAGAGCAGCCGCTTAACAACCCGTGGTGAAAGTGGTCGCGGCTACGGAGTTGCCGGTGGTGGTGATTGGCGACGGAAGCCGGCGCGCAACAGCGATGATTGGCTGCCATGCGAAAAATGCGACCAGCCAGCGTCGGGGAGCACCCAGGAGCAGCAAAAGCGCGGCGATGACGGTCACCGGGCGGTCCTGCAACCCGCGCGGCGTGCCGATGCCGATCAGGTGGCGCATGACGAGCCCGAGATTGAAACCGCCCGCATGAATCAGCAGGCGCTTGAGGATATTGTTGTGGCCGCGCAGATGCGTGCGGCGCATTCCACCGGTGTCGTAGAGATGCGCGAAGGAGCGTTCGATCCGCTCGCCCCGTTGACGCATTAGCCGGCGGCCGCGCGCTCCGCGGATCCGCCGCCGATTGGCATACACCGGGCTCTGGGCTGCGGGCTCCTCTGACCAAGCGCGACGACCACGGTCCGGCTCCGCGACGTAAGACCGCAGGCCTACGGCTTCCAGCTCGATCATGATCTGATTGCTGCAATAGCCCTTGTCGGCGATGATCTCCGCCAGCGGCCGGGGTGACTGCATTTCGGTTTGCGCGTCTTCGATCTGCTCCGCCGCAGCAATCGCCGTTTCGATGATCGTCGTGGTGTCGCCCTGGTCGGCGTCCTGCAGGGTGACTGCAACCAACGCGCCGGTCTCCAGGTCCACCGCATGCTCGGCTTTGTGAGCCAGGTGCGTTCGGCCATCTTTCATCTTCGCGATCTTCGCGTCGGGATCCCACGGATATTTCCAATCCTCGTTCGAGGTTTTCTTCTTGCGCTTGCGGTCCAGCCGCGCCAGCTCCGCGCGCGTGGGCGCCGCGATCCCCGAGGCCTGCGCGAGCGCGGTCAAGAACTCCTGATAGCTCTCCCCGGTGTCGCGGCGCACGATGCTACGCATGGCCGCGTTCGCCTCGAGCATGGTGGCGTCAACCGCTACCGTCTTGCCCCTGAGCAATCCCGGCGTCACCAGCCGCTGCTGCACCCAGGTGAAGACGGCGCGGTGGCTCTCGAGGTCGATGACGCGCCGCGTCCGCGAAATCGTCGAATGATCCGGCGCTGCCTCGGCCACCGGCAGCTGTAGAAAACTGCGCACCGCCAACGAGTCGCTGGCGCGCCAGGCAATCCCGCGTTCCGAGTCGATCCCTTCAAAGTAGCCCACCAGCAGCAATCGGAAGTACCGACCCGGCGCCAGGTTCGGCCGTCCCATCACCGATGCATAGAACCCGCCGCACTGGCCTTCGACGAACCGATCGAAGTTGTCGCCGTCGAGCAACGCATTCAGCCGCGTGTAGAAGGGATGCCCCGGCGACTTTGGCAGCTCCGCCGTCGCCACCCACATCGACCCTTGCTCACTCTGTCGCGTTCCCATCGCCAGCCAAGACATTGTATTGCTCCAAATCCATTCTGGTGATCCTTCGAATCCTTTCCGACTTTCACCACGGGCTGCTAAACCGCCAGACCCCTATCTCCTTAACCCAACCCGGGGTGGCTCAGTTTTAGAGCGTCACCTGGCTCAGAATTAAAGCGTTGCAAACAGCGGGGATTGCGGTCTTATTTCGTGGACGCTGATAAAGTTGAGATCTTAACCCTTGAACCCTTCGTTGGAAGAGCGAATCAGGGGAAGCATGTCAACACCGGAGAGAAAGTACATCAGAAGAGCGGAGCAAAATGCATCAGTAAGAGACGCAAGAAGGCCCCGGCGCGGGGGCCTTCTTGCGTCTCTTAGTCAGGGTGGGGGGGTGGGCTAATCGTCGGCGCGGGGACGGTGCTTGCTTTGTTTGAGGCGGTAGCTCTCGCCGGGTTGCCCGCCGAATATCCCCAACCCGCTTCGTCCGCTTCCGCCTTCACTTTCGATCTCATCGCCCGCTCCTTCGCGGTTAAGATGAGCTCAAAATCCCCTCTTCCTAAATCGCTCCATTCTGTCCAACATATGCTGACGGGGAAGATGATTTCGACAATCCGGTCTGGCCCACTTCGATGCTTACATTTGGCCCACCAGTTTTCCGTTAGTTGTTCAGTTATTGCTCTGTGCTGATGATCAGCGCTACGGGCCTCGTTTTAGGTCGCCTTTTTCCCGCCGCCGCTAAGCGGGGGCGGCGCGGTAATATTGTTCAGCTCTGCATTGCGGCCCTTGCGCTTCTCCAGGGTTCGGCGAAAGCGGTATGAGTCAGTCCCGGTTTCGATGATGCTAGCGCGGTCAGTAATGCGATCGATCAACGCCTTGCAGAGCCGTGCGTTGGGAATCACCTGCGTCCATTCCGAGAAGGGCAGGTTGGTAGTAACGATCACTGCGGCCTTCTCGGCCCGTTCGGCAATGACCTGGAACAGGAACTCCGCACCTACTTCGGCCAGGGGCACGTAGCCCACTTCATCGAGCGCGATGAGGTCGTAACGGGCCCAACGGCTCAACGCGCGGCCGAGTTGCAACTGATGTTTGGCCTCGACCATTTCGTTGATCAACGCAGCGGCGGTAGTGAATCGAACCCGGCGCTTCTGCCGGCAGGCGGCTACTGCCAGGCCGGTGAGTAGATGGGTTTTACCGGTGCCGCTGTCACCGATGAAGATGACCGGCTCAGCCCGGCCGATGTAAGCGCCTTGCGCGAGTTCGTGGATCTGTTGTGCCGAGATCTTGGGATTGCGGGCGAAGTCAAACTCCTCCAGGGTCTTCATCCGCGGCAGATGCGCTTCGCGAAGGCGCCGCTCCACCAGCCGCTGTTCCCGTTCTTCGAGTTCGGCCTGCAACAGCGCTTCGAGGAAGCCCAGGTGCGAATGACGTTCGCGCACCGCCTGTTCGGCCAGTTGGCCGCATTGCGCGGCGATCGCCGGCAGGCGTAACACCTTGCACTGCTGCTGGATGCTGGCAGTTTCCAGAACGGCGGCCTGCGCATTCATAGCGCTATCTCCGAGCTCAGCAACCCATCGTAGTCGGTGATCGCCGGCAGTGGTCGTTCGAAACGGGCATGTGCGCCCAACTCGATGAGCGCACTGCGCGCATGGGCCAGGTCCGCGGCTTCCACCAGATGCCGCACCGCCGCGGCATCCGCACAGCCCAGAGCGATTGCTTCTTCCACCGCCGTTCGTACCCGTTGGTGGCCATGCTGTTTGATCAGGCTGAGCAGCTGAATCATCTGGCGCGTGCCGCTCTGCCTGCCGTGCCGGTGTATCAGTTCGTCGAGCAGCCGATCGTAGCTTGGCGGCCACCAGCCACGTTCCCGCCATGCCTTGAGCGGCCTGGAGCCGATCAGGGCGCCCGGTTTGCGCTCCAGTACATCGAGATAGTGTTCCAGGTCGAGCACTTGTTGCTGCCGCCCGTGACAACGCTCGTGGCAAGCGATGCACCGCCCTTCATCCCGCACTTCGACGTAACTCGGATAAAGCCGGACCTCGACCGTCTTGCCGGACGCCGCCGGCACCGAATAGAGATTGGTCCGCACCCGCACGCAGCCGAGACCGTCCACGCGTGGAAACGCGATCTCCGCCAGCTCGAAGCCTTGTTCGGCGAGCGGTAATAGCTGCGCACGCTCCTCGATCATTAACCCTCCCACCGGCTGCTGGTGTCCGGCGATCTGGCGCCGTTCATCGGCACGGCAGGCGGCGAGCAACTGCGCGTTGAGATCCGCGAGGTCGCGCGCCTTCGGCACCGGCACCCAATGATTGCGCCGAAAGTAGCCGGCCTCGCCTTCTATCCCACCTTTCTCGTGGGGCTCCTCGGGCGTGCAAAATTCGCTCTGGAACCGCCAGTGTGAACGAAAAGCAATGAAGCGCACGGTCTCCTCGCGGCGGAACCCACGCAGGATCTTCTTCACCGCAGCTTTCAGGTTGTCGTACCTGAGGATGCGAAAGACGCCCTCAAAATATTGAAACGCGTGCTCGTGAGCCTCGAGAAACGCCTGCTGGGTCGCGCGATGATAGGCCCGATGGAAGGCCGCGCCGCTCGCCATGCTCCGTATCGCAAAGACCTGCAGCTTTATCCGTTCACCATTGAGCTCCGCCCATGCTTCATACCAATCGACCTGGCCTTCCTGCCCCGGTGCGTAGCTCTGCGGCACACAGGTCGCGCGGGCTGACCATCCCAGCTCCCGTTTGCGCTCGCGCACATACTGCCGAATCGTCGCTTCCGACACTTTCCGCTCCGGCTGCTCCGTCACAATCCGCTGCCAGATGCGATGGGCGGTGTGACGCTGCTTGCGCGGGGCGTTGCGATCGGCTTCCAGCACCGCGTCGATGAAGGGCATCAACGGCGCCATTATCGGTCGCTTCCGTTCCCACTGCTGGCGCTCCGGCGGTGCGGCATTGGCCAGCGCCTGACGTACCATCCGGCGATGCACTCCCAGCTTGCGCGCGATGCCGAGCACGGTACCGTCGCCGAATTCGTACTCCCTGCGTATCTGCTCGAATAGCTCCACCTTTGCTTTCCTCTCCATCCCGCGCCTCCTGCTCTTCAGCAGGATGCTTCGGGTCTGCGAGGTGGGCCATTTTACAGCATCGAAATGGGCCGCTTTAGAGTATCGAAA
>CAWAKE010000007.1:252500-487779 GCA_963782535.1 uncultured delta proteobacterium | reverse complement strand
CCTGCCCGATTGATGGCGGCAGCCAGGTCACGATCAAGTTCTTGGGCGCCAAGCCCGACAAATGCGCGCACAACGCACTCCCCCATGGCAAGGACTGTCACACCAAGGGAATTTACGTCGAGAGCGGCGGCAGTTTGTTGATGAACGGAAAGAAGGGGACCGGTAGCGGTGGCGTGAGTTGGACGCGTCTCAGCGAGCCCGCAGGACCGACGGACATGTACGGGGCGGGCACCGGCGTGACTAAACCGTCGACTTCAGACGAGAAGCTCGTTGTGGCGGATGACGTTTCGAAGGACTGGCAGGGCGGTGACTGGGTTGTCGTCGGAACCACCGACTTCGCCAGCTACAACTCCGAGTTCGTGCAAATCCAGAGCACACCGACCAAGCGGCTAACGGCAGGGAGCGCGATCGACCTCAAGGCTGACAACCCGTTGCGCAACTACCACTTCGGGTCAGCTGCGCCCAGCGCCGGCGCCGCCAGCTATACCGATGGGTCTGACAAAAATTACGGGATCGACGAGCGCTCGGAAGTTGGACTTATCAGCCGCAACATCAAACTCACAGCCGCAATCCCGGCCCAGGATCCGACGGGCGCAAGTCTGCACTGGGGCGGCGAGATCTTCATCGTGCAGGGATTCAACCACGTTGACATCCAGGGAGTCGAGATCGAGAAATTCGGCAAGGATCAGCTCGGCAGCTATCCGATTCATTTCCACATGGTGGGAACCCCGTCGAATCTTCCGATCGTCAACGGCAACAGCATCCACCACAGCTACAACAAGTGCATCGTTCTTCATGCCAGTAACGGAATCACCATCGCGAACAACGTATGCGCACGAATTGTAGGCCACATCTTTTATCTCGAAGACGGCACCGAGGCGAACAACACCTTCCAGCACAACCTCGGCTTGCGCGCGATGCAGAATTACTTTCCCAAATACATAACTGCAACGTGGAACAAGGCGGCGCAGACCTGCCTGCCGAACACTGACCAAGCCCCGCCCTCTCCCGAGGTTCTGAACCAGTTCTTCTGGAACGGCGACTACCTGGCGAATCCCTCACTCTATGCCGCACGCGGGCGTTTATCGTTTCACGGGCCGATAGTCACATACATTCCGGGCGCCCCGCCGATCTTGTATGACGGGTACAACATTCCCAATTACGACACGCAGGCAAACTACGTCCATGGACAATGCTTCAACAGGCTCGGGGAGGGTAAACCGACCCCGTGCGATCCCGATTCACTGCTCTATTTCGAGCCGCCGACCGGGTTCTGGTTGACCAACCCGACGACGAAGCTGATTGGCAACTCCATCGGTGGATGCCAGGGCGCGGGTCGGGGCATCTGGTACTTGCCGACGAACCTGAACCGCAAACAGACCCTTGGAACCTTCGAGAACAATTACGTACACGCGTGCAATAACGGTCTCGACACCGCGTACGACGACGGAATCATCTCCGAACTCCTGGCGCCCGTCGATGGCGATCAAAAAGACGAGATCGTCGAATTCAAAAACTTCACCGCTACGCGCAACCGCCGCAGAGGCGTATGGGTGCGTAACAACTGGTACCACGTGGACGGCGCCCGGCTGGCGACCAACCTCCAGGGCGTTTCGCTGGTCTCGTCCGGAGGTCCCGACGGCAACGCGCCGGGTGTGTGGTCGATGCTCAGCAACTCCGTGCTGGCCGGCTTGAGCACCAACAATCCCGACCGCTTCGGACCGCAATTCGCAGCGGATAAGTGTCCGAGCGCGAGCGGGCAGGGATGCCTGTGCGAGGTTCCCGGCATCTTCACCGGAGAAGCCTATCCGCAACCGTCGCACAACTTTCAAGGCTACATGTTCTATGACGGTCCGGCGCGCATCGTCACGGACCGATTTGTCAATTTCAACTCGGACATTAAACCGGCGCTTACCGACAATGACCATTTGTTCCTTGCGGCCTACTCGAGCGCCAACAAACTCTCCTTCGATCCCACCAAGGACTTTGTCTATGAAGGCGACGCCGCTTTTGGCTGGATCCAGAGCAATCTCCAGAGCGTTCCGCCCACCCAATACACCGACGATCTGACCTTCGAGAACACCGACCTGCGCCACCAGGTCTATACGGAATTCGTGAACTTCGGGCCGTTCCACGACGGTGACAAGAACACGGTAATACTTGACAAGGACGGAACCCTGACCGGCTACAAGGCGGTGGGACCTAACAGTGAGGCGCGTCTTCACAAATTTCCCGTCTCTCTGAACAACCTCGGGTTCCTGGGATCCGAAGATCTTTCATCGCCCACGTATCCGAACAACCCGAGCACCGTCGATGAATGTCTTTCCACCGGCGCGCAGGACGTGCTCGCCGAAAACCGCGGCAGTTCGCTGATTAGTCCATTCGACTACGCGTCGCTCGAGACCACGGCGCTAACCTGCTCCGGCGATTTTCCTAATTTCAAAGCGACCGGTCCCTGCGACAACCCGGATACGATCACCTTCGTAAAGGACCAGGTTGACTACGGGATGCACCAGTCGATGACCCTCAGTGGACGCAATTCAAACGGGGTGTACGAGCCGAAGGTCGTGGACGGATGGGGTTACACGCTGGAGAAGTCCCCCCATGGCTTCCCCAATTTTTTCTCGCTCGGCTTCACTGACGCCAACACCGAGGATATGGCGGTCAATCCGTTCGATGTCCGGGTCGGTATCTGCCTCAAGACCGTCAACGGAACGATTCCATCCGCCGACACCTGCGCCTCCGATCCAAGCACCTGTACGCCAAACTTCACGGTTCAACGCGGCTACAAGTCCTATGGGGGATCGGACCCGGTGCCGGGGCTGGACGCTTATTGGAATAACCTCCCGCAGTGCAAAAATCTCGACAATCAGACCTTCGACGGCGCCAACGTCAAGACCAACATTCCAAATCCTGGCGCAGGCATCGCGGGCTGTCCGAGCGCCGGGCATACGCCCACGATGGATTATCCGGTTACACAACTGACGGAAGCCGACAGTATCAGCGGGGTCGATGCAACTCACTATTACTACGACCCGGCCGGCGGCCTGCTCTTCCTCCAGGTCACACAGAACAAGCCCAATGCGCTCGGTCCATCGCCTCTCGGAAGCTGCCAGGTCGCCAACCCGCCAGCGTGGTGCCCGCATAATGGCGAGGGCGAGACCTTCTACTCATGTCCTGCGGAGGGCTGCGACCTCTACACCGTCACGGTCAACTCCGCCTCTTATCATCCGAGCGGGGCGACGAACTGCGCACCTTACGGTGGGAGCGGAGCGGACGATGGCACTGGCGGGTACACACAGGAGTATCCGCAAGGTACCGACCGTCTTGCCTTTGTGGTGCCTGACGGTGTCGCACCGCCGGACCCCATCGCCGATGGCCAGATCGCAACCAACTTATCTGTGCCGAACAACATACTTCGCTCGATTAACTTTCCGCACAACCTGCCGGCACCCAATGCGGCGCCCTACTGTCCCAACCCGCCAAATTAACGGCGGGTCGGGGCAGCCGAGTGGCCGCTACGCCACGATCCGGATGGTCGAAATTATCTGGAAAGGATTTTGCGGATGCGAGAGGGGGGACTTGAACCCCCACGCCTTGCGGCACCGGATCCTAAGTTCGACGGCGTTCGTTCGCCACCGTCCGCAAGTGGTGCTTACTGAGACATTTCCACTAGACAGTGTTCTCACTGGTTCGCCATCGTCCGCGACTGTTCGCCGCCGTGGCTGTCAACGTGGCTGTCAGCCTCGCGCGCGCGTGGCCGCGCCTATGAATACTAGTGCAGTTTGCGGTCGGGGTCGGGCTTGTAGTCCTCGATCTGTATCGGCTGATGCTCCGCGCCATGCGGATTCGCGACGGGCCCCAGGTTCACCACCTCATCTTTACCGCTAGGCCCCCCTTCGATGATTATCTGGAACCGCGGGGCATCCCCGAGCGCATTGATGTTGACGTTTTGTCCGGGTCGCGGACGCTGCCACCGCTCAAGGCGTCGCTCCAGCAGGGCCATGTGTGCGCGCCAATCCTTCTCGCCCGCGGCGTGGATAGACGCGACGGCCTCAACCTCCCAGGCGACTTCGGCCGCCTCGAGCGCTGCGACGAAATCCCGATAGAGACCAAGGCCCCTCTCGCCCTTGCGGCGCCAGATTCGCAATGTGTCTTGATCGACGCCGGCATGACGTGCCGCGACCGGGAAAGGGCAACCCTTGGAGATGGCCTCGATGATGACGGCCTGAACGTGCGGCGTGAGCAGCGGCCGGCGCCCAGCGCCGCGCTTGCGTCGCTTAACTGGAGTGTCGTCGCTCATCTCGCGCCGGCCCCCATCTCCGAAAGGATGTCCGAAACGACGTCCGCTATGATTACCGTGGTCTCAGCGTCGGTGACGGACCACGGCACCAGTCGCGAGCGTGGCGTTGCCTCATTCATCACGGAAATTAGCTCAGCCTGTAGCGTGTCCGTCGTGAGCCGCCCTTCGCGGGCGTATAACCGGCTGGCCACCGCCCGCCCTTCGGTGAGCAATAGCCGACGGGTGCGCAATATCGCCGCTGCGTGTTCGGCGCCCTGGGCGTTCATCGCCGCCCCTGTTTGCGCCGGTAGGCATTGACGACTGATACGATCACCGCCGGGTTGTTGCCCAATGTTTCGGGGTACTTCTTGAGCAGCGCGCGTGCATTCGCGTTGCCCGCCATCGCGGCGCGGAAATCATCATGCCCTTGTGCGAACTGCTCATCATTCGGCCACAGCCGGTGAAGCGCAGTCTCGCAATCGTCGTAGGAACACGGATTCGCGACCGAAGCGGCTATCATCGCGACGTCACTCTGAGCAAGGTCCAGGGCTTTCGCTTCGGGTAGGAGCTCGCTGTTTACCAGCGTGGTCGTCTCCTCGTCCATGCGCAGAAAGCCGTCCGGGGTGGGGATGTTCGTCAAGTCGTAGCCCTCGATGGTGTCCGGTGCGCCGAGGCCGGCGGCCGCACGTTCCGCCTCGGTTGGCGGCTGGTTCGGAACCTCGGGGCGCTGGCCGATCGAGTGCGCGATGAGCGCATCGAATTCGCGGGCCTCGCGAGAATCGGGTGAGGCGATTATTTTAGCTCCGTGCGCGGGGTCGGCCTTGATCTCGGCCAGGCGAGCGGACGCATCGGCCGGCGTCATGTTCGGCGGGATCGAATACGGCCGCGACACCTCAGGAGTGGCCGTTGCTGGCGTTCCGGCTGGCGCTAGGGGGTTCGTTGCGTCAGATGGCACCTTGGTCTACCTCCTCAGTCGTAGTGGGTTCTGGAGCCGTCTCGCGGGTAGTATCCGGGCGCTCCCGTAGGCCTTCGTTGCCCCACTTCTCAACCACCTTCACGATGGAATCGAAGTCGAACCGGGCGATATCGTGAAGCGAAACGTCCCGCGGCCCATATTTGCCGCCAGACACGAACCGAAACGCCATCGCAAAGAAATGTTCCAGGGTAAAGTCCGCCAACGTCCAGCCCGATGGCCGCGATGGTACTGCGGTGGAGAAGGCGCGCGCGGAATCCTCGATCTCCCGTAACTGAATTGTCAACGTCTCGATCGTGGATTGGACAGCCGCCGCTCGCTCCAGCATCGCGTTGCGAAGGCTCTCTGCATGGCGCCAACGACGCTCGAGCTCATCTGCTTTCTCGCGCGCCTTAGCCTCCGCAAGTTCCCGCTCCGTCGCCTGCGCCGCCACGACTAGCGCCGCGTGCTCGGAATGGAGATTCGACAGCCGGCGCCGCTCCGTCGCCGCTGCGTCGATCGATGCGATAACAGCGCTCGGGATTTCCGCTTCGAGCCTTTGCGCGGCCTCGTGGTTTTTCTCGATACGCAAGCGCAAGTCATGCAAAGCACGCTCGAGCGCGGCAGCGTCCGAAGCATCGGCGCCTAGCCCGAATTTAGTGCGAATCTGTTGAAGAATTCCCACCGATTGACCCTCCTCAGCCCACGACAGCCCGTAACGCATCCAGCTTGGCCTCATACGCGCTGCGCAACGCTTCGGCGGCGCCGAGCGCCTTCTCAACGGCCTCCTCGCGCCGCGTCACCGCGGCCTCGCGGTCTGCCAGCGCGGCCGTGGCTTTCTCGATGGCCTCGGCGGTGATGGTTTGCTCGCGGTCGGCGAGCGCCCGTTCGCGGTCGGCGAGTTTGGCGTGCGCCGCCATTAGCTCATCGAGGCGCGCTTTCGCGGCCGCGGGATCGGCGAGCACCTTCAACATTGCAAAGGTTCCCGCGAACTCGGGCGACTCGGGGGGTGAGTTTTGCATCATGTGTTTTCTCCTAAGTGTTAGTGGGCTCTCCAAAATCTTTGCTTTCGAAACACGCCGGGGAGCTCGGTTTGCTCGAGCGTCTCAAATTTCTCGATCACGATATGGTCGACGCGCACCTCGACGATGCGGTCGTCCGGGTCCAGGATCGATGCGAGCCCGCGAGGCGAGTCCCAGAATTCGCTGTTCCAAAGCAGTTCGGCGGGCCATCCCAGGCGGCGCGCTTCGGGCTCAATCGCCTCTATCATCGCGCGGACGCCTTGAGGGATGAGCGGACTTCGCGAGTTCGGGGGAGCAGCGGCATCACGGCGCCATGACACCGGCGAGCGTTGCATCCGCCGACCACCGTGGTCGCAGTCGCCGCAGGCCATTACGCCGGGGTCGCCAGCGTGGTCGGCGCACCAGCCGCAGCGTGTAGGGTCGTTCTGACAGCGCGAGCAGTGGAAGCCGGGACCGTAACCCATCTCGACAGGTGCGGCAGCGTCGACGGCATCGTGGATATTCCCCTCGAGCAGCCGCATCAACTCGACTTTGCTCGCGCGGATTGCGGCGCGGTCAGCGTCAGACAAAAGCGAAGCGGGCTCGACGGCAAGGCGGTCGCCTTCAGGAATAAGGCGGATCCCGCGGGCGTGAAAGTCAATTAGGAGTTGGCGGGCGTCCATCAGAAATAATCCCTCCCCTCAGAACCGTTCGAACGGTTCGAACACTCGAACGGCTCGTCAGTTTGTCATACTCCCCCAATGGCTTGGGGACCGTTCGAATACCCGTTCGAATAGGGGGGGTGTTCGAATGCCTCACGGATCTTTTCAACCGATGGCAAGGGGGATTGGTCCTCAGGCAACGGCAGTCCGCGAACCAGCCGGTAGGCGTAGCCCTTGCGGTGTTCCCGATTCTCAAGCCAGCCGCCCTTGAGAGCCCGCATAACGCGATAGTGGACCGTAGATTTTGCAAGTTCGAGCGACTTCACCAGGTCGGCTTCGGATACCTCTTCCCCCGCGGGCACGGCTAAACAGGTAGCCCGGACCGCATCAGTCAGCCCGCCGGCGGCGATGGACTGAAACACCGAAAGTAAAAGCTCGCGCGCCCAGCGATAGTCCTCCAGATTCGCGACAATCGCTCCGGCGCCGTTGCGCGAGCGATGACATTGGTTGAGCCACGCGATCGTCCGAATCACAATAAGTAGCTGCTTGAAATCGCGCCTCATTCTGACTTCGGCGACAGGCACGGATTCGGCCAGGATCCGAGCGTAAGGCACTACCGCGACCGTTTTGGGCTTGAGGCTAAGCCAGCGCTGGAAGTCGATGAATTGGGCGATAACCTTATGGTCCGGACCATGAAACTCGCCGG
The DNA here is from genome assembly GCA_963782535.1 of uncultured delta proteobacterium. GTDB lineage: Bacteria > Desulfobacterota > Binatia > Binatales > Binataceae > JADMIL01. Next base: position 480,176 of record CAWAKE010000007.1, on the reverse strand, counting down.
AGGCTAAGGCGGCTTCGGCATGCAAAATTTCCCGCGTTTGATCCGCGGTGTCGAGAAGTTGGATATTCAAAACCCGCGTTGCGAGTTGCGGTTCAAGCTCCCGGACTCCCGACGTGATCAGGCCGGTTGGGCCCTCCTTGGTTATGCGGCGCGTGATACTTTCGCCAGTCTCCGGATTGCGCTCCACGACGTCAAAATCGGTCCGGGCGTCCTCGACGATCGACCGGATCAGGGTTGCCGCATTACCTTCGAGGTTCGATAGGGAGTCGCATTCCTTGAGAATGACGCATCGGTGTCGCAGGTCGTCGCTCCCGTGGATCAACGCTTTGGGGCTCATCGCGGACAACTTCAAGAGTTCTTCATCCGGACAGAGCCGCGCGGCCGTATCTATCGCGTGACTTTTCCCCGTCGCGCTTTGCGCCATGACGTGAGCGTTTATCGGCTTATCGGAACACCTAGAGCTTATCGCGACGTAGAGCAGCACCACGGGATTGCGATCGCCCGCATATCCAAAGTCGGCGATCGCGGTTTTCACAAGCTCAAGGACGTCGGGCGCTTCGATAATCGGCCTAGCGGACTGTTCGAGCTCCTCGAGGGTTCGAACACCCCCCTCATTCGAACACCCATTCGAACGGTCCGAAGTCCCACTCCCCGTACGGTTTGGGCCACTACCGTTCGAGTGTTCGAGCCGTTCGAGACGTTTCCGGGCCTTTTCCACCACCCCATCAAGAGTGGCGGGCCTTACCCGCATCTCCTTGGCCAGGTCCAGGCGCTGGCGGTCATACTCGAATGGCGAGAGGTCTGCCAGCCGTCTGATCTCGGCTTCGTCGGCCGTGTCGCGCAACTGCTTTCGCTGTTGGGCCTGGGCTTCGATGGCGGACGGTCCGCAATCCTGTTCGGCGAGAATCGAGTCAACCTGGTGCTGGTCTATATCCATGATTCTACTAAGTCGGCGACCACGACCTTGATGATCCGTTCGACAACCCGGTCGGTTAGATGCCAGGGAATCAGGCGCGATCGGGGATTCGAGCGCGCGACGGTCAGTAGAAGCTCATCGCGTAGGAGTTGAACGTGGAATGAATTGTCGGCGAGAAGCCTCGCTGCAATCCCCCGTGCCTCCAGCGTGAGAAGCCACCGACAGCGGGCGATCAGCATTCGCAACTCAAAGTCGCGATCGGGATGGCCCGCGGCTGGGCGAACCGCTTCTGCGGTGCCGTTCATCGCCGGGTTCTAGCTCCGGAAACCTTCGCGCGCGATTCTCTCGATTTCGCTGCGCGGGATCTGCGTTGATTTTCCAAGCTTGATCACTCGCACGTCGCCCCGCTGGATCGCGCCGTACATGGCCGTACGTCCCACTTTCAGGATCGAGCAGCCCTCTTCGATAGTGTTCAAGAGTGGTGCGGTTGTTTTTTCGTCCGTTTGGCCTTTCATGGCCCCTCTGGCAGTCCGCATACGGCGTTCTACAACTCCGCAGTGTACGCCGATGTCCGCCACGAATATAGCGGCGGTTGCTTCTATACCGTAACGGAGTATGATTGAAAATGAGTTTACACCGTTAGACAGGAGTCCAATGAAGAAGAAAATCCGGCGGGCTGTTCCCGAACATCCGTACTTTCGCGCAAAGAGAGAGCTTGCCAACCAGCAGCAGCGCGTCGATTGGTTATTGGGCTTTGCGAATCAATCAAGCGTGGAGAAGCTCTCTTCCGACGAGATCCACCAGACATACACATATCTGAGAGCGTTCTCTGCGAAAGACGCCGATAGCTCCGGAACGACAATAGAATTGCCATACTCCGCAGCGTTCCTTTACGAAATCCAGCAAACGCTGCGCTCGGGACTTCGCATAGCAATCAAGCTGGACGATCGAGTCGGTGGGCACGCCGGCTGGCCGGTGACACTCGACAACATTGAGCGCCGGGTGTTCAGAGGCCATTCCAGCTATCGAGGTCCACTTCGCGCGATATTCCTCGCGGCCGTCGCTGACGCGATTGCAGAAGATCGCGAAAAGCGTTTCGAAATGTGCGCCAGGCCCACTTGCGAACGCTTCTTTTGGAAGCGCGCCAGTATGAAGTACTGCTCTAACCCATGCGCCGACGCGGATCGGCAGAAGCGCTGGCGGAATAATCAGCAGAAGTAAAAATGGCTAAAGCACGCAAGCGCGGACAGGGTGAAGGTTCGATCTATCAACGTGCGGATGGCAGATGGTGTGCGACCATCAGTGTTGCCGGGCCACAGTCGCGCCGACGTAAAAGCTTCTATGGAGTGACCCGTCAGCAGGTCGCGGACAAGCTAACAGAAGCACTCAACGATCGGCGGCAGGGGCTAACCCTCGCCGGCAACCATCAGACCGTCGGGCAATTCATGAACTTTTGGCTCGAAAATCAGGTGCGCACAGCGAAGCGACCGCGGACATACGAAAGTTATGAGCTACTCACTCGACTACATGTCATTCCCGAATTAGGTCGCATCCCACTTCAACAGCTCGATCCCCTCCACGTGCAGGCCTTACTCGCTGCGAAATTGAAAAGCGGGCTTGCCCCTCAAACGGTCCGGCACATCCGAACGGTGCTAACGCGTGCCCTCAATTTCGCCATGAAATGGAAGCTCATAGCGCGCAACTCGGCTGCTTTGGTCGAGCCGCCACGCCTCGAACGCCATGAGATCAGGCCTTTGACAGCAGAGCAAGCGCGCTCGTTCCTTGCGGCCGCACAGAATACCCGACTCGGTGCGCTATACGTGGTCGCGCTGTCGTTAGGGATGCGCCAAGGCGAGATTTTGGGCGTTCGCTGGATGGACCTTCACGATCTCGACGGTGAGAATTCCGTGCTGATGGTGATGGCCTGCCCGATCTTTTGTACCATTTCATAAGTTAGTAATGGTTGAGCTTGCAAGCACTCCGATTCGATCAGATTTTGGTGGGCTGATCACCTCTGGCGCCGGTGGCCGATAGCCGAGCGACGAGTGCGGTCTGACCGTGTTGTAGTGGACCCGCCAACGTTCGATGACGATTTGTGCCTCCTTGAGGGAGTAGAAGATCTCGCCGTTGAGGCATTCATCACGCAGCTTGCTGTTGAACGATTCACAGTAACCATTCTCCCAAGGGCTGCCCGGTTCGATGTACAGCGGCTGGGTGCCCAGCCGTTCGAGCCACTTCCGCACCACAGTGGCGACGAACTCTGGTCCGTTGTCCGAGCGGATGTGCTCGGGTCTTCCGTGCACGAGCATCACATCGGCCAGGGTCTCGATGACGTCGAGACTGCGCAGTCGCCGCTCGACCCGGATTGCCAGGCTCTCCCGGGTGTACTCGTCGATCAAGGTTAACATCCTGACTGACCTGCCATCGTGCGTGGCCGCGCTGACGAAGTCGTAACTCCAGACGTGATTGGGCCGCTGCGGCCGCAGCCGCACGCACGCGCCGTCGTTCAGCCATAGCCGCCCACGCCGGGGTTGTTTCCGCGGCACTTTCAGCCCCTCGCGGCGCCAGATGCGCTCGACCCGGTCCTTGCCCACTAACCAGCCGGCGCTGCGCAGCAGCGCCGCCACCCGCCGGTAGCCGTAGCGGCCGTGCTGGCCGGCCAGTGAGATGATCGCCCGGGTCAGCTCATCCTCGTCGTTGCGCACTCTCGGCGTATAGCGCTGTGTCCCGCGCCACTGGCTGAGCAACCGGCACACGTGGCGTTCCGAGAGCGCGTATCGACGCCGGACGTTATCCGCTGCGCAACGCCGCCGCGCGGGGCTTACAAGTTTCCCCGCGCGACGTCCTGCAAGATCTGTTTCTCCAGCGACAGCTCAGCCACCAGCCGCTTGAGCCGCGAGTTCTCGCGCTCCAGTTCCTTGAGCCGCTTGGCCTGCTCCAGCTTCAGCCCGCCATATTCCTTGCGCCAGCGATAATAAGTCTGCTCGGTAATCCCCGACTCGCGACACGCCTGCGGCGTCCCCTTGCCGTTGGCTATCGACACCTCCACCTGCCGCAGCACCGTCACGATCTCTTCCGCCGTGTACCTTCGCTTCGCCATTCCCAGGGCCCTCCTGTTCCAGCTTCTCTAATTTGTCGGCTGGTACAAAATTCCCCGAGCAGGCCAGTGAACCAGGCATTGCAGCGGATGAAGGGCGAGTTTCGATTCGTTCGTCCTAAGACGGAGCGCAGCCGGCGCACGATCGCCTTACCGAAGTCGGTAGTCAAAGCTCTGCTCGCTCATCGGAAGCGCCAGTCCGCCGAACGGCTCGCGGTTGGACCTGCATGGCAGGATCATGGGCTCGTTTTCGCGATGCCTGATGGCCATCCCATCGAGCGGAAGTTTCTCCACAATGATTTCAAGCGCGTCCTGCGTGAAGCGAATCTGGCAGATTGTCGATTCCACGACTTGAGGCATGGCGCCGCCTCGCTGCTCCTCGCACAAGGAATCCCACTGCGCGAAATCATGGAGCTCCTCGGCCATAGCAGCATTACCCTGACGGCCGACACTTACAGCCATCTCATGGCGCCCGCTATGCGCGCCGTCGCTGACACGATGGACCTTGTTCTGACCGGTCTCGGGGGAGTGAAATCAGCCTGATTTCCACCCGGTTGCTGTCAACGTGGCTGTCAAACGGTCGGTTCAGTGAAAGCTGGATCGGCCGTTTTAGCTGAAAAGACATGGAATCATAAGGGATTGCGAGAGGGGGGACTTGAACCCCCACGCCTTGCGGCACCGGATCCTAAGTCCGGCGCGTCTGCCATTCCGCCACTCTCGCGAGAGGTTCCAAGCTATTGGTACCTAAAGGTTTTCTCAAGTGTGCGGCACGTGGGCTCGAATTTGCCTGTCAGAGTGCCCACTTCTTCATCGGCCCACATGGCGCTGGATATGCCCCAAGTTGGTGAACGCCGGGATTAAGCGGCCGACCGGCGATGCTTACACCTCTCAAATTCGGCGGGACTGAGACGGCCGAGTGAAGAATGGCACCGTGAGTAATTATTGAATAGTTCGAGGTACTCGAACAGGTCGAGACGTTTAGACGGCGGAAGTTGCAGTGCCGGGCATCCGCCGACGAGCTGGTATTTCCGATGATGGAGGCCAGCCGCTGTGCCGCGACCGTCTCTTGCCGACACGCCCCACCCTACCCTGGTCCACCGTCCGCTCGCGCCGGGCACTGTCTCACTCGTTCCGTCACCGCAAAGCCTCGGCCATGATCGCGGACGGAACATCGATCGCGGAAGTCCAGCATCAACTTGGCCATCGCACCCCTTCAATGACGCTGGCCGTTTACTGCCGTTAGTTCAAAGACATCGGGGGGCGCGGCGGGACGACTGGCGAAGTTGGTTCCTTGTAACCCATTTTTCAAAGGGCACTTGTGCCAAACCATTTTGCCGCTTGGCTGCCGTTCGCCGATACCGTCGGATTGATTGCTGCAAATAGTTACGTGTTCGCAATATCGCCGAGCGGGCCCTCGGGGCGAGAAAGGCCAGGCTGTGCTGGTCGCGTTGAGCGATGAGCGGTAGTGCCGGCCGTTGGACTGCCCAGCTTGTGGACACTAGACCGTGGAAGGCGCCAAGTTTTGCAACGAATGCGCCGCTCCGCTAACGGTCGGTGCCTCGTCCGCCCGCAATTCGGCGCATCTTGCGCCATTTGAATCAATTGGCTGAACAGCAACGGTTCGATTGAATTTTCGCGCGGGCCGGAGTCTTGCGGCCGTTGCCCCGCGAAGTGCCCCCGAAACGCTATCATGCCGCGAGTGATGGTTGGTGGGAAATAACAGCATCCGCGCCTTGCGCGAACGCCAGATAGACGCACAATCCGGACGCCCGGCGTTTCGCCCATGCTTCTGAAGCCCGGCGCATCCGGACACACGCGAACCTCCGTGACTTATTCCGCCGCCGGAGCCGGAGGCGGCGCGAGCAGCTCACCTGAAGGTCTTGCGCTTATCCGCCAAGGTTTAGCCGGCTTCGCAAAGACTGGGAAAAAGCTGTATCTCACGGATGTGCTCGCAGGTGTGGCTGGATCCAGGCCCTCGACGGCAAAATCGACAATGCTCTCGCCACCATCGAGGAGGCGTTGAAGACAAATCCTGAGGAACTTGTTTACCGGCCCAACGCTTTGACCTGCCGTGACGAACTGCGGCTAAAAGTAGGTCAGACCAAGATGGCCGAAGCCGCCTTCCGCGCGGCGATCGCCCTCGCCCAGAAGATGAGTTTGAAGGCCCGGGAGTTGCGCGCGACGACGAGTCTCGCACCGCTGCTGCGCGACACCGATCGCCGCGCCGAAGCGCGCACAATGCTCGGCGAAATGAATGCGTAAAGATACATCGCCCGAAGCGTCGGACTATAGGAAAAAACAGGAGAAAGTATCGACCGCGATTTGGATCGATCAGGCGGTGATCGAGGTGTACGGCTTGAGCTCGGCAGGCGAGAGCAATTTCCTGACAGGCGGCGGAGGGCCGGCGGGTGTCGAAAGCATCGTCGGAAAAACCTGAAAACTCGCAACCTTCCAGACGCGGCGTTTGACGAGTCCAATCTTTATCCGTGCTGTACCGTGCTGAAACGAAGCGCGGGCGATATAGATTGCGGCGACAATTCGACCGGTCTCCGTTGAGAAGGTAACGCTGGCTTTGCCGCTTGAGCCTTCGTACTCGACCATGGGTCCGAGCGCACGCCAGCGCCTGAACACCGAATCGAGATTGATCTCGAACTCCGCGGCGGCGGTGAGTTCACTGCTGCCGCGCGCCAGCAGTGCATCTTCGTTCCAATTCTTAATCACTGCCACGATCGCGGCATCGGCATACCGATGACTTTCCAGGTCCAGCTTCGGGTCCTTATGAGTGAGTCCTTCGATATGCATTACCACCATGAAGACGATAGCGACTATGCCGCTCAACAGGAGCGCCGCGAGGAAGATCATTAAGTTGCGAATCGATCGCTTCAACACCGGCTTTTGCTCACAGGCTCGATAGAGTCACGCCAGCCGTCAGGCCTTATTCAATATCGATCGCGGACGCCGGTCTCAGGACTTACCTTTCACAGGCGCACTGGCCGCTCTCCGCAGGTGTCTAGTTGCATTGCCGTTTGAATCGTAGGTGTAGTCGTCAATTGTTCCATCGGAATTAGTAATCTCGGACGCAACGATCCGGTCTCGCTTATCGGTAACATAGGTGTAATGCGTGGTCTTGCCATAAAGATACGACGAGGCGAGGAGACCTTTGCTGTTGTAGGTGTTCCGCTCCCAAACAGTCCCGTCCGGCTTGGTAATCACGATCATTCTGCCGCCGCTATCGTATTTGTAATGCGTGATCCCTTCGTCGCTCGTCACTTCGGTGAGGTGACCGCCAGCGTCGTAGGTGTAGGTGACGAGATGGCCCTGGCTGTCGCGGGCGGAAGTTACCCGGTTGTCGGCGTCGTGCGTCATCGTGATCGTCCCGCCATTGGGAGAAGTCACCTTCAGCACATTACCCATGGCGTCGCGGTCGATGGTGAGCCGGTCGCCCGCCGGGTCGGTGACTCGCATAAGTGCCGCTTGTCCTGTGCGGGTGGCATTACGGCTACCCGGAAAGTTCAGTATCGCACCTTGGGCGAGTTTCAAGTCCCAGCGATTTACATCCCATTTGATGGTGGAGCCTGAGTAGATATTTGGAATTTCGGCAGGACCGGTATCATGCCGGTATATCGCATCTGAAAATCCGACTCCGGGAGTAATGCGATGGTAATAGAGGAACGGTCCGTCAGGGAGAATCAACTCGATATAGGTAAAGGGCTGATTGTCGCCGGTCAGGTAAATGTCGAAAGAACTGGAGGTGCCGACCCCGAAAGCGCGCGAGACGTTGTCGCGCGAGTTGTAGATTCGCGTCAATACCAGCGGGACTGCGTCATTGACGAGAAGGTCGGTCTGGGTGTGCATAAACAATCCGTAGTCACTGGCGATCATCTCGCGGTAGGGTCGCGACGCACCGCCCAGGAACCAATATGGATGTCCTGCCCATCCCACGGGGATGTGGGGGTATTTTACGAGCAGCGCAGGATGTGGCGGATGATACGGGAGCGGTAGCGCTTGCCGCGCGCGTTTTTGCGCAAACACCCAGAGGCAGAATAGCAAGCCGACAAAGATTACGGTGGGCGCGACCCATCGACCGAAGCGTCGCGGTTGGGAGCTGGAAGTATTGGAGGGAGCATCCCGAACAGACGGGGAAGGTTCCAAGGGATTGGTATCGCGATCAACCATTCGTCGCGAACGCCTCCTGGTGCCGGCTAAGCCCGATATTCAAGGCAGGATTTCGTTTTCCCGGGATGCACATTGGAGCGACCATGTGCCGATAGCGCGATCGATACCAATGCCCCTCCCCCCGTTAACGATTTCCCATGCAACCTGCTGGATTGCTAAGCATAATGGAACTTACACGTCCGCCTCATCGTGCTCAAGCACTTTTCCCGCCATGCATCAGCGGCATCGTCGGCGGCAAACCGGGAACTTCGACCCGCTGACGTCGCGCCTATTGCGCCATATAGCCGCCATCGACTGGCATCGGCAGTCCGGTGACGTAGGAAGCGCGATCGGAGCATATCCAGGCCACCGCCTCGCCAACCTCTTCGGGTTGACCGATGCGCTTCAAAGGTTCCGAGCGGGCGTAGCGCCCCTCGACGTCGGGACGATTCTCGAAGGTGCTCGCCAGCAGCGGCGTGTAAATGGGTGCGGGACATACGGCGTTGATTCGGATACCATGGCGTCCATATTCGAGCGCGGCGGCTTTGGTCAAACCGGCCACACCATGCTTCGCGGCGGTGTAGGCGGGAACCCGAATCGCACCGGTCAGTCCCATGATCGACGAGGTATTGACGATCGCTCCCGCGCCCTGCTTGAGCATCTGGACGATTTCCGCCTTCATGCACAGCCACACCCCGGTCAGATTGATGGAAATCACACGATTCCATTGGTCTTCAGTGTATTCGTGCGTGAGCCGCCCGGCACCGGCGATACCGGCGTTGTTGAAGGCGCAGTCGAGACGCCCGAAAGTTTCAACGGCCTTCGCAACGACGGCGTCCACGTCGCTGGATTTGGCGACATCGGTCTTGACGAAAATCGCGTCGGCGCCGAGTTCCTTGACCATACGCAAGGTCTCCTGTCCGCCAGGTTCCACCACATCGGCGAGCACCAGGCGGGCGCCTTCACGAGCAAAGATCATCGATGTGGCGCGACCGATACCTGAGCCGGCGCCGGTGATGAGGGCGATTTTCCCGTCCAATATTCCAGACATTGTTCCTTTCTCCCAAATTTCGCTTCCGGTAAGATACAATACGCTGAAGCAGATTGCGGGAAACATCGCCAGCGCTCGCGCCATTTGCACCGTTCGAGGCCGCTCCGCAGCCTGGTCCCAACTCCCGAATAAATCCCGACTACGACGCAAGCCAAATAGCCGTCAGCTAGTATCGGACAATCGCTCGCGAGCATGATAATCTAAACGTTTGGCGTCTATTTCGTCGCCGCCCTGGAAGGAGAATGAATGAAAGCCGGAGTATATATGGCCGGTGCCACCCGGCGCAGCGAACATTTCGCGAGCAGATCGGCCGCGTTGGTAATGGCGACGATCATTTTTATTTTCGGGGCGCTGGTGACACTGGCGCCCGGTACCGCAGAAGCGGCGGATGCGAGTGCGAACCCGATCGTCGCGACTGTCGGCAATTATAAGATCACCCAGCGCGAGGTGGACACGGCGGCACTCAAGAATATCAGTCCGAACCAACTCTATGACTTGCGCAAAGAGACGCTCGACAAGATGGTGGACAGCTACCTGGTTGACGCGGCGGCCAAGAAAGCCAAAATGACGCCGGCGGCATATCTCGAGCACGAGACTCACGGTAAGGTAACCGAAGCCGATGCGCGTAAATATTATGATGCGCACAAGAAGGGCATCGACGCGCAGACCCACGGTCGTTCGTTCGACGAAATCAAGCCGCTGTTGATCAGCGCGATGCAACGACATCAGGACCGGGAACGACGCGACGCGCTGATGGCGAAATTGCGCGCTGATTCGCACGTCAAGGTGCTGTTGAAGGCGCCGCGGGTCAAGGTCGTCAGCACCGGGCATCCGTGGGTTGGCGGGAAGAATGCGCCGGTAACAATCGTCGAGTTTTCGGACTTCCAGTGCCCTTATTGCCGAGCGGCGGAACCGGTATTGAAGCGGATCCGCGCCAAGTACGGCGATAAAATCAAGCTCGTTTACATGGATTTTCCCTTGGGCATGCACGCTCACGCGATGGACGCCGCAGTGGCCGGCCGGTGCGCCGCCGATCAAAACAAATTCTGGCAGCTTCACGACGCGATGTTTGGGAATCAATCGAAACTTGATCCGGCCGGCTTGCAGGCAAGTGCGGCCAAGGCCGGGCTCGATCCAAAGAAGTTCGACGCCTGCTTGAAGGCGAAAACGGGGATCTCCGGAATCAAGGCTGACCAGGCGGAAGGCGAACGGCTGGGCGTCAGCGGAACCCCGACGTTCTTCGTAAATGGACGCGAGCTGGTCGGTGTGGAGTCGGAAAAGAATTTTTCAGACGTTATCGAGGAAGAGTTGGCTCGCGCCAACGGAGCGGAAAAGGAAACCGCCGCACATTGACGCGATTGCGCGGCGCACCGTGACCAAGGCTCAAGAGTAAGGGCGGCGCGGCCTTCCAGGCGTCCCATAGTCAGGCATCATGAACAATCGAACGGGCGCCGTGCGCTCGTTCGTCGTATTACGACCGCACCGGATTGATTCGCCGCATAGGGCTGCTAGGCTGGCGGTCGCGACGAATCAATTCTGGCGGGCGGTATTAGATGACCGAAAAGTACGATTTTGACCTCTTCGTGATCGGCGCCGGTTCGGGCGGGGTTCGTGCGAGCCGCGTGGCCGCGAGTCTCGGCGCGCGCGTCGCCGTCGCGGAGGAACGCTATCTGGGCGGGACCTGCGTCAACGTCGGTTGCATTCCGAAAAAACTGTTGGTGTACGCCTCCGAGTTTAGTGAGGCATTTGAAGATTCCGCCGGCTTCGGCTGGAGCGTCGGCGAGCGCAGTTTCGACTGGAACCGTCTAATTGCGAACAAGAACAGCGAAATCGCACGACTCAACGGCGTGTACGAGAACCTGCTGATCAATGCGGGGGTGAAAATACTCAGAGGACGCGCGCGCATCGTTGACGCACATACTATTGCGATCGACGACCAACGCGTCACCACCGGACATATTCTGGTGGCGACCGGCGGATGGCCGATGGTACCGCAAGTGCCCGGCTGCGACCTCGCGATTACATCGAACGAAGCCTTTTACCTCGATCGGATGCCGATGCGGATAGTCATTGTAGGCGGTGGCTATATCAGTCTCGAGTTCGCAGGAATCTTCCATGGATTGGGCGCGGAAGTGACCGTGGTCCATCGGGGGGAGGTTTTCCTGCGCGGATTCGACGACGATTTGCGTTTCGCACTAGCCGCCGAGATGCGCAAGCGCGGAATCGATTTGCGCTTCGAGACACTTATCAGCCAAATCGAGCGAGACGACAACGGGGGCGTACACGTCGCGCTGACTCGGGGCGCCGCGGTTGACGCCGACCTCATTATGTTCGCCACGGGGCGGGCGGCAAATACACATGGAATCGGCCTCGAAAACGCGGGCGTGATGCTCGACGGGGTGGGCGCAATCGTGGTCGATCGCTACTCGCGAACGTCGATCGAAAACATTTATGCGATCGGCGACGTGACCAATCGGATGAATCTCACGCCGGTCGCGCTTGCTGAAGGGCGGGCGGTGGCCGAGACGCTTTTCGGCAAGCGCGCGATGAGTATCGATTACGCCAATGTGCCGTCTGCGGTTTTCAGCCAGCCGACTATCGGAACGGTGGGTCTGACCGAAACCGCGGCGCGCGAGCGATTTGGCGAAATCGATATTTACAAATCGAATTTCCGGCCGCTAAAACATACGCTCAGCGGCCGCGACGAGCGTACGTTTATGAAGTTGATCGTCGAGCGCAAAACCGATCGTGTGGTCGGGTGCCATATGATGGGCATCGACGCGGGCGAGATCATTCAGGGCTTTGCAGTGGCACTGCAATGCGGCGCGACCAAGGCGCAATTTGACGCGACAATCGGTATTCATCCGACGGCGGCCGAGGAGTTAGTAACGATGCGCGAGAAGGCGCCGGTATGACGCGCGGTATCGGCGTCGCGAAGATCGAACGAAAAGGGAATTCGCGCGCGGGCCGCTGAGATGCGAACGGCGGTAAGTTGCGTCACGCCGTAATTTGCCGTCGGGCATTCGTTTGAAGCCGGCTGTCAACATAACGGACCGACGATTGCCGGCTTAAATAGATAGCGGAGGGGTGGCCGAGTGGTTGAAGGCACCGGTCTTGAAAACCGGCGTGGCCGTGAGGTCACCGTGGGTTCGAATCCCACCCCCTCCGCCATTGAGTCTTTAGCTAGCCATATTATTTCTAGACATGCATAAATACTCCACGTGTGCGCGAGTATTCGCACTTGAGATGGACCGGAGAGAGGCTCTCGCGAGGCCGCATGACGCGCTTTTGGCGATTTCTCTCGATTGCCGGATTTGGCGGTGGACTTCGGCGATTCCACGGTGGCACAGAAATCCGCCGATTCGATCAACTTGGAACTGGAAGTATTGAAAGAGTCCTGGAAGTATTTCGTGCGTGGCGGGGCTATCAGGAGGGATCCGCGAAGCCGAGCAGTTTTTCTTGGGCTAGCCAACTTAGTGGAAGATCGCCGCGACCGGTGGACAGAAACTGTGCGGTGAGTTCCGGCGGCTGGCGGCCTTCGGCAATTCTTTCGAGGATCGCGGGCGCAAGGAAAGCCAGGCGAATCATCCGACTGACGTAACGCTTGCCGACACCCTCGCGCCGGCCAATCTCAACCATCGAAGCCGCGCGACCCGAGACCAGATCGTCGAACCAGCGGCGGGCGCGCGCGATTGCCTTCAGGATCGTCGAGTCGACCCTCGGCACTGAAGCTGAGCCTGCACCGACGACGAGGCGCATCTCAACCCCGCGCCGTCTCACTTGCAGCGGTATCTGACGAGTGATCGATATGCAGGTCGCGGAACCTGCCACCGGTTTGCCGGACGTGGGAAGCGGCAATTTGAGCGAGAGTCGAATCCCGTCCGGATGCAACTCCGCTCGCTCTACCAGTGATTTCAGTGCCGCCGCTGCCTCAGTCTCTGATCGGAGGCGCGCACTCCACTGCGCGGCAATCGCAAGAATCGAAGTTATGCCGTGCGCGCCAACTGCCGCCACGTCGACGTCGGCCACGATTGCTGTCTGTTCATCGAGAATCCTTGCGATGGCTACGGCCAGATTGCGCTCAATCTCCACCGCAGGAACCCGCCATCCCTGTCCAGACTTACGAGCGGCCCCTTTCATCAAGCTGGCCGAGACGTAGTATCGATACCGGCGCTTGCCCTTGATTGCGTGACTCGGCGTCAGCCGCTCACCGTTGTCGTCGAAGAGCTTGCAGATCCATGGACTCGGCATCGATGCGTTCGGCTTGCCATCGGACCGAACCGTGTGGGCGCGCAAAAGTTCCTGGGTCTTGTCCCAAACTGAACGCTCGACGATCGGCTGATGCTGGCCGGGATAGCGGACGCCCTTGTGTCGGACCTCGCCGATGTAGATGGGATTGCGAAGCAGTGTATAGAGCGCGCCACGCGCGAAGGACTTTTCGCCCGAGCGGGATCCATTGCTGGATACGCGCAGTTTGGAGCGGAGGCCGTCGCGGTCAAGATCCTGCTTGAGCAGGCGCACGCTGCCCAGCTCGCAGTAGCGCTGGAAGATATGTCTGACGGTGGCGGCTTCGGATTCAACCACTACGAGCTGGCGGTCGCACACCTCGTAGCCGAGCGAGACCATACCCCCCATCCACATGCCCTTGCGCTTGGAGGCCGCAATCTTGTCGCGGATGCGCTCGCCGGTGACCTCGCGCTCGAACTGCGCGAACGACAGCAGGACGTTGAGCGTCAGGCGTCCCATCGAGGTCGTGGTGTTGAATTGCTGCGTTACCGCGACGAATGAAACTTGATGTCCGTCGAAAATCTCAACCATCCGGGCGAAGTCCGAAAGCGACCGCGTCAGGCGATCGACTTTATAGACGACCACGACGTCGACCAGGCCCTCTTCGATTTCGGCCAGCAGCTGTTTGAGTGCGGGCCGCTCCATCGTCGCGCCGGAAAGGCCGCCGTCATCATATGCGGTCTTGACCAGCCGCCACCCCTCACCAGCCTGGCTCTTGATGAATGCTTCACAGGCCTCGCGCTGCGCATGCAGCGAATTGAACTCCTGCTCGAGGCCTTCCTCTGAAGACTTGCGGGTATAGATCGCGCAGCGCAGAGCCTGTTCATTACGCGGCTTCACTATTTTGCTCCTTCCTGGATGACTTCAAGCCGAAGAACAGCGGCCCTGACCAGCGGCTACCGGTGATCGCTCGTGCGATTTGCGACAGCGAGCGAAAGTGCTTGGCGCGATAAAGAAATCCACCCTTCAGCACGGTCACTTGATGCTTGGTGCCGTGCCACTCCCGGACCAATACGGTGCCGGCACTAATGTGAATCTTTGCGGGAGTCGGGGCAGCCTGTCGACGTGCTCTGGCATCATCGGCGATTCGCTCCAGCAACCGCGCCGTAGCCGGCTTGAGGCCGCCCAGCGCTTTCTCCTGCAACCGATAGGCGATCCCCTGGACCAGCAGCGACGAGCGGAGTTTCGGCGGTGGGGCCGCGCCGAACAAGGCCTGCCAGTGCTTGCGGAGTGCCTCCGGGGTCAATCCGTGGAGTTGCTCCAGGTCCGACAATAGTTGTTGGGGGTCTCGCTGCAATTTCGAGCCTTTCTTCATTGCTCCCGCTCCTTCTCGGGCACCACCACACATTGCTCCATTCGCGCTTTACATCCAGTCCCCCGGGCTTTCGAATTTAAAGAAAGGGCGCGCCGCAATACCCACGTTCCTCGCGCTGATCGTCCAACCGAACGGGCTTGGCAGGTCCCCATTCTTTTCCGTCTAGCACGGCGAATCCTGCTGTTTTCGGAGCGTTCAGAAGTCGCCTGAGAGTTCGAATTGACTGCGCTCCGCCACCCAGTCTGTAGATATCGCCTACAATTAGGAGAAGAAAGGAAAGCTGGCGCGAAATAGGCCCTTTTTTCGTCCTGAGCGCACCAGAGAGCGCGCAACGAAGCAGGATTTTGGGCTTTTGGCGGGAATCCTCTCCGCGCCAAACGAAGTCGGTTCGCTTTCGCGGTTGCTGACAGTGACGACGCTTCTTCGGCGAAGCATCGCCACATGCAATGAAAAGCCAAGAAACAGCTAAATCAACCGGCTGCTGAGTGCCCTTGGGAACGGCTGCAGCTGATCGAAGCACCTCGCGCCTCTATTTGATGCCGAGTGCGTGCTCCTGCTGCGTCCATGCCAGCGGCAGGTTGATACGGTTGAGCAGGGTCTCGGCGCTGAGCTCGGCTGGTTGCCGTCCCTGGCAGATCGCTTCCACGATGGCGGGTGCGACGAAGGCCAGGCGCGCGAGGCGCTCGACGTAGCGCTTGGCGATACCTTCGTTGCGCGCGACCTCGGCAAGTGAGCGCACTCGGCCGGACGCGAGCTCGTCGAACCACACCCGCGCCCGTGCCAGAGCTTTGAGCAGGGCCGGGGCGACCCTGCGCGGAGGTTCGTTACCCGCGGCAAACACAATCCGGGTCTCCACGCCGCGCCGCCTCATCGCAAGCGGCACGAAGCGGGTGAAGCCAACCATGCTGCCAGTCCGGACCCCGCCCTGCGAGCAGGCAACCGTCAGCTTCAGGGTGACCCGGATACCGTCGTCGCACAGTTCGATCCGATCGATAATCTCAGCCATGCAGGTCCGGGCGTCGGCCTCGTCTTGCAACCGGCGGCAATAAATAATTGAGGAATCGAGGGTGGCTCTGATGTCGGGCGACTTGAGTTGGGAGTGCTCGATCACTTCGAGCATCCCGGCGCGATCGCTCAGGATGTGTTGCGCGGCAATCGCTACTGGAGTTGACCCGGTTTCGTAGACGGTGTTGGGGAGAAAGGAAGAAGGAGGTTCCCGATGCCACCAACGCATCCACGGTACCCGCTGGAATACCGGCGGCGGATCGTCGAACTGGCGCGCGCTGGACGGAAGATCGAGGAGCTGGCGCGCGAGTTCGAGCCCTCAGCCAATGCGATCCGCAAATGGCTCAAGCAGGCGGCGCTCGATGAGGGCCTGCGCAGTGACGGCTTGACCACTAGCGAACGGGAGGAACTTAACCACCTGCGGCGGGAGAACCGGGTGCTGCGCGAGGAGCGGGAGATACTTGCAAAAGCCGCGGCCTGGTTCGCTCAGGAGACCGGCGCGACGCCGTCGCGGCGGTCGCATTCGTAGGGGCTAACCAGGCCATGCACGGGATTGCCACGATGTGCCGCGTGCTGGGCGTCTCCCCCGGCGGTTACTACGCGCGGCTAAAGCGTCCGCCCTCGGCGCGGGCCCGGGCGGATGGCGAGTTGTGCGGGCGGATCGCCGAGATCCATCGCCACTCGCGCGCCACCTACGGCGCGCCGCGCATCCATGCCGAACTCAAGGAACAGGGCATTAGGGTGGGATGCAAACGGGTGGCGCGGCTGATGCGCGCGGCGGGGCTTCGCGGCGTGAGCCGGCGCAACTGGATAATCACCACGGTGCGCGATCGCCAGGCGCGCCCGGCCCCCGACCTGGTCGAGCGCAACTTCAGCGCGCCGGCGCCCAATCGGCTGTGGGTCGCCGATATAACCTACATTCCCACCTGGGCGGGCTTTCTCTATCTGGCCGTGGTGCTCGACGCGTTTAGCCGCAAGATCGTGGGCTGGGCGATGGAGACTTATCTGCGCACCGAGTTGGTGCTCAAGGCGCTGGAGATGGCGCTGGGGCAGCGGCGTGCGGCCGGGGTGATTCATCACTCCGATCAGGGGAGCCAGTATACGTCGCTGGCCTTCGGCCAGCGCTGCGATGAGGCCGGGGTTAAACCGTCGATGGGCTCGGTGGGCGACTGTTGCGACAACGCGATGTGCGAGAGTTTCTTTGCCACGCTCGAATGCGAACTGCTCAACCGGCGCAGTTTCAAGACCCAGGTCGAGGCGCGCATGGCCGTGTTCGATTTCATCGAAGGCTGGTACAATCCGCATCGCCGCCATTCGGCGCTCGACTATCGCTCGCCGGTGGAGTACGAACGCCTTCATCGCGAACTGGGCATGCAGACCATGAGGAGCTCGGCCGCCGCGGGCGGTGCTTGGCCAGCAGACCAATTGCTGGCCGGCGCGCCGCAGACCGCGTCGTCCTCGAATCAGCAACCCATAACGCTTTCCGGCCCGGCCTCAAATCAGGTGGAGGCCGGGACCGAAAAGCTGCTATCAGGCCAATCTCGGGAGGACGCTTTCGGCGAGGTTAAACCAGGACGCTAAACCAAGCCCGATACCGTCTACCGAATCGGGGTAGGTCCACTACCGCCCGCTCGAGCTCGGGTGCGGCCAGGCGCCAACCCTTGCGGTCGTCGCCGGCGGAACCATTAACCAGGCTGCGCGAGACGTAGTAGCGATAGCGCCGCCCGGCCTTGACCGCTCCCTGCGCATAAAGCGGTTCGCCACCGGGGTCGAAGACCTTCCCCGCCAAGGGACTCGCTATCGCCCTGGTCGCGGCCTGACGGTCGCGTACGGCATTGGTGCGCAGCTGCTGCTGCACCGCTTGCCACAGCTCGCGCGGCACGATCGCCTCGTGCTGTCCCGGATAGCGTTCCTGCCGGTGGCGGATCTCTCCGATGTGCAACGGGTTCGACAGCAGCTCGTACAAGGCCCCGCGCGAGAAGCGGCAGCCACCTGACCTGATGCCCTTCTGCGATACCCTGACCTTCGAGACGATTCCGCGATCCGCAAGTTCCCGGCCGAGCTCACGGACGCTGCCAAGTTGCAGATAGCGTTGATAAATGTACCTGACCGTCTCGGCTTCTTCAGGATTGACCACCAGCCGGCGCTCGCGGACGTCGTAGCCGAGCGGCGGGACGCCGCCCATCCACATGCCCTTTTTCTTGGAGGCGGCAATCTTGTCACGGATCCGTTCGCCCGTCACCTCGCGCTCGAACTGGGCGAACGAGAGCAGCACGTTGAGCGTCAGCCGCCCCATCGAGGTGGTGGTATTGAACTGCTGCGTGACCGCCACGAACGACACGCCGCGCGCATCGAACAGCTCGACCATCTTGGCGAAGTCGGCCAGCGAACGGGTCAGACGGTCGACCTTGTAGACCACCACTATATCGACCAGGCCTTCGCCGATATCGGTGAGCAGCTGCTGCAGTGCCGGCCGCTCCATCGTGCCGCCCGACAGGCCGCCATCGTCGTAGGCAGCCTTGATCAGCTTCCAGCCTTCGCTCGCCTCGCTGCGGATGAACGCCTCACACGCTTCGCGTTGCGCCTGCAGCGAATTGAAGTCCTGCTCGAGGCCCTCTTCAGATGATTTGCGGGTGTAGACCGCGCAACGCCTGCTCGAAGTGTTAGTCATTGGCTACCTCCGCTCGCTGCTTGAGTCCGAAGAACAACGGTCCCGACCACTTACTGCCGGTGATCCGCCCTGCGACCTGGGACAGCGACTTGTACTGTCTGCCCTGAAATTCGACCCCATGCTCGCGGACGATCACCTGGTGCTCCGTGCCGTGCCAATTGCGCAACAGCACGGTACCTGGCGTCAGGGCCGGCGCCGATGAGAGCGCGATGGGACGTCGTGCCAACGCGTCGGCAGCTACCCTGGCCAGCAAGCGGTGTGTAGCCGGTTTGAGTCCGCCGAGGGCCAGCTCCTGGAGCCGGTAGGCGATTGCGCGCCTTAGCAGTTCGCGGCTGATGCGCCGCGGCGGTTCGGTGTCGTACAGCACGCGCCAGCGGCTCGCGAGATCCGCTCTGGATACTCCGGCCAACGCGGCGATTTCGCGGGTCAGCGTTTCAGGATTGGTTGCGGAGAATTTGCCTTTCATGGGTGGTCCGCCTCCTTCACCGACTGCCACCACACATCGCTCTGGTGCGTCCATGAAGCCAGTCCTCAGCCTGAGAATTCGGGCGAACCGCGAAGAATTCAGGAGAGTTCAAAAGGACAAGCAAAATTAAGCGCACGGAGATTCGGAATCTGAGGCGAATTTACGGCGATTAAATTCTCCGCTGCGCTGCTGCCGTTTTCCCGTCCAAATACTCGGCCAATGTCGCGGACAATTTCCCAGGATATGGTCGGGTAGGGGTCGACGGTTCAAATCCCTTCTGCTCCACCATTCAGTCCCTAACCTATTGAAAACATTGGAGAATTTCGCGAAAGGCGCGTGTGCGCGCAATTTGCGAGCATGCGCGGACCCGGAGAATGCCTCCGGCGGCGCTAATCGGTGAAATCGGGCGAATCTTATCCGGGCGCGAAATTGGCAGGTCCATCGGTAGGGCACGCGGCATCAAGCCCAATCCACCGCGCCAGGGCTGCTCAC
Organism: uncultured delta proteobacterium; assembly: GCA_963782535.1. Taxonomy (GTDB): domain Bacteria; phylum Desulfobacterota; class Binatia; order Binatales; family Binataceae; genus JADMIL01. Next base: position 460,721 of record CAWAKE010000007.1, on the reverse strand, counting down.
CTTGGTCCCTACGATTTTCGACCGATTGTGCGAAGAATCGCTTCCAACGTCGCGGCAACAGAGCAATGTGTGTTCACGACGGCAGGGGCACCAAGCCCTTGCCCGAGAAGGAGATTTCACGTGAACACTGATTCGAAAACTGTACCTGAAACGTCGGCCAGTCAGGGCGGGAAATCCGTAGCGCCCACTAAGAAGGAGGCTGTCGGAGCCGCTTCGAAGGCCGCGCGTCCCGCGAAGGCCCGGACCGACTCGCCGCTGTCGTCGCGATCGACGTCCAGCACGGAGAAGCTGGTTTGTCGATATTGCGGCAGTGACGACCTGGCGCCTTCCTTCCTGAAGCGCCGCGACGCCCGCTGCCGCGCCTGCTTCAAGAAGCGCTATGGCTCATCCCCGTCGGACAAGAAGACCGCTCGCGCTCGGAAGACGAAGGCCGCCAACTAGTTTAGTCGGCGATCGGAATCAGGTCGGGGTCTGGGCTCGTCGATGGGCTCGGGCCCCGATCACCGGATGGTTTAGATTTCGCGCCTCGTGGCCTGCCCGATCTTTTGTACCATTTCATAAGTTAGTAATGGTTGAGCTTGCAAGCACTCCGATTCGATCAGATTTTGGTGGGCTGATCACCTCTGGCGCCGGTGGCCGGTAGCCGAGCGACGAGTGCGGTCTGACCGTGTTGTAGTGGACCCGCCAACGTTCGATGACGATTTGTGCCTCCTTGAGGGAGTAGAAGATCTCGCCGTTGAGGCATTCATCACGCAGCTTGCTGTTGAACGATTCACAGTAACCATTCTCCCAAGGGCTGCCCGGTTCGATGTACAGCGGCTGGGTGCCCAGCCGTTCGAGCCACTTCCGCACCACAGTGGCGACGAACTCTGGTCCGTTGTCCGAGCGGATGTGCTCGGGTCTTCCGTGCACGAGCATCACATCGGCCAGGGTCTCGATGACGTCGAGACTGCGCAGTCGCCGCTCGACCCGGATTGCCAGGCTCTCCCGGGTGTACTCGTCGATCAAGGTTAACATCCTGACTGACCTGCCATCGTGCGTGGCCGCGCTGACGAAGTCGTAACTCCAGACGTGATTGGGCCGCTGCGGCCGCAGCCGCACGCACGCGCCGTCGTTCAGCCATAGCCGCCCACGCCGGGGTTGTTTCCGCGGCACTTTCAGCCCCTCGCGGCGCCAGATGCGCTCGACCCGGTCCTTGCCCACTAACCAGCCGGCGCTGCGCAGCAGCGCCGCCACCCGCCGGTAGCCGTAGCGGCCGTGCTGGCCGGCCAGTGAGATGATCGCCCGGGTCAGCTCATCCTCGTCGTTGCGCACTCTCGGCGTATAGCGCTGTGTCCCGCGCCACTGGCTGAGCAACCGGCACACGTGGCGTTCCGAGAGCGCGTATCGACGCCGGACGTTATCCGCTGCGCAACGCCGCCGCGCGGGGCTTACAAGTTTCCCCGCGCGACGTCCTGCAAGATCTGTTTCTCCAGCGACAGCTCAGCCACCAGCCGCTTGAGCCGCGAGTTCTCGCGCTCCAGTTCCTTGAGCCGCTTGGCCTGCTCCAGCTTCAGCCCGCCATATTCCTTGCGCCAGCGATAATAAGTCTGCTCGGTAATCCCCGACTCGCGACACGCCTGCGGCGTCCCCTTGCCGTTGGCTATCGACACCTCCACCTGCCGCAGCACCGTCACGATCTCTTCCGCCGTGTACCTTCGCTTCGCCATTCCCAGGGCCCTCCTGTTCCAGCTTCTCTAATTTGTCGGCTGGTACAAAATTCCCCGGGCAGGCCAACTCCGTGCCACAACTATGGTTTCCGCCCTTCGGCGATGAAACCTACGACGCATCCGAAGAAGATACCACGGCGGTCGCGCTCGTGGAGATCGGCGAGCAACCTGACGATCTTATCTTTGTTGATTTCTCCTTGCTCTCCGGCTGCGAGAGCGGCGGTCTCAAAGGGAAATATCTGATTGAAAAATTCGAAGCTGCGTATCACAAGCGGTTTGGCGTGAATTATTACGCGTTGGAATCCCGCTGCGTGAAACAAATCTAATAGCTGGCGACCGACGCGTCCGTTTTCTAATCCTGCCAGCAGAAAATCCCAGATAGCACGCGCAGTGATGTGATCCGAAGAATCTAGGGTCACCATTTCAAGATCTCCCTCTGTGACCACTAGCCTCCCACCCGCCTTTACAACTCGCCCCATTTCTCGAATTGCCTTGAGAGGATTCTGCAGATGCACCAAAAGGCGTTCGCTCGAGCAAGCGTCGAACTCTTCATCTGCGAAAGGTAGTCGATAAGCATCGCCATGTTCAAATCTGATGTTCAAAGACCCTTTGGTACGCTCGCGAGCCTCCTCGATCATCGCGCGGCTATAATCGATGCCGATAGCAGTACCTCCGGGCTCAATCATTTCGGCAAGTTCGCGCAAGGTATCGCCCGTTCCACAACCTACGTCGAGAATGCTTTTGGCCGAACTCAAATTTAACAACGAATTTGCGAATTGTCGTAAACTCTTTAACGCGGCGTGAGCTCGGTCCAAGTAGGTAACGTAGGGTTCCGTATTTCCGATTGCATCGACGTCACCAAATCTACCAGGTACGAGTTCGTTTTCGTTGATAGCCATTCAGCACCTCCGAACATTAACACTCGCCGAAAATTGCCATATTCAGCGGCGCAGCCTGCTCCGCAGGACTCTCACGTCCGTCCGATCGGTCGAATGCTCTGGTTTGCGACACTGACGGAGCATGTCACGCACTGATTAGTCGCGCGACCACCGAGAACCGGGCGTTGAAATGTGTACTCCTGCCGTTCAATCTGGTCTGACCGTACCATATAATCGAGGAAGTGTTGCAACTTTGAAAATGATGACGGTGGAGGCTGCGACGGGAACTGGTCGGTGAAATTTCAGGCAGCCAGATCAAACAGCTGGTCAATGAACCGATTCTGTTGGCGAACATCATCGTCGCTGACCCTCCGCGCCTGCCCCTTCCGGATCATGTGCATAGCCTCGTATCCCGCAATCGATCGCCCTGCTGCTCGGAACTCACGAAAGCTCTGCGTGGCCTTCACTCGTCGTTTGATCGCTCGATGATCCTGCTCGAGGATGTTGTTCAAATATTGGACCGGTCGGTGTCGGCAATGGCGGCGCAGAGTTCCTTCCGCTTTCACTCCAGCGATCGCCGCGCCGTTGAGGCGGGCCTTATCAGTGTTGATGACGCGGGGCTGGGGATGCGATGGATCGCTGAGAGCCTGGCGGAATAGGCGTTCGGCCGCCGCGGCTTCGCGCAACGCTGAGAGCAGGAAGTCGATGGTGGCCCCCGAGGAATCGATGGCCCGATAGAGGTAACACCAACGGCCCTTCACTCGAATATAGGTTTCATCGACGCGCCAGGATTTGTTGGTCGGCTTGAGATGACGCCGCAACCGCTGTTCCAGTTCGGCACCGTAACGTTGAACCCAATGCCAGATGGTCGTGTGATCCGCCGCCAGACCGCGCTCGGCGAGCAACTCTTCGACATCGCGCAGCGACAGCGAGTAGCGAAGATCCCAGCGCACCGCACCAAGAATCAGCTCCGGTGCCGTCTGCCGCCACTTGAAGATTGCCGGTCGAATTGCGTGCTGCACGATCTGCTCAGCCTACCAGCCAACCCCGCCAATCTTGCAACACAACCCCTCTTGTCGCGATATTCGACCGTGAGATATTCGGGCTGGGGGTTTTCGATGAGATGTTTACAAGACTATAATGGAGAACGTATGCGGTAAGCATGGAAAATCACGATTCCGGCCCGGTAGCGCTAGATATCCTACTGTGGCAGCGGAAATCGAGATCAACAAGTGACGGAGCACTGATTGAATAAAGGGATCCTTCCGCTCATTGGGCTGTTGCTGCTCTCCGCCGTGGGCACGACTACAGCCGATGAGGTCGGGCAAGGCCGCGCGCTCTATCTACAATCTTGCGCCCCGTGTCACGGTCTCGCCGGAGAAGGTGACGGCCCGATGTCCCGAGCACTAACTACCCCGCCCACCAACTTGCGCCGGCTTTCGGAGCGTTTCGGGAATCCCTTGCCCGAAGACCAGATCGCCCGTTTCATCGATGGCCGTGCTGACGTAAAGGCCCACGGGCCGCGCGACATGCCGGTCTGGGGCAATCGATTCTACCTCGAGTCAGGAGGTAATAAACGCCAGGTGCAAAAGCGGATCGCGGAATTAATCGCCTATCTTCAATCGATTCAGACCGCTACCCGTCAAGCTTCATTAGGATGATCGCCTTGGCGTCCGTGCTACCAGAAGTTAACACATTCGTGATTCTCCACCCGCGCGTCGGTGTTAACATCGTTCCCTCACGTAAACTCGCGAGACCTTTTCTTTGAAGCAAACGGGGCTTTGGGAGGACCTCCCTAATGCCGAAAGTATTCAACAAGATTCTGTGTCCTATTGGCTTTGATCGAAATTCCGTCGCCGCCCTTAAATTTGCCCACGAAATGGTCGACGCGGAAGAGAGCAAACTCTATCTGCTTCATGTCGTTTCGGCCCCGAGGATGGACTCGGTAATGCTCGAACCGAATCCCGTTTTTTCGGAGGGGATCGCTGAACGGGAACTGGAAAAGCTCGCGCATCAGCATCTGACTTCCAGCTCCTCTTGCCGAATCTTGACCCGACGAGGAGATCCCGCATCGGTGATCATTGCCGTTGCCGAAGAGTTGAAGGTGGATCTCATCGTCATGCCGACCCACGGGCATACGGGAATTGAGCGTATGATTGTTGGAAGCGTTGCCGAGCGCGTGGTTCGCGAAGCGAAGCGGCCCGTCCTCACAATCCGACTCAACTAACGCTCCGCCCTTAACAACCCGTGGTGAAAGTGGTCGCGGCTACGGAGTTGCCGGTGGTGGTGATTGGCGACGGAAGCCGGCGCGCAACAGCGATGATTGGCTGCCATGCGAAAAATGCGACCAGCCAGCGTCGGGGAGCACCCAGGAGCAGCAAAAGCGCGGCGATGACGGTCACCGGGCGGTCCTGCGGCCCGCGCGGCGTGCCGCGGCCGATCAGGTGGTGCATAACGAGCCCGAGATTGAAGCCGCCCGCATGAATCAGCAGGCGCTTGAGGATATTGGTGCGGCCGCGCAGATGCGTGCGGCGCATCCCGCCCGTATCGTACAGATGCGCGAAGGAGCGTTCGGTCCGTTCGCCCCGTTGACGCATCAGCCGGCTGTGCTCCGCAAAAATATTTAGCTCTGGCTTGAATCCTCCATTGTTCTTAGCGATTTTAGGCAGGCATTATCGACGAGAGGGGGCAGCTTGGCATGATGAAGGCGGGGCTGGGTTGCTTGAGAATCCTGGCTGATCTAATCGACTTTCTGTGTCTCGGTTTGCGGTCCAGAACTACGCTCGCTGCCGAGAATTTGTTTCTGCGCAAGCAGCTCGCTTTCTATCAGGAACGCAAGATCAAGCCCCGACGTGGCGACGATCCGACCCGCCTGACGATGGTGCTGCTCAGCCGGTGGTTCAACTGGCGAGATGCGTTGATTGTGGTGAAGCCCGGGACTTTGATTGCCTGGCACCACAAGGGCTTCCGCCTTTTCTGGCGCCGGAAGTCCGCAGCCGGCCGGCGGCCAATCCCTATTGAGTTGCGGCGTCTGATTCGAAGAATAGCCCGCGAGAACCCCTCGTGGGGCGAGGAACGGATCGCAAACGAGCTGCTGCTGAAGCTCGGCCTGCGCGTGTCGCCGCGGACCATCCGGAAGTACATGGCAAGGTCGCCGGCGCCGCCGCGGGGCGGATCACCTGGCGATCAGCGGTAGGCGACTTTTCTGAAAAATCACGCTCGGGGGATCATCGCCTGCGATTTCTGTGTCGCGGTGACAGCCACTTTTCGAATCCTCTACGTGTTGGTGGTAATGGAGCATGCCTCGCGACGGCTGATTCACCTCAACGCCACAGCCCATCCCACCGCCGCCTGGACTCTCCAACAGCTGCGCGAAGCAATTCCTTCTGATCACGGCTACCGCTTCATCATCCACGATCACGACGCGATCTTCTCTGCTGAACTGGACCGTTCGCTGACCCGGCTTGGGCTTAAGGTAATCACGACACCCGTGCACAGCCCGCAGGCGAACTCACTTTGTGAAAGGCTTATCGGAACTGTGCGGCGGGAATGTCTGGACTGGATTATTCCGCTGAGCCAAGGACACTTGAGAAAAATCCTGGTGTCGTGGATGGCTCACCACAACCGCGGCAGGCCACATTCATCTTTAGGGCCGGGCATTCCCGATCCGGACGCCCCGCGAATCAAACCATGCGGGCATCGTCTTCCAGGCGGTCATCACGTCATGGCCACACCGATCCTGGGCGGACTGCATCACGAATACAAGCTTGCGGCCTGACGCTCTCGATGAACGACCATGGCGAGAAAACCGCCTGGCAAGGAGTGTTGCTCTCGGTGCAACCACGGATCCGGTTGACCCGCTCGTTCGATCAACGCAGCCATACCTACCTGGGTTACGCTCTGAAGGTCCGTGGCACGATTGGAAATGAAGCCCGCGAATATCTGGTCGGGGTGGGTCAAGGCACTCACGCCAAACACCACTTCCAGACCGGGACCGCCGTCTTCGGTGAGGCGCTGCCGGTTCCAGATCCGCGCCTGGAGACGGCTGAATTCTACAAGCTCAGCAAGTTGAAAGTCGGGCCTCCCAACGCTGTGGACGAGACAACGCCACCGCCGTGGCGCGGTGTTCCACCGTCGCTTGCGGTCTACCGCGAGCGCGGTCATCGGCGGCTCGCCGTGCGAACCTTCCAGAAGAACTGCTGGAGCTGCAACCGAGGATGCCGAATGCCAGTCGAGATGATCATCGATCAATGGAATCCGAGTCGGCGCCGCTATGGCCTGCTCGGGGAATTTTGTACCAGCCGACAAATTAGAGAAGCTGGAACAGGAGGGCCCTGGGAATGGCGAAGCGAAGGTACACGGCGGAAGAGATCGTGACGGTGCTGCGGCAGGTGGAGGTGTCGATAGCCAACGGCAAGGGGACGCCGCAGGCGTGTCGCGAGTCGGGGATTACCGAGCAGACTTATTATCGCTGGCGCAAGGAATATGGCGGGCTGAAGCTGGAGCAGGCCAAGCGGCTCAAGGAACTGGAGCGCGAGAACTCGCGGCTCAAGCGGCTGGTGGCTGAGCTGTCGCTGGAGAAACAGATCTTGCAGGACGTCGCGCGGGGAAACTTGTAAGCCCCGCGCGGCGGCGTTGCGCAGCGGATAACGTCCGGCGTCGATACGCGCTCTCGGAACGCCACGTGTGCCGGTTGCTCAGCCAGTGGCGCGGGACACAGCGCTATACGCCGAGAGTGCGCAACGACGAGGATGAGCTGACCCGGGCGATCATCTCACTGGCCGGCCAGCACGGCCGCTACGGCTACCGGCGGGTGGCGGCGCTGCTGCGCAGCGCCGGCTGGTTAGTGGGCAAGGACCGGGTCGAGCGCATCTGGCGCCGCGAGGGGCTGAAAGTGCCGCGGAAACAACCCCGGCGTGGGCGGCTATGGCTGAACGACGGCGCGTGCGTGCGGCTGCGGCCGCAGCGGCCCAATCACGTCTGGAGTTACGACTTCGTCAGCGCGGCCACGCACGATGGCAGGTCAGTCAGGATGTTAACCTTGATCGACGAGTACACCCGGGAGAGCCTGGCAATCCGGGTCGAGCGGCGACTGCGCAGTCTCGACGTCATCGAGACCCTGGCCGATGTGATGCTCGTGCACGGAAGACCCGAGCACATCCGCTCGTGATTTCGACAATCCGGTCTGGCCCACTTCGATGCTTACATTTGGCCCACCAGTTTTCCGTTAGTTGTTCAGTTATTGCTCTGTGCTGATGATCAGCGCTACGGGCCTCGTTTTAGGTCGCCTTTTTCCCGCCGCCGCTAAGCGGGGGCGGCGCGGTAATATTGTTCAGCTCTGCATTGCGGCCCTTGCGCTTCTCCAGGGTTCGGCGAAAGCGGTATGAGTCAGTCCCGGTTTCGATGATGCTAGCGCGGTCAGTAATGCGATCGATCAACGCCTTGCAGAGCCGTGCGTTGGGAATCACCTGCGTCCATTCCGAGAAGGGCAGGTTGGTAGTAACGATCACTGCGGCCTTCTCGGCCCGTTCGGCAATGACCTGGAACAGGAACTCCGCACCTACTTCGGCCAGGGGCACGTAGCCCACTTCATCGAGCGCGATGAGGTCGTAACGGGCCCAACGGCTCAACGCGCGGCCGAGTTGCAACTGATGTTTGGCCTCGACCATTTCGTTGATCAACGCAGCGGCGGTAGTGAATCGAACCCGGCGCTTCTGCCGGCAGGCGGCTACTGCCAGGCCGGTGAGTAGATGGGTTTTACCGGTGCCGCTGTCACCGATGAAGATGACCGGCTCAGCCCGGCCGATGTAAGCGCCTTGCGCGAGTTCGTGGATCTGTTGTGCCGAGATCTTGGGATTGCGGGCGAAGTCAAACTCCTCCAGGGTCTTCATCCGCGGCAGATGCGCTTCGCGAAGGCGCCGCTCCACCAGCCGCTGTTCCCGTTCTTCGAGTTCGGCCTGCAACAGCGCTTCGAGGAAGCCCAGGTGCGAATGACGTTCGCGCACCGCCTGTTCGGCCAGTTGGCCGCATTGCGCGGCGATCGCCGGCAGGCGTAACACCTTGCACTGCTGCTGGATGCTGGCAGTTTCCAGAACGGCGGCCTGCGCATTCATAGCGCTATCTCCGAGCTCAGCAACCCATCGTAGTCGGTGATCGCCGGCAGTGGTCGTTCGAAACGGGCAAGTGCGCCCAACTCGATGAGCGCACTGCGCGCATGGGCCAGGTCCGCGGCTTCCACCAGATGCCGCACCGCCGCGGCATCCGCACAGCCCAGAGCGATTGCTTCTTCCACCGCCGTTCGTACCCGTTGGTGGCCATGCTGTTTGATCAGGCTGAGCAGCTGAATCATCTGGCGCGTGCCGCTCTGCCTGCCGTGCCGGTGTATCAGTTCGTCGAGCAGCCGATCGTAGCTTGGCGGCCACCAGCCACGTTCCCGCCATGCCTTGAGCGGCCTGGAGCCGATCAGGGCGCCCGGTTTGCGCTCCAGTACATCGAGATAGTGTTCCAGGTCGAGCACTTGTTGCTGCCGCCCGTGACAACGCTCGTGGCAAGCGATGCACCGCCCTTCATCCCGCACTTCGACGTAACTCGGATAAAGCCGGACCTCGACCGTCTTGCCGGACGCCGCCGGCACCGAATAGAGATTGGTCCGCACCCGCACGCAGCCGAGACCGTCCACGCGTGGAAACGCGATCTCCGCCAGCTCGAAGCCTTGTTCGGCGAGCGGTAATAGCTGCGCACGCTCCTCGATCATTAACCCTCCCACCGGCTGCTGGTGTCCGGCGATCTGGCGCCGTTCATCGGCACGGCAGGCGGCGAGCAACTGCGCGTTGAGATCCGCGAGGTCGCGCGCCTTCGGCACCGGCACCCAATGATTGCGCCGAAAGTAGCCGGCCTCGCCTTCTATCCCACCTTTCTCGTGGGGCTCCTCGGGCGTGCAAAATTCGCTCTGGAACCGCCAGTGTGAACGAAAAGCAATGAAGCGCACGGTCTCCTCGCGGCGGAACCCACGCAGGATCTTCTTCACCGCAGCTTTCAGGTTGTCGTACCTGAGGATGCGAAAGACGCCCTCAAAATATTGAAACGCGTGCTCGTGAGCCTCGAGAAACGCCTGCTGGGTCGCGCGATGATAGGCCCGATGGAAGGCCGCGCCGCTCGCCATGCTCCGTATCGCAAAGACCTGCAGCTTTATCCGTTCACCATTGAGCTCCGCCCATGCTTCATACCAATCGACCTGGCCTTCCTGCCCCGGTGCGTAGCTCTGCGGCACACAGGTCGCGCGGGCTGACCATCCCAGCTCCCGTTTGCGCTCGCGCACATACTGCCGAATCGTCGCTTCCGACACTTTCCGCTCCGGCTGCTCCGTCACAATCCGCTGCCAGATGCGATGGGCGGTGTGACGCTGCTTGCGCGGGGCGTTGCGATCGGCTTCCAGCACCGCGTCGATGAAGGGCATCAACGGCGCCATTATCGGTCGCTTCCGTTCCCACTGCTGGCGCTCCGGCGGTGCGGCATTGGCCAGCGCCTGACGTACCATCCGGCGATGCACTCCCAGCTTGCGCGCGATGCCGAGCACGGTACCGTCGCCGAATTCGTACTCCCTGCGTATCTGCTCGAATAGCTCCACCTTTGCTTTCCTCTCCATCCCGCGCCTCCTGCTCTTCAGCAGGATGCTTCGGGTCTGCGAGGTGGGCCATTTTACAGCATCGAAATGGGCCGCTTTAGAGTATCGAAATCAGCTCGGACAACGGACCAGAGTTCGTCGCCACTGTGGTGCGGAAGTGGCTCGAACGGCTGGGCACCCAGCCGCTGTATATCGAACCGGGCAGCCCTTGGGAGAATGGTTACTGTGAATCGTTCAACAGCAAGCTGCGTGATGAATGCCTCAACGGCGAGATCTTCTACTCCCTCAAGGAGGCACAAATCGTCATCGAACGTTGGCGGGTCCACTACAACACGGTCAGACCGCACTCGTCGCTCGGCTATCGGCCACCGGCGCCAGAGGTGATCAGCCCACCAAAATCTGATCGAATCGGAGTGCTTGCAAGCTCAACCATTACTAACTTATGAAATGGTACAAAAGATCGGGCAGGCCAGCGCCGCTTACAACGAAGTGCTGATCATACTCCCGCGCTTCGCATCGGCCCTGTCCACGCCGAAAGAGTCGAAGGTGCCATATCGGAAACATTCCCCCATGCCTTATATCTCGGCCAAGGAAGCGCACAAGCCTCGGGACAAAGTAGCCGTTGATACTAGGCGGCACTCCGCGGTCAAACAGTATCTGGAGTTCAGTTACCAGATCATCAGATAGTAGTTCGTCGGCATCCAGATGCAATTCCCACTCATATTTAAGCCGCAGGTTGCCGATCGCCCAGTTCCGTTGCGCCGCGTAGTTGATGAATTCATGTGTGCACACCGTGGCCGCGTGTTCTCGGGCAAGCGCGCACGTGCGATCCGAACTAAACGAGTCCACGACGTGAATATCGTCCGATACTCGTGCCGCGGCCCCGATTGTATTAATTATTGTGGCTTCTGAATTAAAAGTAAGGATGACAACTGAAATTGGGGCGTTCACGAGCGAAAGCACTTCCCATCGTTACTTATTGAGTCCTGCATAATATAGGGACAACTCGAAGATCCGAATGACCAAATTTAGATGGGGTTTACGCCCTGGCTCGCTGTCACTATAATTTGCAGGCCTTAATAATCAGGTCAAAAACCCTTGTTGAGGAGACGCGAATACGCGCGTTAGCGTCACGTGTCAACGCCGGAGTAAAACTACATCACCTGGCCGGAGTAAAAGTACATCAGTGGGAAGTGTAATCAGGCCCCCGCGCGGGGGCCTGATTACACTTGGTCGTCAGGCTTCGGTGGTATCGGCGGGCTGAGCGGCGGGGCGGGGACGGCGTTGGCTCTGTTTGAGCCTGTAACTGTCGCCGTTCATCTCAAGGATGTGCACGTGGTGGGTGAGCCGGTCGAGCAAGGCGCCGGTGAGCCGTTCGGAGCCGAACACCCCGGTCCATTCGTCGAAGGGCAGATTGCTGGTGACGATGGTCGAGCCGCGTTCGTAGCGCTGGCTGAAGACCTCGAACAGCAGCTCGGCGCCGGTCGGCGAGAGCGGTACATATCCCAGTTCATCCACGATCAGAAGCTTGTAGCCGGCGAGCTGGCGCTGCAGGCGCAGCAGACGCTTCTCATCGCGCGCCTCGATCAGCTCGTGGACCAGGGCGGCGGCCGTAGTGAAGCCGACCGCGAGCCCCTTCTGACAGGCAGCCAGGCCGAGCCCCAGCGCAACGTGGGTCTTGCCGGTGCCGCTGTTGCCGACGGCAATGATATTCTCGCGACGCGCCACGTACTCGCAGCGCGCCAGCTCCAGTACCAGGGTCTTGTTGAGCGACGGGAGGGCGGCGAAGTCGAAGCTGTCGAGACTCTTCACCGCCGGGAAGCGCGCTTCCTTGATTCGGCGCTCGACCGTGCGTCGTTCCCGGTCAATCAACTCCAGTTCGGCCAGCCGCAGCAGGTAGCGAGGATGGTCGACTCCGTCGACGGCGCACTGACGGGCGAGCTTGTCGTACTCATGCAGGAAGGTCGGCAGCTTAAGCGCCTTGAGATGATGGGCGAGTAGCACCTGCGGCGTATCGCTCATGACGCGCCACCCGCCAGCAGGCTCAGGTAGGCCGCGGGCGAGGTGGTCGTTACGGTGGCCTGTGGCAGATAGGGATAGACCTTGAGGTCGAGCCGCGGCGGGCGCCGCTCGATGCGGCATAGCACCAGATGCTTGACCGCGTCGAAGCCGATCACGCCGCGTTCCAGCGCCGCCCTGACTCCAGCCAGCACATCGTCTTGGCGGAACACCTCCAGCAAGCGCAGGACCTGGACGAACTCGCGCTTGCCGGACTTGCCCATGCGCGCCTCGAGCAGCCGGCGCAGCGTCGCGAACTCGGCGTGCAGCTCCCAGCCCGGCCAGCGGTGCGGCCTGGTCCAGCGCGCCGACTTTGCGCTCGAGCAGCGCCAGGTAATGCAACGGGTTGAAGACGAAGTCTTCGCGTTCGTAGGACCGCGGATGACGCGCGATCTCTTCCGCCGCACAGGCGATCACCACCTCGTGCACGTAGCCGCGGACCAGCACCTCGCGGTGCCCATACGCGGTCGGCACCGAGTAGTCATTGCCGCGATAGCGCACCAGCGACAATGAGTTGACCCGGGCCGCCTTCTTCTCGCAGGCTTCATAGGGAGTCGCCGGCTGCGGCAGCAAGGCAGCCTGATCTCGCACCAGCCGCTCGCCGATGGTCTCAGCGTGACCACGCAGCCGGTCGTTCAATCGACCGCGGCAGCACTCCAGCAACTGCGCGTTGAGCTCAGCGAAGCTGGCCGCGTGTGGGATCGGCACCATGAAGTTGCGCCGCGCGTAGCCGACCAACCCCTCGACCTTGCCCTTATCGTTGCCCTTGCCCGGCCGCCCGAAGCGATCGGCGAACAGATAGTGCGACTGCAGCTCGTTAAAGGTCCGCGTTCGCTGTCGCCGGCCGTCACCCAGGATGCGCGCCACCGCCAGCTTGGTGTTGTCGTAGAGGATCGAACGCGGCACCCCGCCGAAGAACTCGAAGCCGGCGTTGTGCCCTTCACAGAAGGCTTCCGTACTCTCCGCCGGATACGCCTGCACCAGACACGCGTCGCTGTGCGGCAAGTCCATCGCGAAGAAGTGGATCTTCTGCTCTACCCCGCCGATTACCGCCAACGCTTCGCCGAAGTCGACTTGCGCGTGCCCGGCGTCGTGGCGCAGTGGCACGAACACTTCGCGCTGATGCTGGCGGCGTTCCAGCACGTAGTCCTTAACGATCGTGATCCCGCCGCCGTAGCCGTGCTCATCGCGCAGCCGCTCAAAGATCCGCTTCGAGGTGTGGCGCTGCTTGGCGGGCCTCCCCTTATCCTCCTCCAGGATCTGATCGATCATCGCGACGAACGGCTCGAGCTTCGGCCGCCGCGGAGGATGGCTTCGCCGGTATCCCGGCGGCACCGCGAACGCCAGCATCTTGGCCACCGTCCGTGGGTCGATCCCGAACCGCCGTGCCGCTTCGCGCCGGCTCAGCCCCTCCACGTAAACCGCCCGCCGCACCTGTCCGTACAGTTCCACGCCTTTCATCCCTCCGCCCTCTGCTCATCTTCGCAGAAGGCTCACACACTGATGGTGTTTTACTCCGGCGCGACCACACCACCCCGCCGCTTCTGTGAGGGATTTTTCCACCGGCGCTTACACGAAGCGGTATGCGCCGTCCGTGTTTCCGTTTTAGCGATCGGCTGTTTTGGCTGTTGCTGGCACGATGGTGGCCGGGCTGGCGTGACAGCCTCGTGATCGTCCAGCCGGCGACGGTTTTGCGCTGGCGCAGCGGCGGCTGGTTGGGACTATGGCGGTATCGCTCACGCGGTCGTTGGCGCGGTGGCCGACCCAGAATCTCCAGAGAGATTCGCCAGCTCATCGTCCGCATGGCGCGTGAGAATTTTCTGTGGGGAGCGCCACGGATTCATGGCGAGTTGCTGATGCTCGGATTTACCGTCTCGCAGGCCAGTGTATCGCGCTATATGCCACCGGCCAACCGGCGGCCAGGACCATCCTGGCGCACTTTCATGCGCAATCAAGCCATGGCGAAGGAGTGGGCAAGCGTCTCCGGGCCCTTCTCCTTATGTCGCCTGACGGCGCGGTAGGATGGGCGTTTTTCTCCCGCTGTCTTGGAGCCGCCCGGTTGGAGAGCATTGTCAGCGGGGCAGGACGGGCTCCCACTGTCTGCGGCTATCCAATTGGCGGACTCTATCGCCCTGAGTGTTCGATGCAAGCAAAATCGCTTTCCGCGCGACTGTTGGCGTGTCGCGGATGAGAGAGCTAGTTTTCTATCAAGCGAAGCGAATTGCTTTTAATTAGGGTGACAGCTCTGGTCGCGATCATGCATCCAGACGGAATTCATCGAGATCACCTTCCAGCACCAGACGCAGAAATCTTAACCACGCCGCAGAACGAAAAATCGCGAAGGAGAAATTCTATGGCAGATGACGGATCCTCACAATCGACAACTATCTGGCCCTTGCCAAAGTTCTACTTCCAAGTGAAGTGGGGTTCGAACGTTATGTCCTTTGAGGAGGCGTCGGGGCTCGATATTGAAGCGCAGCCGATCGAATACAGACACGGCGCCAGCAATGAATTTTCGGTTATCAAGATGCCCGGCATCAAGAAGACCGGAAACGTGACCATGAAGAAGGGTGTGTTCAAGTCCGATAGCAAATTTTGGGACTGGTTCAATCAAATCAAGATGAACACTATCAAACGCGTTCCAGTCACCATCAGCCTGCTGGACGAGGGCGGGGCGGCGACCATGGTGTGGAGTCTCACCAATGCATGGCCGACCAAGATTACGGGAACCGATCTGAAAGCGGACGGTAACGAAGTTGCTGTGGAATCTATTGAAATCGCGTATGAGGGTCTGACGATTGCCAACGCCTGATAGCGTTTCCCTCTCATACCCTTGTTTTATTTCAAAGTGGTCTCATCTCCATATCCATGGTCTTTTTAATTCTGAGGCGTGCGAGCTCCGAATCAAGCGGTTGTCAAATGCGAAGTTCGATCCTGGATGTCGAAGCCAAAGGGGTTTTTCGCGGCGAGCCGCACCGGGTCAGGTCCCTTCTCGCGTAGATGTGGTAGAGGCCTTCGTGGCGAGCGTTCCGCCTGCCGGCAAGCAAAGGATTTAACGAGAGACCGCGCTGAAACTTGGCGCCGCTGGACCTCGATGACTGGCCCCTCAAATCGCTCGATTAAGTGGCCTGCGGGCCCCGTGGCGAGATCGATGGGCTTTGGGTGCCGATCCCTCCCCAGCAAGCCGAGGCCGTGGCGGGGGCTTAAAATGATTGATCAACGACAATTAAATCTGCCCACGTGTTGCCTCAACCAAGAGTGTTACTCCCACGGTAATCGTCGTTGTTTGGGGTGGAGCGCGAGGAGGGGCTGCCCCTCCTCGCCCTTCCGCGTGAGAAGCCACGGAACTCTGACGGCGAAATACCCTGCGACTGCGCCCGCGAAGCAATTCGTGATTGGGTTCGCCCGCAGCATTCCTGCTCTGATTGTTTGGGATTAATTCTCTGCATCAAGCCTCCACGATCGTGGGTTCGGAGGCCACGTGCTCAGCGGCAGCGGCTGCAAACACGAGTTCCCGGGCTCGCTGCGCGCGCCGCGCTTTTACTCGCCGCTGCAAGGTCCGCAAGTGCACGCCGGTTGGGTATAGGTCGGGCAGACGTCGCCTCAGCCGAGTCAGCAGTTCCCCCACGGTGATATTCGGTTCTGCCGTGAGCCATCCCTCCACCATCGACCAACTGTCTGCGAACGGATCAGTTCGTGTTCTCCACGTGTGCGTGGTCGTGGTTTTTCTCCGCCCCTTGGGCGCGCGGTAATCGCTGTGCCACGCAGTCGCGAACGCGCTCAGATACTCCGGTTGAGCCAGAGAGCTCGCGGCGGCGCCAGTGTCACGACTCGAAAGGGTGGACAGTTCTTGTTGTGCGTCGCGGATGGTCTTCAGCAACGCCACCGGATCGAGCGCGGCGAATTGCTCGCGCAGACGCTGCTTCACCGCTTCGTCGACCCGGTCCGAGGCGAGGAGCCGCTGATACGGTGCGAGCGGCGGATGGAAGCGTTTACGCACCATCGCCCCGTCGCGTTCCTTGCTCGCCAGCTTGAACGAAGGCTGGAAGAAGTTGACGTAGAGCCGAGCGCTCTCGTACAGACGCTGAAGCCCACCGGCGGCGGCCAACCCGCTGAGCCGTCCGTATCCGGCCAGACGTCGCACCACCGCGCCGTTCTTCTGCTCCACCCAAGCCTGATCGTTCTTGTGGTAGGCGCGCGATCGGGTCCATTCCATACTCTGTTGCTGGCAATAGCGTTGCAAGGTCTCATTCATGAACGCGCTGTCGTTGTCGGTATCGAGCCCGCGCAGAGTGAAGGGAAGTACCCTGGTGATAGCGCTGATTCCTTCCACCACCAAACTCTGTTCGCGCACCAGCAGCGCGGCGCATTCGGTCCAGCCGCTGTGGACGTCGGTCAAGGTCAGGGTGTGGACGAAATTCCCGCCCTCTTTGACCCCACCGCAGTGCTCGACCATATCGCATTCGAAATAGCCTGGTGCCGGGTCGCCCCATTCGGCGAAGGTCCGCACCGGTACGCTCTGGCGAACCGCCGAGCCCGCACCCCAGCGCCGTCGACGCACACGCCCGGTCGCTTCGCGCTCCGGACACAAGACACGGTCGATGGTCGCGGCACTGATGTCGAGCAGCCGGCTTCTCACTACCGGGTCGAGCTGGAGATGGCCGTGGCGTTCCATCGCTTCGATCAGTACCGGGATGAGCACCCGCAAGCGCTTGCCGCAGATGCGATCGGCCGCCTCCCACAACCCCGCCAAGGCCTGATGCACCGCCTCGTCGTAAAGCCGCTCGCGCTGGCGAGGCTTTGGTGGCGCCGAGGAATGGTTCAGCACGCGCAGTGCGTGCTTACGGTGATATCCGGTTACCCGGACAAACTCGGCCACGATCTGCCGTCGCTCGCGACGATCGCTGCTCCCTTGATATCGCTGCCTGATCGCATCCTTAAGCTCTCGCCGTGTCGCCATGCTCAGTTGCCTCGCCATCTCCTCCACCACCCCGCAGCTGTTCCGCTGCCGGGTAGCAGTTTACGTGAGGCAACCTACCTCGACCCGGTAACAAAAGTCGTGAGTCAATGCGATCGGCAAAAATAGTGATTTCGATACTCTAAAGCGGCCCATTTCGATGCTGTAAAATGGCCCACCTCGCAGACCCGAAGCATCCTGCTGAAGAGCAGGAGGCGCGGGATGGAGAGGAAAGCAAAGGTGGAGCTATTCGAGCAGATACGCAGGGAGTACGAATTCGGCGACGGTACCGTGCTCGGCATCGCGCGCAAGCTGGGAGTGCATCGCCGGATGGTACGTCAGGCGCTGGCCAATGCCGCACCGCCGGAGCGCCAGCAGTGGGAACGGAAGCGACCGATAATGGCGCCGTTGATGCCCTTCATCAACGCGGTGCTGGAAGCCGATCGCAACGCCCCGCGCAAGCAGCGTCACACCGCCCATCGCATCTGGCAGCGGATTGTGACGGAGCAGCCGGAGCGGAAAGTGTCGGAAGCGACGATTCGGCAGTATGTGCGCGAGCGCAAACGGGAGCTGGGATGGTCAGCCCGCGCGACCTGTGTGCCGCAGAGCTACGCACCGGGGCAGGAAGGCCAGGTCGATTGGTATGAAGCATGGGCGGAGCTCAATGGTGAACGGATAAAGCTGCAGGTCTTTGCGATACGGAGCATGGCGAGCGGCGCGGCCTTCCATCGGGCCTATCATCGCGCGACCCAGCAGGCGTTTCTCGAGGCTCACGAGCACGCGTTTCAATATTTTGAGGGCGTCTTTCGCATCCTCAGGTACGACAACCTGAAAGCTGCGGTGAAGAAGATCCTGCGTGGGTTCCGCCGCGAGGAGACCGTGCGCTTCATTGCTTTTCGTTCACACTGGCGGTTCCAGAGCGAATTTTGCACGCCCGAGGAGCCCCACGAGAAAGGTGGGATAGAAGGCGAGGCCGGCTACTTTCGGCGCAATCATTGGGTGCCGGTGCCGAAGGCGCGCGACCTCGCGGATCTCAACGCGCAGTTGCTCGCCGCCTGCCGTGCCGATGAACGGCGCCAGATCGCCGGACACCAGCAGCCGGTGGGAGGGTTAATGATCGAGGAGCGTGCGCAGCTATTACCGCTCGCCGAACAAGGCTTCGAGCTGGCGGAGATCGCGTTTCCACGCGTGGACGGTCTCGGCTGCGTGCGGGTGCGGACCAATCTCTATTCGGTGCCGGCGGCGTCCGGCAAGACGGTCGAGGTCCGGCTTTATCCGAGTTACGTCGAAGTGCGGGATGAAGGGCGGTGCATCGCTTGCCACGAGCGTTGTCACGGGCGGCAGCAACAAGTGCTCGACCTGGAACACTATCTCGATGTACTGGAGCGCAAACCGGGCGCCCTGATCGGCTCCAGGCCGCTCAAGGCATGGCGGGAACGTGGCTGGTGGCCGCCAAGCTACGATCGGCTGCTCGACGAACTGATACACCGGCACGGCAGGCAGAGCGGCACGCGCCAGATGATTCAGCTGCTCAGCCTGATCAAACAGCATGGCCACCAACGGGTACGAACGGCGGTGGAAGAAGCAATCGCTCTGGGCTGTGCGGATGCCGCGGCGGTGCGGCATCTGGTGGAAGCCGCGGACCTGGCCCATGCGCGCAGTGCGCTCATCGAGTTGGGCGCACTTGCCCGTTTCGAACGACCACTGCCGGCGATCACCGACTACGATGGGTTGCTGAGCTCGGAGATAGCGCTATGAATGCGCAGGCCGCCGTTCTGGAAACTGCCAGCATCCAGCAGCAGTGCAAGGTGTTACGCCTGCCGGCGATCGCCGCGCAATGCGGCCAACTGGCCGAACAGGCGGTGCGCGAACGTCATTCGCACCTGGGCTTCCTCGAAGCGCTGTTGCAGGCCGAACTCGAAGAACGGGAACAGCGGCTGGTGGAGCGGCGCCTTCGCGAAGCGCATCTGCCGCGGATGAAGACCCTGGAGGAGTTTGACTTCGCCCGCAATCCCAAGATCTCGGCACAACAGATCCACGAACTCGCGCAAGGCGCTTACATCGGCCGGGCTGAGCCGGTCATCTTCATCGGTGACAGCGGCACCGGTAAAACCCATCTACTCACCGGCCTGGCAGTAGCCGCCTGCCGGCAGAAGCGCCGGGTTCGATTCACTACCGCCGCTGCGTTGATCAACGAAATGGTCGAGGCCAAACATCAGTTGCAACTCGGCCGCGCGTTGAGCCGTTGGGCCCGTTACGACCTCATCGCGCTCGATGAAGTGGGCTACGTGCCCCTGGCCGAAGTAGGTGCGGAGTTCCTGTTCCAGGTCATTGCCGAACGGGCCGAGAAGGCCGCAGTGATCGTTACTACCAACCTGCCCTTCTCGGAATGGACGCAGGTGATTCCCAACGCACGGCTCTGCAAGGCGTTGATCGATCGCATTACTGACCGCGCTAGCATCATCGAAACCGGGACTGACTCATACCGCTTTCGCCGAACCCTGGAGAAGCGCAAGGGCCGCAATGCAGAGCTGAACAATATTACCGCGCCGCCCCCGCTTAGCGGCGGCGGGAAAAAGGCGACCTAAAACGAGGCCCGTAGCGCTGATCATCAGCACAGAGCAATAACTGAACAACTAACGGAAAACTGGTGGGCCAAATGTAAGCATCGAAGTGGGCCAGACCGGATTGTCGAAATCAAATAGTTGACGCTGAACAAATGGGGCCTATCTCCTAACGCTGAGATTGAGGGTGGGCTTGGGTCGGGATCAATGACCGCTTCAAAGCGATCATGGACCAGCATCTGCGCCATTGGCGCCTGGATCGACAGGGCGGTGCTCGGCTACGAGACTTGGCGATATTGAAGGAGTGCCGCTAACCACGCCGATCACGCTCCAAACGTCGCCCTTTGGCCATTCCAAACCCTCGATTCCCGTCGCACAGTGCCTCATTGTGGGCCGTGCGGGCCTGAGCGTGGGCTTTCCCTCTGTGGCGATCCAATGCTACCGAAGCGCTGCGGGTCTTAAAATGGCCTGATTTTGGTTCGCCTGACCGATGATCACGTTATAAACGTGAATTAACGAAGTCTCTAAAATAAATGCGAGGATTCGATTCGAAGATGGCCAATGAAACAAACCTGACTCCGGAGCAAATGGCGGCACGGATCGCGGAACTGGAAGGTCGTTTGGCCAAGGGCGGCAGCCTCAGCTTCAAAGTGTCTGAGAAAGGGGCTGTTTCGGTATACGGTCTCGGTCGCTTCCCGGTCACTCTTTATTTGGAACAATGGGACGCGTTGCTCTCGCAGGCTGCCGAGATTCGCGAGTTTATCGAGGCCAATAAGTCGAGACTGAAGACTAGGGACCAGACCAAGAAATAAGGACGCTGAGTGCCCGCCAGATGCGAATATCGGCCCTTCCGACGCCACCTGAAAGGCCGCGAAATAAGATCGGTCTGGAACCTTGCACAGGAAGGCTGTCAGGGTTATAGGGGAGCTGCAATCGGGAACTCAATCGTAAATACCTAATTAATGTGAAGCGCCGCGCGAATGGAGGGAAGAACCAAATGCCGTCGTATGTGATGCTTTTCCATTTTACACACGAGGGACTCGATCATGTGAAGCAGAGTCCGGATCGGGTAGACAAAATCAAAGAGGTGTTCCACCAGAACGGGGAAAGCTCAAGGACTTTTACCTCATGATGGGCCAGTATGATTCGGTGTTCATTGCCGAAGCGCCTGACGACGAGACCATCGCGCGTATCGCGCTCCTGATCGAGGCGCAGGGAAACGTGCGCAGCGAGACCCACCGCGCATTCAGCGAGGCTGAGTTCCGCAAGATCGTTTCCGGTCTTCCTTAGCGCCTCTTGGTATGGGGCGCGCCGATATACGGGAACTCCTTGAGAATGTCGGTATGCGGCTTAAGGCCGTCGGGGGGACATTCGCCCTTGGTGAGGAAGGCGAGGCGATGATCGATGACATCGTCGGTAAAAACCCTGCCGTTGGGGTACTTCGCGGGCTTGGAAGGATTGAAGCACAGCATGTCGGGCAGAATGCGGTCGGCGTCGATTGTGGCGATCGCTTCTTCGCGGGTGTAATTGCCGGTGTGGCCCATCAGGTGGACGAACTGATCCATCCAGCGCTTGCGATCGTTAACCGGCTCGCTGGCGTTGTATTCCAGTTTGGTCTCGTCGGTGTTGAAGAAGCTGCTGACGCTCGGGTGGCCGGCGCGATCGACATGAAGGAGCTTGCCGTCCTTGCGCACGCTGCAGCGACCCCAGATGCGGACCTCAGGCTTGGCGCCGAGCTCGCTCGTCGGCAGCTCGATCACCGTCGAAAAAACATTGGCTTCCGTATTTGAATCCACGCCGGTCCATGGAGACTTGGCGCCGAGGTGCGGTGCGGTGAAGTTTCTGCCGCCCTTGGTATCGAACAGATTCTTGATTCCGTCGTAGTCGAAAAAGAAAGCGTCGCTGCGACTGCCGGCGAAGAACGTATAGGCACCGGACTTGACGATGTTGGGCTTAGCGCCGAAGGAGACCTCGGCGTCGGCAATGATCTCCGTCCCGACGGCTTCGACCGAGAGGGATTCCGCGCCCTTTGCCACAAAGACGTTTACCGTCTGCATACCGTTCTGCAGCTGTGAGAACACGTAGCTGATCGCGATGTCCGTCAGGCAATCTCCGTCGTTGTCAATGTTGAGGCGGTAGATGGCATCCGGATGGAGCGCGTCGGCAGAGGGATTTGCATTGAGGATGATCACGGTCCTTGCTGGGTCCGCGGGCGACTGGAACGTGTAAAGGTCGCAGAGATCGAGTCTTTGGTCCCCGAGAGGCGGACCGAGATTGAGTCCGGTGAAATGATTCGACATTTTTTCCCTCCCTTGAAAATTGAAGATGTGATTGACGAGTCACGTGCCCTCATCAGTTATGAACTCGAATTTCCGTGTGAGGCAAGCCTACCTAAATAAGGCGATTGTGTTGCTGTTGACCCACATCCCAAATCATGCCATGATTAAAGCATGGAAACAATCAGCGCCTTTGATAACCTGTTTCCCGACGATAACGCCTGCAAAGCTTATCTAGCTGCGCATCGTTGGCCGGATGGCGTGCGTTGCCCTCGCTGCAATCGCCTCGAAAAGGTCTATGAGATCAATAGTAAGTCTTTTCAATGGCGTTGCCGGAATGACGACTGCGGCGGACGCAACGGCTATAAATTCAGCGTGACCACGCACACCATTTTTCAGGATACCAAGATTCCCCTGAAACTATGGTTCAAGGTCGCGTTCCTGATTCTGACCAGTAAGAAAGGCATTAGCGCATTGCAAGTCCATCGCGTCATGTTCGGCGAAGATTCCGGTTCCGACTATCGGACTAGCTGGTTTATGTGTATGCGCTGGCGCGCGGCGATGAAAGGCGACGTGCTTCCGCTCGAAGGCGAAGTTGAAGTTGACGAAACTTTCATCGGCGGGAAGGAACGAAACAAACACGCCAGCCAGCGTAAGCATATTGGCACTGGCGGAGTTGGCAAGGTCGCGGTCATCGGCGCGATCGCACGCAAGGGTATGGTGGTCGCTAGAGTCGTCCAGAATACCGATACCGCGACACTGGACGGCCTTGTCCGCGAGACTGTTTCCAAGAATGTCCGCTTGCTCGCGACTGACGAACATACCGGCTACCGACTCTTGGGCAAGGATATGAACCATCGCGTGGTTCGGCATGGCGCTGGCGAATACGTGGTCGGGACCACTCACACCAACACAATCGAAGGCTTCTGGAGCCTTTTCAAGCGCGGTATTGTCGGCTCTTACCACAAAGTCAGCAAAAACTATTTGCCCTTGTATTTGAACGAATTTTCGTGGCGCTTCAACAACCGCAACAATCCCGACATGTTTGCTGATTTGATTACGACGTGCAGTAAGTAGCCGCGCAGACATCGCTGCGCTAAAATATCTGGATGGCTACCACCCGAAGTACAAAGGGCCGAAAGCGCGTGAGCGAAAGAACCCGCGCTGCAGACGACGAATTAAGAAAGCGCCTCGAAAACGCCACCGATGAAGATATGAAGAAATTCGATAAAGCGTTGGGGAAGGCAGTCAACCGTTTGCCCAAGAACTAGATTTTCAACGCGGAAAAAGTTATGACTGCGCTAATAATTCTATTGAAAGATTCATGCTTCAGGTCAATTGGGCAACTCGGCCTTTGCAGCCAATATCGAAGACCGATCTTTGGCTCGCTTTTGTAAGTACTGGCAATAAGGCACGCGACTCGCATATGTGAGCGCCCCTTGGTCGTCCACTTGTGCATTTGTGTACACTGACAGAATGCGTCAACACATTGAGTGTACGCGGGGAAAAGCTTCTCAATGGCGGGCAAGCAGACCGTTTCAATAGTACCTTCCTCATCTTCCCACGGAACCATGAGCACGGTAAGACTCGGAGTATTGCCGCTAGGGAACCTCTGCACAAGTGTTTCGGTTTGGTATAAATCATAAGTGGGAGCGGCAGGAGTGGAGGTGCGGTGATGGGGAATCAGCGGACGTTCGCATCGATGGCATGGAATGGGAAAGGCAAAGTTACCCGGCGCGAGCGATTCCTGGGCGAGATGGATGCGGTGATTCCGTGGGCGCGGCTTTTGCGCCTGATCGAGCCTCATTACCCCAAAGCCGGCAACGGGCGCCAGCCACTGGGGCTGGAGAAGATGCTGCGCATCTACTTCCTGCAACAATGGTTCAATCTCTCCGACCCGCAGGCCGAGGACGCGATCTACGACAGTGAGTCGATGCGTCGGTTTGCCAAGGTGGAGCTGGGCGAGGACACGGTGCCGGATGAGACCACGATTCTGCGTTTTCGTCATCTGCTCGAGAAGCACAATTTGACCAAGGCAATCTTCGCCGCGATCGGCGGTCTGCTCGAGACCCGCGGCCTGTTGCTGCGCTCGGGGACGATTGTGGACGCGACCATCATCGCGGCGCCGAGTTCCACCAAGAACGCCAGTGGGACGCGCGACCCCGAGATGAAGCAGACTCGTAAGGGCCAGAACTGGCACTTCGGGATGAAACTGCACATCGGGGCTGACCAGCGTGGCATCGTGCACAGCGTAACCGCGACCGACGCCGCGGTCGCCGATGTCACCCAACTGCCGGAGCTTTTGCACGGGTACGAGCGCGAGGTGTTCGGCGACCAGGCGTATTGGAAGGAAGACGACCGCAGCTTCCTTGAATCGCGGGGAATACATTATCGGATCAATCGCCGTCCTACCGCGCAGCGGCCGTTGAGCAAGCGCTGGCGGATGATCAACCGGGTGCGTTCGCGCACCCGCGCTTGCGGCGAGCATGCCTTCCGCGTACTCAAGCAGTTGTGGGGCTTCAGCAAGGTTAGATATCGCGGGCTGGCCAAGAATCTGGCTCGGGCCGAAACCATGTTCGCGCTGGCCAATCTCTACCAACTCCGGCATCGGTTGCTCCCAGCCGGGGCCTGGTGTGGGTTGTGAACAAGAACCAGAGGCAACCAATGCTCCTGATGGCTTCTCAGCAGCGATCACCCCAGCGCGCTGCTGCCGTTCCTCCTCATAATCCTCATTACTATGTCGAACTGCCGCTGTATGACGACCTGTGCAGAGGCTCCCTAGCGAAGAACCACGCCGACGCAAAGGCCAACAACAGCGACAGCGTCGCGCATTCGTCGAGCGCGGCTTTCAGTATCGGATGCTCGGTCAGAAAATTTTGCGTACTGCCCGCCAACGCCATGCTCAAGCTGATCGCCGCATAGCTCCCCACCATCAGCCAGAGCACCCGCGCACTCGTGGTACTGCTCCACCCGCAGGCCGCGATCAGCATGAACGGTAATATCAGCAAAACCAGATAATGGATCCACGCGGTCGGCGACAGCATTATCGCGGCTACCACCCACAGCGCGAATTCCCGCGATTCACGATCGCCGCGCGCACTCGCATCGCCGCGGCCCGCGCCGGCTCGCGGCATCGTCGCGTAAATCGTGAGTCCGAGCAGCGCCAGCTCCGCCAGCGCCACGCTCGACATCCGCGTCCAGTTGAGCCACGGACTCATGGCGACGGAGCCCGTCGCATACCAGAACAGGCGCGAGACGAAGGAGCCCAGCGCGACGTTGGCCGGACGTGCGAGAAATTCGGGGCTGCGCGTGAGATAGGTTCCCGCAATGAAACTCACGTTGCGCTCGACTCCAAATGCGACAATCGTCGCCACCATCCCCGCGACCAAACCGCCAAACGTCCATCCAAGCGCGCGCCAGCGCCGCCGAACGATGAAATACCCGGCTATCACCAGTGGAAATACCTTCAGCAGACCCGCAGCCGCGAGCGCGAGGCCAGCCAGCCGATCGCGGCGCGCTTCGAACGCTCGCATCGCGACCGCGGCCAGCAGCAAAATCACGATCTGCGTCTGCGCAAAATAGATATGATTCGACAGTGGCGGGTACAGCAGCATGATCGCGCTTAGCGATATTACCTGCCGCCGATCGAGCCGCGGCGCCGCACGCAAGATCAGGATCATCGCCAGAATCAGGGCCGCGGCGTTGATTCCAAACCAGAGCCAGAAGGCGGTTGCAGGTCCGAACCACGTCAATGGTTCGAAGCAGAACAGAAAAAACGGGGTGTCGGTCGCGCGCGCGATACCATCGAGACCGATCTGGCGGCCGAGCGGCCGCAGGTCAATCGCGTACGGATTGAGCCCGTGGCGCATCGCCAGCGCCGCAACGTAGTAATGACTGAAATCCCACTCACGCCGCCGCGCCGCAGCCTGCGCAATCGCGATTCCCAGATGCATCACCGTGCCGGCGCACAGCAATACGAGGATACTCGGACGCGTCAGTCCATAGGCCAGGCCGGCGCCCGAAATCGGCTTGCGCCGGACCGCGCCGTCTGTCGCTTCGCGAATATTTTCCGAGGTCTCGTGCGCGGCGCAATCCACCTCGTCCGTCGGCTCCCCCCGTCCCATCCGCAAGTGCCACCCCCTGCAGTCGCCAACCGCTGATGCGGCGTGCCCTGCCGAGATTACCATCGCATCCGATCAGTGATAATCCCTGCCCGCAATCGACCGCTGGTCGCGCGGGCCATCGTCAACCCGGTCCGTGCAGCACTCAAATGCGGCCGGTGCGCTCCGCGATCAGGCGCAGGTCGGCCATCCTCCGCATCAATTCCGGATTATCGTCCAAACGGTCTAGTGCGAATGGCAGCCGCCATTTCCAATTGATCCCGTCGACCGTCCCGGGCGTGTTGATCCGCGCTTCCCACCCGAAAAGGTCCTGCACCGGGGCGATCGTCAGGTACGAGGGCGCGGCATACAGGCAATCCACGATCGCATCGATTGCGCGATCGTCGAGTCGCTCGCGATGCGCGTCGATCGCGCCGGCGAGTTTCAGCGATACGACGAACTCGCGCCGCTCATCCGCATCCGCCTCTCGCCACCACTGCGCCATCGAAGCGGTGTCGTGAGTTCCGGTGGTCGCGACCGAAAGCACCGGATAATTCGCCGGACTCATAAACGATTGCCTCTCGGAATTCCAGTCGCGTTCCCAACGCATCACCTTGTAGCCCGGCACGCCCAGGGCCATCAGCGATTCCCGCACGAACGGCGGAATCAGGCCGAGGTCCTCCGCGATAATCGCCATCGGCCCCGCTTCCTCCTGGACCGCACGCACAATTTTTTCCCCTTGTGCGCGCTGATGGGCCTCCTCCGCCGGATCGAACGCGCCGTCTGCCACCGGGTCGATTCCGAAACCGAAGGTGCGATAGAGCCCGACCACGTGATCGATTCGCACGAGGTCGAACATTTCACGCGCATGGCGTATCCGCATGCGGATCAGCGCGAAGTCGTCGGCGCGCATCTGTTCCCAGTCGGGCATCGGGAGCCCCCAGCGTTGGCCCGTCTCCGAAAAGGCATCGGGTGGCGAACCGACCGTGCGCTCGAGATCGAACATCTCCTGATTTGCCCAAACCTCGGCGCTTTCGCGAGCTGGAGAAAAGGACAGGTCGCCGCCGACGATTACGCCCCGCCGCCCGAGTTCCGCATGCACCCGTTGCCACTGCCGATGCGCTACGAACTGAATGTAGGTGTGAGTCGAGGTCGCTTGCGCGCATTCACGCGCCGCCGCCTTCAGCGCCGCGCTCTCGCGCCGGTTCAGCCCATCCGGCCAGGTTTCCCATTCGCTCCACGCGAACTTTTCCTTGAGCGCACGAAAAAGTGCGTAGTCATGCAGCCATTCGCGATTACGATCCTCGAATTCCTCGAATGCGCAACGTTCATCGGGACTCGCCGCCGCGGCAAAGTAACGCTCGGATTTGCCCAGCAGATTCATCCGCGCCGCTTTGAGCTTGACCGCGTCCGGCGGGTCGCCCGGCCCCGCTGACGCCCGCGCCGACGCGATATCGGCCTCATCGATCCCTTCCAGCCCGTGCACCGAAATGTAGAGCGGGTCGATCGCCATCACGCTCATCGCGCTGTAGGGGCTGGCCTCGCCTCGCGCGGTTTCATCGATCGGCAGAACCTGAATCATCCGATGACCCATCGCGAGCGCAAATTCGGCCATCGGGATCAAGCCGCCGATTTCGCCGCGCCCCAGGTCCCGCGTGGTTCGCAGCGAAAAAAGCGGGATCATCACACCAGCTATACGTTGCATCATTGCTCGAAGCCCTCGACGGCGCCCATGCGTGCAGTTCGCGGTCGCGGTCAACGATCACAACGCACTCCACGGCGATAAAAAAAATTGCCGACGCCAGAATCCGCGGCTCGCGCCTTCAGCTCTGCACGGTCGCATCGATGCGATAGACTCGCGCATTCGCGATTGTCGCCTGCTCGTCCTTGATCAATTCGAGTCCGACCGGCGAACGATATGCCTCGCGCAGCGCTTGCGCGTCGTCGAACGCCAGCAGCGCCAGCCGCAGGCGATCGGGCTTGCGTCGCCCCGCTTCGACCAACCGACCCACCATGTAGTGGCGCAAGCCGGGCAGCCTTCGCGCGATTCGCGTATGCTCGCCGAGGTAGCGTTCCTCCGCACTCGCCGCGTCGCTGAATCCGGCCGTCTCGACCTGCAAATCGAACTCCGCCGCCATCAAAAGGTAACGGCTCCCGGACCCTTGCGACTCCAGCGGCACGATTACTTCCGAATCCATCTCCAGCCAGCGCAGGTTCTTCATATGCTCCCGGCCGTCGGCGGCAAGCGGATTCGCCACCGGCGACTCGCGCATCGCGGCCGCCGCCTCGGCGGCGCCGTCGTAGCTCAAGAAAACCGCCCGGTAATAGGGTGGCTGCGTGCCCGGCGGCGCCAGCATCCGGCCCGTCAGGTATCTCCGCAGCCCCGGCAACTGGCGCGCCAGCGGCACATGGACCTCGGCATAATTCCGCTCTTCGGCCTCGAGGTCGGAACTCTTGAAATCGAAGCAGGTGAACACCGTTCGCATGATTAATCCTCCGGCGCGGCGCCGGCCGCACCCGTCAA
Organism: uncultured delta proteobacterium; assembly: GCA_963782535.1. Lineage (GTDB taxonomy): Bacteria > Desulfobacterota > Binatia > Binatales > Binataceae > JADMIL01. Next base: position 432,031 of record CAWAKE010000007.1, on the reverse strand, counting down.
GCCGATTTCGCCGCGCTCACGCCGTCGTCCAGCCGCCGTTGGGGCTGATCACCTGGCCAATCATGAATTTCGCATCATCTGACGCCAGGTAAAGCGCCGCCGCTGCTATATCGCGCGGCTCCCCGAAGTGTCCGATCGGCGTATTTCCGATTACCCATGCGCGCGCCTCCGCCGTCATCGGCGCCGTCATCGGCGTCTCGATAAACCCTGGCGCGATCGCGTTGACCACCACTCCGTGCTTGGCCACTTCCAACGCCACGGATTTCGTGAACCCGATTATTCCCGCCTTCGCCGCGCAGTAGTTCGATACGAACGGCAGCCCCGCCGTACCAGCGATCGAACCCTGGTTGATGATGTGCCCCGAGCCCTTCGGAATCATCACCTTGAGCGCCTCGCGCGTGCAGTAAAACGTCGCGTCCAGATGCGTCGCGATCATCTTGTGCCAATCGTCGTCGGTCAGATCGATCGTGCTCAGCAACTCGACCTCGCCGGTGGTGTCGCGCGTGCGCCCGATCCCGGCATTGTTCACCAGTACGTCGATCGTGCCGAACGTCGCGATAAACTCCGCGAACATCTTTTTCACCGCCGCACTGCTCGACACGTCCGCCACGAACGGATGCGCTACGCCGCCCGCCTGCGTGATTTCGGTCGCGACGTTCTGCGCCGATTCCGTGCGCACGTCGTTCACTCCGACCTTCGCCCCTTCGCTTGCAAACAGCAGCCCCATCTCGCGCCCGAGCCCCGAGCCGCCGCCCGTTACCAATACAATCTTGTCCTTCAACCGCATCGTTTTTCTCCCCGCGCAATCGTTATTCGCCGCCGCCCTTTTCCTTGGCCTCTCTGAGCTGGCGCTTCCAGTCGAGCCGCCGCGCCTCCGCCCCTGCCGCTTCGGCCTCCTTTATCATGCCCTTTTTCTGGTAAAACATGCTCAGGTTGGTGAACCCCAACAGGTCTTCCGGCTCGACCTCGACGTAGCGCCTCGTCACCTCGATCGCCGCATCCAGGTCGCCTTTCGCCTGATGGCACATCGCGAGCCCGGTGTACGCATCGCCGCACTTCGGGTCGAGCTCCAGGGCCTTGACGTAAAGCGCGATCGCCTCCGCGTAATTCCCGTCCGCGTATTGATCGACCGCCTCGTCGCACAATTCCTCGGCCTGCGCCTTTGCTTCTTCTTTATCGGGCATGCCAATCCTCCCGCCGATACCGCTTACGAAACTCCCTTAAATGTTTATATAATACTCACGCTGCGGCGCGGTGAGAAATTGAAGCGCACCTGCCTGCTCGCGCCCGGCCCGTTTGCGATGCTTACCGAAGCCGAAATCTACGAAGTCCTTGCCGAATGTTTCGACCCGGAAATCCCGGTCAACATCGTTGACCTCGGCCTCATCTACGACGTTACGCTCGAGCGCGATATCGTCAACGTCCGCATGACCCTGACCGCCCGCGGATGTTCGATGGGCGATCTCATCGCCAACGAAATCGAAGAGCGGCTCCTCGGCCTGCCCGACTGTAATCGCGCCAACGTCGAGATCGTCTGGGACCCGCCATGGACTCCCCAGCGCATGAGCGCCGCCGCCCGCAAACAACTCAATCTCGACGACTGATCGCCGTATCCTCTGGCGCTGCGGATTCTCTCCATTCGCAACCGGCGTGCTCCACCTTGCACAGCTACTGCCGGCCCCGCATAGCTCTTACAAATGGAAAGTCTGAAACCTCACTGAGGTTTCAGAAAAAACTATAATTCCCCGTTCCTCGACGACTCTCCGCTCTCTTTATAACGGATCGAACAGTACGCCCGGGTTGAGAATCCCCTTCGGATCGAGCGTTCGCTTCACCGCCTTCAACGCCGCCGCAAACCCGTCCGGGCGTTGCCGGTCGTACCACGGCCGATGGTCGCGACCGACGGAATGGTGATGCGTGATTGTGCCGCCCAGGCTGTTCAGCTTGTCGGATACCGCCTGCTTGATCTCGTCCCATTGCGCGATCTGCGAGCCGCGCTTGCCCGGCGCCAGGATCGTGTAGTATGGCGCCGGCCCGTCGGGATACGCATGCGTGAAGCGCACCGTCACCGTCCCCTGCCCACAGACCCGCATCACCGCGTCGCGCGCCGTCGCCATCACCTGCGCGTTGAATTCCTCGAAGCGATCCCACGTGATCGCGGTCTCGAAGGTCTCGCTCACCATGCCCATCGCCACCACCGTGTCGCGCAGGTACGGTGCATTCAGGAAGGCGTTGCGCCACGCGCCCGCCGCGCCCTCGTGGGTCGCCGCACTGTCGGTCCGCGTCGGCGGCGCCGCTTCCGGCACCTTCCCGCCGAAGTCCGCGCAACACTCGAGCGCCCGCTTCATCCACGGCTCCAGCTCATGGTCGGCCGATTCGAAGGCCAGTACCAGCACCGCCGCCTCGCCCTGGTTCGCGCCCGCATTGGCCGCCTCGCCTGCGTCCAGCAGCCGGCAATTCGCCGGGTACAGTCCCGCCTGCGAAATCGCCCGCACCGCCTTCGCCCCGGTCTCGAAATCCGGAAACGAAATCGACGCCCCGGCGCGAAATGTCGGCCGGTCCTGCAGCCGCATCCACGCCTCCGTGATTATCCCGAGCGTCCCCTCCGAGCCGATAAACATCCGGTCGGGGCTCGGCCCCGCACCCGATCCCGGCAGCCGGAACGACTCGATAATCCCGCTCGGCGTCACCACTCGCAGCGACTCCACGAAATCGTCGATATGCGTGTACAGCGTCGCGAAATGGCCGCCCGACCGCGTCGCGATCCAGCCGCCCAGCGACGAAAATTCAAATGATTGCGGATAATGGCGCAGGGTGTACCCATGCGGCCGCAGTTGATCTTCCAGCGCCGGTCCCAGCACCCCGCCCTGAATCCGCGCCGCCCGCGACACCTTGTCGATTTCGATCACCCGGTCGAGCCGTGCCAGGTCGATCGAGACCGCCCCGCGATAATCTCCGCTCGACGGCGGCTCGACTCCGCCCGTCACGCTCGACCCGCCACCGTATGGCGTCGCCGCAATCTTCTCGGCGTCGCACCATTCCAGCACCCGAACCAGTTCCTGCTCGTCGCGCGGATAGGCCACCACGTCGAACGGATTCGGATATTCGCGGGCGAACGCACGCACGATATCGCGAAAACTCTTGCCGTAGCTGTGACCCGCCCGGTCGTACGCGCTGGTCGTGCAAATCGGCGCCAGCGCCGCCGGCAGCGTCACTCGCGGCGCGCGCAACTTCAGCTCGGCCGCGGTCGGCGTCGGCGTGATCTCGAAGCTGCCCATCCCGAAGCGCTGCGCCATCCGTTCGGCCATATGCTGCTTCTGCGTCTCGTTCGGCCCCTGATCCTCGTAGCCCCAGCCCCAGAATTTGCGCCTGCGTTCCGCCATCGTCTTCGCTCCTTGTCGCGGCCATCGTCAGCCTGTAACGCTCCGCTTTTCAACCCCGTACCACAAAATCGCGCAATTGTGCGCCGCTTTTGCTCTCTGCGGCAAGGCGCGCCGCATTCCGTGCGAACCGCCTCGTCCGCACCTCCCCCCAAGTCGATAACCCGCACCCGCCGCCCCCGCGATTCTTGCCTATCCGCGCGCCACGCCGTATCTCTTTGGGACTGGCGCACTCGCCTTCCGAGGAGTACCCACCGATGCCCGATTCCAAGTCCGATTCGATGTCCGCTTCGACCATCTCCGCCATCGACCCCAATCCGCGCCGGCGCGTTGACGTCCACGGGGTCGAGATCGCCTACGTGGACGTCGGCAGCGGCGACCCGATCGTCTTCCTCCACGGCAATCCGACCTCGTCCTATCTGTGGCGCAACGTTATTTCGCACCTCTCCGGCCTCGGCCGCTGCCTCGCCCCCGACCTCGTCGGCATGGGCGACTCCGGGCGCACGCCCGACGGCTCCTATCGCTTCGTCGATCACGCGCGCTATCTCGACGGATGGTTCGACGCGCTCGGCCTTGCTAGTGGCGACCGCAACGTCACCTTCGTAATTCACGACTGGGGTTCCGCCCTGGGCTTTCACTGGGCCTGCCGCCATCCCGCCGCCATCAAGGGCATCGCCTACATGGAAGCTATCGTGCGCCCGGTCACACTCGCCGAATGGCCCGACGCGGCGCGCAAGATTTTCCTCGCGATGCGTTCCCCTGCCGGCGACGAAATGGTCCTCAAGAACAACGTCTTCATCGAGCGCATCCTGCCCGGCAGCGTCCGGCGCAAGCTCACCGACGCCGAGATGTCCGTCTATCGCAAGCCCTATCTCGAACCCGGCGAATCGCGCCGCCCAACGCTTACCTGGCCGCGCCAGATTCCCATCGACGGCGAGCCCGCCGACGTTACCGCCATCGTCAAGACCTACGCCGACTGGCTCTCTCACAGCCCGCTACCCAAACTCTTCATCAACGCCGATCCCGGCGCGATCCTCGTCGGGCCGCAGCGCGACTTCTGCCGCCAATGGCCCAATCAGCGCGAGGTCACCGTTGCCGGCTCGCACTTCATCCAGGAAGATTCCCCGCACGAAATCGGCGAAGCCGTAGCCCAATGGCTCCGCTCGCTTTAGGATAACCGCTCACACGCTGAACCCATCGGAGACTAGCCGTCATGTCGAATTATTCCTGTCTCAATTTTGAAATCCGCGATAACGTCGCGCACATCACCCTCAATCGCCCCGAGGCCGCCAACGCGCTCAATCTCGCTCTGGCCCAGGAGCTCGAAGAGGTCTCGCTCCGCTGCAACGAGGACTCCGAGGTGCGCGCCGTACTCCTCACCGGCAACGGCAAGCTCTTTTGCGGTGGCGGCGATCTCAAATCCTTTGCCGCGCAGAAACCCGCCGAGCTCCCGGCGTTCCTCAAAAAAGTCACCCTCTACCTGCACACCGCCATGAGCCGGTTTGCCCGTATGCGTGCGCCGCTGGTCATCGCCGTCAACGGCGGCGCCGGTGGCGCGGGCCTTAGCCTCATCTGCGCAGGCGACCTCGTCATCGCCGCCGAGTCCGCCCGCTTCACCATGTCCTACACCCGCATCGGCCTCACTCCCGACGGCTCTTCCACCTACTACCTGCCGCGAATTGTCGGGATACGGCGTGCGATGGACCTCGCGATGACCAATCGCGCGATCACCGCCCGCGAAGCCGAAGCGATGGGACTCGTCACCCGCGTCGTGCCCGATAACGAAGTGATGGAGGCGGCCGGCAAGCTCGCCGCCGAACTCGCCGCCGGCGCCACTCACGCCCTCGGCGGAGTCAAGCGCCTGCTCTACGCTTCGAGCAACAACACGCTCTCCGAACAGATGGAGATGGAGACCGAGTATATTGCCGATTGCGCCCGCACCGCCGACGCTCAGGAGGGGATGACCGCGTTTCTTGGTAAACGCGCGCCCAAATTCACCGGCAAATAACGCGCTGGTTTTCAAAGGTGGAAATTACTAAGGAACAGCCAAGCGGAAAAATGAACCTCACGATTCGCCCCTTGACCACCGCAGATCTGCCGCAGGCGCAGCGCATCTTCGGACTCGCCTTCGGGACGTTTCTGGGTGTGCCGGAGCCGGAAAAATTCGGCGCCGATCTCGACTATGTCCACGGCCGCTTCGGCGCCGAGCACGTCGCCAGCTTCGCCGCGCAACTTGACGGCGAATTGGTCGGCTCAAATTTCGCCACGCGCTGGGGCAGTCTGGGCTTTTTCGGACCCAACACCATGCGTCCCGACCTGCAGGGGCGCGGCGGCGGTAAGTCTTTGGTCGAAGCGGTTTGCAACCAGTTCGAACATTGGGGCGTCACCCACGCCGGCCTGTGCACTTTTCCTCAGAGCCCGCTGCACATCGGGCTCTACGGCAAGTTCGGCTTCCGCGCGCGGTTTTTGACCGCCATCATGGCTGCGCCCGCGCGCCCCGCCGGTCCCGCCGGTTCATGGTCGCGTTACGGCGAACTGCCGGACGGGAATCGGCCTGCCGTCGAAACCGCCTGTCGCGAGTTGTCCGAGACGCTCTACGACGGCCTCGATCTCGGCGCCGAAATCCGCACCGTCGCCGCGCGTGGCTTAGGCGATACTCTGCTCTTGTGGGAGGGCTCCAGCCGGCTCGCCGGATTTGCCGTATGCCATTGGGGGCCGGCCAGCGAGGCCGGCGCCGGCTCCTGCTATATCAAATTCGGCGCCGTCCGGCCCGGACCCGGCGACGCCGCGCGTTTCGCCGCGATGCTCGACGGATGCAGCTCGCTCGCCACCGCCGTTGCGATGCCAAATCTGCTCGCCGGCGTCAATCTCTCCCATGAGGAGGCCTATCTCCAGATGTTGGCGCGCGGCTTCCGCACCCGGATGCAACTCGTCACGATGCACCAGCCGAACACGGCGGCCTACTGCCGGCCCGGTCTCTACGTCCTCGACGACTGGCGCTGACCCCCGTTCCCCCTTCCGAGCGCGGGCGATCATCAGCGCATGAATTTTCTGAACTTACGACCCGGCTCGCAGTACGTGAACCTCAAACGGGGCCTCCTTGCCACGCAGACTCAGTGTGCGGCTCTCGGCTTGGGGATATTTTCCAGCTACCGTTCCATAGACGTCCGCGTTCATCAGGATCTCGCCGGCAGCCGCACTCGCCGCCAGCCGGGAGGCCGTGTTCACCGTGTCACCTAGCGCGGTGAAATCGACTACCCCTTCAGGGCCCACGTTGCCGACGTAAGTCATGCCTGAGTTGACCGCCACACCGATCGGCATCCACGGCGCCTGCGCGCCTCCGTAACCGACCGCATCGAGCAGAGCGAGCGCGGCCTCGGCTGCCTTGAGCCGATAGTCCGCCCCACAAATTCCGGGAATGAAAAGCGCCATCACCTCGTCGCCGATTAGCTTGTCGATAATCGCGTAGCGTCGGATCAGCACCTCGGTCGCCGCCGAATAAAAGCGATTGATCAGTGAAGCAAATTCCGTGGGGCCCAGCCGCTCACCGAGGACGGTCGAGCCGCGAATATCGGCAAATAGAATCGCTACGTCGAGTTCCGCGCCACCGGCCGGAAGCTTCTCGCAGCACATGGAGCAGATCATTGGATTCTTGCGGGAAGGTTTGAAACCTATAAGCCCGATGATCTTGCCGCCAATGCCACCAAACGGATTATGGCAAACCTTGCATCGCGGAGGACCGGGGAGATAGCGAAACAGGCGATGAAAAAAGTATATGTTCCGATGGCCCTCGGTCAGCGTCTTGTGCCAGAGTTCTTGCTGCTCTTTCGTGATCTGTGCCTGTTCATCCATCGGAATACTCCTCTGAATTTCAGATTGCGAAAGTTGGGCAGTGTTCTACTGTCGGCTTGGGGAAGCACTATTGCCATAGCTGCCACTCCGAGCCGAGTCAATCCGTTGCTGGACACGTGCGGTGCTGGTTTCGTCCTGGGCGAGCGAATCGCCGACTGAGCATTACGGTAAATTCGCGCGCTGGCATTGGGCTTGGCGCCTGAGTTCCAAGAGTGTCTCTGGACGAAGTGCCTGATCGAAGTGAAGGATCTCGCGCGGGTCCCCCCGCGCCTTGGTGTCAAGCCCTTGCACAGCCGGTTCTTTGCGCGAATCCAGCGCTCTCGCACGTATCACGCACGGAGTTCAAGCGTAACTTTAATTTGCGGTTCTTGTCGGGCGAGCACGCCCTCCACCCCGCTAATAGCCGAGCGCGCGATCGATCACATTCAGCAGCGGCTGCCCCGCGCGATACCGGCTCCTTCCGCCGCCAACGGGAACAGCTTCGCCCGATATCGGCTGAAACCCTTGCAGCAGCCGGTCGTCAGCCCTATACGGGAGTTGGAAGCGGAGTCGAAACGGAAATCCCGGTTTACATCCCAGGGACTTAAGCACTGGGCGCATGCGCGCCTGGTGTTCCGTATTGATTCTCGCCTGTAGGCTGATTCGGAGGAGGAAGGGATGATGGGGTTGCGGGGTGGTTCCAATTGCGATCTTCGCGCATCGCTTAGTGCGGCCGGCAATGGAAATAGGGGCGTGTTCGCTGAGTGGCTCGTGCTCACACTGCCGGTGGCCCTTGCGGCGCTTCTCGTAGCATCGGTCGCAAAAGCAGGGGTCCATGCTTCGATAGTCCTTGAGGCTCAGACGGGGCGGGTTCTGGAGAGCCGCCACGCCAACGAACTCGCTTATCCTGCATCCTTGGCCAAGCTGATGACACTCTACCTCGTATTCCAGGAACTGGATCGCGGTGCTCTGAAATTGCATCAGAAACTACGCGTGTCCCCCCATGCGGCGGCGCAACCACCCACCAAGTTGTGGCTTCGTCCCGGAGGCTCGATCTCGGTAAAATCCGCCATCTTGGCAATCACGACGAGATCCGCGAACGACGCCGCCGTCGTCCTGGCCGAAGCTGTCGCTGGGTCCGAGTCGCACTTCGCCCACCTTATGACGCGTGCGGGCCGGCGGCTGGGCATGATACGTACTACCTTCCGCAACGCCTCCGGGCTGCCCAACCCGCACCAGAGAACCACCGCTCGTGACATGGCCACACTTGCGCTCGCCATTATCCGGAAATTCCCGCAGTACTATCACTTCTTCAGCGTGAGGAGCTTTGTCTTCAAGGGCAAAAGAATCTACGGCCATGATCATCTGCTCGGCCGCTACCGCGGAGCCGACGGCCTCAAGACCGGCTATACCCGTGCGTCGGGATATAACCTGGTAACCTCCTGCGTCCGCCACGGCCGGCGGCTGGTAGGAGTGGTGATGGGCGGTCGCTCGATCGCGACACGCGACAACTTGATGATTGCACTTCTTAATCGAGCGTACTCGCGCCGGGACCGCCGAATGCTGGCTGACCGCAGAATCAGCGCTAAACCCCACACGGTCCACGTGACAGATAACGACGGCAAAATAGAGAGAGTTTCGTTGGAAACCGCCAATTCGGCTCCAAGCCGCGGGTGGGCCGTTCAGATCGGTCATGGCTTCAGCAGTCCGAGCCGGGTGCGGCACGCTCTTGCGAGTGCGATTCACACCGTACCCGCTATCCTCAAACATGCCAGGGCGCTCGTCATCAAACTGCATGGAAGCCACAGGCGTCGCTACCGCGCCAGGTTTTCCGAGCTGAGTAACCACATGGCTCGGTCGGTTTGCCTGACCCTGCGCCGGAAGAAGTTTACTTGTACGGTCATGCATATTTACTCGGCCGAAACGACTCTCGCATCAGGCTCGTAGGCTGGAGGGCCTCTTTTCCAGGTCGCCTCGGTGCCAAACGGATCGTCGCTTGCCCGGAGCCCATTTCGCCGCGGCGCCAGATCCGGCGCGCTCAATCGGCCCAACGAATTGTTGAAACCGCCGCCGACACTGAGTTACGAATGGGATACCGAAAGGGGGGCACGGGCAATACCGTGCGGGCCCGCCTGTGTACCTGTTCCTCTCGGAAGGGCTGCGCAGAGGCCGATGATCACGATACCGCCCGGCTTCACTTTGATGCCGCTGGTTTGGTGTTTACCCGGCTTGGCGCAACGCCCGATCTAGCCGCTCTCGCGCGTTTGACTGGTTCTGACGCCGGGGCCGGCCAGGGGCTGGCGGCAAGGGAGAGCGAGGTACTGATGCTCGTTGCCGGGGAGCATTGAACCGGCAGATCGCGGCGTGCCTCGATATTAGCGAGCCTGCGCTTGCTCGCCATGGAGGCAACATCTTTGACCAGCCGGGTGTAAGTTCACCGAACGAGCCCGCCGCGCGCGCCCACACCCGCAACCTCTTCGAGTCAAAATTGGTTAGCCAAAGCATGCCGCACCCATGGTCAATTTGGACGATACGCGGCCTCTGTTTCCGGTCTTATGGATGACAAGCCCCAATTCATAGGAGGCCAATGATGAACGAGAAAAGCGTACACCAGGCGATGAATACGTCCGTGCCGGACAACTACGAGCGGTATTTCGTACCCGCGATCGGGAAGCCCGCATCGAAGGGGCTCCTCGCGGCCGCTCAACTCAAGGCGGGGGAACGCGTCCTCGACGTCGCTTGCGGCACCGGCGTCGTTACCCGCGCCGCAGCCGATGCTGTTGGGCCAACCGGGACGGTTGCCGGCCTCGACATCAATCCGGCAATGCTGACGACGGCGCGCAAACAGGTTAAATCCGAAAATTCAATTGACTGGTACGAGGCAAGCGCCGAATCGATACCGCTGCCGAACAGCTCATTCGATGTCGTGCTCTGCCAAATGGGGCTGCAGTTCATGCCCGACACGCCGGCAGCCATTGCCGAAATGCGTCGTGTTTTGGCGCCCGGGGGGCGAGCGCTTGTCTCCATTCCGGGACCAGAGCCGGAATTCTTTTCCATTATGATAGACGCGCTCGATCGTCGAATCGGCCCGGAAGCGGCTGCGTTCGCCCGCGCCGTCTTTTCACTCCACGACCAAACTGAGATCCGCAAGCTGTTCGACGAGGGCGGCTTCGGCAAAGTGGAGGTGAAAGCCGCCACGCTCCAGCTCGACCTGCCCGAGCCACGGGACTTTCTGTGGCAGTACATTAATTCGACCCCCATGGCAGGCGCATTGATGAAAGTCGACGAGACGACTCGCACCGCCTTCGAACAGGAAGTCACGGATAGCTGGCAACGCTACCGGTTCAACGGCGGCATGCGTTTCGAAATACGGGTAACTACAGCGATTGGCTGGGCCTAGTATAGCGATGGCCTGGATTGACCGATCAGGCAATCGGATGGTTGCGGATCGCCCTCCCGCAGCCAGGCGTTAGATCGCCTGTGCTTCGCTTGGTGGCCGGGATTTTATCGGCCCCGCTTCATGTCCGCCTCTGGCCCATCGCGTCATGCCGCGGCACGGCAATTCAATCGCTTTTTGGAGTAAAGCGGACATCAGGCAGGCCTTATGAGTACGCGCGCTACTCTGTGCCGTGAAGCAAGCCAGACTCAATCCGTGCCGTTCGATCGGCTGGTTCACCGCGGTCCGCCGTGCCGCAGGCCTTCAGACCCATGAATTCCTGCCCGGCGGACCTGCAACCCGCCCGCTCAGTAGCCGAGCGCGCGATCGATCAAATTCAGCAGCGGCTGCCCCGCGCGATAGCGCCGCAGGTTGTCCGCGAACAACTCGCATGCGGCCGCGTCGTAATCGCGCCGCGCCCCCGACATGTGCGGCGTCAGGATCACGTTGTCCAGCTCCCACAGCGGACTTTCGGCTTCCAACGGCTCGCGTTCGAAAACGTCGAGTCCGGCGCCCGCGATCCGCTTGTCGCGCAGCGCCGCAATCAGCGCGTTCTGATCGATTACGCTGCCGCGTCCGATATTCACGATATAGGCCTGCGGTCGCATCGCCGCGATCTCGCGCGCCCCCACCAGCCCGCGCGTAGCCGGCGTCAGCGGCAGGGTCACGGTTATGTAATCGCTCTCCGCGAGCAGCGCCGCGCATTCGGCCGGCCCGTACCATCGCGCCGGAATCCGTCCGGCCGGATCGCCCACCCCGGGCGGATTCCAGCCGCTGTCGGCGTGATCCTGCGGATTTCGCTTCAGTGCCAGCACTGTCATTCCCAGCGCCGCCCCGATTCGCGCCGTCTCCCGCCCGATCGACCCGTAGCCAATCACCCCGAGCGTCTTGCCGCGCAGCGAGTCCGCCGTTTCCATGAACCCGCGCTCCCAGACGCGCCGCAACTGCGCGCGCATCGTCACGTGCAGGCAATGGGCGAACGCGAGCATCGAGCCGATTGTGTACTCCGCTATCGGCGTCGCATGGATTCCGCTGGCGGTCGTCACCGCCACCTCCTGCCGCTCCGCCACCACGCCCCTTAAGATATGCTCGGCGCCCGCGCTCGTCAGTTGCACCCACTTGAGCTGCGGCGACCGCCGCATCAGTTCGTCGGGCGCGCGCAGGCCGAACAGGATGTCGCACCCGTTCCCGGCCGCTTCGATCAGCTCCTCGCGCGTGCGTGTCGGCCGATCCACCAGCTCCGTATCCGTCCCCGCAGCATCCTTGATCATCGCCATCTGTGCGGGCTTCAGACCTACTGTTGAAAGTATTTTCATTGGCTTTTTGCGCTTTTCGGAATGAGGCAATTTCGCACGGAGCGCCCACTTTCATCAAGCGCAATCATGCCGGTGCCCGCGCCCTCTCGCCCCGCCCGTCCAGCCGTTCGATCGCCATCCGCCGCCCGTGCGTTTCCCAAGCGCCACATGCCCGCTAAAATGCGAACCTTGATGCGACCGTGGCGACAGCTTGCACTCTTTGCGATTACGCTTGCCGCATTCGGCGCTGGCGCCCCCTGCTCATGGGCCGGCAGCGCAGTTGCGCAGGCACAAGGCTCGCAAGCGCAGGATTCGCAAAAACAGGATTCGTCGGATCAGACCCTCGAGATTCCCGAACGTATCGCTCCGCCCGCCCCCGTGCCCAACGACGCGGCCGCCCCCAGCGACAACGCCGCACCGTCCGCCACCGGCCCGGTCGACTCCGCGCCGCCCCCCGCCGCAGCCGCTCCTCCGCGCCCCTACCTGGGCATTGCGGTGCAGACCATCTATTCCAACGACCGGCCCAACGGCCTGGTCAACGGGCTCGAGGTTGTCAGCGTCGATCCCGATAGCCCCGCCGCCCGCGCCGGCCTGCGCGGACGCACTCACATGACCTCGGTCGGAGAATCCGGCGCCACGGTCGGCTCGCTCATGCCGCCGCTCAACCTGCTCCTGATGCCGCTGCTGAAGAAGACCGGATCGCTCGGCGAGAGCGGCGACTTGATCGTCGCTATCGACGACCGCCGCGTCGTCAATGAATCCGACCTCCAGACCGAACTGGCGACGCTCAAGCCCGGCGAAACCATCTACCTGACGATTGTCCGAGCCCTGCCCAACGGCTCGAAGAAAACCCTCAAGGTACCCATCCGCCTCGGCAACGCCGCCCAGACCTCCGCCTTGTCGGAAAAATAGGGTCAAGCAAAACTCCTCAGGGTGAAATTGCGCGTGCCGATTCCGCCGCCGGCGATTCGGCGCGTACCGCCGGTCTGCTATTATTGATCGATTTCCGGCGCGCCCCGCGGCGATACGCCGGCGGTTGCATTTGCTGGAAGGGAAGTTTTTCGACTAGTGGAGCGAAGTCTCAAAGAAGCGGGCAGCGAGCTCAAGGCGCGGATGGAAGCCGGCAACGAACGGCGCTTTCCGCTGATGGGTATCAAGGGCGCAGCCAACGCCCTGATGTTGCGCGAAGCCGCGCTTAATCTCGAGCGGCCGATTATCGCGATCGCGTCGCTCGCGATCGAAGCCGAGGCGCTCGCCGGTGAACTCGCGTTCTTCCTCGATCAGTCTGCGGCATGCGACTCGGCCACAGCCCGCGTGCACTTGCTGCCGGCCTGGGAAGTTCGCCCGTTTGCTCATCTGTCGCCGCCGCCCGACGTGCAGGCGGCGCAACTCGCCGCGCTCTTCGCCATGATTCGCACCCCGGCACCGGTCATCGTTACGTCGGCCGAGGCCCTGATGATGCGCACACTGCCGCGCCGCGTCTTCGAGGATTCGGTGATTCGCATCGCGCTCGCCGACGGCATCGATTTGGACGCGATGGTCGAGGCGCTCGCCGCGATGGGCTACCAGCGCGTGCCGCAGACCGAGGAGCCCGGCGACTTCAGCGTGCGCGGCGGCATCGTCGACGTCTTCTCGCCGCTCCATCACAATCCCGTGCGCATCGAACTGGAGGAGGACATCGTAACCTCGATTCGCCATTTCGATCCGTCCAGCCAGCGTTCGCTCGGCGAAATCGAGGAAGCGACGGTCATCCGCACGCGCCACGTGCCGCCGCCGGTGCTGCGCGACAAACATCTGGTGGATCGCGTGGCCTTGCGCTGCGCGGAAATCGGGATGGTCCGCAAGGAGACCGCCGAGCTCACCGAGACGCTCGAAAACGGCCTGCTCTTTCCCGGCGTGGAACTCATCACGCCGCTGCTTTACGAACACGGACTCGAATCGATTTTCGAGTATATGCCGCCCAACGCCGTCGCCTGGATGATCGATCCCGGCCGAATTCTCGGCGAAGCCGAACGCATCGCCGAGCGCGTCGCCATCGAGGCCGCGTCCGCGCAGGGGAAGCCCATCTTCTATCCCGCACCCGACTCGCTCTATCTCCGCACCGATCAACTCGAACGCGCACTCTCCGCCATCGTCGCGGTGGAGGTCGGTTCGCTAATCACGGTGACCGCTCCGCGCGAAGGCTGGGCAACGCCGATCGAACTCCGATCGCAACCGAGCCTGCGCCTGGGCGCGGCCGAACTGATCGGCGCTCACGCGGCGCCGTCGTTCGAACCGCTGGCGACCGAACTGGCGGAAGTCCGCCGCGGGCAGGGACGCGCCCTGATGGTGGTCGAGGGCCCCAACCAGGCTGCGCGCCTCAGACGCCATCTCGAAGCGTACGACATCGAAATCAACACCGAGTGCAAGAGCTTCGCTGCGATGCTCGAATGGCCCGACTTCCGTCCGGTGATCATCGAGGGCGAGATCGCCACCGGCACCGTCCTGCAAAAAGACGGGCTTTATATTTATAGCGAGGAAGATCTGTTCGGCGAGCCGCGCGCGCGACGCCGCCCGACGCGCCGCACCGGCAAGGGCGCCCTGCTCAATCTCGAGGAGTTGAGGCCCGACGACGTGGTCGTCCATATCGACCACGGCCTCGGCCGCTATCGCGGACTCAAGCATCTCAAGGTGGCCGACGCCGAAGGCGATTTCCTTAATTTGGAATATTCCGGCAACGACACTATGTACGTTCCGGTCGAGCGCATAAACCTGGTCCAGCGCTATGTCGGCGGCGGCGACGGGACCGAGCCGAAACTCGACAAGCTCGGCGGCGGCTCGTGGGATCGGGTCAAGAAGCGCACCCGCCAGGCGGTGCTCGCGATGGCCTCCGAACTGCTCGACATTTATGCCGCGCGCGAGGTCGCCGAAGGCCACGCTTTCCCCCATCCGGGTCGCGACTTCGAGGACTTTTGCGAACGTTTCGAGTTCGAGGAGACGCCCGATCAGCAGGCCGCCATCGACGAGGTCATCCGCGATTTGGCGCGCTCCAAACCGATGGACCGCCTGATTTGCGGGGACGCCGGTTTCGGCAAGACCGAAGTCGCGCTGCGCGCGGCCTTCATGTGCGTGATGGACGGGCGGCAAGTTGCGGTGCTGGTGCCGACGACGATTCTGGCCGAACAGCATTGGGACAATTTCAGCAAACGCTTCCGCGACTATCCGGTGCGGGTCGAGATGGTCTCGCGCTTTCGCTCGACCAAGGAGAACAAGCAGGTGATCGAGGACGTGCGCCGCGGCGCCGTCGATATCGTCATCGGAACCCATCGGTTGCTGCAGGGCGACGTCGAGTTCCCCAAGCTCGGCCTGCTGGTGATTGACGAGGAACACCGCTTCGGGGTGGTCGACAAGGAACGTATCAAGCGCTTCCGCAAGCTGGTTGAAGTGCTGACTCTGACGGCGACGCCGATTCCGCGCACGCTGCACATGGCGATGCTTGGAATTCGCGACCTCTCGGTGATTCAAACCGCGCCGCCGGCGCGCCAGGCCGTGCGCACCTTTGTCGCGCACTTCGACGACGGCCTCATTCGCGACGTCATCATCCGCGAGCTCAACCGTGGCGGCCAGGTCTTCTTCGTGCACAACCGGGTCGAAAATATCGAGTACATGGCGCGCCATCTCCAGGGCCTCGTGCCGGAAGCGAAGATCGCCATCGCCCACGGCCAGATGAAGGAGCATCAGCTCGAAGTTGTGATGCGCGACTTCATCGAGAATCGGGTCAACGTGCTGATCTGTTCGGCGATTATCGAATCGGGACTCGACATCCCCAACGCCAACACCATGATCATCAACCGCGCCGACCATTTCGGCCTGGCGCAGCTCTACCAGTTGCGCGGACGGGTCGGGCGCGCCAAGCGCAAGGCGTATGCCTACCTGCTGATTCCCGGCGAGCACATCATCACGCGCGACGCCAAGCGGCGAATCGAGGCCCTGCGCGAGCTCGTCGAGGCCGAAGGCGGCGGCGGTTTCAAGCTGGCGATGCGCGATCTGGAACATCGCGGGGCCGGCAATCTGCTCGGCCGCGAGCAGTCGGGCGAAATCGCGGCAGTCGGCTTCGAGCTCTATACCGAGATGATGGACGAGGCGATTCGGGAATTGCGCGGCGAGCCGGCGCGCCCTGACTTCGAGCCGGAACTGCGCCTGGCGATCCCGGCCTATATCCCCGACAGCTTCGTGCCCGACGAAAACGAACGGCTGGTGCTGTACCGGCGGATGGCGCGCGCGGCGAGCCCGGCCGATCTCGACGAAATGCGCGACGAATTGCGCGATCGCTTCGGACCGGTGCCCACGCTGATTGAGAACCTGATCGCCGCCATGAATCTGCGGCGCATGATGCGCAATCAGTTGATCCTGAGCGCAGTCCTGAAAAACGGGCAGCTCGAGATCAAGTTTCACGCCGATGCGCCGCTGGAGATCGAAAAGCTGACGGCGCTGGCGCAGGCCAACCGCAAGACCATGCGGCTGACACCGTCGTTCCAGGTGATCGTGGGAATTACGCCCGGAGAATACGAGCAGACCTTCGCTCAAATCGACAGTGTCTTGCAGGCCTTGGCCGCGTGTGAAAAATTGGAAATCCAGCCGGCCAGAACCGCCGGACCGTTATTGAATTAGTCCCAACGCGAATTATCGCGCGAATAAACTATCGATGAAAAAGATTGCGGAAACCATACGCAGGGCGACCCTGATCGCGGCCTCCGCCGGCGGCCTGATGGTGCTTGCCACCGCGGTGAACGTGCGCCCGCTCGGGGCCGAGGAGATCGACAGCGTGGTCGCAAGCGTGGACGGCCAACCGATCACGTCGCACGATGTGAAAGCGATGATGTCCGCCGGTTCGAGTGGCGGAGCAGCGGCCGGTTTCGCACCGGGCACCGGACCGACCAACGATCCAGCCGCCGCGCTCAAACTCGCAATCGAAGAGAAGATGCTCGAGCAGGAATCGCAGAAATACGCCGACAAGGTCGACGACGAGGAAGTCGACCGCTACATCCATAATCTTGAGCTGCAGAACCACATCACCGATCAACAGTTGCGGGCGCAGCTGCAGGGGCAACATGTCAGCTACGACACTTTTCGCGGCAAAATCCGCAAACAGGTCGAAGCGATGACCATGATCGATCGCGAGGTGCGGCAGAAAATCGTGATTCCCGAAGACGAGATCGTCAGCTACTACAAGGATAATCCCAGCGAATTCACGACCACCGACGAGAAGTTCCAACTCGCGCAAATCCTGATTGCGGTTCCCGCCGACGCGACTCCGCAGCAAATCGCCGATCTCCATCGTAAGGCCGAACAGGTGCGGAAAATGGCGCTCAAGAAGGGCGCCAACTTCGCCAGCCTCGCACTGAAATATTCCGACGACGATTCGAAGTTAAAGGGCGGCGAACTCGGCGAATTTTCGCCCAGCAACTTGAACGACGCGATCCTCGCAGCAATCAAAACCGACAAGGCCGGCGACATTTCGCCGGTGGTCAAGACCAAGTACGGCTTCCACATCGTCAAGGTCGAGCAGCATCAGCTTCCCGGCTTGAAACCGCTCGCCCTGGTCCACGACCAGATTCGCGACACGCTGATGACCGATAAGGCCAAAGTCGCATTCCAGAAGTGGGTCGCCACGGATCTGATCAAGCAGCATTACGTCGAGACTCTGCAGTAGCGGTGGCGGCACCGGCGAAAAAGACCCCGGTCATCGCGCTCAGTATGGGCGATCCGGCGGGTATCGGCGCCGAAGTAATTCTGAAAGCAGCCGCTACGCTCGCGCGCGGACGCAAACCACCGGCGCTGGTGGTAATTGGCGACCTCGAGGCGCTGCGCACTGCCGCCCGGGCGCTCGGATCGGGCGTCGCGCAACCCTACGAATGGGCTCCAGGCACTGTAAAGAAGCGGCTGCGCGACGGACTCGCGGTGATCGGCATCGGGCAACTGCCGGCACGCGCGATGATTGCGGGACGCCCAAGCGTCGCCGGCGCCAGCGCGGCCTACCGCTATATCGCCGAAGGCGCGCGAATGGCGATGGCGGGCGAAGCCGATGCGCTCGTGACCGCACCGATCAACAAGGAATGGCTCAACCGCGCCGGCCACATTTTTCCCGGTCACTCGGAGTTGCTGGCAGAGCTTTCGCACACTCGCCGCTGGCGCATGATGTTCGCGGGCGAGCACTTGCGCCTCGCTCTGGTGACCGTGCATCTGGGGCTGGCGAAGGTTTCGGCGGCGCTGACGCGCGACCGCGTCTTCCAAACCATCGTGCTCCTGACGGAACATTTGCGCAGCCGTCTGGAGATTCCGGCGCCGCGTATCGGAGTGCTCGGGTTCAACCCGCATGCGGGCGAAAACGGACTCTTCGGCGACGAGGAATCGCGGGTGATTACGCCGGCGATCAAGCAGGCGCGCCGGGCGGGGATCGACGCCTTTGGTCCGCTCGCGCCCGACACCGCGTTCATCCGGCCGCGCGGCAAATTCGCGTTCGACGCGGCGGTGGCGATGTATCACGACCAGGGTTTGATCGCGCTCAAAACGCTCGAGTTCGACCGCGCGGTAAACATCACGCTGGGCTTGCCCTTTGTGCGGACTTCGCCCGATCATGGCACGGCCTACGCCATCGCCGGAACCGGCGCAGCCGACGCGTCGAGCATGATCGCGGCGATCGAATATGCGGCACGGGCGCTGGGCGCAAGGAGCAAACAGACCCGCCGTGCCGCGTAAGGCGCCACCCGGGCGAAGCGGGAAAAACGACGGTTACATACCCATGACTGCGACGGATCGCATAGTTATCAAGGGCGCGCGCGAGCACAATCTCAAGAATATCGATATCGAGATTCCGCGCGGCCAGCTCGTCGTCATCACCGGCCTTTCGGGTTCGGGCAAATCCTCGCTCGCGTTCGACACCATCTATGCCGAGGGCCAGCGCCGCTACGTCGAATCGCTCTCAGCCTATGCGCGCCAGTTCCTCGAACAGATGGAAAAGCCCGACGTCGATTCGATCGAGGGCCTCTCGCCGGCGATCTCGATCGAACAAAAGACCGCTTCGCGCAATCCACGCTCGACCGTCGCCACCATCACCGAGATTTACGATTATATGCGGCTGCTGTTCGCCCGCGTCGGTCATGCGTTCTGCTATAACTGCGGGCGCGAGATCACTCAGCAGAGCGTTCAGCAGATCGTCGATCGGATAATGGCGTGGCCCGAGGGCGCGCGGATGCACGTGCTCGCGCCGATCGTGCGCGACCGCAAGGGCGAGTACAAAAAGGAGCTCTCCGACCTGCGCCGCGCCGGTTTCGTGCGCGCCAAGATCGACGGCAAGCTGGTCGAACTGGGCGACGAGATCACGCTCAACAAGAATCAGCGCCACACCATCGACGTGATGGTCGATCGGTTGGCGATTCGCAGCGGCATCGAAAAGCGTCTCGGCGAATCGCTGGAAGTCGCGTTCAAGTACGGCGAGGACCTGCTCAAAGTCGAACGCCTCGATACCACGGCCAAGAACGGTGGCGGCGAAATCTATTTCAGCCAGCGCTTCGCCTGCGTCGAATGCGGCATTTCGTATCCCGAGATCACGCCGCGCATGTTTTCCTTCAACAGCCCGCATGGGGCGTGCACGGAATGCTCGGGCATCGGCTCGATCATGTACTTCGATCCCGAGCTGGTGGTGCAGAATGAGGACTTGAGCCTGGCTGACGGCGCGATCGCTCCGTGGGCGAGCCTGAACTTTATGCAACCGGTGCTGGAATCGCTCGCAGCGCATTACAAATTCAGCCTCGATACGCCGTGGAAATCGATTCCGGCCAAGGTGCGTAAGGCGATTCTGGGCGGCTCCGGCAGCGAGGAAATCGAATTCACCTATCAGCGCGGCGAACGCCAGCACGACTACGCGCGCACCTTCGAAGGCGTGCTCGCGTGGCTCGATCGCCGCTACAAGGAGACCGAGTCCGAGAGCATCCGCGAGGTCCTGGAATCTTACATGAACATGCGCCCGTGCCCGTCATGCAAGGGCGCGCGGCTCAAGCAGGAGAGCCTCTTCGTACGCTTCAACGGCAAGTCGATCAGCGACGTCACCGCGATGTCGATCAAGCAGGCGGTGGCCTTTTTCGTCAATCCGAAATTGAGCGTACAGGAGGCCGAAATTGCGCGCCTGATTCTCAAGGAGATTCGCGAACGGCTGGGCTTCCTCGCAGATGTCGGCCTCGACTACCTGACGCTGGACCGCACCTCGGGCAGCCTCTCGGGCGGCGAAGGCCAGCGCATCCGGCTGGCAACGCAAATCGGCTCGAGCCTGGTCGGCGTGCTTTACATCCTCGACGAACCGTCGATCGGACTTCATCAGCGCGACAACCAGCGCCTGCTCGGCACACTCAAGCGGCTCAAGGAACTCGGCAACTCGGTGCTGGTGGTCGAGCACGATCGCGACACCATGATCGAGGCCGACCATATCGTTGACATGGGTCCCGGCGCCGGCATCCACGGCGGTTACATCGTGGCGCAGGGCACGCCGCGCGAGGTGATGGATAATCCCGCGTCGCTCACCGGAAAATATCTCTCGGGCGAGGTCGAAATCCCGGTGCCGTCGCGCCGTCGCACGCTCGGCAATCGCTGGCTCACCCTGCGCGGGGCGCGCGAGAATAATCTGCGCGATATTACGGTCGCGATCCCGCTCGGCGTAGTGGTGTGCGTGACCGGGGTCTCAGGATCGGGAAAATCGACGCTGGTGCTGGATACCCTCAATCGTGCACTCGCGCAAAAACTCGGCGGTAGCCGCGAACGCGCCGGCGCCCTCAAGGCACTCGAGGGAATCGAACATCTCGACAAGGTCATTCACGTCGATCAGAGTCCGATCGGCCGCACCCCGCGCTCGAATCCGGCGACCTACACCGGACTTTTCACGCACATCCGCGAACTCTTCGCGCAATTGCCCGAGTCCCGGATGCGCGGCTACGGCCCCGGCCGCTTCTCCTTCAACGTTAAGGGCGGACGCTGCGAAGCCTGCCAGGGCGACGGCATCATTCGCATCGAGATGCACTTCCTGCCCGACGTTTACGTCACCTGCGAAGTTTGCGGCGGCAAGCGCTACAACCGCGACACACTGGAAATTCAGTACAAGGGCAAAAGCATCGCCGAGGTGCTCAACCTGACGGTGCTCGACGCCATCGAGTTCATGGGCTCGGTGCCGCCGATTCGCCAGAAGCTCGAAACCCTGCGCGACGTCGGCCTCGACTACATCCACCTCGGCCAGTCGGCGACCACGCTATCGGGCGGCGAAGCCCAGCGCATCAAGCTCGCAAAGGAGCTCGCGCGCCGCGCCACCGGCCGAACGCTGTACATCCTTGACGAGCCGACCACCGGATTGCATTTCGACGACATCAAGAAACTGCTCACGGTGCTTGGCCGCCTCGCCGACAGCGGCAACACGATTATCGTGATCGAGCACAATCTCGACGTCATCAAGACCGCCGACTACGTGATCGATCTCGGGCCCGAGGGCGGCGATCGCGGTGGACAGGTGGTCGCCAAGGGCACGCCCGAAGAGATCGCGGCGACGGCCGCGTCGCATACCGGACAGTTCCTGCGCCAGGTCCTCGGCCAGCGCGCCGCCGCCTGATCGCGAAATTCGGAAACTGAACCGCCGCCGGTCGCGCATCGCGCCGACTATGCTATATAGCCGTTTGATTCTCGTGCGGCTGCGGCCGGCACATCCCTATCGGAGGTAATTCCAAATGGCAGAAAATTCGACCAGTGCAACTGCAGCGATCCCCGAACCCGCATCTTACGATTGGCCCCAGCTCATCGACGACCTCAACCGCCTCCTGCGGCTCAGGACCACCCCGATCGGCATGAAGCTCTTTCCGACGGTCGAAGAGATGGAGGCGGTTCCGAAAATCCGCCGCCCCAAATCAATTCACACCACCGATCAGATCGTCGCGCAGGCCGCCCGCCTGGGCTTCACCGTTGGCATCACGCAAAAGGATCTCGTCGGCGCACAATGCGGCGCGGTCATTGGCCTCCATCCCCAGGACGAAGAATGGCTCTCCGGCCGCAACATGGCCGGCGTATGGTATTCCAACCTCCAGGATTCCTCCGCCCACCAGCGCGCGATGGATTGCGCACCCTATGGACGTTACGCCGCGATGGCGGTTTCGCCACTGGCCAGCGCGCGCCTCAACCCGCCGGACATCTGCCTGGTGTACGCCACCCCCGGCCAGATGATCATCTTTATCAACGGCCTTCAATGGGCGGGCTACAAGAAATTCCAATGGGGCGTCGTTGGCGAATCGGCCTGCGCCGATTCATGGGGCCGGGCGCTCAAGACCGGCGAGCCCAGCCTTTCGATTCCATGCTTCGCCGAGCGGCGCTATGGCGGTGTGCTCGACGACGAAATGTTGATGGCGTTGCCGCCGCGCTATATGCCCAAGGCGATCGAGGGCATGAAGCGGCTCGCCGGCAATGGCCTGCGCTATCCGATTCCGCAGTACGGGATTCAGTCCGACGCCCGCGCCGGATTGGCCGTGAGCTACGGCTCAAAAAAAGAATAGCCGCCCGGTGCCCTCGCGGCACCTCGCCCCACCCTGGTTTGGCACCTCGGCTGCGCCGCTCCCACGGACCCGCGCATGGCGGGGTGCCTTTCCGTTCCAGTTTACACCTACCGTCTGACGTATTTTTCTCTATTACGTAACTTGCGCTCGAGGCCGCTAATATCACGAGAATATAGCACCAATTAGCAACGTAAATGCGCCTAAACATATCTTGACATCCATTCGATCCTTCGCGAAACTTCGAACATTACTACTCATCAACAGGGACTGAAAATGGCACCTAAGCTGTTCTATGCCTTCGCGAGCATCTTGCTCAATGGATTTTTCGCCTTTGTTTTGTGTGCGCAGGCGGCACCGGCACCGCAGACTCTGGTGCTCGAAGCCGTTCCCGTCGATGTAACTCATCTGCCGACTGCTCCCGGCCACGGCCACGCGCCGGTCAACATCCATCGGCATTTCGCTAATCCGTCCCTTCTCGGGCAGGTGAAAGCGAGCCTGGCAAAATCTACCAAGAGTGGATCTGGAAAGGGCGGCAAGGGTGGTGGCGGCGGCGGTGGTCACGGCAAGCCAACCCCGACGCCAACGCCGACTCCGACTCCAGTGCCAACTCCAACGCCGACCCCGACGACCCTACAGATTTCGTCTGGAGTCACGACTCCGGTTCCTCACATAACGAAGTTCGAGGGAATGAATCTGTACAGCGGCGGCGGCTACGAACCGCCCGACACCACGGTTGCTGCCGGAGTTTCCGGGCTCCAAGACCTGGTGCTCGAGGCGGTCAACTCTTTGGGCGCTGTTTACACTTCCGCAGGCGCCCTGCAGGTCAACCTGAACTTTGGTGCGTGCACCACCAATACCTCCACTGATACCGTCAGCGATCCGCGAGTTCTGTTCGACGCCGATTCGGGAACCTGGTTCATCTCGACGACTACCTTCGCGCCGATCAGCGACGCGAGCTGGAACCTGCTGTTCACCCTCGACGGCGACCCCACTTCGACTAACTGGGCCTGCCTGATCATTCCGACCGGCAACCTGCACAATCCCGATGGCAGCGTCGGAAACTTTCCGGACTTCCCGAAGCTCGGCATCAATTCCGACAAAGTGGTGATGACCGGCGATGCTTTCTCCCAGATCGGTGCTCAGAACTACAAGTATCAGGGCACCGAATTTGTCGTGATCGACAAGACTCAGCTATTGTCCGGCACCGTCAACGCCGCGTTGTTTTCACCCGACCAGGGCGACTTTGCGATCGAGCCCGCCCAACAGATCAACTCGAGCACCGGGTCCCTCTATATGGCCTCGATCAACTCGGGTATCTCCGCCACCGGCACTCTCCACATCTGGAAGATCACCGGGCTCCCTGGCGCCAATCTGCAAACCTCGGTCACTTCGCTGCCGATCGCCACGATTTCGTATCCGCCCAACGCTCAACAGGAAGGCACCGGCACTCTGATCGATACCAACGACGACAGCCTCCTCGACGCCGTTTTCCGCGAGGGTTCGCCGGGCTCGCTCTGGGTTTCCGCTAACGACGCCTGCAAACCGCCGGGTGATAGCGTTGTGCGCTCGTGCCTGCGCTTCATGAAAGTGTCGATTCCGACGAGCGGACCCATGTCTGTCGCGCAGGACTTCGATTACGCCGATTCGGGCAAGTACTACTATTATCCCGCCGTCCGCACCGATGGCGCTGGCAACCTGTACGCGGCCTTTTCAGGCTCCTCGACTAGCGCCTATCCGTCGGCCTACGCCGCGATGCAATTGTCGGGAAATCCCAACGCCCTGACGAATCTTTCGATCACTCGCGCCGGTGATTCCGCGTACACGCTTTCACCGCCGCGATGGGGCGATTATTCCGGGGCGGGGGTCGATCCGGACGACGCCAGCGTGTGGCTCGGTGCGGAGTACGGCACCGGCGCCTCCTTCCTCAAATACTGGGGAACGTCGATCTCCCACGTCAGCCCCTGAGGCTGGTTTAAGTCGATCTCCCGGCGCGGCGTGACGCCGCGCCGGCCGGGTTGTAGATTCAGTTCTGCGAAGGCGGCTCGCCCGCGGACACTCGTCCCGACGCACCCGTTCATGCGGATTAGCCCAAAAGCGCCCCGATCCCGGTCGTCGATCCCATCGCCAGCGCACCCCACAACAGCACCCGTATCGCGCCCACCATCACCGGCGCGCCACCCACGCGCGCAGCCAATCCGCCCAGCGCCGCCAGGAAAAACAACGACACTCCGCCGACGCAGGGAACCATCAAGCCGGTGTTTGGCAACGCTAGCGCCGTCACCAGCGGAAGCGCCGCCCCTACTGTGAAACTGCCTGCCGACGCCAGCGCCGCCTGCAGTGGACGCGCCTTCAGGGTCTCGCTTATCCCAAGCTCGTCGCGCGCATGAGCCCCCAGCGCGTCATGCTCCATCAACTGCTTCGCGACTTCCGTGGCCAGCCCAACCTCCAGTCCGCGATCGACATAGATCTGCGCCAGTTCCTCGCGCTCGGACCGTTCGTCGGTTTCAAGTCCTTCGCTTTCAATCGCAAGATCGGCCCGCTCTGTGTCCGCCTGCGAACTCACCGAGACATACTCACCGGCCGCCATCGCCATCGCGCCCGCAACCAGGCCGGAAACCCCGGCGATCAGGATGCCGGAGTGGGTCGCATGCGCTGCCGCAACCCCAAGCAATAGGCTTGCGGTCGACACGATGCCGTCGTTGGCCCCCAAAACTGCCGCGCGCAGCCAGCCCGTTCGATGTGTCCGGTGATGTTCTTTGTGCACAATCGCTCCTCTCGCCAACCTACTATTTACCGGGTGTTTAGAATCCGCAAAAGTACCGCGGTCAGTCAGCCGCCGATCTCGCCGTCCTGCGGGAAAGACGGTCGCTCCCGGACCATCGCGGGGCTGTTAGCGATGCTGGATGTTATCGGGAAATTTGGAGGCGGCGAGCGGATTCGAACCGCTGAATGGAGGTTTTGCAGACCTCTCCCTTAACCACTTGGGTACGCCGCCCCGGAAAATCGCACGAATGCGCAGGTCAGCGAGGCTAGCACGCCCGCGCCCGCGCATTCAATTACGCACCCTCCGCGCGGCGCTGCCCGAGATTCCTTGCGAGGTAGCGCTTTGCTCTGCGCAAACCGCGCAAGCCGGCCTCGCACACGCGGAAAAAACCGCTGATCTGCCCCACCCTGCGCAACCCGGAAATTCCATGATGCCACGAGAGCAAGGCTCGCCGCCGCGCTCTCGAGCGCGTCAACCGCGCCACGTCCAGCAACGAGATCGAGTCGAGCGGGCGCAGCGGAAAGAATCGATCGCCTGCGCCGATCTGCTTCATCGCCGCACCGAATTGCATCACCTGCGCGCGATCCGCCCAGCGCGTAAAGCCAAACGTCGCGTATGGCACGATCAGCCCCGCGCCCATCGCTTGCGACCATTGGGCGGCCTCTTCCGGCCCCGCCGTGTACTGAAATGACTTCGCCACTAAATCTTCGTCAACGTAGCGGCAAAACTGATTGAGGCTGCCGTCGCGGTATTTATAAATCACGCGCGAAACCGGCAAAAATACCACGTCCGGATGGTATTGCCGCTCGACCTGTTCCAGCACCGGCCGCATATCGCCCCACTGGTCGCGGTAACTGTCCACCCCGCCGTACACCGTCATCCCGCCGGTGCGCATGACGCACGTGAAATGATCGATTTCGGCGCCCGGCTCGTCCGCTTCGCCATGAAACGGCGCCGGCACGATCTCGATATCTCCGAACCGCAACGGCTCCCATACGCCGACCGCGCGAATATCCGTGAAGCCCAATCGTTCGAGCAGCGGAACCATCGGCGGATTATGCGCCGACGGCCGCCGCACCTGCGGAATCAGGATCGGCACGTCCTTGTCGAGCCGAATCAGCGTTTCGGGATTGCAATGGTCCCAATGGCTGTGCGTGCAGCAAATGGCGTCGAGCCGGGCGCGGAAAATCTCCAGCGCCGCGCGCGGCGAGCCCATCTTTCGCGTGACGATCGGATCGGTCAGCACCGCACTGCTCGCCGATTGCATCAGGACCGTGCTGTGTCCCAGAAAAGTTGCCCGCGGGCGCGCCCGCCTGAGCCACTTGTCGTCGCCGCCGTGGTCGGCTTCGATCAGCTTCTCACGCTTGAACCACTCCAGCAGTTCGCATGCCCAAGCGCAGGCATCCGCCGCCAATCGACGGGCCAGTTCACCTCGGATTTCATCTTCACTGCGCCCGCCCGCGAGCAGCGGCAGCAGACGGCCGAGCGCCGCAAATCGATCGAGCTCCAGCGGATACAGATGCGCACGCAGGCGATGGGTGAGGCGGAGCGAAAACTCGATTCCTTCGAGCGGGCCCGGCTCCCGAAAGGTCTCGTCGCGCATCGCGATCGAAACCGTTCCGTCGGTCTCCCGGCTCGCGTAATGACGCTGGATTTCGGGCGATTCCTCCAGCCGTTTGAGGAGTTCCGCGCGGCTGTACCCGGCTTCGAAAATCGCGATCGCCGCCGCATAGGCACGCCGGACCTCGAACCAGTTCGTGCCCATGAACAGCAGCCGGCAATCGACTTGCGAGCTGAGTCCCTGGTCGAGATCGCGATAGACGAAGTCCAGCGCAATGCCGGCGCGGAGTCGAATCGGCGCCTCGGCCATCAGCGTTTTACCCGCGCCATACGCCCGTCCCGGCCAATTGGCTCTGTCTCGACTCGCTCGATTTCGCAGTGCAATTCCATTCAGGGTGCGGCTTCGGTTTGCGTCGCGGCCGAGCCGCCGTCACGCACGGTCAGCTTCACGTCGCAGCGCCCTTCCCCTTCGCCGTAGCAAAGGTCGCGCACGATACCCGCAACGAAATGACGGTTCTCGGAGGCGCGCGGCGCGCAAATCCAGTAGTTGCCCTGGCGATACATTCCGACGGCGTACCACTGTCCGGGCGCGAGCGTTCCGGTGGTTTGCCCGCGCACGTCGCGCGTGTCGTCCACCGTGAATCCGTCATGCCCGCCCGACCCGTCGAAGCGCATGAACGCCATCTTCCAGCGCCCGCCGCCGCGCTCGCGGGCGTCGTAGGTCATCGGCCGATTGGAGGAAAACACCGGCTTGTCCCGGCATAGCCACGGATGCGGTTCGGCTGCGCCCGCCGGCCATGCCCCCGCCATCAGCCCCGCCATCGTCATCGCGATCGCCGTCCACTTAGCTAATCTCATCGACGCTGATTCCTCGCTCGCCACCTGCCTGTGATTTCCGCCCCCATTGTCCGCTCGCCCGTCACGCCGCCGCGTCGCGTTCCTCGCCGATCGCAATGATTCGTTCGACGATCGCGCCCAGATTCGAGTCCTTCGGCGTGAACACCGCGCGCACGCCCATCTCGGCCAGCCGCACGCCGTCGGCCTCCGGAATTATACCGCCCATCACGAGCCTCACGTCAGCGGCCCCGCGTTCGTTCAATAGCGCGATCGCCTCGCGCGCGATCGTCAGATGAGCCCCGGCCAGACTGCTGATGGCAAGCACGTCGGCGTCTTCCTGCAACGCCGCCTCGACCAGTTGCGCCGGCGTCTGTTTGAATCCCGCCAGGATCACTTCCATCCCGGCCTGCATACACGCATGCGCCAGCAGCTTGACCGCGTTGATATGCCCGTCGAGGCCGGCCTTGCCGATCGCGATACGAATCCGGCGCCCGGCCTGCGGCACCTTGAACGCACCGACCGCGGCGCCGCGATCGAGAATCGGCGGCGTGTAGCGCCCGCGCGTCGCTCGCTCGATCGCGATCGTCCATTCGCCGACCGTTCCGCCGGCCCGCGCCAGTTCCAGCGTCGGCGCCATCGTTTCGCCGCCCGCCGCAGCCGTATTCCCGAGCCGCGCGCAGGCCCGCTCGACCGCATCGTTGTCGCGCTTCGACCGCCACGCCGCGAGCGACTCGATTCGTTCGCGCTCCACCGTGCCGTCGTCGGCAACTTCGGGAGCGCTCGCTGCCGGCGTCAGGCCGATTTCACCGATGAAGGCATTCACGCCGACCTGAACGATCTCGCCCGCCTCGATCCGCCGCTGGCGCTCGCTCAGCGCATGCGTCAGCTCCGCGCTCACCATCGCAATCGATTGCGCGTAACCGGCCTCGCGCAGGCGCATCGCGATCGCGCGCGCCCGCTCCGCGGTCTCCGCGGTCAGCCGCTCGATAACTGTGCTGCCCTCGAAAATATCGCCGTACTTCGCAATTTCGGTCTCGTGCATCAAGACCTGCTGCGTGCGCAGTCCGATCAACTGTTCCGCCTGATCGGGCAGCGCCATCGCCTCGCGAAATCCCGGCAGTTGCAACGCATTGACCCGCGCATTGGCCGACAGCACCACCGGCAGCGCCTCGTACGCGATACGCATGATGTTAACTTCCGGCTGCTGCTCGGTCAGCGTCAGCGAGCGCACCTGGCATCCGGCCCGAAACGCGACGTCCTCGATTCCGTATTCGCTGGCGCACAACTCGCGCCACAGCTTGAAGTACGCGCGGATTTTGCAAATCTCAGGCACCAGCTCGATTCCGCTGTTGATAAAAAACGAGATCCGCCGCACCGTCTGCTCGAAGTCGGCGGCGCTCAGCGACGGCCGGATCGCATCGAGGATCATCAGCGCATTGCCGAACGCATAACCGATCTCCTCCGCCGGTCCCGCCCCGCTTTCCATGTAGTGGTAGCCGCAGCAATTGATCGGGTTCCAGTTGGGCGCATGCTCGACGGCGAATTTGATCAGGTCGGCCGAAAGCTTGAGCGATATCTCCGGCTGAAAAATCGACGTCCCGCGCGCGACGAATTCCTTGAGCAGGTCGTTCTGGGTGGTCCCGCGCAAATCCTTCCACGCGACCCCCTGCTTTTCCGCGACCACCAGGTAAAGCGCGAGAATGAACGGCGCGGTCGCGTTGATCGTCATCGAGGTGTTGATTTTCGCGAGCGGAATCCCGGCCAGCAGTTGCTCCATGTCGCGCCAATGGCAAATCGAAACTCCCGCCTTGCCGACCTCGCCCGCCGCCACCGGCGCGTCCGGGTCGTAGCCGTTTTGGGTCGGCAGGTCGAACGCTATCGAAAGGCCGCGCTGCCCTTGCTTGAGATTGTTCAGGAAGCGGCGGTTCGCCTGAGCGGCATCGCCAAAACCGGCGTAGGTCCGGATAATCCACGGTTCCCGAGCGCGCTTCGCGGGCGCTCCAACGGGCATTGCGGGCGCTCGCTCTGCCGCTTGCGCCCCACCGGTTTCGGCTGCACCAGCCGCGGTTTTGTCCAGGTTCTCGGCCATTCCGTCCTCCGCCCGGCGTGCCGGCGCGTCAGCCGGATCGCCAGCATTCCAGCGTAATTGCCCCGGCCCGCCGATTCCAGCTACCGCCCCAGGCCGCGCGTCTTCAGGGGATTCCTTCCGCGCTCGATCGCCCCGTCTTCGGTGCCCGCCACCGCCGCTTGCCGACGCTCCATCTGATCGGCCAGCCCGCGCGCCAGCGCCACCCCGGATAATCCCTTGCGTTCCTCGATTTCGATCACCGCGCATTCGGACTGGCGGCGCAAAATCGCGGACGCACGACGCTCCCGCGTTCGCCGCTTGAGCTCGGCGCGCGCAAGTTCGGCCAGCGCGTCAAGATGTTTAAGCGCGGGGTCGCCCGCGCCCCGCCGCACCATCCGTGCAATATCGCCGGCCGCAAACGCCGCCGGGCTGACTCGATTCAGAAAGATCGCCGCGGTCTCGAGTTCGAGCTCCGCCAGCGTGCGCCGAAGTTCGAGCGTTTCCGTCATCGCGAGCGATTCCGCGGTCGTCACCGCAACCATCGCGCAGCGCGCACCGTCGCTCAGCAATCGCGCGATATTGCGCGCCTCGCGCCCGACCACGCTCTCGCCAAAGGTCTCGCGCGCCGCCAACGGCGTGCGGATCATGCTGAGCGCCTGCCCGCTCGCCGGCGCGTCGAACACCACCAGCCGCCACGGTTCCAGCGGCGCCGCGCGCCGCTCGATTTCATGGAACACCTTGCCCATCATCGTGAGCTCGCGCAGCGCCGGTGCGGCATGCACGAAATACTGGTAAACGGCGCTGGCGAAGACCATGCGCAGCACCGGCCGCGGCACCACGAAGCTCAGATACTCTTCGAGCGATTCCTGTCCGCCCAGCGTCATCGCGTAAAGATTCGGCTCGAGCTCGACCTGCTTGAAGCCGGGCGGCTGGCCGAACGTTGCCGCTATCGGACCGCGCAGGTCGGCTTCGATTATCAGCGTGCGCAGGCCGCGCCGCGCCGCCAGGGTTGCAATCCCGGAGCTGATACTGGTGCGCCCGACACCGCCCTTGCCCATGACGACGATCAGGCGGCGGGCGAGCAGATGGTCGATCATGTGACGGACATCGAAGGGAACGAAGCTTTACTCGTAATCGCTCGCGCCGCTCGCTGAATGGAGGTTATCGGCTCTATTGCACGGCCGCGCCGCGCTCCGTCCGGCGCAACTACCAGCGGATCAGATTCGCGCCCCAGGTCAGACCGCCCCCGCAGGCGTTGAGCAGAATCAGATCGCCGTCGTGTACGCGATCGGCCTCGACCGCCTCGTCAAGCGCGATCGGCACCGACGCCGCCGAGGTATTGCCGTAGCGATCGACGTTGGTGAAGACCTTGTCCGCCCCCAGCCCCAGGCGCTGCGCGACCGCGTTGATAATCCGCAGGTTCGCCTGATGCGGCACGATCAGCGCAATCTCGTCGAGCCTGACGCCGGCCTGCTCGACCACCCGGCGCGTCACGTCCTCCATGCTCTTGACCGCGATCTTGAAGAGCTCCGGCCCCTTCATCGTGATCGCATCGTCACCGGCCCGGCGCACCTCGGCGTCCATCGTGGTCTGCACGCCGCGGTTCTTCACGTAGAGCAGATCCCAGTAATTTCCCGACGACCGCAGCATGCTGCCAAGCACTCCGCGCGGCCCGCCTTCCTTGACCAGCACCGCGGCGCCCGCGCCGTCGCCGAACAGCACCGCCGTCGCGCGATCGCCCCAGTCCACCATCGTCGAGAGCGCATCGACGCCCAGCACCAGCACGCGCGACCACTCGCCGGCACGCAGGTAGGTGTCGCCGACGCTCAGCGCATAGACGAATCCCGAGCACGCCGCCGCCACGTCGAAGGCCGGAATCGTGTCGATCCCGAGGCGATGCTGCAGCTGGCAGGCGAACGACGGAAAGCCGTAATCCGACGACACGGTGCCGACCACGATCGCGTCGAGCTCGCTCGCGTTCAGGCCGGCCCGATCGAGCGCGATCTGGCTCGCCTGGGCCGCGATTTCAACCAGCGATTCCCCGCTTGAAATCACATAGCGCTGCGCGATTCCGGTGCGCGTACGGATCCATTCGTCGGAGGTGTCCATCCGCCCTTCAAGGTCATGATTGGTGATCAGGGTACGCGGGGTTGCGCGCCCGGTGGCGACGATTCTCGATCCCATCTCTATGAATCCGTTAACTCTCGACCGCCGGCCGGAAAGCCACGGTGGTGTTGGTACCGCCAAACCCGAAGGAGTTCTTCAGTGCCAGGCGAATCTTGGCCGGCCGCGATTGATTCGGCACATAGTCCAGATCGCACTGCGGGTCGGGATACTCGTAATTGATCGTCGGCGGTATCGCACTATTGAGAATCGCCAACACCGTGTAGGCCGATTCGATCGCGCCCGCCGCGCCCAGCGTATGCCCGGTCATCGACTTGGTCGAACTCACCGCGATCTGCGCCGCATGCTCGCCGAAAACCCGCTTGATCGCCTGGGTCTCTGCGATATCGCCCTGCGGAGTCGAAGTTCCGTGCGCATTGATATAATCGACTTCGTTCGGGTCGAGCCCGCCGTCATCGAGGCATCGCTGCATACACTTGGCCGCGCCCAGCCCTTCCGGCGACGGCGACGTAATGTGGTAGGCGTCAGCGTTGGTCGCGTAGCCGACCACTTCCGCCAGGATCGTCGCCCCGCGGGCGATCGCGCCCTCGCGCTCCTCCAGAATCAGCGACGCGGCGCCTTCGGATATCACGAAACCGTCGCGTTCGCGGTCGAACGGCCGGCTCGCCGCGGCGGGATTGTCGTTGCGCGTCGAGAGCGCTCGCATCGCTACGAAACCGCCCACGCCGAGCGAGGTCAGCGCCGCCTCGGCCCCGCCGGTGATCGCCGCATTGAGGTATCCCGCGCGGATCATGCGGTACGCTTCGCCCACCGCATGACTGCCCGAGGCGCAGGCGCTGGTAGTCGAAAAATTCGCCCCGCGCGCGCCGTAACGAATCGAAATCTGCCCCGGCGCCAGGTTGGAAATCAACTTCGGGATGAAGAACGGCGTGATCCGCTTGAGCCGGCTCTCCATGAAAATCAGATGGTTCTCTTCAATCGTGCACAGGCCCCCGATCCCGACCCCGATCAGCACCCCAACGTCGTCGGCATTTTCTTCGGTGATTTTCAGCCCGGACTGGCGCATCGCCTGCTCGGCCGCGCCCACCGCGTACTGAATGAAGAGGTCCATCTTGCGCACGTCTTTCTTTTCGATCCAGTCCAGCGGATCGAAATCCCGCACCTCGCCCGCAATCCTGGTAGCGTAGTCCGAGGCGTCAAACCGCGTAATCGGTCCGATCCCGGATCGACTCGCCATCAACGCCTCCCAGTTCTTTTCGACCCCCGTTCCCAGCGGCGTAACCAGACCCAGTCCGGTCACCACCACGCGGCGGTCGCGGTCAACATTACTTCTCATGATAGAAGTCCGATTCCCCTCAAGGGCGTACTTTGCTCATTTTTAGCAGATGCGATTATCGAAAACACCCAAGCCCGGCGGTCCGCACGTACGCCGAATCCACAGGCCAGGCCGGACCTCGCCGCCATCGCGGGAGCATATCTCGCACGCGACGCGCCATTGCCGAACACGATCTTGCTGGATTATCTGGATTCGCTGGAGCCGCTGGATGCGTTCGAGGCGATCGCCGCCTTCACCGCGGCGCTGGCCAGCTTGCCGTCGAGCCGCGCGCCGAACTGATCGCGCAGCGCCTTCATCATAGGCCCGATCTGGTTCTCCCCTGCCGCTACCAACGCCGCCACCGCGCCTTTCAGTTCCTCTTCGCCGACTCCGGCCGGCAGATAGCTCTCCAGGATTTTCGCCTCGGCTTCGTACTGCGTAATCAGATCGTAGCGCTTGCCCCTGCGCGCGAAATCCAGCGATTCGTCGCGGCGCGACCGCTCGCGCTTGATTATCTGCACGATCTCGTCGTCGGTCGCGTCGCGCCGCACGTCCTTTTCGAGCCGCGTCACTTCGGTCAGGACTCCGCGTATCGTCATCAGCCGCAGCTTCTCGCCGCCCTTCATCGCGGCCTTCAAATCGGCCTGTAATTTTTCTTTCACGCAATCTCTCCGCTCGTGGCAACGCCCTTATTCTACAGGATCGGCGACTCCGATGTATTCTTGCGCAAAATGCTCGAAAACACCGTCGTCAAGACCGCGTGCGTACCCCAATTTGCTTTGCCGTCCAGCTTATCTATTGTAAGGTTAATTAATGTGTATTGCTCGGGATTGTCGGCGACGCACAGGAGATAGCTTATGAAATTCACCTGGTTTCATCTGATGCCGTACCGCTTTTTGCCGGACGACTTCAAGGAAAAGTATCGCAGCGTCTGGGTCGATATCCCGCGCGACCTCTACGACCCCAAGGTCGGCCATCGCCTCTACAACGATTATCTCGACCAGCTCGAGTTCGCCGATCAGATGGGCTACGACGGCCTCGGCGTCAACGAACACCATCAAAATGCTTACGGCATGATGCCGTCGCCGAACATCATGGGGGCAGCGATGGCGCGGCGCACGCGCAACGCCAACCTGGTCATCCTCGGCAATTCCATCGCGCTCTATAATCCGCCGGTGCGCGTGGCCGAAGAGTTTGCGATGCTCGACGTCCTTAGTGGCGGGCGGCTGGTCGCCGGCTTTCCGGTCGGCACCTCCATGGACACCAACTTCTGCTACGGCGAAGTTCCGGCCACATTGCGCGAGAAGTATGCCGAGGCTCACGACCTGATTATCAGGGCGTGGACCGATCCCGAGGTCTTCGCGTTCAACGGCAAGTTCACCAAGCTGCGTTATGTCAATCTGTGGCCCAAGCCGATCCAGCAACCCCATCCGCCAATCTGGATTCCGGGCGGCGGCTCGGTCGAAACCTGGGACTTCTGCGCCGATCACGCCTACCAGTACAGCTTCCTCTCCTACTTCGGCTATATCGCCGGCAAAAAGGTCGCCGACGGTTACTGGAACGTGATGGCCAAAAAGGGCAAGGAGCTTAATCCCTACAGCCTGGGCTTCGCACAGGTGGTCGCCGTGGCGAATACCGACGAAGAGGCGGAACGGCTTTACTCGCCGCACATGGATTATTTCTACAACCGCTGCCTGCACGTCTATAACGGCTTTGCCGACGCGCCCGGCTATCGCACTGTCAGCACGATTCGCGCCGGCGTCCTGGCGCAGGTCGGCAGGGAGGCATCGCTGCGCCGCGAAGGGATGACCTGGAAGGATTTCGTCGATCAAGGCTACATCATCGCGGGTTCACCCAAGACCGTGCGCGAGCGTCTGACCCACGCGATGAAGAGTCTCAATTGCGGCCACCTGATGATCCTGCAGCAAATCGGCTCGATGCCACCGGAACTGGTGCGCCTTAACACGGAACTATTCGCCCGCGAAGTGATGCCGCAGATGCGCGGACTGTGGAAGGGCTTTGAGGACAAATGGTCGCCCAAGCCCCTGCCTGAGCCAGAGCGCGCGATGCCGGCGCCGCTGAATTTCAAGCGCGCCGAGACCAACGGCAAGACCGTTACGACGGCGGCCGCAACTATGCATGAAAGCCGGAGCGCGAAATAATGAAGACCATTCAAAAACTTCGCGATGGCAAGCTCTCCGTCGAACTCCAGACCTACGGCACCGGCGATCCGCTGCTCTATATCCACGGCGCCGGCGGATTGCTCGGAGTCGATCCCTTTCTCGAAGAGTTGGGCAAGGACTTCAAGGTAATCGCGCCGCACCTGCCGGGCTACGGCGAATCCACCGGCGGCGAACTGATCGATGACGTCATCGACGCCGCCCTGTTTTACCACGAGCTGATGGACGAACTCGGCATCGATCAGGCGCATATCGTCGGCCATTCGATGGGCGGGATGCTCGCGGCGGAAGTCGCCGCGCTCGACGTCAGTCGCGCCCGCAAGCTCGTGCTGGTCGGGTCCGCCGGCTTCTGGCTCGACGAAAATCCCATTCCGGATTTCTTCGCCCTCGACTTGAGCGAACTCGGCTCCTACCTCTTCCACGATCCGAAATCCGCCTTCGCCCAAATGTTCCTCGCGGTACCCGAGGATATGGACCAGCTCGCCGATATGTACGTCGAGCGCGTCAAGCGGCTGGCGGTGGCCTCCAAGTTCCTATGGCCGATTCCCGACCGCGGACTCAAGAAGCGCGCCTACCGCATCGCGGCGCCGACGCTGGTCTTGTGGGGCGCGTCCGATCGCCTGATTCCGCCGGTCTATGCCGGCGAATTCACCAAACACATCAAGCACGCGACCGTACAGATGATCGAGAACGCCGGCCACATGCTGCCCTATGAGCAACACGACGCCTTCTGCAAGGCGGTAAGCGGCTTCCTCAAGAGCTAGGTCCGGGAGCTACGCCAGAAGCCACGGATAGACGCCGGCGTTCGATGGCGCTGGCTCCCTTCGAAGAACGAGGGGCGGAGTCGCGAATGCGACTCCGCCCCTCGTCGCTTTTTCCGGCGCGGCGCCACGCCGCCCCGGACGCCCGCCGCCCTCGCGGCGGGCGCTGCGCGCGATCTCCGACTGCGCGCAAAAAAGCGGGAGAACGCCCTGCGACGCCCTCCCGCCCATCACTCCAGTTGCCGTCCGATCTATCCGCTCGCGACTCGATTAACGGCCGCCTGCCGCCGCACTCTGCGTCGTCGGCGACGTTCCGCTCTTGATATGCGGTAACACTTCGGCCGCGAACAGTTTCATATTGCGCTGCGCCACTTCCAGCGGCATGTCCGAATACTTGAACACCGCGACGAACTCCTCCGCCTCCATCGTGCTCGCAATCGTCCGCAGCGTCTCGACGCATTTCTCCGGCGTGCCGAATACCTGCGTCTTGGTGAACAGGTTGCGGAAGTCTTGCGGCGCGTTCTTGCCCGCCTCCGCCATCTTGGTGTGGTACTCGTAGCCCTTGGTGTTGCGGAAATGCTCGGGCTCGTCGTACTCGTAATGCGCAATTGCGGTGTCCGCGTAGTTGCCCATGTACTTCTCCGCGCCCGCCGCCGCTTCACGCTCGGTCTCCGCGCAATACATGAACGACACCACGATCGGCTTTTTCACCGGCTGGCCGAACTTCGTGCACGACGCCTTGAAATGGTCGTAGTCGGCCTTGTGATCGGCCCACGCTTTCTGCGGGATCACCAGCATCCCCATGCCCTGCTGCGCCATGATGTCGCCGGTCTCGGGCGACACGATCGCACCGTAGAAACGGTCCGTCAGGTTCCGATGCCGCGGCTGCGGACGGATACTCATATCCGGAATCTGGTTGAATTTACCCTTGTACGAAAACCGCTCCTGCGTCAGCGCCAGCCGCACGATTTCCGCCGCCTCGACGAAGCGCTCGCGCGACTCGTTCATCGGCACCCGAAAGCCGTTGTACTCGATCCGGCCCGAGCCGCGTCCGAAGCCCAGCGTAAGCTCGCGATCGCCGAGATATAGATCGAGCATCGAGATCTGCTCTGCCACCCGCACCGGGTCATGCCACGGCAGCACTACGACCATCGAGCCGACGCCGATCTTCTTCGTGCGGCCCGCCATGTAGGTCAGGAATTGCAGCACGTCGGGAATCATCGTGTAGGGTGAGAAATGATGCTCGACGCCCCAGATCGAATCGAACCCGAGCGGCTCGACCATATCGGCCAGTGCCAGATCGTCCTGATAGACCTGCCAGTCTGGTTTCTGTGAGCGAAAATAATTCTGGAAAAAAAACGAAGCTCCGACCTTCATTGGCAATCCTCCCCGGGATTCATTTTCGGTCTGAGGGCGCCCCGCGCACGGCGCATGCCTCACTATTGATGTTGGTTACGAAAGGCGGCGTGACGCGCGGGTACGGGCCGCCGTACCTTCGACCCTCCGGTCTCGACGGGATACTGGATTTACTTCTACGACCAATCGCCCTCAAATAACAACCCGCCCCGCCCCTCGAAATCGCCTCCCCCGCGCCACCCTATCCTGCTACCCCGTCACCGACTCGTCCGCCACCGTCGCCGCCACCACTGGCAACTCCTCAGCCGCACCCACTTTCACCAGAGGCTGCTAGACAACCGTTCTGGCCCGCGCTGATAGGATAACCCGTTACGTCGTTGTAGGCGGCGTTGCACTATTCGCTCTGGATCTTCCACACCGACTCGTTACTAAACGTCACGGTGGGAACGTTGAACGTCCATGCGCACTTGTCGCGGTTCTCTTCCCCGCCAGTCACACTTGGCATACGGAATTTTGCTCAACCGGAACGTTTCCCAAGAAGTTCCGCATGGCGGATTACGGCTGCGTTCGCTTCTCGCGCCTCTTGCTGTTCCGATGCTGTAAGACGTCGCCCTAAAACGTGCAAAATTTGATCTTTTGTCAATACTAAAAGAGCAAGGCTATATTGACTTTGGTGCTTTTCGGCGCTCTGTGCCTTAGTCTTCTCAATTCGCCTTTCGAGCACGGGCAGCACTTGGCTGTCATAGAAGCCTGGAAACGATGCGCTCGCATCGACATATCGTTGCCCGTCAAAACTGTAAACTTTCGGCCACGCCGAGGTATCGAACGTGGGAACCAAGTTGTACGGAGACAACTCGGTGGGAATGACCAACTCCTCTTTGTTGTCACCATTGATATCTCTCACGACATTGTTAAGCCGACCGATATTCCATCCTCTGATCTCTTCGAAGCTGATTTTGCCAGGACCGTCCTGCCTGTAGATCATGAGATCATTAAAGAAAAAACGACCATTAACGTCGAGTGTGGCGACAAGCTCTAGTCTTCCGTCGCTATTCAAATCGAACCATCCGTATTGGCCGATATCCTTCTCTTTGACGCATGAGCAATCACCATGTCCTGAGAAATTGCCATTGATGTTCGTCAAGAACTCCGCCACAGTCGACTTATTGAGCGCCTTTAAGTTCTGTGCTTGTTTTCTGTTCCATGGTATTTGAGATATATCGACTGCCCAACAAGCGCTCGCAATCATTGCGTTCGCCATCAACGCGAAAATGATTGTCTTCATCATTTTCATTCCCTCGATAGCTAATTCAGAATTTCGAGCACCGTCGCTTTTTTTCGCGCGCAGCTCGACCGACTAGTACGAGCCCGACGGCTTGCGACTTCAATGCACCACCACCTCGGCCTCACTTCAATATCGTTTTCCCCGCCGTCGCTCCCGACCCGTTAGCCACCGTCGCAGCCGCCACCGCCCGACTCGCCGCGACGTTGGCCGCTGCCTCCGTCTTGAAGCCCGGCGGATACATCCGGTAGCACATCAGGTAAACCACTACCCCGGTGATCGAGACGTACATCCACAGCGGCCACGTCCACCGCGCGATTCGCCGATGTTTCGCGAAGTTGCCGCGCAGCGCCCGCCACAGCGTCATCAGCACCAGCGGCACGATTACCGCCGCCAGGATGATGTGCGTAATCAGAATCGTGAAATAGACCGGACGGACCAACCCGTGGCCCTGAAAATGCACGTCGCCGACATGGTAGTGGTAGGTCAGATACGAAATGAAAAATACCGTCGAGACCCCCACCGCGCTCAACATGCACGCCCGATGTGCCCGCACCCAGCGCTTGCGGATACAGATGTAGCCCGCCAGCAGCAGCACTGCGGCGGTCGCGTTGAGAATCGAATTCAGCGGGGCCAGCGAACGGTAATCGATCATGCGGCTAAACCTACCTCCCTCTCCCTGCGCGCCATTTGACCTGAAAAAGGAGTATACTGCTTCCTGATTGCTGATGCCCGCCCTACCCGCCTATCCGTCGCAAGCGCCGCGCCCGCAAGGTGTAAAATCCCGGCTTTCTCCAATCGCTCTGACCCTATCCGCAAGCCTTGGCCGCTTGCCGGTCAGCTCGGGCGTCGAAGCTCGAAACTATATTTTTTAACGAACCCATTTTTTCAAAATGCGAAACCAGCAACACTCCGATTCGATTGTAATAACGCGTGTATTTTGGTTAGTTAACTAAGCAACTATCTACCTTTGGGGGCTGCCAGCGACTACCGCGGCGGACCCCGCAAACGGAGGACCCTTAATGCTCAAGCCGATTATTTCCGCTGATTCCCACATCACCGAACCGCCCGGCTGCTACGTCGATCACATCATTAACAAGTACAAGCAGACCGCGCCCCACATGGTCCACGACGCCAAATTGGGCGACATTTTCGTCATCGACGGCATGAGCAAGCCGATCCCGATGGGCCTGGTGGCTGCGGCTGGTGTTGACGCCATGGACCTCAAAATGTTCGGCGCCAAGTTCGAGGAATTGCATCGCGGCGGCTGGGACCCCGAGGCCCGCATGGCCGATCAGGACCGCGACGGCGTGGCTTGCGAAATCATCTACCCGACCATCGGCATGATGCTTTGCAACCATCCCGACTACGACTACAAGAAAGCCTGCTTCGACGCCTACAACATTTGGCTCGCCGAGTACTGCGGCGCCCATCCCGATCGCCTGATCGCGCTCGGCCAGACCTCGATGCGCTCGGTCGAAGAGGGCATCTCCGATCTGCGCAAGATGAAGGAGATGGGCATGCGCGGTGTCATGATGCCGGGCAATCCGCAGGTCTCCGACTATGACGACCCGATCTACGACCCGTTCTGGGAAGCCGCCATCGATATGCAGATGCCGCTCAGCTTCCACATCCTGACCAGCAAGCAGGACGCCTTCAAAACCCGTGGTCCGCGCATCAACAACTTCCTCTCCATCATCCGCGGCAATCAGGACCTGATCGGCACCTTTATC
Source organism: uncultured delta proteobacterium (assembly GCA_963782535.1). Lineage (GTDB taxonomy): Bacteria > Desulfobacterota > Binatia > Binatales > Binataceae > JADMIL01. The sequence continues at coordinate 391,550 of CAWAKE010000007.1, read as the reverse complement.
TTCGGCGGCGTGTTCGAGCGTCATCCGAAGCTGAAGCTGGTTTGCGTCGAGGCCGACGCCGGCTGGGTGCCCCATTACATGTACCGCATGGACCATGCCTACAACCGCCATCGCGCCTGGATGCTCAAGGGACGCGAACTCGCAAAGAAGCCGAGCGAGTACTTCCGCGAACACATCTACACCACTTTCCAGGACGACTGGGTGGCGTTTGCGATGAAGGATCTGTGCAACGTCCGCCGCCTGATGTGGGCCAACGATTTCCCGCACAGCGATTCGACCTGGCCGTGGTCGCAGGACGTGCTCGCCGAGCAAACCAAAAACCTGACCGAGCAGGAGAAAAACTGGATTCTGCACGACAACGTCGCGGAGCTCTACAACCTGAGCATCTGACGCGCATACCTACCTGCGAAAGTCGCGCTCGAAGCGATAGAATCGAAGGCGCCGCCGGCCCCCTCTGGCCGGCGGTGTTTTTCGTTGCGCTACTACGATCGCCCTGCGAAATGCTTTAATCGCGTTGCAAGCCCGCAAGATGTGGAGACCGACCGGGGAGAAACGATGCCAGCCGGAAGCAAGCTATGAAGGACCGCCGATGAAAATCCTCGTGATGGGCGCCGGCGCAGTCGGCGCCTACTTTGGGGCACGCCTCCAGCAGGCGGGCGAACAGGTGATCCTGTGCGCACGCGGCGAAAACCTGCGCGCTCTCAAAGCTCGCGGCCTCTCCTTCAAGAGCTACCAGGGAGACTTCTCGCTCGCCGTCACGGCGACCGGCGAACCGGTCGAATTCGCCCCCTACGACCTCATTTTGTTTTGCGTCAAATCCTACGACACCGCCGTCGCCGCCCGCATGCTCCAGGGATGCCTCAACCCGGGCGCCGTGATCCTGACTTTGCAGAACGGCGTCGAGAATGAACTGTTGTTGACGGAACTGTTCGGCCGCGACGCGGTGATGGGCGGCAACTCGCGCGTCGGCGCCGAGCTCGTCGCACCCGGCGAAGTCGTGCATCGGACCGGCGGCCTGATCGAATTCGGCGAGCTCGACGGCCGCGACACCGAACGCGCCCAGCGTATGGCTGAAATGTTCCGGCGCGCCGGGATTTTCGGCACACTGACGATGCGGCTCAGCACTATCCGCTGGGAAAAGCTGCTCTGGAACGCTGCCTTCAACACGGTAGCCACGCTCACGCATTGCAACGTCGGCACGCTCATCGACGATCCTGCCGCGGTCGAATTGCTGCGCGCGCTGATGCATGAAATCGCCGCGGTGGCGCGCGCCGAAGGCGTCGAACTCGGCGAGGCCCAGGTCGAAGCGCAGATCACGCGCTCGCGCGCCAGCCTGCGCACCGTGCGGCCCTCGACCCTGCAGGACTCCGAACGCGGAAAACCGCTCGAATTTGAAGCGCTGTGCGGTGCGGTCGTGCGCGCGGGACGCCGCCATCAAATCCCCACGCCGCACATGGACGCGATTTACGCATTGATGAAAATGCTGGATCGGAATCTCCAGCAAAAATCCGGATGAAAACGCCGGCGAGCCCTGCTGCGAATCATCGAACGCGCCGGACGCCGGATGCCGGTCGACAAGGACACGCTCGGCAACCAAGCCTGAACAAGGAGAATACGTATGGCGAGTGTCACACAACTGGGCTACCTCGGATTGAGCGTCAGCAAACTGGGTGACTGGGAAAAATTCGCAACCGGCGTGCTCGGACTCCAGGTCGCGGGCAAGACCGCCGACGGCGCACTGCTGCTGCGTATGGACGAGTACCACCATCGCTTCATCATGAGCGAGGGCGCCGACGACGACCTCGCATTTGCCGGCTGGGAGGTCCCCGATCAGCCGGCCTTGATGGAACTCGCCGCACAGATCAAGGCGGACGGAATCCAAGTGCAGGCCGGCAGCGCGGAGGAAGCGTCGCGCCGCGGCGTCGCCGACCTGATAAAATTCACCGACCCCAGCGGCATCGCGATGGAAGCCTACTACGGTCCGCTCATCAGTTTTGAAAATCCGTTTCGCTCGCCACGCCTCATCTCCGGCTTCGAAACCGGCACGATGGGCCTCGGGCACATCGTGCTCCGCGTCGATGACGCCGAGCGGAGCCTGCACTTTTACCGCGACATACTCGGCATGCGGATCAGCGATTTCATCGATTTGAAGATGCGCCGCGGACGGCCGACCGACAATCTCAAACTTACCTTCATGCATTGCAACCCGCGCCATCATTCGATCGCCTTCGGCGCGATTCCGGTGAAAAAGCGGCTGCTGCACTTCATGTTGCAGGTCAAGTCGATCGACGATGTCGGCTCGACCTATTACGTCGCGCAGGATTCCGGAATCGAAATTTCAGCTTCGCTCGGACGCCATACCAACGATCACATGGTGTCGTTCTACATGCGCACGCCGGCGGGCTTCGAAGTCGAGTACGGATTTGGCGCCCGCACCGTCGACGACAGCGTCTGGAAGGTGCAACGCCATGAGGCGCCGAGCATCTGGGGCCATCGCGGGCTCGCCGCAGCCGATGCGAAATAGGAGTTTCGCCTGGCGCAGCGGCGGTCAGCCGCGTGTATTGAACTGATTCATCGCGCGCTCGAGTCCGTCGCGGATCACCGCCATCGCCGCCTCGCCCGCGCGCTCGATGATCGGTTCGAACTCGCGGGTCTCGTCGCGTCCGAGCGGCTTCAGCACATAGTCGATGTCGCCGCGATCGTCGCCCGGATGGCCGATGCCCACGCGCACGCGTATGAAGTCCTTGCCCAGGACTTCGGCAATCGAGCGCACACCGCGATTGCCGGCATCGCCGCCCCCGCGCTTAATCCGGATACGGCCGGCCGCGAGATCCATATCGTCGTGGACGACGACGACGCGCTCCAGCGGCACCTTAAAGTAACCGCTCATTCCAGCGACGCATTCGCCGCTGCGATTGTAGAAGGTCTGCGGCAGCACGAACATCGCGATCGCGCCGTCGCTGCGCGCCTCGCCATAGAAGCCGTTGAACTTGCGCCGCGTCAGATCGGCGCCGCGCGCCGCAGCGAGCCGCTCGACCACCATGAAGCCGAGGTTATGGCGCCCGCGGCGATACTGCTCGCCGGGATTGCCGAGCCCGATTACGAGCCATCGGGTCTCGGCGCCGAACTCCGGCGCGGAATCGGCGGCCAGGCGATCGGCCGGCCGAAACTTATCGAAGAAGCGTCCGAACCTGCTCATGCACGCCGGCCCTATTTCTGCGCGCGCCCGCGCGCACGGGCCGCGGCCGCGGACTTGATCAGGGGTTCCAGCGCCTTATACAGCGCGGTCATTTCGGCGGGCGTGCCGATCGAAATTCTGATGGCGTCGCGGAACACCGACGCCGGGAAATGGCGGACCAGGATTCCGCGCCGGCGCAGGGCCGCGGTGACCGGCGCCATGTCGCGGCCCGCTAGCCGCGCGAGCACGAAGTTGGACGACGAGGGCGGTACCTCGAAGCCCATTCTGCGCAAGCGTGCGCATGCGGCCTCGCGGGTGCGCTGGACCTTCGCGACGTTCCGGCGCATCCAGGGGGCGTCGTCCAGAGCGGCGGCGCCGGCGGCGATCGCCACTCTATTCAAATTGTAGGAATCCTTAACTTTGCGTAGTGATTCGATAATTGACGGCTGCGCGAAAAGCAGTCCAAGCCGCATCCCCGCCAGCGAAAACGACTTCGATAGCGTGCGCAGCACGATCACATTGCGATGGCGCCGGACGAGGCCGAGCGCATTACCGGAGGCGAAATCGACGTAGGCTTCGTCGATCACCAGCGGCCGCGGGCCGAGCCGTCGCGCAAGGCCGTCGAGGTCATCGGCCGCCGCCAGCGTGCCGCACGGCGAGTTCGGACTGCACACCACGGTGAGGTGGGCGCGCTCGCGCGCCAGCGCGTCAAGCGGCTGCACGAAGCCGGGTTCGAGCGGTACTGCGGCGACGCGGGCCTCCTGAATCGCGGCCAGCGTGTCGTAGAGCGAGTAGGTCGGCAGCGCATAGGCGACGCGATCGCCGGGCCCGAGCGCGGCCCGGAAGATCATCGAGAGCAGTTCGTCGGAGCCGTTGCCCGCGAGGATGTGGCTGGCCGGAAGCCCATAGAGGCGCGCGGCCGCAGCGACAAACGGGTCGGCGCGCGGCGGCGGATAGAGGCGCAGGGCGGCGGCGGTCGCCGCGGCGCTTATCGCACGGCGCACGGCGGGCGAAGGCGGATAGGGATTTTCGTTGGTGTTGAGTTTAATCAGGCGCTGGCCGGGCCGCGGCTGCTCACCCGGGGTGTACGGCGCCATTCGTTCGATCGCTTCGCGAAACATCGGCTGTTATTTACCCGTTACCGCGCCGCAGTGCGAGCCGACGCCATGTGCGTGCATGCGCGGCGGGCGCACGTCGGCGGGATCCGTCTGAGCGGTAGTGATTGCGAGCTGCCGCGCGCGGAACTGTGCGAGGCCATCGCGTGCCTACGGTTTGATGGTATTGGGCGCAATTAAATTGATCGGCAGGCTAAGCGTCTTGGCGACGAATTCCGCGACCGAGGTGATTGGCTTGGGCACGACCGACGGATTGGCAATGGGACCGCTGACCTGGAAATAGGCCGCGATGAGGTCGTGGCTTCCGCCGGCGAGATTTTTGCCAATCAGCGGAATATGCCCCAGCAGCCAGCTCACGGTGTCGAACGGAATCATGCTGATTTCCATGTCGATGGTGTTGTCGGTGAGGCGGAGGTCGCCGCGCGCGGTAATCTCCATCACCGGACCGGAAAGACGCAGGTCGTTCGTATGAAAAACGCCTTTGAGGCCGTCGAGGGTGGCGGTGAGCGTGGTGAACGGGATGCCGGCGACGCGCGGATCGGGCAGCCGCGCGGTGAGCCAGTTTTTCAAATCGATAAAGCTCAGGACCCGGGTCAGCAGTACGAACCGGTTCAAGGTTCCCTTGGCGGCCAGAATCGAGATTTTACCGTCCAAAGAGCCGAAAAAGTTGACATCGGTAGTCGCAGTGAGATCGCCGGTCGCGTTGAGGCGCCCACTGATCGCCGGGCTGCTTTCGCCTAGCAAAGTGCAGAGCGCGGCGGCATCGATTCGCGCCATACCCACTTTAAGGTGAATCAAGTTGCTGGGCCCGGTAACCCCGGAGATATCGAGTTTCAATCGCCCGGCGAGCGCTTTACCGGTGAAATTGCGCACATGCCAGGCGCCGTTCATGCGATCGAAATCGGTGCTTACCGTGCGCAGCGAGAGCTTGCCGAAATTTGCACGGTCGGCCGCGATGTGTCCCTCGATCGGCAGATCGAATTTTTCGCTCGGGCCTTTCGGCGACCATGGCATCCGGATAAAGCGCATCACCTCGAAGTCGAGGTCGGTCGGTTTGGCGTCGAGTTGGATTAGGGGGTGAGCGAAATCATCAAGGGAGATATTCAGAACGACCGGATGACCCTCGAGTTGGCCGTTCGGAATATCGACCTTCAAGCCCCGGCCATCAAGAACTACCTTCATGGATTTGACGGAGATCGGCGAGCGCAGGAAGCTGAACTGAAGCTGCCCGGGACCCATCGTCAGATCTCCGGTAATCTGCGGAACGGCGGGATGATTGGCATCGGTTTGCGCGGTCAGGCGTCCGCTAATCGGACCTTGAGCGTCGATCTGGCGCGGATCGATCATCGGCGGCAGCCAGGTCTCGGTGCGAAACGCGCTGAAGTCCGCGACGAAATTACGGAATATCGGGTGCGGCCGCGCCGCCACGATGGTCCCGTTGAAGGTAGCCTTGCCGCCGCCCGGCGTGGCGACCGCGGCGATCAGTTGATTGATCTGGACGGCGTCGGGCCGCAGTTCGAGGCTGCCGCCATTGACCGCGATCGCACTGGGCGCATCCTTGATTGCGATTTCGACGCTGCGGGGCGAAAGCTTGAGCCGGTAGTCGGCGGGCGCCGACCAATTCATGTTTGCGATCGTACCGGAGGCGGCGACGTCGAATGATGAGGCGCCGCTCACCCGCGCGATGTGCTCCGCAAAATCGGGAGCGTTGGCGGCGACAGCGCCGGCCAGCGCCGGATAAAGATCGTCCGCATCGAGGACGCCCTTGCTGCGCAGCTTGTACGAAATCACCTTCGGCGCGCGCCCAAGGTTGACCTCGGCGGTGACGCCGGTGAGCGTGGATTTTCCGAGGGCAGCCGAGCCCTGACGGAGTTTCACGACCCTGCCGGCGTAGGCGAAGGCGGCCTCGCCGCGGCGCAACGGCGGCAGTTTCGACTGCTTGGGGGGATCGAAACCGACGCCGGAAATATTGCCTTGGGCGCTCAAGTTATCGCGAAGAGTCTCCGCATCCCAATTCTTGACCGGGGTCTGCGGATTGAAGGCGACCTTGCTCAGCGCGATCTCGCCGGAGCCGGCGCGGCGCACGAGTTCCTTGATGGGTGCCGGGAGGTCGCGCAGCAGGCGCATCCACGCCGCCGCACGGGTGAGCGGGATGCGGACATCTTCGAGATGAATAGCAGCCGTGCGCAAATCTTCGTACGGCTGGTCGATAGCGCCGCCGCCGGTCAGTAGTGCTGCGCCCTGCTGAGTCACGGTAATCTCTTTCAATTCGAAGCGTTGCACCGACGCCTTGCAGACGACATGCACCGAAAGGTCGCCGAGTGCGATCGGCGCGGTAAACGGTCGTCCCTCGAGGACGAGACGCGCGACGCTGGAATCCGCCTTGCCAATGAGTTCACCGTCGCGGCGCAGGCCGAATCTAAGCGTGCCCGCCATCACACCGGCGGTCTGAATGCCATACGGGCCGTTGAAGGGCGCGAGTTCGAGTCCGTGAAAGTCCACGTGGCCGCTAGCCGCCATCGTCGATTCGACACCGGGAGCGACGCCCAGGCGGAATTTGCCGGTCAGCGCCACACCGTCGAACGGCGCGTGTTTCCAGGCGGCATTGAAGCTCACCATCCAAGGCCAGTGGCCGGGTCCGCGATGCTGGCGATAGGCGGTCAGCGTAAGGTGATCGATCAGCGGCTCCCCGTCGACGTTGTCGAGCGCGGCGTTGACGATCTCGACCCGCTGTGCGACGTCGGAGATCGAATCGAGCGCCGACTTCAACCGGTTAGCGGCTGCGACGTCGGGCTTGGGGAAGCCATGCGGAGTGACACCGGCGAGATTGGCCGGCATGCGAACCCGCGGATGGTCAAAGGCGAGCATATAGAGCGGCAGGCCGCTGGAGTGAAAGATGGTGTGATATCTGACCACGGCCCGGAGGTCGTCAACGCGCGCAACCTCGTTGCCGTCAAGATAGATGGTGGGCTTTTCGAGCGTGACGATGAGGTGGCTGTGAAAGGCGAGGCGCGCGCCCGAGGGAACGATGTTGTAGCCGGTTTCGACGTAGATGCGGGCCAGCACCACGCGAACCAGGCGGGCCTGATCGTGCAGGGCGATGGCAACAGTGCCGCCCACCACGATAATGAGCACGCTGAGACCGGCGATCAGGATTCGCAGGGGTTTCATCCGAACGCTACCGGGTGCGGGGACGAGCTGCGCTCGCGAGGATTAAAGATCGGCGCTGGCAGGCCGGTTCAATCGCCTTCGGCAATTCCCGGTTGGACCGAATCCGACCAACCCGCGCGATGCTTGCTGCGCAGAGCGGTCTTCAGGATGCGGTTGCGGATGCGCACGGTCTTGGGCGTCAGTTCGACCAACTCTTCCTCATCGATCCACTCGAGCGCGGTATCGAGCGTCATCACGCGGGCCGGGGTGAGCCGAATCGCTTCGTCGTGTCCCGAGGCGCGGACATTGGTCAATTTTTTTTCACGGCAGACGTTGACCGGAAGATTGGTTTCGCGCGCGTACTCGCCGATGATCATGCCCTCATAGACCGGCTCTCCGGCGCCGATGAAGAAGCGTCCGCGTTCCTGGAGATGGAAGATTGCGTAGCCGGTGGCGACGCCTTCTCGATCCGATATCATCGCACCGTTCTGCCGCGACTTGATGGTTCCGGCCCACGGGCCGTAACCGTTGAAAATCGAATGCATCACACCCTGACCGCGGGTTTCGGCGAGGAAGCGCCCGCGAAAGCCGATCAGGCCGCGCGCCGGGACGTCGTATTCCAGGCGCACACGGCCGCTCGCATGGGTTTCCATCGAACGCATCCGGCCTTTGCGCGCCGAAAGTATCTGGGTGACGGTGCCAATGTGGTCTTCGGGGATATCGCAGACCACGTACTCCATCGGCTCGAGGATGGCGCCGTCCTCCTGGCGCGTCAGCACGGTCGGTTTGGAGACCTGGACCTCATAGCCCTCGCGCCGCATGGTCTCGAGGATAATCGCGAGTGCGAGCTCGCCGCGTCCGAGCACGCGCCATGACTCGGCGCTGATCGGTTCTATACGAATGCTGACGTTGCGCCGCGACTCGAACAGAATTCGCTCGCCGAGCTTGCGCGAGGTAACGTAGTCACCCTCGCGTCCGGCCCACGGCGAATTGTTGACCGAGAAGGTCATCGCGACGGTCGGCTCGTCGATGCGAATTCCGGGCAACGGACGCGGGTTATCGAGGTCGGCGATGGTGTCGCCAATTTCGATATCGTCGCTTCCAGCAACCATCACGATATCGCCGGCGCGCGCCTCGTTGCGCTCGCTGCGCTTGAGCCCCTGCCATCCATAGAGCCGCGCGACCTTCAGCACGGAGCGCGAACCGTCGGGGCGGCAAAGCGAATAATTCTGGCCAACCGACATCGAGCCCGCGATGATTCGTCCAATCGCGAGGCGGCCGACGTAATCGTCATAGTCGAGGTTGTTGACCTGGAACTGGAGCGTCGCGTCGGGATCGACTTCGGGACCGGGCAGGTGCTCGATTATCGCGTCGAACAGCGGGCGCAGATCGTGCCCCTCGTCGCCGAGCTTGGTGACCGCGGTGCCGGCGCGTCCGTTGGTATAGAGCACAGTGAAATCGAGCTGATCGTCGGTCGCTTCGAGATCGATGAACAGGTCATAGACTTCGTCCAGAACCGCTTCGGGGCGCGCGTCCGAGCGATCGATCTTGTTGACGCAAATGATCGCGGGCAGGCGCGACTCCAGCGCTTTTTTGAGCACGAAGCGGGTCTGCGGCAGCGGCCCTTCGCAGGCGTCAACCAGGAGCAGCACCCCGTCAACCATCGAGAGCGTGCGCTCGACCTCACCACCGAAATCCGAATGGCCAGGGGTATCGACGATATTGATGCGGGTATCGCCAAAGGTGATCGAGGTGTTCTTGGCCATGATGGTGATACCGCGTTCGCGTTCGAGCGCGTTCGAATCCATCACGCGATCAACGAGCTGTTCGTTGACGCGGAAGACACCGGATTGGCGCAAAAGCGCATCGACCAAGGTGGTTTTCCCATGATCGACGTGAGCAACAATGGCGAGGTTTCTAATATCTGGTCGTCGCATTTTTGAGCACGGAATACTAAAGCGCGGCCCGAGCCGCGAAAGCTCCATGGCCGCGCTGTCATCAGTGTACCTGTCGGAGCGAGGGGAGTAAACGCACCACTCGGACGGCCTGGCGAAGACGGCGTGAGTCTCTGGTTACCGCAAGCGGTGCAAAAGCGGCGGCAGCCAGGGCGCACCGGAGCCCCGTTCGGTCAAGGAGGCGTCGGTGAGGGGCCGGGATAGTCCGGCGAGACTGCGGGCGGACTGCTGGACTCGCGCTCGTGCCGGCGCTTGAGCTTTTCCAACAGTTGCTTGACGTTCTTGACCTCGACGATTTTCCACTGGCCGTCCTCGCGCGCCATGCGGACCTCCCACACCTGTCCCTTATGGTCCTGCCAGCGCGTGAAGGCCACATCGCCGCTGCGATGGAGCACAACGGCCGCGGCCAATACCGCCGCGGTCGGCATCTGGACGTCCTTGGCGCCGTTATCGACCTGGTGCATCGCCCACGACTTGAGCAGCGCCGCCATCGGCCCCGAGAGCAGATCAACGGCGCCCTTACCGATCAACTGGCCCAGGATGTTGCCGGCATCGTTGGGCGGGTTGCTACCGTCGACCATCTCGTAGCCGGCGTTGCGCACCACCTTCTGGAAATCGATATAGCGGGCGGCGCCGGCCCCGTCGCGTGCGTCGATCGATTGTTTGAGTCGAATCATCGCATAGGTGGGCGTGTCGGGCAGGTAGAAAACCGCCCAGGCAGCCAATGCGGTGACGATTAGAATCGAGGTCCAATGGCGCAGGGCGAAGCGGGCCATAGATCCTCAGGCGATGAGACTGGCCGCAGCCTTGTCGAGCAGCCAGATCACTTCGCCGTGGTCGGGCGCGACGACTTGCGCGGGAAACTGGTCGATGTCGCGAGGCCCCTTGAGAATGTTCCACACGGCCTGCGCCTTCCCTGTCCCGGCAGCCAGGAACATCACGCGCGCCGCGTTATTGATCACCGGCGGCGTCATCGTAACGCGATGGCGCTGGGTGGGATCGTCAACGTCAACCGGTACTGCAAGCCGCTCGGTCTCATGCAGCGCGGGGCTGCCGGGAAAGAGCGACGCGGTGTGCGAATTTTCCCCGAGGCCGAGCAACACCAGGTCGAAGCGCGGGAACTCGCTGGCGCCCAAACCGAAGTGGCTTCGCAGATCGTTTTCGAACGAATCGGCGGCTTCAGCGGGAGATTTTTCGCCGAATATCCGATGGACCTGCGAAGGCTTGAGCGTCAGCTTGGAGAGCAGCGTCCGCACGGTCATGGCGTAGTTGCTGGCGGCGTCGTCGGGCGGCACGCAACGTTCGTCACCCCAGAACAACTGGATTTCCTTCCAGTCGATACTGAACTGGAACTTACTGCCGAGCATGTCGTAGGTCGCCGCCGGGGTCGAGCCGCCCGAGAGGCACAGCGAAAATTCACCGTGGGTGCACACCGCCTCACCGGCGAAATATGCGATTTCTTCGGCGGCATGCGCATAGAGCGCGGGCGCGTCGTCGAGGATTACAATCTTGGGTTCGCTCATCGGATCACGTACCGGATGGATTCATTTTACATCAGGCTAGCGAATGCACCCACTCGAACGCCAGCGCGCGAGTCTGCAAACTCCTCGCGAGAGGCCGCAACGCGCCGTCCGATCGGCCCGCCGCGAAGGGCGGCATCGCGATCGCGCCGGCGCCAGCAACCGAGCCCGAGGTCCAGGGGCCACGCTTCAGCCGGCAAGAATCGTATCGTGCCGCTTCTTGATCGCAGCCAACAATTCTTCGAAGGACTTGCTGAATGATTCGACGCCTTCCTTCTGCAAGGTCTCGCCGACCTCGTTGAAGCGGATCCCGATGGCGGCGAAGCGTTTTTCGGTTTCGCGTGCCTGTTCGACGGCCTCGGTCACCGAGAGCCGCGTCTTGCCGTGATCGCGAAACGCGTCCATCGTTGCCGGCGGCATCGTGTTAACGGTATCGGGACCGATCAATTCCTCGACGTACTTGACGTCGCTGTACTTCGGGTCTTTGGTGCCGGTCGATGCCCACAGCGGCCGTTGCACGTGCGCACCCTTGGCGGCAAGCGACTTGAAGCGATCGCTATGGAACAGTTCGACGAAGCGCTGGTAAATCAATTTCGCGTTGGCGACGGCGGCGGTACCGCGCATCGAGGCAATCGACTCGCCGGGATTCGCCTTGAGCTTCTCTTCGAGCAATTTGTCCACCAGCGTCTCGACCCGGCTGACGAAAACGCTCGCGACCGAGGCAATCCCGCCAAGCGCCTGTCCCGCCTTGGCGCGCCGCTCGAGCCCGCGGATATAGGCGTTGGCGACGTCGTCGTAGTGCTTGACCGAGAACATCAGGGTCACGTTGATGCAGCGCCCCTCGCTGATGAGCTGTTCGATGGCCGGGATACCGGCGGGCGTGGACGGCACCTTGATCATCAGGTTGGGCCGATCGATTATTTTCGCATAGCGATGCGCCGCGGCGACGGTGCCGTCGGTATCATTGGCCAGCAGCGGCGAAACCTCGTAGCTGACGAAACCGGTGCGGCCCTGGCTGCGATCGTAAATCGGCCGCAGTTTGTCTGCCGCCGCCTTGATGTCGTCGGTGGTCAGCGCCTCATAAATTTCCTCGATACTCTTGCCCGCGCGCACGAGCCGGGTGAGCTGTTCGTCGTAGGCATTGGAGCCGTCGATCGCCTTTTCGAAGATCGTCGGGTTCGAGGTCATGCCGTCGAGCCCATCTTCATCGATCATCCGCCGGAACTCCGCCGACGGAAGCAGATCGCGCCGAATATAGTCGAGCCATACGCTCTGGCCGAAACTTTCGAGTTGCCGCAGCGAATTTCCCGTATTGCCCATGGCGAATGCTCCTGAGGTTAATTTAATAGTTAAATTTAATCGGAAGTCATGGCCGAGCGGGGCTCACCGAGCCACCAGGGCCAGCGCTCGCGCGACCACGTTCTCGACTGTAAAACCGAAATGCTTCATCAGGTCGTTGACCGGGGCCGACGCACCAAACGTCGTCATCGCAACGACGTCGCCGTCCAGCCCGACCCAACGATACCATGAGTCCGGCGCACCCGCCTCGACCGCAAGGCGCCGCCTGACTGCGGCCGGCAGCACCGACTCGCGGTAGTTCGCATCCTGACGCTCGAACAGTTCCATGCTCGGCATGCTGACGACCCGAATCGCATGGCCGCGCTGCTCCAGCTCGGCCTGCGCGGCGACCGCCAGGTGGAGCTCGGAGCCGGTCGCGATCAGGATAAGGTCGGGCGCTTTGCCGACGGTCTCGGTCAGCACGTAGGCGCCGCGCGCGACACCCGCCGCCGGCGCCATCACGGTGCGATCTAGGGTCGGCATTTTCTGGCGCGACAGCACGAGCATCACGGGGCCGTGCCGATGGGTCATCGCGACGCGCCACGCTTCGACCGCCTCGTTGGCGTCGCCCGGCCGGATTACCGTCAAGTTCGGCATCGCGCGCAGGCTCCCGATTTGCTCGATCGGCTGATGGGTCGGGCCGTCTTCGCCGACTCCGATCGAATCGTGCGTGAAGACGAACACGACCCGCAGTTCCATCAACGCCGCCAGCCGGATCGAAGGCCGGCAGTAGTCGGTAAAGACGAAGAAGCTGGACCCGTACGGAATGAAACCGCCATGCAGTGCGATGCCGTTCAGAATCGCGCACATGGCGTGCTCGCGAATGCCGAAATGGAGATTGCGGCCGGCGTTACTGGCGCGTTCGAAATCGCCGCCATCCTTGACGTTGGTGAAGGTCGATTCGTTCAGATCGGCCGAACCGCCAAATAGATTCCATACGCGGGACGTAATCGCAGCCTCGGCGCGCGACGCCGACTCGCGCGTGGCGAATGCGTCCTTGGGCGTGAAGACCGGCAAATCCTGATCCCATCCCGCCGGCAATTCGCCCGCGACCATGGCCTTGAACTCGGCCACCCGGGCCGGATTCGCCTTGGCGTAAGTGTCAAATCGGCGCTGCCATTCGGATTCGTAATCGGCGCCGCGCTTGACGCACTTGGCGAACTCGGCACCCGCGGCGTCCGGTACATAAAAGTCGGGCTCGAGCGGCCAGCCGTAAAATTTCTTGACCAGCTTGATCTCGTCGGCGCCAAGCGGCTTGCCGTGCGCTTCCGAGGTATCCTGCCGATGCGGGCTGCCGTAGCCGATATGGCTGCGCACGCGAATCAGCGACGGACGTTGGTCCTCCGCAATCGCGTTCTCGATCGCGATCGACAGCGCCGCCAAATCGTTGGCGTCCTCGGCCACCTGGGTGTGCCATCCGTAGGCGTCAAAGCGCCGATTCACATCCTCCGAAAACGAGATCTCCGTATGGCCATCGATGGTCACGTGATTGTCGTCGTACAGATAAATGATATTGCCGAGACCGAGATGGCCCGCGATTGAACCCGCCTCGCTGGCAATTCCCTCCATCAGATCACCGTCGCTGACGATGCCAAAAATCCGATGGGCAAAGAGCGGCGCTCCGTCGTCGTCGAAGCGTGACGCCATGTGTTTCGCCGCTATCGCCATCCCGACACCGTTGCCGAAGCCCTGCCCCAGCGGTCCGGTAGTGGTCTCGACGCCGGGCGTTACGCCGTGTTCCGGATGGCCCGGGGTTTTGCTGCCGAGTTGGCGGAAGCGCTTGATCTCGTCGAGCGACAAGTCGTACCCGCTCAGATGGAGCGCGGCGTACAACAGCATCGAGCCGTGCCCGGCCGACAGCACGAAGCGATCGCGGCCGTACCATTGAGGATTTTTGGGGTTGTGGCGCATGAAGCGCGTGAACAGAACATAGGCCACAGGCGCCATCCCCATCGGCAGTCCGGGATGGCCCGAGTTGGCCTTTTGCACCGCATCAATCGCGATCACCCGGATCGAATTGACGCAAAGCTGATCGAGATCGGTTTGAGTATTTTTGAGTTCGGACGCGACTGCCACTTTGGCTCCACTCGCAGGATAAGGCTATTCCGCGACTATTCGGGCCGCATCGTCGCCGCCGAGGTTGCCTTCAACGGTGAAGGCTAACCCCAGCGGCCCGTCGACGGGGCCGTGAGATTAATTGAATGCGAGCGACAGTCCAGCCGACACCGCTCAGCCCCGGACGGCCACCGCTCGCGGCGCCATCCAGGTCAGGTTTGCAGTACCGCGCGGTGCCGATCGCCCGCCCTACGCCGCAATCACAATTGCGGCTTGTGGAACGATTGTCCCATTTGACTGAATGCGTAATCAAGTTCAGTCCACCATGGATGTCCACCGCTTGCGCTATTCACAACCCGGCCAGCCGTAGCTGCGCGCCTTACTCGAAACCAATCGGCGACTCCCCCGCGCGCGTTTGCCTCTGCGGCCACAGAGAAGTAAAGGTGGGCGCACATCTCGCCGGCGCGGAGGCAGCATGGCCGTGAGCAAAATCGAACCGTTCAAAGTTAACGTATCAGATGAAGCATTGAGCGACCTGCGCGAACGGCTTGCGCGCACGCGCTTTCCCGACGAAGTTCCCGATACCGGTTGGGAGTACGGCGCCAACCTCGCCTATTTGAAGGAACTGGTCGAGTACTGGCGATCGCATTACGACTGGCGCAAGCATGAAGCCGAACTCAACGGCTTCGCGCAATTCCGCACCGAAATCGACGGACTCGGCATTCATTACATCCACGAACCCGGCCGCGGCCCCAACCCCAAGCCCTTGCTCCTGAGTCACGGATGGCCCGGGTCGATCTACGAGTTCATGCGTATCATCCCGATGCTGACCGATCCGGCGGCGCACGGCGGCGACCCTAATCAGTCCTTCACGGTGATCGCGCCGTCGCTGCCGGGCTACGGCTTTTCCGACCATCCACGCAAGCGCGCGATGAATATCCAATCGATCGCTGAACTGTTCCACCAGTTGATGACCGACGTGCTCGGCTATGACCGCTACTGCGCGCAGGGCGGTGACTGGGGCTCGGCCGTCACGTCACGGTTGGGTGAAGTTCATGGCGATCGGCTCTACGGCATCCATCTCAACCTGCTGTTCGTCGGCGGACGCCGCGATCATTCGGCCGAGCTGACCAATGAAGAGAAGGTTTTTCTGGCCGATATGGATCATTTCCGGCGCGAGGAAACCGGCTACCAGTCGATTCAGGGGACCAAACCGCAGACCCTGGCGTACGGACTTAACGATTCGCCGGCGGGTCTGGCCGCGTGGATCGTGGAGAAGTTTCGCACCTGGTCGGATTGCAGCGGCGACGTGGAAAAGCGCTTCACGAAAGATCAGCTGCTGACCAACATCATGATCTACTGGATCACGCAATCGATAAATTCCTCGATGCGGCTGTACTACGAATCGCGCCACCATCCGTGGCGGCCCGACACCGACAAGCGCATCGAAACGCCGACCGGTGCCGCGATTTTCCCGCGCGAACTTCTCAAGCCTCCGCGAGCTTGGGCCGAACGCGCCTTCAACATCCAGCGCTGGACCGTGATGCCGGCCGGAGGACACTTCGCCGCGATGGAAGAACCCAAGCTTCTCGCCGACGACATCCGCGCGTTTTTCAGCGCGATGAAATAGCCGCGAAGGCCGCACTGTGCACCGCTCCCCGAGCGCGTCGGCGCGCGCACAGGGGCGGTTCGGAGGAATCGTGTCGGGTCATGGCGTCGTGTAATAGGGGCTGCCGGGCAAAGTGCCAAACGGCGTCGCACCGCCGCCCGGAGATCCGTAGCCATATCCGGGGCTGCCGAACGTGGACGGCGGCATCCCGGGCGACCCATAGCCCGAGTACGGGCTGTAAGGCGAATTGCTGTAGGGCGAATTGCTATACGGTGAATAGCCGCTCGGGGGGCCCACCGAAAAGCCGCCGCTGCCACTGGCCATGCTGAGAATCCCGAGCAGCACGATCAACGGCACCATCGAAGTCATGCCCGACGATAAACTATGCTGCTGATACTGCTGGATCTGCGCCGCCTGATTCTGCTGATCGAGGTAGCTCTGCGTCCCTGGCATCGCGGCATTCGCCTCCGCCGTATCGGGAGAGCGCGAACCCGACGGTGCCTGCGAGGATCGGCCCGCCGCGAGGAGTTCAGGTTTTACATGAACCCGATTATCGACCTCTACGGCGGCATCGTTGACAAAGTCTTCGGCTTGGCGCTGCGCGTCCGATTTGCCGTAATCCGAACCGACGTAACCGTAAAGCACGACGGCACGTGAGCCGGTCTTCGGATCGCGCAATACCTGGGCGCCGACCAACGGCAACCGATGGTGATGGAGGTGGTCGGTCAGTGCGCGGCTCGCATCGGGGTCGGCCACGTAGCCGCTGGTATCGAGCGGGGCGGAGCTACGACTGAAACTTCGCGCACCGGAAGTTCCCGCCGATTGGCTCGGGGCGGAACTGCTGCCGAAAATGCCGGGGCTCCGCGCGGGGCCGACACAGCCCTGCGCCATCGTCATCGTAATCACGAACCACAAGCCCAGAGCGGTATGGAACAGCCGCCGCATAAAATCAATTATACTCCGCTTGCAATGGCCGCGCACAGGTACCCTCGGGCGTCGCGCCGGCCTCGAGCATTGCGCCGGGGGCAAGCCCGCGCAGTCACACACGAGTGAAGCACGCTCCGCGATCCGCATAGGCACACCAAATATGCTATGGTGCGGTGCAATCGGCGCCGAGGTTTCCTGTTGCGCCGCGCATCAGACACACACGGTGAGAGCAGCAACCATGAATTTGAAACGCCTGGCCATGCGCATCGGCCTCAATCTGGGTCTGACCGCGATCGCCGCGGTATTGAGCACGGCAATCGTCGGATGCGGTTCGCAAAAGCAACCGCTGCAAGTCGAGGTGACGCAACTCGCTCCGTACATCCACGCCGCGAAGGGACCCGACTGTAAAATGCCGGTGCTCGAAGCGATGCCGATCAAATCGCTGTCGCAGATCGCTATCGTCGAAGCATGGGGCGACCTCGAGGATAAGGCGCCCGACGTACTGCCGGCGCTGCGGAGCAAGGCGTGCGAAACCGGCGCCGACGCTCTCGTGATCATCAACAGCCGGCACCAGGACATCAAGCATCTGCTCTACGCCGCGACGCCCAACGAAAGCATGAACGAAGTCACCCAGCAAAACGGTTATGCGAATCCCGGCGACTATATCCGGACGACGGAACATCACAGCCGGATCGGCGAGGCCGGCCATAGCGGGTTCTATATAGATGCGGTTGCGATCGATTATGGCCCGAAGGATCAGAAGCGCGCCGGCCAAACGATTCCTTCGACGGTGATCGATTCGATCCACGCTCCGCACGGATGAGCGCACAGGCGCTCATCCGTGGGAGCAAGCTATACTTCAGGAATTGCTATGAGGCTGCGCGGCCGGGGGCGCCGGAGCTGGTGATGTTGGCGACGCGGGCGCGGCTGCTGCCGCTTCGAATCGGGTCAACTCCACCCGTTCCATTTCAGGGCCGTCGGGCCCGCCCTGATAAGCCACCGTCCGCACCAATCCGACGTTAGGCGCGTACCAGTCCTCGTAAGTCAGACTGAGATGCTGTTTGGTCTGAGCGTAGGCGCCGCCCTCATAACGCGCCCGCGTCTCAATTCTTATGCAATTCCTGAAATGGCCTGCCGGGACGACCACATCCGTGGGCTCCATGAAACTCTTGTGCGACTGTATAACGTCGAAGCTTCCCGGCAGCTTGCCGTACGGGAAGAGTGTGTTCTTCCACGCCAGATTCGGCGTCAGATGTTCCGGCAGGAAGTTCTGCTCCTCGGACCGGCCCCATACCGGCGCCATAATCTGATGCTTGGCGTAAGTGAGTCCCGACAGCCGAGACAGATAACCGCCGTGATCGAGGTATACGACCGGGCGCAATCCCGCTCGGTCCAGATTGTAGAACTCCTCGACCACCAGGCCGGTTACCTTCAGTGCCGGCACGTACTGCATGCCGATCACCCGATCGGTGACGGCATAGTTGGCGCGCTGACTCTTGCTGTTGACCTGGTAGGTCCACACCATATTGGTCTTGAGCGGGAAGAAATTGGCAGATGGATCCGCCTTCCATTCCTGCGCGCTCCGGCACGCGCTTAATGAAAGCGCCGCCACCATCAACGCAGTCGTCATCGCAATTCTTTTTAACATCAGCGCCGACTCCCTTGTTGCAAAGCTTACCTGTACCCTGCATAAACCCGGCTTTGTCCCTCGCGTCCCTCGCGGGTCCATGGCTATTCGCACGGTTCCCCGTTCAATTTAACCATCGAAGGCCACATTAGGTTCCAACGCCTCGCGACTATTCAGATAATTGACGATTTCGGCGCCGGAATCTTCAAATCGTCCGCTAGTCGAGCGAAAAACGGCCTTGGTCGCGAGTGTCATGAGCTTCAACGGATGTCATGAGCCCCAAATGGACCGCGGCGAGCGCTCGTCGCACCCGCCGCGGGAATTTGCTTGCGCTCACCACGGGGTCGAATCCCGCGCAAATGCAAGTATTACGTCAGTTATTGCCCTGGCGTCACGAAACCGCCGCCTTTAGCTCGCGCTCCTTGATCATCGAGGCACCGCCGAAAACAAACTTCGGACGCGCCAAGGACAGGTAACACGGCAGAATGATGCAGCCTGCAATCATGTTCGTGCCCATCAGGAAGATCAGCAACGTGCTCATCTCGCTATGGAACAACAGCGGCGAGAACGTCCAAGGGAAAATACCGCCGATCATCACCAGGAAGGTGTTGAACACCGCGACGCCGGTAGTCTTGAGCGCAAGGACGATCGCCTCGTCCACGTCCATGCCACCCATCACTTCGTCGCGGATTCGGGCAATCATATAAATTCCGTAGTCGACCCCGAGACCGATACCCAGAGATATTACCGGGATAGTATCGATCGTCAGCCCGATGTCGCGGAAATTCATAAAGATGAATGCGCCGAAGTTGGCCAGTACGCACGCAAACAGGAACATGAAGGCCGCAACGAACGATCGAAATGAGAACAGACAGAACATCCACACGACTGCCAGCACGAAGGTGATGTTGAGGAAGTCGAGTTCATACAGCACGTCGTTGGAAGCCAGATAAAGCCCGGCGATGCCCGCCAGAAACTTCACCTTCACGTTGCTCAATCCGGGATCCGGCGTCACACGCAGATTCACAAAGCGCCCGATACGCTTTCGAATCTCGTTGAGCGTATCGTAATTGTGATCCTTCAATAGCACCCGGATACAGGTGTCATTGTTCAAGCGGTTCGAGATATAGCGCTCCAGTTCGCCCGGAGCCGATCCGTTGAGAAAGAGAAACCAGAGATTACCTGCCATTTGCAAAGAATCCGGCGTCGCCAGGTACTTCGGATAGGCGTAATGGAACATCTGGTTAAACGGCATCTCGACCGTCGATGAAAACGAAACCACCTGCGCTACCTTCGGATCATTGAAGAGGTACGCGCGCAGATCGTCGGCCATTCGCAAAACCTTGGGTCCTACGACCGACTGCTTGTCGGGATAGGACGGCGTAATGAAGATGATCCAGCCCTCTTCGAGCGGGAATCTTTTACCGACCGCCAAAATATCCCGATTGACCTTGGCGGTAGATTTGTACAAGGGCGTCCCTGCAGTCGAGTATCCAATCTTGCAGTCCAGGCCTGAGATAATCCCGTAAATCAGGAAAAACCCCGAGGCCCCGAGCAGCGCCTTGCGCAGTGTACCCGGCCGGGTCGGAACGTGGACGAACCAATCGAGCCCATTCATGATCGATTTCATCATGGAGTGGTCGACAGCCGTCGATTCCTTGTGCTTCTGTACCGGAACCGGCAGATAGCTCATCAAGATGGGCTGGAAGATGAATACCATCGTCACCGAGCCGGCGAGCCATACGGTACCGGCCAGCGCGATATGCTGGAGCACCGGAATGCCGCCGAACGAGATGAAGATGATGCCGCTGATGTCGGCGAGAATCGACAGCAGTCCCGGGGGTAACATGAAGTCGGTGGTAGCGGCGCAGGCGGCATATTTATCGCCGAGCCGATCCAGCTCGTCGTGATATCGCCCCTGCCACTGAATACCATGACTCATGTCGCGGGCCGTCAGGATGAATGGAATTACCAGCATGACGGGATCGAAGTCGTACTTCATTATCCCGACAAACCCGAGACCCCAGACCGCCGAGAGCGCTCCGGTCACGATCGGCGCCCACCAGCGGCTGCGTTGCCCGCCCGTCAGCCACAGAATCAGAATCATTACGCCGACTGCGATCACGAACAGCACGCCTACGGTCGGTTCATAGTAGTAACCGTAGCCGCGGACGATCGGTTCACCCGCTACCAGGACCTTGACGTTGGCGTCCTGATATTTGTGAACGATCGCCTGAACCTTGGTGAAGAGCGTTTTATAGTCGAGACCGAGCTCGTTGAACGAAGCCGTGACCACCGCATGCTTCAAATCGGGGCTGACGAACTGCGAAATGCTGGCCAGGTTCGCTAGTACGTTTTTCTTCAGCTCGGCAATTCCCGCAGCCGTCTCCGGCACCTTCGGAAACATGAACGGCTTGATGTTCAGCGAACCGGGCGTCGCTTCCGAGTAGCTGACGCGATAGGAAGCAAGCGACAGCACCTCGTTGTGATCGACCCCGGGCAGCTTGTCGACGTCGTACTGAATGTCCTGAATCTTATGCAGCACTTCGGGCTTGAAGATGGTGCCGTCCTTGACCTCCACCATCACCGACAACTTTTGCGCGCCGCCGTATCTCTGCCATTCATGATAGAGCTTGACGTCCGGATGGTTAGTCGGGAAAAAGTCGTCAAACTTGGTCGCGACCGTAACCTGTGTACAGTAGTACCCCAGAATCGCGCTAAGAATGAGCAGGACGGCACCGATGATTGCCCTGAAGCGGAGGACGAAATCGCCGATCCGCAGGGACGTAAGCTTTACTGAACTGCTTGCCATTTCACTCCCGCATTATTCGTCAGCAAAATAGTACCGTTCAAACCAACGGCAACTCCGAGATTACCCTCAAAGGTCAAATCGGTAATATCGTGAAACGCCGCCCGATCCTGCGCTGTCCACGGGCCATCCGCGGTTTGGTCGAACATGCGCCCGCCGGCTCCGGCAATCCACAGTTTCTTCGACGCCTGATCTTCCGTAATCACGTACGCCGCGACCGCATCGGGTAAGTTCGCCTTCTGCCAGGTCTTGCCGCCGTCCGCGGTGACCAGCAGATCGCCCGCCAGACCAACCGCGACGGCATGCTGCGGATCGCTGAAGACCAACGAGAAATACGGTCCCACGGTGAAATCCGTTGTATTGCCGCCGTAGTTCAACGTCCAGGTCTGACCGCCGTCGGTCGTCGCCAGAATTGTCGAGAACTCGCCCACCGCAAATCCGGTATTCTTGTCTAGGAACGTCACGTCGAACAGCGAAACCGTCTTCGGCGACTTTTCCAATGTCCAATGGCTGCCGCCATCCACCGTGCGCACGATGGTGCCGTCGGCCCCCACGGCCACCACCTGTTGATCGTCAATCGGATAGATATTGAAAAGATTCTTTGTGGTCCCGGTCTCCTGCCTGGTCCAAGTGGTGCCGCCGTCGGCGGACTTCATGACGATGCCTTCTTCGCCTACGATCCACCCGACCTTGCCGCCCGGACTGAAACGAATCGCGTAGAGGTCGCGATCCTGAAACAGTTCCGACCCTTCGCGTTCCTTCAGCGTACGATGTAGCCAGGTTTTGCCCTCGTCGCTGGAGGTCATGAGCAAGGCCTTTGAACCCACAACGAAAATCGTGTTGTCTGGCCGAATCGCTACGCCAAACAGGCTTAGCCACGATGGCGCTGCCGTTCGAACGGTGCCCTCCACCGACCCTCGGGCTCCGACCGCGCCCGCTACCACCATAAGGAGGCCCAGTGCGGCGACTGCCCAGATTTTAAGTTTGTTGCGATGCATCAATCCTCTGCTACCTCTCTGATACTCATCAGACCCGCGGGTGTGATGTGACCGACGCCGTCGTCCTCTCCGGGTCCTGCCCGATCCACGAGCCAGCCCGATGTACACGACCTCCCCCATCGATGCTGGAGGCGCCCCTGGCGTAATTCCTAAGCCCTCAAACTTTCCTTACGACTGTATCTCCGTCCGTGACTGCCGCACGCGCCATTACCGCCGATCGCTGGGGCGCTGTCGTCCAATCATGTCCGCCTGCCTGTTCAACTCCGAAATCGTAACCGCCGAGAAATTTGTGATGAGGCCTGTCGTAATCGGCGACACCGTCGGGAGACCGTCGCTCCCGCAGTCTCTTCGCCGCATCGGCCAGGCGCCGAAAAGCCTCCTTTGAATCCCCAGTCCAAAGTTCTGCAAGGGCTTACAACATGGTTGGCGCGCGTGTCAAGCGAATCTGCCGTGCGCGACGTTCGATCTGCGCCCCCCGCTTCGAGCCGCGATTACACCCGCCGCCGGCACTGCTTCGCCGTCGCATGCCGTCTTCGCGAGACTTTCGTGTAGCGCAAAAAGCCCTTGCGGCCCAAGGCATTTCACGCTTGCGAATTGAGAATTAGCCACGACGCCGGCGCGCGCTTGACGCATCGTTTCGTCGCCCCTGAACGCCGCTTTCGCGCGCGCGCTTTACCTTCCCGCGCCGATCGCAGTAGAGACGATACTGCGGCCCGGCGGGTCGTTCCCGGAGCAGTGAGAATCGAGCTATGGAAAAGAAGATCTCGGTATGCCTGACTTTTGACTTCGACGCGATGTCGGTCTGGATCGGCACCTTTCACGCAAAGTCGCCCAGCGCCATTTCGCGCGGCGAATTCGGCCGCGTCGGCGCCGAACGGCTCCTGCGAATGTTGCGCGAATGGGGAATCCGTTCGACCTGGTTCGTCCCAGGCCACACCGCCGACGCCTTTCCCACGACCGTCGCTAAAATCGCGGAAGAGGGCCACGAGATCGCCCATCACGGCCATTTCCATCAAATGCCGAAGACGCCGGCGGACCACGCCGAGGATTTCGATCGCGCCACCGCCGCACTCGTGCGAGTCACCGGCTCCGCGCCGGTCGGCTATCGATCGCCCGCCGCGGGCCTCACCCCGGCCGCCCTCGATTGTCTCCTCGAACGCAATTTCCTCTACGACAGCAGCATGATGGGCAACGATTTCTCGCCGTATTTCTGCCGCCTCGGCGACCAGGCACCGCCCGACGGCCCCTTCGTATGGGGTCGCGAGACCAACCTCGTGGAACTGCCTTTTACCTGGGGCCTCGACGACTTTCCCGCCTTCGAGTTCATCGCCTCGCGCAACGGCGTCACTCCCGGACTCTCCGCGCCCTCGCATATTTACGAAATCTGGGCCGGCGATTTCGATTACCTGCACGACCGCCTCGACACCGGCGTCTATATCCTGACCATGCATCCGCAGTGCATCGGCCGCGGCCATCGCCTGCTGATGCTCGAGCGGCTGGTCGATCACATGCGCAATCGCAGTGGCGTCACTTTCAAGACCATGCGCGAGGTCGCGCTCGAATTCAGGGAAAGCGCTCCGCGCTGAACGGCCTACCAGTATCCGGGTGCGTTGCGCGCCAGTCCGCCGAACGCGTCGAGCAGCCGCCCGCGCCAGCCCTCGAGCGGGTCGTCCGGTTCCAGCAGGCGGGTGCGGCCAATCGCGCGCGCCCATTGCAGGCTCCCGAATACGATGTAGTCCGGATAGAGCGGCGACGCGCCACCGATAAACGGTTGTCCCGCGAGCGTCACACGCAGCGGCTCCAGCGCGTTGCGCAAAGCACTGAGATGCCTTTCGCTGTCGGCGGCAAACGCCTCGAGCGTCATGCCAAAGCGTTTTTCACGCGATTCGCGAAAGTATGCGCGGTCGCCGGGTTCGAGATGATTCAGGATATCGACCACCAGCAGGCGCGAGAGCGCACCGTTCAACACCGTGTCGGCCCAGCTATTGACGAAGCGCGCAGCCCCGCGCCCGCCGGCGCCGCCGAACAGCGACGGACGCGCCGGATACTGGTCTTCGAGGTACTCCGCGATCTTCCACGAGTCCGCCACCGGCCGCTCGCCATCGACGATCACCGGCACTCGCTCGGCGCCCGCAAATGCGATCCTTGGCTTGTCGGCGTAGCGCCACGGAATCGTTTCGAATTCGAGGCCCTTGTGCGCGAGCGCCAGCTTGGTCCGCCAGCAAAACGGACTGAAGCGACGGTCGAGTTCGGCGCCCGCGAGATCGTACATTTTGATCGCCATCGCAACTCTCCGGTTAACTCACGCGCGACGGCCGGCCTTACGCGGCGCGGCGAAATTTCGGCAGCGAGACCTCGGGCGTGACGTCGTCGAATACTACTTCGACCGGCATCTTGAGCTTCAGTTCGTCCGGCGTCACGTCGGTCAGCCAGGTGACCATGCGCACGCCCTCTTCTAGCTCGACGATCACCGGGCTGTACGGAATTTTGTCGGCGAATTGCGGCATCATCGGCTGCCTCGCGGTGGTCCACGAGAAGACCTTCCCGCGCCCCGTCGAGCGCGCCCACTCCCAGGCAAATGAACCGCATTTGGCGCACATGTCGCGCGGAATATGGCGCCACGCGCGACAATCCGTGCAACGCTGAAAGCGCAACTCGTGTTCTTTGCAGAACTTGTAGAACTCCGCCGAGTGTCCACCGACGCGCGGCAGCGGTAGCTTGTACATTTTGTCGGCCATGCCGCTTATCTCCTCAAAATCGCCAGTCCGCCGTCGCCGAAATCGCCCCATCCAGTAACCAGGCCGATCTCCGCATCCGCCACCTGGCGCGCGCCGCATTCATGACGCAACTGGCGCGCCGCTTCGACGATATGATTGGTGCCCCACACGTGTGCTTCCGAGAGCAGTCCGCCATGCGTGTTGAGCGGCAACTCGCCGCCCAGCTCGATCCGTGCGGGGGTCACAAAATCCTTGACCTCGCCGCGCTTGCAAAATCCCATCGCTTCGATCTGCAGCATCACGACGTAGGTGAAGCAGTCGTAAACTTCGAGAAAGTCGATGTCCTTGTGCGCAACCCCCGCCATCGCGAACGCCTTGGGCGCCGCAAAGGTCAGTCCGATCACGAACGGATCGGGACGCGCCGGGATATCGTCGGCCGGATACGGATGACCCTCGGCGACGCCTGAAATATAGACCGGCGTGTGCTTGAGGTCCTTCGCCCGCTCGGGCGTGGTCACCACGATCGCGCAGGCGGCGTCGGTTTCCAGACAGCAGTCGTAGAGCCGAAACGGGTAGGAGACCCAGCGCGCCGCCAGGTAGTCTTCGAGCGTCAGCGGCCGCCCCCGCATCATCGCCTTCTCGTTGAGTTGCGCGTGCTTGCGCTCGGCCACCGCGATCGCGCCCATCGCCTCGAAGGGCGTGCCATAGAGATGTTTATGGCGAGTCGCCAGCCATGCGTACCATTGCACCGGCACGGTCGCGCCATAGGGCAGGTAGAACGCGCCGATAGTATTCTGCAGCGGATTGGGCGGCGGCATCGGCTTCTCGCCGGTCTCGGCACGGGCGCCGCCGCCGCGCACCGGATTCGACGAATAGCCATTCCAGCCACACGGAATCAGCACATTGGTCGCGATTCCCGAGGCCACCGCCATCGCCGCGCTCTGCAACGCCACCACCGGACTCGCACCGCCCATGTGTACCGACGTCGCGTAACGCAGATCCTCGATACCCAGGTTCGCCGCGAAATGCTCCGCCGCTGCGCCCAGCGGCGGACCGATGATGCCGTCGATGTCGTGTGGCTTGAGCCCCGCATCCGCGATCGCCCTGGTCGACGCCTCGAGCATCAGGCCCAGTTCGGTCTTGCCCGATCCACGCGTGAAGGCGCTTTCGCCCACGCCGACGATGCAAGCCTTGTCCTTTAGCGAGTTCATTAGTCACTCCTCTCGCGCAAAAGATATCTCACTCGAAATACTAGTAAATGACCTTTTCCTCAATCAGTATTTTAATTTCCGCGTCGCTCAGTCCGAGCAATCCGCCGAATACCTCGCGATTATGCTCGCCCAGATCCGGCGGATATGAGTAGTTGAGCTCGGGCGCGGCGCTCAGCTTCACCGGCATCCCTGGCAATGTCCGCTCGCCGACCTCGCGATGGTCCATTTTCCACCAGTAGCCCCACTCCCACAAATGCGCGTCGTTGTGCAGCTCGGTGCTGTCGAGCACCGGGCCCGCCGCGACGCCCGCCTGCTGCAATCGCGCCGCAAGTTCCAGATGATCGCAATCGCGTGTCCACGCCGCAATCTGCGCGTCGATTTCGGCGCTGTTGCGATGGCGCCCCGGCTGATCGGCAAATTTCGCATCCGCCGCCCACCCCGGATTTCCCATCGCCGCGCACAGTGCGTGCCATTCGCCGTCGTTGGCGACCGCGATCGCAATCCAATTGTCCTCGCCCTTGCAGCGATAGGTATTGTGCGGCGCCATAACGTCGTCGCGATTACCCCATTGCCGGCGATCGCGCCCGTTCATGAAATAGTCAGTGTACCATTCGTGCATCTGGCCGATTACGGTCTCGCCCATGCTCGCGTCGATCCATTGCCCCTCGCCGGTGCGATTGCGATGGCGCAAGGCGGCGAGCGCATGAAAAACCACCGACGACGCGATCGCGTAGTCGGGCCACGTTCCGCCGGTCTGGCGTGGCGGACCGCCCGGATAACCCTGCGCGTCGAACATCCCGATAAAGCAGCAGGCCATCGGACCCCATCCGACCCAGCGCGACGGTTCGAGCCCGGTCTTGCCCAGCAGCGAGACCGAAATCATGATGATGTCGGACTTGATTTTCTTCATCTCGGCGTATGTCAGTCCGAGTTTTTCGGCGGTCGGACCGGGAAAACATTCGAGCACGAAATCGCTGCGCCGCACGATTTCATGGGCCAGATCCCGCCCCTTCGGTTGCGCCATGTTGAGCGTAATCGCCTTCTTGCCGTAGTTGAGCGCATGGTAAAAGCCGCTGCGATTCACCCCCGCGACGCGATCGGCCATGCCCGCCGGATTGGTGCGCCCGATATCGATATAGACCTGCGACTCGATTTTGATCACCTCGGCCCCCATCGTCGCCAGCCATTGCGCGATTTGCGGGCCGTTGATGATCCAGCTGAAGTCGGCGACCCTGATTCCTTCGAGCGGTAACTTTGCCATCTAGATCGCCTCCGCCTTTTGCAGCCGCTGCAAATCCGCGGCGCCGTAGCCCAGCCGCGCGAGTATCTCCGTGTTGTGCTCCCCGAGCAGCGGCGCGCGCGTTGACTCCGGCGGCGTCCCGGTCATCTGCACCAGCGATCGCGGATACTCGAAGCGTCCCGCCACCGGATGATCGATCTCGACGAACGCGCCGCGCGCTCGCAGATGCGGATTTTGCGCGGCCTGCGCCACCGTGTACACCGGCCCGATCGTCAGCCCGAGACGCTGCCCCTCGGTCACGAGATGATCCATGTCATATTTGGCCAGTTCATTGCGGATCAGCGTCCGCATGATGTCGTCGTTCTCGTGACGGCCCTGGTGCGTGTCGAAGATTTCATTGGCAAGCTCCGGCGGATTGC
This sequence comes from uncultured delta proteobacterium, assembly GCA_963782535.1. Lineage (GTDB taxonomy): Bacteria > Desulfobacterota > Binatia > Binatales > Binataceae > JADMIL01. The sequence continues at coordinate 363,682 of CAWAKE010000007.1, read as the reverse complement.
CGAGCAGCATCTTGAGCGCCTGCCAATGAGCGTCGGCCGCCCACAGCGTATAGATGTAGCCGTCGCGGCACGGCAGCGGCTCCAGTCCGACCTGGACGTTGGCGCGCTGGCGGCTGAACGGGATTCCAACGTAAGAGTACGCCGCCATCTTCGAGCTTCGAGGTGTTGACCGTCGCCTGCCAGCACGGCGCGTCAACCCATTGGCCTTCGCCGGTCGCTTCGCGCTGGAACACCGCCATCATCGCGGCCGCGGCGGCATTGGTCGCTCCCATCATGTCTGCCGCATGACCGGGCGCGCGCAACGGATTTTCCTTGGCAACGTCATCCACCAGCGTCGGCGTGTTGAAGCCGGTCAGACTCATCGCCCACTCGATCAGGTCGGTGCCCTTCCACCCGCTATACGGACCCGCCTGGCCGAACGGCGTAATCGAGGCCACGATCAGCCGCGGATTGAGCGCGTGCAGCGTCTCGTATCCGAGCCCGATACTCGCCAGGTAGCCGGGCCGATGGTTCTCGATAAGAATGTCGGCGTCCGCAATCAGCCGCTTGAACACTTCGGCGCCGTCGCGCGTGGCCGGTTCGAGCGTCAGGCTTTTCTTGCTGGTGTTGAGATAGAGGAAGAAGCCGCTCTTTTCGGGATGTGGAATGTCGCCTGGATAGGGCGGATGGCTGCGCGCCTCGTCGCCGCGTCCGGGACGCTCGATTTTGATCACTTCGGCGCCCATGTCGGCGAACATCTTGCCGCACATCGGTCCCGAGACCATCTCGGCATATTCGACCACTCGCAAGTCGCTTAGCGCACGGTTGGGCAAGTGGGCACCTCCTTCCACAATTGGAAACGCACGGCGCGCCACCGCATTCGCGGATACAGCTCCGAGCGTCAGGCGCGGACTATAGCGCACAACGCCGATTTTTGAGAATCGCCCTGCACCGCGCGTCGCGGCAGTTTACTCGCGCCGATTTGCTCGATTGCCGCCGCCTCCGATTGCATGCGTGCGGGGACTCGGCTACCAGTCACACCATGGATGCGCCGTCCGCTCACCTCGCATCCCGCGCGTAACCGCTGGAGTTTGATAATGCCCGCATTGCTCTTCGAAGTCCGCAACCATATCGCCTACATGACCTTGAACCGTCCGCAAGTGCACAACTCGATGAACCCCGAGCTGGTGGTTGCGCTGGCCGAGGCCTGGGAGCGGATCAACGCCGACGACGAGATCCGCACTGCCATCGTGACCGGTGCAGGCGACAAGGCCTTTTGCGCAGGCGCCGACCTCGGCCGCCTGATCCCGCTGACCACCGGCGCTCGCCAGCCCGAGGACGAATGGGATCATAAAATCATCGCCAATAAACATTACATCGGAAGCTCGCTGCTGCGCGGCTACGACGTTTACAAACCGATCATCGCGGCGGTCAACGGGTTTTGCATCGCCGGCGGAATGGAGCTGATGCAGGCGACCGACCTGCGCGTCGCCGCCGATCACGCGAGCTTCGGCCTCCAGGAAGTGAAGTGGGCGCTGGTGCCTGCCGGCGGGTCGCTGCCGCGGCTCGCGCGTCAGATGCCGTTTTGCAAGGCGATGGAAATCCTGCTGACGGGAAATCGAATCGACGCTCAGGAAGCCTGGCGCCTCGGGCTTATCAACTACGTCGCGCCGGCCGCGCACGTGATGGCGAAAGCCGAGGAGCTCGCCACCACCATCGCTGCCAACGGACCGCTCGCCGTGCGCAAGATCAAGGAGGCGGTGCTGCGATGCTCCGGGCGCCCACTCGAGGAAGGTTTCAAAATCGAAAACGAAATCGCGCGCGAAGTGTTTTCCTCGCAGGACGCCCGCGAAGGCCCGCGCGCTTTCATGGAGAAGCGCAAGCCCAACTACACCGGCCGTTAGCCAGGCGCGGTTCGAGGCGCCAAGCGGCCCAGTCTGCGCAGTTCGAGTAAGGAAAGTGGAGGTTAATTATCGTGGCGCTTAAGCTCAAAAAAGGCATCAAACAACTCGTCGCCGACGCCTACAAGGAAATCGAAACCGTGCAGGTCGCCGACGCTCTGAAACTCAAGGACGATCCCAACGTCATGCTGGTCGATCTGCGCGACGTCCGCGAACTGGCGCGCGACGGCCGCATCCCGGGCGCCCTGCACGCCCCGCGCGGGATGCTTGAGTTCTGGGTCGATCCGGAAAGTCCCTATTACAAACCGGTCTTCGGCAGCGGCAAGAAATTTGTCTTCTTCTGCGCCGGCGGTCTGCGCTCGGCTCTGGCGGCGCAGGCGGTGCAGCAGATGGGCCTCGAACCGGTCTGTCACATCGAGGGCGGATTCCGCGCATGGAAAGACGCCGGCGGCCCGGTCGAAATGGAAAAGCCCAAGGAGTGACGCCACCGCGAACGCCCGGCCCCTCGCGACGCGCGTTCGCGACTAGACTTCGAGCTGTTTGCGCAGGGTATCGAGAAAACGGCGCGCGACAATCTCGGGCGAGTCGCCGCCGTTGCGATACCAGACCTGCGACCAGTTGAGCGCGCCGAAAAGCAGCAGCCGCAGATAACGGCGGTCAATCGCGGGCGGTAGCGTCAGTTCGTCGATCAACCGCCGAAATCGCTGCTCGTAGTCGCGCCGCAAATCGCGGATGCGCCCCTCGGCCGTCCCCGCTTCGCGCGGCAACGTCTGAATCATCACTTGCGTGTAGTCGCGATTCGCAATCAGCGCGCGCAGATGCGCCGCGCATGCCGCCTCGAGCCGCTGCCACGGCTCGCCCGCAGCCGCGATCGCCGCATCCACCGCGTCGGCCACGCGCCGTTCGCCCTCCTGGTAAACGGCGAGCAGCATCTCCTCTTTCGAATCGAAGTGGTAGTAGATCGACCCCGACAGCATGCCCACCGCCTTCGCGATGTCGCGCATCGAGGTCCCGTGAAATCCGCGCTCCCGGAAAAGACGGGCCGCCGCGTCCAGTAACTGGGCGCGGCGGTTGTCTTGCCGAGGGGCGCGTAGCGCTTGAGCCGGCGAGTTGGGCATCGGTCAACCAGTCATCCGGGCCGCTGGCCGACTCCGCCCGCATGCGATCCCATCTCAGGCGCCGGGTTGCTGTTCGAGCGTCGCCGCGCGTCCATCGATATTCGGGTCGATACCGAGCTTGCGCAGATTTTCCTTGGTCCGCTCGCTCATCAAGCCGACCTTCTTCATATTCGAGACCACCTGCGTGTACATCTCGCGGCGGAAGACCTGGCGGAACAGCACATAGTCGTTGCTCTTCGCGTTTTCGACCCGATAGCGCTGAATTTCGTTGATTTCCGATTCGCTGAAACCGACCTTCTCGAACGCCGGCCGCGGGAACTGTCCGCGCAACACCAGTCGGCACGCCTCGGCCGTGAAATCTTCAAGCTCCGCGAAATCGCTCGGGCTCAGGCTCGCAATCATGTCGGGCAACCCGATTACCGAAAAACCCATGTGGCGCGATTCGTCCTGCAGGATTTTCTTGCTGATGGTCTTCAACAGCGGATCCTGCGAGGTCTCGGCCAACATCCGGAACAGTCCGACCGCAAACGTCTCCGCCACCAGCTGCAAGCCCGCGGTCTTGAGAAACCACTTGCCCTGGCCGAGCAGATAGTCAAACAGGTACTTGATATTCTGGCTCATCGGATAGACGCGGCCGTCGCACTTCTCCGCCAGATATCGGCTCAGGACCTCGGTATGCCGCGCCTCATCGACCACCTGCGTGGTCTGGAAAAACTTCGCGTCGTTGGTCGGAACCATATCGACCAACTGGCTGCACGCGAGCATCGCACCCTCTTCCCCGTGGAGCAGTTGCGAAAGCCGCCAGCAGGAAAATTCGATGTTCAGCTCGCGTTTGGTCTTCGCGTCGAGCTTCTCGTACAGCGGACTGCCGTAGCCGTCAATCATGCCGTCGGCAAACAGCCCTTTTTCCAGATCGACCGGCTGCGTCCAATCGATATCCTTCGATACGTTCCATTGGTCGCGCTTCGCATTCTCGTATAGCCGGCGCATATCCGGCGCGTGCACCGAATAGTCGCGCTGGAAGAGGGTCTCGTATTCGCTCTGTACCTGATGCTCGGTGTCCATCATTTGACAATGATCTCCTGAGTGATCTCGCAAGCCGCTCGTATCGCTTCCTGACGAACTTCCGTCAGGTCCGGTGTTTGGTCTAAAACAAACGCTTGCTTGCTTTATAGGAGACTTCCCTCATCCTGTCAAGGGTCACCCGATTCCACCATCCACGACCCTGGTCGGCTCGGTCGCCCGCCTCAACGCCCCGAAAGTCACTCGCGCCCCCTACATCTATATAGCGCTATCCTTATAGTGTACCCGCTCGAAGCGTCGCCGCGACCAGCCCTCGGCGCATCGCTGCTAACGTCACTTTTATCCCCAGAAATCGCTTTCTCGTCGCACATCGATTCGGCTATTGTCGCGCCAAAGGAGCCGGCCATGTCCCAAGACGAAAGTACCTACGCGAGCACACTGACAACGCTCCAGCAGGAAATCCTGCATTTCCTGCGCACCTTCGAGTCGATCCAGGAAGACCTCCGTCTGGGCGCGGTGGCCGGGAGCCAGGCCCAACTCGTGGCCGCGGTCGGCGACACCTTCCGCCGCTTCGAATCGACCTTCGCGCCGATGACCCCGCCGCCCGCGATGGCCGAATTGCACCAGCGCCTGTGCGCCGCCATTACCGAGTTCGGCAAGTCGTGCAACCTCTTCATGACCAAGCCGAGTCCCGATTGGACGGTGGCTTTTCTCTACGCCCGGCGCTCCTATTGTCGCGGATTGTACGAGCTTTACGAATTGCGCGACCAACTGCCGCTGATCGCCGCGCATTTCCTGATGCCCGGGGCCCAGGCCCCCGCCGCTGCCGCTGCCGGCGGCCCGCCGACCGGATTCATCCAGCGCGAGCGCGACGATCGACGCTCCGAATACACCCTCTACATTCCGGAGGATTATTCGCCTGATAAACCGATACCCCTGATCGTCGCACTTCACGGCGGTTACGGTCAGGGCTCCGAGTACGTCTGGACCTGGCTGCGCCCCGCGCGCAGCCGCGGCTACGGTATCCTCGCGCCCAAGTCGCTGGGCAATACCTGGGACATGACCGTCCCGAGCATCGATACGCGCTCGGTCGTGCGGATGTTCGACGAGGTCGCAAGCGAATATGCGATCGATCGCGCTCAGGTCTATCTGAGCGGTCTCTCCGACGGCGGTATCTTCACCTACATTCTCGGCCTCGAACGCAGCGATCTCTTCCGCGGGCTCGCTCCGGTCGCCGGCGCGCTGCATCTGGCCGTCGATCAGATGTTGCGTGAGGGCCGCGGCAAGGACACCCCGCTGTTCGTCGTCCACGGCGTCCACGACTTCATCTTCCCGGTCACCTTCACGCGCCAGACCTGCAACCTGCTCAAACAGGTCGGCTACAACGTTACCTACGAGGAACTTCCCGATTGGGGTCACGCCTTCCCCTATTCGATCAACGAGCGGATGGTGCTGCCATGGTTCGAGTCGCTGCCGCCCAAGCAACCATCCGCCGCCGGGTAGTCACGGTCGCAGCTGGCGGGCGACACCGTGGGTCGGCTTATGAAGGGACGAATCCACTGAGGGGGTGCCTTCACTAAATAGCCAAGGGCCGGCAATCTGCCGGCCCCCGCCTTTCTAATCTGCTCGAAATTGCGCCAGCCTTTCGAACCGGTTCAACTCCGATTTTCCGCTATGCTCAGCCGCCGTGACGCAGCAGGCGGCCAGGCTCGGCGCCGGTCTCGTGACCGTCTTCGAATATCGCCTCGCCGTTGACCATAACCGAACGATAGCCCTCGGCCCGTTGCACGCGGCGCCATTCGCCACCCGGAAAATCGTGGGCGATTTCCATCGGCAATATCTTGAGCCGCTCCAGATCGTAAACCACCACGTCCGCCGCCGCTCCCTCGACCAGCGTGCCGCGGTTCCTGAACCCGCCGCACATCGCAGGCTGCGCACTCAGCCGCCAATGCGCCTCCTCCAGCGACATCACCGGATTGTCGCGCACAAACTTGATCAGCGCCTCGCTCGGATAACGCCCGCCCGTGAAAAACTTGGTGTGCGCGCCGCCGTCCGACACCCCAAAGATCGGCTGCGACTCCGAATGGATCATCTCGGCCATGTGGTCCACCCGCTGATTGATCGGCGGCGTGTAAAACACCGCGTTCAACGCGTCGCCAGTGGCGATATCCAGCAACACGTCCACCGGATGCTTGTTCTCCTGCTTCGCGATCTCGCCGATCGTCAGGTTTTCGTATTTCTTTAACTCGCGCTCCTGGCATTCGAGCACGATGATGTCGTCAACCTTGTTCGTGATGAGTCCGCTCAGCGTAATCTTGCGCAACTCCGGCCGCCTCTCCGGATCGGACAGCTTCATCAGCCGATCCTCGATCGGCCCGGTGGTGCATTCGCGCCATGCCGGCATATCGTCCCACAAGTTCCAGTCCTTGAACGTAAACGAGAAGCTCTGCTCCAGCGTCAGGCTCTGGCCGAGCACGCGAATTCCCCGCCGCGCGCAGCTCTCCAGCCATTTCAACAGACTGCGGAATCGATCCGGATGCTGATCGTTGACCACGACCGCGTTGTAGAGAATCGGCCGCCCCGCCGCCAGCGCCAACTCCTCGTAATGTTTCTCCGTATGGGCCTGCCCGTCGCCGCCGTATTCGTCGGCCTCGGGAATGTAGGTCATCTGGATGAAGCCCTCGTTGCGCTTGCCGAGCACCTTCGCAAATGCCAGCGCCGTCTCATCCGCCATCAGATCGGTCACCATCGGCGTCCCGTCATAGTCGGCCTGCACGCTGTTGCGTCCGAAGCGTTGCGCCGACCACCCGCACGCGCCGTGGTCCATCGCCTCGTTGAGCAGCCGGCACATCTCCTTGGTCTCTTTAGCCGTCGGCTTGCGTCCCGACTTGGCGTCCTTGAGCCCCATCACCCAGATCATCAGCGGCGCGATCGGCATGAACGGCAGCATGTTCACGCCCTTGCGTCCGCGCTCGACACTGTTCAGAAATTCCGGATACGTCACCCAGTCCCACGGCATCCCGGCCTTCATCGAAGGATACGGAATCGCCTCCGTGCGCGTCATCGTGAGCATCGCGCGCTCGCGCATCTCGGGCTTTACCGGCGCGAATCCGAATCCGCAGTTGCCGATCACTACCGAGGTCACTCCATGCCAGCTCGAAATCGTACAATACGGATCCCAGAATAGCTGCGCATCGTAATGGGTGTGCAGATCGACGAAGCCCGGCACTACGAAATGTCCCCCCGCATCGACCTCCTTCTTCCCCTGATGGGCCTTGAGGTTGCCGATCTTCGCAATCAACCCGTCCTTGATTCCAACGTCGGCTCGGTAGCGCGGGAGCCGGTTCCCGTCGACCACCATTCCGCCCCTGATGACAACATCATATTCCGCCATCGCACGCCCTCCTGTAACTCAGCCCGGCGCCCTGCGTCGCCGAACCGCTACGAACGTTCCGGGATTCCCCGTATATCGGAATGTTAAGTTGTTATGCGGGTACTTTCGCCATCTCCTGCGTCAATTGCTAATAACACCGCACTATTCTGCTAATAAATCAAGCAGATTATGCGCGACCGCGATTCACCGGCGGGCGTGCCGGGCGCGGTCCACGGAATCGAACTCCCTCGACCGGGTTTCGCTGCTCGCATAGCCGCCACCAAAGGCGCCGCCAAAAAAACGGCGAGGGCCGGCTATCGGCCGGCCCTCGCCTCTCATCTACCTGAATTATCGCTTCAGGTTACATTCGCCAGTTATCTCAGCCGCCGTGACGCAGCAGCAGGCCCGGCGTCGCGCCGGTCTCCTTGTCGTTCTCGATGATCGCCTGACCGTTGACGATAACCGCCTTGTAGCCCTCGGCCCGCTGCACCCGGCGCCATTCGCCGCCCGGAAAGTCGTGTACAATTTCCATCGGCAGAATCTTCAGGTTCTCGAAGTCGTAAACCACGACGTCGGCCGCCGCGCCCTCGACCAGCGTGCCGCGATTCTTGAACCCCGCGCACATCGCAGGCTGCGCGCTCAGACGGAAATGCGCCTCTTCGAGAGACATCACCGGGTTCTCGCGCACGAACTTGATCAGCGCCTCGCTCGGATAACGTCCGCCCGTGAAGAATTTGGTGTGCGCGCCACCGTCGGATACGCCGAAGATCGGCTGCGACTCCGAATGGATCATCTCGGACATGTTCTTCACGTTCATGTTGAGCGGCGGCGTGTAGAAGTCCGTGTTCAAGCCGTCGGCGGTCGCGATATCGAGCATCGCGTCCACCGGATGCTTGTTCTCTTTCTCCGCGATCTCGCCGATCGTCAGGTTCTCGTACTTCTTCAGCTCCGGGTTCTTGCACTCGAGCACGATTATGTCGCCGATCTTGTTGGTGATAAGTCCGGTCTGCTCGACCTTGCGCAGTTCCGGACGGCGCTCCGGATCCGACAGCTTCATCAGCCGATCTTCAATCGGTCCCGTGGTGCACTCACGCCACGCCGGCATGTCGTCCCATAGGTTCCAGTCCTTGAAGGTGAACGCAAAGTTCAGCTCCAGCGTCGCGCTCTGCCCCAGCACCCGAATACCGCGCGTAGCGCAGCTTTCGAGCCACTTGAGCTGGCGCTTGTAGCGCTCCGGATACATGTCGTTGACCGCGATCGCGTTGTAAAGAATCGGACGGCCTGCCGCCAGCGCCAGTTCCTCGTAATGCTTCTCCGAATGATCCTGGCCGTCGCCCTCGTACTTGCTCGCATCCGGGATGTACGACATCTGGATGAAGCCCTCGTTGCGCTCGCCGAGCACCTTCGCCAGTTCAATCGCGGTCTCGTCATGCATCAGGTCGGTCACCATCGGGGTGCCGTCGTAGTCCGCCTGCACGCTGTTCTGGCCAAATCGCTGCGCCGACCATCCGCACGCCCCATGGTCCATCGCCTCGTTGATAATCCCCTTCATCACTTCGGTCTCGGCCGCGGTCGGCATGCGGCCCGACTTCGCGTCCTCCAGACCCATCGCCCACACCATCACCGGCGCCATCGGCACGAACGGCAACAGGTTGACGCCCTTCGGACGGCGCTCGACGCTATCGAGGAACTCGGGATAAGTAACCCAGTCCCACGGCAATCCCTCCTTCATCGACGCATACGGAATCGCCTCGGTCCGCGTCATCGTCAGCATCGCACGCTCGCGAAAGTCCGGCTTCACCGGCGCAAATCCGAAGCCGCAATTGCCGATTACCAGCGAGGTCACGCCATGCCAGCTCGAGATCGAACAATACGGATCCCAAAATAATTGCGCATCGTAATGCGTGTGCAGGTCGACGAAGCCCGGCGCCACGATCTTCCCGGTCGCGTCGATCCGCTTGTCGGCACTGTGCTTCTTGAGATTGCCGATCTTCGCGATCTTGCCATCCTTGATTCCGACGTCGGCCTGGTAGCGCGGCAGCCGTGTGCCGTCGACCACGATTCCGCCACCGATTATTAGGTCAAATTCCGCCATGTGGATTCCTCCGTCCTCGACGGGTGTTCCCGGCCCGGCGAGGTATTTGAATTTACCGAGTGCAACCTTCGCGGCCGCATGCCAACCATGCGACCCGCATATAAATCGCCGCCGCACACAATCGCCCTTCGCGCGCGGCCGCTCAGTTCATCGGCGTCCCGCTCGGATGCGACGCCGCTTCATCATGTCGCGGTTATGGGCCGCGCAGGCGCAGATTTAAATTTGTTTCCGTCATTGGCGTCCCCTTCCAACAACAGCGCTTTCGACCTTCGGCTTATCCCATTTCGGAAACTAGTAAATGTTCATTTACTTGTCAAGCGGAATCGACCACGATCGAATCCCGGCCGCGGCCGCCAGCTCCAACCGCTCGCTACCCTTGAATCAACGGTTGCTTTAAGAAACTCTGAGGCCCAGTGAAGAAACCATCCTCCACCGCCAAATCCGCGAGGCCCGCGCGGCCCGACGCGATGCCGGAACCGGTCCTGCCCGGCCCTTCCGCGCAAACCGCCACCAGCGACCGCATCCTGATGGCCGCCGCCCACCTCTTCGCCACCCACGGTTTCGCCCACACCTCGATGCCCGCGATCGCCAAGGCGAGCGGCATCACTCCCGGCGCCATCTACCGCCATTTCGACAGCAAGGCGCAATTGCTCGTCGAGGTCGTGCGCTACGCCTTGCAGACCTTGCCCACCAGCGTGCGTCTGCTCGAACCCGCCCAACTCGACGCCGCCGATCTCCCTGAGTTTGCCGCCAGCTATACCACTCCCGGCTATAAACTAATTCGCCAGCTCGCGCTTGAAATTCATGCCGCCGGCAGCCGCGGTGCCGACGCGATGACCCTGCTCTCCAAAGTCAACGACGAAGCCGCTCGCGTGATCTCGAATAGCATTTCAACCGCGCAGGACGGCGATGTCCTCGACCGCAACCTCAATCCCGATTTCGCTGCAATTTTCCTTCAAGTGACTATTATGGGACTGGCTCATCTGGATACTCTGCGGCCCGATCTTATCGGTAATCAGTCGTGGCACGATTTCGTGCTCGATCGCGTATCCGCGATTCTCGGCCTGCGCGACTCCGCTCGCGCCAAATCCGACTGCGATCCCGATACGCAGTCCGCAGACTGCGCCGCTCCCGACGCCGACTAGTATTTCCGCCCGCGCCGCTCAGCGCCCCTTGAATGCCGCCTGCCGCTTCTCCAGAAACGCGCCCATTCCCTCCGCGCGATCCTCGGTCCCGAACAAAAACGCCATCGCCTGACGCTCCGCCTCGATCCCGGTCTTCAGGTCGGCGTTCATCCCCGTATGCACCAGCAGCTTCGCGCACCGCACGCCCAGCGGCGGCATCTTCAACAATCGCCGCGCAAGCTCCATCGCCGTATCCAGCACCTGCGCCGCCGGCACCACCTGGTTAACCAGCCCGAAATGCAGCGCCTGCGCCGCCTTGAGCGGTTCGCCCAGGTAAATCATCTGTTTCGCGATCGCCGGCGGCAGCATCTTCGACAACCGTTGCGTGCCGCCTGCTCCCGGCAGCACCCCGATCAGAATCTCCGGCACTCCCATCGACGCCTCTTCCGCCATGATCCGAAAATCGCACACCAGCGACAGCTCGCATCCGCCCCCGAACGCCAGCCCGTTCATCGCCGCGATCGTCGGCCGGTCGAGATCGTCGATCGCGTTGAAGTTCTTCTGGATATTCTCGATATGGCTCATGAAGTCGCCGCTGTTCCCGATTCCGTTCAGGCTCGCGATATCCGCGCCCGCACAAAACGCCCGCCCATTGCCCGTGAAGATCACCACACGCACGTTCTTGTCGGCCCGCACGTTCGCCGCCAGCTCGCCGAACTCCCGCACCATCGCGTTGTCGATCGCGTTGAGCTTGTTTGGCCGATTCAGCCGCACGACCGCGATTCCTTCGTTCAGCGAATACTCGAATGACTGGTACATGAATCCCTCCGTAATTTTTTCGACTTCGATTCCGCCGTTCGGCGATTCTGCCGCTCGGCGCCCGCCGCTATTGTCGATCGATTCGGACCGATCCGGAATTGCCCCGCACACGCGGCCACCGGCGCCCTTGCGATTACCGCTCCCGCTTGTTGATACTGACCACGCAATGGATCGCGATAATCATTCCGATAACGCCGCCGGCGAAATCCGTATCACCTGGCGTCCGATCGTCTTCGGCCCCGCCGCCGTTGCACTCTTCTTCCTCGCTCTCTGGTTCAACGACGTCGCCACCGACGCCCGCGGCCCCATCTGCCTCGGACTCTCCTTCGCGCTCGTGATGCTCTGGGTGATGCTCGCGGCGCGCGCCTCCAACAACCCCGATTCGCCGCTGCGCACCGCCATCCCTAAGCTCCTCACCTTCATCATCCTGGGCACCGCTTTCGTCGGCGCCGCGCGCTGGCATATCGACAAGCGCATCAGCGCCCTCGAGGCCGGCTTCGCCGCCTTCTATATGATTACCGGATACCTTGCGATGCGCTTCTTCAAGGCCAAGTCGCGCTGACCCCGCTCCACCGTCGCGCGCACTATTGCGCATCCGCCGCGGCGCGTCGCACCAGCCCCGCTTCGCCTCGGCCCGGCGCCGCTCACCATCAATGGAGTACGGTGTTGGCGATCTCCTCGGCGATCAGCTTCTTCGCATCGTCGAGATCCTCGCCCGGATGGGTCAGGGCGACCACCGTCATCTCGCCCGGCGATCCGCTGATCGATACGCGCGCGACGATCACGTTGTCGAAATCCCGCCCCGGCGCGCTCCTGCCGATTCGCCGGGCGTTACTCTCGTAGCCTTGCATCATGTAGTCCTGCGTGTCTCCGGTGTACTTCGGCGACCCCGGCTGCGGTGGCGGCGTCAGCCCCGATCCGCCTGTCACGCACGGCGTGCCCGGTACGCATCCGCTGGTGTCGGCCAGCGGCGGCCCGAGGTCGCCTTGCGTTTGAATTCCGTTGAGCAGGCTCTGCATCGGCGTCGCGCCCGCTGGCAGCATGCTGTTCTGCGCGCGTGCGCGCGCCAGCGCCGCCTCGTCCACCGCCGTGCCGGTGTCGCCCAGCGGCGGCGGCTTCCCGCCCGCCGCTTTAATCAGAGCCGCGACATCCGGATCGCCCGGCGCCAGATCCTGCAACGATACCCCCGGCCTCAGCGGGCGCTGGTTGACCGAAACCGATAGCGTTACCGGCGACGGCGTGTTGGCGTCGGCCCCGCGATGTTCCGCCTCGAAGTCTTGGCGCAACGTCTGGGCGACCAACGGATCGGTCGAATACGGCACCACCGCGACGCCAGCCGGTACCTCTATATTGCCCGCCTTGCGAATCTCGACCGCCCACGCACGCGGCCCGCCCAGCGCAACCGCGCAGGCCGCCGTCAACGCGATCCCGGCAATCCAGGCGACCTCGATTATTCCGCCACGCATGACTGTTAATTAGATTCCGCCACCCGCCCCAACGCAATCGCCACCCCCGCGTCCCCGCACTCGGCGCTTCGCCGGTTCGCCGTTCGCCGCTTCGGCCCGCTCGGCGCGGTTCGCTACGGCAGCTTCTGCGCCAGCAAATCCTTGACTCGCGCCGCCCGCCAATTCTTCAGCCGCTCCGCCAACTCCTCATCCCCTAGCGCGATTATCGCCGCCGCCAGCAGTCCCGCATTCGCCGCCCCCGGCGTGCCGATCGCCATCGTCGCTACCGGCACCCCCTTGGGCATCTGCACGATCGAAAGCAACGAGTCCATCCCGTTGAGACTGGTCGTCGGCATCGGCACTCCGATCACCGGCAATATGGTCTTGGCCGCAACCACGCCCGCCAGATGGGCCGCACCGCCCGCGCCCGCGATTATCGTCCGCAGGCCGCGCCCCGCCGCCTGCTCCGCATACTCCAGCGTCAAATCTGGCGTGCGATGGGCCGAAAGTATCCGCACTTCATGCGCTACTTTAAGTTCGTCCATGACCTCGGCTGCCGCCGCCATGTACTCCCAGTCGCTCTTGCTGCCCATGATCACACCGACCAGCGGTCGTGCCGAAGCCATCGCATTCCTCCTCCATCGCTAATACTGAAATCGCCCATGAGGCTGCTGTCCCGCGCCGCCCTTGTCAACCCACCCCGCTTCGCGCCCCTTCCGCTCCCTCCCCCCATCCGGTCCGTTCGACTATCCCACTCCGCTCCGCCATCCCGGTCCCCCTTTTCAGTCATCCTGAACGAAGTGAAGGATCTCGCGCGGGTTCCCCGCGCGTTAAGCCAAAGCCCTCGTGCGGCAACCCGCGCGTCAAGCCAATCCCCTCCGCGCACCTGTACCGTGCACAATTCAGTTGTCGAGGAACTCAAAACTTAAAGTTTTCTGAAACCTTACTAAGGTTTCAGACTTCCCTTTTGAATGATTGTGTACCGAGTAAGCCCGACCGCCACCCTCGATTCCCACCTGCTCGCCACCAGAACAACCTTCCTCAATCCCCTCTGTCATCCTTTGCGCAACGAAGAATCCTGCCCTCTTTTTTCTTAGATCGCATTCCCCCTGATCCACCTTCGCTTAAGCGCCCGCGCAAGGATTTTGCCGCATCACACGCAAGACCGAATACCCCTCTCTGACGTACCTCGTACCCTCGAGCGTCAGCCCATTAAGTCCTTTGCGGGCGCTGCCCGCATCTTACAAACGGGAAGTCTGAAACCTCGTGAGGTTTCAGTATCCTGAAAAATAAATGTTCCGAGTTCCTCAACAACTCTCCCGACCGCTTCCAAGCGCCCGCCGATGAATGCAGAATCTTGCAATGGCGACGCGGATTCCAGTCAACCGATGTGCTTTCAGCGCGGCCGAGGTGATACGTGCAACGGGTGCTTCATTTGCAGGCGCGGCCGATCTTGCCTTCACCGGCGTCAGTATTGACACGCGATCGATAACGCCGGGCGCGCTCTTCGTGGCCTTGCGCGGCGTGCGCGACGGCCACGAATTTTTGCGCGAGGCGGCCGCGCGAGGCGCCGCCGCGGCGATTGTCGAAAGCGGACGCAACGATCCCGCCCTGCCCTCTTTCGAGGTCAGCGACACTCTGGTAGCGCTTGGCGCGCTCGCGCGTTTTCATCTGCTCCGGATGCGCACGTTGCGGCCAATCCCGACCATCGCCATCGGCGGCGCAGCCGGCAAGACCACGACCAAGGAACTGACCGCAGCGCTGGCGCGCGCGCTATTTGGCGAGATTCTCGCGACTCCCGGCAATCTCAACAATCTGATCGGCGTGCCGATGACTCTGCTTACGCTGACCGGCATCCATCGCGCCGCGGTGCTCGAATGTGGCACCAATCGGCGCGGCGAGATCGCGCGGCTGGCCGAGATCGTCGCCCCCGATGTCGCACTCGTACTCAACGTCGACATCGAACACACCGAAGGGCTGGGCTCGCTCGAAGGCGTCGCCGACGAGGAGGCCGCCCTGTTCGCGACCGCGCGCACTGCGATTGTCGGCACCGCCGAAGCGATGTTGCTCGAGCGGGTGCCGGCTGCGATACGCACCGTCACCTTCGGCGCCGGTGCCGACGCCGCGGTGCGGCTCGTCAGCCGCGTCGTAGTCGCGCCCGGCCGCCAGCGTATCGCGATCGCGCTAGCACAATCGCTCACCGCCGAGGGTGCCGACCCTGCCCTCGAAGCTAATCTTGCAATCCTCGGTGCGGCCTCCGCGATGAACGCGGCGGCCGCCGTCGCGGCCGTTGCCACCGCCGCCGCGCGCCCGCTCGAACGCAAGGATCTCGCTGCGCTCTCGCGCGCGCTCGCGACCGTTGAACCGGTCGCCGGTCGGCTCTCGACCCGCGAGGTCGCCGGCGCGGTCGTGATCGACGACACCTACAACGCCAATCCGCGCTCGGTGCGGGTCGCGCTCGAAGCGGCGCGCGAGACCGCCGACGGCCTGCGCGCCCGCCTGATCGTGGCGCTCGGTGACATGCTCGAACTTGGCGCGCTGGCGTCTGCGATGCATTCCGAAGCCGTTCATGACCTCTTCCGCGCGCGGCCCGACGCGATCGTCGCCGTCGGTCCCGAAATGGATGCGGCGGTTCGCGCCTTCGAATCGAACGCCGACGCGCCGACGCGCCCGCCGATCGTCGAACTTGCCGCCGACAGCTCCGCCGCCGCGATCGCCGTGCGCGGCCTCGTGCACCCCGGCGACGTCTTATTGGTCAAGGGTTCGCGCGGCATCGCGATGGAGCGGATTATCGACGCGCTCGCGACCGCCTGACCCCGCCGCCGACAACGTCCCCGCCAAGGCCGCCAGCACCGGCATCGGTCACTCGATCGAACTCGCCTTCGTGTCAACGATGAAGCGTTTCTCCGCAAACAATCGGCAAAGATGTTTCACGTGAAACATCTTCGCGATCCTTGCGCTTTGGGGTTCTTGCAGGCTCCCTTCTGGTCCCGGCCAACCGCAAAATCGCCGCCTCAGCCGCCCCGCCGCACGACCTCATGAGCCTCGCGTTCGAGGCGCTCCCAATGGCTCGGATGGCTGATCGCCAGCATGCGCCGCACCCGCTCGGCCAGCGGCTGTCCGCGCAATTCCGCCGCCCCGAATTCAGTCACGATAATGTCGGCGTCGCTGCGCGCGGTGGTCACGACCCCGTCTTCGAGCCGCGCCACGATCCGGCTGATCGCGTCGTCGCGCGCCGCCGCCGGCAACGCGATTATCGAGCGCCCGCCCTCTGCCATCTGCACTCCGCGCACAAAATCGACCTGGCCGCCGACCGCTCCGATATACGCACCCGCCGCCATCTCGGCATTGACCTGCCCGGTCAGGTCAACCTCGACCGCCGAATTGAGCGCGACGATCTTCCCGAGCCGGCCCAACACCAGAGGGCTGTGCGTATGGGCGGGCGTGAAGAGGCAAACCTTTTTGTTCCGATGGGTGAAATCGTGCAATCGCCGGGTCCCGACCAGGCATCCCGCCGTCGCGATGCCGGTGTTGAGCGGCTTGCGCGCATTGGTCATCGCACCGCTTTCGATCAGATCGGCAACGCGATCGCTGATCAGTCCCGAATGAAATCCCAGGTCGCGCCGGTCGCCGACGCTCGCCAGCACTGCGTCAGGAATCGCGCCGACGCCAATCTGGATTGTCGTGCCGTCATCGATATAGCGGCCGACGTGTCGCGCGATCGCCTGCTCGACCGCGCCCAGCGGCTGCGCCCTGATCTCGACCGGCGGCCGCGAGGTGCGCACGATATAGTCGATCCGCGACAGGTCCACCCCGCCGTCGCACCAGGTCCACGGCACCTGATCGTTGACCTCGGCAATCACCGTGCGCGCCCGCTTCATCGCAGCGAGCTGGAAATCGTGACCCAGCGCGAAGCTGTATTCGCCGCGCTCGTCGGCTTCGCTCAATTGCACGAAGACCACGTCGGCGGGAAACACGCCCTGCTCGAAGTAGCCGGGAATCTGCGAAAGATGACACGGCACAATTCGCAGCAGGCCGTCGCGGGCGAATCCGCGCAGGCTTCCGATCGCGCCGAGGCTGGTGAAGGACAAGACGTCGGCATGTTCGCGCTGGAGTGTGCGGCGCGAGCGGACGCCGCCGAGAAAGATGCTGGCGTGGCCGATCCGATGGCGCTGTTCGAGCAACTTCTCGACCAGCGTGGCCGGTTCGCCGGCGCCTTGTCCCCACACGATATGGTCGCCGTCGCGAATGATCGCGGCAAGGTCGAGCGAATCGAGTTTGATTTCCTGCGGCATGATTATTCGGCGGGCGCCCGGCGCCCCGCTCGAAGAATCGCACAAACCATCATCGCACAGCCACAATCCCGCGCCGATTTGCGCCACGAATTGTGCAACCGATCACGCCGTCGCCCAAATACGTTCGAACCACGCGAGCGAGTGGATCAAGCGCCGCACGCCGGGCCGTGCACCGGGATGAGTGAGATCTAAATCCCGCCGCACGGTCGCAGACGCGCTCAAAAAGATCGCGCCTGCCCCGTGCATTCACCAGCCGTCTGAGATATATGGCAACGTCAATCGGCAGCTGTAGTCGAACCTTCGATCGAGCGGCGCCGGAACGGTCAGATTATTTAACGGCTAGATCTGTGGTGCAGCGAATGAAGTATTTTGTTTGGCTTTCCTTGATCCTGGCGGTGGCAACATTTTCGACAACCGCGGGCGCGCAACAGCAATCGACATCATCGACAGCAGCAGCGGCCGCCCCCAATCCGGCGGGAAGTGGCGTCAGCGCATCTGCAACCGCCACCGTTCACGCCGACGATCCGGCGCGACCGGCGGCCGGCGGAATCCCGGTAGGCACCGTGATCACGATGCAGAACTGGCGGCAGTATCAGGATTACATGTCGGCCGGTATGGTCGCGCTCTTTTCCGGAACCTATTTCTGGAAGATGCCCGCCGACGTCTCGATGGAGGTCGGACCGACGATCGTCAATCCGACGCCCAAGAACTATCTGGCGGCGACGGAAAAGTATTCGGGGCAGGTGAAAATCGTCGAACTTCCGGATGGCGGCCTGACGCTCACGGGCTACCATGGCGGCCTGCCTTTTCCAAATCCGCAGGAGCCGCACAAGGGCTGGAAGATTCTCGCCGATGTCTGGTACCGCTACATCCCGCACTTCTCCTATATCAGTCACGCGAGCGGATGTACGATCAACAGCACCGGCAATATCAACTGCTCGGCCGGAAACGTAGTCTATCGGCAACTGAGTTATAACACCGATCCCGGAACGACCAACACCGTCGATCGAGAGGGCAGGTTTTATACGCAGTGGTTCATGATTTTGGAGCCGGAGCAGGAGCGTTACACGGCGTCGCTCACGATCGCATTCAACGATCTGAAACGGCAACAGGAACTCTACGCCTTTATCCCGTCTCTACGGCGCTATCAGCCGGTGTCGGCCGCCGCGCGCTGCGGGCAAACCTCGGGAATGGATATCAACGAGGACGACTACCGTTCGGGTTTCAATGCGAATCTGACGCAATTCAAAGTTGACTATCTGGGCTCCAAGAAGGTATTGGCGCTGATGCTCTCAGAGATGCCGCCCGACAAATTCCCCGAGGGTTACGACATGCCGCTGGGCTGGCCCAAGCCCTCGTGGGGGAAATGGCAGGTGCGTGACGTTGACGTTATCAGCGCGGCCAAAGTTCCCAACCAGAGCGCGGGCTACTGTTACGGCAAGCGGGTAATGTACGTCGATCGGCCGGACTCGGCGCCGTTGTGGGAGGAGCTGTACGACCCCCACGATAAACTCTGGAAGATCGGCGGGCTGTTCCTGCACACCGTGGACGTGCCGAACGTCGGACCGGTCGATTCGTCGGGATCCCTGATCTACGCATTCTGGGATATTCAGAATAAACACGGATCGATCATCGCAGACCCGACCGACAGCAAGTATCCGTTTTACGTCAACGAACAGGTGCCGAAGGATTTCCGCGATATCACGCGATATTCCACGCCCGGCGGACTGAATATGATAATGCGCTAGCGCTGCGTGCCAGGCGCCCGGCACGGGCGGTGCGGGACGGCTACGGTCGCGGCGAATCTTGCCGCGACGCGATTCGTTTGCGCCGCTCGAGCGAGCGCCTAATGACTATCCGGTGCTGACCAATTGTATAGTTAGGCAGACCTGCAAGCCGCCCTCGCGCTTACCGTTGATCGGGCAGGCGCGTGTATTCGCTGAAGTTACCGAAGAGCTGTTCGTCGGGCGCCGCTCCACGGGTCACGGATTCGACCAGCAGGCGTCCTCCGACGAAACATCCCTTCCATGATTGCCCGAGGCCACCAAAGGTTTCGTCGCGATCTCCGCGCGAGCGCATCGCGTTGATTCCGACTTTGTACGAGCGCAACTGGGCGGCGATTTTCGTGACCAGTCCGGGATCGTCACAGGCTATCGACGATACGAGCGATCCGTTTGAGACGTTCATCTCGTGAATCAACTCGTCCATGCGATCGACCACCAGCAGCGTATCAACCGGTCCGAATGGTTCGAGATGGTAGAGCGTGCAATGTTTGGGAATGTCGAGCAGCGCGACCGGCGCGAAATAGGCCGAGCGGTTCTGGCCGGGAAGGAAGCAGCTATCGTCGAACTGTCCCTCGAACAGACAGGTGGCGCCGCGCTGCACGGCTTCGTTTACGTCGGCGTGCAACTCAGCCGCTTTGCCCGAACTGATCAGCGGCCCGAAGTCGTAAGCGGGCGGACCCTGCGCGCCGGCGGGTGCGGCAACCGGGTGGCCGTAGCGCAGTGACTTGACGACCTTGAGATAGGTATCGAGAAAGCGGGGGAACAATTTGCGCTGGACGACGAAGCGGACGTAAGCGGTACATCGCTGCTTGCCGTATTCGAAGCCCTTCTTGATCTGCTTTTCGAGTTCCGGCCAGTTGGAAAATTCCCACACGCCGTAGGCGTTGATGCCCTCCATCTCAAGCATGTAGGGCACGCCCCGCATCTCCATCCGCTCGGCGATCGCGTTGCCGGTTTCCTTGCCACCGATGAAGGCCAGGCACGAGACCGCGGGATCGGAAACCAGCGCGCGGCTCAAATCGCCGCCTGGTCCGCTGACCAGCGAGACCGGTAGTCCGGCACGGCGCGCGAAGGCGGCCGACACGGTGAGCGCAAAGAGGCCGCCGTCGGTAGGAGTCTTGATAATTGCGCTGTTACCGGCGACCACCTGAACGAGGACGGCGTGAAACAGGGCCGAGAGCGGATAGTTCCAGGAAGCGATGTTGGAGACCATGCCGAGCGGCCGGCGGCCGCCGATCATCCCTTCGATTTTCGCGAGGTACCATTCGACGCCCGAGACGCAGCGGTCAACGTCGGCTTCGGCGATCTTGAAGGGCTTGCCGATTTCCCACATCAGCAGCGGGATCAGCAGGTCGCGATTCAGCTTGATATCGTCGATACACTGTTGGACGCGGCGGCGGCGTTCGTCGAGATCGACACGGGCCCACTCGACTTGCTCAGCGGCGGCAGATTGCACAGCGTCGCGCGCCACCTCGTAGGAAATGAACGGCAAGGCGCCGAGCTGAGTACCGTCGTTGGGCGTGTGGTAGGGCCGTTCGTAGCCCGGATCCTGCCATTCGCGGCCGATGAGGTTAAGGATACGGCGCTCGGAGTTAAAGGCCTCCGGTATCAGCGCCCGGGTTCGCGCGAGCAGGTTATCCCATTCGAAGCCGGGGATGATGCGAACCGTGGAGTCGGACTTATTTCCGGCAGCGCTTGATTCCAATTGGGCTTCGGATTTCATCGGCATTCCTTCGGCGAGGCATTCGCCAGGCGGCATTGAGAGCCTTAGCACGACCGCGGCGAGCATGCGCGCGGTGACTACTCTGATTTAGCACGAATTGACCGCGGCCACATCGAGCGCGGCCACATTGACCGGGGACAACGCGCGGCAGAGGCATGCGCGGCGAAGGCGGCAGGCGCGACTTGCGCGCGGAGCCATCGCAGAGCGTAATGGGCTCGGCCATGGAAGCGTTCGACGTCGTAATTCTGGGAGCTGGAGCAGCCGGATTGATGTGCGCGATGACCGCGGGCAATCGCGGCCGGCGAGTGTTGCTACTCGATCATGGCGAGCAACCCGGCGCCAAGATTTTGATTTCGGGCGGCGGTCGCTGCAATTTCACGAATCTCGAAACGGCGCCGGAGCGTTTTTTGTCGGGCAATCCGCATTTCTGCAAGTCGGCGCTCAGCCGTTACACTCAACGGGATTTTATCGATCTGGTCGAACGTCATCGAATCACGTACCACGAAAAAACGCTCGGCCAACTTTTCTGCGACGGCTCTGCACGCGAGATTCTGGCGATGCTGCTGGCGGAGTGCGACGCCGCCAGGGTCGATCTGCGCGTGGGACACGAGGTCATCGAAGTTACGCGCAACGATCGGTTTCGGGTCGAGACCACTCGCGGCACCTTCGTTGCTCCGGCGGTGGTGCTGGCGAGCGGCGGCCTCTCGATTCCAAAGTTGGGCGCGAGCGGAATCGGATACGAGGTGGCGCGGCGATTCGGCCTAGCGGTAGTGGAGCAGCGACCGGGGTTGGCGCCACTGAAGGCCGCAGGAGAAACGCTCGATCTGTGCCAGCGATTAACCGGGGTCTCGGCCGACGCGGCGGTCTCGTGCGGGCGGCAGAGGTTTCGCGAAAATATGCTGTTTACGCATCGAGGACTCTCGGGGCCGGCGATTCTGCAAATTTCGTCGTACTGGCACGAAGGCGCCACGCTCGCGATCGACCTCGTACCAACGCTCGAGGCCGGGAATTTTCTGATGGAACGCAAGCGCACGCGGCCGCGGGCGGAACTCAGGAGCGTACTGGCGGAGGTGCTGCCCACACGACTCGCTCACGCCTTCGCCGAGAGCGCTGCGCATGGAATTGCGATGGCGAACCTGCCGGACCGCGTGCTCACGGCGACGGCCGCATTGCTGAAGGGCTGGCAGGTGCGGCCGGCGGCGTCGGAGGGATGGGCCAAGGCCGAAGTGACGGTGGGCGGCGTGGATACGGGCGCGCTGTCGTCGAAGACAATGGAGGCGCGCAGCGTGCCGGGTCTGTACTTCATCGGCGAAGCGGTCGACGTCACCGGCTGGCTGGGCGGATATAATTTCCAGTGGGCATGGTCGAGCGGGTGGTGCGCGGGACAGGCGGTTTAGCTTCGCGGCGGCGCGCAGTACCATAGGCCCCGGCGATGACTATTCGCCCGTCCGAGCGGAAAGGAATAGCTATTCCCAAACGCCGGGTTTAATCCCGGGACGCAGCCTGGAAGGCATTATCCAGTAGTTCCATCTGCGCCTGAGTGAGACGCCAATCGGACGCCTGACAGTTCTCGATGACTCTCGGCGTACGATCGGATTTCGGTATCACGATCACACCGGGGCGCGAAATGCACCAGTTCAACGCGACTTGGGCGAGGGTCCTTTGTGCTTGCGCCGCAACCGTTTCCATCACCTTCATCCGTTCGGGGTGCGACGAGGCCGCCGCGTCCTTGGCAAGATGACCGCTATCGAGCGGCGTATAGGCGATGACAGTGACGCGGTTCGCTTGGCAATACGGTATCAGCTCATCTTCAATCTGCCGGCGATTCAGATTGTAGAGGACCTGATTGGAGACAATCGGGTACTTGGTCACGGCCGCCCGCGCATCGCTCAGCTCGGCGGTCGAGAAATTACTGACGCCGAGGTGTTTCACCAGACCGCGATCGACCAGCGTCTCCATCGCGCGCATGGTCTCTTCAATCGGAACGAGCGAATTCGGCCAGTGCACCTGATACAGATCGATGTAGTCAGTATCGAGCCGGCGCAGACTGGCGTCGGCAGCCTTCAACACTTCGTCGTAACGAAGGTGGCTGCCCGAGACCTTGGTCGCTATGAATACCTGATCACGGATCCCCTTGACGGCCTGGCCGACCACGTTTTCGGTGCCGTAAGCCTCGGCAGTATCGATCAGCGTCGCGCCCGCGTTAATCGCGGCGAGCAAGGGCTCGACTCCGCCGCCATAGCGCCAGACGCCAACGCCAATTGCCGGGACCATTTTGCCGGTGTTACCAAGTTCTCGCAGTTCCATCGCGATTATCCTCAGCCGACTGGATACTCAATTCTACAGATTGACCAAACTGGCTATAGCGACACTCCCTGAGGGCGGCGCTTAGTGGCTATTGGCGAATAGACTGTGCGATCCGGAACTCCCGAGCGATCGAAAGCGACCTGGCGCTCACGGCATTTGTTGCAACACCCGCAATGTAGTCCGTCCACGGGGGCCATGCAGGTCAAGGTCAGTTCGAGCGGCAAGCTTCGGAATCGGCTAATCACATCCCACTTATGCAACTCCCGAAAGGCGGCCCTAACCTCGACAGCATGATCGAGTCCGCAACTGAGAGCTTCGGCGAATTTCTCAAAAAAATCGGGTGTAGCGTCCGGAAAAGGATTGCCGCCGAGCGATCCGATACCGACGCGGAATACGTTGTGCGTGCTGCACCAAATCGCCGCCAGCCCGATCAGCAGAATGTTGCGGCCGGGGAGGAAGACGGACGTGTCCGGCTCTTCGGCACCGGGCACGCCATCCTTACCGACGCTCCAATGGTTCCCATACATCGGTCTGACAGGAACGGCGAGCGTAGTCACGGGCCTGACGTTGGGACTATCGAGGGCGCCCAAAAAAGAATCGAGCGCCCTGCGCTCCGCGTCTTCCCAGGCGAGACCGCAACGAACATAAATCGGGTACACCACTGCCGTCTTCGCTTCCTCTGCCAGCAAAACGGAACTATCCAGGCCGCCGCTCGTCAAGACCGCGATACTGTCCAAGCTATTTCTCCCAGCTATTGCGCTATTTCAAAAGCTAAATTCGAGGGCGCCACGACGGACGTCAAAGACAGTGGTCGTCGCCGTTCGGCGCCGCGGTCGCAGAGGGCACGAAGGCCAGCGCACTCTGCGTCTTGGAGGAGCCTACACGTTGTGGCAGCCTCACGCTACGTTACCTCGACCTGCCAGCCGGGATATGCGATTCTCGGCCCGCAGGAGCCGGCGGCAGCGCAATTTTCGTCCCGGCACGATTCAAAGGATCGCGATGGCAACCCGAGACAATGCCTGGTACGTAAATTTTTTTAGTACCGACTATCTGAATATTTACCGTCACGTTTTTACCGACGAGCGCTCTGCGCAGGAAGCCGCCTTCGCCCAGCGGGCACTGGAACTCGCACCCGGCGCGAGCGTGCTCGATTTATGTTGCGGGCAGGGGCGTCATAGCGTGCCGCTCGCTCAACATGGTTGCCGCGTAACCGCGCTGGACCTCAATCGGGATTACCTAGACCTTGCCCGGCGAACCGCACACGACAGCGACGTTGAACTCGAAACCGTCGCGGCGGACATGCGCCGGATACCCTTCGCAGAGCGCTTCGATGGCGTTATCAATATGTTCTCCTCGTTCGGGTATCTCGAATCCGAGGCCGACGACGCGCAGGTTCTCGAATCGGTTGCGAAGGCGCTGAAGCCCGGAGGCGGGTTCTTTCTGGATATGTTGAATCGTGAATGGGCGGTAGCGAATTACATACAAAATGACTGGCATCGCGGTCCCGACGATACCTTGTACGTCGAACGCCGGGAATTCGACCTTGCGACCAGCCGGATGGACGTTCGGTTCACGATCATAGATGCGACCGGAGGGCGGCGAGACTCGGTCGGGCACCATATCCGGCTGTATACGCTGACCGAAATTAGCAGGATGTTATCTCAGTACGGTCTCACGGTAGCCGCAACTTTCGGCAGCTTCGAGGGCGCTCCATACGCAATCGACACGCGGCGGATGATTATAGCGGCGCGCAAGGACGGCTGATTAGAGCACGGTGAATAAGGTGCCACGATTCCCGAACCGATTGCGGGGGACGGCGGGCGATACTCAGATGAAGCGCAGGTGCCGAATACTACTAACCGCAATTCTGCTGACTATGGTTGGTGCAATTGTTTCGTGCAACGCCCGTCCTGCGAGGACTGGCGGCCGTTCCCAATTTCGCGTGGCACTACTGGTACCCGGGCCGGTCAGCGATGCGGGCTGGAATGCGGCGGCGTTCGAGGGTTTGCAACTGATCAAAACCAGGCTTGGCGCCACGGTCGCGATGGTGCAAACGCGCTCACCCGCGGATTTTGAAGACGGCTTTCGCGATTTCGCCGCGCGCGGCTTCAATCTCATATTCGGCCACGGTTACGAATACACCGACGCCGCGATTAAAGTGGCGCGCGACTTCCCGAAAACCGATTTCGTAGTGAGTTCAGGCAGCGAAGCGGCAAAAAATGTAGCGTCACTGAGTTTCAAGTTCGACGACGCCGCATTCGTGGAGGGAATAATCGCCGGCGGCGTCTCCAAAACCGGGATAGCGGGCGCAATCGGCGGAGTGGAGCTACCGTCAATCAAGCTGACCTTCAAAGGGTTCAAGCGGGGCTTTTTATCGGTACGGCCGCACGGGCGCGTGCTGATAAGTTACACCGGAAAATTCGACGATCTGGGGGCGGCCAAGGAGGCGGCGCAGGCGCAAATAAATCAAGGCGCCGATGTCCTGATACACGACGCCGACGCATCCGGATTGGGAGTATTTCAGGCGGCGTCGGAGGCGCACGTATATGCGTTTGGAGCTATTCGCAATCAAAATACGATCGCTCCGGACGTCATCCTGGCGAGCGCAGTAACTTCGACGCCCAAGGCATTTTTGAAGATCGCCACCGAAGTCAAAGAGCATCGGTTTCATCCGGGCATGATCGTATTCGGCATGTCCGACGGAATGGTGAAGGTAGTGTTGAATCCGCGGCTCGAGTCGAAAATTCCACCTGCTACGATGGCGCGAGTACGACAGGCCGAAGTCGCGCTTCGCTAGGCCGCAGGTGCCGCACTGGCGGTGGCGCGGATTTTTGCCGCCATGTGCTCGCCAATCATCACGGCGGTCAAGTGAGTATTTGCACGGACCATCTCGGGAATGATCGAGGCGTCAATCACGCGCAAACCCTCCACGCCGATGACGCGGCATTGCGGATCGACGACGGAGCGGCGATCACGGGTCGAACCCATCCGGCAAGTGCCGGCGGCATGCTGAACGTCGAAACAATGATCGAACATCCACTGGTCCGTCGGCAGAGCGTCCGGCCGCTTGATCGTTCGATTGTCGAGCAGATCGGAGGTCCGTCCGAGCCGCACGGAACTCGCAATCTCGCGCACGGCCGGCTGCCGGGTGATTTCGAGCAGCCGGCGAATCGCGTCCCTCATCCGAAGCAAATCCCGCGGATCAGAGAGCATATTGAAGCGTATCTCAGGGTCGGCATCGGGGTCGGCCGACGTGATAGTCAGTCGGCCACGCGAAAAGCTTTGATAAACCGACGCCCAGATATAGCCATAGCGAAGATGCTCGGCCAGAGCGCCCAGCAAATTGAAGGCAATGAAAATCATGTCGTTGGTGTCGGCATCGGCGAGACCGGACGCATAACGCACGCAGCAATTGGTATGGCGCTGATGAAACCCGGCGGCGCGCGCTTGCTCCTTCAGATCAAGCTGAACAGACAATTGCGGATGGTCGAGCAGATTATTTCCCACCGGCGCGTCGCAGCGAACAGGGATATTGAGTAGCCGAAGTTCGTTGGCCGGCCCGATACCAGAGCGCATCAGGATGGCCGGTGAATGTATAGCGCCGGCACTAAGGATAATTTCGCCAGCCTCGATACGACGCCACTCATTTGCAACTCTGACTCGCACCGCGGTCGCACGTGTGCCTTCGAACTGTACGCAATCGACCAGCGCGTCGCCGACGATTGCAAGATTGGCGCGGTCACGCACGGGTTCGAGATAGGCGTCGTTGGTGGAAACGCGAATTTGGTTGCGGTTGTTGATGGCGTATGGGGACACGCCGCTGCCGTCGGGTGCGTTGTGATCGTCGCACCAGCCGTAACCCAGCGCGACCGCAGCGTCGGCGAGTGCACGATCGACCGCGCCCCATTGCCCGCGAGGCGCGCGGTAAATCGGCAGCGGCCCGCCCCGGCCATGATAGGAACGATCGCCAAAAGCCTCGTCGTCCTCAAGCTTGATGAACGCGGGAAGAACCTCAGCCGCCGACCATCCGCGACACCCGCCGGAGGCCCAGATATCGAAATCCTGAAGTGGCGGGCGAATGGCGATCTGACCATTGATGGCGGAACTTCCGCCGAGACCGCGGCCGCGCCAATAGGCAATCGGCCGCTGATATTCAGTACGATAGGCCTTCAGGCTCGGCCATTGGTAGCGTGGCGCTCCAAGTATAATCGGTCCGGGATTGGGAATTTGCATTTCCCACGGCGTCTCAGCCGAACAATAATCGGGGCCGGCCTCAAGCAAGAGCACCGAGCGGCCGCGATCCTCGGAGAGACGCGCCGCCAATACCGCTCCGCTCGAACCGCCGCCAACTACAATAGTATCGTAGGGGCCGCGCAGTTGCTTAGACGACATTTAGAACCATCCGCTATCGCATCAGATGAGAAACGCGGTCCGGTTCGCGATGCTCCCCCACGGACGCGAAACCGAAATCATACAAGCCTACGCATAGACCCTCATGCCGCGCATGATCCAGCGAGACTGGAGAGCGCCACACTACGCCGGCCTTCGCGCAAATCATTACGGTCGAAACCATTGGTCAAGTAGGCAAACGAGATTCCACTAGCTGGATCAGCCCACCCAAGTTGGCCGCCGAAGCCGGGATGGCCGAATGCATCAGGTGAATTCGTTCTTCCGAACCCGCGAAGGTTGGCCTTACCGTCATCGCCGGCAATCACCATACCCAGTGAGCGGTTTGCGATAAATCCGCGGAGCGGATCCTTGAAACCGGGATTGCGAATCGAGAATGCATCCTTGAGCATCTCGGGCTTCCAAATTTCCTTACCATCAAACGAGCGGCCGCTGTGCAAAAACGCCTGATAGAAGAGTGCGATGTCGCCGGCAGTAGTAATCCCGCCTCCGGCGGGCGAACCGACTTCACGGACTTCGGGCTCGTTAAACTCGAGAATCATCGATTCATTAATCGACGACATTGCCACGCGCGGCGGCGTCACTCCGAGCTTCTCATATTCCGCCTCTCCCGCCGGCTCGCCAACCCACAAAATATCGGCCATTCGATCGTGCAACGATTGCGGCAGGCCCACCCGCAAGTCTGCCAATCCAAGGGGTTCAGCGATCCAGGTGCGTACAAAATCGCGATAGTCCTGACCGCTGACGCGCTCGATTATCTCCGCCACGGGCCAGAAATTCGCCGCAATATGATAAGTGAACCTGGCCCCAGGCGGATGCTCGAGCCGCCATTGCGCAAATCGTTCGAGCCGTCGTTTCTTATTACCCCATTCTTTCTGAGCCCCCGGCGCAGTCGGGATCGCTGACGTATGCGTGAGCAGGTGTTCAAGGGTCACGGCCTCTTTGCCGTTCGTCCCGAATTCGGGAATATATTGCACGACCGTATCCTGCGGGCGCACCTTACCCTCTTGAATCAAAATCCAGACTGCTGCCGAGGTAATCGCCTTGGTGCAGGACATGATGTCAAAAAACGTTTCATTAGTCGCCGGTCTTTCCCGACCACCCTGAACGGCGGAACCGAACGTATGCATCGCGCCAATCTTTCCGTCACGCGCGATTGCAAGCTGGCACGCGGGAAGCAAGCCTTCCTTGATCTCACGTTCAGCGCGATCGAACAGAGCCTGTACCTTATCCGGATTCAGCCCGATATCCGCTGGGCGATCGGCAAAGAAATGTGACGCTGGCATCTCAGATTCCCTCCTTGAAACTCACTTATTGGACGACTCGTGGCAGCATAGCGTTATCGCGGCCTGGTGCTCAAACCCTGCAAACTGCCTCGCGATCAGCCAACCCCCAAGCCCGAGCGACCTGTACTCATGAACACTACAAGCGCACTTTCGCCCGCTCGGCACTTCCATATACTCCATACTCCGGACAGCATAGGTTTCTCAGGAGTAGCCTACGAGACCGCCTGGCCACCTTCGTACCGTGTCAAAAACCGAGGGCGCATCCATGCGATGAGAACCGGCAACATCAGCACGCCGACGAGCAGGTTCGAAATCATCAATAGTATCAGTAAAATACTCATATCGTTATGAAACAGCAGTGGCGAAAATACCCATGCCAGAATTCCGCCGACCATCACGGCGAAGGTGCATAGCACCCACACACCGGTGGTTCTCAGCCCCTGTGCAATTGCATCGTCAAGCAGACGCCCATCGGCAACCTCGTCTCGGATGCGAGCCACGACATAGATTGCGTAATCGATACCTAATCCAACTCCGAGTGAGATAACCGGAAGCGTATCAACAGTAAGGCCGATTGATTGGCTATTCATATAGAAAAAAGCAATGAAATTTGCAGTGATACAAACGAGCACAAACAAGAGCCCGGCCGTCAGTGATCGAAAGACCAACGCGCAACCGATAAAGATCGCGATGAGGGTGAGTGTCAGATTAAGCAAATTAAGCCGGGCAATTACGTCGTCGGTCGCTAGGTAAAGACCTGCCTCACCCCCAATATATCGAAGCTTAACCTGGTTCAGCCCGGGATCGGTCTTCACTCGATCTGCGACGAAGCGATTAATATCGTTTCGCAGCCGCTCGAGCCGCCCGTAAGTATGATCGGGCAAAAGAACGCGGATGCACGAGTTTTTCATCGATTGTGCAATCGCGAAATAACTCTCGGCCTCGCCCGGCGCCGAGGCAGCGAAAAAGAAGCCCCAAAGACTGGCGCTCAGCGCATTCGAATCAGGGAGAGCGTAATATTTAGGTTGGCCATTGTGTAAAAGCATGTTCATCGGCTTCGACGCCAGCGTGCTGAAGCCCAGCACGGCGACGACGTCTCCGCGGCTCATGAGATAATTCGCCAAATCATCGGACATGCGCAAAGTGTCAATACCAACGCCCGATTGCGAACTGGGAAATTCGGGTGTCTCCAGCACGATCCAACCTATGTTGGTCGGCACGAACTTGCTAATCTCCGCCGTATCCCGATTGACCTTGGCGTCGGCGCGATAGATCGGAGTACCGGCAGTCTGATAGCCGATTCGCACCCGGCTCTCAGAAAACAGGCCTACGACGATCGCACCCGCACCGATTATCAACAGCGCCTTTCCCGCGGCGCCGCGAGTGATTCGAATTGAGACGATCCAATCAGCAAGCTGCCGGCGCCGGAGATTAAGAGCAGATATTCCGACCCGACGCAGCCAGGAACGCTCGTACACTTCCGGCCTTGGAAGGTAACTAATCAAGATTGGCTGGAAGACAAACACCATCGCGACGCTAGCGCCCATCCACACGGCTCCGCCAAACCCAATCTGGCGGAGAACGGGGATATCCCCCACAGCGATAAACACTATACCGGCGACGTTCGCGAAGACGGCCAACAGTCCGGGCATCAACATGCGATCGGCAGTTCTAACACAAGCCTCAATCTTGTTTCCGGTCCGGCCGAACTCATCATAGTAACGTCCCTGCCACTGGATGCCGTGACCTAAATCGCGAGCGGTCATAATGAACGGAATAACGAGCATGATAGGGTCGAACGTGAAGCCCATGACACTTACGAATCCGAGGCCCCAAATCGCGGAAAAGATGCCCGTCAAGATTGGCGCCCACCAACCACTGTGACGCCCAAGGCTCAAATATAGAATCACGAGCATCAGGACAATCGATAACACGAAAATGGTTTGAATCCGCGGCAGGTAATGATAGCCCCAGCCGGCGAACATAACCGCACCGCTGGCATATATCCTGGTATTTTGATCCTCGTGCTCGTGAATAATCGATTGAACCCTGTCGAAGACCCTCTTGTAATTCAGTCCGCGTTCATTGAAGCTCGCGATTACAAGCGCCCCTTTGAGATCATGCGTAACCAGAGCCGCTAACTGTTCGCGATTTGCAAGAACATGATCCTTGAGTTCGTCGATTCCCGCCTGGGTCTTCGGTACCTTGGGATACATGAATGGGGACGATACTAGCGCTCCCGGCAAGGCGCGGGCATACAGCACGCGATACGACGACAAGGAAAACACCTCGTTGTGGTTGACGCCCTCAGTCTTGTCGACCTCGTTGGTTATGTCTTGAATATCGTGTAGCGTTTTGAAATTAAAAATGTCACCCTTCTTCACACGGATCATCAAGACCAAGGTTTGCGCACCGCCGTATTGACGGCGAAATTCCCTATACAGGCGAGTATTTGGGTGATTCGCCGGGAACAGATCCTCGAACCGGGTTGCGATTTTCAGATGGAGCGCCGAGTAGCTCATCAATATTGTTACGATGATGAGCACCAATCCGATAGGCCTACGGTAATCCAAGAGATATCGACCAAAACTCGGAGGGATGTCGCTGCGGCCGTTGTCCATGTTGGGTTCCTTCTCCACGCCGATCCGTTTGAGCAAACTTTCCGGTCTTCCCACGCACGATTCTGTAAAAATTGGTGCAAAAGATGCCTTATAGCAAGGAGTGTCTCCCTCCGATAGATGCAGCAGCAATCGTCCCGCGCGTGACGGTTTGGGGTTAAACCGTCGTCGATTGAGATGCTCGGGCTACGAGTGCACACATGGAGCCCTGTCGCGTGCACTGGTCACGACGGGAGCGCTGCGGCATAGGGCACTTCGGTACGCGATAGCGGACAGAAATGAAACAATTATGCGGGGAACAGGCGCGGTCAGGCGTGCATTCTCAATTGCGGCTGAAGCTGAGCCGCGCGGCGGAGCTTCTGGTTCGGTCGCGAACCGGGGCCACTAACGCGCAGTCAGATCGCGATTGTTAGCCGCGATGCTGTCCGCGGTTATCCTGCTCCGGAGATTCGCTGTCGGACACTTCGCGCGTTACGCGACCACACGATGCTGCGGTCGGACCTCTTCGGGACGAGAAGTTACGGAACGTACAGCGCGGGGAATCGCTTACGCAAATGATCAAGCTTCGGCAAGTCATTTACAACGATATACGGATTATCGGGATGACGTTCCAAAAAGTCCTGATGGTAATCTTCGGCTGGATAAAATCCTTGTAACTGAACGACCTGGGTTACGATCGGGGCGGAAAACGCATTGTCCGCAGAAAGCTTTTTTATGAACTGAAGCGCCGCATGATGCTGTTCGGCGTTCGCGTAGAAGATTACGGATCTGTACTGGGTGCCCCAATCGGGCCCTTGATGATTCAGCTCGGTTGGATCATGCGCAACGAAGAAAAAGATTTGAAGCAACTGATCATACGATATTTTCGCAGGGTCGAAGATGATCTTGACGGATTCCGCTTGTCCCGTCGTTCCCGTACTCACCATCTCGTAATGCGCGGTGGTGCGCCTTCCGCCCGAATAACCGGATACCACACTCTCCACGCCTTTCACGTGTTTAAACACTGCATCCACGCCCCAGAAGCAGCCACCGGCGAATACAGCGGTCTGGACGGATTCTCTTGATTGATGCCCAGCCTTACCAGAGGAATCAACCATTTGGCAGATCGCACTGCGCGGACTCAGTGCAATCCCGCTCACGAAGACAAGAATAATCCAAACGAGCGAGATGCTCTGCGACCTCAGTATAGATGAAAACGAGATGTGGACTGAATTTCTCATCTGGCGAATCACCTAATAAAATATCTTCTAGAATATTCTAAGATTACGAACATATTGCCATAGAGAAGACGTGGCCAAACTGACTGACTGGACTTCTCAGGTTTCAGAATTCAACACTCCATATGGCTTTCGAAGTTGTTCTGGTTGCTTTCAATAGCAGACTGGTCTCCAGACACAACACTACCCTGGAACTCAGACAAATATCCCGTCCGAGGACACGATCAGTCTCACCGATTTAGTGTCGCGCACTGAAGAGGACCTGCTCTTGCTCCAATTGCGAGATCTGCTCTTCTGAAAATCCAAGATAGTTAGACAAAATTTGGCGATTGTGTTCACCCAGAAAGGGCGCCTCCAGTTCGAGCGGCTCCGGGAACGCTGAAAACCGCAGCGGCACTCCCGGAATCTGAAAATCACCCAGGATGCGATCACGAATTGTGCGGACGGTTCCGCGCTCAATCAAGTGAGGATGTTGCATCGCTTCCTCGACTGTTAGCACTGGAGCGTGTGGAATACGGGCCTCGCGCAATATCACGAGCGCCGCCTCGGTGTCCGCCAGAGACGCAAGCCAGGCATTGATCGCTTGATTGACTTCCTGACGATTAGCCACTCTGGCCGTGTTGTCGATGCATCTGGGCGATTGCACAAGCTCCTTGCGATTCATAACTTCGCATAGTTTTGCCCAATGGTTGTCCTGAAACGCAAATATCCAGAGTGCCCCGGTCTTGGTGTTGAAAATCCCCGCCGGGGAGAGCGTCCCTATCTGATTACCCATTCGCCTCACCCGCGCCTCACCGTGACTCGAACTCAACATACTCACAGCCATATCGTGATAATGGAAATAGCTGTCTAGCAGCGAGATATCCAGGTGCTGCCCCTCACCCGTGCGCTCACGATGTAGCAGCGCGGTCGCGACCGCAGCATAGGCATGCACGCCGGTCGAGACGTCGCCTAGTGCCAATGCCGGCGGATAATACGGTCCGCCCTCTTCTCCGCTCAGAGAAGTCACACCCGCATAGGCTTGTCCGATAAAGTCGTAACCCGGATCGGGTGCGAGCGGACCGGTCTGGCCAAAGGTCGAAACCGAACACATGATAATCTTTGGATTCAACCTGCGTACGTTTTCGTAGTCGAAACCCATACGGCCAATCACACCGGGCGCATAGTTCTGCACAAGCACGTCGACCTTTGGGATAAGATCACGGATAATTGCCTTCCCAGCGGTGGTCTTCATGTTCATACAGAGGCTCATTTTGCCACGGTTTTGCTGAACGAAATAAGCACTGCGCTGCTCTCGGATGAAAGGGAATTTTCGACAAAGGTCACCATCCGGAGCGAGTTCGACCTTGATAATCTCCGCGCCCATCTCAGCCATTAACTTGGTGACCGTGGGCCCGGCGACATACTGGGTAAAGTCCAGAACCTTGTACCCGTCGAGTAACGGCCGGCGATTGTTGGATGTCATCGGGTTCCCTCCACGCGGCTCTTTCCTTCACAGTCGACTCTCAAACGGTTCCCTAGTCTATCCTGCAAATGCGACCGGTCCTCACGGTCGTCCACCTCATATATCTCCGATCGTGAACCACCGCCAGTCTCGAAGGTCGCGTCCATCCGTCCGCTTGTCCTGCCCTAGTCTTCCGAGCGGGCACCGGGCCATGATTGAACGGCGCCTAAGCCTTCGAGAGCGAGCCCGTAGCCAAGATTTTCGAGCATCAACTGTTTCAACTGCTGCGTAATAGCGACGCGTGCGTACCGCACTGCGAGCGACGGCCTGACGGTAATGGTACGTGCGAGTTCCCATGCACGCGCAAGCAGCTGGTCTTGAGGCAATATTTCGCTCACGACGCCTAGATTGAAGGCTTCGTTTGCCGAAAGCTTTTGTCCGGTGAGCAGGAAATATCGGCCGCGGTTGGGTCCGAGAACCAGGGGCCATACGATATGGACGCCATCACCGGGGACGATGCCGTTGGGGAAATGCGGGGCATCCTGAAATTCGGCA
This sequence comes from uncultured delta proteobacterium, assembly GCA_963782535.1. Lineage (GTDB taxonomy): Bacteria > Desulfobacterota > Binatia > Binatales > Binataceae > JADMIL01. The sequence continues at coordinate 329,169 of CAWAKE010000007.1, read as the reverse complement.
TGCTCGGCGGCGATTACTATATCGCAAAGGACGGCCAGCTCGGCATGGATCAGTGCCGGCCCGTTAACAGCGGCGATGATCGGCACCTCGATATTGAGGTGATTCATCAGCAGATACTTCGCGTCCGAGTAGATGTGATCCCAAACTGGTGACTTGAGACCCGCCGGCTGCGGTTCACCCTGCCCCGCTATATTGATTCCGCCCGGACCGCCCCCGCCCTCAAACTCCGCGCAGAAACTGCGCCCGGTGCCTGTCAGTATAACGCAGCGATTTTCGTGATCGCGCGCTATGTCATAGAATGCGTACGATAGCTCTTCGTGTGCCGATATGCCCCATTGGAGTTCCGCCCCATTGGTATGGAGCGTCATCTGCAGAATGCCGTCGCGACGTTCCATTTTGATGCAGCTATACTTAGTCGAGTAGTCTTCGAACCTGATCATTGCCATCGTCTATGAACCTCATTACGTCTGGTGCATCGGAATCCGGTTAGGGAACCTCTGCACAAGTGTTTCGGTTTGGTATAAATCATAAGTGGGAGCGGCAGGAGTGGAGGTGCGGTGATGGGGAATCAGCGGACGTTCGCATCGATGGCATGGAATGGGAAAGGCAAAGTTACCCGGCGCGAGCGATTCCTGGGCGAGATGGATGCGGTGATTCCGTGGGCGCGGCTTTTGCGCCTGATCGAGCCTCATTACCCCAAAGCCGGCAACGGGCGCCAGCCACTGGGGCTGGAGAAGATGCTGCGCATCTACTTCCTGCAACAATGGTTCAATCTCTCCGACCCGCAGGCCGAGGACGCGATCTACGACAGTGAGTCGATGCGTCGGTTTGCCAAGGTGGAGCTGGGCGAGGACACGGTGCCGGATGAGACCACGATTCTGCGTTTTCGTCATCTGCTCGAGAAGCACAATTTGACCAAGGCAATCTTCGCCGCGATCGGCGGTCTGCTCGAGACCCGCGGCCTGTTGCTGCGCTCGGGGACGATTGTGGACGCGACCATCATCGCGGCGCCGAGTTCCACCAAGAACGCCAGTGGGACGCGCGACCCCGAGATGAAGCAGACTCGTAAGGGCCAGAACTGGCACTTCGGGATGAAACTGCACATCGGGGCTGACCAGCGTGGCATCGTGCACAGCGTAACCGCGACCGACGCCGCGGTCGCCGATGTCACCCAACTGCCGGAGCTTTTGCACGGGTACGAGCGCGAGGTGTTCGGCGACCAGGCGTATTGGAAGGAAGATGACCGCAGCTTCCTTGAATCGCGGGGAATACATTATCGGATCAATCGCCGTCCTACCGCGCAGCGGCCGTTGAGCAAGCGCTGGCGGATGATCAACCGGGTGCGTTCGCGCACCCGCGCTTGCGGCGAGCATGCCTTCCGCGTACTCAAGCAGTTGTGGGGCTTCAGCAAGGTTAGATATCGCGGGCTGGCCAAGAATCTGGCTCGGGCCGAAACCATGTTCGCGCTGGCCAATCTCTACCAACTCCGGCATCGGTTGCTCCCAGCCGGGGCCTGGTGTGGGTTGTGAACAAGAACCAGAGGCAACCAATGCTCCTGATGGCTTCTCAGCAGCGATCACCCCAGCGCGCTGCTGCCGTTCCTCCTCATAATCCTCATTACTATGTCGAACTGCCGCTGTATGACGACCTGTGCAGAGGCTCCCTAGGGGTCCAGCAAAGAAAACCCCGACGCAATCATGATTTTTCGTCATCGCAGTTTGAATCGCAGATCGAGACCGCGCCTCTCAGGAGCGAGTCACATCCTCGCTCCTGAGAGGCTCCGCCGCTTTCTTCGCTATCAGGAGTTCCACAAAAGGCAAACTAACTCAACATTTGGTCGTCGTTCGAAAAGCTAAGCGATCGCTGCGCTGACGCGAGTACGTGGCGAGTCCGTCGGCAATGTCAAAATTACTGGTATCATCTGATAAAGTGGAATGGCCGTGAGAGTGCAATTTGCAGGTGTTCAGCAATCGAGGCCAGACGATCGAGACTGCGGGTTCGCAAGTTTCAATTAGCAAGCGAGGCCCGGCCATGAAATACGCGGTCACGTTGGCGTTTTTTCTTGCCTCCGTTAGCGCTTTCGGGTGCAGCTTTCAGCCGCCCGAGAAAACTTTGCAAATCGCGGCGGCACCGGCGACTCCACTGCCATTCAAGGGCAGGCTGATCGACGGCGATCCGAGCGACCTCCCGCCCGCGGTGGCAATCTCATTATCCCCGACCTCGACTATCACCTTTGCTTATCGCGAGGAATTATCGCATGACGAGTACCACATACCGCTGATCGTGTCGGCGTTCGATCCGGTCACATACGTCGGCGCTCCATTGGGCGAGTATGGGGTGACAGCGTTTGCCACCTTGTCAATCGTTGAAGGCGGCTGGGTACTGGGCCATTACACCGCCAAAGTACATGTGACAAAATCATATAGCCTCTATTCAGAACCGACGCATCAGGAATTGGAGCGCGCGGCGCGAGCCGCAGTACGAGAGCGCATCGATCAAAAGCTGTACCGCGATGCGGCTGAATTGGCGAAGGCAGCGGCCATCCATCGCCACGCGAGCTCGGTTGCAGGCGATAAATGAACTTGCGGCCTTTGGTAATTCTGATTATTGCCGCACCGCTCATCGCTGTCGGATGTGCGGTGCAGGGAATTCCTTTTGAAAAGGTTCCTTCGTCTGCGAACGAAGCGGTGATCTATGTGTATCGCCCTTATAGCTATGCCGGATCGTTGCTGCGCCCGTCGGTGACTTGCGGCGATGACTCGGCACGGATTGGCCCCGGCGGCTATCACGCGTTTATTGTTCCGGTGGGGCATGTGACGTGCACGGTGCAAGCCGAAACCGTCGACACCGTCGAGCTTAACGCTCAACCCCGCGCCTACTATATCAGGGAAGAAATCGGATGGGGGGTACTCACCGGTCACCCACACTTGAATCCGATGGACGCGGATCGGTCGCAGTTGGAGATTCAGTCGTGTTGCGTGCGTGAGCAGTAGGGCGGCGCGGGAGAGGCGGAGGTTTTCGTATCGCTAATCGTTCTTGACGCCCACTCCCGCCATCATCCCGAGGCTTTCCAGCGCGATTCCGTAGCCAAGCCCCTCGAGCATTGCTTTTTTGATTGTTTGAGTCATTGCAACACGCGTATAGCGCCGCGCCAGCGAGGGCCGCTTGCAGATTTCACGTGCCAGATCCCAGGCCCTGGGCAGCAGCTGGTCTCGCTTCAATACTTCGTTTACGACGCCCAGATTCAGCGCTTCACGCGCCGTCAGCTTCTGGCCAGTCAGGAGAAAATATCGACCGCGGTTAGGACCGAGTACCAGCGGCCAAACGACGTGCACTCCGTCGCCCGGAACCAGCCCGCTCGGAAAATGCGGGGCGTCCTGAAATTCGGCATTCTCCGCAGCGAGAACGATATCGCACAGCACAGCGAGTTCGGCGTGGATAAGCGCCGGACCATTCACCGCAGCAATCATCGGCACTTCGATATTTAACAGGTTGAAGAGCAGATGGCGGCCGTCGTGACCTGCCTGATCCATCTTCTCAAACATTTCGTTCGTGAGATGCCCTTCGCTGTATCGGGACAGGCCGCTGATCGATGGGTGCATCTCGGCACAAAATGCGTCGCCGGCCCCGGTGAGGATTACGCAATGGTTCTCGGAGTCGCGTGCTATATCGTAAAAGGCGAAAGATAGTTCCTCGTGCGGTTTTGCACTCCAGACGCATGGCAAATCAACTGCGCCCTTGGAATGAATCGACACCTGTAGAATCCCATCCCTTCGCTCCATGGTGATGCAATCATACTTATTCGCGTAATCCGCAAAGGTAACGGGCTTCAAGAATGGGAGCCTCCTAGGCGCTGATGTCGCATAACTGACCTGATTCGAACTGACACTCTCGTGAGCGAGTCAAATCACCAAGTGACTATCACAATGCGATTGGCTAAGTTCGCGCCTCTCAATGTTCACTAATTGAAGGCCGCTGCTTATGCCATTCGGTAGCTCGCTCATAGACCGCCCCAACCTGAAGCAGAGTGGCTTCGCCCAGCCGGCGCCCTACCAGTTGCAGGCTCGGCGGAGGACCGGAGGCGCTCTGTCCACAAGGCTGGGAGAGCGTCGGATTTCGACTGAGATTAAAGGGCGCCGTAAAGTGCAGAAGTGCATTGGATCCGGTCAACGCCCGCGCATCCTGCGGCATCCCGGTCGCCGGAAGGGAAACGAAGGGCATCGAGGGGCACGCAACGACGTCCACCTGATCGAAGAGATCCTGAAAACGGTTAGCGAATCCCTCTCGGACGATATGCGCCTTGGCGTAATCCTGACCTCGAATCGACGCACCAATTTCAAGAAAGGAACGGAATCCCGGGCCGTAGTCTGACGCCTTCGATGGAAAAGTAGCCTCGTGCGCTGCCGCCGCGTCGGCGGAGCAGAGGGTTGTCCATACGGCAATACCGGGTTCGACGTCAGACAGCGTGACTTTAGAAATTTTCGCGCCAAGATGCTCCAGCACACGAACTGCTTCAGAGACCGCCGCGGAGACCTCGGGGGCAGCCACATGGGTAATATATTTTTCGTCCACCCCGATACGAATGTTCTTCACGCCACCGGCGAGCGCTGCGGCATAGTCGTCCACCGGAACTGCCAGCGAAGTAGCGTCGGCCGGATCCAATCCGGCAATAGCCCCAAGCATGAATGCCGCATCGGCGACAGTTCTGGTGATTGGTCCAATGTGATCGAGCGATTCACCCAAGGGAAAGACGCCGTATCGGCTGACTCGTCCCCAGGTCGGCTTTAGACCGACTATTCCGCAAGCCGCCGACGGGAATCGGATCGAGCCTCCCGTGTCTGTACCGATCGAGGCGAAGCAAAGCCCGGCAGACGTCGCCACTCCCGAGCCGCTAGACGAGGCGCCGGGCCAGAGAGAAGGATCCCATGGATTCAGCGGCGCGGGAATTTCGGGGTGGTACCACGCAACCGCGAATTCCGTCAGGTTGAGCTTGCCCAACATCACCGCGCCGGCTGCCGCCAGACGCTCGACGACCGCAGCATTCGAATCAGGCCGCCAATCGCGCAGAACGCGACTCGCACAGGTCGTCAATACTCCCTTGGTCTGGCACAGATCTTTGACCGCTATCGGCACGCCGTGGAGCGGTCCACGCCATTTTCCAGCGCGAATCTCGGCGTCGGCTTGTGCCGCACTCTGCAGTGCCGATTCATCCAGCACCGTCAGGTAAGCGTGAAGACGGGGATTCATCCGGTGAATCCGATCGAGAATGGAGCGCGTGACCTCGACCGACGAAAGCTTACCCGAATGCAACTGCCGAGAGAGTTCTTCAACAGAGAGATAACAGAGCGCGTCGGATTCCATAGTGTTGTTCCAGTTCCGTTGGATAGTCAGAAGCCATAGTATATTCGAATCGTGTCAACGTAGTCGAACCGGATGCCGCCGAGGCCGCTTTCACTGAAGGCGTCTCAGCCCCGGGCACCATCCAGTCCTTTCTCATTTCCGTTAGCGTTGATGGTAGAGCGGGTGGCCGCGAAGAGTGGTGTGAACGCGGCTGAAATGGTCGCCTTCAAGATTCGCGAAATAGAGATCCTGCAATCCGGGACCGCCAAATGCGCAATTGGTCGGGTGATCGAGCCTCTCGCTGTCGGGATCGTCAATCAACATCGTCCACTTCCCCGAAGTATCGACTTTGAGGATTTGATTTGCCGGTTTGAGAATTTTATCGAGTGGCGGCTCGTCTTCCTTCTTGGCCTTCCCCGGCAAGGTAACATAGAGATTCCCATCGACATCGAAGGCCATTCCATCGGGAATCGCGGGAAAGTCCTTTGAATAAACTTCCGGCTTACCGAAGGTCCCGTCCTTCTTGATGGCGATCCGAAGACAATCGTATCGCGTGGATTCCAGCACATAGACCGCCTCCTCCGCAGGATCGATCGCGGTGCCGTTGGCGATATAGAGACCAGTCGCCACTACTTCGCCCTTGCCGTTGGGCCGGATGCGAACTAATGCGCCCTTCGGTGACGGATTCATCAACTCGGGCAGGATGTGGTTGATATTGCTAGTGCTGGAGTTGGAGACATAGAGGTTGCCCTCGGCATCATAAGTGGCAAAGTTCGGAAGGCTCAGATGCAAGTCGCCAGCACGATCGGCGACCATCGAGACTTTGCCGCTCTGCGTGACGCGGATCACAGCCTCCTTGCCAAGGTCGCAGTAAACTACGTCGCCGTTGCGATCCATCGCTACGCCGTTGGGAATCGACCCGGACGGAAGCGTCGCCAGTTCGCTGACTTTGCCGTCGGGGGTGACTTTATACATGACGCCGTTACGGCCGCCCCCATAGACGTTGTTGTCCTTGTCGACCACTACGCCCTCGGCTTTCAACACACCGAGTCCGAACACTTCGATTGCGCTCACAGGAAATGTTGCCATCTTTCGATCCCCTTGTTTCGTGAAGCGTTAGTGCGCGCCCGCGCTTCCGAAGATACCGCCCGGGTTGCCCAGATTTCCAACGGCGCGCCTTCAGATTCCCCGGCCTAGCAACTCCAAGGGCTTTACGCAATCGAGAATTGACCTGTCTTAATTCAGGCTTCGTCAACGGAGTAAGCTGAGGTCAGTATTTCCGCTACCTTCATACTGGCAAATTAACGATAAAATGGCAGCAGGGCAGACCCGAGTGACTCGAACACCGACACATAGGATCGCGGAGCGTCGCTTGATCGATTCAGCTGCCAGCGGCGAACTTGCGGACTTTAGTTCGACCAATCCAAACGAGAACGATCCAGCCGCCGGCGAATCATGGGGCGCCGAACGAACCATTTCCGCCAAGGTTATTAGCGCCTTAGCGACCGCGGATAGCGCCGCGTCATGCTCATTATCGGTTGGATTACGAATCGCGGGCGCCCGGATAAAGGGCGTCCTGAACCTTGCGGACATGGAGATCCGGCTTCCAATCGCGTTTGTCGGGTGCTTCTTTGAACGCGAACTGTCTCTGCGCAAGGCGACCGTGATTTCGGTTTTTCTCGGGGGCAGCGTACTCCCCGGTTTGGACGCACGATCGTTGCGCGCAAGCTCGGACGTGCAGATCTGCGCTGGAATTCGGGCTCGCGGGCCGGTCTGCCTCGACTACGCTTCGATCGACGGCAACCTCTCATTCAACGGTGCGTCGCTGAACAGTGGCGGCAGTAAATTCGCGCTCGTCGCGGATGACGCGGTAATCGGCGGCCATGTCTTAATGAGCAATGGCTTCCACGCCAAGGGCGAGGTCTGCGCGCGCCGTATACGGATTGGCGGACTCCTTTATTGCGCACACGGCCGCTTCGAGAATCCCGGCGCCATTGCGCTTGACGCCGATGAAATCGCCGCTAACGGCGACATTATAATGAGCAACGGTTTCGTGGCTGATGGCGAGGTTAGCATGCGCCGCGCGAGCCTTCGGCGAGATTTGTATTGCGCCCACGGAACTTTCAGAAACCCCGGCGCCGACGCATTATCGGGTGACGGCGCAGAAATCGGCGGACGCGCTTTCCTTGGCGAATGGTTCAGCGCGAAAGGCTCGGTGCGTATGCGGAATACCCGAATCGCCGGAGACCTGAATTGCGTCGGTGGTATCTTTCAGAATGCGGGCGGCGATGCGCTCCTCGCCGATGGCATCGAGGTTGACGGCAACGTGCGAATGCACACCAGATTCCTGGCGCAGGGGGCTGTCCGGCTGGCGGACGCAAAAATCGGTGGCACGCTCAACTGTACTGGAGGACGGTTCGACAATCCCGGCGGTGTCGCGCTCTCGCTCGAGCGTGCAGCAATCGGGCGCAACGCTATCCTAGGTAACGGCTTTCGCGCTGGCGGCGCCGTCCTCGTCAGAGAGGCAAGCATCGGCGGCGCGCTAGATACTGAAGATGCGGTGTTCGACGAAATCGATATCACTCGGGTCGCCATTCGCGATCGTTAGTCTGCAATCGACGGATGGGATTCGAACTCGTGCCGCATACGAAACCAATGCGCTCCACTGATATCGATAACGCGACCGCAGCGGACCGGTAGTTATGATTGAAGAACGCCAGTTCCGTGTGGAGTCCAGCAGCGAGCTATTGCCCTATCTCGTCGGGCTGCCGCTTGGATTGTCGCGCAAAGAGGCAAAGGACCTTCTGCGCTTCCACGCGGTGCGGGTACACAATAAAGGAGCCGTCCGACACGATACCAAGCTTGTGGCGGGCGACCTGGTGACTATCACCCGGGGCAAGCAGCCCGGCGCAACGATGCTCGAAAGCCACGGCCTGACGATCGTTCATCTCGACGATGCGATTGCAATAGTGGACAAGCCGCCTGGACAACTATCGATGGGCGCCGAACGCGAGAAGGAGAGGACCGCGCACCGGCTCCTCAATGAGCATCTGAAGGCATTAACGAAATCGAAGTTGCAACAGGCTTTTATAGTTCATCGACTCGATCGGGAAACCTCAGGACTGATGATATTTGCGAGAAGTGAAACTATCCAGGCGGCACTTCAGAACAATTGGAGAGGAGTTACTAAACGGTACCTGGCAATAGTGAAGGGCATACCGGTTGAAGAAAGCGGAACGCTCAAAGACCATCTGCTCGAAAGCAGGTCATTGCGGGTCCATCGAGTAGCGCAGGGCGGCGAAATCGCGATTACGCAGTACCGAATGATTGGCCGATACGGAACCAATGCGCTGCTCGAACTAACACTCGAGACCGGCCGCAAGCATCAGATCCGCGTTCAACTGGCGATTCGGGGACATCCGATTATTGGCGATAGAAAATACGGTGAACGAAAGGATCCGACAAGGAGGCTGGCGCTCCATTCGAGTGAACTCAAGTTGCGACATCCGGTGTCAGGCGCACCTATCGAATTTCGCAGCGCCCTGCCCGCCCGGCTCAGAAAAATGCTCGACGGGCGCAACGGCGCGCGCTCGAGCTAGCCACGGCAGACACGACCTTGTGAGAAGCCGCGCAGCTGCGATATTAGAATTGGATTCCGGGGAGCGGCGCGCTGCGAGCGGAGGCGGCGAATGGAAGGAGCCAAGGAAATACGCGAACGGCTGACCAAGTGTCTGGATAAGCTAGGAGTCCGTCCGAGAAATTTCGCCGGTTAAGTTGATCTCCGGATTGGAGCGATTGGCTATTGATGATGCCGGTCGCCCCAGGATCCTGCGAAGCGCCGGCTGGTCGGCTGGCGACTACAAAGAGGTGCGCGTTTTGCTGCGGTATTTCTCGTGACCGCCTGGATGACGGTTACGCATTGCAGAGCCGGTGCAACTTCAAAATGTTGTGGGTGAGACAGACCAGCGCCCACTCGCCCCGGACTTTAGCCAAGCCGCGCAAAAGAAAGCGGCGAAACCCGCGGGCCTCTTTGATCTGGCCGAAGACCGGCTCCACGATCGTTTTCCGTGTCACATAGATTGCCCGCCCCACCTTAGTCTGAAGCTTGCGTTTCATGCGGTCGACCCGCGTCGCATTGCGCGGTAACGGTCCGCGCGAGCAGGGCTGGCGGTATTCGTCATGCTTCTGCTTGCCAGTCGCGATATAGCAATCGATCGGGTCTCCAGACTGACCGAGAGCCGCCAGATACGCGAGGTTCTTCTCCGAGCAATAGCCACTGTCGGCCACGAGGCCGGTGGGTCGCTGTCCGCTCTGTTGCTCGATCACCTGGACCATCGGTTCGATTTGCTGTTTATCGTTGGCTGCCGGCGTCACGCTCTGCCCCACGATTAACTGCAACACCGGCTCCACTGCCGCCTGCGCATTGTAGCCTTGCACCAGACCGTCGCTGCCCTGCATCAGGCGCGACTCCGGGTCGGTGAAATTGTATTGATCTTTGTCCGCGGGCTTCGCCGATTGCACTTCTGCGCGCGGCTTTCCGGCCTTCTCCGCCGACTGCCGCGCCCGCTCTTCCAGCGCCCGTTGCGCCGCGCGAATCTTCCTTAGCCGGCTCTCGCGCCGCTGCAACTCTGCGGGTAGCTCGTCGCCCCGCCGATCGGCCCCGTAGTGCGCGTCTTCGGCGGCGTCCACCGCCTCGGCCTGGGCCAGCAGTTCCCGGACCTCTGCGCGCAGTTGCCGTTGCCGCTCCTGCATCCGGCCATAGCTCATCGCTTTGTGCTTGCTGGCGTTGGCTTTCAGCTTGGTGCCGTCCAACGCCACCCGCCCCAGTTTCAGCGCTCCCGCTTCCAGCGCGATCTTCAGCACCTCTTCAAACAGCCCGGCCAGCGTCGCCAGATGGAGCTTGCGAAAATCTGCGATGGTACGGAAGTTCGGCGCGTTGCCCGCCGCCAGCACGCGAAACCCCACGTCCTCGATTAAACGCCGCTCGATGCGCCGCGAGCTAAATACCCCCACGCAATACCCATACACCAGCACCTTGGTCATCATCCGCGGATCGTAGGGCGGCTGCCCGCGTTGCTCGTCCCCATACGCCGCATCCAGCGCCGATAGGTTCAGATTGTCGACCACATCGCTGACGAAGTAGACCAGATGATTCTCGGGCAACCATTCACGCAGGCTCGGGGGAAGCAGAAACTCTTGATCCGGATGGTACGGTCGGTAGCTCTTACCCATGCCTAATTATCTACTACTCACACCCCGTTTTCTTCCTCAGTCAAATAACTATTTCTCGGACACGCTCCTAGGCAAGATCAGGCCGATCGACCTGATACGCGAGGATGCGTTGGGATCGCAGCTAAGCTTTCGCGCAGGGATTCCGTTTTTTGAACGGACCCTGACATTCTATCGCCAGCTTGCCAATACCGATTTGACGCGTGTGCCTTCGCCGATACTCAAGATCGCCGTCTATCACGCCGAAGAGAGTCTGCGGCAATTCGAACAGATTGAAGCTTTCGTTCCCGCAGGGATCGATCGGCCGGAGCAGATACGGAATCTTCTGATCAACGACGTGCGCGACGCTCATGCCGCAATCTACGAAGACCTTTGCATGCTTCTCGCCCCGGGCCGGGCACAGATGGAAAGGGCGCCGGGCGGACCGAGCCGATTCTTGACAATCATCGCCGCAACGCTGATCCTGGCCGCCGTCATCTCGGGATATCATTACAGGTTATTTGACACTTTTCTAAACTTCGTGCAGTACCACGCGAAACATTTCCTGAGGCATTGAAGGTTGCGCTTCGCGCTTATTCATATGGTTCAGGACGCGCAATCCAATCTACATTTTTGTCACGGTTGTCTTGCCCTTTAGGTCGTCAGATTAATTAACGGATTACTACCGCATTATCTCATTCAGGCCACTCGCCGTGCTGTAGCGGGTGATGTCATTGAACTCCTTGGGCGCAAGTTCGTTGACGTAAAACGGATGATTCAAGCCAGGATCGGCAAATATGCTTGAATGCTTGTTCTGCATATCCCACATGGCTTCAACTGCCGCTCCGCTGGACGTCACCGGTCCAACTCCCGGAACGTCGAGCGTCTTGAGGAAGAATCCGCCGAACTTCCAATACTTCATTTGCATGTCGTAGAGGTCGAGCCACAAGACTGCGCTTGAGGCCTTGTCGACATACATCACGCGCTTGCCGAAGCAGTAGCCGTTTGCTTCCGATGGTACTTTACTAACGCTGATAACATAGGCGTCGCGCAACTGCCATTTCCCCCAGGACGGCATCGGCCATCCCAATGGCATATCGTAGCCGCCCGGATATGCCTGCGTCGGTAAATTCGCATCCACCAGGGCCAGGATTTTCTTCGACGCCAGAAACTTTGCCGTGACCTGAGTCAGGTTTGCGTTGAAGCCATAGCGGTAGTCATCGGAAGTGAAATCGCTGCCTGAGTACTGCGCGCATCGAGCGCTGGATGCAACTCGCTGCGCGCGCCGCAATGAGGGGATAAAGGCATAGATGTCTTGCGGCTTGCTCAGGTCCCGATAGGAGATGACAACACTTGCGTTGTAGCGCTCGTTTTCCGGCTCCAGGGTCATGAACCATTCGGTATAAAAGGTATCTCCGGCGCCCGGAAGGGTGCTCGGAACACCGGGATCGGTGTTAAAGCTCAGTTGGTGTCCGACGAATTCGTCGGCGCCACAATTGATATTTCCGAGACTGTTTTGACTGCACGATAGTCCGTGCGGGTCCACGATTAGATGTGGAATGTACCTGTACCAGACGTCCGCGAGAATCTTCCAGGCTCTATGCGGCTCCTGGGGATTTGGAAATGGCTCACCCCCCATGTAGCCGTGCAAATTGAGCCCGCCGGAGGGCAATTCGCTGATAGTAATTTGCGAGGAATATTTTTCGGTAGCGGCCCGGTAATTCGCTGGGAGTGGATGAATAATCGTAGGGCCGATCTTAAGCGCTACGTCGGCAGGCATCTTCCAAAAGTACTTACCCTGAAAGAGGCCGACCATGCCGTCTGGCATGAACGCGCGATAGTTCTGCCAGTTTTGCATCGTGATCGTAGTATTCGCCGGGATTGAATCCGAGGCGGCGGCCACCGCTTTGCCGGCGGCTGCGGGCTTGGAATCAGGACTGATGGCGCCGGGAGATGTCACACCGGACCGAGGCGATGGCGCAACCGTTTGCGCATGCAGAGGCGTTGCGCCCAGGTTAATGACCAAAAGACCAACCAGACCTGAAATCAGCTTCATGTGATACATCGATCCCATTATCCACGTGCGGTTCAGAATGAATGCGTCGCCGCGAGTCGCGCAGGTCGTTGAAAAGTTCTCCAGAGCCGCTTAATCCTGAGACCATATCCGGCGGCGCGCGTGCCGGTCGGCAATTTACATACCTGCTCCGGCAACGTAAAGGCCGTGCGATCATTCAAATCGAGACTCGATCGTGACCGTTCTAACCGTGAGGCTTGGAATGCAAAATTGTTCGTTATTGCAGGGATGTGCGCGTTCTCTCCGATGTAGCTCAGGGTCGACGGATAAGGTGGAGAGCCTAATCCAGCGGCTGAACCGGAGTAGAAGCGAATGTTTTGGGTCTCGCTCGCTGCCACTCCAGCTTTGCGCAACCCCTTCGCACAGCGGTAGGCAGTGGAGTAGTATCCGAGCCTTATGCGAGTGTCCGATATCCGATTGAGCAGGCATTGAATGGCGACTTCCCCGGATATGGAAGCGGCGACGCCCAGGCGCGAACTGGCCGCAATCATGTTCAGCGACATCGCGGGCTATACCGCGATTATGGGACGTGACGAAGCGCTCGCAATGCGCGCACTCGCGGAACATCGGGCGCTGCTGCGGATGCTGCTGCCGCAGTTCGACGGCCGGATGCTAGGCGAGATCGGCGACGGCACGCTGACCAGCTTCCACAGCGCGTCGGATGCTGTGAATTGCGCCCGCCAAGCTCAAGCCGCACTGAAAGACTCCCCCGACCTGCAATTACGAATCGGTATCCACCTTGGCGACGTACTGTTCACCGATGACAACGCGTGGGGCGACGGCGTAAATATCGCGGCGCGCATCCACGCTCTCGCGGTGCCTGGCTCAATCTGCGTCTCGGCTACCGTTTATGACGAGATTCGCAACAAACCTGGGATCGTCGCCAAGAATCTCGGCCAGAAGCGTCTAAAGAATGTGAGCCGGCCGATCGGCGTGTACGTCCTTTCGGAGGCTCCCGATTCTGCGACTGCGGCGACGCCTTCAATCCTGACGAGCGCACGCGCGCGCGGCCTGGCACTGGCGGGAATCGGGGCGGTCGCCCTGATCATAGTCACTTATTTTGTCGCGACGCGATGGTCTTCCGCCCCGAACCCGGCTACTCAGTCGGCCACTGCTCTTCACGTCATCCGATCGATCGCGGTGCTTCCGCTCGACAACTACTCGGGAGATCCGAAACAGGACTATTTTGCCGACGGCATGACCGATGAATTGACGACCGACCTCGCGACTATCAGCGCCCTTCGCGTGATCTCGCGCGGATCGGTGATGCAGTTCAAAGGCGCGCATCGGCCGCCGACGCCGGAGATTGCAAAACTGCTCAACGTCGATGCGGTGGTCGAAGGATCGGTGCTTCGGGAAGGCGACAAGGTACGCATCACGGCGCAGTTGATTGACGCGCGGGCAGACAAACATCTGTGGGCCAAGAGTTACGTGCGCGATTCGCGCGATGTGCTCGTGTTGGAAGATGAACTGGCCTCAGCAATTGCAAAAGAGATCAATGTGCAACTGACACCCACCGAGCACGCGCTTTTGACCAACGCTCCCACGGTGAGTCCCGCGGCGCACGACGCGTACCTGAAAGGCCGCTATTTCTTTAGCCGGCCTAATGACGAGAACTTGACGAAGGCAATTGCACAATTCGAGACGGCGATAAAGCTTGACCCTACTTTCGCGCCCGCATATTCGGGACTGTCCGATGCCTACGTCTGGGCTGGATTCAACGAAGGGATTATGACCTCGGCGGAGGCGATGCCGCTGGGGAAGGCGACGGCTGAGAAGGCCGTCCAATTAGACGCCAATTCCGCCGAAGCTCACACCTCGCTGGCCAACTACAAGACCTTCTATGAATTTGACTGGGCCGGCAGTGAGAAGGAATATCACCGGGCCTTCGCGCTCAATCCGAATTACGCGTTCGCTCACGATCAGTTCGGCACCGCGCTGGCGCTGCAGGGACGGCTGGACGAAGCGGTGACGGAGGGCAAACGCGCGACTGAACTTGACCCGCTGTCGCCGCAAATCACAGCTGATGTTGCCTCCGCGCTTGCCTGGCAAGGCAATTACCAAGCTGCGATTGGGGTCACGAACCGGGCTTTGGAACTGGATCCAACTTACTTTCAGCCTCACTTTACAATCGGCTGGATCGATATCGAGGCTGGGAAGACCCGCGACGCCATACCGGAGCTTCAAAGGGCCAACACCCCTGAATCGCCGGGCTGGGTTGCCGCATGGCTTGGGTACGCCTACGGGATTTCGGGCGATCGAGCCAAGGCGCATGCGATAATCGACGAGCTGAATCGGAAATCGCTGCACGGATATGTTCCGCCGTTCAACTTGGCGATCGTCTATCTCGGCATGGGCGATCGCGAGCGTGCGCTGGACGGTCTGGAGAAAGCTTACGCCGCCCACTCGCAGTTTCTGGCGTGGCTCAAGATGGATCGAATTTTCGATCCGCTGCGCTCAGAGCTGCGTTTCATTGCGCTGATGAAGAAGGTCCACTTCGACCAGTAAACGTTCTCGCATGCGACTTTGAGCCTTGTCCCGGCGATTCAACAAAACCCGACGAATCTTCCGCGACCCGACGGAGTATTTCAGCGCCCGGACGGATCGCGTGCCAAGGCGGCGCGGGCGATTGCGAAACGATGCACCTCGGAAGGACCGTCGTAGATGCGAAACGCGCGGATGTCACGGTAGGTGCGCTCGACCACGGTATCGTCGGTCATGCCCATTCCGCCCAGAATCTGCAGACAGCGGTCGACCACGCGCCCAAGCGCTTCCGAACAGTAAACCTTGTACATGCTGGTTTCCTGACGCGCCTGCTGATGCTGATCGAGCAGCCAGGCCGCGTGCCAGATCGCGATCCGGCACAAATTCAGATCGGTCTCATTGTCGGCAAGCATAAAGCCGACGCCCTGATGCTCACCGATGGCGCGACCGAACGCCTGCCGATGGCGGGCGTAGTCGAGTGCAATCGCGTGGCAGCGACGAGCCGCGCCCAGCCATCGCATGCAATGAGTCAGGCGGGCGGGTGCGAGCCGAATTTGCGCGTAGCGAAAGCCCTTGCCAACTTCACCGAGAACGCAATCGCGGCTGACCCGGACATCATGAAACTCGACTTCGGCGTGGCCGCCAGGCGAGTTGCTATCCATGGTATTGAGTATGCGTTTAATCGAAAACCCGGGCGCGTCCATGTCCACCAGCAACATCGTTGCGCCCAGATCGCGGCCGGCGGAGTCTTCGGTGCGCGCCATCACGATATTAAGCGTAGCGCCGGGAGCACCAGTGATTAGCCACTTGCGCCCGTTGATAATGAATTCATCGCCGGTGAGCCGCGCAGTGGTTTTCATCAGGGAAGGATCGGAACCCGCGCCGCCGTCGGGTTCGGTCATGGAGAAAACCGTGCGAATTTCGCCGCGCACCAGAGGCCCGAGCCAACGCTCCTTCTGGGCGGGCGTGGCGACCTGATTTAGTAGATTGGTATTGCCTTCGTCGGGGGCCTGAATATTAACCGCAAGGGGACCGAGCGGAGACCATCCGGCGGCTTCGAAAACCACCGCCATACTCCGATGATCGAGGCCGAGACCGCCCCATTCGCGCGGCCCATGCGGGGAGAGCAGCTTGGCAGCGCGCGCTTCCTGGACCATCTCGAGGCGCAAGACCTCTTCGGGACCGTGGGGACCTTGGCGAGGATCCCGTTCGAGCGGAACGATCGCGTCGCGAATGAACGCGTCGTATTTGTCGCGCAGAGCAATCAAGTCATCGGGCAGCGAGAAATCAATCATCGGGGAGACTCCGTGTTGCGAACTGGAATCCGGAACGATAACGCGCCGGACAAGCAGATTCCACCGTTCGTGCTCGATAACAGTCGACAAAAGAATCCCGGCGGACTAGCTTCGGGGCTCGAACAGCAAGGTGCGCGCAATCGCGCCCGGCGGGTCGAAGAATTCAGCGCAAGCGGAACGGAGACGACTGCCAGATGCCATCAATCAAATTCGGATTGTTTCTTCCGACCGGAGATTTCGCGCAAGCGCGCGAGGCCGCGATATGGGCGGACCAAAACGGCTTTTACTCAGTATCGATCAACGATCATTTCTTCTCGCCCTTCGGGTCCGGGCAGGTACCGCAACTCGAATGCTTTTCGACGTTGAGCGCGATCGCCGCAGTGACGAAGAATGTCCGACTGACGCCGACCGTCACGGCGATGTCATTTCGGACTCCTCCGATGCTCGCGAAAATCACCTCAACGCTCGATCAAATAAGTAATGGACGGCTGCTACTCGGCCTGGGTTCGGGATGGCAGCGCTCCGAATACGACGCCCATGGGTATCCGTATCCGTCAAACGCCGAGCGACTCGAACAACTCGACGACGGCATCAAAGTGCTGAAGGCGATGTGGACGGAAGACGAACCGACGTATCGCGGCCACTATTTTTCGATCGAGAAGGCTTACAACCATCCGCGACCGGTGCAGAAGCCGCATCCGCCAATCATGATCGGCGGGTCTGGGAAGCGGGTGCTGCAAATAACCGCTGCGCAGGCGCAGCTGGCTAATCTGATTCCGCCGATCGTCAATGGCAAGGATTTCGTCCAGGACCCGGCGGCGGCCGTGAAATTCGACAAGGCCGAGAGCAAGCGGCGAATCGCGATGCTGCGAGGATTCACCAAGGATGCGGGACGCGAGCCGACGGCGGTCGAGATCAGTGGAATCGTGGTGTTGACAATCGCACGCGATAAGAGCGTCGCGGATGCGGCGGTAAAGGCTACCGCTGAGAACATGAGATTTCCGAGCGCGGAGGCCGCACGAATATCGCCGGTGCTGTTGATGGGAACGCCGGACGAGGTGCGGCGCGAATTACGCTCACGGATCGAGGAGTTGGGAATGACTTACTATATAGTCTTCCCGACGACGGCGGAGACCAGCGAAATTCTGGCGCGGGAGATAATACCGGAGTTTACAGCCTGAGGCGGCGCCGGGTATTAAATTCGCGCCGATACAGGATGCAGCCGCAACGAATCGACCACCTGATGATGAAAACCGAGGGGACAGACACGAACTATGATTTGGCGAACTTGGAAAATGTCGATATTGCCGATCGCGATCGCAGCAGCGCTGGTTTGTGCAAATGGATATGCGGCGGATTCGGCGAGCAACGATAAGGCGGCGATCGCGGCGCTGGAGCAGCGAATCGCGACAGCGGTAGAAGCCAAGGACGCAAACGCGATTCTGGCGAATTACGTAAAAAGCAAGAAATTGCTGGTGTTCGACGCAATTCCGCCGCGCGAATACCGCGCTTGGGAGGCTTACCGCGACGATTGGCAAGGCGTGCTCGACGAGTGCGCCGATGCGCCGAAGATGAAGATCAGCGATCTGGCTATTCACGTGGCGGGATCGTTCGCATACTCACATAGCATCCAGAAATTCGCGTGCACGGGGGCCAAGGGAAACACGATTGGACTGACTATGCGAACGACGGACGTCTATCGTAAAAAGGGCGGTAAGTGGCTAGTCGTACACGAGCATAATTCAGTACCGGTCGATCTCGCGACGGCGAAGGCCGACCTCACGTCGAAGCCGTAGCAGACCGTCGCGGAAGTGCGGCGCGTAGCGCGACGGTCCCGTCGCGCCACGCACTACAGAAGCGGAGAAACGCGAACGTCGTCCGCATTGAGTAACATCGCGCCGACCATCTTGAGCGTGCGGCGCTGGCCGATGATGTGCTGGCACCAGGTTTCCGCGTCACGAAGGGCACGATCGAGGGCGCTTTTCCGCGAGTAGATCGCACTGCCGCCGATGGCGTCAAAGAGCGTCCGGATTATCTGGCGGGACGACTGGCAGACGTTGACGTTCGAGAGCCAGATGTCGGCGCGCTCCTGCGGGGTTGACGGGTCGTTCTTCACGAGCTTTTTCCAATGCCGCTCGATCGACATGAAAGTGTATGAACGCGCAGCACCCAGAAGCATTTCGGCGTCGGCGATAGCACTCTGCACGCGCCCCAGATTTTTGTAGAGGCGTCCACTCGGAACTTCGATTTTGCCCTGAATCAGTTCGGAAAACAGATCGATAGTCGCTCGGGCGACGCCGAGCGGAACGCCGGCGCCTTTGGGCAGAATCGCATTATTGCGGCGCCACAGCGGCCCCTCGCGCTTGGCCGGTTCGAGAAAGCTGAAGCTGTTCTGCTCGGGGACGAAGAGGTCCTTGACGCGGTAATCATTACTGCCGGTACCGCGCAGGCCAGTGGTATGCCAGGTGTCCTGAATTTCGAACGAGGCGGCTGGCGCGAGCATTACGCGCCAGTTCGGGGCACCCGACGCATCCCGGACCGGTGCGCCATTTTCATGGACGAGGCATCCGGCGGAGACCACGTCGGCGTGGGTGATGCCGGAACCGAACATCCATTGGCCGCTAACGCGATAACCGCCATCGACGCGTTCCGCGCGGCCGGCGGGCCAGACCCAGCCCGCGGTCGACATGTCGAGGCGCGGGTAAAGTTTGCGTCCGGCGTCATCGTCGATGAAGCCCGAATAAATACCGGAGTCGCAGCCGATCATGACGCACCAACCGACGGCGGAATTGGCGCGCGACAGTTCCTCGATGACTTCAACCTGTTCGATAGTGCTGAGCTCGGGACCGCCCCAGATTTTCGGCATAGTGAGGCGGAAGAGTCCAGCTTCGCGCACTCGCGCTGCCACGTCCGGCGGAAGACACCGGGCCTCGTCGATCTCTGCGGCTTTGTCCCTGAGAAATCCGCTCAACGCACGCGCGTTCGCATAGATATCCGCCACGCTCATCGAGGGGCCCTGCAAAAATCCCGGCATGATTGAAGAGGCTGTCGCCGCCATAAAGATGATCTCCTGAAATCGGGCTCGTAGTGCGCCGCTGGATATGAAATACCCGATCGGCCGTCAATAATCGATGCGCATTGAAACCCCGCTACGGGTCCCGACCGCGTCAAATGGTAATCGACGCGGGCCGCGCTCGCTATGATCGCGGTGGCTGAAATCCGTCGAGATTATTCTTCGGTCATACCCTGCATTTCGTCGATCGCTTCGGCAAATTCCTGCATGAAATCCGTCACCACCGTGCGACTCGACTTCACGCTATCTGTCAGGCCGACACATTGGCCGACCCAATAAGTCACGAGCTCACGGGCCTTTTCGTTACCTCTTTCGGCAGCGCGCAGCGCTGCGCGAAGGGCGGGTTCGCTGAGAATGGTCTGAAACGGCATCGGCAGCGGCCCGGGGCTATCGGGGCCTTCCCACGCGTCGGTCCAGGCCGAGCGCAGTTGCCGCGAGAATTTTCCGGTTCGACATTTCGACCGCACCGTATCGCGGGAGGTCGCCGCGAGCATTTTGTCGCGGATTATTTCGGAAACGTCGGATTCGGCGGTGGTCAGCCAAACCGAACCGGTCCATGCGCCGGCGGCGCCAAGCGCCATGCACGCAGCCATCTGGCGGCCGGTCGCGATACCGCCGGCGGCGAGGACGGGAACGTTGCGAATCGGCTTTATCGCGCGCAGCACGTCGGGAATTAAGACGAGCGTGGAGACCTCGCTGCAATGGCCGCCAGCCTCCCACCCTTCGGCGATAATAATGTCGACGCCCGCCTTGACCTGGCGGATCGCGTGCTCCTTTGCTCCAATCAGCGCGGCCACTGGAACCCCGTGTTTGCGACCGAGATCGAGCATCGATTGCGGAGGCACGCCGAGCGCGTTGGCGATTAGCTTGATCGGATGGCGGAAGGAAACTTCGAGCAGTTTCAAGACGACGTCTTCGTGTAAATTCAGGCGCACCGGGCGCTCGTCGCGGTCGCGGCTTTCAACGATGCGCGATTGCGGCGGCTCGATGTCGTACTTGAGCAGAAGTTCGCGGACGAAATCCCGGTGCTGCTGCGGAATACGCTCGGCAAGCGAGCCCATAGTTACGTTCTTCTCGCTCTTGCCGGCCATGTTCTCCGGAATCAGCACATCAATCCCGTAAGGCTTGCCGCCGATATTCTCGTCGATCCACTTCAGTTCGTGCTCGAGTTCGTCGGGCGCGAAGGCGGTCGCACCGAGGACGCCGAAGCCACCCGCGCGACTAACAGCCGCCACCACATTGCGGCAGTGACTGAAGGCGACCAACGGGAATTCGATTCCGAGCATTTCACAAAGGACGGATTTCATGTCGTTTCCTCCGATTCCGAGGCGCCAGCCGAAACCGGAGGCCGCCGGCGTCTCCTTCACGAATTAGCATCAAGCTCCAGCGATCCGCAAAACGCGCGGTGCACGTGCAAAGGCGACGGGATGCAATCGCAGCGATCGTCGCGGACAACGCAGCGATCGAGCGTCGAAAAGCTCTCGCGGTTGGACTGGCGTAGCCATTGCGCAAAAATCGAGCCGTCTCAGCCAGTCACATCGCCACGCGCAATAGCGTATTTCACTTGAGCGCGCGCGAGGAGTTGTCCGGTTTAATCCGCGGAATCAGCGCCTTGCGAGACCACCGGACTCGTGGCAAATGACCTTGGAATCCATCATGAGCACCACCACCAAAGGGCGGCCCGGGCCGCGCATCTACAACCTGTTTCCGCTTTTGGCGGGTCCGTTGCCAGGCTGGAAGTGTCATCTGGAGCGGGCGCGCCAGATGGAGTTCAGCTGGCTGTTCGTCAACCCTATCCAACTCTCCGGCAGTTCGGGAAGCCTGTACTCGATCAAGGATTATTACGCGATCGACCCGCGCTTCGTTGATCCGGCGGCCAGCCCCTCCGAATCCCAGTTGCGGCAGATGATTGCCGATGCCCGCGGACTCGGACTGCGGGTGATGATCGACCTGGTAATCAATCACACCGCAATCGACTCTCCTCTGCTGACCGCGCATCCGTCGTGGTACAGGCGCGGAACCGACGGCAAGCCGGTCAATCCGGGCGCGCACGACGGCAACCGCGTGGTGACGTGGGTCGATCTTGCGGAAATCGATAACGAGGCGGATCGCGACGGGCTCTGGCAATACTGGATCGACCTGGCGGAATATTACGCCGCACTCGGAGTCGAGGGCTTTCGCTGCGATGCCGCTTACAAAGTCCCGGGGGCACTCTGGCGCACGCTGATTGAAACGGTTAAACGCCGCCGTCCGGAAATGATGTTTTTCGCGGAATCGCTCGGATGCCCAATCGAGGACACTATCCGTCTCGCGCAGGACGGGTTCGACTTCATCTTCAACAGTTCGAAATGGTGGGACTTCAGCGCGCCGTGGTGCCTTGAGCAATACCGCCAGACGGCGCCACTGGTGCCTTCGGTCAGCTTTGCGGAATCCCATGACACCGAGCGCCTCGCCGCGGAGCTAAATGGGGATCAGGCTGCGGTGAAAATGCGCTACGCCTTCTCCGCGTTATTCTCGGCGGGCGTGATGATGCCGATCGGATTCGAATACGGCTTCCGGCGCCGCCTGCACGTAGTCGCGACGCGAACCGAGGATTGGGAAACTCCCGCTTGGGATATTTGTGATTTTGTAGCAACCGTCAACCGACTGAAGAATTCACGGCAAGTGTTCAACGAAGACAACGCGCCGCGACCGTTGGAGACGGGCAACAAGCACCTGTTCGCCTTCGTGAAATGGTCGCGCGACCGCACCGAGCGGGCGCTCGTTGTTATCAACAAGGACAGCGTCAACACGCAATCCTTCAACCTCGAGCGGGCGGCGAAATTCATCGCCGGCGCAGGTCGCGTGGAAGATCTCTCTCCCAAAGACTCGCTGCAACGCGGGCCGAATTCCAAAACATCCACGATCAAGCCTTCAGGAATCCATGTGTTGTGGGCCACCTGAGTGCGCCGGCCGGCCGCCGCCTTTGCAGTTTGCGCAGTTCGTGGAATGTATAGTCCAGCTCAATTGATGGAGGTTCATTCCGATGACCGAGGTCGAACGCTTGCTGGCGATTCATGAGATCAGCAACCTCAAGGCGCGATATTTTCGATGCATGGATACGAAAGATTGGGCCGGTTTCGAGGCGGTCTTTGCCGGCGACGCGACGGCGGACTATACGCCGCCGGGCGGAAAACCAGGCGAATGGACGGCCGCGGGAGCCGCGAATATCGTGGCGTTGGTCAAGAACGTGGTTGCGCCGGCAATCACAGTGCATCACGGCCACATGCCGGAAATTGAGATAACATCGCCGACGATCGCCAATGGTATATGGGCGATGGAGGATTCAATCTGGTGGCCTGCGGGATCTCGCCGCCAGACGCTCCACGGGCTCGGCCATTACCACGAAACCTACGAAAAGGCCGGCGGCAAATGGCTAATCAAGACGCTCAGGCTGACCCGGCTGCGAGTGGTCGAAACTTGAGCGGCGGCGCAGCGTGCGAAATGGCCGCCAGCGCGATTGCGAACGGAATAACCGCACTGGTCTGGTAGTCATCGGCACGCGCCGATGGGTTGGCTGCTGTCTTTGCGTAAATCCTCAAGACCTTCGCCGCACCGAGAAATTTATCCAACTTCAATAGTCACTTGCGCAAATAGCAACTTGGATGGAGTGTATTTGGGAATGAGTAACGAAAAAGCCGATCCCGGGTCCTTGAACAAGTGTCCGGTGAGCCACATCGGCAAAGCATTCGATGCCTTCGACGCCGAGTCGTACGGCTTTTACGCTCGCGCACGCAAGGAGGAGCCGGCTTTCTATAGTCCGCAGATCAATTGCTGGGTGGTGACCCGATACCAGGATGTCCGCGACATCCTGCAAGGGGATCCGGAGTTATTCTCAGCCAGCAACGTGCTGGAATTGCTAAAACCCTTGTGCCCGGCGGCGATGGGCAAGGCGATTGAATACGGCCTCGCCGTGAGTCCAACAATCGTGGACGAGGATCCTCCGAGCCACACGCCTCATCGCCAGGCGCTGCGGCGGGGCTTCACGCCGGCGCGGGTCGCTGCAATCGAGGCGCGGGCGCGCGAACTGATGACGCAGCGCATCGACGGCTTTATCCAGCGCGGCCACGCCGACCTGGTCGCCGATTTGGTGTTCGAAGTGCCGGCGCTGGTGATTCTCAAGATGATGGGCGTACCGCGCGCCGAGCTCGCGACCGTCCGTAAATTCGCCAAGCGCCTGGCGGTATTCGAATTCGGCCATCCGTCGGACGCGGAACAGATCGAGATAACCGATACGCTCGGCGAATTCTGGAAGTACTGCGAACACCACGTCGATCGAATGATGGAAAATCCGGGCGACGACGCCGTCAGCATCTTCATTGAGGCGATGCGGGAAGGAGCCGGCGACCAGCCGCTCAATCGCCAATACTTGACCACCGTCACCTTCTCGATAATTTTTGCGGGGCACGAGACCACGACCAACGCCGCGTCCGGAGCCTTCCGCGCGCTGCTCGAGAACCGCTCGCAGTGGCAGGCGCTGTGCGCCGATCCGGGTCTGATTCCGAACGCGGTCGAAGAGAGTCTGCGCTTTTATCCGTCGGTGCCGCAGTGGCGGCGGATCACGCGGCAGCCGGTCACGATCGGCGGCGTCAATCTCCCGGCGGGCGCACGGCTGCTGATGGCGCTGGGATCGGCCAATCGCGACGACGGCCAGTTTGTCCACGGCGACGCTTTCGATATCCGCCGCGAAAACGCCGGCGAGCATCTCGCCTTCGGCTGGGGCCGTCATCATTGTATCGGCGACGCCCTTGCGCGGATGGAGATGCGGGTCGTGCTCGAAGAGCTAAGCCGGCGGCTGCCGCATATGCGTTTGGTGGAAGGACAGAAGTGGGAATTTTCGCCGAACGCATCTTTTCGCGGACCGGAACACGTACTGGTCACTTGGGATCCCACGCGCAATCCGAGTTCGGAGGACCGCCCGTAATCCGGAGGCAAACGTTACAGCGAATCGATCTGTAATCTGCTTTTCAAAAACACATAGCGCTCGCGCGACCACCACGATTAGGCAATAGCTACTTTTCCTCGTACCACTTGATCGCGCCGCGCAGTCCTCGCTCCTTCTGGACTTCCCGGATTTCCTCGTTGCCGGGACCGAAATGGAAGATAGCGTCGAATTCAGCGCCGGCCTGCACGGAAACCCGAAAGCCGCGCAGGTCCATCGCGCGGTTGATCGCGAGTTTTTCGAGCCGCAGCTTTTGCGCGGGAACTCAAGCGACGCGCCGGGCATAGTCGTAGGTTTCTTTTTCGAGGATATCCTCAGGAAAAGCGCGCGTGGCGAAACCCATAGCCTCGGCCTCCTTACCGGTGATCCTGCTGCCGGGAAGAAAGGCGAGATATTTGGTCCGATGCGGTCCGACCATCCAGTTCCAGAAGGCACTGACGTAACCGGCGCCGGCAGGAATCGAAGGAAATCCGATAGTCGCGTTGTCCGCGACGAAGATCATATCGGTCGAGATGCACAACTGTGTCGCCCCGGCGAGACAATAGCCGTGTACCATCGAAATCACCGGCTTCGGCAAATCGCGCAAGCGCAGCCAATGTGCGATATAGCGCTGGAGGAATCTTTGATCCTCGTCGATCGTGAATGGCTTCGAGGCGCCCTCGCCCCAGCCACCGGTCAGATCATAGCCGGTCGAGAAGGCACGGCCGGCGCCGCGGACGATCAGCACCTTAATCGCGGGATCCTTTTCGACCTCGGTCAGCGCGTCGGCAAACTCGGCGATGAGCGCCGGAGTCATCGCATTGAGTTTTTCCGGACGATTGAGCGTGAGCGTACCGATACGGTCGTGGTTTTCGAGCGTGATCGCCGTAAACGTCATGATTTCTCCGTCAGGATTTTTTCTCCGGCTCCCACAGGCGCTGCCATGCGCGAAGCCCCTCCTGAAGGGTCTTCTGCACGGTTTCTGCCTGCTTGCGTGCTTCTTCGCCAAGGCCACCGGCACCGCCACTGAAGGCTTCGGTCGCGCGACGCCAATTTTCCGCCCAGGCGTCCATAGGGTTGGACGACGCGTTCGGGGCGGCACCCTTTGCGGTCGCCACCGTGCGGCGGATTTCGCGTTCCCACAGCTCGAAGCCCTGCTCGAGCGCGGTGATAACGCCATCTTTGCTCATGCGCGCAACGCGCAGCCAGTTTTCGACCAGGCGGTCGCGATCGCTGCCGGCGGCGCCGCCCGCAAGATTCTGCAACGCCTTGCCCACGGCGTTGAGCGCTTCGACGTAGGCCTCGCTCGCCTTGCGAATCGCATCTCCGATTCCCGAGAGATTATCTGCCGCCATCGTGAAACCTCCGTGCGCCCATTTCGCGGCCACGCTCGAGCCGCGCCGAATTGACCGTCCGCGTTCGCCACGAACGAGGTTTATCGCCCCACAAACGGGCCTACATATCGACCGGTAATTCCAGAAATTCGTGGTAAACGGCATCGCGATGAGCGAAAAGCTCGGGACTGGCCGCGGCGTTCACCGTCGGTTCGGTGCAGAAATACATCTTACGGAAGCCCGGATGCATCTGACAGAGCTCGTCGGGCAGCGGCCGCATCAGGGCGGCAAACGCAGCCCAGTAAATGTCGAGTGCGCTCAGGCGATCTCCGACCAGGAAACGGCTGCCGCGTTTGCGTTGAGCTTCGAGCTGGCGGCTGAAGGCGGTCAGAATTTGCGCGACCCGCGCCGGCGCAGCCTTAGCCAATTCAGGCTCGTACCCATACTTGCCGGCGAGAAAGCGTGTGCCCTGCTTCGAGCCCTCGCTCGCATTCGGATCGGAGAGAGACGAGTCGATAATCATCAGTCGGCGCGCCCAGCCCAGACCGTTTTCGCCGCACAGTTCATTGGACAGCCCGAACATCAGCATACGCTCGTCGATATCGGCGGGAATCAGCGACGGATTTGGCTGCAGGCGCTCGGCGAGAAATAGCTGGTCGTTCCACAGGCTTCGCGGACGTTCGTCGTTGTAGACGAATACCGGAGCGGTCGCCTGCTTGGTCCATTCAATCAATTGAAGGTTCCTGCCCATCAACTCCTGGCGTACCTTGACGTAGGGAATCTTCTTGACGCGCAGGATGCCCTTAGCGGCTTCCGTCCACGGACCCGGCACCGACGGTGTCAGCACCACGCGCAGCCCCTGCATTGCGATCGCCTGTTCGACTTCGATGTATTCTGCCATTGCCGATTTCCCCTGAGATTGACGCGGGCGGCCTTGAGCCACCGCACTTAAGCGAGTTTCTACTGCAATCAGGCACGACGCGCCAGCGCACCGACACAGGAGCGGCCGTAACGCGAGTTGCTACGGAGCCGGGCAGGCGCTGTGCGGTGCGGGACGGATTACCAGGATCGCGCATAATTATCGTCATTGTTACCGTTACCGCCGCTGTTGATTCAAACGATGCTTTAATCGTCAAATGTTGCTTCTGTGGATGTTTAGATGGTAAGGTCCGACCTTCAACGCTGTTCCGTATGTCGCCAACTACCAGTGCAGCATGCGTTATCGCGCGCCAATGGGAACGATTTGCCCGCCAACCGCCACCGCGATTCGCGCAATTTTCACGCGGAGACGGAACTATGCACGCAGTTTGGACGGCGTCGATCGCAATCCTCCTCACTTGGTTTCGAAGGTTTTCTGGTCGCGAGACGATCGCGTTAGCGATCGCCCTCGTAAGTTTCGCGGCTATTGGCGGGGTCTTTACGAGCAGCGCGGCAGCCGCCAAGCCCGCGCTCCGAAACGCTGGAAGCGCAGCGCCTCCGGACTGTTCGCCCCCTGCGGACTCCAAGCCACTCGCGCAATGCCTCGACTCGAACCGAAACGCCACTGTCGGCACAGCGGACTGTCCCAATGCAGTGCTCTCCGGATCAGCTCTGACTGATAATAACGCGCTAGGCTCCGTCACGATTCAGGCGGGCGCTCAGTTGGTCATAAGGGATTTATCGACCAAGCTTGATACCACCGGAATTGACGTCTTCGGGACATTGCAGATTGGCACGGAGACCTGCTGATTTCGACAATCCGGTCTGGCCCACTTCGATGCTTACATTTGGCCCACCAGTTTTCCGTTAGTTGTTCAGTTATTGCTCTGTGCTGATGATCAGCGCTACGGGCCTCGTTTTAGGTCGCCTTTTTCCCGCCGCCGCTAAGCGGGGGCGGCGCGGTAATATTGTTCAGCTCTGCATTGCGGCCCTTGCGCTTCTCCAGGGTTCGGCGAAAGCGGTATGAGTCAGTCCCGGTTTCGATGATGCTAGCGCGGTCAGTAATGCGATCGATCAACGCCTTGCAGAGCCGTGCGTTGGGAATCACCTGCGTCCATTCCGAGAAGGGCAGGTTGGTAGTAACGATCACTGCGGCCTTCTCGGCCCGTTCGGCAATGACCTGGAACAGGAACTCCGCACCTACTTCGGCCAGGGGCACGTAGCCCACTTCATCGAGCGCGATGAGGTCGTAACGGGCCCAACGGCTCAACGCGCGGCCGAGTTGCAACTGATGTTTGGCCTCGACCATTTCGTTGATCAACGCAGCGGCGGTAGTGAATCGAACCCGGCGCTTCTGCCGGCAGGCGGCTACTGCCAGGCCGGTGAGTAGATGGGTTTTACCGGTGCCGCTGTCACCGATGAAGATGACCGGCTCAGCCCGGCCGATGTAAGCGCCTTGCGCGAGTTCGTGGATCTGTTGTGCCGAGATCTTGGGATTGCGGGCGAAGTCAAACTCCTCCAGGGTCTTCATCCGCGGCAGATGCGCTTCGCGAAGGCGCCGCTCCACCAGCCGCTGTTCCCGTTCTTCGAGTTCGGCCTGCAACAGCGCTTCGAGGAAGCCCAGGTGCGAATGACGTTCGCGCACCGCCTGTTCGGCCAGTTGGCCGCATTGCGCGGCGATCGCCGGCAGGCGTAACACCTTGCACTGCTGCTGGATGCTGGCAGTTTCCAGAACGGCGGCCTGCGCATTCATAGCGCTATCTCCGAGCTCAGCAACCCATCGTAGTCGGTGATCGCCGGCAGTGGTCGTTCGAAACGGGCAAGTGCGCCCAACTCGATGAGCGCACTGCGCGCATGGGCCAGGTCCGCGGCTTCCACCAGATGCCGCACCGCCGCGGCATCCGCACAGCCCAGAGCGATTGCTTCTTCCACCGCCGTTCGTACCCGTTGGTGGCCATGCTGTTTGATCAGGCTGAGCAGCTGAATCATCTGGCGCGTGCCGCTCTGCCTGCCGTGCCGGTGTATCAGTTCGTCGAGCAGCCGATCGTAGCTTGGCGGCCACCAGCCACGTTCCCGCCATGCCTTGAGCGGCCTGGAGCCGATCAGGGCGCCCGGTTTGCGCTCCAGTACATCGAGATAGTGTTCCAGGTCGAGCACTTGTTGCTGCCGCCCGTGACAACGCTCGTGGCAAGCGATGCACCGCCCTTCATCCCGCACTTCGACGTAACTCGGATAAAGCCGGACCTCGACCGTCTTGCCGGACGCCGCCGGCACCGAATAGAGATTGGTCCGCACCCGCACGCAGCCGAGACCGTCCACGCGTGGAAACGCGATCTCCGCCAGCTCGAAGCCTTGTTCGGCGAGCGGTAATAGCTGCGCACGCTCCTCGATCATTAACCCTCCCACCGGCTGCTGGTGTCCGGCGATCTGGCGCCGTTCATCGGCACGGCAGGCGGCGAGCAACTGCGCGTTGAGATCCGCGAGGTCGCGCGCCTTCGGCACCGGCACCCAATGATTGCGCCGAAAGTAGCCGGCCTCGCCTTCTATCCCACCTTTCTCGTGGGGCTCCTCGGGCGTGCAAAATTCGCTCTGGAACCGCCAGTGTGAACGAAAAGCAATGAAGCGCACGGTCTCCTCGCGGCGGAACCCACGCAGGATCTTCTTCACCGCAGCTTTCAGGTTGTCGTACCTGAGGATGCGAAAGACGCCCTCAAAATATTGAAACGCGTGCTCGTGAGCCTCGAGAAACGCCTGCTGGGTCGCGCGATGATAGGCCCGATGGAAGGCCGCGCCGCTCGCCATGCTCCGTATCGCAAAGACCTGCAGCTTTATCCGTTCACCATTGAGCTCCGCCCATGCTTCATACCAATCGACCTGGCCTTCCTGCCCCGGTGCGTAGCTCTGCGGCACACAGGTCGCGCGGGCTGACCATCCCAGCTCCCGTTTGCGCTCGCGCACATACTGCCGAATCGTCGCTTCCGACACTTTCCGCTCCGGCTGCTCCGTCACAATCCGCTGCCAGATGCGATGGGCGGTGTGACGCTGCTTGCGCGGGGCGTTGCGATCGGCTTCCAGCACCGCGTCGATGAAGGGCATCAACGGCGCCATTATCGGTCGCTTCCGTTCCCACTGCTGGCGCTCCGGCGGTGCGGCATTGGCCAGCGCCTGACGTACCATCCGGCGATGCACTCCCAGCTTGCGCGCGATGCCGAGCACGGTACCGTCGCCGAATTCGTACTCCCTGCGTATCTGCTCGAATAGCTCCACCTTTGCTTTCCTCTCCATCCCGCGCCTCCTGCTCTTCAGCAGGATGCTTCGGGTCTGCGAGGTGGGCCATTTTACAGCATCGAAATGGGCCGCTTTAGAGTATCGAAATCACGCAACCGTTCGCCCTGCCGCTCGGAACTCGCGAAAGCTCTGCCTGGCCTTCATTCGTCGTTTGATCGCTCGATGATCCTGCTCCAGGATGTTGTTCAAATATTGGACCGGTCGATGCCGGCAGCGGCGGCGCAGGGTTTCTTCCGCTTTCACGGCGGCAATCGCCGCGCCATAGAGGCGAGCTTTATCGGTGTTGATGACGCGGGGCTGCGGATGCGATGGATCGCTCAGCGCCAGGCGGAACAGGCGTTTGGCCGCAGCGGCATCGCGCACCGCAGACAGCAGGAAGTCGATGGTGGCGCCGGTGGAATCGATGGTTCGGTAGAGGTAACACCAACGGCCCTTCACTCGAATATAGGTTTCATCGATGCGCCGGGATTTGTTGGTTGGCTTAAGGTGACGGCGCAGCCGCTGTTCCAGTTCGGGACCGTAACGTTAAACCCAACGCCAAATCGTCGTGTGATCCGCCGCCAGACCGCTCTCCTCCAGCAACTCTTCGACATCGAGGAGCGACAGCGAGTAGCGAAGATACTGGTGAACGGCATTCCGGCACCGTCTGCCGCCACTTGAAGATTGCCGGTCTGGTTGCGTTCTACACGGTCGTTTCAGACTATCAGTCCCCCCCCGCCAAAGTTGCAACATCTCCACCGCGACGCCTAATCTCTGGCCCTCGCTAGTTTCTCCGCAATCGCTTTTCGATCTGCGTCTGTCAATTGCTCCGGCCCGAGCTTGAACGTGAGCTTGTCGATCGTTCCGGTGAAGCGGAACGGCACTTGGTAGTCGCTGTCCACCGCCGTCCGAGTATCGATCCCGACATCGAAGGTCTCGTCTATAGACATGAGCAGTGGAATCGTATGCTCGATCTTCTTGCGAGCTATCTCCTTGCCATCGACCCAAAACACTCCCGTGCCACCTTTGCCGGGACCGGGGCCGTCGTATTTAAAGTGAAACACGATCGAGTGCTTGCCGGGCTTGAGCGCTTCAGCCAGCATGCCACGGCCTAACGGTCCCCCTTCCCAGCGGTAGTGCTTCAGATCGAGAAGATTGTAATCGAACACCGGCTTGCCTTTGAGCAGATAGAGGCCGTAGCCGCCGAAGCGGCCGCCGAGGGTCACAATCATTCCTTCCGCGCCGCCTTTCGGGATCGTCACGTCGGCAATAATGGCGTAGTCCCTGTCCAAAATGCTGGGGGCATTTCCGACGGGAATATTAGAATTCTCGCCCGTGTAGGTGAAGACGGTTCGCCCGGCGACCGCGCTAGGTCGCGGCGTCAAGAGTCGCGTGAAGCCCGTGTTATCCAGGGGCAGGACCTGATACTTTGCGGCTTCAGTCAGGAACAGAGCCTGCATTTCTTTCAGCTTGTCCGGCATTTTCGCGGCGAGGTCGTTGCTTTGTGAGTAGTCTTCGGTGATGTGGTAAAGTTCCCAGTTGTAGTCATTGATGTCGGTCAACTTGCCCGTTGCCAAGAGCCAAGGCGCGGCGGGAGGCGTCGTCGAGGCAATCCAACCATCGTGGTAAATCGCTCGGTTGCCGACCATCTCGAAATACTGCGTATGGTGCTTCGACGGTGCGTTAGCATTAGCCTTGTCGAAAGTATAGGCCATGCTTACGCCTTCAATCGGCTTCTGCTTGATCCCGTTGACGACGTCCGGCGCCTTGATGCCGGTGGATTCAAGGATCGTCGGCACGATATCAATGACATGGTGGAACTGCGTGCGAATGCCGCCAACATCCGTGATGTGGCCCGGCCATGAAATGGCCAGACCTTGTCGGGTGCCCCCAAAATGCGAGGCCACCTGCTTGGTCCACTTGAAAGGGGTATCAAACGCCCACGACCACTGCACCGCCATATGTGGGTAGGTTTTGTCGGAGCCCCAATCTCTGTAATGCAACATCTGCACGGCCAACGGGAGGGTCAGGATGCCGTTGTAGGCGGTCATTTGGTTAAACGTTCCCTCCAGCGTGCCTTCGGCGCTGGTGCCATTGTCACCACTGATGTAGATAATCAGCGTGTTGTCGAGCTTGCCTTCGTTCTCGATCTCCTGGATCACCCGGCCGATCTCATGGTCGGTATAGGCGGTGTATGCGGCAAAGACCTCGGCCTCACGCTCGTAGAGCTTCTTTTGGATCAGCGAAAGCGAGTTCCACCTCGGCAGCTTTGCGCCACCATACTCGGTCTGCCCGTCCGGCCACGGGGTAAGCTGAGTATTTGCCGGGATCACGCCGAGCCGCTTTTGGTTGGCGAATATCTGATCGCGCAACTTTTCATAGCCCATGTCGAACTTGCCCTTGAACTTCTCAATCCATTCCTTCGTCGGCTGGTGTGGCGAGTGGCTGCCACCGGGCACGTAATAGACGAAAAAGGGCTTGTCGGGGGCGGCCGCGTTCAGATCGCGCATGTATTTGATAGCATCGTTCGCCAGGTCGGTGGTCAGGTTGTAGCCAGGCTTGCCTACCCACGGAAACACCGGAGTCGTATTGCGATAAAGATAGGGTGTCCACTGGTCGGTCTCACCGCCCAGGAATCCGAAAAAATACTGGAAGCCCATGCCGACCGGCCATTGGTCAAAGGGCCCAGCCGCACTGTATTGAAAGCCGGGTATGTTGTGGTCCTTGCCGAACCACGAAGTGGCATATCCATTGTCGCGGAGGATGGTGCCGATGGTTGCGTTTTCCGGGCCGATGATGGAGTCATATCCAGGGTAACCTGTCGACAACTCGCCGATCACGCCGTAGCCGACCGAATGATGGTTGCGACCCGTGATCAGCGCCGCGCGCGTGGGCGAACAAAGCGCTGTGGAGTGGAACTGCGTATAGCGCAATCCCGCCTTGGCGATGCGATCCAGCGTGTGCGTCGGAATGACGCCGCCGAAAGTGCTCGAAACTCCGTAGCCTTGGTCGTCGGTCATGATGAGCAGAATGTTCGGTGCGCCCTTGGGCGGCACCACGCGTGGCGGCCACCACGGCTTGGAATCTTTGG
Source organism: uncultured delta proteobacterium (assembly GCA_963782535.1). Taxonomy (GTDB): domain Bacteria; phylum Desulfobacterota; class Binatia; order Binatales; family Binataceae; genus JADMIL01. The sequence continues at coordinate 296,125 of CAWAKE010000007.1, read as the reverse complement.
CGCTTTCCTTTATCACGCCTCCAAACGGCATCGGTGATGGCGGGAGTTGTTTGCCGTCAAGCGTCACGGTCGCGCTGGGCGAACCCGGTGCGCCGGTGATCTGCTGGGCGTTGGCCGGGACGGTCGCAAGCAGACACAATACGAGGGCCCCGGCGAAGTGCGGAACAGCGCCGGTGAGACAACGCAAGCGCATGATGAGGCGTGGCCGACAATTCATAAGATATCCTCTGTAACCTGGCACCGCGGCGTACCGTCCGAGCGCGTTAGTAAGGTCGTATGCGTCAAGCTGAAAACTCAAGGCATGTAATCCGACATTGATCGCAGTGCCCGCGCCCAACCTTCTTGGAATCGTCCACCCGTTTGGCGGCGCCGACGATCCAATTCAAGGTCATCGGTGGACCGGAGGCGACATAAAATCCGATCTCCGGTCTCAAAATTTGCTCAAACACCCATTCCTCACTCGTCGACCGTGACAGCGAACGCCGCGTGCTAGTTGCCTGAATTGGCAAGCGTGAGCTCCACGCGTCGGTTCTGCGCGCTTCCCTCCGGCGTCGCATTGGATGCGACCGGATCTGCACCGCCGAACCCCTGCGCGGAAATCAGGTTCGGGTTGACCCCCTGCGAAATCATGTACCGCATCACGTTATCAGCCCGCTTCTGCGACAGAATGAGGTTGGATGTGACACCTTGGCGCATCAGCCCCGCGCCAATCGGCGTGTCATCGGTATAGCCGTTCACCGGAAGTGTCGCAACTTTGAAAACGGCGACTGAGGAGGTTTCGAGAGGAACTGGCGGTGAGGTCTCAGGCGGCCAGTTCGAGCAGGTGGTCGATGAAACGATTCTGTTGGCGAACATCATTGTCGCTGACCCACCGCGCCTGCCCCTTGCGGATCGTGTGTATGGCCTCGTATCCCGCAATCGTTCGCTCGGCTGCTTTGAACGCGTGAAAGTCCTGCTTGGCCTTCACCCGTCTTTTGATGGCGCGATGATCCTGCTCGAGGATGTTGTTCAAATATTGGACCGGTCGATGCCGGCAGCACCGGCGCAGGGTTCCCTCTTCTTTCACTGCGGCAATCGCTGAGCCGTAGAGACGGGCCTTATCGGTGTTGATGACGCGCGGTTGCTGATGCGATGGATCGCTGAGCGCCTTGCGGAACAGGCGTTTGGCTGCCGCCGCATCACGCAGTGCCGACAGCAAGAAGTCGATCGTCGCACCGGTGGAATCGATGGCCCGATAGCGGTAACACCAACGGCCCTGAACTCGGATGTATGTCTCATCAACGCGCCAGGATTTGTTGGTCGGTTTGAGATGACGGCGCAGTCGCTGTTCCAATTCGGGGCCGTATCGTTGCACCCACCGCTAGATGGTCGTGTGATCCGCCTCCAGACCGCGCTCGGCGAACAACTCTTCGACATCGCGCAGCGAGAGCGAGTAGCGAAGATACCAGCGAACCGCACAAAGAATCAGCTCCGGCGCCGTCTGCCGCCACTTGAAGATTGCCGGTCGGGTTGCCTGCTTCACGGTCTCCTCAGATTACCAGCCACCTTCGCCAAGCTTGCAACCGAGCAACAATTCGCCATGGATCCGCGGTGCGCCCCACCGCGGGTTCTCGCGGTTCATGTGCCAGAGCAACGTGCGATTCCCGCTAGGGAACCTCTGCACAGCTTGATCGATTGGTGTACAAAGGAAGCGGAGGATCGACAGATGCGGAGGTGCGGTGATGGGTAATCAGCGGACTTTTGCTGCGGTGGCATGGAGTGCGAAGGGCAAAGTGACGAGGCGCGAGCGATTTCTGGCCGAGATGGACGCGGTGATTCCGTGGGCGCGGCTTTTGCGCCTGATCGAGCCTCATTACCCCAAAGCCGGCAACGGGCGCCAGCCACTGGGGCTGGAGAAGATGCTGCGCATCTACTTCCTGCAACAATGGTTCAATCTCTCCGACCCGCAGGCCGAGGACGCGATCTACGACAGTGAGTCGATGCGTCGGTTTGCCAAGGTGGAGCTGGGCGAGGACACGGTGCCGGATGAGACCACGATTCTGCGTTTTCGTCATCTGCTCGAGAAGCACAATTTGACCAAGGCAATCTTCGCCGCGATCGGCGGTCTGCTCGAGACCCGCGGCCTGTTGCTGCGCTCGGGGACGATTGTGGACGCGACCATCATCGCGGCGCCGAGTTCCACCAAGAACGCCAGTGGGACGCGCGACCCCGAGATGAAGCAGACTCGTAAGGGCCAGAACTGGCACTTCGGGATGAAACTGCACATCGGGGCTGACCAGCGTGGCATCGTGCACAGCGTAACCGCGACCGACGCCGCGGTCGCCGATGTCACCCAACTGCCGGAGCTTTTGCACGGGTACGAGCGCGAGGTGTTCGGCGACCAGGCGTATTGGAAGGAAGATGACCGCAGCTTCCTTGAATCGCGGGGAATACATTATCGGATCAATCGCCGTCCTACCGCGCAGCGGCCGTTGAGCAAGCGCTGGCGGATGATCAACCGGGTGCGTTCGCGCACCCGCGCTTGCGGCGAGCATGCCTTCCGCGTACTCAAGCAGTTGTGGGGCTTCAGCAAGGTTAGATATCGCGGGCTGGCCAAGAATCTGGCTCGGGCCGAAACCATGTTCGCGCTGGCCAATCTCTACCAACTCCGGCATCGGTTGCTCCCAGCCGGGGCCTGGTGTGGGTTGTGAACAAGAACCAGAGGCAACCAATGCTCCTGATGGCTTCTCAGCAGCGATCACCCCAGCGCGCTGCTGCCGTTCCTCCTCATAATCCTCATTACTATGTCGAACTGCCGCTGTATGACGACCTGTGCAGAGGCTCCCTAACTGCCCCCAGATCGCGGGATGTATCCTCACGAGCGATTACCGCCTGACGAACGGGGTTCACAAATTCGCTATCCCATTGCGCATTGAAGCCAGCGCCACCCGCCCCCACATCTTTGGTGACCCATGCGTTATTATGCATACCTTCGGCAATGCTGATTTTACCGGGGTAGCATCGTTGGATTTCTTCATTGATCCACTGCATCAAGCTCCAGCCTTCGGGAATGTCATCTGGCGGGTCTGCGTCCTTGCCCTCGATATTGCGAATATAGGGTATACTGTCCCAGCGTAAGCCGTCGGCGTGGTACTCCTCGAACCACATCAGAGCGTTATCGCATAGATATTGGCGCACTTCACCCCGGCCATAATCGGGGCGTGTGTCGCCCCAGGGTGTATGCGAGCGGCGATCATTGTAAAAGTAAATTCCCCCTTTCTCATTTTCGCTCCAGCCGTCAAACTGCCACAGATCAAGATCAGAGGGACCAAGGTGATTGTAAACGACATCCACGATGATCGCGATACCATGCTCGTGGGCCGCTTTAACAAATTGCTTGAAGTTGTCCGGTCCCCCGTAAATACTCTCAACCGCAAAGGGATGAGACGGGTTGTAACCCCACGAGAAGCCGCCTGGAAACTGCGTGACCGGCATCACTTCCACGGCGTTGATACCCAGTCGTTGAAGATAGGGCAGTTTCTCCATGGCACTATCGAACGTGCCCGGCCGCCCCTCTTCTTTGACGTTAAAGGTGCCCACGTGCATCTCATAAATGACAAGGTCATTCCCCGTGGCCATGTGAAAGGTATTATCACCCCACTCGAAAGCGCTAGGATCATAGATGACTCCATTGCCGACTGAGTTGGTTACCTTTCTGGCGTAAGGGTCAATGCGAGAAAGGGGGCCCTTGGGACCGTGAATCAAGTATTTGTATTCATCCCCTGCTTTTGCCTCTGACACGTCAGTCGACCAGCAACCGTTCTCCTCTCTGGTCAAAGGTGTTGAGGTCTTGCTCCAGTTATTAAAGGTTCCGATTACGTAAACCTTTTCGGCATGGGGCGCCCAAACGCGAAAGGTTACACCCTTTGCACCGGGTATGGCCCCCATAGCAGGATGTTTTATCGCCGTATTAGCTTTATCTGACATTCTTCACCCATTGTTCGTTTAAGAAGTTCCCCCAGCATAGTACGCGGTTTGCGAGATACCCTCCCGGTTAACACCTGAGCCGGAATTTCCAATTTGACTCTCCGATTCCAACTCCCGTATAGGTCGGACCACCTCCCTCTGCAAGGGTTTCAGCCGGTCTTGGTCCACGGTGTTCCCAGCGGTACCGGAAGGGGCCGGTTTCGCCTCCGGCGAGCACGCACCACCCCGAAATCACCCCTTTTCCCTGGCGCATCCATAGACACTTCCCCCGCCAAACCAGCGTCGTCATCGAGATTTGCTCGCGCTGCATGCGCCTTATCCCGCTGGCGACGGCAACGCCGCGATCTTCTGCAGCATGTTCCCAAAGAGTCGTCTCGTCAGGTGGCTCTCGGCCAGCAGCAACCAGTAGTAGCGCGCATGTTGGATGAGCCATCCGCCGGTCTTCTCCAACCGCTGCTGCAAGCTGGTGAGCGACCAATCGGCAACCGTCGATGGCAGCGCGAGCCGCCGCCACTAGCGGTGTAGCCGGTCAAAACCGCCACCTGCACTTTGCTTCTACCCTGCGGATACTGAGCCAAGGCAGTCAGAATTCTACGTTGTCCAGCGGCAAGTTTGAGCGCCCCATCCAAACTCTCGGCGGATGCAGCGCGCTCGTTTGCCCGTTTCGCGGTTCGTTCAGGCTGGTAATTTAGCGCGGGATCGAGTGCGGTGTCCGCGGCGTGTCGAGCCGGCCACTCGCGTTCGGTTTCCTCACATAATTCTTTAAGTTTTGCCAGAGATTGCCCCGTCGAAGCCAACGCCGCAGTCATTTGGCGAAAGCGCGCCTTCTCCTGCTCCAATTTTCGCTCCCATGCCACGCGCACTCGCTAAACCGCGGACGTAACGGCGCGGTCGATGGCTACATGGTCGATCTGCGGCGCTCCACTCTCGTTCATGAGGCGGCGCTCCAGCTCGGCGATCTTCCGGCGTGCCTGATCGAGGCCTCGGATTTCCTCCTCCGCCTCCTGTGGCAGGTCGGCAAATTTGTTCAGTACTCCGCGAATCGCGCGCGATGGCGCCGGCGCCGTAAAAAGGTGCCGCTCGCCTGGTCGCGGATGCGTGGTACGGACCTGGTCCGACCGGAAGTGAATAACTCCCGGCTGACCGAACGCCGGACCGAAGGCGAAAAACTCACCCTGTCCCACGTCACGCAACTTGAGCCGCTTGGCCTTGGAAACGCCAAGCGCGTCCCCTGCCCTCACCTGGTCGGCGTCGAGCCACGTCCGCCCGATGATCACGTTGTTGGCCTCAGCCGCGGCATCTTTGTGGAGCTTCGACAAACGCTGCGTAGCGATGATCCCGGCGAAACCGCGCTTGCGCCCCTGGCTCATCAAGCTGATGACCGTCTCGCTCGATTCCGCGTCCCCCGAGCCACGCTCGGGGCAATAAATTTGCGCCTCATCGAGAATGACCAATGTTGGCCGCCAAAGGTCTCGTGGCAGGTGGATAAGCGATTCCAGGAAAAGCTTCACGAAGCGCCGGCGTTCAGCGAGCTTCAGCTCGTAGAGATCCACGACCGCTGAAACTTTGAATTCGAGCAGCCGACGGGCAAGCAGAGCCGCGTGACGCGGATCGGCCGGCAGTTCGCCGCTGGCGCCGACCAGGAGCACGTCGACCGCTTCGCGCAGACTCGCGAACTCGCCCTCGTTATCGAGCACGATCGTCTGAATGCCCGCGCGCTCGGTGATGAGCCCAAGCAGCCACGATTTGCCACCGCCGGAATTTGCCTGAATGAGCAGCCGGGTGTCGACCAGCGTAGGAAGATCGAACTCCAGCTTCTGACCGTCGATGATTTGCCCTATAATCATCGCTCTGTCCTACCGCCTGTTCTGCGAGTAGCGGCTTTTCGGCTCTCCTGCAGTGGCGCTCCACCCTCCAAGCCGGCAAGAAGCTGCGCGATCGTCACAAACTTGCCAGCCGAGTCGTGGGGATAACCCGGATTTCCATTTTCTCAGTGAACTAGCAATTTGCTAGAATGCCACAAAATCCCTGATGGACGCGGGTTTGGATGCGATTGGGGTGGTGTGGGGGTGGAGCGCGGTGGGTGAGACACAACAACGACCGTTTCAGCTCTCGTTCAACAACGTTCTGCGGGTCGAGTTTCAGGGCGCGCGAGTGACCTCCGACGGTGGTTTGATTCTGGTGCGCGATCTCGACGAACGTCTCGGCTTGAGCGAACTCATGGACCGCCACTTGAGCGATTCCCGGCGGGGCAAAAATATCCAGTTGCCGCTGGCTGACCTGCTGCGGCAGTCGATCTATAGGAGTCCGTCCGAGAAATTTCGCCGGTTAAGTTGATCTCCGGATTGGAGCGATTGGCTATTGATGATGCCGGTCGCCCCAGGATCCTGCGAAGCGCCGGCTGGTCGGCTGGCGACTACAAAGAGGTGCGCGTTTTGCTGCGGTATTTCTCGTGACCGCCTGGATGACGGTTACGCATTGCAGAGCCGGTGCAACTTCAAAATGTTGTGGGTGAGACAGACCAGCGCCCACTCGCCCCGGACTTTAGCCAAGCCGCGCAAAAGAAAGCGGCGAAACCCGCGGGCCTCTTTGATCTGGCCGAAGACCGGCTCCACGATCGTTTTCCGTGTCACATAGATTGCCCGCCCCACCTTAGTCTGAAGCTTGCGTTTCATGCGGTCGACCCGCGTCGCATTGCGCGGTAACGGTCCGCGCGAGCAGGGCTGGCGGTATTCGTCATGCTTCTGCTTGCCAGTCGCGATATAGCAATCGATCGGGTCTCCAGACTGACCGAGAGCCGCCAGATACGCGAGGTTCTTCTCCGAGCAATAGCCACTGTCGGCCACGAGGCCGGTGGGTCGCTGTCCGCTCTGTTGCTCGATCACCTGGACCATCGGTTCGATTTGCTGTTTATCGTTGGCTGCCGGCGTCACGCTCTGCCCCACGATTAACTGCAACACCGGCTCCACTGCCGCCTGCGCATTGTAGCCTTGCACCAGACCGTCGCTGCCCTGCATCAGGCGCGACTCCGGGTCGGTGAAATTGTATTGATCTTTGTCCGCGGGCTTCGCCGATTGCACTTCTGCGCGCGGCTTTCCGGCCTTCTCCGCCGACTGCCGCGCCCGCTCTTCCAGCGCCCGTTGCGCCGCGCGAATCTTCCTTAGCCGGCTCTCGCGCCGCTGCAACTCTGCGGGTAGCTCGTCGCCCCGCCGATCGGCCCCGTAGTGCGCGTCTTCGGCGGCGTCCACCGCCTCGGCCTGGGCCAGCAGTTCCCGGACCTCTGCGCGCAGTTGCCGTTGCCGCTCCTGCATCCGGCCATAGCTCATCGCTTTGTGCTTGCTGGCGTTGGCTTTCAGCTTGGTGCCGTCCAACGCCACCCGCCCCAGTTTCAGCGCTCCCGCTTCCAGCGCGATCTTCAGCACCTCTTCAAACAGCCCGGCCAGCGTCGCCAGATGGAGCTTGCGAAAATCTGCGATGGTACGGAAGTTCGGCGCGTTGCCCGCCGCCAGCACGCGAAACCCCACGTCCTCGATTAAACGCCGCTCGATGCGCCGCGAGCTAAATACCCCCACGCAATACCCATACACCAGCACCTTGGTCATCATCCGCGGATCGTAGGGCGGCTGCCCGCGTTGCTCGTCCCCATACGCCGCATCCAGCGCCGATAGGTTCAGATTGTCGACCACATCGCTGACGAAGTAGACCAGATGATTCTCGGGCAACCATTCACGCAGGCTCGGGGGAAGCAGAAACTCTTGATCCGGATGGTACGGTCGGTAGCTCTTACCCATGCCTAATTATCTACTACTCACACCCCGTTTTCTTCCTCAGTCAAATAACTATTTCTCGGACACGCTCCTATAGCCGGTTGGCGGGTTACGAAGATGTTAACGACGCCGCGCGGCTCTCTCAGGATCCGACCTTCCGGCTCATTGGCTCGCGGAAGATCTGGGAGCGGGGCGCGGCCTTGACCTCACGCTTGCAGTCGTTCGAGACCGAAGTGCTGACGCAAGGAGAGAACCTTGCCGGGCTGGCCGCGCTCAACCGGGAGCTAGTGGCGAGGGCCGAAGCTATCGCTTCGCCGCGGCGAAGCGTGCTTGATATGGACAGCACCGAGGTCCGCGTCCATGGCCGGTAAGAACAGAGCGCCTACAACGGGCACTTCGAGTCGACCTGCTATCATCCGCTGCTGCTCTTCAATAGTGAAGGCGACTGCCTGGCAGCCAAGTTGCGTCCCGGCAACGTCCACAGCGCGGACGGCTGGGAGGAATTGCTGCTACCCGAGATCGAGCGGCAGCAGGCGCAGGGCAAAGAGGTGGCCTTCCGTGGCGACGCCGCCTTTGCCAAGCCGGAGCTTTACGAAGCGCTCGAAGCGCGGGACGTGCAGTACGCGATCCGGCTTCCCGCCAACCACAATCTGCAGCGGAACATTACGGAGTTACTAACGCGATCAATGGGACCGCCGAGCCACAAGCCGGTGTTTCGATTCAAAAGTTTTCTCTATCAGGCGGCGAGTTGGACGATCGCCCGGCGGGTGGTGGCGAAAGTCGAGTTCCATTGCGGGGCATTGTTCCCCCGCGTGGGGTTCATCGTGACCAATCTGGGGACTTCAAGCCGGGCGGTGGTGCGCTTCTACAACAAGCGCGGGACCGCCGAGCAATGGATCAAGGAAAGCAAACAAGCGGTCGCGATGACGCGGCTTTCCTGTCACCGCTTTCGGGCCAACGAGGTGCGGCTGTGGCTGAGCGTTATCGCCTATAATCTCGGCAATCTGTGGCGCCGGCTGGCGCTGCCGACGCGGGTCGCCACCTGGTCGCTCACCAGCTTGCAGCAGCGGTTGGTCAAGACCGGCGGCCGATTGATCAAACATGCCCGCTACTACTGGTTGCTACTGGCTGAGAGTCATCTCACGCGACGGCTGTTCGCAGACATGCTGGCGAAGATCGCGATGCTGCCGTCGCCGGCGGGATAAAGTGAGCGCAAAGCCGAGCCAATTTCGATGACGACGCCGGGGATGCAGGGAGAACTGTCGCCAGAATCGATGAGGGAAACGGCGTCTTCAGCCGTCGGGGGCTCGTCAGCCGCGAAACCGGCCCTTACCCGCACTACTGGGAACACTGCGGAACAAAATCGGCTAAAGCCTTGCACAGGAAAGCCGTTCAATCCATAAAACGGCTTGGTATTGGAAAGTCAAAAAGGAAATCCCGGGTGAAATAGCGTCCAACAATTGCAAGCGAATTTACAGTGTGGCGGATCAGGACGTCCCGGCTCACATGAGCGAACACGCATGACAGGAAGTCAGCTACGCGGAATTGGATCGCCCGCGATCTTGAGGCGGATGTTGCGCGCCGCGGGGTTCGCCATGCTGCTGTTTGCCTGTGCTGCGCCTGCCTCAGCGCAGGATGTTGCTCCAGCCGCGCCGCGGCAGGCCGTGACGGTCGTTCCCGAAGCAAGCGATACGAAGATCGCAGACCGCCTGCAACGCATCCTGGAATCGACCGGATGGTTCCAGGCGACGCGCGTCTCCGTGCATGACGGGGTGGTTTTCCTCGACGGCACGACGGGGACGCAGGAGCATCGGGACTGGGCCGGCACGCTGGCCGAAAACACGCAAGGCACGGTCGCCGTCGTCAACCGGATCGAGGCCGACGCCGATGTCGGCTCCACCTTTGCCCGCGCTGGCGAGGAATTCACAAGCTTCTACCGGCAGGTGGTCCGGGCCTGGCCGCTGGTGGCGCTTGCCGCCCTTATCATCCTCGCCACATGGCTGATTGCCAGACTGTTGGCGCTGGCGGTTCGGATACTGTTCGCGGGCCGCATCGAGTCCCCGCTGCTGCTGTCGGTGGTGGCGCGCGCGTTTGCGATCCCCGTCTTTCTGCTGGGCGTCTATTTCGTGCTGCAATTCTCCGGACTGACGCGGCTGGCCATCACGGTGCTTGGCGGCACCGGGCTGATCGGCATCATCATCGGCTTCGGCCTGCGCGACATTGCCGAGAATTTCCTGGCCAGCGTTCTGCTGAGCGTGCGCAATCCCTTCCACAGCGGCGACCTGATCGATGTCGGCGGGCACACAGGCGTGGTCCAGAACCTAAATGTGCGTAGCACCGTGCTGCTCACGCTCGACGGCAATCAGGTGCAGATCCCCAACTCCACCGTCTACAAGAGCATCATCAAGAACTACAGCAGCATTCCGAGCCGCCGCGCCGAGTTCACGGTCGGCATTGGTTACGATTCCTCGGCTGCCAAGGCGCAGGCCCTGATTGCGGAGGTGTTGCGGGAGCATCCCGCCGTCCTGGAGGTGCCCGAGCCGCTCGTACTGGTGGAGGAGCTGGGTCCGGCAACAGTGAATTTGCGCATCTATTACTGGTTCGACAGCGCCACCTACTCGCCTTACAAAATCAATTCGGCGTTGCTGCGCCAGACCAAGAACGCGCTCCTCAAGGGCGGCATCGAACTGCCGGATTCCGCGCGCGAAGTGATTTTCCCCAAGGGCGTTCCCGTCGTCCAGATGACGAGCACCGCGGAAGCCAGGCGCGAAGCCGAAAGCGGCGCCGGCGCAGCCCATGCCGCAGACGAGACGAGCGATACGACGCCCAGCGAAGGCGACCTGTCCAACGAGACGGTGGAGATGCGCGAGCAGAAATCCGAAGGTAATTTGCCGGAAGCCCAGGAAAACCTGCTCAAGAAATAGCGTGCCCAGTCCCGCCCCATTCGTCCAACAAGCTGAATTGAGAGCGCCGGTGGAAAAATCCCGGATAAACGTCTTTGGCATAACCGGACGGCCCGACTACGACCAACGCGGGCACTCCTCTGTCGAATATTGAACGCGCAAAGCGCTCTGAGTCTATCGCTTGCGGTCCCTTGTTCTCTTGGGAGGGGTTATGCGGCAAGAAGCTTGATGATCGGACGTGACCGGGTGGCTTTAGCAAACTTCAAGAGGGTGTTCACGCTAGGCATTTGAGCGCCGCTTTCGAGCCGCGCGACAACCGATTGCGTAGTGCCCATGCTCTCCGCCACTTCGGCCTGGGTCAGTCCGGCCCGCACACGGGCGGCAATCAATTCGTGAGCAAGATCGAACTCATCGCCCAAGGCTTTGTATGCGGCGCGCACCTCGCGATCCGCGAGCATTTTGCTCTTGATGTTCTTCAAACTCTTGGTCACGAACCTATCTCCTTCAAGCGCTTGAGCGCCAAATCGATCGCACGGCGCGGCGTCTTCTGCGTTTTCTTCACAAACGCATGCAGTACGACCAACCGCTGTCCCGCTGCCGCTGTGTAAATTGCGCGCCCGATCCCTTCCTTTCCGCTCAAACGCATCTCCCATAATCTTTCGCCCAGCGGTCTCACGTGCGGCAGCCCAACATGTTGCGGCCCGAAACTCTCCAGCAGTTCCGAAATTCTGAGAAAGCGAGCCTGCATATCCTTCGGTAAGGAAAGCAGCTCAGCCTCCACTAGATCATTCAGAACCTCGACCGCCCACTCAGCCACTCGATGTTTATAGCAGTTTTGCTATAGCGGCGAAAGCGCCCGCGGTTCTCTGGAGTTGACCCGGTTTCGTAGACGGTGTTGGGGAGAAAGGAAGAAGGAGGTTCCCGATGCCACCAACGCATCCACGGTACCCGCTGGAATACCGGCGGCGGATCGTCGAACTGGCGCGCGCTGGACGGAAGATCGAGGAGCTGGCGCGCGAGTTCGAGCCCTCAGCCAATGCGATCCGCAAATGGCTCAAGCAGGCGGCGCTCGATGAGGGCCTGCGCAGTGACGGCTTGACCACTAGCGAACGGGAGGAACTTAACCACCTGCGGCGGGAGAACCGGGTGCTGCGCGAGGAGCGGGAGATACTTGCAAAAGCCGCGGCCTGGTTCGCTCAGGAGACCGGCGCGACGCCGTCGCGGCGGTCGCATTCGTAGGGGCTAACCAGGCCATGCACGGGATTGCCACGATGTGCCGCGTGCTGGGCGTCTCCCCCGGCGGTTACTACGCGCGGCTAAAGCGTCCGCCCTCGGCGCGGGCCCGGGCGGATGGCGAGTTGTGCGGGCGGATCGCCGAGATCCATCGCCACTCGCGCGCCACCTACGGCGCGCCGCGCATCCATGCCGAACTCAAGGAACAGGGCATTAGGGTGGGATGCAAACGGGTGGCGCGGCTGATGCGCGCGGCGGGGCTTCGCGGCGTGAGCCGGCGCAACTGGATAATCACCACGGTGCGCGATCGCCAGGCGCGCCCGGCCCCCGACCTGGTCGAGCGCAACTTCAGCGCGCCGGCGCCCAATCGGCTGTGGGTCGCCGATATAACCTACATTCCCACCTGGGCGGGCTTTCTCTATCTGGCCGTGGTGCTCGACGCGTTTAGCCGCAAGATCGTGGGCTGGGCGATGGAGACTTATCTGCGCACCGAGTTGGTGCTCAAGGCGCTGGAGATGGCGCTGGGGCAGCGGCGTGCGGCCGGGGTGATTCATCACTCCGATCAGGGGAGCCAGTATACGTCGCTGGCCTTCGGCCAGCGCTGCGATGAGGCCGGGGTTAAACCGTCGATGGGCTCGGTGGGCGACTGTTGCGACAACGCGATGTGCGAGAGTTTCTTTGCCACGCTCGAATGCGAACTGCTCAACCGGCGCAGTTTCAAGACCCAGGTCGAGGCGCGCATGGCCGTGTTCGATTTCATCGAAGGCTGGTACAATCCGCATCGCCGCCATTCGGCGCTCGACTATCGCTCGCCGGTGGAGTACGAACGCCTTCATCGCGAACTGGGCATGCAGACCATGAGGAGCTCGGCCGCCGCGGGCGGTGCTTGGCCAGCAGACCAATTGCTGGCCGGCGCGCCGCAGACCGCGTCGTCCTCGAATCAGCAACCCATAACGCTTTCCGGCCCGGCCTCAAATCAGGTGGAGGCCGGGACCGAAAAGCTGCTATCAGGCCAATCTCGGGAGGACGCTTTCGGCGAGGTTAAACCAGGACGCTAAACCAAGCCCGATACCGTCTACCGAATCGGGGTAGGTCCACGCCTGGCCGAGATCGCATCGCGAGAAGCCGCGCTGCGGGACCTGCAAAGAGCTCTCGTCTCGGCAGTCAGCCCGCAAGAGCCAGGCGGCAATTCTGGCAAACAGATCCGAGAGCTCCCGTTGCGCAGCAGAAAAGATGTGCACCCGCAGACGCCACGTCTTCCAATCTGCAAGCCCTACCTTTCAATCGCTGAACTCGCGCAGCTAACGCCCTGGACCGATCAGGCGATTCGGACGATGCTCTCTAAGGGAATGTTGCGGGAAGGCGTGCAATTCTTCTATGTTGGTCGCAGACCGATATTTAAGTGGGCGGCAATAATCGCGTTCATTGAGCAGCCTCAAAAGACAAATCCCGTTCCACATTATCGGGATCAAATAGTCGATGGCGCGAAGGCGTAAAGTAAAGCGACTGGCCTGCTCCGTTCAGACAACCCCAACGGGCTTCTTGCGTTTCCGCTTTCGCTGGACACTCCCAGACGGCGGCCTCCGATACTTTTCCGAGGCGACAGCGCTGCGTGATACTCCGGATAACCGCAAGCGGGTGCAGCTCCAGGCCGAACTGATCGGCGTGCAGATAAGGAGCGGCGTCTTCGACTACCTCAAATGGTTTCCCAACGGCAACCGCGTCACGGATTTCCTGAGTGCAGCGATCGAAGAATCCGAAACGAAGCCGATCGACCTCGGAATCGAGACAGTCCGCAGCTACTACGAGGAATGGATCCGACGAAAGGTCGTGCCTTACGTGCGCGTGTCGGCAGCGCGCGATTACCGCAACCACTTCCGAAGTTACATCGTTGACACCCTCGGTGATGTGCCGCTCCGCGAGCTTTCGCTCGCGCATCTCGAGGATCTGCGAAGCTCTCTCCGACAGCGAAACCTTTCCGAGAAAACGATTCGCAATGTGATCGACGGATCGTTCCGGGCGATGGTGCGGGATGCGGGCCAGGATGACATCCCGACGTCCTTCGCATTTCCAAAGGTCAGATGGCCCGAGAAGATCGTCCCCGGGCCATCGCCGTTCACTGCCGCTGAGCGCGATCAGATTCTCGACTACTTCAGAACCAAACGGTGGAAGGTCGGCGGCTTCAACGACACTAAATTCCACTATCCGTATTTCGCGTTTCTCTACACGTTGTTCTTCACGGGCATGCGCCCATCAGAAGCATCTGCGGTTCGAATGCGAAGCGTAAATCTTGGCGCCGGCACAATCCAGGTAGAACGCTCACGGCATCTGGGTGCGGAAGCCGCCCCGAAAACACAACGGGCCAGACGCGCAGTCCGGCTCACTCGGAAGAACCTCGAGATTTTGGAGCCGCTGATTGAATTGAAGGCCGTGCCGGACGACTATCTGTTCAAGAACGTGCGGGGCGACCCGGTCGAGGCTGCGAACTTTTTCGACCTTTTTCGTGATGCTCAACGCGCCTTGACGATCACTCCTCTGCGAGACCCTTATTCGGCAAAGGAAACTTACCTTTCGCTCGCGCTCACCAACGGGGTTAGCCTGACGTGGCTGTCAGAACAGACGGGCGTAGCGGTCGCGACCATTCTCAAACATTACGGGCGGTTCGTGCACTCCTCAGAGACCGATGCTTTTGAACTTTCAAAAATTGAGGGTTACGGACGTCGCAATGACGCCGATTCGGTACAGTTTGAACACCGGTTTGAACACCGAGCAGCCCTTTTGAGAGAAAACCCCCGATTTTCCTTGGGAAAGGTGGCGTCCCCGACGGGATTTGAACCCGTGTTACCGACGTGAAAGGCCGGTGTCCTAGGCCGAGCTAGACGACGGGGACGCATGTGCGGCTGGGGTGGCGCGGAGCCGCCTGAGCAACCGGTCGAGGTTACCAGAGCCTCAAGATCGGTAGCAAGCCACCCCCCGCGCGCTGGAAAATCGGAGGCGTTGGGCGACACAGTATCTCCCGAGGGAGCCACCCCCCGCGCGCTGGAAAATCGCATCGCTCTCGTGGCAAGCTGCAAATCTGACCGGTTCGTCGGCATTGACCGCGCTGGATCAATCGCGACGCAATGACCATCGCATGGAGAAAAGCTGAATGAGCGAGAAAATCGAAAAGCCCATCGGGCTCGCGGCACGGCCCACCCGGCCGCAGGAGTTTTACGACACTGTCAAGCGCAAGTACGCTGAAGAGCGCGACATCAGGCTGAAATACCGGCCCGACGGCACCGCGCAGTACACTTCCGATCTAAGCGGCGATCTGGCCCGGTACGAAGTCGATCCCTACGCCGGTGAAGTCGCGCCTCGCGAGCCGATCAACGATACCGTCGAATGCCTGTTTATCGGCGGTGGATTCTCGGCGCTGCTGACCTCGGCGCGCCTGCGCGAACGCGGGGTCGAGAGCATTCGCATCGTCGAGCGCGGCGCCGACGTCGGCGGTACCTGGTACTGGAACCGCTACCCGGGTGTGGCCTGCGACGTTGTCGCATACGACTACCTGCCCCTGCTCGACGAGCTCGACTACGTGCCCAAGAATCACTACTCGAGGGGGCCTGAGATTTTCGCGCATTGTCAGGCCATCGCGAAAAAGTACAACCTCTACGAACTCGCGACCTTTCAGACCACCGTCACCTCGACCATCTGGGACGAAGCCGAGCAGATGTGGCACCTCGAGACCGATCGCGGCGATCACATGAAGGCGCGCTTCGTGATCTGTGCCAACGGCACTCTGTCGAAGCCGAAGCTGGCGAAGATCAAAGGCCTCGAAACCTTCAAGGGCCATTCCTTTCACACCTCGCGCTGGGACTACGCCTACACCAAGCCCGACCTGTCGGGACTCGAGGACAAAGTTGTCGGCATAATCGGCACCGGGGCGACGGCCGTACAGGCGATTCCGGGCCTGGGCGCAGCGGCCAAGGAACTCTATGTATTTCAGCGCACGCCCTCCTCTATCGACGTCCGCGACGACTGGCCGACCGACCCCAACTGGGCGCGCAAACTCCCCAAGGGGTGGCAGACTCGGCGCCGCGAACTCGCCCGCATGGAGCCGCAGATGACCGCGGCGCAGAAGGCCAAGCAGGCCGCCATGACACCCGAGGAGAAGATCCGTTTCCAGGAGAACGCCAACATCGAGGCGATGATGAAAATCCATCAGCGTATCGACTCGATCGTCAAGGACAAAGCCACCGCCGAGGCGCTCAAGCCGTGGTACATGCTGATGTGCAAGCGCCCGTGCTTCCATAACGACTACCTGCCTACCTTCAACCGCCCCAACGTTCATCTGATCGATACCCACGGCAAGGGCATCACCGAGATCAACGAAAAGGGCCCGGTGTTCGAGGGCAAACAGTACGAAGTCGACGTCCTCATCTACGCCACCGGCTTCGAGGTGCAGAAGACCGGTATCTACAACCAGATCAAGGGCGAACACGGCCTCGAACTTAATGACAAGTACCGCGATGGCATCCGCACCTTGCTGGGAATTCACTCGCAGGGCTACCCGAACCTGTTCATCATGGGTGGTTATCAGGCGTCATTCCAGTTCAATCTGACCGATATGCTGCAAGCCCAGGGCGATCACATCGCCGCATGTATCGATTACGCGCGCAGCCACGATTATGAGTCGCTCGACGCGACGCCGGAAGCCGAGGAATGGTGGGTGCAGGAAGTCATCGCACACCGCGGCAAGACCAGCCGCAATCAGGAGTGTACGCCGGGTTATTACAACTTCGAGGGCGAATTCCAGCGTCGCCAGGACGGCAACTACAACGGCGGTTTCTATCAGTACTGTAACCATCTGAACGAAGTACGCGAGCGGATGGAGGCCAACTTCACATTCAAGAGTAAACCTTTGTCATCCAAATGATGTAGTTGCCGAATCGCCAAGTCAGTAGATTCAAATGAGGACCGGGCGAGTGATATCACTCGCCCGGCTCTCGCTATATACGATGGATGCGACGGAGGCGGCCGCGGATCTCCTCCCTCCTGCGATACGGAATCAGTCGGCGAAGCGAATCTTGCCGATAATGTCGCCGACCGAGGCCTTGCCGTTAGCCGCCAACAATTCGTCGAGCTCCCGATCGATTCGTCCAAGCGCACCCGCACCTTCCTTGATCAGCGCCGAACCGACCTGCACCGCCTTGGCACCGGTCAGATGCGCGAGGTAGGCGTCGCGTCCGCCGTTGATACCGCCGACCGCAACGACGTCAAGCAGCCCCTCGCTCACTTGATGAAACGCATGCACCTGCGACAGTGTGCGTTGCGCGCCCTTGACCGCGGCGGTCGCGAGATCGACTTCGAGGTCTTTCGGCAGGTCGTTGGCGCAGACGGCGATCGCGACGCGCATCGATTTGAAGAGATCGGCGACCGTGCGCGGCTCCATCGCGAGCTTCGGCGGCACCTTCACCGCGAGCGCCGCCTTGACTTCACCGCGCACGCGCCCGACGAGGGCCTTAAGGCGTTCCAGGCTAGCGAACGGCGCGACCGAACTCTGCACGTAATCGTCGGCCAGGTTGAGTTCGATGATTTTCACGCCCGCGCGATCGAGCGCCGTCGCCACTTTGACAATCTCATCGTCGGTGTTGCCGACGACGCTGCCGATGATTGATTTGCCGCGCGGTTCGAGTTCGCGCGCGATCGCAGCGAAGTGCTCGACGCCGCGGTTCTTCAAATTGTCGGGCGCCTCGAGCCCGGCGATGTTGCAGGACTTGAAGACGATCGCGCCGCCATGACGGGCGCTCAGCTCGAAAATTTCACCCTTCTCCGCCGAATGAGGCCCCGAAGCGTTCATCACGGTCGATTTCAGTTCGACGCCACCCAGTCGAATCGTTGTACGTTCCATGCGCTACTTCCTACAGCGTCGGCATGGCGCTCGGCAAGCCTCGTCGCAGGCTTCGCGCGAGCCGTCACCGCCTGCCGCGAGCGGGCGCGGCAGGCGCGCAGGAGTGGCAAATGCTATTAATTGGAGATGTTATGGAGGGCTCGCGACGCGAGCTTGAAGATGCGGAGGGAAACCGGATGAAGAACGCCACGATCGCGCGCGCGAGCCTGGAGGCGATCGTCGCGCAGGCCGAGCGCGAGTTCCCGTACGAATGCTGCGGGTTCATAATCGGCGACGGCGACGCCGAAGAGGTCCGACCGATCGCCAATATCCAGAACCAGAAGCACGCCGAGAACCCGGAGGCCTTCGTGCGCGACGCGCGGACCGCGTTTCTGATGGACCCGAAGGAGCATCTGGCGGTGCTCAACGAAATCGATCGGCGCAAGCTTATGCTGCTGACGGTCTATCATTCGCACCCGGATCATGACGCCTATTTCTCGGCGACCGACCGCGCGCAGGCGTGTTCGTTCGATCCGTCGGAGCCGGACTACCCCGACACCAACTACATCGTGATGTCGGTGCGGGGAGGAAAGTTCGTGCGCGCCGCCGCCTTTGCCTGGGATGCGGCGGCGAAGGAGTTCGTCGAAGTCGGCCTCGATATAGGATAGTCGCGGTGTGACTTGGGCGCCGAATGCCTGAAGATGGACCGGGACCTGAAAATGATGGACAAAAAAATTTGCGGCGACGGCGGGATGGTTTCGCGACGGGTGTTTATCACGGCGTTGCTGGGCGTACCGGTGGCGCTGGCGGCGGGTTTGATCGGTCGCGAACAGGCGGCGGCGGGCACAGATACACCAGCGGTGCAGGGTCCGCAAGCGACGGCGGCCAGCAGTACGGGCGCGATGGTCACCGTGATCGAATTCAATGACGCGGGAAAAAATGAGGGTCCAAAAACCCTGCCGAGAGTGGTCAAGAGCGCAGCCGTATGGCGCAAGCAGTTGACACCCGAGCAATTCCACATCACCCGCGAAAAGGGCACGGAAGCGCCCTTCGACAATCAATATGACGAGCTGTACAAGCCGGGAATCTACCGCTGCGTGTGCTGCCGCAACGCGCTTTATAGTTCGGCGACGAAGTACGATTCGCACACCGGATGGCCGAGTTTCTGGAAGCCGATCGCGCCCGAAAATATCCGTACGCAAAGCGATCGATCGCTGTTCATGGAACGAACCGAAGTGTTATGCCGGCTATGCGACGCCCATCTCGGCCACGTCTTCGATGACGGCCCGCCGCCGACCGGACTGCGCTATTGCATGAACTCGGCTGCGATGAATTTCGTCGCGGCACCCGCGGACCAACCTCGGCCTGGTGCAGCGGCAGGTCAGGCAAGCTAAGGCCACGGGACAGTGGCGTCGCGGCATGCCGCGACGCGGGCGGGAACCTGCGGTTGATTCGGCCCCGGCTGTGGCCGCGCCGACAACGAAGCGCTCAAGGCGCAGATTGAGGGACTGGGGACCAAGCGATGCTTTGCGCAAAGTGTGGGGCGGACAACCGAGACGGCGCAAAATTTTGCAATGAATGCGCAGCTCCGATGGCGGCCAAATGCTCGCACTGTGGAGCGATCAACCAGCCTGGCGCCAAGTTCTGCGACGAGTGCGGCGAACCGCTCACGGCCCGCGCTGCAAAATCAAAAGTTCGACCCGAATCGGCGCCATCGGTGCGCATGTTGCGCGAGGGAGCGGTAACGAACGCCACTGAAGTCCCTGAGGGGGAGCGCAAGACGGTGACGGCGCTGTTCGCCGATATCAAGGGTTCAACTGAGCTGATGGAGGACCTCGATCCTGAAGAGGCGCGCGCGATTATCGATCCGGCATTGAAGCTGATGATCGAGGCAGTACAGCGTTATGACGGCTACGTTGTGCAAAGTACGGGCGATGGCATCTTCGCGCTCTTCGGGGCGCCGGTCGCCCATGAGGACCATCCGCAGAGGGCGTTGTATGCCGCGTTGCGCATGCAGGAAGAACTCAAACGTTACTCGGCGAATCTAGTGGCCGACGGTGGCATCCCGATTCAATGCCGGGTCGGCGCCAACACCGGCGAGGTAGTAGTAAGATCGATCTCGACTGGTGAGGGACATACTGAGTACACACCGATCGGCCATACGGCGAACCTCGCCTCGCGGATGCAGGCGGTCGCACAGGTGGGCTCGATTGCGATTAGTGAACACACGCGCAAGCTGGTCGAGGGCTATTTCGCGCTCAAGCCGCTGGGGCCAACCAAAGTCAAAGGAGTCAGTGAACCGGTCAACGTTTATGAAGTGACGGGGCTGGGTCCGCTGCGCACGCGGCTCCAGCGCGCCGTCGGTCGCGGACTGACGAAATTCGTCGGGCGCGAGCGCGAGATGGACGCGATGCGCGCGGCTGCCGATCGCGCAATCTCGGGACACGGGCAGATCGTGGCCGCGATGGCGGAAGCGGGCGCCGGCAAGTCGCGGCTGTTCTTCGAGTTCAAGGCCACGCACCAGTGCGGCTGGATGGTACTCGAGACTTTTTCAGTTTCGCACGGCAAGGCCAGCGCCTATCTGCCAGTGCTCGACTTGCTTCATTCATACTTCGACATCAAGTCCGACGATGAAGCACGCAAGCGCCGGGAAAAAGTCAACGGAAGGATCGTAACCCTCGATCCCGCGCTCGAAGACACGCGGCCTTATCTCTTCGCACTGCTCGGGATCGTCGAGGGCCAGGATCCACTCGTGCAGATGGACGCGAACATCCGCAAGCGGCGCACGCTCGAGGCGATCAAACGTATCCTGTTGCGCGAGTCGATGAATCAACCGCTGATGGTGATCTTCGAAGACCTCCATTGGATCGACGAGCAGACCCAGGAGTTTTTGAATCTGCTGGCCGATTCGATCGGAACGGCAAAGATTCTAGTGCTGGTGAACTACCGGCCCGAATACTCGCATCAGTGGAACAGCAAGACCTACTACACGCAATTGCGACTCGACCCGCTGGGCAAGGAGAGCGCCGATGAGATGCTCTCGACGCTGCTCGGCGAGGGCGACGATTTAACCGCCCTGAAACATCTGATTATCGAAAAGACCGAGGGCAACCCGTTCTTCATGGAAGAGACGGTGCAGGTATTGTTCGACGAAGGCGCGCTGGCGCGCGATGGGGCCGTGGTGAATCTCACGAGGTCGCTCAACACGTTGAAGATACCGCCTACGGTGCAAGGGATTCTCACCGCGCGTATCGACCGACTGCCGTCCGATGCGAAGGACCTGTTGCAAGCTCTCGCCGTAATTGGACGGGAGTTCCCGCTGTCGTTGATTCGTGCCGTAGTCCCGAAACCTGACGACGAAGTCAGCCGCCTGCTCAACGATCTGCAACTGGGTGAGTTTATTTACGAGCAGCCGGCGGTCGGCGATACCGAATATATTTTCAACCATGCGCTGACGCAGGAGGTTTCCTACAACTCGGTCTTGATCGAGCGGCGCAAGCAATTGCACGAGCGCATCGGCACGGCGCTCGAAGCGCTTCATGCAAGTACGCTCGACGACCATCTGGCCGAACTGGCGCATCATTACGGCCGTGCCAATAATCCCGCCAAGGCCGTGCATTACCTGACGGGCGCCGGCAAACAAGCGTTGGATCGTTCCGCCTTCGCCGAGGCTTATGCGCAGTTGCAGAAGGGGAACGGGTGGATCAAAGCGCTGCCCGAATCGCCCGAGCGTGACGCGCGCGAGCTCGATCTTATGAGCCCGCTGGTCAGAGTGCTGTCGTTCACTCGCGGGTTCACTGCTACCGAGACGGTCGAGGCGGCAGTGCGCGCCAGTGTGCTGGCGGAGAAGGGCGGCGACCTGACCCAGGTCGTACTGCATGGATTCGGAGTGTGGGTCGGTGCGATCAACGCGGGAAATCATGGAGCCGCGGGGACCCTGGCGGACCGGATGCTCGCTATCGCCGGGCGCGAGGGCGGTGCGATGAGCCTCGCCTTCGCGCATCGCGCACAAATTGAGGTGCGCTACTATCGCGGCGACCTGGTCGGAGTCGAAGAACAATTTGCGCGCTTGAGCGAATCCGCTGAAGAGATCGCGCTTCGCCGGTTTCCCGGCGCATTTGTGAGTGCGATGGGCTTTTCAGCGCAGGCGCAGCGGATCGCCGGCCATGGCGAGGAGGCTCGCCGGCGAATCGCTCAGGCAATCGCGTACGCGAACGCCAGCCGCAATCCGTTCGATTTGGCGGTCGCGCGATATTTTGCCAGCCGCCTGTCATCCATGCTGTGCGAATCGGAGCGTGCCGAAACCGCAGCCGCGGAAGCGATAACGATCTGCGAAGAGCATGGCTTTCCGTACATTGGAGCAATGTCGCGCACTGTTTTGGGATGGGCGCGAATGCGACGAGGCGGCGCCACTGAAGCCGTCGCGCTCATCCGTGAGTGTTTAGCTGACATGGCGAAGATGGGAGCGCGGCTGGCATTGACGGAATATATCAGGCTGCTGGCCGAGGCGCAGGCGCTCGATGGCTCGATATCCGACGCGCTCGAGACGATTGAAGAGGCGCTCTCGGCGAACCCTGAGGATCTCATTTATCGGCCTGGCGCGCTGACCTCGCGCGGAGAACTGCGGCTCCGGGTTGGGCAGCCCGCACTGGCCGAAGCCGACTTCCGCGAAGCGATCGCACGCGCTCGCGGGATGGGTGCAATTGCCTACCATCTGCGGACAACGACTAGCCTCGCGCGGCTACTGTGCGATACCAATCGCCGCGGCGAGGCGCGAACGACGCTCGCCGAGATTTACAACTCGTTCACCGAAGGCTTCGACACCGCCGACCTGATCGACGCCAAAACCCTCCTCGACGAACTAAGCCATTAGTGGCGCATCGAACTCAGCCACTTGCGGCGTGGCGACGGCGCAGAATCAGTCCGACACTATGGATAGCTATCTACTGACTATCGCGCGCGACGCGACGACTTCGCCGCGGATTTGGTTGCGGCGCGCTCGCGCGGCGGGGTGACCCGTATTGTCAACACGGGACATTCGGCGATACGAACGACGCGCTCGGCCACGGACCCGAGGAACAGGTGATAGAGGCCGCTGTGTCCATGACTCGCGATGATGATGAGATCGGCTTTGGATTTTTTGGCGATATCGGCGATGACTTCATAGGGAACTCCGAAGTGCACCTCGGAGCGGCATTTGTGGCGGTGGCGGCGGATTCGCTGCTCGAGTCCGGCAAGCTTCTCGGCGGCCTCGGCGCGATGGTGCTCGAGGATTCCCGAAACATCCGGCATCAGGCGAGTATTGCGGATAGGCTCGACGACATGCAGCAAAAGCAGCTCGGCTTTGTGCGCACCGATGAAGTCGATGGCGTAGTCGAGCGCCTTGAGCGAGGGGTCCGAAAAGTCGGTTGGTACGAGAATACGCTTGATGGTCATGGTTGGCGGAGGTCCTTTTTTTCGACTAAGCGGTGGCGAACGCGCCTGGCCATTGGAGCCGAGATGAAGCGCTGTGCACTGCGCGCCGGGCCCTGACCTCACAAAGTAATGGTAGAGCGCCGCGCGAATCAATCGCGGCGGCGGCACTCTCTAGGGCTGGCCGGTCAACATGCGCGAAGGGCGCGGAGCGTCTGGACCCGACAACGGGGGCGCTGTTAGGTTGAAATGCACAGCCGAACCGGATCGATTTTGCAGGCGCGATGGCGCGGCCGCCGAGGGACACGCAGGTAGCACCGACGCCAAAGCGCCAGGCGTGACCGGCGCCACGGGCTGGCGTATTGGCCAAGCCGCTAGCGGAGAGTGCGCGGCGGGCGGCGGCGCGACAGAGGGACGGGATCAACGATGACGATCGAACGGATACTGGTACCAATCGATTTCTCAGAAAGGTCGCTGCGGACGTTGGACGAGGCGGTGGAATTCAGCCGCCCATATAACGCGGAGATTATCGTGCTGTTCGTGCTTGAACGGGGATTCCATGATTCGCCGCTGCTGGTGCCAAATCCGCGGACGTTGCAGCGCGACCAGAAAATGGTGGCCGAGGACGAGCTGGCGAAGATCGCGACGCGGATCACGCAGGCGGGGGTCAGGTGCCGCACGTTGGCGGAGTTCGGCGGCGCGTACGAAACGATCATCAAGACCGCCGAGACGATTAAGGCCGACCTGATTATGATTTCGGCGAGCGGGCGAACCGGGCTTGCCCACGTGCTAATCGGGAGCGTGGCCGAACGGGTCGTGCAACACGCGACCTGTCCGATATTGCTGCTGCGCGATCTCCACACGAACTAAACGCGAACGTGTGTCACGCGAGACCGCCAACGCACCGCGACGGCGTCAGCCGGAACGGCCTGCGCAAAGCTCCGACAGACGGGCAGCAAACGGCGGACGGGTAAGGATTTGCGATGAACTATCAAGACCTGCTGAAGCGGTTTTCGTTTTTGGACTTCAAGTACCACGGGATCGTAGTGGGCTCGATGTGTGCGGCGGTGCTGGTCGCGATCGCGGTATTTATAGCCTTGCGCTGGATTCGCCGCGCGGTTGCCAAACGGCTCAAGCGAATTGCCGCGCACACGGCCACGACGCTAGACGATCTGACGGTGGCGCTGGTGCTTCGCACCAACGTGCTGTTCATGGCGGCGGTGGCGCTGTATGCGGGGACGCTCGCGCTGCCACTGGGACAGCGAACGGTGAAAAATATCGGGCTCACGCTGCTGGTGGCCACGCTGTGGCAAATCGGACTGTGGGCGCATGAGCTGATCGACTACCTGATTCGGCAGATGACGCGCCGCCACGCGGGCGAGGACGCGGGCTTGCAGACGGCCGCAGGCGCTTTGAGCTTTATCGCTCGGGTCGCCGTCTGGTCGCTGCTGATACTGGTGGTACTGAGCAATCTGCACATCGATATCACCACGCTGATTGCGGGCCTGGGAGTGGGCGGCATCGCGGTCGCGTTGGCGATGCAGAACATACTCGGCGACCTGTTCGCGTCGCTTTCGATCCTGCTGGACAAGCCGTTTGCGGTCGGTCACTTCATCGTGGTCGACGGTATCGCGGGGACGGTCGATCATGTGGGCTTGAAATCGACCAGGGTGCGAAGCCTTTCGGGCGAGGAGATCGTGCTGTCGAACACGGACCTGCTCAAGAGCCGGATTCACAACTACAAGCGGCTGTTCGAGCGCCGGGTGCTGTTTGGATTCGGAGTAACCTACGACACCGGCTACGACAAGCTGGCCGCGATACCGGGGATGGTGCGAGAGATAATTCAGAACCTGGAAAAGACCCGCTTCGACCGTGCGCACTTCAAGGAGTACGGCGATTCTTCGCTGAATTTCGAGGTGGTGTATTTCGTGCTGAACCCCGATTACAACATTTACATGGACATTCAGCAGGCAGTGAACTTGGGGATTTACCGGCGATTCGAGCAGGAAAAAATCGATTTCGCATTTCCGACGCGGACGCTTTACGTCGCGCAAACGGAACTCACCGAGGCGCGCGCGGCGGGCGATGGTGCGGGGACGCCAGCCAGCGGAACGACTGCTGGATAAAAGCACGGCCGTCGTGCGCGACAGGGGTGCCATGGGCGATCATGACGCTGTCGGGATCCCATGCGAGCACTTTGCTCAGGGCCGCACGCGCAACCCGCCGGCGAACGAAACTGAGGCGCCATTCGAGCGGCGCCATCCCGCAGGGCTCGGTGATTTGCCAGATCCGGGCGATAGTCCCTCTCCAGCCGCGCCAGCCGGGGGTATCGCTGAGAAAGCCGGGCGAGAAATTTTCAATCAGATCGGCAAACAGCGCCGTGCGCGAGCGGCGATGGAAGAAGACGACTTCGTCCATGAAGATGCTGCCGTGGAAAATCACCTGGTCGATTTCGCCGCGCCAGGCGGGCGGCGGCGAGTCGGTGAGAATACCGGCAAAGTCGAGTTCCCGATGCTTGCGAGTTACGGGCGGCAGGCCCCACAGCTTCGCGTCGGGATAGGCGGCCTTCCATTCGGGCAGAAACAGATGATGAATCTTGTTGGGCGACACCAGGTACGCAGGGGCGCCAAGCTGTGCGACTTCATCGGTCAATTGCGCATCGAGGTGAATCGGCGACCAGATCCACAAGGCGCCGTCGGACAAGCGCGCGATGACCATGCGCGTGGGATATGGGAATGAATAAAAGTTGACGAGCGGGCCTTCGGCGACCCAAAGATCATCGGCCAGTATCTGGAGTCGGCTCGGCATCGAAGTCGCACATTCGCGGCGGACACGCGTCGCGGGCACATTTGGACAATCACGGAAAGAATCGCTACGCGGCAAGAGCTAACATAGGGGTTCGCCGCAGCTCAATCGGTTTGCCGGTTGGGGCGGCGGTGCGAACGCCCATGACGGTGCGCTCGATCGGACCTGCGAGCGGCCCTGACGATAAAAATGATCGGCACTGAACGGGTTTCGAGAGGGAGTTCAATGGCAAGCGCGTCATCGCCGAAGGTCGCGGCGGCTCAAGCCGACGCGGATAGCGGCTCGATCGAAGAGATCCTGGCGGAGCTGGGCGCGAACCTCACTGCCGGGCTGACCGCGGAGGAGGCTGCGCGGCGGCTCGAACAGTACGGACCCAACGCGATCGAAGAACAGCAGATCAGTCCGCTGACGCGGTTCGTCGCATTTTTCTGGGGACCGATCCCGTGGATGATCGAGATCGCCGGAGTGTTGTCGGCAGTCGTCCGCCATTGGGAGGACTTCACGATCATCGTCGCGATGCTCTTGATCAACTCGGGCGTGGGTTTTTGGGAGGAATTCAAGGCCGACAACGCGATCGATGCGCTCAGGCAGAATCTGGCGCTGCGGTCGCGCGTGCTGCGCGACGGCGTATGGCGGGAAATTGCGGCCCAGACCCTGGTGCCGGGTGACGTGGTGGCGGTGCGGCTCGGCAATATCGTACCGGCGGACCTGAAGCTGGTCGACGGCGAATACCTGAGCGTTGACCAGTCGGCGCTGACCGGCGAGTCCCTGCCGGTGGACAAGAGTATCGGGGCGCTGGCCTATTCGGGATCGATCGTGCGCATAGGCGAAATGAAGGGACTCGTCGTGGCCACCGGCATGAGCACCTTCTTCGGCCAAACGGCGCGACTGGTCGAGACCGCCGAGACCGAATCGCATTTCCAGAAAGCGGTATTGAAGATCGGGAACTTCCTGATCCTGATCACGCTCGGGCTGGTCGCGATGATTCTGTTGATCGCGCTCTTTCGCGGCAGTCTGCTGATCGAAACCCTGCTTTTCGCACTGATCCTCACGGTCGCGGCGATTCCGGTGGCGTTGCCGGCGGTCTTGTCGGTAACCATGGCGGTAGGTGCGTCGGTACTGGCGAAGATGCAGGCGATCGTCTCGCGGCTGGTCTCGATCGAAGAGATGGCGGGAATGGACATCCTGTGTTCGGACAAGACCGGGACGCTGACCAAAAGTCAACTCGCGCTGGGCGAGCCTCTCGTGTTCAAGGCGCGCGATCGGCAGGACCTGATAATGAACGCCGCGCTGGCGTCCCACACCGACGGCGGCGACACCATCGACGCCGCGATCCTGGCTGCGTTGGGCGATCCGGCTCAATTGAAGGGCTATGAGATTGCCCGCTTCGTTTCGTTCGATCCGGTGAGGAAGCGAGCGGAGGCCGAGGTGCGTCACGAAGCCGGGGCCTTCAAGGTTTCGAAGGGGGCGCCGCAGGTAATTCTCGATCTCGCCGAGCCCGATCCCGCCACCCGGGCCAAGGTCGATGAAGCGATTGAGCAGATGGCGTCGAAGGGCTACCGGACTCTGGGCGTTGCGCGAACCAACGCGCGGGGCGAATGGGAATTCCTCGGGCTTCTGCCGATGTCCGATCCTCCACGCGAGGACTCGGCTTCAACCATCGCGACCGCGCGGCGGATGGGATTGCAAGTGCGGATGGTGACCGGCGACAACGTCGCGATTGCCCGCGAAATTTCGCGCGAACTCGACCTCGGACCGAAAATCGCGGTCGCCAGCGAACTCTTTGCCGAAGGCCGCTCCGACGATAACCGCCGGTTAGAGACGGCCGATGGGTACGCGCAGGTCTTTCCCGAGCATAAGTTCAAGATCGTCAAGGCCCTGCAGGCGCAGGGCCATATCGTCGGGATGACCGGCGACGGCGTCAACGACGCACCGGCGCTCAAGCAGGCCGATGTCGGAATCGCGGTGAGCAGCGCGACCGACGCCGCGCGCGCGGCGGCCGATCTGGTCCTGACGGCGCCGGGATTATCCGTAATCACGACGGCGATCGAGGAGGCGCGCAAAATTTTCGCGCGGATGAACAGCTACGCGATCTTCCGTATCGCCGAGACCATCCGGGTGCTGCTGTTCATGACGCTGTCGATCGTGGTGTTCAACTTCTATCCGGTAACTGCGGTCATGATCGTGCTGCTGGCAATTATGAACGACCTGCCGATCATGGCGATCGCCTACGACGACGTGCCCATCGCCGAACGTCCGGTGCGTTGGGACATGCATCGCGTTTTGACGCTGAGCACCGTGCTCGGCCTGCTTGGCGTGATCTCGTCGTTCGGGCTTTTCTGGATTGGAGAGCGCTACTGGCAGATGTCGCGTCCCACGATCCAGAGCCTGATATTCCTCAAGCTGCTGGTAGCCGGCCACCTGACGATCTATTTGACCAGGACGGTGAAGCCCTTCTGGAGGCGGCCGTGGCCCAGTTGGCAATTGTTCGTTGCCTGCGAATCGACTCAACTGCTGGGGACGCTCGCTGCGGTTTACGGCTGGAGCATGACCCCGATTGGATGGAGCTATGCGTTGGCGGTATGGGGCTATTCGCTGGCGTGGTTTCTCTTCAACGACTTCGTGAAGCTCGGCGTTTATCGCCTGATGCGCAGCGGCGTTCCCGCCCATCAGCGTCATCTGGCGCGAATCGAGATGCGGCTGCATCCGCCGGCAGAACGAGGTCAGCAAGGCTGACCGGGTGGCGCGCGGCTCGCGGATGAGCCGGCAACCCACTCGGTAAGGAGTCGGAATTATGCTGCCGAAAGTATCGATCGGCCGTCCCAGTGCGGTGGTAGCGGCAGATGTCGAGCATTACCGGTTAATCGTGGGCGACCGCTTGATCGACGAGATCAAAGCCCTTGCCGACGGCCTCAGGGGTATTCGGATCTGCCACATCAACTCGACCGGGTACGGAGGCGGCGTGGCCGAACTGCTCTCGCGCTACCTCCCGCTATTGCAGGGGCTCAAGGTCTCGGCGGAATGGCGGTTGATCCATGGGCAACCGGACTTTTTCACCGTAACCAAGGCCTTTCACAACGCACTGCAAGGCGGGCATTACGATCTGCGCAAAGCCGAGCAGGACACTTACCTTGGGGTCAACGAACAAAGCGCCAAACTGCTGGAATCCGCTTACGACGTAATCATCGTGCACGATCCGCAGCCCGCTGCGATCCGCCACTTCGCGGGGCGGCGCGACGCCAAGTGGATCTGGCGCTGCCATATAGACAGTTCGGCGCCCGACGAGTCGGTGCGCAAATTCCTGGTTCCGTACATCAATGAGTACGACGCTCTGGTGTTTACGATGGCGTCGTTTCTGCTGCCGGGACTCGACGGTGCGCGGACCAGCTTTATCGCTCCGGCGATCGACGCCTTCGCCACCAAGAACATGGAACTGCCGATGGATGTGTGCCGGCGCGCGATCGCCGACTCGGGCGTGGACGTGGACCGTCCGCTCTTGCTGCAGGTCTCGCGCTTCGATCCGTGGAAGGATCCGCTGGGCGTGATCGAAGCTTACCGGATAGTCAAGCAGGAGATTCCCGGCGTTCAACTGGTCCTGATTGGCGCCATGGCCGGCGACGACCCGGAAGGCTGGCAGTTGCTCGATCGGGTTCAGCGCGAAAGCGCGCGCGACCCTGATCTGTTCGTGTTCACCAACCTTGCGGGCGTTGGCAGCATGGAGGTGAACGTGTTTCAACGCGGATGCGACGTGGTTATCCAGAAGTCTCTGCGCGAGGGTTTCGGCCTGGTGGTCTCGGAGGCTCTGTGGAAGGAGAAACCGGTGGTGGCGGGCAACGCTGGCGGAATTCCGATGCAGTTTCCCGATGGCTTCGAGCGCTACCTGGTTGACAATGTTAAGGACTGTGCCGCCGAAATTCTCAACCTGCTGCGCAATCCCGGGGAACGCGGTGACTTCGGCCGCGCCGGTCGCGAACGGGTGCGCCGCGAGTTTTTATTGCCGCGGCTCGCACGCGACGAACTTCGCCTCATTCGCGATCTTTTGTAGGAGCGTGAATACCGGCGCGCGACGCCCGTCTGGCAATGTGAAGAGTTGACGCCCTGCGCAACGGCGACGGCGCGGGCCGTTCGAAGGAAATGATCGGGACTTAGCTCCGCGCTTCAGGAGGACACGAACAATCGTCGGTCCGCAGCCGCCACGGCGGATCCTCGTCAGGCCGGGCGTGGCGCCAGACCTCCTTCTTGCAATAATCGCAAAGCCCCTCGAAATGCATCTGACCGTCACTGGCCGGCCAGAAGCTGGGGCTGATTTCGCGCAACGAGTTGGGAATTACCGCAAGATGCTTGCAGGCCATCGGTTAAATCTCCACCAAGCCAACCTGAATCACTTCACTCAGCTTATCAGCATCGCAAAAATTCTGCTAAAGCTTCGGGCGTACGCGCCAGTCGCGACTAATGATTGAACTGCGCGGGATGTATTTTGAGTTTCTCGGAAGCCTGACTGAAGGCTCGCGCCAGCGCCCCGAAGCAGCCGATGCAGAGGTTAACTGTCTGATCCATGCGCACGACCGACATATGCATTATCGTGCCGCGTGTCCCGCAGTTATCGCACTCCGCCCCTTTGTCCGAATCAAAATGGATAAACATAGCAGATGCGTCTCCATAAACTGAGCGTTAACACGTGAGATGCTATCACGATTGATGTTTCAACTCAATATAGGACGTTCTCGCGGGCTGATAGTCTGCTTTGTTAGTCTTTAGACGGCTATGCTTTCACTTTTCTAATTTCAATGATTGCCCATAATGCTTGCCGTGACCCGACAGCTTGGCGACAAGGAGTACATCATGGCTGAAATAGGACTTTACGAGGCGATGAAGACGCTGCGCGCGGTGCGGAGGCTACGCCCCGACCCGATTGCCGACGACGTCATGCAGCGGGTGCTCGAAGCCGCAACTTGGGCGCCGACCGGAGGCAATCGCCAGCCGTGGCGGGTGATCGTCGTGAAGGAACCGGCGACCAAGGAACGGCTGGGCGCACTTTACGCGCAACAGTGGTCGAAGTTCGCCGCGCGCTATCGGGCCAATCTCGCCAACGTGGAAGCGTCCGTGCGCGAACGTACCGAGCGGATGCTCGGGGCGGGCGATTATCTCGGCGCACATTTCGGCCAAAGTCCGGTTATTGCGATCTTTTGCTTCAATCCGAACGAAATGGCTATCACCGATTCCAGCCTTTCGCGGGTTTCGGTGGTTGGCGGCGGATCGATATACACCGCCGTCGAGAACCTGTTACTCGCGTGCCGGGCCGAGGGACTGGGATGTGTGCTGACCACGCTGCTGTGCGCATGCGAGCCGGAAGTCGCGAAGTTGCTGGCTATCCCCTCCCCTTGGGGCACCGCGGCTGCGATCCCGATCGGCTATCCGATGCTGCGCGGCCACGGCCCAATTACACGACGCCCGGTAGCGGAGCTTGCCTTCCTCGACACCTGGGGCAAGCCGCTCTAGGCGGGTCAGCCGTTGGCATCGCCGGCCGTGACCGGCGCTATCAGCTCGAATACCGGGTAGCGGTTTGCGATAGGCACAAAATCGCTGACGGGCGCGTGAACGGGAACCGGAAAGTAGCGATGCACGGTGAGCTTGAAGCGCGTGAGATAGATGCGCAGGAGTGCGGGCTTGTCGCCGTCGGGCACGGGGCGAATCGCAAAATAGACCCGAGTTGCACCGCGCTTGAGCCATACATGACCGCTGGCTTCGGCGTTGCGCACCCATTGTGAGCGTCCACGCGGGCAGACCAGAAATTTGCGCTCGTCGAGTGTCAGCAGATCGATCGGAGTGGCGAAGAGCTGACCGCTTTTGCGGCCGGTGACTTCGAGCAGGTAGTTGTGGCGCAGGCCGAGTCCGGAGCCGACGATACGGCCGAAGAGGCGATTGAAAAGGCGTTCGAGGGGCGCCGGTTGGAGAAATTCGTCGCGCGTATTTGTCGCCATAATCGACTTCGCCTCGCAGCGGAATTTGTTTGCGCCGCCGCCATCCACTTGTATCATGAGCCGCAGACCATCGTCGCCGCCGCAGAGAATTCCGGCTTGGCGATGGCGACGTATCAGCATGAAAATCGAGTTGCGCCGGGCGGTCCCGGACGATCAAGCGTTTCTCTGGCAGATGCTTTACTATGCGGCTCACATGGACGAGGGCTGTGAAGCACCGGAATCGGCCCGTGCGAATCCGGCACTCGCACCTTATGTCGAAGGCTTCGGACGGGCGGATGACGTCGGCGTAATCGCGATCGACGCCATGAACGACGAGCGAGTGGGCGCCGCGTGGATTCGGCGGATGCCGCCGGGATGGCCCCTTTACGAGGTAATCGAGGCCGCGACGCCCGAGTTGGCGATCGCAGTGACCCCGGCATATATCGGACGCGGCGCGGGAGGCCTGATGATCGCACGGCTGCTCGACACCGCCGCCGCGTACCATCGGGCGATCATGCTGAGCGTTCGTGGAGACAATCCAGCGAAGGTGCTTTATGAGCGGCATGGTTTCAGCGTCGTCGCCGAGATTACCAATCGGGTCGGGGGCAAATCGTTAATCATGAAAATCGAGTTGGACGGCACGCGTTGATCATGCCGGGGCGGCCGGAATAATCGGATGAAGAACACTTCCGAACGCGGCAAGGCATTGCGAATCCGCGACATGTTCGCGACCATCGTGCCGCGCTATGACCTGGTCAACACCCTGATGACGCTTGGCCTCGATCGCCGCTGGCGGCGCGTCACCGTGGAGCTGGCGGAGCCGGCGGGAGGGCTCGCGCTGGATATCGCGACCGGCACCGGCGAGCTTGCATTCGAGCTGGAGCGAGCGGGAGCACGGGGGGTGGTCGGAGTCGATTTCTGTTACGAAATGGTCGCGGCGGCGCGCAAGAAGCGCGACGCTGCCAAGCCTGCGAGGGGAGTCGTATTCGCGACCGGAGACGCGATGGCGCTGCCGTTTCCCGACGCCACCTTCGACTGCATCGTCAACGGTTTCATGCTGCGCAACGTCGCAGACCTCGCCGCCACCTTCGGCGAACTCTATCGCGCATTAAAGCCGGGCGGGCGACTGGTATGCCTCGATCTGACGCGGCCGCGCGGGCCGCTCCGGCGATTTTTCGATCTTTATATCGCGACCTTCGTGCCGCTGCTGGGCGTGGTAGTCGGGCGCAAGTACGGAGCCTATCGCTACCTGTTTCAATCGCTGACGATTCACCCCGACGCCAACACGCTCGCCCGGATGATGCGCGACGCGGGTTTCGCCGAGGCCAACTATAAGCTGACCGGCTTCGGCACTGTCGCTATACATGTGGGACGCAAGGCCGTCGCGGCCGACCGCTTGCGCGACGCGGGCTGAACGCGCACCGGCGGCGCGGCGGGTCTTCAATGACGCAATTGACACGCTCAGGCAGCCTGCGAAAATTGAAACGGGTCGAGCGTATCGTACGCCCCGGAACGTAGAGGCCGCACGGATATTTCGCGGAGATTGCGCATTGATTTAGCAAATATGGTTAGATAGGTTGCATTTGGGGCTGGTTCCTGAACAGCCAAGGAGGCGTGGGTGATGGAGTTGCCGAAGTGCCAAAAGTGCAATGATGGCACGTTGATACCTCTTTCTGATTACGGGCAGGAAGGCGCCTCCGTGATTTTCAAAGCGTGGGCCTGTACCAATCCTGATTGCGGATTTAGTTTGCGCGTGGATAAGGGCGAGGTGACCTACGGCAGGCGGATCGAACCGAAGCATTGACCACCGCGGAGCCGTGCGAATGAAAGACGTCGCCTACCCGGTGACGTTTTTTTTTCCTTTTTGATACAATCGGGCCGGAGCCCCTCTGGGGGCCGCGGAGGCAATCATCATGGATACGCCCGTCTATCGCGCCGAACCGATCGGATCCCTGTTGCGACCTGCATGGCTGGTGGACGCCCGCAAGGCCATGAAACGCGGCGAAGTGTCGCCCGCGCGCTATAAGAAAATCGAAGACCGCGCGGTCGCCGATGCCATCGCGTTGCAGGAACGCTGCGGGCTGGACGTGGTCAACGACGGCGAGCAGCGCCGCCTGAGCTTTCTGGGCTCGCTGGTGGAAGCGACCGAGGGACTGACGCGCACCAACGATCTGACCAAGCCTTGGCGCGATGACGACGGCAACGTCGAACAGCTCACGCTCGGCCTTGCCGCGACCGGCCGCCTGCGCCGGCGCCGCTCGCTGGTCGAAGAGGAATTCAGCTACGCGCGGGCGCGCGCCCGGGCGCCGCTCAAGGTCACCCTGCCAAGTCCGCTGATGCTCTCGATGTTCTGGTCGCCGAAGGAGTCGCGCGGCGTTTATCGCGATCCCTTCGACCTGTTCGCCGACGGCGCCGAGGTCATCCGCGACGAAATTCGCGAACTGGTGCGGCTCGGCTGCGAGTACGTGCAAATCGACGCGCCGGAACTCGCGATTCTGGTCGATCCGGCGGCGCGCAACGCGGTCTTCGAGGCCAACGGAATCTCGCCGGCGCGCATTCTCACCGACGGCGTCGATCTGCTCAACTCGCTCGCCGAGGCGCCCGGCGTCCGCTTCGGCTTGCATTTGTGCCGCGGTAACAACGACGGCCGCTGGTTGAGCCAGGGCGGCTACGACGCCATCTCGAAAGCGGTGTTCAGCCGTGCGCGGCGCTATTCCAGCTTCCTGCTCGAATACGACGACAGCCGTTCGGGCGGCTTCGAGCCGCTGGCCGACGTCCCGCGCGACAGCTTCGTGGTGCTTGGGCTGATTTCGACCAAGAAGAACCGCCTCGAATCCGAAGACGAAGTACGCGCACGCGTCGCCGATGCCGCCCGCTTCTTTCCGCACGATCAGTTGGGGCTTTCGACTCAATGCGGTTTCGCGTCGGGAATCAAAGGTAATCCGATAGACGCCACGATGCAGGAGAAGAAACTGCTGCTGATCGGCGACCTCGCCCACCGCATCTGGCATTAGGCGGCCGCGCCGCGAATCTTGATCATTCGCGGCGGCGGTAATTATGCGGATTTTCCGGCGGCGACGAGTTGGTCCGCAATCACCTGGGCGACGCATGCGGTCAGGCGTTTTGCCGTGGGGAGATGCAGGAACTCGTTGGGGCCGTGGGCGTTGGAATGCGGTCCAAGCACGCCGGTGATCAGAAACTGCGCGTCGGTAAAGCGTTCGCCGAGCATCCCCATGAATGGAATCGTACCGCCCTCGCCCATGTAGGCGGCGGGCTTGCCGAAACAGGTGCGCGAGGCCGCCTCGAGCGATCGCTCGAGCCACGGCGCAATTTCCGGCGCGTCCCATCCGCTGGCCGCCCAATTGGTATCGAAGGTGACGCGCGCGCCGTGCGGCGGATCGGCTTCGAGGATGCTTTTGAGCTTCGCGCTCGCCTCCTTGGCCTCGCAATCGGGAGGCAGGCGCAACGACAGCTTGAGCGCGGTGAACGGCCGCAGGACGTTACCGGCGTTGACCGCGGCCGGCAGTCCGTCGGCGCCGACGATTTCGAGCGCAGGCCGCCACGTGCGGTTGAGCACCAGTTCGGTCAGGTCGGGATCGAGCGGGGCCGCCGAACCAATCCAGGGAAAGCGCGTGTACATCGGATCGCCAATCGCGGCCGCGGCGGCTTCGGCCTGGCGCCGGCGCGGATCAGGAATGTGCGTATAGAATTCGAGCGGGGTGATGCGGCCGGTTTCCTCATCTTCGATCCGGCTGAGGAGCTGGCGCGCGATGCGAAAAGTTGACGGCACGACGCCGCCGGCGTCACCCGAATGTACGCCCTCGCTCAACATCTCGACCTTCAGGGTGCCGCCGGCGAGGCCGCGCAGCGAAGTCGTACACCAGAGCTGGTCGTAGTTGGCGCATCCCGAGTCGAGCGCGATCACCAGACCCGGGGTGCCGATGCGCGGCGCAAGATACTCGATGTAGTGCGGCAGGTCGAAACTGCCGCTTTCCTCGCACGCTTCGACAACGATCACGCATCGCGCATGCGGCACGCCTTGCGCCTGCAGCGCACCGATCGCCGCGAGGCATGCGAATAGCGCATAGCCGTCGTCGGCGGCGCCGCGCCCGTACAGGCGATCGCCCTCGAGCACCGGTTGCCACGGATCGAGACCGTCGCGCCATCCCGCCATCTCGGGCTGCTTGTCGAGGTGGCCGTAAAGCAGGATGGTCTCGCGCGCGTGATCTGGATTTTTGCTTGCGTTGCCCGGAATCTCGATGAAGATGAGCGGCGTGCGCTGGGGCAGGCGCACGACCTCAAGCGCAAGTCCCTCGATCGGCTGGCTGCGCGCCCATCGCTCGAAGCGCGCGACCACACGGTCCATCTCGCCGTGGGCGGCCCACGCGGGATCGAAGGCGACCGATTTATTGGGGATCCGGATGTATTCCATCAGCTCGGCGACGATCGAATCGTCCCAGAGCCGGTTGACGTAATTTGAAATGGCAGTGTGATCCATGGGGTCCAAGCCTACGCGACACGGTAAGGCCACGCCACGCCAAGCGAGCTTGCGCCTGCGCGGCCGGCGCGAATTTGGTGCGGGTTGCTTATCAGAGCTTGACAGTTTCTCGTGCCAGGTGCGCCAGATACCACCGGTGACGCTGGCGCTGTCGATGCGCGAAACATAAATCGGGATTTATATTCGATCGTCGTGCGGGCCAACAATCAGGGAAGAAGGCCGCCTGCCCGAAACGGGCAGGCGGCGAGAGCAAAAGAAATTAATTCGGGACCCAGGCGAGCGCACGAATCTCACCGAACTCGCGCCGCACTTTGGTAAACGACTCGCCCGCGTTGTCGCTGACATACACGTAGCCATGCAGGCTGTTGGCGACGACGACGTCGGGATTGGCCAGGTTGGTCGCCAACCAGTAGACGACGGAATTCGGTTCGACGGGGACCTTCGCCGGCGCCCAGGTGCGGCCGCCGTCGGTGGTGCGCTGGATTGCGCCGCGCTTGCCGGGAATGAAATCGCCGTTGCCGACGAAGATGGTATCGGGATCGTCGGGCTTCAGCGCGACCCCGCGGCAGTAGGAGATGGCGTCGCGATCACTGAAGCGCGGGAAGCCGTGGAGCGACCAGGATTGGCCGTCGTCAACGCTGCTCCAGATGCCGTCGGGGGTAGTCGCGAGCAGTTTCGGCTCGGGGCCCGGACTGAAGGCAAGCCCGTGAATATCGCCGTTGAGCTCCTTGGGACCGAGTGCCGGCAGATGGACCCAGGTGTCGCCGCCGTCGCGGCTGCGATAGACGCCGTCGATTTCGACGCCGACGAAAATCGATTTCTCGTCACGCGGATCGAACAGGATGTTGGTGACTTTCGGCGCGCCGGCGAGGCATTTCTCGATGATTGGAATCGAGAGTTTTTCCCAGGTCGCGCCGCTGTCCTTCGAGCGATAAACCACCGGCGGCTTGGTCCCGGCCATGATAATTTTCGGATTTTTCGGATGCCAAGCGGTGGACCAGATTTGCATCCCGTCCATTGGCGACTCGATCAATTTCCAGGTGGCGCCGTTATCCTCACTGCGATAAAGCCCGGCTTCGGAGCCGGCGAGCAGGTGATGCGGGTTGTGCGGCGAGACCGTAAGCGAGCGAATCTGGACTTCGCCCGGTTCCGCATGAAAGGGCAGCTCCATTTTGCTGCGCCGCCAATGATCGCCGCCGTCGGGACTGAACCATACGCCCGCGCCGACCGTGCCCACGCAAATTGTAAAATTCTGTGCCATCGCTTTCGTCCCTCGAATTGAGTGCGCCGATTAGTAGTCGCCGGAGCGCAGCACGCGACCGGGCATCGCACCGCTCGCCTTGCCGTGTTCGTAGAGCACCTCGCCGTTGACGACGGTGTACTCGATGCCGTGCGCGGGCATCACGAGACGCCGACCGCCGCCGGGGAGATCGTTGCGCATCTCGCCGCGCCGCGATGAACCGATGGTGTTGTAATCGAAAACGACGACGTCGGCAGCGAGTCCGGGCGAGAGGCGGCCGCGATCCTTGATGCCAAAATAGTCGGCAGGCTCCGACGTGATGCGCTTGATCGCGTGCTCGAGGGTCATCGCGCTGCGCTCGCGCACCCAGGTGCCGAGCATGTAGGTCGCGTAACCGGCGTCGCACAGCATATCGACGTGGGCGCCGCCGTCGGACAGGCCGACCATGGTGCGGGGATCGCTGATGAGCTCAGGGATGCGCTCCTCATTAGCGTTGAACAGCGCCATCGTGAACTGG
Source organism: uncultured delta proteobacterium (assembly GCA_963782535.1). Taxonomy (GTDB): domain Bacteria; phylum Desulfobacterota; class Binatia; order Binatales; family Binataceae; genus JADMIL01. The sequence continues at coordinate 257,955 of CAWAKE010000007.1, read as the reverse complement.
ATCTGGAGGTCGTCTTCGAGCGCGAGATCCAGGAAGGTATCGACGCCGTCCTTGCCGCGCTCCTTGGCGATGTCGGCGACGGTGCGACCCTCGAGCGGTTTCATCGAAGGCGTGAAGACCTCTTTGACTTCGAGCCGCTCCCACTTGCCGCTGAAGATGTCGGGCTTCTTGAGGGCCTCGCGAAAAGCGTTGCGGAAACTCGCGTCGCGATAAATTTTCGCCTGCACTTCCTTGGGCTGGTTAAAGACCGGATTCCAGCTCGGGAGATTGGCGAAGATAAACGGATTGCGCAGCTCGATCTGGATAATCAACGGACGGCAGGTGACCTGCGGCACGCCGCCGCGGCGAATCAGCGACGCGGCCTGACGCAGCGTATCCTGACAGGCCTCGGGCAGGTCGTCGCGATTTAGCAGGGCGAGCCACGTGACCGGACGTCCGCTCTCGGTCAGGAGCAGATCAAGGAAGCCGTACTCCTCCTCGCTCATCACCGACACCGAACGGGTCAACGCCACCTCCATGGCGCCGCGGCCCAACTCGCGCAATGCGTTGGCGTAGGCGCGATACTCGTCGAGGCTGGCGTTGCGGCACGCGAGTGGCCGTCCCTTGTAGCCGATATGCTGCGGAGCGGTGGTCGTGGTAAAGCCAAACGCGCCAGCGGCGACGGCCTCCTTGAGCGCGGCTTTGATGCGTGCGGTTTCCTCGACGGTAGCCGCCCGCTCCATCGACTCCTCGCCCATCACGTAATGGCGAAAGGGGGTCAGCGGCGCGAGAAAGCCGAGGTTGATGCCGCTGCCGCGCTTGGCCGCTGCGTCCATGTACTCGGGAAAGGTTTCCCATTCCCACTTGATGCCCTTGCTGAGCACGTCGAAGGGAATCGCCTCAACGTTGACCAGATCCCACGCGGCGACCTCGCGCACTTCGGGGCGGCATGGCGCGATCCCCACGCCGCAATTGCCCATGATAACGGTCGTGATGCCGTGCCATGACGAGGAAGTGATGTACGGGTCCCAGCATATTTGCGCGTCGTAGTGGGTGTGCGGATCGACGAAGCCGGGCGAGACGATCAGGTCCGAGGCGTCGATGGTCTTTTTGGCGCCTTCGGTGATTTTGCCGATTTTGGCGATTTGACCATTTGCGATCCCGACGTCGGCGCGCCGCCCTGCGGCACCCGTTCCATCCACCACGGTTCCATTCTTGATGAGTAAATCGTAGGCCATCGAATTGATCTCCCCGAAGGGCGCGCGGCCGCCTGGTGCGGCGCCGTTGAAGGTTTTGGATGCGGGCCGAGTTGCGCCCGCTCACATATTCATCATGAATACATTAGCGGCCAGAGTCGCTCGCAGTAACGGATCGCGCCCATTCGATTCCGCCCCGCCGTCGCAGCCCCGGTCACAAGCATTACTTGTTACACCTGCGCCTGACGCTAATGGACTTCGGCGGCCAGCGTCAAGGATAATCGGCAGACCGACGCGCCAACTCTGCACCAAATCGCGACAGCTGCGAACAGTCGCGGCGGGGGATGCCGCACCAAAGAAATACGGTCGCAGGTGATCGAAACGCCGGCGCGAGTACCTGCAAAGGCCCGCCTTCGATTATAATCTATGCATGTGCGGGCGCTTCACCTTGACCGAACGTGATCGGAATCTGCTGGAGGCGCGCCTCGGCGTTGGGGCCGGAGCGCTCGGCGATTATCGTCCACGCTACAATATCGCGCCGATGCAGCGCCATTTCATCGTCGTCGCGGCGTATGAGAATCGAGCGATCATACATGCGCGATGGGGGCTGGTGCCGCGCTGGGCGAAGGATGCGAGCCGCGCGGCTCAAGCGATCAATGCACGGAGCGAGACGGTCGAGTCGAAGCCGACGTTTCGCGACGCCTTGAAGCGACGGCGATGCGTGGTGCCGGCCGACGGATTTTACGAATGGACCGGTCCGCGCAGTGCGCGCCAGCCATTGTGGATTCATCGGCGCGACGGCCAGTTGCTCCTGTTTGCGGGTCTCTATGAGGAGTGGAAGCCGAGCGGCGGCGAAAGCGAAACCACCTTCACGATTCTGACTTGCGCCGCCAATTCCGTGATTGCTGCAGTGCACGACCGGATGCCGTTGATTCTGACCGATCGCGACGCCGACGATTGGATGAATCCGCGTGAGCCCGATCCGCTGGCGCTCAAGCGGCTGCTGATTCCCGCTGCGCCCGACGTACTCGATATGCGGCCGGCCTCGCCGCTGGTGAACAGCGTGCGCAACGACGGGCCGGAACTGCTAGCCGACCCGTAATTCGCCAAACCGGGATTAACTGATTCGAATCGGCGCGCCGTAGTCGGGGTGCGCGATCCGCATAAGGCGTGTCGAGGAGAGGGGGGAAGCGGCGTGGGAGCGGGTTCCCGGCATTCTCAATGTGCGATGACCTGCGCACTAGTGCTCGTCACCGGATGCTGCCCGTTGCCGCTGGTCATAAATTGGGTCGCCACCGCGATGGCCAGGAGGATTCCGATCAGCGCGAAAATCACCGTGCGCTGCCGGCGGGCTGCACCCTCTCGGGATCCTTCGACACCTCGACGGCTGAGAGATTCATAAAGCGCCCTTTGGTCTGCCATGACATTAACCTCCTCGTCTCGCGGCACCACCGGAGAACGAATGCTCCTTCCTAGAGATCATTTAAATCGTTCGGCAGCCGAATGGCTAGACACTAATTACGCTATCAGAACATAAATTTTTTCTCCCAAACACCCCATATCGCTAATTCTTTAGATCGACGGCGTTATTTGCGCCCTCCGATGCCCTCAGGTGATGCGAGCGCGCTCCATTCAATGGATTCTTCGCGCAGGTCGAGGTGGACCTTTTTCCAGATTAGGCGGATGTCGCCGACCTCGCCCTCGACCATAATTTCGAAGTTACCCTGATCGAGTTCGGCCCGCGGGCGGGTCAACAAATGCAGGAAGGCCTCGGCGACTTCATTGGTCTCGAGCATCCGCGACTGCCAGCGGCCGAAGACCTGGGGGTTGTCGGCATAGTCGTCGGTCATGCCGGTGCGAATGAAGGGCGGCAAGATGCACGCGGCGGTGACGAACTTGGAATTGCGGCCGAGATTGATGGCCAGAACCTTGGGCAGTTGGAGCACGGCCCAGTTGCTGATGGAGTACCCGGGCACCGAGGTGCCGGGATCTATCGCCTGGCGCGAGGAGACGTAAATGAGTTGCAGGTTTTGCTCGTGGTAGATCGCCTCGCCGGCCCACAGGTGAGTCATCGCCATGAAGCCGTCGATTTTGGTATCGATCACAACGCGCGATTGCTCGAGGCTGTCGATGAAGTGCTGGCGCACGCGCGCGCGCCGGATGGCAAGCTGCTCGTTGGGAACTTCACGCAGCGCGCGGCCAAAGGGGTAGCCGGTTTCGGTAAGACCGGAATTGCAAATGAGGAGATTCGGCGGCAGCCCGCCCATCTGGTCAATGACGTAGCTGCGCATCGCCCAAAGATCGCCCAGATTGGTAACGTCGGCATGCACGGGGAAGGCGTCGATGCCTTCGTTGCGCAGCGCCTGCACCAGATCGAAGGCGTCAACATAGCTGCTGTGGAAGTGAACACCGACTTTGGCCGCGCCGTTAAGACCTGCCGCCAGTGCGAGGGCCTGGCCGAGGCCGCGGTCTTTACCGGCGCCGGTGATGAGGACGCGTTTGCCGGCGACTCCGGTGCGCAATTGCGGTTCGAAGCGAAATTTTTCCAACTTGACCGTAAAGGCCATGCTATTTCCCTCCGGTTTAGGCCTGGCATCGGCCCGTTTCGGGGCAGCGACGGGCCGACCAGACGATCATACGGCGATTATCGCAGGGCTGCGCGGCTGACCCTAGCATTTCGCGGCGAGGAGCATGAAACAGGTCGGACAAGCGCCGGATCGCGAGCTGCGACGGTAGGAGCGAGCAGTGTGACCATGCTGGGGGCCAGAAAGGCAAGCGGCAGGCAATTGCGGACGGCGAAGGTCGCATAGGCGGGGGAAATTCGCTCACCGGCGGCGGGCAAAAAAAAGGCGGAGCCTTGCGAGCTCCGCCTCGTGATTCCCCGGCCGTGTCCTACTCTCCCGTGACGTCTACAGACACAGTACCATCGGCGCTGAAGGGCTTAACTGCCGTGTTCGGGATGGGAACGGGTGTTTCACCTTCGCTATGACGACCGGAAACTTGGAATCGTCGTATCATCAAAATTAACTGATAGTAGGGTATATTCAAGTGTGGCTGTCAGAACCTCGCATGGGATCAAACCGTGCCGCGCGTGTCCGTCTAGCGATTAAGAATCCGGACACATCATCGGCGAGTATCGTTCTCCGAAACTTCTTCGGGAATGATACTTAGCGGTCAAGCCTCACGGCCTATTAGTATCGGTCAGCTCCACGCCTTTCAGCGCTTCCACCTCCGACCTATCAACCTCCTTGTCTGGAAGGGGCCTTCAGGGCCTTACGGCCGGGATACCTAATCTTGGGGTGGGCTTCCCGCTTATATGCTTTCAGCGGTTATCCCGTCCGCACTTGGCTACCCGGCGATGCGGCTGGCGCCACAACCGGTACACCAGCGGTGCGTCCGACCCGGTCCTCTCGTACTAAGGTCAGCGCCCCTCAAGTATCCTTCGCCCACGGCGGATAGGGACCGAACTGTCTCACGACGTTCTGAACCCAGCTCGCGTGCCACTTTAATCGGCGAACAGCCGAACCCTTGGGAGCTACTCCACCCCCAGGATGTGACGAGCCGACATCGAGGTGCCAAACCTCCCCGTCTATGTGAACTATTGGGGGAGATAAGCCTGTTATCCCCGGCGTACCTTTTGTCCGATTAGCGATGGCCCTTCCATGCGGGACCACCGGATCACTATGACCTGCTTTCGCACCTGCTCGAGCCGTCGCTCTCGCAGTTAAGCCCTCTTATGCCATTACACTCAACGGCTGGTTTCCACTCAGCCTGAGAGGACCTTCGCGCGCCTCCGTTACAATTTGGGAGGCGACCGCCCCAGTCAAACTACCCGCCATACAGTGTCCCTCACCCGGTAAGAGTGCAGGTTAGAACCCAAGAACAGCAAGGGTGGTATTTCAACGTTGGCTCCACCGGAGCTAGCGCCCCGGTCTCATAGCCTCCCACCTATCCTACACATGCAATCCCTAAGTTCACTGTAAAGCTATAGTAAAGGTGCACAGGGTCTTTCCGTCCTGCCGCGGGTACTCGGTATCTTCACCGAGAGTGCAGTTTCGCTGAGTCCGTGGTCGAGACAGTTGGGAAATCGTTACGCCATTCGTGCAGGTCGGAACTTACCCGACAAGGAATTTCGCTACCTTAGGACCGTTATAGTTACGGCCGCCGTTTACCGGGGCTTCGGTTCCCTGCTTCGCCCTTGCGGACTAACAGGTCCCCTTAACCTTCCGGCACCGGGCAGGCGTCAGACCCTATACATCGCCTTGCGGCTTAGCAGAGTC
>CAWAKE010000007.1:0-247500 GCA_963782535.1 uncultured delta proteobacterium | reverse complement strand
ACGCTATGCCGCAGCCCATCACGGCAAACGTCGGCCCGAGCATGCGGTCGAGACCGAGCCGATCGGTGACCGAGCCGTTCAAGCGCATCAGCACCGCGACCACGCCGTAGATGGTGAAGTAGATTCCGATGCTCGAAATACCCTGTCGATAGGCGAACGGCGCGACGAAACTGGCGCGCGACGAAATCGCGAAGCCGAAGCAGAAGGTGGCGATCCACAACGGCAGCAGCGCTCGATGTAAAAACAGCGCAGCGTAACTGCGGTCGTTGTCGTCGCGCTCGGAGGCGGGCGCCGGAGGACCGACGGGTGCGTCCTTCGAGACCATCGAGACGGCGCCAGCGCCAATCAAATAGAGCGTGGCGGCAGCCGAAAAGAGCGCAGTGAATCCGAAGCGGCGCATGATCGCCTCACCGAGCAGTGCGCCGAAGGAAGCGGGGCCCTGCCCGCTCAGGCTCATGATCGCCATCGCATGCCCTTCGCGACCGCGCGGCAGCAGCGGATATACCATCGCGAACAGGGCCACCCGCGCGGTGCCGTTGGCGACGCCGTTGAGGGCGGTCACGGCGTAGATCGGCCATCCGAGCGAATGCACCGGGATGTAGGCGAAGGTCGCCAGCGCGTTGAGCAGCAGAAAATACCGCGCCGTCCAGCGCCGTCCGCGACGTTCGACGGCATGGCTCGCGCCGGGGCGAGCGAGCAGCGCGGCGAGGCCCCCACACGCCACGATCATGCCGATCGTGTTGGCGTGTCCTCCCATGCGGACGATGAAAACGGGAAAGAGAACGAAAAAATTAAGCGCTACATTAAGCGCAAAGGTCGCGGAAAAAACCAGCCAGAAATCGCGCGAATAGGGACTCCCCGTGGTCGATTCCGTTGCGGCCGAACCCGCTGCGCCCTGCTTTTCCTCCACCGGCTAAATCTCTCCCCCCGCGGCCGCCGCCGCTGGCCACGCGCGCGGTCCCGCCATACTCATCAGCAGCACCCATCCCGCCACGTCGCGGACTCCCGCCCTACCCGCTTTTGTGTGTGGAAAGTCCAGCCGGCGCAGATGCCGGCGCGAGCGTCCCTTTGAGCACCGGCACGCCGGTGGACTTGGCCGTCGACGCCGGCGAATCGACCGTCAGAATTGCGCCCTCGATTTTTTCGACGTGCGCCGGCAAAGTGATAACCAGAGCAGCCTTGTCGGCGTCCTCGAGGTTCAATCGCGCGGCCTTGAGCGGGGCACGTTTGCCGCCCGTCCACCAGAGCACGTAAGCGTGGCCGCGCGGCAGGACCGGCAGCCCGTGAATTTCGATCGCCGCCCGACGCAGGCTCGGGCTGAATGCGATCAGGCCGGCCGGGGCGTTTGCTGGGTGGTGCCCTGCGAGCCTGATCAAGCGGTAGTCCGGCTCGGCGATAATCCGCCTCCAGCCCTCGTTGACCTCGGCGGCATCTCGCATGCGGGCCAATTCGCGGTCGGCGATTGCAACTTTGCCGCGCATCTTGGTGATACTCGAGGAAAGTCGGTGCAGTCGAGCCCGGTAATAGTGGGTGCGCGCAAAGAGCGTCGAGGAATACTCGGCGGCAACAGCCGCACATGCGATCGCAATCGCCAACGCCATCCCGGCCGCTGCGCGCCAGAAAGCGACGCGCCGATACCACGGCGGTACGCTCGCGCTCGCCAACGCCGGGTCAGCAGAGACGGCCGGCGGTTGCTGCCCAAAGGGCTCGGGAGTCATGGCTTCCATCGCAAATCTTTTCGCGCATCATCGTGGTATTGGCGTGTTATCTGGCCTTCGATCCGATTATTCCTGCCGCATCCCGTCCGCAAGCCCATGCGTCCGAGTTCCTTCAGGCGTGACATCAACTCGACTTGCCGGCTTGCCACAAATCGGCAATTTGGTTACGGCTCTTTAGCCGCGAGGCGCTCGCGGGAAGGCTTTGTAGGGCTCCGAATTACTGTAGCGACCGGAAGGCCAATCTATTTCGAAGTCTGGCAACTTTGAAATGCTGGGGCATCTGCGCGAGAGTTCGCTGCGCGATCGGTCAAAGGGGAATGAACAAAGGGGAATGAATTCGATGCGGATTCAGTTGCGACTCGGGCATGACACACGCGATTTTCACCGCCCCCTCCAATCCCGATCCAATGACCTTGCGCCAGCGGGGTTTGTGCTCGTCCGATGAGTTCCCGCCAGCAGACGACGCCGCCGCGGAAACTCTCCGCCTGGATCGCGTTTGCGATTTACCTCGCGCTGTCGATGCTATTTTTTGGCCGAGGCCTGATCGGCCATTTCTCAGATCGTTACATCGGCAGCGGCGCAGACGCCGGAGCCTACATTTGGTTTATAGAATGGTTTCACTATGCGCTCACTCATCATCTCAACTTGTTCCTGCCACATGTCATCTGGGCGCCGCGTGGAGTCAATCTGGCTGGTTCTGCATTCGCACCACTAGCCGGTTTCCTCGCATTCCCCATTACACATCTCTGGGGTCCGGTGGTTGCGTACAATTTCTTGTTGATCGCCTGTCCACCCCTGTCCGCGTGGGCGTCATTCGTTCTGTGCCGGCGTGTTTCCGGTGTGTATTGGCCATCAGTAGTCGGCGGATATGTCTTTGGCTTCTCGCCGTATATGCTCGGCCATCTTCTTGGCCAATTGGATCTTGCGCTCGTATTCCTTCTGCCACTGATGGTGGTAACGGTTATGTCGCGACTCGATGCGTCGATCAGCCAACGTTGGTTTACTATCGCCTTCGCAATCTTGATAGTCGGACAGTTTCTATGTTGTCCGGAGCTTGTAGCCACCGTTACTTTGTTCGGCGGCATCGCCATAGTTATTAGCTATTGGCTTCTCCCCGATTACAGGAGTCGGTTCCGCGGACTCCTGCCACAAATCGCAATCGTCTACGTAATTGTGGCTGCGGTCGTAAGCGGATACTTATTTTATTTCTTTACGGGAGCCATTCCAGATTTCTCAATCACCGTGCCATCTCTGGTCTCCGCAAATACCGCCAATCTGCTGATTCCGTCGCCGGTCAATATTTTTGGCTCGTCGAAACTTGCCCAGGCACTATGCCGGGGATACAACATTTACGAAGCGGGCGCGTATCTTGGTCCAGTCGCGATTATTGTTGTGTACGGGTACGCACGCTCTAATTGGCATCAGGCCAAAACGCGGCTCCTCATCGCGCTATTTCTGATCTCAACAATTGCGTCACTCGGTCCATTTGTCCTGGTGGCCGGCGGCGGACGAATCCCAATGCCGTGGTGGCTCATTTCGCGATTGCCGCTGTTTGACAAAGCGATGCCTGCGCGGGCTTCGGTGTTCGGGTTTCTCGCGCTTGCAGTGATTGTCACTCTATGGCTGGCGGGCCGTTCGCCGCACACGAAGCGCGCGCTGATCGGCGCCGCGGTATTCGTCTTCTTCTTCCTGCCCAACCCGAGTGCCGCTTTCTGGACGAGACCAATCGACGCCCCTCCGTTCTTCGCCAACGGCCTCTATCGCCGCTATATCGAGCCCGGCGATACAGTCTTGATCCTTCCGTATGGTATCGCTGGCGATAGCGACATCTGGCAGGCCATGTCGGGGATGTATTTTCGGATGGCCGGGGGTTACGTCGGGATAACGCCGGCTTTTCCTCCGGAATATGCAGAATATTCCGCCGTTGAAGAATTCTACAATCTCGCCATGGTCCCGCAATCCAACCTGGCCGTGAAGACCTTTCTCGCGCAAAAGGGCGTTCGCGCGGTGATTGTCGCTGATGAGGGGCCTCGACTTTGGCGAACAGACGCGAACGGCCGCCCGCGCCTGTTCGCTTTGGCACCGCTCAGCGACCAGGATAAAGCGACCGTCCGTACGATTTTCGCGACCTTGGGTTTCGAACCAATCCGCGTCGGGGGTGTGGCGCTATACATGGTTCCGACGAGCTCGCTCGCGGCCTATCGCAACATCGACCCGCGCCAGCTCGATGCGCAAATCACAACCGACAAACTCAACTCCCTCATCCTCGCTACCGAAAAGCTCGTCGAGCTGGGCACCCCGCCCACGGACGTTAACCCGCTGGAGGCGACGCGCAGGGGTTTGTTGCCGATGACATGACCACCGGGCCAAACACGGATCACCAGGTTAAAGCGTTACAGAACGGTCTTCTGATGACCGGAATTGGAAATCACCAATGGATGATCGGCGTGCTCGGCACGCGCGAGACGCTCGAGAGCCTTGAGCCATCCTTCGCAGCGAACGCTCAACGCGTCGAAATCGAACCACCGGCGCCCATCTCGAAGTCTGCGGCCGACGCGTCGCAGTCGCTATTGCTTCTGATCTATGACAGCGACGGATTGAAGCGCGCGGCACGGCTGGCGGGCTCGCATCGGACCGCCGGCGCTTTGCCTCCGGAGCCGGCTCGATACCGCTGATTGGCTCGACCGGATTGAGCGTGACACGCCCCGCTTTGTCGAGCACCCCTGTTTCCGCTAATCTTTACGGGCTGTGTCGATACGAAAAATTCAAGACTTGCATGTACTGACCACGAAGGAGTTGATCGCCCCTCGTGTGCTCAAGGAAGAACTGCGCGTGGACGAGGCTATCGCTCGGACCGTCGTCGACGCGCGCCGCTCGGTTCGCGAAATCTTGAGCGGCGCCGACCAGCGCCTGCTCTGCCTCGTCGGACCGTGCTCGATTCACGACCCTGCCGCCGCGCTCGATTACGCCCAGCGCCTCGCGCGGCTGCGCCCGGCGGTCGAACATCGCTTGTGCCTCGTGATGCGGGTGTATTTCGAAAAGCCCCGCACTACCGTCGGATGGAAGGGTCTGATCAACGACCCGCATATGGATGATAGTTGCGATATGGAGTCGGGCCTGCGTATCGCCCGCCGCCTGCTGATCGACATCAATCGCATGGGCTTGCCGGCGGCCACCGAGATGCTCGATCCGATCACCCCGCAATATATCGCCGACCTCGTTTCGTGGGCCGCTATCGGCGCGCGCACGACCGAATCCCAGACTCATCGTGAGATGGCCAGCGGGCTCTCGATGCCGGTAGGCTTCAAGAACTCGACCGACGGCAACCTCCAGATTGCGGTGAACGCAATCGAGTCGGCGCGCCGCCCGCATTCCTTTCTCGGCATCAACCAGGACGGCGTCACCGCGATTATCCGCACCTCGGGCAATCCCGACACTCATGTCGTGCTGCGCGGCGGTCGCACTTCGAACTACGACGCGGAGAGTATCGAGCAATGCCAGCGCCTGCTGACCAAGGTCGGACTCGAACCGCGCGTGATGGTCGATTGCTCGCATGCCCAGACCGCTAAGGACTACACCCGCCAGTTGGGTGTCCTTGCCGCGCTCGTGGAACAAGTGCGATCCGGAAATCGCGCGATCATGGGCGTGATGATCGAGAGTAATATCGGCGCCGGCAATCAGCCACTGTCGAAAGATCGTGCTGCTCTAAAGTACGGCGTCTCGGTGACCGATCCTTGCATCGACTGGCCCGCTACCGAACAATGCCTGATCGAGGCCGCCCGCGCCCTCCAATAGGGCTCAGCTTCGCGCGCCGTTACATCACGAGACCGGCGTCGGCCGCCGTCTCTGCACAGATCTCCTATACGGCGCACTGTCCGTTTCGCGTAACCTGATGACATTGGCGCGTCTCTTATGCACTATGTTGCCCCATGAGGTCGAGGACTTTGTGGTGCGGACATGTGTGCTAAGCGCGATTACCGGAGCATCGCTTCCCTCCTTCTCTATCTCGTACTCTCCCTTGTATTCTTCGGCCGCGGCCTGATCGGCCATTTCACCACGGTTCACATCGGTGTAAGCGAGGACCCGTCACTGATGATGTGGTTTCTCGTATGGTGGCCGCACGCGATCGGCAGCCGCATCAACCTTATGTTGACCAACGCGATCTGGGCACCACTCGGTGTCAACCTCGCCTGGGAGACCGCACTGCCTCTGCTGAGTCTGATCGCTGCTCCCCTTACCTGGTCCCTCGGTCCAGTTGCTGCACTTAATACTCTCTGTCTTGTCGGTCCGGCACTATCCGCCTGGACTGCATATATTCTGTGCCGCTACCTCACCAAACAGTTTTGGCCCTCTCTGGTTGGCGGATACCTATTCGGCTTTTCGCCGTTTATTGCGAGTCATATGACATACGCGCACCTGACTCTCATCTGGATGTGCGTACCTCCGCTGATCTGTTATGTATATCTGAGATTCTTCAATCGAGACATTACGTCGCTCTCTTTCGCAATCCAGTTAGCACTTCTTCTGGTCGCACAGTTCCTGATCTCTCACGAAATCTTTGCCACCACCACGCTGTTCGGCGGATTCACCCTGCTCCTCGCCCTCGGACTTACTTCCGATGAAACGCGCAAGCGAATTTGGAATCTGATTCCGTCCCTGGCAATCGCCTGGACGCTTGCGCTAATCATCGTTAGCCCCTACATCTACTACTTCTTTGCTTATGGCTTTCAACGCACTCCCCACTGGCTCGGTTCCAACCTCTCCGCCGACGCGCTCAACCTTCTGATTCCCGCACCTTCCAACGAGTTGGGCCTGCTGCCGGCATTTCTGCACCTTTCCGGCCGCTTCAATACGGGCTTTCTCAGCGAAACCACCGCCTACATCGCTTGGCCATTGCTCATTATCGTAGCCCTCTTCATCGGCAAACGACGGAGCGCGCCCGCCAGAAAGCTCCTCATCTACCTCCTCGCAGTGATCCTGATTTGCGCGCTCGGTCCGACATTGATCTTTCGCGGCGAGGCCACCCGAATCCGATTGCCTTGGACTTTGTTCCAGGTGCCCGTTCTCAATAACGCCGGCCCTGGTAGGTTTATGATCTATGCCTTCCTCGACCTCGCCGTCATTGCCGCACTGTGGCTCAGTGATGTCCACTGGAGTCGGACGCTAAAGATCGGACTCGCCGCCCTGGCGATAGTCAGCTTCATGCCCAATCTATCCGCCGCGTTCTGGGTCTCTCCCGTCAACCGAATTCCATTTTTTGCCTCTGGACTCTACCGGCGCTATTTGTCCAAAGATGAAACGGTCCTCATACTACCCTACGGTTTACGCGGCGAATCGATGTACTGGCAGGCCCAAACCAATATGTATTTCCGCATGGCGCAAGGTGGCCTGCCCGATCTTTTGTACCATTTCATAAGTTAGTAATGGTTGAGCTTGCAAGCACTCCGATTCGATCAGATTTTGGTGGGCTGATCACCTCTGGCGCCGGTGGCCGGTAGCCGAGCGACGAGTGCGGTCTGACCGTGTTGTAGTGGACCCGCCAACGTTCGATGACGATTTGTGCCTCCTTGAGGGAGTAGAAGATCTCGCCGTTGAGGCATTCATCACGCAGCTTGCTGTTGAACGATTCACAGTAACCATTCTCCCAAGGGCTGCCCGGTTCGATGTACAGCGGCTGGGTGCCCAGCCGTTCGAGCCACTTCCGCACCACAGTGGCGACGAACTCTGGTCCGTTGTCCGAGCGGATGTGCTCGGGTCTTCCGTGCACGAGCATCACATCGGCCAGGGTCTCGATGACGTCGAGACTGCGCAGTCGCCGCTCGACCCGGATTGCCAGGCTCTCCCGGGTGTACTCGTCGATCAAGGTTAACATCCTGACTGACCTGCCATCGTGCGTGGCCGCGCTGACGAAGTCGTAACTCCAGACGTGATTGGGCCGCTGCGGCCGCAGCCGCACGCACGCGCCGTCGTTCAGCCATAGCCGCCCACGCCGGGGTTGTTTCCGCGGCACTTTCAGCCCCTCGCGGCGCCAGATGCGCTCGACCCGGTCCTTGCCCACTAACCAGCCGGCGCTGCGCAGCAGCGCCGCCACCCGCCGGTAGCCGTAGCGGCCGTGCTGGCCGGCCAGTGAGATGATCGCCCGGGTCAGCTCATCCTCGTCGTTGCGCACTCTCGGCGTATAGCGCTGTGTCCCGCGCCACTGGCTGAGCAACCGGCACACGTGGCGTTCCGAGAGCGCGTATCGACGCCGGACGTTATCCGCTGCGCAACGCCGCCGCGCGGGGCTTACAAGTTTCCCCGCGCGACGTCCTGCAAGATCTGTTTCTCCAGCGACAGCTCAGCCACCAGCCGCTTGAGCCGCGAGTTCTCGCGCTCCAGTTCCTTGAGCCGCTTGGCCTGCTCCAGCTTCAGCCCGCCATATTCCTTGCGCCAGCGATAATAAGTCTGCTCGGTAATCCCCGACTCGCGACACGCCTGCGGCGTCCCCTTGCCGTTGGCTATCGACACCTCCACCTGCCGCAGCACCGTCACGATCTCTTCCGCCGTGTACCTTCGCTTCGCCATTCCCAGGGCCCTCCTGTTCCAGCTTCTCTAATTTGTCGGCTGGTACAAAATTCCCCGGGCAGGCCACACTGTTGGCGACCATGCAGATCAAGCCGGCTTCCGTCGGCGGTGTCAAAATATTTCGACTTCCCAATTCTTCCAGCTACGACCGCCGCGATTTGCTACGTAATTCCAGAACAGAATTTGATACTTCTCGTTTTGAAACTTTGATTCTCAATACCGACACCTACCTGAAAAATGGAGGACGTTTGGACATCCTTACCGCCCGGGATGCTCCGCGCCTCGGAATCATTCCGCAATCTGATCTGGTCGGACCTCCGGGGGCTATTTCGATCATACGCGATCCGCAATTCAATTGGTTCAGGAATCCGGACAGTCAGTATGGTATTGCACTTTTCAAGACCCGCGAGGATCAGGTAGTGATCGGAGAGGTTGCATGGTATCCGGTGGCAAAGGAATTGGTCGCGAGATACGGCGCCATAGCCAATCGAGTTGAAATCGACTCTCCTCCAAGCCCGGCGGCGGCGGGCTTCGATTCCGAGGTGATGACGCGATTGGCTATGGCATTTGATCGGGATAGATTGAGGCGCGCTGCCGCATTGGCAGCTTACGATTTGAAGCAACCTGTCGAAGATGATCGCCTGCTAAAGTCGGAAGCCGCACATATGGTACCGCCGAAGCCGCGCTAGAGTACCCTCAGTCGCCCTCGCTCGACGTTCCGCTCGCGAGCGGACGCGGAACCATGCGCCCCCCTTCCTCGTCGCCTGCCGCCCCAGCCTCCAGATAGAGCGCGTCGCCGTTGACCCGCCACAAGTCATACGACCCGCCCATGATGTTCCACGCCGCCATCAGGCCGGTCATCATCGCATGGTCCTGGTTATTGTACTTGTGCATCCCGTTGCGACCGGCCAATTGCAAATTCGGCAACTCCCGCTCGATGAACCCGCGCACCACCTCCACCGCCTCCCGATAATTGCCGTCATACACCGGGTAGGCCGCGCGCTGTCGCACGACCGTCCCGTCAACCACCTTTGCCGCGTCGCCTAGCCCCAGTTGCGCAAGCTCGCGCGCACCCATCGCGATTAACTCCGCGTCCGGCGTCGCCCACATCGAATCCGTGTCGAAACAGAAGTACTCCAGCCCCAGCACGGTGTAGCGCTGGTCGGTAACCATCTCGGGGCTCCAGTTCTTGAAGTTCTGGATACGCCCGACTTTTACCCCCGGCTCGTGGATATAAATCCAGTTATCCGGAAACATCTCCGCCTGATCGATAATCAGCGCTACCGTGATGAAATCCCGATACTTCAGGCGATTTGCCGCCGCCACCACCTCCGGCGGCGCCGCCGGGTCGAGCGTGCAAATCAGTTCGCGGATCGCCATGGTCGAGATAAAATTTCCACCCTCATAGCTCGTGGCGCCGCATGCGCCGGTAGTACCGACCGACATCACGCCCGCCGGCCCGCGCTGGAGCGAGACCACGCTCTCGCCCATCTGGACGATGGCTCCCTGTTCCTCGATCTTTTTCGTCAGCGTCTCCCACATCTCGCTCGGACCGTGCGCCGGATAGCGAAAGCGCTCGATCAGCGTCTTGATCACCGGTCCCCCGCTCTTCCCGCGCCAGGTCAGCGCCCGCCTGATCAACGCGCGCATCGAAAGGTCCTTGATCCGTTGCGCGGCCCAATCGGCGCTGATTTCGCTGCATGGGATGCCCCAAACCTTTTCGGTGTAGCTGCGAAAAAATATCTCGTAGAGCCGCCGGCCAAACGCGTTGACCACCCAATCCTCGAAGCTGCGGATATCGCGCTTCGGCTTCAGCCGCGCCGCCGCGTAGCTGTACATACAAGCGATCGATTCCGCGACGCCCAGATTTTCCAGCACATTGAGCGTTTCCAGTGGATACTTGAAGAAGCGCCCGCGATAGAAGATGCGCGACAGCCGATCGCGCTCGAGCATCTGATCGCCGAGGATTTCGCCCCATAGCTTCTCGATATCCGCGTTCTTTGAAAAAAAACGATGGCCCCCGATATCGAAGCGGAAGCCCTTGTAATTCACCGTCCGCGCAATTCCCCCGACGTGCGTGGGATCCTGCTCCAGCACCAGCGCCTCGCGCCCGTTGCGCACCAACTCCCACGCCGCCGTCAGTCCTGCTGGACCCGCCCCGATGATGACGGTCCGCGCTTCGCCATTCGCCCGCTCAATGCCATCGCCGCGATTCGCGATCTTCGCTCCATCGCCCGCGCCGCTCGTAGCGCCCGCTCTCGCGCCGCCTCCGCCACGCTCGAACTTATGCCGTTCCTCCCCCATCTCACTCTCTCTCCGACGTTACGGCTATTTTATACAATATGTCATGACTACAGATGAGAATACATCGTTTTACCCGCTAATGCCGTCACTACTCGCGCCATCCGGAGAAATTACGCAGGGGTGAAGCCCTTCACGGTTGCGCGACGGTCACCCGATGACCATCAGCCCTGTCGTCGCTCGGCCCGAATCTTCTCGCCGGTCAACATCGCATTGAGCGCAGCGGTAATGCGCACGGGGTAGGCCTCGGGGCGTTCCAAATTCTTATGCCGCTGCTCGAGCCGTGCGAGCGCGTGCGATAGACGGCCACGCCTCTCGGCCAGCGTCGGAACGGGCTCCACGCGACGGCCCGCGACCATCTGGCGCGTGAGCATTGCGGCGACCTCGGCCGGCGCGGGCTTGAACTCATGGGCGACGGTGGTAGTGCCCTCATCGTCGAGCCCAATCAGATCGGCATAGAATCCGCCGCTGGCATTGAATGCGCGAAAGGTCTGCTTGCGGCCCGGCAGACTGAGCTTTCCTTGCGAGGTCTTGAGCCGCGCAACACCGTGGAATTCGGCGAGCTTGTAGCTGGCGTCGAGCGTCGGCGCATCGCCACCGACGACCATTTCGGTACCAACGCCGAAGGCATCGATTGGCGCGCCCGCGCGGAGCAGTTGGTTGATGCGAAATTCGTCGAGATTGCCGCTGGCGAAAATTGCGACCTCGGTGAAGCCGTTCTGATCCAGGATGCGGCGAGCGCGAACGCTCAAGTCCACGAGGTCGCCGCTATCGAGCCGCACGGCCTGCAGCTTGTAGCCCTTTTCCTTGAGGGCGCGCGCGACGTGCACCGCGTTCTCGACACCGCGGACAGTGTCATAGGTATCGACCAGCAGCGTGGCCATCTGCGGGAAGAGTGCAACGAAATCGTCGAAGGCGGCGCGCTCGCTGTCATGCGCCATGACGTAGCTGTGTGCCATCGTGCCGTTGAGCGGGATTCCGTAGCGGCGGCCGGCGAGCACATTGGAGGTGCCGACGAAACCGGCCAGGTAACTGGAACGCGACGCGATCAACCCGGCGTCGGCGCCGTGGCTGCGGCGCAGGCCAAAGTCGATCAGCGGACGGCCGCGCGCGGCGATCACGCAGCGTGCGGCCTTGCTCGCGACCAACGAGGCCATGCCGATTTGGTTGAGCACCAGGGTTTCGATTATCTGCGCTTCGATCAGCGGCGCACGCACTTCGAAAATCGGTTCGCGCTCGAAAAAGATGCTCCCTTCGGGCAGCGCGTGGACGTCGCCAGTGAAACGCAGGTTCGAAAGGAAAGTCAGGAACTCGGGCGTGAAGAGCTTGAGCGAGTCGAGATACTCGAGCGCCGCGGGTCCGAAGCGGAACTGTTCCAGCGCCTCGAGCACGCGATCGATTCCCGCGGCGACGAGAAAACCACGCTTCGACGGCATCCGCCGCACGCTCAGGTAAAAGCACGACGGCTGATTGAAGCCGAGCGCGAAATAGCTCGCGGCCATCGTGAGTTCGTACAGATCGATCATGAGCGGTGCTTCGTCGGAATCGAAGCGCAGGTCAATCGGCATCGGTTTGAACCTCGTTGGCCATGTTAGCGGCGTGGAGCTTTACGATCACGCGGCCGCGGCGCTACGGGGATTGCGCCCGAGGCACACGGTCCGATGCGCGAGGCTTAACGCGGCGGCTCGGGTGGGGCGGGCGGCTTCGGCGGCGGCGGCTCGGGTGACGCCGCTTCGTGAATTACGCGAGTCTCGGGCAAGGGATGCTCGCGAATCTTGTCGCCCATCTCGCGCAATCGCCTGGCGACCAGAAAATTAATGGTTCCCGGCTCGTCGACGGTGCCGGCGCGCACGCCAGTCAGAATTTCGATGCCTTGGTCAATGGTGTCGACGGCATAGATATGAAAGACGCCGCGCTCGACCGCATCGATCGTCTCGAAGTCCAGCATCAGATTGCGCAAGTTCGAGCGCGGGACCATCACGCCCTGGCGTCCGGTTAGACCGCTGGCCTTGCACACCCGGTAGAAGCCCTCGATCTTGTCGTTGATGCCACCGATCGCCTGGACGGCGCCGAATTGATCGACCGAGCCGGTGACGGCCAGGTCCTGGCGAATCGGCACTCCGCTCAAGGCCGAGAGCAGAGCATAGAGTTCGGTCGAGCTGGCGCTGTCACCGTCGATACCCGAATAGGATTGCTCGAAGCAGATGCTCGCGGTGATCGCGAGCGCGCTTTTCTGGCCGAAGCGGGCACGCATGAAGCCGCTCAGAATCATGATGCCCTTGTCGTGGGTCGCGCCAGAGAGATGGGCCTCGCGTTCGATATTGATGACGCCGGCCTGTCCGAGGGCGACGGTAACGGTAACGCGCGAGGGGCGGCCGAAGCTGTAACCGCCGACGTCGAGCACCGCGAGACCGTTGATCTGGCCGACGCTGGCGCCATCGCGAGCGACGATTATGGTGCCGTTGGCAATCAGGCGGCGGATCTCTTCTTCGATAAAATTGAGCCGCAGGACGCGTTCACTGAGGGCGCGATCGACGTGGGCCGCGGTCACGCCGGCGGCGTTGTCGGCGCGGGCGAAGTACGCGGACTCGCGCGCAAGGTCGTCGATCGGCTCCATCATGCTGAGCACGCGTTCGCGATCGCCGGCCTGGCGCATGCCGAACTCCACTATGCGCTGGAGGGCAGCGCCGTCGAAGGCGGGCAGGTTTTCGCGCTGGGCGAGTGCACCGACGTGGACGGCATAATGGCCGGCGGCCTGTTGATCGGCGTCGACCACCGGGCGAATCTCGGCCTTGACCTTGAACAGGGCTGAAAACTCCTGGTCGTAAAAATAGAGTAGATTGTAGAGTTGCGCACCACCGAGCACGATCACCTTGTTGCGGATTTCGATCGGCTCGGGCTTCAGCCCGCCAACCGCGAAAAACGGGAACGGCTCGAAGGTCTCGGGTGTCATGCGACCGGTCTTGAGCGTGCGCTTGAGCGTCTTCCAGACCCCCGGTTCGACCGCCGCGTCCTCGAGATCGAAGAGCAGAAAGCCGCCGTGCGCCTTCATGAACGAGCCTGGGATGATGCGCGTGAAGTTGGTTCCGGGACGACCCATAGGGTCGATCCAGCGCTCGATCGTGCCGAACAGATTGCGATAGGTCGGCGCGTCTTCGCAGATGACCGGCGCGCCAGTGCGGCCGGCATTATCGACGAAGACGTTGACCTGATACTCGAAGAAGCCGGCCCTCTCCCCCGGGTGAGCTCCGTGGTCGGCGCCGGCGGCTCCGTCGGGACCGCCGCTGGTGGGCGCTTCGGGCTGAGGCCTGGCGGAAGCGATCGAGGTTGCTGAGCATGTGCTCGGCGACTTCGTCAAGGTAGGCGCTCACGGCAGAGTTGTCGAAGTGCTGCTTGATCGCGGCGATCGAGGGAGTGATCAGGCGCGCCGCAAAGGCTCGCTCGATCTGGCGGATGTCGCCCACCAATTCGTGCATCAACTCCTGCTGGCGCATCAGCAGGTTGCCGAGTTCGTTTTGCAGATCGCTCTGGACGCGCCCGAGGCGCTCTTTTTCCGCGTCGGGGAGGGCCGCCATGTCGCGTTTGAGATCCTCGGGAGACTCGGGCATCTTGCCGTCGATCAGCGGAATGAAAATTATCTGGCCGCCGGGCGCGCTCTGAATCGCGAAGCCACGCTCCTTGGCCCGCGCCTCGAAAGTCCCGTAGAGCTCCTGCGCGCGAGTATTGTATTTGTCGCGCAGCGCGGTGCGTTCCTGGTCGAAGTCCTCCTGGCGAAAGGCCTTGGGCAATTGCTCGAGGACGAAATTGACCAATTCCTCCATCCGCGCGTGCAATTCACCGCCCTGCCCCGCCCGCAGCTTGATTGCCAGCGGCGCCTCGGGCGTGCGGAAATTGTTGACATACACCCAGTCGTCGGGCGTCGGCATTTTCGACGCACGCTCCTGTAGCAGATGCAGGATCGAATCGCGCTCGGTGCGCGTGCGCAGGCCGCTGACAAAGACGTTATAACCCGGAGCGTCCACCCCGATGCCGAGACGGATCGCGTCGAGCGCACGCGATTGCCCGAGCAGCCGGTCGTCCTGGCCATCCCGCGAGAGCTGCAACAGTTGCGCGGAGTCTATCGGCGACGCGCCGCGCAGGTCGGACACCTTCAGCTCGATTGGCGGAGCAGCGGGTTTGCGCGCGTCACCGGTGGGAGCGTCGCTATGATCGTTATGATCGCTCATTGGCACCATTGCAGGCTTTCGGCGAAGGCTAATTGACGAAGTGGCTATTCAACCGTGACCCGGCGGCCGCGTTTTTTCGGCAGAACGATTGAAAGCACACCGGAATTCAATTTGGCGCTGACGGCGTCGCATTCGATCGGCAACGCAAAGTCCACGGTATTTTCAAATGCGCCGGCCGATCCCTGAAAGCGGACTATCAGCCGCAGGTCGCTGACTTCGACTTCCATCGCGTTCGGATCGGCCTCGGCAATCGCGAGTGTCACCTCGTAATGCGACGGATGATCGCGGACTTGTGGACGTTCTACCGTTCGCCGACGAGTCTCGCGCCAGCGCGCAAGCAGCAGGTCTTCGAAGAGCTCGTCGACGGTGCGGGCGAAGTCGCCGAACGTCGGCGGACGCCCGCCTTGGGGTGTTCTTGAGGCCACGCCTTAATTGTAGTGCAGCGACGGTATCGGCGTCGAGGAACAACGATCACTTTAGGCGGCTCTCGCGGGTGCGGCCTCGTCACTTGCCCGGATGGCGCGCCGGGCGTATGTTTCGGCACGTGGCTACCTTTACCAAGCTGCTCGCGGCAACCGACTTTTCGGATGACTCCAATTACGCCCTGGAATACGCCGAGGAATTAGCGCGTCGATTCTCGGCCGAAATGCTGGTGGTGCATGTCGATCAACCGTTGGCCCCGGTGATGGTGAGCGAACTGAGCCCCGGACTCGACGTCAGCGCGATGAATCGGATTGCCGAGGAGCAGCGCCTGCTTGCGTTGCGGGAACTGGACAAGTTGACGGCGCGCTTGCGCGACGGCGGTCTCAAAGCACGCAGCGTGCTCAAGGTCGGCGCCCCATTTCTGGAAATTATCAACACCGCGCATAGCGAAGGCGCCGACCTGATCGTGCTGGGCACTCACGGCCGGACCGGCCTGGCGCACGTCCTGATGGGCAGCGTGGCGGAACGGGTCGTGCGCAAGGCTCACTGCCCGGTGCTCACGATTCGACATCCCGACCGCACGTTCAAACATCCACTGGACAAGCCTGAAAAGCCCGAGAAAGCCGAAAAGTCCGGGAAGTAACCGCTGGCGAAGCGCCCATCGTCGCGACCGCGGAGACCGATCGCTCAGGGCCCCGGCCGACGCGGGCGCAACTCACAGGCACGGCGCGACATATTAAACACACGCCCGCGGCAGTCCTCTAGGAAGCGGGCGGTCGATCGATCGCCGCCGGTATCTATTTTCCAGTGAAACGCGGCGCGCGCTTTTCGGTAAACGCCTTGATCCCTTCTTTGAAGTCTTCCGATCTGGACATCAGAATCGCGGTTTCGTCTTCATCAACGCACGCGGTCGTGAGGTCGGTAAACAGATGCTCATAGACCATCCGTTTGGCGTGGCCGACTCCGAGCGGCGAGCATTGGGTTGCGATTTCGGAGGCGATCGCACGCGCCGCGGGCAGCAATTCCTCGTGCGGTACGACCTTGGTCACGAGACCGATTCGGTGGGCTTCGTGACCGTCGACCAGCTTGCCGGTGACGGCGAGTTCAACCGCGTTGGCGAGGCCCACGATGCGCGGCAACAGCCAGCTTGCGCCAAGCTCGAGCGCGAGCCCCCGGCGCGGAAAAATCGTGCCCATCCGCGCGCGATCGGAGGCGATGCGGATGTCGTAATGCAGGGCGTTGGCGAATCCCATGCCGACACACGCGCCGTTGATTGCGCCGATGATTGGGGTTCTCATCGCGAGCAGCCAGGCGAAGCGGCCGCGGAAGTTCGGGTGCAATTCCGCGCCGCCACGGGTCGCTGCCATATCCTCGTTGATGCCGGACTCGGCCGCAATTTTGCTGAGCGCGCTCATGTCGAGGCCGGCGCAAAACGCCTTGCCCGATCCGGTCACGATGATCGCGCCGATGCCGGGATCGGCCTCGGCGTCGGCCATGGCGGCGCGTAGTTCGTGCTCGAGCTGGGCGCGCCACGCGTTCATGCGCTCGGGCCGGTTGAGGGTGACCGTGGCCACGCGCTCGGACTTTTCGTAAATGATATCGGTGAAATTCACAGCAATTCCTCCGGTCCGTCAGGGTGCATCGAACTTCGCAGAAGACCAGCCGCAAATCTAACACCGCCGGCGGCGGCGCGGAAAGAGCGCTTTTCTCTGGCCGCGTCGGCTGTTAAAAACACCGTCATGCCATGGACTTCTATCATTCGGATTACTTCGCGGGCGCACCGCTGCGTGACGATCGGCGTTACCGCGATGCTGCTGGTTACGACGCTTCCATACATGCTGATTGCGGCCGAGGCGCCGCACGAAATGGTGGTGGCGGAAAGCGCGCCGGCAGCGCGTGCCGGGCTCGAAATACTTCAACACGGTGGCAACGCGATCGACGCAACGGTGGCAACCGCGCTCGCACTGGGGGTGACCAACGCGGGATCGTGTGGCATGGGCGGCGGCGGCTTCATGCTGATTTACATCGCCAAGACTCACAAACTCTATGCGCTGGATTTCCGCGAAGTCGCGCCGAAAGCCGCCAGCGCCAAGATGTACTTCCGCAACGGCAAGCCTGACGAGAAGCTCGCGCGCAAGGGAGGCCTGGCGATCGCGGTGCCGGGCGAGCTCGCCGGACTCGAGGCCGCACTGCAACGTTTTGGCGTGAAGAAATTTTCAGAGGACGCAGCGCCGGCGATTAAACTCGCGCGCGACGGTTTTCCGCTAGGTGCGAACATGGCTCGGGAAGTCGCGATGACGGCGCCGATCTTTGCGTCGAATCCCACCTTCCGCGAGGTTTACTTCACCAGCGACGGCAAACCGCAAAAGGCCGGGGCGACGATTCACAACCGCAAGCTGGCCGCCCTAATCAAACGGCTGGGCGACGACCCGGTCGCGAACTTCTATCACGGCCCGGTCGCCGCCACGATCGCGGCCTATATCAAGGAACACGGCGGAATCGTCACGGCCGACGATCTGGCGAGCTACCGGCCGGTGTGGCGCGAACCGATTCATCTCGCGTATCGCAACTACGAGGTCTATACGATGCCCCCGCCGTCGTCGGGCGGTGTCGTGCTCGAAATCTTGGGGATGTTGTCGTCGGGGCACGTGGCGGGACTCGGAGTCGATTCGCCGCCGTATCTGGCGCGCCTGATCGAGGTGATGCGCCAAGGCTTTATCGATCGTGCACAATACGCCGACCCCGCATTCGTCAAGGTACCGCTGGCTGAACTGCTCTCGGCGAAACATATCGCCGAGGCGCGCGAGCGCGCGTTCCATCGCGCGGGCACGCCGCCAATCGCGGCGGCGCACGACCACGGCACCTCGAACTTCGCTGTGGTCGACAAGGCCGGTAACGTGGTTGACGTAACGACGACGGTCAATACGGTGTTTGGGTCCAAGCTGATGGTGCCGTCGCTCGGCCTCATTCTGAACGACGAGATGGACGACTTCGGCGTCGCGCCCGGTGTACCCAACGTGTTCAAGCTGGTCGGCGAGAAAAACAACGAAGTGGCTCCAGGCAAGCGGCCCCTCTCAAGCATGTCGCCGATCATTGCATTGCAAAACGGCCGTCCGGCGCTGGTGGCCGGCGGTTCCGGCGGTCCAACGATTATCACCGGCGTCACCCAGGTGGCGCTCGACGTGCTTGATTTTCACCTGACCCCGACAGCGGCCGTGGCCGAACCGCGCATCCACGAGCAAGCGGAACCCGACATGGTGTTCGTCGAAGAAAGCCTGCCGGTCAAGACCCGGGACCAACTGGCGGCGATGGGATACAAGCTCAAGGTGGTGCCGAAGTTGGGTGCCATCAACGCCATTCGAATCAAGCCGGGGGCATTGCGCGGCGCGTACGACGAGCGCAAAGGCGGCGGCGCGGTCGGCGACTGAGCCTCCATTGGATTTGGCTCGCGATTGCCTCGCCCCCCTACTGTGCGATGATGCCGACGCCGGTTAAACTTGGGCTTCGTGCCAACCCGATTCGATAACCTCCATGCGAGCGAGCCCGCGGATTCGCCGCGGCCCACCGGTGGCGGCGCCTCCGCGCTAATCGCCGCGGGCGTCGTCGCGGTGATGGGACTCGCGACGCTGCTGTTCTTCTTCGATCTCGGCACCTACGGCCTGTGGGAACCCGACGAGGCGCGCTATGCGGAGATCGCGCGTGAGATGCTCGCATCGCGCAACTTTGTCGTTCCCCACCTGAATTACGTTCCCTATATCGAGAAGCCGCCGCTGCTCTACTGGCTGACGACGCTGGCGATGAGCCTTATGGGAGTCAACGAATTTGCGGCGCGCTTCGTCAACGCCTTCGCGGCGCTGTTCGGCGTCGCGGCGACCTGCTTCTTCGCAGCGAAAACCTTCGACACGCGCCGCGCGATCGTCGCTGCCGCAGTGCTCTCGACCAGCGCAATTTACGCGCTGATGGCGCAGGTGCTGACCACCGACATGCTGCTGACCGCCACGGTCACCACCGCGATATATGCCTTCTATCTTCATTGGCGCGAAGGCGGGCGCTGGTGCTGGCTGGCCTATATCGCGATGGGACTGGCGACGCTGACCAAGGGTCCGATCGGAATCGCGATCCCGGTGCTCATTGCGATGATTTTCCTCTGGCGCGAGGGCGATCTGCGCGGCGCGATTCGCCGCTTCCACACGATCCCGGGATTTATCCTGACCGCCGCAATCGCCGCGCCATGGTTCGTCGTGATCACGTTTCGCGAGCCCGGCTTCTTCGACTTTTACTTCATCGGTGAATATTTCCGGCGCTTCTTCGACGCTCACTACAGCCACGACCAGCCGATATATTACTATTTCCCGATTATCGCCGGCGGACTACTGCCGTGGACTCTGGCGCTGCCGTTGATTTCGTGGCGGCGCCTGACGCCCAATCCGGCGCGACGCTACTGCCTGATCGCGGGCACCTCGGTATTCGTGCTGTTCTCGCTCTCGAGCGCCAAGCTGGTGCCGTACATCCTGCCCGCGATACCGCCGCTGGCCGTCGTGATCGCCGACGGATTCGTGACCGCGATCGAACGTGGTACCGCAGCCGGCTCGCGCCGACTGGCCGCGCTCGGCCCGCTCCTCGGCATCGGCGGCGCCGTCACGATCGTCGTTGCGATGCACGCGGCGGATTTTCGCGCACCGTATCCAGCCATGGTGCGGCCGGCGTTAATGGCCGCCGGGGCCATTTTTGCAATCGGCGGAGTCGTGTGCTTCCTCACCTTCTGGAGTCGCCGCACCGCGCTCGGCCTCGGCGTGTTCATTGTCGCCGCCGCTGCGGTTTTGATCACGATCAGTTACGGCCGCCTGATGGCCGAACCCATGCGCTCCTACGCGCGGCTTGCGCGAACTATCGAACGACTCGAGCCCGACGCTCGCCTGGTTTGCTATCCTCGCTACGTGCAGTCGCTGCCGTTCTATTGCCGGCGCCGCGTGATCCTGGTCGGCGGAAGGACCGAACTTACGTTCGGATCCGAACACGATCCCGACGCCTCGCAGTATTTTTTCATCCGGCGAGCCGACCTCCTGAGACTGTGGCGCGATCCGCGGCCGACGGTCTTTGTGGTAGATCGCTTCGCGATCAATCAGCTGCGAAAACTCTTCGGCCCGTATAAGGTGATCGCCTCCGATCGGAAAAAGCTCGCCATCATGCGGCCCGGCCAGGCAGCGACCGGCCGGCCATCCACTGACACGCAACGATTGGAGCACGGCCCATCGGGTGAAAAGATCGATGGTGGCGCAGAACGTTCACAACGCGCCGCCGCCCCCGATTCGAGCGCGCCCTCGCGGATGCGATCGGTTAACGCACGGAGCGCGTAGAAAAAATCCATGAATGAACCGTCCCATCCTCATCAGGCCGATGCAATTCAAGATGAAGCGCCGGCGCCGCGCAAAAATCGGTACGGCGCCTTTGCGCTCCGCGCCGGCGTCGGCGTTGCGGTGGTCGCGCTGTTGCTCGGACATTATTACGCGCGAGAGGTGTTCCATGCGCTCGCACAAGAGCGGCTCGGCTACTTCCTGGCAGCGATCGCGCTCTACCTCGGCACACAAGTGATGTCGGCGTGGCGCTGGCAATTGCTCGCGCGCCTCAACTCGATCCAGGGTCCATTTCGCGAATACCTGGCCTACTATTTCGTCGGGGTTTTCACCAATCTGTTCGTTCCCGGACTGGTCGGTGGCGATGCGGCGCGCGCGCTTTATCTCGGCCGCCGGCACAATCGGCTCCCCGGCGCGATCGCCTCCGTAATTGCCGACCGCGGACTGGGTCTGCTCGCGGTCTTTATCCTCGCCGCCGGACTCGCGCTGACCGTACACGCGGTGAAACTGCCGCCGAGTATCCTGCTGGTCACGGTGGCCATCGGCGCCGTCGCGATCGCCGCTTGGCTCTCGTCGCCACTCATCGCCCGCCTCGGGTCGCGTCTCGGCGGACGCTTCGGCCGCCTGGTCGAACCGATGCTGCCGTACATGCGCCGTCCGGCCTCACTGATTCCGGCGATTGTTCTCTCGCTCGGGATCCAGTCGGGTCTCGCCGTATGCCAATACCTGCTCGCGCGCGGGCTCGGCCTTCAAACCTCGGTGGCGGCCTTCCTGCTGTGTGTGCCAATTGCCAACGTCTTTGCGAGCCTGCCGATAACGCTCAACGGCCTTGGCGTGCGCGAAGCCGCGTACATCGTCCTGTTCGGCTACGCGGGTATCTCGAAGCCCAACACTATCGCGCTTGGTCTGCTCTGGTTCGCGAGCACTATGCTGGGCGGACTGACCGGCATCTTCGCCTTCGTCACCACCCGGCTGCCAGCCGCCTCTGAAGAAGCGAACCCCTAATCCGTCATCGCGTCACCAAGGGTCGCGGCCAGCGGATTGGAAAAATCCGCCCGTGGGACCATCCGGCGGCAACAGCGCCAGACGGACCGCCTCGTACGCTCCTTGCTCAACCGTCTGATGGCCTCGATGGCCGTTAAGGTCGGTCGCGGTGTAGCCGGGGTTCGCGGAATTGACCTTGATTGGGGTACCGCGCAATTCCCAGGCAAGCTGGACGGTCAGCATATTCAGCGCGGCCTTGGAGGCGTTGTAACCGAGCAGCTTGACCGATGCGTACTCCCAGTCCGGATCGCCGTTCCAGGTGAGCGACCCGAGCCCGCTCGAAACATTGACGATTCGGCCGGCCGGCGCCTGGCGAATCAATGGCAGCATTGCTTGCGTCACCACGAGTGCGCCGTGGAAATTGGTGTCCATGGTCCGTCGAACCGCGCTCAAGTCTGCGCTTCCCGGCGGCCCATCGGTGGGCTCGAGGATGCCGGCGTTGTTGACCAGCACGTCGAGCCGCCGAAATTCGCCCGAAATCGCCATGGCGGCGGCTTCGGCGGTTGCTGGCCGGTTCACGTCGAGCTTGATGTAGCGCGCGTCGAGGTTTTCGGCCTGAAGCTTGACGGCGGCTTCCTGGCCCAGGCGTTCGTTGCGGGCGCCAATTAGAACGGTCATGCCGGCCTGCCCCAGGCGCCGTGCTATTTCAAGGCCGATTCCTTTGTTCGCGCCGGTGACCAGCGCAACCGGCCTGGACGAGTCATTCATTGCATTTTCCCTCCAATCGATAGCTGAAGCCGAGGCCCCGGCCAGCCGCCGCAGGACCGATCCATATGTGACTTCACTTGGCGAAACCCTTCTAAATTCGCCGCCGGGTGCCGATTTTCGCACCATTATTGCCTTCGTCTTATCGCCTGAATATAGTCTCACTAACCATTCGGACAGGCTTTTCGGGGTAACTTGCGCATGGACGTGATGAAGACGCTGTTTCTCAATCCTCCCTCCTACGACGACTTTGATGGGGGTGCGGGTTCTCGCTACCAGGCGACACGGGAGGTCTGGTCGTTCTGGTACCCGACGTGGCTCGCCTATCCGGCTGGCATGATCCCGGGCGCTCGGCTACTCGACGCTCCGCCCCATAATTACACCCCTGAAATGACGGTGGCGGAAGCCAAGCAGTATGACTTCGTCGTAATTCACACCTCGACCCCGTCGCTGCGCATGGACGCGCGCACGGCCGAGGCGATCAAGGCCGCCAATCCCAATTGCATCATCGCATTCGTCGGCGGCCATCCGACGGCGCGCGCCGAGGAAACGCTAAAGCTCAGCCGTGCGATCGATATCGCCGCACGCAAGGAATTCGACTTCTCGATGCTCGAAGTCGCGCAAGGGATGGATTGGTCGAAGATCGGCGGTATCAGCTACCAGAAAAACGGCATCATCAGCCATAATCCTGATCGTCCGATTATTTCCAACGAGGAACTCGACAAGCTGCCGTTCGTCACCGAAGTTTACGAAAAGAACCTCGACTACCTGCGTTACAACAGCCCCTACTGCCAATATCCCTACGTCTCGTTGTACACCGGTCGCGGATGCCCCGCGCGCTGCACCTTCTGCCTGTGGCCGCAGGTCACTCAAGGGCACAAATATCGCGTCCGCAGTCCCGAGAACGTCTACGAGGAAGTGGCCACGCTGAAAGCCAAGTTTCCCAAAATCAAGGAACTGTTCTTCGACGACGATACTTTCACCGCCGATCCGATGCGCGCACGGAAAATCGCGCAGTTGATCAAGCCGCTGGGCATCACCTGGTCGACCAATTCGCGCGCCAACGTTGATTACGAGACCCTCAAGATTCTCAAGGACTGCGGACTGCGGCTCTTCGTGGTCGGCTACGAGAGCGGCAACGCCAAGATCCTCGAAAACATCAAAAAGGGCGTGCGGATCGATCGCGCGCGGCGCTTTACCAAAGATTGCCACGACCTCGGCATCCTGATTCACGGAACGTTTATTCTGGGGCTTCCCGGCGAGACCAAAGAGACGATCGAGGAGTCGATGCGCTTCGCCCGCGATATGGATTGCGAGACCATCCAGGTTTCGCTGGCGTCGCCGTATCCGGGCACCGAGCTTTACGACTATGTCGTCAAAAACGGCTACCTGGCGGTCGATCCGCTGCTCGACGAGTCCGGCTATCAGAAATGCACGGTGCAGTACCCCGGCTTGACCAACGACGAGATTTACCAGGCCGTCGAGCGCTTTTATCGCAGCTTCTATTTCCGCCCGCGTTACATCATGAAGGCGCTGCGCAAGATGGTGACGTCGCGTGCCGAGTGCAAACGATTGCTCCAGGAAGGCCGGCAGTTCCTTTCCACCATGCGGTCGCGGCGGGCGCAGGCGCGCGCTGCGGTGCAGTCGGCGCAGGCAGCCTGACGGACACTTCGATTCGCGTTAGCGGCATCGGTGCTGGCGGTGGCGCGGCGGTTCGCCGCCGGAGGTTCAGGGTTCTGCGTAGTCTTCTATGAAATTGATTGCCGACGGCGCCGTCTTCTGCGTCATATTCTCGATCAGTTACTACATTGCCGTTTCGCTAGCCGCACTGCGCTTCGCTTGGGGCGCATCCTCGCCGGCGCCGGTGCTGCCCGATCACCTGCCGCTCGTCGCCATTCTGAAGCCGCTCCATGGACTCGGGAAGGGCCTGTACAGTCAGATCGCCAGTTTCTTCGAGCTCGACTACCCGCGCGCCGAATACTACTTCGGCGTCGCCGACGAAACGGATCGCGCCGCCGAAGTCCCGCTTGAATTGCACCAGAGCTTTCCGCAACGGCCGATGCAGATGGTGGTCGGCAGCGAACCCTGCTGCGAAAACAGAAAGGTCGCCAAGCTGATAAAAATGGGCGATCTCGCACAGGACGCCGATATCCTGGTAATGAGCGATGCGGACATTGCCGTCGATCGCAATCATCTGCGGCGGTTGATTGGCGAACTCTCGGCTGACGACAAATTGGGCGTCGTGTCGTGCCTCTATCGCGCTCGTCCCAACGGCACGGTCGCGTCGCGCCTGGAAGCCCTCGCGGTCAACACTGACTTCACGCCGATGGTGATGTTCTCGGCCGCCATCGAACCGGTCCGCTTCGCGCTCGGCGCAACGATCGCAATCAAGCGAGATGCCCTCGAATCAATCGGCGGCTTTCGCGCCGTCAGGAATCTGCTCGCCGACGACTACTACATCGGCAAACTTGCCGCCGAACGCGGGTGGGGCGTCGAGCTTTCGAGTTCGATTGTGGACACGGTCGCCCGTGAGCAAACCTTCGCGGATTTCTGGAATCATCAACTGCGATGGGCCCGCACCTATCGCACGACGCGGCCCCTGAGCCTCGCGACGATACTGCTTCATGGCCCGTTCTGGGCCCTGATTCTGTTGATTGCGACCGGCGCGAGCGTCTTCGCGCTGAAAGCGCTCGCGCTGGTCCTCATTGCACGGGTGGCGATGGCGACGCTGATGCTGCGCTACATCCTCCGCGTCCCGGAATTGACTCGCGATGTGTGGCTGGTCCCGTTCAAGGACCTGTGCATGACCGCTATCTGGTTCACGAGCCTGCTGAGCAAAAAGGTCCACTGGGCCGGGCGGCAACTCGAAATCCAGCGCGACGGCACGCTGCGCGAAATCGATGTATAAGACCCACCTGCTTGCGCTCTACCTCGGCATCGGTGTCGTCGCGAGCGTATTGCAGGCCAGCGGTCTGCTCATGATGAAAGGTCGCTCAGCGGCGCTGCCACCGGCTTACGCGGGACGCATGCTGCACTCTATCCTCGCTTGGATTCGCGATCCGATCTGGAGCGGAGGCCTCGGCGTGCAGGCGATCGGCTACGCGCTTTACATCGTTGCGCTCAGCGACGCGCCGGTCTCCCTGGTCGCGGTCATGATGCAGGCCGGGATCGGGTTGTTCGTCGTCCTCGCCGTACTGTTCCTTCACGAAGAGGCCAACCCGCGCGAATGGGCCGGAATCGGCGGTATCGCCGTCGCAATGCTCATGCTCGCACTATCGCTCGAAGCTGGCGCCGTCCAGGGGCGCGCGAGCATTCACGCGCTCGTCGTGCTCAGCCTGGTCGCCACCGCCGTGGCTGCGACGCCCTCGGCGTACGCGCGCGTGCGCCGCAGCGGGGCGGCCGCTGCGATCGCTTCCGGCGTGGCCTTCGGACTCGGCAGCATTTACACCAAGGCGCTGGCGGATAATTTCATTGCGCATCCTCACGCCTCGGTGATCCTGCGCGTGTTCGCCGACCCTTGGCTCTATGGCGCCAGCATCGCCAACATCGCAGGGCTGATACTGTTACAAAATTCCTTCTACTCGGCGCGCGGGATCATCGCGATGCCGCTCTCGTCGGCCATCTCGAACGTGGTCCCAATCATCGGTGGCATGGTGGCCTTCGGCGAAACTCTGCCCAGCGATCCGATCGCCGCATTACTGCGCGGCGGCGCATTCGTTTTAACCATCGCTGCCAGCGCCCTGTTGGCGACCGGCGAAAGAGCCTCCTGAGCAAAGCTCTCCTGAACCGTTCCCCGGTCCGGTTGGTTCAGCCGGTTCTGTTGGTTCCGCCGATTTAGCTGGCTCAGTTGATGACTTTCTCCGAGCGCAGCGACGCGATCTCGTCCGCCGAATAGCCGGCCTGGCTGAGGATTTCTTCCGTATGCTCGCCGAGGCGCGGCGGCATCAGGCGCTTGACCGATCGCTCGCCGTCGATGCTGACGGGGATGTCCACGAACTTCATTCCCGGGATGCGAAAGTCCGGCGCCACTGGCGCGAACATCCCGAGCGTGTTTACCTGTTCATCGACAAACACTTGGTCGAGCGTGTTGATCGGGCTGACCGGCACGCCCGCCTTGTGCAATTCCTCGATCAATCGGGCGGTAGTGAAGCGCCGGGTTTCGCGCTCGAGAATTTCGTGTAATTCGAGCCGATGGGGCACGCGCACGCTGTTGCTGACGAAGCGCGCATCGTGTGCAAGGTCCCCCACTCCGAGCACTTCGCAAAACTTCCCGAACAACCGATCGTTACCCGCCGCCACCAGCACCCACGCATCGGAGGTCTGAAACGCTTCGTAAGGCGCCGCCGCCGGCGAGGTGGATCCGGCGGGCCCCTGCACGTCACCAGTCGCCATGTAGTTGGTCATCATGAGCGTGGTCCACGCCACGCCGGTCTCGAGCAGACTGGTGCGAACGCGCGCGCCCTTGCCGGTCTTGCCGCGCTCGATGATCGCGGCGAGCACACCGCTGAAAAGCCACAGGCCCGATCCTTGATCGATGATCGGCACGACCACGCGCGCCGGCGGCGCACCCGGATGCCCGTTCATGCTGATGATTCCGGAGTAGGCCTGACCAAGCGGATCGTAGCCGGGAAGGTTTTTCATCGGGCCGACGTCGCCGAAGCCGCTGATCGACGCATAAATGAGGCGCGGATTTTCCCGCGCGAGGTCCTCGTAGCCTAACCCGCGCGATTCCGTGCTGCCGGGCTTCATCGCATGCACGAAGACGTCGGCGGTGCGCGCCAACCGCCGCACGATTTCGCGGCCGCGCGGATGGTCGAGGTTGGCGCAGATGCTCCTTTTGTTGCGGTTGTTCGCGAGATGAACCGTGGACTCGCCATCCCAGAGCGGGGCGAAGCGGCGACCGTCGTCGCCGCTGCCAGGGCGCTCGACTTTGAGCACGGTCGCACCGAAGTCGCCGAGCAGTTGCGCGCAGTACGGCCCGGCGATGTTCTGCGTTAGATCAACCACCGTCAGTCCATCGAGTATTGCCGGCATCCAACCACCACTAGCGAATCGATCTTGCGTTAAAAGCGAAGCCGCGCGCGGTGGAGGGTTAGCTCACCACGCGCGGCCAACTAAAACCACTAGTTGAACTTTGCCTTGGGCACTGCCAGGCCGGGGATTTCGGTGCGCGTCCTGAAGATCGTTCCCTTCTTGTCCTTATCGTCGGTGTTGTCAGCCGTGACGATGTAGAGATCCTGAAGGTCTTTTCCGCCGAAGGTCACGCTGGTGACGAACTTTGCCGGAATCTTCTGGCGGTAGTCCAGGGTGCCGTCGGGCTTGAAGCGCACCACCTCGCCCGCCTTGACCGTCGCGACCAGCATCCCGCCCTCGGCGTCAACCGCCAGGCCGTCGGGCCAGCCCTCCGGGACCTTCGCGAAGACGCGGCGATCCTTCACCGTGCGATCGGCTTGAACGTCGTACGCCCAGACCGCTTGCGTGGTCGAATCGGCGTGGTAGAGCAACTTGCGATCGGGGCTGAAACCCAGTCCGTTGGTGACCTCGATACCTTCCCACAGCTTGGTGACCTTGCCGTCAGGATCGACCCGAAACAGGTTGCCCGGAATCGGCTTCGAATCCGACAGCGCGTCGAATTCAAGCGAGCCGACGAAGATGCTGCCGTGATCGTCGGGCTGCAGATCGTTGAGCCCCTTTAGTGGCCGCCCGTCGAATTCGGTGAAGAGGTTGCGACTGGTGCGCGTCGCCTCATTCCAGTAGACCAGCCCGCGTCCGGAGCAGACAATTCCGCCGCCCTGATTGATCGCGATGCCGCCGACGCCCTTGCGTCCGGGAATCAGCGTTTCCACTTCGCCGTTCGGACTGCGCCGATAGACTCCGCCGTTGGGAACATCGCTAAAGCAGAGACGGTTCTGATCGTCGACGCGCGGTCCTTCGAGCAGGCCGTAGCCGCTCGCGAGAACTTCCAATGTCGTCGCCATCCTGACTTTCCTCCAGCGCCGGATTTACCACGATTTAAGCGCGTTCGGGAACAGGCGCCGCATCCCGAAGAAACTTCCCTTCACTTTTGCCCAAACGAAACCGGCGCACCGCAATAAACGGCGCGCCGGTTTCTCGAAAATTCAGTTTACGATCAGCTTCCTACGGCATCTTCATCCCGGGCATGTTGCGCGAGCCCGAGGTGTTACCGCTCGAACCGGAATCAGTGGCCGGCGAAGGATTCGCGGCGCCCGATGAATCACCGGCGGGCGTGGCCTTTGCCCCGGCGTTTCCAGCCTCGGCTACCTGGTAATGCGCCTGCAGGTCGCGCAGATAGAGCACCACTTGCCACCGCCCCTTCGAGCTCATCGCATCGTCGTACGAGGGCATCCAGATGCCGCCGTTGCGGATGTAGCCGTAGATATAGCCGTCGGGCAGGTTTTTGCTCACCCCGGTCATCAGATTGGCCGGCTTATGCGCGAGCAGATGAACCACCGAACCGTCGCCCGTGCCGTTGGCGCCATGGCAAGGTGAGCAAGTCTGCATGAAAAGCTGGTGGCCGTGCATGATGTTCTCTGGCGTGGGTTGCAACGGATTGTGCAACCTCACCGTCATCGCTTCCAGCTTCATCGGCGGGATCGCTTCGGCGTTGGCGCCGGGCAGCCCCTTAGGCTCACCGATATGGTTGTTGTAGTGAATGCCGTCAACCGGCAAGACGCCGTTCGGCATCACACGCGGGGCGACCGACAGCGGCTGGATCGCGGCGCCGCGATACATGTCGATACTCCACGGAAACGCGTGGGCGGACGGCACGCTCAGGGCGAAAATCGCGGCCATCGCAACCGCGGCGGCGGCAATCCGTCCATGCATTGCCGCGCCTATCCGGCGTACATTTGCGCTTGAGAAATTCCGGCTCCGGTTCATTTCAATCCGTATCCACGTTCCTTGAATTTTCGTTCCACGGCCTGATCAAATCCGATCCGCCAATTCAGCATCGACGGACACGCAAACATACTCTGTGAGACCCGCCGCGATCAAATCCCGCCGCGGTGCGCTTGACGTATCTTGCGGCACCCGTGCGCGTCGCGACTGCGCGCAACTTTATTTTTTGACGACGACGTAACCGATCATCCCATCCTTTTCATGCGGCACGCAAAGGTACTTGTAGGTTCCAGGTACCGTGAAGGTGTGCTCGAAGGTCGCGTCGGGCGGCATAAAGCCCGAATCGAACGGCTTGGCGCCGGGCGGCAATGACACATCGCTGGGCTTCTGCGCGCTGTCGGGATCGCCGGTAACCGAATGCAGCGTCTTGGCGTCGTTGATCCACTGAACGCTCTGGCCAACCTTGATGGTGACCTTTTCGGGCATATACTTGGGCGGTTTATCGGTCATTTTTATCACGACCGCCGGGGCCGCATTCGCCGGCGCTGGAACCAACACCATCGATGCGCCCGTCAGCAGCAGGAACCCTCCGAGAACCGTCGCAAATGTACGCCAACGCCCAATCCCTGTTCCACGAATAGTCTTTCGCATGTTTCTCATTTCAGCGAGAGCGCTGTGGCATCGCTCAGCTAGCCACATTTTCCGCTTGATTTTACTCCTCTTTTCCTGCCGTTGGCCGCCGTCAGAGTCCTCAAGCCAAATCCGTCGGACCTCGTGCAGCCCGAAAATAGTTTTAGCCGTGGTAATCTGTCAATCGATTAGATTTTAGCCGAACTTCTATTCAGATGCCAAGCCGTGAGAAACCGGAGGACGCAACCGGTTGGGCGGGGCGCGGAAATCGATGCTTCCCGCGCCCCGTTGCGAACGAATTGGCGGCCAACGACACTTTATGCGGCCGCGTCCTGATTGTGCCTTGGCTTGACCTCGAGGCCATGCGGCCCCGTGTCGACCAGCACGTGCGATCCGTCGCGAACCTCGCCCAGCAGCAACTTGCGCCCTAGCACGGTCTCGAGTTCGCGCTGAATCGTCCGCCGCAGCGGCCGCGCTCCATAGACCGGGTCGAACCCCTGCTCGGCGAAGTAATCGAGCGCCTTGTCGGTCAGTTCCAACTCGATCTTGCGCTCGGCCAAACGCTTGCGCAGACGCTCGAGCTGAATCTCCACGATCTGGCGCAGTTGTTCGCGCGTCAGCGGATGGAACACGACGATTTCGTCGACGCGGTTGAGAAATTCCGGTCGAAAGCTCTGGCGCAGAACCTCGAGACATTGCGCCTTCATCTTGTCGTAGTTCTGCCCCTTGAACGTCAAAATGAGCTGGCTCGCCAGATTCGACGTCATAATCACGACCGCATTCTTGAAATCGACCGTGCGGCCATGACCGTCCGTCAGGCGTCCGTCGTCGAGCAATTGCAGGAGAACGTTGAAGACGTCGGCGTGGGCCTTTTCGATCTCGTCGAAGAGGATAACCGAGTACGGACGCCGGCGGACGGCTTCGGTCAATTGCCCGCCCTCGTCATAGCCGACGTAGCCGGGCGGCGCGCCCACCAGCCGCGAAACCGTATGCTTCTCCATGTACTCGGACATGTCGATGCGGATCATCGCGGCTTCATCGTCGAACAGAAACGCGGCCAGCGCACGCGCGAGTTCGGTTTTACCCACGCCGGTCGGCCCGAGGAAGATGAACGACCCGATCGGTCGATTGGGATCCTGCAATCCCGCCCGCGCACGGACCACCGCGTCGGCCACCGCCGTCACCGCCTCGTCCTGCCCGATGACGCGCTTGTGCAGATGCTCCTCCAGATGCGCCAGCTTCTGCACCTCGCCTTCCATCAGTCGCAACACCGGCACGCCGGTCCATCGCGCGACGATCTCGGCGATATCTTCCTCGTCCACCTCTTCCTTGATCATGCGGGAACCACCGGTCTGGTCGGCGCCTTTCTCAGCTTGGGCGAGTTCCTTTTCCAGGTTCGCGAGCTTGCCGTATTGCAACTCGGCGACCCGGTTGAGGTCGTACTCGCGCTTGGCAATTTCGACTTCGCGACGGGTCTGCTCGATGTCGCTCTTGATTTTCGAGAGCTTCTCGAGGCCGCCCTTCTCGCTCTGCCATTGCGCCTGCAGCGCCGAGCGCCGCTCGTGGGCTTCTGCCAGTTCCTTTTCGAGCTTGACCAGACGATCCTTCGAGGCCGCGTCGGTTTCGCGCTTAAGCGCCTCGCGTTCGATCTCAAGTTGCATCACCCGCCGATTTGCCTCGTCGAGCTCGACCGGCATCGATTCCTTTTCGGTGCGCAGCTTGGCCGCCGCCTCATCCACCAAGTCGATCGCCTTGTCGGGCAGGAAGCGGTCCGTGATGTAGCGCTTCGAGAGCATCGCCGCGGTCACCAGGGCGGAATCCTTGATCCGGATCCCGTGATGAACCTCATAGCGCTCCTTCAGTCCGCGCAAGATCGAAATCGTGTCCTCGACGCTGGGCTCGTCAACCATCACCGGCTGAAAGCGCCGCTCGAGCGCCGTATCCTTCTCGATATACTTCCGATACTCATTGAGCGTGGTGGCGCCGATACAATGCAACTCGCCCCGCGCGAGCATCGGCTTCAGCAGATTCGACGCGTCCATCGCGCCCTCGGCCGCGCCCGCGCCGACCACCGTGTGCAATTCGTCGATGAACAGAATGACGTCGCCCTCGGCCTCCTGCACTTCCTTGAGCACGGCCTTCAGGCGTTCTTCAAACTCGCCGCGGAACTTAGCGCCGGCGATCAGCGCGCCCATATCGAGCGCAATCAGCTTGCGATTTTTGAGGCCGTCGGGAACGTCGCCCGAGACGATGCGCTGGGCCAGACCCTCGGCGATCGCCGTCTTACCGACACCGGGCTCTCCCACCAGCACGGGATTGTTCTTGGTGCGGCGCGACAGAATCTGCATCACCCGCCGGATTTCCTCGTCGCGACCGATCACCGGATCGACCTTGCCGGCCGCCGCGAGCTGCGTCAGATCGCGCCCGTAACGCTCCAGCGCCTGATACGTCGTCTCGGGATTCGCCGAGGTCACGCGCTGGCTTCCGCGCACCTTTTGTAGCACCGACATAATCTTGTCGAGCGTGATCCCTGCCTCGCGCAGAATCTTCGCCGTCGCACCAGGATCGTCGAGCATCGCGATGATCACGTGCTCGATCGAAACGTATTCGTCCTTGAGCTTGCCGGCTTCCTGTTCGGCACGCGCCAGCACCCGGTTGAGCCGCTGCGTGATGTAGGTTTGACCGGCGTCATAGCCGCTGCCGCTGATCGAAGGGATCTTGCGCAGTTCGTCGGCGAGCTTCGAGCGTACGGTAGATAGATTGGCGCCGGCTAACTTCAGAATCGATGCGGCGAGACCGTCTTCGTCCTCGAGCAGGGCAGAAGCCAGATGCTCGACATCGATCGCCTGATGATGAGCGGTGACAGCGGCGTTCTGGGCGCGGCCCAAGGCTTCCTGCAGTTTTTCGGTTAAGCGGTTGGCGTTTACTGCCATTTTTCAATTCCCTCAGACTTAAACCTAACCATTGCTGCGGCTCCGGCAACCGAGGCCGCCCTCCGAAACGCATGAATCCACCTAATCGCCTGACCTTGCGCGCTGAAGCTGTGGCCGCTTCAGCCGGGCTGCAGCAGCCTGCCGGAACACGCTCCGGCGAACCGGCGGAATCCCGGCGTTAGCGGGCGCTGCGCCGATTTGCTAAATGATCCGGGTTGGACGGGAGAGGAAACCTATGCGCGTGAACTTTACGATCAATGGAAAGCAGCGCGAAGACGAAATCGATTCGCGCATGCTGCTGGTGCATTACCTGCGCGAGGTGGCCGGGCTTACCGGCACCCACGTCGGCTGCGAGACTACGCTTTGCGGCGCATGTACGGTGCTGCTCGACGGCAAGGCGGTAAAGTCGTGCACGGTGCTGGCAGCGATGGCCAATGGCGGCGCGATCACCACCGTCGAAGGCCTCGCCAGCGACGGCAAGCTCCATCCGATTCAGGAAGGATTCTGGGAGGAGCATGGCCTGCAATGCGGCTATTGCACACCGGGCATGATGATGGCGGCAGCCGACCTGCTGAGCCGCAACACCAATCCGAGCGAGTCGGAAATCCGCCACGCGCTCGAAGGTAATCTGTGCCGCTGCACCGGCTATCAGCATATCATCAAGGCGATCCAGTTCGCGGCCGATAAGATGCGGGCAGCGGGTCGTCCCTGATTCATCAATCCGATTCGCGGTGCGGGGCCAACCGGGTTCCGCCCTGAAGACCTCGCTGGAGTGCGCGGCTGGAAGGAGACATCGATGGCGGTCATACCGAAATTCATGGGCGAGCGGATCAAGCGGCGCGAAGATCCGCGGCTGATTACCGGCACGGGCATTTACGCCGACGACGTACGGCTACCCGGCCTGCTATCGGCGGTTATCCTGCGCAGTCCGCATGCGCATGCGAAAATAAATTCGATCAACGTCGAGGCCGCGCGGAAGGCGCCAGGCGTGGTCGCGGTGCTCACCGGCGACGACGTCAAGGGTAAGCTCGGCTCGATTCCGTGCGTCGCGCCGGCCGAACACATTCCGTTTCACCCGGTGCTCGCGCAGGGCAAGGTGCGCTATATCGGCGAATCGGTGGCAGTCGTCGTCGCGACCGACCCCTACCTCGCGCAGGATGCGATCGATCTGATCGACGTCGATTACGATCCGCTCGACGCCGTCGTCGATCCGGAAAAGGCACTGGCCGATGGCGCGCCGATTCTTCATGAAAAGTTCGGCAGCAATCTCGTGACCCATGCGATGGTGCCGAATCCGGCGGTTGACGACGCCATCAAGCAGGCCGACCGCGTCATCAAGTTTCGCGTCGTCAATCAACGTCTCGCACCGATTCCGCTGGAGCCGCGCGGCGTCGTCGCAAGCTGGCACGCCGCCTCCGAGCAACTCACGGTTTGGTCCTCGACGCAGATCCCTCATCTGATGCGCACGGCGCTGGCGGGCGTGCTCGGCCTCGGCGAAAACCGCGTCCGCGTGATCGCACCCGAAGTCGGCGGCGGCTTCGGTTGCAAGCTCAACTTTTACCGCGAGGAGGCGCTGCTCGCGCATCTCTCGATGACGCTCGGACGGCCGGTTAAATGGATCGAGCGCCGGCGTGAAAATTTTGCCGCGACCACCCACGGCCGCGACCAAATCACCTATCTCGAAGTGCCCGTCAAAAGCGACGGCACCGTGCTCGGAATCAAGGCCAAGTTCTTCTGCGACATGGGCGCTTATCTGCAGTTGCTGACGCCCGCGATCCCCGGCTTTTCCGGCCTCATGATGACCGGCTGTTACAAAATCCCCGCAGTCTCGTTCGAACAGGTGATGGTCTTTACCAACAAGATGGCGACGGACGCCTATCGCGGTGCCGGACGCCCCGAGGCCGCCTACATCGCCGAGCGCACGATGGACATGGTGGCAATGGAGCTCGGCCTCGACCCGGTCGAAGTGCGGCGCCGCAACTTCATTCCGAAGAGCGCGTTTCCCTACACCACCTGCGTGGGCCTGGTGTACGACTCGGGCGACTACGAACTGGCGCTGAACAAGGCGCTCGAAGCGGTCGATTACAAGAAGGCGCGCGCCGAGCAGGACGAGGCGCGCAAGAACGGCCGCTATATCGGCATCGGTGTCGCTTCCTATGTTGAAATCTGCGGAATCGGGCCGAGCGCGATGCTGCCGCCTAAAGTTCCCGGTTGGGAAAGCTGCACGATCCGTTTCGAACCCGATAGCCGGGTCACCGTCCTCACCGGAATCTCGCCGCACGGACAGGGCCAGGAAACCACCTTCGCCCAGATGGTGGCGGACTCCTTCGGCATCGATATCGACGACATCACGGTGCTGCACGGCGACACCACAATCGTGCCGTACGGCGTCGGCACTTTCGGCAGCCGCGGACTTTCCGTCGGCGGCGCCGCGCTGATGATGTCGGTGGTCAAGCTGCAGGACAAGCTGAAGAAGATCGCTTCCACCATGATGGAAGCACCGCCCGATCAGTTGACCTTCACCAATCGCACCATCGCGCTGCAAAGCGACCTCTCCAAGTCGATTCCCCTGCAGCAGGTAGTAGATGCGGCGATCGGCTGGAAGATGCCAATTCCAGGAATGGAACCGGGGCTCGACGCGACCAGCTTTTTTGAACCGCCCGGATGCACCTTCCCGTTCGGCACCCATATCGCAGTGATCGAAGTCGATCCCGAAACCGGCGTTGTGAAGTTCCTGCGCTACGTCGCGGTTGACGATTGCGGCAATATCATCAGCCCGCTGCTGGTCGAAGGACAGATTCACGGCGGTATCGCACAGGGAATCGCGCAGGCACTCTACGAAGAAGTCGTGTACGACGAGGGCGGCCAACTGGTGACGGCGACCCTGATGGATTATGCGGTGCCGCGCGCCGACATGCTGCCCCATTACGAACTGAGCAACACCGTCACGCCCTCGCCGCTCAATCCGATGGGCGTAAAGGGCGTAGGCGAAGCCGGCACGATCGGCTCGACGCCGTGCGTGGTCAACGCCGTAATGGACGCGCTCAAACCGCTCGGCGTCCGTCACATCGACATGCCGCTGCGGCCGGAAAAGCTCTGGCGCGCAATCAAAGACGCGAAAAAGGCTTAACGATGTACCCAGGTTCATTCGAATATCATCGTGCCGGCTCGGTCAAAGAAGCACTGAGCCTGCTCAAGCAATTCGGCGATGACGCCAAACTCATCTCCGGCGGCCACAGCCTCATCCCGATGATGAAGTTGCGGCTCGCTCAACCAGCTCATTTGGTAGACATCACGAAGATCGGTGAGCTCGGGCAAATTTCCGATCAGGGCGGCAAGATCGTGATTGGCGCGGCCGCGACGCACAACCAGATCGGCGCCTCCGATCTGGTGCGCAACAAACTCGGGCTATTCGCCGAATGCGCGCTGGCGATCGGTGACGTGCAGGTGCGCAATCGCGGGACCATCGGCGGCAGCCTCTCGCATTCCGATCCCGCCGCCGACTACCCCGCCGGCGTGCTCGCTCTCGAGGGCGAAATCAAATGCGAAGGCGAAAGCGGGGCGCGGAACGTCAAGGCCGAGGATTTCTTCATCGACTTGATGACGACCGCGTTGCACCCCGGCGAGATTCTCACCCAGGTAAGCTTCGCGCCGATTCCGGCGGGCGCGGGATACAGTTACCTGAAACAACGTCAGCCGGCCTCAGGTTTCGCGATGGTCGGGGTGGCCGCGCTGGTCACTCTGGCGCGCGGCGGTAAGTTCGATCGCGTGCGGGTAGCAATCACCGGTCTCAATGCGAAAGCCTTTCGGGCCACGGCGGTCGAGGCCGCGCTTAACGGCAAGGCCGCCGATGCCGCAACGATTGCGGCCGCCGCGCTCCATGCGACCGACGGCACGGATCCGTTAGCCGACATCCATGCCGGGGCGGAATTTCGCGCCGAACTCGCGCGCGTGTACACGCGGCGCGCGATCGCAGTGGCGGCCGCGAACGCAAAAGCGTGATCGGAGCACGGAGCTCCGCGATTGCCGATGACCGAAGATTTGTAAAGTTGAGCGGGATGCGTTTGTCATGAAGATTACAGGCGAACAGATAATGCCGGCGACACGCCAGCGCGTGTGGGACCTGTTCAATGACCCCAATCGCCTTTCACGCCTGATCCCCGGATGCGAAAAGCTCGAACAACTCGCGCCCGACGAATTTACCGGCACCATCAACGTCGGCATCGCGGGGGTCAAGGGCGTGTATGCGGGCAAGCTGAAGCTCGACGAAATCCGGCCGCCGGAACATTACAAAATGCTGGTTGACGGCAAGGGCAAGCAGGGTTTCATGCGCGGCACCGGCACCCTCGACCTCCTGCCCAAAGCGGGTGACGGAAATCAGACGGTGGTGAAATACAGCGGCGATGTCCAGCTCGGCGGTCCGCTAATGCAGGTCGGGCAGCGCGTCGTCGATAGCGCGGCGAAAATGTTGATGGGCCAGTTTTTCGCTGCAGCCGAGGCGGAGCTCAAGGCGGAGGCGGTGGGTGCGGTAGCGCGCCAGGGTTTTTTCATCAATTTCTGGCGGCATCTGTGGAACGTGATCCGTTCGCTGTTCAGACGCGATAGCTGAGCTCCCGATTTTGTTCGCCGGCTCTCCG
Organism: uncultured delta proteobacterium; assembly: GCA_963782535.1. Taxonomy (GTDB): domain Bacteria; phylum Desulfobacterota; class Binatia; order Binatales; family Binataceae; genus JADMIL01. The sequence goes on along the minus strand of CAWAKE010000007.1, from coordinate 210,107 downwards.
TCCTGCCGTCGTTGAGGATAGCTCGACGGTGCGTCAGTCGCGTTCGACTCGCCGGCGCCGGATGCTAGGCCCCCGCGATCATCATCTCGGCGATTTTCACTGTGGGCGAAACTACTGACGATCGCCAGAGCAAGTCGCTGCCGATCACCTCGATCGACGTGAACATCTCTTTCAGGTTTCCCGCGATCGTCACCTCCTGCACCGGGTAGGCAAGCTCGCCGTTTTCAATCCACATACCGCCGGCGCCGCGCGAATAATCCCCGGTCACGCCGTTGACGCCGAATCCAATCAGCTCGGTGACATAGAGCCCCTGCTTCACCGTACCGATAATTTCCTGCGGCGAATGCTTACCGGGCTCGAGGTATAGATTTGTCGGACTGACCGAGGGCGAATCGCCGACCGAGCGCGATGCGTTGCCGGTCGGGCTGAGCTTCAACTTGCGCGCGGAGTACGCGTCGAGCAGATAAGTCTTGAGCACGCCCTGTTCGACCAGACTCTTGCGGTTGGTCGCGAGGCCTTCGCCGTCAAACGGCTTCGAGCCGAGCGCGCCGACCATGGTGCCGTCGTCGTGAATCGTGACCAGCGGCGAGGCGATTTGCTCGCCCAGTTTGCCGAGCAGAAACGACGCGCCCTTGTACAGTGACGGTCCCGAGGCCGCGCCGGCCAGCGCTCGGAGCAGACTCGCTGCCATGTCGGGATCGAATACCACCGGCACGCGAGTGGTTTTGACTTTGCGTGAGCCCAGCCGCCGCAGCGCGCGCTTGGCCGCGATCGCGCCGACCGCCTCCGCATCGTCGAGTTTTGCGAAATGGCGGTTGGCGGTGTACCAGTAGCCATTTTGCATCGCGCCATCCTGGCTCTGCGCGATCGGCGCGACTCCAAGGCTGAACGAAGTGCCCTCGTACTGGCCGGCAAAGCCCTGGCTGTTGGCAAACATTATGTAGTAGCGGCCGGAGTCAAACTCGGCGCCTTCGGAATTTTTGATCCGCGGGTCGGCCGACAAGGCGGCGTGCTCGGCCTTGCGCGCGATCGCCAAGGCGGTATCGGCATCAACGATCCCCTGTCGATTGTCGGCCAGCGACAATTCGGGGAGGTTCGCGGGATGGAGCGCAGCATCGGGAAGCCCGGCGCTCGGATCGGCCGCAGTCAGCCGCGCGAGGCCAACCGTATGGGCGACAAACTCTTCGAGACCGTCGCGCTCGAGTTCCGCGGTCGAAGCGTTGGCCGACGACTGGCCGGCGAACACGCGAATGCCCAAGCGCCGTTCGCGCGAACTCTTGAGCTTTTCGACTTCGCCGAGCCGCACGCCGGCGGCAAGCGATTCCGCGCTCACGCACAAAACTTCCGCTGCGGTCGCACCATTGCGGCGCGCCACATCGAGGACCCATTGCGCGAGCGCCGCATCAACCTGTGCCATCAATTTTTCCCTTTTAAGCCTTAAGCGCGAGTGCCGCCGACCGTGATTCCATCGATGCGAATGGTCGGCAAGCCCACCCCTACCGGTACCGACTGGCCGTCCTTGCCGCAGGTGCCGATACCCGAATCGAGAGCGAGGTCGTTACCGACCATCGAGACCCGCGTGAGCACATCCGGGCCATTGCCAATCAGGGTCGCACCCTTGACCGGGCGCGTCACCTTGCCGTCTTCAATCAGATAGGCCTCGCTCGCCGAGAAGACGAACTTGCCGTTGGTGATATCGACCTGGCCGCCACCAAAACTGACGGCGTAGAGGCCGCGTTTGACCGACCCGAGGATGTCTTCGGGAGTCGATTCGCCCGGCAGCATAAAGGTATTGGTCATGCGCGGCATCGGCACATGCGCGAAACTTTCGCGGCGTCCGTTGCCGGTCGGTGCGGTCTTCATCAGGCGCGCGTTGAGGCGATCCTGGAGGTAGCCGCGCAGAATTCCTTTTTCGATCAGGACGGTGCGCGAAGTCGGGGTGCCCTCATCGTCCACATTAAGACTGCCGCGCCGGTTGGCGATCGTGCCGTCGTCGATAACGGTACACAGCGGACTCGCCACCGTTTGCCCGATGCGGCCGGAAAAGGCCGAGACGCCCTTGCGATTGAAGTCGCCCTCGAGACCGTGGCCGATCGCTTCGTGCAGCAGAATCCCGGGCCATCCGTTGCCGAGCACCACCACCATTTCACCCGCCGGTGCGTCAACCGCGTCGAGGTTGAGGATCGCCTGCCGCGCGGCTTCGCGCGTGTATTGCTTCCAGCGATCCTGGTCGAGGAAGTAACTCCATTCGACCCGGCCGCCACCGCCGTAACTGCCGACCTGACGGCCCTTGTCGTCCTCGGCGATGACGGTGACGTTGAGCCGGCAGAGCGGTTGCATGTCGGCCGCGACGCGCCCCTCGCTGTTGACGATCATCACGATTTTGCGCTCGGCTGAGAACGACGCCATGACGTTGCGCACGCGCGGATCATAGGCGCGAGCGAGTTCGTCGATTTCCCGCAGCAGTTTAGCCCGCTCCTCGATCGGAACGTCGAGCGGAATGCTTTCGAGCTCGTACAGATGATGCCGGGAGACCGGGCCGCCCATCTGGACGGCAGGATGCGGAGCGGCGCGGCTGTCGGCGATCGCGCGGGCGGCTTCTGCAGCGAGTCGCATGCGATCGAAGGTCACTTCGTCGGAGTACGCATAGCCGGTGCGATCCTCGGCGCATACGCGCACTCCGACGCCATGCGAGACCGCCTTGCTGGTATGGTTGACCATCGACTCTTCGAGTCCGAGGCCTTCGGCGCTGCGGTATTCGAAGAAGAGGTCGGCATAATCGGCCTTGCGTTCGAGAGCGCTGCCAAGAATCCGCTCAAGGCCGCTCTCGTTCATGCCGAATCGGTTCAGGAAGAATTGTTCGGGCCGGACCAGATCATTCGCCATCAGATTTACCCGTCCTCGCAGCCATTTTACCACATGGAGCCGCCTCGCCCGAACCAGATTCAGGCGCCGAGGCAGGAAATTGCCGGGAAAAAATGGGTTTGCTTTGTAAGAGATAAATTCGCACTTTGCGGGCTATCCTGCGATATAGGGGCCGAATTCACGCAACCGGCACGCCTGGCGGCTATTCTACTCCTTTTTCACGAGTGAGCGTCGAGCGGGAGCCGGGCGGCATGAAAAACGCCAGCGCCGCGGACCAAGTGCGCAAAGCGACCGAGCATCCGCACTCGCGATGCTAGCGCGGCGCGCGTCACCGTAAAAGAAAAGCAGCGACGCGGGTAAACACGTCGCTGCAGGTGCAAGCCGGACAAGGAAAACGATCCGCAGAGGGAGTGGCGAAGGTGGGCCTAGCCGGCCGCCGCCACGCGCTGGCCTTCGGCACTGCCGTCGCGGCGCGCGACTTTTTTCTTGCGCGGTTTTTTGGGCTCGGCCTTGTCCGAAGTGCCGGTGAATTCGATGATCGAGAGCGGCGCCGCGTCGCCCCGGCGCACCCCGAACTTGACCACGCGAGTGTAGCCGCCGGCACGCTCCTTGAAGCGCGGGGCGATCTCGTCGAACAGTTTCTTGACCGCGTCGCGCGACTGGATGAAGGCGAAAGCGAGGCGGCGCGCGGCGACATCACCGCGCTTGCCGAGCGTCACCATGCGATCGGCGTAGCGGCGCAATTCCTTGGCCTTGGCGTCGGTGGTCTTGATCCGCTCATGCTCGATCAAGCTCAGCACGAGGTTGCGGAACAAGGCCTTGCGATGAGACGAAGTACGGTTGAGCTTGCGGCCCTGATTCAGATGACGCATCGGTAAAACTCCACGCGCAACGCACGGCTCAAGCCGATTCGCGACGCTCCTGCTCTTCCCACATACGATCGAGTTCGCCGCGCGACGGCAGATTTTCCAGCCGCATCCCGAGCGAAAGCGCCATGTCGGTCAACACTTCCTTGATCTCGTTGAGCGACTTGCGGCCGAAGTTCTTGATCTTCAGCATGTCCTGCTCGGTGCGCTGCACCAACTCGCCGATATATTTGATGTCGGCGTTTTGCAGCCCGTTGAAGGCGCGGACTGAAATCGGCAAGCCCTCGACCGGCCGATAGAGATATTCGTTGAAGGCCGGACGAATTTCCGCATGCTCGCCCTCGGTCGCGACTTCCGCTTCTTCCTCGACGCCGGCGAAAATCGACATTTGATCGCGCAATACCCGCGCCGCATAGGTCAGCGCGTCGCGCGGTGAGATCGATCCGTCGGTCCAGATTTCGAGCGCCAGCCGATCGTAGTCGGTGCGCTGGCCGACGCGCGCGTTCGTGACGACGAAGTTGACCTTTTTAATCGGCGCGAAAATAGCGTCGAGGCGGATCGTGCCGATGGGTTCGTCGTCCTCGGAGCGCTCGCCCGGAACATAGCCGCGTCCGCGCTTGATCACGAGCTCCATGTCGAGCTCCGCACCCTTGTCGAGCGACGCCAGATGGCGGTCGGGAGTGAGGATTTCGAGGCTCGGACCGCCGGTGATATCGCGCGCCGTGACCGCCGCCTCGCCCTTGGCCTTGAGCGACGCGGTGATTTGCTCGCCCTCATGGAGCTTCAGGCGAACCTCCTTGAGGTTGAGGACGATATCGGTAACGTCTTCCTTGACTCCGGGGATGGTCGAGAATTCGTGCAGCACGCCGTTGATGCGCACCGCCGTAATCGCGAAGCCGGGCAGGGAGGAGAGCAAGACGCGGCGCAATGCGTTGCCCATCGTGATCCCGTAGCCACGTTCGAGAGGCTCAGCGAAAAACCGCCCGTAGGTCGGGGTCAGTTCGCGTTCATCGAATTCGACCGCTTTGGGTTTGATCAGGTCACGCCAATCATTCTGCATAGTTGTGTTCTTTTACCGCGGAAAAATTTTTGCCCGGCGCACGAGGCCGAGCGTAGCCGTCTAGCGTGAATAATGTTCCACGATCAGCTTTTCGCTAATCGGCATGGTCAAATCCGATCGCGCGGGCAAGGACCTGAGCGAACCGCGGAACTGCTCGCGTTCGAGCGACATCCAGGACGGCACGCCGCGACGTTGCGCGAGCTCGATCGCCTCGACGATCACCTTCTTCTGGCGGCTCTTCTCGCTGACGCTCACGACCTGGCCGACTTCGAGCAGGTAGGACGGAATCGTCACGGAGCGTCCGTTGACCTCGAAATGGCCGTGCAGCACGAGTTGCCGGGCCTGCGCCAGAGAACTCGAAAAGCCGAGGCGGTAAACCGCGTTATCGAGCCGCCGTTCAAGCAGCACGAGCAGATTTTCGCCGGTAATTCCGGGCATCCGCTCGGCCATTTCGAAGTACTGTGAGAACTGCTTCTTGAGCATCCCGTAGATCCGTTTGAGCTTCTGCTTCTCACGCAGGCGCAGCGCAAATTCCGAAAAGCGCGTGCGCGCCTGGCCGTGCGCCCCCGGCGGATAGTTGCGCCGCTCAATCGCGCACTTGTCGGTGTAGCACCGCTCACCCTTCAAAAAGAGCTTCAAGCCCTCGCGCCGGCACATCCGGCATACTGGTCCAAGATTTCTAGCCACGGTGTTCCTCTGCTTGCGCCCGCATCAGACCCGGCGCCGTTTTGGCGGACGGCATCCGTTGTGCGGTATCGGGGTCACGTCCTTAATCGAGATTACCGCGAGCCCCGTTGCCTGAAGCGCACGGACGGCCGATTCACGACCGCCGCCCGGCCCTTTGACGTGCACGATAACGCTGCGCATCCCGTATTCCGAGCATTTCCGCGCGGCCGCTTCCGCGGCCATCTGCGCCGCAAAGGGCGTCCCCTTGCGCGATCCCTTGAAGCCAACCGAACCGGCGCTCGACCATGCGACCACCAGTCCGAGCGGATCGGTAATCGTCACGATCGTATTGTTGAAGGTCGCGTGCACATGGGCGACGCCCTCGGGCACGGCCCGGCGCGTGCGCCGTCTGCGTGGTGCCGCAGGTGCCGCTCCGGCCGCCGCCGGCGTTGTTCCGGCGGCGGCCGGAGCCGGTGCAGCGGGGGTTGCCGGCGCGCCGCTACCCGCCGTCGATTGCGGCTCGGCCTTGGTCTCTTTGGTTTCTTCTGCCATCAGTCTTTAATACCTGCTTTAGTACCCGCTCTAATACCTGCCTGCGCATGCGTCACGGCGACGCGCTGCGCTTCAGACTAAATTTTTTCGGGCGTTGCGCTACTTCGCCGCCTGTTTCTTGCCCGCGACGAGTTTACGCGGACCCTTGCGCGTACGGGCGTTGGTATGGGTACGCTGGCCGCGCACCGGCAATCCGCGCCGATGGCGCACGCCGCGATAGCATCCCAGATCCATCAGGCGCTTGATGGCCTGTTGAATCTCGCGCCGCAAGTCGCCCTCGACCTTGTGATCCTGGTCGATGACCTGGCGGATCCGCACCTGCTCGTCGGGCGTCAGATCGTCGCTGTTACGCGCCACGTCGACGTTGGCCTTGGCCAAAATCTTAATCGCGCTGGTGCGCCCAATCCCGTAAATGTAGGTGAGCGCAATTTCGATGCGCTTGTTTCTTGGCAGCTCGACCCCGGCTACACGTGCCATCGAAAGATCCTCCCGCTATCCCTGACGCTGCTTATGGCGCGGATTCTCGCACAAAATCCGAATGACGCCCTGACGGCGCACCACCTTGCATTTTTTGCAAATCTTTTTAACCGACGCTCGAACTTTCATTGTACCAGCCTGTTCTCCCGTTCAATTGGCCTAGCGCATCCGATAGGTAATGCGGCCGCGCGTGAGGTCGTAGGGCGACAATTCGACCGTAACCTTGTCGCCCGGGAGAATCTTGATGTAATGCATCCGCATCTTGCCCGAAATGTGGGCGAGCACGCGATGCCCGTTTTCCAGCGTTACCCTGAATACCGCATTGGGCAGCGCCTCGAGCACCGTACCGCTCACTTCAATTGCGTCACCCTTCGACATTACCTAACTCGCTCAGAATTTCCGGGCCATTGGCGGTAATCGCTATGGAATGCTCGAAATGGGCCGACAGCTTGCCGTCGGCGGTAACCGCGGTCCAGCCGTCGTCGAGAATTTCGAGTTCCGCCGTGCCTTCGTTAATCATCGGTTCGATCGCGAGCACCATCCCTTCCTGCAGGCGCGGATTTGCCATCCCGGAGCGGAAGTAATTGGGCACCTGCGGATCCTCATGGAGCTTGCGGCCGATTCCATGACCGGCGAAATCGGTCACGACCGCGAAGCCTGCGTCCTCGGCCGTGCGTTGCACCGCTACGGCGATATCGCTTATCCGATTACCCATTCGCGCCTGTTCGATTCCCGCGTATAGCGACTCGCGCGTCACCTTCATCAAACGTTTCGCGTTTTCCGATACCCGGCCAATCGCCACGGTGCGGGCTGCGTCACCGTAATAGCCCTGGTAAACCACGCCGAAATCCAGCCCCACGATATCGCCCGACTTCAGCTTGCGCCCGGCCTTCGGAATACCGTGGACGATCTCTTCGTTGATCGAAACGCACAGGCTATGCCGATAGACCACGGCCCCTGGCTGGTAACCTTTGAACGCCGGGCGCGCACCCTTTTTCAGGGTCAACTCTTCGGCCAGGCGATCGAGTTCCAGCGTCGTCACTCCAGCCTTTGCCGCCGCAACCAGTTGCTCGAGCACCTCGGCGACGATCCGGCTCGCCCGGCGCATCACGGCGATCTCGTCGCGGCTCTTGAGCGTAATCAAATCTTGCCCTGCGTCCGCGAAACTTTCGCGCCCCGGCCAATGGCCTCCAGAATGCGTCCCTCGATCTCCTCGGTCCGTCCGATTCCGTCAATCGCCGAAAGCAATCCCAAGCGCTCGTAAAACTCGAGCAACGGCCGTGTCGAGGCCGCATAGACCTGCAAGCGCATGCGCACGGTATCTTCGGCGTCGTCCTCCCGCTGGTAGAGCTCGCCGTTGCACGAATTGCACAGATTCATATTGCGCGGCGGATCGAAAATCAGGTGAAACATCGCGCCGCAATTACGGCACGTCCGTCGCCCCGAGATCCGCTTGATAATTTCGTCGTCGGGCACTCCGATAGCGATCACCCGATCGAGCTTATGGCCACGCGCCTCGAGCATCGCGGCCAAAATCTCGGCCTGCGGAACGGTACGCGGAAAGCCGTCGAGGATGAAGCCCTGTAAGGCGTCGGCCTCGCCCAGGCGCGCATCCACCAGTTTCAAGACCAATTCGTCGGGCACCAGCATGCCCTTATCCATGAAGCCCTTGGCTTCGAGACCCAGCGGCGATTTGCCGCGCACGGCGGCTCGCAACAGATCCCCGCTGGCGACCTGCGGAACCCCGAGCCGCATCTCAAGCATGCGCGCCTGGGTTCCCTTGCCCGCGCCGGGCGGGCCCAATAACACTAACCGCACTGCCTCTATCCTTTCCCTCGCGCCTTGACCCGTCCGCGCCGCATGAAGCCCTCGTAATTGCGCGACAGCAGATGAGTTTCGATTTGCGCCACCGTATCGAGCGCCACTCCGACTACGATCAGCAACGCCGTGCCACCGAAGTAGAACGGAACATTAAAGCGCTGGATCAGAATCGTCGGCAGTACACATACCGCGCTTACGTAAATCGCGCCGCCGAGCGTGATTCGCGAAAGCACCCGATCGATATAATCAGCTGTAAACCGTCCCGGTCTGATTCCCGGAATAAAACCGCCATACTTCTTCAGGTTGTCGGCGACGTCAACCGGATTGAAGGTAACCGCCGTATAGAAGTAGCAGAAGAAGACAATCAGGGCGACGTAGGCAATATTATATTCCAAACCGCCAGGAGTTATATAGGCCGAGAGCCATTTCAGCGAAGGCACCACAGTCGCGATAGTCGCCGGGAAGATCAGAATCGACGAGGCGAAGATCGGGGGAATAACGCCCGACGTATTGACCTTTAACGGCAGATGCGACGCCTGCCCACCGTAAACCCGGCGCCCGACCACGCGCCGCGCGTATTGCACCGGGATGCGCCGCTGTCCGCTCTCGACGTAAACTATTCCGGCGGTCACGCCGAAAGCCACCAGCAAAATCAGGACGAGCAGGAAAATGCTCATCTCGCCGTTGCGGACGAATTCCGCGGTGGTGCCGAGCGCGCTCGGCAGGCGCGCGACGATGCCCGCCATGATAATCAGCGATATGCCGTTGCCGACGCCGCGCTCGGTTATCTGCTCGCCGATCCACATCACGAACATGGTGCCCGCGGTGACGGTGATTACGGTCATCGCAATAAACTTCAAGCCCGGGTTATAGACCACGCTGCCGCCGCCAGGCGCCTGAATCTTTTCGAGTGAGAAGGCGATCATCGTGCCCTGGAGCAGCGCCAGCCCGACCGTGCCGTAACGGGTGTACTGGGCAATCTTGCGCCGGCCGGCCTCGCCCTCTTTGTACAGCTCGTCGAGATAGGGCCAGCCGATCTTGAGCAAATCCAGAATGATCGCCACCGAAATATACGGCATGATGCCGAGGGCGAAGACTGAAAACCGCTCGAGCGCGCCGCCCGAAAACAGATTGGCAAAACCGAACAGCGTGCTCGAGGTGGCGTCGAAGAACTGCGACAACGCCTGCCCGTCGATCCCCGGCGTCGGAATCGCAACTCCGACCCGATACACCACGAGCATCGCGGCCGTGAAAAGCAGCCGGCGGCGCAATTCAGGGATGCGCGAGGCGTTTGAAAACCCTTCAAGCATTCAGTTCGTCTTCAGCCTTCGATCAGATCCGCGCTGCCACCGGCCGCTGCGATCTTCGCGCGCGCACCGCCAGAAAAGGCGTGAGCCCGGATCGACAACTTGATATTCAGTTCGCCGCCACCCAGAACCTTGATTTTCCGCCCGGCCCGCGCCAGACCGCGATCGACCAGCATTGCCGGATCGATCATCGAACCTTCGGCAAAGCCGCTCAGGCGGCTGATATTCACTTCGACGAATTGCTCGCGCGCCTGCTCGTTTTTTTGCAGCCGGCGAAAGCCGCGCTTGGGAATCCGGCGCGACAGCGGCATCTGGCCGCCCTCATACCGCGCCGGCGTATTACCGCCCGCACGCGATCCGCGTCCCTTATGGCCGCGGCCGGCAGTCTTGCCGTGACCCGATCCGATTCCACGTCCGACGCGCTTTTTCTTATGCGTCGAACCGGCGGCCGGCTTGATATCCTTCAAATTCATCTTGCAGTCCGCCTATTCCTTAACTTCGTCAACCAGATGCGCCACGCGCCGCAGCATCCCGAGCACCTCGGGCGTCACTTTGAGCACTTTGGAGCTGCCAACCTTGCGCAAGCCGAGGCCGCGCAGGGTCTCGCGCACGCGGATTTTGGTCCCAATCGGGCTGCGCACCAGTTTCACATGTATCGTCGTGTCGGCCATCGCTGTCACTAACCGCCTAGGCTGTCGGCGGCGCTTCGGGCACCGCACGCAGACGCATCACATCTTCGCGACTGCGCAATTCGAGCAGCGCTTCGAGCGTCGCCCGGACCAGGTTATTGGGATTCGAGGTACCCAGCCGCTTGGTCAAAATATTGCGGATGCCGGCGAGTTCGAGCACGGCGCGGACGCCGCCGGCAGCGATTACACCGGTGCCTTCGGCCGCCGGCCGCAACACCACCTTGCCGGCGCCAAAACGGCCCAGCACCTGATGCGGAATAGTACCGTCGCGCAACGGCACTCGAATCAGGCTCTTCTTGGCCCGATCGACGCCCTTGCGGATCGCCTCGGGCACCTCGTTGGCCTTGCCCAGCCCGAAGCCCACCAAACCGTTTTGATCGCCGGCTACGACCAGCGCGCTGAAACTGAAGCGGCGGCCACCCTTGACGACCTTGGCCACACGGTTGATGTGAACCACTTTCTCTTTGATATCCATCCCTTGCGGGTCAATTCGTTGTGCCACGGCGTCCTTCCTGCCGGTTGTCGGATACTAGAACCTGAGTCCGGCTTCGCGCGCCGCATCGGCCAGCGCCTTCACTCGTCCGTGATAAAGAAAGCCATTGCGGTCGAATACCACCTGGCTTATCCCATGCTCCCGGCAGCGCTCGGCGATCGCCGCGCCCACCGCCTTGGCCGCAGCCACGTTGCGACGGCTCGCACCGTTTTCGCGCAGCTCCTTGACCGCGGTTGACGCCGAAGCCAGCGTCTGACCGGACTCGTCCGAGATCACCTGGACATAAATATGATGCAGTGAGCGGAAGACCGACAGGCGCGGACATTGATTGGTTCCGCGGACTTTGCGTCTCACGCGCCCCTGGCGCAGTTTGCGTTTTTCTGATCGCTCGACAGCCATCGTTACTCCGATTCGCTCCTCAACCGGAGCTCGAACCCGCCGCCGCCTTACCGGCCTTGCGGCGAATCTTCTCGGTTGCGTACTTGATTCCCTTGCCCTTGTACGGTTCCGGCGGCCGCAGGCCCCGGATTTCCGCGGCGACCGACCCGAGCAACTGGCGATCCGCACTCTCGAGCGTCAACAGGATCTGGCGCTCGACCTTGGCGGTCACCCCGGGCGGCAACTGATAGACGATCGGATGCGAGTAGCCCAAGGTAAAATTAATCAGGTTACCCTTGACGTCAGCGCGATAACCGACGCCGTTGATTTCGAGCACCGATGTGAAGCCCTTGCTCACGCCCTCGGCGATATTGGCCACGAGCTTGCGCATCAGGCCGTGCACGGCGCGTTCGTTGGCGCTGTCGCCAGGGCGCTTGACCACGATTTTCGAGTCGTCAATTTCTATCACGAAGCCCGGATGCACCCGGGTCGAGAGTTTGCCCCGGGGCCCTTCGAGCGTGAGCGCGGTCTCGGTCAGCGTCGCTTTCACGCCCTTGTCGAGCGGGATCGGCAATTTTCCTATGCGCGACATGACGGTGCTACCAAATCCTCAACAGAATTTCGCCGCCGATCTTCCTGCGGCGCGCCTCGCGATCGGTCATCATGCCGAGCGGAGTCGAGACCACATGAAGGCCCATCGCACCTTTCACCCGCGGCATCTCCTTGGCGCCGGCGTAACGGCGCAGGCTCGGCTTGCTCACTCGCTGCAAGCCCCGAATAACCGGCTCGCGGGTCGGCGAATAGCGCAGGCCGAGCAGCAATCTCTTCTTGTAGCCTTCGCCCGCGGTCTCGATTCCGGCGAGGAACCCCTCGGCCAGCAAGACCCGGCAAATCGCCTCGCGTACGCGTGAATGCGGCAGTTCGACCTGGTTGTACCGCGCATGCATTGCGTTTCGAATCCGGGTCAACAATTCCGCGATCGGATCAGTCTGCGACATTAAATATCCCCAATTCTTCTCCGCGGTCTGCTACCAGCTGGCCTTGACCACGCCGGGCAACGCGCCCTTGAGCGCATTTTTCCTGAGGCACAGCCGGCACATCTTGAACCGTCGATAAAATGCTCGGGCCCGTCCGCACAGCGGGCATCGATTATAGGCGCGCACCTTGAATTTTGGCGTACGCGTTGCTTTGACTCGCAGGCTGGTCTTCGCCATCTGAACTATCCCCTAGGCTGCGCGCGCCGCGTCATCGCGATCGGCGGCGCTGCGAAACGGCATCCCGAGCGCCTTCAGCAGCGTCAGCCCTTCGAAATCGCTGTTGGCCGTGGTTGTGATTGAAATCGTCATTCCCTTCACTTTCTCGACCTTATCGAGATTGAGCTCGGGGAAAATCGTATGCTCGCGCAGGCCGAGCGAATAATTACCGCGGCCGTCGAAGGCCTTGTCGCTGATACCGCGGAAGTCGCGTACGCGCGGCAGCGCGATATTGACCAGCCGATCCATGAACTCCCACATGCGTTCGCGCCTGAGCGTGACCATCACGCCGATCGGCATCCCCTCGCGCAGCTTGAAGTTCGAAATTGCCTTGCGGGCCCGCGTGGTGACGGTCTTTTGCCCCGCGATCAACTCCAATTCCTCGGCCGCCGAATCGAGAATCTTGACGTTCTCGCGAGCCTCGCTCAGCGCCATGTTGATCACGATCTTCCCGAGCGTCGGCACGCGCATGCGATTGAGGATCTTGAGATCGCGCATCAGGGCCGGCACGATCTCCTGCTCGTAGCGCAAGCGCAAACGGGCGGGCAGCGGCGGTTCGGGTACGGCCGACGCTTCCTCGGCCGCAGCGGCGGCTTGCGCGGCGGCGGCAGAAGCCTGGGCCCGCGCCTTGCGTCCGCCGGCAACCTTCTCGCCCCGACCCTTATCGTCGCCAGCCTCTTCGCGCTTGCCCTTTTGCGCCTTTGGGTCTTTTTCGTCTTCGGCCATCAGTCATTCCCCAGCGATTCGCCGCAGCGGCGGCAGGCTCGCGTCTTGGAGCCGTCGGCGGCCGGCTTGATTCCCGACCTCACCGGCGCATTGCAGCGATCGCAAAAGATCATCACGTTCGAAATCTGAATCGCCGCCTCTTTCTCGATAATTCCGCCCGGGTTTTGCGCGCCACGCGGCTTGGAATGGCGCTTGACCATGTTGAGGCGTTCGACCACCAGCTTGCCGGTATCGGGCAGCACCCGCAGCACCTTGCCGGTCTTGCCGCGGTCACGGCCGGTCACCACCATGACCGTATCGTCCTTGCGAATTCTAAACTTCGCAACATGCCTGTGCGCGGCCATCAGAGCACCTCGGGGGCGAGCGAAATAATTTTAAGGAAGCGCTTGGCCCGCAACTCGCGCGCGACCGGTCCGAAGATGCGGGTGCCGACCGGCTCGCCCTGTCCGTCGAGCAGGACCGCCGAATTATCGTCGAAACGGATATAGCTGCCGTCGTCGCGGCCGATTTCCTTATGCGTGCGCACGATCACGGCCTTGCTCACGTCACCTTTTTTGACCTTGCCGTTGGGGATCGCTTCCTTGACCGCCACGACGATTATATCGCCGACGCTGGCATAGCGCCGATGCGATCCGCCGAGCACCTTGATACACATAACCTTGCGGGCGCCCGAATTGTCGGCCACCGTCAAAACTGTTTGGACCTGCACCATGGCGTGCCGTACTCCTCCTACCGCGCCGCCTGTTGCAGGACCTGGCTAACGCGCCAGCGCTTCAGTTTGGAGAGCGGCCGCGCTTCGATTATGAGAACGCGATCGCCCTCATGACATTGGGCCTGTTCGTCATGCGCCATCAGGCGCGTGCGCTGTTTGAGCCGCTTGCCATAGAGCCGATGCTCGACCAGGCGTTCGACCTGCACCACCACGGTTTTATTCATCTTGGCCGAGACCACCGTGCCCTCGCGCCGCTTAGTCCGCTCCCGCATCGCTATCCTTTCACCGCGCTCGAGCCTGATTTCATGCTCGCCGCATCTGCCGTAGTGCGCGCCGCATTGGCCGTCTGCTCCTGAATGAGGGTCAGGATTTGCGCCAACTCGCGCCGGGCAATGTAATAATTCGAACGGCTTTCGAGCTGATTGGTATGCAGCTTGAGGCGCAGCTTGAAAACTTCCTCGCGCGCCTCGCGCTCCTTGATGCGCAAGTCGGGCACGCTCATCTGGCGCAATTCACTAAGCTCCAAAGGCCTCGGCCTCCCGTTCCACAACGATCGTCTTGACCGGCAGCTTGTGCGCTGCGAGCCGCATCGCTTCGATCGCGGTCGCCCGGTCAACGCCTTCCATCTCGAACAAGATCCGGCCCGGGCGAACTCGCGCGACCCAGCCTTCGGGCGAGCCCTTACCCTTGCCCATGCGGGTTTCGGCCGGCTTCTTGGTAAACGGCTTATCCGGGAAAACGCGAATCCAGACGCGGCCGCCACGTTTGATATGCCGGGTCAGCGCGATTCGAGCAGCCTCGAGCGAGCGGGTATCGACGCGGCAGGTTTCGATGCTCTTGAGCCCGAAATCGCCGAAGGCGAGCTCGACGCCGCGATTTTCGGCGCCGCGCACGCGGCCCTTCATGAGCTTTCGATATTTTACTTTTTTCGGTGACAGCATTTTTTCTATCGGTACTCAGGTCCAATTATCGCTAAACCATCGGTCGCGCCGCACCTGCGGAGTTCAAGTTACCGGCCATAAAATCGCGCTGCGCCATCTACTGCTGTTGCGCCGCGGCCCCGGCGCGTTTAGCCGCTTCGGCCTGCCGGGTCAGAATTTCGCCGCGGAAGATCCACACTTTCACGCCGATCACGCCGTAGGTGGTGCGCGCCTCGGCAAATCCGTAGGCGACATCGGCCCGCAGCGTCTGCAACGGCACGCGGCCTTCGCGATACCATTCGGAGCGCGCGATTTCGGTGCCGCCGAGCCGCCCGGCGACGTGCACCTTGACGCCCAGCGCGCCCATCCGCATCGCGCGCAGCACCGCCTCTTTCATCGCACGGCGGAAGGCCACGCGGCGTTCGAGCTGGAGCGCGATATTTTCGGCCACGAGTTGCGGATCGAGGTCCGGCCGGCGCACTTCATGAATATTGATGAAGGCGTCCCGACCCTTCATCATCTTCTGGATATCGGACTTGAGCTTATCGATCTCGACGCCCTTTTTGCCGATCACGATACCCGGGCGCGCGGTAAAGATATTGATCTTGGCCTTGTTGGCCATGCGTTCGATTTCGATACGCGAGATGCCGGCATGATAGAGCCGCCGCTTGATAAATTCGCGCAGCTTCAAGTCTTCGTGCAGCAACTTCACATAGTCGTGGCTAGCGTACCACTTCGAATCCCAGCCTTCGATTATGCCCAAGCGCAATCCGCGCGGATGTGTCTTCTGACCCATAGAATCCTCAGGACGGCTGCTCGTCCACAATCACCGTCAAATGGCTGGTACGCTTAAGTATCGGCGTCGAATGCATATGCGCGCGCATCATCGAACGCTTCCAGGTTGGCCCGGTGTCGGCCAGTGCACGCTTGACAAAGAGCCGATCCTCGTCAACGTTTTGCTGATCGCGCGCATTGGCGATCGCCGCAAGCAATACCTTGGAAACGATCTTCGCCCCTTTTTTGGGCGTGAACTCCAGAATCGACAGCGCCTGATCGACGCGCTTGCCGGCGACCAGCTCGCAGATAAGCCTGAGCTTCTGCGGCGAAATTCTTACAAAGCGGTTGCGCGCCACTGCTTCCATCTGAACTATACTCCCGGCCTCAGCCGCGCGACCGGACGTCGCCTTTGCGATCGCCCGCGTGGCCATGATAGGTGCGCGTCGGCGAAAATTCGCCGAGCTTGTGCCCGACCATGTTTTCGGTGCAGTACACCGGAATGAACTTGTGACCGTTATGCACCGCGAAGGTCAGACCGATCATGTCGGGCGTGATCATGGAACGCCGCGACCAGGTCCGGATAATACGCTTGTCACCGGCCGCCATGGCCACATCCACTTTTTTCTGCAGATGGGTATCGACGAAGGGACCTTTTTTGAGCGATCTCATCTAATTCTCTCAGCCCCGCTTCCCGCGCGGACGCTTGCTCACGATAAAGCGATCCGACACCTTCTTGCCCCGGGTCTTGTAGCCTTTAGCCGGCATCCCCCATGGCGATTGCGGATGATTACCCTTGGAACGGCCTTCGCCGCCACCGTGCGGATGGTCAACCGGATTCATTGCGACACCGCGCACGTGGGGTCGTATGCCCGCCCAGCGGCTGCGTCCGGCTTTGCCCATCGAGATATTTTCATGGTCGAGATTACCGACCTGGCCGACCGTCGCACGGCATTGCACCTGCACCATGCGCTGTTCGCCCGAAGGCAGTTTGAGCAGGGCGAAGTTGCCTTCTTTGGCCATCAACTGCGCTTGCGTACCGGCCCCGCGCGCCAGCTGCGCACCGGCACCGGGCTTGAGCTCGATCGCATGAACGAAGGTGCCGAGCGGGATATTCCTCAGCGCCAGCGCGTTGCCGGGCTTGATATCGGCCTGCTCGCCGCATTCCACACGATCGCCGACCTTGAGCCCGTTGGGCGCCAGTATGTAGCTCTTGGCGCCGTCCACATAATGGAGCAGGGCGATATTGGCCGAGCGATTGGGATCGTATTCCAGCGCTGCGACCACCGCCGGAATACCGTCGCGGGACCGCTTGAAATCGATCACGCGCAGACGCCGTTTATGGCCGCCGCCGCGATGGCGCATGGTCATGCGGCCGCGATTGTTGCGGCCGCCGGATTTATGCACCGGCTTCAGCAAGGCCTTTTCCGGCTTCTTCTTGCTCAATCCCGAGAAGTCGGCGATCTGCATGAAGCGCTGACCGGGCGTGCGCGGATTCAGTTGAATTACTGCCATCTAACTGTCCTGTCGATCAGACCATCGTCGCGTCTGTCAAATGCCCTCGAAAAATTCAATTTTGTCGCCCGGTTTGAGCGTAATGTACGCCTTTTTCCAGTCCGGCTTGCGCCCGACCACGCGTCCGCGACGCCGCTCTTTACCGAGAAAATTAGACGTCCGCACCGCCAGCACGGTGACCTTGAACATCTCCTCGATCGCGATGCGAAGCTTGTCCTTGGTCGCCTCGGGTCTGACCCGAAAGATCACTTGGTTAGCTTTTTCGTTCGCGATCGTCCCCTTTTCCGTGATCAGGGGCGCTATAATCAATCCTTCCGCACTCATTTCCCGGCGCTCCCGAGCCGCGCTTCGATCGCTTTGGCGGTTTTCGTGGTCATCAGCAACTCGTCGTAATTCAGCACGTCATAGACGTTGAGCCCGGCCAGCGCCAGCATCTTGTGCGCGGCCAGGTTGCGCGCCGCACGGTAGAAGTTGCCGTCGTCCTCACCGAATACTATCAGCGCGTGGTTGAGCCCCAGAGCCGTCAGCGCCGCTTGCGCCTGTTTGGTTTTGGGCTCGGCGAGTTCGAGCGATTCAACCACTAGCAGCTTGCCGTTGAGCGCCCGGTCCGAAATCGCCAGGCTGAGTGCCTGCCGCCAGGCCTTCTTGGGCATCTTGTAGGAATAGTCTCGCGGCTGCGGCCCGAAGATCGTTCCGCCATGACGCCACAGCGGCGACCGCGTCGATCCCGAACGAGCCCGGCCAGTGCCTTTCTGACGCCAGGGCTTTTTGCCGCCACCCGCGACCAGCCCCTTGGTCTTGGTCGACGCAGTTCCGGCCCGCCGTTTCGCAAGCTGCATCCTGACCGCTTCGTGCAAAAGCGAATTATGTCCGATGCGGCCGAACACGGCCGCCGACAATTCGAAATCGCCGGTACGCTCGCGGCCGGCCGAAAACAGCGGCACTTTCACCGGGGTCGCGTTCATCGGCACGTCAGCCTGCTGCGCTTCATCCATTGGCGTTGGCCTCCTGCGCAACCTGACGCGCGCGCGCCGCATGGCGCACAATCACCAGGCCGCCGTCGGCGCCCGGAACGCATCCCGAGACGATAATCGCATTGTCTTCGGGCAGGATTTCGACCACCTTCAAGTTCACCGTAGTCGCCTTTTCGTTGCCCATCTGACCCGCCATCCGCAGGCCCTTGCGCACGCGCCCCGGATAGGAGCGGTTACCAATCGAGCCGCCATGGCGAAAATATTCGTGAGTTCCGTGCGAGCCCGGGAAACCCGAAAAATGATGCCGCTTGATCACGCCAGCGTAACCGTGGCCCTTCGAGATTCCGGAGACATCGACCTTGTCGCCCGCCTTAAAAACGTCGCCGGCGCCGAGCGCTTGTCCGAGCTTGAGTTCGCCTTCGCCGCGCTTGACGAATTCGCGCGTGGCGATTCCGGGCGCCACCTCGGCCTTTTGAAAATGGCCGCGATCGGCCGCGGTCGTACGCGACAGCTTGCGCTTGCCGAAGGTGACCTGCACGGCCTCATAGCCGTCGGTCGGCGCGCTCTTCAATTGCGTCACGGCGCATGGTCCGAGCTGGATCACGGTGACGGCTTGCACCCGTCCCGCGGCGTCTCCAACCTGGGTCATGCCCAGTTTTTTTCCAATCAATCCAGTTAACACGGCACTACTCGAGCTTGATTTCTACATCGACGCCGGCGGCGAGATCGAGCTTGCCCAGCGCGTCGATAGTCTGCTGAGTGGGCTCGAGCACGTCGAGCAATCGTTTATGCGTGCGAATTTCAAAATGCTCGCGCGACTTCTTGTCGACGTGCGGCGATCGGTTCACGGTGAAGCGCTCGACGCGAGTCGGCAGCGGAATCGGCCCCGCCACCCTTCCGCCCGTGCGCCGTATCGTATCGACGATTTCGCGCACCGACTGATCGAGCAGTCGATGGTCGTACGCCTTGAGGCGTATCCGAATTTTTTCGTTCATCCTGTCAGCCACGTCCCGGACTTCCGCTGAGCCTGTCCAATCGATCCCGCGTACGGTCTTCCTTCATAATTGAGGTCCCTTGCGGGACCTCAATCGCAAACCATTACGACGGCCTGTTTACTTCAATACTTTCGAAACCACTCCGGCGCCCACGGTGCGGCCGCCCTCGCGAATAGCGAAGCGCAATCCCTGCTCGAGTGCGACCGGCGTAATCAGCTCGCCGACAATATTGATATTGTCACCGGGCATCACCATCTCGGTCCCCTCGGGCAGCGTCACCACGCCGGTGACGTCGGTCGTGCGAAGATAGAACTGCGGACGATAATTGCTGAAAAAGGGCGTATGACGTCCGCCTTCTTCCTTGGTCAGGACGTAAACCGAGCCCTCGAACTGGGTGTGCGGGGTAATCGATCCCGGCACCGCCAGAACCTGACCGCGCTCGACGTCGTCGCGCTTAAGGCCGCGCAGCAGCACGCCGATATTGTCGCCTGCCTGGCCCTCGTCGAGCAGCTTGCGAAACATCTCGACGCCCGTGACCACGGTCTTGGCGGTATCCTTGAAGCCAACGATTTCGACTTCTTCGCCAACCTTGACCTTGCCGCGCTCGACGCGTCCGGTGACCACCGTGCCGCGGCCCGAGATCGAGAACACGTCCTCGATCGGCATCAGGAAGGGCTTGTCGGTCTCGCGCGCCGGCTGCGGTACGTAGCTGTCAACCGCCGCCATCAAATCGAGGATCGGCTTGCAGTTCTCGCAATCGTCCTTGCCGCAACCGCAGCCGAGCGCCTTCAGCGCGCTACCGCGAATCACCGGCACATCGTCGCCCGGGAAGTCGTACTTCTTCAGCAGGTCGCGAACTTCGAGTTCGACCAGGTCGAGCAGTTCGGGGTCATCGACCATATCGACCTTGTTCATGAACACCACCACCGAGGGCACCCCGACCTGGCGGGCGAGCAGGATATGCTCGCGCGTCTGCGGCATCGGACCGTCGTTGGAGCCGACCACCAGGATAGCGCCGTCCATCTGCGCAGCGCCGGTGATCATGTTCTTGATGTAATCCGCATGGCCCGGGCAATCGACGTGCGCGTAATGGCGATTGGCGGTCTCATACTCGACGTGCGCGATCGCGATCGTGATTCCGCGCTCGCGTTCCTCCGGCGCCTTGTCGATCTGATCAAAGGCCGTGAACTGGGCAAGTTTCTTCGACGACAGGACCCTAGTGATAGCCGCGGTCAAGGTGGTCTTGCCGTGGTCGATATGTCCGATCGTGCCTACGTTCAGATGCGGCTTGTTTCGTTCAAATTTAGCCTTGCCCATGATGGATTACCCTCCGGCTCCTTAACTTACCCTCATCATGCGCGCGCGCGGGCCTCGGATTCGCCCGAGTTGCGCGCGGTCAGTTCTTCAAAAATCGCCTGCGGGACAGGTTCGTACACCGCAAACTGCATCGTATAATTCGCGCGCCCCTGCGTAATCGAACGCAGCTTGGTCGCGTATCCGAACATTGTCGCGAGCGGTACCCGCGCCGAAATCACCTGCGCCCCCGCCCGATTTTCCATCTCCTGGATCTTGCCGCGGCGCGAGTTGAGATCGCCAATCACCTCGCCCATAAAATCCTGCGGCGTTACCACTTCCACGTCCATCACCGGCTCGAGCAAAACCGGCTTGGCCTTTTCGACCGCTTCCTTGAAGGCCATCGAACCGGCGATCTTGAAGGCCAGTTCCGACGAATCCACTTCGTGGTACTTGCCGTCAACCACGGTCGCCTTGACATCGACCATCGGATAGCCGGCCAGAACTCCGGTCTCCATCGCTTCCTTGATCCCGTTTTCGATCGACGGGATGAAGTTGCGCGGAATCGAGCCGCCCTTGGTGCCGTCCTCGAACTCGAAGCCGGTGCCCTTGGCCAGCGGCTCGATCTTCAACTCGACCACGCCAAACTGGCCGTGACCGCCGGTCTGGCGCACGAAGCGCCCTTCGGCCTCGGCCGGGCGCCGAATAGTCTCCCGATAGGCCACCTGCGGCTTGCCGATATTGGCGTCAACCTTGAACTCGCGCAGCATCCGATCGACGATGATCTCCAGATGCAGCTCGCCCATGCCGGCAATCAGAGTCTGGGCAGTCTCCTTGTTCACGCTGACGCGGAACGAAGGGTCCTCCTTGGCCAGCTTCTGCAGCGCTTCGCCGAGCTTTTCCTGATCTGCCTTGGTCTTGGGCTCGATCGCGATCTGGATAACCGGATCGGGAAACTCGATTGCCTCAAGTATGATCGGATTGGCCGGGTCGCACAGAGTGTCACCCGTGGTCGTGTCGCGCAAGCCCACCGCGCAAATTTCACCGGCGAAGACCTCGGTGATCTCCTCGCGCTTGTTCGCGTGCATCTTGACCAGACGCCCGATTCGCTCGCGCCGGCCTTTGGTTGAATTCAGCACCGAGCTGCCGCTTTCGAGCTTGCCCGAGTAGACCCGAAGGAAGGTCAGGGTGCCGATATACGGATCGGTCATGATTTTGAACGCCAGCGCCGAAAACGGAGCGTCGTCGCGCGGCCAGCGCTCTGCGACCTTGCCGTCGTCAACCTTGCCCGTGACCGGCGGCAGATCGCCCGGCGACGGCAGGAACTCCACCACCGCATCGAGCATCGGCTGCACGCCCTTGTTGCGAAAGGCCGATCCCATGAGAACCGGAATGACTTCGATCCTGAGCGTCGCCGCCCGAATCGCCGCCCTGAGCTGCGCCGGCTCCGGCGCCTTGCCCTCCAGATAAAGCTCCATGATCGAATCGTCATGGTCGGCCAGGGTCTCGATCAGCGTATCGCGCGCCGCCTTGACCTGTTCCGCCACAGCGGCCGGAATCGGTTCCTCGCGATAATTCGCGCCCAGCCGATCGTCGTCCCAGATGAGCGCGCGCTCCTCGATAAGATCGATTACGCCGGTAAATTTCTCCTCGGCACCGATCGGCAACTGCAACAGCAACGGCTTGGCCTTGAGCTTGTCGCGAATTTCGCCGGTCACCCGTTCGAATTCGGCGCCGACGCGATCCATCTTGTTGATGAACGCGATACGCGGCACCCGATACTTGTCGGCTTGACGCCAGACCGTCTCGGATTGCGGCTCCACGCCGCCCACCGCGCAAAATACCGCCACCGCGCCGTCGAGCACGCGCAGGCTGCGCTCGACCTCGATCGTAAAATCAACGTGGCCGGGCGTGTCGATAATATTGATTCGATAATCGCGCCAGAAACAGGTGGTGGCAGCCGACGTAATCGTGATGCCGCGCTCCTGCTCCTGCACCATCCAGTCCATCGTCGCCGTGCCTTCGTGCACCTCACCAATCTTGTAATTGATGCCGGTGTAATAAAGCACGCGCTCGGTGGTGGTGGTCTTACCGGCATCGATATGCGCCATGATGCCGATATTGCGCACCCGTTCTATTGGTGTTTGACGAGCCATACCAAAAAAGCTTCTTTATTTCTTACCAGCGGTAATGTGCGAAGGCGCGATTGGCCTCCGCCATCCGATGAGTGTCTTCGCGTTTTTTGACCGCACCGCCCCGATTTGCCGCCGCTTCCTGAATCTCGTTGGCCAGCCGCTCGCGCATCGATTTTTCGCCACGCGCACGCGCTGCCGTCGCCAGCCAGCGCATCGCGAGCGAGGAGCGCCTGAGCGGCCGCACCTCGACCGGGACCTGGTAGTTCGCACCGCCGACCCGTCGCGATCGCACCTCCACCGCCGGCCGCACGTTATCGAGCGCGCGCTTGAATACGACCAGCCCATCCTCCTTGGTCCGCTCGGCCACGAGATCGAGCGCGCCATAGAGAATCTGCTCGGCCACTGCCTTCTTACCCCGCTCCATCACGACGTTGACGAACTTCGTGACCGTGCGGTCGTGAAACTTCGGGTCCGGAGCGATATCCCGGATTCGGGCCTGTCCTTTTCGCGACATAGATTTACTACTTTGGCTTCTTCGAACCGTACTTCGAACGGCTCTTGCGACGGTCCTGCACCCCGATCGAATCGAGCGTGCCGCGGATTACGTGGTAGCGCACTCCAGGCAGATCCTTGACTCGGCCCCCGCGAATCAGCACCACCGAATGCTCCTGCAGGTTATGGCCAACGCCCGGGATGTAGGTATTGACCTCGTAACCGTTGGACAGCCGCACGCGCGCGACTTTGCGCAGCGCCGAGTTGGGCTTCTTGGGCGTAGTGGTCTTGACCTGGGTGCAGACGCCGCGCTTCTGCGGCGATCCCTGCAAAGCCGGAGCGCTTATCTTATAACGTTTTTTAACGCGCGCTGCGCGTATCAGCTGATTTATCGTCGGCACGGTAACAAACTTCGTTCTCCCGGCGGCACGCCAATCTGCGCTCTGCGCCGGAAATGGCGGGGTCAGCCTCGCCTTCTGGCCGCATCTGCTATAGCCCTACGATGCGGTGTTTCAAATAAACCCCCCAAGAGCGCCCATCGCTCTTGGGGGAAATAGTATCTTTTACAGGATCGACCCGGTCTCGTCAATCAACCGCCGGAGCGGCAACCTCCTCCAACTCGTCCTTTTCCGCTTCCTCGTCAATCGGCGGCGCTTCCACTATCACTTCCTTGCGATTGTACTGGGCCAATCCGGTTCCGGCCGGAATCAGGCGGCCCATGATCACGTTCTCCTTGAGTCCCACCAGCCGATCGACCTTGCCATTGATTGCCGCTTCGGTCAGCACCCGGGTGGTCTCCTGGAACGAGGCCGCCGAGATGAAGCTCTCGGTCGAGAGCGACGCCTTGGTTATCCCGAGCAACAGCGGCTCGGCGATCGCCGGCTCGCCGCCCTTGGTCAGCACGCGGCCGTTCTCCTCGTCGAAACGCCACTTCTCGGTCTGGTCGCCGACCAGAAAATCGGTGTCACCGACCTCCTTGATCCGTACCCGCCGCAGCATCTGGCGCACGATTACCTCGATGTGCTTGTCGTTGATCCGCACGCCCTGCAGCCGGTAAATCTCCTGGATTTCGTCGACGAGGTATTTCGCCAGCGCCTTCTCGCCCAGTATCGTAAGGATATCATGCGGATTCGACGAACCCTCCATCAACGGCTCTCCGGCCCTGATCATATCGCCTTCGTGAACGCCGATATGCTTGCCCTTGGCGATTAGATACTCGCGCGGCTCCCCGACTTCGGGGGTGACCACGACCTTGCGCTTGCCCTTGGTATCCTTGCCGAATGAAACCTGGCCGTCGATTTCCGAAATCACGGCAAATTCCTTCGGCTTGCGCGCTTCGAATAGCTCCGCCACCCGGGGTAAGCCGCCGGTGATATCCTTGGTTTTGGTGGTTTCGCGCGGGATTTTCGCGATTATCTCACCCGCGTCCACCTGCGCCCCCTCGGCCACGTTGATATACGAGCCGACCGGCAGGAAGTAACGCGCATGCTGGTCGAAACTGGCCGGCCGTTCGGCCGTCAGCGCCCCGGTGATACGCGCGGTCTTGCCCGACTCGTCCTTGATCGAGATACGCGGGCGCACGTCGAGTTCCTTGAATTCGACGATTACGTTCGAGCGCGCGCCGGTGCGTTCATCGACCCGCTCCTCCATCGTCTTACCTTCAAGAATGTCGCCGTACTTAATCTTTCCGGCAACCTCCGTGATGATCGGCGTGGTGTACGGATCCCACTCCGCGATGAGTTCGCCCGGCTTGACCTTGTCGCCATCGGATTTGCGCAGTTTCGCGCCGTACACCAACGGATAGCGTTCGCGCTCGCGCTCGCGCACGGGCGTGCTCGCAGGGGCTCCCTCCGCGCGCACCGGCGCGACGATCGCCACCTCGCCGTGACGCGACATCATGATCAGACTGCCGTCGCGGGTCGGCACCGTGCGCACGTTATGCAGCCGCACGATACCCTCGTTGCGCGTCTCCAGCGTGGTCTGCTCGGCGCGCCGGCTGGCGGTGCCGCCGATATGGAACGTGCGCATCGTAAGCTGCGTGCCGGGCTCGCCGATAGACTGCGCCGCCATGATCCCGATCGCCTCGCCCATGTTGACCTGATGGCCGCGGCCGAGATCGCGTCCATAGCACTTGACGCATACGCCCTGGCGCGACTGGCAGGTCAGCACCGATCGGATCTTGACCTTTTCGAGGCCCGCTTCTTCGATCCGCGCCACCATGATCCTCGTCGATCATGTCGTTGGCCTGGATCAGAACCTCGTTGGTGAACGGATCGCGGATATCTTCCAACGCCACTCGTCCCAGAACGCGATCGCCGAGACCCTCGATCACCTCACCGCCTTCGACCAGCGGCGTCATCTCGATTCCGTCGAGCGTGCCGCAATCGCTTTCGGTGATAATCGAATCCTGCGCGACATCGACCAGCCGCCGGGTCAGATAGCCCGAATTGGCGGTCTTGAGCGCGGTATCGGCCAGGCCCTTGCGCGCGCCGTGGGTCGAGATGAAGTACTGCAGAACCGTCAGTCCCTCGCGGAAGTTGGCGGTAATCGGCGTTTCGATAATCTCACCCGACGGTTTCGCCATCAGGCCGCGCAGGCCCGCGAGCTGCCGAATCTGCTGCTCGGAACCGCGTGCACCCGAGTCGGCCATGATGAAAATCGGATTGAACGACGCGCCGGTTTCTTCGGTGGCCTTGCCGTTCTTGTCCTTGCCCTCGAAGACCTGGGTCGCCAGTCCGCTGAGCACCGCGCTACCGATTTCGTCCTGCACCTCGGCCCAGATATCGACCACCTTGTTGTAGCGTTCGCCGTCGGTGATGACGCCGTTGTTGTACTGCTGCTGAATCTCGCCGACCTGCTTTTGCGCACCGTCGAGCAGTTCTTTCTTGCGCGGTGGAATCGTCATGTCCTTGATCGAGATCGAAATCCCCGCGCGGGTCGCGAATTCGAAGCCGACGTCTTTCAGCCGATCCGCGAAAATAACCGTCGCCTTGTTGCCCGCCCGGCGATAAACGAGATCGATCAGGTTGCCGAGCTCCTTCTTCTTCATGGTGCGGTTGACTTCAGCAAACGGCACTGCCGCTGGTACAATTTCGTAAAGCAGCACGCGCCCGACCGTCGTTTCTACGCGCTCGGTCTGGCGATTGCTGTCGACTACCGGGCTGCCGCCCCCAGGCGTGGCCGGACGCCCGTCCTCGTCCTCGAGCGTGGCGTCGGCCGCCGTGCGCAGCGGCATCCGCACCGTGATCCGCGCATGCAGATCGACTTCGTCGTGGTCATATGCAATTCGCACTTCGGCCGGCGCCGAAAAGAACTTGCCCTCGCCGCGCGCCAGCGGCCGCTCGCGCGTCATGTAGTAGAGCCCGAGCACCATGTCCTGAGTCGGCACGATGATCGGCTTGCCGCTTGCCGGCGACAAAATATTGTTGGTCGACATCATCAGGGCGCGCGACTCGACCTGTGCCTCGATTGACAGCGGCACGTGCACCGCCATCTGGTCGCCGTCGAAGTCCGCGTTGTAGGCCACGCAGACCAACGGATGGAGCTGAATCGCCTTGCCCTCGATCAGCACCGGCTCGAACGCCTGGATCCCCAGTCGATGGAGCGTCGGCGCGCGATTGAGCAGCACCGGATGCTCGCGGATAACCTCGTCGAGGATATCCCAGACATCCTTGCCCTCCTTCTCGACCATCTTCTTCGCGCTCTTGATGGTCGTGACGTAGCCCTTCTCTTCGAGCTTGCTGTAGATGAACGGCTTGAACAGCTCGAGCGCCATCTTCTTGGGCAAGCCGCATTGATGCAGCCGCAGCTCGGGACCGACCACGATCACCGAACGGCCCGAATAATCCACGCGCTTGCCGAGCAGGTTCTGGCGAAAACGCCCGGACTTGCCCTTGAGCATGTCCGACAGCGATTTCAGCGGCCGCTTGGCCGGACCAGTGATCGCCCGCCCGCGCCGGCCGTTGTCGAACAGCGCATCCACCGCCTCCTGCAACATGCGCTTTTCGTTGCGCACGATGATGTCAGGGGCGTTGAGCTCGATCAGCCGCTTTAACCGATTGTTACGATTTATTACTCGCCGGTACAGATCGTTTAAGTCCGAGGTCGCAAAGCGCCCGCCGTCGAGCGGCACCAGCGGCCGCAGATCGGGCGGAATCACCGGCAGGATCGTCAGAATCATCCATTCCGGCCGGTTGCCCGACTCGCGAAATGCGGTGACCACCTTGAGGCGCTTGGCCACCTTCTTGCGCCGCGCCTCGCTCGCCGTCGCCTTCATCTCGACCCGCAGGGTCTCGGCCAACTGGTCGAGCTCGAGACTCGAGAGCAGAGTGCGAATCGCCTCGGCGCCCATCTCGGCCTTGAAGCCGTCGCCGAACTGATCGCGCGCCTCGCGATACTTGCGCTCGGTCAACAGCTCGCGCGCCTGCAGCGTGGTCTCGCCCGGATCGGTCACAACGTAGCACTCGAAATAGAGCACCTTCTTCGAGTTCCTTCAGCGTCATATCGACCAGCGTGCCGATGCGCGAAGGCAGCGAGCGCAGGAACCAGATATGCGCGACCGGCGCCGCCAGATCGATATGGCCCATGCGCTCGCGCCGGACCTTCGACTGGATTACCTCGACCCCGCACTTCTCGCACACCACGCCGCGATGGCGCATGCGCTTGTACTTGCCGCAATTACATTCGTAGTCCTTGGTCGGACCGAAAATCTTGGCGCAAAACAGCCCGTCGCGCTCCGGCTTGAAGGTGCGGTAGTTGATGGTCTCGGGCTTCTTTACCTCGCCGTGCGACCACGAGCGGATCATCTCGGGCGACGCGATCGAAATCCTGATCGAGTTGAACGCGATCGGATTCTTGGGCTTTTCGAACAGGCCGAACAGGTCTTCCATAATGCTATGCTCCCTGGCGCGCGGCGGCCGCTTGTACCGTGCCGCCGACACACCCGTTCGCGCGAGCTTTCCGCGCCTGTAACGCCAGGCCGAAACGCCGCTTCGCTATCACTTTCATCGACCGACACCCATCGCGCCGCCCCGCCTCACGCACTCCGTCCGCCCGCGTTGCGGCGGCCACGGAGCGCCATCCAACTGAACCCCGGCGCATCGACCACCGCCTCAGGCGCCGCGCTGCGGCTGCTCCAGCAGTTCGATATTGAGGCAGAGCGATTGCAGCTCCTTGACCATCACGTTAAACGACTCCGGCAGCCCCGGCTCGAGCGTATTCTCGCCCTTGACGATCGCCTCGTACATCCGCGTGCGGCCGGCGACGTCGTCTGATTTCACCGTCAGCATCTCCTGCAGTGTGTAGGCCGCGCCGTAGGCTTCGAGCGCCCACACTTCCATTTCGCCGAGGCGCTGTCCGCCGAACTGGGCCTTGCCGCCGAGCGGCTGCTGCGTGACCAGGCTGTAGGGTCCGGTCGAGCGCGCATGAATCTTGTCCTCGACCAGATGATGCAGCTTCATCATGTACATCACGCCGACTGTCACCGGCTGCTCGAAGGCCAATCCGGTGCGTCCGTCGTGCAGGGTGCACTGGCCGCTGTCGGGCAGTTCGGCACGTTTCAGGAGCGCGAAGATCTCCTCCTCGCGTGCGCCGTCGAACACCGGCGAGGCCGTATGAACGCCGTCGACCGCCTTGGCCGCGAGCTTCATCAATTCGGCCTCGGGCAGGTTCTCGATAAATTCCTGGCTCTCCTTTTCCGGATAATACTCGCGCAGCCGGCGGCGAATCTGCGCCGGCGTCGCACCGCTAGCGAGTTCCTGTCCCAGCCGATGGCCGAGTTCCAGCGCCGCCCATCCGAGATGGGTCTCGAGAATCTGTCCCACGTTCATCCGCGACGGCACGCCGAGCGGATTTAGCACGATATCAACCGGGGTACCGTCGGTGGTCCGCGGCATGTCTTCTTCCGGCAGAATCCGCGAGAGCACGCCCTTGTTGCCGTGGCGTCCGGCCATCTTGTCGCCGACTTGCAGGCGGCGCTTGATCGCCACGAACACCTTGATCATCTTGATCACGCCCGGCGCCAGCTCGTCGCCCGCCTTGAGCCGTTCGACCTTGGCCCCGTAATGCTCCTGCACCGCCTCGACGTTGGCGTTCATCGCCACCAGCGCCTGTGCGATATCGGCCGACGCGCCTTCGTGCTCGACCTTGAGCTGGCCCCATAGCGGCGGCGGCAGATCGTCGAGCTCCTCGGAAGAAATCGTGTCGCCCTTCTGCAGCAGCACGCGGCGCTCGTCGGACATCACGCGCCCGGCGAGCTTCTTGCCCGCCAGCGCCTTCTTGAGCTTGCGCAGCGTCTCCTGCCGGATGATCCGAATCTCCTCGCCTTCGTCCTGCTTGAGGCGCTCGGCCTCGAGGCTCTGGATCTCCTGCGTGCGATCGTCCTTGGCCACTCCGCGCCGCGCAAACACCCGCGCGTCGATCACCGCGCCCTCGACTCCCGGCGGCACGCGCAGGCTGGTGTCGCGCACCTCGCCCGCCTTCTCGCCGAAAATCGCCCGCAGCAGTTTCTCTTCGGGACTGAGCTGGGTCTCGCCCTTGGGCGTAATCTTACCGACCAGGATATCGCCCGGACGCACTTCCGCGCCGATCCGGATAATCCCACTGGTGTCGAGGTTCTTGAGCGCGTCCTCGCCGACGTTCGGGATGTCGCGTGTAATCTCTTCGGGCCCGAGCTTGGTATCGCGCGCGATACATTCGAACTCCTCGATATGCACCGAGGTGAACAGGTCTTCCTTGACCACTCGCTCGGAAATCAGGATCGAATCCTCGAAGTTGTATCCGCCCCACGGCATGAACGCGACCACGACGTTGCGCCCGAGCGCCAGCTCGCCCATGTCGGTCGAGGGACCGTCGGCGATCACGTCGCCCGACTTCACACGGTCGCCCCGCAGTACGATCGGCCGCTGGTTGATACAGGTACTCTGATTCGAGCGCTGGTACTTGACCAGGTTATAGATATCGACTCCGGCGTCGCGCAGATCCTTGCTCTGGCGATCCGCCCGCACCACTATCCGCTCGGCATCGACGCTCTCGATCACGCCGTCGCGCAGGGCGATCCGCGTCACCCCCGAGTCGCGTCCGACCGTCATTTCGAGTCCGGTACCGACCAGCGGCGCCTCGGTCTTCAACAGCGGCACCGCCTGACGCTGCATGTTCGATCCCATCAGCGCGCGATTGGCGTCGTCGTTTTCCAGAAACGGAATCAGCGACGCCGCCACCGACACCAGCTGGTTCGGCGAGACGTCCATGTACTGAACTTCCTCGGCGCGCACGACTGTGAACTCGCCGCCGATTCGCGCCGAAATCAACTCGGCCGAGAACTTGCCCTGGGCGTCGAGCAGCGCGTTGGCCTGCGCGATCACCACGTCCTCTTCCTCGAGCGCCGACAGGTACTTGATTCGATCGGTGACCTTCTGATTCTCGACCACCCGGTACGGGGTCTCGATAAAGCCGTATTCGTTGACCCGCGCATAGGTCGAAAGCGCCGCGATCAGACCGATATTCGGCCCCTCGGGAGTCTCGATCGGACAGACCCGCCCATAATGCGTCGGATGGACGTCGCGGACCTCGAAGCCCGCCCGCTCGCGCGTCAGGCCGCCCGGTCCGAGCGCCGAGAGCCGCCGCTTGTGCGCGATCTCGCTCAGCGGATTGGTCTGATCCATGAACTGCGAGAGCTGCGAGGAGCCGAAGAACTCCTTGATCACCGCCGACGCCGGCTTGTAGTTGACCAGCTCCTGCGGCATCAGGGTCTCGATATCCTGCAGGCTCATGCGCTCCTTGATCGCCCGCTCCATCCGTACCAGCCCGATCCGGAACTGGTTCTCGACCAGCTCGCCGACCGCGCGCACGCGCCGGTTTCCGAGATGGTCGATATCGTCAACCGCGCGGTCGTCGTCGCCGTTCTTGAGCTCGATCAGGTAGCGCACGACCTCCAGGATATCTTCGCGGCGCAGCGTGCCCTGCTCGAGCGGCACCGCCAGCGGATCCCTGAACAGCTTGTGATTGAGCTTGAGCCGGCCGACCTTCGAGAGGTCGTAGCGCTCCGGATTGAAAAACAGATTGTTGAAGAAGGTCGTCGCCGTCTGCAGGGTCGGCGGATCGCCCGGCCGCAGGCGCCGGTAAATCTCCATGATCGCGTCCTCGGGCTTCTCGAGCTTGTCCTGTGCGAGCGTCTGACGCAGCGGCCCGCCGCCCGCCTGATCCTCGGTATAGAGCACTTCGATCTGGCGCACGCCGTGAGACTTGAGCTTCTCGACCGTCTCCTCGCTCAGCTCGTCGTTGCACTGCACCAGCACTTCGCCGGTGGTCGAATCGACCACGTCATGGGCCGAAATGCGCCCGACCACGTCTTCCGGCGCGATCGGAATCTCGGCGATTTTCGCCGCTTCGAGCTGGCGCACGATCGCCTTGTTGAACTTGCGCCCCTCGCGCGCGATCACCTCGCCGCTCTTGGGATCCTTGATATCGCGTGTCACCCGCGATCCCAGCAGCTGGGTCGGGATAAACTGGCGCGCGAGCTGCTTAGAATCCAGAATGATGACGTCTTTTTTGTAGTAGTAGTTGAGCAGGTCCTCGGTCGTCATTCCGAGCGCGCGCAGCGGCACCGTCGCCGGAAACTTGCGCCGCCGATCGATCCGCACATACAGCACGTCGCGCGGATCGAACTCGAAGTCGATCCAGCTCCCGCGATACGGAATCACCCGCGCCGAATAGAGCAGCTTGCCGGTCGAATGAGTGCGGCCCTTGTCGTGCTCGAAAAACACCCCCGGCGAGCGATGGAGCTGCGACACGATTACGCGCTCGGTGCCGTTGACCATGAAGGTCCCGTTCGGCGTCATCAGCGGAATCTCGCCGAAGTAAACCTCCTGCTCCTTGACGTTTTTGATCGAGCGCCGGCCGCTCTCGACGTCCCAGATCACCAGTTGAATCTTGACCTTGATCGGGGCCGCGTAAGTCATACCTCGCTGATGGCATTCCTCGACGTCATACTTGGGCTGCCCGAGGTCGTAGCTGACGAACTCGAGCGACGCGGTCTCGTTGAAATCCTTGATCGGAAAGACCGACTTGAAAACCGCTTGCAGCCCCTCGTCCTTGCGCTCCTCGGACGTAACGTCGGCCTGCAGAAAATCCTGGTACGAACGCTTCTGAATCTCGATCAGATTCGGAATCTCGATGATCTTCTTAATCTTGCCGAAAGAGCGGCGAAGGCGAAGGTTGCTGCTGACCTGCGACTGCTGGGCCATTTCTACCTCATCCGGCATTCGGCGCCGTAACGGATCGCCATGCGTCGAACTGAATCAAGGGGCGCGCCGCCACCTAAGGCCGCGCGCCCCGGTAATTTCCGTCTCTGTGCCAACACACACACCGCCGCCACCGCGACGACTCCGCGCCGTCGCCTGCCAATCTGATGCGCCGGTCGATGTGTGCCAAATACCCGCCGGTCCTACTTCAGTTCGACCAATCCCCCGACCTCTTCGATCTTCTTCTTGACCTCTTCGGCCTCGGCCTTGCTGATCGCTTCCTTGACCGCCTTGGGCGCGCCATCGACCAGATCCTTGGCCTCCTTGAGGCCCAGCCCGGTGAGCTCGCGCACGACCTTGATCACCTGGATCTTCTTGTCGCCCGCCGCCGTCAGAACGACGTCGAATTCGTCCTTTTCCGCCGCCGGAGCCGCCGCCGCGCCGGCCGCCGGGGCTGCCGCTACCGCCATCGGAGCCGCCGCCGATACGCCCAGCTCCTCTTCCAGTTCCTTTACGAGCGCCGCCGCGTCGAGCAGACTCAGGTTCTTCAGATAATCCTTGACCTGGTCGCGGCTGAGCTGTGCTGCTTCTGACATCTTGCTATCTCTCCTTGTACTCGCGGCCGGCGGGCGATTTGTGGGAGCGCCCCGACTGGCCGAATATTCCTACGTATTTCCAAATACCCCGGTTAATTTTCCCGGCTACGTTCCCTGGTTCATGGCGCCTGCGTCCGCCCGCTGCCGTACAATTGCCCCCGGCCTAACCGTTCCCTGGGCCGCGGCGTCATTTGCCACCCGCCCCGCGACTCTACGATTCGGGCGTCTCCGAAGTCGGCGCTGCTGCCGCCGCGGGCGTCTCGGGCGCTGGTGCTGCCTCCGCCGCTGGCGCCGCAGGAGTCTCCGCCGCTGGCGCTGCTTCGACCGCCGGTGCAGCGGGTGTCTTCGCCGCTGGCGCTTCGGTCACGGCCGCCGGCGCATTCTCGCCGGCCTTGCGCCCGATCGCGTCGATCAAACGCGCCAGAGACGATCCCGGCTCGTTGAGCAGACGCACCAACTGGGACGCCGGCGCCTGAATCAGGCCGAGCAACTGCCCCAGAATCACCTCGCGCGGCGGCAAACTCGCCAGGGCGTCGATCTCTTCGGCCGTCAGCGGCTTGCCGTCGAGCACGCCGCCGCGAATCTTGAACTTCTCGCCCAACTCCTTGAGTGAACTCAGGGTCTTGGCCAGCTCCACCGGATCGGCGTAGCTCAGAATAAGCCCGACCGAACCGCCGAGCTGACTCTCGAGCGCGGCAAAGCGCGTGTCCTTTACCGCCCGCCGCAGCAACGTATTCTTGGCCACGCGAAATTCGCCGCTGACCGCCCGGATCCGCCGCCGCATGTCGTCGGACTCGCCCGCACTCATACCCTTGTATTCCGATAGAAACGCAATACTGGCGCGACCGAAGTTACCGGCCAGTTCCGCCACCAGCTCGCTCTTTTCTGTCTTGTTCATGCAATCCTTCCAAATCTTTGCGCCAATCTTCGAACCATGCTCGGCGCCATTCCCGGCGCTGTGCGCGGGCCTAGGCTGCGGCGGCCACCCGGCTCGCCGCGGCGGTATCAACCCGCACCCCCGGCCCCATGGTTGACGAGACCGCCATGCTTTTCACGTAATTTCCCTTGGCGCTCGACGGCTTCGCGCGAATAATCGAGTCGATCAGCGCATGGGCGTTCTCGCTCAGCTTGGCCTCGCCGAAGCTCAGCTTGCCGATCCCCGCATGGACCACCCCGGCCTTGTCCACCCGGTAGTCCACCTTGCCCGCCTTGACCTCGGCCACCGCCTTGGCGACGTCGAAGGTCACGGTGCCGACGCGCGGATTCGGCATCAGTCCGCGAGGCCCGAGGATCTTGCCGATCCGGCCGACCGATCCCATGATATCCGGGGTTGCAATCACGCGATCGAAGTCGAGCCAGTTCTCTTCCTGGATCTTCTTGATCAGGTCGTCGCCGCCGACAAAGTCGGCCCCCGCTTCGCGTGCCTCGCGCTCCTTCTCGCCCTTGGCCAGCACCAGCACGCGTGCAACCTTGCCGGTGCCGTGGGGCAGCACCACCGTGCCGCGAACGTTCTGATCGGCCTGGCGCGGATCGACGTTGAGCCGCACCGCCAACTCGACCGTCTCGTCGAACTTCGCCGCCTGATTCGCCGCCACCAGCGCCAGCGCCTCTCCGAGCTCGTAGCGCTTGTCGTGGTCGATATGCTTCGCCGCCTCGCGGTATTTCTTGCCTGCCATCTGGAGCCTGCCGTCCTCGCTTCGCTCGCCTAGTCGATTACGTCGATTCCCATCGAACGCGCCGTGCCCGCCACCGAGCGCATCGCCGCCTCGAGGTCGCTCGCCGTGAGATCCTTGATCTTGGTCTGCGCGATTTCCTCGATCTGCTTGCTCGTGACCTTGCCGACCTTGATTTTGTGCGGCGTCGCCGAGCCCTTCTCGATCCCCGCCGCCCGCAACAGCAGCACTGGCGCCGGCGGGCTCTTGGTCACGAAGGTAAACGAGCGGTCCGCATAGACCGTGATAATCACCGGGACCACCAGTCCCTGCATATTCTGCGTCTGGGCATTGAAGGCCTTGCAGAATTCCATGATATTGACCCCGCGCTGGCCCAGCGCCGGTCCCACCGGAGGCGACGGATTAGCCGCGCCCGCCGGTATCTGCAACTTAATCTGCCCGGTAACTTTTTTCGCCATCTAGTATCGTCTCTCCGGGTCACCCGACCCGGTGGTCTCGTCAAGCAAGCGCCGCCACGCCGCTGCCGCCGCCTCGTGCCGCAATTCGCACGGCGGCCCGGCGGCCGGTCGTTTTACGATTTCTCTACCTGTACAAAATCAAGCTCGACCGGTGTCGCCCGGCCGAAAATCGAAATCAGCACGCGGACCTTGCCCTTTTCCGGCCGCACCTCTTCCACAGTGCCGTTAAAATCCTGAAACGGTCCGTCCACGACCTTGATCGCCTCGCCCACTTCGAACAGCACCTTGGGCTTGGGCCGCAGCGCACCCTCTTCCATCTGCTGCTTGATCGCCTCGACCTCGGAGGCCGGAACTTCCGGCGGCGACGTCGAATGGCCAACGAAACCGGTCACCTTGGGCGTATCCTTCACCACATGCCAGGTCTCGTCGTCGAGCTCCATGTTGACGAAGATGTAGCCCGGGAAGAACTTGCGATTCGAGACCTTGCGCTGGCCGCCCTTGCCGAGCTCCTGCACCCGCTCGACCGGTACTACCACGTCGCCGAAACGCTCGCCGATCGCCCGCGTCGCTTCGTGCTGCTGGAGCGATCTCACACGCTCTTCGAGCGCAGCCTTGGCCTTCTGCTCGAAGCCCGAATAGGTATGCACAACATACCATCGCTTGCCCGCACGGACGGCGCCCGGCTCGTTAGTTTCTGCTTCTGGCATCTGTCGCAATTGGACTCGGATCGTCGGCCGCCGCGCAGGCCCGCCAGACGCCCCGGTTCAAACTCCTCGATTCATCGGATAATCTGACGGACAAAGCCTTTGGCGCCCATATCGATGAGCCCCAGCCACAACGCCAGCACGAACACCAGAACCATCACCACCAAGGTCGCCTGCATGGTCTCCTTGGGTGTCGGGAAGTGAACCTTTCCAAGTTCGGTCCACGCTTCCTTAACAAAATTCGTACCCTGATCGAGGTAACTTTTTAGACTATCCATTTATTCCGGCTTCTGCAAGCCGCTCTCGCGCTTAATGGCGGGCCAGGCAGGATTCGAACCTGCAACCTACGGATTTGGAGTCCGCCGCTCTGCCAATTAGAGCTACTGACCCCCCGCCTCTCAATTTCACTTTTTCTTCGCCAGCGCCCGGGCTTCTCGCCCCCAACGCCAGCCCGCCTCGCGACCGCCCGCGCCCATCGACGCGCACCGCTCCCGCGAACCCTTCCGGCTCGCGTCTCAGACTTTGGTTTCCTTGTGCACCGTATGGTTGCGGCAACTCGGGCAAAATTTCTTGATCGAGAACTTCTCGGTCTGCCGCTTCTTGTTCCGGCTCGAGGTGTAGTTACGCCGCTTGCAGGTGTCGCATGCCAATCCGATTAGATCTCTCATCTTGGTTCTCTCTTCTCGCCGATTCTATCGGCCCGCTCGCTGGCCCCGCCCGTCGGACCACAATTCGACCGCGACCGCCGCCCCGGCTCGTTCCCGGCTTTCACTCCGCTTCCGGCGCGGCCTTAACCGCACCATCGCTCATTATAGCACCGGCCCGCTCGATTAACCCACCGACCGCTCGTGCCCATGCCCAAAATCGAAAGCCCACGACGGGATTCGAACCCGTGACCTCTTCCTTACCAAGGAAGTGCTCTACCGACTGAGCTACATGGGCATCGCTCCGCTTCGGTTCGCGCACCCGCGTCATTCAGCCGCGATCGCGCAATTCCAATGCCGCCCTCGCCTCGATCCGGCCCGCTCGTCCGCCGACGCCCCTGCGCCCGCTGCCTCACCGACCATGCGACGGCCGTTGCCCGTACCCCTTGCGCCGAAATTCTGGAGCGGGAAACGGGATTCGAACCCGCGACCCCGAGCTTGGAAGGCTCGCGCTCTACCAACTGAGCTATTCCCGCTCCCCCCGGGCAAGGTTATATGTTGGTGGAGAGGGGAGGATTCGAACCTCCGAAGGCATAAGCCGTCAGATTTACAGTCTGATCCCTTTGGCCACTCGGGAACCTCTCCAATGTATCTTCTCCCATCGGGCCAAGCCGATGGCGAGAATCGAACTCGCAACCTACTGATTACAAATCAGTTGCTCTACCGTTGAGCTACATCGGCCCCGAGTTTAACAAGAATCTACCTCTTTATTCCGCCGAACGGTCCAAGTCAAGAAATCCGCCGCCGCGGACCCGCCCAAGTGCCCACGACCCGCACAGGCTAGGCCAATCCCCCAGCCCCCGCAACCAAGCTCGTCGCGCACCGCCCCCGGCCCGACGCCCTCTTGCATTTGCGCCGGGTTTTTGATGTTCTCCAGCAGATTTCTCGCAAGGATTTTATACTCCTCGATAACAGTCTTCCGCGGCTGGAGGCGGCGCGCATGGGCAGGTCGGTTTCCCCTCGTCTTTATTCTCGTCCGGTTGGGTACGCCCGGTTCATTCCGAATGCATTCCGTACACTCGTCCTGGTCGCCCTTTGCGCCAGCTTCGGCCCGAGTGCCCTGGCCGCCGATAATCCCCCGGTCGCCGCGGCAGCCCCTGCCGCAGCAACCCCGGCCACCCCGGGCGGCGCCAGTACCTCCGCAGCCCCCGCGACCATCCCTCCAGGCACCGTCATTACGATGGCGAACTGGCAGAAATACCGCCAGTTCATGCCCGACGGCATGATCGATCTGTTCGCCGGCAAATATTTCTGGAAAATGCCCGCCGACGTCCAGATGGATATCGGCCCCACCGTGATTCATCCGCTGCCCAAGAATTATGTCGCAGCGACCGAGAAATACAGCGGCCAGACCCAGATCGTCGCACTCCCCGACGGCGGCCTGACGCTGACGAATTACCACGGCGGAGTGCCCTTCCCCAATCCCGCCGAACCTCATCGCGGATGGAAAATTCTCGCCGACTTCTGGTTTCGCTACTTCCCCCACATCGTCGTCAACGACAGCAACAACCTCGGCTTCATGTGTACGATGAACTCCTTCGGCGCGGTCAATTGCGTCAAGGGCATGTGGGAATACCGCCAGCATTCCTACAATACCGACCCCGGCGTTCCCGCCACCCTGCCCGGCGGCGAAGGCAAGTACTACACCACCTGGTTTATGACGGTTGAGCCCGAGCAGGCCCGTTACTCCGCTCAGCTGCTCATCGCCTATACCGATCTGACCAAACCGCAGGCCATCTACGTCTTTCGGCCGGCCCTGCGCCGCGCCGAGCGCCTCTCGGACGCCGCCCGATGTGCCGCGCAGGGCTCCGACACCACGCCCGACGACAGCTTCTTCGGCTTCGACGGCAATCCCCCGCTGTTCGACTCCAAACTCATCGCCGAACGCCGCATTATCGATCAACTCGACATCGGCACCTCCAGCGCCAATCTGCCCGAAGATTACGATATGCCGCTCGGATGGCCCAAGCCGTCATGGGGCAAATGGGAGGTGCGCGACGCCTACCAACTCGACATCCGCCGGATTCCCGCCCAGGCCCAAGGCTACTGCTACGGCAAGCGCATCATGTATGTCGACCGCCAGTTCTTCGGTGCTCTATGGGAGGATCTTTACGACGCCAATATGAAGCTGTGGAAGATCGCGCTGCTCCAGCCGATCGTCGAAAATGTACCACAAATCGGTCCGCAGAGTTCCGGCGGCGCGCAGGTCTCTCATTTCTGGAATATCCAGAGCGACCACGCGACCTTCAGCGGTCCCAACGACGGCCACGGCTACAATATCCTGATTAACGAGCAGGTCCCCCAGCAGTATCTGGATATCGAAAAATACACTACTCCGGGCGGCCTCAACCAAATCATGCGCTAGCCCCGTCGCTCATCCGGAGTGTTCTGCAGAGTCAGAGCATTCTGCAGAGTGTCCCGAGTTCGCAGTAGTGCGCTGCGTTCGCAGTTTAGCTGACCGGACTTTGGGAACTTGGCGTTCGCGCAAGAATGCTCGGATCCCTCCGGCTCCTTTTTCATCCCGTCAGGATCCACAACTTTCGGTAACAACTCTTCCGTCATCCTGAGCCAGCGCTTGAACCAGCAAAAGATCTCGCCCGGTCCTCCGGGCGTCATCCGCTCGAATCAGCCGCCCGCCACCCCG
Source organism: uncultured delta proteobacterium (assembly GCA_963782535.1). GTDB lineage: Bacteria > Desulfobacterota > Binatia > Binatales > Binataceae > JADMIL01. The sequence continues at coordinate 171,126 of CAWAKE010000007.1, read as the reverse complement.
GATCATTTGTCGATGAACTCAAAACCTTTGTTTTCCAGATACTGAAACCTCACGAGGTTTCAGACTTCCCTTTGGCCCGGATGCGGGCTTCGCCCTGTGAATACTCACCACAATTTTATTTCTCCCCTTGCCCGCCACCCTCAACCACCTCCTGTTCGCGAAGATGGCTGAGTGTCACTGCCCTTCGCAGTTCCCGCCACGAGGCCGTTCCCCGATCGGCGCCGGGCGTCGGAACGTCCGTCGAGATTCTTCGCTACAGCGGCTTTCGCTCAGAATGACTTGAACCGACGCATCCCTTTTCGAGTCATCATGAGCGAAGCGAGTCTGCGAGCGTAGCCGAAAAATCGCGCGCGGATCTCCGCGCGGTAAAGTCCAGTCCTCGCGCGGTTGTCGACGCGTCAAGGTACAGTTCTCGCACGGCTTTCCGCGCGTTAAGGTAAGGTTCTCGCACGGGCGCACCTCGCCGTACGCATGATAGACTGCTTGCGCGGCGGCGACGGCGCGGATAATCCTCACCTCGCCATCACGCGGCGCAAGGAGCAGCCATGGACAACTTTACTCATCGGTTCATACAGACCAACGGCATCCGGATGCATTACGTCGAGCGCGGCGCGGGACCGCTGGTCGTCCTCTGTCATGGCTTTCCCGAGTCCTGGTATTCCTGGCGCCATCAGATTACCGCGCTCGCCGATGCCGGCTGTCGCGTCGTCGCGCCCGATCAGCGCGGCTACGGGCAGACCGATCGGCCCGAGGCGGTGAGCGCCTACAACACGCTTCAAATGGCGGGCGACATGGTCGGTCTGGTCAATGCGCTGGGCGAGAAGTCGGCGGTTATCTTCGGCCACGATTGGGGCGCGCCGGTCGCCTGGTATTCCGCGATATTGCGGCCCGATCTGTTCCCCGCGATGGGTTTATTGAGCGTGCCCGGCTTTCCGCGGATTCCCGTGCGTCCAAGCCTGGCGGCCAAGGCCGCTTTTGGCGACAACGTCTTCTATCAGCAATACTTCCAGCAGCTCGGAAAAGCCGAAGCCGATTTCAGCAAGGATGCCCGGGGCGCGTTGCTCGGCTTCCTCTATGCGCTTTCCGGCGACGCGACCGGACCCGACAAATGGCGCTACGTCTTCGGCAAGGATGAGTCGATTCTCGACAGCTTCAGGATACCCGAGAAGCTGCCGCCGTGGCTGAGCGAAGCGGATTTGGAATTGTTCACCGGTGAGTTCGAGCGCACCGGCTTCGTCGGCGGACTCAACTGGTATCGCAATATCGACGAGACCTGGGAGCTGACTGGATTCCTCGAAGGCGCGAAACTCAGGCAACCCGCCCTGTTCATCGCGGGGGACAAGGACCCGGTGATCGAGTTTTATGCAGACTGGTACAAGAACATAGCCCAGGTGATAACGAACCTGCGCGTAAACGTAATCCTGCCGGGCGTGGGCCATTGGACGCAGCAGGAACGTCCCGCCGAGGTCAGCCGCCTGATGATCGAGTTTCTGAAGGGCTTGGCGAAATAGCCAGCCCCCACTGGCTATTTCACGGCAGTGACTACCTGCCGGTACTGACTATATGTCGCGGTACTGAGTATTGCCGCGACAATGCCCAGTCCGCCTAATCTTCGCCGAAGAACCGGCGGCGCGCATGGTCGTCGCTCGGCATTTCGGGGCCGCTGAGGTTGTGATCGGGCGCGCGCTCGGGATCCATCATGAGTAACGGCAGCGCGCGAGCACGACGCGCGTCGGCTTCCGCGCCCACCTCGAAGAACATATCGAAGAGCCATTCATGCGCCGTTATCACCGACGTCAGATAGCGATCGTGCTCGCGGGCGTAGGCTTGGCCGGCCGCATCCCAGTCCGGGTCCGCGAGCAGTTTTTCGGCGAGCACGCGCGCGGCGCGCGAGGTCAGGCTGAGACCCTGCCCCCACGTCGGATCGGTCGAGGCTGCGGCGTCACCAATCAGGGCGAGCCCGTTGCGATATGGACTATCGACCCAGGTTTCGGTCATATCGAAGCTGGCGAGCGGTCCCATGGCACGCGCCCCGGCAAAGATTTCCCGGGGTACGCCGGTGCGCACCGATTCTTCGATAAAGCGATCGCTGTCACCCCGTCCTTGCAGGCGGCTGACTTCGTTCTCGTTATAGGTCAGATAGCTGCGGACGCGCCCGCCACCCTGCGGGAATTGAAATCCGCAACGCTGAACACCCGGGATCAGCGTAATCATATTGCTATCATCCGCAAGCGCCATATTCTCGAACATTATTCCGGCGCCGAGTAGTTTCTGCTTGCCGCGATGGATCTCGAAACCGCCCCACGTGCGACCCATTGAACTGCGCCCGTCCGCGCACACCACCATGCGCGCCGTGTGTTCGCGCGCGGCGCCGTCAACGGTGACGGTTACGGCAGGCGCCTGCCCAGGACGAACGTCACGCACATCGGCGCCGCGCCAGACTTCGGCGCCGGCCGCCTTTGCTGCGCCGAGCACCACTTCCTGCATCGCGGGATGGAAAAACGTCAGGGCCGGAAGCTTCTGCGGAGTGGTGAGGCGCAGGTCGCGCGCGGGTCCCAGCCCCGGGATCAAATGAAACGGCTGCTCATGCGCGCAGGTTTCCATCAACAAATCGTAGAGCCCGAGCTTTTGCGTTTCGGCCACGCCCCACGGCGCCATCCACTCGCCGCGGATGCGATCCTTGAACTGCCGATCGCGCTCGGTGACGAGAACGCGCAGGCCCTTTTCGGCGAGCACCTTGGCCACGGCCGCGCCGCCCAATCCGCCGCCCACCGTGATTACATCGTAGTCGCACTTCGCCATCGGGTTTCCTCTATGGAATCGCCTGGTCTTTCGCCCCGGCCTTAATCAGCGACCAGTCTGATCGAATCGTATCGCCGCGTCTACCGCACTCGGTACGCGGGTTGAGCTCGTGCCACGCCGTCAGTTTTCGGTTCGCGCACTAGCGAAACGCGGGAATCACCTTGCTCGCGAACAGCTCCAGATGGCGTTCAGCCCAGCGTGCCGGAAGTCCCGGCGGCAAGGTCCACGAATAGTAATGGGTCAGCGGCGCTTGCTCCGCATACTCGCGAATCATCGTGATACAAGTATCGACATCGACCACTTGCAGCATCCCGGTCTCGCGCAGATGCGCCCGGTCGCGCAGATGCGGAAAGGAAACCGGATCGCCCGACTTGGCCATCCATCCCGAGTAGTCGTTGACCTGATGTATGACGTGGTCGGCGGCCTCATTCCAGGTCTTTTCCGGATCGAGCGAGGGAATCATCCAGAAGTGTCCGCCGGCCAGCCGGAAGTTGTCGGTCGGCTTGCCCAGCTTCTGCCGTTCCTGAATGATTTGCCGATACGCGTCGGCCAGCGGCCCGACCCCGATGAAGCCGTCGGCATATTTCGCCGCACGCCGCAGGGCGGGCGGAGTAAAGCCACCGACCCAGATTGGCGGGCGCGGCTTTTGAATCGGCTCGGGCGTGAGATGGGCGCGGTTGACCTCGAAGTACTTGCCCTTGAAGGTCAGGGTCTCGCCTTCCCACAGGCGGCGAATGATTTCGAGGCCCTCGTTGGTCCGACCGCCGCGCTCCTTGCGCGAGATCGCGAAGCCTTCGAATTCGTCAACATGATAGCCGGTGCCGACGCCCAATTCGAAGCGCCCGCCCGAAATCACATCGACGGTGGCGGCGTCCTCAGCCAGCCGCACCGGGTTATGAAACGGCATCAGCATCACCGCCGTCCCAATGCGGATAGTCTTCGTGCGCGCGCCGATCGCGGCGGCGATCGGCAGCAGAGCGGGTGAATAGCCATCCTCGATAAAATGATGCTCGGAGAGCCACACGTCGTCGAAGCCGTGCTGCTCGCCCCAAACGATTTGATCGAAGATCTCGCCGTAGAGCCGGTCCGACGGCTGCTTCCATTGCGGCGGATTGCGGAAGTCGTACCACAGGCCGAAGCGGAGTTTGGCGGTTTTCGCTGCGCTCATCGCGATCTCCTATACCTGGTCCTGCGCGCGCATCCACTCGGCGACGCGCTCACCCAGCATGATGCAAGTGAGGTTGGTGTTGGCGCGCACTATATTTGGCATCACCGAGGCGTCAACCACACGCAATCCGGCGACGCCGCGCACACGGCAGTACTGATCGACGACGGCTTCCTTGTCGGAGTCGGGGCCCATCTTCGCGGTGGTGGTGGGATGGTAGATGGTGCCGCAGTTATTGCGCACGTAGTCGGCCACGGCGTCGTCGGACGCGACGATCTCAGGCGTGATGTTAACGAAGTCCTTGACGTAGGGCGCGAAGCGCGAGCTGTTCATGATTTTCCACGCAAGGCGCACGCCGTCAACCATCCGGCGCAGGTCTTCGGGATGATCGAAATAGTTCAGGTCGATAACGGCGGGAACGTTGGGATCGGCGCTGCGCAGGCTCACACGTCCCCGCGCATGCGGCCGCTGCAAGCCCGGCGTTACCGCGAAACTCGGCACTGGCAGATCGAGTTCGGAACCGACCCACAGCGATTTATCGAAGAAGTTGAGGATATACATCTGCATGTCGTTGAACTCGTTCGACCCGCTCGCGGTGTAACGGATACCGATCGGGTTGGTGACCTGCAAATCGTGTGGCACTCCAGGCGTCGGCGTGGCTACGACCGGCACCAGCACGTGATCGATCAGGTTGCGGCCGACGCCCGGAAGATCGACCAACGACTCGATGCCGAGTGCCTGCAGTTCGCCGCGCGGGCCAATTCCGGAGCGCATCAGGATGGCGGGCGAATTGATGGCGCCGGCCGAGAGCGTCACGCGACGCCCGCGAATCGTCTGCGCCACGCCGCCGCATTCGACTTCGACGCCGACGGCGCGTCCGCGCTCGACGATCACCCGATTAGTGTTGCAAAACGGCCGAATCGTCAGGTTCAGCCGATGGCGCGCCGGACTGAGATAGCCAATCGCGGTCGAGATGCGAATGCCGTCGCGGCGATTGCGCGGCCACGGCCCCACACCAGTCGAGCGCGGATCGTTGTGGTCCCAGACGTCGGCATAGCCAAGCTCGCGGCAGGCGTCGTGAAAGGCGCTATTGATCGGCTGCCACGTGTCTGCGGGCGGGCGCTCGATCCAGATGGGACCAGTGGTGCCGTGAAAGTCTCCCTGCACGTCGCGATCGTTTTCGAGCTTGCGATAAAACGGCAGGACCTTGGCGAAACTCCATTCGGAGTTGCCCCACGCGGCCCATTCGTCGAAATCTTCGGGAGTTCCACGCAGCGCGATGTGCCCGTTGACGGCCGACGAGCCGCCGGTGACCTTGCCGCGCGGATAGGGGATCTCGCGATCGCCGCCGGTCCTGGCGACGAACCCCCAATCATGCGGGCCTGCCGAAATCCAGGTACGCAGGAGATCGTCGGGGCTCTGCTCGATAGCGGGATAATCGGGGCCGGCTTCGAGCAGCAGTACGCTGCGATTCGGATCTTCGCTCAGGCGCGCAGCGAGCGCCGCGCCGGAGGAACCGGCGCCAACAACGATATCGTCGTAATCCATGGATCGCCTCGTCGAGTGATTCGCGATGGGCGATCCATAGCCCCGAACCGCTATCGCTGCAACCGCTGTTCAAGGCGCCGAATCGACATCGCTATCAATCGCCGGCTTGCGCCTGCACGAATGAAACGGCGGTGCGCCGCCGCGCGACTTCGAACAGCGCAACAGCCGCCGCGACCGAGACGTTGAGCGATGCCACGCGCCCGCCCATCGGGATGCTCGCGATAAAGTCGGCCGACTTCCTGACGATTTCGCGCACGCCGCGACCCTCCGATCCGAGCACGAAGGCGAGCCGCCGCGAGGTATCTATATCGTAGATCGAAAGATTACCCTCGGGCGCCAGCGCCACCACCCAGTAGCCCGCCTGCTTGAGCGCCTCGATCGCCTGCGCCACATTGCCGCAACGCGCGATGCGCAGATGGACCCAAGCGCCGGCCGAGGACTTGACCGCGATCGGCGTGATACCGACGGTGCGGTCGCGCGCGATCACAATCGCCCGGACGCCAGCGCATTCGGCCGATCGCATGATCGCCCCGAGATTACGCGGGTCGGTCACGCCGTCGATCACCAGCAGCGGGTCGTGGGCCTCGGCGACGATCTCCTCGAACGGCACGTACTCATACTCGCGCATGATCGCGACGAGACCTTGATGGCGCGCCTCCGATCCGGCCATGCGGGCCAGCGCGTCATCTTCGGCGGCAAAGACGTTCGCGCCCTGGATGCGGGCCGCGTCGATTTCGTTGGCAAACCGCGCCTGCGCCGCAGCTTTGACGTAGAGCACGCGAATTGCGCCGGGCGCTGCGGCCAGCAACTCGCGCACCGGCTCGACGCCGAAAATCAAATCGCGGCCGGCGGAACTGTCGGGCGGGTGCGGGCGCCGCTCATCGGGCGCATGCACTCCCGGGGTGCGCGCAGGGCCGCCGGGACGTGGATGGCGACGGCGGCCGCGGTAGCGATTGCGGTTGCGATCGCCATCGGTACGCGTGTCGGAGCCGTGCGGGGCCTCGGTGCGCGGGCCGGGATTATGCGGAGGCTGCGGGCCGGGCGCACGATGGGGACGATGCGGGGGTTTCTTCATCGCAACCAATCATAGCGCGCGCGGGGCAGCCTGCGCATCGGCCGCGCCGCAACCACGATTATTGGCGGATGGAAAGCGCGGCGCCCAAAGTTTCATTCCGGCGCTGTGCAATCTAAACTTAGGGCCGGCGCATGGCGCCATATGTTAGTGCGGATGCCCCGGATTTCAATTATCGATCGCTACATCGTGCGCGAAATCATCGCGCCGTTCGTTTTGGGCGTGGGGCTCCTGACCTTCGCGCTGGTCACCGGGCGGCTGCTCAAACTCACCGAAATGGTGGTGAACAAAGGCGTCACGCTGGGCGACGTCGCGAGCCTGATCGGCTACATCATGCCGGCCTTTCTTGAGTTGACCTTCCCGATGGCGGTGCTGCTCGGCGTCCTGATGGGCTTTGGGCGCATGTCGGGCGATCGCGAGCTTATAGCGGCGCGGGCCTGCGGCATGAGCCTCTATCGCCTGGCCGCGCCGGTGCTCGGGTTCGCCGTCGTCATCTGGATAATCTCGAGCTGGCTCGCGTTTTCGGTGCGGCCATGGGCCAACAGCCATCTGCGCGAAGAAATTTTCAATATCACGCAAACGCGCTCGGCCGCGGGACTCAAGGACAAGGTCTTCAACCGCAATTTTCCGGGTCTGGTGATTTACGTTGACCACATCTCGCCCGAAGACGAAGTTCTGCACGGAGTATTGATTTCGGACGCGCGCAATCCGGCGCAACAGAATACGATCGTCGCGAAGGATGGCATCATCGTCTCCGATCGCGCGAATCAGACGATAACTTTGCGGCTTTATAACGGCACGGTCTTCGGTCTCGAACGCGCCAGCGACAAGACCCACTTCACCAGCTTTCGCATCTACGACATCAACGTGCGGCCCGAGTCCGAGCTCGGCATCGGCGAACGCGATCCCTCCGAGATGAGCTTCGGCGCCCTGCGACGGGCGATCGCGAAGGCGCGCGCGGCCGGCAAGCCGGATTTCGCCGCCGAGACCGAAGTGGCGAGCAAGTTCACGTTGCCGTTTACGACGGTGCTGTTCGCACTGCTGGGAATTCCGCTGGGGCTGAAGCCCGCGCGCGGCGGCCAGTCGGAGCGCTTCGGCGTCGCGATCGCGCTGTTCTTCCTCTATTACTCCCTGATGCGGGCGGGTGAAGCGCTCGCCCTGCGCGGACGCCTCGAACCGTTAGTTGCCATGAGCATCCCGGATATTATTTTCGCACTTCTGGCGGTGGTGCTGTTTTTGCGCAGCGCGGCCGATCGCGGAGACCAGGGACGCGGGCCGGGCGATCTGCTGTGGGAGTGGGTCGAGCGTTACGGGCATCGCAAGGAGGCGGCATGAGCGATCGTCCGCGGCTTTCCCCGACCATGGACCGCTTTCTGGCCGGCCAATTCTTCGGCCCGTTCCTCGTCTGTCTCGGCGCATTCACGGTCGCCTATCTGATCGGCGACGTCTTCGACCGTTTCAGCGATCTGGTTCGCTACGGCGGCTTCGGCCTGCTCGGCCTGGAATACTTTCTGCTCAAGATTCCGCTGATCGTTTCGCAACTGCTTCCGGTGGCGAGCCTGGCCGGAGTGCTGCTCGGCTTTGCCCTGTTGAATCGGTCGGGCGAGGTCCTGGCATGCCAGCAACTTGGTATCAGCCGCCTCGAGATGGCGATACCGGTGCTGGCGGCGGCGCTCGGCATCTCGCTGTTTAATTTCGCGCTGAGCGAGACCGTTGTGCCGCTGGCGACGCGCCAGGCGCGTTACCTGTACGACGTGCAACTGAAAAAACGCCAAATCCGCGGCATCTTCTTCGCACAGCGGACCTGGGTGCGCATCCGCAACGGGTTTCTTTCGGCCGATCGCTACGACACCAGAGCGAAAACCATGCATGGTGTGACCCTGTACGTGATGGGCGCCGACAACGAGTTACGCGAGATCGTGCACGCCAATACCGCCCATTGGAACGGCCATCGATGGATTCCGTCGGGTCTGCACGAATACCGGGTCGATAAGAGCGGCGTCGTCGTCACCCCTCCGACCGGCATCCAACTGGCGCCATCGATCAAGCCGGCGGACTTGAGCCTGGTGCTGCTCGATCCCGAGGAATTCAGCCTGTGGGAGCTCGACCGCTACATCAACGATCTGCGCAGCAAGGGACTCGATCCCGGCGGCTACATCGTGGACCGCGACCTCAAGTATGCGATGCCGTTGTCGTGCCTGATCATGGTGGCGCTCGGAATGGCGCTCAGCCTCGATCCGATGCCGCGCAGCCTGAGCCTCGGGCGCAGCTTTGGCCTGGCGATCGGCATCGGCTTCGGCTACTGGCTGGCCTTTGGCCTCACGTCGTCGTTGGGACGCTCGGGAATAATTCCGGCGATGGTCGCGGCGTGGACCCCGAACACGATTTTCGCGCTGCTGGCGCTCTCGATTTTCCTCTTCGGCGAGGAACGCTAGCGGCGGCCCGCGCCGCCGGCGCCGGCCGCAGCGCGCTACATGGTGTGCTTGAGTAATGCGGCGCAACACGACATCCTTTATCAGGTCGGCTCGCCTCAATCGCCGCGAGCCCGGGTGTCGCGATGGCTGAAATTTCGCTGAAGGCCCTCAACGACGAACGCGTAAGCGAATTCCTGAAGCTCGCGCGCATTGCGCATCTGGCGACCGCCGACAGCGGCGGCCTGCCGCACAACGTACCGCTATGCTTCTGGTACGACGAAGCCGGGCATTTCTATTTCATCATCGACGAGAAGCCCAAACGGATGAGCGGCACTGGTCTCAAACGAATGCGCAATCTCGCCGAAAATCCACGCGTGGCGCTGATCGTGGATCACTACGAAGAGGAATGGTCGTATCTTGCGTACGTGCTGGCGCACGGGCGCGGACTCATCGTCCAGGACGCCATCGAATACATGCTGGCGCTGCGAAATTTACGCGACAAATATCCGCAGTACCGCACGATGGCGCTGGGTTTCGACAAGAACCCGATGGTGCGAATCGACGTCGAGCGGGTCCACCTCTGGGGTGAACGGTTCAAGCCGCCGCCGCCGGCAGCGGACTAGCCGGTCCGCCAGAAATTCCAGCCCGAACACAGGAGCAGCAGATGTCACGAATCGCGGAAATTTCCGCCGCCTTGGCCGAGGCTTCGCTCGACGGCTGGCTCTTTTATGATTTTCGCCTGAGCGATCCGCTGGCCTACCGCATCCTCGGCATTCCCGAAAAGGGCATCACCTCGCGCCGCTGGTTCTACTTTATTCCGGCGGTCGGCGCGCCCTCGGCGATCGTTTCGGCGGTCGAGGCCCATCGCCTCGACGCACTCGCGTCCGCCTCTAGTATCGTTTACCGCTCTGAGCGCGAAATGATTACCGCCTTGGCCGGACTGCTCGACGGCCGGCGGCGCATCGCGATGAATTATTCGCCGCAATGCGCCATCCCGTATGTCTCGCGGGTCGATGCCGGCACGGTCGAATTGGTGCGCTCGATGGGGGTCGAAGTGGTGAGCGCGGCCGACCTGATCCAGCGCTTCGAAGCGGTGCTGACGCCCGCGCAGATCGCGGGCCATCGGCGCGCTGCGGCGGCCCTGCGCGAGATTGTCGTGCAGACCTTTGCCGAAATCTCACGGCGGGTGCGCGGGCATCTGCCATGCACCGAGGTCATCATCCAGAACTTCGTCCTCGGGCGTATCGCGGCGCACAATCTACACACCGACGAAGCGCCGATCGTGGCGGTCAACGCCAACGCCGCCAATCCGCATTTCAGCCCGCTCGAAGAAAAGGACACGCAGATCCGCCGCGGCGACCTGGTCCTGCTCGATCTGTTCGCCAAGGAGCGCGACGCCGATTCGATTTACGGCGACCTGACTTGGATGGGCTTCGTCGATGATCTGGTCCCCGAGATGCAAGCCAGCATCTTCCGCATCGTCGCCGACGCGCGCGACGCCGCGGTCGCACTGATTCAAAGCCGCGTAGCCGCGGGCCAACCGGTCAGCGGCGAAGAGGCCGATCGCGCGGCACGCGCGCTTATCGAGGCCGCCGGCTTCGGTGACGAGTTCGTCCATCGCACCGGCCATTCGATTGGGCGCGAGGTTCACGGCACCGGCTGCAATCTCGATTTGCTCGAGACACGCGACCAGCGCCTACTGATCGAGCGCACCTGTTTTTCGGTCGAACCGGGCATCTACCTGCCGGGGCGCTTCGGCGTGCGCAGCGAACTCGATATGACCATCGAAAATGGCTGCGCAGAAATCAGCGCGGCGCCGGCGCAACACGAGATCGTCCCGATCCTCGCCCGCTATGCGTGAGCCGGTCGCGTCACGCCGGGGCCGGTCGGACGTGCAACGCGCCTCTGTTCCATCGCATCGCACGAACAGGCAGACTGCGAAGTCGCCATGACCATTCGCGCAATCGCATTCGACCTCGACGGCACCCTCTCCGACACCGAGCCATTGCACTTCGAGGCGTTTACCGAAGTGCTGCGCCCGGCCGGAATCGAAATTCGGCGCACGGATTATTTCACGCGTCTGATCGGACTCAACGATCACGATTGCTTCGCCACGCTGCTGCGCGAGCACGGCCAGGACGCCGATGAGGCGAGGGTCGCCGACCTGATCGAGCGCAAGGCCGCCGTTTACGGCGCGATCATCGCCAATCGCGACGTGCTCTACGCGGGCGCTGAAGCCTTCGTGCGGCGATGCGCCGAGCGCTTCCCGCTGATTGTGGTCACCGGCACGCTGCATGCGGAGGCCGAGGCCATTTTGCGGCGCGCCGGACTGCGCGAACTGTTCGTCGATATCATCGCGGCGGAGGACACCGCGCGCGGCAAGCCGGAGCCCGACGGCTTTCTCACGGCGCTCGGCCGCTTGGGATTTATGCTGCGGCCGCATCCTTCGATCGTCGCCGCCGAATGCCTCGCGATTGAGGATACCGCGGCCGGCGTCGAGGCTGCGCGCCGCGCCGGGATGAAGGTGCTGGCGCTGTGCCAGACCGCCGTCGAGAGCGATCTGCGCGGCGCCGACATTATTCGTCCGACGATTGCCGAGACCGATCTCGACGACGTCCTGCGGCGGCTCGCCAGTGCGGATTAGCGCTGAAGTAATGACCCGGACCCGTGCGCGGCGACGACGCTAGCGGAGCGCCGCAACCAGGCGCTGCGGAAGACCGTCGAACGGGCCGTTGGACATGCAAACGACGACATCACCGGGACGTGCCTCGGCGACGATCGCTTCGAGGATGGCGTCGGTTGACGCGTAGGCCGCGGCGACCGGTCCGCGCGCGCCGATAGCCTGCGCGAGCATATCGGTATCGAGACGCGCACCGGCCGGAATCGGATCGTTCTCCTTGAAATAGACCGCGCCGAGATAGACCCGCGCGGCACGATCGAAGGCCGCGGCAAACCCCTGCTGAAACACGCTGCGCCGCGCGGTGTTCGACCGCGGCTCGAAAGCCGCAACGATGCGGCGGCCCGCGTAGCGCTCCGCGATCGCTTCGAGCGTCACCCCGATTGCGGTCGGATGATGGGCAAAGTCGTCGATGACGATAATACCGCGCGCCTCGCCAACGATTTCCTGGCGCCGCTTGACGCCGCCGAACGCGAGCAAGCCGCGGGCGAGATCGTCATCGCCCATTCCGAACTCGCGCATCAGCACCCAGACCCCGAGCGCATTGGCGATGTTCATGCGGCCGCCGACCGGCAATTCCAGATCGCGAGCGACCCGCGCGCCTTCGCGCTCGATCGAGAAGCGCGCACCGGCCGGACCGATTGCGATTTCGGTCGCGCGAAATTCGCCCGCCTTCAGCCCAAAAGTGACCCGGCGCGCGCGCGCATCGGCGCTGACCTCAAGCGCGTTGGGATGGTCCGCACAAACCGCGAGCACCCGCGATTCATCCATCTGCGCGACCAGCGCGCGGAACGACGATTTCACGTGTTCGAGATCGCGATAGATGTCGGCGTGATCAAATTCGACCGCCGTGAGAATCGCGCCGTGCGCGCGGTAATGGAGAAACTTCGGTCCCTTGTCGAAGAACGCGGTGTCGTACTCGTCGCCCTCGATGACGAAATCGGAGCCGCTGCCGAGCCGATAGTTGGTGCCGAAGTCGCGAGCAACGCCACCCACCAGCATCGAGGGATCGCGCCCGGCGGTGGCGAGCACCTGCGCCATCATCGCGGTCGAAGTGGTCTTGCCGTGGGTGCCGGCCACCATCAGGACGCGGCGATCGCGCAGGAAGAGGTGCCACAGCGCTTCGGGCATCGAGAGGTACGGGATGGAGGACGCGAGCAGCGCCTGCGCCTCGGGATTGGTGCGCGGGACGACGTTGCCAACGACGACAAGGTCGGGCGCCGGCGCAAGGTTCGCCGGATCATAGGCGTTGCGGACTTCGATCGCGAGACCCTTCAGGAGCGAGGCGGTCGGCTCGTAGAGCTGGTTGTCGGATCCGGTGACGCGATAGCCGCGCGCCGAGAGCATCCCGGCCAGCGCCGCCATGGCCGAGCCGGCCACGCCGATAAGATGGATATGGCGCAGGGTCGGAGGGACGCGGGCGAGGCGGGCATCGGAGTCGGCCGCGGACCCACGAATAATTTCACCCCGGGGCTCAAACGCCATCGGCGAAACCTCGCGCCCGATGCGGGCGGTTGTATTGATAAAAATAGAACATGGTTTCCAGTTATTCGCCTTAGAGTTCGGCTTTGCGCAGGCGCAGTGAATTCGCGACGACGGATAGCGAACTCGCGCTCATCGCGGCGCTCGCGATCATGGGATTGAGCAGCAAGCCGAAGGGCTGATAGAGCAGGCCGGCGGCGATCGGCACGCCGAGCATATTATAGATGAAGGCGAAAAAGAGGTTCTGGCGGATGTTGCGCATGGTCATCCTGCTCAAATGGCGCGCGCGCACGATACCCATCAGGTCGCCCTTGACCAGGGTGATGCCCGCGCTCTGCATTGCGACGTCCGTACCGGTGCCCATCGCGATTCCGATGGTTGCCTGCGCCAGTGCGGGGGCGTCGTTGATGCCGTCGCCGGCCATCGCAACGATGCACCCTTCGGCTTGCAGGCGCTTGACCACGTCGGCCTTTCCGTCGGGCATCACCTCGGCTTCAACATCGTCGATGTCGAGCTGGCGCGCGACGGCGGTGGCGGTGGCGCGGCTATCGCCGGTGAGCATTACAACGCGCAGGCCGTCGGCGCGCAGTTGTGCGAGGGCCGCCGGAGTTGAGGGCTTGATCGGATCGGCCACGCCGATGAGTCCGGCGGGCTTTCCATCGAGCATGACGAACATCACGGTCTGGGCCTCGCCGCGGAGAATTCCGGCGCGTGTCACGAGGTCGCTGGCGCCCGACGCCGCGGTCTCAAGAATACGCTCGCTGCCGACTCCGACAACGCGTCCATCGACGCGCGCACTAACGCCGGCACCGGTCACCGACGCGAACTCGGTGGCGCTCGCGAGCGTGATGCCACGGTCGGCGGCGCCGGCCACGATGGCGGCGGCCAGCGGATGTTCACTGGCGCGTTCGACGCTGGCGGCGAGCCGCAGCATCTCGGCCTGGTCGAAGCCCGGCGCGGCCTCGACGGTCACCAGGTGCGGCTTGCCCGCGGTGAGCGTGCCGGTCTTGTCGATGACGATGGTGTCAACGCGCTCCATGAGTTCGAGCGCTTCGGCGTTACGGATGAGTACGCCGGCGGTGGCGCCGCGACCGGTCCCGACCATTACGGCCATCGGCGTGGCGAGGCCGAGCGCGCAGGGGCAGGCGATGATGAGCACGGCGACAGAGGCGAGAATGGCGTGGGCGAGCGCCGGCGCGGGGCCGGCCAAGATCCAGATTATGAAGGTGAAGACCGCGGCGCCCATGACCATCGGCACGAAGTAGCCGGAGACGGTATCGGCCAGGCGCTGGATCGGTGCGCGGCTGCGTTGCGCGTCGGCCACCATGCGCACGATTTGCGCGAGTACGGTATCGGCGCCGACCCGTTCCGCACGCATCACGAAGGAGCCGGTGGCGTTGACGGTGGCGCCGATAACGCGGTCATCGGCGCGTTTTTTCGCGGGCACTGCCTCGCCGGTGATCATCGACTCATCGACCATGCTCTCGCCATCGGAGATGATTCCATCGACCGGGATTTTTTCGCCGGGACGCACGCGTATGAGATCGCCCGGATGAACCTGTTCGAGCGCAACGTCCTCTTCGGTGCCGTCGGGGCGCACGATGCGAGCGGTGGGCGGGGCCAACTGGAGCAGCGCCTTGATCGCGCCGGAGGTATTTTCGCGGGCGCGGAGCTCGAGCACCTGGCCGAGCAGGACCAGCGCGGTGATGACGGCGGCGGCCTCGAAATAAACCGGCGCGGCGCCGTTGACGGTACCCGCGACCGCGCCCATGTGTCCGAGGAAGAAGGTCGCGATCAAGCTGTAGCCGTAGGCGATGCCCACGCCTAATGAGACCAGGGTGAACATGTTGAGGTGGCGGTTGACCACCGATCGCGCGCCGCGCTCGAAGAACGGCTTCGCGCCCCAGAGCACCACCGGCGTAGCGAGAATCAGCTCGAGCCAGATGATGGTGCGTGCGCCGATCGCGTGCTGCAGCGGCGCCCCGGGAATCATGTCGGACATCGAGAGCAGGAGCAGCGGGATCGAGAATGCGGTGCTGACCCAGAAGCGCCGCGTCATATCGATGAGCTCGGGGTTAGGCGCCTCGTCGCCGGGCGTCGCATTCGCACCGATTCGCGGCTCGAGCGCCATGCCGCACTTGGGGCAACTGCCCGGATGATCCTGCACGACCTCGGGATCCATCGGGCAGACGTACTCGGTCTTGGCCGCAGCGCCCGGCACGGCCGGGAGCGGCTCCAGCGCCATGCCGCAAATTGGACAGGGGCCGGGGGTGGGACTGCGGACCTCCGGATGCATCGGGCAGGTGTAGATAACGCCCGGCGCCGGCGGCTGGGCCTGCGCGGCGGATGCGGAATGCGGCGCATGGGCGGCGGGCGCGGCGGGCGCCGCCAGATACTTATGCGGGTCGGCGGCGAATTTCGTCATGCAGCCCTTGCTACAGAAGAAATACGTATCCTCGTCGTGCCGATGGCTCCATTTGGCGGTAACGGGATTCACACTCATGCCGCATACCGGATCTTTTATTGTCTCGCTTTCGCTCATCGCTTGGGTCTCGTCGGGCGCGGCTGGCAGCTGCGCGCGCGTCTGAATCGGGTTTGTCGCCGAGATGCTCGATTATAGCTAATTCGGCAATCGCTCGGGCGATTACTTGAGGAAGCGATCGATCGTGTCGATCAGCTCTTTGATTTTTTCGCGCGAGCCGCGCTCGGACAAGGCGTCGGCGACGCAGGTCTCGAGATGGTCCTGCAAAAGCACGAGGGCAATTTTATCGAGTGCGCGGCGCACCGCCGAAATCTGCTGGAGGACGTCGATGCAGTAGGCGCCAGTGGCGACCATTCCGGCGACGCCGCGCAACTGGCCCTCGGCCCGCTTGAGGCGGTTGGCGAGATCGCGCTGCAGGCCCGGTGGCCGCGCCCGCGACTTGAGGCGGGCGCTGCCGCGGCGGTTGTTCCGAGATTGCTTGACGTCGCTCATCGCGATACTCCGGCTCTGTATGCCATATACTACCGGGGAGTATAAGTCGCGGCGAGCGCGGAGGCAACGCGCGAGCCCCGGCCGACCGTCGCGGGACTCAGAGGCTGACGCCGAGCGCCTCCATGATGAGGTCGTGAATTTTGGGGCGGAAATCGCGAATGGCCTGGTTGTCGCGGCGCGGATGAACGCGGTTGGTGAGTAATGAAATCGCGATATCGCGAGCCGGTTCGATCCAGATAGAAGTGCCGGTGAAGCCGAGGTGGCCGACGGCCGCGGGGGAAAAGCGATGGCCGGAGCTGGAGTACTCGGCCGACGGCGAATCCCATCCCAGCGCCCAGGTCGAGCCGCGCACGGTGGTGTCGCGCGACCAGAACTGCTGGATGATTTTTTGCGGGACTAAATCCGAGCGGCCGTGGTAGCAGGCGAGCATCTCGGCCGCGATGCGATCGACTTCGCGGACCGGCGCAAAGAGGCCCGCATGGCCGGCGACGCCGCCCATCGCGTAGGCGTTTTCGTCGTCAACTTCGCCGAGCAGCAGGCGTTTGCGCACGGGGCATACGGCGGTCGGCGCGAACATTTCGGGGACGGGTTCGAGGCGGCGCGTGCGCACCAGCGAGATGTCGATAAAATCGGTGGCGCGCAATTCGAGCGGGCGAAAAATCTTGTCGCGGCAAAAGCGGTTGAGGCCGACTCCGGTGACCTGCTCGACGGCCTCGCCGAGCAAGATGAAGTTCAAGTCCGAGTAGATGGTTCTGGTGCCGGTGGGGGCCTCGAGCTTTTCGCGGTGAATCGCTTCGTAAACGAAATCCTTGGCGCCGCGGCTGGCGGTAAAGTTGACCTTGCCGCTGCGTTCGACCTCGGCAATCTGCTGGTAAAATGGACGCCAGGCGGCGAGCCCCGAGCAATGGGCGAGCAGATGGCGAAAACTTACCTGGTTTTTGCCGTAGACGCCGAAGTTATGGAAAAAGCGCGTCAGCCGATCCTCGAGCCGCATCTTGGCGTCGCGCGTGAGCATCATGACAGCGATGGTGGTGGCCAGCGGCTTGGTCAGCGAGGAGAGGTCAAAGACCGTCTCGAGGCGCATCGGCGAGCGCTCGGGGACCACGGTGCGATAGCCGAAGGCGCCTTCGTAGGCGATGTCGGAGCCGGCGCGCACGACGAGTGTAGCGCCGGGAATTGCGCCCTTTTCGACTGCCTCCGCGAAGGCTGCTTCGACCTCATGCCATCCCAAGTGGCTGTCACTCCTTTGGTGTCATCGAACGAGGCATTCGACTCGAGCGAAACGCAAACGCGCTTCGCACAAAGCCGCAGGTTGGCGCACCCGCCCGCGGGCGTCAACTGACTGCGGGTTCCGCGATTACCAGGCGGCGGCGCGAACTCTCGATGCGTGCGCGCACCCCGAACGGCAAGGTCAGATTCTCGGTGCCGTGACCGGCCTCGATCCCGAACAACACGGGACAGCAAACACCGGCGGTCTGCTCGGCGACGAACTCGGCGATCCGCGCGCGCTCTAGGTCGCTGCCATCAACCGGACGAAGCGCGCCGAAGACCACGCCGGCGACGCGTTCGAAGACCCCGGCCTGCCGCAGCTGCACCAGCATCCGATCGATTCTATACGCCTTCTCGCCGGTATCTTCTAAAAATAAAATACGCCCGTCGAGGCGCGGCGCGAACGGCGTCGCGAGCATCGCGACCACCACCGAGAGGCATCCGCCGACCAGCTCGCCCTCCCCTGCGCCCGGCTGCAGCGCCTCGCGCGCCTCGAGCTCGAAGTGGCGGGTCTCGCCGGCGAGCAGGCGCGCCAGATGATCGATCGAGCGAGGCGTCAGGCCGTTGGCGAAATCCATCGCGACCATCGGACCGTGGAAGGCGACGGTGGCGGCGCGATCGACGAGCGCGTTGAGCAGAAACGTCGCGTCGGAAAAGCCCAGGAAAATTTTGGGGTTGCGCGCGATCGCCGCGAAATCGACCAGCGGCAGCAACCGGCCACATCCGTAACCCCCGCGGGCGCCGAAGATCGCCCTGACCTCGGAATCGGCAAAAAAGGCGTTGAGCTCGCGCGCGCGGTGGTCGTCGCCACCGGCAAAGATTCCGGCGCGATCGAGCGCATGCGCGGAGACCTTGACCCGATAGCCCATCGCGGCCAGCACGCCGACGCCGCGCTCGAGATATTCGCGCTCGACGGCAGCCGAAGTCGCGACTACGCCGACGGTGTCGCCGGGCTTCAGTGCGGGCGGTTTGTTGGTCCTGGAGGTCACCGTAATAACTGGCAGAAGATATCACGCGCGCAGGCGGAAATCGCGAGGCAAGGCAGAGAGTCAGGGGAAATTTGTCGAGGAACTCGGAATCATGGATCTCTCGGAAACTGAAACCTTTGAAAGGTTTCAGGCTTCCCACAATGAATTAGATGACCGGCGATTGCGGGGCGTGGCGGCGAGACGATGAGTGAAGGCAGGGGCGATGCGCGCTGAGCACTGACGGGCGCATGACAGTAATCAACTGACGATGCGATTTTCAGAGGGCGAAGCACGCATCTGTAGAAAAGTAAGTTTGAAACCTCGTGAGGTTTCAAGATCTGAAAAACTAAAGTTTTGAGTTCCTTGGCAACTCTTTTTACAGGGTACGGCCGACGGCGTGCGCGACCGGCTTTAGCGCCGCCATCAGGGCGGCGAAACTTGCGGGCGTGAGTTGTTGAGGGCCGTCCGAGAGCGCCGCCAGCGGATTCGGATGGACCTCGATCAGCAGGCCGTCGGCGCCCGCCGCCACCGCGGCCAAGGCCATTGGGGTGACCAGCGACCACAGGCCGGTGCCGTGGCTGGGATCGACCAGGACCGGCAGATGGGTCCATTCCTTGAGCAGGGGCACGGCGTTTAAATCGAGCGTGTTGCGGGTGGCGGTTTCGAAGGTGCGGATGCCGCGTTCGCAAAGCACGACGTCGGGATTGCCGGCCGACAGGATATATTCGGCGGCCATCAGGAATTCCTCGATTTTGGTTGACATGCCGCGCTTGAGCAGGATCGGTTTGCGGACCTTGCCGAGGCGGCGCAGCAGGGAAAAGTTTTGCGAGTTGCGCGCCCCGACCTGGAGCATGTCGGCATGCTCGGCGACCAGATCGATATCGTGCGCGTCCATGATTTCGGTGACGACGGGCAAGCCGACGCGGCGGCCGGCATTTTCGAGCAGGACCAGGCCTTCGTCCTCCATGCCCTGAAAGGTGTATGGCGAGGTGCGCGGCTTGTAGGCGCCGCCACGCAGCAGATGGGCGCCGGCGAGCTTGACGGCGTCGGCCGCGCCGTTGACCTGAGCGTCGCTTTCGACCGCGCATGGCCCCGCGATCACAATGATTCGCGGACCGCCGATCTCGACGCCACCGACGGAAATTCGCGAGCCCTCGGGACGGACCTCGCGGCTGGCGAGCTTGAACGATCGCAACACCGGCATCACGCGCTCGACGCCGGCGACCGATTCGAGATGCTGTAGCGAATGGGCAGCGCCGCGCTCCTCGCCGACGCAGGCAACGACGGTGCGTTCGACACCGCGAATTACGTGGGCTCGATAGTCGAGCTGCTCGACCATCCGGATGACATTCTGGATGTCATCTTCAGTAGCCTGCGACTTCATCACAACGATCACGCGGGTAACCCCCTTAAAAGTTCGCGCCCTATGGCGGCGGCGAATCATGGCCTGCGCGGGCAACGGGATCGGCCGAGCGCGGAATCCGGACCGATTGTGCGCCGCATGCTCAGCCCCTAGTATAGCTGACATCAACCGATTTCGACGCCGAACGGCGCCATTAACGGTCGCGTGAGCGGCATCTACCCGCGATGGAGATGACTGTGGCCGGCAAGCCGCATAGAACATTACGACTGGTTCATACCTCGGACGTACATCTGGAAAGCGACACCTTCGGCACCGGTGCGCGCGGCGACGAATTTCGCGAGCGGGTGCGGCGGTCGTTCAGCGGGGTGATCGATTTGGCGAACAGCCGCGAGAGCGACCTGCTGCTGATCGTCGGCGACCTGTTCGATTCGAGCCGGGTACCCGAAGAGGGGCTGAACTTTGCGATGAGCGAGATTGCGCGCGCGCGGATGCCGGTGGTGATGATCCCCGGGAATCACGACGCGCATGACGAGCGCTCGATTTACGCGCCATTGGCGGCCGACGTACTGCCGCGCAACCTGCATCTGATCCTCGAACCCGAGGGACGGATGATCGATTTTCCCGATCTGGCGACGCGGATCTGGGGCAAGGCCCTGGTCGAGCATTCGCCGGACTATCGGCCGCTGCAGGGGGTGCCGGAGCCGATAGAGGATCGGTGGAATATAGCGCTCGCTCACGGACTGTTCACCGAGGATAACGAGACCGGGCGGTCGTCGCCGATTACGCCAAAAGAAATCGAAGCGAGCGCGTACGACTATATCGCGTTGGGGCACGTGCACGTATTTGGCGAGGTCTCGCGGGGAACGACGAAGGCGGCGTATTGCGGCACGCCGGCGCCGTTGTATTCGAGCGCGGAAGCGGGATGGGTGGCGTGCGTGAATTGCGTACCGGGGGAGCCGGTGACAATCGATCGAATCGTGATCGAACATTAGAGTATAGGCCGCGGGAGACATCGGGCCGCACGGGAACGGCTCGCGCTCAACGGTTTCCAGAACGATGCGCGGTTGCCGGTAACGGTTGGCTGCCGACATAGATCAACTCGGGAAACAGGGTGACGAGGCGATTACAGACCTGTTCGAAACTGGTCGAATCGAAGGGTTTGATCACGTAATCGAGCGCGCGTTCACGCAAGAACGCCTTGCGTATTTCGGGATAGGCGCTGGCGCTGACAACCAGGATTGGAACTCGCGGATTTTCGCGGCGCATGATTCTGAACAAGGCCAGCGCGCCGATGCCACCGGTATGAGGCACCGTGACGTCGAGCGTGACCAGAGTTGGCGCGACGGTACGAAACAAATCGAGGGCCTGCAATGTGTTGACCGCTTCGGCCACGACCTCGCATCCGAGGCATTCGAGGTGATGGCGCAGGACGTCGCGCACGAATACCGAATCATCGACCATGAGCACACGCACCGCCATCGTTACACCGTTTTTTTTGCGTGCGGACCCGAACGAGTTCGAGCCTGCCGCACCCACTCGAAGTTTGAGATATATTCGGTATGAGCAACTAACGCGCCAGCACCATTACCGCCATAGCTGGCCAGTGGTCGTCTCTTTCGCGCAAATTTGACAAAAAACTGAACTAGAATGGGTCATTTTCAGCACGGCGATAGCCGGAACTGAAACGTCCCGCTTAGCAGCTTTGACACATCCAGCGCGAATTGTTGCATTACGCTATCCTTCGCCGGTCTCAATGTTGGACCGCGGATGATGTCCCGAACGACCGCGGCCGGCAGCGAGACCTCGCGAACCGCGCTCGTGTCCGGCGGTGTGGGCACAACACGAAACCCTCCACAGTGCCAGAGAATCCGTATAATGAAGCGAGCGTAACGCGATCGGCGAGCGTCGATCGGCGGGCATCCGGATTACGCAGAGATCGGGCCGACGGCGGCCAAAGGCAGGTCTTCGATGAAATATCTCTCGACCACAGCAGCGGCTTTGTTTTTTGCAACCTTCGCGCTGATACCGCGCGGTGTCGCCGCAAACCTTAGTCGCACAGCGACTGGACACGCAGCGGCGAATGCCGATCACCGGTTCGCAGCGGATATTCCGGGGCCGGGCGCGGCGATACTGCTGGCTCAGGATGATACGGATGACTCCGCAGATAACGGCGATGCGGCCGATAACGACGATGCGGCCGGCGCGGATCAGGACGGCGATTCGGATAGCGCCGCTTCGGATGCGGCCCCGGACGATCCAGAGCCTGAAAGTATCGATGATGGGGATGCCGTCCAGAACAATGGCGATGCCGGAGACACGACTGTGGACGGCGCCGATACGTCCGATCAAAACGACGACGACGCGAACGGGCAGTGATTCGAGGGCGCGGCGGAGATTGGCGCGCGCCGTGAGGAAAAGCACAGGCGGCGGCCGCTTATGCGACCGCCGCCTGGTTTAAGTACAGCCTGACCGCTCGATGCGGCCGTGCTTACATCATGCCTCCGGGAGGCATCCCGCCACCCATGGGCGAGCCGCCTTTATTATCGTCAGGCTTGTCGGCCACCATGCATTCGGTGGTCAACAACAGGCTCGCGACCGAGGCCGCGTTTTGCAGGGCGCTGCGCACGACCTTGGTCGGGTCGATGATGCCAGCCTTCATCAGGTCCTCGAACTCTTCGGACGATGCGTTGAAGCCGAAGGGGCCCTTGTTGTTGCGAATCTTGTCAACGACGACGGAACCTTCCCAGCCGGCGTTGGTCGCGATCCAGCGTGCCGGATCCTCGACTGCCCGCTTGATGATTCCGATGCCGACCTTTTCTTCCTCGCCGCCGCGCAGGTTGTCGAGCGCCGCCGAGGCCCGGATGAGGGCAACGCCGCCGCCGGGGACCACGCCTTCCTCGACCGCCGCGCGGGTCGCATGGAGGGCGTCCTCGACGCGCGCCTTCTTTTCCTTCATCTCCATTTCGGTCGCCGCGCCGACGCGAATCACCGCGACGCCGCCGACCAGCTTGGCCAGGCGCTCCTGCAGCTTCTCGCGATCGTAGTCCGAAGTGGTCTCGTCGATCTGCGCGCGAATCTGCTTGATACGGCCTTCGATATCGACCTTCTTGCCGGCGCCATCGATAACCGTGGTGTTGTCCTTGTCAACCACGATGCGCTTGGCGCGGCCGAGGTCCTGCAGGGTCAGGTTCTCGAGCTTCAGTCCGAGCTCTTCGGCGATGACCTTACCGCCGGTCAGGATCGCGATATCTTCGAGCATCGCCTTGCGCCGATCGCCAAAGCCCGGAGCCTTGACCGCGGTGCAGGCGAGCGTGCCGCGAATCTTGTTCACGACCAAGGTCGCCAGGGCCTCGCCCTCGACTTCCTCAGCCACGATCAGGAAGGGCTTGCCGGTCTTGGCGATGGCCTCGAGAATCGGCAGCAGGTCCTTCATCGAGGAGATCTTTTTCTCGTGGATGAGGACGTAGGCGTCTTCGAGCGTGGCTTCCATGCGCTCCGGATCGGTGACGAAGTACGGCGACAGGTAGCCGCGGTCGAACTGCATGCCCTCGACCACTTCGAGCGTGGTCTCAAGGCCCTTGGCCTCCTCGACCGTGATCACGCCTTCCTTGCCGACCTTCTCCATCGCCTCGGCGATGATATCGCCGATGGTGGAATCGTTATTGGCCGAGATGGTGCCGACCTGTGCGATTTCCTTGCGGTCCTTGGTCGGCTTCGAGAGGTTCCTGAGCTCGGCGGTGATCGCCTCGACGGCACGGCCGATACCGCGCTTGAGCGACATCGGGTCGTGGCCGGCGGCAACCATCTTGATGCCCTCGGTGTAAATCGAACGGGCAAGCACGGTCGCGGTGGTGGTGCCGTCGCCGGCAACGTCGGAAGTCTTGGAGGCGACTTCCTTGACCATCTGCGCGCCCATGTTTTCAAACTTGTCTTCGAGCTCGATCTCCTTGGCGACGGTGACGCCGTCCTTGGTCACGGTCGGGGCACCGAAGCTCTTTTCGAGTACGACGTTACGGCCCTTGGGGCCGAGCGTGACGGTCACGGCGTCGGCCAGCACATTGACGCCGCGCAGGATTTTTTCACGCGCTTCCTGCGAAAAACGCACTATCTTTGCACCCATTGCTCTCTCCTAATTCAGTGGAAATTTGAACAGCGCGGCCCAGGTCACCCTTCGAGCACGCCCAGGATGTCGTCCTCGCGCAGAATCAGGTGATCTTCGCCTTCGAGCTTCACCTCGCTGCCGGAATATTTGCCGAACAGGATGCGGTCGCCCGCCTTCACATCCGGTGCGATTAGATCGCCCTTTTCGGACCGCCGGCCCTTGCCGACCGCGATGACTTTGCCTTCTTGCGGCTTTTCCTTCGCGGTGTCGGGAATGATAATCCCGCCCTTGGTCTTGTCTTCTTCCTTGATACGCTTCACCAGAATCCGATCGCCTAACGGCCTGATTCCTTTCATGGGGTGACCAGCAGCCTCCTTGTGACGTTTAATAAAAATCCCCTGGATGAGGGGTTCCGGTCGGAACTTAATCACGACTGCGGATTTGTCAATTAGCACTCTCAGAATGAGAGTGCTAATCCGCCAGTTTATCTGCTCAGTCGATTATTGCAACTATCGGCGAGGGTGATTCCGGCGATGCGGGGTCGATATGTCCGGCCGGGAACGAATCTGGAGAAGGTTGCCGAAGAACCCGAAAATTACCGTCTCCGGAGACTGAAACCTTGCAAATCTGCAGTCTCTCCTTTGATTGAACTGACGGGAGTGTACGCCGGGCGATAAGAATGGAACGTCAAGTTATGCATTGCAAGCGTCAGTAGAACGATAGAAGTCTTGATCGACAAATCCAAGCTGATACACTCCATCGCCTAAAATCCGACGTTCAAATGCATCATTTGGTGACCCAGAGGGGGAGAAGGCTGCACAGCCTTGCTTCTATGGAGAAACTTCTTAAAGCACGGGAGGAATACAGAGAAACGCTCAAGAATTCATGGTGGAGAGCAGGAAAAGGTCGCGAAGGTCTGGAAGGACCGCGGAGGACACTCGTGCTGGTCGCGGTTCTCGCAATGATGCTCGGCGCGGCGCCGGCAGTGTTCGCACAAGGAGCAAATCAGACTCATCAATGGCCTGCGAGGCCGGATAGTGCGGCGGTTGGCCCCGATGTAGCGGGACCGCATAAGGTTGGGTATAGCGCTGCCTTTCATCTCACGCCAAACGCCACTCCCGGTGTGTGTCCTGATGCTTACGCAAACCAGTGTCCCGTCGGTCCGTGCGTGTGCCTGTACCTGACCGGACACGCAAACGGAAACAGAATCGGTAAAGCCCCGAACGGCAACGTACTCGGTGAAATTACCCTCGATACGGGAAACGTCCCGGGAGATCCAGATGGAAATTGTTTTCCATCATATGGCGCGATTTATGTTCTCGGTTCAAAGGATCTCGAAATCTTGGATTTCACCGGCGCAATGTGTGAGGCCTTCGGTACCGGCCAACTGCAAACATTCAATGGCGGGTGGGAATTTGACGATGTCTCAACGACCACCTTCGACGGCGTTGGACAGGCCAATGGCAAATTTCTGAAAAACGGGAATTTCAATCTCTCGTTTCATGGAAAAGCGTTGACTAATTAGCACGGAGATGGGCGCGGACTGAGTCCGCGCCCCGTTACCCACCCGCAGCGCAATCCGCCCGCGCTGCGTCAACAGCGGCACCATCTAGCTGCACGATTGAACTAAAAAATTTGAACGCGGCGATCGCCGACGCTCAGGCGGCGAACCAAGACGCAAGGGTTCTTCGTTGCGCTCTGAACGACAGCAGAGCGCCTTGCGCAGAGGCTTGCGCGGGGGGTTTCGGCTGAAGGTTCGCGGCGCCCGCGAGGGGCTCGGATTAACGGTTTAACGCGCGGGAGGAACCGCGCTAGATCCTTCACTTCGTTCAGGATGACGGAATGGGGAGTCAGGATGACGGAAGGCGGGTCGTGATGACGGAAGGGGACGGGTGGTGAAGGAACACGTAGTTGAAAGGGCGTTGGATCAGACGGTGAATTCGACGGGGTGGCCGATACGTTCGGAGAGCACTTCGGCAAGGCGGCCATAGAGGTCGTGGCCGTCGCGATCGTCAACCCAGCGCGCGTCGGCGGCGTCGCGATTGTAATGCCAGGCGCGGGCGCCGGCGGCGAGCCAGATCTGGTTGGTGGCAGCCTGCCGACTCAGGATAAACTTGCCGCCGTCGGGAAACTCGATGGTGACGACACCGTCGCCGGTGACATAATCGACCTCGTCGGGATCGAGCGTCTCGAGCCATTTGGCGACGGCGGCGAGACATTGGTCGGATTGCTTGAGGAATTCCTGCTGGTCCATTGAGGGCGATCCCGGCTTAGCGTTGGGGGCCTTTTTTGCGCAATTCCTCGTCGCGGTAGCGGCGGAACAGAATGTTCCATTCGGGCGTGCCCTCGATCACGCCGCGCTTGAGCGAGGCAATCTTGCGCCTCACGACGGCGTCGACGGCGTCACCCTGCTCGACAACCTCGGCGAGGATTTCGCGGCCGTGGCGCAAGGCGACGGCGAAGTTGGGAATTTCGACCAGCCCCTCGTCGCGCATCAGGGCGATCGATTCGCGGGCGAGATAGAGAATGCGGGCTTCGCTAAGTTTCATTTTTTCGTTTTTCGCTGATAAACGGCGGGCGCCGTGGTTCACACCGGCGGCGGCATCAGAGTGTGAAGCCTTTTTTTTCGGCGAGGCGCTGGCGAATCATGCCGCGCAGGCGGGTGACGTCGAGCCGCGAATCAAGCCGCGCCTGCTCCTCGGCCATGCGGTCGGCCTCGTCGTCGATTTTGGCTTCGGCCTCGAAATTCGCCGACATCAGCTCGACCACGCAGGCGACCAGGTCCTTCTCGCTGACTTTGGGCTTGATCGAGCCGCGCGCGATCAGGCCGTGGACCAGGTGTGTCGCAAGGGCGTCAATTTGAGTGTCGGTAATCATTGGGAAAGAGAAGAGAGATAGGGAGGTTGGTTGAGGAACTAAGAACTTTTGGTTTTCCAGAATTTGAAACCTCACGAGGTTTCAAGCTTCCCGTTGGTAAAGATGCGGGCTTCGCCCTGTTAGTAACCCATCATGGATCGGCCGCCTTCATCGATCAACGCTGGCGTTGCTCGAGTGGACGGCCGAATCGAAAGCGCGTGCAGTTTCTCATCCAAAGGGAAGTCTGAAAGGTCTTCTTTAGAATCGCTCGCTACGCTCGCTGTGCGCACGCCGCAGACTGCTTATCTTGAACGCACCTCGCGGACTCGTTTGCTCGCTCCGCTTCTGGCTCCGCTGGTGCGCTCGTCTCCGCTGCGCTCCGTCTAGTGTGAGGTTTCAGGGAAAATTAAAGTTTTGCGTTCCTCGACAAATTCTTTCACCTGCAGAGGCACTTTCACCTGCTCCGGAATCAACGCCCACCCCCACCCGCGCTCAGGCGGGAGCGCCTGCGAAACCGTCGCCCTCGCCGCGCAGGATCGCGTCGAAGCGCATCCCACCGAGGTATTGGCGACGCGCGTCTTCGTCGGTGATGCCGGCGCGGCGGACGTCGCGGCGCTTAATCTGCCAGACCCCGCCGACCATCGGATGGCGGCCCTGCCGGTAGCTGAAAAAGTAGTAGACGAACTGGCGCACGGTGCCCATGCGCGATTGGGCCGACATGCCGCGGCCGCCGGCGACGGTAAAGACCGTATGCATCAGACGCCCGAAGGAATAGAAGCCGGTGAAGGCGTCGCGATAGGCCTGGTACCATGCGTGGCGATCGAGTTTGTCGTGGCGCAGGGTCACGTGCTGGGAATCGAGCTGGTTAAAGTCCCAATCGATGATGTCGCCTTCCTTGGCGTAGCGCACCTGATCTTCGGTGCCGGGCAGCGGCGTCATGATGAAGAACGAAACGATATCGAAGCCGATTTTGCGCAGGGTCTTGGCGGCGATACGTCCACAATCGGGGCCGTCGAACGGGAAGCCGAGCATGTAGCCGGCGTGCACCGAGACCCCGACCTTGTGCCAGTTGTCAACTACGCGGCGGTACTTGTCCAGCACGTGCTTGCGCGCTTCTTCGATCTTGCTGCGATGTTGGCGGTCGTCGGTATTTTGATACTTGGTGGCGAAATTGAGGTTATCGGGATTGAGCGATTCGATGCCGACGAAGGCCTGGTAGCATCCGGCCTTGGCCGCGAGTTCGGTGAAGCGGCGGCTGCGGCGATGCTTGGCGGTTTCGGTCTCGCCCTCGGCGACGTTGGCGTAGCATGAGGCGTCGACATCGACCTGCATCATGAATTCGAG
The DNA here is from genome assembly GCA_963782535.1 of uncultured delta proteobacterium. Classification (GTDB taxonomy): domain Bacteria; phylum Desulfobacterota; class Binatia; order Binatales; family Binataceae; genus JADMIL01. Next base: position 143,090 of record CAWAKE010000007.1, on the reverse strand, counting down.
CTTGGGGTATTCCTTTTTGACCTCGACCAGACCGGTGAGAATCTCCTCCCAGCGGGGGCTGCGGAAGAAATCGTCGTCAACCAGGAAGAGCGCGGTGATACCGTGATTGCGCACGGCGTCGCGCACCCAACTGACCACGGCGTTGGGCTCGCGCGAGCGCATGGTGCGGCCCATGACGTTTTTCACGCTGCAATAGGAGCAGGTGAACGGGCATCCGCGCGAGGTATCGATGGTGGTCATGGTTGGGTCGAAGAAGCGTGTCAGATAGCGATCATCGAGGGTCGGAAGCTGAGAATCGGTAATTACCGGCACGATGATGTCGTCGCGGCCGGTCTTGGCGCGGATACCGTCGGTGACCGAGTAGTTGGGCTGCAATTCCCCGCGCAGAATATCCTCGACGATGTGCACCCAGAGATTTTCGGCTTCGCCGACGATGGTGGTGATGCCGCAGCTATGCAGGAAGTCGCGCGATTCGGGATAACCGCTGACGTGGAATCCACCCATCAGGACGCGCACGCCGTGGGCGACGAACTGTAGGGCGATGTCGCGACCGCGCGGATACTGATTGGACTGCACACCGGCCATGCCGATGACGAGTTCGACGCCGTCTTCCTGAGCCTTTTCCTTGATCGCCTTGATGGTCTCGGGGCTGACCGCGCCGTCGCAGATTTCGTCCCAGATGACGGTATCGAGATGGACATTACGTTTGGCGCCGTAGTTGCGATTGTAATTTTCGTTAAGCGCCAACAGGACCGTCAGGGTGTTGTTGGGCTGCACGCCGTAGCGGAAGTACTGGACGTAGCCTTCCTCGTCGTAGCGCGACGGCTTAATGAAGTAGACCCGAATCGTGCGGCAGGGCTCGGGCTTGAGGGAGTTGGTGGCGTCCGCGCCCACCGATGTTCCAAGCTGAAGCACCTTGGCCGGACGGTCGCCGCCGTAGCGATTGCGGCCGAGCAGGTAGTACAGGACCGATACCGCAAACACGAGAAAGCCAATTAAACTGAACAAAGCCACCATCGATTACTCCTCTACCGCCACATCATACAGCACTCGGCGATGCGATTCTAACCGAACGGTCAGAGTTAACTAAGCCCGACCCGGGAAGTCAACTATCGAACGCCGCGCGAGGCGGCGAAGCGCCCGCTCGGGAACCCTCGAACGTAATCGATTATACAGGAAAACAGAAAAGTTGCGCAGGGTCTCATCGATACATCTCGAGCATCTGGATGAGGCCGAGGTCGCGGTAGCGTTCGATCAGATAGCCCTTGATTTCCTGCACCGAGACCATCTGGAGGATGTCGTGGGCGACGGTGCGGGCGGTATTGAAATCGCTGCCGCGGATGATTTTGCGCACCACCGGGATGAACAGCGGGCTGAGGCTCAGCTGGTCGAGTCCCATGCCGAGCAGGAGCAGTGTGGCCAGTGGATCGCTGGCCATCTCGCCGCAGATGCAGACCTGTTTGCCGGCGCCGCGGCCAACGCTGACGACTTCGGCGATGGCGCCGAGCACGGCGGGATGCAGGGACTCGTAGAGGTGGGCGACGCGCGGATTATTGCGGTCGGCGGCGAGCAGGTACTGGATGAGATCGTTGGTGCCGATCGAGAAGAAATCGACTTCGTCGACCAGCCGCGGTGCGAGCCATACGGCGGACGGCACCTCGACCATGATACCGACTTCGATCGCTGGGTTATGCTCGAGGCCTTCCTTGTAGAGCTCGGCCTGCGCCTCGGCGAGTAGTTCGCGGGCGCGGCGCAACTCCTCGATGCTCGAAATCATCGGGAACATTATTTTGACGTCGTGGCGGGCGGCGGCGCGCAGAATCGCCCGCAACTGGACCTTGAAGACGTTGGCGAGTTCGAGCGAGATACGAATCGAGCGCCAGCCGAGGAACGGATTGTCCTCGCGCGGAACACGCAGGTAGGGCGGATATTTATCGGCGCCGATATCGAGCGTGCGAATGGTAACCGGGCGCTTGCCCGCGGCGTCGAGCACGCGGTTATAGAGGCTCAACTGCTGGGCTTCGTCGGGGAAATCCTCGTAGGTGAGAAACGAGAATTCCGAGCGCAGCAGCCCGATGCCTTCGGCGCCGTAGCGAACGGCGAGCTCAACGTCGGCCGGCAGCGCGATATTGGCGAGCATCTGGACGCGATGGCCGTCGCGGGTGACGGTGGGCTCGTCGAGTCCGACCAGCAATTCCTTGCGGAAGGCGTCGTAGCGCTTCATCAGGATCTGGTATTCGCGCTCGACTTCGTTCGACGGATTGACATAGACGATGCCGGAGTTGCCGTCGAGCACCAGGGCGTCGCCCTCGAGCACCGCTTCCATCAGATGCTCGACGCCGACCACCGTCGGGATTTCGAAGGCGCGCGCGAGAATCGCGGCGTGCGAGGTGACGCCGCCGGACTGGAGGGCGATACCGGCAAGATTTTCGTGCGAGACCAGCGTCATCTGTGACAGCGTCAGCTCTTCGGCGACCAGGATGGTGGCCTTGGCAAAGACACTTTTCTTGTCTTCCTGGCGCAGGTGGCGCAGGACGCGATGGCCGACGTCGCGGAAATCGGTGGCGCGCTCGCGCAGGTAGCTGTCGGCGACCGCGAGCATCTGGGCGCTAAGCTCGTCGATTACGCGAAAGAGCGAACTTTCGGCCGCGTAGCCGGCGTCGATCGCGTCGCGAATGCGTCCGACGAACTCCTCGTCTTCCAGAATTTGGCGATGGCCGTCGAAGATCTTTAGCTCGGCCTCGGGCATCAGCGGTTCCATGCGAACCTTGAGCGCCGCGAGTTCGCCGCGCGAGCGGATCAGTGCCTCTTCGAGGCGATGGGTTTCGGCCTTGGAATCGCGGGCGCGCAGATTGCGGTCGATCGAGCTGAGAAAGGTTCCGACGACGTGGGCGAGACCGCGCGCGAAGCCCGGTGCGGCCGCCAGCCCGACCAGACGCGGGCGGCGAGTCTTGACCGGGGCGGCAAGGCGAGTGGCGCCGCCGACCTTTTCGTAACCCTTGAGCTGGCGGTTGGCCTCGATCATCCGCCGGCGATACTCGTCGCGTTCCTTTTCCTTGTTGGCGAGGGTTTCGCGCAATTGATAATGCGACAGGATTTGCGCGACCTGGCTGGCCGCCGTCCGCAGCAAGCGGCTCTCTTCCTTGCCGACCTTGCGCCGGCGCAGAGTCTGTACCACCAGCACGCCGATCGGCGTTTGGCGGCCCTCGCGCACCGGCACCGCCAGAAACGTGTGATAACGCTCCTCGCCGGTCTCGGGAAAATATTTGTAACGCGGATGGCTCATCGCGTCTTCGACCACCACCGGACCGGCCGATTCGATCGCGAGACCGACCAGGCCCTCGCTGACGCGCATCGAGACGCGGCCGACCGAATCGCGATCGAGGCCGACGGTCGCGCGCAGGACCAGCCGCTCATGCTGCGGGTCGAAGAGGTAGAGCGAGCAGACCTCGACCTCCATGCTGCGGGCGATGGCGGCGACCACACGGTCGAGGGATTCGCGCAATTCGGCCGGCGGTTCAGTGCCGATCGAGGAGATACTTTCAATCAGCGCGAATCGATCTCGATTAGTAGCCATAGTCAGAATGGAACGCAGTTAATGTTATCCCACGGACCTGTATTCAAACAACCGCGGCGGCCGAAAATCCGGGATTTGCGCTTGATAATCGCGCGCGTGCGCGCCGCTGTGACGGACGGCCGCGCGGGGCGGCGGCCCGTTGGAAATCAGCGATGCGTACGCGTCAGACGGGAATCTCGAACGGTGCGACGCTGCCCGCGATGAGGCCGCGGCCGGCGCGGGTCTGGCGCGCCTTGATCGCGTCGATGAGCTCGCGCTCGTTGCGCACGGGCTGGTCGAGCAGCGTGGTGACGCATCCGATCGAGTTGGCGGAATGGGAATCCGAGCCGGCGACTTCGGCCAAGCCTAGATGGCGGGCGACCTTCAGCGCGAACAGGTTTTCTTCCTCGGAGCACGCGCCGTTGAGCGCTTCGACGGCGTCGCAGACCTCGAAAATTTCGAGTTTGGCGGCGGTCTCGGGGCGCTCCGGATCGATCGCCTGATGATCCTGATTGATGAACGAGAAGCGCGGATCGAGCTTGTAGCGAAACGGATGATTGGCGACCATGATGCCGCCGAGGCGGTCCACCACCTTGCGCAATTCGCGCAATTTATAGATGCCGCCGACGTACTCGTGCAGGCCGAAAACCCCGATATGGCCCATCTCGGTCGTCACTTCCATGCCGCGCAGGAAAATCACGCCCGAGTCGGCCGCCAACGTCGCGATTTCGCGCAAGTCCCAGGCGTTATCGTGCTCGGTGATACATACCGCGCCGATACCGATCGCCTGAGCCCGCGCGATCATCTCTGCGGCCGCGAGATTGGAATCCGCACTGCCGCGATTGGTGTGGAGATGGAGATCGACGGTGAAGTATTCTTTCAATGCCCGACTTTTTTCAGTGCTTTACGCTCGCGTTGCTCGATCGTGCGATCCTCGCGCACATCCTAAATCGCGCACCGTCGCTGAACGATCTTTTCACGCTATACGGCCCTTATTTACCGGGCGAAGCCGCATCTTTACCGACGGGAAGTCTGAAACCTCGATGAGGTTTCAGCAGAAATGATAATTCTGCGCTCTTCAACCGCTAACCTGGCCGTTTGCCCTACTGCGGCAGCTTGTCGCTCAGGGTGACCTTCTTGATATGGTCGCCGACCTTAATCTTGTCGACTACGGCCATGCCTTCGACCACGCCCCCGAAGATGGTGTATTGTCCGTCGAGAAACGGCGCCGGCGCGAGACAGATATAGAACTGGCTGCCGCTCGACTTGCGCTCGGGATTGACCTGGTCGCCCTTTCGCGCCATCGCGACCGTACCGCGCAGATGTTTCTCGGTCGGGCTGATTTCGGCGGGGATATCGTAGCCGGGACCGCCCATGCCGTTGCCCTGAGGGTCGCCGCCCTGAACCACGAAGCCGGGCTCTACGCGATGGAACGTGAGGCCGTTGTAGAAGCCGTCCTTCGAGAGTTTCTCGAAATTGGCGACAGTCTTGGGCGCGACCGCGGGATAGAGTTCAATCACCACGGTGCCGCGATCGGTGTCGAGAATTGCGTAATGTCCAGTGTTGCGTACGGGTAAGCCGTCCATTTTTGAATTCACCGCTTTGGCGCCGCACGCGACGGCGCCGAGAAGGATTAGCGCCAGGGTAAGGGCGCCGCTGAGTCGCACGATTCGATTCGTCATTGGGTTGCCAGTCGAGCCTGAAGCAATCCTTCTTTGATATTCGAGCGCCGCCGTCCGCGCAACCCAAGCGCTCCTCGGCGATCGGGGAAAGTGATCGAGGGGCGGTGTCAATTCGAAACAATTTCGCCAGCGCGAACCGCCGGCGATACAGAAAATAGCGCGAGTCCCGGTTCCGGCACAGATCGCAGATAACGAGGCCAGCCTTTCGCGGCATCGGACTTGCTGGTTCCTACTCCGATGGCCAGGAACGCACAGCCGACCGGCGCGACCCCACGGTTGGAATCTCCGCCGCGTCATGGCGAGCGTTGGCGTCCGTGGCTGATTCCGATCGCATTTACTGTCTGGCTGGTGCTGGCGGTCAGCGGAATGGCGGCGCTGTGGGATTATTCCAGCCGTCCAGGCGTCGCCGGCACGCCACCTGCTCAATGGCCGGCGGGGAGCGTGCTTGCGCGGAGCACCAGACAATTCACGCTGGTCATGTTCGTTCATCCGATATGTCCGTGCACGCGTGCGAGTATTGGCGAATTGGCGATTCTGATGGCGCATGCGGGGGGACGTCTGCGCAGCTACCTGGTGTTTGAGCGACCAGGTCCGGGATTGCCGGCGCGATGGGAGCGGACCGATCTGTGGGAAAGCGCGGCGAAGATACCGGGCGTGACGGTCGTCGTTGACAATCGCAATGAGGCCCGGCGCTTCGGCTCAGCGACCTCCGGGCAGATTGCGATTTACGATGCCGGCGGCCGCCTTCGCTTCAACGGCGGTATCACGGCAGCCCGTGGCCATTGGGGCGACAGTCCGGGTTTGTTCGAAATCAATGCATTGCTGCGCGGCGGCGACAGGCGGCATGGGCGTGCGCCGGTTTTCGGTTGCCCGTTATTTGGCGATCACGACAAAAATCCGGTTATGGCTAACCTTACATGCCCTCGATAGCCGCGCGCGCGGAAGAGTCAAGGCCGCAGATCGCGGAGCGCGAGGCGGTGCTCTATCGCGCGATGCTGCACAACTCCTATTTGCAGGGCGATCGCTTGTTTGCCGTGCTGATGGGAATTCAATGGGTGGCCGCGGTAGGCGCTGCGATCTGGATCTCACCGCGGGCCTGGGAGGGGCTGGAAAGCCAGGTCAGCGTACACGTCTGGGCAGCATTGTTCTTGGGCGGCGTGGTTACGATTTTCCCGGTCATCCTAGCGCTGACGCGTCCGGGCGAGGCCTCGACGCGCCAGGCGATCGCGATCGGGCAGATGTTGATGACGGCCCTGCTAATCCACCTCACCGGCGGACGTATCGAAACCCACTTCGACATCTTCGTCTCGCTGGCGTTTCTGGCGGTGTATCGCGACTGGCGGGTGCTGCTGTCGGCCACCGTGGTGGTAATCCTCGACCATGCGCTGCGCGGCTACTACTGGCCGCAGTCGGTATACGGAGTCGACATAGTGCAGCCCCTGCGCTTCATCGAGCACGGCGCCTGGGTGCTCTTCGATGATTGCGTGCTGATGTTTTCGATTCGAGTGAGCCTCGGGCAATTGCGCCGAATTGCCCACCAGCAAGTGCGGCTGGAAACGGTCAACGGCGAAATCGAGCAGAAGGTCGTGGCGCGGACCGCCGAATTGGTCGAGGCGCGCGAGGTGGCGCTTGCCGCGTCGAACGCCAAGAGCGAGTTTCTCTCGAGCATGTCGCACGAAATTCGGACCCCCATGACCTCGATCCTCGGCATGGAGGAGCTGTTGCAGGACACCACGTTGAACGAGGAGGAGCGCAACTACCTCGATATCATGAGAAACAATAGCAACGCGCTGCTCGCGTTGATCAACAACATTCTGGACTTGGCCAAGGTCGAAGGCGGCCAGCTCAGACTTGAACACATTGCGCTCGACCTTGAGCATGTGGTCGAAAAATCCCTCGAGATTTTCGGCTTTCGCGCACATGCTAAAGGGCTTGAGTTAGCGGCGCGAATAATGCCGGACGTGCCGACGTGGGTGCTCGGCGATCCGTTGCGTTTGCGCCAGATACTGCTCAACCTGATTGGCAACGCCCTGAAGTTCACCGAGAGCGGTGAAATCGTCGTTACGGTCGGCCGCGAGGAGCATTCGGCAACGCCCGATACTCTGCATTTTACCGTCTCCGACAGCGGCATTGGCATCCCAGAGGACAAGCTCGAGTCGATTTTTTCTGACTTTAGCCAGGTCGACTCCTCGACCACCCGCAATTACGGCGGCACCGGACTCGGGCTCGCCATCGTCAACCGGATGACCGAATTGATGGGTGGGCGGGTCTGGGTCGAAAGCACAGTTGGGCACGGCAGCGCGTTTCACTTCACGGCGGTGTTGGAAGCGGCTCCGCCCGAAGTGCAGGCGCTCGAACCTGTCAGCAATGCGGTGAATTTCAAGGGCATGCGCGTGCTGGTGGTCGACGATAATCAGTTCAACCGCCTGGTACTGCGCGAGATTTTGTCTCGCGCGGGTGCCGAGGTCACCGAAGCGGCTGACGGCCTCGCAGCGCTGCGGCTCTACGAGACCGCCCGTGCGGAAGGCGATCCGTACAATCTGATGCTGCTCGACGCGCGGATGCCGGAAATGGACGGATTCGAGGTGGCGCAGCGCATCGGCAGCACCCAGCGCCCGGTGGTCGTGATGCTGACCTCCGACGGCATGAAGGATCAGCTTGCGCAAGTGCGCGACCTCGGTCTCGACGCCTACCTGATCAAACCGGTTCGCCGGACCGAGCTGTTCGACGCGATTGGCGTCGCGATCAACGGCCGCGACCGCACCGCAAATGGGCTCGGAAAGCAGCCGGGGCCGAAACCGGCGGTGCCGACCGGCGACGGAGCCGTATCTGAGGCCGGGATTCTGGTCGTTGACGACTCGGCGGACAACCGTTTGCTGGTCCGTGCCTTTTTGAAGGACACCGGCTACGAAATCGACGAAGCCGCCGACGGGGTTGGCGCGATAGAAAAATTCCGCAGCGGCAATTACGCCGCAATTCTGATGGACATGCGGATGCCCGTGATGGGCGGAATCGAGGCGATTCGCGCCATTCGCGACATTGAAAAGGATGAGACCCGGCGCCGCACGCCAATTATCGCGCTCACCGCTTCCGCCCTGACCGATGACGAGAAGCGAACTAGGGATGCCGGGGCCGACGCCCATGTGAGCAAACCCGTGCGTCGCACGGTGCTGCTGCAGGCGATCGATCAGGTCGTCGGTTCACCCGACGCGGAAATCCCACAGCCGGAACATGGCGAGATTCCGAAGGCGGTCGCCTGAGCCGGCCCCGCGCGCCAGGGCGAACGGGTGCTAATGCTTAAGGAAGTCGCGCAGTAGTTTCGCGACGGCGGCCGGCTGCTCGAGCGGCGTCATGTGCGCCGCCTTATCGACCATTTCGATCCGCGCGTTGGGGATCAGCGCCTTGAACTCCTCGGCATAGATCGGCTTGGTCAGGCCGTCCTGCTTGCCCCAAATGAGCAACGTCGGCGCCTCGATCCGATGGGCGCGCTTGCGCAAGCCCTTGTCGGGTATCGGCCAGATGTACTTGCCGGTACATCCGAGCGACCATGTGATGCGGATGATCGATTCGGGGTCCTCGAAATTCATCGAGACGTTCTTGCGCGCCGGATTATGCGGGTCGGCGAACATCAACTTGTCGAGTTCGGCCTGCGGCGTGACCATGTAATTTTTGATCGGAGTGTCGTCGCGCCAAAGCCCGAGCGAATCGATCAGGGCGAGCCGGCTCACGCGGCGCGGATTGTTGGCGGCAATCTCAGCCGCGACCATCCCGCCAAACGAATGGCCGACGACGGCGGGCGCTTCGAGCCCGAGCTTGTCGAACATCTCGTAGTAATAGAGGACCAGGTCCCAGACGTCGTCGAGCGGCTTGATCGAATCCGGATCGCCAGCGCTGGTGCCCGGATGCTCCGGGGCATAGACCGTAAAATCCTGCGCGAGGAGGTCGAGCGCCTCGCCCCATACCAGGCCGTAACCGCTATGCAGGTAAACTAGCGCCGGCCCGTCGCCGGCAACCTTGACGTGCGCGGTTACCTTGTTTTCCCAGAGCTTCAGGGTTTGTTCCGATGTCGCAACCATAGCTTCTTTGTCCCGCTTGAGGCATCGGCCGCCCCGTCAGCGCGCCTGCGTATCGATGGTGCAGGCTGCCGAGCGGCCGGCGGATGCAATTCGATTCGTTAGGCGACCCGCGATCGGCCGGCTATTTAGCCGCGCGCGACTCCTCGCGCGCTGCGCGCCCGATATTCTCGGCGTTGGTCTTGCCGCGCAGGGCGGTCGGCCACCATTTATTATCCCAGCCGTCCTCGTCCCACACGTTGCGGAAATGGGGCAGGACTTCGCGCGAGAACAGGTCGATATTCTTGAGCGTCAGCTCATGCGGCATCGAACCGATATGCAGCAGCACCATCAGATTGCCGACGCGCAAATTCTTGACCGCTTCCTTCAACTGGTCGCGCACCGTGGCCGGACTTCCCGCGATCACGAACTGGTTCTCGACGAATTCCTTGTAGCCCCACTTGCTGACCGAATTCATCAGATCCAACTGCATCGGCAGCAGGTTCTTCACGCTGTTGCTGAGGCTGCGATAGTCCTGATTGCCGGGAATCATCTGGTACTCGTTCAGGATATGCAGCGACTTATCGTAGAAGTAGCGGATGTGCTTGTAGTAATCCTTCTCGGCCTGCGCGTCGGTCTCGGCCACCACCACCAATTGCAGAAAGCCCGCGCGATACGGGTTGGGCTCGAGACCCTGCTTGTCGACGAATTCCCAGAAGCCGTCCATCACGCGCTTGCCGAGTTTGTTCCCGTAATAGCTGAGGAAGCAGTAACAATGGTCGTGCTTGGCGGCAAAATCCCAGGTGCTGAGACTGCCGGCGCCGGGCACCCAGACCGGAGGATGCGGTTGCTGAATCGGCCGCGGCCACAGGTTGACCATCGGCAGCTTGAAATATTTGCCGTTCCAGGCGAAGGTTTCGCGCGATTGCCACGCCTTCATGATCAGATCGTGCGCCTCATAGTAGCGCTCGCGATGTTCGATCGGGGTGATGCCGTAGCAAAGATTGGCGTCCATCGGCGTGCCCAACGGCATCCCGGCCACCAGCCGGCCGCCGCTGATGGTATCGAGCATGGCGTATTCTTCGGCGACCCGAATCGGAGGATTGGTGGTCGGCAGCGTCGCTCCCATCTGCACCACCGCGCAATTCATGCCGTTGGTCGCGCGGGCCAGGACCGAACCCATCAGGTTGGGGCTGGGCATGAAGCCGTAGGCATTTTGATGATGTTCGTTGACGCAGATACCGTCCATGCCGGACTTCGCAGCGTAAATCAGCTCGTCGAGCGTCCAGTTGTAATACTGGCCGACCTTGGCCGGATCGGCGAGTTCCCAAAACGGCGGGTCAACCCACACTGATTGGTAATTCTTCTCGAAATCCGCAGGTAAATCGCGGTAAGGCATCAGATGGAACATCGATATCTTCATGCCGGTATCCTCCTCGAAATGCTCGTACCCACATTTTTTTGGGATATCACGCGCAGCGCGCCCGGCACAACTTCCATGCTCTCAATTGCGAGCGGCTGGAATGTAAATCTGTGCGGCGTAAGCCAGGGAAGGGATCAGGAACAGAGTCGTCCGGTCTCGGAGCAGTCGCGATCGTCGTCGGCCTCGCGATCGTCGGCCGTGGTAATTTCAATGAGATAGTCTTCGAATCGCTGACGCACGGTTTCCGTATCCTGATCTACCAACAGGCGCTTACGATGGGTCAGGACGAGCACCGTCCCGGAGCGGAGCAAGCCGCCCGCGCGAACGTATAAGACTTGATCCGGATTGATTAGAACTTCTTTACCTTGCGACGACAAACCGCGGACAAAAAACATCAATTTTTCTCCTACCGGCTATGCTATTCCGTCTCCAATCATGCTATTCGCCACTTTGATCGATACGCTGCTCAATAATTCTTGTGCTATCGGCGCCGATCGAATAGCACGACTAAGCCACTATCGTTCCACGGAGGAGGATCGGTGCGATGAGACGTCAAAAGACCTTGTACGATATCATAACATAAATGAGTATCTTGTTTCATATTTCTGGCATAATTTAGTGATTTCGTCAATAATTTTCGACTTTAGACGCGCGAGAATTCCTTAGAATATTTCAGGGCTTTAAATAATGAGCCGCAATTTAGACTTCACGGAGCCGAACGCTGATTGCTATCTCTGTTGGGTTATATTAATCTTTAGTTATCTAAAACTGCTAACTACGTGTGTCCAGGCAACGACTGACGGTTAGCAAAGGTGCAATGGCAAAACGAAAGGAACGAAATTTTGGGCAGGTGATTCGCGAACGTCGTCGCCAATTGAACTTGACGCAGCAGGAGATCGCTCGGCGAATCAAGACTTCGACGCCGTACGTTGGACATCTGGAGTCCGGTAAACGTCACCCGTCGGACCGTGTGCTCAGTCGTCTGGCCGAGGTGCTCGCACTCGAGCGGCGCGAATTATTTTTCCTCGCCAACCCGCATGCGGCTCAATTGTTGCAGACTGAGAAAACCGGCGACCCCAAACTCACGTGGGAACAATTCCGCAAGGATCCCCATTTGCGGAGCGTTCACAACATCACGCGAGACGAGATGGAACTCCTGTCGATGGTTGCCAAAATGGGCGAAATCTCCTCTCCGCGCGACTTCATTTACATCCTGAAGACGGTTCGTGTCGCATTGGGGCGCTGAATGACCGCAGTGCGCCTGGCGCTTTCACGAACGAGCGGCGGACACCGTCACGGACCAAGTCTCTAATTCGACGGCACCTTCCAAAGCCAGGCGAATCCGCCGCGGCTTCGCCGCCGAATTGGTTTTGGGGCACTGAGCGGGCGCGGGCAATCGCGGCGAGGTCAGGCGAATTTCCAGAATTGGTCGTGGAAATACTGGGCGCGCTGGATAATCGGGATGACGCGATCGCCGTCGATGGCGCCCGCTACCGGCTCATCGTCGTCGCGGCCCAATTCGTCGATAACGTCACGGCCTGAGTCGGCCAGCGCCTTCAGGTCGTAACCGCCCTCGAGCGCCGCGACCATTCGCCCGGCGCAGCATTCGGCGGCCAGCCGCTTCATCCGCCGCGCCATGGCGACAAAGCCCTGCTCGGTCACGCGCATCCCGCCGAGGGGATCGCGATAGTGGCAATCGAAGCCAGCGGAAATCAGGATAAACTCGGGATCGAACTGGCGTGCGATCGGCATCAGCAGGTCGTCGAAGGCGCGCAGGTACTCGGCGTCGCCGAAGCTGGCCGGCAGCGGAACGTTGACTGTGTAGCCCGCGCCGGCGTCGGCGCCGACCTCGTCTAACAGGCCGCTGCCGGGATAGAACGGCGACTGATGCAACGACATATAGAGCACTTGCGGCGAAGCGTAGAAGATCTCCTGCGTGCCGTTGCCGTGATGAACGTCCCAATCGAGGATGAGCACGCGCTTGAGGCCATGATGAGCAATCAGCGCCGCCGCCGCTATCGCAATATTATTGAAGAAGCAGAATCCCATCGCGCGATTGGCCAGCGCGTGATGGCCGGGCGGACGCACGATCGCAAAGGCGTTATGGGCCTCGGCCGCCATCACCGCCTCGACCGCCGTCAGCACTCCGCCCGCCGCGAGCGTCGCGGTGCGCCAGGTCGCCGGCGAAGTGTGTGTATCGGGATCGAAGTTCGCCCGCTCGAGCGTCGCCGTGTGTTCGACGGCGGCGACGTAATCGCTCCGATGGCACAATTCGAGTTCGGTGCGCGCGGCCTCGCGCGGAGCGTAAAGCTTGAGATCCGGCCGCCGCAGCCGCGCTGCCATCTCGATCATCACGGCGACCCGTTCGGGCCGTTCCGGATGCACTCGGCCAGCGTAATGTTCGAGGTAACGGCGGTCGGCAATTAGCGCGGTCCGGTTCATGGTTTGACACCTCGGCTCTGGTTCACGATCATTGTAAAGTGCATCGGCCACGCCGCGACGGCATGGCGGCGCAAGGAAACGGAATATTGACGCTGGACGGCAAGCTTGGGCATCGTTGAAATCATAGTAATCCTGGCGGTTGCGCTGATCGTAATCCCGCCGGAAAATCTGCCCGACGTGATGCGTGCGACCGGTAAAATCCTGCGCGAGCTGCGCCTCGCGAGCAACATGGTCGTACGCGAGCTCGGCGGCGTGCTCGATCAGCCCTCCGACAATCGCACAACGGCACCGATCAACCCGATGCGGCCGGGCGCCGGCACCGGTGCCAATAACATCGCACAATCCGCGCCGCCCACCGACACCACGCCCGCCGCTGCTGCGGTGGCGTCATCGGCGCCGCGCGAAGCGGCGGCGTCCGCACCGGCTGAGGCGACCGGCACATCCACCGCCGCGGCCCAATCCGAGGCCGCCGCCTCATCGGCGACTCCGGCCGCCGATCTGAAGGCGATCGTCTAGCAAGCGCGACCGACCGACGTGGCCAGCAGCGACGATCCCAACGCGCCGGGCAATCCCGAGGGCGAGTCTCCCGGCGACACTCCCGAAGCGCAACCGCCCGGGGCAGCGCCGCCCGAGCGCTCCGGCGCCGAACCGCCGCTGCTCGAAGCGACCACCCCGCCGCCCGCCGGCGACGACTTCCGGATGCCCTTGCTCGCCCATCTGACCGAGCTGCGCGGTCGGCTGATCCGCTGCGTTATCGCCATTCTGCTGGGCTTTGCAATCGCCTATTTCGCTGCCGACTGGCTCTTTGCGGCGCTCACATGGCCGCTGCACGCGGCCGCCCACGGCCGCACCGTACTGCTCATCGGGACCGGTGTCGGCGAAGCCTTTTTCACCAAAATCAAGGTCGCCCTGATTGCCGGTTTGTTCCTCGCCAGCCCCGCGGTGTTTTACGAAATCTGGAAATTCATCGCGCCCGGCCTCTACGAAACCGAACGCCGCATGGCCAAGCCCTTCGTCGTCTTCGCGACGCTTTTCTTCGTCGCCGGCGGCTATTTCTGCTGGGCTGTCGTCTTCAAAATCGGCTATGCCTTTTTCCTCGACCAGTACCAGAGCATCGGCGTCACCCCGACGATCCGCATCAGCGAGTACCTGGCGTTTTCGTCCAAGCTGCTGATCGCCTTCGCGATTACCTTCGAGATGCCAATCTTCGCCTTCTTCCTTACGCGTCTCGGCATCGTCGATTACCACATGATGATCCGGCATTTCCGCTACGCCATTCTGATCATCTTCATCATCGCCGTTGCGCTTACGCCGCCGGACATGGTTTCGCCCTTCCTGCTCGCGATTCCGTTGCTCGCTCTCTATGGGATCAGCGTCGCGGTGTCGTACTTCTTCCGCGCGACGCCGACCGCCGGTCCGCCAACTACATGACCGCGCCGCGCACCCCAAGCCCGGCCTAGGGAAAGGATTTCGACGTATGGCTCGGCTCGAATATGCGCCGTCCGCGACCGGAGGTCCCGGTATCGAACCGCACTGGACCCGCAGCGCCAAGGACATCATCGGCACCGCCTACTCGACCTCGAGCCGCATCTGGTTCACGGTCTCCGACGGCGTGCTCAGCGAAATTTATTTCCCCACGCTCGACCATCCCCAGATTCGCGACCTCCAATTCGTCGTCACCGACGGCGAAACTTTCTTTCATGACGCCCATCGCAATCTGACGGTCCACACGGAATACCTCGGCGAGCATGGCCTCGGCGTACGCATTACCAATTCCGACCCCGCCGGCCGCTACCAACTGGTCGCCGAAGTCATCGGCGATCCCCACCAGCCCTGTGTCCTGATCGACGCCCAGCTCGATGGCGACCCGGCCTTCCTGCGCAAGCTCCATCTCTACGTAGTCGTGTCGCCTCATCTCGAAGTCGGCGGCTGGGGCAATAACGGCAACGTCGCCACCATGGCCGGGCGCGAATTTCTCACCGCTCACAAGGGCGGCACCTGGCTCGCACTGGCCGCGACCGCGCCCTTCGTAGCGCGCTCTTGCGGCTACGTCGGCACCACTGACGGCTGGCAGGATCTTTCGCGAAACTTCAGGCTCGACCACAGCTTCGCCGCCGCCTCCGACGGCAATATCGCGCTCACCGGCGAAATCGACCTGAGCGCCGGCTTCCACTTCTCCCTCGGGCTCGCTTTCGGCGGCACGCTCCATCGCGCGGTGACTACGCTCTTCCAGGCCATCTCGCTGCCCTTCGTCGAGCATCGCACCCGTTTTCTCGAGCAATGGGAGCGCGCCGTGCGCAGGCTCCATCCGCTCGAGTGGCTGAGCGGCGACAACGGACTGCTCTACCGGCGCAGCCGCGAGCTGATCATGGCGCACGAGGACAAGAGCTATCCCGGCGCGCTGATTGCCTCGCTCAGCATCCCGTGGGGCGAGGTCAGGGGCGACGAGGACCTCGGCGGCTATCACATGGTGTGGACCCGCGACATGGTCAACAGCGCGACCGGCCTGCTCGCCGCCGGCGACCATTCGACACCCCTGCGCGCACTCATCTACCTCGCCTGCTCGCAACACGAAGACGGCGGCTTCGCCCAGAATTTCTGGGTTGACGGCGAACCTTACTGGAGCGGCATTCAGCTCGACGAAGTGGCCTTTCCGATCATGCTCGCGCGGCATCTGCACCGGGCCAGCGCACTGATCGATTTCGACCCCTATCCGATGGTCATGCGGGCGGCCAACTACCTCGTCTGCCACGGTCCCGCGACTCCGCAGGAACGCTGGGAGGAAAACAGCGGCTACTCGCCCTCGACGCTCGCCAGCAATATCGCCGGATTGATTTGCGCCGCCGTCTTCGCCCGGATGCGCGGCGACGAAGCGAGCGCCCTCTATTTGACCGAGTATGCCGATTTCCTCGAGGCTCACATTGAAGCGTGGACCGTCACCACCGCCGGCAGTCTGCTCCCCGGCGTGCCCCGCCACTACCTGCGCATCACGCCCGAGGATCCCGCTAACCCCATCCCGCAAGGCGATCCCGACCGCAGCGTGCTTTCGATTCGCAATTGCGCACCCGGCGCCCCGACCGATTACCCGGCCCGCGATATAGTCGATGCGGGCTTTCTCGAACTCGTCCGCTACGGCATCCGCCGCGGCGGCGACCCGCTGGTCGAGGATTCCCTGCGCGTCATCGACGCCGTCCTCAAGACCGACTTCCCCGCCGGCCCGTGCTGGCACCGTTACAACCATGACGGTTACGGCCAGCGCGACGACGGCGGCGCTTTCGTCAATTGGGGCGTCGGCCGCCCATGGCCCCTGCTTACCGGCGAACGCGGCCATTACGAACTCGCCGCCGGCCGCGATCCCACGCCCTATCTGCGGGCGATTGAAAACTTCGCCACCCCCACCCGGATGCTCCCCGAACAAATCTGGGACCGGCGCGATATTTCGTCGGCGCTGCTCTACTTCGGCAAACCGACCGGAGCCGCGATGCCCCTAATGTGGGCGCATGCCGAGTACATCAAGCTGATGCGCTCGGTCGCCGACGACACGGTCTTCGATCTGATTCCGGAGGTCGCAGAGCGTTATCTCGAACGCCGGGGACGCCGCGACCTCGAAGTCTGGAAGTTCAACCGCCAAACCCAGTCGATGACCGCCGGTTCGACGCTGCGCATCCAGGCTTCCGCACCGTTCATGCTCCGTTGGAGCGGCGACGAATGGAAAACGCCGGTCGATACCACCGCGCAAACTATCGCCGTCGGCGTCCATTTCGTCGATCTGCCGACTACCCGCGACGCCCGCGCGCCGCTGCGCTTTACCTTCCGCTGGCTCGACGACAATCGCTGGGAAGGCCGCGATTTCAAGGTTGACCTGCGCACCGGCTGAGTTCCGATCCCCCGCGACGCCGGCCCGCACGCGGCATCTCGGCGCGGATCCGGCACATCGGCGCGGATGCGCGAGACCTTCGCGCGCGCTCGCTTTACTCGATCCGGCGAATCGCGAATTGCGCGGTCAAGGCTTCGATCAGCGCGCTGAAATCAGCCGACGATTCGGGCGCAAAATACAGTCGCAGATGATGCTGTGCGGGATCTTCGGTGCGCATCGTCGCCAGATTGTCGTAGGATTCGATCAGCGCCTTGAACAGCGCGATCTGCTCTGGCGGGATCGCGATCAGCATCGTCGCCATCGCCGCCGGCGGCTCACCCGCCACCGCACCCGCACTTGCCGATGCGCCCGATCCGCCGTCGTATCGATCGTCAGGTTTCATCGTTGATTTAACCTTATCCGCCGTCGCGTATGGACTATGCGCGCCGCCACCCCTAGATTCTAGCCGATGGGGCTGCCGCGTTTGATCTTCGTCACTGGCAAGGGCGGCACGGGCAAGAGCACCGTCGCGGCGGCCCTCGCCATGGCCCTGGCGCAACAGCGCCCGACTACCTTGGCCAGCCTCGACAGCCGCCATTCGGCGGCGCGCCTGCTCGGAGTCGTCGCGACCGACGCGGCCGCCGCCCCCGGCGCTCCCACCGACCCCGAACTCGCGCTCGACGCCGTCGCCATCACCCCGCAGGGCGAACTCGAAGCCTTCATTCAACGCATCGTGCCTCTGCGGGCAGTCTCGCGCCGGATGCTCCAAAGCCGCACCTTCGGCTACGTCACCGCCGCACTGCCGGGACTCGAAGCCTTCCTGATGCTCGAGCGGATGCGCCAGCTTGCAGGGTCCGCCGCCCTGCACGACCGTTTCGCCGTCATCGACGCACCCGCCACCGGCCATGCGCTGGAATTACTCGCGGTCGCCGAGGGCATCGGCAACCTCGCACCCGTCGGCACCCTCAATCGCCTCGCGCGCGCGGTCAAGGAATTTCTCGCCGATCGCAATCGCTTCGGCGTGATTCTCACGGTTACGCCCGAAGAACTCGCCCTGCGGGAGGCGCTCGAAGCCGCCGCCGCCCTGCGCGATCGGGTCGGTATCGAATGCGTCAGCGCGGTGCTGAATTGTGTCTCCCCGGCACTCTTTTCGGCGGCCGAAATTACTCGACTCGGTCCGCTGGCGGACCACGCGCGGCTCGCCGATCATCGCGGCGCTCTGGCCCGGTTCGCTAGTAGCGCCCGGCGCAAACTTGAACGCGCAGGTCTCGCCGTGGTCGAACTCCCGATGCTTTATCAGCCGAGGCTCGCGGCGCTTGAAGTCGAATCGCTCAGCCGACGGCTTGCCGCCGAGATGCTCACGCAATGAAACCGGCGCACGCTCTGGAACTTCGCGACCGCCGCCTCCTCATCTGCCTCGGACCGGGCGGCGTCGGCAAAACCACGCTCAGCGCCGCGCTCGCCCTTAACGCCGCGATCGCCGGCCGCACCGTCGATGTCATGACGGTCGATCCCGCCCCGCGCCTGCTCGACGCACTCGGCCTCGCCGCCGGTGAGTTGGCTATTCAAACCGTGCCGCTGGCCAGACTCGGCGCGCCTCGCGGCGCGCGCCTGCGCGCGCTCAAGCTCGACCCCAAGCGCACGTTCGATTCGCTCATCGAACGCCACGCACCGTCAGCTGCCGCCCGCGACGCGATCCTCGCCAACCGCATCTACCGCAATCTGTCGTCCGCCCTTGCCGGTGTCGCCAACTATATGGCGATCGAGAAGTTGATCGAATTGAACGCCGATACGTCAACCGGGCTGATCGTGCTCGATACGCCGCCCGCCCTCCAGGCGATCGAATTTCTCGACGCACCGCGCCGCCTGCTCGAACTGCTCGGCTCGCGCGCGATCACCTTGCTCGGCGCCGGCCGCTCGGCCCTGCGCGGGCGCCTTTCTGTGATTGATCTGGCCGCCCGCGCCGTACTGAGCGCTTTCGATCGCCTCACCGGTCTCCATCTGCTCGGCGACGTCCAGGCCTTCGTCGCCAACTTCGACGGTATGTACGCGGGCTTCGCCGATCGCGCCGCGCAGGCCCAGGCCCTGATTCGCAACGACGATACGCTGGTCGTGCTGGTCACCACGGCCGAAGCCGAGCGCGTCGATCAAGCGCTCGAATTTATCGCCGCCCTCACTGAGCTGGGGCTCAAGCTCGGCGCCGTCGCCGTCAACCGTGTCATGGCGCCGCTGCCCGACCCGTCCGCTATCGCCGCGGCCGGCCTTCCCGCCGCGCTCGAGCGCAAACTTCTGCGCAATCTCGACGACTACGGCGCCCTGCGCCAGCGCGAGGCCCACGCCCTCGAACGCCTGCGAATGAACCTGCCGGCCGGCACCCACCTGATCGCGGCGTCCGACCTTGGCCGCGAGCCGCGCACGCTGGCCGATCTCGCGGAAATCGCCGGCAAGCTTTCCCGGTTGTGAAACCGGGAAGGTGAACCCCATGAATCGAGGATTCCGGGTGTATCGGTACCGTCAGGCCGGCAGCCGCCGGTCGTAGTCCTGTTGCAGCCGGATCCAGCCTGCCCAAAAGGGCGCCGGCTCCTTGCCGGTCGCGCGCGCAACCAGAATATCGAGATGCATGTGCCAGCCAGCCGAGACCCTCAGCAGGGTCGGACGGTCGGGCAGCCGGCGATGGATCACGGTAAGCAGCACCTCATCGTCCTTCGGTTCGAGCTCGAACGTGACGTCGCCACTGCCGTCCCAGGCGAAGGTGAGCTTGCGCGGCGGATCGACCTCGATAATCCGGCTCTGCATCCGACGCTCTTCCGGCATGCCGGCCGGCCGCTCGCCCGGCAGTTTGCTTAGCTCGTCGTTTCGCCAGACCAGCTCGAACGGAGCGCCGACCTTCATCTCCATCGCACCCGCCGCCAGCCACTTGCGGCGCAGTTCGCTCTCCGTGAGGTACGCCCACACACGCTCGATCGGGCCGGGTAGAAGACGCTGGATTCTCAGCGTGGCCGGCTCGGTCAGCACACCATAGGCATCCGGGGGCGCGAGTTTTTTCATCGGTCATCTCCTTTTTTTGAGGGTGCGGCCGTGGCCTGCGTCCTCCTTGCGGAGGAGCCGATCGAGCGCGTCGAGGCGATTGGTCCAGAAGCGCTCGTAGTAGCTCAACCATTGCTGGGCGCTGGCGAGCGGTCCGGGTTCGAGGCGGCACAGATGGATGCGCCCACGCACCTCGCGACGAATCAGCCCGGCCTTTTCCAGCGCCTTGACGTGCTTCGACGCCGCCGCCAGCGACATCGCGAAGGGTTCCGCAAGCTCGCCTACCGTGCGCTCCCCATCGGCGAGTTCACGGAGCATCCGCCGGCGCGTGGCGTCGCCCAGGGCGTGAAAGACGGAATCCAGTTGAGGCGTCTGTAGTTCAACTTCCACCATCAGTTCGCTCAGCGGTCGTCGTACTGGTCGTGATGGCGCCACCAGTAACCGGTCTCGTTGCGTCCTTTGGATGCGCGGTCGAGCCACTGGTACGCGCCCCAGAGGGCGTCCAGTCCGCGCGCGTAGGTGGAATAGGTGTGATAGACGACACCATCCTTGAGCACGAACGCGCTCATGCCGGGCCGCTCGCGCGCATAGGTGGCCACGTCGGTGCCGGTCATCGCAGCGCCCTTGGCAGCCCCTTCGGGTGTCGCGCGCGAAGGAATCTCGGGCCCTTCGCCGCGTGACGCCGGCGGCACCTGGCGCCGGTAGTTGTATTCGATACCTTGCGCGCGCTGTTCCTCGGTGACCGAGACATTGAAGTCAAAGTTGAATTCGCTGCCGAGTGCGGACGCCCACGGGAACGTCCACCCCATCCGCCGCTTGTACGCTTGCAGCTTCGCGAGCGGCGCCCGCGACACCGCCGACAGCGTGACGTCGTGGTGCGCCAGGTGGACGACGAAGCCGTCGAATCCGTCGGCGATCGCCGAACAGGACGGACACCCCGCGGTGTAATCGGGCCCGAACATGAAGTGGTAGACCAGCAGTTGCGAGCGCCCTCGGAAGAGCTCTGCCAGCGAGACGTTCCCTTCATCGGTCTCGAATCGGTACTCCTTATCGATCCTCACCCACGGAAGCTCCTGACGTCGCCGCGCCAACTCGTCGCTGCGCCGCGTCAGCTCCTTCTCCTCGTTAAGCAGCTCGAGTCGTGCCGCGAGCCACTCTTCACGCGTGCCGGTCATGTGTTCCGTCATCGCTTTTCTCTCCTTCGTGTTTTTTCAGCGACAGCGCCGGCCCGTTCATCTTCGCTCGCCACCGGCACGTTCGCGCGGCATCTGCCGTCGCAAGCCTTCGCCCTGACGCGTGAATGATGGAACCGGGCCGAGACCTTTTTCGTTCAACCATTTGGTTGAATATAAATGCGGGACTGAAAAAAGTCAACCATCTGGTTGAATGATTGATCGGCAGCCTTCTATCGTCGTGGTGCGAAGGAGATCACCCAAAAACTCCGTCTCGCGCTCCGTACGCGCGGTTCGTATGCGCGGTCCGCATAATCGTTGCGGCGGCCGTTAACTTGCGAGAGCTCGGCGCTTGCGGACGTTGGGAGAGATCGCCCCGCGCCGCACGCATCGCGCTCGCCGGATGAGTACGGGGGCTGGCGTCAGCTTTTGCGCGGGGCCTTGCGTACGGGCTTGCGCGCCGCACGCGCCTTGGGCGTTTCATTGATATGCGCGGGCGACGACCCCTGCTCCGCCAGCATTCGGTCGATCTTGATGCTAAGGTTCACCAGTTGCCCGTTCACATGGTCGAGGCGGGCTTTCAGTTCGCGCACGTCGCGCTTGGACGGAATATTGACGAAATCCAGTACCGTTTCGATGTTGCGATCGAAGCTCTGTTTGTTGGAAAAGAAACTCTCACCGGCGCGACCCATCGTCTTGCGCAGAC
This sequence comes from uncultured delta proteobacterium, assembly GCA_963782535.1. GTDB lineage: Bacteria > Desulfobacterota > Binatia > Binatales > Binataceae > JADMIL01. The sequence continues at coordinate 121,174 of CAWAKE010000007.1, read as the reverse complement.
GATCGTTCGCCATCACCTCGCTGAAAAAACTCGCCACGCCGTCTTCACTCATCTGGCGCAGCTTCGATATCAGGCTTTCGGCGTCACGTCGTCCCATACCTGTCAAATATAGCTAGGCACGTGCGAGAGGCAAACCGATGGAGATAATCGCGACAGTTGTGGGATACGCCTCCGGCTTTGCCTTGATGCGCATGCACAAGCCGCCCATCGACATGATCGCCACCTCGCTAATCGTCGATACCGCTCTCGCCCCCCTGACCGCGGTCATCGCGGCCCGCCGCGGCCGCTCTCCGTTACGCTGGGCCGTCGTCGGCTTCGCGCTTGGCATGTGGGCGCTCGCCTACGTTTTGATCGTGGTGCCGCGCGCACCCGCCGCCCCGGCGCATCCGGGCAATCCCGCGGTACCGCCTACTTCCGACGCCGCTTGATAAATTCCAGCGCGGGCGCAAATACGTCGGCATCCGCGTGGGTTCCGCAAATCACGTCCAGGTGGCCCCATCCGCCGAGCGTCTTCACCGTGACTTCCTGACTGCCGGTCGCGTGCGCCGATTTTGCGACTTGCGACGCCCATTGCCCACCGATATTGGTACTGCTGAACGCGATCACCGGAATCTTCGACGCCGCCAGCCGCGCCCGGTCCGCCGCCGTGAATGGGTTCTCATAGTCCTGTATCGCCGGCCAGTAGCGATCGTAACCTGCCAGCATCCGCGCCAGCACCACCGCGTCCGAGTAACCCCCGGCCGGATTCGCCAGCCCGCCATGGCCGCCGAACCCGCCGCGCGCGCCGTACACCACCGCCTCCAGGTTCGCCCGCGCGCTTTTATACTTCGGCAGCGGGGCCGGTCCGTCGGGATTCGCAATCACCATTTTCATCAAAGCTTGACGCTTGTCGTAAGTCAGATGCGCCCCGCCGATGTCCTCCGCGTAGCGATCGGGCGGACGCTTCGCCGTACGATGCTCCGCCGGAATCCATCCGTCCAGGATCACCAGCCCTCGCACGGCTCGCGGGTGACGCGCCGCGTATAGATACGCGAAACTCGCGCCGCGGCTGAAGCCCGCGACCACAATCCGCCGGCGCCCCGTAACCTTCATTACGTAACTCGCCGCCGCCGCGATATCCGACTCGAACAGGTCGCTGGTCCAGCCCTTCAGTTCCGCCAGATTTTTCATCGGTGTCGCCGGCGCTATGAAATGCGTGCGATAATCCAGCGCCCAGAAATCGACCCCGTGCATCGCCATATAAAGCGCCAACGAGTATCGCGGATCGCCGACCGCAATCTCGCCGTTCATATTGGTGCCCGGCAGATAAAGCATCACGTACTTCGGAGGCGCCGGCGGCTGCGCTGCGCGCGTCACCCGATGGAGTCCGACGCGATCGAACGGCGACGGTCCGCGCTCGATCGTGTACGACCATTCGCGAACCCCCGGCGCTTGGGCAAACGCGCGCGACGCTTCGGACGCTTCGGCGATGATCGGCTTTGCCCTTTCGCGACCGCTCGCCTGCGCGGCGCCGCTCGCCGTCGGTACGAAAGCCGCGAATACCGCCGCCATCAACACGCACGCCAGCGCAAGCGCGCTCGACGCTCCCATCGCGATCGCATCTCGACGGCCGCGGCTTCGCGATCCTCGCCCGCTCGATTCAACCTTCATCGCAGTTCCTCATCGCTCACCGATTCCACGGCTTCGCGGGCTGGCATTATAGTTTTGCAAGTGCTCTGATTTGTAGTGAAACAATCTCACCATGGGAGCCCTCGATGAGCCCAAAAGCCCAATTTGGAATCTTCTCGCCGCAAGCCGGCATGTCCTTTAAGGCGTTGGCCGACCGCGCCACGCAAGCCGAAAAACTCGGCTACCATTCGCTCTGGCTGGTCGATCACTTCTGGAATCGCGGCATCCCGGACGCCGATTGTCTGGAATCGACGGCGACCATGAGCGCACTGGCCGCGCGCACCGAAAAATTGCGCGTCGGCACGCTGGTGCTGTGCAACTCCTTTCGCAATCCGGCGCTGCTCGCCAAGTCGCTCACGACCATCGACAACGTCAGCAACGGGCGGCTCGAAATCGGCATGGGCGCCGGCTGGATGGACGAGGAATATCGCGGCTACGGCTACGAGTTCCCCACCATGGGCACGCGCTTGCGCCAGCTCGACGAGGGCCTGCAGGTGATCAAGCTGCTGTTCACCGAAAAAAGCGCGACCTTCAAGGGCCGCTATTACGCACTCGACGGAGCGCACAACAATCCCAAGCCGGTGCAGACTCCGCATCCGCCGATCACGATTGGCGGCAGCGGCGAAAAGGTGATGCTCAAAATCGTCGCCAAATACGCCGACCGCTGGAATTGCCCGGCCGGTTACAAGAGCTTCGAGGGCAAGCTCAACGTGCTCAAGGAACATTGCCAGGCGGTCGGCCGCGATTTCAATTCGATCAATATCTCGGAGCAACTGCTGGTGTGTATCGGCGCGACCGAGGCCGAGGTCGAAGAGAAGTGGAAGATGGCGTCGCGCCTCAAGCCGTTCTCGATCACCGGAATCAAGGGCACGCCGGCGCAGATCGTCGAACAGCTGCACGAGCGCGTGCGCATGGGCATCACGTTTTTCACGGTTATGTTCGGTGATTTCGGGCCGCCGCAGACCATCGATCTTTTCGCACGCGAGGTGATGCCGGCGTTCGCATGAACGGGCGGCAGGCATTCGCCGCGCGTTTCCATTTCGCGGCATTGCGGCAATGAAATTTCGCGGATCCACAATCGCGGCGCGATTATACGTGCGGATGTCGCGGGCGCTCGGCCTTGCGATTTTGCTCGCGGCCGCCGGATGTATGTCGCAGGACGCGCGCTTCTATACCGAGTTGACGCAACCCGGAAGCCTCGCCGCCGGCGCGCCGGTGATCAACCTCGGATCGCCGATCGGATCGGTCGCGAGCGTCGATCAATTGGCCGACGGTAATGCCGGCGTCGCCTTCGATGTCGATCGCGCCGACGCCGGCGCGATCCGCCGCGATTCGATCATGGTTTTGCGCAACGACCCCGGCGGCGCGAGCCTCGACGTCATGACCGCCAATCCGCTGAGCCCGGCGGCTTCGCCCGGCACCCAGATCGACGGTGCGTCGAATCAGTCCGACGCCAATGCGCTGGTCGCGACGCGTAACCTGGCGGCGAGCGCACCCGCCATGGCGATGATGCTGAGCGCGACCGGCAGCAGCGCCGCCGCGATCAACGCGTCGCCCGCATGGATTCTGTTGCAACAGCAGATTGCCGCACTCCAAAGCCAGTTTCTGACCGCGGGCGCGAACAACGCCGCCGTCGCCGCGCAACAGTTGCAACAGATCAATCGCAACGCCGCCGCCCTCGAGCGCCAGCTAGTTGCCGCCGGTAATTCTGCCGAGGCCGCACGGCTGCGCCGCCAGATTGACGCGCTGGCCCATACCCTGACGACGCCACCCTCGGCCCTGATGCCGCCGGGCGCGACCGTTCCGCCCATCGGTTCGCCGCCCGCCTACGGCTCGACCGCGCCGGGCGCGCCGCCGCCGCGCACTCTGATTATTCCTCCCGCGCGATGAAGCGGCTGGCGCCCGCAACAGGGTGCCCGAAACGCGGCGCCCGTGAGGACTGCGCGTTAGCGACCTCGCGGCAAATTTGTGTATAAGGTCGGAAGTTGGATCGCCAAGCCGCTCAAGGAGGAAGACTTCGATGCCGCTATATCTCGACGAGATTTCCTTTAACGTCGCGTCCAAGGACGACACCAAAAAAATCTACGATCTGATCAACGGCGCCGTGACCCGCGGCTTCCCGCCCGGCGTCACCCTGTTAGCCGGCCCGTGGGTCTCCAATGAAGAGCCGAAAGTCGTGCTCGTGCTCGATATCCAGGATCACGCGCTGACCTTCTCCGCCTTCACCGGCGCGGTCGCGCAGGGCATCGTGAGCCGGCGGCGGCTGCAACCGATAGTCGACTGGAAGGCCTTCGAGAAATTCGTCAAGGACGCCTGAGACCTGCGGGATTTATAGACGGGATTTATAGTAATGAATGGTGCGGAAATTCTGATACGGACCGCGATCGCTGCCGGCGTCGAGGTATGTTTTGCCAATCCCGGCACGACCGAGATGCCGCTGGTCGCGGCGCTCGACGCGGTCGATGGAATGCGCGCGGTGCTGGGTTTGTTCGAGGGCGTTTGCAGTGGCGCCGCCGACGGTTACGCGCGCATGACCGATCGGCCGGCGCTCACGCTCACCCATCTGGGACCGGGCTTCGCCAACAGTATCGCCAACCTGCACAACGCGCGGCGCGCGCGGTCGCCGGTGGTCAATATCATCGGCGACCAGGCGACCTGGCATCTGGCCTCCGACGCACCGCTTACTTCCGATATCGTGTCGCTGGCGCGGCCGGTTTCCGGCTGGGTGCGCAAGACCACGTCGCCCGCAGCGATCGCCACCGATACGGCCGATGCGATCGGCGCCGCCGGACACGCGCCCGGCCAGGTCGCGACCTTGATCGTACCCTCGGATTGCCAATGGAGTCCGGCCGGCGACCAGATCGCGATCGCGAAAATCGCGGACCTGCCGGTAGTCGCCGACACCGCGAGCCGCGCGGCGGCCGAGTTGCTGCGCAAGCATGGCGCAAAATGCGCGCTGTTCATGGGCGGTAAGGCGCTGCGCGCACGCGGCCTGATCGCCGCCGGACGAATCGCCGCAAAAACCGGATGCCGTCTGATGTGCGAAACCTTCCCCGCCCGGGTCGAGCGCGGCGGCGCGATGCCAGCGATCGAAAAGTTGCCGTACTTTCCCGAGCAGGCGCTCGAGGCGCTGGGGAAATCCGCCGCCGTGGTGCTGGCGGGCGCACCGGCGCCGGTCGCCTTCTTCGGCTATCCCAATGTCCCGAGCGCGATGATTCCCGAGGGCCGCGAATGCGCGACGCTGGCCGCTCCGTATGATGACGTGGCCGCGGCGCTCGAGGCGCTGGCCGACGAACTCGGCGCACCGAGCGGCACCGCCGCCGCCCCCAAAGTCAAGCGCCCGCCCCTGCCCACCGGCGATCTCAACGCCGCCACCATCGGCGCCGCGATCGCCGCGACCATGCCCGAGAACACGATCATGATGGACGAAGCCGCCACCACCGGCCTGCCCTTTTTCGGCGCATCGGCCGGCGCACCCGCCCACACCTATCTGGCGCTCACCGGCGGCGCGATCGGTCAGGGGCTGCCATGCGCAACCGGCGCCGCGGTCGCCTGTCCCGACCGCAAGGTGATCGCCTTCCAGGCCGACGGCAGCGGCATGTACACCTTGCAGGCGCTGTGGACGCAGGCCCGCGAGCGGCTCGACGTGATCACGCTGATTTGCAACAACCGGCGCTATCGGATCCTGCAGGTCGAACTCGCCCGCGCGGGAATCACCGAGCCCGGGGCCAAGGCGCGATCACTGACCAGCCTCGGCGATCCCGAAATCAACTGGTCGCAGATGGCGACCGGGATGGGAGTATCAGCGGTGCGCGTCGATCAGGCCGAAGATCTGGTGGTTCATCTCCAGCGCGCGCTGGCCGAGCCGGGACCGAACCTGATCGAGATGCTGATCTAATCCGCGGCGCCGAAAATCAGTTCGAGACGATCGGGCAACTCGATCAAATGGTCGATCCGATGCTGGTGATCGACGCGCGCTCCCACGCCGATGAACTGGATACCCGCCGCCATTGCCGCGATCCGATCGGTTTCGCTGTCGCCGACATAAACCGCGCGCGCCGCCGCGACTCCCGCCCGCTCGAGGCACAGCTCCACGATGTCGGGCGCCGGCTTCGGCCGCACCTTGTCGCGCACGCTCGCCACCGCGTCGAAAATACCCGCCAGCCCGAGATGCTCGATCAGGGCGGGAACGGTCGCCGAGCGATTGGTCGCGAGCGCGAGCCGGTAGCGGCGCTTGAGCGCAGTCAGAAACGGCCGCAATTCCACCGGCGGGCGCATCAGGTTGAAAAACGGCGTGCTGTCCATGGTGCGCGCGATCTCGCGCATCCGCATGAGCCTGGCTGCGTCGCCCCGTGCGCGCAGTTCGAAGACCTGCGGCGCTGCCATAAAAACCCCGGCCCGCTCCTCGTCGGGATCCATCGGCGCCTCGCCCATCAGGCTGTAAATTGCGTTGTAGTAGGCGGTGTTCGATTCGGTCGAATCGAAAAGCACGCCGTCGGCGTCGAACATCACGAGCTCGATCATCGGGATTTAATAGCATGAAACGATTAACCGCGCGCGTCGCGCGCAGCCCCGCCGCGACAGTGTGCGGGCGCTTTTGCGGGCGCGTGCCGATTTGCTACTTGCGATCATAAGATAAACTCCACACAAACCAGTGCGGTGCGCGCCGGAATTTTCGCTCGCCTGAATCGAGCAGATAACCGGCGATAATCACGCGCCGCCGCGCAAACGGAGGAAGCGATCAGTGAAAGCGATTCAGTTCAAAGAGGTTGGCGATCCCGACGTCATGCAACTCGTCGAGGTGCCCAAGCCCGAGCCGCGGCCCGGGATGGTGCGGATGCGCGTGCATGCGGCGGGAATCAATTTCGCCGATACCTTCTTTCGTCAGGGCACCTACCTGATCAAGCCCAAGCTACCCGACACTCCCGGCATGGAAGCGGCCGGCGTAATCGACGAAGTAGGCCCCGGCGTCGAGGGCCTCAAACCCGGCATGCGCGTGACCGCAGTGGGCCTGCGCGCCTATGCGGAGTACGCATTGTTCTACGCCAACCAGGTAATCCCCCTGCCCGATTTCATCAGCTTCGAGGAGGGCGCGGCCTTCCCGATTCAAACCTTGACGGCGTGGTTCATGCTCCACACCTGCCATCAGACCACGCCGGGTCAGACCGTACTGGTGCATTCGGCGGCCGGCGGCGTCGGTATCGTCGCGATGCAAATCGCGAAGGCCGCGGGCGCTCGCGTGATCGGCACGGTCTCGAACGACAGTAAGATCGAGATCGCGAAGCAATACGGCGCCAACGAAGTAATAAATTACGAGACCCACAATTTCGCCGAAGAAGCCATGCGCCTGACCGGGGGCAAGGGCGTCAACCTGATTCTCGACGCGGTCGGCAAGCCCACCTTCGAAAAGGGGCTGACCTGCGCGGCGCCCTTCGGCCATATCATCCTGTACGGGCGCGCGGGCGGGCCGCCGGACAAACTCGACGTCTTTCGGCTGTTCGAAAAATCGCTCAAGGTCAGCGGCTTCGTGCTCTACACCGCGTCCTCGAATCATGACCTGATGCGCCAGGGCACCGAGCACAGCTTCAAGCTGATGCGCGAGGGCAAGCTCAAGATTCTCGTCGGCAAAACTTTTCCGCTGGCCGAAGCACCCGCGGCCCACCGCTTTATCTCGTCACGCGGCTCGGTCGGCAAGCTGGTGCTGATTCCGTAATCGTTTGGTGCCCGCCGCCGTCGCCCGCGTCGTATTTTTTGCGGCGCAAGCCGCGAGCTTTGCGGCGCGGGCGATAGCGTCAGTGTGCGGGCCGCACGCGCAATCCACAGTTTAATTCACGCGCGCGTTGACACGGACGCTACTGCGGCCAACACTTAAGGCGCACCGGCGGCAATTTTGCCGCCGCACCCGCAACGTTCGGCCCGTCGCGCACGGACAGCCGGCGCGATTCGCGGACCGGGCGAAAGGTTTGGTTGCGCACATGAGAGCCTCATCCGCCAGTGGCCGCGGCACTCTGAGAACCGCGCGTCCTCCCGCCAAGGTCCTGCTAATGCCCACGGCCACGCAGGCGCGCCACCGCCGCCAGCTACTGCGCAATGCGATTGCGATCGGGGCCGCCGTTTTGATTCTGGCGATCACCCCCGGCCTCCATCGATTCCTCGCGCGGCGACCGTCCTCGCCGATTTCGCCGATCCGCCCCAACCCCACCGAAGTGCGCATCGTCAAACTCGTCAACGTGGCGCGGATACGCGCCGGTGCCGCACCGCTGGCAAGCTCCGAGCGCCTCACACTGGCCGCGCGCACCCATTCCGAAGACATGGCCGCCAATCGCTACCTCGGCCACGACAGTGCCGCCGGCGACACGCCCGCCGACCGCGTTCGCGCGGCTGGACTCGACTACCAGGAAATCGCCGAAAATCTCCTGAACGTTCCGGGCCAGGAATTCGAAACCCTGCCGCAGCACACCTTGTCCACTTGGCTCGCCAGCCCACAATCACGCAACAAATTGCTGGGACCGCAGTTTCGCCTCGGCGCGGTCGCGATCGCGCATGCCGCCGATGGCTCTTATTACATCACTCTCGACTTAATGCGTTAGTTGAATTTATTTCGACACCCATTCGCCACCAGCTGTCTCCACCACCGGCGCCATCAGACGGACTGCCGGCGCAGCTTAAGCACCAATAATCAGGTTGAACTTGGGCCGCGATACGCGGATGCTGCTTAGTTAAGATGCTGTGATGCGGGACAGTTCGTGCATCACGGCCGGTTGTGGCTGCGGCGCGAACGTGCGGGGGGCGCATGGAATTTTCCACGATTGCGGGGATGGCGGGCGGGCATGCCGAAGCGCGCGCGATCCAAATCGCCCTGAAGCTGGGAATCTTCGAAAAACTCAGTGCTCGAGCGCTCGAGGCGAAAGATCTCGCATCGTCGATCGGGACCGAAACGCGCGCAACCGCAATCCTCGCCAACGCCCTGGTTGCTCTCGGCTTACTGCATAAGCTCGACGGCCGTTACCGGCTCGATCAATCGGCGCAACGATTTCTCGTCGAAGCGTCGCCCGAATATTTGGGTGGCATGATTTTGTTCGACGCTCAACTGTGGGACGAATGGGGCCGCCTCGAAGATTCCGTGCGCAGCGGCGCGCCGGCCCGCACTCCCGACATGTTTCAGGCAACGCCCGCGGCCACCGCCCGTTTCATCCGCGCAATGGACAGTCTGGTGCGTGCCCGCGGCGACCATCGCTGGACCGCCGAGCATCTCGACCTCGGCGCCGCAAGCATTATCGCGGATCTCGGCGGCGGCCCCGGAACCTACCTGGTCGAGTTCTTGCGTCGCCGGCCCGAACTGCGCGGCGCGCTCTGGGATCTTCCAGCAACACTTGAAGTTGCGCGCTCGATGCTCAGCCAGCGCGAGTCCACGATCGCTCCGCGAATCGAATTGCATGCGGTCGATTATCTCGCCGGCGAACTCCCCGGACCGGTCGATGCGATCTTCATGTCGAACATTATCCATAGCGAGAACGAATCCGTGAACGAAGCGCTGATCGCGAAATGCTATCGCGCACTTGCACCCGGCGGACTGCTCGCCATCAAGGATCACATTATGAACGGCGACCTCACCGAACCGGCAGCCGGCGCGGTTTTCGCGCTCTACTTGCTGCTCACCACCCGCGGCCGCGACTACAGTTTCGAGGAAACCGCCCGATGGCTCGGCGCCGCCGGTTTCGTCGAGATTAAAATGACCACGCTGCCGAGCCCGCCATTCACCTCGTCGATCGTTCAGGCGCACCGGCCATGACGCCGCAACATCTCCGCAGCTTAATCCAACGCTCGAAGTCTATTGGCTCGCGCGCGACGCTCTGGATCTGCATGGCGACACTCGCACTGTGCGTCTCCGGATGCTTTGCGCCGTTCATTCCGCTGGCGGCCCAAGGGGTCGGGATGCTCGCAAAGGCCATCGGTGTCGGCGCGCAGGCCGGCACCATGGTCAAGCACGGCGACGATCCCAATCCCCAGGAAACCGAGCTCTACGACGAAACCAATTTCGACGACAGTGACTTCGATAACTCCAGTTCCAAAAATCTCGCCAACACCCACAAGTGCAACGAAGTCGAATTGCTCACGCCGTCGATCGTCGAGTTTCGTACCGACCACGATGGCGTTACCCAATGGCGCAACCTCGGCCTCGGCGGAACCGCAGACTCGCCGCGCTGGACAGTAACGGCGATGCGGTCCGGGGGCACAACCGCCGCCTCCACGTCGGACAAAGACGTCGCGCCCGGCGGATGGGCGCCGGCGACCAACCTTGCCCATATGAATTTCAACCCCCCGCTCGAAACCTCCAGCGCACCCGGCCACATCTCTTTCCTCGCCTTCGCGCCGGCGGTCACAATGAGCACCATCGATCGCGACCAACTCGCCTCCCTGGTGCTCGACTTCGGCCCGGTCGTCGGCACCTTCCAATACCACGGCCGCGTCTTCAAGTATGCGACCTTGAAGGAGTTGCCCTGCTTCCCGGTGCCACAATGATCCGCGCGCTTCCGGCGCCGATTCACGACTGCACGCGGTGACGGATTGAGCCGGTTCGCCGCAGCCGCATTCAGGATCAGATTGATCGCGGCGCTCGCGCTGCTAATCCTGCCGGTGCTGGCTACCGGCGAAAATCCGCCCGACCGCCACGGCTTCATCCCGGGCCACGCCACCGACCCGACCGCGTTCAATGCCGTCGCTCGTATGCCGCCGAGGCCGGCCACCTGGCCCGATAGCGCTCTCACTATCGCGAGCCTCGGACATGCGTCCCTCCTGATGAACTACTTCGGAGTGCGCGTCATCAGCGACCCGACCCTTTTCGATCGGATTGGCCTCGCGCTCGATTCCATCGTCACGATCGGTCCGCGCCGGCACGTTCCTCCGCCGCTCGATCCCGCTCAGATCGGACCGCTCGACGTTATAATCGTGACCCACGCTCATATGGATCACCTCGATCTCCCGTCGCTCGAAGCGCTGCCCAAAAATGCGACGGTGATCGCCTGCGCGAAATGCGCAGCCCTGATTCGCCCGCTCGGTTTCAAAGACGTCCGCGAACTCCGATGGGGCGAGTCCACGGTGGTCAAGGGACTGACCGTCACCGCCATGGGCGCGCGCCATTGGGGCCGGCGCTGGCCACCGTTCGGCACCGATTACGGCTTCAACAGCTATGTCCTCGATCGCGATGGCCATCGGATGCTGCTGGCTTGCGACAGCGCCTATACCAACCTCTTTGCCACGCTCGCTGCGCGGCCGCCGGAAGTCGCGGCATTCTCGATCGGCGCGTACGACCCATGGATTCGCGCCCACGCTAATCCCAAACAGGTCTGGGCGATGTTTCGGCAGACCGGCGCGCGCTATCTAATACCACTTCACTGGGGGACCTTTCGCCTCTCCAAGGAGCCGTTCGACGAGCCCATGCGCTGGCTGCTAAGGGAGGCCGGCGAGCATAGCGATGCGGTCGTGTTGCGTTCGATCGGGGCGTCGTGGACGATGCCCGCGGAAGCAGCCGCAACCGCCGCCGCCCACAGGCACACCGGTACTGCAGGAGGTGGCGATTAGCGGCCGCGCTTCCAAGCTCACGGCGACGAAGCGCTTGACACTCGCTCGGCAATTCGATGGCTTACTAGCGCGCAGCACCCGGCGGTGCGCGAAAATATGCATACGAAAAAACTTAATGTACTACTTTCGATAGTGGTGGCGCTCGTGGTTGCGCTCACGGCGGCGCAGGCCTTAGCCGACGATTGGGAGGTCGTCCCCGATTCTTCGCCGGCCGCCGCCGAGGTCTCGACCCCGCGGTCGGCGCCGATTCCATCCGCAGCGCGATTGAACCGTCGCGCCACCGCGACCGCCCCGGCCGCAGCCGCCGACGCGCACCTCGAATGCGGTGAGAAGGCGGTCGCTCCCTCGGCCAAAATTCGGGACATCGTTGCGCAAATCGACGCCCTCTGGGGCGCCCATGTCCGGGTCTATCAATCCGTCGCTCCGATGGGCCCGCACGCACTCGCCGGCGGATGCATCTTCTACAATCCCAAAGCGCTCGCCGTGTTGCTCGGGATGCGTCTTGACCTCATCGATCCGTCCAAGCTCACGCCGATGCTCTATGCGATCTTCGCGCACGAAGTCGGCCACGAATACCATCGCGACTTCGACCCCTCGCGCGCCACGGTGCCCAACGAAATCAAGGAACTCGAGGCCGACCGCTTTGCCGGTTACACGATGCAGAAGCTCGGCGTTCCCGCCACCGGCCTCACCCCGTACTGGAGCATGACCGGCGACGAATTCGGTTTCGGCGCGAAACATGGCAGCAGCGCGCAGCGCGTCGGCGCATTCAAGGAAGGCTGGCACGAGGCCGAATGGAATCGCTCGGAAAATTACAAGTCCGTGACGGCGGCGACCCAGGAATCGATCGCGCCCGAAGACTCCACCGCCGCCCCTTGAATCCGTGATTTGCTCAAACGGCACGTCTGAAACCGCTCACTAGACGAAGCACAGCGAGGTCGAGCACGTCAGGCGAGCCTGCGAGCCGAGCTCGCTAGCGGAGCAAAGCGCAACGAGCAAACGAGTCTCCGAGGTGCGTTGAAATAAGGACACTGCGAGGTGCGTTTAGATTACTTCCGAGGCGCGCCGTTCACACGTGTTTGCGCTTCTTCGATAAATAATCGACCAGCATATACTCGCCGAGATGATCCGGACGCGTATAGAGTGCACGCCCGCGATTGATCTGCGTCATCTTCTCGACGAACGCGCGCAGGCTCGGCGAGTCGTCGAGCATGAAGGTGTTGATCGTGATTCCGCGGCGGGTCACGCGCTCGACTTCCTTGAGCGTCTCCTGCGCCGCGCGCATGCTGATACCGCCGAACGACAGCGGCCATTCGCAGTAAAGCCGCTTGTTCAGGAAGTAGGCGGTCGGCTGCCCGTCCGTGATCACGATGATGTGTTGATTGCGCGAGGGATGGCGTCCCAGCAGATCGCTCGCCAGCCGCAGGCCGTCCTGCAGATTGGTGAACGGATCGCCCATGTTCCACGACGCTTCAGGCAGGTCCTTCAGTTTGAGCTCGATCGCGCGCGTAAAAAATCCGACGATCGAAAAATAGTCGCGCGGAAACTTCGATCGGATCAGCGTCTCCAGCGCCAACGCCACTTTCTTCGCCGCCGCGAAGCGGCCCTCCCAGCTCATCGACCACGACATGTCCAGGCACAGCACCGTCGATGACGAGCTGCCGTAATCGTTCTCGTAAATCTCGAAATCGTCGGCCTTGAGCGCCAGCGGCACGCCCGGCCCTCGCGCCAGCGCATGCTTGAGCGTCGCCACCAGGTTCAGGTTCAGCGGATCGCCGAACTCATACGGGCGCGTCTGGTCGGGACGCATCTCGGTGATCCCGCGATGGTCCGTGGTATGCGATCCCGGCCGATCCTTGAGCAGCCCTTGGTAAATGTCGCGCAGCGCCAACTGCCCGATGCGCCGCACGCCCTTGGGCGAAAGCTGCATATGGTCGCCCTTATGCACCATGTAGCCCGACTGATTGAGCAGCATCATCACCTGGCGCAGGCTCTGAAAATCCTGCTGCGCCTGCTGCCCCATCAGCTCCTTCAGATCGTCCATCGAGATCGTCTCGAAGTTCCCCGCCATCAGATCCTGCTCGAGCTGACGCATCCGTTCCATCTCATGCATCAGATCGATCGCGGGCTCGTATTCGAGGCTTTTGGGCCCGTGGAACATATGGTTGTAACGCTCGCGAAATTCTTCGAGGTCGCGCACGTTATCGTACTCGTTTAGCAGTTCGTCAAAATCGGCCTGCGCCTGCTCGTCCTCGAACTCGTACTTTTCGAGCTTGCGCAACGCTTCCGACAGCCGCGGCGGCACTTGCTGAAGCTGACGCTCCTTGTCTTCGACGCCATCTTTTTTCCCGCGCAGCCCCTCGAGCGTCTCGCGCTCCTGCTTGAGGATCTCGTCGAGCCGCTGCTCGAGTTCCGACATTGAATTCTTGAGATTGAATTCGCGATAGCGGTCGCGCATCTCCTGGCGCAACTGCTCGAGGAATTCCTCGACCCCCTGCACCTTGGTGCCGTCGAATTCCATCCCCTGGCGCATCAACCAGTCGAGCGCCTGCTGAATATCGTCGGTGTAGGAAAGCGCCTCGGCCAGCTTCTCGAATACTTTGTCGGCGTTCAGCTTGAGCCGCTGCGAACCGTCCCACTGCGTGTAGCGCGTTATCACCATCGTCAACGCGATCCTCAGGCGTGATAGGAAAAGCGGCCGCCCTGGCGTTCCTTGTTGAGCTTCTGATGGAGATGCAGGCCTTCGAAGATAAACTCGCTCGCCGTCGCCATCAGTCCCGGCGTCTCGAATACTCCGATCCGATCGATCGCCTCGCGCAGCCCCGGAACCTCGCGCAACGCGTCCAGATAATCCGCCGCCGGCGCCCGGTCCGAGACCTCCACGCCCCAGCCCTGCTCGAAATACGCCGCCACCTGCTTCAAATCATCGAGCTTCACGCAGCGGTCGAATACCTTCAGCACCGCGCGATTCACCAGCCGCTCGATCAGGTCGTCTTCCTTCTTGTCCTCGCCCACATATTCGAGTTCGATCTTGCCGGCGGTCGAGGCGTAGAGCGAATGCAGATCCGAGAGCCGCGGCGCGATCTCGTTGTCTTCATTGATAATCGCGCGCTTCTCCGCGTTCGAGATGACCGACTCGAGATTGTTGATCGTCACCCGCACGGAAACCCCCGAGGTCTGGTTGATCTCGTTCGAGGCGCGCGCCTCGAATGTGATCTGCGCCAGGATGTCCTTGAGAAACTGCGGTATGCGAAGCGGCATGTCGGCCTGCAGCGGATAACTGCACTCCTGCTCCATGATCGCAACTTCGTGCTCGATCGTCTTGGGGTAATGCGTCCTGATCTGGATATCGAAGCGATCTTTAAGCGGCGTGATTATCCGCCCGCGCGAGGTGTAGTCCTCCGGATTCGCGCTCGCCACGAAGACCACGTCAACCGGCAGCCGCAGCTTGTAGCCCTTGATCTGAACGTCCTTCTCTTCCATCAGGTTGAACAGGCCGACCTGCACCTTCTCGGTCAGATCGGGCAGCTCGTTGATCGCGAAGATGCCCCGATTGGTGCGTGGAATCAGTCCGTAATGGATCGTCTCGGCGTCGGCCAGGTAGCGGCCTTCCGCTACCTTTATCGGATCGATCTCGCCAATCAGATCGGCCACCGACACGTCCGGCGTCGCCAGCTTCTCGGCGTAGCGATGCTCCCGCGTGAGCCATACGATCGGAGTCTCGTCGCCCTTCTCCGCGATCAGCGCACGGCATTTGCCGCAAATCGGCGCGAACGGATCGTCGCTGATTTCGCAGCCCGCCACCGCCGCTACCTGCTCGTCGAGCAACTCCGCCAGCGCGCGGATAATCCGCGACTTCGCCTGCCCGCGCTCGCCCAGCAGGATCATGTGATGGCCCGCTAGGATGCCGTTCTCGATCTCCGGCAACACCGTATCGTCGTAGCCGACGATCCCGGGCAACACCCGCTCCTTGCGCCGCAGGCGGCCGAGCAGGTTGTCGCGCATTTCAATTCGCACCGGCTTCGTCCTATAGCCGGCGCGCTTCAGGTCACCCAGCGTTCGATGGTTCGACAGGCTTTGATCCATGGGTAATGCCGCAGCTAAATCCTTGCTCTCAGGATATGGCAGTCTCGATCGTTTTGAAAAGCGGCTCCAGCAGCGTGTAGGTCTGGTCCAACGATTGCGGGAGCACCCGGGTTGCACCGATCACCGGCATGAAATTGTTGTCGCCTTCCCAGCGCGGGACCACGTGCCAATGCATATGATCGGCAATACCCGCGCCCGCCGCGCGCCCCAGATTCATGCCCACGTTGAGGCCGGCCGATACGCCGCGCGCAGCCGCTCGATCGTGCCGGTCACAATTTCAGAAATCTCGCTCCGCTCGGCGCTCGATAGCAGTTCCGGCGTGGCGACGTGGCGCCGCGGCGCCACCATCAGATGTCCATTGTTGTAGGGATAGCGATTCAGCATCACGAGTGCGAGCCGGCCCGCATGCACCACCAGTCGGCGCCGGCGCGTCGCCGCGCCCATCCGGCCAAAACAGAAGATGCATTTCGGCGCGCCGACCGGCGCCTTGCCGACATAGGCCGCGCGCCACGGCGCCCACAGCAGCGCCGTCTCAGGCCCTGCGCTTGTGCGCGATGTCCGCCGCGCCATTAACCTCTACTCGCAGATCCTTGCCCGCCCGAAAGAAAGGAATCCGTTTCGCCGCAACCTCGACCACGTCCCCGGTCTTCGGATTACGACCCTGGCGCGCACGCCGATCCTTGACGCCGAAACTGCCGAAGCCGCGTATCTCGATCCGCGCGCCGCGCTCCAGTACCTCCGCCATCGCCTCGAACATCGCGTTCACGATCGTCTCGGAATCCCGATGCGTCACGCCTTGGCGCCGCGCCAGTAATTCTTCGATTATGCCCCGCTTGGTCATATGCGCTGGTCGCTAAACAAATCCGCCGGGGATACTACCCCACGCGCGCCGGCTCACGGCCGACCCGCCTAGTTGCGCCCCCGGCCGGTGCGTTGGCCGCGATCGTCGCGATCGAGCCTGAGCTCCTCTTTCAGGATGTCTTCGAGCGAGAACCGCGACGCTTCGTGCTCGCGCTTGAGATACGCCTGCATCTCCTCGCGCTCCTCATGCGCCCGCAAGCCCTTGATCGAAAGCCCGATCCGCCGCTCCTTGCTATCGACCTGAACCACCAGCGCTTCCAGCTCGTCGCCCACCTTGAACAGCGACGACGGCTTGTCCACGCGATCGTTGCTCAACTGCGAAATGTGTATCAGGCCCTCGATTCCCTCTTCCAGCTCGACGAATACGCCGAAGTCCGCCACCGAGCTGACCTTCCCGTTAACCCGGTTGTTGAGCGGATAGCGCTGCGCCACCGTGTCCCACGGGTCGGGCGTCAATTGTTTCACGCCAAGGCTCACGCGTTCGTGCTCGACCTCGATTCCGAGCACCACCGCTTCGACCTCGTCGCCCTTTTTATAAACTTCCGACGGATGCCGTACCTTCTTGGTCCACGACAAATCCGAAATGTGCACCAACCCGTCGATTCCCGGCTCGATCTCGACGAATACCCCGAAGTCCGTGATCGACTTGACCTTGCCCTTGATCGTCGAACCGATCGGATGCAGCTCGGATAGCGCCTCCCACGGATTCGGCTCGGTCTGCTTGAGCCCCAGCGAGATCCGCCGATTACCCTCGTCAACCCCGAGCACCTGCACCTCGACCATGTCGCCGACGTTCACCACCTTCGACGGATGTACCGCGCGCTTGCTCCAGCTCATCTCGCTGACGTGAATCAGCCCCTCGACGCCCTTTTCCAGCTCCACGAACGCGCCGTAGTCGGTCACGCTGACGACCTTGCCGCGCATCCGCATGCCCACCGGGTAGCTCTCGGTCGCCTTGGTCCACGGATCGGGCATGATCTGCTTCATGCCGAGCGATACGCGCTCGCGGCCCTGGTCGTATTTCAACACCACGACCTTGACCTTCTCGCCCACCTTCAGCACTTCCGACGGATGCTGCAGGCGGCCCCACGCCATGTCCGTGATATGCAGCAGCCCGTCGATCCCGCCGAGATCGACGAATGCGCCGTAATCCGTGATATTCTTGACCGTACCCTCCAGAATTACGCCCTCTTCCAGTACCTTGAGCGTCTCATCCTTGAGCGAGCTCCGTTCGCGCTCGATCACGCTGCGCCGCGAAACCACCACGTTGCCGCGCGCACGGTTGAATTTCAAAATCTGAAAGCGCGCGCGCTGCCCTACGTACCGATCGAGATTGCGCGCCGGCCGCAACTCGACATGCGATCCCGGCAGAAACGCCGGCACCCCGATATCGACCTGCAAGCCGCCCTTGACCTTGCCGAGGATTACGCCCTCGACCGCGGTCTCGTTCTGAAACGCCTGTTCGAGCTCACGCCAGACCTTGAACTTCTCGGCCTTGGCATGCGACAGCATCACCGTCCCGTTGTCGGTCTCGGTGCCCTCGAAAAAAACATCAACCTCGTCGCCTTCCTTGACCGCGACCTTGCCTTCGTGATCCAGGAACTCGGCGAGCGGCA
The DNA here is from genome assembly GCA_963782535.1 of uncultured delta proteobacterium. GTDB lineage: Bacteria > Desulfobacterota > Binatia > Binatales > Binataceae > JADMIL01. Next base: position 103,361 of record CAWAKE010000007.1, on the reverse strand, counting down.
CCTGCCCTTCGCACTTGAAATTGATGTCGATGATGACGCTGTCACGCGTGATCAGCAAAACCGTGCCGGTTAGTACGTCGCCTGCTCGCGGTGCGCGCAGGCTCTGTTCCATCAGCGACTCGAACTCATTCGTTCCTCCGTTCGCTTTCTCAGACAAATCTTTCTCCATTTAAAGGGACCTTCTACCTAAGGGACATCGAGGCTACTGCAATCCATACAAGGCTGCTAGCTGCGTTTCAAGCCCTGTAACTCGCGCGAAACCGCTTCCACGCGTGATTTCATCTCGCTAACTACCGCCGCCACGCCGCGTCCGCTCGAATCGATCACGATCGCGTCGTCCGCCTGCTTGAGCGGCGCCAGCGCACGCCCGGCATCGCGCCGATCGCGCGCGGCCAGTTGCGCCGCCACTTCTTCGAGCGTCGTCGTCACGCCCTGCGCGCGCAATTCTTCGTAGCGCCGCGCCGCGCGCACCGCGGGCTCCGCCATCAGAAAAAATTTCACTTCGGCATCGGGAAAAATCGCCGTGCCGATATCGCGTCCTTCCATCACTACTCCGCCCGCCGCGCCCGCTGCGCGCTGCAAGCCGCCCATCTTTTCACGCACTACCGCCAGCGCCGATAAGCGCGAGGCCAAATCGCCAATTTCAGGCTGTGTAATAACGTCGCTGATATCGCGGCCGGCGAGCAATACGCGTTCGCCGTTGAACGTAATCGACAGTGTATCAAATATTTTCTGCAAATGCTGCCCGATCGCTACCGCTTCCGCCGCGTCAGCCGGCCCGCCATCGTCGGCCGCCCTGAAATCGATCCCGGCCGCCCGCGCCGCTACCGCCACCGCCCGATACATCGCCCCGGTGTTCAGGTAACTGAAGCCCAACTCCCGCGCGAGCGCCCGCGCCACCGTCGACTTCCCCGCGCCGACCGGCCCGTCGATCGCCACGATCGGCCGCGCGCGCTTCATTTCAATCGCTCCCGCATCCGCCGTCCGCGCTCGAACAATTCAGTCAATTCCTCCGCGTCGGAGCGCTCGACGGCGTCGATAAATTTATCCAGCGACCCGCGAAACAACCCCAGCGCCTCCAGTATAGCATCGCGATTCGTCAGGCAGATGTCACGCCACATCGCGGCCGACGACGCCGCAATCCGGGTGGTGTCGCGCAGCCCCCCCGCACCGTACTCGATGGCGTATTTTCCGTCTATTTGTTCATCGGCGAGCGCCGCCCCGAGCGCACTCGCCACCAGTTGCGGCAGATGGCTCGCGCGCGCCAGCAGTGCGTCGTGGACTCCCGGCGCGAGCTCCTCGACCAGCGCCCCGGTCGCCCGCCACAACGCCGCCACCTTCGCCACCGCCGCCGCCGTGCTGCGGCCCGACGGCGTCACGATCACGCGCCGCCCCGTAAATAATCCCGCCTCGGCCGCGCCCGCCCCGACCGTCTCCTTGCCGGCCACCGGATGTACTCCCACCAGCGCCATCCCCGGCCCGAGCAGCGGTTCGAGCGCGCGCACCACCCACTCCTTGACGCTGCCGACGTCGGTTACCACCGCGTCCGGCGGCAGATACGGCGCCATCGCCGCCAGCGTCTCCGGAAACGTCATCACCGGCGTCGCCAGCACTACCAGGTCGGCGCCGCGCGCCGCCTCGGCCGCATCGCGCGTCGCAAAATCAATCAGCCCGCGCTCAAGCGCCACGTCCAGGTTCGCCTGCGTGCGGCCCAGTCCGACGATCCGCTCGACCAGCCCGTCACGGCGCGCCGTCAGTGCCAGCGACCCGCCAATCAGACCCACTCCGCAAATCGTCATCTGCCGAAACAGCACCGTCATCGCGCTACCTCAACCCGTGGCGGGGCGTTTCCGGCCCTTTCGCTGCTGTAAATAGATTTGTCGAGGAACTCAAAATTAAATGTCTTCGGAAACTGAAACCTGCCGCTCGACTCCGCTGCGCTTCGTCTAGTGCGAGGTTTCAGAAGAGGCTATCGATTTTGGGTTCTTCGACCAACTTCCTGGCCTCTCTCTCCCTCCCATCTTTATCGCGCGACTTCCTCGAGCGCTGCTACCAGCTTACGATTCTCCGCCGGCAGGCCCACGCTGATTCGCACATGATTCGGCCAGCCGTAACCGCCCATCGGCCGCACGATCACGCCGAGCTTGAGCAGCCGGTTGAAGGACTCCTGGCCATTGCCGACTTCGGTCAGGATAAAATTCGCATGGCTCGGCACGTACGCGAGTCCCATCCGTTTGAACTCGCGCTCGAGGTATTCGATCCCTTCGGCATTATTCTCGAGCGTCGCCCGCACATGCCCGCGGTCGTCCATTCCGGCCAGCACCGCCGCCTGCGCGATCGAGGTCACGTTGAACGGCTGCCGCACCTTGTGCAGCAATTGCACCAGGTCGGGCCGCGCCACCGCGTAGCCCACGCGCACCCCGGCCAGCCCGAAAATTTTCGAAAAAGTGCGCATCGTGACGATCATACGCCCGGGGTCATGATAGTTCAGCGAATCCGGATACTCGGGGTCGCGCACGAACTCGAAGTAAGCTTCGTCGGCGACTATCACCACATGCTCGGGGACGCGCCCGAGGAAACGCTCCCACGCCGCGCGCTTGACGATCGTGCCGGCCGGATTGGTCGGATTATCCAGAAACACGATCCGCGTATCGGCGTCGATCGCCGCCGCCATCGCGTCGAGATCGAAGTAAAAGCCATCCTTCATCGGCACCGCGCGGGCCGCCCCGCCGGCCGCCGCCGTGGCCAGGTTGTAAATCGCAAACGCATGCTCAGAAAAGACCGCGTTCAGTCCCGGCCGCAAAAACAAAAACGCCAGCAGGTTCAGCACTTCGACCGAACCGCCCGCCATGAAGATCCGTTCCGGGCCGACCCCGTGACGCGACGCGATCTTGCGGCACGCCGCCCAGCACGATCCGTCCGGATAGCGATTCACCTCGCCCAGCGCCGCACGCATCGCGGCCACCGCCAGCGGCGACGGCCCCAGCGGATTCTCGTTCGAGGCGAGCTTCACCGCCTCGCCGATTCCGAGCTCGCGCTGCAACTCTTCGATTGGCTTGCCGGGCTCGTACGGACGGAGCGCGGCCACCGTGGGCATTACCAGGGATTCAGGTTTGATCAAGCTTTGCGACCAGCGCCGGGGATTCGGCCTCCGGCGGACCTTTTTTCAGCGATCGCCGGACTCGTCGGATCTAGCCCCGCGCGTCACGGCCTGCCTTCAGGATACGATCCGAGCACCTTCAGAAAAAGTGCCCGCTTCTCCAGCGCCGCCAGCGCCCGGCGCACCTTGGCGTCCTCCCGATGGCCTTGCAGGTCCACGAAAAACACGTACGCCCACGGCCGCTCGCGCTGCGGCCGCGACTGGATCATCGTCAGGTTGATCTGCTGGCGCGCGAACAGCGTCAGCGCCCCATGCAGCGCGCCGGCGCGCTCGGGCAGCGCGAACACCAGGCTGGTCTTGTCGGTCCCGCTGCGCCCAATCGCCTCGCGGCCCAGCACTAAAAAGCGCGTGGTGTTCTGCGCCACGTCCTGAATATTTTCCGCGATTATGCGCAGGTCATTGGCCCGCGCCGCCGCCACCGACGCGATCGCCGCGCAGCCCGCGTCCGCCGCCGCCCGCTGCGCCGCCAGGCTGTTGGAGGCCGCCGCCTCGAGCTCGCAGTTCGGATAATTCGCCGCCAGGTAATTACGGCACTGCCCGAGCGACTGCTGATGCGACACTATCCTGGTAAAGGCGCCGGCGCCGGCCCGCGCCATCAGCGCATGGCGAATCGGCAGCAGGGTCTCGCCCAGGATATGCAGCGGCGTATCGATCAGCAGGTCGAGCGTCAGGCTGACCGAGCCCTCGGTCGAATTCTCGACCGGCACTACGCCGTAATCCGCCCGATCGTTTTCCAGCGCCTGAAACACCGCCGCGATCGAAGCCTGCGGCTCAAACGCCGCGCTCGCCCCGAAACGATTTCGCGCCGCCTCATGGGAATACGTATGCTCGGGGCCGAGATAGGCCACCCGGATCACATGCTCGAGCGCGGTGCACGCGGAAATCAGCTCCTGGAAAATCCGCCGCAGATGGTCGCCGCTGAGCGGCCCTGGATTATGCGCAACCACCCGCTCCAGCACTTGCCGCTCGCGCACCGGCTGATAGATCGGTGCCCCGTCGGCATGCTTGATCCGCCCGATCGCTTGAGCCAGCCGCGCCCGCTGATTGAACAGCTTGACCAGTTGCAGGTTGATCGCGTCAATTCCCTGGCGCAGATCGGCCAGCGTCGCACCGCGCGGCGCGCGGCGGGTTTTCGCTTTGCCCGACTTTTCCGTGCCGGGCATTTTGATGCCGGACTTTTTCGCGCCGGACTTTACCGTGCCGGGCTTTTTTGTGCCTGGTTTTGCTTTCGCCGGTTCTTCTCCGGCAGTTATTTCTTTCGGACTCATCGGCCATCGCTATATATGGAAATTCCTCAACCAGCGCAAAACCCCGCCCCGCTTAGCGCTGAAACCCTGCCTATCGAATCGATTGCTGCGCGCTCGCCGCAACCTCCTTATTTTCCCGCACCTCGCCCCCCGCCGTTCCGTCATCTTGAGCGAAGCTCGTCTGCGAGCGCAGTCGAAGGATCTCGCGCGGCTTCGCCGCGCGTTAAGCCAACGCCCTCGCGCGGCTACGCCGCGCGTTAAGCCAACGCCCTCGCGCGGCTCCCCCTCGCGCGTTAAACCAATACCCTCGCGGTCCGCCCCAAGCTCATCCCGCGCCCCGTTTCCCGAACGAGCTACTTTCAGAGGGCGCAGCCCGCATCTTCCAAACGGGAAGCCTGAAACCTGAGTGAGGTTTCAGTGTCTTCAAAATCAAAGTTTTGAGTTCTTCGACAGCATTTTAACGCATCGCACAGACGCCTTAGCTCGCTACGCATGCACCTTCGCTTAATCGACCACCCCAGGATCTCGCCGCATCGCGCGCAAGACCGATTACCCCCTCCGACGTTTCTCGTACCCTCGAGCGTCAGCCCACTTAATCTTTCCAGGGCGTAGCCCGCATCTTCATAAACGGGAAGTCTGAAACTTTATCTTTTTGAATCGCTCGCTGTGCGCACCTCGCAGACTCGTTTGCTCGACTCCGCTACGCTTCGTCTAGTGTGAGGTTTCAGTATCTTCAAAATCAAAGTTTTCAGTTCTTCAACCAATCTCCCCGCTCTTCTTCTCTTCAATAAAAGCCGAGCCCATCGCCGCAAACTTCCGCGCCCGATCCTCGACCAGCACCGCCGGCGTCATCCGCCCGAGCCGCTTCAGATGGCGTTCGATCGCCGCGCCCAGCGCCGCGATCGCTTCGGCGGGCTCCCGATGGGCCCCGCCGGCCGGCTCCGGCACGATCTCGTCGATTACATTCAGCCGCAACAGGTCCTCGGCCGTGAGTTTCAGCGCGCGCGCCGCGTCGGCGACCTTTTCCGGGCCGCCCTCCCGCCACAAAATCGCCGCGCAGCCCTCCGGCGTGATCACCGAGTAGCAGGCGTATTCCTGCATCAGCACGACATTACCGACGCCCAGCGCGAGCGCCCCGCCCGAGCCGCCCTCTCCGATTACGCAGGCGATCACCGGCGCCTCGATCGTCGCCATCAGCTCCAGATTCGCCGCAATCGCTTCCGATTGACCGCGCTCCTCGGCGCCGACCCCGGGCTCGGCCCCCTGCGTATCGATAAACGTGATCACCGGCAGCCGGAAGCGGCTCGCCAGCTCGAACACGCGGGCCGCCTTGCGGTAGCCCTCCGGATGGGGTTTGCCGAAATTCCGCCGGATTCGCTCGGCCGTCGAACGGCCCCGCTGATGGCCTGCTATCGCCACCGGCACCCCTCCGAAGTAGCCGATTCCAGCGACGATCGCGCCGTCGTCGGCGAAGCGCCGGTCGCCGTGGATCTCCAGAAATTCGCCGACCAGCGCCTCGACGTAATCGAGCGTCTGCGGCCGCGCCGGGTTACGCGCCACCCGCACACGATCGATCGCGTCCATGCGGCCTTTGAGCAGCGCTTCGATCCGCACGCGTTCGGCCGCGAGTTTCGTCCGCTCCCGCGGGCTCGCCGCTTCCGCCTGCCGCCCGAGCTCGGCCAGCCGCGCTTCGAGCTCGGCGGCCGTCTGGGCTCCCTCGCTAGCCGCGGCATTCGAGGTTGCGCCTGCGTCCGCGCGTGCGCCGGCGGTCATCACCCGCGACCCGGGCGCCGCCGCCTTCGGCCTCTCGATTGCCGCTTTCGGTCCGTCCGCCATCGCTGCCTTCGGCCGGTCGGTCGTAGTTTTTGAACCGTCCGCCACAGCTTCGCGCGGCCGGTCTGTGGTGGATTTTGGACCGTCCGCCGCAGGGGCGCGCGGTCGGTCCGGCTTACCAGTCATACTCGATTCCCAGCGCACTCATTAGTCATTCCGTTCGTTTGCCCGATACGCACGATTATTCATTCGATCCGGCCGCCGCTAGCGCCCGCTCTCGCGTGGCGCTCCAACCGCCGCTCATTTCCGCTTACTCATTACGCGCGAACCATCATGGCCAGTTGTATCCCATGGCCGGCTCTATCGCATAGCCGACCCTTTCCGCCCTGATAATCGCGCGTCTCGCCCAATACTAACTCGGACCAGCCGATGCAACTAGCTATTCGGTCTCCACCTTCGTAATACTCACTCGTACCCGGCGCTCGCGATACCCCGTATCATCTCCGACCGGATACTCACTCGGCGTATCCCCGATACTCACTCATTCTAGCGCCAATACTCACTCACTGCCGAATCCCGATATACTATTCAGCGCCGAACAGTGCCGGCAGCATCCGCTCCGGAATTACCCCCCGCCCCGGGCCGCCGCCCCCGGCTCGCCGGGGCCCTCCTCCAGTGAATTACCTGGGGGGTGAAAGAATTCGCGGAAACGCCCCAGAGCCTCTTCGATACCGCGCTCCGGGTCAAGCCAGACCAGGTCGCGCTCGCGTCGAAACCAGGTCATCTGGCGCTTGGCCAGGCGGCGGCTCTCGCGCTTGGCCAGCGCCACCGCCGCCGGCAGATCGATCTCGCCCGCCAGGTAACGCGCGATCTCGCGATACCCGATCGTCTGCCCCAGCGCACCGCCCGGGCGCGCGCCCGCCGCCAGCAGGCCGCGCACCTCGGCCACCAGCCCGCCCGCGATCATCGCGTCGAAGCGCCGGTCGATTCGCTCGTAAAGCCGCTCGCGCGTGACCGTCAGCGCAACCGCGAGATTCTGGTAGCCGCCGCCGGCCTCGCGATGGCGTCGCTGATGCTCACTGATCGGGATCCCGCTCAGCGCATGGACTTCGAGCGCGCGGATCATACGGGCCAAGTCACCGGCGTCGATCCGCTGCGCGGCCTCGGCGTCGGCCTCGCGCAGCCGCCGATGCAGGTAGGCGAGGCCATGCGCGGCGGCGAGCGCGCCGAGTTCCGCCCGTAATGCCGGCGCCGCCGGCGGCCCGGCAAAGATCCCGCCGCGCAGCACGCGCAGATAGAGCCCGCTGCCGCCGACGATCAGGACCGCGCGCCCGCGCGCGGCAATCCCGGCGATCGCCGCGCCCGCCAGGGCGGCAAACTCCGCCACGTCGATCGGATCGTTGGGGTCGCGCACGTCGATCAGATGATGGATTACGCGGGCGCGCTCGGCCGCGGTCGGCTTGGCCGTGCCGAGATCCATCCCGCGGTAGAGCTGGCGCGAATCGGCGTTGACGATCTCGGCCCCGAGTCGCTCGGCGAGCTCGATCGCAAACGCGGTCTTGCCCGCGCCGGTCGGACCCACGATGAGTCCGACGCGCGGGCCGCCGCGCTCGACGTCACCCGTGGCGCCGGCCGCCGGCGCAACTTCTTCCGCCACGTGATCCATCCCGAGGGAATTGTAATGCACTGCGGGGCGCGCCGGAACCCGCCGCCCGGCGCCTTAGTGCGAGAGCGCCGGCCGCGCGCCGCGCTAGCGCCGAAACAGGCGTTCGATCTGACCGCGCGCGAAGCGGATATGCACCGGCCGTCCGTGCGGGCAATTGCTCTTGAACGCGGTCGCGTCGAGCTCGGCCAGCAGTGCCGAGATCTCGCCCGGCGCGAGCATCCGGCCGACCCGCACCGAGCTGTGGCAGGCGAGCCGTTTCAACAGGTCCTCGAACGCGCCGGGGCCATGCCCGCGCAGGCCGCCCTCGCCCAGCCCGTCGATCAGGTCGGTCAGCAGGGCAGCGCCGGCCGTCGCCCCGAAAACCGCGGGAACGCCCTTGAGCAGCATCGTCGCGGGACCGAAGGGCTCGAGCTCGAAGCCGATCGCGCCGAGCTCGGCGAGCCCCGCGGCCACCTGCGCCGCGCGGGCCGGCCCGAGTTCGAGCGGGATCGGCACCAGCAGGGCCTGGGTGCGCACTCCGCCGGCGCGCAGCTGGGCCGACAGGCGCTCGAAGGTCACGCGCTCGTGGGCCGCATGCTGATCGACCAGAATCAAGCCGTCGTCGTCTTCGAGCACGATGTAGCCGGCGAAGAGCTGGCCCAGCATCCGGAGCTCGGAGTAGCGCGGAATCGGTGCAGCTCCCGGACGCTGCGGCCCAGGCCCGGCCGCCGGCGCGGTCTCTGCGACAGTCGCCGGTGCGGCCGCGACTATATCCGGCAGCGCCGAGCCGTCGCCGCCGACGCGTTCGACGCCGCCGCCGGCGAGATCACGGTCGTGCTCACGGTCGAGGGCGGCGCGGTAGCCGAGGCCGAGTGCGCGCTGCTCGGATACCGGCGTGCGCGGGGCCCCGGCCACCAGACGCAGCGGCCGCTCGCCGGTCTGATTATTTCCGCCTGCGGCGGTCTGATTATTTCCGCCTCCGGCCGTCTGATTGTCTCCGTCTCCGGCGGTCTGATTGTCTCCGTCTCCGGCGGTCTGGTCGGCGAGGCGCGAGCGCAACGCATGATAGACCAGCTCGAACAGCGCACCGGCGTGGCGAAAGCGGACCTCGGTCTTCATCGGATGGACGTTGACGTCGACCTCTTCCGCACGCAGATCGACGAACAGCGCGACCGCCGGATGGCGGCCGCGCGGAATCAGCGTCTGGTAGGCCTGCGCGATCGCGCGCGCGAGCAGGCGGTCGCGCACCGCGCGTCCGTTGACGAAGGTAAAGACCATCCGCGGCGTCGCGAACGATTCATGGCTGGTGGCGGCGAGCCCCCAGGCGCGGCCCGCGCCGGTGCGATGGTCGAAGGGGAGCATCCGGGCGGCAAGTTTTGCGCCGAAGAGCTGGCGCAGGCGCTCGAGCGGTGCGGCCGCGCGCGGCATTGCGATCAGACTGCGCCCGTCGGCGTCGAGCTTGAAGGCGACGCGATAGTTGGCCAGCGCGAGGCGCTGGATCGCGCCGGCCGCGGCCCCCTGTTCGGTCGCGACGGTTTTGAGGAATTTCAGGCGCGCGGGCGTATTGAAGAACAGATCGCGGACCTCGATCCGCGTGCCGGGCGCGATCGCACACGCCGTCGCGCGCTCGATCTCGCCGCCGGTCGCGACGATCTCGACCCCGTGATCGTCGTCGGGCCGCCGCGTGCGCATCACGATGCGGGCGACGCTCGCGATCGCGGCCAGTGCCTCGCCACGAAAGCCCAGCGTGCGAATCGCCGCGAGGTCGGCGGCGTCGCGAATCTTCGAGGTCGCGTGGCGGCGCAGGGCGAGCGTGGCGTCCTCGCGGCCCATGCCGCAGCCGTCGTCGGCGACCGCGATCAGCGCGCCGCCGCCGCGTTCGAGTTCGACCGTAATCGAGCGCGCGCCGGCGTCGAGGGCGTTCTCGACCAGCTCCTTGAGCGCCGAGGCCGGACGCTCGACCACCTCACCCGCGGCGATCTGGCTCGCGACCTGCTCGGGCAATATGTGAATTATCCGCGTCATCGTATATCGAGGTGAATTGCGGCCAAGCGCGCGCGGGCTCCCGGGCGCGTCCGCTGGCGGCGCCGCCGTTTCTACAATGGGTGCTAGAGCGGCGCGACTCAAGTTCGGCGGGGCCCTTTGCGCTTCAGGCGCAAAGGTTTACCAACAGCGCCCGGCGCGGCCTGTTTACAGCCGCCGCCGGCCAAGCGTGAGGCCGCCTCGAAGGTGCGGGGGCCTCTTTTAATCGGCGAACCGGCGGGTTAAGGTGGTTTGTTCGGGACCGCGCGAGCAAGCACTCGTGGCGGCAACTCCCGGATGTCGATTGGAAGACGGAGTACGCGCAATGAGACACTGCTCGGTATGCGGCAAGCGCCCCTCGGTGGGCAATAGCGTCAGCCACGCCAACAACAAGACCAAGCGGCGCTGGAATCCAAACCTGCAAGAGGTGCGCGCGCTGATCGGCGGCGGCGTGCAGCGGGTGCTGGTATGCACGCGCTGCATCCGCAGCGGCAAAATTCGCAAGAGCGCCTGACGCCCGGCGCCCCGCCTTAAAGCAGCGCGATCAACTTGTCCGGCGGCCGCGCGATCACCGCCCGGCCGGCGCGAATCACGATCGGCCGCTGCATCAGTTCCGGATGTTTCAATAACAGCGCGACCACCGCCTCCGGCGTCGCGTAATCCTCGGCCTTGAGCCCGAGTTCGGCGAAGCGCTTGTCCTTGCGCACGAGCTCGCCGGCCGGCTCTTCGATCATCGCGACGATCCGCTCGAGCGCGGCGCGCGCTGGTGGTTGTTTCAAGTATTCGATGGTGTCGAACTCGACACCGCGGGCCTTGAGCAATTCAAGCGCCCCGCGCGAATTACCTCAGCCGGGGTTGTGATAAAGCGTTACTCGCTCCATACTTCGGATGCTCCTTCGAGGCGATTTCCGCCGCCTGGCGTGACGCCGCGGCGGGCCGCCGGCGGACGGTAGCGAATCGCTCTGTGAGGATAATCGATGCGGATGGCGATCGCGAGCGGCAGCGATAGCGGCCGGCGCGCGACGCGCAGACGGATCCAAGCCAGGACACGGATGAAACCCATGATCATCAGGCAATATTTGAGGCCGCAAGCGCGGCCGTTGCGGGTACCCGCCGAGGGCGGCGCGGCCAGAAAGACCGGCACCGCCAGAAAGACCGTCGGCGGCGGCGCGGACAGCCGATACGCGGGCGTTCGCTTCGCGCTACCGGCCGCGCTCGCGACGCTGATCGCGCTTGGCCTGGTCGCGGCGACTGCGGGTGCGGCGGCCGCCGCACGCGTAAGCGGGACGTTTGCCACCTATCGCGGGCAGCCTGCGCCCAGCCGCGATCTGCACTTCGAAAACTGCGTCACGCTTGACAGCTTCCTGGCCCCGACCCATCGGGATGGATCGTTTGCGCAGACGCTGCCGCCCGGATGTTACGATCTGCGCACCGAGCGCGGCGCGATCGTGCGCCATGGGATCATGGTGGGCGCAGCCAATATCGCGATCGGACAGGTCAACGATCTGGCACCGCTCGCGCCGGCGCGCCTGTTCGATCTGGAGACGCTGTTTCCGACCTTGCTGACCAGTCCGGCGCCGTCGACCGCGTATATCTTTACCCGCGACACCACCGTGGTTCCGGCCAGCGCCCCGAAAGTTCCGATGCCGAGCCCGCGCACCCAATGGCTCTCGCTGAAGCAGGCGGCGGCGACGGGCAGCGATAAATCCGGTCCCGGCGAGCAGGTCGATTTCGGCGGCAAGGGCATGTTTCCGGCCGCCCCGTCGAAGCCCTGAAGCGGCCCGCGCAGCGGCCGCCCAAGCAGCGCTGCTGCGCGCTCAAAGACCGCGCCACCGGCACGTATCAGAGCAGCAGCGCGCGCGCTCGAGTTCCGGGCCGCGCGCGCGTACCACGCGTATCAGATGAGAAATTCGGCGACGAAATTACGCACGCCGCGGATCATCTCGGCAACCTCGGCGACGGTCGCGGGGGCCGGCGACGCGGCTCCGGCGGCGTCGCCCGTGCCGAGCGCCATCCAGGCGTCGACCCGCTTTTTGATCGCAGCGCTGTAAACGCCGGCCTGCCAGAGCTTGTGATTGAGGGTGGCAGGGCCGTCGATCTGCTCACGAATCGCGAGCTTGCGATTACGCGCGTTGCGCCACAGGACATCTTCGAGGATCGCCGCCGCCAGGACCGCCGCGGCGCCGATGCGGCCCGCAGCGCAATGGCGCTCGGCGATCGCCAGGAGGTCGTTGAAGACCTCGGCCGCAGCCAGCTCTTCGACCCGCGCGACCGGGCCGAAATCAATATACTCGCGCGCCGCCCGCAGCACTGCCTGGCCGCGCGCAGCGGCGTTCAGATAGGGACTGTCGCAGGAGAACTCGAACTCCTTCAGGTAGTGGCTGTCGGGGCCGAAGGCCTCCTTCAGAAACGCCAGGCATCCGACCCGCCATTGGCGAAAGCGTGCCGCGTCAACGAAGTCTTGGAGCGAGAGCTCGGAGCGGTAATGACTGCGCAAAACCTCGGTCGCCTGTTCGAGCAGGCGCGCCAGCCGGTCGCGGACGGTGTCGAGATCGATTACCCGTGAACTTTCCATCGCCGGCCAAGTTTAGGGGCGCGAGCGCCCGTCAGGCAACCGTTGCAGATTCGAGAGGAGTGCGTCGCGATTGGCGTGGACGGGCATGGCCGTGCGGAGTATCAGGACGACACAGCCGCTGTGTGCGGTTCGTTCGCCGGACGGCGCGGAGGGCGAACGCAAACGGTCCAGCCAAGGCCGGCGGGCGACGCGGCCCGCATCTGTTCGACCGAATCAGCTCAGCGGCGGAGGACGCCCCAGAGCCTGGTCGGGCGGTTGAGGAAGGAGTTCAGGCCTTGAGCGATTTCGCCGGTATCAATGCAATGCCAGCCGTCGGGCTGGAGCGTCCAGCGACGATGCGAGCGGTCGACGCCGCCGCCCCAAGTATCGAGCATCACCTTTACCGTTTGGCCATCAGTCGTTTTGACTTTGATAACCTTGCGCATGGAGGGCCTCAGACTGCCTGATATTAGCTAAAAGCTGCTGCCAAAGATGAGTTAAACAAATCCAATTGAGGCCGTCAATGAACGGCACAGATTAAGATTGCGTCAGGGTGCCGGGAGGCTGGCGCGGGACCAATCGGAACGCCAGAAAGAGACCGTCGGCGACTCGCTCCCGCTACGGTCGAGCCGAGCCGACAGCCCGGCGGCGACATCGGAACAGCGGTCGCGAGTGGGCCTATCCGGTTAAACTACGGGGGAAACGAGGGTCGATAAAACGCGCGGCAGACCTCGTCGCCGGGCTTCCGAGTCCGGCGACAATTCAAGCGAGGCGCGCTAGCGGTGGCTGGCGCGAGGCCGAAGCTTAGCGGTGTCCGATGCCCAACGGTCTGACGTTTCGACTGAACAGCAGGCCGGATTTATGGGCAAAGTCGCCGCTATCGATACAGCGCCAGCCCTCCGGCTCGCGCGTCCAGCGCCGATGCTTCCGATCCATACCGGCGCCCCATCCGTCGAGCGACACGAAGACCCGATCACCAGCGTCGGTCCGCAGTGTGATAAACCTCTTCATCGCAGCATTCCCCCTGCGCCGAGAAGCGTAACTATTTTAACTATCGATGCGGCTTTGGCCGGCCCCCCTTGGACTGGCGTCACCTAAATCGCCCGCATCTGGGCAAAAGAATAGCACTGCCGATGGCGTAGTCAATGAGAATCGCCAACCGTTTGCGTTAAACCCCGGATGCGGCGGGCGACGGCTCAGACCGCCTTGTTGCGCAAGGCGCGTCAACGGCGTTGCGGAGTCAATTTCGCGAACTGTGGGCAATAAAAGCGGCCGGTCTCATGATCGCAAAAATCTGATCATGAGACCGGCCGTATTGAGTAAGCGGTTAGACGACGGCGCCGGCCGTGGCGCGCGCCGGTTCAACGATCAGCCAACCTGGCTGCCGACGACCGAGACGAAGCTGACGCAACGGCCCGGCTGTCCGCCGAGGTTGTGAGTGAGGCCGACCTTCGGGTGGTTGAGCTGGCGTTTGCCGGCCTCACCGCGCATCTGGAGCCACATCTCGTACATCATGCGCAGGCCCGAGGCGCCGATCGGATGGCCGAAGGACTTGAGGCCGCCGTCGGGATTTACCGGGAGCTTTCCGTCGAGATCGAAGAAGCCTTCCATGACGTCGTTCCAAGCGGTGCCGCGCGGCGAAAAGCCCAGGTCTTCCATCAGGACGAGTTCGGTCGGGGTGAAGCAGTCGTGCACTTCGGCCATGCTGATCTGCTCGCGTGCGTTGGTGATACCGGCCTGGGCGTAGGCGTCGCGGGCGGAGGCGACGACTTCGGGGAAGCTGGTGAAGTCGTATTCGGGCGAGAGCGGCCCTTCGGCCGGACCGGCGACAAACGACAGGGCCTTGATGTAAATCGGGTTCTTGCAGTACTTGGGCGCGTCTTCGGCCCGCACCACGATCGCCGCGGCGGCGCCGTCGGAAACGCCCGAGCAATCCATGATACCGAGCGGGTCGGCGATCTTGGGCGAATTCTTGATGGCCTCCATCGGCACTTCTTTCTGGAACTGCGCCTTGGGATTTTTGGCGCCATTGCGATGGTTCTTCCAGGCGATACGCGAGAGCACGTCCTTGCCCTTGTCAGCGTCGAGGCCGTACTTCTTGAAGTAGGCCGGGGCGAGCAGCGAGAAGAGCGCCGGCGGAGTCATCGAGGCCGGCGTGCCGTCGTTGGGCGGATTGGTCATCACGAGACCGGAGAAGCCGGAGTCCTTCAGCTTCTCGACGCCAATCGCCATGGCTATATCGTAGGCGCCGGAGGCCACGGCGTAACAGGCCTGGCGCAGGGATTCCGAACCGGTCGCGCACATATTCTCGACCCGGGTGACCGGCTTATAGTTGATTTTGAGCGGCTCCGAGAGCGTCAGACCGGAGACGCCCGAACCCATGGTGCCGAGCCAGTAGGCGTCGATATCGTCGGGCTGGACGCCGGCCGAGGCGTAGGCTTCGTAGGCGGCTTCGACCAGCAGGTCGTCGGCGCTCTTGTCCCAGTGCTCGCCGAACTTGGTGCAGCCCATACCGATAATCGCGATTCGATCCTTGATACCCTTGCTCGCCATGAATTGGTCCTCCTGGAGATCTGCTGGTGGCGGCTGCTACCCGTGCGCCTAGCGCTTGGGCCGCGCCTTCCAAAAATAGTTATGGACCCCGTCGGCGGTAAAGAGCCGGCGAAAGGTCATTTCGACTTCATCGCCAATCGCGACCTTGTCGGGCTCGCAATCGGTCATTTCGCAGAGAAAGCGCCCGCCACCCTCGTAGTCAACCACGACGTTAACGGTTGGCGGATTGAGCGAGAAGGCCAGCCGGTCGATGGCGTAGGTCGCGACCCGTCCGGTGCGGTCGGCGAAGGCGTAGGGTTCCATCTTATCGAACGCACGGCATTTGACGCAGACCCGCTGTGGCGGGAGTTGCGGGGTGCCGCAGGCGGTGCAGCGTGAACCGATCAGGCCGAACTTCCACTTCTCCGAGCGCATCATGGGCGGCGCCGCGGGACGGTCGGGGTCGGGCCGGCGCGGGGGTTCAGTGGGCAGGATTTCGCGCCACTTGAGGTAGTTCCCGTAGGTCACGTCGCCCTTGCATTCGACCATCCGGCCGACCGAATGAATCGGCTTGAAGGCGGCCGCCGCAGGTGTGACCCGCAGGATCATCGCGTCGGCGCCGTCGCCGACCGTTGCGACCAGAATCCGATCGCCGGGCTTGGCGGCCGGCAGTACCGCGGTCAGCATCAGGGCGGCGTGCGCCGCGCCGGTCTGCCCGACCATCAGCGAGAGAGAATCGGCGACTTTGGAGGGATCGAGCTTGAGCGCACGGAGCATCTCGTCGGCGGCGCGCTGATTGGGCGCGTCGAGCACGATTTTGGCGAGATCGCCGGGCGCAACCTTGGCCTTTTCGAGGACGTCGTGAATGATCTTGTGGAAGAGCGGACTGTAGGCCTGGGTCAACGCGAAGCGCTCTTCCCACGAATGCGGAAAGCGCTCGCCCGGGGCGCGCCACGAATCCAGATACTCGCGCGTGAGCGAGGCGCTGGCCTCGATTTCGGCGATTACGTTTTCGTTACCGAACAGAAAGGCCGCAGCGCCGTCGCCGTTGGATTGTTCGGCCTTGCCCTCGGGGGCGCCCAGCCGACTGTCGGAAATCGCAACGGCGGCTTGTCCCCCGGTGGCGGCGACGGCGTCGGCCGCCTGCAACATCGCGGAGAGCCCGGCGCGAATCGAGCCGGTTGAATCAGACGCGCGAATCTCGGCCGGCAGCAGCGCCGCCGCGCCGACCAGTGCAGCATTGAGCTTCTCGGCATAGGGCGGCGTGGTGGTCGCGAAGACCAGCGAGCGCACGTCATGGACGGGCGTTGCTTTCAGGGCGTCGCGCAGGGCGGCGACCGCCATCGAAACGCTGTCCTCGTCGAAACTCGCAACCGAGCGTTCGCCGCGGGTCGCGGGAACTCCGAGTACGGCCGCGATTGCGGCACGCTTGAGCCGCCGATAGGGAATGTACGATCCGTAAGAGACAATTCCAGCCATGGTCGCATTAAAGGCTTTCAGGCGGCCTTTCGTCAACTCGCGCAGGGATTTTTATGAATCCGAGCGCACCGATTTCGTGATTTGGATGCAATTGGCGAAAGTTTGTAAGTTTCGCGGCGCAAGTTTCCGGACGGCGTACGCCACGAATTTCGCCGGGAGGCGGAGCGGAGTCGCAGCGAGCGCCCGCGATTGCGATCAGCGCGACCGGAAAACGCTGCTGCGGTTGCCACTCATGGAGAACATTCGCGGCGCGTTTTTACTCAAGTAGGTCTGGAAGGTCTCCAAGCCTTTGCCTTCGGCCAGCAGCTCGGTAGCGCCGCCCGGCTTTCCGCGTTGCACGCGCCATTCACCGGTATCCAGGCGCATCACGGCCTGGGTGTCGCGGCTAATCGATGTGCTCCCGCGCTTGCCGAACCGGCGCAATTCAAGCCCGTACTCGTTGAGCAGATGATCCCAGTAGACCCAGCTCATGCGAAATATCGAGGGGTTGGACGGTCGCGGTTCTTCGGAGCGGACAACGAAGCGATCCATCAACGAACGCATGATTGCGGCGGCGTTCTCGGCCTCGGCTTCGCTGCAACCGTTGTCCGGCGTAACCCGCCGCAGCAGGCGTATTTTTCTCAGTGCGTCTTCGATTTTCATGGCCCCCGCCCTTGCTGCAACGTCTGCGCTACAGACGTGCAAGCCGAATCAGCGAAGCACATTGTAATGCATTAGACGCTCAAGCGCATCACTTTTGACACCATAACTATCTAAACAGAGACAAACTAAAGCTAATAGAGGTAAATCGCCTTCTCGCAGCAGGTACTCGCGGACCCTGACAACCCGCGCATGGCGCCGCGCGCGCCCGGCAATCGGGAGACGTGAGAATCGGCGGTGCAGCGACGCTTCAGCCGCCGATCTGGTGCATCGGCGATGGAGCGTTCGCCCCAGTCGGTACCGTGGCGAAGTTTGCGTATTTCGGTCGGGAGGATTGCGCCAGCGTCCGCATTGTGACTGTCAGTTCGCCGCCTTGGCTGTCAAAGTGGCTGTCAGGCTCGCGCGGGCGCGTGGATGCGCCTATAAACGTAACGACTCACCGAACGATACCGTGGTCGCGATGTGGTTGTTCATTTTATCCGAGCTCGAAGCTAGAGAAGATGATGGGAGGTCGTAGATGAAGCAGTCATTCGGCGAAGGCACGACGTCACGAAACGCGATCAAAATCTATCCTCCTTTGCTGGCGGGAGGCCTCTTGCTTGCGACCCTGGTGATTCATCTGCTCACGGAACATAGCGCGGTCGCGCTCCACCATCTGCTGGGG
This sequence comes from uncultured delta proteobacterium, assembly GCA_963782535.1. GTDB lineage: Bacteria > Desulfobacterota > Binatia > Binatales > Binataceae > JADMIL01. The sequence goes on along the minus strand of CAWAKE010000007.1, from coordinate 85,646 downwards.
TTGATCGTAGTTGCGGCTGGGACCGGGCTTTCAGCTTTTGCCGCCGCGCTTTTTCAGGCGCGCGAGACAACCAAGCACCCGTACGGGGCCCCGGCGGTTTTTGTCAGTGAGATTCCTTACACCTTCACCCGTAACCCTATGTACGTGGGCCTTACGGTCGCGTTGCTGGGCTTCGCCATTTTCTTCGGCTCTTTGGTGATGCTGGCAGCGCCGGTCATTTTAGTCGCCGTGATCGACAGACTGGTAATCCCGGGCGAGGAAGCCGCTATGGAAAGCCGTTTCGGCGAACCCTATCGGGAATACAGGGCTCGGGTCAGGCGCTGGCTGTGAGGGGCGCTATTTTACTCGTGCTCGTTTGACCCACCGACAAGCCGCCCCCAATTAGAGCGACCAACCCCGCACTGTGCAGCGCCCATTTTTCCATTGCTTGCGGAGCTAGCCATAGTCCAACGACTAACACCGTGCACAGTGCAAGGCTCGGCGCGAACGGAGATTACAGGCTGGCCCCCAAGGCGAACCTGATTTAATGGAATGCGAAGTTCCCGAGTCATACTTTTAGACCCGGTGGCTGTCAAAACTGACTGCCAACCAATCCTCAAGAGCCGTAATCCCGGGGAACTAAGCGGCTTTCTCTCCTTCTAGCCGCCGATCTGGTACATCGAGCGGTCCTGGGTGGAACGCCCTTCGAGCAGGTGATGGCCGGTCGGTTTGGCGGCGACCGCACGGGTCAGAATCTTCGCGACTGCGTCGTGACCGCCGTCGCCGTTGCCGGAGCGCAGGGCCTGGCGCACGTCGAGTTCGTTGTCGTTGAGCAGGCACAGGTGGAATTTACCGTCGGCCGTCAAGCGCATCCGGTTGCAGGCGCCGCAATAAGGCTCGCTTACCGGGCTGATAAAGCCGATGACGCCGCGCGCGTTGGGCACCGAGTAATTGCGCGCCTCGTCGGACGGGTTGGCGGCGGCGATTTCGGTCATCGGGCCGAGCGCGTCCTCGATCCGCCGGCGGGTCTCGATATTCGAGACGTAGCGCTTGATCGAGAGCGACGCGCATTCGCCGCCCCCGAGCGGCATGAGCTCGATGAAGCGGACGTGCCAGTCGCGCTCGAGCGTGAGGCGGGCGAGATCGATTACGTCGCCCTCGTTGTAGCCGGCGGCGACCACGGAGTTGAGCTTGATCGGGGTGAGACCGGCGGCTTCGGAAGCCATGACGCCGTCCCACAGGCGCTCGAAGGTGCCCCAGCGCATCTGGCGCGCGAGGGTCTCGGGATTGAGGCTGTCGAGATGAACATTGATGCGCGAGAGACCGGCGGCTTTGAGCGGGCGCGCCAGCTTGGTCATCAGGAGTGCGTTGGTGGTGAGCGCGAGGTCGCCGACGCCATCGATCGCGGCGATGCGCTTGACGATTTCGAGCAGATCCATACGCAGGGTGGGCTCGCCGCCGGTCAGCCGGAATTTGCTGAAGCCAACGCTGACAGCCGCACGCACGACGCGCTCGATTTCAGCTGCCGACAGCAGCTCCGCGTTGGGCAGGAAGCGCAGGCCCTCGAGCGGCATGCAGTAGACGCAGCGCAGATTGCAGCGGTCGGTAATGGAAATCCTGAGGTAGTTGATCTCTCGATTAAATGAATCCCTAGGCATCTTGCTTGTTCGATAGCGCGTTCGCCGTCGCACTTATGCACCGGCAATGGCGCTTTACGCGAGCGTGGCAGAACGCGGTCCTGGATCGATTCTAATCGTCCCCGGCGCGGAGTTACAACCGGCCGGGCTCGGCCGAGCGGCTTGAGCGCGCGCGGAAACGACCGTGTGCAAAGGGGCGGAGACTTCGCTCTGCACTGCCGAACTGGTAGATTGACCAAGGCCGGGTACAGGGTAGCCGGCACTTTTTTAATCTGTCTGCGACGGCGCCTTGCGAGCCTCTCGACGGCTTGGAGCGGTCCGGCGCGGGTACGGGAGTCGACGGATAATGCTCTTCAAGGTTGCGCTGGCGGGGGCAGGGGGATCGGGGGGCTGATGGATCTGCGGCAATCGGACGGCGCAGGCGATCGGGAGAATCTTGGAGCGGCGGTCGCGGCGCCGGCGCGATACCTACGCAGCCGAAGATCCAGGCGTTGATTCGCACATTCAGTCAAAAATTAGTGATTAGTCCATCAATTTTATTGGAGCACGCGCAAGCGACTCGTTCCGGTGAACGCAGTTTACCGCATCGAATCGCGGCGCATTCTGGAGAACCTCGCCGATGACACGGCCCACTGACAACCTGCGGCTTCGCGCATTCAGCGCGCTCGCGCGCTTCGACGTGCGCCGCCCGTGGCTGGTCATCGCGCTTTCGATGTTGCTCGCAGGCCTATGCGTACTCTACACGCGCGCGCGGCTGGAGTTTGACACCGGACAGGACGACCTGATTTCCGCCAACAATCGCGACAGCCGCAATTATCTGCGCTACACCGCGGAATTTCCCGACCTCGACGGACTGATCGTGGTGGTCAAGGTCGGCTCCAACCCGGCGCGTGCCGAGCATTTCGCCGATGCCCTAGCCGGGCAGCTGGCGACCGACCACGTCAACGTAAAGAGCGTCTTTTATCGTATCGACGCGGGTGTGATGGGCAACAGCGCCCTGCTCTTCCTGAGCGACTCGGAGCTCGAGCAGTTGCGCGCGCGGCTGACGGCCAGCCTGCCGATGCTGAAAGCCTACAGTGCCAATCCGACGCTGGCCACGCTATTCGGAATCGTCAACGGACAATTGGATAACGCGACCTCGTCGATGGCCGGCGGAGGCGGCGCGGCGGGCAAAGATTCGGAGCGCGATTTGGCGTTGCTCGACTCGGTCCTTGGCGCAATGACCGGCGGCCCGGCGAGCAAAACGCCGGCCCCGTGGAAGGCGCTGAACCCGATGGAGCAGCGCAGCGGCGTGATGGGCGACGGCTATCTCGCCACTGACAACGGCAAGTACCTGCTGTTGCACGTTGCGCCCGGCGATGGCGCCAAGGACGGGCCCGACGCGGTCGAGGTGATTCAGGCGGACCTCGACGCCGTGCGTGCGCAATTTCCCGGCCTCGACGCCGGCATGACCGGCGGTCCCGCGCTCGCGCAAGCCGAGGAATCGACCACTCAGCACGACATGATGCTGGGCTCGATCCTGGCGGTGATCGGGCTGATCGCGCTGCTGGTGATTCCGTTTCGAGGCGTGATCGAGCCGCTGTTTGCGATTATAGCACTGCTGACGGGCGTCGCCTGGTCATTCGGTTTCACCACGCTGGTAGTCGGCCATCTGAACCTGCTCTCGGCGGTTTTCACCAGCGTGCTGGCGGGCATCGGCATCAATTTTCCGATTCATCTGATGGCGCGCTACGACGAGGCGCGCCGCAATGGCCGGGAGATGCCCGAGGCGGTCGAACTGGCGGTGGTGAATACGGGAGCCGGGGTTTTCGCGTCTGCCTGTATAATGGCGCTCGCCTTTCTGATGCCGATGTTCACCGACTTCAAGGGTATCGCTGAACTCGGCCTGGTTTCGGCCGCGGGCCTCTTCCTGTGCCTCATTTCGGCGCTGCTGGTATTCCCGGCGATGGTTGCGCTGCGCGATCGCGGGCGCCCCGGCGGAGTGCGTCCGGTACTATCGATGGCGCCCAAGCGCTCGATGCTGGAGAAGCTCTTTGCGCGTCCAGGCCTGATCGTCGGTATCACTACGGCGGTGACGCTCGGCGCGCTGTTCCTGATTCGCGGGGTCCATTTCGACCAGAACGTGCTGAAACTCCAGGCCAGCGACGTCGAGGCCGTGCGCTTCGAGAACCTGCTGCTGCACGACTCGGGCCGCTCGTCATGGTTTGCGGTGGCCCTGGCCAAGACCCGGGCAGGCGCCGAGCGCAAGGCCGCGGCCTTTCGCAAGCTGCCGGAAGTAAGCGATATCGAGACCATTTCGACCTACATTCCCGACCATCAGGCAGGTAAGCGTGCAATTCTCGACCCGCTCTACCGGGAACTGGCGCCGATCTCGCTCCGTCGCGGGGCGCATAGTAATCCCGCCGTGTTGATGGGCGAATTGAACGGGCTCGCCGGACGGCTCGAAGCAATGAGCCAGTTCGATCCTTCCGGGGCCGTGCTCAAGACCGCGGGCCTGGCCGAAGACGCGATCGCGCGGCTCAAGAAGAATCCCAACGCCTTCGCCGCCTTCGAACAGCAGATGGCGTCGAGCCTCGCCGCGGAACTTACGGCGCTAAAGCCCCAATTGCATCCGGGGGGAGTCACGCAAAAGACCCTGCCGCCGATTCTGCGCGAACGCTTCATCGGCAAGAGCGGGCTTTACCTGGTGCAGATTTATCCCAAGGGCGACATCTGGGAAGACGCGCCGCTGAAGCGGTTCGTCGATGCGCTGCACGCGGTCGATCCCGACGTCACCGGGCCGCCGGTGCAGACCTACAATCTGGCGACCGTGATGCGCCACGGCTACGAGCGCGCCGCGATGCTCGCGCTGATCGCCGTGTTCATTTTCGTCTTCCTGGATTTTCGGAACCTGCGCGATACCCTGCTGGCGATGGCGCCGCTGGCTTTCGGCGGTGCGTGGCTGCTCGAAGCGATGCCGCTGCTCGGCTGGGAATTCAACCTGGCGAATCTGTTCGCCGTGCCGATCATTATCGGGATGGGGGTCGATAACGGCGTCAACATGCTCTACCGCTGGCGCGAGGAACGCGACAAATCCTCGCTGATTCTGACCAAGGCGGTGGGCAAATCGGTGACGATCTGTTCGCTCACCACGGTCGCCGCCTTCGCCGCGCTGATTCCGGCCAGCCATCGCGGGATCTCGAGCCTCGGCTGGGTCCTGACCGCCGGGGTCACGCTGATTCTGGTGGCGACGCTGATCGTGCTGCCGGCGTTGTTCGAGCTGTTCGGGTCTCGGATCAAGCAGAAATCCGAAGCGACGTCCGCAAAGGCAGGAGCAGCGCTGGTGCCCGAAGTGGTCGAGCCGGTCGCGGTCGATCCGCCGGGCGCGTCGGGTCCGCGCAAGTCCACCGGCACCCACGATCTGTAAGCTATCGCCTGCACCGGCGCCCACAACCCATTGTCGAGGAGCGCAAAACCCGAACGCTTGGCGCGCTCAATAATTACTCGACGTTCTTGCGGGGCGAAGTCCGCATCTTTACAGATGGGAAGTCTGAAACCTCTATGAGGTTTCAGTGTCCGAAGAAACTAAAGGTTCTGATCTCTTGCACAACGCTCTTCGCCTCTCGATTCCCTTTTCTCAGCCCCCGGTGATCGGTTTGTCGGGTTCGCCGGCGCAGTACGCGCAGCGGCAGATCTCGCGCAATTGGGCGGTGGTGTAGAGCGTCTCGTGACCGTCCGCCCAGCTCATAAACATGCCCGATTCGCCGAGCCGCGAGAGCTGCATCAGGCGCTGATTATCGGTGGGGACAGGGCCGGCCGCATCGCCTGCGCATTGGTTGCATGGGCAATGGCGGCGGAGGCTTTCGAGCGGAAAGATGCTGTCGTGGCCGTCGAGCCATTGCACGCCGATCGCATAGCGGCCGACGCCGTTGATTCCCTTGATTTTAGGGAGCCTGGTGGGGGACGCGGTATTCGTTGACATCTTTGACTTCGCGGGGCTCCTTGTTGCACTCTTGGCCCGTAAGTATAGCATCGGCGGCGCCGACGCGACCAAGCGGGCGATGCGTATGCGCGATTGTCGGCGCATGCCCGGCGAGTGGCCGGCGGAGGTATCGGCGCCGAGCGTGTAGCGTGACCGGAAGGGCAGGCAGCGCCGCGGGGCATCGGTACCGGACCGGCCGGAATCAACCTGATAAAACAATTAGTGGAGGCTTTGGGTATATGGACGAGAATGCAAAGAAAAAAGGGCTTCGAATGATCCCTTACGGCTTGCAGGTGCTGGGCGTAAAGCACGGCGACAAGCAGACCGTCGCGACTATCAACTGGACCACGCAGGCGAGCTTCTCGCCGCCGCTGGTGGTGGTCGGCGTCAAGACCGATTCGACCGCGCACGAGCTGGTGAAGTCGGCTAAGAAGTTCACGCTCTCGATGCTCGGGACGGGGCAGAAGGATCTGGCGCTGGCGTTTTTCAAACACGTCGAGCCGGCCGGCGGCAAGTTCGGCAATTATGCTTACAATATGGGCAAGAACGGCTGCCCGATAATCAGCGACGCGCCGGCGGCGGTGGAATGCGACGTCGTCCACTTTTATGAGAATGGCGATCATAGCGTGGTGATCGGCCAGGTCACCGAGGCCTATCTCACCAAGGAGACCGATCCCCTGACGCTCAAAGAATGCGGCTTCAATTACGGCGGCTGAGCCGGAGTTAATCCTGCGGCGGGTGGCGTGACGCGATACGCTGCCCGCCCTTTAATTTCAAGCGCCCGCAGCGGTACGCGGGCGATTTGAGCGCGCGCAGCAGGTGCGCGCAATTCGATGAGCGTTGGGCGGCGGCGCGCGAAATGTGCGAGCCGCGAATCATTTGAAAGCGCTGGCGGGAACCGGAGGAATCGACGTGGCGACGAAGAAAGTTGTGGTGCTGCCGGGCGACGACGAAGCGCCGCAGACCGTTTACGCAGCACTGAAAGTGATACGCGCGCTCGGCGCGGACATCGAATGGATTGAATTCCCGACCGGCGAACACTGGGTGCGCGGAGAGACCGACAAGGCCGCGCGCGCCGCGATCGACACCTCGGATTCGACGCTTTTCGGATCGACCTCGGGCAAGACCACCGCGATCAACTATCTGCGCTGGGGCAAGCAGACCTTCGCCAACGTACGGCCCTGCCGCTACCTGCCCGGCTTCAAGAGCCCGCTCGCCAATCCTGACGGCATCGACTACGTGATCGTGCGCGAAAACCTCGAAGATCTCTATCTCGGCCTCGAAGGCCCGCTCGAAGCGCTCGCCCCGTTGCATCTGCACAGCCGCATCCTGCGCGCAGATTTAGATACGTCGGAGCGCGGAAAATTCGCGGTCAAGGTGATCACGGAAAAAAAGACCCGGCAGGTCGCGCGCTTCGCCTGTGAACTGGCGCGCAAGCGCAAAGCAGCGGGCCATCCGGGCAAGCTCACCTGCACCTCGAAGTACAACATGCTGCGCGAATCCGACGGCTTCTTCCGCCAGATCGTCGAAGAGACCGCGGCCGATTATCCCGATATCAAGTACGAACAATTTATCGTGGACGACTTCGCGCGGCGCATCGTGCAGAGCTCGCACGGCCTCGACGTCGTGGTGATGCCGAATCTTTACGGCGACATTCTCTCCGATGCGGCGGCGGGAACGATTGGGGGCCTGGGGCTCGCGCCTTCGGGCTGTTACGGCGACGGCTACGCCTACTTCGAATCGGTGCACGGCACCGCCCCGGATATCCTCGGCATGGGCGTCATCAATCCGACCGCGACCATGCTCTCGTCGGTGATGATGCTCGAGTACCTGGGCTTCGACGAGCAATCGCGGCGCTTCGAGAATGCGATTCGCGCGGTCTATGGCGAGGGCAAGGCCTTGACGGTCGATCAGGGCGGCAAGGCCTCGACCGCGGAGTTCACCGACGCGGTTATCGCAAATCTGTAGGCTGCCGGCGACGCTGGCGGGCGCATCCGTTGCGGGCGACCGTGAAACCTCGGGCTTCGCGCGGCCGCTGCTGGTGAGTTCGCAGGCGTTGTTCCACAGGGAACAAGGAACAGGAAGCTTTATTCCGCGGCCGGCTCGGGAGCGGCAATCAGCGAATTGAGGAGTTCGAGCAGGCGGCGGCGGTCAACCGGTTTCGAGACGTAGACCGCACAACCGGCGTCGAGTGCGCGCTCGCGATCCTCGGTCGTTGCATGCGCGGTGAGGGCGACCACCGGAACCGCGTTCCAGCGCGGGTCGGCGCGGAACTGCCGGGTCAAGGTCAAGCCATCCTGAGAACCTTTGAGCGATACGTCCATCAGGATGATGCTCGGCGTCAGTTGCTCGAGCACCGCCCAGAATTCTTCCTCAGACGCCGCAGTGGCGACCTCGTAATAACGCCCGAGCAAGGCCTTCATAAAGGCCTGAGTGTCAGGATCGTCTTCGACCACCAGCAGCGTGAGGCGCTGCGCGGGAACCGGAATTGCGGAAGGTTTTACAGAGTCAGCCGCGATGCCACTATCGGATGGAGGCACCGGCGGGCCGGATTTGGCGCGTTCATTTTCACTCATCGTAATCACTGTCGTAATGCCGCGCGCCACCCCTTCGGCCATGCGAGCGCGCGCGCCAAACGACTGTTCCCCAGACCTTTATTCAGTCTCTACAAAAACCTCGTCGCCAACAATCGTTACCGGAAAAGTCCGAATCGGTTTGGTCGCCGGCAGCGAGAGCACACGACCGGTCTTAATTTCGAACAGCGACGCATGATACGGGCATTCGACGGTGCAATCCTTGAGATCGACTTCACCTGCCGCGAGCGACGATTGCGCATGGCTGCAGGTATCTTCGGTAGCATAGAAACCGTCTTCGAGCCGAAATACGGCAACCGCCGGCGAAGCGTTGATCCGCAACGCTGCACCAAGCTTAAGTTCATCGGTCTTACAGGCTCTTATCAGGGCCATCGCGACTCCTGTCTACTCTACTGTCCTGCCAATCGCGTCGGGTTCACTTGTCGCCGTCCTTGGAGCGCCCGGACCCTGCCGTTGATAGGATCGCGCGCGGCGCCCGAACCAAGTTCTGCCTCGATCCTACGACAGGGTATTGCACAAGTTTCCCCATCCCGGAAGGAAAAGTAGCCAGCGATTCCGGACCGGCAGCCAAATGCTCGCGCGGCGGCGCGGCCGCGACCATGCAGAGGTCCCCACACGCAAGCTGATCGCCCTTGATACAGTCTCCCGAAAACCATCAGACAGCCAGTTACATTCCAAGTAGTGTTCTATTAGATAATACGCTATCCGGAAACTTTTTCCCAACGGCAACGCTAATAGAAGCGAGTCTCGCCTGGCGGGCGGGTTTTCCAGCGCCGATGAATCCAGTTCCAGTGATCCGGATGACGCCGGATCATGTCCTCGATGATGGTGGAAAACTGTTGCGTGTAATGCCGGCGCGCCTCGTCGCGATCGCCCATGCGGACCACCTCGATCGGCGGAAGAAAGGTGATGCGGTGGCGGGTGCTGATGCCCTCGCGCACCATGAAAGCGGGCAGCACGGGAGCGCGTGTGGCGAGCGCCAGGCGGGCCAGGGCGTCGCTGGTTGAGGCCTTGCGCGAGAAGAAATCGACAAAGATGCCGTGGCGAACGTCGAGGTCGAGCGGCACCGCGACCATCCAGTCCTGACGCAACAGCCGCAGGACTTCGCGGCCGGCGCCCTTGCGCGAAATCGTCAGGTTGCCGTGGCGCAGGCGGCGGGCGGCGACGGCGCGGTCGAGGATCGGATTGCGGTTGGGTCGCTGGACGATGGCGACCGGGTTGCCGTGCAGTGAGTGGGCGAGCGAGAGCAGCTCGAAATTGCCGAAATGGCCGGTGAGGACGAGGATGCCGCGCCCGGCGGACATCCGAATCGCCTCCTCCCAGTTTTCACGATTCTCGTAGATGGCGTAGCGCTCGATATTTCCGGGGCTGAGATCGAAGAAATGGACCCATTCCGCGACCATGCGGCCGAAGTTGCGATAGGCTGCGGCGCGGATGTCGCGGTGCGCGACCGGGTCCATGTCGGGAAACGCGATTTCGAGATTGCGCGTGGCGATAGCGCGATTGCGACGGTCCAGCGTCATCACGATGGAGCCGACGGCGGCACCGACGCGAACCGAGCGTTCGAACGGAAGCGCGCGCAGGATTGCCCACGGCGGTGCGAGCGCCGCCGTTTCGAGCCATCCGCGCAGCGCGCCTATCTGCCGGGCCATCGGAAGGGGAGGCTCGCAGAGCGGGCCGCGGTGCGCAAGCCGGGCCCGCGCATGCGCCGCAGACCCGGCTGTAACGAGCCGGGCGGCGCGGCAAGGGTGGCGATCATCGCGGGCCCCCCGCAGGGATTACCGGCAAACCGCCGCGGCTCAATGCGCAGGGGACAAGCTCACCGGCGGCAACACCGTCCCGGTGCGAGCCCCCGCGCCAATCGCAGGCGATGTCGGTGATGACGTTGCGGGGGCGGTGAACGAAGGCCCTGCCGCATTTGACATCGGCGCACTGCCGCCGCTGGCCGGGCCACTGACGGGCGGCTGATATTGGCGCAGGTCCTGGCGCGGGGACACCTCGTGGTTGAAGGTTGGCTGGTAGAGCTGCTCGAACTGGCCGGCCGGCATATTGTTGACTTCGCCGCGCCCAAGCGCACGCACGAACTTCTGGCGCTCGTCGAGCGAGAGTGCCTGGAGGTCGGTACGCGTACGGATGATGTGTGGGGTGAGGAAGACCAGCAGGTTCTGCTTCTGGTGATTGCGCGAATTATCGCTGAAGAAATTACCGATCACCGGGATATCGGACAGGAACGGAACCCCCTGACGGCGGTTGTCGGTCTCGCTCGAAAGCAGGCCGCCGATAACGGCCGTGCGATGGTTCTGCACCAGCACGGTGGTCGAGGCCGAACGAATGGTGGTGGTTGGTCCGAGGGTATTGTTCTGGGTGCCGAGGACGACGTTGGAAACCTCTTCGTACATATCGAGCTTGACGTAATTGCCCTGGGAGACCTGCGGCACGATATCGAGCGTAATACCGACGTTCTGGCGATCGACCGAATTGAAGATCTGGCCCGGCAGGCCGGCATTGGCCGCCGCCGATCCGACGAACGGCAGGTTCTGGCCAACGACGATCATCGCCTCTTCGTTGTCCGCGGTGAGCAGAGTAGGCGCCGACAGCACGTTGCTGTGAGTATCGGACTCGAGCGCGGTCATCAGGGCGAGATCGCAGGGCACGGTAACGGTGCCTCCGGTGGCGGCCGCGGCGGCAGTGCCGACCACGCTGACCGGGATGCTGCAATTACTGCCGGAGGCCAGACCGAGCCCGAGGCCGGTCAGTCCCAGCGGATTGCCGAGTGCGTTTTGCAGATTGCCGAAGTTGAGCGAGCCGAGGCCGAGGACGTTGCTGCCGAGGCCGGTCGAGGCGAGAAAATTGACGCCGATTTGCTTGGCTCGCTGGACGCTGACCTCGACGATGATTGCCTGCACGAAGACCTGGACGCGAGGGATATCGAGCTGATCGATCACGGTGCGCAAGGTCTCGTAGTCCTGCGGCGCAGCGCTGACGATCAGCGAATTGGTCGCCGGGTCGGCGGTGATGCTGACCGGATTGGAGAAATCGGCAGACTTGCCGCCGGCGGTGCTGGCGGTGGCAGGTGCCGCGCCGGTTTCGTTGCCGCGGCGCATCCCGCCCATCGAGCCAATGCCGCCGCCGCCCCCCCCGAAACCGCCGCCGCCCATGGAGCCGCCAAAGCTACTGCCGATGCCGCCACCGTATCCGCCACCACCGCCGAAGCCGCTGCCGAACGACGATCCGTTGAAGGCGCCGAGCGAACTGCCACGGCCGAGCGAATTGCGCCCGGTGGCCGGCGACAGGGTCTGCGGTCCGCCGCTGCCGCCGAGCAGGCCGTCGAGCACTTGGACCATCTCGGAGGCCGGTGCGTACTTCAGATGATAGACGTGGAGACGACCGTTCTGGGTCGGCGAGCGGACATCGAGTTTCGCCACGAGGTCCTTGATCTGGCGCATCTCGATGGGGCTCGCGAGGACGATGATCGAATTAGTGCGCTCGTCGGGAACGACGCTGTAATTGGCCGCGCCACCTTCGGCCGACGGCGCGACCACGCCGACGCCAGGGCGGACGAACCTGCGGCCGCCGCGCGCCTGGGTACCCTCGCGCGCACCCATTATTTTTTCGATCTGAGCCGCCGTATCGTCGGCGTAGGCCAGTTTGAGCGGAATCACCGCGACGTTGTGTTGCATGCTCCGAACGTCGAGGGCGCCGATGATGCGGAGCAGGCGCTGAACGTTGAAAGCGTCGTCGGTGATAATCAGCGTGTTGTCCTGCGGGAAGGCGGCGACGAGGCCGTCGTGCGAGACCATCGGCTGGATGACCGCCATGACCGAGGCGGCGTCGGCGTTGCGCAGCTTGACCATGCGGGTGACGTACTGGTCGCCGCTGACCTCACCCGGCACCTGCGACTGGGTCAATTCGGCCGTATGGCGCACGTCGCGCGCGGGAACGATCTTGATCACCGAACCGGCGGTGACGGTCGTGAATCCCTTCAATTGGAGGACCGACTGAAAAATCGAATAGGCCTGAAGCGGCGTGACCTTGGTTGGCGAGATGATGCTGACCTTGCCCCGGACGCTTTCGTCGAGCACGAAATTCTTGCCGGTGATCTGGCTGATGAACTTAACCAGCACCGGGATGTCCACGTTCTGAAAGTTCATGGTGACGAGATCGTGCGCGCCGGGAGCGGGCTCGGCGCCGGAATCGGGAGCAGCGACGGGGTCGTTGTTGGCGACGGTTTCGTCGCCGCTGTCGCCGGGATCGTCAACCTCAGCGGCACGCAGGCGCGCCCCGGTCAGGCAGATCAAAAGGGCGGCGGCTAAAGCCAGCTTCCACATACGATTCATGATTGATCTCCCGGAAGGCGCCGGAGTTTCGCAGCGAGTCTATCGATCGCGGAAAATCACTTCAACCTGCATCGCGTTGCAAATGCCCGAGGCGTCCGCGAAGATGTGTAAGCGGATCCGCGTGCCGCAGCCCGGCGCTCGGGGTGCAGCTTTCCGATGAACACGAATGAACACGATCGACCCCGCCCAAACATTTTCTGGCGCCGTTGAAGCGCCGGCCGGCGCCGCAACACCCTGAGCCACCGGTGCGTTTCGAATACCTGATCGGAGTGCGATATCTGCGGGCGCGGCGGCGCGACCGCTTCGTTTCGATGATCGCGATCATCGCGCTGGCAGGAGTGGCGATCGGAACCTTCGCGCTGACCGTGGTGTTGTCGGTGATGAGCGGATTCCAGGAGGACCTGCGCGATCGCCTGCTCTCGTTTAATCCGCACGTGACGGTCGAGCGCGCGACACCGGGCAAGGGCGACCTGGCGGCGCTGCAGAAGCGGATCGAGACGCTGCCGGGCGTGGTCGGCGTGGCGCCGTTCATTAGCTCCCAGGTGATGGCGGTTTCGGCCAGCAGCGCGGGCACGCCCGGGCTGGTTTCGGGCGGCATGTTGCGTGGCGTGATCGCGCGCAACAACCCGGTGCTGACCGAACTCAATCGCACCCTGACCGTCGGCAGCCTGGCAGTGCTCGAAGAGACCCATCCGATTACGATTACCGACCACGGCCGCCAACGCACGGTGCAATTGCCGGGGGCGATCATCGGCAAGACGCTGGCCGGCGATCTCGGCCTGCGCCTGGGCGACGTGGTCGTAGTGATCTCGCCGGCGAGCCTGGGCGCGGGCGCCGGGGCGCCGCGGTTACGGCGGTTCGTGATCGGCGGACTGTTCCATTCGGGGATGTATGAATTCGACGCGTCGCTGATTTTCGTCGCGCTGAAGGACGGACAAGCGCTGCTGGCCGACGATCCGCAACTCGAACGCGGACTCGAAGTGCGGGTACGACGGCTGTTCGACGCGCCGGCGATCGGGCGCCAGATTGCGGCGCTGGCGGGGCCGGACTTCACGGTCAAGAATTGGACCGAAAACAACGCGGCGCTGTTCTCGGCGTTGAAGCTCGAGAAGCTGACCTATTTTTTGGTGCTGCTATTAATTGTCCTGGTGGCCGCCTTCAATATCGTTGCGACCCTGGTGATGGTGGTGATGGAACGGCGCAAGGAGATAGCGATCCTTCGGGCGATGGGCGCGCGGGCGCGATCGATCGCCTGGATTTTTCTGTGCGAAGGCGCCGCGCTCGGGGTTGGCGGTACGGCTCTGGGTGTGCTTAGCGGGTTGGCAACGTCATATTTGGTCGGAAAATACCAGCTGATCCATCTGCCCCCGGACCTGTTTATGGTGAGTGCGGTGCCGGTGCGGCTCTATGCGGTGAATTTTATCGCGGTGGCGGCGGCGGCGGTGCTGCTGTGCCTGGTCGGCGCGATTTATCCGGCAATGCAGGCGCGCGCACTCTCGCCGGTCGAGGTGATTCGTTATGAGTAACGGGGCGCCACCTGCCGCCGCGCGAACGACGGCTGCGGGCACGGCCCTGATCAGCGCCATCGGCGTGGACAAGAGTTTCTACGACGCCGGGCGCGAAATCACGGTGCTGCGCGGGCTCGACCTGGAGGTCGGCGCGGGCGAGGAAATCGCGATTGTCGGCGAGTCGGGGGTGGGTAAATCCACACTGCTGCACGTGCTGGGCAGCCTCGAGCGGCCGACCGCCGGCACGATCCGGTTCGACGATCGCGACCTGTTTGCGATGAGCGAACGGGAGACCGCCGAATTTCGCAATCGCGAGCTCGGCTTCGTCTTCCAGTTCCATTACCTGCTGGCCGATTTCAGCGCGGTGGAAAACGTGATGATGCCGGCGCTGATTGCGCGGTTGCCTGACCACGAAGCGCGCGCGCGGGCGGCCGCCGTGCTCGAGCTGGTCGGGCTGAAGGACAAGCTCCGGCGCCGGCCGGCGGAGCTTTCAGGGGGCGAGCAGCAGCGGGTCGCGGTGGCGCGGGCGGTGGTGCTGCGGCCGCGGCTGGTGCTGGCCGACGAGCCGACCGGGAATCTCGACCCGAAAACTGCCGACGAAGTGCACGAATTGTTTCATCGGCTGAACCGGGAGCTCGGCCTGACGCTGATAGTGGCGACGCATAACGAGCGGCTTTCACACAGTATGATGCGGACGCTAAGACTGCATGAGGGCAAGTTGTTGGTGGAAAACTCCTAGTGTTGTGTCCCATAAATAACCTATTTAATTTATTACTCTAAAGCGGTATGATGCTGCCCGATGGGCAGACCTAACACGGTAGTGGAGGTGAGTGCGTCGGAGAGTGAGCAGTTGGGTTCGATTGCTCGCTCGCGGAGTTTGCCGCATTCGTTGGTACGGCGCGCGCGAATCGTTTTGATGTCAGCTGAAGGTGTGGAGTTGACCCGGTTTCGTAGACGGTGTTGGGGAGAAAGGAAGAAGGAGGTTCCCGATGCCACCAACGCATCCACGGTACCCGCTGGAATACCGGCGGCGGATCGTCGAACTGGCGCGCGCTGGACGGAAGATCGAGGAGCTGGCGCGCGAGTTCGAGCCCTCAGCCAATGCGATCCGCAAATGGCTCAAGCAGGCGGCGCTCGATGAGGGCCTGCGCAGTGACGGCTTGACCACTAGCGAACGGGAGGAACTTAACCACCTGCGGCGGGAGAACCGGGTGCTGCGCGAGGAGCGGGAGATACTTGCAAAAGCCGCGGCCTGGTTCGCTCAGGAGACCGGCGCGACGCCGTCGCGGCGGTCGCATTCGTAGGGGCTAACCAGGCCATGCACGGGATTGCCACGATGTGCCGCGTGCTGGGCGTCTCCCCCGGCGGTTACTACGCGCGGCTAAAGCGTCCGCCCTCGGCGCGGGCCCGGGCGGATGGCGAGTTGTGCGGGCGGATCGCCGAGATCCATCACCACTCGCGCGCCACCTACGGCGCGCCGCGCATCCATGCCGAACTCAAGGAACAGGGCATTAGGGTGGGATGCAAACGGGTGGCGCGGCTGATGCGCGCGGCGGGGCTTCGCGGCGTGAGCCGGCGCAACTGGATAATCACCACGGTGCGCGATCGCCAGGCGCGCCCGGCCCCCGACCTGGTCGAGCGCAACTTCAGCGCGCCGGCGCCCAATCGGCTGTGGGTCGCCGATATAACCTACATTCCCACCTGGGCGGGCTTTCTCTATCTGGCCGTGGTGCTCGACGCGTTTAGCCGCAAGATCGTGGGCTGGGCGATGGAGACTTATCTGCGCACCGAGTTGGTGCTCAAGGCGCTGGAGATGGCGCTGGGGCAGCGGCGTGCGGCCGGGGTGATTCATCACTCCGATCAGGGGAGCCAGTATACGTCGCTGGCCTTCGGCCAGCGCTGCGATGAGGCCGGGGTTAAACCGTCGATGGGCTCGGTGGGCGACTGTTGCGACAACGCGATGTGCGAGAGTTTCTTTGCCACGCTCGAATGCGAACTGCTCAACCGGCGCAGTTTCAAGACCCAGGTCGAGGCGCGCATGGCCGTGTTCGATTTCATCGAAGGCTGGTACAATCCGCATCGCCGCCATTCGGCGCTCGACTATCGCTCGCCGGTGGAGTACGAACGCCTTCATCGCGAACTGGGCATGCAGACCATGAGGAGCTCGGCCGCCGCGGGCGGTGCTTGGCCAGCAGACCAATTGCTGGCCGGCGCGCCGCAGACCGCGTCGTCCTCGAATCAGCAACCCATAACGCTTTCCGGCCCGGCCTCAAATCAGGTGGAGGCCGGGACCGAAAAGCTGCTATCAGGCCAATCTCGGGAGGACGCTTTCGGCGAGGTTAAACCAGGACGCTAAACCAAGCCCGATACCGTCTACCGAATCGGGGTAGGTCCATGCGGCGCGCTGCGAGGTCAGCGTTCCGACCATCAGCCACTGGCGGCGCTGTTGGCGCGAACGCGGGGTGGCTGGGCTGCACGGCGAACTGCGTCCCGGACGGCCGCGCAGCTATGGCGATGAGCAGGTGGCGACGCTGATGCGCAAGGTGCTCCGCAGCCGACCGCCCAACGCCACCCATTGGAGCGTGCGCACCGTCGCGGCGGACACCGGCATTTCCAAGAGCACGGTGGCGCGCTACTTCGCGCTGTTCGGGCTCCAGCCGCACCGCAGCAAGAGCTTCAAGCTTTCCACCGACCCTTTCTTCGTCGAGAAGGTGCGCGACGTGGTGGGGCTCTATCTCAACCCACCGGACAAGGCCCTGGTGCTGTGCGTGGATGAAAAGTCGCAGATCCAGGCGCTGGAGCGCACCCAACCGGTGCTGCCGCTGGGTCTCGGCTACCTTGAAGGGGTAACTCATGACTATTTTCGGCATGGGACCACGACCTTATTCGCGGCGCTCAACGTGCTCGACGGGGCGGTCATCACTCAGTGCAAACCGCGCCATCGGCACCAGGAGTTTCTGGCCTTTCTCAACCACCTCGATCACCATGTTCCGGCCGCGCTTGAGGCGCACCTGATCGCCGACAACTACGCCACTCACAAACATCCGCGGGTCAAGGCCTGGCTCGCGCGCCATCCGCGCTTCCACCTCCATTACACCCCCACCTACGCGAGTTGGCTCAATCAGGTGGAGCGCTGGTTCGCGCTTATCACGCACCGCGCGATCCGCCGCGGCTCGTTCCGTTCGGTGCGTGACCTGGTCCAAACAATCGATCGCTTTGTGACTCACTACAATACTCACAAGCGACCCTTTGCCTGGACCGCTACCGCCGACTCAATCTTCGCCAAGCTCCAACGCCTTTGTAAAGTTATTTCTGGGACACAACACTAGGACGGGTTGGCGCGCACGATGGTGCGGCACTGCCATAGGCTGGGTCCGGTTTACTTGGTCACGGCGATTGATTAGGGTGATGCGCTTCGGGGATGACTGGTGCAGGCGGAAAGATTCAATGCGCATAAGACGGGCGCCGTCTATTCCCGTTTAATCTGGCTGCTGGCTATTTTGCTGTGCGGCCCGCTGGCGGCGCTGGCGCAGCCGGCGGGGCCGATCATTTCCGAGATCCGCGTCCAGGGAAATCAGCGCGTCGAGTCCGACGCAATCAAAATTCATGTAAGTTCGCGAGCCGGGCAGCCGCTCAGCGGGGCGCTCGTGGATCGGGATATCAAGTCGATCTACGGCATGGGCTTTTTCAACCGAGTGAGCGCCGACGTCGAACACCAAGGCGCGTTGGTAGTGCTGACGTTCGTGGTACAGGAGCGGCCGTTGATTACGGACGTGCGCTTCGGCGGAATGAAGGCGATCAAGCCGACCAGCGACGCGGTGATCAACGCGGTCAAGCTCCATTCGGGATCCGTGCTGGACCCCACGCGCGTGGAGGCGACGATCCAGGGGCTGCGGGCGCTATTTCAGGCCAAGGGCTACCTCGACGCAAAAGTGACGTTTCGCACGGTGCCGGCTGCCAACAACACGGCGATCGGCGTATTCGACGTGACCCAGGGCCCGGAGGTGCATATCACAGAGGTCGATTTTCACGGCAACAAGAGCTTCTCGTCGCGCGAACTCCGCAATTCGATTTCGACTCATCAGCATAATTTGCTGAGCTTTTTCTTCGATACCGGAATTCTGCATCGCAAGAAGCTGCAGGACGACGTCGACCGAATCACCGCGCTTTACTACAACCGAGGCTACCTGAACGTACATGTCGCCGAGCCGGTAGTGACGCGCACCGGAAACTCGCTCAAAGTGGTGTTCAATATCGACGAGGGACCGGTTTTCCACGTGGGTACGGTGGACCTGAGCGGCGATCTTAAGGTGCCGAAGAAGGACCTGCTGTCAAAGGTGACGATCAAGCCCGGCGAGGTCTTCCGCGGCTCCTCGATGCAGCACGACGTGCTGACGCTCTCGGAATTTTACTCTGACCGCGGTTACGCCTACGTCAACGTCGATCCGCGCACACAGGTGAATCCGGCGACACGCATGGTCAACGTGACCTACAACGTGAATCCGGGGCGCGAGGTGCTGATCGACCGCATCCACATCACGGGCAACACCAAGACCTCGGACAAGGTGATTCGGCGCGAGTTGCAGATTCAGGAGCAGGAGCCCTACTCGACCTCTAAAATCGATTTGTCGAAGCGCCGGCTGGACTCACTCGGATTTTTCTCGAACACGCGGATCACGACTTCGCCGGGGCCGCAGCCGGACAAGATCGATCTCGATATCGCGGTGCAGGAAGCCAACACCGCGTCGCTGCGAATCGGGGGCGGTTACGACAGTTCGAGTTCGGTCTTCGGGAATTTCAGCGTGGGCAATTCGAACCTGTTTGGCGGCGGTGAATCGGCGCAGGCGAGTGCGCAAATCGGCTTCCTGTATCAGAACTACAATCTCAGCTACAACGAGCCGTGGTTCCTCGACATGCCGCTCGGGGTGAACCTGCAGCTCTTCTACAACAAGCTCTACCTGTTCTCGTTCGACCAGACCAATGCCGGGGGCCTGATCAACACGAGTTACCCGCTGACGGAACTCGGCTTCAAGCGCCTCGGACCGATACCGCTGGACAACGTCAACGCCGGTCTGGGCTATCAGCTTGAGAATATCGGAATCAGCGGGATCAACGAATTCACGACCTTCGATATCGCGCGCTACAAGGGCTATCGGCTGATTTCCGAACTGATGCCGAGTCTGCGGCGCTTCACGGTCGATAATCCGACCGACCCGCGCAGCGGCTCGGTAATGAGCCTCAATCTGGAACTTGCGGGACTCGGCGGCCAGGCCTTCGTCAAGGGCGTGTTCCATTCGCGCTTCTTCTTCCCGTACATCAAGAGCCCGAAGTGGGGCGAATGGGTGTTTTCACCGGGCGTCACGTACGGTGTCGGCACGAGCCTCGGCGGCAACAACGGCAACGAGCTGCCGCTGTACGAGCGCTTTTTCCCTGGCGGCCTGGGTGGCGAAGGCGACGTGCGCGGCTATTCGCTGTATTCACTCGGCCCGCAGATTCCGGCCTACAACCAGCAAGGCGTTCCTTTCCAGGTGCAGCAGGTCGGCGGAAGCCAGGAACTCCTGCTGAGCGGCGAAACCACGTTCCCGATTCTGACTTCGTTCGGGATTCGCGGAGCGGCCTTCCTTGACGCGGGCAATGCCTATTACTTGAATCAGTCGCCGTCGCTCGACAGCTTGCAGGCGGCCTATGGTATCGGGGTGCGCTGGAAATCGCCGTTCGGCCCGATCGCCATCGACATCGCGCGGCCAATCAATCCGCGGCCGAACGACCAGCATACCGTATTCGATTTCGGCGCCGGCGCCCCGCTCTAGCGCTAGCGCAATGAAGCTGCTTTTATATTTCGCGAAGGTTTCCAATATTTCAGGGATGCCGTTCGATGGGTTGCGGCGGGACTCGGCGCCGTGAGGCTTGCGCCACCGATGGTGGCGAGAGGATTGCGATAACGTATGAGGTATCGGTGGATCATCGGGGTCGTGACGCTGCTGGCCATGGTTGCCGCCACTACGGCCAGGGCGGACGTGAAGCTGGCTTATGTTGACATTCAGCGCGCGTTGAACGATTGCCGCAACGGCAAAGCCGCCAAGGCGGATTTTCGCGGGCAACTCAAACGTGTTCAGGCCCAACTCCAGGGCGAACAAAACGAAGTACAGCGACTCAAGAACGAGCTCGAAAAGAAGGGCCCCCTGATGCAGCCTGACCAGCGCCAGAACCTCGAGCAGAAGTATACGCGCAAGCTGCGCGACTTTCAGGACGACTACAAGAGCACCCGCGAATCGCTCGAGGAAAAGGATAACGAGATCACCGGAGCGATCGTCCGCGATCTCGCCACCGTGGTGCGCGAGATCGGCGAGAAGAACGGCTACACCATGGTGATGGAAAAGGGCAATCTGCTGTGGGCAACGCCCTCGGTGGACATCACCGACCAAGTGATCCGCCAGTACGATGCGACCCATGCCAAGGCCGGAACGCTCGGCGGTCCGGCTGGCGGAGCGCGCGCGGGCAGCGGCCAGTTCGAGTCGGGACCGCATTCGCGCTCGAGGACGGCGCGGCCGTCAGTCGGGGCTCCTTCGGGCGAAGGACGCTCGACGATTTCCAAGTAGCGCGACCGCGAGGCCTGCACCCGCGCATGAATAACCGCAAGGCAGACTGAACGTGGCTGACGGGAAGAACAACGAGCTCGACCGCCTTATCGGCCTGCTGCCGCATCGCTATCCGTTCCTGCTGGTCGACCGGGTACTGGAATTCAACCATGAACGCGTTCTGACGCTCAAAAATGTGACCGTCAACGAACCGTTCTTCACCGGCCACTTTCCCAATTATCCGGTGATGCCCGGCGTGCTGATCGTCGAATCGCTGGCGCAATCGGCGGCGATTCTGGCTCTCGGCATCATCGGTGAGCGGCGCAGCCTCTTTATGCTGACCGGCATCGACAAGGTGCGCTTTCGCAGGCGCGTGGTGCCGGGGGACCAGCTCAAGATGGAAGTCAGACTGGTCAAACACCATCATCCGCTCTGGAAAATGCACGGCGACGCGCGCGTTGACGGCGAATTGGCGGCGGAAGCCGAGCTGTCTGCGATGGAAGTGGAGGAACAACTGCCATAGCCGGCCGGATTCATTCCTCTGCGGTCATCGATCCGCGGGCCGAAATCGACTCGACGGTTGAAGTCGGCCCGGGTGTGGTGATTGGCGACGAGGTTCGCATCGGTCCCGGGACCGTCATCGGGCCCTACGCGGTGATCGAGGGCGCGACCACGATCGGCGCGCGCAATCACATTTTTCAATTCGCTTCGATCGGCGCCGACCCGCAGGATCTCAAGTATCATGGCGAACCGTCGCGGCTTGAGATTGGCGACGACAATCGTATCCGTGAATTCACTACCGTCCATCGCGGCACCGAAGGCGGCGGGATGCTCACCAGGATCGGCAACCAAGTGCTGCTGATGAACTATGTGCACGTCGCCCACGACTGCTTCATCGGCGACCATTCGATTATCGCCAACTCGACCGAACTCGCAGGTCATTGCGTGCTTGAGGAATGGGTGGTGACGGCCGGCATGTGCGGAATCCATCAGTTCAGCCGAATCGGCGCGCATGCGATTGTCGCCGCCGGCTCCAAGGTCGCGCAGGACGTGCCGCCCTATTCGATGGTCGCGGGCGACCGCGCGCGGCTGGTCGGCGTCAACTCCATCGGTCTCGAACGCCGCGGCTTCGCGCCGCCCACGGTCACGGCGCTCAAGAACGCCTTCCGCGTGCTCTTTTACGGAAAATTGCGACGCGAAGAAGCTCTCGAACAAATCCGCCTCGAAAGCGGGGCGATCCCGGAAGTACGCCACCTGCTCGATTTCATCGCGAATTCCACGCGCGGGGTGGTCGGGCGCGAGCGTGAATAGCCTCGGCCTAATCGCCGGCAACGGCGTCTTCCCGCTCGAAGTCGCGCGCGCTGCGCGCCGCAACGGCATCCGCGTCATCGCCCTGGCGCATATGAATGAAACCGACCCGGCGCTGGCGGACCTGGTGGACGCGATCACGTGGATCAAGGTCGGCGAGCTGCAACGCATGATCGAAGTCTTCAAGGGCTCGGGCGTGACCGAAGCTGCGATGGCCGGCGGAATCGCGCGCGCACGCCTGGCCGATTCGTTTGCGCCCGACGCTCGCGCGCTCGCGATGTTGGCGAAGGTCGGACGCTTCAGCGACGACGCGGTGCTGCGTGGGCTAGCCGCAGAGTTCGAGGCCGACGGAATCGCGGTGATCGATCCGGTGCCGATGCTCGACGAGGTGCTCGCCCGGTCCGGCCTTGAAGCGGGACCGGCGCCAACACTCGCCCAGATGAAGGACCTCGACCTGGCGTTCGCTCTGATGCGCGCGCTGGGCGCCTTCGACGTCGGCCAGGCGGTCGCCGTGCTCAACGGCGTGGTCGCCGCAGTCGAGGCGGTCGAAGGCACCGACGCCGCATTGCGCCGCGGCGCCAAGTTGGTGGGCAAGGGCATGATCGTCGCCAAGGCCGCGAAACCGGGACAGGATCTGCGCTTCGATCGTCCCGCAATCGGCCCGGCGACCATCGAGCTACTCGCCGAAATTGGCGCCGCGATGATCGGCGTGGAAGCACACGGCGCGATGATTCTGGAGCGCGAACGCACCCTTGAACGGGCGCGATCGCTGGGTATCACGCTCTACGGCCATGAATGATTTACTCGCGGCGGTAATCGGAGTCGGAAGTCTCGGCGCAATTCACGCGCGCAAGTACGCGGCGATCCCCGGCGTCAAACTGACTCACGTGGTCGATACCGACGCAGTCCGCGCTGCCGAAATCGCCGGCGAACTCGGCGCCGTCGCCCTCACCGACCATCGTCAACTCGCCGGCGCGATCGATCTCGCGAGCGTCGCCGCCCCCGGAATCAATCATCATGCGATCGCCTCCGACCTGATGCGCGCGGGTATCGACGTGCTGGTGGAAAAGCCGATGGCGGCGACCCTGGCCGAGGCCCGCGAGCTCAAGGCCATCGCGGAGCGCAGCGGACGTATCCTGCAAATCGGCCATCTGGAACGCTTCAATCCGGCAATCGTACGGCTCCGTTCGATCCTCAAGTCGCCGCGCTTTGTCGAATGCCACCGGCTCGCCCCCTTTACCGAGCGCGGTACCGACGTTGACGTGGTGCTCGATCTGATGGTGCACGACCTCGACGTGATCCTGAGCGCAACCGGCACCGCCGAGGTGGTCTCGCTCGAGGCTCTGGGCGTCGCGGTGCTGACCGATCAAATCGACGTCGCCAACGTGCGCATCCGCTTCGACCACGGCCTTATCGCAAACCTCAACACCAGCCGCGTGGCGCCGCGCCGCGAGCGCAAGATTCGCTTCTTCCAGCCAGACGCCTACATTTCGGTGGACTACGAGGCGCGCCGCATCCAGGTTTATCGCAAGAGTCCGCCCGCCGCGGGCAGCACCTTTCCGACCATTTCGGCCGAGCAGATCGACCTGGGCGACGCCGATCCGCTGATGGACGAAATTACCGCCTTTGTCGAAAGTGTGCGTTCGCGCTCGAAGCCGCAGGTTACCGCCGACGACGGTCTGCGCGTGATGGAACTGAGCGAGCGCATCCGGCTGGCAATGGAAAAGGAATCGGCGGCGTTTCAAGGTTGAAGTGAGCCGCAGAACGAGAGACCATTGTCGGGTCGTTTTCGTTTATATTTGCGCCCGCCCACATGCATGACACATCGATTGAGTAGATGATCAGATTTCCCGGACAATTCACATCCTCTCCACGGCGGACTCTGGTGCGCGTCGCATTGGCGCTCGTTCTCGGCGCCGCCACGGTTTTCGGCTGCAATGCCAACACCACGCCGATTCCCGCAGCCCCGGCGCAGCCGTCGAACGGATCGTTCAAGGCGAACAACGCGGCGGATTGCCTGCCGGCCATCGATTTGGTCGATCAGCATGGCACACCGATCTCGCTTGCGACGCTCAAGGGCAAACCCGTCCTGATCGATTTCATTTACACCACGTGTGCCTCGGCCTGCCCGTTGCTGACTGCCCGCTTCGCGCATATTGCCGACAAGCTCGGCGGTGAACTCGGCACCAAGGTCGCGATGGTCTCGATTACTATCGATCCCGAGCACGACCATCCGGCGCAATTGCTCGCGTACGCCAAAACGCACCAGGCCGATCACCCCGGCTGGCTGCTGCTCACCGGCAAGCCGGCCAACGTCGCAGCCGTGATGAAGGCATACGGGCTCAAGCGCAAAGTCGAACCCGACGGCACCATCGATCACGTCACGACCAGTTACCTGGTGGGCGGCGACGGCAAGCAGATCCGGATGTACGACACGCTTGAGGTCGCACCCGCGACGGTCGTCGGCGATATCAATCGCGTCTTGGCGCACGGCTGAACGCCGCTGGCCGACGCATCCGGACGTGCGGCCAACCGCGCTCGCAATCGCTGGCGTACCGATGGTGCGAGCGCCCCGTTTCCATCACAATTGATTCCCGATGCAAGCTGAAAGCGCCGCCCCAGGCGACGGCACTTCCCTCGGCGCGGCGGCGCGTCGTCCGAGACGGGTGATGATCGTGGCGGGAGAAGCCTCAGGCGATCTTCACGGAGCCGACTTCGCCGTCCAATTGCGTGCGCGCGATCCGGCCTGCGAAATGTTCGGTATCGGCGGCGAACGGATGCGTGCAGCCGGCGTGCGGGCATTGATCAATACCGAGGACATCGCCGGCCTCGGCCTGGCGGAGCTGACCTCCACGATTCGTCGCACCGCGGGCGCCTTGCGCACATTGCGCCGGATTCTGCGCCGCGATCCTCCCGATCTGGTCGTGCTGATCGATTATGCTGAGTTCAACCTGATGCTCGCGGGGTCGGCGCGGCGCGCCGGCGTACCGGTGCTCTATTACATTTTGCCCCAGGTCTGGGCGTGGCGGCGCGGACGCATCGGCAAGCTGGTCAAGCGCGCGCGGCGAATGGCCGTGGTGTTTCCCTTCGAAGCGGAACTTTACGCGAATGCGGGCGGCAACGTCAGTTTCGTCGGCCATCCGCTGCTCGACCGCGTGGTCCCGGCGCAGGACCGCGCCGCTACCCTCGCGCGCCACGGCCTTAAGCCCAACGCGCGTTTGCTGGCGATTCTCCCGGGGAGCCGCCATGCGGAGGTCGGATACCTGTTGCGCCCGATGCTCGAGGCCGCGATGGTGCTCGCTGCGAAGCATGGCCTGACCCCGGTGATCGCCCTGGCGCCAGCGCTCGAATTTGCAGGCCTGCGTGCAGCCGTCGGCGCGGACGCGCTCGAAGGCGTGCAGATTATCCAGCACGATACCTATAGTATTGTTGCGGCGAGCGAGCTTGCCCTGGTGGCGTCGGGTACCGCAACGCTCGAGACCGCGCTGCTCGGATGCCCGATGGTTATTGCATATAAAATGTCTCCAATTACCTACTCCCTGGCGCGGATGCTGGTGCGCGGCGTTGACTATATCGGGATGCCCAATATCCTGGCCGGCCGTGCGATCGTGCCCGAACTGATCCAGCGCGACGTTACCGCGGCTCAGTTGGTGCGCGCCGCCGAGCCCTTGCTGGCTGAGCCGCTACACAGCGAAACTGCGACGGCCCTGCGCGCCGTGCGCGCGAGCCTCGGTGCGCCGGGAGCGGCTGCCCGGGTCGCCGCGATGGCGATGGAAATGATGTCATGAGGCTGCTGCCGCCGTTCTACCGGCGCATGGTCGATTACCTGCGCCCCTATCTGTTCCCGTACGTCGCCGTGATGCTCGTTGCGATGCTGCTGCTCAGTTCGAGCGAGGGCGCGATCGTCGTCATCATCAAGCGCTTCACCAACAGCTTGACGGTAAACCGCGACGTCTCGGCCCTGTTTTTCCTGTCGCTCCTGCTACTCGGAATTTTCCTGGTCCGGGCGATCGCGTCATTCGGCGCCGATTACCTCCAAGCCTACGTCATCCAGAAAACCACGCTCGACTTGCGCAGCCAGCTGAACGAGTCGCTGCAGAACCAGTCGCTGTCGTTTTTCAACCGCGTCCCGACCGGCGTAATGATGTCGCGAGTCGTCAACGATGTGAGGGTCGTCACCAATAATGGCATCGACAGCCTCTTCTCGATCTTCAGCCAGGGCACCCGCCTGATCGCCGTACTGGCCGGCGCGTTCTATCTCGACTGGAAGTTCGCGCTTGGCGCCTTCATTGTTTTCCCCGTCGCCGTGCTGCCGGTGGTGCGCTTCTCGAAGGGCATGCGCCAGATGACCAAGGACGCGCAACGCCAGCTCAGCGGACTCACCGTGCTCTTGCAGGAGACCTACCAGGGCAATCGCGTGGTCAAGGCCTTCGGGATGGAGGACTACGAGCGCGGACGCTTCAACAAGGAGCTGCGTCGGCTGTTTCGCATATACATGCGCGTTGCGAGAATCAAGGCGATCACCGGACCGACGATGGAAGTGATGGCGGCGTTCGCAATCGTCGGGGTGATCTGGTGGGGTTCGCACGAGGTGCTGGCGGGCGCGCGCACGCCCGGGGTGTTCACGGCCTTCATCGGCGCGATGCTGTTGATGTACCAGCCGTTCAAAAGCTTGACCCGCACCAACAATAATATCCAGGCCGGCATCGCCGCCGCCGAGCGCGTCTTCGAGATGATGGACACGCCGACCGAAGTCCCCGACCCCCCCGACGGCCTCCCGCTCGCCGCCGGCAAGCATACCGTCGCCTTCCGCGACGTCAGCTTTCGCTATGCCGACGAGTGGGTGCTGCGCGACGTCAATCTCGAAATCGGCGCGGGCCAGGTGGTCGCACTGGTGGGCATGAGCGGCGGCGGTAAATCGACCATCGCCGACCTGATACCGCGCTTTTACGATGTGCAGCAGGGCGCTGTCACCGTCGATGGCGTCGATGTGCGCCGCTACCGGCTCGCTGCACTGCGCTCGCAGATTGGCCTCGTGACGCAGCATACGTTTCTCTTCGACGACAGCATCCGCGCCAATATCGCATACGGCAGCATGGAGAAAAGCCTCGAAGAAGTGGTCGCGGCCGCGCGCCTCGCCAACGCCCATGACTTCATCGAGCGCCTGCCCCAGGGCTACGATACCCACATAGGCGAACTCGGCGTGAGACTCTCCGGCGGCGAGCGCCAGCGGATTGCGATTGCGCGTGCGATGCTCAAAAATGCGCCGATCCTTATTCTCGACGAAGCCACCTCATCGTTGGATTCGGAGTCGGAACGGCTGGTTCAGGAAGCCCTGGATAATCTGATGGCGAATCGGACCACGCTGGTGATTGCGCATCGGCTATCGACGGTGCGACGCGCCGATCGCATCATGGTCGTGGTTCGCGGGCAGATCGTCGAACAGGGCACCCATGACGAATTGCTCGCCCTCGGTCGCGAATACAGCAAACTGCACGGACTCCAGTTCATGACGCAGCCCGAAGCAACCGGCAATGGCGCCGCCTGAATTGAGCAGCGACCGGACAACCATGCGCGTCGCGATGACGGGCGCGGGCCGGTTTATGCCTGCGCTTTACAATGCGCTCTGGTATCCGGCTCTGCCCTTCGCCCTGATCGCAAGCGGCGGTCTCGACACGGAAAACCGCAGCGAACGCCTGGGCGCCGCCGCAGTCGCATCCAGCGCTCAGGGCTCTCCACGCATCTGGCTCCACGCAGCTTCGGTCGGCGAAGTCGAGGCCATGCGTCCCGTGATACGCGAGTTGCGGCACGACTACCCCGAGGCGATGGTAGTCGTCACCACCATGACCGTTGCGGGCCGCGCGGCCGCGCGCAAACGTATCGCCGGCGCCGTCGCCTGTCAGCTCGCCCCGCTCGATTGCGCCGCGCGCGTGCGCTCCTTTCTGGCCGCCGTACGGCCGCAAATCGTGCTCGTCGCGGAAACCGAGCTGTGGCCGAATCTCCTGATCGAAAGCGCACGCTTCGGCGCGCGGGTTGCGATCGTCAACGGCCGCATCTCGGAGCGATCGGCGAGCCGTTATCGTTACATCCGCCCGCTGATCGCCGAAGCCCTCGCCCATACCGACCTGGTGTTGGTGCAGACCACCGAAGACGCGCGTCGTTTTGGCGACCTCGGCGCTCTTCCCGCAAATGTGATCGTGACCGGCAATACCAAATTCGACCCTGGCGACGAGGCGCCGCCATCCCGAGTCGCCCTCGCCCAATTCTGCTCGGGTCGTCCCGTTCTGGTCGCAGGCTCGACCGCGCCCGGCGAAGAGCGAATGGTGTTGACGGCCTATCGCAATCTGGTCGAGCGCTTCCCCACCCTCGCGCTGGTACTCGCGCCCCGTCATTTGAGCCGCACCCTCGAGGTCGAAGGCCATATTCACTCCGCCGGCTTCGCCTGTGAAAGGGCGAGCATGTTGCCCGCCGACGGCGTCCGCCGCATCGCCGGCGCCGCACCGCCCACGCGCACCGATAACGCGGTGCTCCTGCTCGATACCATGGGCGAATTGCGCTCGCTGTACGCTCATGCTGCGATCGCGTTCGTCGGCGGCAGCATGGTACCGCCGCGCGGCGGCCAAAATCTCGCCGAACCCGCTGCGGTGTCGGTCCCGGTGATCTTCGGACCGCATTATCAAAATCAGCAACAGGCCGGCGACGCGATTCTGGAATCGGGCGGCGGTCGCGTGGTCGCAGACGCCGCGCAAATCGAGAGTACCTGCTCGGAATGGCTCGCCGACCGCGAGGCGCGCAGGGCCGCCGGCGCCAACGCCCTGCGCGCGGTCGAACGCCTCGCCGGTGGCATCGCCGCCACCGCTAACCATCTGGCAGCGCTAATCGGCCAGCCCTGACGATGACGCCCGCACGATTACGGCCGCAGCCGCGAGCCCTGATCGAACGCCTGTGGCAGGAGCCGCTGCCGGCGCGCTGGTGGCCGCTTTGGGCCGCACTCACTCCCGCCGCCGCGCTTTACACCCTCGGCCTGAGAATGCGCGCACGCTGGTGGCGGACCAGATCCTCAAGCGCTGGAGTAACGATTATCAGCGTCGGCAATCTCACCGTCGGTGGCAACGGCAAGACTCCATTCACCCTTTTCCTGGCCTCGCGGATGCGCTCCCGCGGACTCAAAGTCGCGATCGTCAGCCGCGGATGGGGCCGTATGAACGATCGCGGCGAACCGGCGCTCGTCTCCGACGGCGCGCATTGCCTGATGTCGCCGCGCGAGGCCGGCGACGAGCCGGTGATGATGGCCAAGTCCTTCTCGGGGCCGGTCGCAGTGGCGCGGCGCAGAATCGAAGCAATCGAACTGCTGTGTGCGCGCGATCATTTCGACGCTCTGATCCTCGACGACGGCTTTCAGCATTTGCGCCTTCGCCGTGACCTCGATTTGCTGCTGTTCAATACCGCGCGCGGCTTGGGCAACGGCTGGACGCTGCCGGCCGGTCCGCTGCGCGAACCGCGCACCGCACTCGCGCGCGCCGATACGATCATAATGATCGATTCGCGAACCTTCGGCGCGCCGCCGCTTGACGCGGCCAATTTCGCGCTACCCGAAGATGTCCCGGTGATGCATGCCGCGATTCGCCCATGCTCGCTGGTGTATGCCGATTCCGCGGGATGGCATGAAAGCCCGCTGACGCTCGGTGGCCGGCGCGTCGTCGCGGTCAGCGGACTCGCCGACCCCGCCGGCTTCCATGCGATGCTGCGTGACCTCGGCGCGACCATCGTCGCGACCCTGGAATTTCCCGACCATCACAACTACACCCCTTACGATCTCGAAAATATGCTGGCTGCGGCGCGCAACGCGGATATGATTCTCACCACCGAAAAGGACTTGGTGAAGCTCGAACTGTTTCCGGCGCCGGGCGTTTCGCTGTACGCTCTGAGGCTGCAGGTCTCGATGGAGCCGAACGAGGAAGCGCGGCTGTTCGATTTGGTGACGGCGCGGATGCGGACCGGCGTTGCGGGTTCCTCGCCGCGCGCGACGGAGGTTAACTGAGTTGAAGACCAGGAGGTTACGCCAATGGCGGTAAGCAAGGATCTGCTCGACATTCTCGCCTGCCCCAAATGCAAAGGCGGCTTGCATCTGACCGACGCGCAGGACGGCCTGATCTGCGACGCGTGCAAGCTCCGTTACCCAATCAAGGAAGATATTCCGATCATGCTGATCGATGAGGCCGAGAGCATCGCCTGAGGCCCGCCGGCGCGCGCTTCCCGCTATGAGATCCGCCCTCGCGATTGGACGAAACCGCGGATTATTCTCCGGTCTCGGACCCGATTTTCCACACTTCGGGCTCGGGCGCCGCGTGCTTTACATCCGGCGCGACTTCGCGCATCGGGCAACCGCGATCTTCGCTGCGCTGGCCGAACTGAACCGCGGCTCCGCGTCCGGCGCGGGCAATCGCGGCAGCGGCTTCGTCCTGCGGCTCGAGGGCGGCCCCGAGTTGTTCGCCCGCTGCGGCCGCCGCGGCGGCCTCGCGCGCTTTCTCACCGCTGATCTATATTTTGGCGCCAGTGCCCGGCCGTTGCGCGAACTTGCGATCGCCAACGAGGCGCGGCTGCGCGGCCTGCCAATCGCCGAACCGCTCGGCACCGTGATCGAAGCGGTGGCTCCGGGCTGTTACCGCAGCGCCTTTATCACACGCGCGCTGAGCGGCATGACGCTCTGGGAATTCATGTGCGCCGACGACGACGCGGTGGTGCGCGCTCACGTCATCGAACTGGCGCGCCGCGCGATCGACACGATGCACGACGGCGGCCTGCTACATGCCGATTTGAATCTGCATAATCTTTTCGTGACGAAGGCCGGCGAGCGTCTGGCCGTGGTCATCCTCGATCTCGATAAAGCCCAATTGTTCAACGGCCCGGTTTCGCCCGCGCGCCGCCGCGCCAACTTCGAGCGCCTCGCCCGCTCGGTGCGCAAGCTCGATCCGGACCGCCGCCGCTTCGACCCGAAGTCGCTCACGATCCTCACGGTCTCCTGAGCGGCCCGACCGGCTACCGCGTAAGATTTCAAGTGAAGCGCAGGATTTCCGGATTCCATCGGGACGACGTCGGCGATTGGGTCGCCGACTTGGAATGTGGTCACACCCAGCACGTGCGCCACCGGCCGCCGTTTCAAATGCGTCCGTGGGTGATCACACCGGAGGGCCGGCGCTCGCGGCTCGGCGTGGAGTTCGAATGCGTGAAGTGTGACGAGGAAAGCGGCGACGCCTAGGTTCGCGGCCCGGCCTGCTTAACCGCGGGCGATCGCCTCAATCTCAACCCGCGCATGGCGCGGCAAGGCCGAGACCTGCACCGTCGAACGCGCCGGATACGGTGCGCTGAAATGTTCGCCGTAGATTCGGTTGACGGTATCGAAATCCGCGAGGCTGACCAGAAAAACCGTGGTTTTCACCACATCGCGCAGCCCCAGGCCGGCCGCGCTCAGGACCTCGCGGAGATTGTCGAGCACCCGGCGGGTCTCGGCTTCGATACCGCCCTCGACCATCGTACCCAAAGCGGGATCGATGCCGATTTGCCCGGAACAAAAGACCAAATCGCCGCAGGCAATCGCTTGCGAATACGGACCGATCGCCGCTGGCGCCGCGTGGGTCTCAACCGCTTTCTTCATGGTGCAACACTCGACCCTGCCGCTTTATTTAATCAACGCAGATGTCGTGAACGGGACGGTTCACACGCGATTGTAGTTGGCACCATTGTGCTGGCCGAGGCGCGATACCCTCATCACGCCGTCGATCGCCGCGATCGAATGCATCAAATTGCTGAGCTGCGCGGCGTTGGTGACTCTGAGCTCGAAGAACGACAGCGCACGTCCGTCGTTGCCGGTGGTTTTCACTTCCGCAGTCGAAATATTTACGCCTGCGGCAGCAATCGCCTTGGACATCGCCGCCAGCAATCCAGGCTGATCGACGCATAACACCTCAAGCCGGATCGGCCGTGGAGTTTCGTCGCCCGCCTTCCATATCACCGGCACACGCCGCTGCGGATCGGTCGCCAGTGCATGCGGGCAGCCCGCTAGATGGACCGTCACGCCGCGTCCACGCGTGATAAAT
The DNA here is from genome assembly GCA_963782535.1 of uncultured delta proteobacterium. GTDB lineage: Bacteria > Desulfobacterota > Binatia > Binatales > Binataceae > JADMIL01. Next base: position 53,647 of record CAWAKE010000007.1, on the reverse strand, counting down.
CCGGTGATCGACTCACCCGGCAACGGATTACAGCATCGCGCAAAACGCACCAGCATATCGCCCACGCCCGAGACGATCACCGCATTGCCGATCGCGCGGCGCTGTTCCTTGGCGACACGCAGATCCTGCTCGCCCGCGACCGCGGGTGGTGGCGCCGGAGATTTTTCACCGCGGTAGAGCTTTAACTCCTCGGGCGTCAACACTTTGCCGAGTACCTGGGCAACGGTCACGATTCCGTAGCCGACCGCGGCGATCAGGCTTTCTTCATCGCGATGGGAAAACTCCTGGATGGCCGGCGCAAAGCGGCCCTTGCTACGCAGTTGAGTGACGCTCAGGCCGAGCGGCCCCAACTCGCGATCGATCAGCGACAACCCGAGCTCCAACGAACGCTCCGATTGTTGCTGGCGCAGCCACTGGCGAATCCTGCTCTTGGCGCGCGCCGTGACCACGTGATTCGCCCAGTCCTTGCCCGGCGTCTGCCGCTCGGCCGTGATCACTTCGACGGTGTCGCCCGATTTCATCCGGTAGCGCAATGGCACCATGCGACCGTTGACCCGCGCACCCGCCAGATGCTGCCCGACCTGCGAATGGATCCGATAGGCGAAATCAATGACGCTCGCACCCTGCGGAAAGTCGAGCAGGTCACCCTTGGGCGTGAAGACGAAAACCTCCTCGGCGAAGAGGTCGTCCTTGATCGTCGAAAGAAACTCCTGCGGGTCTTTGAGATTTTGCTGCCACTCGATCAGGCGGCGCAGCCAGGCGAAGCGCTCGGTGTCGCGCGATTGAGTCGGGGCACTGCCCTCCTTGTAACTCCAATGCGCCGCGATTCCCAGTTCGGCGACATCGTGCATCTCGCGCGTGCGGATTTGCACTTCCATCCGCTGACCGCGCGGCCCGATCACCGTCGAATGCAGCGACTGATACATGTTGACCTTGGGCAGCGCGATATAATCCTTGAACCGCCCCGGTATCGGTTTCCAGTTCGCATGCACCACGCCCAGCGCCTCGTAACATTCACGCAGCGTCGGCACGATAATGCGAAAAGCCACCAGGTCGTAGATCTGGTCGAAGTTGAGCTCCTCCTGCTGCATCTTGCTGTGGATCGAAAAGAAATGTTTCGGCCGGCCGGTGACCTCCGCAGCAACTCCGGACTCGGTCAGCCGCCGCGAGAGAATCTCGATTACCACGCGAATATATTCCTCGCGTTCGGCCCGGGTTTTCGCAACGTAGGCCTTGAGCGTCGCGTAGGCCGCCGGGTTCAGATAGCGGAAGGAATAATCCTCGAGCTCGGATTTCAGCCAGTAAATTCCCAGCCGATGGGCGATTGGTGCATAAATCTCCAGGGTCTCGCGCGAAATCTCCTCCTGCCGATCGGGCAGTAGATGATCGAGCGTGCGCATGTTGTGCAGCCGGTCGGCCAGTTTGATCAGCACGACCCGGATGTCATTCGCCATCGCGATGATCATCTTGCGGAAGTTCTCCGCCTGCTTTTCCTCGCGGCTCGAAAACGTGATCTTCGAGACCTTGGTCATGCCGTCGACCAGCCGCGCTACCTCCTCGCCGAACAGTCCCTTGACCTCGTCGAGCGAGGCTCCGGTATCTTCGATCACGTCGTGCAGCAGCCCGGTAACCACCGACGGCAGATCGAGGCGCAACTGCGCGATAATCAGCGCCACGTTCAGCGGATGGATTACGTAAGGCTCGCCCGACTTGCGCTTCTGCTCGATATGCATCCGCGCGGAATACTCGTAGGCCCGGCGAATAAGACCGGTATCGGCCTGCGGAATGTAGGATTGAACGCGAGTAACCAGCTCGTCGAGCTGGCCCGGATAGTCGGCTGCGGCTAGATTGTCCACGGCGCGAACTCCGCGCGCAGCCGCCCGACCTTGAGTCGTTCGGCGTTGACGATCGCTTCGAGCCGGGAAATCGAGTCCCTCAATTCGGCGTTGATAATCAGGTAGTCGTATTCCGGAAAGGCCGAGGCTTCCGCGCGCGCCCGCTTGAGGCGCCGGGCGATCGCCGCCGCGTCCTCGGTGCCGCGCCGGCGCAGCCGCTCCTCGAGCGCGGCGAAGCTCGGTGGCAAGACGAAGATCGTCACCGCGTCATGCGCGTACTTCGCGCGAATCTGGCGCGCGCCCTGAATGTCGATATCGAGCAGGATGTCGCGGCCCGCCGCCACCGCATTACCCAGCGGCGCGCGCGGCGTGCCATAACTCGCGTCGAAGACCCGTGCCCACTCCGCCAGTTCGTCGCCCTGGAGCCTGCGATTGAATTCCTCGTCGCTCACAAAGTGATAATCGAGTCCGTCGTCTTCGCCCTCCCGCGGCGCTCGCGTGGTCAGTGAAACTGACGCTTCGAGTCCCGCGATCGCCTTGATTGCGGCGCGCGAAATAGTTGTTTTGCCGGCTCCCGAGGGTGCAGAGAGAATAAATATGACGCCGCGCCGCGGACGCCGATCGGATTCCATCACTAGATTATATAGCCAATCAATCGGCTGCAAATAGCGTTGCGAGATCGCGCCTATTCGACGTTTTGCACTTGCTCGCGCATCTTTTCGACCTCGCCCTTCATCTCGATAGTGATTTGCGACAGTGCCGCGTTCTGCGACTTCGAGCCCATCGTATTCACTTCCCGGTTGATCTCTTGCAGCAGGAATTCGATCGATTTGCCCACCGGACCCGCGCGATTTATCAGCGCGCGCATCGCCTTCAGATGTACCTGCAGACGCGTAAGCTCCTCGGTGATATCGCCATGCTGCGCCGCACTCGAGGCCTCCTCGTACAACCGTTTCTCGTTGACCGGCAGGTCGCCCAGCAACTCGCGCACCCGCGCTTCAAAGCTGGCGTGAATCGTCGCTCGTGACTCCGCCGCAAGCTTTTCGATTCGCGGCACGCAGTCGCCGATCTTCTTGATCCGGGTCTCGAAGTCGCGCCGCAGGGCCGCGCCCTCGCGCCGGCGTTCGAGGTCGAGCGCCTTGACCGCCCGCTTCATCGCCTGCAGCGCGACCTCGACCCCGGCCCGGTTGTCGATTTCCTCTTCGACCACCTGAAAGATCTCGGGGCGCTGCAAAATCACCTCGAGCCCAAGCTTGCCGTCGAGGCTCAGCCGCTTGCCCAGCCGGCGCAACTCGGTCACGTAGTTCGCCGCCAGATCGTCGTTGACCCGCAGCCGCGCCCGCGGCGGTTTCAACATCACGCAGCGGACAAAGGCTTCCACCCGCCCACGCTCGACCGCGCCCTGCACAATCTTGCGAATTTCGCTCTCATGTTCGCCCCATCCACGCGGCAAATTGAGCTTCAGTTCGAAAAAGCGCTGATTGAGCGAGCGTACTTCCGCCACCACCTGGGTTGCGCCGCGCTCCAACTGGGTCCGCCCGAAGCCCGTCATACTCCGCATTGCATCATTACCTCCGACTGCTCGCACGATTGTGCAGGCACGCGCGGTAAAGCTCCAGCGTCCCGCGCGCCATCGCCTCCATCCCGTAGTTTGCCGACGCCCGCATGCGCCCGGCCGCGCCCATCGCAACTCGCAATTGCCGGTCCGCCGCAAGCCGCGCGATCGCATCGGCGATCGCACCCGCATCGCCCGCCGGCACCTGAATCCCGGTGACGCCGTCTGCAACCGCTTCCACGAGCCCCCCGACCGCGCTCGCGATCACTGGCAATCCGCAAGCCATCGCTTCGAGCGCAGCGACTCCGAGTCCCTCCCGGAGGGAGGGCAGCGCAAATACGTCGAGCGCCCACAGCAGTTCGCGCGGGTCGTCGATCAGGCCCATCATTCGCGTCGAATCGTCGAGCCGCCGCTGCCGAATCTCCGCCGCGATCTCCTCGGCCAGCCGGCCGCCTCCCGCAATCAGGCAGCGTAGCTCTCCGACCGGGGCCGCCGCGCCGCCCGCCGCTATCGAGCGATCCGGCTCGGCGCCGTCACCGTTCAATCTTGCCATCGCGTCGATCAGATAACGCTGGCCCTTACGCGGCTCGAGCATCCCGACCGTTCCGACCGCAATCGCATCGGCCGCAAGCCCAAGCCGCACGCGCGCCGCTTCGCGCTCGGATACGCTCGGCGGACGAAAGCGATCGCAATCGACTCCGCTTGGAATTATCGCGATACGATCGCGGGCGACCCCCGATCGCACCAGGGCGTCGGCCACCGCCGGCGAAATCGCCGCAACCCCATCCACCGCGCTATTATAGAGCCACGGCGCAAATAGCCGGTTGGGCGCGTAGTCCATGCGCCGCGTCACCACCAGAGCGCGCGCGCCGCCGCGTGCAAACGGTGCGAGCGCATGCGCTCGCGCAGTATGAAAGTGAACGAGGTCGTAATTGCTTTGCGCAAGGAGCCTCCTCAGTTTCAGTCCGGCCGCCGCGTCAACCGAATTTCGAATCCGCAACGGATAGCACTCGACCCCCGCCGCCCGCGCCCGCGGCCATAGCGCCCCCGCCGGATCGCAGATCAGGTCCGCGCGATGGCCCACGCGAATCAGCGCGAGCGTCAGGCCGAGCACTTGCGACTCCCCGCCGGCGAAGCCGCGCTCGGGATCGACCCCGGCAATTCTAAACGCGCGCGCATTATCCGCCCCCGGCTTCATCGCGACGGCTGGCGACGCTCCGCCCGCGCCCCCCGGCGCGCGCGCCAGCGCCAGGCGAAACGTACCGATCGCGCTACATCAGCGTCCAATTCCGCTCAGTCCAGTAACCGATAGTAGAGTATTGCCGCAATCGCCGTGACCGCGTCGCGCCAACCGATCTTCTTGCCCTCATCGTAGGTGCGCCCCGAGTACGAGATCGGCACTTCGTAGATACGCCAGCGTGAACGTGCGGCTTTCGCCGTGATTTCCGGCTCGAAGGTAAAGCGGTCGGCCGAGAGCTTGAGTTCGGTCAGCTTGTCGCGCCGAAACGCCTTCATGCCGGTCTCCATGTCGGTCAGATTCAAATTGTTGCAGAGGTTCGAGACCAGCGTCAGGAAGCGATTGCCGAGGTAATGCCAGAACAGCAGCACCCGATGGGGACCGCCGAGAAAGCGCGACCCATACACCATGTCCGCGCGCCCGTCGATCAGCGGCTCCATCACGTGGCGAAAATCGCGCGGGTCGTATTCGAGATCGGCGTCCTGCACGATCACGAATTCGTTCTTCGCCGCGGCGAAACCCATGCGCAGCGCAGCGCCCTTGCCGCGATTTACCGCGTGGAAGAAACAACGGACTTTCGGATTCTTCGAGCTGTTTTAGAAATTCAACCGTGCCGTCGGACGACGCGTCATCGACCACCACCACCTCGGTCTCGTAACCGCAATCGAGCACCCGCCGAATCACTTCGCCGATAGTCTTGACCTCGTTGTACACCGGGATCACCACCGAAATCGCTGCCGCCTCTGCCATTGCCATTCCCCCGCCCGTTAATAGTTAAACCTTCGCGCCGCCGCCTTTCCAGAAATCCAGACGCACTACACCGTCGCGCCGAGTCCGCCGCCGGAGCATCGCACTGATCCGACGCGTCAACCGCCGCCGCTCGCGCCGCCCGAGCAAGGCCGTATAGCCGGCCAGGACCCGCATTCGATCGGTAGCGCTCACGCCCGGCAATTCGAAGCGCCCCAACTGCACCAGGTTGCGCAACTCCCGCCGCCGCCGTCCAATCATCCCCGTCCGGCGCGTGCGCTCGTGATCGATCAGAACGAAGCGCGGAGGTTCGGCCCGTACGAAGAAGATATTAAACGGCGTCAGATCCCCATGCACGAAGCCGCATCGATGCAACCGTGCGATTTCGGCGCCCAGCGCGCGCAGCACGGCGCGTTTGCGCTCGATCGCGCCGGGGCCGCGCAAGGTTCTAAGCGTGCGCAACGGCCCATCACCCTCCGCGCGCGGCGTCACTATAATTTCGCGGCCGCTGGCGGCCTCGCGCCCGTAAGCCAGCAACGCCGGCGCGAGCAGGGCCGAGTCATTCAATTGCCGGGTGACCCGCGCAACGTGACTCGCACGACCGCCTCGCACCAGGCATTTGATCGCGTCGAATCCGCGCGGCGCTTCCAGCAGTTTGATAAATATTTCGGCGCCGCCGTCCGCACCGATCCGAATCTGCCAGGTATGCGCATGCCGCGAACGACGCCGCGGCGGACCCAGCTCTCCGCGCGCCGCCGCGAGCGCGCGCGCCACCATCGCGTCGCGCAATCCCGGCGTGAGGCCACCGTCGCCGAGATTGAGCCGCCAGCCCGCGCGTTCGACTACCTCCTGCGCCGCGGGATTCATCCGGCGCGCTCCGCCTGCCCGCCGGCGCTGGTCGCGTCCGCGGGATTGTGCGCTTGCGCCAGGCGCGGCGAATTGCCACTGCCCATCGCAACCGCCCGGCGCACCATCGCGGCGACTTCGGCCGGCGCGATTCTCCGCATGCACTCGCGTCCGATCGGACATTCGCGCAGGTAACACGGATGACACGGGATCTGCCCGCGCAGCGCCAGCTCCGCATAGCCCCACGGCGCGGATCGCTCGGGCGCCGTCGCGCCCCATAACGACACCACCGGGCAGCCCACCGCCGCCGCTATATGCATCGGCCCCGAGTCCGGCCCGAACGCGGCTGCGCATTCGCTGAAAATCCCGATCAGGTCACGCAACCGCGTCCGCCCGACCAGATTAAGCGCCTCGAGACCCTCGAGATGGCGCATCACTTCGGCGCCGATCGCAACTTCGTCCGCCCCGCCGATCAGCACCGGGAACAATCCCGCGCTACCTTCGGCCGGCTGCGCGAGCTCGCGAATCACCGCCGCCACCGACTCCGGAAAATAGACCCGGCTCGGCCACGACGAGCCCAGGATCACGCCCACCAGCGGCCGTCGAACGCCCGCAACCGCGGCGCGCGCGCTCGCATCCTCCGCCGGCGGCAGCGACAAGCCGAACTCGATCGGCGCCGGCGCCACTCCGAGCGCATCGGCAAAGGCCTGGTACTGCATCAGCTTCAATCGCAGGTTGGGCTGCGGCTCGATCTGCCGGGTCGTGAAGCGATGATTGAATTCCTTGGTGTTCGCCGCGGCAAAACCGATCCGCTCGCGCGCACCCGAGACCACTCCGACCAATCCGCTCTTGAGATGGCGCTGCAGGTCCACTACCAGGTCGAAATGCCCAGCCCGCACTTCGCGCAAAAATGGAGCGAACGACCACGGCGCGTGACGGCGATCATAAATGATCAGTTGATCGAGCCACCCATGGCCCTCGACTATCGGCTTGGACTTGGGCTCGATCGCCCACGCGATGTGCGCATGCGGCCATGCGCGCCGCAGCCGTCCGAGCAGCGGTAAGGCGCGCACCACGTCGCCAATCGCGCCCAACAGAATTATCAGCACGCGTTTGGGTGCCGGGGAATTTACCGTCACGCTTTCAACCATCATCAACCGCTATTGCGATTAGATGATAGCCGCGCAAGCGCCCGGCGCAAACTCGTCCGCGCCCTGCTGATTTCTCGATAATGTCCGATTTTGTCTGCGGTTTGCGAGCCTTGTCGGCCCCTGCCCTCGCCCGCTACGGCGTCCGCACCGCCGCACTGAAACTCAATCCCAGTCCAGCGCGCCGCGTTGCCAGGCGTAGATTAATCCAACCACCAGGATACCAACGTACACCAGCACCTCGACGAAGCCGAACATCCCGAGCGTGCGCAGTTGCACAGCCCACGGATATAGGAACACCACTTCCACGTCGAACACCAGGAACAACAGCGCCGTCAGATAAAAGCGCACCGAGAAGCGTCCCCATGCGGTGCCGCTCGGCGGATTGCCGCATTCGAAGGCCTCGCCCTTGACCGTGCTATGAACCGACTTCGCCCCAATCAGCCGGTTAATTGTAACCATCGTGCCCACCACCAGGCCGACCAGCCCGAGTGTCACCGCGATTGGAAACCAGATCTCTAATCCGTAATTCATGTCCGTTCGATCGTCACCTCGGCCTTAACCCTCTTTCTACACGATAATCCCCGCGCTTGCGAAGCCACGCCGATCATTATGCGCCGCCCTCATCTACCACCGAGGCCCGCCCTTCGGCAATCGGTAGCGCGGCGGCAACACTAAGCGCCGTTGGTGGCCACCGCTTGTTTCGCGCCTGCCTTGATGCGACTGCGCCGCACAGATCGACGCAATTCTGCAACACCCTCGAACTGCTAACCGATGGGGTATGGCCGAAAATCGAATTTAACTAGTCGTCAATGCCCTCCACAGCAGGACTGAGTTCGCTCTGCTCTTGCTATATCAACTTACTAGTCGACCAGCCATCGAGAGAAATCTCGCACAGAGACTATCGCGCGCTATTTGAAGTGAGAAAAGCCCAGCTTTCACTGAAATAGCCGAGCAACAATCGGCGTATTCCAAGTTTCCATCAATTTCATTCACCAGAAGTAGGTATTTGCGCATTTAGGCGAAGTAACGCTTAGTCGCCGCCACAACCCACAATGACTAGTTTGGCGCTGGAATTGCTTTAGTCAAAGCCAACGGTGTTGCGAAGACAATTTAAAACTTTAGTTTTCGAGGAGGAATTGGAATGAAGCGTCTAAACTTTGTGGTCGGGCTTTTGGCGGTAGGTATGATGCTGGCGGTTGCACCCGGCAACGCGAACGCGCGCGGGAGACTAGGTGACGGGCCTTGGCTCAATACTCTCGACGGTTTTGGCAACGGCACCGCCACCGATGAACGGTCGGGCGTAGGTTGTCAGGATCCGAATTATCCGAATCTGGCATGTCCCGCTGGCGACTACTGCTCGTGCATAACCGGCTCCGCTGCGTTCAAGGGTATCGGGCGCCTTCCAGGAACTCTTACGACCGAAATCAGTCTCGATTTCTCAAACGATAACGCGCTGTACGGAACTCCCAATGGCAGCGGCGGATATTGCTTCGGGGCGACCGGTGTCGGCACGGCGACCGCAAGTAACGGCGACAGCATGTTTCTCACGTTGCAAGGCAATGTTTGCGATACGATCCCCGTCGGCACCGCGCCGGACCTGATCTATGGCGGTTCTTTCAACGGCAACTACACCCTGGTCGGCGGCACCGGCCGGTTCGCCGGACAAACGGGAACCGGTTCGTTTACCGAGAGCGTGTCGGACGTCAATACGCCGGACGCTCCCACTACCTTCACGGCGGTTGGCAGCACTGGCCATTAATCCGGGATTGGAACTCGCCTGCGCCCGCCGCAATCGGCCGCAGGCACTTGGGGGGACTAACGACGCCGCGGCTCTTTCCGGAGCCGCGGCGTTCTCTTTTCTTCGATCTCCGCGCCTTTAGCCGCCGGCTGCGACCGCGCTTCACAATCTGCGCGCGCACCCCCCTCGACCCAATCCGCGCACCCAAACCTTACAACGATTCGTACAGTGCGTCCGTCAGCGCCCGCGCGCGCGGATCGACCACGATGTAAGGTCCCATCTTGTTCATTACGTAGCCGAATCCGATCTTCGCATCGGGATCGGCGAAGCCCAGTGATCCGCCGGCTCCCGGATGGCCGAACGTCCGTGGATTCGGGCCGAACGGGTCATCCGCCTTGGTCAGCATGTAGCCGCTGCTGAACCTGGTCGTGATCAGCAGGACCTCGTCCTTGCCGTAGGATTCCTCGGTGTATCCCCGCGCGACGCCCTCCGCGCTGAGCACGCGCACACCGTCTATCTCACCACCTCGCGCCAACGCCCCGTATAGCCGCGACAGCGCCCGCGCGTTGGTATGACCGTTGGCCGCCGGAATCTCCGCGCCGCGCCACGCCCGCCCATTGACCGCGCTGAGCTTCATTGCCGTCGCCGGATTCCCAAACGCGTACCCGGTCACCGAGTCCGGATGCTGTTGGGCATACTCGAACAGGTTAACCTCGCCCGGCGGCGGCGGTGGCGACGCCAGCATCGTCGCACAGCGGCCGTCCTCGCTCGGCTCGAGTCCGATATGGCAGTCGAGGCCGAGCGGCTTTGCGATTTCGTCGCGGAAATACGCGCCCACGCTCTTGCCCGTGATCCGCCGCAGCACTTCGCCGACGAAAAACCCGATCGTCAACGCATGATACCCATGCGTGGTCCCGGGCACCCACCACGGCTCCTGCGCCGCCAGCGCCGACGCCATCGTGTCCCAGTTGTACATATCGTCGTCGCTCAGTTTGCGCCTGACCGCCGGCAGCCCCGCCCGATGGTTCAGCAGCATCCGCACCGGCATCGCCTGCTTGCCCGCCTGCCCGAACTCCGGCCAATAGCGCACCACCGGCGCGTCCAGATCGAGCCTGCCCTGATCGACCAGCCGATGCGCACAGATCGCCAGCATCCCTTTCGTCGTCGAAAACACGTTGGCGATAGTGTCGCGATTCCACGCCTGCGTCCGCGCCTTGTCGGTATGCCCCGCCCACAAATCCACCACTGTGCGCCCGTCGAGCGTCACCGCCACCGCCGCGCCATACTCGTTGCGCTGCTCGAAATTTTCCGCGAACGCCGCCTTCACCCGCTCGAAGCGCGCGTCGCAGTTTCCCTCAATCCGAATGTCTGCCATGGTCAGACTCCTTTGCGGTATTCGCGCTGGTCATAGCACGAGGCGCCCTTGCGAACCACGCCCCGCGCCTTTGCGCTCCGCGACGGCCGCAGCGATCCCGCGCGCCACCCGGGCCGTTTGCTTTTCCGGCTGCCGCGCACGCATGCATGCAACCATGAACCACGAACCTCTCATCCGCCTTGGAGTCTTCGCCGCCGTGCTCTTCGCCATCGCGCTATGGGAAGGCCTCGTCCCCCGCCGTCCGCGATCCTTTTCACGCACCGCCCGCTGGCCCGCCAACCTCGGCATCTCCATCCTCGACAGCCTCGCCCTGCGCCTCCTGTTGCCGCTAGGCGCCGTCGGCTTTGCCCAATTCTGCACCGCTCGCGGATGGGGCGCGCTCAACGCCGTCGCCATTCCAGATGCGCTCGGCCTCGTCGCTTCGGTGGTCGCGCTCGATTTGGTGATTTACCTCCAGCATGTGATGTTCCACGCGGTTCCCGCACTGTGGGGCGTCCATCGCATGCATCACACCGATCTCGACTTCGACGTCACCACCGGCATTCGCTTTCACCCAATCGAAATCGCCATCTCGATGGGCATCAAGCTCGCCGCCATCGCCGCCCTCGGCGCCCCAGCCGCCGGCGTCCTGGTGTTCGAAGTCCTGCTCAACGCAACTTCGCTCTTCAACCACGCCAACGCCTCGCTCGCGCCCGCTGCCGATACTCTGATACGCCGCGTAATCGTCACGCCCGATATGCATCGCGTGCATCATTCGATCGTCGTGCGCGAAACCAATAGTAACTTCGGTTTCAATCTGAGCTGGTGGGATCGACTCTTCGGAACCTACCGCGCCGCGCCCGTGGCCGGCCATCTCGGAATGACTATCGGGATCGAGGATTTTCGCGATTCGCACGAACTGACTCTCGCCCGCATGCTGGTGCAGCCGTGGCGCGGCGCGCCCGGCGATTATCCAATCAACGGCTGATTACGCTTCGTAGTTCGACTGTTAATTCGCGTCACGCGCGCGTCGAAAAGCCGATTGCACCGCAAACCACTCATTGATAAACAATCGGTAGGCCTGTGCCAGACGCGGCTTTCGACTCGACAGGGGAGACGAGGAGGCGATACCGCGTCGATCAAGGCGTGATTCGGGCCCTCTCAGTTCGCGTACGACAGCCCTATTCGTTCGATGCCCGGTTTACGCGGTTCGCAAACCAGCCGCTGCCGGTGCGTTAAGTGGACCAGCGCTTCGGCTTCGTGCAAATTTTGCTCCGCACGTAGCCGACAGACGCGAAATGGATATCCATTCGACGGATATCCATTCGACGGAATCGAGGAGAATCGGATGAGGCGCAAACGCTTTCAGGGCCCGCTCAACATCATAGTAGCCGCGTGTTTCCTTTTTGGTCAGGCGTTGCCGGTTCTGGCCGCCCCGCGTATTCGAAAGCCTCTGCGCCGTCCGCCGACGCGAAGCCGGATCAAGCATCTGATCGTGGTCATTGGCGAAAATCGAAGCTTCGACAACCTCTTCGCGACTTACCTGCCGCCCGATCCGACCCAGCATGTCAGGAACCTGCTGTCCGAAGGCATCGTCGATGAAACCGGGTTTCCGCCCGGATCGCTCGCGGGCAACCCCCCGGCCATGCCGTCGCAAAACCAGGCGACCGATACCTCCGTCTATGAATTGAGCCCCACCCAGACCGGTCCCTATGCCAACCTGCCCCAACCCAGCACCGGTCTCAATGGACTGCCGCTGTCCGCGTGCGCGCTTTCGAGCCTGCTCTTTGCGATCGGGCTCGAAGGACCACCGACCTGCACCGATATCGGCCTCGCTCCCGCCGACCAGCAGCTTCTGATGCTCGGCGGTACCCATCAACCGTTCTACCTACCTCTGTTAGGTCTCAGTCCGGCCGAGGACTGCCGCTACGATCTCCTGCAACCGGATTCGAACAACCCCAGCCAGACGATTCCTTTCCTGTTGCCCAACGGACCCTATCCGCTGGTCAATCCGGGTGGCGTGTTCACGACCTTCGCCAACGTGCCCGCGTTCGACGCAACCAAATGTCAGTCGATCGGCAGTCCCAACAGCTTGCTATACGGACTTGGCGCGCCGGAGGCGCCGCCAACCGCGACCGCAGTCACCGACAACACCGGCGACCCGGCCCATCGCTTCTTTCAGATGTGGCAGCAAGCCGATTGCTCCATCGCCAACGCCACCGTTGCGAATCCCAGCGGATGCCTCCACGATCTCGTCACCTGGGTCGCGGTCACGCAGGGCTGGGGTATCACCGGCCAGTGCAAGCCGGATATAGCCAATCCCTCGTGCACGCCGCCGGACCCCATGGATGCGCAGGGCACCTACCAGGGCGGCGCGTCGATGGGCATCTACAACATGGCGGAGGGCGACCTGCCGATCTTCCAGTACTTCGCGCAACATTACGCGATTAACGATAACTACCATCAGCCGGTCATGGGCGGCACCGGACCGAACTCGCAGTTCATGTTCACCGGCGACACCTATTATTTCGCAGATCCCGCCGGCAGCGGAGCGCCCATTATCCCCAGTGATGACCTGGTTTCGGATCCGGACCCGCAACCCGGCTCGAACAACTTCTACACCCTGGACTCGCTGCCCTACGCGGATCCGGGCAATACCAGTTTCGGCGGCGCCGTCGATTGCGCCGACCCAACCCAGCCGGGCGTGAGTGCTATCGCCGACTATGAAAGCGCACTGCCGTATGCACCGTTCAACGGCGGCAATTGCGCGCCCAATACCTACTATCAAATCAACAATGAGTATCCGGCCTACGATCATCTGGGTAATCCAATCGCATCCTCCCCGACCGCGGCCAACGAGTTTCCCGCCGGCAGTCATTTCTCGATCGGTCCCCAGACCATCCCCACGATCGGCGACCAACTCGCCAAAAAACGCGTCTCATGGAAGTACTACGGCGACGGCTTCAACCAGGCCGGAACCAGGAGCCCGGGCGGATCGCTGTACTGCGCCATCTGCAACGGCTTTCAGTTCGCCGAATCGATTATGACGAGCTCGCTCAAGGACAACATTCAGGACCTGAGCGCCTTTTACCAGGACGTCCAGGACAACACCCTGCCCGCGGTTTCATTTATCAAGCCGAGCGTCCTGACCGACGGCCATCCCGGTACTTCCACGCCCGCGCTGTTCGAGGCCTTCGTCAAAAACATAGTCGAGACCGTGCAGAGCAATCCCAAAGTGTGGAACAAATCCGCCATCCTGATCACCTTCGATGAATCTGGCGGCCTCTACGACTCCGGCTACATCCAGCCGATCGACTTCTTCGGCGACGGGCCGCGCACTGTGATGATCGCCGTTTCGCCGTTCGCCAAGTACGACTACGTCGATCACACTTACTCGGACCACGCTTCGATTCTAAAATTCATCGAATGGAACTGGCGGATGAAGCCGCTGTCCAACCGCAGCCGCGATACCCTGCCCAATCCGCAGACCAGCGCGATGGATCCGTACGTTCCGACCAACAGCCCCGCGATCGGGAATCTGACTAATATGTTCCAGTTCAGGCGAAGATGATTTCCAGGCCCCAATAGCTATTCGCGGAAATCCATTTTGCAACGCGCTGGCCCCCCTCGGGGTCGGCGCGTTGCGCTTCCCTCGGCGGCCGCCCAATAGCCAGTCGCCGCCGAGGCCGCGGCCCCTCTGATAGCTAGTAGCCCTTGGGCAGCCGCAGCAGCCGCTCGGCGATAATGCTGCGCTGAATCTCCGAGGTCCCTTCTTCGATCGTATTTCCGCGCGAACGCAACAACGCGTATTGCCAGCGGCCGTCGTCCACCGCATGCTCCGAGCCCTCCGCCAGCGCCGCGCGCGGCCCCTGCAGCACCAGCGCAAACTCGTTCATCCGCTGGTTGAGCTCGCTCCACAGCACTTTCGAAATCGAGCCCTCGGGACCCGGCGTGCCGCCGCGCGTCAGCTTCGAAAAATTGCGATACGCCAGATACTTCATCGATTCCACTTCAACGTAAAACTGCGCCAGTGTCTGCCGGATAACCCGCGCATCGAGCGTGCACGTGCCCTCGCGTATCGCCCGGCGCCCGAGCTCGGCTAGGTCGTCGAAGACATTGCGAAAGCGCATCACCGTCGCCAGCGCCAGCGTCGCCCGCTCGTTCATCAGCGTCGTCAGCGCCACCCCCCAGCCGCCGTTGAGCGGTCCGAGCAGATTCTCGCGCGGCACGCGCACGTCGTCGAAAAACATCTGGTTGAACTCGGCCTCCCCGGTGATCTGCCGCAACGGCCGCACCGTCACCCCGGGACTGTGCATATCGACCAGCAAGTAGGATATCCCGCGATGTTTCGGCGCGTCCGAATCCGTCCGCACCAGCAGCATGCACCAGTCCGCGATATGGCCGAGCGAGGTCCACACCTTCTGCCCGTTAACGATAAAGTGATCCCCGTCGATTACCGCGCGCGTGCCCAGCGCCGCCAGATCGGAACCCGACACCGGCTCCGAAAAGCCCTGGCACCAGACCTCCTCGCATGAAAGTATCTTCGACAGGTAGCGGCGCTTCTGCTCCTCCGTCCCATGCTCCAGGATCGTCGGCCCGCCCATCGAAAGGCCCAGTTCGTTCAGCGGCGCCGGCGCCCGCACTCGCGCCATCTCCTCGTTGAAGATCGCGCTCTCGATCATCGTCGCGCCCTGCCCGCCGTACTCCTTCGGCCACGATAGACCCAGGTAGCCGGCCTCCCATAGCCGCCGCTGCCACTCGGTCAGCAGGCGCACCGACTCTTCGTCGATCGCCAGCGCAAAGCCGCGGTTGGCAATGCCCTGGGGAAGGTTAGCCTCGAGCCATGCGCGCGCCTTCTGGCGAAAGGCGGCCTCTTCGCGGGTATCGCTCAGATCCATCGCAATCCTGTCCTCGGCGCATTCCGGTGCTGTGCGCAGTCTTGTCCCGGCATCCAATGCGCGGGCATCGACCGTTGTAGCGCAAAGCGCCCGCCGGTTGTAGCGCCGCCACCTCCGCGCATTTCAATCCAATACCGGTGGTAGAAATTGTCGAGGAACATGAACCTGTAATTTTCCGGAGACCGAAACCTCCCACTAGACGAAGCGCAGCGGAGTCGTGGACCTACCCCGATTCGGTAGACGGTATCGGGCTTGGTTTAGCGTCCTGGTTTAACCTCGCCGAAAGCGTCCTCCCGAGATTGGCCTGATAGCAGCTTTTCGGTCCCGGCCTCCACCTGATTTGAGGCCGGGCCGGAAAGCGTTATGGGTTGCTGATTCGAGGACGACGCGGTCTGCGGCGCGCCGGCCAGCAATTGGTCTGCTGGCCAAGCACCGCCCGCGGCGGCCGAGCTCCTCATGGTCTGCATGCCCAGTTCGCGATGAAGGCGTTCGTACTCCACCGGCGAGCGATAGTCGAGCGCCGAATGGCGGCGATGCGGATTGTACCAGCCTTCGATGAAATCGAACACGGCCATGCGCGCCTCGACCTGGGTCTTGAAACTGCGCCGGTTGAGCAGTTCGCATTCGAGCGTGGCAAAGAAACTCTCGCACATCGCGTTGTCGCAACAGTCGCCCACCGAGCCCATCGACGGTTTAACCCCGGCCTCATCGCAGCGCTGGCCGAAGGCCAGCGACGTATACTGGCTCCCCTGATCGGAGTGATGAATCACCCCGGCCGCACGCCGCTGCCCCAGCGCCATCTCCAGCGCCTTGAGCACCAACTCGGTGCGCAGATAAGTCTCCATCGCCCAGCCCACGATCTTGCGGCTAAACGCGTCGAGCACCACGGCCAGATAGAGAAAGCCCGCCCAGGTGGGAATGTAGGTTATATCGGCGACCCACAGCCGATTGGGCGCCGGCGCGCTGAAGTTGCGCTCGACCAGGTCGGGGGCCGGGCGCGCCTGGCGATCGCGCACCGTGGTGATTATCCAGTTGCGCCGGCTCACGCCGCGAAGCCCCGCCGCGCGCATCAGCCGCGCCACCCGTTTGCATCCCACCCTAATGCCCTGTTCCTTGAGTTCGGCATGGATGCGCGGCGCGCCGTAGGTGGCGCGCGAGTGGTGATGGATCTCGGCGATCCGCCCGCACAACTCGCCATCCGCCCGGGCCCGCGCCGAGGGCGGACGCTTTAGCCGCGCGTAGTAACCGCCGGGGGAGACGCCCAGCACGCGGCACATCGTGGCAATCCCGTGCATGGCCTGGTTAGCCCCTACGAATGCGACCGCCGCGACGGCGTCGCGCCGGTCTCCTGAGCGAACCAGGCCGCGGCTTTTGCAAGTATCTCCCGCTCCTCGCGCAGCACCCGGTTCTCCCGCCGCAGGTGGTTAAGTTCCTCCCGTTCGCTAGTGGTCAAGCCGTCACTGCGCAGGCCCTCATCGAGCGCCGCCTGCTTGAGCCATTTGCGGATCGCATTGGCTGAGGGCTCGAACTCGCGCGCCAGCTCCTCGATCTTCCGTCCAGCGCGCGCCAGTTCGACGATCCGCCGCCGGTATTCCAGCGGCTACCGTGGATGCGTTGGTGGCATCGGGAACCTCCTTCTTCCTTTCTCCCCAACACCGTCTACGAAACCGGGTCAACTCCATCGAACACACCAGCGAAGCTGCAGGCGTAGGGAGCTCACTAGTGGAGCAAAGCGCAGCGAAGAACCCCGGCGCACTTTCATCTTGATTGGTACGTTCCGTCATCCGTTACGTTCCGTCATCCTGAACGAAGTGAAGGATCTCGCGCGGTTTCTCCGCGCGTTAAGCCAAGACCCTCGCGCGTTAAGCCATATCCTCGCGCGTCAGCCCATTTATTCTTTCCAGGGCGTAGCCCGCATCTTCCCAAACGGGAAGTCTGAAACCTCTGTCTATCGAATCGCGCGCTCCGCGCGCTGTGCGTGATTAAAAATTAGTCTATAATCCCCTAGGGACCGATGCCTGCGGATGTTCGGTCCACGCCCCACCTGCCGCATTTACTATAGAAGCGAGCTATCAAGTCTGCCATGTTCCCATCGAAGGTCGAGTCCGCAAGCCGCCGCAGAAGCGAGCCGTTACTTATCCCTCTCCTTATCCCTGAAGAGGGCACCCTCGTGCAGCGAGCGCGGTCTTCATTTTTGAACCTGAACACCCTCGACGCATCGCCATCCCGGTCTGCGACATGAAAAATCTCCTTTTAAAAAAACGAACCCATTTTCGCAATTTGCGACGGCGCCCGGCAAGACCGATACAAACTCGCGTTTCGATGCGTTCGCATCGCGTAACGCTATGACCGTGGCGAAGCTCGGATTCAGGTCGATCGATTTTGAAGTCTTCGAAATCCCCGGTTTCGGCCACCGAATGGAAAAAATCTACGAGCACGTGCGCCCCAAACTGATTCGCCTAGGTAACGAACTCGCACCCGAATTGTCGCGCAAGTTCCATCTGGAACTGTTTCCGCACGTCGCCAAACACATGCGCCGCACGGTCAATCCGCCACCCGAAACCTGGGTCGCCTTCGGTCCCTCGGCTCGCGGTTACAAGCGCTACGCCTATCTCGCCCTGTGCATCTCCCGCGCCGGCCTCAATGCCCGCGCGGTGGTCAAAGCCGAAGCCGATTCGCGCACCGCGATCGCCCAGCGCATGAGGGCGCAAAGCCCCGATCTGGTCCGGAAGTTCGCCGGCACCAAAATCGCGCGCTATGAAAAATGGGATTTCATCCGCCATCCACGTCCGGTACCGGCTGCCCCCGAACTATTCGGCGCGCTGGCCGACACGCTCGGCAAAAAGACCGGATCGATCGATCTCGGCTTCGGCTGGACCGTGGGCGAAGCCCTGCGGCTCGAACGCGACGAGATGATCGAGGCGTTTCGCGAACTCGAACCGCTCTATCGGGTCTTGATGCCGGAGCTTGGGCATGGTGATTTGACGGTGCAACGGAGCGCTGGCGACGCGCAACCGCAGTGAAACAGTGAACAGGACGGTAATACTCGGTGCGGGCGCATGGGGCACGGCACTCGCCATCACCATCGCGCGCGGCGGCGCCACGGTCACGCTGGCGGTGCGCCGGCCCGCACTGCTCGAAGCGATCGAGGCCAGCGGTGAAAATGCGGGCTACCTCCCGGGCATCAAGCTGCCGGCGACGCTGGAATTGACCAGCGATTGGTGCCGCGCTGTCGCCGGCGCCGAAACCGTCGTGATGGCGGTGCCGTCGCGCTTCGCCCGCGCTGCGATCACGCCCATCGCCGACGCGATTCCGGCCTCCGCCACCATCGTCAGCGTGACCAAGGGTATCGAGCCCGCGACACTGCTGACGATGACCGCGATGTTGCGGGAAATTATGTGGAAGGCCAATGGAGCCGCAGCCGCCGACCGCGTCGCGGCACTCTCAGGGCCGGGCTTCGCCGCCGAAGTCGCTCGCGGTAAACCGGCTGCCTTGGTCGCCGCAGCCCTCAGCGACGCCGCCGCCACTCGCGTACAGACGCTCTTCGCTGTGCGGCCGTTGCGCGTATATCGCAGCCTCGACCTGATCGGGGTGGAACTGGGCGGCGCGATCAAAAACGTGATTGCCATCGCCGCCGGCGTCGGCGACGGACTCGACCTCGGCTCGAGCGCACGCGCGGCCCTGATTACGCGCGGCCTGGCCGAGATGATGCGGCTGGCGGCGGCCTCCGGCGCGCGGACCGAGACCATGGCCGGGCTCGCCGGCCTTGGCGATTTGGTGCTGACCTGTACCGGCGAGCTCTCGCGCAATCGTGCGCTGGGGTCTAGAATTGCGCGAGGCGAGAGCGTGCCGGCGCCGGCCGATGGCGCGCCGGTGGCCGAGGGCGTCGCCAACGCACTCGCGATTCGGACGCTGGCCGCGCGCTCCGGGGTCGAGATGCCGATTGTTTCGGCAGTGTACCGGATGCTCTATGAAGCAGCGCCCGCAAACGCTATGGTCGAGGAATTGTTAAGCCGACAGCTCAAGGCTGAATTTTAGAAATTACGCTTCGAAGAAGGACTAATGGCGAACACCGGAACATGCAAGGCCACCGATTGCAATCACGATGTGATTGCGCGGGGCTATTGCCGCAAACATTATCGTCTCTGGAAAGCCGGCGAGATGCCCAAGCCGCGCTACAAGACCTGCACCCAGGAAAAGTGCCACAAGCCGCGTTTTCGTTCGAGCCTGTGCGAAGAGCATTGGACCGCCGCTCACGGCAAAAAGGGCGAACCAGCGGCGGCTCCCGCAGCTCCCGCCGCACCGGCCGTACCCGCCGAAGGGACCGAAGCCCCGGCTTGAAGCGCGGGCGAGCGCGGGGAATTAACCCCCAAACCCTTCGCCGAAAAGAAGGGGCATTCGAGCACCTTCTCCCCGGCTGGGGTTGCGCAACGCTCGTGTGACGGTCGTGGAGGGATACCATGGCTAATCTGATCGTTTCTGGCGCGGCCGGCCGCATGGGTCGGCTGCTGGTTTCGATTATCGTCACCGACGGTGTGCATCGGCTGGCCGGTGCCGTGGAAGCGCCCGGCAACCCGGCGATCGGCAAGGACGCCGGCGAGGTCGCGGGGGCTGGCGTCACCGGGGTGAAAATCGTCGGGGATTTTGACGCCGTCGCGCGTCCCGATACCGTAACACTGGACTTCACCAACGCCGCCGCTTCGCTGGGACATCTCGAGATAGCCGCCGCTAAGGGCGCCGCGATAGTGATCGGCTCGACCGGTTTTACCCCCGAACTGGAGGCGCGCGCCAAAGCGCTGGCTCAGCGCACGCGCACGGTTATGGCGCCCAACATGAGCGTTGGCGTTAACGTACTGATGAAGATAACCGCGGAAGTCGCGCGGATTCTCGACAACTTCGACGCCGAGGTGATCGAGATTCATCACAACACCAAGATCGACGCCCCGAGCGGCACCGCGATCGCCTTGGGGCGCACCATCGCTGAGGCGCGCAAACTCGATTTTCATGCCAATGCGGTGTACGGACGCGAAGGTATCACCGGAGCGCGGCCACACGACAAAATCGGCGTGCTGGCCCTGCGCGCGGGCGACGCGGTCGGCGACCATACGGTGATTTTCGGCGGACAGGGCGAGCGGCTGGAACTGATTCATCGCGGGCAAAGTCGCGAAGCGCTGGTGCGCGGCGCGTTGCGGGCGGCCGAATGGCTCGAAAGTCGGCCCGCCGGACTCTACACGATGCGCGACGTGCTCGGGCTATGAGGCCCACGGCACGAATTCCCTGCCCCGCATTCCGATACCCCATCACTCTATCGAGATAGCGGGTCGAAGAGCTGCGGTGGCCGACGGCCGATGCCGCCAGCCACCGCTCACAGGAGTTTTCGCGGGTGTTTTCGCGCGCCCGACGGCGCGTTCTGTCAGCGAACGTCGTGCGAGACCACGTGCGGATGCCCCGACGACTCATTACTCGCGGACGACCCTTCGGACTTGAGCTCCTGCCAGCGCTCGCGGATGCGCGGCACGACCCGCGGATGGCGATGCTCGTACCATGCGATGATCGCGGCCAGCGCGAGGACGTTGCCGCCCGCGATATTCCACCAGCCGAGTTGCTGCACGGTTGCCTGGTTGAGGAACGTCACAAAGCCTGCGAAGCAGAGTTCGAACCACAGGAACAGCACGACCACGCCGAGGGCGACCAGCGGCTCACGCTCGGAAGCGTACATCGTAATCGACGCCGCAATCCCGAACATGATGAAGGCAAAGAAATGGAGTCCGGTGTAGCCGAGGACCAGGTCCGCGGTTACGGCGAAGCTCGACGGTTGGCTCATCCCGTTGAAAATGATCGCGCCGAGCAGGGCCGGAGTGTGAAACGGTTGACCCGCGAGGAGGTCGGCGACGAGGAACCAGACCGCGACAATGACGGCGCCGATCAACCCGGCGATGATACCTTCGCGACCGACATCCATCCATGGACCGAGCAGATTGGACGCGAGGCCCGGCTGACGCCAGAAGAAATAGGCGAGAATGACGCCTGTCGCCATCAGATTGCCGATCATGCCCTTCCACCAGGAAACCGCAGCCTGCGCGGCGGGTCCGAGCAGCATCACGAGGGCGATGAAGAAAATCTCAAAGCCGATTGTAAAAAGGAACAGCGCGCCAAAAAGCTCCGAGTGTTTTTCCGCGGCCGTCATCAAGATCGCAGCCGCCGCACCGATCAGCGCAAAGGCAACGAAGTGAACGACCACATACCCGGCGATGAGAATCCACGCGGCACTGGTCAGCGCCGTGTGACTCGCGCCCGGCAACAAGGCCATCGCGAGAATTTGCGGCGTTTTCAGCGGGTCGCCCTGTGCGGCGTCGAAAATAAAGAACCAGATCAGGATTACCGCCCCGCCAATCAGCCCCGCCACCGCTCCGTCGATGATTATCCGTGTCCTTGAGTGCTGCATTGGAACCTCCTCGAAGGCTTATGGATGCGCTGTACGGCGCAATATCGGTTGCAGAATCAATCGGTTCGGTATGGAATTCCTCCCGGCGAAGAACTTCAGATGAGCCCTCTCACGATCCACGAATAGGCTTTTCGGCCAGCCCGGGCAACCCCTTCTCATTAGGCCAGACCTAGTCACTGCAACAACTTAGCTAATGATAACCGAAAAAATCGTCGCCCGGCTGGAAAGTATTCCTGCCAATTGGTCCGAGCGTCTGCTTATAATGCTCGCGACTTATGCCGGTACCCGCAGACGCTGCAACGCGCTTGGAAATCCGCTGCGCGCGAATTCCGATCGACTTTTTCGTGTTGGCGACCCTGTTCTTCGCAGGTGCGATTGGAGCTGCGCCATGGGTGGTCGGTGCGGCGGCCGATTATTTCTATCAAATGCCAGTGCTGGCGCTGGTGCATGCGTTGGCGCTCGGGTGGATAACCGCCGCGATCATGGGCGTGATGTATCGCTATGTGCCGGCGTTGACGCATGGGACGCTGCCCCACCCGCGCCTGCTGATGCCGCAGCTTGTGCTTTATGTAATCGGCGCGAGCGGTATGGTCTCGCATTTTGCGCTGGGATCGTGGTCGGGGGTGTGGTCGGCGGCGCTGGTGGTAGTGCTCAGCGTGACGCTGTTCGCGGCAAACATGTTTCCGCTGCTATGGCGTCAACTGGGACGCGGCGCGGCCGAAACCGGGATGTTTCTGGCGCTCTGTTTCCTGCTGATCGCGGCGACGCTCGGTTTCCTGCTGGCATTGGACAAGAGCCGCGGCTGGCTGGGCGGAAGCGTGATTTCGAACCTTGCAAGCCACGCCCACTTGGCGGCAGTTGGATGGGTAACGCTGACGATCTGCTCGGTCTCGTACCGGATGGTCCCGGCTTTGGCGTTGCCGCGAATCGTGATGCCGAAGAGCGCGGCGTGGCAACTGTACGGGCGGGCCGCTGCCGTGATCGGTCTGGCGGCTACGCTGCTGGCGCGCGCTCCGGGAGTCGCGCTATGGAGCGCGGCGATCGGAATCGCGCTGGTCTGGTACATAGTCACGATCGCGCAGCTGGTCTGGACGCATCGCAGGCCTATCGACTGGAGCCTGCGCCATGCGATAGCCGGAATCGCGTGGCTGTTGACGGCGATCGCATTGGGAATAACGCTCGCGGTGATTGGCGGAGAAGATGCAGCGGGCGCGCGAATCGCGTCGAGCTACGGCGCAATCGGAATTCTCGGCTGGGCCGGCAACCTGGTAATCGGCGTCTCGTATTACCTGTTGCCCGGGTTCGTCACGCGGGTGCGCACTATCCATCGGTGGCGAGCGCTCGCGAACACGGATTTATCAATGGTGCGACCGCGCGCAAGCGTGTTCGCAGGATTCAACGGCGGACTGATATTACTAGTCGCCGGATTTTTGACTGCGGAGGTACCGCTGTGCGTGTTCGCCGCTACGATTATCGCAGCGGCTGGACTGTTGTATTCCGCCACCACAATGTGGACGCTCAGCTTCGCCTACCACCACGGAAAACCCTGATTTCTCACAGTCCCACCCGCAGCGTCTTCGTCGATAATTGCGAGCGCTCCGGGTCTAGTGCGCTACGGGCGCGACGATCGAGTGGGATGCGTGCGCGACGCGTCTCCAATTCCTACTTCACTTGACCAAAATAGAATGAGATTCGCAAGACGAACCAAAGAACAAAGAATGCGACTTTTGCCGGTTTGCGACTGAAGTCCCGGCTTAAGGATATGCCTTATTTTACCGCGAGCCGGTTTTTCATCTCGCCCCAAGGATGGTTTGTGACTACCATATACTTCGTCTCCAAAATTGGCAGACCGCGAATCTACCTTTGATTTCTGCCTGCCCCCTCGCCGGCTGCCGGCAAGGTGTTTGATGCGCGCTTGCAAAAATACAGGGCGGGGCGATCGTGCAGGTTGATTGCGTGGTTGCTTGCAGGATGACGATTGCCCATGCAGAAGGTCAGCGTCCGCTGGCGGGCTCGATCAAATCGCACAAACGGTTCGCAATTAGCTTTCCGGCCAAATGATGGCCGGCCTCATTCCAATGACCGACGCCGAATTTCGTATTGCTGAAACCATGCAAGAAAACATGATGCTCGTCGGCAAATGATTGAAACGCCGGTGCGAGGTTAAGTACCGGAAATCCAGCGCGTTCCCCGAGAGCTTTTATCCTGAAGTCGGGGTAGAAGAGATCCTTCACACCCAGGCTCCTCTCGTACCTGGCGCGCCAAAGTGGATATGGGTAAACCTGAGGACCGACCGTCGCAGTTACGGCGAGAAATTGCGCCGAGTGCTGCCTGACATCCTCATTTATCGCTTGCAGTAGTTTCTCGGTCACTGCCCACGCGGCTTGCCACTCCTGGGTTTGCGGGGAACTGTAAATGGCGTCGCCGAGACCTAATTCGGTCGTTATGGTGTGGGGCTTCGATCGATGCTCCGACCATAGCGCCTTCCCGGCCTTCACCATGGATCGAATCCGGGCGATGCTGTCGCCCAAAACGTTGAGCACGGCGGAGCGCCGCGACTCGAACTTGATCATGCATTGGGCACGGAAGAACGCAGAGTCGGTGAAGGAACCACCTGGTATCAACTGCCCGCCGCGCACTAAATAGAACGGCTGGCACAGGTGCCATTCCAAAGCGAGCGAATTGTTGCGGACGTCGTTACCCGCGAAGAAAAGCAGCACGACGAAGTCGGGTGAATACTTCCACACCTCGCGTTTCAAGGTGACCAGTTCCTGAGCGGTCCCATAGCTGTCGCAGCCAAAATTCAGCGCCTCGACCTTCCTGCCACGCAATCGCGCACAACTTCCGAGCCGGCGCTCGGCCACGGAAACGAAGTCGTCCTGAATTGCGACTTGTTCGGCTTCAGTGAACGAATCGCCGATGAACGCGATACGGACAGTGTCCTTAGGCTTGCGATAAGAATGATCGCGATCGCGCATCCCTTCGCGGTTGATTTGGACGAAGGAATTACCTTCCCGGTGCTGTCGTTCGGAGGCGCCCGGGCGCAGCGCCCAGCCGCGGTCGGCATCCCACTGATACATTCCCTGCTCGCCGATTCCAACCAGGCGTAACGCGAACTCCGCCACCATCAGCCCCATCAGAACGCCGATTACGATCGTCGCAAGCACCCTACCGATTCGCCGGCGGCGAGGTGCGGGCAAAACTACCAAGGGCGTATCCTTTGCGAGCGTGCCGGGTGCGCCATACCGATCCATGAGCTTGATTTAGTTGCATAGCAGTCAGTGCGGCTTCAAGCGGCTGAATCATTGAAGTTCAGGTGGCTTCGTGTTGGAGCGCCAATAATAGCGTGACGCCACAAAGTTCGGGCCGTGCGAATCGTCCGTATCGATGCCCTGCGCTCAAGAAGAACGAGGGATAATCACCGTCCAGACCAGGCCAGTACGCTGTTACAGGGCGGGGCGGGCCGGCGGATGCAGAGCGCGGACGCTTGCCGGGTTGCGGTTGATCGCAGGAATCTCCGAGTCCTCACGCTGCGCCCAGCGAAAAAAGATGCCACTGAACACGAACATGATATAGACGCCCTGGCCAATCCACATGATGAGTCCACCGAGAACCTGATCGGCGAGCGGCGTCAGGCCGAACGGATGCGTTCCCATGGCGTAGTAGCTATACAGAATCGACTCCGCCATGGTAATCGGCGCGGCGACTGCGGTCATCGGAATCATCAGCAGGAACAAATAAAGAATCTGCATCGGATAGGACAGGCGCGGATACTCAGGCAGCGGACTTAGTATCGGCCACCAAAGGAGCAAGCCAACCGTGAGCAGGCCGAGACGAATTCCGCCATAGAACTGCCGGGCATGGCAGACACGGTCGCAGAGCGCCGGGTAGTGGAGCAGTGCGAAGAACATAGAAAAGATCAGGAAGGCTAGCAGCGGCCTGGTCAGAACGCGGGCGACGGGCTCGACGAAACGGTTCATCATGATCGGACGCACCATCCAGTCCGGTAGACCGAGGAGGATGAGCGGCGACGCCACGAAAACCAGCAACATCTGCTGGAAGATATAGGCGGAGAAGCTGAAGCCCTTGGCGTAAACGTCGAGGGGGCCGGTCAGTGCCAGGACCAGCACCAGGATAGCGCCGCAGAAGGCGATTTGGCGGCGAGAGCTGGGACGACGCCTGGCGACCAGAGCTGCAGTCACGTAGACGATCGCGAGAAGGGCGATGCAGATTACGACATGGGGGTCAGCTTTCCACATTATATTGCTCGGAGGAGCACTCCCGAAGCTTGATTATCTTGTCAGTATACTGCTCCCGGATGGTGTGCGAGATACATGAAGAGAAGCATCAATGAACCGCAGATCATGACAGCAAGCAGCAGGGGAAAGGCAAAGAGAGTGGTAAAGACGCTGCTGTCATAGCGCAGATGCATATAGAAGCCTGCGACAAGAATAAACTTCAGGATCGCGAGGATTATCAGCAGCGGAACCAGCCAAGCCTGCAGGAAGGGCGCATAAAAGACGCCAACTTCCATTGCTGTAAGCACAACCAGTACGACGGCGACCAGAATGTAAACCGTCGGGCCGGGATGATGATCTTCCGGAATGGCGTGCGCGTGGCCGCCGTGACCGTGTTCAATAGCGTGATCGCTCATGCGTGACTAATCGTCCTCATTAGATAGATCAGGGTGAAGATGACGACCCAAACGATATCAACGAAATGCCAGTAAAGGCCGCACAGTTCAACCGATAGAGCACGGCTCGAGCCGATCTTGCCTCTGATGCCGGCTATTCCCATGGTTATCAGCCAGACCACACCGATGAAGACGTGGAAGCCGTGAAAACCGACGAGTGTATAGAAGCACTGGCTGAACAAGTTAGTGTTGTACAGCATGCCTTCGTGGTAGAAGCTGCTGAACTCGTAAACCTGGCCGCCGAGAAAGATGAGGCCGAAGAGTGCGGTACCGAACAGCCAGAAGGTACCCCAGAAGCGATTGTTACGCTGATAGCCGGCGAGCGCCAGAACCATCAGCAAGCTCGACATCAGCAGGACGAAGGTGCTGAAGGAGGTCAACGGGATATTCAGGATCTGGGCGTCGGGCAGGCCAATGCTGCGCGACTTGTAGACCATGAAGGTGGAAATCAGGCTGGCAAAGAATACGCATTCGGAACCGATAAAGGACCAGATGCCGAGTTTGCGATTGTCCAGTCGGAGAAAGCTCTCGCCGACCTGATGCGGGTTATCTTCGCCCCAACTGGGGTACTCGAAGGACATCGAGATCGCACAGAGGCCGAGTAGACCAAGCCCCATAAACACCAGCCGGAACCATCCGACGAGCATGCCGAGACCGGCAAGCAAGATACCGCCCGCCATCACCAGCGGGTAGAGCGACGGCTCGGGCATGTGGATGCCGGCGATCTCCTCGGGACTTGCGGGCGGTTGAAACTCAACGTTGACGCGTTTTTCGCCAAGACCGGACGCTTCAACGTCGCCGTACTTTTCAACCCAGAAGGCGTCGCGGGAGTGCACGGTGGGAACCGCTACAAAATTATAGATAGCGGGCGGTGACGGTATTGACCATTCGAGGGTCCGCGCATCCCAGGGATCTGCCCCGGCGCGCTCGCCGTTGAACCAGCTCCATGCGATGTTGGCAAAGAACAGAAGGAAGGAAGCCCCGAGGAGAAAGGCGCTGATACTTTCGAAACCGTTCCAGAAGCTCCAACCCATGTCCGGAGCGTAGGTGTAGATACGCCGCGGCATGCCCAATTCACCGAGGAAATGCATCGGGAAAAAGGTACAGTTGAAGAAAATTGTAGTTAGCCAGAAATGCCACTTGCCGACCGTTTCGTTCATGAAGCGGCCGCAGACTTTGGGAAAGTAGAAATAGAAGGCCGAAAAAATCGCCATCAGCACGCCGCCGAAGAGCACATAATGGAAGTGCGCGACGATTATATAGGAGTCGGTCTGTTGAAGGTCGATCGGGGCGCTGGCGTGCATGACTCCGCTCAGACCGCCGATAGTAAATTCAAGGATGAAACCGAGGGCGAAAAGCATCGCGGTTGTGAAGCGCAGGCGTCCGCCCCAGACCGTCGCGATCCACGAGAAGACCTTTACGCCGGTAGGTATCGCGATGAGCATCGAGGTGATGGCGAAGGCCGAATCGGCGACCGGACCCATTCCAGTCGCAAACATGTGATGACCCCAAACGCCATAGGAGAGAAAGGCGATCAGGATGATCGAGTAGGCCATCATCGGATAGCCGAAGAGCGGCTTGCGCGAAAAGACTGGCAGTACCTCGGAAATCATACCGAAGGCCGGAAGAGCCATGATGTAAACTTCGGGATGTCCGAAAATCCAGAAGAGATGCTGCCAGAGGATTGGAGTTGCGCCGGCGATGACCCGGTAGAAATGGGCGTCGAAGTAGCGATCGGCGAACAGAAAGATCAGCCCTACGGTGATAGCAGGGAATGCCAGAAGCAGGAGGATTACGGTAACCAGTAGCGCCCAGATAAACATGGGCATGCGCATGAAGGTCATGCCGGGGGCGCGCATATTGACGATAGTGACAAAGAAATTCAGCGCGCTCATTACGGAGGAGACACCGAGTATGAGCAAGCCCACGTCGTAGTAGTCGATGTTGAGACCGGGTGAGTACGCAACCTCGCTCAGATTGGCATAACCGAACCATCCACCATTGGGCAGGCCGCCAAAAACCCAGCCGAGATTGAGCGTGATCGCGCCGAGCAGAAAGATCCAGAAGCTGAGCGCATTGAGGCGCGGAAAGGCTACGTCGCGCGCGCCGATTTGCAAGGGAATCAGGAAGTTGCCGAAGAAGCCCGTCTCGAGCGGCATGACGACCAGAAAGATCATGGTCAGGCCGTGCATGGTGAACATCTGGTTATAGAAGTCCGCCGAGAGAAACTTATTATCCGGCACCATTAACTGGGCGCGCACGAGCATGGCCTCGGTACCACCGAGAGCCAGGAATACCAGTGCAGTGACCCCGTACAGGACTGCAATGCGTTTATGGTCGATGGTGGTGAGCCAACTGTAGATCCCACCGCCTTCGAGATAATTGGCCTGTTCGAGATGTAACGGTCTTGGTTGCGCAGCCATTGTTGATATTCCTACTTCAGGCTCTCGAGATAGGCAGCGAGGTCATTACGTTGCTCGCGGTCCAATCCGAGGGCTGGCATGTGAGCGCCCGGCTTCAGCGCGTCGGGATCCTTAATCCAAAGTGCGACATTTTGCGGCGTGTTTTTCATAATACTGCCGGCCATGGTGCGGCGGCTGCCAAAATGCGTGAGGTCAGGTCCGCGAAAACCGTAGGTGTATTCCTTGGAGAAGCCGGAGACACCTTTGATGGTGTGACAGATCGCGCACGGCGCGTTGGCCCAGATCTTAGCGCCGGCCGCCGCGAGTCCGCCGGTTGGCTTCACCGGTGGCTGGTTTTGATGGGCCACCCACCGCTTGAATTGCTCGGGGGTATCGACAAAGACGCGAAAGCGCATGTTAGCGTGGGAAGCGCCGCAAAATTCCGTGCACTGTCCATAGTACTCGCCAGGAGTATCGGCCTTAAGGGTAATCTGATTTTCCTGGCCCGGTATAACGTCGCGCTTGCCGCCGATTGAAGGCATGAAGAAACTATGTATCACGTCCGCCGACGTCATCGCGAAGTGGATAGTGCGGTTGACCGGAATATGAACTTCATCCGCAGTTACAACGCCCAGCGACGGGTAGCGAAATTCCCACCACCACTGATGTGCGACGACCCGGACCTCAAGTGTATTGGCCGGCCATTTGTCGGGTTGCGTGCGAATGATGGTGTGGACGGTGGGAACGGTGATGGCCACCAGTATGAGAGCCGGGATTACCGTCCATAGCATCTCGAGCGTGACGTCCGAATGCATCGCCGAGGGTTCACCAGGGTCACCTTCGCGGCTCGAGTAGAAGAAGATCGCGGCGATCATTGCAACGACGACGACGAGCAGCACGATCGAATCGAGTATCGTGACTTCCTTGAAGAGCGACAGGATACTGCGAGTCAGGTCGGACTTCGGCGACAGCGTATCCAGAGGATACGGACCGCCGGAGGCGCAGCCGGCGACCGCCACGGTCATCGCGGCCAAGGCAGCCATCAGGCCGGCGCGCGTAAGATTAATGTTGCGCGGCTTCATCACTCGTCTCCATTCACGTCGGATACCGCGACCTCTGCCACCTGCTTCAGTCCGGGGACTGCGCAGAGCATGAAAGCGCCGAGAAATCCGGCGGTGACACACAATTCGACCCATCCCAACGGGAGCTTATCGGGAAACAGGGAGGGAACAATAAGAATGTAGTTGAGGTCCCAGACTCCGATCAAACCAAGCAAGGCTACTGTTCCGAGAATGATCGGCGTTTTCTTTGGAACCACACCCATCAGGAATGTAAAGGGAACCACCCAGATCAGGATCGGAGCCATCCAGGACATGAATTGCCAGGGATGATTCCACCAGCGTCCGATGATAAAGAAGGTCTCTGTCGGAAGGTCGCCGTACCAGATGACTATGTATTGCGAAAATGACAGGTATATCCAGAATACCGAAAAGGCGAAGATCATCTTTCCAAGATCGTGACGAACCTTGCCCTTGTTGAAGACGTTGTCGGCAGGCAGCGCGGTGCGCATTCGCACTGCGGTATAGGACATCGCGCAAATCGCGCTCCAGAAGACTGTGGCAAAGTACCACCATCCAAATAGCGTGCTATGCCATTGCGGCGAGAGCGACGAAATCAAGTCGTAGGCGAGTAGCGTATAGACAACACAGTAGGCGATCCCGAGTGCCGGAGCCATTCGCCGAATTGCGGTCGGCGGCATCTCGATGGTCTCGGGCTCATGATGCCAGGTCACGGCTGCGCGGGAATTGGAAAGCCCGACAAAGTACCAGCTCATCAGCATCATGATCGCGATGGCGGCGAAATCGCGCGTAAGGAGGTATGGCGCATTCAACCATCCCGCCTTGATTTTGTTGGGTACCGGATGTGCAATCCAAGGGAATATGTAGTTACGGCCGATACACACGCCGGCAAACAGCACCACGGCGAGGGGCAGAAAGCGCCAGAAGGATTCTGCCAGCCGGTAATGCGTCGAGCCAGCCCAGCGCGCCTGGGTAAGATAGAACCCGGCCGAACAGACCACTCCACCCTGAGCGAGGCCCATGAAAAATAGCAGATCGACGAGCCACGTCAGCCACACACGCTGCTGTTCGCCAACGGCGAGGGCAGCCACCGTGCCAACGACGCCGATCACGATCAGCGCCGTAGCAATCGTGGTCAGACGGCCCCAATTGACTTGAACCGGTTCGCGGATCGGCCGCATAGCGGCGGCTCCAAGCGATGCGGGTTGATTAGCGCTCATCTACCTTTAAACCTTGCTCTAAGCCCAACACTAAGCCTTCTGTTCATCGGGTTTCCGCGTTCACGCAGCCTCACGCAGGACTTCTTCGGCACCTGCATCGAGCATCATCGCCTCGAACTTCGCAACGTCGCTTTCCGGGATCCGGACCACCAAGGCGAATCGATCCGCACCAAAGCGCGTATGGTATCCCGAAGCGGACTCGAAGGCGGGAAGTCCGCTGGTAAAAAAGAAACTGGTAACGGCGCCCAATACCCCGAACAGAATCATCATTTCGAACATAATGATGATGTATGGAGGCATCGATACGATCGGCCGTCCGCCGGTATTGATATTCCATTCCAAGGAGGTTCCCACCGTGATGGCGAACGCCGTGAGCGCACCGGTGATACCGCCGGCCAGCACGAACCTGCGCACAGGACTGCGCCCCCAGCCGCGGACTTCATCAACCGCTTCGGCGATATGCTCACTCGGAAACGGGGCAAATGTATGGAAACCGCGGTTGGGCATGTGGTGCAACTTCTGAACCGCGTGTGCACATTCGACGTCGGAAGTGAAAACTCCGACCATTTCAATATCGCCGCTCATGCTGCCTTCCGATAGGGATAGCTATTGCGTGCTGATTTACGGAGCCAGCCCACCCCTTCCTTCAGCTCCGTCATCGATACAATCGGGAGAAACTTGGCGAACAACGAGAAGTTCATCAGGAACCAGCCGAACGAGCCGATGGTGATAAACACCTCCGTCGCCTGGGGCACGTAGAATTTCCATTGAGACGGGATGGTCGCCGTCGAAAGCGATCCGGCAATCAGGACGAAACGCTCCGTCCACATTCCGATGTTCACAAAGATCGAGATGACGAAGAGCCAAACCGTGTTGGTGCGGACGCTCGGCGAAAACAGGAACAATGGGATCAGGCAATTGCACAGAATCATTATTCCGAAAAGATAGCCCTGCAAACCGAACATCCGCTGATGGAAGGTCGCCATTTCGATCGGATCCTGCCCGTACCACACCAGGAAGACTTCAGTGCAGTACGAATAGGTAATGACCAGCGAGGTCAGCAGCACGACTTTGGAGAGACTATCGAGGTGCCATACAGTAACGAGGTCCTCGATATGCAGCATCTTGCGCATTGGGATGAGGAGCGTCAAAACCAGCGCGCACCCCGAAAAGATCGCCCCGGCAACGAAGTAGGGAGCGAAGATTGTACTATGCATACCCGGGGTCTGCATCGTCGCGAAATCCCAAGAGACGACGCTATGCACCGAGAGGACCAGCGGGGTGGCGAAACCCGCGAGCAGCAGGTAGGCCATCGAAAAATTACGCCACTGGCGATCTGTGCCCTGCCAGCCGCAGGCGAGCATTGTATAGAACTTCTTGCGCCATCCGATAGAAATGTCGCGCTGGTTGGCGATATCCGGAATCAGCCCCATCGAGAGGAACAACGCGCTGGTGGTCAGGTAGGTGCTAATCGCGAAGAAGTCCCAAGTCAGCGCTGATCGGAAGTCGGGCTGCAGGTAGCGCTGGTTCGGATACGGGCAGAGCCAGTAGAAAAACCAGGGACGGCCCAGATGGACAATTGGAAAGAGGCCGGCGGTAACGACCGCAAACAGCGTCATGGTTTCCGCGCATCGATAGACTGCGGTGCGCCAGCGCGTGCGGAACAGAAAAAGAACGGCGGAGATCAGGGTGCCGGAGTGCGCAATTCCGACCCAGAAAACGAAGTTGGTGATATAGACCGCCCACATGGCGGGCTGGCCGTAACCGGTTACTCCCAAGCCTTCGTAGACCTGGCGGGTCCAGAAGGAGCCGCCAATCGCTGCCAAGAAGGCGCAAAAGCCGACCCACAACCAGTATTTCAGGCCCGCCGGGGCCATCACCCGCTGCGCGGTGCGGTCGACGTCCAGGTAGGTCAGTTCACGATTGCTTTGATCGACGGCGGCTGCCATTAGGCCTTCCCCTTCTGCTGATAGAGGTCGCGCAGGTACGTGATCGCGGGCAGCGCGTTGTATTCCGGGAGCATCGTGTAGGTCCGGCCCTTGTGATCGCCGCGCCGCTTCATCATCGCGCTTTCGGAGTCGTTAATATCGCCAAAGCTAATCGCACGCGACGGACAGGCCTGCGCGCAGGCCGGAATGATCTCGCCATCGAGCACCTTGCGGTCTTCGGTACGCGCGTTGATCTCGGCGGTGGTGATGCGCTGAACGCAGAAAGTACACTTCTCCATAACGCCAGCGCCGCGCACGGTAACGTCGGGGTTTAACTGGTAATTGAGTGGCTCGACAAATTCGGGTGCGTACCAGTTGAAGCGCCGAACCTTGTACGGGCAATTGTTCTCGCAAAAGCGCGTGCCGATACAGCGGTTGTAGATCTGCGCGTTGAGACCTTCGTTCGTATGATGCGAGGCGAAGACCGGACAAACCGGTTCGCACGGCGCGTGGTCGCATTGTTGGCAGAGCATCGGCGCAATCTGAATCAGTGGGCCCTCGCTGGCCTTGTCGGCCGGCCTGATGTAGCGCTCGACACGAATCCACGACATGATGCGGCCGAGATCGACGTTATCCTTGCCGACCACCTGAACATTGTTCTCTGCGTAACACGCGGCTATGCAGGCACTGCATCCGGTGCACGAGTTGACGTCGATCGTCATTCCCCACTTATGCCCGGTGTACTGGAACGGCGGGTACATCTCGTAGGGCCGATCGACTTTTTCTACTCCATAATCGGGCTCGACGCCGTTGGCCAAATCGCTGACGCTCATCGCCTCGATAATCGTGCGGCTCATCATGTCGCTGTTACCGAGCGGCGTGACCAGCTTGTAGGTCTTATCCGTCTTGCGTGCGGTGACCGAGACGCTGCGAGTGCCCTCAGGCAGGAATGAAAAAGGATTGACTCCAATGCCCTTCGCGTAACGCCCGTAGGACTTGTGGCCCTGGCCGAAAGGCACGGCGATAACGCCGGGCTTGACCAGCGGAGAAATCGTTGCCGTGAGCTCGATCGGCCCGACCGGTGTCGAGATTTCGATAACGTTGATGCCGGCGAAGAGCCGGGTCTGCGCATAATCGTGCTCGAGACCCAACGCGGCCGCCGTATCTGGATGAATCTCGGCCCAGCTATCCCATATGATCTGGGTAACCGGATCGGGAATCTCCTGCAACCACGGCTTGTTCGCGCCGCGACCGTCATAGAGGAAGATATGCGGAAAAGCCCACAGCGTTAGCGCGCCGGGGGTCTCCGGGAAGGGCGTGCCGGCCTTCAGGGCATCGGGATTCAGATTGACTGCGGTACTCGCCTTCGCTTCCTGGAAAACTCCACCGTGGCGGCGCACCTCATCCCAGAACTTCTTGGGCGTGGTGCCGGCATCAACCTTCGGCTGCAACTCCTGCCACGCGGTGCTAATCGCATCGGCGGCATTTTCGTACGGAATGGCCGCGCTCGAGGCGCCACCGCTCAGGTGAGCCGACGCGATCAGGATGTCGTGCAAGGCTCGGCTCGGGTACACCGGTTGCATCACCGGCTGGCCCAATCCGTAGATTCCCGGACGAGGCGCGGTGTCGCGCCAGCTTTCGAGCGCGTGATGCGTCGGGATTTGGAGATTGGCGATTTCGGCGCTCTCGTCGGGAATATCGCCCATCCAGATGATGTAGTGAACGCGCTCGGCGGCGTCCTTGAAAGCGAAGGACGGCGGCATCGAATAGGCCGGATTTCCGCCCGCAATCACCAGCACGTCGACCTCGCCGTCGCGCATCGCACCGATAATCGCCTTGATCTCTTCAGGGCGGCTAGTCGCCTCGGCGGGAGCGCCGTCGAGGAAGATCACGGTTTTGCCAATATTGCCCGTAACCGCATTGAGCAGGAGCGCGGCCAGATGGGTCTGCGGGTCCGCAGTGCCGGCCAGCGCCACGGCGCCCTCTTTAGCCTGTCCGAACCATCCCGCGATTTTTCGGATCTGCTCGGCTGGGACGCCGGTTCTGGCGCTGACTTTGTCGGGATCGTAATCGGCGACCATGGTCTTGAGCGCCGCGAGATCGGCGGCGGCGGCCGACTCCACCCATCCCTGATTTACAACCACATTCAGAACCGCCATGGCGACGGCGCCCTCGGTGCCCGGCTTTGATGCCAGCCATTCGTCGCACTTTGCTGCGGTGGTGCCGAGCCGCGGGCCTACATAGGCCGCATTGCCGATGCTCAGGGTTCCATTGCGGGTTTTGGCCGCGCGGAACTCAGCGAACTGGCGCGCGTACTCGACCGGCGAACCCCAAGTCTCGACGAAATCGGCGCCGAACGAAATGATCGTTTCGGCCTGATCGAGCTTGTAGATCGGCAAATCGCGCCGGCCGAAGCAGGCCTCGACCGCGGCTCGCGCAGGCTCTTCGCTAAACGACTCCCAGAAGCCGACGCGGCTCGAATTAAAGGCCTTCGCCCAAGCCCGAGTGACTTTGTCGAGGGTTGGTCCCTGCGAAACTCCGATGAACGCGATGCGATCCGTCCCGGCCTTGGCTGCCGCGGCAAACTTTTCGTTGAGCAGTTTGGTCGCGTCGTCCCAGGAAACCGTGGTCAGAGCGCCATTGGCTTCACGGGTCCGCGGTTTTCCCAATCGATCGGGATTGTAAAGGCCCTGCAGTGCGGCCTGGCCGCGAGCACATATCGCGCCCTGACTGATGGGATCGACCGGATTACCCTCGAGCTTGATTACACGCCCTTCCATCACGCGCGCGACAATTCCGCATCCGGCGGAGCATTCGGCGCAGGTCGTGGCATAAAAGGTGGGAACCCCCGGAATGACGTTTTCGTCCGGGACAACATAGGGAATCAGCTTTCTAGCGGCCGGTTCACACCCGGGAATAGCGGCGGCGGCAGATGCCGTGGCAGCTAATTTCAGGAACGACCGCCTGGACAGCCCATCTGACATTTCGTTTCCTCGCTCAGTGGTGGCAGACAAAACATTCCTGTGTGGCGCCACGCTTTTCATGGCAATTCACGCAGAAACCCATGTTCATCTCGTGCACCGGCACCACTCGATCCATGGTTGAAACCGGCCCGTGACATTCCTGGCATTGCACACCAGCCCAAATATGGGGTTTGTGAACGAAGCGCACAAAATCGGGGAGTGCATAGACCCGGTTCCAGCGGATCTCGAATGGCGGCTGCTTCTGGTCCATCCACGGCCGCGTGATCGGCTCGATACCGCCGAGCAGCGCACTGCCGTGACAGCCCACGCAACGTTCGACTGGCGGCACGCCCGACATTGCCGAGCGCCGCGCATATTCATGGCAGTACTGGCATGGAATCTTGTTGATTCCTGCGTGCACGCGATGACTGAAGGGGATCGGCTGTTCGACGTCGGAGCGCGGCGCCCAAGGGCGCTCGGAGACCCCGACCGTGTACAGACCGATCGCGAACAGGAGCACGGAGACCGTAATTAGTATGCGATTCATCGTCTCAAATCTGGCTCATTCCACACCGGCCACCACGGCCCACGAGCAACACGGGGTTCGAACCGGAATCAGTGCGCGAGCATCAGTACCAAGCATGGCTACATGAGGTCAACAGTGAAGTCGGGTGTCAGCGCGATTATTCACAGAAGCAACCCGATTTTCCTGTCAGCAGGCGACAGAATTACTAACATCGCGCTGGGCGCTGTGCAAGCAGAGGTTATGACGCTTGCCAAATAACGTTGGCCGCCATGGGGTTTGCTTCGTTCCGGCGTGCACTCCCGGCGCGTGGCGCGGGAAAAAATCCCGCTCGATTCGAACGCCCGCTGTGCATAAGGGCGGCTGCATCGCCGCTGCCGATGTTAATAGACCGGCGAATACCGCGCGGATCGGCCGGGACCCCGTTTCGGCCCCATCCAAAGTGTGTTAGTAACTCAGGCAATCTAGGGATTGGAGATTATCTCGCCAGGTGCAGATCAAAGTTGCCTCACGGCTCAGCCTCTTGCCGCCGTATCTATTTGCCGAACTCGATCGCCTCAAGCGCGAGGTCGCTCAGACCGGCGTCGACGTTATCAGTCTGGGCATCGGCGACCCCGACCTGCCGACCCCGCCGCACATTGTCGAGGCGCTCAAGCGGACGGCTGAACTGCCGGTTAACCATCGCTATCCGGATTATCAGGGCCTCGATCGCTTCCGCGAAGCCGCGGCCGGCTGGTACAAGCGCCGCTTCAACGTCACCCTCGACAGCAATCGCGAAGCCTGCGCACTGATCGGGTCGAAGGAAGGCATCGCAAACTTCCCGGTCGCCGTGGTCGATCCGGGCGACGTCGTCTTGATCCCGAGCCCCGGCTACCCGGTCTATTACTCGGGCTGCGTGTTCAACGGTGGTGAGCCCTATTACATGCCGTTGCGCCGGGAAAACGGGTTTTTGCCGGACATCGGAGCGATTCCCGCCGAAATTGCGCGGCGCGCCAAGGTCATGTGGCTCAATTACCCGAACAATCCGACCGCGGCGACCGCCGAACCTGCGTTTCTCCGGCAAGCGGTCGACTACTGCCTCAAAAACAACATCATTCTGGCCCATGATTTCGCCTACTCGGAGATCGCTTTCGACGGTTATCGCGCCCCGAGCGTGCTCGAAATCGACGGCGCCCGCGAATGCGCAATCGAATTTCATTCGCTCTCGAAGACCTACTCCATGACCGGCTGGCGGGTAGGCTTTGTGGTCGGTAACGCGACCCTTGTGGGCGCTCTCGGGACGGTCAAAACCAACGTCGATTCCGGGGTGTTTCAAGCGGTCCAGGAAGCCGCGATCGCCGCTCTCAACGGCGGCGAGGAAACGCTGCACAAATACTGCGCCATCTACCAAGAGCGACGCGATCTGATGGTCGCGGGCGTGCGCGCGCTCGGACTCGATTGCGCGGTGCCGCGTGCGACCTTCTACATCTGGGCGCAGGTGCCGGCGGGCTATACTTCGGTGTCGTTTACGGAGCGGGTACTGAAAGAGAGCGGCGTGGTGATTACGCCGGGCTCGGGTTTTGGCCAGGGCGGCGAGGGTTACGTTCGCTTTTCGCTCACCGTGCCAAGCGAACGTTTGCGCGAGGCGGTAGAACGTATAAAGGCGCTGCGGTTGTGATGGCGGGGAATGCCCCATCGGGCTTTCATCGGGATAGGAACTAATCTGGGCGATAAAGCCGCCAATTACCGGGAGGCGATCACACGCATCGCCGGCCTGCCGGGCTCGCGCGTGCTGCTCCAATCCTCGGTTTACGAGACCGATCCGGTGAGCGACGCCACTCTCAAGGGACCGTTTTTCAACGGCGTGATCGAGATTGAAACCGAACTGACCGCCGACGCACTGATGCGCCGGCTCCTTGCAATCGAACGCGCCATGGGACGCAAGCGCGCGCCCGGGCGCAAGGCCGCCCGCCTCCCGCGCTACCGGCCGCGCGTGATCGACCTCGACCTGCTCTTCTTCGACCAGGAAATTCGCGCCACACCGGCGCTCACGCTACCGCATCCGCGGCTCCAGGAGCGGCGCTTCGTACTCGCCCCGATGGCGGAAGTTGCGCCGGCCCTGATTCATCCTAAACTTAATGTAACAATTTCCGACTTATTGGCGAATCTCAAATCGGCCCAGCGAGTGACCCTGGCGCGCGCCGATTTGCTGCGGCCGCAAATGTCCAGGCGGGAGGCCCTTACCCGATGAAATTCTTTGTCGATTCTGCCGAGGTCAGCGAGATTCGCGAGATTGCCGAACTCGGCCTGGCCGATGGCGTTACCACCAATCCCAGCTTGCTCGCCAAAAGCGGCCGTCCCTACGCAGAGGTCCTGCGCGAGATTTGCGAGGTTATCGATGGTCCGGTCAGCGCCGAAGTGATCGCGACCGCCGCACCGCTCATGCTCGAAGAGGGCCAGAAGCTCGCCGCCCTGCATCGCAATATCGTGGTCAAGTGTCCGATGACGATCGAGGGCCTGAAGGCCGCCAAGGCGCTCACCAGCCGCGGCATCCGCGTCAACGTCACGCTGATTTTCAGCCCTCTGCAGGCGCTGGCGGCGGCCAAATGCGGCGCCGCCTTCGTCTCACCCTTTATCGGACGGCTCGACGATATCGGCCACGACGGACTCGCGCTGATCGACCAATGCGTACATCTGATGGAGAACTACGATTTCCCGACCGAGGTGCTGGTGGCGTCGATTCGCTCGCCGCTCCATCTGCTGCACGCGGCCGAAGCCGGCGCCCACGTTGCGACCCTGCCGCCTAACGTGATCAAGCAAATTTTACAGCATCCGCTGACCGACGCCGGGCTCGAAAAATTCCTCGCCGACTGGCACCAGACCAAACAAAAAATTTAGCCGCGCGGCAAACTGACGCTCGCAGTACAGTGCCGCGCTCAGTTGCTCGCGGCGGTGCGCTCCGCGATCAGGCGATCGACCTCGACGCGCAGGCGCGGCAGAACTTCATCGTATTTGAAATTTCCTATCTTGCGATCCTTTTTCTTCAGATTCACCGTCGTCGGACCGCACCAGAGGCCCAGATCCGCGTCGTCGGTCTCGCCCGGTCCGTTTACCCGGCAGCCCATCACGGCGATCGTGATTTTGTGCTTCGAGGCGTAACCGGTCACCTCTTTGACCTGTTGCGCCAGCTCGACGAACTTCTCGTTCTCGACCCGCGAGCACGACGGGCACGAGATGATATTCATGCCGCTCCCGAAGTCCGGCACCGAGATGAAGCGGCCAGCCTTGACGTCCTCGATAATCGCGTGCCCGACCATCACTTCCTCGTGCTTGCGATCGTTGGGCAGCGTGAGCGACACGCGGATGGTGTCGCCGATCGCCTGCGCCAGCAGTTTCTCGAAGGCGAGCCGGGTCTTGGTGATCCCGTCGGGCGGCAGTCCGGCCTCGGTCACGCCCAGATGCAGCGGCACGTCAGGGCGCCGCGCGGTAAAGCGGCGATTGGCCTCGAGCACCTTGGCCGGGTCCGAATCCTTGAGCGAAACCACGAAGCGATCGAAGCCGAACTCCTCCATCAATTCGCAATGGTAGGCCGCCGACTCGACGATTGCGCTCAGTTGATCGCCCGGATATTTTTCCAGAAAAGTCGGCGCGACCGAGCCGCAATTGACGCCGATACGCACTGCGATGTCGTTAGCGCGTGCGATTTCGACCAGCCCTTTTACCTTCTGCGGTATCGTTTTGGCCTTCTCTATATGATGCAGATGGCCAGGATTGTAGCGAATCTTGTCGACGTGAGGCGCCACCTTGGCTGCGATTCGATAGTTCTCCTGCAGATCGACCGAGAGCGTGATTCCGGGCGTCTGCGCCCGAATCTCTTTCAGCGCCGGAACTTCCTTTTCATTGTCGAGCGCGATCCGCACAATACCGGCGCCCGCGCGCGCCAACTGATGCGCCTGCGCGATGGTTCGGTCGATGTCCATGGTGCGCGTTGCACACATCGACTGCACCACGATCGGGGCGTCTCCGCCCACTTCCACACCGCCGATTCGTATCCGCCGGGTCTTGCGCTTGGACTGTTCCATCGTCT
This sequence comes from uncultured delta proteobacterium, assembly GCA_963782535.1. GTDB lineage: Bacteria > Desulfobacterota > Binatia > Binatales > Binataceae > JADMIL01. The sequence goes on along the minus strand of CAWAKE010000007.1, from coordinate 12,967 downwards.
CCTTCATTTCTGTGCGATCGCCGATTCAGCCAAGGCGATCATCAGGCCTTGGCCGCCGCCGCATTAACCTCGTCGGTCACCGCCATCGATATACATGTATGGGCAAACGCGCCGCCGGCTCTTAACGCCATCGCGACGAACGCCGCCTCCGCGATTTCTTCGTCGCTCGAACCCAGCTTCTTCGCGCGTTTGACGTGATCCTCGATGCACCAGCCGCATTGAGTTACGTGAGCCGCCGTCACCGCCATCAGTTCCTTGGTCTTGGCCGTCAGCGCCCCGTCCTTGAAGACCGTCGCCTCGAAATCCATGAAGCTCTTGAACATCTCGGGCTTCAACAGCCGCAGCTTGCGCAGCTTCTTGATCGTGTCCCGGGCGAACAACTCAGCCATCGAATAATCCTCCGCCAATGCAGCCGGTCTTTCGGGAATTATAACAGAAGCGACCTTCGCGGCCATCACGGCTCCAATCCGCCGCCGCAACCGCCGAATCAGCTCCGCCCGATTATTAGTGACTGATTTATTCCCTTTTTATCCTTCACACAGTTGAGCCTTTCTAGTCTCTATTAGCTTCTGCCTTGCCTGTAGCTTCATTCTTCGTCGCATCGTCGCTTGACAAAAAATTACTTCAAATTAAATGTTTTGACACTTGTCTTACTGCTTTTATAATGTTACAAGTGTCTTAACGTGGCATGTTATGAAAGTGCGACTAAATCATATGAGGGGAGCGGAAGATTGACTTTGGAGACGGCGAGCGCACCTGGCATGCCGGAACCGGGTAGTCCTCCGAGAGGAGCAAAATCAAATGGAGCATGCACAGCGGGAAATTGAAGGATCGGATTCACTCGGACTGACCGATGTAATTCTGCCGAGCCAATTTTTCGGCGCCATCGGCGGCGGCGGCCTGTGCAGCGAGCAGCGTCTGATGCTCGCGGTGTTGGTCGACGCCATCAACGTCCTGCAGGGGTGGAACCGGACGGGCAGCGCCCGCAAGCGCCGAGCCTTCGCTGAGGCCGCCCAGTGGGTGGTGACCAAGGGGACTCATCATCCCTTTTCGTTCGACAACGTATGCGAAGCACTCGGGATCGATCCGGAAATGCTTCGGCAGCGGCTCAGCAGCCTCGCCTTGGGACACGGTGCTACCGACCGCCTGAGCGCCGGGCGTTTGCGACTTAAGGAATCCAGCCGTGCACAGCATATGACGGCGAACCGGGTGCGCCAGCGCCGCTCGGCCCGGCTCGCGGTGGTTGCTTCCTGACGGCCATCGCGCGACACCGCGTTAGCTGAAATTTGTACCTCAGATTGTCGTTACGCCACGGCGCCGGAGCGCTGTGGCGCGCGGCTTCATTGTGCCAGGCCTGGGACGGCCCGCTGACACTTGCCGGGGCTAAACTTGTAGTCGCGGGCCGTGAAGGCGGTGGATCAGGACACCCGCGCCCTCCTCGCTCAATCGCGCCTTTCCCCAGTAGCGCGCACACAGCAGCCGGTCCCGGACGCTACCCGGGCCGACCCGCGCCGCCCACCCACGGATAGGTGAGATGGGCTGCGAGGGCGGCCAAGCAACCGACGTGTTTTCGATAAATTGCACAACATTTCAAGTCTAACTACCTTACAATTATACATAGCATTCACGATTTGACGTGCAGGCGTGGACAGTTCCGGCCCCCGATTGACTACCTCGTCAATCGCTTCCTATGATCACGACTCTGTAACTGGAGGCCTGCTGACGTGCGAATGCTCCTTCCGCCAATCGATCGACGCCGCGAAATGGATAGGAACCTCGTGATTTTCTTTCGCGAGCACGGCCTTATCGCATTTCGCCGCGCGATCAACGATTTCTGCCGCTATTACCATCTACGCCGGCCGCGAATCGAATGGTACGAATATATCGATTGGGGCAAGACCGCCGGCAAAACCTTCGAGGACGGCCGCATTCACCTCGTGCATCCCGAAAATTGGAAGCGCGGACGGGTCTATAATTCCGAGCGCATGTGGGTGCAGATGGTCTATCACGAGATGGCGCACTATCTGTTCTGGACCGACGCGGAAACCAAGGCCGAGGCCTTCACCTGCCGCATGGTGCGTGGATTGCGCCGCATTCCGCGCCGCAGCCGCGTGATAACGCCCAAACGATCGCGCACGGCCGCTGCGTCGTCCGCACGCAGCGCCGCTTCCGGCCGGGCGCCTGCCCGGGGCACTCGTCGAAATCGGGCACGCGTCCGTAGCGGCGCAGGTCGCGAGACCGCGGCGATCATAGAGCGCTGCGTGCGCACCCCGCAAACCGGCGCGCGCCGGCGGCGGCGCAAGACCGTCGCGCGGACCAAACGGCGAACGTCACGGCGGGCGCAGGGATAACGCCCAATGCGAATTTGCCGCCCGGCCCTTGCCGTCCCCCGTGCTTGCGCGTCGCCGGACGGAGCTGAAATTAGCCTATGACACATAAGCCAAACGTCGAAAATCGATGGTGGGTCGAGACTAACGTCAAGCGGCCCAAGCAGGCGAAATCGGAACTCGAAATGCCCGTCCTGCCGGTCGCGATGAGTTTTTATTCGGTCGGCAAAGACTACGATCAGGATCGCGCCAAGGAAGACCTTACCGACAACAACCTGCGCATCGCGCGCGAAGCCAATCCGCCGCAGGGCGACTGGGTTTACGTCCCGATGACCGAGGAACATTGTCCGCCGCGAATGCTCAAGCGGGTCAAGGACGAGTTCCGCATCCCGCGCGAGGCACGTGGCATCGTGCTCGACCACGGCCGCCTGATGCGGCTGCTGATTTGCGGACCGGAGATCGAGGACTGGATGATCGACGTGACGCTGAGCGACGAGCCATCGGTCGACGTTTACGTCTGGAGCGTGATGCAACGTGAGCGGTTGTTTGGCCGTGCCGAGGAGGCCTTGAAACAGGCCCGCCGCTGGGCGATCAACCTGCTGCAATATCCCCCACCGCGCGACGAACCGTTTCGCGGCGCCTTGCTCTAAGACTGTCGGCCGGAGGTGTCGGCGACCTTCCAAATTACGAATTTACAGTCATAAGATGGACTCGCAGATCGAATAAACCTCAGCAAATTGAACGATTTCCGGCCTATTAGGCTCACCGTCTGTACATTCCTGCCCGCGGGGAATAACATTGGTTTATTCGCCCTCGGAAAATTTCATCTCCTGCATACCCCTTCGACGGCGAGAAGTTCACAGCCTAAGAGGAAGGAAAGGACACGCGCGCATGGCCAAAGTTTACATTGGCAACCTCGCTGGATCGGTTACGAGTGTCGATCTGGTGACTCTGTTTGCGCGCGCCGGACAGGTGCGTGGAGCGCTCGCGGTCAGCGACAAGGCTGGCGTCTGCCGCGGCTTCGGCTTCGTCGAGATGGCCGATGCCGAAGATGCGGTCCTAGCGATTAGCCTACTCAATAACACAGAGCTCAATGGTCAAAAAATTCAAATCGATCGCGGATCTCTTGGTGGAGCGGTGACAAATGGAGCGAAACACTCGGCGCGACGCAAGGCGCCAGCGGCAAGTAATTGAATAACTCGAGCGATACGCAGACCAGAATCGCGGAACGTCCCCCTTGGGAAAGTCACGAATTCAGAGTCAAGACCCTGGACAGTACGGCCGCTGGTGCAGGCGGCGCGCGGCTCGGCTTCTCATGCCGCAATTGCGGCCGCAAGTTCGCACAGACCCCGGCAACGCGGCGAACCTGGGCAGTTAACGACGCGGGCCTGGCCCTCGATGACGCGGTCACCGACCGCTGGCTCGACGAAAGCTGCCTGCGACATCCGGGAGCTACCGACGACGACGATCGAAAACTTCTGCGCCGTGCGCTACGCGTCTGAAACCGCGGAGCGAATCTAACGATGCACTCCTTTAGGCCGTCCGCGTTCTCGCGGGGACGGCCTCCCTTCCCAGCTCCCAGCACTCCGCAATCAAGGGCCCTACAAAATGGATGATTTATCCATAACGCGCGACAACATGTATTCCACCTATCTCGAATTCTTCGAGATCGCAGAGCGCAAACGGCGTTGGAACATCTTTAGCGACATTCCGTGGGATCAACTCGACCGCTCGCTCAACAGCGAACGCAAAGCCACCCGTATCGAGACGTACTGCGCCGAGGAGTTCTATCTTCCCGATTACAGCTTAGGCGGTATCGAGTTATCGCGGAGTATTTTCGGCGCTGCGTGGTTCCAGGCCTGCTGGAGCTACGAGGAATCGAAGCATGGACTGGTCTTTCGGGAATACCTGACGCGCTCGGGGATGCGTTCCGAGGCCCAGTTTGCCCAATTCGAACAGACCGTCTTTGCGAGCAAATGGAAGCTGCCCTTCACCACCCGCCGCCAGATGGCCTGTTACGGCGCGCTGCAGGAAGCCGCCACCTACCTCGCCTACAAGGCGCAGAAGGACCGGGCAATTCGCGAGGGTGACAAGGTGCTCGAAGCGATCTTCGCGTTCGTCAGCCGCGACGAGGCCGCGCACGCGGGTTTCTACCGTGCGATGGCGCGGATCGAACTCGAAGCCGATCGCCCCGGCACGATCGCCGACCTCGCCTTGGTTGTTGCGCATTTCCAGATGCCTGGCGTGGGATTAATCCCAAACTACACCGAGCGGTTGCGTGATTCCAACGCCGGTATCAGCGCCCGCCATTTTGTCGAGCACGCCCTGTTTCCGACCCTGAAGATGCTCGGAACGACTCGCGCCGAGCTCAAGTCGGCTCGCCAGCCAGTGGCTCTCGCCTCGGTTCAGTTCCCTAAACAGGTATTACACGCTAGCGGAAAGTAACCCCGGCGCTCACCCGATCCGCTCGCGCCGCGTGTAGCATCGGAAATTCACCGTGCATCTTCCGCACTAACGCGGGAAATGCACGGTGGCGGTGCCGACGACCAGGCGCTCGCCGTCTTCGTTCTCCATCCAGATGTCCATCTCGGCGGTGTGATCGCTCTCGTTCTTTTCGGTGACGAAGCCGTCGAGCGTGATGGTATGGTCGGGCATTACCGGCTGCCGATAGGTTGTGCCCATGCGCACCAGGCGCGCACCGCTCCCGCCAATCCAGTCGGTCACCAGCTTACTCAGGATGGCGAGGCTCATATTTCCCGGCGTGATCATGCCGGGCAGCCCTTCTTTGCGCGCCGCTTCGTCGTCGGTGAAGCGCGGCACCCACATGCCGGTGGTCTTGGCGTAGGCGCGAACCTGGTCCTTGCTAAGATGAAATTCGTGCGGCCCCAACTGGTCGCCGATTTTCACCCGCTCAAAATTCAAATCGTTGTTATTGTCTGGCATGGCAGGAGCTCAAGTCCGGTTCATAAAGCGATGGTCGACATGGGCGACGACCTCGCCCTTCTGGTTGGTCAAGGTCGTGCGCACGATGACAAAGACCATCGAGCCCGAGCGTCCAGTCTTTTCGTAGATCTCCTTGACGTGAGATTTCAGTGTAATCGCGTCGCCGGGACGAATCGGGCCGACGAATTCGACGTCCTTGCCGGCGTCGAAGCCCTGTTTGCCGTAGCGCGGTACGTGCTTGAAGAAGTGTTGGCCGTTGCGAAAGGTCACCGCAAACGACGGCGGCGCGGTAAGTCCGCCATAGGGACCGGCTTTTGCTGCCTTCGCGTTGGTATGGATCGGATTAGATTCGCCGATCGCGCTGCAGAACTTCGTCACCATCTCGGCGGTGACGGGCAGCGGGTCGGTAGTTTCAAAGACGCGGCCGATGATGGCCGGGTCGTAATCGACTGCCATGAGCTATTTCACCTCCACTGCAATCGCTTGAGGAACGGTTTTTCGGCGCGGTCGGAAGTCCATGGGCTGGTAGGAGCCGTTGCGCAGTTCCCGGACAAGGTCCTCGATGGTGCGGATGTCCGCGTCGAAGCGGGTGGCGCACAATCCGATGAGACTCACCAGATGGCTGTCAGAGCCACCGATCGCGCGATAACCGTATTGATTCACCAAAGCTTCGCTACGCTCGTCCTCGCCTTTGCGCGAGCCTCCGTTGAGGACTTCGACGGCAATGACGTTCTTGAGCGGGGGCTTTTTCGTGTAATGTTCGCACAGGCCGACGTTCGGGCGCCCGGGATGACAGGGCACGGCGACTCCACCCATCCGCGCGACTTCATCGATAACTTCCTGCGCGGGGAGACGGACGTTGGCGAAATCGAAGCGCTGCGTCATTTCTTCGGTGACGCCGAAGACCAGTACGTGGCCGTAATCGGTTTCGACTTCGGAAGCCTTCAAGACCAGGATGCCGAACTTGTCCTCGATGGCGCGATAGTCGGCGTCGCGATTGAACTGGCGATGCTCGGTCAGAACGATACCGTCAAGCGGACGTTCGGCGCTTTTGATCTTGAGCCAGTTAAGATAGGCCTCCAACGGCGCCCGGCTGTCTTCAGAGGCTTCGCTATGGCTATGCAGGTCAAGGGTAGTGCTCACTCGGCCGGGACCTCACCTCGCCGGACGAAATTTCACGAGCGTCACCTCGGGGGTAACGTCATCGAAGACGGCCTCGACGGGCATATCTATCTTAACCTGTTCCGGGGGGCAGTCGGCAATGTTAGTGAGCATCTTGAGGCCCTCATCGACCTCGACCCAAGCCATGACATAGGGCAATGAATCGCGAAAACCGCCGGCCTGATTCTGGTTGGTGACCGTGAAGGCGTAGATTTTTCCGGTGCCCTTGCAGCGGACCCATTCGGTGCGCGACGACATGCAGCTCGTGCACAGGGCACGCGGATGGAAGCGGAGATCACCGCAATCGCGGCACTTCTGGATGTAGAGTTCGTGGCGCTGGACCGCCTCCCACCAGGGACGGCTCTCCTCGTCGATGTGGGGCAGCGGCTTGCGATAGGCTTTTTGAGTTTTATCCTGCGGCATGATTGGCGCTCACTGATGGACGCGGGTCACTGGTTGGAGAGAATCAAGGTCGCCCCGGAATGACGGGTGCCGAGCGCGCCGCCGGTGCCGTGGACGAGCGCGGTTTTGCAATCGGCGACCTGGCGCGGGCCGGATTCGCCGCGCAATTGCTTGACCGCCTCGATCACGAGGAACATGCCGCGCATGCCCGGGTGATTGGAGGAGAGGCCGCCGCCGTCGGTATTGATGGGGAAGTCGCCGTCGAAGCGCAGGCGTCCGCCACTGACAAACGCGCCGCCCTCGCCGCGCTTGCAGAAGCCCAGGTTCTCGAGCGTCGACAGCACTGTGATGGTGAAGGAATCGTAGATCATCGCCATGTCGACGTCCTTGTGCGCGACGCCCGAGCGCTCGAAGGCCAGCCGGCCCGACTGGGCCGCGGCGATCTCGAGGAAATCGCGCTGGCCGCGCGCCGCGTGACTCACGGTCTCGCCGCACCCGAGGATGTAGGCGGGTTTCTTCTTCAAGTCGCGCGCTCGTTCGGCCGAGGTGATCACCAGGGCCCCGCCGCCGTCGCTGATGATGCAGCAGTCGAGCAGATGCAGCGGCGACGAGATCACGCGCGAGGCCAGCACGTCTTCGACGGTTATCGGATCACGATATTTGGCGGCCGGATTCATCGAGGCGTGCAGACGCATGGTAACGGCGATTTCGGCAAGCTGCTCGGGCGTGGTGCCGTAGTCGTGCATGTGGCGCTGGGCGATCATGGCGTAGGCGCCGACGGTAGTGGGACCGAAGGGAAATTCGTACTGGTCGCAGGGATCGCCACCGCCACCGCCGCCACCGGTGCCGATGGCGAAGCGCGAGGAGGCCGCGGTCGATCCGTAAACCACCACGGCGACGTCGCAGAGGCCGGCATTGATCGCGGCGGCCGCGTGCGCGGTATGGGCGACGAAGGACGAGCCGCCGATATTGGTCGAATCGACGAAGTTCGGCGTCAGGTTCAAATAGTCGCAAAACCCTACAATTGCCATCGCCCCCATGCCCATCCCGGCGGTGAGCAGGCCGTCGACGTCCTTGATCGTGAGACCGCAGTCGTCGAGCGCGCCGCGGATGCTCTCGGCCATGATCTGATACATGGTCTTATCGGGGGCGAAGCGGGTTGGATGTTCGTAAGCGCCGACGACGGCGCATTTCCGGCTTAAGCTCATCGGGCGCTCCCTATCTCAGGTCGGCAAGAAACTTGTCCACGAGGGCATTGACCTCGGCGGGCCGCTCGCTGGTGAGGTTATGAGCGGCATCGGGGATCACCTCGAGGCGGGCACCCTTGATGCCATTTTTAATGAATTCGGCGTCGGCTGGCGGCGTAATCTGATCGTCGGCGCCGGCGAGAACCAGTGTCGGCGTGGAGATTTCGCCGAGTTGGCTGCGCAAATCGACGTTCGAGCAGGCGACCAGATCGCCCCAGCGGGTGCGCGGGTCGGTGCGGATTTGTTCGCCCCACCCTTCCTGGATCACTTCGCGCTTGGTCGCGATGGTAGCGGGCGAGTAGCCGTCGTTGGTGAAGGGTTGGCCGCTGCGGCCCATGGTGACGGCGCGCCACTGATCGATGCGTTCTTTAGGGATGTTGAATTTGGCCGCCGTCGCCATCAGGACGAGGCCCTGCACGCGCTTGGGATGGCGGGCGGCAATATCCATGGCGATAGCCCCGCCCATCGAGCGGCCGACGAACACCGCGGAGTCGATTTTGAGCGCGTCGGCGAAGGCGACGACGAAGTCGGCGTAGTCGCGAATCGTGGGCAAGCCCTCGACGCCGGAAGAGCGGCCGTGACCGGGGAAGTCGAGCGCGATCGGGCTGTGCGAAGCGCCGAGCGCTTCATACTGATAATGCCATGCGTGGCCGTTGGAGCCCGCGGCGTGGATAAAGATTAATGTTCGCCCGCGCGATAAATCGGGCACGACGTCGGGAAGGGTGGTCTTCCCGACATAATAATAATAGGTGGCGTAGCCACGTACGTCGGCGTACTTAGTCGGCATCTGGGCCCAACACTCCGCAATGGATGATGCCCGTTAGGTATTCGGTTTAGCCGTCGGTTGTCAAACATTGTGCGCGCAAGCCACGAATCGGGCGACGCTGGCGTAATGCCGGACGGCATCACGAACGCGTCGAGGGCGGGATTTAACGACGGTCCCGGGCGCGCGCTAATAAGCGCCTCGCCAAAGAATGTCAGGAGACGAATTTGGGACGCAACGCGGCACAAAGACGAATCGGCGCAGGAATCGTCAATCGCAACAATCTGGTGAGCGTGTCAGTTGCCGGTGCGTTTGCGCCGGCCGCGAGAGGTCGGCAACTCGAAGCCGGAGACCTGCATGCGCTCCCATTGCTCGATCGCGGCGCGATTGAAGCGCCAATTACTGCCAACGCGAAAACCGGGTAGACGACCCTGACGGAGGAGGCGGTAGATGGTAGTGGGGTGGACGCGCAAATGCTCTGACAGTTCTTTGATCGTGAAAATATCGTCCCGACCGGCAACCGTTTGACGCGAACCGTTTAATTCAGCCACGCTCAATTCACCGTCGCTTGTAATAGACTTTCGGACATATAAATAGCGTTGGCATGTAAGTTCGAATAGTCAAGAACTCAGCCTACATAAAAGTGCTTTGGACAACAGACGACTGCGCTTTTGGATGAATCTAAGCGACACGAAATAATCTGAGGCAACCAATAAAGTCTTGCAGCATTTTGAGACAATTTCACAGCTCAATAATTTGGTTGTCGGGGGTTTGATAGTGACGCACGGAGATGCTGCGGGGGCGAGTATCGCGGCCGATTTTTATTAGCGCGGACAGTCCGAATTTGGTTATGGTTTGCGCACGTGGCGGGAGTTCGCGGCTAAACTCACAGAGCCGGCAAAAGGCGTGGGCATTGACGGCCAAATAATGCACAACCCGCAATCAAAAACATCAGGCAGGAAGGTGAGACGATGGCTTATAAAGCTTTGGAAATAAACCGTGACGGCGAAATCGCGTGGCTCACGCTGAATCGCCCGCAGGCGCTAAATGCGCTCAACGCGGCGATCGTGGATGAATTGCATGATTATCTGCGCGAACTCTATCACGATCGGAAAACGCGAGTAGTAGTAATGCGTGGGGCGGGCCGGGCGTTTTGCGCCGGGCTCGATCTGAAGGAGCAGACCGGCGGCGGCGGAGTGGACGTAACGGCGTCGAGCACGGCGCGAGTGTTCGACATCCAGCGTAAGATGAGCGACCTGGTGGTGGCGATCCGGCGGTTGCCACAGCCCTTTATCGCCGCTGTGCGCGGACCGGCGGCAGGCGGCGGATTTGCCCTGGCGCTGGCCGCCGACGTGCGAATCGCGAGCGAGTCGGCTCGCTTCAACGCCGCCTTCATCAAGATCGGTCTGAGCGCGTGCGACATGGGCGTGAGCTACTTCCTGCCGCGCGCGGTGGGCATGTCGATCGCCTCCGAGCTGATGCTGACGGGACGCTTCATCAACGCGAGCCGCGCGCTTGCAACCGGACTGGTCTCGGAGGTAGTGGCGGACGGCGAACTGATTTCGACAATCCGGTCTGGCCCACTTCGATGCTTACATTTGGCCCACCAGTTTTCCGTTAGTTGTTCAGTTATTGCTCTGTGCTGATGATCAGCGCTACGGGCCTCGTTTTAGGTCGCCTTTTTCCCGCCGCCGCTAAGCGGGGGCGGCGCGGTAATATTGTTCAGCTCTGCATTGCGGCCCTTGCGCTTCTCCAGGGTTCGGCGAAAGCGGTATGAGTCAGTCCCGGTTTCGATGATGCTAGCGCGGTCAGTAATGCGATCGATCAACGCCTTGCAGAGCCGTGCGTTGGGAATCACCTGCGTCCATTCCGAGAAGGGCAGGTTGGTAGTAACGATCACTGCGGCCTTCTCGGCCCGTTCGGCAATGACCTGGAACAGGAACTCCGCACCTACTTCGGCCAGGGGCACGTAGCCCACTTCATCGAGCGCGATGAGGTCGTAACGGGCCCAACGGCTCAACGCGCGGCCGAGTTGCAACTGATGTTTGGCCTCGACCATTTCGTTGATCAACGCAGCGGCGGTAGTGAATCGAACCCGGCGCTTCTGCCGGCAGGCGGCTACTGCCAGGCCGGTGAGTAGATGGGTTTTACCGGTGCCGCTGTCACCGATGAAGATGACCGGCTCAGCCCGGCCGATGTAAGCGCCTTGCGCGAGTTCGTGGATCTGTTGTGCCGAGATCTTGGGATTGCGGGCGAAGTCAAACTCCTCCAGGGTCTTCATCCGCGGCAGATGCGCTTCGCGAAGGCGCCGCTCCACCAGCCGCTGTTCCCGTTCTTCGAGTTCGGCCTGCAACAGCGCTTCGAGGAAGCCCAGGTGCGAATGACGTTCGCGCACCGCCTGTTCGGCCAGTTGGCCGCATTGCGCGGCGATCGCCGGCAGGCGTAACACCTTGCACTGCTGCTGGATGCTGGCAGTTTCCAGAACGGCGGCCTGCGCATTCATAGCGCTATCTCCGAGCTCAGCAACCCATCGTAGTCGGTGATCGCCGGCAGTGGTCGTTCGAAACGGGCAAGTGCGCCCAACTCGATGAGCGCACTGCGCGCATGGGCCAGGTCCGCGGCTTCCACCAGATGCCGCACCGCCGCGGCATCCGCACAGCCCAGAGCGATTGCTTCTTCCACCGCCGTTCGTACCCGTTGGTGGCCATGCTGTTTGATCAGGCTGAGCAGCTGAATCATCTGGCGCGTGCCGCTCTGCCTGCCGTGCCGGTGTATCAGTTCGTCGAGCAGCCGATCGTAGCTTGGCGGCCACCAGCCACGTTCCCGCCATGCCTTGAGCGGCCTGGAGCCGATCAGGGCGCCCGGTTTGCGCTCCAGTACATCGAGATAGTGTTCCAGGTCGAGCACTTGTTGCTGCCGCCCGTGACAACGCTCGTGGCAAGCGATGCACCGCCCTTCATCCCGCACTTCGACGTAACTCGGATAAAGCCGGACCTCGACCGTCTTGCCGGACGCCGCCGGCACCGAATAGAGATTGGTCCGCACCCGCACGCAGCCGAGACCGTCCACGCGTGGAAACGCGATCTCCGCCAGCTCGAAGCCTTGTTCGGCGAGCGGTAATAGCTGCGCACGCTCCTCGATCATTAACCCTCCCACCGGCTGCTGGTGTCCGGCGATCTGGCGCCGTTCATCGGCACGGCAGGCGGCGAGCAACTGCGCGTTGAGATCCGCGAGGTCGCGCGCCTTCGGCACCGGCACCCAATGATTGCGCCGAAAGTAGCCGGCCTCGCCTTCTATCCCACCTTTCTCGTGGGGCTCCTCGGGCGTGCAAAATTCGCTCTGGAACCGCCAGTGTGAACGAAAAGCAATGAAGCGCACGGTCTCCTCGCGGCGGAACCCACGCAGGATCTTCTTCACCGCAGCTTTCAGGTTGTCGTACCTGAGGATGCGAAAGACGCCCTCAAAATATTGAAACGCGTGCTCGTGAGCCTCGAGAAACGCCTGCTGGGTCGCGCGATGATAGGCCCGATGGAAGGCCGCGCCGCTCGCCATGCTCCGTATCGCAAAGACCTGCAGCTTTATCCGTTCACCATTGAGCTCCGCCCATGCTTCATACCAATCGACCTGGCCTTCCTGCCCCGGTGCGTAGCTCTGCGGCACACAGGTCGCGCGGGCTGACCATCCCAGCTCCCGTTTGCGCTCGCGCACATACTGCCGAATCGTCGCTTCCGACACTTTCCGCTCCGGCTGCTCCGTCACAATCCGCTGCCAGATGCGATGGGCGGTGTGACGCTGCTTGCGCGGGGCGTTGCGATCGGCTTCCAGCACCGCGTCGATGAAGGGCATCAACGGCGCCATTATCGGTCGCTTCCGTTCCCACTGCTGGCGCTCCGGCGGTGCGGCATTGGCCAGCGCCTGACGTACCATCCGGCGATGCACTCCCAGCTTGCGCGCGATGCCGAGCACGGTACCGTCGCCGAATTCGTACTCCCTGCGTATCTGCTCGAATAGCTCCACCTTTGCTTTCCTCTCCATCCCGCGCCTCCTGCTCTTCAGCAGGATGCTTCGGGTCTGCGAGGTGGGCCATTTTACAGCATCGAAATGGGCCGCTTTAGAGTATCGAA
>CAWAKE010000006.1:0-186682 GCA_963782535.1 uncultured delta proteobacterium | reverse complement strand
AGCGTCCTCCCGAGATTGGCCTGATAGCAGCTTTTCGGTCCCGGCCTCCACCTGATTTGAGGCCGGGCCGGAAAGCGTTATGGGTTGCTGATTCGAGGACGACGCGGTCTGCGGCGCGCCGGCCAGCAATTGGTCTGCTGGCCAAGCACCGCCCGCGGCGGCCGAGCTCCTCATGGTCTGCATGCCCAGTTCGCGATGAAGGCGTTCGTACTCCACCGGCGAGCGATAGTCGAGCGCCGAATGGCGGCGATGCGGATTGTACCAGCCTTCGATGAAATCGAACACGGCCATGCGCGCCTCGACCTGGGTCTTGAAACTGCGCCGGTTGAGCAGTTCGCATTCGAGCGTGGCAAAGAAACTCTCGCACATCGCGTTGTCGCAACAGTCGCCCACCGAGCCCATCGACGGTTTAACCCCGGCCTCATCGCAGCGCTGGCCGAAGGCCAGCGACGTATACTGGCTCCCCTGATCGGAGTGATGAATCACCCCGGCCGCACGCCGCTGCCCCAGCGCCATCTCCAGCGCCTTGAGCACCAACTCGGTGCGCAGATAAGTCTCCATCGCCCAGCCCACGATCTTGCGGCTAAACGCGTCGAGCACCACGGCCAGATAGAGAAAGCCCGCCCAGGTGGGAATGTAGGTTATATCGGCGACCCACAGCCGATTGGGCGCCGGCGCGCTGAAGTTGCGCTCGACCAGGTCGGGGGCCGGGCGCGCCTGGCGATCGCGCACCGTGGTGATTATCCAGTTGCGCCGGCTCACGCCGCGAAGCCCCGCCGCGCGCATCAGCCGCGCCACCCGTTTGCATCCCACCCTAATGCCCTGTTCCTTGAGTTCGGCATGGATGCGCGGCGCGCCGTAGGTGGCGCGCGAGTGGTGATGGATCTCGGCGATCCGCCCGCACAACTCGCCATCCGCCCGGGCCCGCGCCGAGGGCGGACGCTTTAGCCGCGCGTAGTAACCGCCGGGGGAGACGCCCAGCACGCGGCACATCGTGGCAATCCCGTGCATGGCCTGGTTAGCCCCTACGAATGCGACCGCCGCGACGGCGTCGCGCCGGTCTCCTGAGCGAACCAGGCCGCGGCTTTTGCAAGTATCTCCCGCTCCTCGCGCAGCACCCGGTTCTCCCGCCGCAGGTGGTTAAGTTCCTCCCGTTCGCTAGTGGTCAAGCCGTCACTGCGCAGGCCCTCATCGAGCGCCGCCTGCTTGAGCCATTTGCGGATCGCATTGGCTGAGGGCTCGAACTCGCGCGCCAGCTCCTCGATCTTCCGTCCAGCGCGCGCCAGTTCGACGATCCGCCGCCGGTATTCCAGCGGGTACCGTGGATGCGTTGGTGGCATCGGGAACCTCCTTCTTCCTTTCTCCCCAACACCGTCTACGAAACCGGGTCAACTCCAGTTTTACTCCGGCGCGACCACACCACCCCGCCGCTTCAGTGAGGGATTTTTCCACCGGCGCTTACACTCCATCTCCGGTTGAGAGAGCACGGGGCGCGAAACTGCGCTTAACACAGAACTGACCGGGACTGAACACTGTACTTGCCGAGGTTGCGTAGGGTGCTTTGTACGATGCTGATGGCGAACCGGTCGGACCGGCGTTTCAGAACTCTGCCTTCGAATCATGGCCCGCGAGGCCGCTTGAACGACCAGCAGAATGAAGCGCGCGGAAATCCATCATGGCCAGGGCCTTCCTTTACGCCCGCTCAAAAGGCCGGATATACGACTGCAACCGGATTCCAATCAGGTCTGCAATTTCACCCTTGCACGCGGGCGGGGTCCATATAAGATTCGATGTAGCTGTTCTCGACCGGTCTGCCTGGGCGGATAAAGTCTAACTGCACGCCATGCTGGTACGCCCAAACGTCCATGGCCTTGCTTACGAACTCCATTCCATTGTAGACCGTAATCGACCTTGGCGCTCCGCGCTCCACCGGGGCCTGCGACAATGCGAGCGCCGCCTTATGGCCGGTGAGCGAGCTGTCGGCCAATAGCAGTACGCACTCCCGGGTGAACTGATCGACTACCGTCAACACTCGAAACCAGCGCCCATCAAGGAGCCGGGCCGCAACGAAGTCCATGCTCCACTTTTCGTTGGGTCGGGTGGCGCGCTGCATTAGCACTCGTGCGCGCCGCGCGATCTTCTTGCGCACCTTGGTCCGTACCGCCAGGCCATCTTCGGTATAAAGTCGATAGATGCGTTTGGCGTTCACCATCCAGCCCTCACGCCTCAGCATCACGGTCAGGCGTCGATAGCCGAAACGCACCCGGCTCGCAGCCAGTTGATGCAGCCGCATCCGCAGCACGTCTTGCGGATCGCGCCGGCTCCGGTAGCTCATGGTCGACCGATCAAGCAGCATCAGCCCCGCCACCCGACGCGTGCTCACTGCAAAGGCGGCTTGCGCCCACCGCCCCAGCTCGCGCCGCTGCCGAGGCCTTACAGCTTTTTTTGGACAATCTCCTGCAGCATGTGCCGGTCCAGCGAAAGATCCGCAACCAACCGCTTGAGCTTCGCGTTCTCCTCCCGCAATTGCCGCAGTTCGCGCAGCTCGCTCAATCCCAGGCCCGAGTACTTCTTCTTCCACACGTAATAGGTCGCTTCGCTGACTCCGTGCTCGCGGCAGATGTCGGCCACCTTTGCGCCACCCTCGGCCTGGTGTAGTGCTCGTAGTATCTGTTCTTCCGTGTGCCCCTTCTTCACTTTCGCGTCCTCCTATTCGCATCAAAGAGGACCACGCCCAAGCACCTTCACTCAACTTATCACTGGCTGGATTTTCGGGTTTTGGGTCAAAGGCTGCGAACGTGAGCGTTAGACGCGCAGCAGCAGCCGATATCCAAACCCTACGACTTAGGTTTGACGATTCGCGCGCCGCCAAGGCGGGGCTCTGACCAAAGACCCGCCCGCGCGGCGGCGTGTAATCGACGGCGCTGGCAGGGGCCAAGGCGCGCCGAATCGAGGCCAGGCCACCTCCCTATGTCAGTTCCGGAAATGCAATAGCTCCTCGCGCGGCCCTGAATGGCCCAAGCACTGGCGGCGGGACCTGCGGGGATTTCGGTCGTTCCTCCTCCGCAAGGAGTAACGGGGAGGTCCTTGGGCGTCGCGAGTGTGGCAGAACTGTGGCAGTAATGATCGGCGCGAGGGGTCATTCGGGGCCTCGTAGAGCGCGCATCAAGCCGAAAAACCCTTTGAAAATGGCGGTTTGTGCACTTTTGAGGCGGGAAATGCGGATTTGTCTCTAGACTGAAAATCTTCGTGTCGGCAGTTCAATTCTGCCCCTGCCCACGAGTAATTGTCAAATGTTGTGGATTGGCCGGTCATGATCAGGCGGCTTCGGTGGGTTGATTGTCAGTAGACTGAGTAATGGGGTTCGTTCCATGGGGGTGGACTCCGTCGACGAACTTCACCCCGGCACGAACCAGCGGCAATAGCTGAGCGCCATCGAGGTGGCGCCAGCGCAGCTGCATTATGTCGAGTAGTTTGAACGCCATCAGCAACCCTTTTGTTCGTGATCCCGCACCGCGGGTCACCCGCTCGCGCAAGCGCACGGTGGCGAACGGCGACTCGATCACGTTGGTGGTGCGCAGATGCTTCCAATGTTCGGCGGGAAAGTCGAAGAAAGTAACCAGACGCTCCCAATTGGCGGTAAGCGACTCGACCGCCTTGGAGTACTTGGGCTGAAACTCCGCCGCGAAACGCGCGCGTGCGGTTTCGCAATCGGCGCGCGACTCGGCGTACATCATCTCGTGCAGCGCGCGCTTGGCGCGCGGTTGTAGCCGTGGAGGCAGCTTGTCGAGCACGTTGATGAGCTTATGGACCCAGCAGGCCTGCTCGCGCGTTGCGGGCCAGAAGCCCAGCGCGCCGTCGCCCACCGCCACCACCGGCGCGGCCATGCCGCGCCGCTTGAGCTCGCGCAGCAGCGTCTTCCAGCTCTCGGCGCTCTCCCGGTAGCCATCCTCGACCGCGAGCAACTCCTTCTCGCCGTTGGCCCGCGCCCCGATCACCACCAGGGTGCAGAGCCGGTCATCTTCGAGCCGGATGTTGAAGTGCACCCCGTCGACCCAGACCTAAACGTATTCGCGCCCGGTGAGGTCGCGCTGGCGAAAGACGGTGTATTCTTTCTCCCAGCAGGCGGTCAGCCGCGCGATGTTGGCTGGCGACAGTCCCGCCGCGTCCTCGCCCAGCAGGCCTTCCAGCGCAGGGCGGAAATCGCCGGTCGAGAGCCCCCGCAGATAGAGAATCGGCAACACCTCGGCGACCTTCGGTGAACGCCTCATGTAGGGCGGCAGGATGCGGCTGCTGAAACGCTGGCGCCGGCCGTGCTCATCATGGCGGCGATCGTTGACCCGCGGCGCCTTCAGCTCCACCGTCCCCGCGCCCAGGGTCAGCTTGCGCCCCTTTGACCGGCCGTTGTGCACCACCAGCGCCCGCCCATCAGCGTCGCGTTCGTCACGATGGCGCTCGATGTAGTCGGCCGCTTCCGTCTTCAGCACGGCCATCAGCATTCGCCGCGCTCCCGCCAGTGCGATCTCGTCCAACTCAAGCAAATCCCGGCCGGCTTCCCTGAAAGCCCCTTTTTCCATTACCTTCAGCATCGGTGGCGTCTCCTTCCACCCGGCTCCCACCGGGGTTCGCGTGGTCTACGCGGAAGGTTACGCCGCCTCTTTCATTCCCGCTCCTGATCCACAACTTTCGGTAATAACTCACTCCGCCGCTGCAAAGTAGTGTTCTTTGTAATCCCTGTGGATAACCAGAAAATGGCACAATTCCGCTAAGGTATGATGCGTACTATTATAATCACAGAGGGGCTTTGAAAAACGTCCCAGCCAAGGCGGAAACACGTTGAAATTTATCACGCAAGAAGATGAGACAAAGGTAGATAACTTTCTAGCATCCTTTGCGAGGCCGTTCATTCCCCACTACCTAGATATCATCAGGTCTCCACCTCCCGCTCTCTATCACTATACGACGGGCGATAGTTTAATTCGAATAATTCAGAGCCAGCAGTTGTGGGCTACGCAAGCCTCCTGTCTTAACGACACAACGGAACTCATCTATGCAGTGGACCAGCTCCGCCAGCGAATAAAGGAGAGGTCTTTAGACACTAACATTGAGACTTTCTGCTCGCGTTTCACAGAGATTCTCCTGAACCCTAAACCAGAATTATCTGGAACATTTGTCACCTGTTTCACAGAAAAACGCGACGACCTGAGCCAGTGGCGTGCATATTCGGGCGGAGAAGGAGGGTACGCGATCCAATTCGATCCAATTGGGTTAGTGCGGAGCGGGGTTCCATCAGAAGCGCTGGAAACTATTGACTCTTGCATAATATAGATACATATGCTAGTTTACGGCTATGGGCAATGCAGCAGGTGTGCGACGGGACTTTGCGGGACTGGAACGGCGGCGAATGGCTGCCGCGGAGTTGCTCAAACAGGGCATGAGCCACAGTGAGGTGGCGCGACGCCTGGGCGTCCATCGGCAATCGGTGATTCGCTGGGCGCGGCAGCTCGCCCAGTCCGGTAGGGCGGGTCTGAAGCAGGCCGGCCGGGCCGGGCGTAAGCCTAAACTGAGCGCGAACCAACTGCGCAAGATCGAGCAGACGCTCAAGCGCGGACCCGAGGCGCTCGGCTACGCCAGCGGGCTGTGGACCGCGGCCCGGGTGCGCAAGCTGATCGAGGACCAGTGCGGGGTGCGCTATCACGAGGCTCACGTCTGGCGCATCCTGCGCCAGCTCGGCTGGAGCTGCCAGCGGCCCACCGGGCGGGCGCTGGAGCGCGACGAAGAGGCGATCCGGTACTGGAAGCGAGCGCGCTGGCCACAGCTTAAAAAAAAGCGCGCTGCGAGCGGCGCACCATCGTCTTCATCGACGAAAGCGGGTTGAGCGAGAGGCCCCATCGGGTGCGCACCTGGGCCCCGCGCGGACAGACCCCGGTGCTGCAATATCATTTCAACTGGAAGGTGCTCTCGGCGGCCGCCGGCATCACCTGGTGGAACTTTTATTTTCGGCTTTACCGAAAGACCATCCGCGCCCCGCAGATGGTAGACTTTCTCGCGCACTTGCTGCGTCATCTGCCGGGCCGACTGCTGGTAATCTGGGATCGCTCCAAGACTCATCGCAGCCACTTGGTCGCGGAATTTGTTGCCGGTCAGCGTGGCCGCCTGGTGCTGGACTACCTGCCGGCCTATGCTCCGGAACTCAATCCGGTGGAGTACATATGGGGTTATTGGAAACATCACGAGCTGCCTAACTTCTGCCCGCGTGACTTCAGTCAGCTCAGCTATCACGCTCGACACACGCTACGACGGATGCGCCGCCGGCCTATGCTGGTGATGGCCTTCTGCCAACAGGCCAACCTCTTTCCTCTGTACCTATATTATGCAAAGGTCAGTAGTACTCCACTCGTGCAGATTGCTTACAAATTAGAAAACGAGTCTATCGACGCCCTTCTCGCTTTTGGAGAGCAATCCTTTGTCGAATTGCAAGGTGCGAGCCGTGCGCCAACGGAAGCAGAGTGGCTCGAGGAATTTATGCCCTACTGGATCGACAAACTCGTGTTTTTTGATCCTTGCCTGAAGCATCGAAAATTCGAGGACGAAAAGGAATGGCGTTTTTTATACGAATTGAGAGACGAAGATGTACGCAAAAAGCAGATACAATTTCGGCAGCGACAGTACATGATGACTCGGCATGTGGCGTTGCCTCTCGCACCACCGTTGCCCATTACTAGTGTTCTCGTTGGACCGTGTAGACACCCGCAACTATCGAGGATCGCGGTCGGAGACTTGTTGAAAGCAAACGGTTACGATCCCGACGTAGTGAAGGTTGAGCTAACAGAAGTGCCCTACCGCGCCGCTTAGCAGCTAGCATTCTTGTGGGTCGAGTACTGTCCTGTTGATATTTGCATAATATAGTTACAGAGAAATGGGGTTGGCTTGCTGCCAGAGGGCCATCACCATCATGGGCCGCCGGCGGCGCATCCGTCGCAGCCTGTGTCGAGCGCGATAGCTGAGCTGGCTGAAGTCATAGGGGCAGAAGTTAGGCAGCTCGTGATGTTTCCAATCGCCCCAGATTTATTCCACCGGATTGAGTTCCGGCGCGTAGGCCGGCAAGTACTCAAGCTCGATCCTTGCTCAACCGGCCTCTCCCTGCACTACTGGGAGCGCTGCGGACCAATCTCGGCTAAAACCTTACACCGGAAGGCCGTTCGATTCATCGAAAGAGTTAGAATTGGAAAGTCAAAAAGGAAATCCCGGCCGGTTCGGGCAGCCGTAATTGGAAATTCTCTGCCAAGTCGTCGCTCTGGCCGAAAATGAATTGTTGGTGAAACCGTTCGCAAGCTCCGAGCACACGACGGTGGCGCCAGTCGGGTCGGATAGATAGCAAGCCGACTGTATGGTCCCGCCGCCGTAGGACGAGCCCAAAATAGTGCAAGTGCCAGTTGTGCAGGAAGTCGGGTCGTATCCGGTACAGGTGTAGGTCGGATTGAAGCTCAGATAGCCCGACTCGCCTAGCGGAGAGGTGCCCACCGTATATGTTTTGTTAGCGGTGATCGTGCAGGCCTGAGGAGGATTGGCGGGAGCGTTCTGGGTGAACTCGCCGTCGATGATGTTGCCGCGGCCGTCGGCGGTGATCACGGCTGCTTCCAAAGCTGACAGCGGGGTAGTCAGATCTTTCGGAAGACCAGCCGTGGGTTGATATATGGCGGTGTACGAACTCACGTAACGGCCGCAGAAGCTGGCGGTGGAAAATTGCGGGCCATGCTGAGCGGCGAAGGCGCTACTCGAGACGGGCGCTAACGATCCAAAAACCAACGCGGCCAACACGATCGCGGCTGCAAGAGCCTTCGATAGTTTCTCCACTTCTCTGCTCCTTTCGGGCCGATTTAATGATTTAAAGTAACTAAGGGATGGGTTAATGTCAACCGCCTGTTCCCCGTCAGGACAAATTAGACAGAATGGAGGGATTGAGGAAGAAAGGGATTTTCTCTCCGGCGCTTACAGTTGGGCTTTCGCCGGAACATGTGAATGCGCTGAATCTCGTGGAAGTTGATTTTTATCGGTGTGCGGACGTGCAAGCGGCCTGGTGCGGGTACAAAGGCCATTTGTTCAAGCCTGAGGCGGTGGAAAAAGAACAGTGGAGAAAAACAAAAGAACGGCTGCTTGCGAAGCTTCTTTCCGAAATTGGCAAGGTGCTTAGCTACAAAATTGACGCAATGGATATTTACGAGAAGGTTATGCACCAAGAGGTTGGGCGCATAGAGACGAGCGCCAACTTGAAGCGGTAGAATTCCTTCACAATCTCGCAACGGGGAGAAGCTCATTTCCGATATCTATTGCGAGAGCAAATCTTCCAAAACCTGAAGAATCAGCCGAAACGCGCATAGAGGGTTCAGTCTGAGAAGTAGGTGGGACAAGTGAAAAACAGTAAAGTTTTGAAGGTGGATCCGATCCCGCAACCGATTGACGGAAAACTATGTGTGGACGTTGAGTTCTCGTGTTCAGCCTGCGACGGGACAGGGAAAGTTTGTCTTACGGACCTTCAGTGGCGGCAGATGAAAACGCGGCCAATTTTGGATTTACAACGCCAGAAATGTACGGGTTCGGTTTCGCATTAAGACCGGCACTGGGCGTCGCGTATCGACGGCGCTGGCAGGCCCCAGGCGCCGGACAGGGCCGACGAATCGGGGTCAAACCATACTGGTTCACGCCCGCGCCTCAAGGCGGCATTGTGGGGCCGCTGGACAATGTGTATACAGAGTGTATGTGAATACGAGTCAATCATCGTGAATGAGAACGCGCAATTCTCGACAGGGAGGAGATTATGAGGAAGTGTAATTGGATCGTCGTGATTCTGGCCGTCGTCATTTGGGCCTTTATGCCGAGAGGTGTAGCGCGAGCACAAACAATTATATCTTATGTAAACTGTAGCACCGGTGCTCCCCCATATACGCCTGCCACGGTTGCACCCAACAGTAGCCAAGAGGTCCAGGCTTTCTGCGACCCCGGCGACGTTGCGCTCGGTGGAGGGTATGAGGTCCTCAACCCCTCGCTGCCGCTACCTACGGGCGTATTGGTAATTACTCCCGAAAACTCGTTTCATTTTGCAAATACTACTGCCGACGGCTGGCAGGTCGTCTTGCAAAACGTTTGCTTAGACGAGGATGCCATTAGGTCGAAGCACTCGATAGGCGGGTTTTCATTTCCATTCCCTAAGCCTCAGCCCTGCCCGTCGGTGGATTTCAGAGTCTGCGTGTCCTGCGCAACCAACGCGGCGTCGTAAGTCTCCCTTTTGGTGCAGGCGAGAGGTTGAGTTTTTCGCCTCTCGCCCAGCGACGCATCGGGTTGTTGGGCGTGAAAGATGGCCAGGAAAGTGCCACGAAGGTGGCCTGCCTCCCTAAAATGCCCGCGAATTGAAGTAGAGTCCGTCACACATGACCTGCCCCGCGAAACTAGTATAAACGAAGGTAGAGAATTCGGCCTGGCGCAGTCGTTTTGGCCGGCGTTTTGTGACCTCCACAGACTCACGTAACGACCTCCAGCAAACCGCTCGCCGGGTCTTGGTTTAACAGCTTTTCGGTCCCGCCCTTCGCACCTGCTGAGGGCGGACCGAAAAGCTGCATAGGTTTCGGATCCACCGCGGACGCACTTTGCGCCGCGCCGGACGCCTGTGGCGGCCCAGCGGTGCGCGCGGCGGCGATGCTCCTTGCTATCCACTGCCTTGCGAAGTCATAAGGAGCATGGTCATTGAGCGCACTGTGCGGTCGCACCCGGTTGTAGTCATGCCGCCACAACTCGAGTTTCTCACGTGACCTGCCCCGCGAAACCAAGCCAACCGGAAATTGAGTTTTCAGGCTGCATGATCCCGTTCGGGCCGGATTTACCGGCGGTTTGGTAACTCTGATAGCTCAAGTGGGAACCTCTCGCAAAACGCCCGAATTGTCATTGATCGAGCTGCCTTCCGATACCAGCTTTTCGGCCGCGCCCTTCACGGCGACTGAGGGCCGGACGAAAAGCTGTCCGGGTTCTGGATTTGCGGCCGCAGTACTTCGCACCACGCCGGCCAGCGTGTGGTTCGCTGGCCAAGGGGTGCTTGCGGAGGCCGCGCTCGGCGCCCAGGCTTTAGCGAAGGTCTGCGGGCTTTGATCGTTCAACGCGCTGTGCGGTCGGACCTGATTGTAGTCTGTGCGCCAGCGCTCGAGCTTCTCGCGTACGTCGGCGATGGTGAAAAACACTTCCACGTTCAAGCACTCATCGCGCAGTCGGCCATTGAATGATGGTATGGACCCCCGCCCGTTTTTGTAGCGGCCTCACGATGGGCCAAGGATGAGCTGTGCGTCATCCAAAAAGGGAAGAGCGGAGGTCCGAGATGGAAGTGGACCTACCCCGATTCGGTAGACGGTATCGGGCTTGGTTTAGCGTCCTGGTTTAACCTCGCCGAAAGCGTCTGATTTCGACAATCCGGTCTGGCCCACTTCGATGCTTACATTTGGCCCACCAGTTTTCCGTTAGTTGTTCAGTTATTGCTCTGTGCTGATGATCAGCGCTACGGGCCTCGTTTTAGGTCGCCTTTTTCCCGCCGCCGCTAAGCGGGGGCGGCGCGGTAATATTGTTCAGCTCTGCATTGCGGCCCTTGCGCTTCTCCAGGGTTCGGCGAAAGCGGTATGAGTCAGTCCCGGTTTCGATGATGCTAGCGCGGTCAGTAATGCGATCGATCAACGCCTTGCAGAGCCGTGCGTTGGGAATCACCTGCGTCCATTCCGAGAAGGGCAGGTTGGTAGTAACGATCACTGCGGCCTTCTCGGCCCGTTCGGCAATGACCTGGAACAGGAACTCCGCACCTACTTCGGCCAGGGGCACGTAGCCCACTTCATCGAGCGCGATGAGGTCGTAACGGGCCCAACGGCTCAACGCGCGGCCGAGTTGCAACTGATGTTTGGCCTCGACCATTTCGTTGATCAACGCAGCGGCGGTAGTGAATCGAACCCGGCGCTTCTGCCGGCAGGCGGCTACTGCCAGGCCGGTGAGTAGATGGGTTTTACCGGTGCCGCTGTCACCGATGAAGATGACCGGCTCAGCCCGGCCGATGTAAGCGCCTTGCGCGAGTTCGTGGATCTGTTGTGCCGAGATCTTGGGATTGCGGGCGAAGTCAAACTCCTCCAGGGTCTTCATCCGCGGCAGATGCGCTTCGCGAAGGCGCCGCTCCACCAGCCGCTGTTCCCGTTCTTCGAGTTCGGCCTGCAACAGCGCTTCGAGGAAGCCCAGGTGCGAATGACGTTCGCGCACCGCCTGTTCGGCCAGTTGGCCGCATTGCGCGGCGATCGCCGGCAGGCGTAACACCTTGCACTGCTGCTGGATGCTGGCAGTTTCCAGAACGGCGGCCTGCGCATTCATAGCGCTATCTCCGAGCTCAGCAACCCATCGTAGTCGGTGATCGCCGGCAGTGGTCGTTCGAAACGGGCAAGTGCGCCCAACTCGATGAGCGCACTGCGCGCATGGGCCAGGTCCGCGGCTTCCACCAGATGCCGCACCGCCGCGGCATCCGCACAGCCCAGAGCGATTGCTTCTTCCACCGCCGTTCGTACCCGTTGGTGGCCATGCTGTTTGATCAGGCTGAGCAGCTGAATCATCTGGCGCGTGCCGCTCTGCCTGCCGTGCCGGTGTATCAGTTCGTCGAGCAGCCGATCGTAGCTTGGCGGCCACCAGCCACGTTCCCGCCATGCCTTGAGCGGCCTGGAGCCGATCAGGGCGCCCGGTTTGCGCTCCAGTACATCGAGATAGTGTTCCAGGTCGAGCACTTGTTGCTGCCGCCCGTGACAACGCTCGTGGCAAGCGATGCACCGCCCTTCATCCCGCACTTCGACGTAACTCGGATAAAGCCGGACCTCGACCGTCTTGCCGGACGCCGCCGGCACCGAATAGAGATTGGTCCGCACCCGCACGCAGCCGAGACCGTCCACGCGTGGAAACGCGATCTCCGCCAGCTCGAAGCCTTGTTCGGCGAGCGGTAATAGCTGCGCACGCTCCTCGATCATTAACCCTCCCACCGGCTGCTGGTGTCCGGCGATCTGGCGCCGTTCATCGGCACGGCAGGCGGCGAGCAACTGCGCGTTGAGATCCGCGAGGTCGCGCGCCTTCGGCACCGGCACCCAATGATTGCGCCGAAAGTAGCCGGCCTCGCCTTCTATCCCACCTTTCTCGTGGGGCTCCTCGGGCGTGCAAAATTCGCTCTGGAACCGCCAGTGTGAACGAAAAGCAATGAAGCGCACGGTCTCCTCGCGGCGGAACCCACGCAGGATCTTCTTCACCGCAGCTTTCAGGTTGTCGTACCTGAGGATGCGAAAGACGCCCTCAAAATATTGAAACGCGTGCTCGTGAGCCTCGAGAAACGCCTGCTGGGTCGCGCGATGATAGGCCCGATGGAAGGCCGCGCCGCTCGCCATGCTCCGTATCGCAAAGACCTGCAGCTTTATCCGTTCACCATTGAGCTCCGCCCATGCTTCATACCAATCGACCTGGCCTTCCTGCCCCGGTGCGTAGCTCTGCGGCACACAGGTCGCGCGGGCTGACCATCCCAGCTCCCGTTTGCGCTCGCGCACATACTGCCGAATCGTCGCTTCCGACACTTTCCGCTCCGGCTGCTCCGTCACAATCCGCTGCCAGATGCGATGGGCGGTGTGACGCTGCTTGCGCGGGGCGTTGCGATCGGCTTCCAGCACCGCGTCGATGAAGGGCATCAACGGCGCCATTATCGGTCGCTTCCGTTCCCACTGCTGGCGCTCCGGCGGTGCGGCATTGGCCAGCGCCTGACGTACCATCCGGCGATGCACTCCCAGCTTGCGCGCGATGCCGAGCACGGTACCGTCGCCGAATTCGTACTCCCTGCGTATCTGCTCGAATAGCTCCACCTTTGCTTTCCTCTCCATCCCGCGCCTCCTGCTCTTCAGCAGGATGCTTCGGGTCTGCGAGGTGGGCCATTTTACAGCATCGAAATGGGCCGCTTTAGAGTATCGAAATCACCCAGGTGCGTTATTGCAACAAAGTATTTTGAGTTGCTACGAGCACCAATGAATAGCAATATGATCACGATTGTCCACGACTGTTATTGAAGATGGACAGTTGATGAAGATCGATAACGTGCGGCGGCTGAAAGCATTCGCGCGCGATCGCCCGGCGCAACAAGAAGGGGCCGGGATAACTCCCGGCCCCCAGCCGTACCCACATCCGCCGCCCCGCCACCGCACTTGCGAAGCGGGCCCTGAGTGCGCCCGTCTCTAAACCCTCATCGCCAACCCTGACTAATCAAATGAGACCTCGGAGAAGCTTTCCCCCGCATCGCCACTGCCGTCCGCCTCAGCTTCCAACCCGCCGCACAACGCCCCTCCGAGGTCCTCCCCCCACACGCCCGACCGCCGCTAAAAGCCTTCAATTACTCACAGGTAACCGCAAATTCCTTCTCGGCGTAAACTCCTGAAACCGGCCCGCGGTAAGCCCGGCCGCCGCACATCCGGCCGTCGCATGGGCGCGTGAATCCGGGCTGAGCCGCCACCGGTCGGCGCCGCCCGTTTGCCATGCGAGATTATCGAACCAGAAGACGCCGGAGCAGCGCGAACATTTTGCCTGGATCTGCCACGGCACGTCGCTCGCGCATGTCAGCGTCGCGCCGCCGACCAACTCATGGCCGCGGCCGCGCAACGCGATGTAATCGGGCTCCCGCTCGAGCATCGCACGGGCTTCGGCCACCTGTATAAAGAAGTCGGTTGAGTCCATCCCCACCCCACCTCCTCACGAACATCCGCTCGTCGTTCCGCAATTCATGCATTTGTAGCAAGCGCCGTTGCGCACCATGATGCATCCGCAATCGGGACACGGCGGCGCATCGGCCTGATTGATGAACGCCTGACGCTGGCTCGAGTCCTTGCCCTCGCCGAGGTCCGCGACCGCCGCACTGGGCTGGACCGGCGCCACCAGCGCCAGCTTCGGCGCCGTATCGCCATCAGTCTCGGCCGCACCCGCTCCAATCGCCTCCGCTCCGGCCGCGGGCGCCACCCCGATAATCCCCACGTCCTGGCGCGCCTGCTCGTCGAGGAACTTCGAGGCGAGCCAGCGAAACAGGTAATCGACGATCGATTTGGCGAACGGGATCTGCGGATTCTTGGTGAAGCCCGACGGCTCGAATCGCATGTGTGCAAATTTGTCCACCAAGAACTGCAGCGGCACCCCGTATTGCAACGCGTACGAGATCGCCGTCGCGAACGAATCCATCAGCCCCGAAATCGTCGAGCCCTGCTTCGACATCGAGACGAAGATCTCGCCCGGCGTGCCGTCGTCGTACATCCCGACCGTGATGTAGCCCTCGTGGCCCGCGATATCGAACTTGTGCGTGATCGACTGGCGTTCGTCGCGCAGCTTGCGCCGATGCGCCCGGAACTCGTCCACCCCGGCCGCCGCCGCCAGCGCTGCCGCCGCCTTTTGCGCGTCGGCCGCGTCGGTCGCCTTGTTGCCGGTGTTGAGCGGCTGCGTCCGCTTCGATCCGTCCCGATAGATCGCGACCGCCTTGAGCTTCAGCCGCCACGCCGTCACGTAGGCTTCCGCGATCTCGTCGACCGTGGCGTCGGCCGGCATATTGATCGTCTTCGAGATCGCGCCCGAGATAAACGGCTGCACCGCACCCATCATCTTGAGATGGCCCAGGTAATGGATCGTGCGCGAGCCCGAGCGCGGCTTGAAGGCGCAATCGAAGACCGGCAGATGAGCGTCGGCCAGATGCGGCGCGCCCTCGATCGTGTCGTGCTCGTCCAGATATTCGACGGTGTCCTGAATCTCGCGCGAGTCGTAGCCGAGCCGCTTGAGCGCACGCGGCACCGTGCTGTTGACAATTTTCAGCATCCCGCCGCCGACCAGCTTCTTATACTTGATCAGCGCAATGTCCGGCTCTATCCCGGTGGTGTCGCAATCCATCATGAACGCGATCGTCCCGGTAGGCGCTATTACTGTCGCCTGCGAATTGCGAAAGCCCGCCGTCTGCCCGAGCTTCAGCGCGCTGTCCCACGACGCCCGCGCCGCGCGCAGCAGGTCGAGCGGAACGTAGGTGCTGTCGAGGTCGTAGGCGCATTTGCGATGGTGCTCGATCACCCCGAGCATCGGCTCGCGATTGGGCGCGTAGCCTTCGAACGGTTCCATCGCTTCGGCGATCCGCGCCGATTGCAGGTACGCCTCGCCCGTCATCAGAGCCGTGATCGCGGCCGCATAGTTGCGTCCCTGGTCGGAATCGTACGGCATCCCGAGCGCCATCAGGGTCGCGCCCAAGTTGGCGTAGCCCAAGCCCAATTCGCGAAACGCGTGCGCGTTTTCGGCGATCTCCGGGGTTGGATACGACGAGTTGTCGACCACGATATCCTGCGCCGTGATCAGCACGTCCACCGCATGGCGAAAGGCTTTGACGTCGAACTCGCCCCGGTCGTCGAGAAACTTCAGCAGGTTCAGCGACGCCAGATTGCACGCCGAGTTATCCAGATGCATGTACTCGCTGCACGGATTCGACGCGTTAATCCGCCCGCTGTTGGGGCAGGTGTGCCACGCGTTGATCGTCGTATCGAACTGCATCCCCGGATCGCCGCAGTCCCACGTCGCCTCTGCTATATGATGCAGGATCTCGCGCGCGCGCCGCTCCTCGGCCACCTCGCCGCTGGTCACGTAATGGGTCTGCCAGTTGGCGTCGTTGACGATCGCCTCCATAAACTTGTCGGTCGCGCGCACCGAATTGTTGGCGTTCTGGAAAAAGACCGAGCCGTAAGCGGGTCCGTCGAGCGACCCGTCGTAGCCCGCCTCGATCAACGCCCACGCCTTCTTCTCTTCCTCGACCTTGCACTTGATAAATTCGACGATGTCCGGATGGTCGGCGTTGAGCACCACCATCTTGGCCGCCCGCCGGGTCTTGCCGCCCGACTTGATCACGCCTGCCGACGCGTCGGCCGCCTTCATAAACGACAGCGGTCCCGAGGCGGTGCCCCCGGCCGAGAGCTTCTCGCGCTGCGAGCGCAGCGCCGAAAGATTCACCCCCGAACCCGAGCCGCCTTTGAATATCATGCCCTCGTTGCGGTACCAGTTCAGGATCGAGTCCATGTTGTCGTCGACTTTCAGGATGAAGCACGCCGAGCATTGCGGCTTGTCCTCGATTCCGACATTGAACCAGACCGGGCTGTTGAAAGACGCCATCTGGTTGACCAGCAGATAGGTCAGTTCCGCCTTGAAGGTCTCGCGCTCGGCGTCGCCGGCGAAGTAATGCTGCCGGTCGCCCCACTCCGCAATCGTATCGACCACCCGCCCGACCAGTTGGCGCACGCTGGTCTCGCGCTTCGGGCTGCCCAGCGGTCCGCGAAAATACTTCGAGACCACCACGTTCGTCGCCGTCTGCGACCATGCGCGCGGCACCTCGACCTCCCGCTGCTCGAAAACCACGCGCCCGTCCTCGCCGGAAATCACCGCGGCGCGATTCTCCCAATCGACCTGCGCCATCGGATCGACGCCGGGGCGCGTGAAATAGCGTTCAAGCGTAACACCGCGATTGGTATTTGGAGTCATCTCGGGCGTGATGGCACTATCCGTAGTGGCCGCCACAAGAACCGTATCCGGTTTTTCTACGCTCTTCGCCATCTCCCCCACCAGCGTCCCTTCGCGTGCTGACTTCTGATTCTTAAGAAAGAATCAGAAGTCAGCACGCGGCGCTCTTGCGATCTTCATGGAGATCAAGTTCGAATCTTCCAGATTCGAACTTGATCTCCACGACGCAAGGAACTACTACGCGCTGGAACTTCGTGTCAAGCAAAAATACCACCGGTGGTGTTGATGGCCCTGTGGACAAACAACCTGTTAGGTTGTGGATAACTTTTCAACAGATTTTCGCCTACATTAAGACACGGTTCTTCGGTCTCGCGTATCTATTAGCATTCCTTATGCGAGGCGAGGCCGCTCGTTACCGGCTCGGGCGACTCCATCGCCCCTTGAATAAACCACCGGCCTTCCGCAATCGCGCGTCGCATGCGCGTTCAGACGGCCCCGCAAGCATCCATCATCACCCGTTTCTAGCAGGGCGAGGCCCGCATCTTTCAAACGGGAAGTCTGAAACCTCCATGAGGTTTCAGAAAAAGGCTACCGTTCTTCATTCCTCAACAACTGCCCCACCTCTTTCCTCCTTTGGCGGTTGCGCGCCGATGTGGAAAGGCTATCGTTACACCCATGGCGGCGCGCGGACGACGAAGGTATCCCCAGCAGATCGGCGGCGCGTTGCAGTCAATCCTCGCGCGCATCGACCACGAAGGCCACTTCGAAATCGTAAGGCTGGTGCGTCTATGGCCCGAAGTGGTGGGCGACGCGATCGCCCGCCGCACGGAGGTCACCGGACTTAAATTCCACACTGCGGTGGTGAAGGTTTCAGGCGCGATGTGGATTCAGGAGCTCAACCTGATGAAGCCGCAAATCCTCGAGCGCCTGCGCACGAGGATGGGCAATGACGTGGTGCGCGATCTGCGCTTCGTCAGCGGCCGGCTCAGCCGCCGCGAACGGCCCAAATTACGCTCGGTGCCGCGCGAAACCCGCCGTTCGATCGAATTACCCGAGCTCAAAGATCCCGAATTGCGCCGTGCCATGGAAAGCCTGATTGAAGCGTGGGGCCGTTCCTCGCGCTGACCTCCCACCGGTTTCTCGCCCTCGAACCCCGCGCTCCGGCACGACTCCCCAAACCGCCGCGCGAACGAAACAAACGAGACCGATGAAACCATTGGCGCACGCCGGCGTATCAATATGTAGGGAGCGCGCACGGCCATGAAACGGGAGCCGACGCACCAACTCGATGCATCATATCGCGACCCGGTTTTCACAAGGCGAAGCCGCGGGCGTAGCGAGCGCTTCAATAAACAGAGTCTCAGTGTCTGGAAAAAATCCGAAAAATCCAATGTCTTGCAGTCCTTCGCTACTCTCCAAACGAAATGAACAAACGCGTAGAGTCGCGGCACTGCAATGGTTGACGCAGGCAGCCTGACCGCCGCGCAGCGCTCGTTGCATGCGCTCAGCCGGCTGGGCTTCGGGCCGCGCCCCGGCGACGTCGCCGCGGTGCAGCGGCTCGGAGTCGATCGCTACATCGCTCGCCAACTCGACCCCGAGTCGATACCCGAGCCCGCGGATCTCACGCGGCGAATCGCCTCGCTGCGCACACTGCGGATGTCGCCGGTCGAGCTCTTCATCGAATTTCGCGAACCGCTGCGCCACGCCGCCAAGGGCGACCGAGACGCGCGCAAGCAGGCACGGCGCGACGCACTTCGGGTGATCATGGAGGCGACCGAGGGGCGCATCGTGCGCGCCGCCTACGGCCCGCGCCAACTGCACGAGGTGATGGTCGCGTTCTGGTTCAATCACTTCAACGTCTTCGCCGGCAAGGGCCTGTGCAGCATCTGGACCGGCGCCTTCGAGCAGGAGGCGATTAGGCCTCATACGATGGGCCGCTTTCGCGATCTGCTCGGCGCCACCGCGAAACATCCTGCGATGCTCTTCTATCTCGACAACTGGCAAAACACCGCTCCCAACGCTCCCGGTACTCACGGTAGGTTCGACGGTATCAACGAGAACTATGCCCGCGAGGTCATGGAACTGCATACGCTCGGCGTCAACGGCGGCTATACCCAGACCGACGTAATCTCACTGGCGCATATACTCACCGGATGGGGCTTGCTTAAGCGCGGCACGCTGCGCAATCAGATGCGAGCGCCGCGCAATTCCACCGAGTCGAATTTCGAGCCGCGTCCCGATAGCGCCCGGCGCGAGCACTTTTTTCGGCGTTGGCGCGAACACAACCGCGGCCATGCGCGGCGCGTCAACGGAGTAATCGGCCAGTACGGCTTTTTCTTCGACGCCAACCGCCATGATTTCGCTGCGCGGCATCTCCTCGGACACGCCTTCGCGAGCGGTGGTATCGAGCAGGGCGAGCGGGCGCTCGACCTCCTCGCACGTAGTCCCGCGACCGCCAACCACCTGAGCTATCAACTCGCGCAATACTTCGTCGCCGATAATCCGCCGCCCGCACTGGTCAGGCGAATGGCTAATCGATACCTCGCCACCGACGGTAATATCCGCGAGGTTCTGGCCACAATCTTCGCCAGCAGCGAGTTCCGCGATCCCGCGAATTACGGGAAAAAGTTCAAGACCCCGTATGAGTATGTAATCTCGGCCGTGCGGGCGGCCGGCGCGCCGGTGGTCAACGTTCTGCCGCTCGCCTGGAGCATGGCCCAACTCGATATGCCGCTCTACCGATGTCAGACGCCCGACGGTTACAAAAACACCCGCGCAGCGTGGCTCAATCCGGACGCGATGATGTTGCGGCTGAGCTTCGCGACGGCTCTGGGAGCAGGCCGCCTGCCGCTTGAGTGGCGGCCCGATGGCGATTTCGGCAGCCTCGGCGGCTCGCGCAAGGCCGCGCCGATGCGCCCGCTGAAGTCCGGCGGCAAGCGAAATCTCAAAGGCAGGCGAATCCTCAATGGTAAAATGGCCCCGCCCGATCCCGCGCAGCTTGCCGCCACGCTCGGCGATAGTTTTTCCGCTCGCACCGCCGACGCTGTCGAGTCGGCGCCGCAGCGCCTGCGCGCGCCGCTCATATTGGGCAGCCCGGAATTTATGGTGCGCTGAGACGGAAACTCCAATGAGTATTGAACTGACTAATCCTGATCGCCGGGGCGGGACCTGCAATGAGTATACGAGTGACTAATCGAGACGCGGACGGCAACGCTGCGGGCGCACTTCCCGGGCTGGCGATCGGACGGCGCGATTTCATCCGTGGCGCCGCGCTGCTCGCCGCTGCCGGCGTCGTCATGATCGGACCGCACGCATGGGCCGCGCGCGCTCTCGCTGGCGACTCCAGCCGCAAGCGGCTGGTGGTGGTCTTCATGCGCGGCGCAGTCGACGGCCTCAACCTCGTCGTCCCCTATGGCGAACCGCGCTACTACGAGCAGCGCCCAACGATCGCGCTTCCTCGCGGCGGCGGCGCAGACGCGGTACTCGACCTCGACGGCCATTTCGGACTCAACCCGGCGCTCGCCCCGTTGATGCCGCTGTGGAAGGACGGCACCCTGGCTTTTGTCCACGCCTGTGGATCGCCCGACCCCACGCGATCGCATTTCGACGCCCAGTACTACATGGAAAGCGGCACGCCGGGCGTCAGGACCACAGGCGACGGCTGGATGAATCGGGTGCTCGCGGCACTGCCCGGCACGCATGGTCCGACTGAGGCGGTCAGCCTGGAACCGACCTTGCCGCGAATTCTCTCGGGCCCTCTGGCGGTTGCGAATATCGGTCTGGGACGCGCCGCGATGCGCCCGCTGCCGCTGGATAATCCCAGGATCGAGGTGGCCTTCGATCGCCTCTACAGCGGCGACGGCGCGCTCAGCCGCACCTACCGCGAAGGCCGCGCCGCACGCCGGAAATTGGAGGCCGAACTCGAGCAGGACATGACCGCCGCCGACAACGGCGCGCCATCCCCCAAGGGTTTTCCCAATGACACCGCACGCCTTGCGCGGCTGATCGCGCGCGACCCCGGCATCCGGCTCGCGTTTCTGGCGCTCGGCGGATGGGACACGCACGTCAATCAGGGCGCCGCCGGCGGCCAGCTCGCAAACCATCTGAAGCCCCTGGGCAAAGGCCTCGCGAGCCTGGTCAAGGACCTCGGTTCGGCCTACGACGATACTGTCATCCTGGTGATCTCGGAGTTCGGCCGCACCGTCCATGAAAACGGCAACGGCGGCACCGACCACGGCCACGGCAACGTAATGTGGGTGATCGGCGGGCCGGTCCGCGGCCGGCGGGTCTATACCCAATGGAAGGGGCTGGCCCCGGCCGTTTTGTACCAGGAGCGCGACCTCGACGTCACCACCGATTTTCGCGAGCCGATCGGGCGTGTGGTCGAGTCGCACATGGGTCTGCCGGCGAGCCGGATCGATCGGATTTTCCCCGGCCGCCCGCCTGCGACCGGCAACACCAGCGGCTTGCTCAAGGCCTAGGGCAGCTCGATGCACTCGACCTTCAACGCCCGGCCCCGTTCGGTTTCCATGGGCTGCGAACCGTCTCGTCGCAGGCGCTCGCGGCTATGCATCAGTACTGATGGGCTTGGTTCTCGGCGTCGATCGCGCGCAGCTTCGACAGCTTCTCGTCCGTCGTCTGCGTGCCCTTTTGCTTTTCCGCCTCGACAATTTCCTGATGGCGGTTGGGCAGCTCGCCGTCGATTTTCTCGATCGCCTCGCGCGCCAGCTTGCGCACCATCGGACTCGGATCGGTCGAGACGATCTGGATCAGCTGGTCGTTGGCGATCGGATTTCCGATCTCGCCGATCGCATAGACCGCCGTGCCGCGGCTGGCCGAGTCGGTAGTCTGCCTGAGATAGTCAACTATCGGCATCGCGCCGCGCTGATCGCCAATTCGGCCCAGTGCCGCCACCAGATGCAATTTCTCAACCGCCGGAGTTTCCCGCAGGAAGAGGTCCTGCGACATGATCGGTACGGCGTCGGCAACGCCGCGCGCGCCGAGCACGTCTATCGCCTTGATGCGCACGCGAACGTCTGGATCGGAAAGTCCGCGAAAGAGGATCTCGTTGGCATCAGTGCTATCGACGAAACGCAGCGACTCGAGACCTTCCACGCGCACCCGCGGATCGGCGTCGGCAAATTTGCGTTTGGCGTCGCGAATCGCTGTCACCGCCGACTTGCCGGATTTTTGCAGACTGCCCGGACCCGCCTTTTCCAGCCCCTCCATGTTCATCGAGTTGCCGAAGGGGCCCGGCCGGCCAATCTGTTGCGCGCGCGCCGCCGGCGCAAGCATCATCGCGGCCACGACCAGAGCAGTCGCCAGAACAAAAGGAGCTTTCGACATTCCAACGGCCTCCACGATTGGGCACAATTAACAATGAGAGTGTATTCCATCTCGAACCCGCAAAACATCCCGCGCGCATACCGGCCCCAGCCAGCCCGGTCGCGCCACCGCTGCGGCAGAGTCGCGGCGGGTCTCGCTGCGATCTGCCTGGCGCTTGCGCCCGCCGCACTTTGCGCACGCCAGAAGCATAACGATGAGGCTTCCACCGCGGTCATGCACCGGGCGCGGCCGCACCCGCGGCCAACGCCTGCGCCGCTGGCCCTGCCGGACAATCTGCACGTTCCCGTTTATCACCCGGGTCAGCTTCCATTCCGCGACGGCGAAACGCTGCTCTACCGGGCCTCCTGGATGGGAGTGCCGGCCGCCGACGCGCGCATCCTGATCGCGCACAACAAGCTTCATCCGCAATGGTGGAGCGGCATGATGTGGCTCGATACCAGCGCCGTGGTGGACCTGGTTTACCGGATGCGCGACGTCTTTCGCGAAAACTTCGATTTCAAATCGTTGCGCCCCAACGACATTTCCATCGTCCAACACGAGAAGCAGCGCTTCGATCGATGGCGCGTAACGTTCGATCACAAGCAGGAGCTGGTGACCGCGATCAAGACCAGCCGGCACGGCAAGATTACCACGCGGCGCTTCAGTGGCGGCGACCCGTTGGGACCGTTTTCGGGCGCGATGATGGCGCTTTCGCAACCGCTGCAGCCGGGCGAGAGCCTCACCTTCGACGTCTTCAGCGGCGGCAACCGTTACGTCTTCGCCTTCAAGGTCGAGGGGCGCGAACGCATCACGACCGCGCTCGGCACCTTCGATACGCTGAAGATCGAGCCGTGGGTGCTGTGGCTGAGCGAAGGCAATTTTCGCAGCCAGGCGCGCTCGACGACGATTTGGGTGACCGACGACGAGCGCCATCTGCCGGTGCGGATTTCGTCGGCGGTCTTTTTCGGCAACGTCTATGCCGACCTGATCGGAATTTCCGGGGCGCCGGCACCGGGCGAGGCGCGGCGATAACCCGATGGCGGCGCGGCGCGCAGCCGTTCGGGCTTACCCGATCGGGCAGCCGCTGTGCTATTTTCGGCGCGACCGATTCCGTTATCCATCCGTTAACCGGGAGAGTGCTATCGATGGCCAAGAAGCTGGAATTCTTTTACGACTGTTCGAGCCCGTGGACCTACCTAGCGTTTACGAAGATCGAAGAAGTCGCGGCGCGCCAGGGCGCGGAGCTGGTGTGGCGTCCGATCCTGGTCGGCGGCGTTTTCAACGCGGCGAATCCGTCCGTCTATGAAGCGCGCGAGCGGCCGCTCAAGGTCAAAGCGCGCTACTACAAAAAGGACATGCAGGACTGGGCGCATCTCTACGGCCTCAAGATTACCGATCCCGGAGAACTGGTGGTGTTCCCGGTCAATTCGGTCAAGGCGATGCGCGGCGCTTTCGTTGCGCACGAACACGGCAAGATTTCGCCTTACTCGCGCTGCGTGTTCGAGACTTACTGGGGCGGCAATCGCGACATCAGCAAAGACGAGGTACTGCGCGATATCGTGCGCGAAACCGGTCTCGACGAAGCCGAATACTTTCGCAAAATCGCGTTGCCCGAGTACAAGGAAAAGCTCAAAGCGAACACCGACGAGCTGATCGAGCGCGGCGGCTTCGGCTCGCCCACGATGTTCGTGGACGGCGACATGTACTTCGGCAACGACCGGCTGACGCTGGTCGAACACGCCCTCGCTCATCGGCATTAGGACGCGCGGCGCATCACAATTGCGCGGGCGGCGCGGGTTGCCTTCGCGTCGTGGATTACCGCCGATGCCGCCGGCGCGGCCGTTTTGTGCGACATGAAGCCCGCCATGATGCCGGATCGGATTCGCGCCTTCGTCGCGTTGCGCCTGGCGGCCGAGGTCGAGCAGTCGGTGGCCAGCTTTATCGAGTCGTTGCAGGCGGCAAACCCGCCGCACCACGCCATTCGCTGGGTGCGGCGCTCCAATCTCCACCTCACCGTGCGCTTTCTCGGCGACCGGGTGGAGGCGGCAACGCTCGAGCGGCTCGACCGCGAGCTCGGCCTTATCGCGGCGGCTACCGCGCCCTTCACCGTTGGCGTTCGCGGCACCGGCGCATTTCCGAACCTGGCGCGGCCGCGAGTAATCTGGGCCGGGCTGGAGAGCGCTGAGCTGGTCGCGCTGGCGGGGCGCGCCGAGCTCGCGGCGATCGAAGCGGGATTGGCGTCCGAACACCGCGCCTATACGCCTCATCTGACGATTGGGCGAGTCCGCGACCTTGGCGGCTGGAGTGAAATCCGCCCGGCGATCGAGGCCGCGGCCGACCGCGATTTCGGGCGCAGCCCGGCGCGGTCGTTGATACTCTACCGGAGTATGCTTGGGGTGCCCTCGGCAACTTACGAGGAGTTGGCGTGCTATCCGTTCGGTAGTGGCCGATAACGGGCCGTGAAGCACCGGCCCGCCGGGGGACGCGGAGTCGCCGAACGACTCGATGGCGGTTGTGGAGCGATCTTGATCGACCCCTAGCGCTATTCTGGCTGAAATGTGGCAAAATTTTACCCGGGTACTCTCAAGGCCCGCAGCGCGGGAGCTTCGATGGCGCAGGAAATCAAGAGCAAGGCATTGGATTTGGCGCTCGGCCAGATCGAAAAACAATTCGGCAAGGGCTCGATCATGAAGCTCGGTGAGCAGGCGATCGCGGCCGACATTGCCGTGATTCCGACCGGTTCGCTGGGCCTCGACCTGGCGCTCGGCGTCGGCGGATTGCCGCGCGGCCGGGTGATCGAGATCTACGGCCCGGAGTCGTCGGGCAAGACCACGCTCGCGCTCGAATGTATCGCCGAGGCGCAAAAGCGCGGCGGCATCGGCGCGTTTATCGACGCCGAGCACGCGCTCGACGCCGGCTATGCGCGCAAGCTCGGCGTGGTGGTCGAGGATCTGCTGATCTCGCAGCCCGACAACGGCGAACAGGCGCTTGAAATCGTCGAGACCCTGGTCCAGTCCGGCGCGATCGACGTCCTGGTAATCGATTCGGTGGCGGCCTTGGTCCCGCGCGCTGAGATCGAGGGCGAGATGGGCGAGCCGCAGATGGGCCTGCAGGCGCGTCTGATGTCGCAGGCGCTGCGCAAACTCACGTCGATCATCTCGCGCTCGCGCACGGTGGTGATCTTCATCAATCAGATTCGGATGAAGATCGGCGTGATGTTCGGAAATCCCGAAACCACCACCGGCGGCAACGCGCTGAAATTTTATTCCTCGGTGCGCATCGACATCCGCCGCATCGGCACGATCAAGAGCAGCACCGAGGTAATCGGGTCCCGCACCCGGGTCAAAGTGGTCAAGAACAAGGTCGCACCGCCATTCCGCGACGCCGAATTCGACATTTTGTACGGCTCCGGCATTTCGAAGGAGGGCGAACTGGTGGACATGGCCTCCGAGCACAACATTATCGAGAAGCTCGGGGCCTGGTACTCCTACGGCGGCGAGCGCATCGGGCAGGGGCGCGAGAATGCGCGCGATCTGCTGAGATCTAATCCGCAAATCGCCGACGAAATCGAAGCCAAGTTGCGCACCAAGCTCGCGAACAAGCCGATCCCGCTGGACCAGGCTGAGGCCGACCCCGACAGCGCAGGGCCGGAGGAAGCCGCACCGGCCCCCGCCGCTCCGCCCAAACGCAAGGGTTAAGGTTCCACGCGCGCCGCTAAGCTATCCGCGGCCCAAGATACCCACGCTGCCAATAAACCCGCCGGGCTAAGCTACCCACGGAGCTAAACTACCGAAGACCGACGCCAGCGGCGCACATAATCCGGCAACTCGATTCCCGCCGGCAGACGCTCGTCGGGCTCCGCCTTATCCGGTGCGAGTGTCAACGGCACCACCCCCGCCCATACCGGCAACGCGTAATCGTCGGGCGCATCGATCGGACCGCCCGTGCGAACCTTGGCCGACGCTTCGGTAAGCGGCAGTTCGAGAATCAGCGTGCCAGCGATTTCACCGGGGGACGGTTGCCGCACCTCTTCCCAGCGGCCGGGCATCAGATGGTCGACCAGCGCGCGCATCGCCGCCAGCTTCTCCGGAATCCCTTCAACTTCACGCGCGCGACCGAGTACCACCACCGAGCGGTAATTCATC
This sequence comes from uncultured delta proteobacterium, assembly GCA_963782535.1. Classification (GTDB taxonomy): domain Bacteria; phylum Desulfobacterota; class Binatia; order Binatales; family Binataceae; genus JADMIL01. The sequence goes on along the minus strand of CAWAKE010000006.1, from coordinate 160,655 downwards.
GAATGATGGAAGGCTGAGCGCGCCAGTACGATCCCGTCATGGAGGGTCACCGTCAGGCATAGCGGCACCCCGGATGCCGCGGTCTGCAGCATCCGGCTGAGCGGCGAGCCGTGAAGGAAGAGCCGCGCGCCGGCACGGGCATGTATCGTCGGAATCACATAAGGCTGCCCGTCAACAGCGAAGCCGACGTGGCAGACTATCGCTTCGTCGAGGATCGCCTCGATCGTGGTTCGATCGTAATTCCCCCGCACCGCCGGGTGCGCTCGGTGATGTCGAAGCGCTCTGCGGTGGTCTCGGCGCGTTCGCGGGCTTCGGTTAAGGGTTTGCGGTGTTCGTTCATTTTTGTTACAGTACAAAACTATTAACGTATTGAAACAATATCCAATTCACGGGGCCAGCGCAAACCAGCTCGCCGCCAGCATCGAGCGCGCGATCATGGCCGCCGCGTTGCGTCCGGGCGAGCGGCTGCCGACGGTGCGCGTACTCGCCGCGAGGCTTAAGCTCAGTCCGACCACCGTCGCCGCGGCCTTCGCGATGCTGCGCGCACGGGGTCTGGTGGCCGGCGACGGACGCCGCGGCACGACGGTCAGCTCAACGCCGCCGGTGGCGGCGCGAGGTGCACCCGCGCTTTCGGCCAACGTGCGCAACCTGGCCTTGGGCAATCCCGATCCAGCGCTGTTGCCGGACCTGGCGCAGGCCCTGTCGCGCTTGAAGCTGACTCCACGCCTTTATGGCGCGGCGCCGAACCGTCCAGGTTTGCTGCGGACGGCGGCCCGGATGTTCGAGGCCGATGGCATTGCGGCGCAGGATCTGGCTGTGGTCGGCGGTGCCTTCGACGGAATCGAACGGTTGTTCGCGGCGCATTTGCGGCCGGGAGATCGCGTCGCGGTCGAAGACCCGGGTTATCCCGACGTGCTCGATCTCGGTCGCGCGCTGGGATTGCTGCCGCGACCGGTGCGGGTGGACGAGCGCGGCATGATCGCGGCTGACTTGGCGCGTGTTCTCAAGGCCGGGGTGCAAGCGATCGTGCTAACCCCTCGCGCGCAGAATCCAACCGGCGCGGCCCTCGACGGCGATCGCGCGGACGAACTGCGCGCCCTCATCCGCCGATATCCTGAGGTGCTGCTGATTGAAGACGACCATGCCGGACCAGTCTCCGGCGCGCCGGCCTTCACGCTGTTTCATCCGGGGCGAGAGCGCTGGGCGGTCGTGCGGTCGGTATCGAAATTTCTTGGTCCCGACCTGCGGCTGGCGCTGATAGCCGGCGACCCCCTGACGATTTCCCGGGTCAGCGGGCGCCAACGGCTCGGCACCGGTTGGGTCAGCCACATATTGCAGGAATTAGTTGCCGAATTGCTCGACGACGCCGCGACCGTCAAGTTGATACGACGCGCGTCGCGCACATATATGGATCGGCGCGCAGCGCTGACCGCGGCGCTCGCCGGTCACGGGATCGGCGCGCATGGCAGCTCGGGGCTTAACCTCTGGATTCCGGTGGCCGAGGAGAGTGGTACTATTCAGGGGCTGATGGCGGCGGGCTGGGCGGTCGCCGCGGGCGAGCGCTTTCGCAGCGCGAGCGCGCCGGCCGTGCGAGTGACGATTGCGGCGCTGCCGCGGGAGTCGGCGCCGGGCTTCGCCGCGGCGCTGGCGCGGGTGCTCGAAGCGGGAGAGCGCGGCCGCCCGGCGTGAACACTGGATTGCATGGGATTGCGTCGTGGCCTGGTAACCTGTAAGTTTAAGTGCCAGAAGTCCCTTATGATTGACGTGTTGCTCGAAATTCACGAGCGTCTTTCCCCCTCAACCATATTAAACGGCGCGGCATCAGTGCCGTCCGAAATTCCACGACTTCCCACGTAGGACACATTGTCGTTTTCCGCTTTCGAACTCTCCCCAGAAATACATCGTTCCATCCGTGACCGCGGCCATCATCAGGCAACGCCGATTCAGAGCAGCGCGATCCCGGTAATCATGAGCGGTCACGACGTCGTCGCGACCGCCGAAACCGGTAGCGGCAAGACTGCCGCCTTTCTCATTCCGCTGATCGACCGACTCCATCGCGAACCGCCCCAGGGCCCGGCAGCGCTGATCATCGAGCCCACCCGCGAACTTGCGGCACAGGTGCTGCGCGAGTTCATGATCCTCGCGCGCAACACCAAGCTGCGGGCCGTGCTGGTGGTCGGTGGCGAATCGATGCGCCGTCAGATGGACGACCTGCGCAAGGGCGCCCACGTGCTCATCGCGTGCCCGGGCCGGCTGATCGATCACGTCGAGCGCGGCACTACTTCGCTCGATCGGATCAAGGTCGTCGTCATCGACGAGGCCGACCGCCTGCTCGACATGGGCTTCATGCCGCAATTGCGCCGCATCATCAAGATGGTCCCGATCAAGCGCCAGACGCTGATGTTCTCGGCGACCATGGAAGGGGCGGCCGCGCGCATGGCCCGCGAATTCCTGGTCCATCCCGAGCGCATCAGCATCGGCGATAAAGCGGCGCCGCCCTCCTCGATTAGCCAGACCGTATGCCCGGTCGGAATGAGCCAGAAGGGCGAATTGCTGCTGGCTCTGCTCAAACGGCCGGAAGTCGAGAGCGCGATCGTTTTCGCGCGTACCCGCGACCGCACCGATCGCGTAGCCAAGATGCTGACGCGCGAAGGCATCCGCGCGGTGCCGATTCACGGCGACCGCTCGCAGGGTCAGCGCAACGCGGCGCTCGCCGGTTTTCGCAAGGGCACTTTCCGGGTGATGGTCGCGACCGACGTCGCCGCCCGCGGACTGGATATCCAGGGGGTCTCGCACGTAATCAATTTCGACCTGCCCGACGAACCCGACAATTACATCCATCGCATCGGACGCACCGCCCGGATGGGCCGCGAAGGCTGCGCCATCAGCATGGTGACGCCCGACGATCGGGTGAATCTGGGACGCATCGAGCGGGCGCTTGGAATCACGCTCGATCGCGAATCGGTCGAGGGCATCGAGCAGCCTGAAATCTCGGCGCCCAAGCCGGTCAAGGTATTCCGCACCAGCGGCAGCCGCGCTCCGCGCAAGCGCCAGCGCTCGCGCTGGGCCTAGGACGCGCGCCGCTCAATAGTCACTCGGCCACATACTCATTTCGACGTTAACGCGCCGCGCCAACTCGCCGGCGATACTCAGTTGAAATAGAAAAGGGCTCGCGTCAGAAACGCGAGCCCTTGTTCATTTGGAATTCGGCGGATGTAGCCAGTCCGCCCGGCTGTGTATGCGCGTGCGGCTCAGCGGCCGAACGCCGACGTCACCAATTCGGTGTCCAGGTACTCGGTAATCTCCTTGATCTTGCCGCCAATCACCTTGAACACGAGGCAATAGCTATTGTTGTAGGGATTGCCGGTCTTGGTCTTGCGTCCGCTCGCATGCTGCTGCACGACAACGTAGTCGCCCTCCGCGATTATGTTGTCGACATGGTTAGCGCCCATGCTTTCCAATTCCGCAAAAATCGGGTGCAGCAGCTTTTCGGTGATCTCCTTCTTGCCGTTCATCGTGTGGGAATATTTGGTGCTCCCCATGATGGTCCAGCGGACATCATCGCTCATCGTTGCGAGCATCTGATCGAGGCCCTTCGCCTCGCCCATCTGGCGGACAACTTCCTTGTTCTCGGCGGTACCCATAGACCTTACCTCCCAGTGCTATAGTCTTCGCGCACGACTCAGGCGGCGGGTGCGGGACGCTGCGCCAACTCGATGAAGTTCCCATCGGGATCGCGCACGAACGCGATCCGCGCCACCGTGCCGAAATTAACCGGCGCCAGCGCTTCGGCCGCTCCTGCTCCCTTGAGCGCCGCAAACGCCGCATCGCAATCCTTCACGCCAAGCGTGATGTAGCGAATTCCGAGCCCCGCCATCGCCTTGATCACCTCGAGTGCATTGGCAAAGGGCGGCGTCGTCACCGCCTTGGTCTCGGCCTCGTGAAAGATCGCAATGATGGTCTCGCCGAGCTTGAAACGGTTTTCACCGATCGGAGTGGCGCCAAGCGCCTTGGTATAAAAATCTACAAACTTGTCCGGGTTGGTCACGCCGATGCGGATTTCGAGCTGCGTGACGTCGTCCTGGCCAGTCGGGATTACCTCGACGGAGTTGTGATCGGGATCGGGCCGGAAATGCCCGACCTTGGTGGAGGGCGACGCAATCATGATGGTTTCGTAACCGCCCGGATGGCGGCGCGGAAGCTGCTCCTGCGTATGCATCAGCTTGATCACGGAGCCGTTCGCAAGGTAGCGATACTGCTTGATGCCGCCGCCAACCGGCATCACCGATTCAAACGGCAACCCCAAGGTCTTGCCGTAAAACTCCTGCATCTCTTCGAGATTGTTGGTGAAAATCCCAACATCCACACATTGCTTGGCCAGATCCATATTCTCGCCTCCGGCGGCATGCGCCGCACTGGTTTGCCGCTGCATGTAGCAGATCGGCGATGATTATTAAACCCGTTGCCCCCATCGTACCCAGACTGCGGCTCGACTCCAGGCCGGCACGGCGTGCGGCCGCGCTTCTAATCGCGAGCGCGTTGGATTATCTATTGACGGTGGGCCACGACCGGCCCCGCATCAAAGCTTGAGAGGAACTACATGGATTTCGCGCTTTCGCCCAAGGTTCAGGATCTACAGAAAAAAGTCTCCGACTTCATGAACCAGAACGTTTACCCGATCGAACATCAGGTGGAACAGGAGATGAGCGTACCGGGCAAGGAGCATACCGAGCCGCAGGTACTGAAGGATGTCCGGGCCAAGGCCAAGGCGGCGGGGCTGTGGAATCTCTTTCTGCCCGACGAGGTGCATGGCAAGGGGCTCAAGGTTTCCGAATACGCGCCGCTGTCGGAGATCATGGGACGCAGCCCGATCGGTTCGCGCGCCTTCAACTGCATGGCGCCGGATACCGGCAACATGGAAATCCTCGAAGACTTCGCCACGCCGGCGCAAAAGAAAGCGTGGCTCGAGCCCTGCCTGGCAGGCGAGATGCGCACCTGCTTTTCGATGACCGAGCCCGAGACCGCGGGCTCCGACCCGACCCAGCTGGCCACCCGCGCAACGCGCGAGGGCGATTACTACAATATCAACGGCCACAAGTGGTTCACGTCCAATGGCATCGGCTCGAGCTTCGCCATCGCGATGGTCGTGACCGACCCCAAGGCCGAGCCGCACAAGCGCGCGAGCATGATCATCGTGCCGACCGATACGCCGGGCTTCAACATGGTGCGCGCAGTGCCCGTGATGGGCCACGCCGCGGGCGGCGGCCATTGCGAAATCATTTATAAGGATTGCCGCGTGCCGGTCACCAACATGCTCGGCAACGAGGGCGACGGTTTCAAAATCGCGCAGGCCCGCCTCGGTCCCGGGCGCATCCACCATTGCATGCGCAACATCGGCGTCGCCGAGCGCGCGCTCGAACTGATGTGCAAGCGCGCCAATACCCGCTTCACCCACGGCAGCCTGCTCGCCGATAAGGCCAACGTCCAGCAATGGATCGCAGATTCGCGAATCGAGATCGACTCGACCCGGCTCGCCGTGATGCATGCGGCTTGGATGATCGATACCGTCGGCAAGCGCGAGGCGCGTCAGGAAATCGCGATGATCAAGGTGCAGGCGGCCAACATGGTGATGAGCGTGCTCGACCGCGCGATTCAGCTCCACGGGGCGCTCGGCATGAGCGACGACCTCCCCATTGCCCGCTTCTGGCGGGAGAATCGCTCGATGCGGATCGTCGACGGGCCCGACGAAGTACATCGCATGACGATTGCGCGGCGCGAATGCCGCAAGTGGAAATAGGCGAGCCCGCGAGCCGAGCTAAGGAGTCTGCGACGTGCGCATAGCGAGCGGAGCGAGCGATTATAAACTGAGCTTTCTTCGCATACTCCACTTCCTCTTTACGCAGAGGGCTACGAGTTAGTTCAATGGCAGAAGAACTCGAAGATCTGAATCAACCGCTGCCCGAATACGGCGAGGTCCGCGACGAGGAACAACTCGACTGGCCCAAACTGGTCGCCTACCTGCGCGAGCATGAGGTGGCGCACGCCGGCGAGCCGCTCGCAGTTCTGCAATTTCACGGCGGTCATTCGAATCTCACCTACCTGCTGCGCTTCGGCGACCATGAATGGGTGGTGCGCCGCCCGCCCTTCGGACCGCTGCCGCCCTCGGCGCACGATATGGCGCGCGAGTACCGCGTGCTCTCGCGCCTGTGGGAAGCCTACGAACCGGCTCCGCGCGCGATCCTGCTGTGCGAGGACAAGTCGATTATCGGCGCGCCGTTTTTCGTGATGCAGCGGCGCAGCGGCTTCGTCATTCCCAACCGGCGTCCGTTGCCGCCCGGCCTCACCCAGACGCCCGAAACGTTTCGCGCGATGTCCGAGCACTTCATCGAGGCGCTCGCCGATCTCCATTCGGTCGATTACGAAAAGCTCGGACTCGGCGGTCTCGGCCGTCCCGACGGTTTCGTGCGCCGGCAGATTACCGGGTGGATGGATCGCTGGGAAAAAGCCAAGACCACCGAACTGCCCCTGATGAACAAGCTCGGCGCATGGTTTCTCGAAAACATGCCGCCGGCCCAGCCGCCCGCCCTGCTTCACAACGATTTCTTCCTCCACAACGTCATGTTCGCGCCCGACAACAGCGGCAAGGTGACCGGCGTCTTCGACTGGGAGATGTCCACCGTCGGCGATCCGATGATCGACCTCGGCACCTCGCTCAATTACTGGCGCGAGGCGAGCGACCCCGAGGACCTGCTCGCGATGAGCGAAGGCTATGCCCATACCGCCCGCCCCGGCTTCATGAGCCGCGACGAACTCGCCCATCGCTACGCCTTGCGCAGCGGCCGCGATTTGACCCACGTCGATTACTATCGCGCCTGGGGCCTGTGGAAGACCGCTACCGTGCTCCAGCAGATTTACGTCCGCTTCGTGCGCGGCCAGACCACCGACCCGCGCTTCGAGCGGATGGGTGGGCATCCCCCGATCTTGTCGCGCGCGGCCGCCGGCGTCGTTGCCCGCCACGGCTTCAAGGAGTAAGCAGGTTATATCGGTGCGCTCTGACGCCTCTCCCCACGCGCTTCTTTTTTTGCAACGACGCACCAGGGGAGTAGGGTTTTGCGATGCGGCCGTGATGCTCTCTGCTATTGTCGGCGACGGCCGCTGCGGGTCGGCGCAGGGTTACATAACCCGATATCGATGCGGGTGAGTCTTGCGCCGTTCTTCGTGTTGGCCTTTTCGCGGCCCTTTGCGCTACAGTGCGCCTTTGAATTGAACCGGCGATCTTTAGATCGCCCTACCGGGAGGTTCCGCAGCCTTGCACGCCATTAATTACGAAACCCCTAAAACCATCGCCGAGGCGGTAAAGCTGCTCGCCGCACACGGCGAAAAGGCGCGGCCGCTCAGCGGCGGCACCGACCTCATCATTCAATTGCGCGCCGGCACTCGGCGTCCTGAATTCGTCGTCGATATCAAGCAGATTCCCGAGCTGCATCGCATCTCCTTCAGCATGCAACACGGACTGCATCTCGGCGCCGCGGTCCCGTGCATCGAAATTCACGAAAATGGCGACATGCGCCGCTCCTACCCCGGCCTGACCGAGGCGGCGCACCTGATCGGCTCGCTCCAGATTCAGAGCCGCGCCAGCGTCGGCGGAAATCTGTGCAACGGCTCTCCGGCTGGCGACGCCACGCCCGCGCTGATTGCGCTCGGCGCCAAAGCTCGCATCGTCGGCCCCGGCGGCGAGCGCACCGTGCCGGTCGAGACCTTCATCACCGGGCCCGGCCGCACCGTTCTGCAGCCCGGCGACCTGCTCGTCGAATTCCTGATTGACGCGCCCGGTAAGCATTCCTCCGACGCTTACCTGCGTTTCATTCCGCGCAACGAGATGGATATCGCGGTGGTCGGTGTCGGCGCCGCGCTAACGCTCGACCTCGACGATGATCGCGTCACCGATGCCCGCATCGCGCTCGGCGCGGTTGGCCCTACGCCAATCTTCGCCGCCGAGGCCTCCAAGTCGCTCATCGGCAAGAAGCTCGACGCGGCGGCGCTCGACAATGCCGCGCGCCTTGCGATCTCGGTCGCGACCCCCATCGACGACATGCGCGGGACGGCTGAGTATCGCCGCCACGTAGTCGGCGTGCTGACCCGCCGCGCCCTCACCATCGCGGCCGATCGTGCGCGTCAAAGCGAACAACGCTAACCAATTGAGAAGCAAGCGGCATCTATCATGGTAAAGAAAGTTATTGTCGAGGCGATGATCAACGGCGACCCCGTTGAACTCTTGTGCGAACCGCGCCAGAGCCTGCTCGAGGTCCTGCGCGATGAACTCGAACTCACCGGCAGCAAAGAAGGATGCCTCACCGGCGACTGCGGCGCATGCACCGTGGTGGTCGACGGCCGTCCGGTCTGCTCGTGCCTGATGCTCGGGGTCGAGGCCGCCGGTAAAAACATCACCACCGTCGAAGGACTCGCCACCGGCGCCACTCTCCACGTGCTCCAGCAGAAGTTCCTGGAACACGCGAGCCTCCAGTGCGGCATTTGCACGCCGGGATTCCTCATGTCGGCCAAGGCGCTGCTCGATCGCAATCCGTCGCCGACCGAAGCCGACATCCGCTACGCCCTGGCGGGTAATCTCTGCCGCTGCACCGGCTATGACAAGATTGTGAAGGCGGTCATCGACGCGGCGAAGCACGTCGCCGACGGCGTCGGGACCAGCCATCACGGCACAGTTCCCCGTCAATCAGCATCGGAAGCCACTCGGGACATGCTGGGAAAGGGAGAAGAGGTGAAGTAAATGGCAGCATCAACTAACGGTCATGATTATAAGGTTATCGGCACCCGTCCGATTCGCCATGACGGCGTTGACAAGGTTACTGGCCGGGCCAAATACGGCGCCGACTACACCTTCCCCGGAATGCTCTTCGGCAAGGTCCTGCGCAGCCCGCACGCCCATGCCGTGATCAAGTCGATCGACGTCAAGAAGGCGGTCGCATTGCCCGGCGTCAAAGCCGTCGTCACCTCCGCCGATCTGCCCGAACTCGCCGACAAGATGGAAGCCGCCGGCGAACAGGCCATCAACCTCGCGCACCTCTCGGCCAACATCCTCGCACGCGGCAAGGTCCTGTACGACGGCCATGCGATCGCCGCCGTCGCCGCGACCAGCCCGCATATCGCCGACGAAGCGCTGCGCCTGATCGACGTCGAGTACGAAGTGCTGCCGCCCGTCATGAGCGTCGAGCAAGCGATGACGCCGGGCGCGCCCGTGCTGCTGCCGACCCTGCGCAACAAGGAAGACGGGCCCGAAAAGGAAACCAACGTCGCCGCCCACATGCAGTTCAAGCGTGGCGACGTCGCCGAAGGCTTCAAGGGTGCTGACTTCGTCGTCGAACGCGAGTTCAAGACCGCGATGGTCCATCAGGGATACATCGAGCCTCACAACGCGGTCGGCATCTACAGCGCCGACGGCCACGCGACCATCTATTGCTCGACCCAGGGCTCCTTCGTCGTCCGCTCGCTGTGCTCGGCCGTACTCGGCATCCCCGAAGGAAAAATCAAAGTCGTGCCCGCCGAGATTGGCGGCGGTTTCGGCGGCAAGACCACCGTTTACCTCGAACCGCTCTCCGTGCTGCTCTCCAAGGTTACCGGCCATCCGGTCAAACTGGTGATGACTCGCGGCGAGGTTCTCCGTGCGACCGGTCCGACCTCCGGCTCGACCATCCGCTGCAAAATGGGCGCGACCAAGGACGGCAAGATCGTTGCCGCCCAATGCTGGCTCGCCTACGAGGCCGGGGCCTTTCCGGGCTCGCCCGTCGGCGCCGGCGCGATGACCATCGTCACGCCCTACAACATTCCCAACATTCTGATCGACGCCTACGACGTCGTCGTCAACCGGCCCAAAACCGCGGCCTACCGCGCTCCCGGCGCCACCAACGCCGCCATGGCCTCCGAGACAGTGGTCGACGAGCTAGCCGAGAAATGCGGCATGGACCCGATCGATTTCCGCCTCAAGAACGCCTCGCAGGAAGGCACGCCCCAGACCGTCGGACCTCCGTTCAAGCGCATCGGCCTGGTCGAGACCCTCGAGGCGATCAAGAACAGCGAACACTACAAATCCAAGCTCATCGGCCCCAATCGCGGACGCGGCGTCGCTTCGGGCTTCTGGTTCAACGTCGGCCTGCAGTCCTCCGCCACCGTTAATATCCACACCGACGGCACCGTCAGCGTGGTCACCGGTTCGGTCGATATCGGCGGCACCCGCGCCGCTCAGGCCATGATCGCTGCCGAGGTCCTCGGCGCCGACATCAACGACGTCCGCCCGATCGTCGCCGATACCGATTCCATCGGCCATACCGACGTCACCGGCGGCAGCCGCACCGCGTTTGCCACCGGCTGGGCGGTTTACGACGCCGCTCAGGACGCCCTGCGCCAGTTGAAGGAGCGTGTCGCCAAGACCTGGGAAAAGAAACCCGAGGAAGTCGCCTTCGCCAACGGCCTCTTCTGCCCGGTCTCCGGTAACGGCGTCAAGCCCATGACCCTCAAGCAGGTCGCGCCGCGATTGGCCCGCACCGGCGGCCCGATCATCGGACGCGCCACCGTCAACGCCCGCGGCGTCGGCCCGGCCTTCGCTACCACCCTGGTGGACGTCGAAGTCGATCCCGATACCGGCAAGGTCAAAATCCTGCGCGCGACCGTCGCCCAGGACGTCGGCCACGCCATTCATCCCGCGTACGTCGAGGGCCAGATGCAGGGCGGCACCGCCCAGGGCATCGGCTGGGCGCTCAACGAAGAGTACTTCTACGACGAAAAGGGCGTCCTGCGTAACACCGGACTGCTCGATTACCGCATGCCGACCTGTCTCGACCTCCCTGAATTGGAAACCATCATGGTCGAGGTCCCGACTCCGGGCCATCCGCTCGGCATCCGCGGCGTCGGCGAGGTTCCGATCGTGCCGCCGCCGGCGGCTCTCGCCAACGCCATCTATCGCGCGACCGGTGTCCGTATGCTCGAGTTGCCGATGTCGCCGCCGCGCCTGATGAAGGCGATCCTCAAAAAGCGCGCTGCCGGCGATTCGCAAGCCGCCGCCGCCGATTGATAAACTGATACTCTGACGCTCAGGGGGCCGGATCCAAACGGGTCCGGCCCTTCTTCACCATGGCAACCGTCGTAATTCCAGCCCTCCTGCGCAAGTTTACCGGCGGCCTCGACCGCGTCACCGCCACCGGCCGCAACCTCGGCCAACTCTTCGCCGACCTCGAACGCCAGTTCCCCGGCCTCACCGAACAATTAATCGAAGACGACGAGATCAAACCCTCGATCGCCGTCTCCGTTGACGGCGAGATGGGTACCGCCGGCGTGCTCGAACCGGTGCGCGAATCCAGCGAAGTCTTTATTCTGCCGGCCATCGGTGGCGGCTAGAATTTTTCCGCCCCGGGCGCGCTCCGCCCTCGCCTCCACGGTTCGGCGGCGAACGCCCTCAAGTCGTCGCACCAACTTCGGCGGTCATTGCCTGGAAGGAGGTCAGCCACATGCGAGTTGTCGTAATCGGAGCGGGTATCGGCGGACTCGCCGCGGCCCTGACCCTGCGCCGCGCCGGTCTCGACGTTCAAGTCTTCGAGCAGGCCTCCGAACTGCGCGAGGTCGGCGCCGGCATCCAGGTCAGCCCCAACGCCACCCGCATCCTCCATCGCCTCGGCCTCGCCGACGCGCTCCGCCGCTTCGCCGTCCGCCCACTCGCCACCGCTATCCACCGCTGGGACGACGGCCGCCTCATCGCACGCCAACCGCTGGCTGATTTCTGCGAGCGCAACTTCGGCGCACCCTACTATCATCTCCATCGCGCCGACCTGCTCGATCTTCTCGCCGCCGCCCTGCCCGCTGGTATGCTCAATCTCGGCCATCGCTTCGTCGGTCTCGTCCAGCACCCTGAAAAAGTCGAGCTCCAGTTCCACAACGGAGTCACCGCCGTCGCCGACGTCGTCGTCGGTGCCGACGGCATTCATTCCTCGGTACGCGAATCGATTCTCGGACCCGAATCGCCGCGCTTCTCCGGGCACGTCGCCTATCGCGGCCTGGTCCCCGCCCAACGCCTCGCCCATCTCGGCCTCGAACGCAACGCCACCGTGTGGTGGGGCCCCGACCATCACTTCGTCCATTATTTTGTCGGTGAGCGCGCGCGCTATCTCAACTGGGTGGCGATTGCACGCGGCGAGTGGCGCATCGAATCGTGGACCGCGCGTGGCGAAGTCGCCGACGCCCTCAAAGAGTTCGCCGGATGGCACCCCCGCGTTGGCGAAATTATCAGCGCCGCCGACTCTACCAATCGCTGGGCACTCTACGACCGCGACCATCTGCCTAACTGGACCGTCGGCCGTGTCACCCTGCTCGGCGACGCCGCCCACGCGATGCTTCCCTACATGGCCCAGGGCGCGGTTCAGTCGATCGAGGATGCCGCCGTGCTGGCGCAATGTCTCAAGCTCGCCGCGCCGCGCGATCTCGACGATGCCCTGCGGCGCTATGAGGAAATTCGCAAGCCGCGCGCCTCCCGATGCCAGGCCGGCTCGCGCGCCAACGGCGTCATGTACCACCTGCCCGACGGCGAGGAACAACAACGGCGCGATTCCAGCTTGTCGACCGCCGTCACCGCGCCGTTGTCCCAAAACTCATGGCTCTACGGTCACGACGTCGAAGCACAATTCGACCTCCCGCCCGCATAGCCCGCGCGCCCCCCCTTATCCTTATTTAGGGAGGGCGCTATCACGCCTGTTTCAGTTGAATGGGTTGAGGTCGAGTGGCGGATAATACGCCGCCGATGGCACCAGGTTACCGCCGAGCGAACACTGCGCCCCCGCGCCGATAAGGTGAAACTTCCCATAGAACACCGGGCATTTGCAGGTTGCCGTGTCGCCGTCCTTGTTCAAATGGCAGGGCGCCGTCATGCACGCCGCATAGGGAGCCTTGTCACAACTCGTTATCGCGCTGGGGCCGGTTTCGAGCGCGCCAACCACCTCGTCATGCGACGAGATGTCGAAGGTCGAAATTACATCGGCGCCCCGAATCAGCTTGCCATTGTCCAGAAACTTGCAAACCGGGGCGTCTCCCGCATTCGGACAGCCCGACCCGTCGGCCCCGCACACCTTCACCGTATTCAGGTAAACCGGATAGTTCAGTATTGAAGTGATCAACGTGTAATTGGTCGCGGTTGCAACTGTGCACTGGCACTTGGCCGAATTCTTTTTCGGGGATAGTTTGCACGGGTACGGCTCCGGGCCCGAATGGAAACACAGAGCGAACTCGGTGGTGCACGCCAGCATTTGCGAGGGTTGCTCCAACGTGTCCCGATATGCCGGTCCGTAGTTAGTCGTCCAATTTTTTGAATTGTTCCAAAAGGCCCGTGAGTTTGGCACGAACTGCCGCTGATGATGTGGCGGATCGGCGCTCGCCGGACCCACCGCCCCGATACTCACAAACGCCATTACCACCCAAGCCAGAATCCATCGCCGGTCCATTGATTATCTCCTCCCTGGAGTACCTATCCGGCGCCCAGCCGCCTTTCCCGATGCCCCCGGCTGCGTAACTTGCCTGCATGGCGACCGCCGCCAGGCAGCCGCGCCCTCAGGTAGCTCCGCCCCCTCCGAAATTGGAATTGGTCGGTGTACGTGACCAGCCGCAAGCCGGCCGCCGACCACATTCCCCCCTGGAGCAGGATATGCTGCCCGCCAGATTTGTTTGTTGCGATGCTAAAACATGAGCCTGAATCGCACAAGGCATTTTCGTACGCTCTGATTCCTTTTGCCGACAAAGCTGGCCGATAATTAGCCTCTTTCCAGCCCCTGCTTGACCCCGCGCTGCATAAAGAGTTACGTGTGGAAGCTTTTAAGAGTTAAAAAATAGAAATCCATCTCCTTAACCGCCTCAGCATCAAGCTGACCACCCCGTCTCACCCAAACAGGTTTAAATCGTTATGCGCAGATCTTTTGCCGACGCCATCAAATGGTCGATCGTCATTTTTGTCGCCGCAATGGCCTGCCCGATCTTTTGTACCATTTCATAAGTTAGTAATGGTACAAAAGATCGGGCAGGCCACTTTGGGATTTTTTGCAATACTTTTCTCAAAAATATGAACCAATTCTTCAACGTCCTCAACGGTTGGCATGATTGCGCGACAACCCCCAAGATCCTGCATCTGAGAAAGTTTCATGTTTATATTGCGCTCGGCGGACAACTTAACTGTAATTGAATGCAGTCGCTTCAGTCGCTGAGCGATGATCGCTGCGCCATTCACCTTTTTAGCGCGTGTTCTCAGTGTCATGGTGAGAACGTGAAGTGGATAACTGTGCGATGAACGCCAGTTATTGATCACCCCTAAGGCGTGTTCGTAGGTGCTCCAAAACTCGTCATCGACCATGATCGCATCGTAGTCATAGTCAGCGTTGTTGACCTTGGCCGACGAGTCAATGAGAATCGCACCAGCCGCATTGACTTCGCCGCGTGAATACGACGGGATAGCCCAAGCCATGCCTTTCCACCAAGCAATCCTATTACAAATAATAGTTTGCTCTTTGCAATTATTAAGTTAGCCACCTACGGGTGTCAACTTCGCACTAATTTCCACTGTGCAGGGGCTATGCACCTTGATCTGCGTAATCCGTCGCTATCGAAATTTCCAGACCCTCGAAAACACCTATATCTGTCGAAATCATCCGAAATGGCGACGGATTAAACACCCTTTGTCGCAAACTGAAAATCTTCGTGTCGGAAGTTCAATTCTGCCCCTGCCCAGCCAAACCCCCTTCTCGCACCGAAGCCGCGCGCCCGCTTGCTCGAAGAACGGTCAACTCTTTATGCCCCACGAGCGCCAAAACCACGACCGACTCTGCCTGTGACCCCACGGGCATCGGAGAGCAGGCTGCGGGCCGTACCGATACCCACTGGACTTTTCGCCGCTTTCGGTGCTTTTAGTAGAATAAATAATAGCAGTCAGGGGAGCTGTCTTATGATTCACGCCGAACGCATTGGCCACGTCGTCATCAAGGTCCGCAACCTCGAACGCTCGCGCAAGTTCTACACGGAAATTCTCGGGATGGACGTGATGATGGAACTGCCGGCTATCGGCGGTCTGTTCCTCGCCAACAATCGCCGCGACCATCACGAAATCGCGCTCTTCGAAGTCGGCGCCGACGCCGCCGGTCCCCACGGCAAACAGATCGGCCTGTCGCACATCGCCTTTCGCCTGCGCAATCTGGACGACCTCCGCGCCGCCTACAAGGAATTCAAGGAAAAGCAGGTCCCGATCTCCTTTACCGTCGACCACGGCGTCACCAAGAGCATCTATTTTCTCGACCCCGACGGTCACGAACTCGAAGTTTACTGCGATAACTCGCCCGCCGAGATCGCCAAATTTTCCAATCCCTACTTGGGCACGGAAAAATTGGACTTCGCCCAGAATGAGCCCAGCCTGATGGAAGCTATCGCGTCGCTCGGCATCGGCAACCCATGAGTTGATCCGGTTTCACGCGCCGCCGCGGCCCGCTGCTCAAATGCGCATGCGGCTGCTTTGAGATATTGTCTGCAATCAAATATCTCCACCCGCTTGCTAGGGCATTCGCCTCAGTCCATCGACCGGGAATTTCGCAAACGGGTACTCTATTTTCATTAGATCAATTAGCCGTCGGATTGTCTGATCTGAGATAATCAGGCAGGCATCGACATAACCTTTCTGCTCGCCTGCAAGTTAATCTTCGGAGGTGTTCTCGTGGCGCAACTCAGCTCGAATCCTGAATTCAAGGTCATCGGCACCCGGCCAATTCGGCCCGACGGCGTTGACAAGGTTACCGGCCGCGCCCTCTACGGCGCCGACTACGCCCTCCCCGGCATGCTCCACGGCGCCGTCCTGCGCAGCCCCCATGCCCACGCCCGCATCAAGTCCATCAAAATTGAAAAAGCCCTCAAGCTTCCCGGCGTCAAGGCCATCGTCACCGCCGACGACTTCCCCGAGGTCAAAGGCGTGATGGCGCAGGTCGGCGAACTCATCGTCAATACCCACTACCTCTCGCTCAACATCATGGCCCGCGACAAGGTCCTCTATGACGGTCACGCGCTTGCCGCCGTCGCCGCGACCAGCCGCCACATCGCCCAGGAAGCGCTCGAACTCATCGAGGTCGACTACGAGGTGCTCCAACCCGTCATGACCGCCGAGGACGCCATGAAGCCCGACGCGCCCATCCTCCTCGACGACCTGCGCACCAAGCTGATGGCGAATCGCACCGACCCCGGCTCGCTCGAGGGCCCCGACCGTCCCAGCAACGTCCCCGGCCATATCCGCTTCGAACGCGGCGACCTCCAGGCTGCCTTTCGCAGCGCCGACTTCATCGTCGAGCGCGAGTTCACCACCGCTGCCGTCCACCAGGGCTACATCGAGCCGCAAAACGCGCTGGCGCTATGGAGCCCGGATGGACACGTTACCATCTATTGCTCCACTCAGGGTTCATTCAACGTCCGTACACTCACTTCGAGCGTACTGGGCATCCCAGAAGGAACCATACGCGTCGTACCCGCCGAAATCGGCGGCGGCTTCGGCGGCAAAACCACCATTTACCTCGAACCGGTCGCGGCGCTCCTCTCAAAAAAGACCGGCCATCCTGTAAAGATGGTGATGACACGGGGTGAAGTTTTGCGTGCGACCGGACCCACCTCCGGCACCAAGATGAAAGTGAAAATGGGCGCCACCCGCGACGGCAAGATCGTTGCCGCGGAAGTCTGGCTCGCTTACGAGGCCGGTGCCTTTCCGGGCTCGCCGTTCGCCCCCGGTGCGATGTGTACGATGGGACCGTACGTCGTGGAGAATCTGCGGATTGATTCCTTCGACGTCGTCGTCAACCGGCCGAAGGTCGCGGCGTATCGCGCACCTGGTTCGCCCGCCTCCGCCTTCGCCTGCGAAACGGTGATCGATGAACTCGCCGAAAAGTGCGGCATCGATCCCCTCGAATTCCGCATCCGCAACGGCGCACATGAAGGCACACCGCAACCGGCCGGCCCGCCCTTCAAGAAGATTGGCTTCGTCGAGACGGTCGCGGCAATTCGCGACAGCGACCACTACCGCTCGAAAATCGCGGGACCCAATCGGGGACGCGGCGTGGCCTCGGGCTTCTGGTTCAACGGCGGTCTGCAATCGTCGGCCACCGTGAACATCCATACCGACGGCACCGTCAGCGTCGTCACCGGTTCTGTGGACATCGGCGGCACCCGCGCGGTGCAGACGATGATCGCGGCCGAGGTCCTTGGAGTCGCAGTGGAGGACGTGCGCGCGGTGATCGCCGACACTGATTCAACCGGCCACACCGACGTGACCGGCGGCAGCCGGATCGCACTCGCCACCGGAATGGCGGTTTACGAGGCCGCTCACGACGCGTTGACTCAACTGAAGGCGCGAGCGGCTAAATTGTGGGAGAAGCAGCCCAGCGAGGTGGCCTTCAAAAACGGCACCTTCAGCGCGCTCGGCAACGGCGTCCCTCCGCTTACGCTCAAACAATTGGCCACGCGTCTTGCGCGCACCGGCGGTCCGGTAAGCGGACGGGCAACGCTGAACGCTGGCGCGGTCGGAGCCGTCGGCAATGCGTTCGCAACGGTGTGCGTCGATGTCGAAGTCGATCCCGACACCGGCAAGGTGCGCATCCTGCGCTGCACCATCGCACAAGACGTCGGCCGCGCGCTGCATCCGAGCTACGTCGAGGGCCAGATGCAGGGGGCGATGGCGCAAGGCATCGGCTGGGCGCTCAGTGAGGAATATTTTTATGATCAAAAGGGAACGCTGCGAAATTCGGGCCTGCTGGATTATCGCATGCCGACCTGCCTCGACCTGCCGATGATCGAGACCGTGATTGTCGAGGTCGCGAATCCGAATCATCCGCTGGGTGTCCGCGGCGTGGGCGAAGTCGGAATCGTGCCGCCAATGGCAGCAGTTGCCAACGCTATCTACCAAGCTGTCGGCATGCGAATGACCGAACTGCCGATGTCACCGCCACATCTGCTGAAAGCGATTCTCGATCGGGGCAACTTAGCGGCGACCCAAGCTGCCGCTGACTGACAGATAGCGTTTGCTAACCGGGAGTCCATCGACGGCATGATAAAACAAAGAGCTTGAGTTTCGCGTTACAAAGTGCTCAGATTAAGCAAGCGCGCGAACGGATGTCGCTAATTTACGTCAGGAGACCTCTTGCAAGTCACCTAAAGTTGCGTACAATAAAGCTCGCTAGCCGGGGTTTGCCCCCCCTTTTCCCGGTTGGTGGAGGACCGAGCGGAGCGATTCGTTCGGTCCTCATTTTTTCAAGACGCGATTAACGGAATATGAAGACCGAAATCTGTCAGCGGGCGATTGTTCTCGATGGCAACCGGACGGTAATCAGCGGGCGAAAAACGGCAACTGCGGGCGCGAGACTCCACGCCGACGCGATGGGATTATCGCGCAACAGAATATCTAATGGAATTAAGGCGCTTGCGGTTGCGCGAGAGGCGCCGGTACGGTGATTAGATCGCTCTAGTAATCGCGCCCGGCGCCACGACCGCCGCCGCCACCGCCGGTTCGGGCCTGAGCTTCGTTCACACGAATCGGGCGACCCTTGAGTTCGCGTCCATTGAGCGTATTGATCGCAGTCTCGGCGGCCTCGTCGGTCGCCATTTCGACGAAACCAAATCCGCGTGAACGGTTGGTCGCGCGATCCATGATTACCTGTGAACTATCAACTGCTCCAGCTTCCGAGAAGGCATCCTGCAGATCCTGATCGGTGACAGTCCAGGCCAAATTCCCAACGTACAGTCTGCGGCCCATTAAGCTCTCCTCCGAGACCTCGTATGCCCACCTTCAGATGGAGCGTTCGGTTTGCTCCCTGATAGCGGCCGATCAATCTGAAGCCATGACTGAGCGGCCTGACTCACGGTGCGCATCCAGCGGCCGGTCCCATCGTGAGGTTCCTTATAGCATCGCAAGCAACAGAAACATAGCTGTGGGGCCTTTGGCATCAAGGAGTCCCTAGCTTCATTTCCGGCGAATGCGAAAGGCCTTGTGGGCCGACTTCGCATATTCTGCCGATTCTAAAGCGGCGGTTCGGGGCTGTCTGAAGGTTGTCTGGCGCCCTGCACGCTCGCCCAAACCCGACCATTCCGACCATATCCTGGAGAATGCGAGCACGGCCCCGGTCCCGGCACGGCAATCCGGAACACGGCGCAGGTCGCCGCCCTCGTGACGCATCGAAGCAGACGCCGAATGCGATTGTGCGGTTGAAATGACAATTCCGAGATAGTCGTTGGCGGCAGCCTCACAATCGAAAGACGCATTGAGAATCGATTCGGCGCGCTAGTTTTGCAATTCGACATAGCGGTGGGAAATTCACACTACTGCGCGATTCATTACTCGACGGGCTTCGTTCTACGCGGCGCTCAGGAATGCATCTCGCGATGAATTCATGCGTATTAACGCATTATGCGAGTGTCGATTGGAGAGCAGCAATCGCCAACGGACGGCCGCTGCAATTCCATTTCCCCGAGTACTCGCATCAACCAATGAATCAAATGCACTGGTCTATCAGCGCGAAGTGAGACAGCGAACGGGATCTATCAGTTGCGGACGCGTGATGCGCAGGAGTGCCAACCTAATTTACGTCTTAGTCATTGATCGAAGGCGCATGAAATGAAATCGGTCTTTGCAAAACATCCACGAAATACAATTCCCGCACGACCCCGATCTGACTAGTGATGTACAAATGTACTTGTGTCGATAGAATTGATTGTGTAGGCTTTGGATTTAATCTGGGTGATTGGTAAGGAGAGTGTGAATGCCGCGTAGGAAAAATTCAGGTAATGTGACTTCAGCATTGCTTCAAGTTCAGAAGCAGGCTCAGGCGATCCTGGTCAGTTTGCGCAAGGAAATTCGCGCGAAGGAACAGGAACTGGTTCAACTCAGGAGCCAGGAGGCGAACCTTGGCCAGCTTGCCGGGTCTGGCGCTACCCGCGACGCGACCCCATCGAAAGCGCCCTCGGCACCTGCTGGACGAGAGCGTGGTGGACGGGTTAACTGGCGTGCAATTCTGGAGCAGTTGCCGAAACAGTTCAAAGCGGTCGATATACGTGACATCCGCGGCGCGAAAGGCAAGCGCCCGTCCGAGATCTTCGCCGCGATCACGCGCTGGATTGAGGCGGGCTCGGTAAAGCGCAAAGCTCGCGGGCTTTACGAACGCGTCTAAGCGAACGAATTTCAACGTCCTACATAGTATTCTGAATCCCGCCCGGATCGTGGCGGCGCGAACGAAGATTCCGTCAGCGTCGCCACTCCTTGCAATTTCAGTTCAAGCGTAAGTATCAGTGCAACTGCCTCGGAACTACTTGCGGGGCGGCGGACCAGTGTTGCGGAGAATCAATCAGCGTGGCCGTAAAGACGATTGAATGGCGCGCCGACAGCGTGCGGATGATCGATCAGCGCTTGCTGCCGAACCGCGAGGTTATTCGGACTTATCGTGACTATCGGGGCGTGGCTGATGCTATTCGCACGATGGTAATTCGCGGGGCCCCGGCGATCGGCGTTGCGGCCGCGATGGGCGCAGCACTAGGATTCAAGGGCTACGCGGGGCGGCGCGCGCAAGTACGCTTCGAGGCCGTGGCAAATGCGCTGCGGGCCACCCGACCGACCGCGGTAAACCTGGCGTGGGCGCTGGAACGGATGCGCACGGTGCTCGAGGCCAACCTGGAACTGAGCGCACCGGCTCTGTTTCGCCGGATGCGCGCGGAGGCGATCGCGATTCACGACGAGGATATCGCGGCAAATCGCGCACTGGGAAATCATGGCGCCGTGCTGATTGGAAAGACCGCCACAGTACTGACCCATTGCAACGCCGGAGCGCTTGCGACGGCTGGCTATGGTACCGCCCTCGGCGTGATTCGCGCCGCCTGCGAAGCGGGAAAAACGATCGAAGTATTTGCCGACGAAACCCGGCCGTTCCTGCAGGGTGCGCGCCTGACCGCGTGGGAACTGCATAAAGATCGCATTCCAGTCACGGTGATCGCCGACAATATGGCCGGCAGTATACTCAGGAGCGGAAAAGTGGACTGTGTAATTGTCGGCACCGACCGGACAGCGGCCAACGGCGATGTTGCGAATAAAATCGGCACCTATCCGCTGGCGGTACTGGCGCGGCGTCATAAGGTGCCTTTCTATGTAGCGGCGCCGCTTTCGTCGATCGATCTCGAATGTGCGAACGGTGCGCAAATACCGATTGAGCAGCGTTCGCTGAAAGAGATCAGCGAATTTGCCGGCAAGCAGGTGACGCCCAAGGGCGTAGGAATTTTCAATCCCGCATTCGACGTTACACCGGCCGAACTTGTAACGGCGATTATCACGGAGCGCGGCGTCGCGTACCCGCCGTTCAGGAAATCTCTGGCTGCGCTGAAACGCGGCTCGTGACAACAACGAATCCGGGGAATTTCCGGCTATCCAGGCGATGAGCGCCGTTCAAGCTTTCCGCCGCCGAGCGCATCAAGCGCATCAGTTGTAATGCCGCACGAGCGGCGCAAGCGATCATCATAGTACGAATAGTGCGGGCACCGGGCTGCGGCGGCGCTGGAGGTGACTGAGATTCAAGCACGACCGTGAATTAACGGCGATGGCCGACGAGTTGTGCAATACCGTCGCCGAGCAGATTGAATCCCAGTACCGAAAGTCCAATCGCGACCCCGGGTGCGGTAGTGAGATGGGGCGCGACCAGGATGAACGCGCGTCCCGCGTCGAGCATATTGCCCCAGCTTGGGGTTGGCGGCCGCGCGCCGAGTCCGAGAAACGAGAGCGCCGCTTCCGCGATAATGATTCCGCCGACACCGAAGGTAGCCTGCACCGCGACCGGCCCCGCAAGCGCCGGCATCAGATGTCGAAAGAGCAAGCGCGCAGGCCGCGCCCCCAGCACCCGTGCACTTTCGACGTATTCGCGTTCGCGCAGCGAGAGCACTTCGCCGCGAACCAGTCGTGCATAGCCAGTCCAGCCCATCGCGGTAAGCGCGATCACCAGATCCACCAGTCCGGGCCCGAGGATTGCGGCGAGCGCGATCGCGAGCAGAAAGCCCGGAAACGCCATCACGATATCCACACCGCGCATGACGAGGGCGTCGATTCTGCCACCGGCAAGCGCCGCAGTGCCGCCAATCATGCCACCGACGGCGAGCGAGAGTGCGACCACGCTGGTCGAGACCCCGAGCGAAAGCCGCGCGCCCCAAAGAATACGCGCGAGTAAATCGCGACCGAGAGAATCGCATCCGAGCCAGTGGCCGCGGCTGGGAGCGGCGAGCGTGCGACCGAGATCGATCGCGAACGGATCGGTGCGCGAAGCGAACGGACCGATGATGGCCGCCAGGATCAGCATCGTGACCAGCGCGGCGCCAATAGCCAGTGATGGATTGCGGCGAATCATAGTCAACTGAGGCGGATACGCGGATCGACGGCGCGGTAGAGGAAATCGGTTATCAAATTCACCACCACGTAGCTGAGTGCAAACGTCAATACGCATCCCTCGACCAGCGGATAATCGCGATTGTTGATCGCGGTCATCAGGAGGCGCCCGAGGCCGGGCCACGAAAAAATCATCTCGGTGACAATCGAGCCGGTCAGCAGTGCGCCGGCTTCCAAGCCGATCAGCGTAACGACCGGGGTAAGCGCATTGCGCAGCCCGTGGCGAATCAAGGCGGCGCGCTCGCTCAGGCCCTTGCTGCGGGCGGTGCGCATGTAGTCCGCTCCGATGACCTGCACCAGGCTTTGCCGCAACATCCGTGCAAGGACCGCCGCGAGCGCAGTGCCCATAGTCACTGCGGGTAATATGAGATGGGCGAAACCGCCGCGCCCGGTGAGCGGCAGCCATCCCAGGTCGAGCGAAAAAACAATCATCAGCAGCGGCCCGAGATAGATATGCGGAACGGAAATACCGAGAATCGCGAAGCCCATCGCGGTGACGTCGCCGGGACCGCCGGCATCAGCGCCGGCAATTATTCCGAGCGGAAACGCAACTATGATTGCGACGGCGAGCCCGGCACCGGCGAGCTCGAGGGTTGCCGGATAACGCTCGCGAATGAGGCGGGCGACCGGCTCATGCTGGGAAATCGATTGGCCCAGATCGCCGTGCGCCAAACCGATGAGAAAATCGCCATACTGTTGCCATAAGGGCAAGTCGAGTTTGAGCTCATGGCGCATCCGCGCGACGTCGGCCGGCGCCGCGTAATCGCCCAGCATCGCGGACACCGGATCGCCGGGCACCAGATGGATCATGGCGAAGGTCAGCGTTGCAACACCCCATGCGACCGGCAACAGGGCGGCGAGGCGGCGCAACACCTGGCGCATCATGGAGCCGGCCGTGCAACGCGATTTCGCGGAACCCACGCCGCCGACGCGAGGGAAATCAGGCTGCCATTGGGATACGGCTCGAAGCCCGCGAGACGGCGGTCAAGGGCGGCGACGTTGTTGTCCCACCATAGCGATACGTAGGGCAAATCGGCGGCGGCGAGCTGCTGAACGTCGCGGTAAATTGCGCGGCGCGCAGCGGGATCGATCGTGGTGTCGCCGGCCTCGACCAATCGATCCATGCGTGGATTTGAGTAATCGCCGCGGTTGTTACCGCCGGCCTCGGGAGTCATGCGGGAGTCGAAAATTTCATAGTATTGATGCGGATCGTAGATTCCCACCCATTGGCTCGAAGCGATATCGAAGTTGCCATTGCGCAGGTCACTATAAAACGTCGCCCATTCGTTAGTGTGTATATCGATTGCGATGCCGACGCGGCTCAGCATCGCCTGCAACACTTCGGCGAGCCGGCGGCCCTCCGGTGTAGTCATATAGGTGAACCGAAGCGGCCGCGTGGTCGCCGAATAGCCAGCCGCCTCAATAAGCGTGCGCGCTCGTGCGGGATCGTAGTTGTATTGTTTCACATCGCCATAGTAGGCCCAGTTTTCAGGCGCCAGCATGCCGCTGGCGACGCGGGCGTTGCCGCGGATAATCGAGGCCACGATCGCCTTGCGATCGATCGCATAGGCAATCGCGCGGCGCACTCGAAGATCGCGCAGGCGTTTATCGCGAAAGTTGAATATCAGGTAATGATAGGAACTGCCCGGCGACCTGACTATGCGCAGATGCGGTTGCGCCGCGAGATAAGGAATCAGCTCGGCTTGAAGCGCGTCGTTCTCGGCAAATCCGCAAATTCCTTTAGTCAGTTCGAGCGCGCGAACAGTCGGATCGGGCACTACTTTCAGCACGAGGCCCGGCAGCACGTGCGGCGGCTGCAGATGATACGGATTACGCGTCAGAATTACCGCCTCGTCACGGGCGAACCGGACCAGCCGGAGCGGTCCGGTGCCGGGCGGCGCCAGGTTCGCGCCGTGTCCAGGAATCGCAGAACCGTACGGCACGATGCCGATGGTCGCCATCGCGAGCGCCGGCGCATACGGACGCCGCGTCGTCATAGTCACTGTGTAGTCATCGGCGATAGTTACTGTCGCCAACTCGGCAAGACCGGCCCGTTTGATCGAGAGCGTAGCCGGATCGAGGATTGAATCGTAAGTGTATTTGACGTCGCGCGCGGTCAACGGACGCCCGTCGCTGAAACGAACGTTGCGGCGGAGATGGAACACGATTTCGGTCGGCGTCGGACGATCGAAGCTTTCGGCCAGATCGCCGATAAACTCACCCCTGCGATCGAGTCGCACCAACGAATCGTAAATCAGTTCGGCGACGCGCGAAGACATGGCGTCGGCGGCAACGCGCGGATCGATGGCGGTCGGCGCAGTCGGCAAATCCACCTGCAGATAGCCGGAAGGCGCGAGCGGGACCGGTTTCGTGCATCCGCCGAGCGCGAGCAGACAGACTATCGCGACCCTCGCGACCGTCTGCGCGCCGATCGAACTGCCGGCGGATTCCCGGTTCTCTTGCACCAGCATGCCACCCACCTCCTTGGGCTAATCCGCGTCGAGGCGAATAATAGCAGAGGCTGAAGGAGCTGGCTTCTGGATGGCGCAGGCGTTGCAAAGCAAATGATTTAACGCACAGGGAACAATGACGATGATACAGTCATGGCGCGCTAAAGTAAGGATTCGACAGGGCGATCTAACCGCGGCAAAAGTCGATGCGATCGTCAACGCGGCAAACAACGACTTGATTCTCGGCGGCGGTGTCGCCGGCGCGATTCGTCACAAGGGCGGACCTTCAATCCAGGAGGAATGCCTGCGGCGCGGGCCAATTCGCATCGGCGAAGCTGCGATCACCGGCGGCGGCAAGCTGCCGGCGCGCCATGTAATTCACGCCGCGAGCATGGCCTTGGGCGGTTCGACGAGCGAGGCAGGATTGCGCGAATCGACGCGTAATTCACTGCGCCTCGCGCGTGATAACCGGCTCGAGTCGGTTGCGTTTCCGGCGATCGGCACCGGAATCGCCGGGTTTCCGTTGGAGCGTTGCGCCGAGGTGATGCTCGAGGAAATTCGCGCACACCTGAACTCTGAAACCACGCTCAAACGGATCGAAATCGTGCTCTTCGATCCGCCTGCGCTTGCGATCTTCGAACAGACCTTCGCAAAGATGGCCGAGGACGGGAAGTGACTATTCGCGGTGACCGCGCCGCTTTTCTCAACGCCGGTTGCTAATGCGTCGCAGCGCCGGCGGCGGCGGCTGGACGGGCCCCTTTGAAGAGCAGGAACGACGGAATCATCAGCACCGTCAATACGGCGAGGATGCGATAGATATCGTTGAACGCGAGAATCGAGGACTGGGACTGAATGAGGCCGTAAACCAGGCCGAGTCCCTGCTTCTGACCGGTGATGACTTGCGGCAGGTAATGGAAAGCCGGCGCGCCCGGCACATGCTGCGGCATCATGCTGAGGCGCCAGGCGTCGAAAATCGAAAAATGGTCAACCAGGCGAGATTGATGAACCTGCTGGTTACGAATCAGCATAGTGGTCATATAGGCAATGCCCACTGCCGCTCCGGTGTTGCGCATCATGTTGTAAAGGCTTGACGCATAACCCATACGCTCGCGCTCGACGCACGAAAGCGCAGCCGCCGAAAGAATCGGGAAGCACAGTCCGAGGCCCAATCCGAGTACGATGCCCGGCCAGATCACCTGCCACATGTCAACGTTTAGATTCCACTGAGCCATCGACCAGAGGCCGACCGTCATCAAGGCGAAACTGACCCCGATCAGCCGCTTGTTATCGATACCGGCGCGCGAGACCTGCCCTGCGATCAGCATCGCGACCATCGCCGCCATGGCGCGCGGCGCCATTATCATCCCGGCGCGCCACGCCGTGTAGCCCATGTACTCCTGGAGAAAAATCGGATTGAGCAGTCCGGTGCCGAAGAGCACAAAGCTGAGCACGACCACGAGAAACAGCGCAATCGAGAAGAGCCGAATCTTGAGGACGCGCAGCTCGATTATCGGGTCGCTGAACCGCAATTCATGAATGACCAGCAGAACCATTGCGAGCGACGACGTGGCAGTCGCCCACACCACCCAGGTCGAGTTGAACCAATCGGCGCGCTCACCCCGATCGACGACGATCTGCAATAGTCCAAGCCACACCGCGAGCAGCGCGATACCAAGATAATCGACGCGGCGGCCGGCGACATTTTTCCTCATGTAGGGCGGGTCATGGACGAAGGCCGAGACCATCGCGAAGGCGATCGCCCCGATCGGCAGATTGATGTAAAAGTTCCAGCGCCAGTTCCAGTTATCAGTAATCCAGCCGCCGAGGGTGGGTCCCAAGATCGGCGCGCACATCAGGCCGACGCCCCACGTTGCCATCGCAAGCTGTTGCTCCTCGGGCGGGAAGGTTTCCATCAGGATGGCCTGCGATGACGGCACCATCGCGGCACCAGCCGCCCCCTGGATCAGGCGAAAGACCACCATCTGCGCGAGCGAAGCGGCGGCGCCGCACAGCCCGGAGGCCGCGACGAACAAAAGCACCGAGGTTAGAAAATAACGCTTGCGGCCGATGCGCGAGGAGATCCATCCGGTCATCGGAATCATGATGCCGTTGGCGACCAGGTAACTCGTCAGCACCCAGGCGATTTCGTCGACGCTCGCCGAGAAGGTACCTTGCATGTGCGGCAACGAGACGTTGACGATGGAGCTGTCGAGGACCTCGAGCGTGGTGCCGAGCATCACGGCGAGAGCGATCAGCCACTTGTGCTGATGGCGCTCTTCTTCGAACCGACTTCGGGCGGCTGCGGTTGCCGCGACCATGATTCCCCCCTGGCAACGGCGGTCCCCACCGCCGGTTGCCGTATTCTAGCCGGATCGCATCAATTGGAAAGGGCAAGCCGCGAAGCGCAAACATCTGACGAGCGGCGTCCCGCTCCTTACGATCGGGGACCGTGTGGACACGGGATAATCGCCGGGTTATCGCATTGGCGGGTCGATCGGCAACTGGACGATCAGGTTGAGACCCCAACCGTCTTCCACCCGCGCCTGGATCTTGCCGCCATCGGCCTCGATCAGCGCGTGCGCTATATAGCGCCCGAGTGCCGCAGATCGCGCACCCTCGACGGCCAAGTTGGGCCGCGAAAATATCGCCTCGATCTCGTTGGGCGTCGCCTCCGGTCCGGTATCGCTGACCTCGATCACGATCCAGTCGCCGCGTTGCGAAGTCTGCATCCGCACTTCGCCGGCCGGCGTGCGCCGCACCGCGCTGGTCAGCAGGTTCGCGATGATGCGTTCGAGGTGAAGCGGATCGAGATTCGCCTTGGGCAGTCCGCCCAGATCGACTCGCAGCCGCAAACCCTTGAGCCGCGCCTCGATATTGCAATGCTCCGCCGTCTCGGCCACCACCGAATTGGCGTCAACCACCCGCCAGTTGGGCCGCAGCCGCTGCTCTTCGAGCAGGTACAGGTCGAGTACATTCTTGACCAGCAGGTCCATTGAAGTCGTGGTGGACCACACCCGTGCCAGCAGATTGCTGCGCTCCTTGTCGTCGAGCTCGCCTTCAACCAGCAGCGTCACCAGACCCACCAGCGTCGCCAGCGGATTGCGGATGTCATGGGTCATCGTCGCAATCTGGGTTTCGCGAAACGCCGCGGCCTCGGCCAATAGAATCAGTTGACGGCGCAGCCGGCGCCGGTAGCGATCGAGGAAGACCGCGGTAAATTGCGACAGCGTCAGTGCAGCGACCAACCCGAGCATCCGGTGTATGTCGAAGCGCGGTTGAATGGGCACCGCAGCCTCGGCCAGGACCTCCAGAAAGAAGCAGGCGAGAATCAGCGACAACTGCCAGCGCCAGCCCCATATAACGAATGCCGCTGTCGCAAACGGGCACAAAATGATCGTGATGTAACGGGTCTCGCCATCGCCGGTGATCGCGCTGATCCTGATTACCAGCACGATCATCACAATGCAGGTCAGCAGCGACCAACCACGCCAATGAGCTCGGAACCCGGGCAGCCAGGTCAGGCCGAAAAAGAGCAGTACGGCGGCGAGCGCGAGCCAGTGATAAGGCGAAACCAGGAGCGCACTTGCACGCTGATTCGTGCGCCAGTCGATAATAATGTAGGCAACGAGGAAGAAGATCCCGATTGGCCCCGACTTCTTGAGAATGTCGATGGCTTCGAGGTTGTCGTCAAACTGCTCCTCGATTTGGCGCGGCGTGACTCGCGGCGGACGTATGGCTGGGGCCGTCAGGCCCTCGCTCGGCTTGTGCGCGCCTGCGGCGCCGCTTCTCGATGATGCGACCGCCCCCACCCTAATAACCCCTACGCGGCCTCGCGAACCGCTTCAAGCGCAGTGCGCATCGCGTCGACCCCGAATTCAAGTTCAGGCCCGCTGATTGTCAGTGGCGGTGCCAATCTTACCACGCGGTCGGCGTTCAGCGTCCAATTCACAATCACACCTCGTGCGATAGTTTCGGCCACGAACCGCCGGGCCAGCGCGGCCTGCGCAAATTCGATCCCCACCAACAGACCAAGCCCGCGCACTGCCACGATTTCTTCTCCACGCAACCGGTTCACCGCCGTGCGTAACTGCGCGCCCATTTTTTGCGCCGCATCCCACCAGCGCCCATCGACCAGCGCCTCGAGCGCGGCAAGCCCGGCCGCGCAAGACAGCGGATGACCGCCGAAAGTCGTAATATGCCCCAGCGGCGGATTGCGCGCGAGCTTGCCGATCAATTCATCGCTGCCGCAAAACGCACCCAAGGGCAAGCCGCCGCCCAACGCCTTGGCCAGCACCACAATATCCGGGACGACACCGAAATGCTCCAGCGCAAAGACCCTCCCGGTGCGTCCGAAGCCGGTCAACACTTCGTCGAAGATTAGCACCGCCCCGGCGCGGTCGCAGCGTTTGCGCAGCGCCTCCATAAAGGCGCGGTCGGGAATCCGCACCCCGCCCTCGGCCTGCACAGGTTCGATCACCACCGCCGCAATCGTCCGATCGATCAGGTCGAGCGCCCCGGCATCATTATATGGTAGATGGCGCACCGGACCGGGCAGCGGTTCGAACGGCTCACGAAACGCCGCGTTGCCCATCAGTGCGAGCGCCGCCATGGTATCGCCGTGATAGGCGCCGTCGAAGGCGACGAATCCCGCTCGTCCGGTATGTTTTCGCGCGGTCTTGAGCGCGCCCTCAATCGCCTCGGCACCGCTGTTGGTGAAGTAGATTCGCCCAAGTCCGGCGGGCAGCAATTGCGCCAGCCGCGCTGCCAGCCGCGCCTGCACCTCGATCACGTATTCACCATACACCATCACGTGCAGATGGCGGCGCGCCTGCGCGGCGATCGCCGACAGTACGGCGGGGTTGCCATGGCCGAGCGCGCTCACGCCGATACCGGCGATAAAATCCAGGTAGCGGCGGCCGTCGGCGGTATAGATCCAGGAACCCTCGGCATGGTCGATTTCAAGGCCGATTGGCGATTCGGAAGTCTGGGCCAGGTGGCGCAGGAATTCGTCGCGTGCGCCGCTCATCGCGGATTGGCCAGCGCGTGCAAAAACGCGCCGCCTCCATGGCTCCAATCGAGCGGTGGCGATTGCATTTCGCCGGGCTGGCACAGGTAGCAGACGCCGAGCGCCGCCAGCGATGCGGTCCGAGATTCGCGCGCAGCCGCCGGTGCCGCGATCGCAAAGGCTTCGATTCGACCGGCGACCGGCTGCAGGCGCCGCGCCAGGTCTGCACCATCCACAACCGGCGACACGGTAACTGTGCGATAGCCCGGCGACGGCGTGAACGTCGCCGCCTGGTCGCAAATCACCGTCCATCCGAGCCCGGGGCTTTCCCACATAACCACTGTCTCACCGCCGATCGCGCGCCATCGTGCGCTCTCGCGCACGCGCCGCACGGCCGCCGCTTCCTCCAATCCGTAACGGCGCGGCGGCGGCATTTGCAAGGCGCAACGTTCCAGCGCTTGCGCGAGTTCGCGCGCGAACTCGCGTGCCGCGCCGCCATCGGGCGATTCCACGAATATGTGGTGCGGGGAGAGACAGCCCTGCTGTTCGAACAGGCTCACGTCGCGGGCGATGGCGTCGGCTTGCGCTCTTGCGTTTACTCCGGTAGCGACTTCGGCGGCGACCACTGCGCCGCTGACGCGGCCCCCAAATCCCGCCGCCAGCCGGCCGGAGCCGTTATCGTCGCGCGCCGGCGGTCGCACGCTCGACCCAAGCCGCGCAATTGTTTCGTCGTCGCCATATGCTGCGAACCAGTCGCAACTGGTCCGCAATGCGGCGGTGAGATCGGCGCGTTCGCGGCCCCAATTGATCACCGCCACCCGCGCACCGATCTCGGCGTCAACCTGGCGCAGGGTCTGTGCGAATCGCGCGAAAAAAAACGGTTCCGCCGTCGCCGTCTTAACCATCAGCGCGCATCCAGCGATCAGACCGATCGCAAATTCATGGATTCCGGCGCCGGGAATATTCCCTGGCATGATCAGGCCCACGAGATCGTTTCGACGCGGCGCGCGCCGGGCGAATTCGGCCAAGGCGTCGCGGTTCAGCGGGGCCAGAAGCGCGTCGAGCGATTGGTCGAGCAGAGCCTCGCTCCAACCCCACGCCGCCGATATCGCGGCGACTGTTTCCCGGCGCGGCGCGAAAGTGTGTTCGCGCCATCGCGCACAGGTTTCACCGAGCGCGGACGCTACTCGTGCCGGCGTAATCGGCTCGACCGTTCCACCACGCGGTTGGCGGGACGCGGTCGGGGTTAGCGGGCGAGGCAGCGCGGCGCGCAAGCCGGCGGCAAGTGCGGAGAGTTCCACATCCGGGTTCAACGCGCGGATTTTGGCCGATACGCCGAGCGCTGCTCCGCCCTTCGCGGAACTCGTGTGTGGATCGGTGCGGGCGGCGATTTTTAGCTCGGACATCAGCCTATCGTCGACGGTTTCCGGTCGGCTTGAGCGGAGGTCTCGTGGCGGGCGAACTCGTCGATGCTCAAGGCGCATCCGCGCGCGCCGCCGGCCGCTGCGCGGCCGATGATCGCGACCGCGCCGCCTTGAACCAGACCGAAATCTTCGGTCATCAGAGCCGAGATCGAACCGACGTTGGCAAGGTCAAAAAACGTCAGGAGACCGATGCGCCCCTCGCTGAGCGGATTCAAGCTGACCGGATCGAGCACGGTGGGACGCAGCCACGGCGGCGCGAGCTTGACGCGGTAGCCAGTTCCATCGTGGCGGTTCGAGTTAAACGGCGTCGCGTCGTACAGTTGCGAGCACATCTCGGTCATGCCGTATTCGTTGATCGCCAACGCCGGATCGATCGCGAGAGTCTCGCGTGCGCGCGCAACGACCTCGGTGGGCGTGAGCGGAATTACCTGGCCCTTGGCGCCGCCGGTATCCATCAGGCGCGATCCGCTCGCGAGCCGGATCGGACGCCCGCGCTGTTTAATCGCCGTAAAGATAGCGGAGGAGGCGGCGGTCGTTCCAAGGATGCAGATCGGTTCGGCGCGGGCTTCGGCGGCGTCGAGAAACGCGATAGCGGCGGCCGTATCGACGCTCATCCGGGTGGCCGCGCAAAGTGTGGGACGGGCGCCGAACTCCTCGATACACCAGCTCAACATCGCCGAGAGCGACGATTCGGGCATCCGATCGGCGGTGGGATGCAGGGCGAGCATCGGCATCCGGCCCCCGTCGGGGAAGAGCATGCGCCGCAGATGGGAGATAGCCGAGGCGCGATAGATTTCCGGACGCGGCACCAGATGGCGGCCACGTTCGGTGAAACCTTTGGTGGTGCCACTCGTCGTGAAGGTAAGGGCCGCGGGCGAGGTGGCGGCGCGCGGCCGGACGTCGGCATATTTGAAGGCGACCGCGCTTGCGGCCGGGATTTGCCCGAGAGCGGTTACGGTTTCCGGGGATTTGCCGCAGACCAGGCAGAACCGCCGATAAGCGTGGACGTTTTCGAATTGATGGCGAAAGACTGCGAGCGCCAGCCGGTCGAACAACTCGGAGCGGGGGTCGTTGATGAACGACAGAACCTCGTCATAGATGGACATTGGTTATCGAAATTGACTGAACGCCTGCCCCAAATGATGGCATCCGCGCATAGTGCGGTTCAATGATGCACGGCGATCGGCCGACGTCCAGAGCCGACAGCAGATTTAATACGATCTGCGCGGTATTTAACCCGTTGTTAATATCTGATAGATCACTTGAAGTTCTGATGCAGCCTCGGAGGGGCGCATCCTCAAGATGAAAAAATTTATAGCGGGTGTGGTGGTAGGCTTCATAGCCAGTTGCGGGGTCGGGTTGGCGGCGCAAAGCTTCGATCATAACGGGGTCTTCTGGAATAAGCTGAACGGCGCCGCGAAGACCGGGTACATCAACGGCTATGGTGACGCTATCCAGGTCAGTATTGGCAAGCTCAACAGCCTGAGTATCGCCGGGGAGCTGTTTCACTGGCGCGGCGCGAGCAAGATCATCAAGCAGGTTTCGGAGGAGCTTTCGACCGCCGATTTGACGCCAAAGCAGGCCGTCAAGAAGCTTGACAGGCTCTACGCCAATCCGAAATACAGCGAACTCGACCTGGGACAGGCGTTGCAGTTACTGGCCGCACGAGCGCCGATCGGCGAAGATACGACCGGACCAGTGGAACCGGCGCCGCCGCGGGCACATTCGTCCAACCGTCCGAAATAGTTTTGGCGTTGGCGGGATAACCGCGGCAACCACCGTAAGCCGCGGATAATTTTAAGGCGTCCATCGTGATGGACGCCTTTTTCATTGACACGGGAACATCACGCCGAAGATGATCGGGGGCGAATCCGCGGTGGAGCGAGCAGCGCCGCACAGAGCGGACCGGAGTAAGCGGCCGGTAGCTCGCCGGGAGATCCGGGACGGCCTCGACTGCATCGCGCATCGATCGGCGATTATTTTGGAGCGACACATCATGATGCAGACCACGGCGCGGTTGCGCGAATTACTCAACGGGCCCGATATGGTGCTGGCCCCTTTCGTTTACGACGGCCTGCAGGCAAAGATCGCCGAGCGCACGGGGTTCAAGGCGATCTACATGACTGGATTCGGCACGGCCGCCGCGCGCGGCTACCCGGACCTCGGATTGCTGACGATGACCGAGATGGTGCAGAACGTTCGGGCCATATCGCATGCGGTCGAGCTGCCGGTAATCTGCGACGCCGACACCGGCTATGGAAATCCGGTGAACGTCTGGCGCACGGTGCGCGAATACGAGGAGGCCGGCGCCGCCGCACTGCATATAGAGGATCAGGTATTCCCGAAACGTTGCGGCTTTCTGGCCGGCAAACAGGTCATCGCGCTGGAGGAGATGGTGCCGAAGGTACGCGCGGCCTGCGACGCGCGGCGCGACCCCAATTTCGTGATAATCGCGCGCACCGACGCGCTCGCGGTCAACGGGTGGGAGGACGTCGCGCGCCGGGCGCGAGCCTACCGCGCGGCCGGCGCGGACCTGATTTTCGTCGATGGCATCCGCACGCTCGACGACCTCAAGCGCTACGTCGCAGAGCTCGGCGACCTGCCGCTACTCTATAATGGCTCGCTGCTGCCAGTCGCGGATCTCGCGCGACAGGGGTTCAAACTGACTATTCATACGGGAACGCTAATGGCGGCGTATGTGGGTATTCGCGACGCGATGCGCCAACTCAAGGAGACCGGCGTACTGGATATACCGATCACGGGCGGCCTGTTCGGTGAACTGGTGGAAACGCTGGGCGTGCCGGAAATGGAAGCTCTGTCGAAGAAGTACACTGTTTAGGCGCAATGGCAGACACCGTCGAACTCAAATTTTACTTCGCATACACCAGTCCGTTCACTTACCTGGCGATGGCGCCGGCCTACGAACTCGAACGGAGCCATCGGGTACGCCTGCGCTTTATCCCGTACGGCGTGAATATCCGGCAGGTGTACGGCGACACGCCGACGCGATCGCATCGCGATGCGCTGAAGGTGAAATATTTGTATCTGGACGCGCGCCGTTTCGCACAGGAGCGCGGACTGACTATTTACCCGCCGAAGAAAATATACAGCGCGCGCTTCGCCTTTTACGGTGGCATGTGTGCCGAGGACCAGGGATTGTTCCGCCCGTATGCAGACCGGGTGTTCGAACGATTCTGGAAACACGAACTCGAGGTCGAAAGCGTAGATGCGCTGGCCGCAATACTCAGTGAGGTGGGCGCCTCGACCGATCAATTCATGCGCTATATTGCCGATGAAGCTGCTGAAGCCAAGCCGCGCCTGAA
Source organism: uncultured delta proteobacterium (assembly GCA_963782535.1). Classification (GTDB taxonomy): domain Bacteria; phylum Desulfobacterota; class Binatia; order Binatales; family Binataceae; genus JADMIL01. Next base: position 125,976 of record CAWAKE010000006.1, on the reverse strand, counting down.
GCTCGGGTTCGCGGAAGCGGATCGCGACCTGGTCTTTGGGGTGCCAACCTTCGTGATCGATAGCGAACGCTTCTGGGGCTACGATCGGATCGATTGGCTGGTAAAGAAGCTCGACGCGATGGATTTGCGCCGTTGATTATTTTACGCGCAAGCGGAAGCACGAGCGAATAACTCAGTCGGCCTTTTGAGGGGTGGCGCACTCAGCGAGAAATTCCGTGAGGTTCATAATGCGCAGACCGTCGAGTGCAACTCGTTCGATCGCCGTACGTATGCGAGGGTCGTCGGTGACGAAGATTTCGGCGATCGCGGCAGCGGCAGGCGCGTGCAAGAAATAGCCTGAATCATCGGCGGCGGGCCATCCCTCGAAGGCCTGCCCGTAGACCAACGCGAGCGCGATTCCAACCGCAGCGCGTACGCTTTTCAGATGGAGCAGACCGGCCATTCCGCGCTCGCGGCAGGCCTCCAACGCACCGGCCCGCTGCGCGAAACGCTCGGCCATGGTCACGGCGGCGCGCTCGAAAAAATCGTCGAAAGCGATCGACGAGGGCATCGATTCGAGCGTCGCGGCAGTCTGCCGGCAGGAATTGGTCATCGCTTGGAGAAATCGCTCCCGGCGCATCCGGGCGGACTCGAGGGCAGCAAGAATTTCCTCGGAAAACTCTTCGCCGTCGCTTTCGATTAGTTCGGCGATCCCCTGGGTAAAGACGTTCTGAATCTCAGCGCCGGCAAGCGGGCGGGCGGGCAGCGCGGAGGCCGCGTAGCTGCGGATATCATCGGCGATCAATTGATCGCACGGCTTCACCATGCGCCGGATGCTGGCGAGTGAAAGCGTCAACTTTACACGGGCGACGAGTTCCTGCGGCGATGCGTGCCGGTTGAGCAGCAGCTCTTCGAGCACATGGATGCCAATGGGCATCGAAAGACTGCGTCCATAAACGGCCTTGCGCAGGTCCGCGATGTTCGCGCTGGTACACCCGATTCTTTTGTAGAGCCGATCGAAGACCTTGGTGTCCAGGTACGCGATCATCGCGGCAGCTTCGCTAGAGTTCAGGGCTTGCGGGCAAAAAGGTTTCGCCCATCAAATAGGCGTCAACCGCGCGTGCACATTCACGCCCCTCCCAGATGGCCCAGACCACGAGCGACTGGCCGCGGCGCGAATCGCCAGCCGCAAATACATCGGGGGCACTCGAATGAAAGTTGTCGCAGGCAATGTTGCCGCGCTGATCGAGCTTGAGGCCGAGCTCGGCGACGATGCTGTCGGGTTCGGGTCCGAGGAAGCCCAGAGCGAGCAGTACGAGATCGCATTCAATTTCAAATTCGCTGCCTGCGATCTCCTCCATCATCATGCGGCCGTTGTCGCGCTTCCAGTTGAGGCGCACGCCGTGGAGTTTTTTGACCTGGCCGTTTTCGCCGGAAAAGAATTTGGTATTGATGCTCCAGTCGCGCTTGACGCCTTCCTCGTGCGAAGTCGAGGTTCGCAGGATCATCGGCCAATCCGGCCAGGGCATCTCGGCGGTGCGGCGATCGGGCGGCATCGGCAGCAACTCGAACTGATGGACTTCGCGCGCGCCCTGGCGATTGGAGGTGCCCAGGCAATCGGAACCGGTGTCGCCACCGCCGAGGATGACGACGCGGCGATCCTTGGCGACGATTGAGACGTCGGGCGCGATAATGTCGCCGGCGTTGCGCTTGTTCTGCTGCGGCAGAAATTGCATCGCGAAGTGAATCCCCGCGAGATCGCGTCCCGGCACCGGCAGATCGCGCGGCTTGGTCGAGCCGATCGTGAGGACGATCGCGTCGTGCTTTTTGCGTAACTGGTCGGCATGGAGATCGGTACCAACGCGGCAATTGGTGACGAACTCGACGCTCTCGGCCTTCATCTGTTCGACCCGGCGATGGACCTGCCACTTTTCGAGTTTGAAATCGGGAATCCCATACATCAGGAGGCCGCCGGCGCGATCGGATCGTTCGTAGAGCGTGACGGCGTGACCGGCGCGCGCCAACTGCTGCGCGCAGGCGAGGCCCGACGGTCCGGAACCTACGACGGCAACGCTCTTGCCGGTCTTGCGCGGATTGGGCTGCGGCGTGATCCAGCCCTCGGCCCACGCGCGATCTATGATATTTTTTTCAATTTGCTTGATGGTAACGGGATCGTTGTTGATATTGAGAACGCACGCTTCCTCGCACGGCGCTGGACAGATGCGTCCGGTGAATTCCGGGAAATTATTGGTCCAATGGAGACGATCGATGGCTTCTCGCCAACGCCCCCGATAGACCAAGTCGTTCCAGTCAGGAATTATGTTGCCGAGCGGACAACCCTTGTGGCAGAAGGGAATCCCGCAATCCATGCAGCGGGCGCCCTGCTCGCGCAATTTCTCCTCGGGCAGCTTGAGCTCATACTCGTGCCAATCTTTGACCCGCTCGCCCGCGGGCCGCCGCGGCGAAGTCTCGCGTCCGATCTCCATGAAGCCCGTTATTTTGCCCATCGAAACCCGCTCTCCTGACTGACTATCCGACTAACTATTTGCCAGCGATCGATTCATCGCAGATCGGAGCCGCGCCGTCAGACCGCGGCCAGACGCGACATGTCCGACTGCATATTGAGCTGGCGCTCGAGCACGCGCCTATATTCGGTCGGCATCACTTTGACGAACTTGCGTGAGAATTCGTCCCAGCTATCGAGGATGATCCGGGCGACTGTGCTGCCGGTGTATTGATGATGGCGGACAAGCAGCGCGTGAATCGAACTGGCTTCAGCGTCGGCGAGATCGTGCAGTTCGACCATGCCCATATTGCAGCGTGACTTGAAGGTGCCGTCCTGATCTAGCACGTAGGCGAGTCCGCCGCTCATGCCGGCGGCGAAGTTGCGTCCGGTTTTTCCCAGAACGATCACGGTGCCGCGCGTCATATACTCGCAGCCGTGGTCGCCCACGCCTTCTACGATCGCAGTGGCGCCGCTGTTGCGCACCGCAAAGCGCTCTCCCGCCATACCGCGCACGAAGACCTCGCCGGCGGTCGCGCCGTAAAGCGCGACATTACCGATGATGATGTTCTCCTCGGCCTTAAAGGTGGCTTCGGCGGGCGGCCGCACGGCGATGAATCCGCCGGAGAGGCCCTTGCCGAAATAGTCATTCGCGTCGCCTTCGAGATAGAGCGCAACGCCCGTGGCTAGCCAGGCGCCGAAGCTCTGTCCCGCGGTGCCCTTGAAGTGAGCCTGGATGGTATAGGGTGCCAGCCCATGTTCGCCGTAACGCCGCGAGACCTCTGCGGAAAGCATGGTGGCGACAGTGCGATTGACGTTGCGAATAGGCAGATGGACTTCTACCGGCTTTTTGTGTTCGAGTGCATCCTTGCACAAATCGATCAATTGGCGGTCGAGCGCCTGATCGAGGCCATGGTCCTGCGGCTCGACGCGGTGGAGCGGCCAGTCGGCCGGAACGTCAGGCTTGTGCAGAATCGAGCTCAGATCAACGTGGCGCGCCTTCCAGTGTTCGATGGCTTCGTTCGCGTCGAGGCATTCGACCCGTCCAACCATCTCGTCGATCGTGCGGAAACCCAACTGCGCCATGTGTTCGCGCACTTCCTCGGCGATGAACATCATCATGTTGACGACGTGCTCGGGCTTACCCTCGAACTTTTTGCGCAGTTCGGGATCCTGGGTGGCGATGCCGACCGGGCAGGTATTGAGGTGGCACACGCGCATCATGATGCAGCCGGAAGCGACCAGTGCCGCGCTGGCGAAGCCGAATTCCTCGGCGCCAAGCATCGCGGCGATCGCGACGTCGCGGCCGGTCTTGAGCTGGCCGTCGGTCTCGACATAGATGCGGCCGCGGAGGTTGTTCATAACGAGGATTTGCTGAGTCTCAGCGAGACCCAGCTCCCACGGGATACCGGCGTGCTTGATCGACTGAAGCGGTGACGCGCCCGTGCCGCCGTCGTAGCCGCTGATCAGAACGACATCGGCCTTGGCCTTGGCGACGCCGGCGGCGATGGTGCCGACGCCGACCTCGGCCACCAGCTTGACGCTGACGCGCGCGCGATCATTGGAATTTTTAAGGTCGTGGATGAGTTGAGCGAGGTCCTCGATCGAATAGATATCGTGATGCGGCGGCGGCGAAATGAGGCCGACGCCCGGAGTCGAGTAGCGAATTTTCGCGATGAAGTCGTCAACCTTGTGGCCGGGTAGCTGACCGCCCTCGCCGGGCTTTGCGCCCTGCGCCATCTTGATTTGCAGTTCATCGGCATTGACCAGGTAATTGCTGGTCACACCGAAGCGCCCCGAAGCGACCTGCTTGATCGCGCTGCGCCGCGAGTCGCCGTTGGGATCGCGCACGAAGCGGGCGGAGTCTTCGCCGCCTTCGCCGGTATTGCTCTTGCCACCTAGCCGGTTCATCGCGATCGCGAGGTTCTCGTGCGCCTCCTTGCTGATCGAGCCGAACGACATCGCTCCGGTCTTAAAGCGTTTAACAATCTGGGCGGCCGGCTCAACTTCCTCGATCGGCACGGGCGGACGGTTGGGCTTGAACTTGAGCAGGCTGCGCAGGGTCGCGAGGTTGCGGCTGTGCTCGTCGATCAGGCGCGTGTACTCCTTGAACAGGCGATAGTTACCCGAGCGGACGGCGTGCTGGAGCTTGGCGATGGTGTTGGGATTGTACATGTGGAATTCGCCGCGCCGCCGCCATTGGTACTGGCCGCCGGCCTCGAGTTCGCCGTCTAGGTTGGGATCCGCGGCAAAGGCTTGGCGATGACGTCGCGCGGATTCACGCGCGATCGCATCGAGGCCGACGCCGCCGACACGCGACGCAGTCCATGTGAAATACTGGTCGATCACTTCGCGATTGAGACCTATCGCTTCGAAAATTTGCGCGCCGCGATAGCTCTGGATGGTCGAAATGCCCATCTTCGAGGCGACCTTGGTAAGACTTTTGGTGCCCGCCTTGATGAAGTGATCGACCGCTTCTTCTATGGTGATATTCTTGAGTTGGCCGTTTTCGATCATGCTGCCGAGGGTGGCGTAGGCAAGATAGGGATTGACCGCGCCGGCGCCGTAGCCGATCAGCAGACACAGATGCATGACCTCGCGCGGCTCGCCCGATTCGACCACCAGGCCGCAGCGCGTGCGCGTGCCCTCGCGAATCAGATGATGATGTACCGCCGCGGTGGCGAGCAGGCTGGGCAGCGGCGCCCATTCGGCATTCACGCCGCGATCCGATAGCACCAGGATGGTGTAGCCCTTGTCGATCGCTTCGGAAGCCTGGCGGCAGAGTTCGTCGAGCGCGGTACGCATTCCTTGCTCGCCCTCGGCCACCGCGAACAGGGTCGAAAGGGTGGCGGTTGCGAAGCCAGGCCGGGCCAGGAGCTTTATCTGTTCGAGCTGCGCATTGGTAAGGATCGGCTGCTTCAGGCGCAACTGCCGGCAATGCAGCGGGGTTTCCTCGAACAGATTTTGCTCAGAGCCGATCGTAGTCTCCGCCGACATCACCATTTCTTCGCGAATCGAATCGACCGGCGGATTGGTCACCTGCGCGAACAGTTGCTTGAAATAGTTAAACAACAGCGGAGCCTTGTCCGACAACACCGCCAGCGGAGTATCGGTGCCCATCGAACCGACCGGCTCCTGCCCGTTGGCCGCCATCGGGGCGAGGATCATTTTCAGGTCCTCGATGGTGTAACCGAAGGCCTGTTGCTGCTTGAGTAAATCGAAAGGTTCAAAGCCGTGGACCGGTGGCGACGATGGCGGCGGCGGCAGCGTCACCAAGTCGATCACGCCGTCGGACAGCCACGTGCGATAGGGCTTGCGCGCGGCGAACCCCTCCTTGATTTCCTCGTCCTGGACGATGCGGCCTTCGACGGTGTCGACGAAAAACATCCGGCCGGGCTGCAGCCGCCCCTTCGAGACAATCTGATCCTGAGGCAAATCGAGCACGCCGGCTTCCGACGCCATCACCACCAGCCCGTCCTTGGTCACCCAGTAACGCGAGGGGCGCAAGCCATTGCGATCGAGCACGGCGCCGATACGGCGGCCGTCGGTGAAGGTGATCGATGCGGGGCCGTCCCATGGCTCCATCAGGCACGAATGGTACTGATAGAACGCGCGCTTGGCGTCGCTCATGAGCGAATCGTTTTGCCACGCCTCCGGAATCATCATCATCGCGGCATGGGCCAGCGGCCGGCCGCTGCGCACCAGCAGTTCGAGGCAATTGTCGAAGATCGCCGAGTCGCTGCCGTTGGGCTCGACGATCGGCAGGATCTTCTTCAGGTCCTCGCCGAACAGCGGCGAGGCGAACTGCTTTTCGCGCGCATGCATCCAATTGATGTTGCCGCGCAGCGTGTTGATTTCGCCGTTGTGCGACAGGAAGCGATAGGGATGTGCGCGATCCCAGCTCGGGAAGGTATTGGTCGAAAAGCGCTGATGCACCATCGCGAGCGCGGTTTTCATCGACGGATCGACCAGGTCCGGATAGAAACGCGGAATCTGGTAGGAAATGAGCTGACCCTTGTAAACGATGGTCGAGCTCGAAAGGCTACATACGTAGAACAGTTCACTGTCGCCGAGGCGCAAGTCTGCGCCCTCATTGGTTACGCGCTTGCGGATCACGTAGAGCTTGCGTTCGAGGGTTTCCTCGTCGGCGATATCGGGGCCGCGCGCGATAAATATCTGCCGGACCGCGGGCATCCCCTGGCGTGCGATCTCGCCGCATTCGGCTTCATCCACCGGCACCGTGCGCCATCCGAGCACGTGCTGCCCTTCCTCGCGCACGATGCGTTCGAAGATCTCTTCGCAAGCGTTGCGCTTGGCGATATCGAGCGGCATGAAGACCATGCCGACGCCGTACTCGCCGAGCGCAGGCAGCTTGAAACGCAGCTTCGCGCATTCCTTACGCAAGAACTCGTCGGGAATCTGCATAAGCAATCCGGCGCCGTCGCCGGTCAGCGGATCGCATCCGCAGGCGCCGCGATGCTCGAGGTTGCGGAGCACCTCAAGGCCTTTTTGCAGGATGTCGTGCGACTTCTCGCCTTTGACGTTGACTACAAATCCGGTGCCGCACGAATCGTGCTCGTGGGTGGGATCGTAGAGGCCCTGGCTCCGTGGAATGCCGCGGTACTGGTGCATAGTCATGCCCTTTTGCTGTCGGAAAGTGCGCCCTTGGCGACGCCGTGGCGATGATGGCGTTTGCCATTGCCGGCGTCGGTCGGTTCAATGCCGTTAGTGACCGATATCTGCGTACGCTCCGTGTGCGTCGACAACACCACCATGGTCTCAGTCCGCGCCACCCCGTCGATTGACCGGATCGTCTTGATTAACTCCTCCAAGGTCGCAGTGCCGCTGGTCTTAACCTTCAACAGCACCGTGTGCTCGCCCGTTACGTGATGGCACTCGAGCACCTCTTCGAGCCGCTCGATCTCGGCCTCGAACTGGCCAATGGTGCGAGGATGGCCGATCGAGACACCGATAAACGCGGTCACGTCCTTGCCCAACCGACGCGCATCGACCGAGGCGTGATAACCCGTGATCACTCCGCCGTCCTCGAGCTTCTTGACGCGCTCGATCACCGACGGGGCCGAGAGCCCAACCTGCTCGCCGAGTTTGACCAAAGGCATACGACCGTGATCCTGCAGGATCGAGATGATCTGCAAATCGATAGCGTCGGGCTCGAAGGCATCGTGTCCTAACTTCATAAGGCAAATCTCGGCGCGAGCCCGTTAAACTAATTGCCATTGTTAAGTTAGTCAAGGGTTTCAAAGGCTAATCAACAAGAAAAAAGATGTTTCGTCAGAGATTGATGCGCCGAGGCTCGGCTCGATCAGGCGGCGGACCCTTTATCGCCTTGATTTTTTCAATTGAATCCATTCGGGCCTCGCTAAAACAGACTTGGCCGAGGCCGCTTACCGCGCCTGAGCGGCACCCGAACCAGGTGAAATCTCCATCGCATTCGACCTCGATTTCGCGCGTGGCGGCCGGCCCTGCGCAAGCGCAGACCGAGGGGATCACGCCACCGACTTCGAACGCGTCGAAGACGCTGCGTTTGACCGCGACCAACCGGCGGTCTAAGGCGCTTACGGGACCCGCGGGACAGGCGCCACAGCCCATCCGAAATGCATTCTCACCGCGCGTCCGTCCGATTCTACGAAGAACCGGTCAGCTTCCTCGTACCGGGAATCCGCATATCACCGCTGCCCGGCAGATCGCCGTCGAATGCCGTGCGCGGCGAAGGCCGGTGAGGAACCTGATGGAGGTTGCGGAGATGGAGTCGGAAGCAGCGCCCGGGATTAACCTTGAGACGTGGCTTTCCCGGTGAGCTCGCGCTCGGCAATTAACCAGTCCGACACCTCGTCTCCGCCGTTGCCACCGCGAGCGAGGAAAACTTCGTAGGCGCGCAACCGTATCATCTCGGGACTCGGAGACGCACCGCCGTTCTGGTGGGCGGCTGGCGCGGCGGTGGAAGTGAGATTCTCCACGGGGCCGCTCTTGGCCGTCTTGCCCTTGCCTTTTCCCGCCCGCACGCCCGCTGTTTTTGGTTTCCTGGGCGCAGCCATCGCAAAACCTCCTGCTTAAATAAATCGTCCGTGCGAATTCCGCGGCGGAGTCCGCGGAATAAATTTCGCCATCGCGCTGCCCGCGATTCAAGTATTTGGTTCGCAATTTAATCCGCCGGTAACGGGCCGCGCTTTGCAATCGTGAAAATTGGGAAGCGGGCCCGAACGAATCCGGGCCCGCCGCCGTGTTTCAACTCAACTGCCTATTCGAGGCGCGATCAGAATGAATAGACCGCAGCCGCCATCACGGTGTCCTGACCCGCGATGGTTTGATAGGGAATTCCAGTTAACGGGTTGATCCCCGCGTTGGTGTAGAACGGCTTCGCACTTGACTCGTCGTGCCGATACTCAAGCCGCGCAAGGAGGCCGCTCACGTGGGGAATCTTGTAATTGATCGTTCCGGTCACTTCGCCCAGCGTCTGCCGGAGACCCGTGCGAGCGCCGTCGCTGTCGCGGAACCATTCGCCGCGCAAGGCCAGTTCCAGGTTATCCGTCCAGTCATAGACGATATAACCGGCGGTTGATGCCCAACTGGGGTTTTCGACCAAGTAGGCGCCGGTCCACGGATTCACCGGATGCGTCGTGATCGAATTTCCCTGCGAGGTCACGTAAGGCGAGACATAGTCACTGCCGTCATCCTCGCCGTAAACGAATTCGCCTACCAGTTGCAGTCCCTTGATAGGCGTGTGGTAGGTGAGAATCGGATTGATGACCCAGCGATGCGAGTTGCCCTGCCCCGGCTGTTCCGCACCCCAGATGCCACTAAGAGTGAAAGCAAGAGACTGGTTTTCCGACATCAGACTGCCGGAGTTCAACGCAAGCTGTCCTTCGATAGTCTTGCCGTCGTTGTTGTCTGAAACGTCGTCCCAGCCGTTGTTCACACCGAGCGTCGCTCCAACGTAATCGTTGAACGAGTACTGCGCACGCAGACCGGTGTGGGTGAAGGGGATCGTGTAGCCGAACGCAAAGCTCCGCGAAATGTTGAAATTGTTGCCGTTCCAGGTCGGAATCACCTCTTCGCCGAGCAGGGTAACGAATTTACCCAGCGACAGGTTGATGCCCTGCGCAAACGGCACCGTGTAGGTCAGGTAGGCCTGGGTCACGTCGATCGCGCTGGAGCCAAGCCCGAACGCATTGCTGTAATGGGTCGCGGCACTTAGCGCGTTCGCCACTTCGCCGAAATTCAAATCGGTGACGAAGCCGACTCCGCCGTCCGCAGTCCGGTCCACGTGCAGGTTGAACTGCTCGAGATCGAAGCTGTTCGCGTTCGTATCGAAGACCCTCAATTGATTCGTCCGGCCACTGCCGCCGGGTGGATAGGTCTTCGGCTGGTTGAAGTTATATTCGTACGTCGTATCGACGAGTCCGTGTATATGAACTCCCAGGTTAGTGCTCAGATCGGACTTCAGGCTGGACAGGTCTTTGCCGATCGAACCGACATGCTCGCCTATCGTCATCGCCTTCTGATCGGCCGGTGGCGCCGGCACGACTGCCGTCTGGGTTTTGATCGTTGTGACTTCGCCCTTAAGCTCGTGAATCTCCCTCTGCAGCTCCTGGACCTCGCTCTTGAGGTCGCTGACCGATTCGCTCGAAGCAGAAGACTGGGCCCATGCCACAGTCCCGCAACTCAGCAGCATCGCAAGTGCCGCCGGCGCTGCCAGCTTCGAGGTAAATCGCCTCCCAACTGTTATCCTCATTTTCTCTCGTCCTCCCTGGCGGATTACTACTCCCCGCTTTCGGTTCCTGTTGATACAAATCTCTGCCGTTCGGTCAGACTCCCCTCCGGGTAGCAGGAGACCCTCCCTTCTGATCAAGATTCGTGCCTTCCGGACCTCAACGAATCCGTTAAGATTTCGTCATACTGGAGAAACGGGAAGCTCATTGGAGCGGCAGATGCCGCATCAATACGCAGTGAGAAGGCCGTCGCAGCCGCGCGGGCTGCGGATTCATGGGAGAAGAATACAGACCGGACGCGGGAGCTCAGGGACTGCGAAAAGCCGGGTGCGGGGTTAAGGTATGTGCGAACGAAATTGTGCGTTGACTGCCGTCAACGTCACTAAGCTAGCAGCCGTCGCTACTCGAAGAACGCGAACGTGGGACTCCCAACGCGACCATCAACAGCGGACTCTTGCCGGCGGCGTGTGGAGCAAAGAATTTGCTGGTGTCATCATCATAGAAGGTGAGACCCGAGGCGCCACGGCCAAGCGAATAGGCAGCGAGGTACGTGCGGCCGCCCAGAATTCCTGCTTCCAGATGTGCATCCCGATAGCCGCGGTTTCCCAGCGCGTCGAGGACGCGATCGAGATTCGTCATATAGCAGATGAGCGCGCTGCAATCGGCGCCGAGCGGTTGCTCGAGGCAGAGATAGCCGGCCTCACCGCGAAAGTCGCCGGGCTTGAGCAACTCGAAGGTCCCCGCTTCACGCCCGTAGTAGTAGGAACCCGGCTCGATTCCATCGACGGCGTTGACGATCAGATACGGCTCGACCAGCGCAGGAAAGTCGGTATGCAGGGGAGCGTTCGACGTTGCCATGATAGTCGCAAGTTCCGCGGCGTCGATCGGCTCGCGATCGAAGACACGGGTGGACCCGCGCCGCAGGATGGTCTCGCCCAGCCCCGACGCGTCGCTGGCCGGGAGTATCGCCGGCACAATCGCTCCGGTCGCAGCGGACGCAGGCTCGGTCTGCAGCGACGCCGCCGCTATCGCGCGAACCTGGTCGCTTGATTCGAGGCGCGACGCGCGCTGTATCTGCACCAGGTCGTCATAGGATTCTTCACGCGCCGACAGCGGTACCGTGTCGAGCTCCAGCGGCGCGAGCGCCACGCCCGATTGCCCCGCCGGAGCCGCATGCGACGCTGGCGCGCTTCGCGTGCCTCCGAGCGCGACCATGCAGACGGCCGCCTCACGTTCGCCATCGACGTCGATCAATCGCTCGATGCTGGCGTCTTCGAAGGCAGTGACAATTTCAACCGCGAGCCCATTGGCGTTGGCGGCGGCCAAGGTATTGGCGAGAATCGTGCCCGCATCCCAGAAGCAATAGCGATAGGCGCGCGCGCGATATTTCCAGGCGCTTCGCCAGAAGATCGCCGAAAAAATCAGCACCGCGGACGCATCGGCCAGCGCCGGTCGCATCGCAGCCGCGCTCGCGAGATACTCGCGCCACTGCCCACGCCGCAGCCCGCGCAGCTTCAGGTCGGCCGGCGAAAAGTGGTAGAGCCCGGGCTCGAGCTCCTCGACCTCATTCGCGGCCAGATAGATTTCAATCGGATAGAGCGCGCCGGCAGAAGCCGCAGCACGAAAATGATAATCCTCGCCGCCTACGGATTTGCTGCGCGTGAGGCCGTCGGCGCAAAACAGAATTCGCGTGAGCGCATCAAGATCCAGTGGCGCATCGACGTCGCCTGCCGGAGTCGCGACGCCAATCGTCGACGCTTGCGCACCGCCGGCGATCGCCGAGGTCGCGGGCATCGTCGAGAGTTCCAGTTCCCGCGGCAGCGCGACCGAACCGGCTGCCGGATAAATCTTGTATGTCAGCGGATGATTCTCCCAATCGAGCGCGTGCGGATTGCTGCGCACGTTGGTGTACGAATGCTTGGTCACCTCATGATAAAGGCGTGCCGCGTCGCGATCGTTGTTAATCAATTTCCGCTGCCGCTCCTTCGATTTAACTCGCGCGTCGATCTCATCATACCATCTACGTGCCGCACGGCAGGTTAGCCGCATCCGCATGCACCGTATTCCACCCGGTCGGCCGGCGCCGCGTAAATGAGGCATGCCGGGTTGGCCACGCCCGCACGGCCCATGCTATAGGCCGGTACTGTGTCGGCTATCGATTCGGCAAATCGATACGACCGCGAAATGATGCAGGCGCGCCGCTGACGGCGCACGACACCAAATCCGCTAACGAGGAATCGAAGCGCCACCAGGGAGGGTGCATTCAATGGCAGCGCGGTTGACAGTTCAGGAAGTCAAAGGTCTCTACGAGAAAATCAGCAACTGGGGGCGTTGGGGCGCCGACGACCAGCGTGGCGCGCTCAATTTCATCACGGCAGACAAGCGGGCGCGTGCGGCGAAGCTCGCACAGAGCGGTGAAATCGTCTCGCTCGCGCTGCCGCTCTCGACCAAAACCACGCCCGACAATCCGCAGCCGGTCCAGCACATGATGCTCCATTCAGGACCACCGGGAGTCGCCGCGCTGGATTATTTTGGCATGGCGCCGCACGGAATGGCCTTCACCCATCTCGACGCGCTGTGCCACGTTTTCTGGCAGGGCAAAATGTACAACGGTTTCAGCGAGCGCGAAGTCGGACGCTTCGGCGCGCGCAAATGCTCGATCGAAGTGACCCGCGACGGCGTCATGAGCCGCGGCGTACTGCTCGATATTCCGAAAGCCAAAAAATGCGAATGGCTCGATCCGGGGGAAGCGATTTTTCCCGAGGACCTCGACGCCGCGGAAAAGCTTGGCAAGCTCCGCGTCGAAGAGGGCGACGTTTTGCTGCTGCGCACCGGTCGCCATCAGCGGCGCAAGGTCAAGGGTGCATGGGATCCCCGTCGCGAGGGGCTGCCGGGGCTCGACGCTTCGTGTCTCGGCTGGATTCACGAGCGCAGCGTCGCGGTGATTGGATGCGACGCGGTCAGCGACATCGCGCCGAGTCCGTACGGGTCGGAACTTGGATTGCCGATTCATATCGGGACGCTGGTCATGATGGGCATCCATCTGGTCGACAACGCCGACTTCGACGCACTGGCGGAAACCTGCACGCGGCTTGGGCGCTATGAATTCCTGTTTACGATGGCCCCGCTAATTCTCGAACAAGGGACCGCGTCGCCGGTAAATCCGCTGGCCCTGTTTTAGCCGCGAGTGCACACCTGACAGCACGAGTATCTGAGTATTTCGGAGAGAATCGGATGAAGAACGAAGCAATGGTCATTGACGCCGACGGACATATCCTTGAGCCGCCCGATCTCTGGGAGAAATATATCGAACCCAAGTATCGCGATAAGGCTATTCGGCTTCGCGTCGGTGACGATGGATATGAGTATCTGGAAGTCGCCGGTAATCGCGCCAGATTAACCCGCCAGGGTCAGCTCGGCACCCTCGGCGGAATGGGCAAGATGGTCGAAGAGGCGCGGCGGCGGCGCGAAAAGTTTATCGACGACGGACGCGCGGCCGAGTTGCGTTACGAAAAACCCAAGCCCGAGGAGACCTACCTCAAGGGCGCGGCCTTCGGCACCATGGACATGAAGGAGCGACTGCAACTGCTCGACCGCGAGAACATGGCAAAGTCCATCCTCTACCCGACCATTGGACTGCTGTGGGAATGCGAGACCGCCGACGCAGAACTATCAGCCGCGTACTGCACCGCCTACAATCGCTGGATCGCCGACTTCTGCTGCGATTCCGGCGGGCGGCTGGTGCCGGTCGCACATCTCTCGCTGGGCGATCCCGAGGCCGCAGCGCGCGAACTGGAACGCGCAGTTAAGGACGGATGCAAAGGCGCGTTCGTCGCGCCCTTTACGATTTCACGGCGCCCCCACGCGGATTCCGCACACGATCGGATTTTCGCAATCGCGCAGGACGCTGGGATCCCGTTCGCGATCCATCCGACGATCGAGCCGCCGGCGCTCGGCGTGCATCATCGGTATGAAGGATTTTCCTGGGCCGCCTGGTACTATGATTTGTTCGCCGCGCAGGGCGTGCAGCACGCCTTTGCCACTTTCTTTCAGCTCGGAACATTCGACCGTTTCCCGCGCCTCAAGGTCGTTGTGCTGGAATCCGGCGCCGGCTGGATTGGCTACTTTCTTGATCGCGCCGACGCGATTTTCAGCGGCACCACGATCGCGCAGACCGTGCGACTCAAGGAAAAGCCCTCATACTACTTCAAGCGCAGTTGTTTCATTTCCGCCGACCCCGACGAGCGCACGATCGCGGGCATGATGCAGCATGTCGGCGAAGACAAGTTCTTCTGGGCAAGTGACTATCCGCATCCGGACCATCCGGGCAACTATCTCGAAGAGCTGGCGGAGTTAGTAAAGCCGATGGCGGACTCGGGGCGGCGCGGGATTCTCGGCGACAACGTCGCGCGCGCCTATAATTTGATCTGACTATACCGGGATAGTAACTTCGCATTTCAAATTGCCGATAGTCAGATCGGCAGTGATTCTGGCGTCAATGGGTCGCTCGGTTCGAGGTCGGGGCCGAGCGTGCGCCGCCCCGGTTAAACGGACTCGAGCCCCCGGCGTCTCGGCTGCCTCCCAATGGTCCGGGCGCAACTCCGCAAAAGCCCCGCCGTCATTGCCCCTTCTGACGCAGGTAATGGCGGCGCGCTTTGGCGCGATTGCCGCACGCCTGCATAGAACACCATCTGCGCGTCCCGTTTTTGCTGTCGTCGAGAAATAACCACAGGCAGCGGTCGTTGGCGCATTGCCGCACCCGCGCGGCGTCCGTCCCCACGATGATATCGGCCGCGGACCACAGCACCGGCGCCAGCATTCCGGTGACGGTGGGCCTCGCCTCGATCCGCCATCCGAAGCGATTATCGGCGCCGTCCAGCGTTGCGCGCGGCGCGGTAGCGTGCAGCGCATGGTTGAGCCGGCGCAAATCCGCGCGCGCCGGAGGCAACGCCGTGGCAACTGCACACAGCAGCCGATACAGCGTTTCGCGAATTTCAAGTGCCGCGCTGAAAACCGTTGCGGTTTGTGCCGGATGCGCGGTGAACCATTTGCTCAACTCCCTGATCGCGCGCTCCGGCATTGCCGAGGCCGCAGCCAGCCAGCCCAGAAGATCGGCAATAGTATGCAAACTTTCTGCGGGTGCACTGCCGCGCCAAGCGAGGGTGTTGACGAAATCGAAACAGAGGTCGCGGCGCGGGGCGACGATTAGATTACGGGACGCTCGGAAGTCGGCGGCATCAGACATTCGTTGGGATTATAACCAGCTTGCCGGTTGACAGCTACCTCCCACAAGTCTATAGCTAACCGTCATGCAGGTTAGACACTCGAGGGCGCGATGCACCCTCGCAATGGAGGAACGACGATGGTCAGTCATGTTTCGGTGGGCGTTCGGGATATCGCGAAGGCGGGCAAATTTTACGACTCAGCGCTGGCGCCACTCGGCTACAAGCGGTTGTTCGACAGCGCCGACGCGCTCGGGTATGGCGCCGACAGTCCCGAGTTGTGGTTGATGCGTGTCGAGCGGCCAGTAGCTGCCGACGAAGCCTCGGGGCTGCATTTCTGCTTCGACGCGCCGACTCGTGCCGGAGTCGACCAGTTTCATGCGGCGGCGCTGAAGGCAGGCGGACGGGACAACGGCAAGCCGGGCGTGCGCAAGGATTATGGCGACAAGTACTATGCGGCCTTCGTCATCGATCCGGATGGCTATCGGCTGGAAGCGTATTGCGGCCGCTAGAAACAATGTGAGCCGCCTAGTCGCGGCTCGTCGATAGGCGAAGTTGCGAGTCGCTCGGTGGTCACATCCAGGCCGGGCGGCTCGTCTCCTTTTATTTGTCGAACCGCTAGCGGGACCACTCGGCGGCAGCCGGTTAATCCCGGGACGACGCCGGCGACACGATCTTGATCGGCAGCTCGAAGCGCACCGCTTGCGGCATCTTGCAAATCGCGTCGTTGCATTCCTGAAATTTCAACGTGCCGGGAATCGAATAGTCACCCAACTTAAGATTCTGCTTCAACACTATATTGCCGGTCGCTTTGAAGCTGCCCTGGTAAACCGGATAGGTCTCATCGAGCACTTTGAATCGAAGCGGCGTCGGCTTGGGCAGATCGAGTTTCTGGCGCGCGACGAGATCGCCTTCGAACTGGATCGATGTCGGTGTCAGCCCCTCGCCCGCGGGCAGCGGCTCGCCATAAATATGCCATCCGGGAGCGATAGCGAAATCAACCGCGACGCCGATCCGATTGCCGCCTGACGCGCGATCGGCGGACAGCGATATTCGCGCCTCCACGCTGCCCTCCTTCACCACCGTCGGAGCTCCACCGCGAGGCGTGACCGCAGCGCCGGCGGGGGCGACCGGAAACGCCCCGAGCGCGATCGCTGCCGCAAGATAGAGGCCGACGCGAATCGTCACTGCGGCGCCGTCGCGCGCGCGAGCGTAAATGCCGCTGCTGATTGTTCCCAATTCGGTTCCCCGCCGCTTCATCGATTCGCCCCACGCGCCGTAAGTTTCACCATCCACTCATTTAACCATCGCCGGCCGCTATCGTTCCAGCAAAATTCGGGACGCGATTGAATTTTGGCCGCGTACAGGTAATGAAGACTCGACGCCGGTTCAAGTCTGCGCGCGTGTCTGGCGGGAAGGAGTTACTATGGTCGATCTGCATTGGATGCCGGCGTACGAACTCGCAGCGATGATTCGCCGGCGCGAGCTCAAGCCGAGCGAATTGATGGCGGCAACGATCGCGCGAATCGAGCAACTGAATCCAGCGCTTAACGCATTTTGCGCGATGCGATCGGATCTCGCGATGGCCGAAGCCCGCGCGATGGACGAACGTATCGCACGCGGCGACGACGTAGGCCCGCTGGCGGGGTTGCCGCTCGGCGTCAAGGATCTCGAAGGAGTCGCCGGCATGGCGACGACGTTCGGCTCCGTACCGTTCAAGGATAACCTGGCGCACGAGGACTCGGTCGAGGTCGCACGGCTGCGCGCCGCGGGCGCGATTGTAATCGGCAAAACCAACACCCCGGAGTTCGGCCACACCGCCTTCACGCGCAATTTGCTGTTCGGCGTCTCGCGCAATCCGTGGAATCCCGATCGCACGCCCGGCGGATCCTCCGGCGGCAGTTCCGCCGCGATCGCCGCTGGCATGGTTCCGCTCGCCACCGCCTCGGATTGGGGCGGCTCGATTAGAATCCCCGCCTGCTACACCGGGGCTTTCGGCCTCAAGTCCACGCAAGGGCTGATTCCTGCGCGAGCCCGGCTGGGCATGACGCAATGGGTTGACTTTGCGGTGGTCGGACCGATCACGCGCACGGTCCGCGACGCCGCGCTGTACCTGGATGCCACCGTTGGTTACCATCCGTCGGACCCGAGTTCCCTGCCCCATCCCGGCGTTTCCTTCAGCGCCACGCTCGATCAGTTACCCAGTCGCTTGCGGGTGGCCTTTCATCCGGATTTTGGCCGTCCCGTCGATCCCGGCGTAAGGCTCGAAATTGAACGCGCTGCGGCGGCGTTCAAAGAGATGGGCCATGATCTCACGGTGCTTGACGAGCCAGTCATCGAGACCTCTCATGCGTGGCGCACCATCGGTTCGTTTCAGTCACTGGCTGATCTGGGCGGTTATTTCGCTGGCCGCGAGCATGAATTCGGACGCTCGTTTATCGCCGGCGTGCAGGCGGCCGCGCAGACCACGGCGCGCGCCTACGGGGACGCCTATCGGATTCGCACCCGATTTAACGAATGGATGCGCGGCGTATTCGAACGGTTCGATTTGCTGCTAACTCCGATGTTGCCGACCGAGGCCTTCAACGCCGCCGGTCCGCCACCCAGGGAAATCGATGGGATTGCACTCGAAGATCCGATGCAGGCGCTGACCTTTTCATATCCGTTCAATTTCAGCGGTCATCCTGCCGCCTCGGTGCGGGCTGGCTTCGGTGTTCACAGATTGCCCTGCGGATTGCAAATCGTCGCCGAACGCCATCGTGACGATCTCGTGATGCAAGCCGCCTATGCCTACGAACAGGCGCGGCCGTGGAACAATCGCTGGCCAAGCGTTTAGCGGGAAGGTCGAGGGTGGCGGGTAGTGCCCGGCGGGGCAAGCTGGGGCGATATTTCGAAGCTGATGCGCCGGTCAGCGCCCAAGTCTAGTGGGAGCTGGTGGTATTGGCGGAGCCGGTCGGAGGAAGCTTTCCAATTCGAATCAGCTCCTCGCGCAGGCTGGCGCGCGAAAGCGGTTTGCAAAGCACCGCCGAAGCGCCAAGTTCATAACTCTGCGCGATATCCTGGTCGTAGAGCGAGCTGGTGATCACAAACGTCGGCACGCTCTTGCATGCATCGCTCGAACGCGACGCGGTCAGCACCGAGAATCCGCCATTGTCGGGTAAGCGCAAATCAACGAGCATCAAATCGGGCCGATCGTTCTCGGTAAATTGCCCAATCAGTCCGACGGCCTCTTCGGCATTCTCCGCCACGATTACTTCGCTCGCCTCGCCCAGCAACTGCCGGATAACGGTTACCGCAATGAAGGAATGCTCTGGATTATCCTCGACCAGAAAAACGCGAACGCCGAACTCTGGAATGAATCTGTCGTTGCTATCCATCGATCCCCCTCGCCAATAGGCAGTATACAGATTTGTCGCTTCAATCAAATCTCATTTCTTCAGCCGCTGTCGCTGAACAGCGCTCGATGAGCCCGTCGTAGCGCCGGTTTCGAGCGCCGCGGCGGTTATCATCATTATCTACAATTGCCGTGCCATAAACCGATTGGCTATATTCAGCGAAATCCGGATCGCTCAACGCAATTTTGCGCTCGCGACTGCGATGAAGTTGCGATGCGAAACTAATAAGATTGCGAAGATGCGTCCGTAGCGGTTGCGCGCCGTGCCGCACGTCTGTAACGGGCCGTCGGCTCCGCTGAAATAGGATTGGCGGTTTACGTGTCAATTTCGTAACACTGGTTGCCCGGCAACGACACAGCCGCGACTTGGTGTGCACCGCTCGGGTCGATAAGTTGGCAAAATCGCGCTCCAATCCGCATTACCGGCGCGACGTGAAAAGGAGTACCTGGAGTGGACGCCCTTTCCCGCGTCTTCGATTCGATCAGCTCGCGGTATCCGGTACTTCACCGGTACGCCGCGATCTGCCGCGCCGACTTCAGAGCCACCTATTCGCGCGACATTCAGAAGTGGTTGCTGGTCGCGCCGATAATCGGCGTCCTCGTCGGACTGTTGATTACGCTCCTGACTAAAGTCGCGCTCGACGTGATATGGGCGCGGGTTCTGCCGATTTATCTGAATCATCATTGGACGATCATCCCGGGACTGGTGGCGGGCTTTTTCCTGACCGGGTTGATCATGCAGTCGCGTACCTCGACGCCGGACGAACACTCGACCGACGAAATAATCCGCTCCTATCACGAACGCCGCGGCGCCATCGATTTCAAGTCGTTTTGGTGGAAGCTGCTGGCCTCGGTCACCACCGTCAGCTCCGGCGGAAGCGCGGCGCTCGAAGGACCGAGCATTTACGGAGGAGGTGCGATCGGATCGTGGTTGTGGGCTAAGCTGGAACGTTTCGGGCTCGATCCTCACGACCGGCGCCTGATGTTGATCAGCGGCGCGGGCGCCGGAATGGCGGCGGTATTCCGCGCACCGCTGACCGGCCTGGTATTCGCGCTCGAGATGCCGTACACGGACGACTTCGTCCACGAAGCACTGCTGCCGTCATTGATCGCGGCGGTGGTTTCGTATGCGACGCTCGCCTCGATCGTCGGGTCGGAGCCGTTGTTTAACTTCGCCGGCAGCACGAGCTTTCAGACGATCGATCTGCTCTGGTCGGCGTTGCTGGGCCTGCTCTGCGGACTGATCGCGATGGTCTTCACGATCACGTTCCGGAAGGTGCGCGCTTTCGCGATTCGGTCGCCGATCCCGCACACCGGCAAGCTCGTCGTCGGTGGCCTGCTCACGGGGATTTGTGGCCTGATTTTCATCGTGGCATTTCCGGGCAGGCTGATTCCGCTCGGACCAAATTACGAAGCGGTCCGCGAGGTTCTCGCGCATCCGCACCCCACGGGCGAACTTTTGGCCTTTGCCTTTCTGAAGTTATGCGCAACGCTCTTTTCACTCGGGGCGGGCGGCGTCAGCGCAATGTTCGTCCCGCTATTTCTCACCGGCGGCGCGATCGGCAGCGCGTTTGCACAATCGATCGTCCATACGCCGACGTTCGACCTATACGCGGCAGTCGGCATGGCGTCGTTCCTGGCGGCGGGCTACAAGGCGCCGCTGACAGCGGTGGTATTCGTGGCGGAGACCACCGGCGGCCATTCCTTCATAATCCCGAGCCTGATCGGCGCCGCCTGCGCGTACGCTATTTCGGGCGAGGCTTCGGCCTCGAGCGATCAGCGGCTGCGCGAGGTGGTGAAGGTCCAAGGCACCACCGGCCTCGCGGTGCGGGAAGTGATGTGCGCGGACATCGCTCAGCTTGACGCGAACACATCGATCCGCGAATTCGCCGATCGCGTGGCCGCGAATCACGACCAGATTAATTACCTGGTGACCGAAAACGGAAAGGCGATCGGAACGATATCGGTCGCGGTGCTAGGCAGGTTCGTACCGGCCCAATGGGACGCCACGCGCGTCGGCGACGCGGCGGACCATAATGTTCCGGCGATTTCCCCTGATGCCGACGTGGCCGAAGCATTGCGCATGCTCGAGCGCGACCCCAGTCAGCAAATCTTGTTCGTGCTTGCGCCCGGTGGCGCGATCGAGGGTACGATCACCGGCGGCGACATCCTGAGTTCGCTGCAGACCCGCGGCACCCACGCCGACGATCGTGTCGTCGAGAACAATCACAACGACTGAGGCGGCGGCGGGCGCCCGCTCGGTCGGGCCACGATGGAATTTGCGCCGTCGACTCATTGGCCGGCAATGGCGTAGCCGTGCTCGCCGAGGCGGCGGCGCAACTCGTCGAGATGGCCGGCGCTGCGCGTCTCGAGCTCGAGCATCACACGTGCGCAGCCGATGGAAACGTCGCGCCGCGTGCGGTCGTGCTCGATCGAACGCACGTTCGCTCCGGTCTCGCCGATCAAGGCGAGCAGCTTTTGCAATTCGCCCGGACGGTCGTGCAGGTCAACCGCGAAGCGCATCAGGCGCCCCGCCTTGGCTAAACCGTAACCGATAATGCGGTCGAGCAGATTGATATCGATATTGCCGCCGCTGATGCAGATCACCACGCGCTTGCCGGCGAGTTCCGCCTTGAGCTTGAGCGCGCCCGCGAGCGCCGTTGCGCCGGCGCCCTCGACCAGCAGCTTCATTCGCTCGAGCATCAGGAGGACCGCTTCGCCGATCTCGAAATCGTCCACCGTGACCGCGCGCCGCACGCGCCCGTGAATGAGTTCGAAGGGCAGACGGCCGATACGGCCGGTCGCGAGGCCGTCGGCGATCGTATCGACCGGCGCGGTGACCGGCGCAGGCGCTCCGGCCGCGAGGCTGAGGCTTAGCTGCGGCGAACCGGCGGCTTCGGCCCCGATGATTTCCGCATTCGGAAAGCGGACGCCGAGGGCCACCGCGATGCCCGCGATCAGTCCGCCGCCACCGACCGGAACGATCACCACGTCGGGCGATATCTCATTTGCGATTTCGAGCCCGATGGTGCCCTGGCCGGCGATCACGTGCGCGTCGTCGTAAGCGTCGATGAAGCCCGCGCCGGTTTCGCCGCGCAACTGCTCGGCGGCACGGCGCGCCTCCTGGTAATCGAAACCGGCGAGTATCACCTGCTGGCCGTAACTGCGCGTCGCGTCAACTTTCGCGATCGCGGCCGTGGCCGGCATCACGATCGTCGCCTTGATACCAGCGCGGGTGGCCGCGCAGGCGAGCGCCTGTCCGTGATTTCCGGCCGACGCCGCGACCACCCCGCGTGCGGCCTCAGCCGGCGACAGCGCCGCGATCCGGTTGTAGGCGCCGCGAATCTTGAAGGATCCGGTTTTCTGGAGATTCTCGGGCTTGAGATAGACTTCCGCCCCGATCATCCGCTCGAGCGTCGCACTGCGGATCAAGGGAGTCGGCTTGACGATGCCGTCGAGGCGGCGTTGCGCGAGCTCGATATCGGCGACATTCAAAGCCATCTGATTACTCAATAGGCCTCGGCGCTGGGTTCAAATTTTGCAAATGCAGGCCGGTGGCAGCAGAAGAGTGCGAAGAAAAAAGGGTCTGTTTTGTAAAGAAATATTTCGATGATTGACGCTCGGGTCGCCCGGAGAGCAGTTGAGTCCGGCGGTTGCGGCGAGAGGGCTTTAAAAGAGTAAGAATTCCGTACCTCAGGTGTGCGATGGGTGGGCGGCCGAGTTTTCACGGGCCGTAGTGCTCGAAGCAGTATACTCCAAATTTGAATCGCGCGCTTTGCACAGTGAGCGGAACGGAGTCGAGCACACCAGCGAAGCCGCAGGAGCAGCGAGCTCACTAGTGGAGCGAAGCGCAACGAGCAAACGAGTCTGCGACGTGCGCCGAGGGGGCGATTCAAAAGGCGAGGTTTCAGACTTCCCGTTTGAGAAGATGCGGGCTTCGCCCTGGAAAGACTAAGTGAGCTGACGCTCGAGGTCACGAGAAACGGTGGACGGGATAATCGGTCTTGCGTGTCATGCGGCAAAATCCGAGCGGCGGCGCTTAAGCGAATGGCCTTTTCCCGTACAGATATTCCGATCGTAACTTGGTGCAAGCCGCGGATTTCGGCGGCCGCGCAGTTCCCCTGGTCGAAAGTATTTCGCTAGGCGCTGCTGGCGCTATATCCGGAACCGAGCTTCATCGCGAACTCTTCGCCCCATGCATACGGAAGATCGATGATTTCTCCGGCGCGTTCGACTGACTCCAGCGCGTGAAGCGCGTCGAGCAGGATTGCCCGCTGCTGCTTTGTATCGAATGCTCTCCCGAAAGAATTGCCCATCGGGAAATTCACGAACACGGTGCGCGGCGGTTTAACCCGTTGCGAGAGATCGCGCCCGGTCGAGACGAGGACGGTGGGGATGCCCGCCGCTTCAACCACTCTTGCGACCAGACCCACGGTCTGGTGATCGAGGGGTCAAGCGGGCACCAGCACGAACGCGTCCACGCTTTCATCGCGCAGCTTTTGCGCAAGCGCGGGCGCCGCTTCGTTCACCACCGCAGTGCGGATGTAGGTGCGCCCCATGAATCCACTGTAGTGATGCGGTGCCACCTCGCCGACTTCGCCGTCGGACGCCAATTCGCGCAGCCGTTCGATCGGGAAGATGCAGTTGATGTCCCGTTCGGCATCAGCATGGTTGTAGTAGTCGTCGTTGATTGCGAAGAAATGCGGGGAAGTATCCCGGTCGACAGCATCTAGCCGCAAATCGTTACGCGCTTGCGGGTTGAAAGCCGGCGTGTCCTTGCGCGAAACGCCACCTGAGGTAAGCATCGCGACGCGGCATCGATTCAAGGGCTTTGCGAGTCTTATCAGCGGCGCAGTCTCGTTGAGAGTCCACTTGTAGGGCGGGAACCCCTGGCTGCGATAAAATTCGTTCAGTCGCGCCACATATTCGATTGGTTCCATTGCTTTACCTATAGCTCCTGAGTGCAGTCGGGTTTCATCATGGATCGTCGCGAGACTACTCCTGGCGCGCGCAAACGGCCAACCTGTGTCCGCCCCGGAAGTGTCGAAGAGCAGTGTTCGAACACCTAAGTCGAGCTTACATTTGCGCCCGCCATATGTGAAGGACACACCGGCTTCCAGCTGTCGGGCGGGCCTCGAGCTATCCGCTAAGACCCGCGTCGGAGAGGGCGGCGCGGCGAAACAGAAATATAGTTCAGACTTGCAGGCAAGCCCGCGCACTCGCGATGTTGATTGAGGCCCGCCGCCGATTTCCCACCGACCTCAGCGCCGGAATGGCGCCCTCGGCAATTAGGCAGGTCTTGCTCAAGCCCTTCGCTATGAAGACCGGTGGTCGTGAATCTTTTTTCATCCCTGGCTCACGCCATGTCAGGACCGCAGCACCCACTCGGCGGTGGAGTGACTCTGGCCCATTCGAGCTCGTCGCGCGGCGAGCGTACCCTATCGGACGGGGCCTTGCCGCTCTGGCTATTTAGGAGCCGCTGACTCGGATGAGATCCATCCCATGAACGCCTCAAGATCAGCCGCCGACAGGCGAGAATCCCGGTGCATTGGGTAGATGTAGTACCAGGGCGGCATCTCTCCACTTGTGATCGTCTCGGCGATTTCCCTGAGCTTTTTCTGACGCTTCGCGAGGCTGTAGGTTCCCCAGACCGAGAAGTTCAGCTCGGCGCGCCCCTCGTGAACGTCGTAAGCTACCAGCCACGACGCGGGCGCTACGTCGGCATACCAGGGCCACACCACCTCATTGGAATGGCAGCCATAGCACGAACGGCGCATCACCTCTTTGACGTGTGGCGGCGCGCTTACGTCGCCCTCGACGGGAGGATTACTCTTGTCGATACGAAACGCCTGCGCGACGACGAAAAATACGACAGCCGCCACCGCGGTCAGCTTCAGGATTCTCCCCACACTACTTGACCTCTTGGTATTTTCCGCCAGGGCACTTGTCTGCCTTCAGCTTGGCCATCGTGTAGCCGCCCTCGCTGCAGACGTAATAGGTCTCAGTGCCGCCCTTCATCTGATCCAGATTATTGGCCGCGGCGGTGAAGAGGTTAAAATGCTCGGCCTCAGCGTCACGAGCCCAGATGAAGCACTGAGCGGCTGCGTGATTGCCGTCCTTGCGCGCTTGCTTGATGAACCGCGGGTACATTGTGTCCCGCTCGTAGGCCTCGCCCTTATTGGCGGAGTCTTCAAGGTTCTGTTTCGTCAACTTGACCGGAGCCGCCTTGACGTCTGCCTGCGGCGTCGCACCCATCTTCTTGATCACCTTGGATTCGCAGGTCAGATGGATCTGCTCGGCCGCGGCGGCGGCGCGAAACAGGCTCGCTACCTTGCCAAGGCCTTCGCTGTCGGCCTGCTTCGCGAACTCTAGATATTTGGCGTGGGCATTGCTCTCGCCGTTGAACGCACTTTGGAGGTTTTTGAGAGTTTTGCTTGAAACAGCAGCGGCGCGCGTGGTTGCTACTCCAACCAATCCGAGCGCCAAGAAAATCAAGACGACCCACCTAGTCTTTTTCATTTTTTTGCACCTTTAGCGGTCTTACTGATGTAAATATCGTGCGGCGGTTTGATGATCGCAGTCAACACCAGAAAAAAAGCACAGCAGTGCGCCGGACTACCAAATTGCAGTTCCGCGCCGTGACTGTGAAGGATTCGCAACAGAAGCGGCTTGCGCCCAAATCAACAATTTGCGGCAGACCGGCCCGCGGCCCTTCGCCATCGCGGATCGGAGCGCACCTGCGGTTTATTGGTCTGCGCCGACGTTTCGCCCGGACGGCTAGAGGCCCTTGCGCCGGCGGCGTCGTTCGTTGAGCCCTTCCATCAGGATATAGAAGACTGGGACGAACGGGATCGCAAGCAGGGTCGAGGCGAGCATCCCGCCGAACACCACTGTGCCGAGCGACTGCTGACTGGCGGCGCCGGCGCCGGTGGCGGTGAGCAGCGGCACTACGCCGAGGATGAAAGCAAGCGAGCTCATCACGATCGGCCTGAAGCGCCGGCGCGTGGCCTCGACGGCGGCATCGGTGGCCGACATCCCCGCGGCCTTGAGCTCGCGCGCGAATTCGACGATCAGTATCGCGTTCTTGGCGGCCAGCGCGATCATCAATACGAGCCCGATCTGCGTATATAAATCGACCGGAAAACGCCGTATCACCAGCGCGGCCAGGATCCCGACCAATGCGATCGGTACCGTCAGCAACACGGCCGCGGGATCCGTCCAGCTTTCGTACTGGGCGGCCAGCACCAGGAAGACCAGCGTGAAGGACAGCGCGAAGATGTAAATCACCTGATGTCCGATGAGTTTCTCCTGGTAGGAGAGCGCCGCCCATTCGTAATCCATCGTGCGCGGCAGGTTGGCGACGCCGATCTGGTGCATCAGGTTCAAAGCCTGGCCCGAGCTGTAATGGCGCGGATCGGGAACACCGATGATGCTGGCGGCGGGATAGAGATTGAAGCGCGTGATCAGTTCGGAGCCGAGCACGCGCTTGACGCTGAGCAGGGCGCCGAGCGGCACCATCTGCCCGTGGCGGTTGGCCACGTACAGGTTCGAGATGTCGGGCAAGTCGCGCCGGTATTGGGCGTCGGCCTGCACGCGAACCTGAAAACTCTGATTGAACTTGTTGAACAGGTTGATATAGCTCGATCCGATAAAGGTCTGGAGCGCCTGAAAGACGTTGGCCAGCGGTACCCCGAGCGCGCGCACCATGGTGCGGTCGATATCGATGGAAAGCTGAGGGCTCTTTACGTTGAAGGTGGTGAAGCCGAGGCGCAAAAAGCCGGGCCGGGCCTTGGCCGTATTGAGAACCTTCTGGGTCACCGTTTGCAGGTCGGAAAGCTTCCCGGCGCCGCGATCCTCGATCATCATCTGAAAGCCAAAGGCGTTTCCCAGTCCGGGAATCGGCGATGGCGGTATCACGGCGAAATTGGCTTCGCGGACAGCCAGGAAGCGCTTTTGCAAATCAACCAGGAGCTTCGCCTGCGAAAACCCCGGCGGCCGTTTGTCCCATTCGCGATAGACCACGAAGGCGGTGATCACGTTAGAGATTTTCGCCATATCGAGTGCCGAGTAGCCGCCAATTGTGACCCAACCCTTAATCCCCGGCACCGACTTCAGGACCCGATCGATATCGTCGGCAACCGCGTGAACGCGCGGCTGCGAGGCGCCCGGCGCCAGTGCTCCGACCACGATGCAGTAGCCCTGGTCTTCCAGCGGGAGCAGGGTTGTCGGGTAGATCATAAAGAGCGCCCCCGCCGCGCCCACGACGACCGCGAAAGCGCAGGCGGCCACGCCCGGATGACGGGCGATGCGGCGGACGATGCCGATATAGCCGCCCTCGACCGCCTCGTAGCAGCGGTTGAAGCCCCGGTAAAACCAGTTGACCTTCCGGTCCTTGTCCACCGGCCGCAGATACAGCGCGCATTGCGTCGGCTTCAGTGTCAGCGCGTTGAGCGCACTGATGATCGCCGTCGCCGCGATTACCAGTGCAAACTGCCGGAACATCTGACCGGTAATTCCCGGCAGAAATGACGCCGGCAGAAACACCGACCCCAGCACCAGCGTTACCCCGAGCACCGGCCCGGTCAGCTCCTCCATCGCCTTGATCGCCGCGTCCTTGGGCGACAGTCCCTGTTCGATATAGTGCGAGGCGTTCTCGACGATCACGATAGCGTCGTCCACCACAATCCCGATCGCCAGGATCAGCGCAAACAGCGTCATCAGGTTGACCGTGAAGCCCAGCAGCGCCATCGCCGCGAAGGCTCCAATGATGGTCACCGGCACCGTCGTCGCGGGAACCAGCGTCGCCCGCCAGTTCTGCAGGAACAGCATGATCACCACCAGCACCAGGATTCCCGCCTCGATCAAAGCCTCGTACACCGAATGGACCGACTGGTTGATGAACTGGGTCGTGTCGAAAAGCGTTGTGTACTTGAGCCCGGCGGGAAACTTTTTGCTCATCTGCGCCATGAGCCGGCGGCTCTCGGCAGCGACTTGCAACGCGTTGGCGCCCGGCAAGGCGTAAATCGCGACGTGCGCGCTTTTCTTCCCGCTCAGTCTGGAAAAAGTCGAATAGCTCTGCTGGCTGAGTTCGACGCGAGCGACGTCCTTGAGGCGGACGATCTGCGCGGTTTGCTGGGCGCCGTCGAGTCCTTCGCCCTGCTCGGCGCCGGTGGACGTCGGATTGGCCTTAACGATGATGTTTTCAAATTGCGAGACGTCGGAGAGCCGCCCCAAGGTGTTGATAGTAAATTGATAAAGTTGTCCGGGGGGCGCAGGCGGGCCGCCGATTTGTCCCGCGGCGACTTGAGCGTTTTGGCTCTTGATGGCGTTCTGGACGTCGCTGGCGGTGAGGCCATAGGCCTCGAGCCTGGCCGGATCGAGCCATACCCGCATGCTGTATGGGCCGCCGCCGAGAACCGAAACCTGGCCGACCCCGGGCAGACGCTGCAGCGGCGCTTGCAGATTGATGATTGCGTAGTTGCTCAGGAAGGTAGAGCTGTAGCGATTGTCCGGCGAGTAGAGGCTATCGATCAGCAGGATGTTGGTGCTGACCTTGCGGACTCGCACGCCTTGCATCCGCACCTGGTTTGGCAGTTGCGGCAGCGCGCTGTTGACCGCGTTCTGCACCAGCACCAGCGCGTTATCGAGATCCGCGCCGACCGCAAAGGTGATCGTGAGTGTGTAGCTGCCGTCGCTGCCGCTCGCGGACTGCATATAGATCGAGTTCTCGACCCCATTGACCGCCTGTTCGATTGGAATGCCGACCGCGTTGGCGACGACTGCGGCGCTGGCGCCTCCATAGTTGGCCGTTACCTGAATCGTCGGCGGCACGATTTGCGGATACTGTGCGACCGGCAGCGAATAGAGACAGATCGCGCCGAGCAGGATCGTGACGATCGCGATGACGTTGGAAAGCACCGGCCGCTCGATGAAGAATTTCGACATCGTGCAACTCAGGCCCGCGGCCCTCGGTCATCGCGCATCGGCGAGCGCCTGCGGTTCATTGGTCGACCGCGACGTTCCGCGCGGACGGCTCGAGGCCCTTGCGCCGGCGGCGCCATTCGCTCAGCTCTTCCATCAGGATGTAGAAGACCGGGACGAACGGGATCGCAAGCAGGGTCGAGGCGAGCATCCCGCCGAAGACCACGGTGCCGAGCGCCTGCTGGCTGGCGGCGCCGGCGCCGGTGGCGGTCAGCAGCGGCACGACACCGAGGATGAAGGCGAGCGAGGTCATCACGATCGGCCTGAAACGCCGGCGCGTCGCCTCAACGGCGGCCGCTACCGTGTCCATGCCTTCGGCCTTGAGCTCGCGTGCGAATTCGACGATCAGGATAGCGTTCTTGGCGGCCAGCGCGATCATCAGCACCAATCCGATCTGGGTGTACAAATCGGTGGGGAAATTTCGGATTAGCAGCGCGGCCACGACGCCGACCAACGCCATCGGCACGGTCAGCACCACCGCCGCCGGATCGGTCCAGCTCTCGTATTGTCCGGCCAATACCAGGAAGACCAGCGTGATCGAGAGCGCAAAGATGAAGTAGGCCTGATCGCCAATCAGCTTCTCCTGATAGGCGAGGCCGGTCCATTCGAAGTCGGTCCCGAGCGGCAAGCGGGCGTTGGCGATCCGCTCCATCGCTGTGAGCGCTTGGCCGGAACTGAAGCCCGGGGCGGCGCTGCCAATCACCGGAGCGCTGGGGTAAAGGTTGTAGCGCGTGATCAGTTCGGAGCCGAGCGCACGCTTGACGCTGAGCAGGGCGCCGAGCGGCACCATCTGCCCATCCCGATTGGCGACGTAAAGGTCCGCGATGTCGCGCGGGTCACGGCGGTATTCGGCGGCGGCCTGCAAGCGCACCTGAAAGCTCTGATTGTACCTGTTGAACAGGTTGATAAAGCTCGATCCCAGGTAGGTCTGCAAGGTCTGGAAGATATTGCCAATCGGTACCCCCAGCGACTCCGCCATGGTTCGGCTGATTTGCAGATAAAGTTGCGGACTGTCGGCGTTGAACGTAGTCGTCACGCCGCGCAGGCCTGGTTGGGAATCGGTGCCAAGCAGCACCTGCTGAGCGGCCGCCTGCAGATTCCTGATACCGCCGGCGCCGCGCTCTTCGACCATCATCTGGAAGCCGCCGGCTTGACCCAGACCCGGAATTGGCGGCGGAATCAGCACCGAGAACTGCGCGGACGGAAGCGCCCGCAGACGCTGGCCCAGCTCTGCCACCAGGCGGTCCTGCGAAAAACCGGCCGGCCGTTTATCCCAATCCTCGTACATCACGTATTCGGTCAGGAGATTGGAAAGCTTCGCCGAGTCGAGCGCCGAGTAACCGCCGCTCGTGATCCAGGCCTTGATACCCGGAGTCCGCCGCAACACTGCGTCGATCCGACGTCCCAACTCGCGCAAGCGCGGCTGCGAGGCGCCCGGCGGAAGTTCCGCGGATATGATGCAATAGCCCTGATCTTCGACCGGCAGGAACGCCGTCGGATGATGCGCGAAAACCCATCCCGCCGCGCCCACGACGACCGCGAAAGCGCAGGCGGCCACGCCCGGATGACGGGCGATGCGGCGGACGATGCCGATATAGCCGCCCTCGACCGCCTCGTAGCAGCGGTTGAAGCCCCGGTAAAACCAGTTGACCTTCCGGTCCTTGTCCACCGGCCGCAGATACAGCGCGCATTGCGTCGGCTTCAGTGTCAGCGCGTTGAGCGCACTGATGATCGCCGTCGCCGCGATTACCAGTGCAAACTGCCGGAACATCTGACCGGTAATTCCCGGCAGAAATGACGCCGGCAGAAACACCGACCCCAGCACCAGCGTTACCCCGAGCACCGGCCCGGTCAGCTCCTCCATCGCCTTGATCGCCGCGTCCTTGGGCGACAGTCCCTGTTCGATATAGTGCGAGGCGTTCTCGACGATCACGATAGCGTCGTCCACCACAATCCCGATCGCCAGGATCAGCGCAAACAGCGTCATCAGGTTGACCGTGAAGCCCAGCAGCGCCATCGCCGCGAAGGCTCCAATGATGGTCACCGGCACCGTCGTCGCGGGAACCAGCGTCGCCCGCCAGTTCTGCAGGAACAGCATGATCACCACCAGCACCAGGATTCCCGCCTCGATCAAAGCCTGGTAAACGCCGTGAATCGAATCGCGCACGAAGGTCGAGGTATCGAGCACGGCCTCGTACTTGAGCCCTTTGGGAAACTTCGCGCTCAACCGGGCCATCAGGTCATGAACCATGCGCGAGACCCGCAACGCGTTGGCGCCCGGCAGCGTGTAGATATTGATCTGCGCCGCCTTTTTCCCGCTGAGTCCGGAAAAAGTCGAATAGCTCTGCTGGCTGAGTTCAACGCGGGCAACGTCCTTGAGGCGGACGATCTGCGCGGTTTGCTGGGGGCCGTCGAGACCTTCGGCCTGCGCGGTGCCGGTGGGCGGCGGATTGACCCTCAGAATGATGTTCTCGAACTGCGACGCGTCGGACAGCCGCCCGAGCGTGTTGACAGTGAGTTGAAAGATCTGGTCGTTGGACGTCGGCGGTCCACCGAGTTGACCGGAGGCGACGTCAACGTTCTGGTTCTCGATCGCCTTCTGGACCTCGGTGACGGTCAATCCGTAGGCCTTGAGCTTTATCGGGTCGAGCCAGATGCGCATGCTGTAAGGGCCGGCGCCGAGCACTTCGACGCCGCCCACGCCGGGCAGGCGCGCGATGGGATTTTGCAGATTGATGATCGCGTAGTTGCTCAGGAAGGTCTCGTCGAAGCGGCCGTTGTCCGAGTAGAGGCTGCCGATCACCAGGACGTTGCTGCTGATCTTCTGCACCGTCACGCCCTGTTGCTGTACCTCCGAGGGCAGTTGCGAAAGTGCGCCGCTGACCGCGTTCTGAATCAGTGCCACCGCCGCATTGAGATTGGTTCCGACGCCGAAGGTCACGGTCAGAGCGTAGCTGCCGTCGCTGCCGCTGGTGGACTGCATGTAGAGCGAGTTTTCGACGCCGTTGACCGCCGTTTCGATCGGGATGCCGACCGTGGCCGCCACTACTTCGGCACTGGCGCCGGGATAGGTTGTGGTGATCCGAATCGTCGGCGGGACGATCTCCGGATACTGCGCCACCGGCAGCTCGAACAGGCAGACCAGGCCGAGCAGGATCGTGACGATCGCGATGACGTTGGAAAGCACAGGCCGCTCGATGAAGAATTTCGACATCGTGCAACTCAGGCCGGCGTGCCTACTCGTCCGCGCCGGCAGGCGCCGTCGCATCGCTCACGACGTACGGCACCGGCTTCACCTTGCGGCCCGGGATCGCCTGCAGCAGACCCTCAACCACCACCCGGTCCTTGACTGCGAGCCCATGCTCGATCACCAGCATGGTGCCGACCTGCAAGCCGGTCTTGACGCTGCGGCGCCGGACGACGTCCTTGGCGTCGACCACCAGAACGTATGAGCCCTGCTGGTCGTAGCTCACGGCGTCGCCCGGGATCATCAGCGCCTCCCGGCCCTTGGCGGCTGTGAGCCGCACGCGGGCAAACAGGCCCGGCAGTACGGTATGGCTGCTATTCGGAAAAATCCCCCGCACCTGCAGGGTGCCAGTGGTCGGAGTGACAGCAATCGATGCGTAATCCAGGTGTCCGCGATGCGGAAAGCCGGTCTCGTCGGATAATTCGAAGAAGGCCGGAACCACCGGTTGCCCGATCGGTAATCCCGCGCGCCTGCGCATTCGGATGATCCGCAGCAGATCGCGCTCATTGATCGTGAAATATACGTAGAGCGGATCGACTCGATCGATCACAGCCAGCACCGTCTGCTTGCCCATGGCACCGACCAGGTTGCCAGGGTCCACCAAATGGCGTCCGATCCAGCCGTCGAAGGGCGCGCGGACTTCGGTGTAATCGAGGTTGAGCTGGGCGAGCTTCACTTGCGCCTGCGCGTTGAGCAATCCCGCCTGCGAGGCCTGTGTCTCATACTGCCAGTGATCGACCTCGGTCTGTGCCGCCGCATGCTTTTTCTCTAGACCGGAGTAGCGGACGTACTCGATACGGGCGTGCGCCAACGCCGCCTTCTGCGACATGACCTGAGCGAGCGCCTGCTGCAACTGCGCGCGGTACTGGCTCTGCTGGATCGTAAAGAGCAGTTGGCCCTTTTTGACCTGCGCGCCATCGGTGAAGTGAACCTGCTCCAGGTAACCCTCCACGCGGGCGACCAGTTGTACCGAATTGGATGGAGCGGTATTGCCGGTCAGGTCGAGATAATCCTTGACTTCGCGCGGTACCGGCCAGGCTACCGCGACCGTCGGCGGAGGGTTGAGCGGCGCGCTGCTCTCCGAGCGGCATCCGCTTATCGCGAGCATCGCCGCGAGCATAGTAATGACGATGGTGGCCGACGTGACCGCTGGCCGCAGCCGTTGATTCGGGCTTGTTCGCTCCTGAGTCATCGATCGTTTCAGTCCTTTTCCCGGCACCCGCGCGCTTAAAACTCCGGCGGCCGCACCATCGATCCTCGGTCTTGCGGGCCCGGCAACCCCGGCGCCGCCGCTTGCAGCAACGATCCCCAGTTGGTTCTCTGCGACATTTCGCTGCGCGTATGCGCCGGCAGGAAATCGTGGCCCTCGCGAATCTGCCAGCCGCCGCCCAAGGCGCGGTAGGTCGCGATCAAGCCGAGCGGAATCGTGCCGTCGGCAACCGCCAGACTGTTCTGAGTCTGGAAGAGGTTCTGTTCGGCGGTAAGCACGGTGGTGAAATCCACCGAGCCCTGAGTGTATTGAATGTCGGCGATTTTCAACGCGTCAGTGGCTGCCGCAGACGCTCGGGTCAGAAAGGCGGCCTGCCGTTGCGATTGGATAAATGTAGTCAGCCCGTCTTCCACTTCGCGCTGCGCTGTGAGTACGTCATTGCGAAACTTGATCAGCAATTCCTGGAACTTGGCGTCCTGCAAGCGCACGTTATTGGTGATTTGCCCGTAGTTCAGGATGTTCCACGACACTGACGGACCAGCGCTCCAGTAGATCGTCCCGGCCGAAAATACGCTGCCCAGGCTGCCGCGGCCAGCGTCGGTCGAAACCGTTCCCAGCGTGCCGATTAGCGTGATCGCCGGATAAAGATCCGCCTTGGCAAACCCGATTTGCGCGCACTGCGCAGCGGCCTGCAACTCGGCCTGATGCAGGTCGGGGCGCCGCAGCAGCAAATCCGCCGGAATGCCCACCGCAACCTCCGCCGGTGCCGTTGGAATATGGGCGTAACCGGTCTCCAGCAGATGGTCCTCGGAGCCGGGCGTGGCGCCGAGCAGGATCGCGAGCGCGTCGAGCGATTGCCGTAGCTGGATTTCGAGTTGCGGCACCGCGGCCGAGGTGGTCTCGAGCACCGTCCGCGCCTGGTCGACGTCACGCTCCGAGACCACGCCGCCCTCGAAGCGCGCTTGCGCGATATCGAGCATCCCGGCCTGAACCTTGACGTTGGCGCGCGCGATATCGAGCTGCTTCTGGGTAGTGCGAATCTGGACGTAGGTGCTCGCCACATCGCCGATTAGTGTGACCAGCACGGCATCGTAGTTCGCGACCGAGGCGAGGTAACTGTAGTCGGCAGATTCGATTCCGCGCCGGATCTTGCCCCACAGGTCGAGTTCCCAGCCGGTCTGGATCATGAAAGTGTCGCGCCAGAACTCGTTGTCGATAAGACGATAGGGCAGGGCGATCGGCAGGTGATTGTAGTCAACTGCGGCACCCAGCGTTTGTTTTTGGGGATAAAGGTTGCCGATAGCCTCGCCGAGCTGCGCGCGTTCCTCCAGTACCCGGGCCCCCGCCGCCCTCAGGCTCAGGTTTTGTCGATAGGCGGTCGTCACCAGCCGATCGAGCACCCGATCGTTAAAGACGCGCCACCAGTTTCGATAGTCCTGGCGGCTCTGGTTAACCTTGGGGTTAGTGCTCTCCAGCCATTGGTGAGCAAGCGGCACGGGAGGTTGGTGAAAATCCGGTCCAACCACGCAACCCGCCGTCAGAAGCAACAATGCGCCGATGGCCAAGCCAAACTTCCGCGATTGCGCCATCAAAGAAGCATCTCGTTGCGCCGGTCGAATTCGTCGAAATAGTACTCAGCTCAAATTCCGGAGCCGGGCTACGCGGCGAAGTCGAAAAAAGCAAGGCCGCAACTATGAATGCGGCCAATGGTGGTGATGCGGATGCGTCGGACCATCGCCAAGCGCCCTCTCCACTGGCAAAAATCTTCGGATAGCAAGTTTAATACACGACCAAATATGCGAACGCCAGTGAGTTTGACACGCGATTGTGTCCGCAGCGCACGCTGCATCGGTCTGTTCGGTCGCGAGCCGTGCGGTATCAAATTCGAATCGAAATTGTCGGCCTGGCGCGACTATGACTTGCGGCGCGATTCACGGGTCCATCGGGTTTCAGGTTGGCGCGGCAAAAAACGCGGAGCTGCGCCTGGGACTTGCCAATTCACCGCTATCGGTCGGAAACTGATCGCGAATCGAAATTGAATTCCCGACTCAATACTCGAAGTGACACCGGAGATAATCATGAGCGCAACAGCAATCACTTTCAGCGGAGGCCTCAAGCCCCGCTTCTTTCGTATCCTTGAGGGAACCAAGAATGAGTACGTGACAATCGGTTCCGACGGCAGGATTTGCCGGTGGGGCAAGAAGGGCGAAAGCGACGCGAAGGACCAGCAATGGTGCGTCTATCCGGTGAGCGAGGGCTGCGTCATGATCCAGACCTTGCAGAATGAAGAGTTCATGACCGTGATGGGGGGCGGGGAAGTTCGCCGGTGGGGCCGGTCCGCCAATCAAAAGGAGCAGACCTTTCGCCTGACAAATTTCGACGACGACGGATGGTTCAATATCGAGGAGAATACCCGCGGCGAGTGCGTCGGGGTGGGTGACCCGGTCTTCGGCGTGTGCTTCCTGGTCCGATGGCAGAAATCGGGCGGAAAGGACCAGCGGTTCAAGCTCGAGGCCGTCGAGGATTTCACTCCCGAGCCCCTCGCTACGCTTGCGCCGGAGGGACCCCCCGAGTCCGCCGCAGAAAATGGAAAGCTTCGTCAAGTATCCGGTACGGACCGACCGCAAGCTGATTTCTCAGCAGGTTGTCAGTTCACTGTGCATCAACGACTCCACCTACACGAGCAAAATCATCCAGGTGCGAAGCCGCCCGTACTACTACCTGTCGCGATATCAAATGTGGGACTCCAGTGACGACTATGGATTCCACAAAACCTTCGACGGGCGAGAGAAAGATTTGAGCGTGGAAGTAACAATCAAGCGCGGTTTTTCGCGTACCGACACCAGGGTGGCTAGACAGATGGTTGGATGGAGCGTCGAAGCTGGAGTGGGCGGGAATTTCAGTCCGGCCGGCGACGCCATCAAGGCGCTCTCGGCCTCATTGAAGCTCAATTACAAAAATGAATCTGAGTTGTCGGAAACGAATGAGGAAAAATTCGAACATGAGCGAACCGAGCACTACAAGCTCGCGTATGAGGCCAGAGGCAAAAGGTTTTCCGTTGTCCAGTGGGGCCTCGTTGAAGAGTATGAACTCACGGACCATCCCGACCCGAAGCAGGCCAGGTTTTTGCGTACATGGCGCTACCTGGTGCCGAATCACGAACACCGCCTGGGCTATCCGGAACTTCCGCCTGAGACAGAACGGACCTGACCGGACTCACGCAATTGCACTGTGGCGTTCAACTCGAGTTTCTCGTAGCGCAACTAAACTTCGAGACAGAGATAATTCGCCGAAATCCTCGCGGTGTGACATGATCATGACACTTGTTCGCGTAATTTCCTGGTGATCGTAACAGGGAATAAAAATCGCGCGTCGGGGAAATGAATTCCCTGATCAGTCGCGGATCAGCGAACACGCGTGGGCATTCTCTCAAGGAACACTAGCGTGAGCTTGGCCGGATCCTGTAGGCGGTCGCGCGGCCAGGCTGTTTGGCAATCCGGCTCTTAACAGAAGCAATGGCTGCATTGGCTGAGTTCGCCACATAGGATCCGTAAGGCTTTTGTCGCCCGGTTTCGGGTTAGGACACGACCGGTCAGTTGGGATGACATTTTTGGTAGCCACACCTACGGTTTTTCTGACGCAACCGGTTCCATGTATGTTTCGGCTTACGAACGAGAGTGGAGGGCATGATGATTTCGCCGGCAGATTACAGTGCATATGATGGTCTTGGGCTCGCATCGCTGGTCGCGCGCAAAGAAGTGACCGCAGCGGAACTCCTCGAAGCTGCTCTGAATGCGGTAGCGAAGGTCAACCCCAAGATCAACGCCATACTCCAGATTCTGCCGGAGATGGCTGCCCGAGAAGTCGCGGCGGGACTTCCGTCAGGGCCTTTTATGGGTGTCCCATTCCTGATCAAGGAGCTGGTCCTGCACGCGAAAGGTGTGCGGGTGGATTCCGGGTGTCGCCTGGCGCAGGGAATGGTGCCCGAGAGCGACACGGAATTAATGGCGCGGTTCCGTCGGGCCGGGCTGGTCCTCGCCGGGACAACTCAAACGCCCGAACTTGGCTACAACCCAACCACCGAGACAGTGCTGTTTGGCCCGGTGCACAATCCCTGGGATATAAAACGTAGCGCCGGCGGATCGAGTGGCGGCTCAGGCGCGGCCGTAGCGGCGGGTATAGTTCCGCTCGCGCATGCCAACGACGGCGGCGGATCAATTCGAATTCCAGCCTCCTGCAATGGCTTGGTCGGGCTGAAACCGACACGGGACCGTGTGCCGACCGGCCCTGACTACGCTGACCCACTGTGCGGACTGGCAATAGAGTTCGCGCTTACCAGGACCGTCCGCGATGCCGCCACACTGCTTGATGCCGTTGCTGGGGCCGACGTTGGTGCGCCAGGTTTGATCCAGGCTCCGGCACGGCCGTATGCCCAGGAAGTTGGCGCGTCGCCCGGCAAATTACGTATCGGCTGGACTACCACGCCGGCGTCCGGCGAAAAGATCGATCCGGAATGCGTCAAGGCGGTGGAAGACACCGTTCGTGTGCTCCAGGACCTCGGTCATACCCTTGTCGAAGGCGGACCCAAGTATGACTGGGAGGAATTTCTCAATAACGTTCACGTCATTTGGGCGGCGTTTACCGCGTTGTCGGTTGATTCGGCCGCCAGCGCATTCAAGCGCAAGCCCGGACCGGACAATCTCGAGGCGGTTACGCTCGCCTGTTATGAAGACGGCAAGCGCCTCACCGCCCTCGACCTTTTATCCGCTGAGGCGCACGGTAATCAGCTCTCGCGGTCGGTCGGCGCCTTCTTCCAAAACGTCGAAGCACTGGTGACTCCGACTATCGCGCGGCCGGCGGCTCCGCTGGGCGAACTCGATCAGAATCGCAAGGGGATGACAGCCATGGAATGGACGCGGCAGATCTTCTCGTATTGTCCATTCACGCCGCTCTTCAACACTACCGGGCAGCCGGCGATTTCACTGCCCTTGCATTGGACTCCGGCAGGGGTTCCGGTTGGAGTTCAGATAGCGGCACGCTTCGGCGATGAAGCGAGCCTTATTCGCCTCGCCTCACAGCTCGAACAGGCGCGGCCCTGGGTGAAACGAAGGCCGCCGGTGCACGTCGCGAACTGATCGATAGGAGTCAGAGCGGACGCATTGGAATTAGGGCCATGAGCGCTTCCGGTAAGGATGTTGACCTCACAAAGCCTTGCAACTAAGCGGCGTTGTGCTCTTGAGGAGATATACCATCGAGGAACCCCGTACTCAAAAAAGAGCCCGTTCGAAGTCATCCGCTGGATCCATTGAATGCGGAGGCACGGTCGACAGCTGTCCGTATCCTGCGGGCCCATTGGTTTAGTGAGACCGGGCGGGCGTTCGCGGTGCAGGTGCCGTCAGAAACCGTCAAAGGCCTCTAGCCGCACGATAGCTCGACCCGCGTCGCCTTGCTGAGTAACGGTCCGCGCGGACCCGGGTAAGCGACCTGCATCTGACCACCAAGCCTGGCGAGCTAATCGCACGAATGTTAGCGAACAGCAGAAAACCGGGAGAGCTCGTTTTCGATCCGTTCTGTGGCGCCGGATCGACCATCATAGCGGCGCATCAATCAGGGCGTGTCGGCTAGGGCTGCGAGCTTGACCCAGGATATTTGGCCGTTCAACTTGAGCGACTCTCGACGCTGGGTCTCTAACCCCAATTAACCGATTCCGCCGAGGCGAATCACATAGCTGACTGACCATGATTTATGAGCAATACGTCTAAACGGTGCGCTACGCCGCGAGCGAAGGAGTCCGAATTCCGGTATGTCCGGCGACGTCGCCACACGACCCTGAATATCGAGCGCCCGTTCAAGTGGCTGCGCCGGATGAGCCGTCGAAGGACCTCACAAGGCTCGTCCGTCTCAACGCAAAGCCAATACCTGAACCATCTTCCCGAGCGTCGACGTTTGACTGCCCTCCATCTATCACAATGCGACACCGGACGGTGCCCTGCGCAGCCGGATGCATAAGCAGAGATCGTGGTCGGTTTGAGCCGACCAAAATACCTTAAACCCTCCAACCCGTAATGGTGGTTGGCGACGCCCGATGTGAGATATCCTGATTGCTGCTGAAGACGGAAGACCCAGAGGAGACATCCCACCAATGACCCGCACAATTCCGATGCGTAACGGCATCTTCCTGGCGCCGTTTCATTCCCTCGATCAGGATCCGACCGAAGCACTTCACCGCGATCTTGAACTGATCGAGAACCTGGACCGGTTGGGCTTCGAGGAAGCCTGGATTGGCGAGCATCATTCGGCCGGTTTCGAGATCATCGCATCACCCGAGGTTTTTATCGCGGCCGCGGCCGAGAGAACCAAAAATATCCGCCTCGGCACCGGAGTAGTGTCGCTGCCGTATCACAACCCGCTGATGACCGCGAATCGCATCATTCAACTCGACCATCAGACGCGCGGCCGCGTGATGATGGGCGTCGGCCCCGGCCTGCTTCCTTCCGACGCGATGATGCTGGGGATCGATCCGATGATCCAACGCGATCGCATGATGGAGGGCTTGAAGGTCATCATGCGGCTCTTCAACGGCGAGGTCGTG
Source organism: uncultured delta proteobacterium (assembly GCA_963782535.1). Classification (GTDB taxonomy): domain Bacteria; phylum Desulfobacterota; class Binatia; order Binatales; family Binataceae; genus JADMIL01. The sequence continues at coordinate 86,118 of CAWAKE010000006.1, read as the reverse complement.
ACGGAAAAGAGCGACTGGTACAATCTCGTCAACGCGCGAGTGCACCTGTTGCCCTACACCAAACCGCACCCCGAAATCGCGGTGGCGAGCGCAGTCAGTCCCTCCGGCGGCCGTGCCGCGGGCAAATATGGCTTCGGGATGTTGTGCGTTGCGGCGACCAATGCGTATGGCTTCGACGCGCTCGCCACCAACTGGCAGGTCGCAAACGAGATTGCCGCGGAGAATGGCCGCACCATGGATCGCAGCCGCCTGCGACTGGTCGGCCCGGTGCATATCGCGGAGACGCGTGAGCAGGCGCGCAAGAATATCGAGTATGGCATCCGTCCTTGGATGGAATATTTTGCACGGCTGAATCCGCTCGCCCCAAAGTCCACCAGCGGCAAGGATCCGATCGAAGACATGATCGATTCCGGCGCGGCCGTGATTGGCACGCCCGCAGACGCGATCGCGCAGTTGCAGCGCCTCGAAGCCAAACAGGGCGAGTTCGGTGCGTTCCTGCAACTCGCGCACAACTGGGCGAGCTTCGAGAACACCATCAAATCCTTTGATCTCTGGGCCGAGCACGTCGCGCCGGTCTTCAAGAACGCTAACGTGAGCCGCCAGGCATCGTACGACTGGACCATGTCGAATGCGGTGGACTTCATGGGGCAGGCGATGAACGCAGCCGGGGCGATGATGCAGAAGCACGCAAAAGAGCGCGCGGAGAAGAAAGCCATGAGTGCGGAAGGCCGCGGTGTGGCGCGCGGAGCATCGAAGTAGTTCAACTTTTTCCGAGGGCGACGCGAAGAGCGCGACACGCGCCAGGTTGCTCTCTGGCTATAGCATCGCGGGCGCTTGCACGGCGTCCTCGAGCGGTTGAAGCGGCAGGAGGGGCCGACCATGGCAGACCTTGCTTATGCAACTGCGACGGCAATCGCAAAACAAATCCGCGCGCGCAAAATTTCCAGCCGCGAAGCGCTCGAATTTTTTCTGGCGCGCGTTCACGCACTCGACAAGCCTATCAATAGTGTCGTGACTATGGATGCGGAGCGGGCCCGCACTGAAGCCGACGAAGCTGACGCTATGCTGGCGCGCGGTGAGGTGCGCGGGCGATTGCATGGCGTGCCGATCACGATCAAAGACTCCTTCCAGACCGCGCGGATGCGCACCACCTCGGGTGCGCCGGAACTGTCTTCGTTTGTTCCGACGGAAGATGCGTGGCCGGTCGCACGCCTGCGTGAAGCGGGAGCTATCGTGTTCGGCAAAACGAACTTGCCGATTTACGCAGGAGACCTGCAGAGCTACAACGAAATCTTTGGCACGACCAACAACCCTTACGATCGATCGCGCACCCCGGGCGGATCGTCGGGCGGGTCAGCGGCCGCTCTGGCGTGCGGCTTTACTCCGCTGGAACTTGGAAGCGACATAGGCGGGTCGATTCGCTTGCCCTCTCATATGTCGGGTGTCGCAGGCCATAAGCCGAGCTATGGAATCGTGCCGGCCCATGGACAGATACCTGGACCGCCGGGAACACTCACGCTCGCCGACCTGGCTGTCGCGGGCCCGATGGCTCGCACGGTCGAAGATCTTAAACTCGGCCTCGATCTGATGAGTGGTCCTAATCGCTGGGAGCACCCTGCGTGGCGCTTGAAGCTACCACCACCGCGCCGTCGAAATTTCAAGGAATATCGCATCGCGGCATGGCTCGATGATCCGGCCTGTCAGGTGGAGCCTGAGGTGCGCCAACTCCTCGAAAGCGCCGCCAAGACGATGGAAGGGGCTGGCGTCCGAGTGAATTACGACGCGCGCCCCGAGTTCACTTTGGAGAAGGTGGCGGATACGTTCTTCGCACTTCTGCAGGCTGCGCTGGCAGGCGGTGTAGCTAATGATCGCCTCGATGAGTACGCCAGCACTGTCGGTAATTCGGCTGCGGCCCAGACGCGCCGGCTGCTGGCGATGCGTCATAGACAATGGCTGAGTTGGAACGAGCGACGCCTGCAGATGCGCAAGCGGTGGGAGGAGTTCTTTCGTAGTTGGGATGCCGTCCTGCTTCCCGTGATGCCATGCCCGGCGATACCGCATGATCATTCCGAGCCGCAAGCCGGCCGCGTCGCCGAGGTAGGAGGCGAACAGCGCCCTTACTGGAGCTTGATCACGTGGATGGCGCCCGCAGGGGCGTGCTATCTGCCCGCGACAGTGGTGCCGGTCGGCCTTTTAAGTAACGGACTGCCGGTCGGTATCCAGATCGTCGGCCCCTATCTCGAGGATCGGACGACGCTTGATATCGCCAAGCATCTGTTGTCGATGGTCGGCGGATGCCCGCGCCCACCAGGCTTCTGAACAAAGCGGCGCGGATTTTAGTAGTTATTGGCCCCTTTTCTTCGACTGGCGAGTGGTCGTTGAACGCACGCTCTGGCATCGATGGCTGAAAGCCCCCTTATCCAAAAGTGGCGACTCGGCGGTACGGTGCAGCGGCCGTCGGTGAATCGCGAAATACATGACCGGATCTTACTGATGAGCTGAACCAACCTGGCCTCACTAGCGCTCAATGGAACCGATCAATTAAGAAGGATCGCCGAGCGACCTGCGGATTCGCCCGGGACGTTTCAACACTGCGAACTGATTCGGGTTCGCGCTCGATAACCAAAAGGCGGCCCTCACCGCGCCGCTGACAGGGGAGGCTCCAAATGAACCCACCGGGTGATCCGCCGGTTATTGCGATTATTGGTGCGGGTGAGATGGGTGCCGCAGTAGGACGCCGCCTCCGCGAAGCCGGCACACGCGTCGTTATCTCGCTCGATGGACGCAGTGCCGCTAGCACCGATCGCGTTCGGCGCGCCGGTATCGAAGTCGTCAACGACGATCAACAACTGACTGACGGCATCGATTTCATTCTATCGATCGTTCCGCCCGCCGCCGCACTTGAGGTCGCGGACCGCATGCGCACTCCGCTCCGCAACGCCGCATCGCCTCCACCCTTTGCCGATTGCAATGCGATTTCTCCCGCTACCATGCGCCGGGTCGAGCGCTTGCTCGACCCACTGGCCGTCATCGACGCGGGAATTATCGGCGGACCACCGCTTCCCGGATCGCAGGATCCGGCCGCAGGACCGCGCTTCTACGCCGCCGGGCCCCACGCTCACCGGCTCGCCGCGCTCACTCGTTACGGGCTCGATATCGCCGTGATGGACGCACCTATCGGCGCCGCATCTGGTCTCAAGCTCGCATACGCTGGGCTGACCAAAGGATTCACCGCGCTCGCTGCCGCGATCGTTACCGCAGCTTCGCGCGACGGTCTCGCCGAAACTTTACGAATCGAACTCGCTCGCAGCCAGCCGCAGTTTCTCGATCGCATAGATCGCTTCGTGCCGGCTATGTTTACCAAGGCTTATCGCTGGGTCGCCGAGATGGAACAGATCGCCGAATTCATCGCCGATCCCGCCGCTGGCGCCCCTATTTATGAAGCCGCCGCGCGGCTTTACGAAGCGATCACAGCCGACCTCTCCGACGGCCAGCCACAAGACCACTTCGCCAGTCTGGCCCGCTTTCGTACCTCTTCATCCTCGTGACGCCACTCACTTCCTGACGCGCTGTTTCAACGCTTGTCCCTGGCGAAAACTTTAACTCTGACGTAGTGATGATGGAGTCCGCCGAGATGGGTAACGAGATGACATTTCCTACCGGCTGCATGCGCCTCTGGTGGGGCGCATCTTTGTCCAATGACAGATGAGTCCGGACCTGGGTGTAATACGAAGAGCAACTTTTGAGGACACAGCACGTATAAGCCGGCCCGAATGCTTCGTCGCGATCGCGGATCAGATATCGAGGTGCTTCGCCCCACGGAAAGGCTTCGATTACCTGACCGGCGATCCACTCGGCCGTCGGATTACGGGTGACGTTAGCCGTGACCAGTTTTCGGCGACCATGATGGAGGATCGCCAAGCCACACAGGAGTTTGAATGAGATGGTCCGCACGACAAACAGGTCGATACGATGCGATGCTGGCGGCGTGCTTACGAAGGAACGTCTTCCAACCTTGTGAGGACGGCGGGCGCCGCGGTCCTTCAATGTACTTGGCCACCGTCGACTGTGCGATATCGATCCCCAACATCAATAGCTCGCAATGAATCCGCGGCGGCCCCACAGCGAATTCTCCGCACTCATTCGCCGGACGAGCTCTCGGATGTCGCGATCGATCTTCGGACGTCCGCCGAGCGAGTACTAACTTACGAATGGGAAACCAAAGCGATAACCGGCTGCGCGGCAACTATTGGCTTGGCCAGGTCGACAACAGTCGCTTCGCGATTGCTTCACCATCGTGTCAAGTTATTTTGAGAGGCCGGCCCGATTTCTAAATCGCGGCTTCCTCCGGCTTATGCAGGCTTTGCGCAGCCTCGACCGGGTTCGGATGTCCAAATGTTCGGTCGAGGCTGCGCTCTGGTGGTCCTCGAAGGAAGACCCCCTCAGCTGAACTCAGGCAAGGTCGAAGCGATCGGCGTTCATCACCTTGGTCCACGCCGCGACGAAGTCGCTCACGAACTTCACTTGCCCATCGGCGGAGCCATAGACTTCGGCAAGGGCGCGCAGCTGGGAGTTCGAACCGAATATGAGGTCGACACGGGTGCCGGTCCACTTCAGATTGCCGCTCTTGCGGTCGTGTCCCTCAAACACATTTTCATCCGCGGTCGCTTTCCACTCGGTGCCCATGTCCAGCAAGTTCACGAAGAAGTCGTTGGTGAGGGTCTCGGGCCGCGTCGTGAAGACGCCAAGCTGCGACTTGCCGTGGTTCGCATTCAGCGCGCGCATGCCGCCAACGAGAACCGTCATCTCAGGCGCGGTCAACGTCAGCAATTGCGCCTTGTCAACCAGAAGCTCCTCTGCCGACACGGCGTATTTGGCCTTGAGGTAGTTGCGGAAGCCGTCGGCAACCGGCTCAAGATAGGCAAAGGACTCCACGTCGGTTTGCTCCTGCGACGCGTCCGTGCGGCCGGGCGCGAAGGGAACCGTTACATCGTGCCCGGCCTTTTTCGCGCCCTGCTCGACGGCGGCTGAGCCGCCGAGAACGATCAGATCGGCGAGCGACACTTTCCTGCCGCCGCTTGCTGCACCGTTGAACGCTTTCTGGATGCCCGCCAGGGCTTCGAGCACCTTTGCCAATTGGGCAGGCTGGTTGACTTCCCAGTCCTTCTGCGGCGCAAGACGGATGCGCGCTCCGTTTGCCCCGCCGCGCTTGTCGGAGCCGCGGAAGGTTGCCGCCGAGGCCCAAGCGGCCCCGACCAGTTCGGATATGGAAAGTCCCGACGCAAGGATCTTGGCCTTCAGGTCCGCGATGTCCTTGGCGTCGATCAGCTTGTGATCGATGGTGGGAATGGGGTCTTGCCAGATCAGCTCCTCCGCGGGAACCTCTGGGCCGAGATAGCGCGGGCGCGGACCCATGTCGCGATGGGTTAGCTTGAACCACGCCCGGGCGAAGGCATCGGCGAACTCGTCCGGATGCTCGAGGAAGCGCCGCGAGATTTTTTCGTAGTCCGGATCGAGGCGCAAAGCGAGGTCCGTGACCAGCATCGTCGGCGCGTGGCGCTTCGACGGGTCGAAGGCATCCGGAATCGTCGCCCCGTCGCCTTTTGCCTTCCACTGATACGCACCGGCCGGGCTCTTGGTCAGCTCCCATTCGTAGCCAAACAGGTTCTCGAAGAAGTTGTTGCTCCACTTCGTAGGCGTCGCGGTCCAGGTGACTTCCGGGCCGCCCGTGATTGCGTCTTTGCCCATGCCTGTGCCGAACTTGCTCTTCCAGCCGAAGCCCATCTCCTCAATGGGCGCTGCCTCGGGTTCCGGCCCGACTAGCTTCGGGTCGCCAGCGCCATGGGTCTTGCCGAAGCTGTGTCCACCGGCGATGAGCGCGACGGTCTCCTCGTCGTTCATGGCCATGCGCTTAAAGGTCTCGCGAATGTCCACGGCGGCAGCGCGCGGATCCGGCTTGCCGTTCGGCCCTTCCGGATTCACATAGATGAGGCCCATCTGCACGGCGGCGAGAGGATTCTCAAGGTCCCGGACGCCGGTGTAGCGCTCGTCGGCAAGCCAGGTGCCCTCCTTGCCCCAGTAAACCGCTTCATCAGGTTCATAGACATCCGGGCGCCCACCGCCGAAGCCGAAGGTCTTGAAGCCCATCGATTCGAGCGCGACGTTGCCGGCGAGAATCATCAGGTCGGCCCAGGAGATCTTGCTGCCGTATTTCTGCTTGATCGGCCAAAGCAGCCGGCGCGCCTTGTCCAGGTTCGCATTGTCCGGCCAAGAGTTGTGGCCTGCTCGGGGAATTTTGTACCAGCCGACAAATTAGAGAAGCTGGAACAGGAGGGCCCTGGGAATGGCGAAGCGAAGGTACACGGCGGAAGAGATCGTGACGGTGCTGCGGCAGGTGGAGGTGTCGATAGCCAACGGCAAGGGGACGCCGCAGGCGTGTCGCGAGTCGGGGATTACCGAGCAGACTTATTATCGCTGGCGCAAGGAATATGGCGGGCTGAAGCTGGAGCAGGCCAAGCGGCTCAAGGAACTGGAGCGCGAGAACTCGCGGCTCAAGCGGCTGGTGGCTGAGCTGTCGCTGGAGAAACAGATCTTGCAGGACGTCGCGCGGGGAAACTTGTAAGCCCCGCGCGGCGGCGTTGCGCAGCGGATAACGTCCGGCGTCGATACGCGCTCTCGGAACGCCACGTGTGCCGGTTGCTCAGCCAGTGGCGCGGGACACAGCGCTATACGCCGAGAGTGCGCAACGACGAGGATGAGCTGACCCGGGCGATCATCTCACTGGCCGGCCAGCACGGCCGCTACGGCTACCGGCGGGTGGCGGCGCTGCTGCGCAGCGCCGGCTGGTTAGTGGGCAAGGACCGGGTCGAGCGCATCTGGCGCCGCGAGGGGCTGAAAGTGCCGCGGAAACAACCCCGGCGTGGGCGGCTATGGCTGAACGACGGCGCGTGCGTGCGGCTGCGGCCGCAGCGGCCCAATCACGTCTGGAGTTACGACTTCGTCAGCGCGGCCACGCACGATGGCAGGTCAGTCAGGATGTTAACCTTGATCGACGAGTACACCCGGGAGAGCCTGGCAATCCGGGTCGAGCGGCGACTGCGCAGTCTCGACGTCATCGAGACCCTGGCCGATGTGATGCTCGTGCACGGAAGACCCGAGCACATCCGCTCGGACAACGGACCAGAGTTCGTCGCCACTGTGGTGCGGAAGTGGCTCGAACGGCTGGGCACCCAGCCGCTGTACATCGAACCGGGCAGCCCTTGGGAGAATGGTTACTGTGAATCGTTCAACAGCAAGCTGCGTGATGAATGCCTCAACGGCGAGATCTTCTACTCCCTCAAGGAGGCACAAATCGTCATCGAACGTTGGCGGGTCCACTACAACACGGTCAGACCGCACTCGTCGCTCGGCTATCGGCCACCGGCGCCAGAGGTGATCAGCCCACCAAAATCTGATCGAATCGGAGTGCTTGCAAGCTCAACCATTACTAACTTATGAAATGGTACAAAAGATCGGGCAGGCCACACCCGATTGTAGAAACCACTGGTGGAAGGATCCGCGGGATTGACGAGGGCGGCGTCAAGGCTTTCAAGGGAATCCCTTACGGCGCGCCGGTTGAAGCCGCAGGGCGATTCATGCCACCGCGCGCTGCAGTGCCGTGGCCCGGCGTGCACGATGCCTTCACGTACGGGTATCGCGCCATGCAGGATGACGACGCTTTCGGCCTGGCGCCGCAATTATTGGAACTGCTCGCTCTGCGCGAGCCGCAGCCGATGAATGAGAATTGCCTAGTCCTCAACGTTTGGACGCCCGCCCTCAACGACGGGGTTAAGCGGCCGGTCATGTTCTGGTGCCACGGCGGGGCGTTCATCGCAGGCTCAGGTGCCTCGCCCTGGTACGAGGGCCGCAATCTCTGCCGCAAGGGCGACGTGGTCGTCGTCACGATCAATCATCGGCTGGGCGCATTTGGCTATCTGCACCTCGCAGATCTGTGTGGCGATGAATTCGCATCTTCAGGCAACGTCGGCATGCTGGATATCGTCGCCGCACTCACGTGGGTGCGCGACAATATCGCAGCGTTTGGCGGAGACCCGGGTAACGTAACCATTTTCGGTGAGTCCGGCGGCGGCGCGAAAGTCAGCGTCCTGATGGCGATGCCGGCGGCCTACGGGCTTTTTCACAAGGCGATCATGCAGAGCGGACCGGCCGTCGAGATGATGAGCCGCGACGATGCGACCCGCACGGCCCATCAAGTGCTCGCGGAGTTGGGGCTCCAGTCGAGCGATGCGGCTGGCCTTCGCCGGGTTTCGGCCTCGCAGCTTCTGCGCGCGCAGATGAGAGTTCTCAGGAAAATCAACTCGATGGCGTTCGCGAACCGAAGAAGGGTCGGATTCAATCCTGTCATCGACGGTAGGCATCTCCCACAGGGTCCGTTCGAGCCGATCGCTCCCGCTATCTCCGCAGGCGTGCCGCTGATGATTGGCACCAACAAGGACGAGATGACCCTGTTTTTCGGACTTTCCCCGTGGCTCGACCAGTTGGACGACGCTGCCTTGCGCGATCGGGTGCGGGCTTTCGTGGGAGAGCGCGGCGAGGCACTTCTCGACGACTACCGCCGCGCGCGTCCGCGGGATACGAATCGCGACCTCATGCTTGCGATTGCAACCGACGCCGGCATGCGGATCCCCTCGCTAATCACCGCCGACCGCAAGGCCGCGCAGCACGCGGCGCCGGTCTTCGTCTATATGTTCACCTGGGAAACGCCAGTGCTCGGCGGCGCGCTCAAATCGTCCCATGCGCTGGAGATCCCCTTCGTATTCGATACGATTGAAAGCTCTGCGCTGACCGGCGACTCGCCGGCACGTTTTCCCCTCGCAGACATGATGAGCCGGACCTGGATTCAGTTCGCACGCTCAGGCGATCCAAATAACAACTCTATTCCACACTGGCCTGCCTATTCTTCGGAGCATCGTTCCACGATGATTTTCGACCAGCGGTGCCGGGTCGAGGACGATCCTTATCGAGCGGAGCGTCTCGCGTGGAGCGGTCAATAGATGTAGCAGAGGAACGGACCTGCACTTAGTCAATTGGAGAGGAACCAATGAAAGACTTCGAGTACATCGTTTACGAAAGCCCCGCCGAGCACGTCGCGCGCATCATGCTGAATCGGGTGCAGACGCGCAATTCCCAAAACACCAGCTTGCTTTACGAATTGAACGACGCGTTCGATCTCGCAGCGCAGGACGACAACATCAAGGTCATTATCCTGGGAGCTAACGGACCGCATTTCTCTTCCGGCCACGACTTGCGCGAAGCCGACGGCGCCCAGGCGATGCTCGAACACAGGACCGTCGGGACCTGGTGTGGCTTCAAATGTGCCGGGGCCGAGGCGCAGATGGCACGCGAGAAGGAGCTATACATCGGTTTCAGCGAGCGCTGGCGTAACCTCCCGAAGCCCACCATCGCCGCCGTCCAGGGACGATGCATCATGGGCGGACTTATGCTGATTTGGCCATGCGACATAATCATCGCCGGCGAAGATGCGGAATTCGTGGATATGGCGGTCAGTTTCGGCATCGGCGGGGTCGAATATTTCGCTCATCCATGGGAGCTTGGTGCGCGCAAGGCCAAGGAGTTTCTTTTCACCAGCGATTGGATGACTGCAGCAGAAGCCCATCGGCTCGGTATGGTCAATCACGTCGTGCCGGTCAATCAGCTCCAGCAAACGGCGCTCGCGATGGCAACGAAGATTGCGCGCAAACCATTGTTCGCCCTGAAGCTGGCCAAGGAATCGGTCAACGCGATGGAAGATGTGCAAGGTCGCGTGGCGGCGATGCAGACCTCGTTCGCCCTCCATCAACTCGCCCATACTCACAACTTGAAGCTGTTTAACCTGCTTATCGACCCGTCCGGTCTGCCGCCTGAAACGGCCAAGGCACTCGGAGCTAAAATTCAGCCGCCGCAAAAATAAATATACTCGCCGCTATTGTTGCGCCCCTGGCGATCACGAGAAGCTTCGGGTTGGAGGCGTCATACGGCTTGGCCGTTGGACATCCTGGCGTGCATATTCTATGCATTGTGGGTGGCCCGGATAGAGTCTATTAAACGTAAGAAGGTGCTAAATCCGTCGGCTTCAGAGATACCTGTTTCAGGGCATCGTCGGAAACTGTGAGCGTTGGAGGAGCGTGAGCTATGGCAACTAAAGACTTCGAGGTACGCCAGCTATTCAAGGCCTTTCGCAAAGGGCTGGTGTCGGAGGAACTCTTCGCACAGCAGATGGACGAGATGTGCACGAATGGGAGCGGACAGATCACCGCGACCAGGACCTCAAAGCCGGCCCGCATGCGTCCCGTGACTGGAGACGCAGGGCTCGATGCGCCCGGTGGCATGGCGATGCTGATGCAGAAGGGCAAGACCTATGATCGAACCGTCGAGGATCTCGGCAATGTTGTCGCGCTTGAACATGTCAATGTTACGGTTCCCGACCAAGTGAAAGCCACATTATTCTATATCAACGGGCTCGGCCTTACGCGGGACCCGTATATGATGACTGGCCCGGCCAACATGTGGGTCAATGCGGGTCGTCAACAATTCCATCTTCCCACCAGCAAGCCGCAAGTGTTGCGCGGCCATGTAGGGGTGGTGGTTGCGGACTACGAAGCATTGCCGCAGCGGTTGGGCCGGATACGCGATGCTCTTGCCGGTACCCGGTTCGAATTTTGCGAGCGGGACGGTTACGTCGAGGCGCTCTGTCCATGGGGCAACCGCATCCGTTGCTACGCCCCAAATAAGCGGTTCGGTTCCATGGCGGTTGGCATTCCGTACGTGGAGTTCGACGTGCCCCCGGGAGCTGGAGACGGAATCGCTCGCTTTTATTCGCAGATTATGGGCGCGCAAGCAGCCGCGCTCGACGACCAGCAGGGTCGGTTCGCTTGCGTCACCGCCGGAGCCGGGCAGAATTTGTTCTTCCGCGAAACCGATCGGCCGCTTCAGCCCTACGATCAGCATCATATTCAGATTTACATCAACGATTTCTCAGGACCATATAGGAAGCTGGCTGACAGGGGGCTGGTCAGTCAGGAGAGCGATCAGCATCAGTATCGATTCCAGGACATCGTCGATCCTGACAGTGGCAAAGTGCTGTTTGCCGTCGAGCACGAAGTTCGCAGCATGAAGCATCCGCTCTATTTGCGTCCGCTGGTCAATCGCAATCCTTCGCAGAGCATCATCGGCTATGCACCGGGAGAAGACGGCCAAAACTGGGCGACGGCTGCAAGTTGACCGAGGAAGGTCACCGGAGATTTTACGATCTCAAGCCGCGCGCGGGTCGTTTGACCGAGCGCATCGGCTCCGTGTCAATACCTATACTCGAAGGTACTGCTGATGGAGTCCGCCGAGGACTGGTATCGCTGCGATGGGGCCGAGCTTTTGCGGGCACCGAAAATTTGGTGCATTCTTGTCCGTCGAAAGACGCGTGCGGACCTGATCGTAATAGAAAGTGTACTTCCTTAGAACGCGACGTATTTGCGCTTCGTCGAACACGATGAGGTGGTCGAGGCTTTCGCGCCGAATTGATCCGATGAGCTGCTCGACATAGCCGTTCTGCCGAGGCGAGAGCGGCGCACTCGGATGGTCACGGATACTCATTGCCCGGATGCGGCGGGTATAGGCTGGGCCGAAGGCGCCACCACGGTCGCGAAGCAGGTGACACGGCGCTTCATCCCAGGGGAGGGCGTCAGTGACCTTGCCTGCGGTCTACTGGTCTGTCGGATTGGCAGTCACAGCAATCGTGACGAGTCGCCTGCGGGGGTGACGCAGAATCACCAGGCCATAGAGCAGCTTGCACGAGATCGCCCGCACCACGAACAGATCCAGCAAAGCGATGGCGCATTGACTCCCCAGGAAATGAGGAAGGCCACTCACAGTTTCGATTCAAAAGCGCTTGGGGACCTGCTCGCGCTATTCTCAGATTTGTTGCGGGGCGCGGAGCAGAAGGCTCCAACTCTCTGGAATGATCGGATCGGACCCTGGCTCAAAAAGTATTGGCCTACCACGAAGGAAAAGCAGAGTGGACGCAATTCGCTCTTAGCCGCCGAATTGGCAATAAACGGCAAAGAGGCATTTCCGCTTATCGTGGAATAGGCGATCGATTTTCTCCTTCCGGCCGAGCATGTCGATCAACTCTTATGGCGCCTTCAGGAGAGCGACCTCACCGAGCGCTACCCGAGCGTCGTGCTACGTGTCCTCTCGAAGCTCGTGCCCGACAATGCAGTAAATTGGGTGTACCACGGTGGCCTGCCCGGGGAATTTTGTACCAGCCGACAAATTAGAGAAGCTGGAACAGGAGGGCCCTGGGAATGGCGAAGCGAAGGTACACGGCGGAAGAGATCGTGACGGTGCTGCGGCAGGTGGAGGTGTCGATAGCCAACGGCAAGGGGACGCCGCAGGCGTGTCGCGAGTCGGGGATTACCGAGCAGACTTATTATCGCTGGCGCAAGGAATATGGCGGGCTGAAGCTGGAGCAGGCCAAGCGGCTCAAGGAACTGGAGCGCGAGAACTCGCGGCTCAAGCGGCTGGTGGCTGAGCTGTCGCTGGAGAAACAGATCTTGCAGGACGTCGCGCGGGGAAACTTGTAAGCCCCGCGCGGCGGCGTTGCGCAGCGGATAACGTCCGGCGTCGATACGCGCTCTCGGAACGCCACGTGTGCCGGTTGCTCAGCCAGTGGCGCGGGACACAGCGCTATACGCCGAGAGTGCGCAACGACGAGGATGAGCTGACCCGGGCGATCATCTCACTGGCCGGCCAGCACGGCCGCTACGGCTACCGGCGGGTGGCGGCGCTGCTGCGCAGCGCCGGCTGGTTAGTGGGCAAGGACCGGGTCGAGCGCATCTGGCGCCGCGAGGGGCTGAAAGTGCCGCGGAAACAACCCCGGCGTGGGCGGCTATGGCTGAACGACGGCGCGTGCGTGCGGCTGCGGCCGCAGCGGCCCAATCACGTCTGGAGTTACGACTTCGTCAGCGCGGCCACGCACGATGGCAGGTCAGTCAGGATGTTAACCTTGATCGACGAGTACACCCGGGAGAGCCTGGCAATCCGGGTCGAGCGGCGACTGCGCAGTCTCGACGTCATCGAGACCCTGGCCGATGTGATGCTCGTGCACGGAAGACCCGAGCACATCCGCTCGGACAACGGACCAGAGTTCGTCGCCACTGTGGTGCGGAAGTGGCTCGAACGGCTGGGCACCCAGCCGCTGTACATCGAACCGGGCAGCCCTTGGGAGAATGGTTACTGTGAATCGTTCAACAGCAAGCTGCGTGATGAATGCCTCAACGGCGAGATCTTCTACTCCCTCAAGGAGGCACAAATCGTCATCGAACGTTGGCGGGTCCACTACAACACGGTCAGACCGCACTCGTCGCTCGGCTATCGGCCACCGGCGCCAGAGGTGATCAGCCCACCAAAATCTGATCGAATCGGAGTGCTTGCAAGCTCAACCATTACTAACTTATGAAATGGTACAAAAGATCGGGCAGGCCACGCCCGCGCCGTCCCCTGATCATTGAACCGGCTACAATTGTCGGCACCCACACGCCGGTCTGATAGACGGTTGCCTTCGAATTGAAAGGGTCGAATGGTTGCTTCACGATCGGGCCAAAACTGCCATTGTCGCCGACGACCGCGATCATCGTATTGCTGCGATCGAGCTGCGGAATACGCAGGCCGTCGGCCTTTTTTACGGTGATAATCGTGCCGTTGGAGTCAAGCTGAGCGAGTCCCAGGCTCGCGAGCAGACGCCCGATATCCTTGTCCATGTCTTCGAGCATCGCAATTGCGATTAGCCGCTGCGAGGCGATCGGAGGGGTGGTATTGCCGACGCAGACGAACGGTTGGCCGCTTAGAAGCGGCGTCGCGGGCGGCTGCTGATAAGGAGTGTGAATCGAATTATAAGTGACAGTCAGCATGCGCGGGCCGGTCTGGCTGTTCCACCATGATGCCGCGCTATCGGTCTGGACGTTGGTCATCTAGTCGCGATTGATCACCGGTTCGCTAGTGCACTGATTCGGGCTGGTCGGCGGAGGCAATGCACCGTCGAGCGTAGTCCGTGCCCACACGTAGTACGAATTGGCCCGCGAGAAATCCAGATTAGATGGAGTCGTGGGCTGACAGGCGGCACCCAAAAGGAATAAGCCGCCGTCCTCGAGACAGCTCTTGCCGTCGGGGAACGACCTGCATGAGCCGTTGTCGTCGTAGCAGGCGCCGCTCATGCCGGATTGATCGAAACCGCAGGAATATGTACCTGCGAGTACATTTGTATTGCCGGCCTGCGTATCAATTGCACCCGGGCTCGCGCCGAGGTTGCCGTCGAAATAATCGAAGCCCAAGGTCAGCGGTGCACAATCACCGGCGGGATTCTGGTCGCCGAGGTGAAATTTACCAACCATCGCGCTTTTGTAACCCGCAGTGGCAAGAACCCGAGGCAAAGTCATCTCGTAAGGCGAGGTCTGGGAAGCCGGAAGCATGTTGCTGAAGAGTGCGCTCGTGACGCCCGTGCGCAGCGGATAGCGTCCAGTAAAGAATGCCGCGCGGCTCGGCGAGCATTCGGGCATAACCCAGGTGTTGGTAAATTTGATTCCCGCGTTGGCCAGAGCGTCCAAGTTGGGCGTGGCGGCAGGTACGGTCGGATTGCTGAAGCCGAATGATGTGAGCTGATCGATTCCGACGTCGTCCATCAGGATGAACAGCAGATTTGGCCACAGCGTCGAGACCGATGGCTGAACGCTGCCGCTTCCTCCGGAGCAACCGAATAATAGTGCGAGCATTATCAGGACTGCGAAGACTCGACCGGCGATGCGAGTCGGTGCCGGTTTTCTGAACTCCACGAATTTTACCGAAAGGTTGGAAAGGGCCTTCGTCCGAGAGAAATTAATGGTGGTCGGTAAGTTCGGTCAAGCATTTTTCTGCGTGTGCGTGGCGAATTAGTGAATTACTCTGATCCGCCGTTTGGATTCCTTGATCGTCAAAAGGAATTCTCTGTTCGGCGATTAAAACTCCCTGATCCGTCGAGTAAGGAATTTCACGATGAAGAGCAGTCTGCAGGAGACTGCGTGATCCACCATTCAGTCTTTCGGATTTCAGAAATATCGGAGAATCGCACGAAAAACGCGAGTGCGATTTACGCTCGCGCCCGGACCTGGTGTAAGGTCCCGGTCGGCGCTAAGCGCAAGAAGCCAGCAAAACCTGTGACCAAATTTGAATGATATCGATTGTCGGAACCCTGCAGGTTTTGGTTTACGCTGAATTCTTAGCAGTCAATGTTGTGCCGGGAAGCTGATCGACGAGGTTGCATGCGTCGATGTTTGTCCGGTTGCAGCTCAAAAACCAAAATCCTGTATCGGGATGTGACGTGTTTTCTCGCATTCTGCCTTAAAATCATAGGTGACTTCATCGACGCAATCTGGCCACTTGCCCGTCGCCAACCAGAACTCGACGAGGCCCAGCCGCGCGCACAGGGTCACGAAGCGAGGATCGTTGCGCAACTCAGGCATGCCGGCATGGAACAAGAGCGCCGGGCGGTAGCCATCTGGGCCCATGATGTCGTCTGCAGTGCCGCGCGGACCGAGACGTGCGGTCTCGGCCATCCGGTACGCTTGGTCGACCAGGCCCAGATGCGCCGCATACACGAGACGCGAGACGTCGACGGAGCCGGTCTTTTTGAAATGCCCTTCGAGCGCGCTTAGGATGCTGCCGATGTTGTCCTGCGTTGGATTACGTTTGGCCCGGATGAACGCTACACCCTCCTGGAACTCGCGCAACGGGACTTTCGCCGAAGGATCCAACAACCGGTCGACCGCCGCCCAGTCCTTGAGAAATGCTTTCGCCCGCAGCACATTCGCAACTGGAAAGCTCATCTCGGGCACTCGCGCCATGAGGTCCTCGAAAACAGGCACGGCTTCCGCAACTCGTCCGGCGGCCATCTTGGCGAGACCGAACAGATTCGCCGACATCGGATTCAGTACGTCCAATCGATAGGCACGTTCCGTCTCTTCCAAACTCTCGCGGACCAGCCCGATGTTCCGGAGGTACCAGCCGACGTATATCTGTCCCTCGCCTACGCGGGGTACCTGCCGTATACGCTCGACGATCGCAACGTCATCGAGAAACCGTCCGAACGGAAGGCCCAGAAACAGCTGCGCCAACAGGGCGTCGATATTCTGCGGATCGAGTGCCAGAGCACGCATCGCCTCGCGCTTCACGAAGTCGGCGCTCGCGGCGCGATCGGCAAAGGGCTGATATAAGCGCAACCATGCTCGCAAGAATGCCAGCCTACCCCAAGCCTCTGCGAATTGCGGGGCGCGTTGCGTCGCGACCTCTAGCAAACCGACCTTGGTCCTCAGTTCGTCTGGTGCGTACGAGCTCGGACTGGCGCGCAGATAAAGGTCAAAGACCGACGGATCGATCGCTTTCGTCGAGAAGCTCGTGAAAGTCCGGTCGAGCGCGATCGCGATGCGCTCGGCGATTTCGTCCTGCACGGCAAACATGTCTTCGAGGCTGCGGTCGTAGCGGTCCGACCAGGCGGTCGTCTGCGAGGCCGCCTCCACCAGATGCGCCGAGATGCGCACCCGCCCGCCCGCGCGGCGGATGGAACCATCCAGGATGTGCGTGCACTTGAGCTCGTTCGCAACCTTGTTCGCCGTCTTGTCCGCGCCACGGAACTGAAAACTCGACGTGCGCCCGATGACCTTCATTCTGGCGCCGCGGCACAGACGTTGGATGATCTCCTCCGATACCCCGTCCGAGAAGAACTGCATCTCCCGATCATCCGACAAGTTGTCGAAGGGTAGCACGGCGAGAAGCGGCTCGCGGTTTCTGGGTGGCGCCGCGACGACGGCCAACCCAACGGCAGAGAGCGCGAATGCCTCGATCTTCTCCATCATCTTGTCCAGCTGCAGGGTCCCCCGCGAGACCAGACGCTCGGCCAGCGGTCCTCGGATTGTCCGATGCACGTCGGCCGATATCAGCGCTGAGCCGGGATCGCTGCGAGCCATCAGGCGCGCCGCAATGTTGACACCGTGGCCCAGGAGATCGCCGTTCGGCTGCACGGCTACGTCGCCCAGATGCACGCCTACTCGCACCTTGGGTTCGCATTGTTCCGCCAGCACGAACGCGGCTTCGACGGCGGCCAGGCTCGAACCGAACTCAAGCATGAAGCCATCACCCGCCGTGTTGAACACTCGGCCGCCGCGCTCTCCTGCGATGCGTTCGATCACGCTCCGCAGGGCCGCCACTTCGGCCGTGGTCCTGGCCTCATCGGCTTCCGTTCGTGCGGAGTAGCCCGCAATGTCTAGCGCGACGATGGTGGTAAGTCTGCGGGATTGGGTATTTTCGGGCATAAACGCGCTTCAGTCCGAAGGACTGGGATCGGAAAATAATCTAGTCCGTTTCTCTGCGTTGGGAAACCCGATTGTTGCGCGGCCCCAGGCGAGCGATTGGAAGAGCTCAGCGGTTTTCCTGGCCTTTTCGATGTCGATCTTTTCCGTTGCGCTGGCTATATCATCGGTGAGTCTCTCGCGATATTTTCACCCATCTCGCTCGGCAAAAATAACGCGCCAGTCACGCAGCGCCCTGCAGAGAAAGGCAGTGTATGACCGTTAAGAGAAGAATTCAGCTGTACGGAGGTTGCTCACTGCCGCTGACCGCTCAGTACTACGACTCGGGTACCGGTTTCCTTGTTGGGCTCGAAATTCGCGACAGGTTGCGTGCCTATCAACGCCAGTTGCGAATTCCTACTACCTGCTGGCTCACATTTGCGGGGCGGGTCACCTCATGAGCATCTATTGGAAATAGCCATATGCTTGGAAATCAGGCTAGTACAAGCATTCTGCGGCGGGTGGCATCCATCGCTTCTTCGGCGATTCTGGCGATCGCTTGCCTTCAAGGTTGTGCCGATTTTAGCGATCGGCCGGAGTTCTATCCCGACCGGTTCGCGCCACCCGTTTCCGACCGTGAATGGATCGCTCCAGCGGCCCTCATCAGGCAGTTGCAGGCTGCGGATAGCAGCCTAGGAGACCAACCGCACACGCCGGCGACGATCGAGTCGGGACGGGAATACGACCTCCCGAAGCTGATCGATATTGCGTTGCGCAACAATCCTCAAACCCAACGAGCCTGGAGCGTCGCCCGTTCCGCGGCCGACCGTTTCGGAGCGGCGCAGGCGCCTTACTATCCGCAGGTTGGCTTCAGGTCCGACAACGGCTACCAACGCACAATCATCGAACTGCCCTCTACGTATGGAGAACTGAAGCAATGGCAGACCGAACCGATGGTCGCCATCAACTGGACCTTAATCGATTTCGGGCGCCGGGCGTCCGCTGCGGAAAGCGCGCGCGATCGGCTCATCGCAGCCAACCTCGCTTTTAACCGATCGATCCAAACTGTAGTCTACAACTCCGAGGCGGCCTTTTATGCGCTTGACGCCGCTGATGGTGCTGTGGTCGCGGCCCGGCAGAATCTTAAACTGGCTCGGACCGACTTCGACGCGGTCCGCCAACGCGTTGACCTGGGGCTTGCCACTCAGCCCGAACTCCTGCTGGCCAGGGAACGCGTGGCGCAGTCGCGCTTCGATCTCGCGAATGCCCAATTGATGGTGCACGATGCCGAGGCTGAAATGGCGGTCGTGCTTGGGGTTCCGGCGGATCCGCCGATTGCTATCGTGGGACTCGAAAGTCAAACACCACCGCAGCAATTAAATCGCTCAGTAAAGGCGCTCATCGCCGAGGCGCGTCGCCAGCGGCCCGATCTCGCGGCACGAGCCGCGCGCCTGCGCGCGAGTGAAGCTGAAGTCGAGCAGGCGCGCGCGCAATACTTTCCGGTCGTCGGCTTATCGACGACCTATGGCGAGAACGTGTGGAACTTAACCTTCCAGACTCCGCGGACGGTGCAAACGGCGCAGCCGCAATATTCGGCTCTGTTGACATTGCGATGGGATCTATTCACGGGTTTCAGCCGGCTCAACGACGTGCGCCGGGCCAAGGACGATCGCGACGCCGCCCGCGCCGAGCTCAGGTCCGCGGAAATTGCTACCATCGCCCAGATGTGGCGAGCCTACTATGAACTCGACTCATCGCGCAGCAAGTATGCCTTCGCGCAGAGCCTGGTTGCCGCTTCCGAAGAATCCTATGCTGCCAATCTCGAGACCTATCGCCAGGGCCTCAGCACGATCGTCGAGTTGCTGACGGCGGAGCGCGACCTCGCCAACGCGCGTTACACCCTTATCCAGAGCAAGGCGCAACTGCTTACCGCCTACGCAGCCGTCGCCTATGCGGCTGGCGCGGCGTACGTCAAATGATCGCTCGCGGCACATCACCGATACGTATCGGCATTACAATCGCCATGCTGACACTCGCAGCTTGCAACCCGGTGGTGAATATCGCCGGGGCGAACTTTCCGGCGTGGTTGCTATGCGCGATCGTCGGCTCGGCCCTGGCCCTGGCGTTCCGGCCAGTGTTCTCAGCTAGCGGAATCGAGCCGTATCTCGGTCCCCTGGTGCTGATCTACCCTTCTCTGGCGGTGCTGCTCGCTTGCCTCATCTATCTGATTTTTTTCAATCGCATTTGAGGAACCCGCAGTGTCCGAGCCGCATTCGCCGTCACCGCAAAGTCCGCCGAAGGCCGCATCTCAACCTAAACGTGAAATGCCGGCAGGCTATATTGTAGATGCACTGGAGCGCGAGCCCGCGGTTCTTCGGATAATCGGCCGTGCAATCGGTGCGATGATCGTTCTCGGAGCGATCGCACTCTCCATCTATGTCACCCGGCTCTACTATGTATATCCGCGTACTGACGACGCCTATGTGCGTGCGAACGTCGTCGGAATCGCGGCGCACGTGAGCGGTCCGATCATCAAGATGCCCATTCAGGACAATCAGCATGTCAAGCAGGGCCAGCTATTGTTCGTCGTGGATCCGAGACCGTACCAGTCCGTAGTGGATAAGGCAGAGGCCGATCTCGCACTGACCAATCTTAAAATCAAGGCGCTGGAAGATACTATACGCTCGGCCAAATCGCGCGAGACGCAACTGGGGGCCTCACTCGCTTACGACAGGCAGTATCTCAATCGCATTCAGCCGCTATTGACCCGCCACTTCGTCACCGCCAACGACGTTTTTAACGCGCGTAGCCGGCTCCAAGCATCCGAGGCTGCAGTGGCAAGCGCGCACAGTGAAGTATCCAAGGCGCAAAATGAGCTCGGCCAATATGGCGACATCAACGCAAGGCGCAAAGCGGCTGAGGCCGCCCTCTATGATGCGAAGCTCAATCTTGAGTATTGCTACGTGCGCGCGCCCTTCGACTCCTATGTGACCAATCTCAACATCACCATCGGCCAGTATGCCAACGAAGGCCACGAGGTCTTGAGTCTGGTTGATAACCGCACCTGGTATGTACTGGCGAATTTCCGCGAAAACTTCCTCAGCCATATCCGACCCGGGATGAGGGCCGAGGTTTACTTGCTGAGTTATCCGAACCAGCGCTTTCACGGACGCGTGCAGGGCGTCGGATGGGCGCTCTATGAAAAGAACGGCGCGAGTATTCAGGGCTTGCCGCAAGTCGAAGAAACCCTCAACTGGGTGCGCCTGTCACACCGTTTCCCTGTACGCATAATTCTGGAACGCGGCACACCTTCATTTCCGTTCCGCATGGGCGCAACCGCGGTTGTAACTATCACGGGAGACCGCTGACCAACGGCCCGATGGCTGCGTTCGCCAAACCGGGACGTGCCGTCTCGCAGCCGTTTGCCTGGCTCGACCAGGTCGGGACCCTGCTCTCGCGGGAGCTTGCGCCGACGTCGCGAAAACTCCGCTCCGCGCTTCGATTCGCCACGATCGCTTCAGTCGGGGCGGGCTTGATTGCGATATGTCACGTCAAGAACGAGCTCGGCACGTACATCGTATGGCTGCTGGTGGGCGCGGGCCCGATGATGTCGTCGCGCAAGGCGATCGAGATCCTGATTGTCGAAGCGCTCGCATTGGTTTCGTCGGTAATCCTGGCGCGCACCTTCGCCGAAACGCCATGGCTGATGCTGCCGTTCATCTTTGTCTTGTTTTCATACTCAACCTACGTGGGTTCCATGCGGAAGCTCGGCGCCGCCATGCTCCTCATCCAGGTGGTCAGTCTCGCCGCGTTCTACGGCGTCCTGTTTGCTCCTCAGGCAATCGGCTGGAGCGCGGCCGGCGCCTTCGCTGGGGGTGCGATCGCCTTCGGCGTCATCGTTCTCTTCGACAATTGGTTTTGGCCCGACCCCGCCGAGGCGCTGCTGATGGAGGCGCTGGGCGCCAGCCTCGCGCGCACTCGCTCGCAGCTCGACGAAGCCGCGCGCTTTTTCCTCGATAGCAATAACGCCCCTCAACCGGCGCTGCCGCCGCCGACGTCGGACCTGCCTGCACACATGGCGCTGCTCGATCGCGTGCTGGCCGAGGGCGTGTCCAATCATCGCCGCGCGATCCTGCTTGGGGCAATCACGCGCGTGGCGCGGATCTCGCTTGAGGTGAATCGACTTATCATTGCCGCGCGCGAGCATGTACCACGAGGGCTTCGCGCAACCCTGCGCGGCGAAATTCAAGCGAGCGTAGACGCGATTGCTGGGGTATTGAGCGAGATCGCCTTCGAATTGCCGAGTCAGATATTGGTTGGGGTTGATCTGCCGCCCCCCGCCTCTCGCTTGCATGCGCGGTCTTCGATGGACGCTCTGACAGCGCGCATAATCGAACTCAGACCAATCTACATCGGCACCGCGAGCACCGCCGAGATTGAGAATCTTGCCACCTTCACCGATTCGCTGGCTACGCTGACGACCCACATCGAGCGCCTGCTCGACGAACCCCCTCAACCGCCGCCAACGTTATCGAACAGCGCCGCACCGCCGTTGTCCAAGGCTCACGATCCCGCCCTGGTGCGGCATTCCCTGAAGGTCGGTTTATGCGTCGTGATCGGTTACGTGATCGGGCTGATGACCCAGCGCGCAGACATGTCCGTGATCCTGACCACGGTACTGATAACCGCACTACCTACTTACGGCGCGGCACTGCGCAAAATGGTGCTGCGAATCATCGGAGCCTTTATCGGCGGCGCTGTATCACTGCTCGCCATCATCATCGTCTCGCCCAACTTCGAGACACTGCCCGCTTACCTGCTGGCCGTCTTCATCGTCTTCTACGCCTCCGGCTACTCCTCGCTGGCCAGCGGCCGAGTAGCATATGCGGGAAAGCAGGTCGGCACGACGTTCGCGCTGGTGTTTGCGGGCTTGGGCCCGTCGCTCAACGTCTATGAGCCGCTCTGGCGCATCTGGGGGATTTTGCTCGGCACCTTTATCGTTGCAATCGTCGCTTTCATATTCTGGCCGGTATATGCCGGCGACTCCTTATTGCCAAGGCTGCGTAAAGTCATCCGGCGGACGCTCGCCCTGGCGCCGGGCGGTTCCGCGGCAAGTACCGAGGACGATATACAGCAGGCCAATTCCGAGACCATGCGGGTGCTCGCCGAAATTCTCGAGGTTGCCGCCGATGCGCAAGTGGAGGGCCGAAGCAGCGTCGTGAATCACAACGCGATTGTCGACGCCGCCGGTACTCTTCGCCGCATAGCGAACCGGCTCGCTTCGATATCGGCCGCGCGCATCGACGCATCGCCGCCCGCCCTCGATCCGGTGACCGAGTCGGCGCGCCACGCGGTCTTTGAAGCCGTTTGCCGCCAACTTCAATCATGGGAGGATTTCTACGATAGTGCCGAAAGCCTCAGCGCCCCAGCCGCACGCGCCTTTGCGCTGGCTCACTCAACCGATGAGCTTAGGATACCGCTCGAGCAATTCAGCTCGCGGCTGGAAGAGCAGCAGTTCGCGAGAATCGAATCGTGGACGCTCGAGCAGCGCCGCGCAATCCTCGCCGAACTGCAGTCGATGCGCCGGCTCGAATTCCTGGTTTCGGAGTTGAATCGATTTCTCCCCCAAATCCCCGGCCCGGCGAGCGCTGCGTCTTCGGCGGATGTTGTTTGACGATGCAAGCGGAAAAGAAAGCCCCGCACAGGACGCGCGAGGCGGGTAGCCGCTCTCGCTGTGACCCCTTCGAGCGAGGCAGTTGCCGTGCCGGCAACGGGTCAATAGAGCTGTGTAATAGCGCTTCCAATCGGCCGGTGAGGCCCGGGGTTACCCGCGGACGAGTACGCGTCGCTCCATCTCCTGGACGATGAATCGAGCGAAAATGACCATATATTCACCTGCAGTCGATTCGGTGCTACCGCCATTGCTTTTGATAATTGGGGCCGCGCGAATCGGGCTGCTGCTCAGGTTGGTTGATTTGGACGGCCAGCGGGATGGGTAGATCGGCACCCATTATTATCGCCTGCCCTTCGCGCAATCCGGGGACAAACGCCATCAGCGAGTGGTCCGCTTCACTGCTGGCGCTCTCAACCGCATTTCGGTCCATCTGATTGTTCAACCGGTGCACAATGAAGGTGCCGATCTGGCTGAGGATGCCCTCGGGTATGTCGCGAGGGCGTTGTGTCGCGATACAAAAATTCAGAGCAAGTTTGCGCCCTTCCTTAGCGATCAGTTCGAAGGAATCCATCTGGTATCTGGAATCTTCTTCGCCCAGGCTTCGATTGAGAAAACGATGCGCTTCATCCAATAGTACGACGATTGGCCGATCTTTAAATCTCCCGTCTCGCGCAAGCTCCAGCAAATGCCGTCCGATCGCGTTTGCGATGATTTCGTGAGCCTCGTGCGCTCTAGGAAGATGTTTGAGAGATATTCGCAGGACGCGAGCCGTATCCCCTTCGATGAAGGCCTCGATTTCGTCGAAAATCGACCTCGTCTCTCCTGGCTGAAATAGACAGCCGAGTTCGGGCGCGTGGAGCATTTCTTCGATACGCGTGATAAGGCTGGTACAGTGGCTGCGCTCTAATTCGTTGGGCGCGCCCCAATGGGTTGAATCGGGACTGGATGAAAATCCACCGGCGGCATTAACACATTCAGCGTCGATCTGGGCTGGCAACTTTGAGATGTCGAAATTCGCGCGCGGATCCTCAATCTCACTCGCCCGCTCCTGATATAAGGCTTCGTATGGTGCTTTGAGTTTTCCAGCTTTAAGTATCACACCACCGGTTGCGAGACGGGAATCGTTCGCCATCTTCAGGCTTTTGATGGCCGCACGCAGCTTCGGCGCTTGCGTAGGACCCCGCGGTCTGAAGAGTGCAAACAAATCCGCTTCGATTAGCGCCGAATATGGGATCGATACCTCGTCCGATGGTTCCGCTCCGGATAACTCGCTTCCCACATGAACGTGGCGAACGCCCGAAGACAACCTATGATATTCGCCCGTCGGATCGAACAGGATCATCTTCGCGTTGTGTCGAACAGACTCCTCGACAAGCCGCGCCAGGGTCCAGCTTTTCCCTGTTCCGGTTGCACCGACGACGGCGCAGTGGCGACCGAACAAACGTTCCGGAGCTACCCCAATCTCGGTACCGTCTGCTAACGACATCAGTTCGAGCATCACGGGATCGGAGCCGTCTTCGCCGAATTCACGGAGCTGAACGGATTGGAACAACCATCTCAATAACTGAGGAGTTGCCAGATAGACGGCGCTTCCCAAATGTGGAGACCGGCCGATTCCCCGGATAGCGCTTTTCCCATCCGCGGACGCAGTCGCCAAAAGTTCAATTTCTGCCGTCGCTGTCGTCGACGCAGCATCACTGGAAACTGCTTCACTATGACTCATCAGATTTGCTTGTATGATGGTGAGCCGCCCGAAGAGAATCCATTCCTCCATCTTAATCGTGACGAACGCACCAACCTCAGGCGAATCCGAATCTTTAGTCGAAAGGGCCACTTTCGCGAACGACGGCCCAATCTCGAATACGGCTCCGACAAGGCAACTCGATTCGAAAGAATCAGCGGGTAGGGTTCTGTTCATCGGTACATCCGGCGAGCGCACCGCACTATGGCACGTCGTCGCAGTTAATCGACGCCCGGAGCTGTCAGATTGCTCGTGCGCAGTATGATTTTCGACGCTCTGACAGCCGGCAGGCCCGCTCAGTCGAATCTGATTCGCTTGGCGATTTCTGCAACGTATTCGTGATGCTGTGTGAGCTCTTTTTTGCCGTCGCCGGAATCGTGCAATTTTTCGTACTTGTCGCGCGAGATCCGATTTGCCTCGTCCAGCGCCTGCTTAAGCACCTTAATGTGAAATTGCTCAAGGTCATCGATCGTGGTGCCGTCCAGAATAATTCGATCAGATCCGATTTCCACTCCAGGTAATTGCGTTGACGCCAGGCCTTTCAGTTCCTCCCAGGCCCGCAGGAATTGTCGCATCCATTCGGAGTCGGGTATGCGAGACAGTCGGAGTGGAATTTTGTAGTGGCGAGCACCTATCTGCGGTTCGGTGACCTGTTCGATAATGATGTTGGTGATCCGGATGGGCTCGTATTTCGAACTATCCATTGGAACCTCGATGGATTCTGCACGGGCTTGGCGATTTGCCGATTCGCTGTCAAATCGGCTGCTGGCTCGCCTGCCATTGCCGAAAGATATCTTTCGCTTATATCCGAGACTTGATTGATGCAAGCCTGGTGAAAGCGATCTGGTTCAGCGGTTATGGTGGCCCAGGCTTCGGGCGGGAAATGCTTGCACCGGTCCGTGACGCATCAGTTGCTGCAGCAAGACTGGTGCTTCGTACGACAGTCGCGCCGCGAGCTAATCTAATTTTGACAAGGGAGTTCATTAATTATATTGAATGACGCTGGACGTATTCCGAGCCGTTCGCAGCGGCACGGCTGTCCAGGCACGGCACGTCGCTGATTAAGGGGCGGCCACAGCAAAGGCGTCATTTTCTCTAAAGAACAGCTCTCAGCAGCCAGGGACTCAGAAGGAACTGATATGAATGCGGCAGTCCGTACCGACCCCGAAACCGGCATGAAAGTCTTCAACACACGAGCGGCCAAGGCATCCGAAAAGATTGCCGGCAAAGGCTATTCCGTCCTTACTGATGAGAAGCTGAAGGAGCTGCCGGAAATGCCGGCAGGCGCGACCTTCAACGCCGAAGAGCAGGCTAAGTACCGCGCCTTCAAAGATGCCCGCCGCGGCGCCGCCGACTACATGTCGATGGAAGGCGAGTTCAAGAAATATCTGGACGACGTCTATTCGGAGCCGCCGATCCCGCGCGAAGCGCTGACCGACGAGTGCGAAATCCTGGTGGTCGGCGCCGGCTTCGGCGGATTGCTGCTATGGCACAAGCTGAGAGAAGCCGGCTTCACCGATGTGCGTTTCTGCGAGAAAGGCGGCGACGTTGGCGGTACCTGGTACTGGAACCGCTATCCCGGCATCGCCTGCGACGTCGAATCCTACAGTTACTTTCCGTTGCTCGAAGAAATGGGTTACGTCCCGTCGATGAAGTTCGCTTCGGGCTTCGAGATTCTCGAATACTGCCAGAGCATGGCGCAAAAGTTCCGCTTCTACGACCACTGTCTGTTCCACACGACGGTTCAGGCGACGACTTGGGACGAGGCCTCCGGCCGCTGGATCGTCGAGACCGATCGCGGCGACAAGATGCGAGCGCGCTTCGTGATCCTGGCCAACGGCATTCTGACCACGCCGAAGCTGGCGCGTATCGCCGGCATGGAGAGGTTCCGCGGCGAGTCCTTCCATACCTCGCGCTGGGATTACAATATCGACTTGCGCGGCAAGACCGTCGGCATCATCGGCACCGGCGCGACGGCCGTGCAGGCAGTGCCCGAGCTCGCCAAGATCGTCGGGCAGCTCTACGTCTTCCAGCGCACCCCGTCCTCAATCGACGTGCGCGACCAGCGCGCGACGACCGACGAAGAGCGGGCGGCCTGGGCGAACGAACCCGGATGGGCCCGGGCAAGGCGTGCGCGCTTCGCGAGGATCGCGGCTGGCCGCACCGCCATTCAGGCCAATGACGACTACCTGGCGGGCAAGATTAAGGACATCAAGGAGCCCAAGAAGTACGACCGGATGCTGACTCCGGAGGAGCTGACCCAGAAGCAGCTCGATACCAACTTCCGCATCATGGAGCAGATCCGGGCCCGCGTGGACGCGATCGTCAAGGATCCGAAAACTGCGGCGGCGCTGAAGCCGTACTACCCATATGGCTGCAAGCGGCCGACCTTCCACGACGAATACCTGCCGACGTTCAACCTGCCGCACGTGCATCTGGTCGACACCGCCCCGCGCGGCGTGTGCGAGATCAACGAGCGCGGCGTCGTCCATGAAGGGGTCGAATATCCGCTCGACGTGCTGATCTATGCGACCGGGTTCCAGTGGATGGGTACCTCGACCTTCAACATGGTGACCGGCCGCGGCGGGCGCACCTTGAAGGAGAAGTGGGAGACCGAGGGAACCAAGACGTTCCTCGGCCTGCATAGCCACGGCTTCCCGAACCTGTTCATCGTCACCGGCCCGCAGGGCGGCGGCGGCAGCTTCAACTTCACCGACGCGATCGACGCGCACGGCGACTATGTCGTGTGGATGCTGCAGACCATGCGGGAGCGCGGCTCGCGCATCGTCGATGTCCGCAAGGAGATGGAAAATGCGTATGCGGAGCATTGCCGCGAGGTCGACATCGCGACTGCGCCGCTGCGCGATTGCATCTCTTATTATAACGGTGAAGGCAACGCGGAACCGGGCAGCCTCGCCTATTACGGCGGCGGTAAGTGGCACAAGCATCGGATCGCGGCACAGTCGGCGCTGGAACCCTATGTGTTCGAGAACGGAGATACTACCGATTCGGCGGCGGCCGACTAAGAACGCATTTGGCGGGCCCGATGGGCCCGACACCTCGGTTCAGCAGGTGGTGTAGCGCGAACGGCGGTCATGGGTGGCGGCCGCCGGCGCGCGGCGCCGTCTCACATGACTGAAGTGTTGACGCCATGGTCCGATGAGATAGTTGGCCTCAGCGTGCGAATAGGGAATTAGCGGTTGGATTTTGGGGCGAGCTTATCGTTGTAACGTGATCATGGCAGCGTGCACCGTCGCATATCACAGTACTTTAGGTAAAATGTCCTCCTTCAGTCTCCTCAAATCGACCATGGTCTTCGCCGTGGGCACGCCGCTAAACGGAGGCCAGAGAAGCGGGAGTGTCAAGCCGGCGTCCTGGTAGCGCTTGAGGTTGTCCGTGAGCTGTTGAATCGTCCCCGTCATCGAGGGAGTGAGCTTTCCGTTCGGAGTCTGATCGGTCTTTTCGTCGGTGATGTCAAAGAAGAGCATACTGGCGATTTCGAGATCGTCGACTGAGCGCGGACTGCCGATCACTTCGAATTCTTCTTTGATCGCCGACCGCCATTGCCTGATGTCGTCGGGGGTGTCCTGTATCCCAATCCAACCGGCCAGTCCGTATTTGGCGATCCGCTTAGCCGCGATCTTCGGTGCTCTGAGTCCGGCGACGTAGATCGGCGGGTGAGGCTTCTGGACCGGCTTTGCGCCGAAGCCGCACTTCGGAAACGAGGCGAACTCGCCATGGTACTCGAAGAGCTCCTGGGTCCAGACACCCTGCATGATCTCTATCGTCTCGATGACGTGCTTGTTCCTTCTTTCGTAAATGTGTCCCGCACTTGCGGCCTCGAACTCCTCAGGCATCCAGCCGGACCCTACCCCTACGTTAACCCTTCCGCCCGATAGGTGATCCCAGGTTGCGATCTCCGCCGCCAGCACGGCAGGGGCACGATAGGGCGTGTCGATCACGCTGACTCCAACTCTTACCTTCTTCGTGATCGCCGCCAGATAGGGAATGAGCGGCAACCCTTGCAGGAACTCGCCGCGCGAAGGGACCGGTAGTGCATGCGGAAACTCCTTCATGAAGCCGAACGGCTTGCGCAGCTCCTGGCGATCGGAGGCCTCCGGAACCACGACGCGGTCAAGGGTCCAAATCGAATCGAACTCGAGTTGCTCGGCGAGGCAAGCGAGATCCACGATCTCGCTGACGGTTACCTTGTCCCTGAAGTTAGGTAGGTACAGAGCGAGCTTCATCGGTGATCGACCTCCGCTTGTTATCTTCGATCCGGTACGGGCATTGCCGGCGCACCATCCTAGCGAGGCAACCTGCGGAAATCGAGCTACTGCCGCCGCCTGTGCTCCGCAAAATTCCGCGGCGGTCATGCCGCGCGAGCCAGAAGCCCGTACTCGTGATGAAGCCCTTCAGGCCGCCGCAAACCGGCTGGAAGCACAAATCTCGCGAGCCCCCATCTTGCCTATCGATAAGGAAAGGGTTTGAATCTCATCATAAGGAGTAGACCAATAATACGATGCAACTGAGCGAACAGTCTGGCCCCACTGCGCGAGCGCTGGGAGAGTTCTCGTCCGACATAATTTCTCGCCTCGGATCGAACCAATTGAACTGGCAACACCTGAAGGGCAACCCGCATTTCGATTACCCGATCGACTACTTGGTCGCCGTCACCCGCGCAGACCGCGCTTCGGGCCAGCTCGAGTTCGTTGCGAAATGGGCGCCCAATGCCTATTGCCATTACCATCGGCATCTCGGCCAATCGTCCTCATGGGTTATTGAGGGTGAGCACCATATCATTGAAACTACCGACACGCAGATTCTCCACAAGACTCGCAAGCCTGGCTTCCGCGGGCAAAGTCCGGCCGGCGATATCCACATGGAATACGGCGGAGCGCAAGGATCGACCGTGCTCTTCCTCTGCGAGGCGGTTGATGGAAATCTGTTCGATATAGTCGCGAAGGACGGAACCGTGCTCGCCACTGCGACTCTCGACGATTTCGCCTCCGGACGTCTCGCGGGATGACAAGATCAGCATATGGAATGGCCTGTATGTCGGCAGAATCTTATGGGCGAGTTAGCAAAGGAATAAAGCAAGAATGAGGCCCATCTTAGTTTAAGTTCAGATTGCAGGTGCGTAATGCAGCCGGTGCCGCACCTCGATGGTTTTGAGTTTGATGTTTTCCCTCCGCATGAGAAGGGACTGACCGCGACCAGAGTAGACATCGGCCGGGGTCAGGTTGTTGAGACTCTCGTGGTAGCAGCTCAGGTCGTAGTAGTCGACGAACTCTGCGAGACGCGCTCTCAGCTGCCCAGGTAGGTAGTAGCTCTCAAGCAGGATCTGGTTCTTCGTGGAGCGGTGGTATCGCTCGATCTTGTCCGGGGGCATCGGATTATAGGGCTTGCGCCGGGTGTGCGTCATTCCATGCTCGGCGACCAACCGACTGCTGGGCGGAGGCCCTTGCGGTTTCGCGGGCGGCCTTCTCGGCGGCGCGGCTGGAGGTTTGCTTGCCGAGAATCCTTTCGGTGCAATTGCGCTGGCCGCTCCCGGCAATGAAGCTGGTCAGAGCTTAGGTAACGACCCCTGCGCTGGTGCTTTCAACTGCGATGAGGACCAAATGCTACCGCCCGCTCCGCCACCGTCTTCTGGTCCAACCTGCTCCGAGCAACATCCGTAGCGCAAGGGAGGGTGCCGGAGTGGGCTGGACAGACAAAATTGATCTTGCATAAGCACTTCTCGGGCTTCCCGATCGACTTCCGGCGAAATATGAAGATGTAACCAGACTAGCGCGTATACGCGGCTTTGCAGGCCTCGCTATGGGCATACTGTTAGCAGGCTTAGTTGGCGACGCCTTGGTAGCTTGTCTCGTGGCGGCCCTTGCCGGATCTTTGTTAGGAGGGGCCATTGCGCTCAGGCGCAGGCGGGCAGGTATCGGCACTGCTCTTTATCCGGAACCAAAAAGAAACATCGAGATCGTGAGATGCGCGGGATGCGGCATAATAGCGATATCCGGGCTGGTGGCTAGCTTCTTGATGCCGATCGTACTTAACATCACCGTAACGTGGTTTTTCGCGTGGTTCTGCTGCGCTACTTCGAACGCCAGCGGGCTCTTGACCGCCTCCAGGAAGTTCTTCGACCTTCAGCCAGCGGTAATAGAGATTCTGATTGATGCGTGCCTTGCGGCACAGCTTTGCGATGTTCTCCTCGCCGCGCAGACCCGCAATCACGATGCGGATCTTTTCTTCAGCCGAGTTCTGTCGCCGGGTTGCCCGCCGAATATCCCGAACCCGCTTCCCCGCCTCGTCCAATTCCGTCTCCGTTTTCGATCCCATCGCCCGTTCCTTGCGCCGTCAAAATGAGCTCACAATCCTTTCTTCCTCAATCGCTCCATTCTGCCCAACATGTGCTGACAGGGAACACCACCGTCTCTCGCGAGGCACTGGACGGAAATTTCGGACACTTTGGGCCAATCTGGGGGATTGGCCGGGACCGGAGAAAACGCTCAAGTATTTGATTTTACGAAGGAATTGATGGCGCCCCCTGCGGGATTCGAACCCACGGCCCCAGGATTAGGAATCCTGTGCTCTATCCATCTGAGCTAAGGGGGCACACCCTGAAGTTAAGGGACTTTTCGGCTTCGGTTCAACCTCTCCGATACTGACTGGGCCGTAGAGCTCATCTCAATAGAGGTGGTCTCTGGCGTCAGGGAATTATCCTCCAGCGCAGCGATCATGGCGACCTTGGTGTGATTTCTGATGTGGTGGAACCGCCGGAGCATCTGCATACGGACGTGACCCGAAAGCGATCGAATAGTCTCCTTGTGGTTGACTGTCTTCTTCGACGGGTTTCGGGCTTGGATAAGCTAATCCACTGCGCTTCGATCGGCCCTGGTTACTCCCCGACAAGCGGCTTGCTGCGCGCCCGGAGGGACGAGGTCCGCGGCACGGATTCCCCATCCTCTCGATCTGGTCGAGCGGACCGATATGCCCGATCGGGTACGGTCACGGCGCCACGCTCCTTTGCAAGTAACACTTTGGCGGTATTTCGGACGGCAAATCCATTCCACCCGAATCCCGGTTCGCGTTTTAGCCGTGGCGCCTTTGTTTGACAAGGATGCCGATAGACGCCATGGTTTGAAAGGTTCCTCCATCCGGCTATGATGGCCGCCCTCGGAGGTTTCGACCAGAATGCAACGATACTGACCTGATGGATTCATTCAACGGAAAAAAGCGCTCGCCCACGAGCAGACGGCTGATCGTGATGTCAAACCGGGCGCCGATTCGCATCATCCGTGAGGGCGGAAAGGAACGCGTCGAGCCAACCGTAGGAGGAGTCGGAACAACCTTTCTGCGGCTATTGGAGCAGAGTGGCGGACTCTGGATAGCGTGGTCGGGCGGCCGCAAGACGCCGGAGCCGTATATGCTTCCGCCTGATTGTCCGCGCTTCAAAATCGTCTTCGCAGGCCTCAACGACCAGGATGTTTCGGACTATTATTATGGAATGTGCAATCGTGGTTTGTGGCCGCTGATGCACTTCATGACCCCGAACTGCCATTTCAGTACGCACCATTGGAAACGGTACGAGCGCGTCAATCGTAATTTTGCCGAAATTGCGGTCAACGAGGCGAAGTCCGGGGATTTGCTCTGGATCCAGGATTTCCATCTGGCGTTGGCGCCGCGGTTCGTGCGCGAGCGCCGGTCCGACTTGCCGATCGGAATATTCTGGCACGTACCGTTTCCACCCGAGCAGTTGATGCGCATTCTGCCGTGGCGCGAAATCTTCATCGAGGGGATGCTGGGTTCGGACCTGATCGGATTTCACACGCAATCGTACGCGACGCATTTTCTGAATTGCTGCGAACAGATCTGCGGCTTCGAGGTCGATCGCGAGCGCGGCGAGGTTCGCGTCGGCGCTCGCACAGTGAAGGTCGGTGCGTTTCCGCTGGGAATTCCGGCCGATTTTTTCTCCGAACTGAGCGCGAGCCAGCACGTGGTCGCGCGTGCGCGGCGAATCCGCCAGGGGCTGCGCACCGAAGTCGTAGTTCTCGGCGTCGATCGACTCGACTATACCAAGGGAATCCTCGAGCGACTGCTCGGTTACGAGCGTTTTCTGGAGGTCAATCCGGCTTGGCACAAACGGGTAACGCTGGTCCTGATCGCAGTTCCTTCGCGAACCAAGGTGTCTGATTACGCGATGCTCAAGCGACAGCTCGACGAGCAGGTCGGCCGCATCGTTGGCCGCTTCTCATCCGACGGGTGGATGCCGCTGCGGTATCTCTATACCCAGTTCGGCGCGGAGGAGCTCGTATCGTATTACCGCGCCGCCGACGTCGCATTGCTGACTCCGCTGCGTGACGGAATGAATCTGGTCGCGAAGGAATTCGTGGCCTCGCGCGTCGAGAACGATGGCGTGCTGATTCTGAGTGAATTTGCCGGCGCGGCCGACGATCTGACCGAGGCGCTGCTGGTCAATCCATACGATATCAATCAGATTGCGGATCGGCTGAAGTCCGCGGTCGATATGACGACGGACGAGCGGGCAGAGCGGATGAGTGCGCTGCGCGCGAAGGTCTTTGCGAATAATCTCGAACATTGGTCGGAATCGTTTTTACACGCACTCGCGCCAGAGGGTAAGCTTGTCCGCCGGGTGGACGAAAGCATTCAAGTCTGAGAAGGCGCCGGCCCGGCTTCCTCCGGAATTGTTGCCCGATCTGATCCGCAGGAAACCGCTGCTGCTCTGCCTCGACTACGACGGGACTATTTCCGAAATCGTACGGGATCCCGCAGCCGCGAGGCCCGTTCCGGGCATCCTCGAAACTCTGGCGGGATTGGCGGCGCGCCGGGATCGCATCGCGGTGGCGATTGTGAGCGGTCGCGAAGTCGCAACTCTCAAAAAATTATTCACCGTCCCGGATGGTATTGCGCTTTCGGGCACCCATGGTCTCGAGATGGCCGGTTTCGATGGCCGCGAGCAAATCGCCGCCGGCGCACGGGAATGCACCGGCGAACTCGAAATAGTCCGCAAGTGGCTTTATCAGAATGTTCCGTCCGGGGAAGGTTTCACGATCGAAGACAAAGGGCTCGCGCTCACGCTTCATTACCGTAACGCAGCGGCTGCGATAGCTCGCGAAATAAAGGATGCCTTCGCGCAATTCGTCGTCGATCGCACCCCCCGGCTCGCGCTGCGCAGCGGTAAAATGGCCGCCGAAGCCTTGCCGAAAAACGCCAGCAAGTCGCTCGCCGTCCGCACACTTTGCGATTACGCGGGCAAGGATTGGGAGCCGGTCTACTTCGGCGACGACGTGACCGATGAGGACGCCTTCATAGAACTCGCGGACCGCGGGATATCGGTGCTGGTCGGCGATCAGCGACCGAGCGCGGCGCGCTACCGCGTCGAAAATCCGAGCGAAGTCTCTCAGGTGTTGAAATCGCTGCTGGCAGCGCTGACCGATGCCCCGGACGAGCCGGTACATCGCTGACAGCGCGCTCGATCAACGCCGATCGATAAACACGCGCTCCTTGCCAATCCACATCGCGGAGTTCGCGAAGTCAATGAACTTCGACTCGTCCTCGACCGCGATCTCCATCGCGCGCTGCCCTTCCGGGGTGCTCGCAATCGTCGCCAGTTCCGCGCGATCGAACCATGCCTCGGCGTGGCCGGTGTACGGCGCGATGCGAGTGGCGCGGCTCGCCCGCAATTGTTGTTCGAGGGGATCCTCGCAGCGATGCACCTGCAGGTAGCGCTTGAGCCGCATCCCGTTGGCGATGCCGCGGATCGTCGGGCCGTGATTAGTACGCCAATAGAGCTGCGCCTGTTCAAGGCTCAGGCTGCTCGGATGACGCAGGCAGAAAAACAACTTCACCAGAGCACTGTGCTCGCGCGCGACCATCTCCTCCGGCGTCGGATTGACCTGCGGGTATTCGTAAGCGAACCACAGCGGAGAATTCGGCAAATCGATAAAGCGCGCTTCATCTTCGAGCAGTTCCTTGCCCGCTGCCTGTCCCGCTGCACTCGCGAAGCTCGCGGCGAGCTTTTCCCGGCTCGTCCACCAAAGCTCCGCGACGCCATCGTAGGGCGGCTCCATCGTTCCCCGCGCGCCCGCAAGTTGATCGTTCACGACGTCGTCGAGCGTATGTAGCTGCACGTAGCGATGGATGCCAAGGGTGGTCGAGTGGCGCGCTACCAGCGGGCCGTGCTGGTCGCGCCAGTATTGCTGAAATTCCGCCAGCGCCATCCCGGGCTTACGCCGCAGCACGAATTCCAAACGAATCATTTCCGCATTTCTCCCTCTAATCTCCGAAGTTACTACGCAATCGCGGCCGACGCAGACGCCGCGCTCGCACTCTCTTAGCCCGGTTGCGATGTCGAGCGCAACGAGTTACGTGTGGGCAAATCAAATCGAGGTTGTGACTATGGCTGCGATTACGCTAGCACAGGGCGCAACGGCGATCCTGGTTATGGATTGCCAGAACGACATCGTTCATGAAAACGGGAAAATGGCTGCGATGAGCGGCGGCGCCATGGCCAAGCTGATCAAGCAGCATAACGTGCTCGGCACGATTGCGCGGTTGGCGGCGGCCGGACGAGGCGCAAAGATTCCGATTATTCACGTCCGCCACGCCTATCGTCCCGACTATCTCGACGCACCGCAGAATACGCCGATTCTGGCGTCGATGAAGACCAACGAAATCTTGAAAGACGGCACCTGGGGCGCTGAAATTCATCAGGAACTTGCGCCCCACCCGTCCGACGTTGTGATCACCAAGACCCGCGTCAGCGCGTTCTTCGCGAGTCCGCTCGAAGCAATTCTCTCGGCTCAAGGAATCACTCATCTGGTGCTCACGGGAATTGCGACCGATGGCGTGGTGGAGGGAACGGCGCGTGACGCCGTCGATCGCGGCTACTACGTTCTCATTCCCGCTGACTGCTGCGCGACCTTTTCCGACGAAGGTCATCGCGCGGCGCTGGCCGGTGTGCTCGGGATGCTCACGAAGGTTTGCAAGGCTGACGACGTAATCGCAGCCCTGCCGCCAGCCTGAGGCTCCATCGCCAAAGCAACTCCCGTGCGTGCCGCATGCGCGCCGCGACGAGGCCCTCAATAGCTACTTCGCCCGAGAAGTTGAAATGCGAATCAATAAACTGCGATCGACGCTGAAGGCCGGCGACGTTGCCTTGGGCACGCTGGTGTGGGGTACGCACGGGCGCGGCGTCATCTATACCTTGGCCGCGGCCGGCATGGACTTCGCAATGATTTGCATGGAGCATTCCGACTACAGCCTCGCGACGGTGACCGAGATGGTCGCGCACGCGCATGCCGCCGGTATTTCCCCGATCGTGCGCATTCCCGACCTCCAGTATGAGTGGGTCACCCGGCTCCTCGACAGCGGTTGCCAGAGCCTGATTCTGCCCCACCCCCGTAGCGGAGCCGAAGTGCGCCGGTTTATCGACCTCGCCAAGTACCATCCGGAGGGCCGCCGCGGGATGGCGATATATCTCGGCGCGAGTACCAACTATGAAGATGTCGACCCAGTGCAGGCGATGGCACACGCGAACTCCAACACCCTGCTGGCGGTGCTGATCGAAACCCGCGAGGCGGTCGAGAACCTCGAAGAATTGCTGGTGCCGGGAATCGACCTGGCCTTGGTCGGACATCAGGATTTAGCGCAGAGTCTCGGCGTGCCGGGAGCTTACGGACACCCGCTGGTGCGGGCCGCCAACGACAAGGTCCGGGAACTGTGCAAAGCTCGCGGCATTGCGATCGCCGGCGCGGTCAATCAACCCGAGAACATGCAGTCGGCTATCGAAAGTGGCGCACAATTCCTGCTCTATGGCACCGATCTGGTACTGATGAGGCGCGAGGCGCAGCGCGCAGCCGATGCGGTCGCGACTTATCGAAGAGGCAAAGCCTCCTGATGAGAGACCCTCGCGGGTCACCGATGTCAAGTCGCTCGCCCGAGCGCCGGCCGGCCTGGCCGAAGCCCGCCGCGGTCAGAACAACGCTACCGGATTCGCCGGCGACGCCGTGCCGCGTTCGAGCACGAGCGGCAGCAAACTGAACATGAACTCGTAACGTCCGTCGCGCGCACATTTCACCGCGAGGCGCTCCAGGTCGGCGTTATCGATCAGATGTATCCCCATCATGACCAGCGTGCCGGTATGAATCGGCATCTTGAGTGGCGCATCGTATGGCGTCGGCAGTACGTCGCTCACCGCATCCGACCCGAGCACCGCAATCCGGCGCTCGTGCAGCCACTTGAGGCATGACGCATGGAGTCCCGGCATCGCGCTCAGGAGCGCCTTTGCCCCTTTCTCGCGCCGCAGCTTGAAGCGTCCGGTCCGCAGCAGCATCACATCGCCTTCTCCGACTTGCACCCGATGATCGCGTTCGGCAGCTTCCAGGTCTTCCGGATAGATCGCGTCGCCCGGCTCGACCCACTCGGTGTTGCGGATTTTCGGAATGTCGATCAAAAGGCCGCGACTGATTACACCCATGCTAGCGACGTCGATCGCGCATTTGTGGGCGCCCTGGAAATCCACTTCCGTGTAATCGAAGTTGTTGTACATTTTGCCGCGCCAGAAATGATGGCAGAGCGCATCGAGATGAGTGGTCGCGAGTCCATGGGGCTCGATCGCGAAGTAGTCGGCACATCCCGATGAACCCAGCGGATGACCAACCTGCCCCGATCGGATCATCAAGTGCGTGACCGGCGTTGGATTATCGCGCGCCGGGCGCGTGGCGAGCGGCAACGACAGGGAAACTACCTCGCCGGTCTGGACGAGGCGCGCCGCCGCAACACGTTTCCCCTCAGTGATGTAATTCAGCGCCCCACGCTGGTCCTGCACACCCCAACGTCCCCAGTTGCTGACACTATCGAGCAATTCGGCGATCTGGCTGGTAGTGTACGTCACGGCCATCGCGATAACCCTCAAACGAGAACTTCGGCATCCTTATACTTCACAAGGCAAGCCAGCAACAACTCCGTACGGCTAAGGCCGCATTGCCGAACGGTATGCGTCTCGCTTCCCGACGCCGCCCGAGCCGCTGTGACAGTGCAGCCGGCGGGCCTAAAGGCACCGCCGTAAGAGACATAGGAAGACCCCTTGCCAGGGCCTTTCTACATGACGGAGCCGCGCGTTGGTGTTGTGGAGTTCAATACCGAATGCGGCGCGCTGCCAAAGAACTCGAGGCCGACGAGTTCTTTGGCGCACACCTCACATCTCAATCGATGAAACCTAACTACTGTCGCACGCTTTAGCTGACTAAATACTGCACCGCGCGCCCAAAGCTCACGATCCCTTCTTTTTGCGTTCAGCCCAACGCTTTTTCATAGCGAGTGATAGCCGCTTTCTGCCCTCGGCAGTCAGACCGCCACGCTTCTTTCCCTTGACGACCTGCAAGCTCGGCGCCTTAGCAGTGCCCTTCCGCTTTATCACCCGTGGCAACTGTACGCCTTCCAGCGCTTCGATTGCGCGGTTGAGCCTGTCTCGTTCTTGCTTCAAGTCAGTTACAATTCTTTGTAGTTCCAAAATTTCTACCTTCCTGTAAATTCTCACACCAACCTAGCAGGTGTTTCTTCCCATTGCAGCTACCTTAGTTGAAAACGCTAATACAATTTTTACTGCTGGAAATCGCGGTTGCTAGCGTCCGGTTCGACGATACCTGCGTCAACCACGCTGCCATCGAACCATCCGCGCACCGGCCTGTTTGTGTTGTTGAGACAGGCTTGATCCTGACCCATAATCGACCTGGATCGGAGACCTGCAGTCCGGATACCGCTACACGCGACGGAACGCTTCAACTCGCTGTTCAACAAAGTATCGACCAAAGATTTGTCATCGTCATTGGCCGTAATTTCCGGACGGTCAATCGACTATTTGCTGCCTCTCAGAAAATAGCTTTTCAACTGCGGGAATTTTTGTGCACCGGCCTTGGGATCGGCCTGCCGAACCTCTTCGAGTGCATTTCGAAAAGCCAACTGATTCGGTGAAAGCATAGAACCGGCAGAGAGCGGAGCTCCCGGCGCCGCGGCTAGAGTTAGAGCCGCAACCGGTGCCGGACCAGGTCGAGCCGTGTCTCTGGTCAGCAGCGCGGCGAGACTCTGGATCGACGTTCGCGCGGCCACGTCGTCGGAATATTGCTCTCCGGGCTCTCCGTATTTATCGGCCAGCAGCTTGAGAATCGACGTATGATCGAGGATGCCGTTGAACGCGCTGCCCTGCTCGACGAACGGCGACACCACAAGTGCCGGAACGCGCACTCCGGTAGTGGTAAACATCGTATAGCTTTCGCCGTGATTCTGACTGGTTAAGAGTGGGCGTGGCTCTACGTGGTCGAAGAAGCCGCCGTGCTCGTCGTATGTGATAACCAGCACCGACTTGTTCCAGCGATCGATCGCCACGGGATCGTTTTGGCCAATCGCATTGTAAATCTCGAGCAGGAATTTTTGGCCGCGCGTGATCGAAGTCGTCGGGTGGTCGTCGTTACCCTTTTCGGGATTGGGCCCGTCAGTGTATTCGGGCTCGATAAAGATCACCTGGGGAAGTTCATCTGGATTCCTCAGGTCGTGAATCAGATTCTGGAAGCCGCGAAAATGATGGCTCCAGATATCCGCAATGATCCTGTTCCGCACTTTCGGCATCAGCATGAGGAAGGGTGGCCCTTCGGAATAAACGCGCCAGCTGACACCGTGCCGATCGAGCCAGTCATAGACCATGTTTTCCTGGTCTTCCAACTGCCGGTTCAAGGTGTGATCGCGCATCGCATACCCGCTCATCGCCATCAGGCGGTTCGGTTGCGTGCTGGCGGGCAAACCGGCAAACCAGTGATCGCAAACGCAAAAATTCTTGGCCAGAAAGTTCAGCGTCGGAACCTGATCTGCCGTGTAGTACTGGCCCACGGGATACGGATCGCTCGGACTGACAGTGGCGTAATCTTCGACGAAGCCGCTCATCATGGGGTCGCCGGGCCGCCATTGCATCTGTTGAGCAATCGCTTCGCGCTCATGGAGGGGATCTACCGGCACCTTCGTATCTGTACGCAGTTGCGGCGCATATTTCGTTCCGTTGTGGAGATTTCCGTAACCCCTGCTCTGCGCGTCTTTGATACCAAGGATGTCGGTACGATTGTACGGCGCAAGATCGAGGTAGCCCAGTAGATGATCGAATGATCGGTTTTCCATCATCACGACGAATATATGTTCGATCCTCTTCAGGTCTGTGGCCATCGTTGTCTCCTGTACTTCGGGCGCGAACCCGGTCTATCCGTGATTCATAGTTACGATAACGGCGATGAGAAGCAGATCAACTATAGAGACAGGAGCGATCAAAATCCCACGAAGCGAGTTACGGCCGGGTCGAGGTGTAGGTGGAGAGGTGAGGGCGGCGCGTCCTCCCCGCCGAAGGTCTGCCAGGTCGAAGTGGAACGAACGGCCCGATAGGTGATATCCACACCGGCAGATACCCGGGCCGGATCGCGGGCACATCACGCGCGGGCAATTTAAGGAGGACTGCCGATGGCAACCAAACTGAGCACGTATGCAGACAAATACAAGCACGCCCGGCTCGAGCGCCGCGATGGAATCCTGCAGGTCACTCTGCACACCGACGGCAAGGAACTTCAATGGGTCGGCGGCCCGCATGAGGAACTCTCGTATTTATTCGCCGACATCGCGCGCGACTTTGAAAACAGAGTCGTGATTTTGACCGGCACGGGTGAGTCCTTCTGCGCGAATCCGCCGCCCACCGGTTCGGCCAGCTTGAAGTCTCCTGCATGGGATCGGGTGTACAACGAGGGCAAGCATCTGCTGATGAACCATCTGAACGTCGAGGTCCCGATGATCGCGGCGGTCAATGGGCCCGCGCATCGTCACGCGGAACTGGCTGTGCTCTGCGATATCGTGCTGGCCGCCGATCACACCACCTTCCAGGATTCAGCGCATTTCCCCAACGGCACCGTGCCTGGCGATGGCGTGCATATCGTGTGGCCGCTGGTGCTAGGCTCTAATCGAGGGCGCTACTTCCTTCTGACGGGACAAAAGATCTCGGCGCCGGAGGCCCTCGCACTCGGGGTCGTGAATGAAGTGTTGCCCCGCGACCAGGTGCTGCCACGGGCTTGGGAACTTGCCGCGCAGATCGCCCGGCGGCCGACGCTCGCGATCCGTTACGCGCGTGTAGCGATGACGCAGACGCTCAAGCGGATGATGCTCGACGACCTCGGCTATGGCCTCGCACTGGAAGGCTTGGGCGCCGGGGAGCATTGGCCCGCTCCTCCACGATAGGCGGCTACACCGCGCGGGCT
Source organism: uncultured delta proteobacterium (assembly GCA_963782535.1). Taxonomy (GTDB): domain Bacteria; phylum Desulfobacterota; class Binatia; order Binatales; family Binataceae; genus JADMIL01. The sequence continues at coordinate 45,036 of CAWAKE010000006.1, read as the reverse complement.
TGTTGGTCGGCTTGACGGGCCGGGCGCCGCTCTATTAGCCTCGGTTGCGATCGGAATTAGAAGCTCTTTCGCTGCGGCCATTACCCCCCGGGGTACGGAATGCACGGCGCCATCCGTAACGATCGAGGGTTGCCTCGCGATACGTGGCCTTTCCAGCCGCATGCCACAAAGCCGTCGGCCCGGCGACTGCTACTCGGCGCCACATAGAGGAACCCTCTTATGTCATTAGATCTTCTGATCAAGGACGGAACCGTGGTCGATGGTACCGGCGGTCCGTCGCGGCGCGCAGATGTCGCGATCGCTAACGGCCAAATCATCGAAATCGGCCAGGTCGCCGAGAGTGCGAAGAGAGTTATCGATGCCTCCGACCTGGTGGTCGCACCCGGCTTTATCGACCCGCATACCCATTACGACGCCCAAATCTGCTGGGACCCATACCTCACTTCGTCGTCGTGGCACGGCGTAACTTCCGTGATCATGGGCAACTGTGGCGTCGGAATTGCGCCATGCCGTCCGGCGGTGCGCGAGATCGCCGCGTGGGACCTGGTCAACGTCGAGGGCATCCCGTTCGAGGTGCTGGGCAAGGGCATCAACTGGGAGTGGGAGACCTTTCCACAGTACCTTGACGCGGCTGAGCGGCGCGGCTCTGGTATCAACCTCGGCTTCATGGCGCCGCTCACCCCGTTTCGCCATTTCGTCATGGGAGAAGACTCAATGGAGCGCGCAGCCACGCGTCCGGAGACCGCACAGATCAAGGCGCTGATTAAGGAAGCGGTCGCAGCCGGCGCGTTCGGTTTCACCACTAGCGCGATCGCGCAACATATCGGCTACAAGGGCCGGCCGCTCGCATGTCGTAACGCAAACCGTGACGAGTTCAAGGCCTACGCCAACGCGCTCAAGGAACTCGGCAAGGGCGCGATGGAGCTTGCGCTGACCAAGTCGGTCTCGGTGCTCGACGACGAAGAATACGAGTTTCTTGATTTTCTGCTTACCGAAAGCGGGCGCCCCGTGACCTGGCTCGCAGTGTTGAATCGCGACGACCAGCCCGAGGCTTGTCAGGATACCCTGCGCAAGGCCGAGCCACTCATTCGGCGCGGTGGCGTCCCGCAGGTCACCTGCCGTCCACTGATAATTCAAATCGACCTGCGCAATCCCTTTATCTTTGCGAACCTGCCGTCCTGGAATCCCGTTTTCAATCAGCCCACGGAAGCGCAGAAAAGAGTTTACGGCGATGCGAGCTTCCGCAACGCGTTTCGCAAGGAACTCGAGCGGCCTGCGGTCTTCAACGGCAAGTGGGAGCGGCTCGAAATCAAGGAAGTCTTTAACCCGGCGATGAAGCCGCTAGAGGGCAAGACCGTTGCCGAAATTGCGCTCGAGCGCAGCAAGGACGGCGTCGATACCTTCCTCGATCTCGCCCTCGATGACGACCTGAAAATCCAGTTCACGATGGCGCTGTTCAACGCGAACGAGGAGCGCATCCCGGAGTTAATCAATGATTCACGCGTAATGGTCGGACTTTCCGACGGCGGTGCCCACGTCGACATGTTGTGCGACGCGGGTTACTGCACCTACCTGCTCGGCACCTGGGTGCGCGACCGGCAGGCGATGAGTCTCGAGCGCGCGATCCAGCGCCTGACGTCGGAGCCGGCCGATTTCTTCGGCATCAAGCACCGCGGGCGGCTGATGCCGGGAATGGCGGCGGACGTAGTCGTCTTCGATCGCAACACGGTCGGCTCGGCCAAACGTGGCGAGATGCGCAATGACCTGCCGGGCGGCGGGCGCAGGATCGTAATGCCGTCGAGCGGCATCGAGCAGGTCATCGTAAACGGCCATACGCTTTACGACCAGGGCCGCAAGGGCGACGCGCTGCCGGGTCAGGTGCTGCGCTCGGGCCACTGCTAGCGCATCAAATCGGACTGTATCTGCCGCAGAGAATGCGACAGTGCGGGGAAAAACAGGTCGGCTGGGAAACGTAATAGTCAGGAGGCTGTCATGGCGCAGTTTCGATTGATATCGGCTGATTCACACGTGATGGAGCCTGCGAATTTCTGGGTCGAGCACGTCGATAAAAAATTCAGGGACCAGGCACCGCGCGTGGTCGCGAAGCCCGACGGCAACGGTCTCGTCTTCACCGGCCCGGGGCTTAGTCCGTTCCCGGTGGCGGGCGGCTTCGGCACCGGCCGCAGTGGCGAAGAACTGAAAGAGCACATGAAGCGCGGCTATGAGGCGGCGCGGCCGAGCGGATGGGACCCGGCCGAGCGGATCAAGGACCAGGACCTCGATGGGGTCGAGGCCGAGGTGCTGTACACCACCCTCGGCATGCCGCTCTTCAACCTGAGCGACGCCGATCTGCAGCGCGCATGCTTCAGCGCATACAACGACTGGCTCGCCGAATTCTGTGCCTACGACCCGAAGCGGCTGGTCGGCACAGCACTGATTTCGCTCGAGGATATTCCGGCGGGCGTCAAAGAGTTGGAACGCTGTGCGAAGCGCGGCCTGCGCGGTGCAATGATCTGGGGCTCGCCGCCGGAGGACAAACCGTACAGCAGCCGCATCTACGATTCGCTTTGGCAGGCGGCATCCGAACATGATTTCCCGCTCTCACTGCACGTCATCACCGGCAAGAGCAAGGAGAGCGACATGACCGGGCTCAGCGACGCGATGGGTCTGGCCAAATCGGGCCGGCGCAAAGTCCCGATGGGTGAGATCTACGCGAACTTGATTCACGAGGTTCAGCGTTCGTTGACGTCGATAATCTTCGGCGGAGTCCTGGAACGATTTCCCAGGCTTAAGATAGTTTCGGCGGAAAACGATGTCGGCTGGTTGCCTCATTATATGTATCGCCTCGACCATGGCTTCGAAAAGTTCGGGGCAATGATGGAAGAGCCGCTCCCGATGAAACCAAGCGACTATATTCGTCGCCAGCTCTACGCGACCTTCCAGGACGATCCGGTCGGACCGGCGGCATACCGGTTGTTCGGGCGTGCGAATTACATGTGGGCGTCTGACTTCCCGCATACTGATTCGACCTGGCCTGAGTCGCGCAAGGTCGTCGAGCGCGACTTTGCCGGCGTACCCGACGATGTCACGCGGAAAATTGTGTTCGAGAACGCCGTCGCGCTATACCACATCGACGTTTAGTTGCGCGCGGGGGCGGCGAGCAGCTTCCGCCGCCTCTCACGCAGGAGCCAAGAAAAGGAATGGACGATATCGCGCCCGTGCATATGCTCGACGGTTACAAGGTGCTCGATTTCACCCAAGCGGTCGCCGGTCCGACGGCTACATTGATGCTCGCCGAAATGGGCGCCGAGGTAATCAAGGTCGAGTTGGCGCCCAATGGCGATCCGACCCGCGCTATCCCGCTAGTCAAGAACGGGCGCAGTGGATACTTCGTACAACACAATCGCGGTAAGAAAGGTCTTTGTGTCGACGTCAAGCATCCCGATGGTCTGGCGTTGATCAAAGGTTTGATACCGCAAGTCGATGTGCTGATGGAGAATTTCGCGCCGAACGTAATCGGGCGGCTCGGCCTCGATTACCAGACCGTCAAGGAATTGAATCCTCGAATCGTAATGTGTTCGCTATCGGCTTTCGGTCAAACCGGTCCGCTCGCGAATGAACCCGGGTTCGACACGTTGGGTGCGGCATATGCCGGCATAACCTCGATGGGCGGCGAGGCCGACGGTTCTCCCTATGTTCCGCAAGCTGCGATTGGCGACGTCAGCACCGGCGCTCATGCCGCCCTGGCGATTTGCGCCGCCTTGCTCTATCGCGGACGCACCGGCCGCGGCCAGTACCTGGACGTGTCGCTGCTCGATACCTATTTCCATTACCATGAGGTCAGTGTGCAAATGCATAGTCTGAGCGGAGGCGAAATCAAGCCGTTTCGCTCGGGACGGCATTCCTTCTATCTGGCGCCGGTCGGGATTTTCCGGGGCCGCGAAAAATACATGGTTATCATGTGCGCATTGGACCATCAGTGGCAGACCTTGTGCGACGTGATGGGCCAGCCCGAGTTGTTGAAGGATTGCCGTTTTGTCACACGGGAAGACCGAATCAAGAATTTGCCGGCGCTGGTTGAGGTAATCGAAACGTGGATTCGCTCGATGCCGAGCGACGACGCCGCGATGGACGCGATGCGCGAGCGGCGCGTGCCGATGGCACCGGTGCTAACGGTCGCCGAAGCCATGAACCATCCTCATCTGCGCCAGCGCGGGACCGTGCGCAAGGTTCACGATCGGGTACTCGGCGATTTCGATCTGCCCGGCTTCGCCCTGCGCTTTTCGGATTTCCCGCGCCCCCTGGAATTGGAGGCGCCGTTCCTGGGTGAGCATAACGAAGAGATTCTTACCCGCTATCTCGGTTACGGCGCTGACCAGGTAATGCAGCTCGAACGTAGAGGTATTCTGCGCAAGGGCTGACGCGGCAATTTATTCAAGCGTGTAGAAATCGCGCTTAGATATGACGTGTAGATACCGGGGGCCGCGCGGCAGCGACGGCGCCGCATGCGAGCGACCTATCCTTGATCGACACGGCCGCCGTGTGACTTTAGCGGCCGATCCGGTAATCACGTCTCGCTTATGCCCGTGCCGTTGGAGACACCAACAGTCCTGACGGTCGCAGCGATTGGAAACGCACGACCGTATCGGATTATCCTTCGCGGAAGCCCGTAGATATTGCCAATCGATGCGCGGGCTATCGGGGATATCCCACCGGAATTACCCGCCCCGGCCGTGAACGCTACAGAGAAGGACAAAAAATCGGCATGTCACTGACAGTTGGAACTCTTGGACGACTGATCTCCGTAACTCAACGCGGCAGGGACGCGATCTTTTCCTTTGAGAGTTCTGACCTTGTTTTGACGCCGCTGCTATCGAACCTGGTTCGACATACCTGGGTCCCGAGACATTGGCGGCTCTATACGGAACGAGTAACCGGCACTTACGCAGTCCCGCGACAACTGTGGCCAGCAGGACCTCGCGCTTCGATAGTCGAAACCCCGGAAACCGTTCAGGTGAAGTGCGGCGAGTTGCTGATCGAGGCCACGCGGGATCCATTCCATCTGCGGTACGCCACTTTGAATGACGAGACGTTCCTGGAGGAAGTTCCTGCCGGCGGATTGCGATGGTCGTATTGGGATTATGCCCTGCACTTCAACCTTGCTCCCGAGGACCACTTCTATGGCATGGGACAGGCGGATCAACTGGATGAGCATTTCGATCTCGACCATCGCGGTCATCGCCGCGAAGTCTGGAATCAACACTCGCCGCCGGCCGTGACAATCCTGCCGGCGCTGAAGAGCCTGCGCGGCTATGGCTTGCTCATAGACAACCCTCGACGGGCCACGTGGGACCTGGGGCATAGCGACCCATCGACCTTCTCCTATCAAGCGACGGGCGGCGGTTTGCAATACTACGTCTTTTTCGGGCCGGACTTGCCGCACCTGTTGCGCACCTACCTGGAGCTAACCGGAAATCCTCCGATGCCTCCGCGCTGGGTGCTAGGAATGCTCCAGTCCCGCTACGGATATCGCAATAGGCAGGAGCTCGAATCGATCGCGCAAACCTTTCGCGACAAGCGATTGCCCTGCGACGCCCTGATCCTGGATGTTTACTGGTTCCGTGAGATGGGGGACCTGGCCTTCGATGTTCTCGACTGGCCTGACGCGCCGGAAATGATCGCGCGCCTGCGGCAACAGGGATTTCGAATCATGCTGATCGAGGAGCCGTATCTAACTACCCGCAGCCGCAACTATGACGAGGCACTTTCGAAAGGCTATCTCGCGAGACGCTACGACGGCAGCGCATATACGTTCGATTTCTGGCCGGGAGAATGCGCGATGATCGACTTCTCGAATCCGGCGGCGCGCGAATGGTGGACGGAGAAACACCGGCCATTGCTCGAGATGGGCGTCAGCGGGTGGTGGACCGATCTCAATGAGCCGGCCAAACATTTTCAGGACATGTTGCATCACGCCGGGTCGGCGCCGATGGTGCATAACCTGGCCGCGCTCTCGGTCCATCAGTCGATCTTCGAGGCGGTACAGCGATACGCGCCGCAGCAGCGCACTTTCATTCTAAGCCGCTCGGCCTTTGCAGGTTCCCAGCGTTACGGGGCGTCGCTGTGGTCGGGCGACGTTGACATGACCTTTGCGGCGTTACGCAAGCAGGCGGCGGTCGGTCTCGACACCGGGATGGCCGGGTTTCCGCTGTGGGGCAGCGATATCGGAGGGTTTGGTTTCGACGGAAGATGCACCGCGGAACTTTACGTTCGCTGGTTCCAGTTCGGCGCCTTTTGCTCGCTGTGCCGGCCGCATGGAGACCAGACCCAGTTGCGCGAACCGTGGCAGTTTGGGCCGGAAGTCGAGGCGATTTGCCGTAAATTGATCGAGCTTCGCTATCGCTTGCTGCCCTATACTTACACCGCGCTCCACCACGCGTGTACAGCCGGAATCCCGGTCATGCGGGCGCTGACGCTGGACTTTCCGCAAGATCCCGCGGTCTTCAATATCAGCGACGAATACCTGTTCGGTCCCGAAATGCTGGTTGCGCCGGTGATGGACGAAGGCGCAACGCAACGCAAGGTCTATCTGCCGGCCGGCGTGTGGATCGACTTCTGGAACGAATCGAGGCACACCGGACCCAAATGGATAGAGGTCGCGGCACCGCTGGACCTGCTGCCGTTGTTCGTCCGTCAGGGTGCAATTATCCCGTTAGGTCCGGGCATGCAGTATTCCTCACAATCCGGAATCGAGCCTTTAACGATTCAGATCTATCGAGGCGCTGACCGTTCCTTCACGCTGTACGAAGACGACGGTGAAACTACCGCCTATCAAAATGGGGCGTATGCGGAGACCGAAATCGAGGTCAGCGAAGATGCGGGAGTTCTCACGTGTCGAATCGGGGAGACGCGCGGTGACTTTGCCCCAGCAAAATGCGGCCGGACATTGGTGCTGGAGATCCATTGCCAGCCGCGGCCGAGTTCGGTGCGCTGCAACGACGCACTGCTCGATGTTCTAGCGGACGGGGAATCGCTCGAGCGGGCGCCCGCGGGCTGGTTTTGGGAGGAAGCGCGAGGACTCCTGACGATCAAGTCGCGCCGCGAGGACGATGCTCTGACCTTTCAAATCTCTTAGGTGCGGGCCGGTCTTACTATCGCTATTCTTTTTTGCTTCCGCGATCACCTTTGCTTCCACTATCACTCGAGCCGGCGGTTTACGATTCGACCGCCATTGCGAGGGTACTCACCGGTTCTGACGGAATCGGATCAGACACGCACTGACCCCACCAAGAAAGATCGCTTGCTCGCTGGGCGCAGCCGTCAAGCCGGCATCCGCCCAGCGAGCCGTCAACCGCGGTTTCAGGGCTCAAAGTCGAGACCTTCCGAGCGGCACAGCTTCACTCATTTTTTGGGAATCGTCATCCGCGCGAGGCTGTACTGCAATATCTGCCCGGCGCCCTGGCGAGCACGGCGTTCTCGCCTGGAGCCCACAACCGCATGAGCCCGCCTGCTGAGCCGCGCCTTTGCTCCCGTTACCTGCTGCCATCCATGATTCGGGTCGAACTTTTGCGCGTAGCCGCCGGTCAGGATTTCGAATGCGGTGTTCGCGTGGCTCTTGAAGTCGATCGCGCCATGCGCATGTGCGTGTCCGTACCAGTTTGGCGTTACAAAGTCCGTGACCAGAACGCCGCCGATTTCGTAGCCGTACTGGTCATCTTCCACCGGATCGCAAACCTCACCGGCCCAGAAGACGCCCTGCTGATCCTGGTAGGCACTGTTGAGCCACGGATCCACGGCCATCTCGCAAATTTCGTGAGTCGCGCCGACGCTAACGCTCGCGCCGTCGGCAAGAATGGTTTTCACGAAGACCTTAGAGATGGGAAGGCCCTCATTGGTCAGGTCATGGTAGGCGAGGGCACCGGCCTGATTACTGTCGTCCAGAAACACTACCCACCAGGTACCGGCGGCCGGCGACTGTCCCCGGGGAACGAATGTGAAGTTCGCCTCTCCGACACCCCAGGTCGGCTGGAGGTCATCGTTCCATTGCTGGCTGAAGGCGGAGAGCATGGCCTGAACGTCCGTGTCCGAGATAGCGGTCGATTCGTTCATCACTGCAATTGTGAGCATCTTCCATCCCCTTTTATTCATTCATTTGTCGCAAACTACTCAGTACTCGCTCAAATTTGTACGAGCATGATTAATGCCATTGGCAATCGCGAAAATTTCCAACAATATTTCCAGGCGCGTCTGCCAGGGCTTCTTTACAGTTGCCACGATTATTTTCAGGTCACTGCTAATCTAACTTTCCGCACACAGCCCCGGCCGGCACATTTGCATCGAATTTTCCATCGGGGATATTGCACCGCGAATCGCGTGTGACGAGGGGCAAGACTGAGATTGTCGTGGCAGGCCCGTTCGTCGAGTTGGAATTTGCGAGGTTAATTTCCGGTCCGAAGGGAGGCCGAGGCCGGCGCGACGGTACCGGCTACGCGCGATGCGCCCGCATCGCGATGGTTATCCATTGAGGCCGGCCCATGTCGTAGAGGCGTGGTTTGGCCGGGGTCGCACTGACCGCTAGCACGCGGCGCGGGGCGGCTCCCGTGCAAGCGGGGGCGGTTTGGTGTATATGGCAGGCTGAGTCGGGGAATTCAGCAGGATTGAAGCCCCATCGAGATTTCGAGTCGCCGACATCGACGTCATTAACCCTGCCGGTAATCGACCGCGAGTCCGATTTGGAATCTCGAAGTATATGTTGCGCAGCTAGACGTCCAGAATTCGGAGGCCTCCGCTGATGGCGTACGACATTGTGATCAAAAATGGATTGATTGTTGACGGTACCGGCCGCCCTGGTTACCGAGCCGACCTGGCGGTGAGCGAAGGGAAAATCGTCGAGATCGGCAAGGTCAAGGATGGCGCGTACAAAACTATAGACGCCTCCGATCTGGTTGTCGGTCCTGGGTTTATCGATCCGCATACTCATTACGACGGTCAAATCTGTTGGGATCCGCTGGTGACTGCCTCTTCGTGGCACGGCGTAACTTCGGTGGTGATGGGCAACTGCGGAGTGGGACTGGCGCCTTGCAAGCCTGAGTCGCGAGAGATTGCGACCTGGGACCTGGTCAACGTCGAGGCGATTCCATTTGAAGTGCTCAACCGCGGCCTGAGCTGGGACTGGGAGACGTTTCCTCAATTCATGGACGCCGCTGAGCGGCGCGGCTCCGGAATAAATCTGGGCTTTCTCGCTCCGCTCACCCCCTTCCGACATTACGTGATGGGCGAGGAATCGATGGAACGGGCGGCAACGCCGGACGAAACCGCGCGCATCAAGGCGTTGATTAAGGACGCGGTTGCGGCGGGGGCCCTGGGCTTCAGCACCACCAACGCGCCGCAGCATATCGGCTACAAGAGCCGGCCGCTGGCCTGCCGGCTGGCGGATCGGACGGAACTCGAGGCCTACGCGAGCACGCTCAAGGAGCTGGGCAGGGGGGCAATCGAAATAATTATCAATCGGAGGGTTGACGCGATTACCCCCGAGGAATGCGATCTGCTCGATATGCTGTTGACCGCGAGCGGACGGCCGGTAACCTGGCTGGTTTTGCGGAAATTTGTTCACGCGCCCGATGCGTATCGAGAAATGCTGCGGGTCGCGGACGCGGTGATAAAACGCGGCGCTCATCCGCAGCTCGCTACGATGGAACTGATCGGCGAATTCAGCTTTCGCCAGCCGTCGCTGGCTTTGGCGCTCTATCCCTCATGGAAGCCGGCCTTCAACGCGACGTTGGAAGAACAGAAGGCGCTCTACAGCGATCCGGCGTTTCGCGCGGCGTTTCGGGAAGAGGCGACTCGGCGGCCCGGTCTCTTCACGAATATCTGGAATCGCGTGACGGTCAATTTTGCGAAGAATCCGGCAATCCGGGCGCTGGAGGGCCAGACCGTCGAAGAGGTCGCGCGCGCTCGCGGACGCGATCCGCTCGACACATTTTTCGACCTGCCATTGGAGGACAATCTGGAGACGCGTTATTGCAGCGCGATGACCGAGGTCCCCACCGAATTGCTGACTGACTCGAGGGTGCTGATCGGGGAATCCGACGGCGGCGCCCACGTCGCCGACTTTTGCACTGCGGGCTACACCAGCGACTTGATCGGCAAATGGGTGCGCGAGCGGCAATTGTTGTCACTGGAGCAGGCGCTCAAACGAACCACTTCGGAACCGGCGGACTTTTTTGGGCTCCGCGACCGAGGACGGCTTGCGCCCGGGTTTGCGGCTGACATTGTGATTTTTGATTACAACCGGATTTCCTGCGACGCGCGGGAATCAGTGGACGATCTGCCCGGCGGCGGCCGCCGCTTCGTGGTGCGGTCCAAGGGAATTGAGTACACCATTGTCAACGGCCAGGTGCTGTACCAGGGAGGCGCGCACAGCGGGGCGCTCCCGGGACAGGTTCTGCGCTCCTGAATAGGCGGCCGGGAATCAGTGTCCGAATGGGGGCAAGCTCGAACCGCGGCGACTTCGAGTCATCGGCAAGGGGCGTGGAGCGTTGCTACGAACGGCCGGTTCGTGAGATTTAGCGATTAGAACCAAAACTCGCAGCGGAGAACATTTCAAGAGCGATGAGCGCATCAGACGAATCGAAATCCGAACCCGCGCGGCGTATCCAATTCGCGTTCACCGACGAGCAGGAGCAATTCCGCTCGGCGATCCGGCGGTTTTTAAGCGACAAATCACCAACTACGGAGGTCCGGCGCCTGATGGCCACCGCCGAAGGATACGATCCCAAGGTGTGGCGCCAGATGAGCGACGAACTCGCGCTACCGGGGATTCACATACCGGAGCAATATGGCGGCGCCGGGTTCGGCATGGTGGAGCTTTGCATCGTTACCGAAGAGTGCGGACGCGCAGCGCTTTGCGCGCCGTATTTTTCCACGGCGGTGCTCGCGGCCAACGCCATTATGAACGCCGGCAGCGAGGCGCAGAAATCGGCCTTGCTGCCCGATCTCGCGAAAGGAGATCGGCTGGCAACGCTGGCCGTCACCGAGCCCGATGGTAATTGGGATCCGGCGGGTATCAAGATGGTGGCCACTCCCGATGGGGACGGCTACCGGCTAGATGGAATCAAGAGTTACGTCGTGGACGGCCACGTAGCGGAGTTGTTGATTGTCGCCGCGCGAATCCCGAAGACGTCTGGTAGCGAGGGGCTGGCGCTATTCACACTCGCCGGGGATGCGAACGGCGTGGAGCGACGCTTGCTCGAGTCGATGGATCCGACGCGCAAGCTGGCGCGTATCGAATTTCGGGGCGCTCACGCACAGCTGCTCGGCACCGTCGATAACGGAGCAACGGCACTTTCGCGCACATTGGATCAGGCGGCTATCGCGCTCGCCAACGAGATGGTCGGCGGCGCCCAGGCGTTGCTCGACTCCGCGGTAGATTATGCGAAGTTGCGGGTGCAGTTTGGACGAACGATTGGTTCGTTCCAGGCGATCAAGCACAAGCTCGCCGATATGCTGCTGGAGGTGGAGCTTGCCAAGTCGGCAGCTTACTCGGCGGCTCAAGCCGCCGCAGTGGACGATCCCGAGTGGTCCGCGCTGGCCAGTCTGGCCAAAGCTGCCGCGTCAGAAACGTACCTACATACCGCAATCGAATGTATCCAGATTCATGGCGGCATCGGTTTCACGTGGGACAACGATACGCACCTGTGGTTCAAGCGCGCGAAAAGCTCCGAGGTCTTCCTGGGGCAGCCAAGTTATCACCGGGAACTGTTGATGCAGCGTTGGGGAGTTTGAGCGATGAGTAAAGTCACCGAAGCCGAGGTGCGTGCGGAAGTACGCGAGTGGCTGGCGGCCAACTGGGATCCGGATATGCCGCTGGTGGAGTGGCGGCGCAAGCTCGCCGATTCCGGATGGGGCATGCCGCAATGGCCGAAGGAATGGTACGGCCGCGGCCTGCCGCATGCCCTGGCGCGCGTGGTGGAAGAGGAATGTGCGAAGGTCGGCGCCGTCGGTGTGGCGAAATCCGGAGTGCGATTGCTGGCGGCGGCCACGTTGCTCGAGCATGGAACGGATCTGCAAAAAAAGCAGCTCCTGCGCCGTATTCTCACCGGGGAAGACACCTGGTGCCAATTCTTCAGCGAGCCCGGTAGCGGTTCCGACCTCGCCGGCGCCACCACCCGCGCGGAGCTGCAGGGAGATTTCTGGATCGTCAACGGACAGAAGGTGTGGACGACGAGCGCGCATCATGCCGACCACGGCCTGTTACTCGCCCGCACCGATTGGGACGCGCCCAAGCACGAGGGACTTTCGTATTTCGTGATCGACGTCAAGCAGCCTGGGGTTGACGTGCAGCCGCTCAAACAGATGAACGGCCATGCGTCTTTTAACCAGGTGTTCTTCACCGACGCGAAGGTTCCGCAAGAAAACCTGGTGGGGCGCGTCGGCGAGGGGTGGAAGGTGGCGATGACGACGCTGGCCAACGAGCGTCGCAGCGCCGATGGGCTCGCGGCACCCTCGAGGCGCGGCACTCGCGTCGGCCGTATCCACGACGAAGAGCGCGCAGAAACCGAAATGGCGAACCAGCCGTACAAGTGGTATCCGCAGCGCGCCGGGCGCGTGGACCTTATCATTGAGCGGGCCAAGGAGACCGGCGCAAACAAGGATCCTTACGTTCGCCAGGAAATCGCCAAGCTGATGATTCTGTCCAAGTCGGCCCAATGGACCGCACGCCGGGCGCGCGCCGCCCAGCAGCAGGGGCGTCCGCAAGGACCGGAAGGTTCGCTGGGGAAGCTCGCAGCCAGTCACGTCGCGCGAGCATGTGCGCGCGTGCACACGCTGATGACCGGCACCGAAGCGATGCTCACTGGACGCGAAAGCCCGCGCGAGGGAATCATCGCCGAAATTCTGGTCTCGGTGCCTGCTGTTTCGATCGCCGGGGGCACTGACGAGATTCAGCGCAACATCATCGCCGAGCGCGTGCTGGCGCTACCAAAAGAGCCGCGCTTCGACACCGGCCCGTTTCGGAACGTGCGAAAGAACTAGCCGAGGTCGCAGCGGGCGGCATCGTGCTGAGCGCGCCGCTATTGAGAAATGGCGTCACTGTCGGTCGACAGATCCGGCGCCGAAGGAATTGATTCGACGTCGCTCGAATACCTAACTCAGTGCCTGGAGTCGCTATGGAATTTGAACGCGCAAAACTCGATATCGATGGACAACTCGGCATCCTCACGCTCAACCATCCCGAGGTGATGAACGCGGTCTCGCCCGAAATGGTCGGCGGGCTTATGAAAGCGCTGGACGAGGTCGATCGGCGCCGCAACGAGGTGCGCTGCGTTATCATCATGGGCGCCGGTCGCGGATTCTGTGCGGGGGCTAATCTCCAGCCAACTGCCGGAGAACGCGCCGACGCCGGAATGCTGCTGGAAACGGTTTTCCATCCGTTCCTCCGCCGTCTGCGCGAACTCGCGGTCCCGCTGGTTACGGCGGTTAATGGCGCGGCGGCCGGTGTCGGAATGAGCTTCGCGCTGATGGGTGACCTCGTGTTGTGCGCCCGTTCGGCCTACTTTCTCCAGGCCTTTCGCCGAATCGGTCTGGTCCCGGATGGCGGTTCGACCTGGCTTCTGCCGCGCTTGATTGGCAAGGCGCGCGCGACTGAACTTTCGCTGCTGGGCGAAAGGTTGCCGGCGGAAAAGGCGCTTGAATGGGGCCTCGTGAATCGGGTCTTCGCCGACGACGAGTTGATAGAAAAGGCGCGCGAGATGGGTCGCGAGCTGGCCAGCGGACCAACCGTCGCACTGGGACTCATCCGCCAGCTCTACTGGGAAAGTCCCGACAATACTTACGAGCAACAGTTGAACCTGGAGCGCCAGATGCAACGCAAGGCGGGGGCCTCGGCGGACTTCAAAGAGGGCGTGCAGGCCTTTCGCCAGAAGCGCCCGGCCAAATTCAAAGGCGAGTAGTTCGCTATCGAACCGCAAGCGCGAGATGGTCGAATGCTTGAGTCTCCGGCGGGTTATGTCTAAGTCTGGGCTATTGAAAGGCTCGACGTGCCGGAGTGGAATTTTGCGACCGGCCGTAAGGTGATCACGCCGATGGACTTCAACTACAGCGCCGAGGATGAGGCTTTTCGCCGCGAGCTGCGGACTTGGCTCGAGGCCAACGCTCCGCTCGAACCCATGCAATCGCTGGCTGGCGGATTCGAGCAAGACGAAGAGGACTGGAAGCGCAAGCTCGGCTGGTATCGCAAGCTCGCGGCGGCGGGTTGGACCTGCGTGGACTGGCCGCGTGAATTCGGCGGGCGCGGACTGAGTATCCTCAAGACCATCATTTATCACGAGGAACTTCAGCGGATTAACGCGCCGCTTCCCTTCGTCGGCTCGGGGCCGACGCTGGTCGGACCAACCTTGATGCAATGGGGCACCGAAGAGCAGAAGCGGCGCTTCATCCCGAAGATTGTCAGCGCCGAGGAAATCTGGTGCCAGGGCTATTCGGAACCGAACTCGGGTTCGGACCTGGCTTCGTTACAGACTCGAGCGGTCGAGGATGGCGACTACTACCGAATCAACGGACAGAAAATCTGGACCTCGCAGGCGCAATATGCCGACTGGGCGTTCGTGCTCTGCCGCACCGATCCGAACGCGCCGAAACATCGCGGGATTAGCTATCTGCTGGTGGACATGAAGACGCCCGGACTCACGGTGCGTCCGCTAGTCCAGATGAGCGGCGCTTCAGGCTTCAACGAGGTCTTCTTCGACGACGTTCGGACGCCAAAGAAATTACTGGTCGGCGAAAAGAACAATGGATGGCAAGTCGCGATTACGACCCTGATGTTCGAGCGGGGCGTGGGCGGTGGCGGTCAGCCGCTAATCGCGGTGATCGACGAGCTGGTCAGTCTTGCGCAGCGGATTAAACGCGACGGACGTTCCGCCTGGGACGATGCGAGTGTGCGCCAGCGAATCGCGGAGTTCAAATGTGAGGTGGAGGCGCTCAGATACAACAATCTGCGCCAGTTGACGCGACGACTCAGAGGGCTGCCACCGAGCGCCGAAGGTTCGATCATGAAGCTCTGTGCGACGGAGCTGAACCTGCAAATCGAGTTGTTCGCGATGGAATTGCTGGGGCCGTATAGCCAACTCGAATACATGGCGCCGCAGGCGATCGACGAGGGCCGCTGGTCCTATCGGATGCTGAGTGCGCGCGGCGGCACGATCGCAGCAGGCACCAATCAGATTCAGCGCAATATCATCGGCGAGCGCGTTCTTGGCCTGCCCAAGGGGTGACTGAAGAATTTTTAAATTAGCCACTTCACGAATTACGGAAACTGCATGGTGTCAGTACGAGCGTCATTCAGGATCTGAGATGGAATTCAGCGAGGTGATGAAATGGACACGGCGACCTTCCACGCGGAGATCAACAAGATCGTTGCTGAGCATCGGCTCGACCAGCATCCCTACATCAAACTCGTCAACAGAGGCAGGGCGACGCGCGAGCACCTTAAAGGCTATCCGATTCAACACTACGAAATGACGGTGAGGGATTCCGCGCCGCTTTCGGCGACGGCGTATCTGAAGATGTACGATATCGACCAGAAGGTGGCGCGCGGATCGGCCAAAGGCTTCGCCGAGGAGGCGCTGGGGCTATATAGTCATTCGGCCGGGCATACCGAACTGCTGTTCGAGATGTGGGAAGGCGGCCTGGGTCTGCCGCGAGAGCAACTGATCAATGCGATCGGATCGGATGATGCGCGGGCCTTCAATGCGTGCATGTACCGGATAATTCACCTGAAGCCGCAGTTCGTCGGCGCGATAGGCCTGTGCGAGGAAATCGAGGTCGAAGCTTATAAGCTGCTCCAAGAGGGTCTTGAGAGTCATTACGGGTTCAAGCCGGAGCACACGCGTTTCCTTTCGGTGCATTACGAAGCCGACAAGGAGCATGGTGAAGGAGGTCATCGGATGATCGATCGCTTCGTCACGGGCACGGGACGGGAAGCAGAGTTTCTCGCGGAGGCGCGGACGCTCGCGAAATTTTTCTGGAAGGGGTTCGACTCGATGATGACGGTGTGACCGTCGGCCCAGGGCTCAATCGAGAGTGCTCGCAGAGTGCCAAGCACACAGATCATTTCATTGGCCTCGAACCGGGCCGGCGACCATGCGTAAGGTGGTGCGCGAATTCGAGAGGAGAAATCGGCGATGAAGGCAGTATCACATATTGCAGTTGGCGTGCGCGACATGGATCGCTCGCTCCACTTCTATCGCGACCTGCTTGGACTGAAGGTCTGTCTCGACACGATGGAGAGTACAGGCGGGCTGAAAACGCTTTTCGCCAACCCTATGAAAGGCAAGCGCCGCGCGGTTTACCTGCGCTTCGAGGACGGCCCGCATGCGAGCTTTATCGTCTTATCGCAGAATCCCGCGGAAGTTCCAGGTGACGCGATCAAACTCGATCAGGTCGGGGTACATCACTTCGCCTTCTGGGTTGACGATTTGCACGACCGGGTCGAGAAGCTGAAGGCCGCGGGCGTACCGATTCTCGTTCCGCCGTTAGAGTTCGATACTATCGCCTACGGCGAACCTCCCGGCAAAAAAGTGCTGACATGCCTCTTCCAGGACCCTGACGGGATCATTCTACAGTTCGATCAGCGCATGGATTAATGCGCGCATAAGGTTACGTCACAAACCGGTGCATAATTTTCGCAGGTAGAGCCACGACACCGGAGGGTCAAACCTTTACGGAGTCTCTTACCCGGAAGTACAACTAGTACGCAGAATGCACTAACGGTTCTTTCCCTTGCCAGAATTGACGCGCTTACCGAGGTTTCCAGCCGAGGACGACTGGTGAATTAATCCGGAGCGGCGCCAAGGCTTCCGCAAATTGCTGAAACGGTCCTGACTTACAACGCGCCGCCGTTTTCCAACCATCGCCGACATTCGGGCGTCAGTTTTCGCTTGGCCGCGGCGTCATACAGTTTAAGTTCATCGGCGCTGAGGACGTTGCGCCACCTTCCATTAGTGCCCTTATGAAAGAAGTAATCAGCGCCGCCCTTAAGGAACATCTTCATCAAAGGCATCAATTCATCGCCGTTAGCTTTCATTTCCGCGAAGCTGCAGTTGCGGACAATGACCGGCCATGCGTCGGCGGGCGGGTCGATCTCAAGGAAGCGCGCGATTCGCCTGAAACCGTCCTCCATATCGGCCAGCAGGTCCGCATAGTGGACAAACAAGATGTTCGGCAGATGGCGGAAGTCCCACCACGACTGTGCGTGATGGAGCACCGACCCGAACGGATAACCTTCGGCCTCCCACTCGAACCATCCCCGGGTTATCCAATTGTGCCACAACTCGTGGATATCGTCCGGGCACTTTAGCAATTCATCGCCAACCCGCCCCGGGACGCCGTTCATTGCGGCAATAAGCCGCGGGGAAAAATTGCCATAGAAATTCCAGAATGACATAAAGACGTCGCGGGGATCTCGTCCAACGTATACATACTTGATACGCTGATGAAACGGCAGGCCGTCAAGCGGCAAATGAGTCTTGATCGAACGGCGATGGGTCTGCCGCTCGAGCGCGGTGAGCAAAAGTTCAAGCGGGAAAATGCGCTGATCGAGCCATGGCGATATATCGTGAATCGCGCCAGGGAGCTTCGTTCCCGCGAAGATTAGATTCGCAATGATCGTCTGAACCCAGGTCGTCCCGGCTTTATAGGTTGTTGCTACTACGATATCGTCGGCGCGGGGCACAAAAAACTTCCAACGTAGCGCGTCAGCCATGTAGTTTTGGTAAAGATGCTCGATCTTCGGGAGTATTTCGTAGCCGTCCGGCATCGGTCCTGCCCTCGATTCGTGATTCTTAGTTTGTTCCGACTCCGCCGCCGCCATCGGGTTGCGGCCAAAAGCTTACACCTGGCCGATGACCTACGACACATTACTTAAGGAACGCAACCATCGCCATTCTCCTAGCACAGTCAGTTAAGATTCGTAACCTCGATCAGATGTTTTGGAGACTGCTATGCGGTGATGTTTGCAATCTGTATATTTCCGGTCCAGCATGGCTTCCAATTCGCTTCCGTCGACCTCGCTTTCAGCTGAGAAAACATTTCCGTCGTGAACGCGGTTGATTGTATTGCAAGTGCCATAGCTCATAAGACCGATGATGCTTGATGATACTTGGGTAGCTGTGCGATTTACCAATTGCCTGATCGTACGGGATGACAGTCGCTGCCCGAGGGCCGCGGGGTGAACTAGAAAATTCCAGGCGAGCGGCACAACAGCAGCGGTGCCGAGCGAATAGCAGGGGCGTGAGCACTATTGTGAATGAAGGCCGACAAGTGAGACAACAGAAATCTGGAGCGTTCAAAGGCTGCGGAGCGCCTACGGCGTGACTCAATATTCCGGTCCGCAAGGGAACTCGCTGCGGCTGTTGAACCCGTTATGACCGTGGAACAATGGATCGCCCTCAGGCGCCATCCGTCAGGACGCGCGAAGGGCGTGCACGCCATTCGGGCGCTTATTCGCCGATCGAAAGCGACGGAACTCCAGATTACCTTCCGCATTGACGGAGATATCGCTCGGATCCGGGTGCCGCCGCCAGCTGTGCCGCGCATCGCTACACAGCTTTGGCAGCACACCTGCTTTGAAGCCTTCATCGCCGTGGAAGGGCGAGCCGCATACCACGAGTTCAACTTCTCCCCGTCGGGAGAGTGGGCGGTCCACGCCTTCTCCAGCTATCGCGACGGCGGGCCGCTCGCGAATGAGATGATGCGGCCGGACATCGCCGTGCGTTCCACCAACAACCGATTCGAGCTCGACGGCCTAATCCGTCTTGGTAGCCTGTCCGCCATCCACCTGCGCGCATCCCTCCGTGTGGGTCTCTCGGCGGTTATCGAGACTAGCGACGGGCCCTCGTATTGGGCGCTTCGTCATCCGGTCGGCAAACCGGATTTTCATGACGCGGACGGGTTCGCCCTGCTGCTTGAGCCGCCATGCCCCGGGTGCTAGCTATCGACCGGCGTGAAGTTCGGCACTGACCCCCTGTTGGAGGGGACTGCGCGAGGCAAACCAATGGATCAGGCAGCAAACGGCTGTATCCGAACTGTCGAAAGTACATGCTAAAATAAAAATGTGATGAATCACGCGCAACCACGAGGTCCCAGCCGGCGGCGCGTGGCGCAACTTCTAGCGAAATCGAAGTATGGCAAATCCGCAGGCGCGCGAATCAATGTTCTCTCCCGCCACTTCCTTGGATATCCCTATCGACCGAATCCACTGATTGGATCGAGCGATACAGCCGAGGTGTTCACGGCTACTCTCGAAAGCTTCGACTGCATAACGTACCTCGAAACAATTTTGGCGCTCGCCAGCGCCTCCAACGTTGATGGCTTTACTGAATGGCTGCGAAAGATTCGGTATGCACAAGGTCGCATCCAATGGAATCGGCGAAATCATTACATGACATCGTGGATTCGCAACAATGTGCGTGAAGGGATAATCAGACCGCTTTCGACGCAGGCTGTGCCACTAATCACCAGCGATCGCATTCTGAACGTTATTCCGGGACTCGCTGCACAGCGAACCCGATTGAAGTGCCTACCGAAGCGAGCAGTGCCGCGGCTCGCAGCGCATTTGCAAAGTGGTGATTTGATTTTCTTTGTGTCCACACGCAGGAATCTCGATGTGTTCCACGCCGGAATCATCTCGCGCGATGGCAACAGAATCCTGATGCGTCACGCATCGCGCAGCCAAGGTGGCGTCGTGGAACAGGAATTGGCCGAGTTTCTCAAAGCGAATCGCATGACAGGCGTCATCGTCATGCGGCCGGAATCGGTTACAGGACGAATTGCCGGCAGCAACTAGGATGAAGCGTCTTTTAATAAGGCGAATTCGCTCCTCGCAGAGGAGAGGTGACGCGAAGCGGAGGAGTGGAATGTGAAAATCACCTATCCAAAGGACTACTCATCCGCGAGTATCCTAGAACTCATCAACGCCGCCGATTCCGATGTACTGTTTCTGGGCGATCCGCGCGTGAGGATCGAGCCGGGACTGCGCATGTTCGATCGAATGACTCAGGTCATGCGCGAATCTGGGTGCGGCTGGGTATATTCCGACGCGGCAGGCCATCCTCGCATAGACTATCAAATCGGGAGCATCCGCGACGGTTTCGACTTCGGTCCGATAGTTGGCGTGTCCGTTCGGGCCGCGCGTGAGTCAGGCATCGAGAGCGCCTGGCAATGGGGAGGACTATACGATCTTCGGTTAAGGATTTCGGAAAAACACGCCATTGTGCGGATACCCGAACCGTTGTACAGCGCGCCGATGATTGATGAGCGGCCGACAGGTCAAAAGCAATTTGATTATGTGGATCCACGCAATCGCGATTACCAGATCGAAATGGAACGTATTGCGACGGCCCATCTAAAACGAATCGGCGCATGGTTGAAGCCGCACTTCGAAACAGTTCCAGCTCCAGTGGAAACATTTCCAGTGCAAGCCAGCGTCGTGATACCGGTTCGGAATCGCGAGCAGACAATTCTCGATGCCATTCAAAGCGCCCTCGCCCAAAGCACTGATTTCGAATTCAACGTGATCGTCGTCGATAACCACTCGACGGATCGGACGACTGAGATTCTACACGGTATCGGCGATTCGCGCGTCAAGCACATCGTGCCCGGACGCCGGGATTTGGGGATCGGCGGATGCTGGAACGAAGCGATTTACTCTAAGGAGTGCGGACGATATGCCGTTCAGCTGGATTCTGACGACCTCTACGTCAATGACGCCGTTCTGCGCCGAATCGTCGGAGAATTTGAAGCAGGACCTTACGCGATGGTTATAGGCTCCTATACTATGGTGGATTTTTCGTTGAATGAAATTCCGCCTGGCGTGATCGACCATCGCGAATGGAGTCGCGAGAATGGCAGAAACAATGCGTTTCGTGTCAATGGTTTAGGCGCGCCGCGCGCGTTCAATACGTCAGTTTTGCGCCGTATCGGATTTCCGAATGTCAGTTACGGGGAGGATTACGCGGTCGCGCTGCGCCTTAGCCGCGATTACGAGATCGCCCGAATCTACGACTCCGTTTATCTTTGCCGCCGCTGGGAAGGCAACAGCGATAGCGCTCTGCCGCTCGATGTTGCTAATCGATACGATCTGTATAAGGACTGGCTTCGAACTATCGAGATTCAGGTTCGAATGCGAACATGATCCACGAACTGGACGAACTGTTTAAGCGGCAGGCGCGGGCATGGCCGCAATTCGCGAAAGGTATTGAGGGCCTCGCGCGGGCAAAGACACGGACGGTGCCAATCGATTGGTTCAAGATTCTCATCCGTCACATTCCCCACCGCGTAGGAAGTACAACAGCGGCGGTCGATCGGGAATCGATTACGGAACGCCCCTGCTTTCTTTGTGCAGCAAATTTACCTGCCGAAGAGGAGGGTGTGGAGTTTGGTCAGGAATTCACGATCTACTGCAATCCGTTTCCAATCGTCGATCACCATCTCACGATTGCTCACAAAGAGCACGGCTTGCAGCACATCTCAAACCAGTTCGGAACTATGCTGGACCTTGCTGCAGCGCTACCTGGATATTTCGCGATTTATAACGGTCCGGAATGCGGTGCGTCCGCACCAGACCACATGCACTTTCAGGCAGGTTTGCGAGGAGCGCTTCCGATCGAGCAGGACACCGCTGGACTCACAGGCATCACCGTGCCGAATTACGGAAGAAACGTTTTTCTATTTCGTGGGCAGGAGCGATCTGCTTTGATCGATCGAATGGATCGCACCATCGATCTGCTCGCAGAAACGACCGGGAAACAAGCGGAGCCATTGGTCAACATTGTGGTCTTTCATGAGAAAGGAGGCTGGGTGGCGTACTTGTTCCCGCGGGGAAAGCATCGGCCAGGAGTCTTTCACACGGGGGAGCTGACAGTTAGTCCGGCCGCGATGGATTTGTGCGGAATATTTGTTGTGCCGCTTGCATCTGATTTCGAAAAAATCACCGGTGATGCAATCGCGGCGATTTTCCGAGAGGTCACTTTGCCTGACGCTCAGTTTCAGGAAGTCGCGGCAAGGCTGGAGAGCGAACCTTGAGAGTCTCCGTAGGTCTGATTGAGGGATGGTCCGTAGTTGAAGTCGAATTGACGGGCACCTTTGAGGATACTTCCGGCAGGCCCTACCCACCCGGGCGCTACAGCTTCACGTCTGAGGTTACCCTCACTCCGTCGGACCTGACATCGTGCGGGTTTGCCCTGGATGACGTCACGATCGGAGTCGGATTTCATTGGGAACGCAAGGAGCGTCAAGTATTTCGTGGAGCCTTTCGCCTCGTAAAACGAGAAGCCGGGCTGACGGTAATCAATGATGTTTCACTCGAGGAGTACGTTACAAGTGTAATCTCATCTGAGATGAGCGCATCTTGTCCGCTCGAACTGCTCAAAGCTCACGCGGTGATTTCGCGCAGCTGGTTGTGGTTTCCGAAAGCAAATCCATCGCGCTCCGGAAGCGGACAGGGTGGGGGGCTCGATTCTCACGAAATCCTTCGCTGGTATGGCCGCGAAGCGCATCCGGATTTCGACGTGTGCGCCGACGACCACTGCCAGCGGTATCAAGGCGTTACGAAAGCGTTCTCTCCTGCTGCCGCAGAAGCGGTTCGCGCGACGGCGAGCGAGTTTCTCCGTTACAACGGAGCTATCTGTGACGCGCGTTTCTCGAAGTCCTGCGGCGGAATAACCGAGCGTTACGCGACTGCATGGGAAGATGAAGACATCCACTATCTCGCGTCAGTGTACGATGGCCCGGCGCAATCAGGTTCTTACAGTCCTGAGATGTGGATACGCTCCAACCCGCCAGCTTACTGCAATACGAACGATTCGAACCTCTTCAAACGTGTCCTGCCGGAATTTGATCAGGAGACCCGCGACTTTTATCGGTGGCGGGTAGTTTACGCGCCCGAAGAGCTAGCCGCTCTGATCCGAACCAGGCTGGGCGTTGACCTCGGTCCGATTCGCGACATGCAAGTGCTCGCTCGTGGATCTTCAGGCCGAATATATCGGCTCAAGCTCACCGGTGAACGCGACTACATCATTATCGGTAAAGAACTCGAAATTCGTCGAGCCTTATCACGCACTCATCTTTACAGTTCTGCATTCGTCGTGGACAGAGAGTTCGGCCGCTTCGTCTTGAGAGGTGCAGGCTGGGGACATGGTGTCGGTCTATGCCAGATCGGCGCAGCGGTCATGGCGAATGCGGGCAAAAGTTACACAGAAATCTTACAGCATTACTATCGTGGAACCAGTGTCAGTGTCTAATGTCCGCGTCGGTGAGCGCGAAGGCGGTTCAAGTTTCGACCGGTGCAGGCAGGCTTACCTCCATACCTTTCGCACAGCGACAGACTTACGTCCGAGCAGCTTGGCGGCGGCGCCTGACCACCGGAAAGTAACCTCCTGTGCAGCCCACACCCGGCCAACCTTCAAGGTTCCTATGACACCAACGTCGGGGCAAGAGTTGCCGGAACAGCTTGGGTCCGAGCAGGTCCAGCGCAAGGGCTCGCCTGCGATCATTGCGAGGGTTCCCGTCCCCGCTATGGTACAAGTCCCGCCATCCGCGAGTTCAAAAGCCCACACGCAATCCGTGCAGACAGTCTTTTGTGCAGTGGGTAGTGGCTTCGTGAGTTTCAGAGCGACTTCCTGCTTGGTGAAAGGGCTGCGTTGACAGACCACGAGATTCGGGGCAGCCGCAACGCTGAAGCAGGGATCGTAGATTCCGTTGCCTACAGAGCAGCGCCAGGCTCCCGGTCGATCCGTCGCGATCGAACCCGTCCAGCAAGAACCGTCGACTGGACGACCCTCGGGGACCGCAGGCTGGAACATGACTACCTGAGTCGGCGGCTCAGCGCATACCACTCGACATAGCGCGATTACTGAAATGAGCGCCATAATTATAGCTGACGCTGTGTATCTCATGATTCAATAACTCTCGCACAAAATGCAGAATTCTTTGAATCCTTTTTGAAACAATTATGCACCCCCCGTGCGCAACGATAATGTGTTATCAGCGCTTATGAGTCGGCATGGTAACCGTCGGGCAACCCGGTATAGAATGTTCTTATCAAGAGCTTCAACAGTCGGCTGCGAGATGGATGCCTTAACGAGCACGTTTTCCTCATTTTCACCGACGCACGCCAGATCGTCGAAATGTGGTACTATGACTACAATCACCACCATTTGCACGGCAGCCTCGGAGCCTTGACCTCAAACGAGTTCGCCGAGCTTAAATGATAAAAAATAGCCCCCCTGGAGAGCGAAACAACCGCCGACTCTATTCATAAGTGGGGGAAATTTGGTTGCACGTCGCCCGGGTCCGACGCCGAAGGACTAGATAGGGTGAAACGGCCACAGGATACTGCGAACCGTATCGGAAGGCGCTGCGGTATTCTGCACTCATGGGACTGGAGCGTTACATTTCTCCGACTCCCGATACTCCCTCGTTGATTCCATGTCAAAACCTCGCCGGTTAGTTCCCGGTGTCGGCGAGCGTGAGCTCCACGCGCCGGTTCTGCGCCCGGCCCTCGGGTGTGGCGTTTGACGCGACCGGATCGGCGTCGCCGAACCCTTGCGCGGAAACAAGATTCGGCTTCACGCCCTGCGAGATCATGTACTGCATGACATTGTCGGCGCGCCTCTGCGACAAAATGAGGTTGGAGGTGACGCCCTGGCGCTTCAACTCCGAGCCGATCGGAGTGTTGTCTGTGTAGCCGTTCACGTTGATCATCGTCGTCTGCTGTGGCGCAAGTATCGCAGCCATCTTGGCGATGGTTTGCCGCGCCTGGGCCGGCATCTGCCAGCCGCCCGATGGGAACAGCAGCTCGCCATTAACACTTATCTTGATTGCATTCTGCAGCCGCGTGATCTGCATCTTCTGCGCCTCAACTTCGGCATCCATCGATTGCTGCAGTTGCTGGTACTCCTGGTCCAGAGCATTATATTTCTGTTGCGAGACACAGCCCGACAGCAGGAGCGCTGCTCCCGCAACATACAACAGCGGTAACGCTTTTATCTTCATATTTGATTCCTCGTTTCGTTCAATCGGGTTTGTGCGATGACTGCGTCCGCACAGGCGGCCGCTCTCGGTCCGTTCCACCAGAACACAAATTTGCTACTCCAGACATTACCCGCCGAAGCTACCATGAGAGCGATGCTCATCGCTGTTGGACTTTGGTCCGATGTGCCGTACCACGTTATTGATGAAGGAGCGGGTGCGGGTTACGATGGCGACGATGAAAGCTTACGCTAGGGCGATGGGCCTCCTCTTTGGGGTCGCGATGCTGGCCAGCTGCGCTTCAACCAAAGTAACCGAGCAAACACCTTTGACTGCTCTTGGACTCGCGCGCCCAAACACGATTTGGGTGTATAACTTTGTAGCCGCACCATCCGATATGCCAGGCAATTCGTCGCTGGCTGGACAGCTCGGTACGCCAAGTACGCCGCTCACGCCCGACGAGATTAAAACTGGCCGCAGATACGGGGCAATGATCGCTCAGGAGTTGGCGAAGGATCTCCGGGCTATGGGCATGACCACGATTGAAGCTGGCTCCGGAGCGGGAGCGTGGCCGCAGATTGGCGACGGCGTGATCCGCGGATACATCGTTTCAACCGAGGGTGGCGGTGCGAAATCCATGGCCAAACGTCTTGTCATCGGATTTGGCGCCGGAACGGCTGAGATGGATACGGTGGTAGAGGGATTCGTGGTGACCCCTCAAGGTCTGCGAAAGGTGGGTACCGGGACCCTCGTTTCGTCAGGCATTAAAGCGCCTGGTCTAGTGGTACCCGCCGCAGTGGCTATCGCCGCCGCGAATCCGGTGGGCCTGATCGTGGTAGGCGGCCTGAAGATCTATGGCGTGGCGAGCGGCAGGTCGGGGCTGCAAGGTCGTGCGAAGTCAACAGCCGACGAGATTGCAGTCCAACTCAAACTTAGATTTCAGGACCGCGGATGGATTGCTCAAGATTGAACAAATTCTAAATGCATCAAGTAAGCTAAGTATCCCTACCAGTCACCAGCCAGAAGCAAATGGCGGGCCGCGGGGCAGTAAGGCGGCCGCTAGGAGTCCGTCCGAGAAATTTCGCCGGTTAAGTTGATCTCCGGATTGGAGCGATTGGCTATTGATGATGCCGGTCGCCCCAGGATCCTGCGAAGCGCCGGCTGGTCGGCTGGCGACTACAAAGAGGTGCGCGTTTTGCTGCGGTATTTCTCGTGACCGCCTGGATGACGGTTACGCATTGCAGAGCCGGTGCAACTTCAAAATGTTGTGGGTGAGACAGACCAGCGCCCACTCGCCCCGGACTTTAGCCAAGCCGCGCAAAAGAAAGCGGCGAAACCCGCGGGCCTCTTTGATCTGGCCGAAGACCGGCTCCACGATCGTTTTCCGTGTCACATAGATTGCCCGCCCCACCTTAGTCTGAAGCTTGCGTTTCATGCGGTCGACCCGCGTCGCATTGCGCGGTAACGGTCCGCGCGAGCAGGGCTGGCGGTATTCGTCATGCTTCTGCTTGCCAGTCGCGATATAGCAATCGATCGGGTCTCCAGACTGACCGAGAGCCGCCAGATACGCGAGGTTCTTCTCCGAGCAATAGCCACTGTCGGCCACGAGGCCGGTGGGTCGCTGTCCGCTCTGTTGCTCGATCACCTGGACCATCGGTTCGATTTGCTGTTTATCGTTGGCTGCCGGCGTCACGCTCTGCCCCACGATTAACTGCAACACCGGCTCCACTGCCGCCTGCGCATTGTAGCCTTGCACCAGACCGTCGCTGCCCTGCATCAGGCGCGACTCCGGGTCGGTGAAATTGTATTGATCTTTGTCCGCGGGCTTCGCCGATTGCACTTCTGCGCGCGGCTTTCCGGCCTTCTCCGCCGACTGCCGCGCCCGCTCTTCCAGCGCCCGTTGCGCCGCGCGAATCTTCCTTAGCCGGCTCTCGCGCCGCTGCAACTCTGCGGGTAGCTCGTCGCCCCGCCGATCGGCCCCGTAGTGCGCGTCTTCGGCGGCGTCCACCGCCTCGGCCTGGGCCAGCAGTTCCCGGACCTCTGCGCGCAGTTGCCGTTGCCGCTCCTGCATCCGGCCATAGCTCATCGCTTTGTGCTTGCTGGCGTTGGCTTTCAGCTTGGTGCCGTCCAACGCCACCCGCCCCAGTTTCAGCGCTCCCGCTTCCAGCGCGATCTTCAGCACCTCTTCAAACAGCCCGGCCAGCGTCGCCAGATGGAGCTTGCGAAAATCTGCGATGGTACGGAAGTTCGGCGCGTTGCCCGCCGCCAGCACGCGAAACCCCACGTCCTCGATTAAACGCCGCTCGATGCGCCGCGAGCTAAATACCCCCACGCAATACCCATACACCAGCACCTTGGTCATCATCCGCGGATCGTAGGGCGGCTGCCCGCGTTGCTCGTCCCCATACGCCGCATCCAGCGCCGATAGGTTCAGATTGTCGACCACATCGCTGACGAAGTAGACCAGATGATTCTCGGGCAACCATTCACGCAGGCTCGGGGGAAGCAGAAACTCTTGATCCGGATGGTACGGTCGGTAGCTCTTACCCATGCCTAATTATCTACTACTCACACCCCGTTTTCTTCCTCAGTCAAATAACTATTTCTCGGACACGCTCCTAGTCGGCGTTCAGAGAGCAAGCACAGCGCATATTAGTGTACTTCCGCTTGAGGGTATTATTGAGACGCTCAAACTCGCCGATTAAGCGGCGATGGCCGAAAAGTCAGGGCTGCAATTCCAGGTCGCCCGGCCGACAAGTCTTGTTGAACCGCGGTTCTAGCTTTCCACAGAGTCGAAGCGCAACGTTGTAGCCCTTGCCGGCCATTATTTGGACCCAGTTCTTTTCATAGTCGGCCGGCGCTTTCGGCCCGAACCATATGGTGACTCCACCGTCCTGGTTCATCCGATTATCCGGAACCATGCTGTAGAGTCCTGCCCGCTTCTGTTCGGTCGGAAGCACCGAGCGGGTCTGGTTGTCATATACCGTGAAAGATGAGAAGTTCTTCGCCTGGATCGGCCTTGGCAGAGTCGCCTTGTAGGTCCGACTGCCATCCAGATAACTCCTGTTAGAGTCGCGCACCGTATTCGCATAGGCGGAACCGGTTCCCGGCGTCGATTTCGTCATAGCCAGCGCGACGTCCGTCGCATAGTAAGAGAACATCATCCGCGCATCGAGGAGACGCTCCGCGCCGTTAAGGAACTTATGGCTGCCGCTGACGAAAGGGGTAAGCTATTGCCGATCAGTGTAGATTGGGGTTCGCGGATCCCGCGAGGCAAACAGGTTCGAGCGGCCGATGGCGTTCCCCACAGCCACCGAATCCGTCAGAAACCGCTTCATCCGGGCGTCGGGCGCGAACTGATGCCCCTTGCGAATGCCGATTGATGCGTAAAGTCCCATGGTATCCGGAGCGACCCAATCCGCAGGCTCGTTCTGCACCACCACATTTTGCTCGTCGTAGAAGCTGAAATCATTGGCGCTAACAGTGTTGAACTTGTGGCTCGAAGATGTGGACGATGTTGGTTGCTGGAGGAGGAGCGGCTCGGGACAGCGGGAAGATGGCCGCCCTGGACTTCATCCCCGCCACTTCGGATGCACATCACCCTTCCCCACGAACGCGCGATAGAACATGAGGAGCCGATTGGTGCGTGGCCCCCGACGTGATAGCCCTTCTCTGGCAGATTCCTCTTGTAATGGGGCGGAACAAACAAATAATCTGCGCCCGCTCTTCGGTCCGGGCCGGTCAGTCCAACGTCGGTCATCTATCGGAAATCGGCGTCGTCGACGGGACCGAGGACCCGCGGCAGCACCTGCACCACCATCGGCCGTCCTTCAGGTCGACACATAGCACGACCTAGAAGGTGGTGGTATTGGCGGTCAGAAACAGCGAGCGGGCATCGAGCAGGTCTTCGCTGACGCCGATGCCGTGGTTGAGCTTGATGCCCGCCGCCTCGAAGCCCCTGCACAGCGCATAAACCGAGGTTGCCGCCATGCCCGTGAGGTAGGCGTTGATGCCCCGGTCAAAGTCCAGCTGATCATAGGCCAAGTGGACCGTGGTGGAATCGGGGGCACCGTCCTTGAAGTGCAGAGTACCAATTTTGGTCGTTACAGTATCGGGTGTCGCAGTGTTCGCAGGCACGGTGGGTGAGTACTTCGGCGGAGCGGCCGGCGAGCCCGTGAGCGTCCCCGCAGCTAATCCGGCCGCCGGATTGGACCCAAAGACAACCACGCCAAGCATCATCAGAGCTATCGCAAGAATATGAATTCTCCGATCCCAGGAGCCTGTCGTCTTACGATCCATCGCCATTCCTTATCCTCGAACTCACAAGATTCCATGAAGCTTAATTGCGAACGGGCTCACAATCCTAATGGACTTTGGGTACGTGCCCGATTGTCGTCAGCCCTACTCGATGTCAGCCTTGGCCCCGATTCAATGACTGCGCGGACTTCGAAGTTATAAGATGAACCCAGCCCTCGCCTGAATGAGTCTCATTTACCTGCCTATAAACTATAGACCATCATTCAGACCAGCGCGGAAGCTTCACACGTTGGACATCAAAGTGCCCTGGATCGACTTCGCAAACATCGCATTTCGGCTTCATGGCAGCAGACCATTAAGGAAAAGTAGCCATGCGGCGCGAGCTTCAACGGTGGCAGTTGCTGCCGTGTTCTGCGCAGATGCAAACGTGCCCGGAGGAGGTTGAGACTTTCGTGGGAATCCGTTATTATTGACAATTGGATTGGTGCACTCGCAACTAGGCTTTAGTGCGATACGACTCCACTGGATGTATTGCAACATTGACGAGAGCAGCTTGTAGCGTGAGTCGATGATGAATAGAGTAACGCGACCGACGATCTTCAAGTACTTGTGATGCGCCGAGAAATGACTCCTCAGTCTCCCAAAATATTTTCTTTGATTAGCTTCGGAATGACTGGCGCAACTGTTATCTGAATATTCCATTTCTGGCCGAATGCGTCCGGATGGACAGGCATATACTGGGGTTGCACGGCGATCCGGACCGGCAGGGGACCGAGCTTGATCACCTTGGAAACGCTAACGCCAATCGGAAAGGTAACCATGTTGCCGCCGCTGTTAGCGTACCAGTTGACCAAAATGCTCGGCGATGTTCCGATGCTCCACCCATCGGGCAAAAAATACGAGGCGAAGTACTGAACGTTGAGTTGGCTGGTGGTGTTCGATCCGGGCCCGCCAATTGACCACCACTGTTGTGGAAAGACCCCAACGATAAATTTCTTGCCCAGATAGCCGAAAACACCTGCCGGCCCCATCTGCCATTTGTTCTGACCGAGCCGAGAGTTGCTGGCGGTCGGGAAGATAAACGTAGGCCCTGCCCCAATCAACCAATTGCCGACCAAACGATCGGTCGGCGACAACATCGAGACCAGCACAGTGTCCCCAAAGCCAGTCACGCGATGGATGTTTCCGCTGCGGTTAATGTATGGAGTAGAACTCAATAGCGGGATTACCGGTCTCGTAATCAGGTTCCAGTTGTCCGTCAAAGATAGCGGCAACACTGGCTGAAATTGTAAATTCTCCTGATTACGATCGGCCTGGCCGGTGGGCATGTTTAGCCAGTACGTGTTCTCCTGGAACGTGACGGACCAGAAGTTAGCGATCGGGTTCGAAAGCTTCTTGTTCACCTCGGTCAGGGCCTGTGATTCGGCTTGCGGTTGAGCTGATAGTCCACCCGGAAGAGTTTGCGCTAGCGCGCGCGACCCGACAGAGATCAACAGGAAGGCCGCAAAAGCAATTATCAAACACCTTGCATCTTTAGCCGGCATAGTATGTCCCCTTTACGTGACCAGAACCCGATTGCGCGCAGCAGATCAGACCTGAACAAATGGGGCAACTTGTAGGCGCTACAGACCTGGTGGGCGTCTTAGATTGTGATCATGATTTTAGGATAGGAAAAAAGGCTATCAAGGCATCAGCTCTGCGCGGTAGCAATTCGTTGTGGTTGAAGCAGACGATCAGAGAATCGCTCGGTTCTTCCTGCATAACCTCCTTGAGCGACTCTCCGAATTGATAGCTATCGCATAGAAAGTGTTGAATGGCTTGCCTGACATGTCGACGAGATTGATCGTCGGCTTAGGCTTTGCCCCCTCATCGAGCAGATCAATTTTCGTGTATTTCTTGGCAAGGTCCATGCCCGCATTATTGACAATTGAACAGGTGCATTCGCAATTGGACTTTAGTCCGATGCGAACTACGCTGAACACTTGAGAAGCCGTTCACGCGGCAAAGTGGGCGTGCAAACTACCTTGCTACTCGGCCTGTTGGCCGAAGGCTTTGAGCGGCGAAAGTTTCGGGTTTTGCGCGGCCCCCGAAGTCAGGATGGCCACTTCACCAGCGTTCTCGATACTCAGTGGATAGGCGTTCCAATCCTTGTATGGCGCGCTATCGCCAAATGGCGAAATGCCTGCGATGATAAACAATGAGTGAGAGAATTTCCTTCGATAGCATTGCACTCACCTGTCGCCGCTGCTTGGGCAGCCTTTGTGAGACTTAAGCGAATCTTGTGTGCGACGCTCGCATGTATGGGACCCCACGCACATGACCATTAAGACCCCGCCTTCACGCATCGTCGCAGGAAGCGCAGCCGCGAAGACATGCATAGCCGCCGCGCCGATTGGGCGGAAGTGAGTCGCCTGGATGAGCCCACCGTGGAGCGCTTGCCCGGTTCGTGGAGCACTGCGCCTTTGGCGCTGAGTACCCGCTCGCAAGCCGCGATATCGGCCGGCGAGGACGCCGCCAGCATGCGACGTTGGAGGAAATCATGCCGTAACGCGTCAAGTTAAACGCGCTCTGCTTGGACTCATCGTCTCTGCGGAATTTGATAATCGTCGCGCCGCCGCATTTTGTTTCATTGAAGCCGCCGCGGACATTACGGCGGCGAAGCGGCTAATCGTGGTGGAGGTAGTAGGATGTCATCGCGCGGGCTCAGCCCCTCGACCTGCACCGCTCGCCGTACCTGCCCGCGTAATCCCGCACGTTAGCTGCTTCGCCGACCCTGCCGCGCTCTACCGGGTCGGGCGTTGCTGCCGGATTTTACTCCGGCGCAACCGCCCTCGCCGGCTGCTTCAGTGGGGGAGTTTCTCTGCGGCGCTTACCGTCCTGTCGGCCCTGACGGCGGAGGCCAGCGAACCTGAGGTGAAGGCGATTCCCTCATAGCCGTGTCCTGCAACCTCTTTGATTTTCGTCACGTACTTCGGGGAACCACCGTTGTAAACGAAATACCGGATCTTGCCGTGTTCGTGGCCGGGGACGTTGGAGTTGTACCCGGTGAACCAGGACTTGGCCTTTCGCATAAGCATCGTCGAGTACATCTTGATCACGTGGGCGGTCCACCGTTCCTGAGCCTCGAGCGTCGGTTCCGCACGGGTGTACCCATGGTCCCACATATACTCGAGCATCTCGGTGCACCAGTTAACGCCGGTTTCGATTCCACGCGGATAGTTAGTCGAAGCCGAACCGCTCTGCGGACCGGACGGCATCAATAGATTCGGGAAGCCATTGACGAGCATGCCGAGGAAGGTCGACGGACCGTCGCTCCACTTATCTCGTAACTTCACACCACCGGCGCCCTGGATGTCGATTCGATCGAAGGCGCCGGTTATCGCGTCGAAGCCCGTGGCAAACACAATGATGTCGAAGTCGTAGTCGCGTTCGGTCGTGCGCAGCCCGGTCTCAGTGGCCTGCTCGATCGGCGTTTCATTGATGTCCACCAGGTGCACGTTGTCGCGGTTGTAGACTTCAAAATAGTGCGTCTCCATGGGCACCCGCTGCACGCCGAATCCGTGATCTCGAGGGATTAGTTTTTCCGCGACAGCCGGGTCTTTCACCCGCCGGCGAATCCGCTCGGCGATGTACTCCGAGAATTCGGCATTCGCTTTCTCGTCGGTGAATATCTCGCGGAAATTGCGCAGCCAGATCGCAAACCCGGGGGTACCATAGAGCCGGTCCCACAGCGCTAGCCGCTCCTCGCGGGAGACCTCATAGAATCCGCGCCGGTCCGGCTCATGCTCGAAGCCGCCTGGCGTGCGGGCGCACTGCGCGAAGATCTCGTCGTAGCGCGACCGGATGTCGGCCATCTCGGCGTCGGAGATCGGTCCGTTATTCAGTGGAGCGGACCAGTTGGGCCGCCTCTGGAATACGGTCAACTCGCCGACCTTGTCCGCGATTTCCGCGATCACCTGAATGGCGGTGGCGCCGGTGCCGATAACGGCGACCTTCTTTCCCGCCAATTCAACCGGTTCGTGCGGCCAGTTAAAGGTATGAAACGAGCGGCCCTTGAAGCTCTCCATCCCCTTGATCCGCGGCGGAGTGGGTATCGAAAGGAGACCGACTGCCATAATCACGAAGCGGCACGTCAGCTCGCGGCCGTCCTCGACCTTTAGCCGCCACAAGTCATTCGTCTCGTCGAAGTGAGCCGCCT
This sequence comes from uncultured delta proteobacterium, assembly GCA_963782535.1. Lineage (GTDB taxonomy): Bacteria > Desulfobacterota > Binatia > Binatales > Binataceae > JADMIL01. The sequence continues at coordinate 11,558 of CAWAKE010000006.1, read as the reverse complement.
CGACCTTGCAATTGAACTGCATGTATTTGCGCAGAGCGAACTTGTCAGCGACGAAGTTCAGGTAGCGCAGGTTTTCAGGCTGACTCGAGAACCGTTCCTTCCAATGCCATTCGTTCAGCACTTCCTTGGAAAACGAGAAGCCGTAAGTGTAGCTTTCCGAGTCGAACCGGGCCCCCGGATAACGGTTTGCATACCAGGTCCCGCCAAGATCGCCGGCCGCGTCGAGCACTGTGGCGTCCACTCCGAGGTCGGCCAAACGTTTGATTTGATAGATTCCGGCCACTCCGGCGCCGATGACAATTACCTCGTAGTGCGACTTGGTCCTGTCGATCATGATTTACTCCAGCTCCTGTTTATTGGCCGAGGTGCCGGCCCGTGGTGTTGCTGCTGCGGTAACAATAGACTCTAGCAATGCTGACGAAAGTACGACTTCGGCGCGTTGAAGTGAATACTGTGCGGGTATTATGACTATATCGAAATGTGCCATTCCTGACTCCAATTATGCGTGCCGTTCAGCGCAACTGAGAATCGGAAATTTATTATTTAGCAGCCTGCAGTTGACTGGTTGATGAGTCTCCTGTGCGGCCCTTAACGGTCAAGGGTGCGGGCCCCAGCCCTTTTAAGGCGGGCATCACTTCTTTAGCAAAAAGGCGCATGCTCTTTTCAGCGACGTCCATTGGCATCGAACCGTACTTGAACACGAACATAATCTCGTCGGTGCCAAAGGCCTGGGCGAGATCGGTTGCACGCTTGATCGCCTGATCGGGCGTGCCCCACGGATGGCTCCTGTAGAAGCCTTGCCTGAATGGCTCAGAATCCTGACGCAGCGCATCCTGCAGCTGACCATATTCCTTGTAACCCTTGGTGCCCTGGAGATGATTGCCCAATAGCTCGTAGTGCCGCAGCGCCGAATCGGCGTACTCCGACATATATCGCTGAGCGCCGGCCTGGGCTTCGCTAGCAGTCTCGGCTACATAGGTCCACAGCGCGAGCTTGGTGTGACTCGGTGGATGACCGGCGTTATGGCGCAGCTTCGCGTATTCGCGCATATTCGACAGTGCCAACTCCAGGCTCGTGGTGGGAATCGTCAGCGGCCGCACGCCATGCTTCGCGATTATCTCTACGGTTTGAGGCGTGCCACCCGCACACCACAGATTCGCGCTCAGGTCGCGCTCCGGTTGGGGCCGCAGATGCAGGCCATGTATTTTGTAGAATTCGCCCTCGAAATCGCATTGGCCCGTGGCTAGTAATTGATTGAGCACCTGCAGCGATTCGTCGAACCGCCCTCTCGCTTCGTTCTGATCGATTCCCATGCCGCCGAATTCGCGGCGGCCCAGCCCGCGGCCAACACCGCAAATGATCTTGCGGTCCGGTCCAAGAAACGAGTCCAGCATGTTTACGTCTTCGGCGACCCGTACCGGATTGTGCCATGGCAGCACCACAACCATAGTTCCGAGATCAACGCGTTGGGTGATGCCGGCAATATAAGTTAGATACTGCAGCGGGTTCGTCACCATCGTGTAGGGCGTGAAGTGATGCTCGATGGTCCAGACAGAGTCGAAGCCAGTTTCGTCGGCGATTCGAGCGATATTGATTTCTTCGTTAAAGATCTCGCGATCCGACCGTACTGCGCGCTTGGACACAGCCTTGCCGCGTTCCTCTGCTTCGTAGCGGTCCCAATCGCTATAGTTCTGGTTGAAAATTGTTGCTCCAACGCGCATTCGTTTTCTCCTGTCCAGAGCTCAGCGGACCTTCCTGGCGTCCTTTATTCCTAAGTACCTTGGAACCTTTCCTTAAGCAGCAAACCCTGCATCTTTCCGTCTGATTGTCACTTGCTGATTAGATCGTGGAATCCAAGCGGCCCCCCGCCGTATTGCTCACCTCGGAACCCCTCGCTTCGAGCGCACTGCCCTTCGTTGTTGTAACACCCAATCGTTCATACCGGTTGGAAGTGCAGACTCATCACGCTCTTTTCCCTGATGATCCTGCCCCGCTCAGCTTCGGATTTGGGCGACCGTTGCTCTATCACTAATCCGCAGTTCTCCATATCAATCGTTACATGGTTATCCGACAGCCACGTTAAATTCGGATATATGCGCTTCGTTGGTTAGACTCGCTCTGACTTCGCCGAGCGTGTCGTGCACCAGAGTGTGCAGAAACCGTTCAATGCGTGAGTTGGGCAGCTTCGCTACCTTCATTTGGACCAACACATAACCCGTAGCGGCGATCACCCGTGCATCATCTTCAGCCTCAAGATCCCGATCGCTCCCGGTTTCCATGCGCCAGCGCCGGATCGTTCGCGCTATCAAGGCGATTACCTGCTCCTGGAACAGCAAGAACCGCGGCCACACTTCATCGCGAAGCGCCGTACTCCATTCGAGCAGCACGCGGGTGTGATCAGGATGCGTGTCGACGGCATCGGCAAACGCGCGCAAATGCTCCAGAATGATCTCGGACCCGGGTCCGCGTTTGCCATGAGCCATTTCGGCCATTTCGGTAAAGAAGCGCGACACCTCTTCCAGCACCGCATCCACCAGTGCCTTTCGTGTCGGGAAATAATAGAACACGGTCGGCACTGAAACCTTGGTCCTACCGGCGATTTCAGCATGACGTGCGGCACCGATGCCGCGACGTGCAAAGACGCCAATCGCGCACTGAAGGAGCATTGCGCGCCGCTCGGCCTTATCGAGAGGGTTGGCGCGGCGCCGCCCGGCTGAAGTGCGACCAGTCATTAACTTAGCGGATATCATTTTATTGATAAATTTGTCAATATCTATTGATATTACTATCAATCAATGAATCGCAAGGAGTTCGTCCACGGCGAATTTCAATTCAGGCTGCGGCCGGTGGCACACGGCTTGATCCACCATTCGGATCACGCCAGCCAGTACGCCAGCAGGGATTACCAACAACGGATCGCCGAACATGGGCTCCGTGGCAGCATCAGCCGGCGCGGCGATCGCTGGGACAACGCGGTGGCCGAAAGCTTCTTTGACAGCCTCAAGCTTGAACTCGTTTATCAAGTTCAATGGCCATCCCCCGCCGCGGCTCGCCCCGCCCTTTCGAAATATCTCGAACTGTTCCACAAGCGCCGGCGGCGCCATTCGTCGCTCGGCTATCTCAGCCCCGCCGAATTTGAACGATGTAGCCATCGGCGGTTGACTGCTGAACCCGGGCCTCATCCGACTCGTCGTAAGTCCACATTATGGTTCGAGCTTGGAACGGGTGAGGGCCCCACAGCTTGATCGCTGCCTCGGATTGTTTATCCTACAGAAAACGCTGGTGGTGAAAATGTCCTCATCTGACTACGTACCCGCAAAAGTTTGGACCTGGAACAAGGCTAGCGGCGGCCGCTTCGCAAATATCAACCGTCCAATTTCCGGATCGACGCACCACAAGGATCTCCCGGTGGGCCGCCATCCGCTCCAGCTTTATTCCCTCGGGACGCCGAACGGTGTGAAAGTTACCGTAATGCTGGAGGAACTGCTGGCTCTGGGGCATAGCGGCGCCGAATACGACGCATGGCTGATCAAAATCGGAGAAGGTGATCAGTTCGGCAGCGGCTTTGTCGGCGCGAATCCGAACTCCAAGATTCCGGCTCTGGTGGACCGCAGCGGTCCTGAGCCCGTTCGTGTTTTCGAATCAGGTGCGATTCTGCTCTATCTGGCCGAGAAGTTCGACGAGTTTCTCCCGAAGGAAGTCGGGGCGCGGGCCGAATGCTTTTCCTGGCTCTTTTGGCAGATGGGAAGTACCCCCTATCTCGGCGGGGGTTTCGGCCACTTTTATGCCTATGCTCCTGAGAAAATCGAATACGCGATCGATCGCTACACCATGGAGGTGAAGCGTCAACTCGACGTGCTCGACCATCGCCTTGCTGAAACTCAATACGTTGCCGGCGAGATCTATACAATTGCCGATATGGCTATCTTTCCCTGGTACGGGTGGCTGGTGAAGGGCTGGCTGTACGGGGGAGGAGAGTTTCTGAGTGTGCAGGATTACAAGAACGTTCAACGCTGGGCTGACCATCTACTCCAGCGACCGGCCGTAATGCGGGGACGCATGGTCAACCGAACCTATGGCGATCCGTCGAGCCAATTGCACGAGCGCCATGATGCCTGCGATTTCGATACAAGAACACAGGACAAGCTTGCCGCGAATAGCTAAACGGTTGCGGTGCCGTGAGCCTTGGTCGCGACACTCGAATCTAAGCTAGCGCGCAAATGTTTCCTGTCTATCACAATCCACGGGCACGAGTATCGAAACGCGCCTCATTGTTCTGCGGGTGCCGCCAACTCTTTGCGTTTCGGATCCTCGACTGATGGCACCGGCGCGCCGCCGTTGCAGCGCTAAGCGAGGCGGAACCCCGGCAGCCCGCGCGGCCTGAGCTATACCCGCCCGCGTCAGATCTATTTTGACGCCGGCGTCCCCAGCCTTGTATGCGAGGAATATAGTAGAACCATCGAAGGACGTGGCTGGGCAGGCCGGTGCAGCCTTGGGGAAAGTACCCGGTCTAGCAGCAGGTCGCCGTGCCCTCATGGCGACCTGCTGATGCTCGGCTTCAATAAATGCGAATCGACCGTTGCGCTATGCATGGTGGGGACGTGCCATGCACGGTCACAGGGTTGGAGTACCTTCCTGCACAACAACGCCGCAGGGATCGCTCCGGTCGCTCTCTTGGTCGTCCACAGCATATCGGTCATGCAGCTTTATGGTCTGGAGGTTTTGACCCACACGCGAAGACGGCTGGTCCCGACCGCTGTCACTACCAATCCAAGCGCAAAGTGGATCGTCGCGCAGATCACCTAAACGTTTCCATGAAACGAAGTATCTCGATACCTGAACCGCGATCGCGACGGAACATTCGGACCGCTGATAGCCGACGGATTCGCTCGACAGGTACACGGGATGATCTCATCGCACCGCACTAACCGTTGCACAACGGTCACGCTGAGCGACCCGTCGGATCGATTCGTCGCGAATGTCTCAACCATCTGATTGTGTTCGGAGAGCAGCACTTGCGCCGCGTTATGAAATCCCACGCTCCATACTATAATCAGGTGCGGGCTGATCTGTCCTTGGATAAGAACGCACCAGACTGCCACCACGCGCAGTCCGTGGGTAATGGCGCCGCATTGCCCGTGCTCAGTGGACTCCAATTTCGCTGCGTCAGAATTCAGGTGTTCGGCAGACTCAAGGGTCTTCGCGATCTCGTGTAATTGGAATTGCGATGCGCGAAGTAATCCGTTATTCCAGCGGTACCATTGATCAACTTACCATCAGCGCCTGAAGAAAATCCGGCTACGGTTGAAACGCCCGTCGGCCCACCGAAATTTTTCTACGGCTGGGTCGTCGTCGCATGCACATTCACCATCTTGTGCATCTCTTACGGCATCCAGTTCACATTCGGTGTGTTCATGCCTTTCATTTCCGCCGATACCGGATGGGATCGCGGCAGCTTGTCGCTTCCGTACTCGATGTATGTGTTTGTTTATAGCGCGCTGGGAATTGTCAGCGGGCGACTGACCGATCGTCTGGGACCACGAGTCGTGCTGATGGTTGGCGGTTGTCTCCTCGGTGCAGGCGTGATGCTGATGAGCAGAGTCCACGCCCTGTGGCAGATCTACGTCGTCCTCGGTTTGATTGCTGCTACAGGCATGAGTGCGGCCTACGTTCCGTGCAATGCCACGGTCGTACGATGGTTCACGCGCAGACGTGGACTGGCGCTCAGTATCACCTCGAGCGGCTCGAGTTTTGGCACGTTTATCTTTCCGCCGTTCGCAACAGCGTTAATAGCCGCGTATGGCTGGCGCAGAACTTACTTGCTTCTCGGTTTGCTGGCGGTCGGCGGCGTGGTCTCATGCGCAACCTTCATCGCACGCGATCCGGAAAAAATGGGGTTACTTCCTGACGGAGAAGCAACGCCGGAAATTCCGACAACTGTTGCGATTGGGGAGGACTTGCCCACCGAGAACTGGACCCTCGCTGAAGCTCAACGCACGAGGGCATTTTGGCTACTGAACGTCATCTTCGCTTTGACGTGGCTGGTGGTCTTCATGCCGATGATCCATATCGTCCCCTTCGCGATAGATCTTGGCATTTCTGATTTCCTCGCGGCGATGACGATCAGCGTGATTGGTTTCGCGGGATTCGCTGGTCGGCTCTCGATTGGTCCAATTTCTGATCGCCTGGGTCGCTTGCCTACCCTCGGAGCGTGTTTGTTACTGCAGGCATTGGCGTTTCTCGGCTTTACGACCAGCACGGGCCTCTCGCTCCTGTATCCAGCCGCTGCGGTCTTTGGATTTTCCTATGGAGGCGTCACCGCTCTCTTTCCTGCACTTATCGGGGATTTTTTCGGGCGGATTGCAATCGGCGCCATTGTCGGGTTCATCTTTGCGCTGGCCGGTTCGCCGGCGGCATTCGGTCCATTTATCGCGGGCTATATGTATGACGCTACGAAAAATTACGACTCCGCCTTTTTATTGGGTGCGTCCCTCAACCTCGTGGCGTTGGCGCTGCTCTTCGTACTAAAAAAGCCAACGCGAACGAAATCATAGGGACCTGGGCCTCAGCAAAACTTGATTCACACGAAATCATTGGTGATTTCGCAGCGCTGGCGATAGCCAACCTTTGAGGCTTCGAGTCGGCGAGATCGGGCTGATCGCTTCTGAATTTTATCGGCCCAATAGCGGTCGCACTTGCAACGGTGACGCGAAGCGCTATGTTTCGAACTATCGCCAAAAGTATGAGTCGAGAGTTTCAATGAACCGGACCATCCCGCCATTTCGAGCCGATCACGTCGGCAGCTTGCTACGCTCGCGCGAAGTGCTTCAGGCGCGCGATGACCGCCAGCACAGCCGCATCTCCGACGCCCAATTACGTGCGGTTGAAGACGCGGAAATTCGCAAGGTGGTAAAGATGCAGGAGGGCCTCGGACTGTGCGGGGTTACCGACGGCGAATATCGGCGTGGCTCGTGGCACATGGACTTCCTTTACCAGGTCGGCGGCATGAACAGGGCTCATGACAACCTGACAGTGACCTTTCACAACGAGCAGGGCGATCTGGAATTCACACCTGCCGCGCTTCGCGTATCTGCCAAATTGAAATTCGACAAGTGCATCTTTGCCGACGATTTCCGACTTCTAAAATCGGTTGCCAGCGCGACGCCAAAGTTGAGCATCCCGTCGCCCAGCATGATGCACTATCGCGGCGGGCGCGCAGCCATCGATAAGTCGGTGTATCCCGACCTCGATGAGTTTTGGCACGACCTCGGCGCGGTGTACGCCGATCAGATCGCGGCGCTCGCCCAGTTAGGCTGCACCTATCTGCAGCTTGACGACACCAGTCTCGCGTATCTGAACGATCCAGCCCAGCGCGAATACGTCGGCAAGCTCGGTGGCGATGCGGAGCGCCAGCATCTCACCTACATCCGGCTGATAAACGCGGCGCTCGCAAATCGGCCGCCGGGCATGACGGTTTGCACGCACATGTGCCGCGGCAATTTCCGATCTTCGTGGGTTGCATCGGGTAGCTATGACTACGTCGCGGAGGCGCTGTTTGGCGAGCTCAACGTCGACGCCTTCTTCATGGAATATGATGATGCGAGATCGGGCGGCTTCGAGCCCCTGCGCTTTGTACCAAATGGCAAAATCGTCGTGCTGGGTTTGGTGAGCACCAAGCGTGGCGCGCTCGAGGACAAAGATAACTTGAAGCGACGCGTCGATCAGGCCTCGAAGTATGTGCCGCTGGAACAGCTTTGCCTCAGCCCGCAATGCGGCTTCTCATCGACCGTCGATGGCAACGCGCTGACGATCGTTGACGAGGTGGCCAAGCTGCGGCTGGTCGTAGAGACCGCGCGGGAGATCTGGGGTTAGCCCGCTTCCCAGAATAATTCAGGAGAATCACGGTGGCAGAATTTTATCGTGCGGAAGTAATCGGATCGATGCTGCGGCCCGCCTATCTCAAGCAAGCGCGCGCCGAGTGGACGGCGGGAAAGCTCTCAACGCTCGCGTTCAAGGAAATTGAGGATCGCGCAGTGGACGAAGCGATCGCCTTGCAGGAACGGAGCGGCGTCGATGTCATCACCGACGGCGAGATGCGCCGCACGCATTTTATCGCACCGCTGACCGATGTAATTTCAGGCGTCAAGGAAATTCCCGCCTTCACCCGCGTATGGCGCAAGCCTCATGCACAGGATCGGAAGGCGGAAGAAACATACATCCAGGTTCAGTATGCGGTCGTTGAAAAAATCCGCCGCCAGCGATCTCTAACCAATGAAGAATTCACATACGCGCGCCGGGGAGCGCATCTTCCGCTTAAGGTCACGCTGCCGAGCCCGCTGATGATGACGCTCAGGTGGTCTCCCGATTATTCCCGCGACGCCTATCCCGATCCCTTCGACCTGTTTCGCGACGCGGCCGACATTGTGCGCCAGGAAGCGCACGAACTTGCAGCGCTGGGATGCGAGTACATCCAGCTCGATGCGCCGGAGCTCGGAATGCTATGCGATCCGGCACGCCGCCGTCAGGACTTCGCCGAACACGGGATGGATCCGCAACGGCTTCTTACCGAAGGTCTGGACATCATCAACTCGGTGGCCGATGTTGCCGGCGTCGACTTCGCGCTTCATCTCTGCCGCGGCAACAACAAGGGCTATTACGTAGGCGAGGGTGGTTACGAATCGGTAGCGAAGCAAGTCTTTACTCGCGCTCGGAATTTCTCGCGCTTTCTACTCGAGTTCGATGACTGGCGATCGGGTTCGTTCGAGCCGCTGCGCGATGTTCCGACCGACAAGGGCGTCGTCCTCGGTCTCATCTCGACCAAACGCATCGACCTCGAGCCGGATGAGGAAATCGTCAAGCGCATTGAGGAAGCTAGCCGCCACTTTCCTCGCGAGCAACTCGGGCTATCGACGCAGTGCGGTTTCGGTACGGTATGGGAAGGGAATCCTATCCCGGAATCGACGCAGGAGGCGAAGCTGCGGCTGGTCGCTGACATCGCGCATCGAGTGTGGAGCTCGGACTGAGTGCTGCGGCGGCGATGAGCTGGGAATCGCGCAAGAGACCGACGCGGGACGGAGAGCTGCACCGCCGCTCGCAGGTCGCTTACGGATTAATTGGGAACGACTTTACGAACGGCACAAATGCGTTCAGAAATTCATCGCGCGCTTCGGCAAAGAAAGCGTGTCCAGCATTCGGAATGATTTGTAGCCTTGCGCCTGGGATTCTCTCCGCAAGGATCTCTGAATTACGCGCCGGAATCAAAACGTCTTGTGCACCCGTCACCACCATTGTTGGCGTTCGGACCTCGGGCAGCCGGTCATAGGTTTTTAGCGTATAGGTTGCATCAAGATGACGTTTGTAAGCCGACGGAGGGGTGGGATGCGCCAGCACGCGCGGTATCGTCGCCTCCAAGGCGTCGCGATGGTTCTGGATATAACTCGGAGTATATGCGAGCGGCCAGCTGCGCCGGATCAGCTCTTCGTCCGATAGGCCCTCGCGCGGCGCGGATAGGAGCTTTACCGATTCGGGCGGCGGAGGCACCGCATGCTTGCCACCACAAGTCGTGCATCCCAGCGTCAACGTCTGCAATCGTGACCCGTGGCGCAACGCCAGTTCCTGAGCGATCATCCCACCCATCGAGACGCCAAATACGTGGACGCGGCCGAGTTGAAGCACGTCTAGCAGCCCATAGGCGTCGCCCGCAAACATCTCGAGCGTATACGGAACCTTCGGCTTGTCGCTCTGGCCGGTGCCGCGATTGTCGTAGACAATCGTGCGGAACGAACGCGCCAGCTCGGAAAGCAGGGTTGGGTCCCACGACGCTGAGCTCGAGCCGAGCCCCATAACCATCAACAGCGGATCGCCCTTACCCTGGATTTCATAATGCAGATTGATGTCGCCGACTCGTACCTCAGGCATCGCAATCTCCTTTCGCAAACCCGGCCGATCTTGCAGCACAAAGCTTTGTATAATCCTGACTCAGGATCAAACAAAGACCAAGCACCGTGCATCGGCAAAATTTCAGCCCGGGTTTCGATAGCGGACCGAAATACCCAAGAGCAGCAAGCAGAAAAGTGCCTTTCGCGCGGACCAGGTTTTGAGGACGGAAAACGGCGGCGCCAGTCCTTACGGCGAAACGGCATCTGGCTATAATTCGAGATCGCCCTTCAATAATCGCTGAACAACCGTGCGGTTCAGGATTTCGTTGGTGCCGTCGGCTACATTGACAATCCGCAATGAATGCCAGGCGTGATGAAGCCCGATCTCGTTGGTGAAACCAATTGCGCCGTGAGTCTGGATCGCGCGATCGACCGCGCGAAATCCGACCTGAACGGAGAACGCTTTGGTCATCGATAATTCCTTGACCGCCGGCTGACCCTTATCGAGCAGCGCGGCGGCGTTGAGACCCATCAGATGTGCGGCGTGCAGTTCCGCGGCGGATTCGGCCAGCGGAAAAGTCACACCCTGGTAGTCTGAGATCGGCCGCCCAAACGCTTCACGCAATTTGGAGTACTCGATTGCGCGTTCCAACGCCCACCTGCCGTATCCCACCGCGCGGGCCGAATTGTAGATGCGCCCGAGCGAGACGCCATACAGCGCCGCGTCGAAACCGCGATCAAGTTCCCCGACCAGCTGCCACGGCTCGACGAAAATATCGTCGAGCCGAAGTTCAGCTTCGTCTCCGCCGATGTGGCCAAACAGACGCACAACTCGTTGCACTTCGAACCCGGGCGAATTGGTCGGAACGAGAAAAGCGGAGATTCCGCCCCTGCGCGCCGACGCCAGTGACGGATTGGTGACAGCGAAAACGATGCAGTAATCGGCGACCGGAGCATTGGTCGTCCAGATTTTGCGGCCCGAAATTTTCCATCCATCACCATGCGGAACCGCGCGGGTAGAGAGCGCGGCCGCATCGGAGCCTGCACCGGGTTCCGACAATCCGAAGCACATGGACGTTTCGCCGGCATTCATCGGCTCCAGAATTCGCTTTCGCGCTTCTTCGGTGACTCGTTCAAGAAGACGACTGGGTCCAAATGCCCAATGGCTGATAGCGTAAAGCATCAGCCAATTCTGAGGCCCGCACAGTCGGAACAAATGTTCCCATCCGACGTAGTACGCCAGATGACCAAGGCCGCCCCCTCCTAACGCTTCCGGGACACACATCGTGTAAAAGCCGGCGCGCGAGGCTGCACGACGAACTTCGCGGATCAACGCGACCGCTTCGTCAGAAAGGCGTCCGTCTTCGCGATAGAGCTTGCGCGGGTCATCGAGCAACGCGCGATGTTTCTCATGCCTCGGTATCACCTCGGCTCGCGCGAACGCCGTCAGCCCATCGCATACCTCTCGTATTTCAGGTGGAAGCTCAGATGCTATTGCACTCATACTGCGAAAGTCCTGCCGGGGGATTTTACAAATTGAAGATCTCGATTCTCCGGTTGTCTTGCTGGTCCGGCGCCCGAGGCGAGCTTGCCAGTTTATCCGCTCGACGCTCTCTGAGAAGTTGAACCACCAACCGGGGTCAGGTCAATGGAAGAGGGAATTTTAAGCGCCTGACGGAT
>CAWAKE010000005.1:0-95593 GCA_963782535.1 uncultured delta proteobacterium | reverse complement strand
TTTCGATACTCTAAAGCGGCCCATTTCGATGCTGTAAAATGGCCCACCTCGCAGACCCGAAGCATCCTGCTGAAGAGCAGGAGGCGCGGGATGGAGAGGAAAGCAAAGGTGGAGCTATTCGAGCAGATACGCAGGGAGTACGAATTCGGCGACGGTACCGTGCTCGGCATCGCGCGCAAGCTGGGAGTGCATCGCCGGATGGTACGTCAGGCGCTGGCCAATGCCGCACCGCCGGAGCGCCAGCAGTGGGAACGGAAGCGACCGATAATGGCGCCGTTGATGCCCTTCATCGACGCGGTGCTGGAAGCCGATCGCAACGCCCCGCGCAAGCAGCGTCACACCGCCCATCGCATCTGGCAGCGGATTGTGACGGAGCAGCCGGAGCGGAAAGTGTCGGAAGCGACGATTCGGCAGTATGTGCGCGAGCGCAAACGGGAGCTGGGATGGTCAGCCCGCGCGACCTGTGTGCCGCAGAGCTACGCACCGGGGCAGGAAGGCCAGGTCGATTGGTATGAAGCATGGGCGGAGCTCAATGGTGAACGGATAAAGCTGCAGGTCTTTGCGATACGGAGCATGGCGAGCGGCGCGGCCTTCCATCGGGCCTATCATCGCGCGACCCAGCAGGCGTTTCTCGAGGCTCACGAGCACGCGTTTCAATATTTTGAGGGCGTCTTTCGCATCCTCAGGTACGACAACCTGAAAGCTGCGGTGAAGAAGATCCTGCGTGGGTTCCGCCGCGAGGAGACCGTGCGCTTCATTGCTTTTCGTTCACACTGGCGGTTCCAGAGCGAATTTTGCACGCCCGAGGAGCCCCACGAGAAAGGTGGGATAGAAGGCGAGGCCGGCTACTTTCGGCGCAATCATTGGGTGCCGGTGCCGAAGGCGCGCGACCTCGCGGATCTCAACGCGCAGTTGCTCGCCGCCTGCCGTGCCGATGAACGGCGCCAGATCGCCGGACACCAGCAGCCGGTGGGAGGGTTAATGATCGAGGAGCGTGCGCAGCTATTACCGCTCGCCGAACAAGGCTTCGAGCTGGCGGAGATCGCGTTTCCACGCGTGGACGGTCTCGGCTGCGTGCGGGTGCGGACCAATCTCTATTCGGTGCCGGCGGCGTCCGGCAAGACGGTCGAGGTCCGGCTTTATCCGAGTTACGTCGAAGTGCGGGATGAAGGGCGGTGCATCGCTTGCCACGAGCGTTGTCACGGGCGGCAGCAACAAGTGCTCGACCTGGAACACTATCTCGATGTACTGGAGCGCAAACCGGGCGCCCTGATCGGCTCCAGGCCGCTCAAGGCATGGCGGGAACGTGGCTGGTGGCCGCCAAGCTACGATCGGCTGCTCGACGAACTGATACACCGGCACGGCAGGCAGAGCGGCACGCGCCAGATGATTCAGCTGCTCAGCCTGATCAAACAGCATGGCCACCAACGGGTACGAACGGCGGTGGAAGAAGCAATCGCTCTGGGCTGTGCGGATGCCGCGGCGGTGCGGCATCTGGTGGAAGCCGCGGACCTGGCCCATGCGCGCAGTGCGCTCATCGAGTTGGGCGCACTTGCCCGTTTCGAACGACCACTGCCGGCGATCACCGACTACGATGGGTTGCTGAGCTCGGAGATAGCGCTATGAATGCGCAGGCCGCCGTTCTGGAAACTGCCAGCATCCAGCAGCAGTGCAAGGTGTTACGCCTGCCGGCGATCGCCGCGCAATGCGGCCAACTGGCCGAACAGGCGGTGCGCGAACGTCATTCGCACCTGGGCTTCCTCGAAGCGCTGTTGCAGGCCGAACTCGAAGAACGGGAACAGCGGCTGGTGGAGCGGCGCCTTCGCGAAGCGCATCTGCCGCGGATGAAGACCCTGGAGGAGTTTGACTTCGCCCGCAATCCCAAGATCTCGGCACAACAGATCCACGAACTCGCGCAAGGCGCTTACATCGGCCGGGCTGAGCCGGTCATCTTCATCGGTGACAGCGGCACCGGTAAAACCCATCTACTCACCGGCCTGGCAGTAGCCGCCTGCCGGCAGAAGCGCCGGGTTCGATTCACTACCGCCGCTGCGTTGATCAACGAAATGGTCGAGGCCAAACATCAGTTGCAACTCGGCCGCGCGTTGAGCCGTTGGGCCCGTTACGACCTCATCGCGCTCGATGAAGTGGGCTACGTGCCCCTGGCCGAAGTAGGTGCGGAGTTCCTGTTCCAGGTCATTGCCGAACGGGCCGAGAAGGCCGCAGTGATCGTTACTACCAACCTGCCCTTCTCGGAATGGACGCAGGTGATTCCCAACGCACGGCTCTGCAAGGCGTTGATCGATCGCATTACTGACCGCGCTAGCATCATCGAAACCGGGACTGACTCATACCGCTTTCGCCGAACCCTGGAGAAGCGCAAGGGCCGCAATGCAGAGCTGAACAATATTACCGCGCCGCCCCCGCTTAGCGGCGGCGGGAAAAAGGCGACCTAAAACGAGGCCCGTAGCGCTGATCATCAGCACAGAGCAATAACTGAACAACTAACGGAAAACTGGTGGGCCAAATGTAAGCATCGAAGTGGGCCAGACCGGATTGTCGAAATCAACGGAAAATTAAATCGGTGAATCGAGAAGTTTTCAGGGTCGAAAGCCGCTAAATTTGGGCACGAACTAAAGACGGTTCCGCGGCCATTCCCGGGCCTCAGCCGCTAATCAACATCACGCGTCGATCGCGAGATGGGTGCTCTAACGGTCTTCCTTCCTCAGAGCCTGATCCGGGCGGATTCATTGGTGATTTGGAACACATGGAAACAGCCTGCGTCGATGGCGAAGCCGGCAAGCCGAGCGAGGTCGCGGCCGCCGCGATCTATGCCGAGAATCACGGGCGCTCCGGGAGTCCAAGGATGCAAATGAAAATACGCGCACGCGGCCGGCACGGCAGACGCAGGCGGATCGCCCGGGTGAAGCTTGTACAGGGACTGTAAGCGCGGCCGCGGCGGATTCGAGTTCGGCGGCGCGTAACATCGGGTCGACTCGCGAGACATTAGCCGTAGGTCACCGTAACGCTGCGGCGATCCGGCGCCAGGAGAAAGAAAAGCCCGATGATACAGTTCTTGACGCGAACGATTGATGCGAGCCTCGGCCATGCGGATTCGCTCGATTGGCTAGCGCCACTGATGATGAGGATATATTTCGGCTATTTCTGGGCCGAAACCGGCTCGGGCAAGGTTCACCATCTACAGGCATTCGCCCAAAGATTTGTCGGTTGGGGTATTCCGTGCCCCCACGTCAGCGCGGCCCTCTCCGGTTACACGGAGTGGATTGGCGGAATTCTACTGATGCTCGGTTTGTTCACGCGGCTCGTTTCAATTCCTTTGATGTTCAACATGCTGGTGGCGCTGGTGATGGTCAAAATGAAAGAGATCACAGGAATCGACGACTTCGTGGAAATGGATGAAGTGCTCTATATGTTCATATTGTTCTGGCTTACGATGGCCGGCCCAGGGCGAGTGAGTATTGACTATATTATCCGTCGCATCCTCAGACTCGGGCCTCGAGCGGAAGACATCAATCGCAGCAACGAACGAAGCCGAGCGATGCTCTCTGTCAGCGAAAGTGGTGCGGAATGAGCCGAGCGAGGAAGACCTCACCGCGAGCGGCGTCGTACGGCAACGGGGGTCTTCAAAGCCGCGCGACCAGGCCGTCGGAAAACCATCGGGTCATCATGCGGTTGATTTCTGCCACTGGATCCGCACCATCGAGCCGCGAGGCGAAGGCTTCGCAAATTGTCGCGAAGTTCGCACCATTTGCAGCAGCTTCGAGGGCGGCGCGCTCGATTCCGTTCTCGTCGATGAAGGATTCGCAATCAGAATCGGACTATGAGCCCGCGGTCGATCCGAGCCGCTTCGACGCGCGCGGCATGTGGACCGCCCCGCCACAGCCGTGGACCAACTCCGCGCCCGAGGAATTGTTGCAACGAAAGGAAACGATGGCGGCGATTCAGCGGGCGATCGAGGAGTTGCCACCCCACCAACATGCAGTGATAGCTCTCCGCGACGTTGAAGGCTTGGAGTCCGATGATATCTGTAACATCCTCGAGATCAGCGAGACCAATTAACGGGTACTTCTACATCGTGCGCGTTCCAATCTGAGACGCGTGCTGGAGCAGCACTTCGGCAAGAAGTAGACGCCAATGTTAAACTGCAAGGAAGTAACCGAGCGCGCCACCGATTATCTGGAAAAGGAACTGCCATAGAGTCGGCGCCTGCAGGTTCAAATTCATCTGTGGATGTGCAGGAACTGTCGGAGATACCTGCAGCAGATGCGCACGGTCATTAGTCTGCTGAAGCGACTGCCCACGGAAACGGCTCCTCCCAATTTGGTTGAAGAGCTCCTACCTCAATTTCGTGAAGCACGCGATAAGCAAGCCTAGCTTCGAAGACCGTCGGCCGCTCCGCGGTGGCCGAGCCGGCCTTCCATAATGAAAGGCGCCGACCCGAGACCTGGCGGAACAGGCGGGGGCCGCGAAGGACGCGAGGCTTTATTCGGTCCTGAGACCCTGGGTCACCAATTCCACTCTCTGACTTCGGGGAAGGCGACTGTCATACCGAAATTCACAGTGGTCTGAGGCGTGACCGGCGCGAATTGGCGATAGACCGTCCACTGTCCGGTGACGAAGATGCTCATCGGAGGAAGACCGGTACGAACGAGCGTTCGGCCGAGTCCCAGACTCAATGGCAAGGTCGTGGAAGAATGGCGGCGCCAACCGATTATCCAGTTCGCTTCTGCGGACCGGAGATACCATTTGTCCCAGAGGTGCAGGGCCAGGACGGGCTGTATCTCAAGAGTGTCGAGCGGTTGGCGGACGGGGGAAGTGTAAGCGAAAGAGATCGGATTTTGCGCGACGAACCCGAGCATCAGCCGAGGAATACCGGTGTAAATGACGCCAAGTGCAGGGCCCGCCTGCCAGGCTCCTTGACCGGCGCTCCTGGAGCTTGCGGTAGGGAACACAAACGTCGGTCCAATTCCCATCAGGAGTCCGGAGTCTCTTCGAGGCCACGGCAGGACTGCGAGGTCGAACATCGCGATGTCGCCGAACTCGGTGCGCTCTCCTCCTCTGGGACTCGGAACCGTCACCAACTGAAAAGTCGGCCGAACTAATTGGATGAAGGGAAGCAGCGTGTTGGCTGGTATGCGCGGTATGATCGGTCTGATGATGGCCTGATTGGTTTCAATATGAGTGCCGTAAACGGCGGGCGAGTAACCGTCTCGAATAATCAGCTGAGGCAGAGTCGTAAGTGGATCCGTGAATTCCCGCTCAAGTTGTTCCTGTCCAAGCTGATCAGGCGATGCTGCTGCGGTTTGCGCCTGCGCGAGTCCGGCGACTGAGACAGGTATCCATAAGATCACGAACAAAGTCCACAGCGGGGTCTGACGATGCTTCACCCTTGACACTCACCTCGCCACAGGGTCGGAAAAAATAAACGTACTGACCCAAATCGCGACCTTACCCGGCGACGCCACGCTGGGCGGCATCCCCGCGGACATCTGATACTGGATTACTGTGAACGAAATCGACCGGCGCGCCCTTTGATCGCGGCTGGGGATGGCATTGCCTGTTACGATCGCAGACAATGCCATCCAGCCACGAGGACTCTCGAGCGTTCTCATTAACCTCCGCGAGAGAAGACCGATCCCGTGCAAATGCCGAACTCTGACGAGCGGTCATTGGGCGACTGCCACCGAGTCCGTCAGACTTTTCACAACAGAAACCGTGTTATTCGCGGCCCATGGCGGCTTTCTTCATGCCGTCTTCCAACTTCTTGATGTCCGCAGGCGACAACTGCGGCCGGTCAATCTTAATCGTCAGTTTGTTGAACTTGGCGGTCAACGGGAACGGCGGCCGATAGTCTGCGTCGTTGATACCGGTGAGCGTGTCCGAGCCGATGTCGAAGCTCTCATCCCACTGGAGGATGATGGGGAGCGTTTTTTCCATCCGCTTCGTTTCGACCACTTTGCCGTCCACCTTCAGCGTGCCGGTGCCGCCCTTGCCGATGCCGGAGAAGTTGTTGTAGGCCATCGTGCCGACGCCGAGACCGTCATACTTGAAGTCGAACTCCAGGGTGTGTTCGCCAGGCGCGAGCGCTTCCGGGGCTTCCCACTTGATCCATTCAAGATCAAGCAGGTTCCAACAGAACACTGGTTTGTCCTTGAGCAGGTAGACACCCCAGCCCGCGAAACGTCCGCCGGAGGTCGCAATCATGCCCTCGGCACCGCCTTCCGGCACGGTGATGTCCGCCGTGAGGCTGTAGGAGGTGTCGAGCAGATAAGGCGCATCACCCTGCGGCAGACCGGTCATCAAGTGCGTATAGACCAGCTCGCTGCGGCCGGCGGTGAGACTCGGACGTTGGGCAGCGACCCGCGCTCCCACGGACGCGTCCAGCGGGAGGACATGATACTTTTTGGCTTCCTCAAGGAACATTTCCCGCATCTCCTTGACCTTGTCCGGATGCTGCGCGGCGATATCCACGGACTGATTCCAGCTCTTGCTCAGGTCGTAGAGCTGGAACACCTGGTTGTTTAGCGGGTCCGGGTTGGCGGGACTGAACGCGTCCCACGGCACGCGATTCACCTTGGTGCTCAACAGCCAGCCGTCGTGATACAGCGCCCACTGGCCCATCATCTCGAAGTATTGCGTATGGTGACGGGACGGCGCCTTGGCGTTCTTTGCGTCGAATGTGTAGGCGAAGCTGGTGCCTTCGATGGGCTTCTGCTTGATGCCGTCCACGGTTTCGGGAGCGTGGATGCCGGTCACCTGCAGCAGCGTCGGCACCACGTCAATGTCGTGCATGAACTGCTGGCGCAGACCACCCTTGTCCGTGATGTGCCCATCCCACTCAACGACCATGTTTTGGTTGGTGCCGCCGAACCGCGAAGCGTTCTGCTTGAACCAGTCGAACGGCGTGTCAAACGCCCACGACCAGCCCGCCGACATGTGGTTGTAGGTGAATTCGGTGCCCCAGGCGTCGTAGAACTTCATCTGCACAGGGATGGGAACCTTGACACCGTTGAAGAACGCTACTTCGCTGAACGTTCCTTCCGGTCCGCCCTCGGCGCTGGTGCCGTTGTCGCCGTTCTGGTAGATGACCAACGTGTTGTCGGGCCTGATTTTCTTGAACTCCGCAATCACCCGGCCGATCTCGTAGTCGTCGTAGGCCTTAAAGGCGGCGAACACTTCAACCTGCCGGATGAAGAGCTTTTTCGCCTCGGGGGAGAGCGTGTCCCACGGGGGAATCACCTTGCTGGGCCAGGGCGTCAACTGTTCGTCCTGCGGAATCACGCCGAGCCGTTTCTGGTTCGCAAAAATACGCTCGCGCAGCTTCTGGTAGCCATCGTCGAAGAGGTGCATGGCGTGGATCTTGTCCACCCATGCCTTCGGCACATGGTGTGGTGCGTGCGTGGCGCCAGGAACGTAATACAGGAAGAGCGGCTGGCTGGGATCGGTCTGGTGAATCCGATACATCCAGTCAATGGCGTCGTCGGCCATCGCGGTGACCAGGTTCCAGGAAGGCTCCTTGCCGGTGACCGGCCAGATCTTCGCCTTGGGATCCGAGCGATCCATCTTCAAGGTGCCCTCGTGACCAAGGAACGGGTAGATCTGGGTCGTGTTGCGAAACAGGTTCGGCTGCCACTGGTTCGCGTCGCCGCCCACGAAGCCGTAGAAATAGTCGAAGCCCATGCCAGTCGGCCACTGGGTGAACGGACCAACCTGGCTGGCCTGGTAGGTTGGGGTGTTGTGATCCTTGCCGAACCAGCTCGTCGCGTAGCCGTTGTCGCGCAGGATGCGGCCGATCGTCGCGCTGTCCTCACCGATGATGCTGTCGTAGCCGGGGAAACCGGTGGCCTGCTCGGAAATCACACCGAAGCCAACCGAGTGATGGTTGCGCCCGGTGATCAGCGCGGCGCGCGTCGGTGAACATAGCGCGGTAGAGAATATCCGGTTGTAGCGCAGCCCTTGGGCCGCGATCCTGTCCATGGTCGGGGTCGGAATGACGCCGCCGAACGTGCTCGGCGCGCCAAACCCGGCGTCATCGGTCATAATCAGCAGGATGTTGGGCGCCTTCTTCGGCGGCACCACCCGCGGTGGCCACCACTGTTTCGAATGGAGCGCGTCTTCCTTGATCACGCCCCCGAATCTTGGCGCAGGCGGCGGCAATTGTTGCCCGCTGATGGTGGTGGTCGCGTCAGGAGCCCCCACCACACCGGTAGTTTGTTGCTGAGCTCCAGCGGGAGCCGAATACAGCAACGCAACCACCAGTAGCATCTTCAATATTGCGCGCGACGGAAGGGTTCCACCCCGAATTCGCTTCATGCTCACGACCGCCTCATTTAGTTCTCTGAATTGCCAACGCAAAGCTCTGCATCTGGAGAGTATTTGACAGGGTATGTTTGAATAATGTGAATCCGATGACAATTGGACTTTAGTCTGACCCTGAAGTCTCCTGGACGAAGGCGACGCTGAGTATCCAGCGCCTTGCTGAGGGGCGCGTGGACACCCGGCTTTCTCACAGCAATGCAATACTAAAGACGATGATTTGAACCGGGGCGGCACGCACTTCACATGCGACGTCGATCCCGGAGGACGGGACTACTTCGGCGACTATCGAAGAAGCCTTTTCCGTCGCGGACAAGCCCGTTTCCAAGCCTGCGAGAGATAGTTCGAACGCTGCGCTGCCAAGAATCCGCAGCGTCAGTTGGGAACTATTTGGGCATCGCCGAAAGCATTTCAATAATGGGCTCCTGACTCACCGTGATGGTTCCGCGTTGGGGTTGATTGAGGTCGAGGGTAACGGAGATCGTGAGCGTGACGAGTAGGATGAAGCCCAAGGTGGCCGCGACCTCGGCCCTGCCAGCGATGCCTTGCTCACGGCCTACCAAGAGAGTCGTAACAAGGGCCGACACGGAAAGTAACAATATGATTTCTGGGGGCAGCCGATCTTTTACCGCTGCCAGCCGCGACACGTGGCTGCTCATGAGGCGATTGAGCGAACTCAGCAGCAATGCGCCGATTGGTGTCCCCTCTTTTATCGCTTGGGTCACCAATTCAACCATTTCGGACTGCATCTTTCGAAAGCGAGGGAGCGCCAACTCCAACTCGTGCTCCGGATGTTTCGAATTCGCGATTGAAACGCGAAGCTCCGTGTATTTCTGGATTACATTGAGCAGCCGGCCTCTAATCGGTTCGTTCAGTAGATTGGCGCAGGTGGCAAAATCGCCGATGGAGTTGGCGTCCGCAACCACCATATCTCGGCGGTTGTCGTGTTTGGCGAGCGACATCCCGAACGTGAAGGCCAGCAACAATCCCAGCAGGGCGAGGCTGGCATCGTCAAATTTGCTTCCTGCTCGCGGCCCGGGGCGATCTCGAAGCCGCTTTCCCATCCACCATGCGATGCCCCACACGACCAGCATTCCCGATGCCAAGAGCCAGACTGCGTTGTGCGGCTCGTATTGGATAAAGAGATCCTTCATTTGTACGTGAACCTTCAACCGGCGCCGTTCCCGCGTCTTCTGAATCACATTCGATATGCGATCATCAGAGACAAGCCGGCGCTGGAATTATCAATCTCCGTGGGGCAATCGGTCCATTTAGATTACCACTGCATGCTTACCATCGGCGCCTTGGGAACATCTGCCTCGACAGAAGTACGCGAGCGACACCAGTAGTGACATGCTTGAGGTATAGCTTTTCCGAATGGATCTCTCGACGGTTGTTCTTCGTCTCGATGTTCCGTGAACCGTGCAATGGCGATTCGTTATTAGCCTATTTCTTAAATGGGTTTCCAGCGATCGTGACGGAAAATGCCAAAGTTTGGCCCGAAGGAGTCGCGTGTGCTCCGAATTCATCGTAGTAGCGCAGGGCGAACAGGCCGTATTTGGTCAATGCGGTGATTGACGGTCCGGCCGAATAGACATGCGCACTGACATTCTCCAATTTATCCACGGCCGCCCTGCCAACTGCGCTGGTGGGAGTGACGTCGATCTGGTTATCGGTCACTTGCCATTGCGCATAGCCGACCGCTCCAATCGTGAGTTGTTTCAGGATGTCGTTATTCAGATTGATGGTTTTGCCGGCGCCCCATTCGAATGGAACAGCATCGCCCAATGTATAGTTCCTACCCATCTGTGAGCCATACATCTCGTAATGAGAATATATAGAGAGCGACCAGGTACGGGCGGCGTCCGCATAGACAATGCCTCCGAGCCCGAAGAGTCCGGTCCAATGGCCAAACCCGATGTTGACCTTGGCGTTTGAATTGTATGGCCCCGATGGAGCCAGGAATCCGGCCGAAACGATCGCGTCCAGTTGTTTGAAGTGCCAGCCGAGATTGATCGGTTCGACATAGATGTCGCCGATGCTGCCTTTGGTCGTTCCCCCCGAGGCCTGTGTTGAAGGTGGCACCACCGTGGCGCGTTCGAGACTCAGGATGGGTTCGAGGGAGCCGGAGCCGCTCGCGTCGGCGATCGCGAACGGAATATCAACGAAGAATCCGTAGTTCGCGCCGAGAATCTTGTAAGGCGTAGTCCACCCAAAAATGTTCTGGTCGATGAATAGGTCGAGGCTTCCCTCTCCGCCGAGATTGAGACTCAAGCACGCACGGTCGCGCGGACCGCACTTGAGGGGTCCGGATTCGGCAAATGAGCTGCCGGAAGCGTTATAATAAGACCAGACGTTCGAGTAATAGAGCCCTTCCGGAGCCTGCTGAGCACCAAGCACCCCGACGGTGCCCAGTGGATAATCGCCGTGCTGCGCACGTGCCACCGTCGGCAGGAAGAGGACTATCGCGAGGCAGAGGCAGATTGACCAAGCGGTGTTATCGAGAATCCGTTTCATAGTTGACCATGTTGGACAGGTAATTTTTTCGAGCGGGGAAGTCCTGTCGAGTTTCACGAAGGTGCCGCCCCCACCGGTTGCCAGATTATTGAATGGATTGGTCGATCCGCGTCATTTGTCCCGAAGGTTTCGGCCGAATCGCGGGCTGCGGCGGCGTCTATACGACCGCCATACAACCGCAGCATCGGCGGCCAGGTAGCAGAACTTATTCGATCTCCAACGCATGTATTCCTAATGAAGCATCCATCTCGCGTCCGACGTAATTGGACCTTGGTCTTACTTAGCTTATCCGTGCTGGAGAACCTAAGAGCAAGAATCCCGGGTCCGGTCCATGTAATATCCAAGATAGGTTCGTCGAGTAGCATTGATAGGGAGGGTGCCGCTGCGAGCTTCAGGGCAGAGGAATTTGCTTTTATGTAATGGAATAGACGGGGGTAACGGAGAGGTCCGATGGTTCGGTTCGAAGGCGCGGCTGCTTGAGTTGGTCTCGCCACGGTGTTGGTGGTGGACGACGACGCGGCAGTTCGAAAGTCGTTGTCACGGCTGATACGCGCAGCCGGCTTTAAGGTCGAGACGTTCGATCGTCCCGCCGCTTTGCTCGCCGGTGGGATACCCGCGGACAACGCTTGCCTGGTGATCGATATCGGGT
This sequence comes from uncultured delta proteobacterium, assembly GCA_963782535.1. GTDB lineage: Bacteria > Desulfobacterota > Binatia > Binatales > Binataceae > JADMIL01. The sequence goes on along the minus strand of CAWAKE010000005.1, from coordinate 84,090 downwards.
TGCCGGAGATGAGCGGGACCGAACTCTGGTTAACCCTGAAAAGATCGGGCTGCGGACTCCCCTCAATCTTTATCACCGGTCAGGACAATTCGAGATCGAAGGAGTTTATCGGCTTACCGGAGAATGTAACGGTGCTGTACAAGCCGATCGACGAAGTTCCTCTTTTAGGGAGCCTCTGCACAGGTCGTCATACAGCGGCAGTTCGACATAGTAATGAGGATTATGAGGAGGAACGGCAGCAGCGCGCTGGGGTGATCGCTGCTGAGAAGCCATCAGGAGCATTGGTTGCCTCTGGTTCTTGTTCACAACCCACACCAGGCCCCGGCTGGGAGCAACCGATGCCGGAGTTGGTAGAGATTGGCCAGCGCGAACATGGTTTCGGCCCGAGCCAGATTCTTGGCCAGCCCGCGATATCTAACCTTGCTGAAGCCCCACAACTGCTTGAGTACGCGGAAGGCATGCTCGCCGCAAGCGCGGGTGCGCGAACGCACCCGGTTGATCATCCGCCAGCGCTTGCTCAACGGCCGCTGCGCGGTAGGACGGCGATTGATCCGATAATGTATTCCCCGCGATTCAAGGAAGCTGCGGTCATCTTCCTTCCAATACGCCTGGTCGCCGAACACCTCGCGCTCGTACCCGTGCAAAAGCTCCGGCAGTTGGGTGACATCGGCGACCGCGGCGTCGGTCGCGGTTACGCTGTGCACGATGCCACGCTGGTCAGCCCCGATGTGCAGTTTCATCCCGAAGTGCCAGTTCTGGCCCTTACGAGTCTGCTTCATCTCGGGGTCGCGCGTCCCACTGGCGTTCTTGGTGGAACTCGGCGCCGCGATGATGGTCGCGTCCACAATCGTCCCCGAGCGCAGCAACAGGCCGCGGGTCTCGAGCAGACCGCCGATCGCGGCGAAGATTGCCTTGGTCAAATTGTGCTTCTCGAGCAGATGACGAAAACGCAGAATCGTGGTCTCATCCGGCACCGTGTCCTCGCCCAGCTCCACCTTGGCAAACCGACGCATCGACTCACTGTCGTAGATCGCGTCCTCGGCCTGCGGGTCGGAGAGATTGAACCATTGTTGCAGGAAGTAGATGCGCAGCATCTTCTCCAGCCCCAGTGGCTGGCGCCCGTTGCCGGCTTTGGGGTAATGAGGCTCGATCAGGCGCAAAAGCCGCGCCCACGGAATCACCGCGTCCATCTCGGCCAGAAAACGCTCGCGCCTCGTCACCTTGCCCTTCGCACTCCATGCCACCGCAGCAAAAGTCCGCTGACTACCCATCACCGCACCTCCGCATCTGTCGATCCTCCGCTTCCTTTGTACACCAATCGATCAAGCTGTGCAGAGGTTCCTTAGCGGCGATCAACCGGGCAATCGCATTGTCGAACGCCAGCTGAGAATCTGCGCGGCGACGCTGGAACTCAACTAGCGTTTACGGATTCACTTTATCCTTGTGGCGCTGGATGTTGCTAAATTGAGCGGGCGGGCGTAGCGTTCTTCTGAAAAGCTCGCGGTTCCTGAAGGAACCGTCTCATACAGAGCGCTCCTCCGGATGCAGCTCTCAATCGAGGTCCATTGCCAGTCGGACCAGATCGAGGGGAACTCGGGGTTTGAATGGTAGTATCGAGACCCTGCCGGAGCAGATGGCGCTGAAGAGGTTCACGGGATGAGGGCGCCTGAGATTGTAGCGGCCTTCGACAATACGGCTGAGGCGTTCGAAGACCTCGCGGCAGAAATGTCAGCGGCCTTCGTGCGCATTACCATTGACCAGATAGACGACGAGATTCAAAAGTGGCTCAAGCACCTGGTTATGGTTCTTGGTATCGATCGCTGCACGGTTGGACAACTCGATTCTTCCGACGGTCTTTTGTACACCAGTTATCAGTGGTCACGCGAAGGTATCATGCCCAATTCGGCCAGTTTGAACGTCAAGGAGGTCTTGCCGTGGCTCGCCAGCAAGATCATGGCCGGAGAACTGGTGGTGATTTCGAATGTGGAAGAATTGCCGCCAGAGGCCGGAAAGGACGGAGAGTTCGCGGCGAACAATGGCACCAAGTCGAATGTGACCGTCCCGCTCAGAGTTGAGGACGTCACCATCGGCGCGGTTGCATTCGATTCTGTCCGCAGATCATATGCCTGGTCCGATCGAACCGTTCAGCGCTGTTATCTGGTTGCCGAGATAATCGGCAGCGCGCTGGAACGAAAGCGGGCGGGCGCGGAAATCCGCCGCCTGAGGAATCAGGTCCGCGAGGCATCGGCGATGGTAATGGTGGAAGAGGCCACAGCCGCGCTGGCGCATCAACTGAACCAGCCGCTTGGCGCAATCCTCAGCAACGCGCAGGCGGCGCGCCACATGCTCGCCGAGAGCGTGCCGGATTTGGCGGAAATCAAAGTCGTGCTTGACGACATAATCAGCGATAACGCTCGTGCCGTGGAGACCATCAGAGCCGTTCGCGCGCATTTTCAGCGCAGTCAATTGAAAGTCTCGCCGTTCGACCTGACGCAGGTATTGATCGACGTTGAGCGTATTGTCCGACCCGAAGCAAGAAACCGAAACATCGACCTTAAAGTGAAGGTGCCCTCGGCCCTTCCGCCGGTACTCGGTGACCGCAGCCAGCTAATCCAAGCGGTTATCAATTTGGTCGAGAATGCCTTCGACGCGACTATAGAGGCCAGCGACGGCCCGAGTGTCGTAGTCGTGGATGGATTTGAGCGCGAAGCGGACCGAGTCCACATCACGGTGCGCGATTCCGGAAGCGGTATCGATCCCCGCATCATGCCGCGGCTATTCGAGGCCTTCGTCACGACCAAACCGGAAGGCATGGGCCTGGGCCTCGCGATCGCCCGGTCGATTATCGAAGCCCACGGCGGTCGGCTATGGGCGACGCGGAATCCGGATCGCGGAACGACTATGGAATTCTACCTGCCCACTGAAGCTGCGCGACTCAGCAAGCGATGACCCTGCCAAGGTGATGTGCGTGCCCACAACAATCACAGTTGCAGTAATCGACGACGACGACCCTGTTCGCATCGCGCTGGGGCGTTTGCTCAAAGCCGCCGGAATCGAGTCGATCGGCTTTTCCTCAGCAGCACAATTCCTGTCGGATCCGCGCAACCTGGCCGTGAAATGCGCGGTGGTGGACGTGCGGATGCCCGGGATCGATGGACTCGCCCTTCAGGAACAGCTGGCTCACACGCTGCCGCATCTTTCGCTGGTGTTTATCAGCGGTCATGGCGACATTCCGATGACCGTAAATGCGATGAAAAAGGGTGCGATAGACTTTTTCGAAAAACCCGTCGACGGAAAAGTGCTCCTCGGCGCTATTCGCCGCGCCACCGAGCGCACCAGAAAGCTAAAGGAGTCCCACGACAAGCTTGACGACCTTGAGCGGCGATTTCGGCGCTTGACCCCGCGCGAGCGTCAGGTCTTTGCGTTGGTGACGGTCGGACGCCTGAACAAGCAAATCGCCTTCGATCTCGGAATTTCGGAGAAGACTATTAAGGTTCACCGGGCTCGTGTGATGGAGAAGATGGACGCCGGATCGCTCGCAGATCTTGTTCGCATGGCTCAGTCATTGAACCCCCCAAGAGCTACCGGGGACGGCTTGACATGATACAGGTCCTCAATACGCAATAAGCCCATGGTCCAATATTCTTGCGATATTGGCCCTGCCAACATAAATAGCGTGACGTCGAGCAGTTTGCCGTCGTAGCTGTCACTCTCGTAGACCGCGGATAGTGAAGAGGACCAGCAATACGCCAGCGACTTAACCGAGAGGGGCCAACTGCCAACCGCCACCGTTTTGGGTCAGCGGTGTCCGTCTAAAATCCGAAAGCGTATCGGGATTGGGATTCTCAATCGCGCTATTTTTCTGACAACTCAAGAAGCTATGGTCTAACCCGATGTACAATCAGGCGGTCGCTGACGCATCGCTCATCGCGTGCCCGCACTGCGACCTGTTGCAGCGGCTACCGGATCTCGCGCCGGGCGCCTCCGCGCGTTGCCCGCGTTGCGACAATGAGCTGTGGCGTCGCCGTGAAGATTCTCTCAACCGGACGCTCGCGCTCGCACTTGCATCTGCAGTGCTCTACGTAATCGCCAATTCCGTTCCGATGCTCGGCCTGACGATCGTGGGACGCGCCGCCTCCACCACTGTGCTCGGCGGCGTCGAGACGCTCTGGCGTGATGGCCAGCAGATCGTCGCAGCGCTGGTGCTTTTCACTGTTATTGTCGCGCCCGCGCTGCAAATCGGCCTGATGCTCATAATCGTGCTTGGGGCCACGCGGGCTTCCGCGCCGCGATGGGTGGGGATTTTGCTGCGCCATCACCCGACCACCCGGATCTGGAGCATGATTGAAGTGATGATGCTCGGCGTGCTGGTCGCTTTAGTGAAGATCGCGGATTATGCGACGGTAATCCCGGGCGTAGCGCTGTTCGTGCTCGGAGGACTGGTCTTTGCGCTGGCCTCGATGCAGTCGAGCTTCGACCCGCGAGAGGTATGGCACAAGATCGAGTGGGCCGAGGACGGCGTCCGGCACCAGCTCGGCCACGGCGGCACGGCCGAGGGGACGTCGTGAATTCAGCAGCTCCGGCCGCCTTGAATCCGACCGCAATGCAGGAGGGGCTGCATGGATGCGCTGTCTGCGGCCTGATCTCGCGCCCCGCCCGCGGCGAGGAGGAAGGCCTTTGCCCCCGCTGTGGCGAAGATCTCACCTTTCGCAAACGCGCCAGCTACCAGCGGACCTGGGCCTATCTCCTTGCAGCCGCGATTTGTTACATCCCGGCAAACGTGCTGCCGGTGTTGACCACGACCACGGCCACCGGAACCTCGTCCGACACGATCATGCAGGGCGTGGTGCTGCTCTGGACACCGACCGGATGGCCGCTGTCGTTAATCGTCCTGGTTGCGAGCATCATGATCCCCAGCGCGAAGATCCTGGCGTTGGCCTATTTGCTCGTCACCGCGCAGCGGGGGTCGGTGCGGAATAGTTCGCAACGAGTCCGCCTCTACCGGATGGTCGAGTTCATTGGACGCTGGTCGATGGTGGACGTATTCGTCGACACTTTCACCGCGGCCCTGATTCAACTCCAGCCCCTGATGTCGGTGGAGCCCGCATCCGGGCTGCTATTCTTCGCGGCAGTCGTGGTGTTCACGATGTTGGCGGCCGAGTCTTTCGATCCGCGGCTCATCTGGGATCCATCAAGCCCGAAAGAGGTTCTCCATGCCTGATCGCGACCGGCCACTCCCTCCAGTGCCCGAATCCAAACGAATCCCCCGGAGTCGCACGCGGCTCTCGCTGGTCTGGATCATCCCGATCCTTGCAGCGCTGGTCGGCGCCTGGATTGCCGTGACGCGGGTGATGAATGAAGGACCGAAGATCACCATCACGTTCCATTCGGCCGAGGGCCTGGAAGCGGGCAAGACCAAGGTGCGCTACAACGGCGTCGACATCGGGACGGTCACGGCGATCCGGCTTGCCGCTGATCATCAGCACGTGATCGTCACGGTGCAAATGGCCCCCAAGACCGAAGGGTTCCTCGCAGACGATACGAAGTTCTGGGTCGTGCGGCCGCGGATTTCCGGAGCCAACGTAACGGGGCTGGGCACCTTGATTTCCGGCGCCTACATCGGGCTTGAAATCGGGACTTCCAAGATACATAAGCGCGATTTCGTGGCGCTCGAAACGCAGCCGGTGGTAACCGGCGAATCACCCGGCCGGCTGTTCGTGCTGAAAACTGCCGACCTGGGTTCGATCGACGATGGCACACCGGTCTTCTTTCGCCGTCTGCAGGTTGGTCAGGTTGCGTCGTACGCACTCGATCCCGATGGCAAATTGTTAACCGTAAAAGTCTTCGTGCGCGCGCCCTACGACCAGTACGTTAATCCGAATACGCGCTTTTGGCACGCCAGCGGAGTCGACCTTTCACTCACCGCCAGCGGCCTCAAGGTGCAAACCCAGTCGGTATTGTCGATCCTTATCGGCGGCATTGCGTTCGAGACCGACAGCAACAGCCCGGTCCTTCCGCCGGCCGAAGCGAATACCGTCTTCACCCTCTACGGCAACCGCACCGAGGCCTTCGAACCGGCTGCGCGCAATCCGCAGACCTTCCAGCTGGTCTTCAACCAATCGGTGCGTGGGCTCACGCGCGGTGCACCGGTCGAATTCCGCGGGATTCAGATCGGCGAGGTGACGGATATTCGCGCGCAAATCGACCTGAAGACTTTCCAATTCTCGGTACCGGTGACAATCAGCCTCGACGCACAGCGGCTCGGAGTCAAAGTCATCGGCATCACGTCTCATACCGACCTGGAGGCCATGCGCAAAAGGGTAATCGACTCGCTGGTTGCTCACGGAGTTCGTGCGCAATTGAAGACGGGAAATTTGCTCACAGGCGCGGTGTACGTGGCACTCGACTTTTTCCCGGGCTCGCCACCCGCGAGCGTGGATTGGTCGCAACATCCCGCACTGCTGCCGACGATTCCCGGACAGCTTCAGGCGACCGAGGCGCGCATCACCAACATCGTCGATAAGCTCGACCAAATGCCCTTGAAGCAGATTGGCGACAACCTCCAGAAGGCGCTCGCGGATCTCGATCTGACGCTGGTAAGTGCGCGAGGCACGCTGGCGACCGCGCAGGGGACGTTCGGCAACACTTCCAAACTGACCGAGCAGAATTCCGCGCAGATTCAGCAATTCGAAAGCACCCTGCAGGAAGTGAGCCGCGCCGCGCGGTCGGTGCGCGTGCTCACCGACTATCTCGAACGCCATCCTGAGGCGCTGCTGCGCGGCAAGAAAGGAGAGGCAAAGTGATGGCGGGCCGTTTAACGCGTCTGATCTCGATCGCGTTGGTCGCGGCCGTGGTGAACGCCTGTGGCACCACGGCGACGTCGCGATATTACACTCTGGATTCCACAGCAACCCCTGACGGCGCACCGCCCTCACGCACTGCCGTTATGGTCGGTCCGGTTACTATCCCGGCCTCGGTTGACCAGCCGCAGTTCGTGGTCCGAGTCGCTTCGAATCGCGTCGAGCTCGAAGAGTTCAACCGCTGGGTCGCCCCGCTCAATGACAGTATCTCGCGCGCTGTCGCCGGCGACTTGGCGGTGCTGCTGGGGACGCCCGACGTTGCCGCAGCCCCGCTCGCGAACTTCAACCCGGACTATCGGGTCACGATCGACGTTCAACGCTTCGAATCGATGCCCAACTCCGCTGCGCTGCTCGAGGCAGTGTGGAACGTGCGTAAGACCGCGGGTGGGGGCACACGTACGGGTCGAACTATCGCACGCGAGCCGGTACAGGGTGACGGATTCGAGGCACTCGCTGCCGCTCATAGCAGAGCGCTTGCCCGCATGAGCACCGACATCGCTGCGGCGATCCGCGCGGAGGCCGCCAAGAAACCATAGTATTGCATGCGTGCAGGTTGGCCGATGGACGACACCGTCTTGAAACGATTAAACAGGGTACTTCGCCGTCACTTGGCGCCTTACCGGCACAGTGTGCTGCTGGCGGCGATCATCTCCGCCTTCGCAGTTCGTCCATTGATTGGAGACATCAAAGATGCCCCGGCAGTGTTCAGTAGCGCATTTCTGATTCTGATGGTCGCGGCGCTCTATAGCATCAATATCGATGAACTGGTGGGCGAACGGGGACGCTTGCTAATCGAGGCCAAGCGCCGGCAAATGATCGGTTGGGTATTGGTAATGGCATCGATAGCGCTGCGCGTGATAACGCTTTTCAACCCTGCCCGGAGCCTGTATCTACTGACCTCGATCGCCTGGTTCCTGTTCTTCGCCTTCGTTACCTGGACGGAGCTGCGCAGCCTCCTGAAGCATCGCGAGGTCACCCGGGAAACGATTAGCTTGTCGGTATCAGTCTATCTTCTGATCGGCCTGACGTGGGGACTTCTCTATATCTTGCTATTTGAATTTCAGCCGCATGCATTCTCCAATATTCACCTGGCTTCTCAGTCGACAAATCCGCAGCCTGCCTTCCCGGTTCTGATCTACTTCAGCCTGACGACCCTCGCGACCGTCGGGTACGGTGATATCACGCCACTAACTCTGCAGGCGCGCTACGCTGCGGTCGCCGAAGGTATCGGCGGCCAATTCTATCTCGCCATTCTGGTTGCTCGGCTGGTGGCGATTCAGATGAATCAATCGGCGAGAACTCCAACAGATCCAAACCCTCGCGACTCTGATTCCGCTCAGTGATCATGAGGAGGTGGATGATGCCGAAGGTTTTCGGCTGCGCGTGGGTCCTCGGGGTTGGGGACAGTCACGGTGCGGCACAAAGCTCCGGCCGCGACGATCGGATTGGCCGCCTGCCGGGCATTACTATGTGAGAGTATAGGCGACGCGGGAATCTCCCTTTCAAAATTATTCCTTTTCAGAACTTGATTTTCGGGAACAACAGCGCGACCTGAAAATTCAGGGTGAATTGTGCGGATCGGTTGGAAAACTGGCGATAGATCATCCATTCGCCCGAAACCGATGTATCCAGTGCGTAACCCTGCGAGAGCTGCCATACCTTCCCGGCGCCGGCACTCAGCGGCATCGTGGTCGAAGTATTATGGCGGAGGTTGAACCTCCACGTCGCGTCGCTGGATTTTAGATACCATCCGCGCTCGAGCTGGTAGCTGATGATCGGTTGAAACGAAATCGAAGTAACCGGTGTGGAACGCGATGAGGTGTAAGCGAAGGACGTGGCTTGCTGCATAAGGCCCGCCAATTTTAGCTTCGGAATTCCACGATAGGCAAAGCCGACTGCAGGTCCCATTTGCCACGCGCCGCGGCCGGACTGTCTAATGGTCGAGGTAGGAAAAACAAAGTACGGCCCGATTCCCCACCGAAAGGCCGTTTCTCTTGAGTTAGGCCAATTTACTAACACCAGATCCAGCAATTGCATATCGCCGTAGCCGGTCAATGTCGACGCGCCTCTGCCCGATGGCGCAGTGACTATCTTAAAAGTCGGCCGGATCCGTTGAGCGAAAGGAATCAGCGCAGACTGAGAGATCGCGAAGATTGGTCTGACCTGAATAGTATTCGCTTGAGCATTGCTGCCGTACTCCGCGGGCGTATAGATATCTTTGATTTGGATCTGCGTCAGGCTGTTGGTGGGGTCGTATTCGCGCCCGGCCAACGTTTCATCGGCCTCGCTGTCGCTTGGCGGAGACAACGGCTGGGCAAAAGCGAACGAATGCGATCCAATCAATAGAAGAGTGAGCGTCACGACGAGTGTCGCTACCGCTTCGGTCCCGGTCAGCATCGTGCTCTGTGGCCGATTGTATCCGCGCATCTTTCCTGTCCCTCCTCAAGCCCAACCCAAGAAACGAACTAGGCGGATGCCGCATGAACGGTCGATCGAATGGGCGAGGGAATTCTCTACATCCCGCCGGACAACTGACCTCCTGAGTGTAGCGCGATCCATTTCATCGATGCGCGAGCCAAGGCATTGGACACGCCCAGGGACACCGGTCCTGATGGTACTGCAACTCCGGGATAAATATTTCGGAACAGGAAAACCGGGGAATGCCATCAACTCCGGTCGTGGGCGCCTAATGGATTACCCTTGATCGGTTTCGGGATGACCGCAGCGATGGCGTACTGCAGATTCTGCCCCCGCCCGAAATCGTGATGTCATTGCTAGTTGACCGTATAGCCCCGCCCGGTCATGCACGCCGCCATCGCGCGATGATAGGCCATCTGTTGGTTTTGTTGTGATTTTGCCGCAGTCTGCGAGGCGACCTGTTGCTGCTGATTGCGGGCGACCCTCTGATCGCGCCGGCGCATTCCCCCGGCGAGTGCTCCCATCGCGCTACCGGCCGCCGCACCTTTGCCCGCGTCGCCGGCGATTGCGCCGCCTACCGCTCCGAGTGCCGCGCCGCGCCCCGCCCCTCTGAGCACATGACCCCGGGCTGGCGTAGGTTGGTTCGAGGCAACGGGCGCGGCGGGAACAGCAGACTGGGATTTGCTCGGATCGAAGCCGGTTTGTTTAACGGCCCATGAATGACACTCGTAGCGGTCGCGGTCCTGCTGCGCCTGGCTCTGTCCCTTTGCCGGATAGACGTACAGTTCCTGTGCGCGCGCCGTTCCCGTCAAAAGCAGAAAAGGGACAGCTACGATGGCGAGCGCGATACTCACGCTGTTCAGTTGGTTTCGCCAATAGCTTTGAGGTTCCATCTTTTTCCTCCGTGCGAAATGCCGGTACAGGATTGGCGCGCAGTACGTCGCCGCGTAGACCGGTGCACATCCCGAACTATCGTGGGCTTACCCATCTGCCGTCGGCAGTTGACCCCACCGTCCAATAGCCACGATGCCGCGAACCTACTGCTGCCTACAGAGCAAACAAAATATCGGCACTCCCTCGGGTGCAATTCGTACGAGCGGGTGGACAGGCGCACTGCTTTACCCGACGACCCGGATCGGCTTTAGCGCGAGTGCTTCGACATTATCAGTTATTCGCCTGCCTGCCCTGAAGTTCCAAAAGACGGCTGGAAATCCGCTCCGCCCAGTAGTCCATCGCGTTTTCCGAATCGCCCCATTTGAACGACGCCGCCGCCTTGAGACCGGCGCCACCCGCCCGCTTGTCTACTGCTGCTGCCAATAGTTCGCCGGTCGAAGAATCGGTCACCATCATTTCAGCCTCGGCGGAACCTACGAATGCATAGCTGCCGCTCACCATCGACTGTGCCACGTTAAGAACCTTCAGCTGGGGAATCAGCACCGATGCGCTGCGCAGACCCGGGGTCGCGGTGGTCGCGTCCATCAGGGCAACCCGAAGCTTCATGACGTCGGGACCTGGAGCGCTCACAATCGTATAGTTCTTTTGCAGGTCTGTGCGGATCGCGTTGTAGAAGTACGTGGTCAAGGTTTGCTGGTCTGCGGTTGAAACCTTGGTGTCCGCGGCTGCCCAGAACTCTACTGGCATCAGTTGGATCTTCGTGTATTTGCTCCACTGCGCATTGGGATTGATGTATGCCAACGCCGCTCCACCCTCGGGGCCAGGCTGCAGTTTCGACGCGTAGGCGCCCAGAAATCCGGTAACCGCCGGCGGCAACGGGGTGCCGGCTTCGAGGTCCTTCGCCGCTTGCGGAGCACTTTCAACTGTACTCGAACAACCCGCCACCAGGAGCATCACCGCCAAACCCGCGACGCCCATCGCACTCACGATCTTTCCAATGCCTGATTTCTTCATCGAAGACCCTCTCCTTAATTTGCACCGCAATCCGCTACTTCCGAGTCGATCAATCTTGCACCCCATCGGGGATAGGTAACATGGCTATTCGTGGAGGCGGGATCGCCTTCACGGCTTCCCGATCAGCGCCGCCAGTTGCTTTTGCTTGACCCTCAGGTCATTTAACAATCTCGCCAGCCCGTGTCGTTTGATTACGTGATCGAACTGGCTGCGATAGTTCTCGATCATGCTGACGTTCTCGACTCGAACGTCATAGACCATCCAATCGTCACCGTGCCGTTCGAGCATAAAGGTGATCGGCAGGTCATCTTCGTGCGGCTGTTTCACGATCGCGTCAACCAGAGCGTAATTTGGGCTGGTACTTCGCTCATTAGTGACTTCGATATTCAGCTTGACGTAGTCTTGAATCTGGCTTAGGTAGGCCGCTTCGATAAACGCGCCAAATAGGGAGACGTATTCGTCGTGCTCCGTCTGGCTCAATTCATTCCAATGAAGGCCGAGCGATCCACGCGCCATCCGGGGCAGATCGAGATTCCGGTTGGCTAAATCTCGAAGCTCCCGTCGCCGTTGCTCTACCGGCATCTGTTGGTCGTGCACAATCGCCAGTGCGTCGCCGAGAGTCGACTTTACCTTCGCCAGGGGGGTCAATGTTTCCTGAGCCGCACGCGAGGATGCGGAGGTCAGGAATAGCAACAACATCAATGCAGCCGTGCACCGCAACCAGATAGACATTTGCTTGCCAACTCCTCTGCCTCGCAACCTGTTCAGCGAAAGACCCGTCGTTTCCTCGGTCTCGCTCGGGCGGTCCAGTCCCCTTGCTGAGCCCAGCTGCGATTACACTGTAACCGGCATTTTCCAAACGATCCATTGGACTTTGGTCGCAAAGGTATACGAACTGACTAGCTACTTCCGGGCTTATCGACCGGAGGCGGATAGGGCGAGCGCGCGGTCGATGGCGTCGAATAGAAGCACTTCGTCAAACGGCTTGTACAGAACCGCAACCGCATCCAGAGTTTGAAAGATACGGCGAGTCTTCTGGTTGCATTGCGCTGTCATCATAATCACCGGGAGAGCGCGCCCAGCAGCCGTCAACATCTTATAGAGCTCCACTCCCGTCATATCCGGAAGATCTAAGTCGAATACGAAGCACGCATTGGACTTCGGAATTTCGGCGGCGAGCAGACAATCTGCTCGATCGAACGTCAGGACCTTCCACCCTGCCGAACGCAACAGACGGCCAATCGCGCGAAGCACGGAAGCGTCGCCGTCAACTACGAACACCGCAGGGCGTGTCGCGGATAATTTTGCCATGAGACAGCCCCGTCACGCTCAGGCCGATCTCTCAGAGTATTAGTGGATTCGCGGTCGGATATATATTGGACGTTCGTCCAATATGGCCGCCTGCCGGGCCCACCACTTGATGACCTGCTTCGGATACCTTTGCTTAAGAATGAAAGGTCCGTCGTATACCGTGGCGGCGAAAGGCCGCGACGTCGGGTTCGCGGTTAACGAATAAACCGGCATACTGGCGTGAAACCCATCGGTTGGACAGTTGTCAGGGGCAGGCCAATAAGTCTCAGGCAGGGCGGAATTTCGCGATCGATATCTCCTCGTTCCAATCCTCGAACGTCACCGCGACTCGCATCCCGATCGCGACTTTCTCCGGCTGGCATCCGATGATGTTCGTCATCATCGTGGGACCCTCGTCGAGCGTGACCAGCGCTACCACGTAGGGCACTTCAGCCGCGAACGCCGGTGACACCGGACGCCGCACGATCGTAAACGACGCGACCGTCGCCCGCCCCGCAGCCGTCACCCATTCCACGCGATCGCCAAAACACTGCTCGCAGTAAATTCGCGGGTAAAATTGATGGTGCCCGCAAACCGCGCAACGCTGAATTCGCAGTTCGTGCCGCTTGCATCCGTCCCAATACGGACGAGTCTCGAGCGTCGGCGCGGGTAACGGTTTGCCGATTTGCGCCGCCATCAGATGCGCTCGCTGCCAAGGATTGCCGTGCAATGTGTTGACATGATTCCACCCTGCCCATGCACCAGCGCGATTTTGGCGTCCGTCACCTGTCGCGGACCACATTCGCCGCGCAACTGCCGCACCGCTTCGGTGATCGAAAACATGGACCCCGGATGGCCGGGATGGCAATGCGACAGGAGCCCGCCATGGGTGTTGATCGGCAATTCGCCGCCCAGCTCAATCCGGCCGCCCTCGACGAATCGCCCGCCCTCGCCCTTCGCGCAAAAGCCCAGGTCCTCGAGTTCGATAATCACCACCGGTGTGAAGCAATCGTAAAGTTCCGCGACGTCGATGTCCCGGGGCCCCAGCCCCGCCATCGCGTAAGCGCGCTCGCCCGCCTCCTTCGCCGCCGAGGTCGTCAGGCTCCGCGCCTGGCTGATGTGCTCATGCGAATGGCCCTCGCCGGTGCCCAGCAGATAGACCGGCCTGGTTTTGAAATCTTTCGCGCGCTCCGCCGAGGTCATTACGATCGCCGCACCGCCGTCGCTCACCAGCGAGCAATCCAGCAGATGCAGCGGGTCGGCGATCATCCGCGAGTTAAGCACGTCATCGACCGTGATCGGCTTGCGCATCTGTGCCGCCGGATTCATCGAGGCGTGCCGGCGGCACGCTACCGCAACCGCCGCGCGCTGCGCCGCCGTGGTGCCGTACGCATGCTCATGCGCGCGCGCGAGCAACGCGTAGAATGCCGGGATCGGCGGCCCGTACGGACGCTCGAACTGCGGATGGCCCGCGCCCGACATCGCTTCGATCGCCTTCTCGCGCGAGAGCCCCGACAACTGGCTGTCGGCCATCGTGATCAGCACCGTGTCGCACATCCCCGTCGCGATCGCCGAGGCCGCGTGATGCATGATCGCGAGCGTGGTGCCGCCACCCGACGGCGCCGTCATGCAGTAGCGCGGAAAAATCTGCATGTACTCCGCGATCATCTCGGCGTGATACATGAACGGCTCGACGAACGAGATGCAGGTGATCAGGCCGTCAACCTCGTCCTTCGTGATACCAGCGTCCGCGAGCGCCAGCTTGGCCGCCTTCACGTAAAGCTGAGTGGCGCTCAAATGCGGTACCACGCCGACCTCGGTGTCGGCCGCCCCCACAATCGCGACTTTGTTCTTCAGTGTTTCCACCGCCATCGCCGCCTTATTGCAGCGCAAACCCGAACACCCGCGCAACGTTGTCGTGCACCATCTTGCGCGTGTCGGCCGCAGGAATATCGGCGAAGTTGTCCGCGACTTTTCTGCGCGAGTAGGGCCACACGCCCTCGGTATGAGGATAGTCGGAACCCCACATCAGGTTGTCGATTCCGATCATGTCGCGCGTCAGCACGCCCGCGCGATCGTCCTCGAAGGTCGCGAAAAACTGCCGGCGGAAGTAGGCGCTCGGCGTCTCCGGCAGCTTCGGCTCCATCCAGCCTCGATGGTCGTCCCACCAATGGTCCATGAAGGCGACCACCGACGCGATCCAGCCGATGCCGCCCTCGACCATCGACCATTTCAGCTTCGGAAACCGCATCGGCGCGCCACCCCAGATCAGCCGCATCACGGTGTCGTACATCATGAACTTGATCACGCCGACGTTGATGCCGCCGGCGCCCGGCCCGTGCGCGATACCATAGGGTCGCGGCCGCTCAGATGCAGGCTCGCGACCAGGTTCAAGTCCTGCAATGCGGCCCACAGCGCGTCCCATTCGGGCAGGTTGTACGCGCGATCGTCGACCCACGCCGGCAGCATGATAGTCGCGAATCCCACCTTCGCCGCGCGCTCGGCTTCCTTGACGGCATTTTCGATCGGACCGCGATTGGGTAGCATCGCGGCGCCCTTGAGCCGCTGCGGATGGACCGAGCAATACTCGGCGAGCCAATCGTTGTAGGCCCGGCAACAGGCGTAGATGTACTCGGCGTCGGGCGCGCGCACGATATGCAGTCCCACGCCGGGGTAAATCACTTCGCCCGAAACCCCGTCGAGGTCCTGATCCTTCAGACGCTCGTTCGGATCCCACGACCCCGGCCGGTTCTGCTCGTAGCGATAACCCTTGGGCACCGGAATCTCCATGCCCTGCGCCTTCAGGTCCGCCATCGGACCCTCGAACGCCAGCGGCCGTGGCCGCATCCCATCGATTACGATGTAGTCGCCGCTCTCATCGAGCATCTCGATGCGCGGCGCCTTGTCGCGCCACTTCTTATCGATTCGCTTTTCCCAAAGGTCGCGCGGCTCCATCACGTGCGAGTCGGCCGATAGCAGGCGTCCCGCATACTCTTGCTCCGCCATGTGAGATCCTCCGTCGGCGCTCTCCCCGGATCTGATGCGGCTGCAGTACTGACGGGCCGCCGGATTTCCCGGTACGCCATCGTTGAATTTCGGCGAGAATAGCTCATCTCCGCCGTCTCCCCCTAACGCCCCCGCCCCTGTTCTTGCGGCCCTGCCAGTTTCGACCCCGCCCCGAACAAGCAATTGCGCCGTTAAGCGGCCGGCGATTCACACAGCCAGGTCAGCCAGGGATTCGGACTCGAGATTTAACGGCGCTAATTCGCTCTCACGGCACCGGAGATCACGCCCGCAAGCAAATCACCGCCGGTTGGCGGTTGCTCGCGGCTGATCGTGGTTCTGACCGAAGGGAACGCGTCGGCGCGCTGATAGAGGGCGCGCACCACCAGTTGCATCGGCGTATTGCCGCGGCGTTCACCGATTCCGTCCACGGTGCATTCAATCTGGCGTGCGCCGTTTTCAATAGCCGCAAGCGAATTCGCCACGGCAAGACCTAAATCGTTATGGCAATGAGCGCTCCACGTTATATTTTCGCCATGCGACACCGTCGCGTGCAGATGGTCAAAGAGCGCGCCGAACTCGCCCGGCAGCGCCCTGCCAACGGTATCGGCGACAGATAAAACGGATGCTCCTGCCTCGGCTGCGGCGGAAAAGGCCGTGGCCAGAAATTCGCGATCGCTGCGGGTGGCGTCCTGGGCGGAAAACTCGACGTAATCGAGATGTTGCTTTGCATAGCGAATCGCTGCCACCGCGGCATCCAGTGTGCGCTCGCGGGTGGCTCCGGCTTTGTCCAGAAAAGCGTCAGAGGTTGGAGCAAAAATGTTGATTCCGGGATGCTTCGCAAGCTCGACGCCCGCGATTACGCGGCGGACATCTTTCAGATTTACGCGTGAAATTCCGATCACAATCGGATATTCCAACGATCGCGCAATCTGCCGCATCGAATCGACTTCGTCGGGGCCGCCGAAACCGGCCTCGATTACGGCGACGCCAATTTCCTGCAGCCACTGAGCGACGCGCAGTTTCTGATCCAGGGTCATCGCGACGCCGGAGTTGCGCAATCCGTCGCGCAAGGTCGTGTCCTGAATTCTCACCGTTTCTGGCTTCACTTGCTCAACGATCTCCTGCGTGACTTTCGACCACGGCAGCCTGATGTTGCCCGCTGAGACGCCGATTCCTTCTGGTCCGGCATTGGCTCTCGGGCTCGCGCCTTGGTAAGGCATTTTCCGGCGCTGCTCCGCGCCGGCGATCAACCGAGGGCGCCGTTATCGATTTCTCGAGAGTATCTCCTCTTGAGGCGTCAGTTCTGCTCCCTCCGGTTCTCCGCTCACGCAGCAGCCCACGTGCTCGCGGCACTTCGCCACCACTCGCATATGCGCGCATTGTATTACCGCGTTGCCCACCGAAAGCCTGAAACCTCGTGAGGTTTCAAAAAATATCAGTTCCGAGTTCCTCGACCACTCCTCCCCACTCTCCTCTCCCACCTCCTGCGCAGCCGGACGACTTCGTGGCCCAGTGCCCGCACAACACCGAGCGCGAGCGCTCGCCACGGCGATATCCCCGAAAATGCCTCGCCTATCGCATAGAGCGTGCGCAGCGAAAATCGGCTTTCGTTCGAAATCGCGTAAATCGTCTCCCAGTGGGCGGGCGACATTTTCATGCGAAAGTGTTCCAGGCCGCGGAAGTTATAGAAGCGATTGGCATGCGCGCGCGCGAACGTCATCATCAGCCGTAACCACCACGGGTTGATCGCATTCGCTTCGATGGCTTGATTGCTGAGCGCCACCAGTCCCAGCGTCACGTAATGCTTGCCGTCTTCGGCGAAGCGCCGCATCGCGGCGTCGATCAACAACTCGCTGACGCCGTTGGGTGCCCGCGGCGATCGCGCGACCTGCTCGATCAGGAACCCGTTGCGCGCGACCACCGGCGACGCCACCAGAAAAGCCACCGCCGTTCCCGCCCGGCGCGCGACCAGCAATACGCGATCGGCGACCGTGCCGTCGAAGGTCCGCGGCTCGACCATGAAATGGAGGGTCGGCAATCCGCGCGACCGCAGCCATTCGTCGAGCACCACATCGAGTTCCGGATTGTCGCGCCCGAGCGCGCAGGGAATCGCCTCAACCGTGACGCCCTTGTTGCGCGCCCGTGCGAGTTGCGCCCGCAGCGAGCGGCGCGTCTCGATCACTCGCGCCCATCCTTGCGGATTCCATACCGGTTGCGCACCGATCACGATCGTCGAATATTCGCGCGGCCCCGCCGCCGCTTCGCGCATCCGCTCCGCCGCGCAGACGTAGCACACGCGGCAACCCTGGAGGCGTGCATACTGTTCGAACTCCGCCATCACCGCGTCGAGCGCGTCGGCGGCGCACACCGGTGCTCCCGCCACCAGCAAAACATTTTGACGCCGCGTATAGGCGACCACCGCGGGCGAATGCGGCGCGTACCAATGATGCAACCCGGGATTCAGGATTTGGTAGGCGGTCGTATTCCAACCATAGGTCATCACGAGCTCGCGCGCACTCAGATGACTCATCTTCAATTCCCGATCCGGCATCGACGCTTCCATTTCGAATCCGTGGCGCGAGGTCGATCAGCGCTCAATACAACTTCGCTCGACTCGGCTACATTCGCCGGCGGCGGTTGCGGCTATGCAACGACGCTGGCGCGACGATTGCACCCTTTTAAGTCGCAGCGGATTGACTGACGCACATGGACGGGCGTAGCCAAAATTCTCGGTACATAGCAAATCGACTGTCGCAAAATTGCACTTTTAAATGTGTCAAATTACAAAATCAGCTCAGCCAGTTGATATCGCCCGCCGCGGGCGGAGACCGCGCAGCTTTAGCCTGACCGTGGCTGTCATCGCCATGGTTTCCGTGATTGCGCTCGGTATAGCGGCAAACGTCCGCGCGCAGAGTACTCCGTTGGCCGGGAATCGTCCCGCCCTTGGCAGCGGTCCTGCGATGGTCGCGGAGGCCGACCCCGCCCGACCGCTCAACATTCATATATCGTTCGTCCCGCGCAATCGCGCGGCACTGGTCAAATTGCTCGACGATCTTCAGAACCCAGCCTCGCCGCGCTACCATGGATGGCTCTCGCCGGCGCAATACGACGTCAAATTCGGCCGCACTCCAGGCGAAGTGGCTGCAGTGCGCCAGTGGCTTACCGCGCAGGGCTTTCGCGTGGTTGATTCTTCGCCGCGCGGCCTCACCTCAACCGCTGCCGTTGCGCAGGCCGAGTCCGCCTTCGCGACGCACCTGATCGCCTCCTCCGACGGTTCACTTTATGCCAACGCGAGCGATCCCCGTATTCCAGCGCGGTTCGCCAACATAATCGGATCAATCGAGGGCCTCGACAACACGCGCCATTCGCTCGCGTGGGCCCTGCGCCCCCCCTCAGCGGCACGCGATGCAACCGCCACGCCGCACCTGCCCCCGGGCCCCGCCGTCGTGCGCCGGCCGCTGCAGCGCCTTGCGCAAAACCCGCCGCGGCCGGCGCTCATTCCGGCCGCCGCCGTGGCCGACTATAGCGGCGGCCTCGGCATCGCCTTCGGGCCGGCCGACCTCTGGACTTTCTACGACCAATCTTCGCTGCTCGACGCCGGCACCGACGGTACCGGCGGATGTATCGCGATAGTCGAAGATACCGATTATTACAGCCTCTCAGTGACGCTCTTCAGCACCAACTTCGGGCTCCCCGCCGCCGCCGTCACCCGTGTCCTCGCCGATGGCACCAACCCGGGCCGCAACGGTGACGAAATCGAGGCACTGCTCGATATCGAATGGGCCCACGCGGCCGCCCCCGGCGCCGCCATCAGGGTTTACATCGGCAATTCGGCCAAGGCCAAAATCGACCCGCTGGTCGACGCGCTGCAACAGGCGGTGACCGACAACGCCTGCGGCGCCATCAGCATCAGCTACGGCTACTGCGGCGGCTCGTCGAGTTTCTACACCAGCACACTCGACCAGATTTTCGCCCAGGCGGCCGCCCAGGGTCAGTCAGTCTTCATCTCGAGCGGGGATCAGGGCGCCGCCGATATCGTACTCAACGCGGCCGGCACCGCATGCGTCGCCGGCAAAACCCGCCACGTCAGCGAAGTGGCGGCCAATCCCAACGTCATCGGGGTCGGCGGCACGCAATTCCACCCGACCTACGACGCCTCGCATAACGATGTCGGCAACGTCGCCGAGAGCGTCTGGAATGATTCGATCGGCGCCGGCGGCGGCGGCGCCAGTGCATATTTCTCCAAGCCCGCGTGGCAGGTTTCGCATACCCCCGCCGACTCCAAACGCGACGTCCCTGACATCGCCCTGGGATCGAGCCCGCTCTCGCCCGGTTTCTATTGGGGCGACGACATCGGCGGCGGCGGTACCGCCGCCATGAATTGCTGCATCGGCGGCACCAGCATCGCCGCCCCCATCTGGGCCGGCTTCGCCAGCATCATCGCCCAGAGCGGAGGAGCCCGCCTCGGCAACATGAATCCGCGCATTTACGCCCTCGGTGCGCTCAACGATCCGGCCGTTTCCGGCCTGCGCGACGTCACCTCGGGCAATAACGATTTCAACGGCGTCACCGGCTTCCCCGCCGTCGCCGGCTATGACCAATCCACCGGATGGGGCAGCGCCGACCTGGCGGCGTTCGCCGCCGCCTACCCGGTCTCGACGCCATCGCCGACGCCAACGCCGACCCCGACGGCAACCCCAACACCCACTCCAGCTCCGACACCAACTCCAACCGCGACACCGACTCCAACGCCAATTCCAACTCCGACGCCCACTCCCACGCCGTCGCCGGCCGCCGGACCGGCGCATTTCAGACCCAGACGGATACTGTTTGGCGGCCACAAGGTCGGCAGTGCCAGTCGCGTCCGAATGGTCACGATCATCAATCCGCGGCGCAGCAAGTCATCGCTCGTGATCGGCGGTTTCACCCTGAGCAACGGGAACTTCACTATCGATCCGGCAAGCACAACCTGCACTAGCGGGGCGGTTCTGCCCAGCGGCGCACGGTGCCGCGTCGGAGTGCGATTTACCCCGGGGGTGCAGGGGCGACTGTTGGCGACGTTGTCGATCAGCGACAGTGCGATCAACAGCCCCCATCTGGTAGGCTTGCACGGCCGCGGCCGGTGACGACTCGGGCTCCCGGGGGGCGCGGCATCGGACGCGATCGGACGGCATGCGTTCGCGTTCGCCGGACGAGTTTACTAAGGTGCGGATAATTAGTCGCGGCACTTTGGAACGTATCGAGGACGCCGCGGCAGCGTCGTAATGTCCGACACCGATATCGCGCAATTCATACGAATCAGCAGCAACGCCGGAGGCCGCGTCCGGGAAGACATGGCCACGCCGAGCCCGGGCGGCAGGGCGGCAGTGCCCCGGTTGCCCATATCGAAGCAGGTGAGCGACGCTGCTCGCAGGGCGGAGTGCGCATACGCCGGAGGGGGAAATGAAGGAGCGCACCGGTCCCCTTTCCGATGTACGGATACTGGATTTGACACAGGCGCTGGCCGGTCCGTTTTGCACGATGCTGCTGGCGGATCTTGGCGCCGAAGTGATCAAGGTCGAACCGCCGCAGGGCGACATGGCGCGCAAGCTGGGTCCACCGTTCAAGGATCGGACGGGTTGCGATCACACGCCCTATTTCGCGAGCGTGAATCGCAACAAGCGCAGTATCGTGATCGATCTGAAGAGCGACGAAGGCCGCGAGACCCTGCTGAAGCTGGCGACGACGGTTGACGCGGTAGTGGAGAACGCACGCAACGGCGTGATGGATCGCGCCGGCGTCGGCTATGAGGTGCTGCGAGCACAGAATCGGGCGATCGTTTACGCGGCGGTGCGCGGCTTCGGCGATGCGCGCACGGGCGCGAGTCCCTATGGCGACTGGCCCGCGTTCGACGTGGTCGCGCAATGCATGGGCGGACTGGTGAGCATGACGGGACCGCAGGATGGAGGCGGCTACCGGGTCGGCCCGGGAATCGGCGATACCTATCCGGGCACGCTGGCGGCGCTGGGGGTGGTGTCGGCAATTCATGCGGCGCGGCGCAGCGG
This sequence comes from uncultured delta proteobacterium, assembly GCA_963782535.1. GTDB lineage: Bacteria > Desulfobacterota > Binatia > Binatales > Binataceae > JADMIL01. The sequence goes on along the minus strand of CAWAKE010000005.1, from coordinate 62,564 downwards.
CGAGGGCCAGTTCCTGGACGTCTCGATGTACGACGCGGTGCTCACGCTGTGCGAATCGATGATTTACAATTACTCACTCAATGGATTGATCGTGCCGCCGGCGGGCAACAGCAGCCGGATCATAGTGCCGTTCGACATCTTCAAGACCAGCGACGGGGCGGTTTCGATTGCCGCGCCGACCGATAATCATTGGGCGGCGCTGTGCGAGGCGATGGAGCGGCGCGAACTCATCAAGGACGATCGCACGCGCAGCAATCAGCGGCGGGTAGCCAATGGCGCTTACGTGCGCGGTCTGATCGGTGAATGGACCACAGCGCGGACGACGGCCGCGGTAGTCGCGGCGCTCGGCGGCAAGGTTCCAGTCGGGCCAGTCAACACGGCGCGCGAAATTTTCGCCGACCCCCATCCGCGGATCCGCGAGATGCTGGTCGAAGTGCAGCCGCCGGGCGATAACCCGCCGCTGACGATCGCCGGAACTCCAATTAAGCTGACAGGAACGCCAGCGGGAGTGTATGCGCGGGCGCCGATGCTGGGAGAGCATACGGCGGAGATCCTGGCCGAAGCGGAGGTCAGGGCCGAGCGGCGGCCGGCGGCGCCGGCGAAACCGATCGATTAAGCGTCCTCATCTTATGATCGTTCACGGCATGGTGAACGGCCATACATCATCAAATTACAAGGGGATAGCTGCGGGCATCGCGGCATTGTGTCCGGGCGTGCATTTGGAGGTGTTCGCGCGGCCACGACGATGGGCTTAGGCACGTTTTTGCAATTGAATGCAATTACGATTGTTGATGAAGTTTTCTGGTCATGGCATAAGCAAATCTGTAAATCGGTAAAAGAAATTCGATAAGGCTCGAATCGCCAGGGGAAAAGAATGATCAGGCGACGTTCGATCGCGTTCGTACTAATTGGTGTCGTTTCGGTGTTTTTACTGCTCGCTCAATCTTTCGCGAGAGCCTCGACTGGTGGCGGATTGCCGGCGGCGAGTGGCGGCGGCGCGATGGTGCGCATCCCGGGCCATGTGCTGCCGGCGCTGGCGCGCGCGACGCGGATCAAGGAAAGCCGGGCGGAGATGCGGGCGAAGGGCAGCGAGCCGATGAGGCTGACGCTGGTGCTCAAGCACGACGACCAGAAAGGCTTCGAGCGCTATTTGCATGACGTGTACCGGCGCAAATCGGCGAACTTCAGGCGTTTTCTGACGCAGCGCGAAATCGCGGCTCGCTTCGGCCCGTCGCGCAAGGACTACGACGACGTGCTGGCCTATCTGCGGAAGAACGGTTTCAAGCTGACCGACGGCTCGACCAACCGGATGACAATCACGGTGCTGGGCACCCGGCGTGAGGCAGAGCGGGCGTTCGACGTAGAGATTGGCGACTACAGGATCGCGGACCGGCGATTTCGCGCGAATGCGCACGACCCGGCGCTGCCGAGCGGAATCGCGGCGCACGTGGAAAGTATCGTGGGTCTGGCGAATCTGGCTCGTCCGCACCATGCGGTGGTTTCGACGACGAGGAATCTGGCTGCGGCATCTTGCCCGGTAATGGAGGCCTTATGCACGGGGCAGGTTGGAGCGGCGGCGCGGCAAATCTGGGCCGACACTTGTCTCAGCAGCCTGAGGACCCAGGGCTCAAACGATTGGGAAAACAATCTCGAGGCTCTATCCGCGGCGGAATGCCAACATGCGGGAAGCCCAGCGGTCGCGCTGCGAGCGGCCGACGCAGCGCAGCCACCGGCGCGGACCGTAACGCGCGGTGCGGCGCTCGACGGCTCGGGGCAGACAATAGGGCTGATCGAATTCGATTCGTTTCGGCAGAGCGACGTTTTCGACTATTTTGCCTACCTGGGATTTCCGGGCTACGGCCAACTCCATCTCAGCGAGGTCAAGGTTTCCAAAGGGGCGGCACCGGGTCCCGATGAGGACGAGGTGTTGTTGGATATCGATACGGTATTAACGCTGGCGCCGGGGGCGCAGGTGGTGGTTTACGATGCACCGTTCAGCGGAGCGGGGACCAGCTTTCAAGAGCTGCTCAATGACTCGATCGGCGGCAATCCGAAGATCATCAGTAACAGCTGGTCGTATTGCGAAGACCAGACGACGCCGGCCGATGTACAGAGTATCGACGCGCTTTTTCAGCAGGCCGCGATGGCCTCAACCACGATAATCAACGACACCGGCGACAGCGGCAACACCTGTCTCGACGGGAGCGCGGGCATAATCGGCGTGCCGGCCGACTCGCCCAATGCCACGGCGGTGGGAGGATCGGCGCTGACCAGCGGTCCGGGATTGACCTATGGCAGCGAGACCTGGTGGGACGGCGCCAATGACACACCGCCGACCGGGCAGGGTGGTTACGGGACGAGCGAATATTTCAGCACGCCCGCGTATCAGAGCGGACTCAATGCGGGGCCCGTGAGATCGATACCCGACGTCGTGGCGAATGCGGATCCGGCGGCCGGAACCGAGATCTGCGAGGCCGACGCCGGCGGATGCCCGACTGGATTGATATATGGGGGAACCAGTTTTTCGGCGCCGGTTTGGGCGGCTTATATCGCGCGACTTAGCCAGGAATACGGAGGGCCGCTCGGGTTTCTGAATCCGCTGCTGTATCAGTTTGCCGGCACCGCCGCCTTTCATAACGCGGCTTCGATGGGGAGCGATTTCGCGCACGTTGGTCTGGGATCGCTCAATCTCGATGCGCTTTACGTATTGTGGAAGAAGATAGCCGTTGGCCCGGCGGGCGTATATTCCACGACTACGCTATTTGTCAAGCCCGCAGCCGACGGTTCGGTGCCCGGAGGGTGATTGCCGACGGCATCACGCAGGGCACGGTGGTGGTGCAGCTGGCCGATAACTACGGCCACTTCGTGAGCGGAAAGTCGGTGACGCTGGTGGCCAACGGCGGCAGCGCTGTAATCACGCCGTCGAGCGCGGTGACCAGCGCGGCCAATGGCACCGCGGTCTTCCATGTGAGCGACGCGACTGTCGAAGACGTAATTTTTTCGGGGAACGACACCACCGACGGGATAACGACGGGCTGCGGCAGCGCATTGGTACACTTCGTGGCGCCGCCAGCGGCGTCGGCGACGATCAGCGGCGGTCCCGCGAGCGTGACGGCGGACGGAACGTCGAATGCGACGATCACGGTGACGCTGACCGACGCGCTCGGCCGGCCGACGCCGGGCAAGCTGGTGACGGTGGCGCAAGCGGGCGGCACTTCCGTGATCAGCGGACCTACTCCGAGCGTCACCGACAGCAACGGACAGATAACCTTTACGACCACCGACGCGGAACCCGAGAACATCACGTACACCGCTACGGATGTGAGCGACGGCGACTTACCAGTACCTGGATCGGTCGGCGTGGATTTTAGCGGCAGCCGCACCAAGTGTTCGAGCGGATCGCCGCCGGCGGCGCCGGGCTACGCGGTAAATGCGTTTGCCACCGGGTTTACCTCGCAGCCGTTTTTGAACGGTAACGTCAGCCACGTCTGCCTCGGCGCGTTCGGTCTGGCCTTCGACCCGTCGGGCAACCTGTACGTAGCGGACGAGGCGACCGGCAACATCTACAAATTTCCCTCCACTGGCGGAGCGGCGAACGCCGGCACCCTGATCACGCCGACGCCGCTGGGTCCGTGGACGACGGGGTTGGCCTTCGACCAGCACGGAAATTTATTTGCGAGCCGTGCCGCGACCGGCGGGGACTTCTTAAGCGGCGACGTGGTGCAAGTGGATCCGGCGACGGGCGCGATCATCCGCGAGGTGGCGACAGGACTGCCCTGTCCGTTCGCGCTGGCATCCGATCCGATCAGCGGCGACCTGTTCACGGGCGATGGATGTACCGATGTTGGAGTGGCCAGCGGAGTCATCTGGCGCATTTCGAATCCGGGCGGAGCCACTCCGGAAATCAGCGAGTATGCAAATACGCCGAATCCGAACAACTACGAAATCGCGTTCGCGCCGGACGGCACGATGTATGTGAATACGGGGAATTTCCAAGTCGCGCGCATCACCGCGCCCGACGCGCCGCAACCGCCGACGGTAAGTATCGTGCCGGGGGCAAGCTGGGGGAACTTTGGAATAGCCACGGGCGGCAATTTTGGGGGCGACGCGCAGTTCCTGATTTTGAATTCGCCGTCGAGTGCACCGAGCACGCTGGGGACCTTCGACTTGACGACCAGCCCGCCGTCGCCGGGCGTTACAGTGGCCGGCACGATGGGCCCGTTGGGCTCGTTGGGTGCGTTGGACACCAAAGTTATCGGCCCCGACGGATGTCTATATGCGGCGGCGGGCGTCACGGTTTTCAGATTTACCGACGCCAACGGAAATTACGTGTTCCAGCCGACGAGATTGCCGGCGGCGATCAGCCTGACGCCGGATATGGTCACGCCCAATCCGCAGCAGGGCGACTCGCAGAGCTTCACCGCTACGATGCATTATTTTGCTCCGATCGGTGCGCCGGTACTTTTCACGGTGACCGGCGCCAATCCGCAAGTGGGGGTGGCGGATACGGACGCCAACGGGCACGCGACATTCAGTTACACGGGGGTAAAGCCGGGGAACGACACGATCGTTGCAACTGCAAAGGGGAGCAGTCCGTCGAATCCGGCGCAAGTCACGTGGGATGCGGGCCGGGACGTCACGTTCCTGACGCTCAATCCGAGCGTGAAGGGCGGGTTCGCCGGAGATCCGGTGACGATCACGGCCTCGTTGATCGATGTGTCGCAAATTCCGGTTGCGCCGGTAATCGATCAGCCGGTGACGTTGGGATTGAGCGGCGACACCTGCAGCGTCGCGACCGACGTCAAGGGAATCGCGCAGTGTATGGTTGCGCCGCCGTCGAAGGTTACGGGGCAGTATGTACGAACGCTGACGGCAAGCTTCGCGGGCACGGGGAGCCTGACGGCGTCAAACTCGTCAACCGGCTTCCTGTTAATGGGGCAGCAGGAAGGCGCCAAACTGGTGGCCGCGCCGAAGACGCTGCGCTTCGGGCGCGATGTGGAACTGGACGGCGTGAGCCTTCCGAGCAAGCCCAAGGTGGTTACGATATTTAATCCAAAGAACAAGGCGCAGAATCTGACGGTGAAATTCCTGGGTGTGTCGAACACCGGCGATTTCGCGATCGTTAACGGACCGCCGACGACCTGCGGCGCGACTCTGGCGCCAAAGGCGAGGTGCAAAATCGCGCTGACCTTCGCGCCGACCGCACCGGGCAAGCGGACCGGGATGCTGACGATCGCCGATACTGCCGTGATCAACGCGCCACAGTTGGTTCATCTGGTGGGCGGCGGAATGCAGGGAAACCTGCGGTACCGGCCGGGCAGATTGCGCTTCGGAAAACTCACGGTTAACACGACCGGCGATCCGAAGACGGTGGAGATCGTCAACCCGAATCCGGTGCCGATGACGTTCGCGGCGAGTATCACGGGCGATTATGCGATTGCGTCGAACGACTGTCCGGCGACGCTCGGTGCCAAGGGGACCTGCGCGATCGGAGTTACATTTACGCCAGGCGCGACCGGCGCGCGCCCCGGAGCGCTGAGCTTTACGGACACCGCGGCGAACAGTCCGCAAATGGTCAAGCTGATCGGGGCGGGGCAATGATGGAATGACGCGCAGATACCGAAAGCCGGACCAGCGCGGGTAGCGGCGTAGCGGCCGGCGGCGTTGGCCGTCATCGATGAACTCATGGTAACGATCGTCTCGGTGCCGGGCGGGTCGAGTATCCGCGACCCGGCTCGACCGCGATAATTTAGAGCGCGGCGCCCGGCCGAGTCCGTGAAGCCAATCGAATAAGGAGTGCATGATGTCCGTTCGCCTGAGACGTTCCGAACTGTCGGTGCCCGGTTCCAACCCGAAGATGGTCGAAAAAGCGATCGCGAGCGACGCCGATCTGGTGTTTCTCGACCTCGAGGATGCGGTGGCGCCGGCGCTGAAGGAAAGCTCGCGGGCGCATGTGATCGCGGCGCTGAAGAAGCCGGATTGGGGGCGCAAGTTGCGCGCAGTGCGGGTCAACGCGGCCGAAACCAAGTGGGCGCATGACGACGTGATCGAGGTGGTAACGGGAGCGGGGGAATTCCTCGACATGATCATACTGCCGAAGGTGAAGGCGCCGCGCGACCTGTGGTTTTTCGACACTCTGCTAACGCAACTCGAGACCAAGCTCGGGCTCAAGAAGCGCATTGGGCTCGAGGCGTTGATCGAGGAAACCGCGGCGCTGGCGCGGGTCGAGGAGATCGCGGCGTGCTGTCCGCGCCTGGAGGCGATCATTTTGGGCTTTGGCGATCTGTCGGCGAGCCAGGGGGTACGCGCCACGCTGGCCGAGGAAGATGAAGTCAATCGCTATCCGGGCGACCCGTGGCATTACGCACGCGGCCGAATGATCGTGGCGGCGCGCGCGGCCGGGATCGACGCGATCGATGGACCGTTCGCCAACTATCGCGACCCCGCGGGGTATCGGCGCGAGGCGGTGTGGGCGGCAACGCTGGGGGCGGTCGGCAAGTGGGCGATCCATCCGAGCCAGATCGAGATCGCCAATGACGTCTTTGCACCGACGGCCAAGGAAATCGACCTCGCGCGCAGGATGTGCGAGGCTTATACCGCGTCCGAGAAAGCAGGGGCCGGCGCGGCAGGCGCCGAAGGTGTACTGATCGACGCGGCGACCCTTCGAATCCATGAAGGCGTGCTGGAGCGGGCACGGCTCAGCGGTAGCATCTGATCGGCGGCACGGGCGCGCGAGGAAAGGGAGTTATCAAGACTTTTGGTTGAGGGATTCAAAACTTATAATTTACTGAAACCTCATTGAGGTTTCAGACTTCCCGTTGGTAAAGATGCGGGCTACGCCCTCTAATAAAGCATCACCGAGGATCGTCGCTGTACATGCTCGGGCAGACGGCCAACCGAGACGGGAAGAAGAGCTTCGGTGCGGCGCCGCCTGAAAGAGAAGCAGGCTAAAGCAGGTACAACGATGGATTTCAATTACAGCGTCGAAGACGAGGCCTTTCGCGCGGAGGTCCGCGCGTGGCTCGAAGCCAACCAGCAATTTGCGCCACCGGCGCGCGGTCCGCTCGACGACGGCGGCGCCGAGGAATGGGCAGCGCGCGTGAGTTGGCACAAGAAGCTCAACGAAGGCGGCTGGGGCGCTGTCCACTGGCCGAAGGAATACGGCGGGCGCGGGGCAAGCGTGATGCAGCGCCTGATTTTCCGCGAAGAACTCGGGCGGCTGGGCTTGACCGAGCCCGGTCTGGGGATGGGGATCGGGTTGCTCGGACCGACTTTAATCTATTGGGGCACCGAGGAGCAGAAGCAGCGCCATCTGCCGGCGATATTGCGCGGCGACGAATTCTGGTGCCAGGGATACTCGGAACCGGGATCAGGCTCCGATCTCGCCTCGATCAAGACTCGGGCCGAGGAAGACGGTGACGATTTCATTGTCAACGGGCAGAAGGTGTGGACCTCGATCGCGCAGTTCGCGGACTGGATCTTCTTGCTCGTGCGGACCGATCCGGACGCGCCCAAGCACAAGGGGATCAGCTATCTGCTGGTGGATATGCGCAGTCCCGGAATCACGGTGCGGCCGTTGGTACAGATGACCGGCGGTAGAGGCTTCAACGAGGTATTTTTCGAAGACGTGCGGGTGCCGAAGAAAAATATCGTCAGCGAAAAAAACAACGGCTGGCAAGTCGCGATAACCACGTTGATGTTCGAGCGCTCAGGCTCGGGCGGCAACGAAGGGGCGCTCGCCCAGATCAATCAACTGGCGGAACTGGCCAAGCACATTCCGCGAAATGGCGGGACCGCATGGGATGATTCCAGCGTGCGGCAGAAGCTCGTGAAGTTCGCGGCCGAGGCCTATGCGCTCAAGTACACCGGATATCGCCAGTTGACGCGCCAGCTCAAGGGGATGCCGCCGGGGCCGGAGGGCTCGATGATGAAGTTGTGCGGGACCGAGCTGTCGCTGGCGGTGGCGCAGTATGCGATGGAGTTGCTGGGACCGTATAGCCAGTTCGAATTCAACGCACCGTTCGCGCTCGATCGCGGCAAATGGTCGCTCAGGATGCTGGCGGCGCGCGGCCCGACGATTTACGCGGGGACCAATCAGATTCAGCACAATATAATCGGAGAGCGGGTACTGGGCTTGCCGAAGGGTTAATCAAGCGCGCAACGCAATAGTCAGTCGCGGCACGGGCGGTAGCGGTGGAAGCGATTTGCACTGGCCGCCGAATGCACTGAGAATTCGGACGAGGAATAACCAATGGCGGACATCGGCCTCTGCACCGTTACCACGCATTACACGATTCAGCCGGCGGAACTGGGAAAGTGGGCGGAAGCCAGCGGCTTCGAATCGATCTGGTTCGGGGAGCATTCGCATATCCCGACCAGCCGCGAGAGTCCGTTTCCGATGGGCGGCGAACTGCCGCAATTCTATAAGGAATTTTTCGATCCCTTTATCGGGCTCGCAGCCGCGTCGGCGGTGACGACGAAGCTCAAAGTCGGCACGTCCGTGTGTTTGGTGCCGGAACACAACCCGATCAACCTGGCCAAGACCGTTGCGTGCCTGGACCATGTATCGAGCGGGCGTTTGCTGCTCGGGATCGGTGCGGGCTGGAACGCCGAGGAAATGGCCGATCACGGCGTGGCTATTGAGAATCGTTGGAAAATCACACGCGAGGGCGTCCTCGCGATGAAAGAAATCTGGACGAAAGAGGTGGCGGAATACCACGGCCGGTTCGTAAATTTCGATCCGTTGTGGTGCTGGCCTAAACCGGTGCGGGCGGGCGGTCCGCCGGTGCTGATGGGGGCTTCGTCGAAATGGGTTCCGCGGCGAGTCGCCGAATACTGCGACGGCTGGTTTCCGATCGACACCGGCAGCGCCGCCTCGAGCGCAGAGCTCGCCGGCGGAATCGAAGCGATTCGGCAGGAAGCGGGACGGCGCGGGAGAGCGATTGGTGAGTTCGACTTTACCGTGCTGACGGCGTTTGATCAGGCGCGGGACGGCCGTCTCGAAGGCCGAATCGGAGAACTGCTGAAGCTTGGCTTCAACCGGGTGCTGCTGATGTCCCCGGTGGCCCGGCCGGACAAGCAATGGCCAACACTGGAGCGCTATGCCGCGTTGATCCGGAAGTTTGCATGAGACTTGCCGCCACGGGGGGCGAAATAGTCAGAAGTAAACCAGTCCGCATTGAGTAATGAGTATCGAAGGCGGCGGGTCCAACTGAGTATTGCGCCAAGGCTCATGGAGGCGCGAGCAGCCCTTGGACCAGGGGCGTCGCGGGCGACTCGATGATGCTCTTCCAATCGCCTTCCTGAACCGCACGCCCACGTTCCATCACGATAACGCGCGGACAGATTGCGCGCAGGATATCGCTGCGATGGTCGACGGCGACGAGCGTAAAGCCCAACTGGCGCTGCCAATCGATCAGGGCCTGGGTCAGTTCGCCAATCAGCGGACGGTCGAGCGAGGCGAAGGGCTCGTCGAGCAGGACCAGCGGCGGGCGGCGCGCCAACATCCGCGCCATCGCAACACGGCGCGCCTGACCGCCGGAGATTTTGCTGGCGGGCGATGACCATACCGATTCGAGGCCGAGGCGTGAGCGAAGCTCGCCGATCCAGGATTCGTTACCGTCGGCGGGCAAGCCGCGCAGGCCGAAGGTGACGTTTTCGGATACGCTCAGATGGGGAAAGAGCAAATCCCTTTGCGTCATGTAGGCAACTGGCCGGCGATGGAGGGCGAGCGGCGGCGGGAAAAGCGCGCGATCGTCGAAGCGGATGGCGCCGGCGTCGGGCGTTTCGAGGCCGGCGATGCACGAAAGGACCGTGCTCTTGCCGGCAGCCGAGGCGCCGAAAATGGCGAGCCGTTCGCCGCGCGCGAGCCGAATCCGCAGGTCAACCACGAATTCGGACCGAGTCTTGACGATGTGGGCTTCAAGCATGGCGGCCCTTATCGATGGTGAAGCGCTCGCCGGCGAGAATGTGAATGAGCCACGGCAGGGGCAGGGCGGTAAGCAGAAAAATTACTAGCAACGGCATCACGGCGGGAATGCCGGCGTTCTGCAAATTGATCCAGACCTGCACGGGCATCCCGCTGGGATAATAGGCAGTGACAATCACAGCGCCGAATTCGCCGAGCGCACGCACCCACGCAATACTCAGTGCCGCGGCGAGGCCGAGGCGCGCGAGCGGAAATGTGACGCGGCGGAAAATCGGCCAGGGCGACAGGCCGAGCAAGGCCGCGGTCTGTTCGAGTTCGCGCGGAACGGCGGCTATAGCTGCGCGCGCAGCGACTATGTAATAGCCGATACTGACGTAAACTTGAGTGGCAACGAATGCGGCAGGACTGTTGGAAGTAGGTATTCCAGCGCGAATCAGCCAGGCGCCCATGGCGGTCTGCGGTCCATAGGCGAGCGAGAGCAGAATACCAAGTGCGAGCGGAGGCATCAGAACTGAGATAAGGACTGCGGCGTCCCACAGGATGCGGTCGCGGCCGGCGATGCGGGCGAGGTACCAGGCAACCGGCGTTCCGATGGCGACGACAATCGCGAGGGCGACTGCGGTAAGCGTCAACGAGACGCGCACCGCGCTGGCGGTTGAGCCGGAAACACCCCCGTTCCACTGCCAATGGCCGGCGGGCGCGCCAAGGCCGATCAGCGGATAGAGCAACGCGAGGGCGAACGCGAGCATGCCGAGCCGGCTCCACCATAACAATCGCACTTGGCTTACGGCGCGAGCGGTTTCGCGTCTCCTGGAGAATCGTAATGATACTTCGCAAAAATACGGCGTGCGGCGGTGCCCTGCAGCCACGCGACGAAACGCGCGGCCAACCGGGGATGCGCAGCGTCATTCATTACCGCCGCAAAATATATCAACGGCGACGGATGACAGGGCATGCCATTGAGCGTAACGGCGGCCTTTTTGTATGCCGGTTCCATCGCGGCATCGCCGAGGTTGATTTCAGCGGGAAGCGCAACATAGGGCAATCCGAAGGCACCGGGCTGAGTCTTGTATGCGGCACTCGCATCGAGCTGGCCGGCCTGCAGACGCGCCATCAACTGCGGTTCCATGAAGATTTGGCTTGGGTTGATTCGCGGCCCGAGAATTTTGCTGGCGAGATCCGGTTGATGGTAATAAGCGCGCGCGAGCTGCATCGTGAAAATGATATTGAGGCCCAGGGGATCGGTGTTGGGATCGGTGCGGCCAAAGCGCAAGCCGGGCGTCTCCAGGATTTGCCACCAGGCTTTCGCATCGGCAGACCCGCCGGAGTGCGCGAAGGCTGCGGCGAAGCGGCTGTGCGGGCTGTACGCGATGACCATCTCGGTGCGTGCAACTGGAATCGCACGAGCGGTTTTGCCGGCCGCGATGACGGTGCGCATGGGACCGGGCGTCACGGCGATGAAGACGTCGGGGCGGATGCTGCCAGCGGCGATCATCCTGGCGAGACCGGTGGAGCCCTGCGCGCTGCCCCGGAGATCGGCTGCGAGCGCCGCAGCGACGGCGGGACGCATCGCGCCGTCGATCATCGAACCCATCGAGCCGGCGTAGGCAACCTCCAAGGGAATCGGCGCTTCGGCGCCACGCGCCGCCGGCACGACGGCCAAGGCGAAGATCGCGAACAGTGCGGTAATTATGTTCAACCCAATGCGGCGCGTGGCATCGAAGGCATTTTTCATCGAGCGATCTTTATGCCACTATACAGTCGCTTAGGCAACTATAATGGCATCGAGCGGAGAACTGTTGAGGGAGGCGCGTGAGGCGCGCGGCCTGACCCAACTGAAGCTTTCACGGCGCGCCGGCATCTCGCGCCAGGCACTGGGCGCGCTGGAGGCGGGCACTTATCAGCCGGGGGTCGCGGTGGCGATCGCGCTGGCGCGCGAACTGGGCGAGTCCGTCGAAGGTCTGTTCGGCGGCGAAGCGCCGGGTGTCTGCCAGCGAATCCGTGCGGCGTGGGCGGGCGATGAGCCGGCCGCGAAAAGCGCCGCCGCACGATGTATCGCGCTCGCGCGGGTGGGCGGAAAAGTGGTCGCGGTGCCGTATCCGGCGGCGCGGCTGACACTGGCGCCGCCCGCGGGGATCATTGAGCAGGGCGGACGCGGCCACGCCAAGGTCGCGACCTATCGCACTGCGAGCGAGATCGATTCGGCGCTGCTGATCGCTGGATGCGACCCAGCAACTGCCATCCTGGGCGATTGGCTCGCTCGTCATCGGTCGCCGGTGTCAGCGGTGGCGCTGCCATGCTCGAGCAGCCGTGCGCTGAGTGCGTTGATCGAGGGGCGTGCCCACGCCGCCGGCGTTCATCTAAAGGATCCCGGCAGCGGCAAGTACAATCTCGCACCGACGCGTGCGGCTCTGGGCGCGCGTCCGGCGATGGTGGTGAATTTTGCGCGATGGGAGCTTGGATTGGCGACCGCCGCGGGAGCGCGCCACGGAATTCACAGCATCGCCGATCTCGCCCGCCGGGGGATTCGCCTGGTCAATCGCGAAGCTGGCGCAGGCGCGCGAGCATATCTTGACGAAGCGCTGGCTGAACTCGGAATCGACGGCAAGCGTATCGAAGGTTACGGTTTCGAAGCCGCGGGTCATCTGGAAGTGGCAGCTGCGATTGCGTCCGGGGAGGCCGATGCCGGCATCACGATTCGTCTGGCCGCCGAGGCCTTTGGTTTGCGCTTTATTCCGATGCGCGAGGAATGTTACGACCTCGTGATATTGGCGCGCGACCTTGAAACCGCGCCGGTCAAGGCGATGCTCGACACCCTCAATTCGCGCCGCTTCGCGCTCGAAGTCAGCCAGTTTTGCGGCTACGACACCAAGCAGATGGGCCAGGTGAGCGCGCGCGACGGATAGGGGGGAAGCGACCCCCCACAGCGGTCTTTTCAATTCATCGGAAAATCGTCGAACAGCAACGCGCGGCTTGATAAGATCGCCGAGGCGCATCTGTCCGCCAAATTTTTCCGTGCAGGAGCCCTCAATGCCGACATCAAGTGTATCGCTGACCGAAAGCCCCGCCTGGAAGGCGCTGCAGGTGCATTATGAAGCGATCCGCGGGCTCCATCTGCGCAAGCTTTTCGCTGACGACCCGCAGCGCGGCGAGCGCATGGCGCTGGAAGCCGAGGGATTCTATTTCGATTACTCAAAACATCGCGTGACCGTGGAAACCATCGGCCTGCTGATCGCGCTGGCGCGTGAGGCGGGGCTGCGTGAGCGCATCGACGCGATGTTCCGCGGCGACAAGATCAACGTCACCGAAAAGCGCGCCGTGCTGCATGTGGCGCTGCGCGCGCCGCGCGGCGCGACAATCATGGTGGACGGCAAGAACGTCGTCCCCGACGTGCATCAGGTGCTCGATCGCATGGCGGACTTTTCTACTCGCGTGCGCAGCGGCGCATGGCTGGGGCATACCGGCAAGCGGATTCGCGCGATCGTAAACGTAGGCATCGGCGGCTCGGACCTGGGACCGGTGATGGCCTACGAAGCGCTGCGGCATTACAGCGATCGCAGTCTCACGATGCGCTTCGTTTCCAATGTGGACGGGACCGACTTTGCCGAGGCGACGCACGACCTCGACCCGGCCGAGACTCTGTTTATCATATCGTCGAAAACCTTCACCACGCTCGAGACCATGACCAACGCGCATACGGCGCGCGAGTGGAGTTTGCGGGCGCTCGGTGACGAGCAGGCGGTCGCGAAACATTTCGTCGCGGTCTCGACCAACGCGGCCGAAGTCACCAAATTCGGCATCGATACGGCCAACATGTTCGGCTTCTGGGACTGGGTGGGCGGGCGCTATTCGATGGATTCCGCGATCGGGCTATCGACCATGATAGCGATCGGAGCGGAAAATTTTCGCGCGATGCTTGCGGGGTTCCATGCGATGGACGAGCATTTCCGCACTGCGCCCTTCGAGCGCAATTTGCCGGTGCTGATGGGATTGGTGGCGCTCTGGTACAACAACTTTTTCGGCGCGCAGACGGTCGGAGTATTTCCCTACGAGCAATATCTGAAACGCTTCCCCGCGTACTTGCAGCAGTTGACGATGGAATCCAACGGCAAGCACGTCACCCTCGACGGCGCGGTGGTGAATTACGAAACCGGTCCGATTTTCTGGGGCGAGCCGGGGACCAACGGGCAGCATTCGTTTTACCAATTGATTCATCAGGGGACGAAAATCATCCCGTGCGATTTCATTGGCTTTTACCAGACGCTGAACCCGCTCGGACGCCATCACGACATGCTGCTGGCCAATGTCTTCGCACAGGGCGAGGCGCTGGCGTTCGGCAAGACGCCGGAGCAGGTCAAGGCCGAGGGCACGCCGGATTGGCTGGTGCCGCATCGGACCTTCGAGGGTAATCGTCCTTCGACTACGATCCTGGCCGAGCGCCTGACGCCCGAGACGCTGGGCAAGCTGGTCGCACTATACGAGCACAGTGTTTTCACGCAGGGCACGATCTGGCGGGTCAATTCGTTCGATCAGTGGGGAGTCGAGCTGGGCAAGGCGCTGGCGCAGAATATCATTCCGGAACTCGAGAATGCGGCAGCGCCGGAGCTCAAACACGATAGCTCGACCAATGCGCTGATTCGGCGTTATCGAGAGCATCGCAAGGCGGGCGCCTGAAACGACGCGGCGCCTCGACCCCGATGGGTGAGGCGCCACGTCATTTCAAATACTCAGTCGATTAGTCAGTCAATTGCGATCGCAGGCGCGCGCCCTCGCCTACTTCGCGCGCACGCCGATCGCGCCGGCGCCGCGCAGCTTTTCCAGCTCGGCAGCGCTGAAACCCCATTCGCGCAACGCCTCCTCGGTATGTTCGCCGGGCTTGGCGGGCGGCCGCTGGACCTTGCTCGGCGTGCGGCTGAAGCGCGGCGCCGGACCCGGCTGCACCACGCCTTCCACCTCGATGAACGTCCCGCGTAACTGGTTATGCGGATGCGAGGGCGCCTCCCCCATGCTCAGTACAGGCGCAAAGCAGATGTCGCTGCCCTCCATGATCTTGCACCACTCCGCGCGCGTCTTGGTCTTGAACAGCGCCGCGAATTTTTCCTTGAGGTCGGGCCACGCCTTGCGATCCATCTGCCGCGGCATCTCCTGCCCTTCCAGGCCCGAGAGCTTGAGCAACTCGGCGTAGAACTTGGCCTCGATCGATCCGATCGAAACGAACTCCCCGTCCTTGGTTTCGTAAACGTCGTAGAAATGCGCTCCGGTATCGAGGATGTTGTCACCGCGCTGCTTCGACCACATGCCCGACGCATGCATTCCGTAAACCGCCGTCAGCAGGGAGGCCGCGCCGTCCACCATCGCGGCGTCTACGACCTGGCCCTTGCCCGACTTCTGCGCTTCGAGCAGACCGGCAACGACCCCAAGCGCGAGATACAAGCCGCCCCCGCCGAAGTCGCCAACCAGGTTGAGTGGCGGCACCGGCGCCTCGCCGCGCCGGCCAATCGAAGCGAGCACCCCGCTCAGCGCGATATAATTGATGTCATGGCCGGCGGCATGGGCGAGCGGTCCCTCCTGCCCCCATCCGGTCATGCGCCCGTAGATCAGGCGCGGATTGCGCTTGAGACATTCGTCAGGCCCCAGACCGAGGCGCTCCATCACCTTGGGCCGAAAGCCTTCGAGCAGCGCATCGGCTTTTTCGATCAGCTTCATGGCGGCCGCTACGCCTTCGGGCCGTTTCAGGTCGATCGCGACCGACTTGCGTCCGCGGCTGAGCAGGCTGTACTTCGCCTCCAGACTGATTCCGAGGGCCGCATCTTCCGCCCGGTCGATCCGCAAGACTTCGGCGCCCATGTCAGCCAGTAACATCGCGCACATCGGTGCCGGGCCGATCCCCGCGAACTCGACAATTTTATAACCGGACAGTGTACCCATGATTCAGGCCTCCCGCGTGATTCGATGAAATTAGAACGAGCGGCCCCCGATGTACAGGGCGGCGCGGGCCGCAGGCGTCGTTAGCGGTTCGCAGCGGTGATCGCGAACCTTGCGATTTCGGCATCGGAATGGCGGTGGTCGAGGTTGAGGCTACGCTCAGAGGTGAGATTGCAGGCGCACGCGACCGACGCTTTGGATTTCCATAGGTGACAAAATCATGCTAAGAGCCATACGGACTATCAAAACTCCATCCTGATACACAGTGCATTAGAAACTTATGAGCCGCAAAGAATCATCTCCGCCGCAAACCGTCGAAATCATTCAGTCGGTTGAAACCCAAACATCGTCGCAGGTGCCGGAGCGAGGGCCCAGCAGGCGCGAGTTCCTGGCAAAGGCCGGCGTTGCAACTGCGGCAGCGCTGGGCGCGAGCACTCTGCGCGTGACCGATCTGATGGCGGCGGAACGGTCCCAGGCGGGCCCGCGCAGCGCATTCTCGCACAGCCAGAACCCGACGCCGGCCGATGCGGCGCGCAGAAATAGCGCTTACCGAATCCGCAGCGACGCGGCGAAAGCTGAGCGCGCCCTCGAAATTCCGGCACATCCGAATAACGGCGACGAGGCGCTCTATTCGAACCGGATCGCCAGTTATTCGAAGGGGCTGCCGCATAACGACCTGGGAGAAGTAGATCCCGTCGCTTACGACGCGCTGCTCACGGCGCTCGCGTCCGGGTCGGCGCAGGACTTCGAGCGGATTCCGATGGGGTGCGCGGACTCGTCGACACAGCGGCGGCTGGTCAACCCGCAAGCCGCATATTCGTATCTGCTCGAGGGGCGCGATTCGCGCACGCTCGCGATGCCGCCGGCACCCGCCTTCGCCAGCGCTCAGACCGCGGCCGAGGCCGCCGAGCTCTACTGGATGGCGCTGTGCCGCGACGTCCCCTTCGACCAGTATGGATCGAGCGCGTTGACCCTTGCGGCCGCCGAGGATTTATCGACTTTCTCGGATTTTCGCGGATCCAAAGATGGCGGCCAGGTGACGCCGAATACGCTGTTTCGCGCGCCCCTGCCCGGAGCCGAAATTGGCTATTACATTTCGCAGTTTCTGCTGATGATGGTGCCATACGGATCGCAGCCGTTCGAACAGACTATTCGCACACATAGCGCCGGCGACGATCATCTGAGTGACTATACGACCTGGCTCGCCGTGCAGAACGGATGCGCATCGCCGGTGCCCGATCAATTCGATTCGGTCCGCCGCTACATTTTCGACGGACGTGCACTCGCATCCTTTGTGCAGCTCGACGCACTGGCCCAAGCCTATTTCAACGCGTCCCTGATCTCGCTGACGCCGGTGCAGCCGACTGGAACCTTCGGCATGAACGCGGGCTTCGGCGGCATCGGCGCGCGCTTCGACCCCAATAATCCCTACTTCGGCGCGAACCCCTCGAGGACCCAGGAGGGACTAGCCACTTTCGGGCCGCCGCATGCGCTGGCACTGATGTGGGAGGTCTCGAACCATGCGCTCAAAACGCAGTGGTTTCAGAAGTGGCTGGTCCATCGGAGATTACGCCCCGAGGCCATGGGCGGGTGCATCCACAACATGCTGATCGGCCCGGCTCAATATCCGATCGATGGCGAGATACTCAATTCACCGGTGCTTCAGCAAACGTTCAACCAAAACGGGACGTATCTGTTGACCAGCGCCTTTCCGGAAGGGTCGCCCACGCATCCGTCATATGGCGCGGGTCATGCGACCGTCGCCGGTGCCTGCGTCACTATCCTGAAGGCGCTGCTCGACGAGGATTTCGTAATACCCAATCCGGTGGTTCCGGGACCGGGCGGCACCACCCTCGTTCCATATGTCGGACCGGACCTCACCGTTGGCGGCGAACTGAATAAACTCGCGGCCAATATAGCTTTCGCCCGTTCGCACGGAGGGATTCATTGGAGATCCGACAATATCGAGTCCTTTCTAATCGGCGAAGCGCTGGCGATCAGCGTATTGGAGGATTTAAGCAATACAAACCACGAAATATCCGCCGGATACTCACTTACGAAATTCGACGGCACCAGAATCATTGTCGGCGGCACGAATCACTATACCGTGCGTGAGTAATGAAATCTGAAAGTATATTTCAGATTCATGCCGCGACCGGCGAAATAGACTCGTCGATATAGGATTACAGGAACGGCCGGCGATCAGCCGTTGGCGCGGACCCGCTCGGACGTGCGGAACTGGGAAATGAATTCGAGCGTTTCGTCGGCCACTCGCTCGCGTTCGCTGTCCACTGCGATCACGTGGAAGCTCTCCTCGAGCGCGACGGCGCGCTTGTCGGCGCTGCCAAGATGACGCATGACGAAGTCCACGTTGCGTTCGAACGGACAAGTATGATCGCGGCGGCTATGGATGAGCAGCGTCGGCTGAACCACCTCGCTCAGCCGCGGGCGCATCCGGTCGGACAATTCGACCAGGCTGAGCGCCGCCCCGAGCGGCATCAGGCGCGTGCCCGGATGAATGCTGCGAGCAGCGTCGTCATGAATGTCGGACCCGACCCCGCTGCGGAAATACACCTTGTCGCCCCATGCGCGCGCCGGGCGCATCAGTCGCAACGCTACCCGGATCGCGGGCGGCAGGAAGAACGCGGGCGAAAGCATCACGAGTCCGGCGACCGCCTCGCGCTGGTCGGCGGCGAGACGCGCCGCCAGTACCGCACCCATTGAAAGACCGATGACGACGTTGTTGTCGCCGTACTGGCGCACCCGTTCGAAGCCCTCGACCACGCTCTCGTACCACGAGGAATGATCGCTGGCGCCAAGATCCTCGGGCGCGCCGCCATGCCCGTTGAGGCGCACACCCAGCACCCGCATACCGGCTGCCGCCAGGCGTTCGCCGAGGTAGCGCATCTCATAGGGGGTGCCGCTCAGACCGTGGATCAAAAGGGCGCTAAGGCCCGCGCCGGGCAGGAAGAATTCGCTGGTGTCCGGAGTCGTAAGGTGAGGGTCGTCGTCGGGTTGTTGCATAATGGGTTGCTGCGCGATTGCGATGGCCGCCGGTTAACTCGAGGTCGTACCTATCAGATCCGTATGAATTACTATATCCGAATGGCTTTTCAAGTCGTTAACGAAATTTACCCAGGCCGCGGCGCGCCGCTGCTCGAGCATCCGCTCGGTGAAGGCCGGTCCCTGGATTTTCCATTGGTCGGGATCCGGCGCCGTGCGGCTCGTGACTTCGAACAGGAATGAATCGCCGTTGCTTTCCATCACGCGGTCAATCACCCCGGGAAGTTTGGGCACGGCGACCGCCGCGGTGATCAGGCCGGGTACGTCGCCGACGTCGGGTATCTGGCGGCTCGTAACGGGAATGTCGCCGGTGGCAGCAACCGTCAGATGGTTCAATGCGGCGACGGAAGCAAAGTCGCCGGGCGATTTCACCTGCTTGAGCATCTTTTTCGCGAGCTCGTGCGCTTGCTTTTCCGCGGACACCCGGATGTAGGCCTTGCGCACGAGATCCTTGATATCGGCGAGTGCCGGAATGTGGGCGGGATGTCGCGCGATCAACTTGATCAGGTAGGGCTCGGGACCGTCGGTCAGGGCGCGAACTTCGCCGTCCTTGAGTTTGAGTGCTTCGGTGCCCAGCTGCTGATAATCCTCGGCGCCGCGAATCGGCTCGGCGGCGGCAAAGAAGGGGGTTTGGACCGCTACCAGTCCGCGCTTCTTGGCGATTTCGTCGAGCTGGTGTCCGGTCAAGGCAGCGGTGAGATCCTGCTGCATATCCTCTTTCGCGAGCGCCTGACCATTCTCGCGGCGCAAATCCTCGATGATCTTGGCGCGCGCTGCCTCCGGCGTATCGACGTGGGCAGGTTTCGACTCCTCGACCTGGATTACATGAAAGCCGAACTGGCTCTCGGCGATGCCGTACTGGCCGGGCTTGAGAGCGAAGGCAACCTTTTCGAACGGTTTGACCAGCTCGCCGTGGCCAAAGAAGCCAAGCTCGCCACCCTTGTCCTTGGTGCCGGGATCATCGGAGTACTGCTTTGCGAGCGCCGCGAAATTACCGCCGGCCTGGAGCTTTTTCAAAATCTCTTCGGCCTTGGCTTTGGCCGCCGCCTTATCGGCGGCACTGGCGCCGGGCCCGACGCCAATCAGGATGTGCCGCGCGCGAACCTGCGCCGGATGACTGAACGCGGTCTTGAGGTGCTGCTCGTAGTAATCCTGAATCTGTTGATCGGTGGGCATCGCGGTGCCGGCCAGCACCGTCGGGTCATAGCGAATGAAGGAGATCTTGACGCGCTCGGGTTCGCGAAAGACGTTCATGTGATCGTGGTAGAACTTCGCAACTTCCTGTTCGGAGGGTTTGATCGCGGCCTCGAAGCCCGCGTACGGCACCCTTATATAGGAGAGGTTGATCTTCCCGGCGTAGCGGTCGAACGCGCGATGGACCTGCGGCGTGCTGACTTGAACCGCCGCGGTAACCATCTGGCGCATCGCGTCGGAGAGCATCGCGTCGCGGGTCTCGCTCTCATAGGTTGACGGCTTGAGATCGTTTTGCGCGAGGATCGCCCGATAGCGGCGGACGTCGAACTGGCCGTCGGTCTGAAATGCGACTTGTTTTCCGATGGTCTTTTCGAGCTCTTCGTCGCTGATGCTGAGGCCGAGACGATGAGCCTCGCGGTTGATCAGCCGGGCCTGCACGAGTTGTTCGACCGCGGTCTCGCGCAGGTTCATGCTGCTCAGCACGGCGGGCGCGTTCTTGCCATACATATTGGTGATGGTATTGCGGATATTGCCGGCCTCGCGATCGACGTCGTCGGTGAGAATTTGCTGACATCCCGGGAGCTGGATGAACAGGAACGAACGGCAATCGACGGTGGCGACCGGCTTGACCCGGGCAAAGTACGCGCCGAGGGAGCCGAAGAAAACGGTCATCAGGCCGATCAGGAAGATCAGGAGGAGGCGGGTGCCAAAGGTGTATTGGTGCTTGCGAATTGCGTCGAACATTTCATCGCCATCATAGTTTACCGGATTTTGATAGCGCAATTGGGCTGCTTGCTTGCGTCGCGCGGGGAATCCCGTTAGCTTCGATTCCGGTGCGAGTCCACACGTAATCCGCTTATATTGATTCCGCGCAGACGACTCGCTTTCGGGGGTTCAGGGTGGGGACGCGGGGTTGCGGATCAGGGCCCGTCTCGGGCAACTCAAGAGGCTAAATCTCGGTGGGTTTCAAATCGGTTTTCGGATGGTTTTCGCACGATCTGGCGATTGATCTCGGAACCGCCAACACGCTGATTTACGTCAAGGGCGAGGGCATCGTGTGCAACGAACCTTCGGTCGTGGCGGTGCAAAAGGACTCGCGCGGCGGGCGGCGGGTCCTGGCGATCGGCGCTGAGGCGAAGAAGATGCTCGGGCGCACGCCCGGATCGATCGTCGCGATTCGGCCCTTGAAGGACGGCGTTATCGCCGACTTCGAGATCACCGAAAGTATGCTCAAACACTTCATTCAGAAGACCCACAACCGCAAATTCCTGGTGCGGCCGCGAATCGTCATCTGCGTGCCGTTCGGGATTACGGCAGTGGAAAAACGCGCCGTGCGCGAGTCGGCGGAATCGGCGGGCGCGCTCGAGGTCTATCTGATCGAGGAGCCGATGGCCGCCGCGATCGGGGCGGGACTGCCGATCACGGAGCCGGCCGGCAACATGATCGTGGATATTGGCGGCGGCACCACCGAGGTCGCGGTTATCTCGCTCGCGGGCGTGGTCTTTTCGCGCTCCGTGCGCGTGGCCGGCGACAAGATGGACGAGGCCATTATCCACCACATCAAGCGCAAATATAATCTGCTGATCGGCGAACGCACCGCCGAGCTGATCAAGATAACCATCGGATCGGCCTATCCCGGCAACGAAATCCAGACCATGGAGATCAAGGGGCGCGACCTCGTCGCGGGGGTGCCGAAGATTATCGAGATTACCGACGAAGAGATTCGCGAGGCTTTGATGGAGCCGGTGCATCAGGTGGTCGAGTCGGTGCGGATCGCGCTCGAACGGACGCCGCCCGAACTGGCTTCGGATATCGTCGAGAAGGGCATCGTTCTGGCGGGCGGCGGCGCACTGCTGCGCAACCTCGACGTCTTGCTGCGCGAGGAAACCGGGCTGCCGGTGACCCTCGCCGACGATCCGCTGACGGCAGTGGTGATGGGGGCGGGAAAGGTGCTGGACGAATTGACGCTGCTGCGCGACGTCACGGTTGACTGAGCGCCCGGCGCTCGTCCAGCCAGATTGAGCCTCTCGTCCGCGAAAATCCTACGGAAACCCTCCCCACAGGGCGTTTAAGGTGAGAGGAACATTCCTGTGGCGTCATCGTGTGGTGCTGACCGGCGGGCTTTTGCTCCTGCTGGCGCTGCACTTGCTTTCGGCCGGAATCGCGCCCGGGGGGCGTGCCGAAAAACCGAGCCTGGCGCTGCTCTGGATTCTGAAGCCGGTGCAAAATCTGGGGGCGGACGTCGCTGACGACACCACCGGCTTTTTCCAGGATTATTTCGACCTGGTCAACGTGCGCAAAGAAAATGCGCAGTTGCGAAAGCGCGTGGCCGCGCTCGAAGGCGAAAAGACCCGGCTGGCCGAACTCGAAGTCGAAAACCACCATCTGAGCGACCTGCTGGAATTGCGCGCAGCGCTCGGGCTGCGTGCGGTGGCGGCGCGTGTGATTGGCGCGGACGCAACCGAGCTCTCGCGCACGCTGGTTTTGTCGCAGGGCTCGAGCAGCGGTCTGCGCCGCGACCTCCCGGTAATTTCGACCGAGGGCGTGGTCGGCAAACTGATCGCGGTGGCGCCTAACGCCTCGCGCGTGCTGTTGATCGACGATCACAACTCCGGGCTGGACGCATTCGACCAGCGCAGCCGTGCGCGCGGAATCGTGGCCGGGCTGCTCAACGGCCAGATGACCATGAAGTATGTCGATCGCACCGAAGACGTGAAGCCCGGCGACGCGGTCGTAACTTCCGGTATGGACGGGATTTTCCCGCGCGGATTACTGGTCGGGCAGGTAACGCAAGTTTCGCAGGAGGGTCCGGGGCTCTTTCTCAACGTCGGAATCCGGGCGGCGGCGGATTTCAAAAAGCTCGAACAAGTGCTCATATTGACGCAGAAACCTGCGGAGATCGCTCCCAACTCCAAGGACTGACACGGCGTGCGCCTCATAGTTGTTTTTGCGATCGCCACGCTGATCGCCCTGGCCTTCGAAACCACCGTCCCGCTATGGCTGCCGCTGGGCATACTGGCGCCGAACCTGGTCCTGATTCTGGTGGTTGATCTCGGGATGAAACATCACGCGGCGCTGGGAGCGATGATGGCGTTCGCGATGGGTTACGCGGTCGACTCATTTTCGGGAACCCATCTCGGCCTCAATGCTTTCGTGCTCACGCTGGTTTACCTGGTTGCGTACTGGCTATCGCGCTATCTGATTTCGACCAGCACGGCGATCGGCGTATTCCTGGTGTTTATCGGCACGATCGTCGCGGGAATGGCGAATTCGATCGTCACGGCCGGGCTCGGAGCGCTCGGTGCAGCGCTCGCCATGGCGCCGCGGCTGGCGCTCAAGGGCGTGGTCGGCGCCGCCTTCACGCCACTGGTTTTTTCGCTTTTGGCATGGGGCAAGCGGCTGGTTGGATTGCGCATACGCAGTGTGCGCGAGTAGATTTTAGTTATTCAAGATGGCGAGGTTCAGGAGCCGGGAAAAGAACCGGCCAGTTCCGAGGTTGGCGCCGCGCATCGCCATGCTGATGGCGATGATCGTCGCGGTGCTGATCACGGCCGCTCTGCGCCTGTACTACCTGCAGGTGATCGAGCATCACCAGCTGGCGGAACTCGCCGATCGCAACCGGATTCGAATCCAGCGGCTGCCGGCGCTGCGCGGATTGGTCTTCGACCGCCACCATCGCGCGCTGGTGGATACGCGGCCCGCGTTCGACGCGGTGATCGTGCCGGAGGACGCGCCCAATCTCGACGCGACCGTCGCGCGGCTGCAGAAGCTGCTCAAACAGACCGGCATTTCCAAGAAAATCACGGCGGCCGACGAGGCGGGTCGCCCCGAATACGAACCGGTGATCGTCGACGGGGGACTGGATTGGTCACAGGTGGTCGCCCTCGAGACCCATCAGTTGGAGCTGCCCGGGGTGAGCCTGCGCATCACGCCGCAGCGCCATTACCTGTACAATTCGCTCGCAGCCCATTTGCTCGGCTACGTCGGCGAGGTGACGGTCAAGGATCTGAACCGCCTGCCGAATTACCGGATGGGCGACGACATCGGGAAGTTCGGCCTCGAACAGAGCTTGGAGAGCACGCTGCGCGGGGCCAGCGGCGGACAAGAGATCGAAGTCGATTCGATCGGGCGGCGCCTCAGACTGTTGCGCGAGATCCCCGAACGGCCGGGCAACAGCGTCGTGATGACGATCGATCTCGATCTGCAGCAGGCCGCCGAGGACGCGATCGGGGACCGAGCGGGCGCGCTCGTCGCGATCGATCCGAACACCGGCTACATCCTGGCGATGGCGAGTCATCCGACCTTCAACCCCAACCTCTTCGCCGGCGGAATATCGTCGGCAGCGTGGCATGAACTGATTACGGATCCGAATCATCCACTGGAAAACCGTGCAACGCAGGGCATTTATCCGCCGGGCTCAACCTTCAAGGTGGTTGACGCAATCGCCGGGCTGATGGACCACACGCTGACGCCCGACACTTCCTACTACTGTCCGGGCGGGCTGTGGTTCGGCCATCGCGAGTACCGCTGCTGGCGCAGCCAGGGCCACGGTCATTTGACCCTGCATCGGGCGATTGTCGAATCCTGCGACGTCTATTTCTATGACGTCGGCCAACGGCTCGGCGTTGACCGGATTGCGGCGTGGGCCCATGCGCTGGGACTCGGCCGCAAAAGCGGCATCGATCTGAAACACGAACGGTCCGGCACCATACCGTCCAACGAGTGGAAGGAGCGCCGGCTGCATCAGCGGTGGTATCCGGCAGAGACCTTGTCGGTCGCGATCGGCCAGGGCTACGTGTCGGTGACTCCGCTCCAGATGGCGGACCTTGCGGCCGAAGTCGCCAATGGCGGCACGCTCTATAAACCGCAGTTCGTCAAGGAAGTGGACGCCCTCAACGGCGACGTAGTCAAGACATTCCCGCCGGTGGTCGAGCGCCGGACGCATATCGATCCGGCGGTGCTCGCCGTAGTTCGCGATGCGATGGCCGACGTGGTCAACGCGCCGGACGGAACTGCGCATAAGGCGAAGCTCGACGGAATCGTGGTGGCGGGCAAAACCGGCACAGCGCAGGTGGTAAAAGAGGCGGCCGGAGTGCGGACCAAGGAGACTGCATTGCCGAGCAAATATCGCGACCACGGCTGGTTCATCGCGTTCGCGCCGCTCGACCATCCGAAAATCGCGATCGCCTGCGTTATCGAGCATTCCGGTCATGGCGGGAGCTCGGCGGCGCCGGTGGTGAAAGCGGTGATGCAAAGGTACTTCCAGCTGAATCCGCCGCAGGGGCCCGCGCCGCTTCAGGCGTCGGCTCCGGCGCGCAAAGCGCCGGTCGCCCAGGCCGATCCGGATGAACCGGTGGCGGACTGAATGGCTCCGACGTCAATGAGAGCATACGGGTAGGCGCGCATGGCGGCACTGGACCGGCGAGTCATTTACCACTTCGACTGGACGCTGTTCAGTCTAGCGCTGGCGTTGTGCGCGGTCGGTCTCCTGAGCGTGTTCAGCGCGACCTGGACCGGTAAATATCACGGGATCGATCCGCTGGTGATGCGTCAGTTGATCTGGGTTGGCGTCGGCGTCGCGGTGATGACAACGGCGGCGCTCGTCGATTATCGCGCGCTGGGAACGTACGCCTACGCATTTTACGCGCTGGCCGTGGCACTCCTGATCGTTGTGGCGGTGGCCGGTCACAGCACCGGCGGATCGCGGCGCTGGATCAACCTGGGGGTATTCAACCTCGAGCCGTCGGAAATCGCGAAAATCGCAGTCGTCCTGGTAATGGTGCGATACCTGCGGGAAGAGCCGCCCAAGGGGGGCTGGAACCTGCTGCACATGATCATACCGGCGATTTTGCTGGCGGTACCGACGATACTGGTCTTGAAGCAACCCGATTTGGGCACGGGACTGATTCTGATCCTGATCTCGGGGACGCTGATGTTCGTCGGCGGACTGAACTGGCGGATGCTGGTGATTCTGCTGCTCGGGGCGGTGCTGGTGGCTCCCGTAGGATGGCATTACCTGAAGCCCTATCAGCGCGGCCGCCTGGTGAGTTTTCTGAATCCGCAATCCGATCCGCTGGGCACGGGCTACCATATCATCCAGTCGGAGATCGCCATCGGGTCGGGCGGCGCCTGGGGCAAGGGTTTTCTGAAGGGCACGCAGGCGCGGCTGAATTTCCTGCCCGAGCAAACCACCGATTTCATTTTCGCGGTATTCGCCGAGGAGTTCGGATTTTTCGGATCGATCGTGCTGCTGGGCTTGTACTCCGCCCTGATCGCGCGCGGCGCGTGGATTGCGCGGCACGCTCGCGATCGCTTCGGCACGCTGCTGGCGATCGGCTTTACCGGCATCGTCTTCTGGCAGGTGGCGATCAATATCGGGATGGCAACCGGGATGCTGCCGGTAGTGGGAATCACGCTGCCGCTGGTGAGTTACGGCGGTTCGTCGCTGATCGCGATGATGGCGGCGATGGGCGTATTGATCAGCATCAATACGCGGCGCTACCTCTTTCAGTAAGGAGACATCATGGCGCGCGAGCCAAAATTCACGAATCCGAAAGACCAGGAAATTCACGAAATCCATTTGCGCTACGTAGAAGTGATGGAAGGCGAGCGGCTCGGCTCGATCAGCGACGAGAGCAAAACGCATTACCTGCGCGTGCTGACCACGCTGACCGAGAAGCTCGCGGTGCCGGGCAAGCCGTTGTCGGAGGTGGTGGGCGAGATGATGGCCGAGGCGGCGCCGCTGTTATTTCAGGCGATGCAGCGCTGAGCGCCGCGGCGTATCGCACGGGTCCGGTCCTTGCGATCGAATAAACCGGCGGGACTTCACGCTTCGAGCGCATAACCGCTCTCTTCGTGTTCGCTGAGATCGAGGCCCATCGATTCGGATTCCGGGCTAACGCGCAGACCGACTATAGCGTCGGTGATTTTCAAGAGGACGAGGCTTCCGACGAAGGCGAAGGCGACACTCGCGCCGACCGCGACTGCCTGCAGCAGAAATTGTTTCGGGTTGCCGTAAAAGAGGCCGTTGGCGCCGCCGGAGTTCACCGCGACAGAGGCGAAGAGCCCGGTCGCGAGCGCGCCCCAGATTCCGCCGACGCCGTGAACGCCCACTACGTCGAGCGCGTCGTCGTAGCCGAGATGCGACTTCATCCGCACTGCCATATAGCAGAGCACGCCGGCGACCGCGCCGATGACAATCGCTCCGCCCGGACCGACGTAGCCCGAGGCCGGGGTGATTGCGACAAGGCCTGCGACGGCGCCGCTGGCGGCACCGAGCACGGTCGGCTTGCCGGTCTTCCACCACTCGGCGACGACCCACGAAATAGTCGCAGCGCAGGCGCCGAGATGGGTCGCGACAAAGGCGGAGACCGCGAGTCCGTTGGCGCCAAGCGCGCTGCCCGCATTGAAGCCGAACCATCCGAACCAGAGCAGGCCTGCACCGGTGAGGGTAAGGGTCAGATTGTGCGGGATCATCGGCTCGCGCGGGTACCCGTGCCGTCGTCCGATTATCAACACGGCGGCGAGTGCGGAGACTCCCGAGGAGATATGAACGACGGTACCGCCGGCGAAATCGAGCGCCCCCAGGTGATGAATCCAGCCGTCGAGGCCCCACACCCAATGGGCCAGGGGATCGTAAATCAGGGTCGTCCAGAGCAGGCTGAAAACCACAAATCCGCGAAATGAAATCCGCTCGGCGAACGCGCCGGTGATCAATGCTGGCGTGATCACCGCGAACATACACTGGAAAATCATGTACGCCTGATGCGGGATAGTCGCCGCGTAAGCGGGGTAGGCCTGCGAGGCGCTGACGCCGCTCAGCCCAAGCCAGCTCAAACCGCCGATGAACGCATTGCCGGGCGAGAAGGCCAGGCTGTAGCCGAACAAGGCCCATTGCACCGAGACTATCGCGACCAGGAAAAAGCTCTGCATCAGGGTGGCAAGCACATTTTTGCGACGCACCATCCCGCCATAAAAGAGCGCGAGGCCGGGCGCCGTCATCATGAGCACCAGCGCCGCCGAGGTCAGTACCCAGGCGGTATCGCCGGCGCTGATTTGCGCATCTCCGGCCGCCAGCGCGGGCGTGGAGCCGATCAGCAGAATGAAACCAGCCAGTGCAAACGGGTTGACGAGCGAACGGAGCCTCATCGGGCGCATACCGAATCCTCCATCGAAAAAGCGGTAGAGCGCGGCGCCAGGCAAGCAAGGCATATCTGTAATGAAGGCGCGGGTTGGCCAACCCGCTCACTTAGCGAGCGCATCAGGGTCATGCTTGTGACAGAAGTTGCGCCGGGCCACAAGAACGATTAGCGGGGTGACGGGATATTCGCACGTCCAGCGGAGGCACATGGAAAAGGGTCGACGCGAGATGCCGGCGCACAGCGGGTAGAACAAACGGCCGAGGAACGGTGCAAGGACGGCGCCGCGCGCGCGATCAGCCCTTGGGCAGTTGCAAAATGCGCTCGCCGATCATGTTTTTTTGCACCGCCGAGGTGCCGCCGGCGATCGTCAACATCTCGACGTTGAGAATCCGGCGCATCCAGTCGCCGTCGGGCGCGAAGGGGGACTTCCGCTCGATCATCGAGTAGCCGCCGAGCAAGCGGGTTGCGAATTTGGTCATGCGCTGCGAGAGGTCAGTGGAAATCAGCTTACCGATGGATGATTCCGCGCCCGGCTGCTGGCCCTTGAGCCGCTTCGAGAGGCCGCGCAGACCGTTGTATTTTTTCGCCGTCACTTCAATGGCGAACTGGGCGATTTGCTGGCGAATCTCGTCGTCTTCGGCCGCGCTGCGGCCGCCGAGCTTGACCGTCTGCGCCATCTCGACCAACTGTGCCAGGATGACCTCGGTGCCGCCGATGGTCTCGCTGATGCCGAACCGTTCATGCATAAGGGTAGCGACCAGCACCTGCCATCCGGCATTGAGCGGGCCGAGCAGATTTTCCTTGGGCACGCGAACGTCTTCGAAAAAGATCTCGTTGAACTCGGAATCGCCGGTGATCTGCCGGAGCGGTTTCACAACCACGCCGGGGCTACGCATATCGACCAGCAGCGCGCTCATGCCTTTGTGTTTGGGAACGTCGGGATCGGTGCGGACGAAGAGCTGGCAAAAGTCCGAGCGGTGGGCGTGGGTAGTCCAGACCTTCTGGCCGTTGACGATGAACTCGTCGCCGTGTAGTTCGGCACGGGTCTGAATCGAGGCCAGGTCGGAGCCGGCGCCAGGCTCAGACATGCCCTCGCACCAGATTTCGTCGGCGTTGAGGATCGGCTTGAGGTAGCGTTGTTTTTGCTCGTCGGTACCCCATTGCATCAGGGCGGGCCCGGTCATAATGATGCCGAGGACGTTGATGCCCATCGGGAGACCGAGACGGCCGAGCTCCTGCTGGAAGATGACCTGCTCGATAAAGGTGGCGCCGCGGCCGCCGTACTCCTTGGGCCAATTGAGGCCTACCCAGCCCTTTTCGCAGAGCTTCTTATGCCAGCGCTTGTTGCGCTCCCACAGCAGGTCCTCGTCGAGGCGCTCGCGCTCCTCGGGGGTCAGGGGTGGTGGCTGATTGGCCTCCAGCCACGTGCGAACCTCCTGACGATAGGCTTCCTGTTCGGGCGAATAATTAAAATCCATCTGCGGTCCCCTTGGGTTTCAGGCGCTGGCGCTACCGGGTCGATCGTAGCGAAGCCTGCGCGAATTGGGTAGCGCGAAGCGGGCCGCGACGGAAGCTTGAGCTTGCGAAGGTTGAGGAGCGCAAAACTTGTAATTTTCTAAGACCTCACGAAGTTTCAGACTTTCCTTTGGTATAGAAGGTAACGACACCGACGACCGCATTCCCAAGGAAACATCTGTGTTTTGCGGGTAGCGCAGGGACAGGAAGGTGCCAGGGAAAGAAGACGCGAAGGGTTCGCGCTGAAAGGCGCAAGGGGTTGAATGGATCGACAGAGCGCATTTTCGTATCGCTGTAATCAGTGCGGACGCTGTTGCTATCAGCAGGCGATAACGCTCTCGCCGGTGGACGTGATCGCGATCGCGCGGGCGGCTGGAATCAGCACGGGCGAGGCGGTCGAGCGCTATACGATGAGGCGCGGATCGCTGCTCAGGTTCGAAGCGAACGGCGGCTGCGTTGCGCTTGACGGCGGGCGCTGCTCGATCCATCGGGGACGCCCCCTGGCGTGCCGGCTCTATCCGCTGGGATTGGAGCGCGTCGGCGAGGGCGAGCGTTTCGTGCGGCTGACGCCGGCGGCGGGCTCGACCGGGCTCTACGGCGAAGACGGCACGGTCGGCAAATTTATATCCAGGCAGGATATCGACGAGCGGCTGGCACTGAATGAACGCTATCGTCCGCTGATCCGGGTGCTGGGCGCGCGGGTGGCCGAATTGGTCGATTTCGAAACGGTCGAGCCGCGCGAATTCTGGCGGCGGGCAGTCGCCGAGGGCTTGCGCGAAAGCAACTTCGACGAGAATCGAATCGCCGATGCGATTTTCGACGCAGATGGCGCGGGATGCGCGCGCGCTTCAATCGCGGCGACGGTCGCGACCCATCGGGCGGCGTTGACCGGGATTGCGCGGCACGAGACCGACGGGGCGGCGCTCGCAGTGGCGGCGGTGTTGCTGGCGGTCGCACTGGGATATTCGCCGGCGGAGGCGATGGCGGACGTGAAGTCGATTGGTTGAAGAGCGCAAAACCTTTTAATTTTTTCCGGATGCTGAAACCTGATCCAGGTTTCAGACTTCCCGTTGCCCAAGATGCGGGCTTCGCCCTGCAAGTAGTTGATTTATAATGGCTGGCGCACGAGATTTCGCGAGCGGCCGCGCGGGGCGACATCATGCTTGAGGCTCACGATGCCCGGACCGGCGTCGATCAGCGTCATCATCAGAAAAAGTCGGGAGCCGAGGCGACCGTCTAGTCGGGTTCGTCGTCGGAGTAGGGCGGGCGGCTCGGAAGCGGCGGCGGCGTGCGCTGCGATTGCGCGGCCGGTGCGGGCGATGGCGTGGGCGTCGCGACCGGAGTGGGTGGCAGCTTATCTGCGCCGAGGTCGCGGATGATCTGTTTGGCGTGCGTCGCGGGGTCGACGTTGGGATAGACCTTGAGGATACGGCCGTCGGGGCCGATAACGTAGGTGATGCGCCGGTCGAGTCCGAGGATCGGAATCCCGTTGGCGGCGCCATAGGCCTTGGCGATTTTCCGGTCCGGGTCGAGCATCAGCGGGAAGGGCAGGCTGTATTTTTGCGCGAACGCGCGATGACTGTCGGCGCTATCGATACTACATCCGAGGAGCACGATGCCCCAGCGCTGCAATTCGTTGTAGCCGTCGCGAAAGGCGCAGGCCTCTTTCGTACATCCGGGCGTATTGTCCTTGGGGTAGAAATAGAGCACAACCGTGCGGCCGCGATAATCGCTGAGCTTGACCGGGACCGATTGATCGCCGATGACCGCGTCGGTCGAGAACGCGGGCGCGGCGGCGCCGACTTTGAGCATCTCGCCATGCGCGAGCCACGGGAAAAACAGACTGAGGATGGCGCCCATAAAAAGGATTCCGGAAATGGTCGAAACGGACCTCATCGGGTGGTTACGACGGGCGGCGCGGGCCGGCAACGGTTGAGCCGGTGGCAACGGCCGCGGCTAGACGTAATGCAGCCATGAGCCGTAACGCGGTTCCCCGCCGCGCAGGGCGCGATGAAAGACCTCGATCACCTTGCGCGTAACCGGGCCGGGTTTGCCGGCGCCGATCTGGCGGTCGTCGAGTTCGCGCACGGGCGTAACTTCGGCGGCAGTGCCGGTCATGAAGGCCTCGTCGGAGATATAGACGAGGTCGCGCGGGAATTGCTGTTCGAGCACCTGAACGCCGTCGTCGGCCAGAATTTTCATCACGGAGTCGCGGGTGATACCAGCCAGGCACGACATCAGGGGCGGAGTGCGGACGACGCCGTCGCGGACGATGAAGAAGTTTTCGCCGCTGCCCTCGGAGACGTATCCGTTAACGTCGAGCAGGAGGGCCTCGTCGTAACCGTTGCGGCGGGCCTCGTAGCCGGCGAGGGCGGAGTTGACGTAGTTGGCCGAGGTTTTGGCCATCGCCATCATGGAATTGTGATGGAAGCGCACGAAGGAGGAGGTC
Organism: uncultured delta proteobacterium; assembly: GCA_963782535.1. Lineage (GTDB taxonomy): Bacteria > Desulfobacterota > Binatia > Binatales > Binataceae > JADMIL01. The sequence goes on along the minus strand of CAWAKE010000005.1, from coordinate 30,349 downwards.
TTGAGGCGCACGCCCTTGGTGATGCCGTCGTCGCCGAGATAGGCGCCCCACGGCCATGCAGCGATGGCGAGGCGGACCTGGTTATTGCGTGCGACGACGCCCATCTCGCCCGCGCCATAAAAGGCGATGGGCCGCAGGTAACATTCGTCGAACTTATTGATGCGCACAACGTCGGCGCAGGCCTTGACGACCTCTTCGGGGCTGAACGGAATGTGCATCTCGACGATATGGGCGGAATCGAAGAGGCGGCGGATATGCTCTTGCGCGCGGAAAATCGCCGAGCGTCCATTGTCGGACTTGTAACAGCGCATCCCCTCGAAGACCGCCAACCCGTAATGCAGGCTGTGGGTGAGGACGTGGACGTTGGCCTGCTCGAAGGGGACCATCTCGCCATCCATCCAGATCTTGTCGGAGCGCACGTTGTTTGCTGCCAAAACGGAACCTCACCTGAGAGAATCAAGCGCCCGCCAGGGCCATCGATGACGGCTCGCGGCGCTCGGTCCGGAAATTGGCCGCGGTCCGCAGGCGTCGACGCCGCGCGTCACTTTGCGAAGCCTCAAAAGTAATCGAAGGCGCAGGAACGGACAAGCGACGCGAGAGCGGCGCCGCGGGACGGTTCAGGTGCGCTCGCCGGGCAACGGGCCGCCGGCGGCGTCGTGACCGCAGCGTGCGGACTCGCCGGCGTTATGGGCCGGCGACGAATCCTCGGCGACGGCTGCGGAATCGCCGTTGCTGTCGCCGGCGGTGGATATCGCTTCGGGAGGGACGATGGTGGCGGCGGCGGAATTACGCGAGCGCCGCCGACGGCCGCCGCGGTGTCGTCGGCGGCGGCGTGCGGGTGGAGCGGTCGCCGGCGCGGCGGCGGACGCTGCATCGGCACCGCCGGCCACGCTGGCGCGGACGGCGGCGGCCGGCGGACGGCGATGGCGCGGCGAATGGTCGCGGGATTCGGCGAGGAACCGATCGAAGGCGGCGACTTCGAGGTCGTAGGTCGGCGCGATCAATTCGAAGAAATAGCGCGCTTCTGGATAATAGGGGCGGCGGACGATGCGCCGGGCGAGGCGTGATTGGTTCATCATGTGAGTCGCGGCCTCGAGCAGGAGCCGCATGTGATCGGTATCGGCGCGGGAGAAGCCGCGTTCGCGCAGGAATTCGACCACATGCAGGCGATTGGCTTCGCCGGCATTGGCCACACTGGTCCGATGGACATCGGCGAAGAGGCAGGCCAGCAGCAGCGGGCGCGAGGGCTCGAGGCCGCTATCGATCGATTGGCCGACGGCGGCGAGATTGCGCGCGGTGGCGGTCTTTTCGAGATCGCCATGGACCTCCGCGGTGTCACGCAGGTGAGCGGAAAGTTTTGGCAGCAAGACCTCGAGCAGGCCGAGTTGTTCCATAAGGAACAATGCGCGGTCGGCCCCCCTGAAGCCGAGAGTACGGAAAATTTCCTCGACCAGGCGCGGCACCGAAGCTTTGGCGAGGTCGCCGCAATGGCGCACGATAGCGGCGCGCGTGGCCGGTTCGATTTCGAAGTCGAGCTTGGTCGCAAAGCGCACGGCGCGAATCATGCGGACCGGATCCTCGCGCATGCGAACCTCGGGATCGCCAACGGTGCGGATCAGGCGGGCGCGGAGGTCGGGCACGCCGCCGACGTAATCGATAACCTCGAAGGAGCGGGGATCGTAAAAGAGCGCATTGATAGTGAAGTCGCGTCGGAAGGCGTCTTCCTCGGGGGTGCCGAAGGTATTGTCGTGCCGAATCATCGGATCGTCGCCCTCGGCGACATCCTCGGCGCGGCGGCGAAAGGTGGCGACCTCGATATTTTGCGGGCCGAAGAAGACGTGGACCAGGCGAAAGCGGCGGCCGATCAGGCGCGAGTTGCGGAACAGGTCGCGCACCTGCTGCGGATGGGCCGAGGTGGCGACGTCGAAGTCCTTGGGGCGGCGCCCGAGCATCAGATCGCGCACGCCGCCGCCCACCAGGTAGCCCGCGTAACCGGCGGTGATCAGCCGATAGAGAATCTTGAGAACGTTCGGATCGATATCGCGGCGCGATATCGGATGCTGCGAGCGCTCCAGAATCGAGGGTTCCACTTGATGTTGTGTCCGTCGGTCGGTTGGACGCCTCTCCCCCAGCGCCCCTTACCCCATCCTCGGGCGACTGTAGCACGGGATGAAAAAATCTTCACAGGGCGGGCGCGATCAATGCACAGGGGCTGAGGCCGCGGCGTCTGAAAGGCGTGCATCGCCAGGTGCACGAGATTCCAATACAATTGGAGAACTATGTCTCGACCCGATCGACGCACTATACAGGTCGTCAGCCACGGACCGTCATGTCTGGACGGCGTAATGGCGGCGGCAGCGATCAAACGCTATTACCTGGAGGAGCGGGTGATCACGATGCTGGCGGCCAATGGCGACAGCGACCGGGTTATCCAGGGGGTGCGGGCCAAGGGCGGCGACGACGAGATCTGGATCACCGACCTCTCGTGGACCTCGGCCAAGACCGCGGAACACCTGACCAACCTGGTGAGCAACGGTACGCGGCTGTACTGGATCGATCACCATCGCACGGCGGTGTCGCGGGCCACGGCGCCGGAGTTCGACGTGCCGTATACCGGGCGAGTGCTTTCGGAGGAGTTTTCGGCGGCGCGCCTCACGTTCAATTATTTGAAGGAACTTGCCAACGAGCGGGGCGAAGAGGCGCGGCTGGGCGAGTTCGAGAAATTTTTCCCGTTCGTTGCGATCGCCGACGATCACGATCGCTGGATACATCACGTGCCCGAATCGGCGGACTGGGCGCTGGCGGTGCAGACGCTGGGCGGTACGGATTCGTTTCGCGAGATCGTGCGGCTCGGTGAACCGGTGATGAGCCGGCGGTTGCGGCTGGCGTTCGAGGCCGGCAAAAAGGCGATGGACAAGAGCCTCGACCTGGCGCGCGCGACGATGGTGGATCGGACGCTCGGCAACGGCCTGCGGATACGCACGGCGTGCTGCATGGGCTACAGCAGCGAAGTCGCGTCGAAGCTGTACGCGGGCCAATCGCATACGGTGATCGCGCTGTTCGACCTGCGCAGCCTGGGCGTGAGCCTGCGGCGCAGCACCGATTGCGAAGTCGATCTTTCGGTGCTGGCGCAACGATACGGCGGCGGCGGCCATGCGGCAGCGGCCGGTTTCGCGATCGCCGACGCCAAGCGCGCACCGGCCGAGCGGCTGGCTGAAATCCTGGGCGACCGGCTCGAACACGACTCCTGACCGGACGCATCGCGCGGCGCGCGACGGCGCATTGCGCGCCTTGCGCATGATCGGCGGCACGGGTTAAATTCGCGCCGTGGATCAGGCGCTCGCACAAATCCTGAATCTGCTGCTCGAATCCGAGCGCGCCGGCGTGGTTGCGCTCGATCAATTGCTCACCGAGGTGACGCAGGCAGAACTGCTTGCGCTCCTGCGGACCTCGCGCGAGGACGAGGCGAATACGGCGCGCGAGCTCGAGGCGCTAATCCGGGCGGGCGGCGCTGCGCCCTCGGCCAAGGTGGGTGGATTTGCGGCCAAGGTGGCAGCCGCCGGCACGTTGCGCGATCGTCTGCAATTGCTGATACATGGCGAGGAATGGGTCGCGCGAAAGGTCGAAGAGGCGATCGCGTTGGCGCCGGCGACCGGTGCGGTTCACGACCAACTTTCGAAGATGGCCAATCGCCATCGCTTCGAGGTCGAATGGGGCCGCGCCGAAATGATTCGCCTGATGAACTCGCTCGGATGAACTTGCCCGGATGAACGTCGCGGCGATCGAGATCGACAAGTTCGACTAGCGCGACGCGAGACCCGTGAGGCCGGTTCAGCCGGGCAGCGGAGATAGATCGATGGACCTGAGCTTCACCCCCGAACAGGAACAATTTCGCGTCAAGGTACAGAAGTTCCTGAGCGAGAATCTGCCGCCCGGATGGGGCAAGGCCGGATTTCGTCCCGAGGGCATGAGCATGATCGAGTTCATGCGAGACTGGCAGCGGCGGCTATACGAGGGCGGATTTCTGGGCATGGCGTGGCCGCGGGAATTTGGCGGGCAGGGCGCGTCGCAGATCGAAATGGCAATTTTCAACCAGGAGGTCGCGCGCGTGCGGGCGCCGGCGCCGCTGAACGTGCTGGGGCTGACGATGGCCGCGCCGACGATCATCACGTACGGCACCGACGAGCAGAAAAAGCGCTACCTGCCGAAAATTCTGAGCTGCGAAGAGATCTGGTGCCAGGGCTTCTCGGAGCCGAACTCGGGTTCCGACTTGGCGGCGGCGCGGACCCGCGCCGAACTGCAGGGCGACGAGTTCGTGGTGAACGGGCAGAAGGTCTGGACCACGCTCGGCCATATCGCGGACTGGTGCATGCTGGTGGTGCGGACCGATCCCGACGCGCCGAAACATCGCGGGCTGAGCTACCTGCTGGTGGATATGAAAAGCCCGGGTATCACGGTGCGGCCGCTGCGGCAGATGACGGGCGAATCCGAATTCAACGAAATGTTCTTCGAGGACGTTCACGTCCCGCGGCAGAATCTACTCGGCGGCCTCAACGAGGGCTGGCGGGTCGCTACCACGACGCTGATGAACGAGCGCGGCACCACAGCGCTGGCGAGCGTGATGCGCTATCGGATCGTGTTCAACGAGATTCTCGACCTGGTGCGATCAATGACGCGCAACGGCGCGCCGGCGACCAGCGATCCGACGATTCGGCAGCGGCTCGCGCAGTTCTACGTCGAACTCGAGATGCTGCGGTTTACCTCCTACCGGGCCTTTTCGCAGATTCTTCGCGGCGGCAATCCGGGCCCCGAGGGATCGATTTCAAAACTCGCATGGTCAGAGTTGAACCAGCGCATGCAGGAATTCGTGATCGAGCTTGAAGGACCGGCGAGCCAGTTGGTGAAGGGATCGCCGTACGCGGTGCAGGGCGGCCGCTGGCAGCATCATTTTCTGCGCTCGCGTGCGAATACGATCGAAGGCGGGACCTCGGAGATTCAGCGCAACATCATTGCCGAGCGGGTACTTGGATTGCCCAAGTCGCGCTAGCCACGAATTTGCCATCAAGGGCCTCGGCAAGGCCCGCAGCTGCCAGTGCACAGGCGCCGGCGCCAATTGTGAACAGAGGAAATCGCGATGCCAATTTTCGAACGACCGGGTATTTCGCTTTACTATGAAGAGTTCGGCACCGGGTATCCGCTGCTGCTGTTTGCGCCGGGCGGCATGCGCTTGAGTATCGAGTTCTGGCATAAAAGCCCGTTCGATCCGACCACAGAGTTCGCCGGCGATTTTCGGGTAATCGCGATGGATCAGCGCAATGCGGGACGTTCACGCGGACCGGTCAGCGCTGACGACGGGTGGCATACGTATTCCAGCGACCATGTCGCGCTGCTCGATCATCTGGGCATCGCACACTGCCATACGTTGGGCGGATGCATCGGATCGACTTACTGCCTCAGCCTGATCAAGGCGGCGCCCGAACGGGTCAGCGCGGCCGTGCTGCAAAATCCGATCGGGCTGTACGAAAACCGCGAGGCATTCCGCGAAATGTTCGACGGGTGGGCCAAGGCGTTGCAGCGCAATGACGCGAGCCTGACCGACGCGGCGCTCGGGAGCTTTCGCGAACGGATGTATGGGGGCGACTTCGTATTTGGAGCGACGCGCGAATTCGTGCGCGGGTGCGCGACACCGTTGATGGTGCTGGCGGGCGACGACCTCTATCATCCGGCGCCAATCTCGCGAGAGATCGCGAAGCTTGCGCCCAAGGTCGAGTTGGTCGAGGACTGGAAGACACCGTCATCGGCGGCGGTGGCCCGGGTCCGCGAATTTCTGAAGGCGAATCGGGGCGCGTAGGGCCCGCGGGAAATCCGCGCGGCAGAATTAATCGATCGCGAGGCTGGCGAAGGAGACCGCGGACTCGGTCTGCGGCTCCATCGCAATGTCGTGCATGAGCAGGCGCGCGCGATGGTCGCGCAGCAATTCGAGCTGGGTGTACATCGGGGCCAGCCCGCAGATTTTGCGTTGGTCGCCATCCTTGGCGATCGCGGCAAAGAAACCGTCGGGGTCGCCGCGCTCGATGTTTTCGATCAGGGCAAGATCCTCGGACTTGACCCACTCGGCGATCTTCTGGTCGGCGCTGAAAGAGTCGCCAAACTTCTTGCCGACGTGGGCGAAATCGACGCCCGCGACGATTAGCACGCGCCGTTTTTCGGCTGCGATTTCAGCGCGCAGCACTTCGATGAAGCCGCTCACGCGCGGTTCGGATCGCGGCGTCGCGCCGGTGGCCACCAACTGATGGAACGAGCTCACCAGAATGGGCACAACCTGGTAGCCGGCGGTGCCAAGCGCCCACGCCAGGAACAGGGTCTGGAACTCGATCGAATGCTCGTTGCGATGGAGCAGTTCGTCGGCCAGCAGGTCGCCGTCGCGATAGCGGGCGGCGACGCGATCGACGAAATCGCGATCGGTCGCAACCGCGCCGAGCGGGGTCATGTAGTCCTTGCGCGTAGCGCTGAACAATTGCGGACCGGCGCCGTAATGCGACGTGCCGAGAATTATCACGAGGTCGGGCCGCTCGCGTGTGAGCAGCTCGCCGTAAGCGTGGGCGTAGGCCGGACCGCCCCGGCGCGGATCGATGTGAGGTGCGATGAGGCCGCTCAGCGGCGCGCCGTCGCTATGGGGCTGAGGAATCTGACCGGGGCCGCCGGGCGCGTGGAAAAAGCCCTCGATTTCGCGGCGCAGCTTAGCCGGCTCATGCTCGTAGCACAGGCCCGCGAGCGCAGCGAGGCGATGCGGATGGCGCATGAATTCGTCGCGAATCTGGTCCATTCGAGCGGTGTATGCGGGCGAATCAAGGAAAAAACCCTGATCGAGCGCGTCGATCAGCGCCTCGAGATGCTCGCTCGGCAGGAGCTCGCCGAAACGCTTGGTAAACGCCGCCTGCAGGTCGAGTTTCGAATAGGTGCCGTCGAACAACGTGACCAGAAAATACGCACCCATTCCGATCAAAATCGGAGTCGGCGCGATGCCGCCGGGGTCGCGCAAACAAATATAGGTCTGGCCGTCCTGATCGACGGGAAAGGCCTCGACCGGACGAATCTTCGGCTTATCAATCGGCAATGCGGGCACTCCTTCGGACAGGTGGCGAACCGCGGGTAAGCGGCTCGACCGACACTCTCGATGCTAAGGGCTTTGGCTAAGGGCGGCAAGCGACCGCGCCGTGAACGAGTCTGGCATGCGGGGCTGGACAGGGCGGGTGCGGTCGCGAAAGACTTGCGGGCGAAGGCTGAGACGTCGGGCAAGGAGAATATCGATGAAGATCGTGCGCTTCAGGCATGAAGGACGCGACCGTTACGGCGCGCTCGAGGGCGATCGGATCATGGCGCTGGACGGCACGATTGAGGCGCTGACGCCGGCGGCCGGAGCGACACCGGTGGCGCTGGGCGAGGTGCGGCTGCTCGCGCCGGCGCAGCCGAGCAAGATCGTCGCGATCGGTCTCAACTATGCCGACCACGCAGCGGAAGGGAATCGCGAGCTGCCGAAAGAACCGATGCTTTTTATCAAACCGTCGACCGCGGTAATTGGACCGGGCGACGAGATCGTCTATCCGCCGCAGACCGCCAACCTGCATCACGAGGGCGAGCTGGCGATCGTGATTGGCAAAACTGCGCGCAATGTTTCGCCGGCGGATGCACAGAGTTACATACTCGGCTATACCTGCGCCAACGACGTGACCGCGCGCGACCTGCAGCGCCGCGACGTGCAGTTCACGCGCGGCAAGGGCTTCGACACTTTCGCCCCGCTCGGGCCATGGATCGTGACCGGCCTGGACCCCTCCGACCTTGCGCTGGAGGTGCGCGTCAACGGCGAAGTGCGGCAGAAAAGCCGCACCGCGCAGCTAATCTTCAACTGCGACTACCTGGTGAGCTTCATCTCGCAGGTGATGACGCTGCTGTCGGGCGACGTGATTTCGACCGGCACGCCGGCAGGAGTCAGCGCGATGAAGGTCGGCGACACGGTCGAGGTCGAGATCGAGCAAATCGGATGTCTGAAAAACACGATCGCGGCGCCGCGCTGAGACGGCGCAATCCGCCGCGTGGCGATCGGGGCGAGCGCACGGCCAAGGGCGTTCGCTACCTGGTCGGCCGTGCCGCGGACGTGAAGCGCGGAGACTCGATGAAGTTCCTGATGCCGGTGCGCGGCGCAGACGAGGAATGTTTCGTGATCAACTTCCGCGGCCATCTCCATGCCTACGTCAACCGCTGCCGCCATGTGCCGATGGCGATGGACTGGGTCGACAACCAATTCTTCGCCGAAGAAGGCCGCTACCTGATGTGCCAGACCCATAACGCCTATTACGAGCCGGCCAACGGCGAGTGTATCGCGGGACCGCCGGAAACGTGCGGAAAGATGCTCTACCGGGTGCCGCTGGAAATTGAGGACGGCAATATTTACGCGCGGCCGCCGCAGGAGGAATTCGAAGACTGATCGGGGCGGGGGTCGCAGGGGATCGCGGGCGGCGCGGGACGCTACCCGGCGCGCGCGGATCACGGTCGAATAGAGCTTCCGTGGATTGCGAACGAAAAGGCCGGGGCGAATGTCGAGCGGCGTATGGACCGGCTATTACTCACCACCCCAAAACGATAAATCCGAGCGCACGATACGGGCTGACGCCCACGAAAACCGGCTGGGCGATTTATTCGTATTCGTCGCCGAAATGTGCGCGGATGATTCGCGCCTTTAGGTATTCCAACGTGCCCAGATCTTCGACGATATCGCCGCCGGTATCATAGAAGAAAAGCTCGCCATTTTTGGTGCGGCCGACCGCGATAATCCATTCGAGATCGTCGCGGTCTTCGAGGAGATAATTGATGGTTTGCGCAACGCCACGCCCCGGGATGATCGTGATTTTCGGACGAGCTAGTTTTTCCTGCTTCGGCATTGCTCTCGTAAACACTCCCTGGCGAGAGCTGTTCACCCTCACCTAGATTAGGAACGCCCTCTGACCTAAGTCAATAGCGCTTGGATCGCAACCTCCGCGTGATGCGTGTTCGGAAAGAAATCAAACGCGTGCACCCGAGTAATCTCGTAGCCGCTTGCACATAGACTTTGCAAGTCGCGCACAAGGGTAGTCGTGTCGCACGAGACGTAAATCACGGCGCGCGGACGGAGCCGCACCACCACGGCCATGAGCTCGAGGGCGCCGCTGCGCGGCGGATCGATAATCACGAGCTCAGGGCGATAGCGCGCCTGCTCGAGAAAGCGCGCGGTTTCGGCGGCTTTCATCGCGATAAACTGCGCGTCCTCGAAACCCATACGCGCGGCGTTGTGCTGGGCCCCGGCGATGGCCAGCGCGTCGGCGTCAACCCCGATGACGCGGGCACCGCGCCGCGCGAGCGGAAGGCTGAAATTACCCGCCCCGCAGAACAGATCGAGCACCGCCGTGCCGTCGGCGACCGCGGCCATCGCGATCACGGCGGCTATCAAGCGGAGATTCTGCGCGCGATTGACCTGGCTGAAGAGATCGGCGTCAATTTCGATCACGCATCCGGTCTCGAGTTCGAACAAAATTTTCGCATCGCCGACGACCTCGCGAGCGCCGCCACCGCGCAGCACGATAGCCCGAATCGCGGCGTCGTCACGCATCACCCGCTGCGCGCGAGCGATTTCGGCGTTGCCCGGCGGCTTGGCCAGGCTCGCGAGCTGGACCTCGCCGCCGCGATCGCTGACGACCTCGATTTCCCCACAGCGCCGGCCTAAGGCCGCTGCCAGCGCGGTCGGCATCCGATCGGGTGTCGCAGCGACCATGCAGCGATCGACTTCAACGATTGCGTTGCTGCCTGCCTGATGGAAGCCGACACGCCCGCCGGCAGCCGTTTTGAAACGGGTGCGGGAGCGGTAGGCGAACTCGGCCGGCGCGGCCTCAACCAGGCCGTCGGAATCGAGCTCGACTCCGAGGACGTGGCGAAACTCGTCCGCGATCAATTGCGCCTTGAGCGCGACCTGCGCGGGATAATCGATTTGCTGCCAGTCGCACCCGCCGCATCGCGGCAGGTATTGGCATGGCGGCTCGCGCCGGCTCGCACCCGGTCGAATAATCCGGTCGATTCGCGCGAGCGCGTAGTCGCGCCGCTCGGCGGCGACGGTGACTTCGAGCCGGTCACCGGAGACAGCTAACGGCACCATGACGGATTTGCCGTCGATTCGGCCGACGCCGTAGGGGCCAAGGGTCATCGCGTCGATTTCAATTTCTGGCATCGAAGAACGCCGGGGCGAAGCGCGCGCGAAAGATGCGGCTGGTATCGCGTCGGAGCATCGCATTTATTATAGCGGACCGCTCCGGCCAATGCGCGTAGTTCAAGATGGGTGGCGACGGCGGTCGCGCGCGAACTATAATTGCGGATTGCGGCAATCGATTTACTCCGAACGTTTCGGCCTCTCTTCGACAGGTGACCTTCCGTGGCCAGCGAACCTATTGAGCAGGAATCCAGCGAGCATCGCGAACGCCAGCGACGACTCGAGGTCTTCGCCGAACGGCTATTCGAGCGGATGTCCGCCAATCTGAGCGACAGCTATTCCGCGAGTCAGCGGCAGGCGATTGCCGCGCGCGCGTTCGGGTTTTTTGAAATTCGCAGCGAACCCATCAAGGTTCGCGTCCACTCGCAGGCCGGCGAGGGCTGCTTAACGATTGAAACCACGATGGATGATTGTCCATTCATTGTCGATTCGATTCTCGAATACCTGCACAAGAGCGAGCTTCATGTGCGGCTCATGCTGCATCCGCTGTTTCGGGTGGCACGGGCCGCCGACGGCACTATCGCCTCGTTCGAACGGGGCACTGCGGGCGAGCATGCCGAATCGTTAACGCATATCGAGATTGACGCAATTCCGGGCGCGCTGACTGCTGCCGCGATCGAGCGCGAGATCGCCGAAACACTCGAGCAAACGCGCGAGGTCACCAGCGACTTCGGCGCGCTGACCGGGCGCGCACTCGAAATCTGCGACGAGACTGCAGCCGAGCGCGGCCTGGTCGAGATTCGCGATTTTCTGCGCTGGCTGGTGCAGGACGGTTTCGTTTTTCTCGGTTATCGCCGGTATCGCGTGGTCAACCAGGATCGCCGGCGCGCGCTGGTGGCGGACGCGGAATCGGGCCTCGGAATCATGCGGGCGGTGGCGCGTTCGCGCTACTTGAATCCGGTGGCGCTCGACTCGATGGACGAGGACCAGCGCACGCTGCTGTTCGACGGACCGCCATTAATCGTGGGCAAGGCGCGGGCCGAGGCGCGGGTGCATCGGCGCGCTCCGATGGACGACATCACGCTGCGGCGATGCGGGGCCAACGGCGCCGGGATCGTGCTGGATCGATTCGTCGGGCTATTCACGTCGCGCGCGTACGCCGAGGAGGCCCAACACGTCCCGGTGCTGCGAGCCAAACTCGCCGAGCTGCTGGAGACCGAACAGATGCAGCCCGGGAGCCACGACTACAAGGAATTTATCGGGGTCTTCAACAGCTTCCCGAAAGAGGAGTTATTCCGCGCGCGAGTGGCCGAGTTGCGTACACAGGTGCGCCTGGTGCTGGACCGCAAAAACGCCGGCGAAGTACGTCTGAGCCTGCAATCCGATCCGGTGCGGGGCAACGTAATCGCGCTTGTCATGATGCCGCGCGAGCACTTTTCGGCCGCCGCCAGACTCAGGATTCAGGAATCTCTGGCCGAACATCTGGGCGGCAAGCTGATTTACTATTACCTGGCATTGGGTGCGAGCTACACCGCGCGACTGCATTTCTGTTTCGAAGCAGAGCAGCCGAGCCCGGCGGCGATGGCGGCGATGGAATCCGAGGTCGTGCGGCTCGCGCGCACGTGGGACGATTCGGTGCGCGATCATCTGATCGGGCGTTACGGCCAGTTGCGCGGACAGGAGCTGGCCGCGCGTTGGCATGACGCCTTCAGCCCGGCCTACCGGTCGCGCACTGCGGCCGAAATCGCGGTGCACGATATCGATCGGACGGAGGGATTGGTGGCCGCTGGCGGCAGCTTCACGGTCGATATCCACTCGCCGGCGCCGGGCGCCGCCCACGATGAAAGCGAACTGCGCATGTATGAGCAGCGCGAGGCGCCGATTCTGTCCGAGTTGGTGCCGACGTTGCAGAACTTCGGCATCTCGGTGGTCAGCGAGGAAGCCCACGAGCTGCATCCGGATATCGGTGGGAAGCGCCGCGTGGCGTATGTTCAGGCGTTTCGCGTGCGCAGCCTGGCGGGCGTCGCGCTCGAACGCTTGCCCGGCGCGGGACTGGTGGCGGAGGCGCTGACGGCGGTGCGCGACGGGCGCGCCGAAGACGACGCGCTAAACCTGCTCACGCTGAACGCGAGTCTCGCATGGCGCGAGGTGGCATTGATGCGCGCGTATCTCGCCGCCGCCTTCCAGATGCGGCTGGCACCGGCACGCCCGGCCGTTACCCGGCCGCTGCTGCTCTATCCGCAACTCGCGAGGCTGTTGACCGACTACTTCGTTGCGCGCTTCGATCCCGATCGCGAAGCGCCGCCGGAAAAAATTGCGCAGTTGCGCGGCGCCTATCTTGAACAATGCGCAGCGGTAGAAAATATCGCCGACGACCGTTTCGCTCGCACGCTGCTGGCGATGGTCGAAGCAACGGTGCGTACCAATTACTTTCAGGCGCAAACGACGCCGACGCCGTACGTCGCGCTGAAGTTCGAGAGCGCGCGGATTCCGCAGTTGCCCGACACCGCGCCGCTATACGAGATTCACGTGAGCAGTCCGCGCATGGAAGGGTGCCATCTGCGCGGCGGCAAAATTGCGCGCGGCGGTATTCGCTACAGCGACCGGCCCGACGATTACCGCACCGAGATTCTCGATCTGATGAAGACCCAGACGGTCAAGAACGCGATCATCGTACCGGTCGGATCGAAGGGCGGTTTCGTGGTCAAGCCGCGCGGCGTGCGCACACCCGATCGCGAGACCGTCGTGACGGCATACAAAACATTGATCAACGCGCTGCTCGACCTCACGGACAACGTCGTCGATGGATCGATCGTACGACCGCCGCGGGTGCGCGTATTCGACAGCGACGGCGCCTACCTGGTGGTTGCCGCGGACAAGGGCACCGCAACTTTTTCTGACATTGCCAACGAAATCGCGCAGCGCCGCGGCTACTGGCTGGGCGACGCCTTCGCCTCAGGCGGCAAGCATGGTTATGACCACAAGGCGATGGGCATCACGGCGCGCGGCGCGTGGGAATCGGCCCGCGGCCACCTGCGCGAGATGGGCCGCGATATCGATCGCGGCGCGCCGGTGACGCTGGTCGGAATCGGTGATATGTCGGGCGATGTTTTCGGCAACGGACTGCTGCGCTCGGACAACTTGAAGCTCGTCGCCGCCTTCGACCATCGGCATATTTTCATCGATCCGAATCCCGACCCGAAGCTGAGTTTCGCCGAGCGCAAACGGCTCTACCAAGTGCCGGCGTCGAGCTGGGCGGACTATCGCCCGGAAGTTATCAGCGCGGGTGGCGGCGTTTTCCGCCGCACGGACAAGCGTATCGCGCTGTCGCGCGAGGCGCGCCGGGCACTCGGCTGCGACGCGGCCGAACTGGACGCCGACAGCGTGGTGCAGGCAATTCTGCGAGCCGACGTCGATCTGCTGTACAACGGCGGCATCGGGACCTACGTGCGGGCGAGCAACGAGAGCGACGCCGCGGTCGGCGACCACGCCAACGACCAGGTGCGCGTGGTGGCAGCGGAACTCCGCTGCAAGATCGTGGTCGAAGGCGGCAACCTCGGCTTCACGCAGCGCGCGCGGATCGAGTACGCGCTGGGCGGCGGACGCATCAACAACGACGCGATCGACAATTCCGCCGGCGTCGATATGTCGGATCACGAGGTGAACCTCAAGATTCTGCTTGCGCCGATAGTCGCGCGCGGCGCACTCGCCGTGGGCGACCGTAATCGCCGGCTCGCCGCCGCCGCCGAGGAGGTCGCCGCGAGCGTGCTGCACGACAATCGCGACCAGGTGCTCTCGCTCAGCCTCGAGCAACTGCGCAGCCGGGGACATCTGGGCGCCTACCGCGACCATCTGACGGCGCTCGAGCAGGCCGGCGCGGTGCATCGTAACGACGCGCTGTTGCCGAGCCATGAGGAGTTGCGCGAGCGCAGCGCGCGCTTCGCCGGACTGACGCGGCCGGAGCTCGCGACGCTGACGGCGTACACCAAGATCGACCTGACCGCGCGGCTCCAACACTCGCGGCTGATCGACGATCCGTACCTGTGCGAGCGCGTTCTGAAGCCGTACTTCCCGCCCTCGATCACCAGCGAATTTGCCGGCGAGATTCCGCATCACGGGCTGCGGCGCGAGCTGGTCGCGACCCGGGTGGTCAATGAGATGGTGGACCTGATGGGATCGGTGTTCGTGTTTAATCTCGAACGCGATCATGGAATCGAATCCGAGGAGGCATTGCGCGCCTGGCTAATCGCGGCGGGCGTACTCGAACTTCCAGGCCGCGCCGGCGAACTGAAGCGCAACCCCGCGGAACTCACCGCGGAGGCCGAGAGCGGCGCGTTTCTCGGATTGGGGCGCGCGGCGCGGCGGGCCTGCAACTGGGCGATTGCGCACGCCGACACGGCCGAAGCGCTGGGCGCGATTGTCGGCCGCTTCGAACCGGCACTGCGCAAGCTGGCGGACGAATTTGAGGCGTTCCTAACCGGCGGCGAACGCGATCGGTTTGAACACTCCTATCGTGCGCTGCGGGCGGCGGTCCATCATGAAGAGCTGGCACTCGAACTCGCGCGGCTGGGCTTTGCCGAACATCTGCTCAACGTAGTGAGTCTCGCATTCGCCCGCGGCAGCGAACCGGCCGTGATCGCCCGGGTCTATTTCGATCTTAGCGAGAACATTGAATTTGCCGCCCTGGAAGGTGCGATCGATGCGATTAGCAGCGACGATCCCTGGGAGCGCCGCGCCGCGCGCGATCTCGCGGCCGAGCTCGCCTGGGCGCGTATCCAGCTTTGCCGGCAGGTGCTCGACAGTATCGGTGAGGAAGCGCCTGCGCCGATCACCCTGAGTCTGCCGGGACGCGAGCGCCGGACGGCCGAAGTTGACCGCCTGATGGGTGAATTGCGCGCGCTCAAGTCGATTGGACTGCCGCCTCTGCAGGTCACCGTGCGCGCACTTTCGCGACTGGCGAGCGACCCCGGCAAGGCTTGAGCGGCCGCCTGCGAATCGACCGATCGCGAAACGCGGCGGCCGCGGGCGCGAGTTATTCAGGCGCGGTCGTGCTGAGATCGCCCAAGGGCGCCGTCGCCGGGAGCGCCGCGGCCGCGAGGTTCGCGCTATGCTCGGCCGCGATCGCCTTCAAATCGTGATAGAGCCGCGAACCGGCCGCGATAAAAAACGCGATCGTTGCGTAGGCCACCGCCGATGCAACCAGATTGAAAACGAAGATCGCCACCCACAGCGCGCCGGTCCACATGCCGATCGGCCCGATCAGCAGGCTGATCGCAAAGAACGCGCCGCCGACCCATGAATTAAAGCCCGACCAGACCGCCAGGAAGACCACGATCCGGACCATGACCTTGAAAAATCGCCCGCGTATCAGGTCGCGGCTGTAGAGCAGCGCCGACCAACTGCGCCGCTGGTCGAAGACCAGTGCATATTGCGCAAAGTAGAGCCATACCAGGGCGAGCAGGCCGGGAATCACCAAGAGCACGAAGCCCACCACGACCGCGACGAGTTGCAGGATCAGAATCCAGAAGAACGCGGGCGCCAGCGCGATCGCGTCGCGATAGATATCGATGGCTTCGTTAAGGATGCGCGCCTTGCGCACGCCCGATTCGATTCGCCTGATTGCGCACAGCACCACGAGGTTGACGAGAAAGGTGATCAGGGCGAGTACGAGATGCAGGACGCGGAGCACCCAAGGCGCAAACAGCGGCCGGGCCGAGGCGAATTCGGCCGCATAGGGCGCCTGCACGGAAAGCCACGCGATCGAGTGCACGCCGGGCGCGAACTTGCGCACAAGCTCGTGCTGCAGATTGAGCGCGTCGGGCAGCACGCACAACGCCGAAACCAGCACCAGCGGCGCCAACACCAACGCGAGCGTTGCGCGGTTGCCGCGAAGATCGTTGACCGCGTTGGCCAGGTAAATGAAGCTGCTCTTGATCCGGGTCGCCATCTGACGCATCGAGGTTGTCATCGCGCATCGGCTAACACAAGGCGCGGGCGTTGAAGCAATGCGACAAGCTGCGCGCCGATACGCTATAGTTACATTGCGCCGCGCTTCGGCGACATTCGCAGGCGGTACGGGGATCGCGATGACCGACAACGAACGGGCGGCTCGCATCGAGCACGAAAACAAACTGATCCGGCGGCTGCGCTTCCTGGTAGAATTGGTCTTTGCCACGATCGCCCAGGATCGTTCAATGACTCTCGAAGAGGCTTGGGAGCACGTTCACGCACTCAAGTCGGCGGCGGTTGCAATGTTCCCGGGCAAGGATGAGACTTTCGATCTGCTGTACCTGCCGCGCTTTTCGCGACTGCTTGCCGAACGCTTTCGTGCCAACTAGGAAACCGCCCACGCTCAGGCTGGTAAGAGCGACACAGCGCCGCAAACGCGTCACCATCAGCCAGCTCACCGGCCTGATTCTGGCACGCACGAATTTCGGCAGCGCGGCCTATCACGGCGATCTGACCTTCGACGATCGTATCGTGCGCGTTAGAAAACACGCGCATGAGATCGACGACTTCATCATTCCCGGCTTTATCGACTTGCAGGTCAACGGCGGTCACGGCATCGACGTGATGTCGGCCAGCGTTGACGATCTGCTGGAACTTTCGCATTGCCTGGCGCACGAAGGCACCAGCGGATGGCTGCCGACGGTAATCACGTCGCCGCTGGAAACCATCGAGCGCGTCGACGCGATCATCGCGGCGGCGATGGCCGCGCAAGCCGAAACCGGGCGCGCGGCGCAGCTTGGCAACCGCAGCCTCACCGGCGCGACCATCCTCGGGATGCATCTCGAGGGGCCGTTTATCTCGCCCACCCGGCGCGGTGTGCATCCGCCGCTGAACCTGCTGCCGCAAGGCGAAGCGCTCGAGCGGGTCCGGCGCCTCCAGACCCTGAAGCTGATCACGCTCGCGCCCGAACTCGACGGCGCGATCGACGCGATCGGCGCTCTGACCGCGCAGGGAATCGTGGTTTCGATCGGCCATACCGACGCCACCTATGAGCAAACGCTGGCCGCGATCGAAGCCGGGGCGCGCATGTTCACTCATCTGTTCAACGCGATGCCGCCGCTGCACCATCGGACGCCCGGCGCGGTCGGCGCGGCGCTTTCGATGTCGGGGGCGCGGGCCGCAATTATTCCCGACGGCGTGCATCTGCATCCCGCATTGCTCGACACCCCGAATCTCAACCCGGTCATCACCACCGACCGGGTCGCTCTGGCCGGCACAGACGGCGCCCCGATGGCGCTGTTCGGCGGCCTGATTAAAGCCGCGCGTATGGAGAATGGCGCAGCGCGGCTTCCCGATGGCACACTTGCCGGCAGCGTGATCACGATGCTCGACGGCTTACATCTGACGGCCCGGCGCCTGCTGGCCAAAGGCTGGTCGATCGGCGGAATACTCGCCGAATATGGCGAGATGTCGGCATTCGGCCCGTCGGCAATCCTCGGCCTGGCTGACCGCGGCAGGATCGAGGCCGGACGGCGCGCCGATTTGATTGTTCTCGACCGCGAGCTAAATTTGAAGGCCGTGTTCGTTGGAGGCCGCGAGCTCGACTGACCTCCGGTGCGCGCCGCAATGGTCTCGCACACTCAGATTCCGTTGGCCGCATCGACTGGAGTTTCCCATGGCGCTCAACCAGGCTTGCCTCGGCAAAATCTATCCGCCCATCACCACCGAGGTCACGCTCGACGCTCTGCAAAAGTACGCGCGCGCCTGTAACGACGACAACCCGCGCTACGTCGACGCCGGCGTAGCGGGCGGAATCGTCGCGCCGCCGATGTTCGCGGTGGTCGTCACCTGGCTCCCGGTCATCACCGCGATGACCGACGCCGAGCTCCACGCCGACCTGCTGCGCCTGCTCCATGTTGCGCAGGACATCGAATTTCTCGCCCCGATCCGCCCCGGCGATGCGATCACGTCGACCGGCAAAATCGCTTCGATCGAGACTCATCAGAATGGCGAGACGATGGCGCTGGAAGTAGACGCGCGCAACCCGCTCGGCGAGGCGGTGGCCCGCATCGTCTTTACGGTGTTCATCCGCGGGCGCCGCACCAAAGCCGCACCGGACGAAGCAGTCGGGCACGGAGCGAGTTCGGATGCCGCCGATGACAGCATACGCGGAGAACCGCTGGTCACCGTCGCGCAAACTATCGACCCGGATCAGACCGCGCGTTACGCGGAGGCTTCCGGCGATCTCAACCCCATCCATGTTGACGTAAATGTCGCCAAAATAGCGGGTCTGCCGGGAATCATCGTGCACGGCCTGTGCACTATGGCCTTCAGTGCGCGGGTCATGGTCGAGCGGCTGTGCGGCGGCGACCCCATCCGCCTCAAGCGTCTCGCGGTCCGCTTCTCGCGTCCGGTTTTCCCCGGCGAGACTATCACCACCAGGGTCTGGCCGGCGGGCGACCGCAACGGGCGGCGAATCTTTTCCTACGAAACCAGCAATTCCGACGGTCTCGCGGTGATGCGCGCGGGCATCGCCGAAATCGCACCCTAGCCGCGACCCGCGCACGCCGCGATGCGAAAAATCGTCATCGGCCTGTCGCTCCCCTTAAGCGGTGAATACGCCGCCACCGGCTTGCAAATCGAAGCCGCGCTGCGGCTCTTCGCAAGCGACGCCAACGCCGGCGGCGGGGTCTCGGTGGCGGGCGCGCGCCATGAATTCGAATTCGAGTATCGCGACGACCAAAGCCGCCGCGATCGCGCCGACGAAATCTACCAATGGCTCTGTTTCGAGCGGCGCGTGGATTTGATCTTCGGACCCTATTCGACCGGTCTCACCCGCGTCGCCGCGGCGGTCGCCGACGAAGCCGGAATGCTCCTCATCAATCACGGCGGCGCTGGCGACGGACTCTACAACAGCGATCGCCGCACGGCGCAGCGGCGCATGATCGTCGGCATACTGAGCTCGGCGAGCGATTATATGACCGGTGTCGTGCGCCTGCTCGCAACGCTCAAGTTCTGGCGCAAGCGCCTGGCTATCGTCGCGGCCAAGACGCCGTTTGCGCGCGCCGTCGCCGCCGGGGCCGAGTACCAATCCAGGGTCCGCCGCGCCTGGCTGCACGGCGTGCGCCTGCGCCTGAAATTCTCGACGCGCTTCGACCCCGACCATACCCCCGCGGCGCTCAGGGCTGCATTGCGCCGCAACCGCATTAACTCGGTCATCAGCGCCGGCGGCTACGAACATGACCTCGCGACCATGCGGCTATGCGCCGCTCACGACGTCAACATCCCGGTGCTCGGATGTGTCGCGGCGGGCGTCGCGCGATTCGGCGCCGACCTCGGCGACGACGCCGAGGGTATCGTCGGCCCCAGCCAGTGGGAGGACGACGCGGAAATCGTCGCGCTGCTGGGACCCTCCGGCCATGATTTCGCGCGCCGGATGCGAGCGGCGGGCGCGCGCACCTGCGACTATCCCGCCGCCCAGGCCTATGCTGCCGGTCTGATTACGCTGGCCGCCCTGCGCGAAACCGGTGCGCTCGATCAACGAAATTTGCGCTCCGCCCTTGCCAAATTGCGTACGACGACGCTGTTTGGCGACTTCGCGATCGACCCCGTGAGCGGCCGTCAGGTCGGCCATAAAATGCTGCTCGTGCAATGGCATCGCGGACGCAAGGTGCTGATCGATGCGGAACCCAATCCCGATGACGGCGCGATCGAGTTCCCGTCGGGCTGGCGCCTGGTGCTCGCATCGATGCGATATTTTCGCTTGAGCCATGGCCGCCATTCGCCGGATCGGGATGCCCCGGACGAAATCGACGACGAAAAAAAATATTAGCCTCGCCGCGAACGTTCCGGCGCGATCAATGATGCGTTATGAGCAGGGTCGCCGGATGGCCGACCGCCGCGAACAGCGCGTACGCCAGGCCGCCGCACGATATCAATAACAGTGGATTGACGCGCCGCCACATCAGAACGCTCAAGGTGGCCGCCGCAATCGCGAAGCTCACTATGTCGTGAAGCGAAAGCCGCGCAATCGAATAGGTTCCGGAGAGCATCAGCCCGATTGCTATCGGCGCCATTGCGCGCTGAATCGCATGGCGCCACGGTGACTCGGAGAAACGCAGCCACAGCCGATTTGCGCACAAGGTCAGGATGCAATCGGGCACGAAAAAGGCGAAGGCGACGATCGCCGCGCCCAGATATCCGGAGACGCGGTAGCCGATCACCATCACCATCAGCATGTTCGGCCCGGGCGCCACCTGGCCGAGGCTGTAGATGTCGCGAAATTGCTGGTCGGTCACCCAATGGAACTGGTTGACCGTCACGCGTTGCATTTCGGGCAGCACCGCGGTGCCGCCACCGACTGCGAGGATCGACAGCAGCGCAAATACCCACGCCAGGCTGATCAGCTTGTGCATCGGGGCTCAATGCCGCCAGTGCGATCGATGAGACTGAAACCGATCGCGCAGATGGGTAAAGCGCTCGGCGGTCTCGACGGCGCCGCGCGGCCGGTAAAGCCAGATCGCCAGCGGCCCCAGGACCAGCAGCACCCAGACCAGCGAAATCTTGAAGACGCTTACCGCCACGAAGGTCGCCGCGATCAGCAGCAGATCGAGCGGCCGCACGAATTGCTTGCGCCCCAGCTGCAGCGTCACGGTCAGCAGCAGTCCCACCGCCGACGCCGCAATACCCATCAGGAAATGATCGACATTCAGGTTATGCCGCTGCTGTTCCCACAGCACGCCCAGCGTCATCATGACCATCATTCCCGGCAGCATCAGCCCGATCGCTGCGACCGCCGCGCCAATCGTTCCGCGCATCCGATCGCCAACAATCACGCTCATGTTGACGGAATTGAGGCCCGGCAGGGTCTCGCTCACCTCGAGCGCGTCGAGAAAATCGTCGTCGTCGAGCCAGCCGCGATCGCGTACCAGATATTCGCGCAAGTACGCGAGCACGCCGCCGCCGAAACTGATCGCGCCGGCGGTCAGGAATACTGCGAACAATTCGCCGAGCCGCGGCCGCATGCGGGCAGCCGCGCCCGCGTCATTCATGGCTGACGACCGGCGTTTTCCCCATGCGGTAAATCATCGCCGTCTTGGTCGTCCCGAGTTCCAGCCATTCGGTCGCTTCGTTCTGCAATCCCAGAAAAAAGGCCTCCGAGAGCTCCCGCGGCTTGCCATGAAAATCCTCCGGCGAATGGAACTTGAGCTGATACCCATACTCGCCGATGAAGTGTTTCTGGGTCATGCGGTTGCGCCAAATTGCCAGGGTGGCCTTGGCCGTCATCTTGCCGCCGAAATCGATTTCGCCGAAGTTCACCAGGATCTCTTCGATTGCGATTCCGTTGACCACCGACAATGCGGTCTTGGCCTTGGCTCCCGTCCGCAGCAGCGCCGGAAAGACCTGGCAAATAGTCTCGAAGCTCTGCGTCATGGCGGTGTTCGGCGTGTCCAGTTCGCAGCCATGCGAGTAGATCGCGCGCATGCCGCGGCTGCCGTCGTTCGGCAGCAGAATTTCTTCCTTGAACTTGACCACGTTAAGGCACGGCAGCAGCGGCCGCACGTCAACCTCTGCGGTTTTGTTCAAATCCGGATCGCGAAATTTGAGCGTCAGCTCA
Organism: uncultured delta proteobacterium; assembly: GCA_963782535.1. GTDB lineage: Bacteria > Desulfobacterota > Binatia > Binatales > Binataceae > JADMIL01. The sequence goes on along the minus strand of CAWAKE010000005.1, from coordinate 8,549 downwards.
TGCTCGGGCTGCGGCAGCCCATTCTCGTAAAAGGTGCGCCGGCGCAGGATGAAGCCGTTGTTGTAGAGCCGGAATTTCGGTGTGTCGAAGAAAATTACCTCGCGCAGATGGGTCTCCATCGGCTTGCCGCGCTTGCGTATCGCGATCCCCAATGACTTCGCCACGCGCCGCGTGACCTTCCAGAACTTGTGAAACTGCTGCGAACGAGTGAACCGATCCGCTCCCAGCAACAGTTTATATTCGCGGTATTGCAGGGGATCGTGATGAATGATCGATTGCCCGGCGCCGCCCGGGTGGTTGGTGGTGGACGTACTCATGCGGTTTTGATTTCGTTTCCGGTTCCCGGCCTCCCGGCGCGCCGAATACGCAGCCGGCAATCAATTTCGACGATTGACGAAAGCATTCCTCGCCTTTATCGACCATCGAGCTATCAGTATGCCGGTTGGGGGTCAATTGTTTGAGCCGGACGCCCCGCGATCGTCGGGGGCGATTGCGGCTCGCTCGAAGGCCGACCGGCCAAATCTGCGAGGTTCCACCGCCGACGCTCTTGCGGGAGCGGCGCCCGCCGCGCAATAATTTCGTTCCGGCGGACGCATAGCTCAGCCCGGTTAGAGCACTTGCCTCACATGCAAGGGGTCCCAGGTTCAAGTCCTGGTGCGTCCACCAAAATTTTCCCAGCAAAGACAAGCACTTTCTGGCTCTCAGTTGAGCGCGGCCTTCGCATCAACGTTCAACTGTGGGGACTTTTGTGGGGACTCCCCTTCAAAAACGCTCTCATCAGCCGACTGTTCGAGCGTCGCAATCGCCGCCTGCTTCGCCTGATTCCGTATATGCGAGTAGCGTTGCAGCATCGAGCGCGACACATGGCCTGCGAGGCTCATAATCGTCTGCTCGCTCACGCTTGAATTCTCCGCCAGGCGCGTGATGAAGCTGTGTCGGAGATCGTGCCATCGGTAAGTAACCTGCGCTAAGCGGCCAGGCATCCTTCCAAGCCTTTTTCCATTCGCCGATCGGTTGAGCGGGATCGACATTGTAGAGGTGAGGCTTGCGCTCATTCCCGAGCATGCCTATCGCATGGCACGGGAATACGTAGGCATCCGGGCGAGCATCGGGAAAGCGCGAAAGCCAAAGCGTCAATGCTGCGCACGCCCGCCGCGTGAGCGGGATACTGCGACCGGTCCCGGCTTCGGTCTTCGACTTCGGCACGGTTATACCTCCGCTTTCGATCACGCCGTCCCGCCACGTGAGGCGAAGATCGCGATGGTGGAGCGCGCGAATCTCCGCAGCTCGCAGGCCGGAATCGAGCGAAATCGCGAAAAGAGGAAACAGTGCGGGCGAACGACTTTGGCGGATCGCGCCCGTGAGCTTTTCTTCATCTTCACGACTCAGCGCGCGGCCTACATCCTTGCGCTCTCGGAGCATCTCGACGCCATCGGCAATTGCACCCCATATCCGGTAGGTTTTTAGGGTAACGCGAAGCGCCCCAACCTCTAGATTGATTGTGCGAGCCGCCTTGCCGTCGCGAAGGCGCTTTGCTTGGTACGCTGCTATATCTTCTGGAGTGATATCAGAGAGCAGCCTACCCCCGAATTCCTCGATTACGGGTTTGAGCGCGAAGCGGTAAAGCTCCGCAGTGTTCTTGGCGCGACGGGCGCACTTGTCTTCGAGCAATCGTTCAGCCGCGACTTTGAATAGGGGTATTCGCTTCGGCTGCGAGATACGATTGATTCCCACCTCCAATTCCCGTCGACGCTGCATCTCAGCCTGCTTAGCGATGGTCTTCGAGCCGGTCTGCGTCGATTCGCGGATGCGCGCACCGTTGAAGTTGAACTCGTACCAGTAGGCCTTGCCGCGCTTGAAAACGCTCATGCTTTCTCCCTTCTCTTCTTGCGACTGTCGAGCAGTTTGGAGCTTTTTGGGCTTTTGAGAAGCGTCGCGTAATGTTTTTGACCCTTCACAGTTCCGAGCCATCGCCTTGAGCGTAAGAGCCGAGCATGTTTGAGCGAGCACGCCTTCTGATCGCGGCGCCGCGCGTAGAAGAGCCGGTTCGTGCAGACCGGGCATTTACGCAGGAGGCTCGGATCAAGGTTGCCGACAGCGTCCGCAATTGACTGCATCAGCCATTCGACAGTGAGGACGGGCGAAAGGGACGTGATATCAATTTGTATTTGCCGCATAGCGGCGTCGAGTCCGATCGCGGATTCCTTGCTAAGCGAGCTTTCCCGCTCTGGTTGTGCTGCGCGAGTGGCGTAGAAGGAGATATCATTTTCCGAGGGGACCAGTGCATCGACTATAGCCGCGGCGAAATCGAAAGTGCACCGTAACGCTCTCGCGCTTGCGGGAATCTCTTTCGCCGAGCCAAAGGAACCCGATTCGACAAAAAATTCAGCCATAATGCCGGCGTCGCCGTCGCGCACTATATTGCGGAGGGCCACCAAGAAGCTCGGCGTCATCCACCGGTCAATAGATTTTGATGCTTCTGATTTGGCTTTGAAGCTAGGAAGCGTCAAAAGTCCAAGCGGCTTTCTGTCTTGTACCATGGGCCTAAACGTCATTACGATGCATTCATATTACTTGGAGCTTAAGTAAATGCAAGCATCAAAACTGAAGGATAGCGGTGAGAGCGAACGTCTCCTAACGTGCAGTGAGGCTGCGGCGCGGCTGGCGCTCGCCACCGTGACAGTACGAACATGGGCTGCGGCGCGCCGCATATGCAGCGTAAAAATAGGCCGCGCTCGCCGCATACCAGAAAGCGAAGTTATCCGCCTTCTAAAGGAAAACTTGATTCCCGCCCGTCCGGAGCGAAATCGGTGAACGCCGATCATCTCGCCAACTATTCCGTTCCCGACCCGCTGCGGAGCTACGAGGAGGCGCGCCGATTCGAGCATCTCGACTTGCCAGAGCTTGACGATCTCGCGCTTTGGCAAGAGCGGCGGCGGATCGAACTCGCGCTTGCGTTCGTTCCCGAATCGGCTGGACGAATTTGTCTGTGGCTGGCGCAACGCCTAGGTGCAATCCGCCGCGAACAACTTCGCCGCAGGAGTCTCGGTGATGGGTGAGATCGACGTTGACCTCCTGCGCGAGGCGGGAATATCCGAAAATGGATCGAGTCGGAACGGTTCCCGTTCCGTTAAGGAAGGAGAATCGGGAAGGCATCTGAGCAAACTGATTGCAGTCTGCGAGATGCCCGAGCCCGACGCTCGCCGATACGTCATACCCGGTCTGCTGCCCGAAGGTGCGCTCACCATCCTGTACGGTGATGGGGGCTTGGGCAAAAGTTATTTGGCTCTCTACCTCGCTATGTGCGCCGTCCTTGGAGTTCGATTCGCTGAGCGGTCGGTCGAAAAGCGAAATGCGATCTATCTGAATGCGGAACTTGATCAGGACGAATTCGTTCGCCGCGCGTACTCGGTCGCCCGTGGATTGGGGCTCGGGCGACCTCCCGAGGGTCTTTACTACTGGCGCCTCCCCGGCTCCCTGAATGACCCCAGAGTACGGGAGCAAGCACTGGATTGTATGCGCCAGTGTGGGGCGGGGTTTGCGGTCATCGACTCACTTACCGTCGCATCGTTCGGAATCGACCCGAAGGAAGCACGCGACATTATCGGGCTGTTAAAGGGCTTGGAAGCGTTCGATACGGTACTCGCCATCGATCACATCAGAACGCCAGAGCCTGGCGGTGACACCTCGGCTTACCGACCCTTCGGTTCTGCGTTCAAGCACCATCTCGCCCGTTCGCTTCTCATGGTAACCAAGGCCGCAAGCGGCGCGATTGCGATCCGAAACACGAAGGCGAACTTTGACGAGAAATCCGCGCCCATCTACCTGAGCCTTGATTTCGACAACGACAATCGAGCCACCAACGTCGAGTGGCTCGAACCGGGAGATGAGCGCCTTGCTTCGATGGACGCGATCTCCGCCGAAGAGCGAATCGTCCAAGCGCTGGCCCGAAACGCGGACGGAACTTCGACCGCGCAGGCTCTCGCCCAAGAACTGGGCCTTGCTTCGAAGACCGTCTCGAACCACCTTACCGCCCTGAAGGTGAAGCATCGCGTGGAACCTCTGGGTGACCATCGCTGGCGCTTCCTTCCCGATGCTCCCTTCTAAGGGAGCGGGAATCGGGAACCAAATCTAATTGTTTGCCCAGACAGCTATTTAACCGTGCATTACCTCTGAAGAACCAGACGGGTGCCTCGCCTTCCACGACCACAAGAAAATAGCCATCTAAATCGCCCGTGCGTAACCTCGGCCGCGATACTGATCTAGGGATTATATTGGACTCGACACTCGCAAGTCCTGCTGCATTCTTGCTCGGACAGGCCGGTGTTTTATGTTCGATTATTCAATTCCGCTGGACCGCGAACAAAGACGAACATCTCGTCAGCTGGGTTGGCACTTCCAGTAGGCAGATACCACCAGAAGAAATAGGTTTCGTAGATGATGTTGGGTGGTCCACCGCGATATCGAATACGCCCATAAACGGCGAGCGTATTGTCGCCACTCCAAAGCGCGGGTCGTTCCTCGGGCGTCACATGAAATGGAATGTCGTGCGTGCGGGTCTCTCTTGGCGGAATCACCATTCCAGTTTTTCGCGTTTCATTATTGATCGTCAAATATTCGCACTTATTGAGTCCTGCATAATATAGGGACAACTCGAAGATCCGAATAACCAAATTTAGCTGGGGTTTAAGCCCTGGCTCGCTGTCCCTATAATTTGCAGGCCTCAATAGGCAGAACCCTAGGACCGTCAAAAATATCTCGCGTTGCGCTGAACTCGACAATATCCAAAGAGCTATTTCCATCGTTAGCGAGAGTAATACACGCCCCTCGATACTCGCCTTTAATCGACTCTACGATCCGAACGATCCCATAAGGTCGATGGGTTTCCAGCGCGAGCTGGGCAATTTTGACGCTGTTGGCCGACGACGATGCGGATTGACGCGCGGAATATGCTTGAAACAATGCGGCGCCAAACTGCAATGCGCCCACGAGAACGAGCAACAGCGTGAACTCAGCAATCTTTCCTTCTATGACTACAAGTTGTTGCTCTACATAGGAATTGCTTTTGGGTGTTGGGGTTTCGCCTGGCGTGTGCTGGAGTTGACTGACGCTGGCCGCGCTTGCACTGACTACGGATTGGTCTTTGTCGCTTTCATAATTCTGTTGTTGGATTTGGCGACTTGTGCTTTCGGCTGGCCTTGGACTTGGTTTTGCGGCGCTTAGGAGTAAGCCCAACGCGATCAGGATCGACATTGATAATAGCTCTAAGCGCTTCATGGAAACTCAACGGATGAAGAGAAATCGGTTTAGCTTTCGGCATCTGCGCAACTTGACCCAAAACCCGAAAATCCAGCCAGTGATAAGTTGAGTGAAGGTGCTTGGGCGTGGTCCTCTTTGATGCGAATAGGAGGACGCGAAAGTGAAGAAGGGGCACACGGAAGAACAGATACTACGAGCACTACACCAGGCCGAGGGTGGCGCAAAGGTGGCCGACATCTGCCGCGAGCACGGAGTCAGCGAAGCGACCTATTACGTGTGGAAGAAGAAGTACTCGGGCCTGGGATTGAGCGAGCTGCGCGAACTGCGGCAATTGCGGGAGGAGAACGCGAAGCTCAAGCGGTTGGTTGCGGATCTTTCGCTGGACCGGCACATGCTGCAGGAGATTGTCCAAAAAAAGCTGTAAGGCCTCGGCAGCGGCGCGAGCTGGGGCGGTGGGCGCAAGCCGCCTTTGCAGTGAGCACGCGTCGGGTGGCGGGGCTGATGCTGCTTGATCGGTCGACCATGAGCTACCGGAGCCGGCGCGATCCGCAAGACGTGCTGCGGATGCGGCTGCATCAACTGGCTGCGAGCCGGGTGCGTTTCGGCTATCGACGCCTGACCGTGATGCTGAGGCGTGAGGGCTGGATGGTGAACGCCAAACGCATCTATCGACTTTATACCGAAGATGGCCTGGCGGTACGGACCAAGGTGCGCAAGAAGATCGCGCGGCGCGCACGAGTGCTAATGCAGCGCGCCACCCGACCCAACGAAAAGTGGAGCATGGACTTCGTTGCGGCCCGGCTCCTTGATGGGCGCTGGTTTCGAGTGTTGACGGTAGTCGATCAGTTCACCCGGGAGTGCGTACTGCGGATGTGTTGCAACTTTGGTGGGGTTGACTGGTAGGCTGAAAGGACCGTGAAACATGTAACCCGACCGGCAATTTTCAAGTGGCGGCAGTCGGCGCCGGAGCTGATTCTGTATGCCGTGCGCTGGTATCTTCGCTACTCGCTGTCGCTCCGCGATGTCGAAGAATTACTCGCCGAGCGCGGCCTGGAGGCGGATCACACGACGATCTGGCGTTGGGTTCAACGTTACAGCCCCGAACTGGAACAGCGGCTGCGGGGTCATCTCAAGCCGACCAACAAATCCTGGCGCGTCGATGAAACGTATATTCGAGTGAAGGGCACCTGGTGTTACCTCTATCATCGGGATTCTTGCGGTTGTTGTGGCGAAAGGAAAACTCATTCAGATAGAGCGGCAGATAATCTTTGCTCACGTTGTGATAGGTGCCAATCACGCCGCGTTTGAGCAACGACCAAAACGATTCAATCGAGTTGGTATGAACATTTCCGCGCACATATTCGCCGCGCGAATGATTGACGGCTTCGTGATGAATGCCATGCCCAAGATGGTTGTAGTCCTGATTCTCATCGGTTGCGACCAGCGTTACTTTGTCGCTGATAACTCTGCGAACGAATCCGGCAAGCGTCGGTGCATCCTGATCTCCGATGACTCGACAGACCACGTTGCCCTTGCGTGCAATCGCTCCAATAACGCCCGTTTTGAGATATCCGGTGCCGGTGCCAGCTTCACGTTGCTGACGGCTCTTTTTGGCCCAATGGCGATTCTTGTCCTTGCCCCCGATATACGTTTCATCGGCCTCGATCTCGCCGCTCAAAGGGAAAGCGTCGCCACGCATCGCGGCGCGGATTCGATGGCACATAAACCATGCCGTCTCATAGCTGCCAGTGCCGAGCATCCGATGGATTTGGAGCGCACTCATTCCTTTCTTGGAGTGAAACATCAGGAAAATGACCTTGAACCAGTCCCGCAGCTTGATGTTGGTATTCTCGAATACGGTGCGCGTCAAAACGCTAAACCGATAGCCGTTCTTGGAGCAAACCATGACTTCGCCCGTTCGCTTGTCAAGCGTCTCGACGCCGCTCTTGCAAACGTAATGGAAGGGACGGCTTCCGAGTTTGAACGATTTACCGCCTCAACGCGGGCACTTGATAACGCCATCAGGCCAGCGCTTGCGCTCAAGAAAAGCCTTGCATTCCTGTTCGGTAGAGAAGCGATCCAGCAATTCACGAAAGGTCATTTGCTTGGCCGTCATGTTCATAATGACGAAATGACGAATTACAAGCATCAGCCATGCGGGTGTCAAATATCGGATAGCCCCCTTTCCACTTTACATAATCCGCCCGCGCGGACATGCCCTAGAGCAACAGCCTTCTCACGCCACAACCTCTCACGCGATGCCAAGGGCAGTGGATTAACAATCTGTGGTATGATAGTGACCGACGCTGAGCATTGCGTCAAGTACATACTCCCGAATCCTTTGCTTGCGGTTATGCGGGCCGCTCGCCACGAAGGCGTCTCCCACGTCTATGTAAGCAGGGCTGGCCCGTTGCGGCGCGGTGGAAAACTCCTGCGCCTCAACACTGGGCTCGAAGTTTACGATTGCAGACGTCCTGGTGCCAGTGCGATATTGCAGAAGGATATTGAAATGAGAATTTAAAATTAGTAATTGGTTCTGAAACGTCCTCCTGTGCCCGATCTGGGCAGGGCGTTTTCGTGGGGGATTTTTAGCACCTAGATGAAGGAGGGTATGAAGATGAAGGAGAGTATGAAAAAGTTCTTAGGTGGTTGGTTTTTAACTTTGGGCGCTATGATTTTGCTGTTGGTAGCCGGTGTGCATTCTGCCCACGCGCAGAATATCAAGTCTTTCGCAGCCAATTTCCTCTACTTCGGTGGCCAAGGCGCAGATGAAGCCTCGTCGTCCCTTCCACCACTCCCGCATGGGACGGGGGGAGATCTCATTTACAGCAACAGCGTCACGGTCCCGGCTGGAATCAACACCTTGTACGTCTCTTTCGACGCAGCTGCCGATCTGGGCGGCGCCACTAATGCAATGTTCGTCGCCTGCCTGCTGGATGGCAGCCCTTGTACGGACCTTAGCGCTCCGGGTAACGACTCGCCAGCCGGCTGGGTGATGGTGCAAGCCCTGGCGAGCGGGGCCGTCCCAGGTGTTTATTCCGATCAAGCTGTTCATTACACGTGGTGCACGCCGATAAAGCGACTAGCGCGCGGTGCGAAGGGATTGGTTCACAACGTGCAGCTACGCCTTGCGAGTGGAACCAATGACGGGGCTTATCTGGAGCAGCTGCATGTCTTTGTCAACGGTGCCAAGATCGCCGGAGCGAACGCGGGGAACGCTTGCACTAGCGCCGGGTTGCCCTGATCGACGGACATTCCGCAACCAGGCTTGACAACGCCGGAGGCTCTTC
>CAWAKE010000004.1:0-257322 GCA_963782535.1 uncultured delta proteobacterium | reverse complement strand
GCGTTGCCGCGCAGAACCTTGGTGACGGTCTTGGCCAGAATCTTCGCGTCGAGCCATAGCGACCAGCTATCGATGTACTCGCAATCGAGCTTGACCACGTGCTCGAAGTCCTTGACGGCGACATTGCCGTTGAGCTGCCAGAGGCCGGTCAATCCGGGTTTCATGCTGAGCCGGCGATGGTGGTGCTCGGCGTATTGCGCCACCTCGCCCTCGGTGGGCGGCCGCGTGCCGACGAGGCTCATCTCACCCTTCAGCACATTCCAGAACTGCGGCAGCTCGTCGAGATGGTGGCGCCGCAGCTTGCGCCCGGTGGGCGTCACGCGCGGGTCGTCCTTGAGCTTGAACATCGGGCCGTTCATCTCGTTGTGACCATCGAGGGTGAGCTTTAGTTGCTCCGCCTCGGGGCACATTGTACGTAATTTATAAAGGGTAAAGCGCCGTCCGTTGCAACCGATACGCGGCTGACGGAAGAGCACGGAAGCACCCGATTCGCGCCGCAACCTCGGTCCATACCAAACATATGCGATGCCACAGAGAACGAGGCCGAAGATACCGCCAGCCAGGTCGATGAGGCGCTTGATCAACAGGTGGTGAGACCGTTGCGGTATCGACGCCAGCGACAGCATAAATGCGCCGTCGCCGACGTGCTCGACGGCCCATACACCGGTGGCGGCGGGCGGCGCCTCGATCAGCACTCGCAGCATAATCCCGCGCGTCGAACAGCAGCGGCTGAGGCGTTCGAGCGCCGCCGGTTCGAGACTCGCGGCAGCGACGACCTCATCGATCACCTGGGTGTGCAGCAATGCCGGGAGTTCGTCTATTGCGCCGAGCGGCGCCAAGCCAGTTGCATATAGTCCGTTGCTGCGACCAGGCTCGGGCGTCAGCAGTCCGACGACATCGGCCCGTAACGACGCATGGGATTGCACCAATTGCAGATATCGCTCGGCGGCGGCGGGCGGTGACACTAGGAGGACTTTGCGCCGCCCACCCGCCGGCCGGCGACAACTGCGTTCAAGATAGCCCTTTATCGCAAATTTCTGGGCGCTAAGGGCGACGAAGCTGATGACGAGGAACGTCTGGATCAGCAACCGGCTTATCGTTTCGGAACGCGTGAGATACATCGCGCTCAGTAGCACCAGGCTGGCGAAAACGTGTGTCCGTAGCAGACGGCTCAGAATGCTCCGGCGCGACGAGTACCCAATCGACACGTAAAGACCAAAAATCCAGAGGCATCCGAGCCAGATTGGAACAATCAAAAAGAGCAGCCACGTGTAATCCTCGAAAGAGACGAAGTGCCGTCGGAAGACGAAGTCGGCGATCAAATACGCACCGGCGAAGCTCGCCGTCAATGTGACGGCGTCGCAACACGCCAGCATCTGCCGCATAAGTGTCCGCCGCGCGACCAGCATCGTGTATCAAGCCTGGCGTTGCGCCATGGATTCCTGCCGCCCTAACTCCTGGTACCACTCGATTGTCCGCAGCAACCCCTCGCGGAAGCTGGTCGAGGCCCTGAAGCCGAATTCTCGTTCCGCGCGCGATACGTCCAGCCCGCGCCGGGGTTGGCCGTCGGGTTTGCTCGCGTCCCACACGATCCGCCCCCTAAAGCCGCACAGTTCCGCAATCATCTCGACCAAATCGCGGATTTTGATTTCTCCGCCGACGCCCAGGTTGACCGGTTCCGCACCGTCATAGCGCTCCGTCGCCATCACAATGGCCCGCGCGCAATCCTCCACATAGAGAAATTCGCGACTGGCGGCGCCAGTGCCCCAGACCTCGATTTGCTCCGCGTCGTTATCGACCGCGTCGATACATTTCTTGATGAGCGCCGGAATCACGTGCGACTTTGCCGGATCGAACGAATCGCGCGGGCCATAGAGATTCACCGGCAGCAGGTAGATCGCGTTGAAGCCGTACTGCTGGCGATAGGCCTGCGCCTGCACCAGCAACATCTTTTTGGCTAGCCCGTAAGGCGCGTTGGTCTCCTCGGGATAGCCCGACCATAGATCGTCTTCGCTGAAGGGCACGCGGGCAAATTTCGGATAGGCGCAGACGGTACCTACGGCGACGAATTTTTGGACCCCGCGGCGGCGCGCCTGCTCCATCAGTTCGACGCCCATCATCATGTTTTCGTAAAAGAAGCGCCCCGGATTCTCGCGGTTGGCGCCGATTCCGCCAACCACTGCTGCCAGGTGAATAATGATCTCGGGCCGTGCGTCGGCCAGCATCCTCGCGATGTCGTCCTGACGGCGCAGGTCGTAGCGTTGCGAACGCGGCGCAAGGACGTTGCGGCAGCCGCGCGCGCGCAGCATCTCGACCACGTGGCTGCCGAGAAATCCCGAACCACCGGTCACCATGATTCTCCGGTCAGACAATGCAATCATTTGTTCGTCGCCCTCTCGGTTTTCGGCGAACCGAAGCGCGCAATTCGCCGGTTAAGCCTCGATCCGTTCTTCGGCCAGCTCTGCCATCGTGTTGCGCATTTCTGGCGCCGCCGGGAGCGCAGCTCCCGTGAGATTGCAGAGCTTCTCATCCATCAAACGGAACAGTCGGTCCTGCTCCCAATGCGCTCGCGCGTATTCGCGGCCCAGGCGACCCATCGTCAGGCGCCGTGCGGAATCGTTTCTAAGTTTGATGACCGCTTCGAGCAGCGCATCCGGATCTTCCGGGGCGACCACCAAACCGGCACAGGCCTCCCGAATCGCCTTTGCCACTTCGCTCCCTGAATTGACCGACGCCACCACGGGCCGGCCGCTAGCCAAGAGAGTCTGCGTCTTGGACGGGAAGACGATATCGGCAACCGTCCGCTGTTGCGTGATCAGCGCGAGGTCGGTCGTCGCGAGCAACTCATCAAAAACGTCGCGCGGTTGGACGGGTAAAAACTTGAGATTATTCAGACCGAGATCGGCAGCGCGCTTGTGCAGCGTTTCGCGTACTGCGCCATTGCCGATCAACAAAAAGACTATGTCGGCGTACCGGCGCGACCTCTGCGCCGCCTCCAGGATTATTTCGAGGCCCTGCTTGACCCCCATGTTGCCGGAATGCACGACCAGAAATTTGCCGATCAATCCGAAACGACGGCGAACTGCCATGCCGTCGCTGACCAGCGGAATCGAGTAGAATGATGGATCCACACCGTGCGCAATCGTCGCGACTTTGTGCGTTGGAACTCCCTTCGACAGGATTCGCGCGCGCATTCCCGGCGTCAGCGTCGCAATCAGAGCAGCCTCCTCATAGGCCGCCCGTTCGATTTTGAGCAGCATGCGGGTCAGGCGGCCTGCCTTCAGCATCCCGAGGTCGAGCGCCGCGTCCGGCTGCAAGTCCTCTACCTGCACCGCGAATGGAACCTTCCAGGCCCGTTTCAGTATGATCGCACTGAGGTTCAGCCCGAGCGGCGGCGAAACTACCAGAAGCAAATCAGGTCGATTCTTGCGGAAAAGATTAAGCAGCCGGACCGTAGCCGAGCCGATAAACGTCGCTTCGTGCAGGATGCGCCGCACCGGCGTTACCCGCCGTGGTACGTACAACCACGACCGATATATCGTCACACCACTACGAATTTCGTGGCTGCTCAACCGACGGCGGTAGGAGCGCGGCACCCGCCACTCGGGATAGTAGGGCAGCCCCGTCACCATCGTCACCCGGTGGCCCTGGGCAGCCAGATATTCGCACAGCCGGGTCGTGCACGGACCGATACCGGTTTCGTCCGGCCAGTAATTTATGCCCAGCGCGAGGAGATGCATCCGGGGATTCCCGCACCGTGACTCTTGACCGCAAGTTGCATGTCGAATTCTGATCGCGGGCCGGTGCGCCCGGCCCCCCGTCTATGCGTAGAAGTAGCGCTGTGCTCAGTGCTGAACTTTTGAGTTATCCGCCACACGTTGGCGAAAGGCCGCGTATTGTTGCCGCAAGCCGCCGTCCCGGGGTGCGATCGCGACCGCGCGGCGATAGGCCTGGTCGGCGGCGAAATATTCGTAAGCGCCGGCTTCGGCCCGCCCCAGCTCGGAAAAGGCTTGTGCCGAGGTCGGTCTAAGCTGAGTCGCGCGCCGGAACCATGTTGCCGCCCGGCCCGGATGATTGTCGGCCAGCTCGAGCCGACCCATCTGCATAACCGCAGCGAAGTCCGCAGGCCACGCCGCCAGCACCAACCGCAGCGCATCGCGCGCTTGGGTGTAATCACCCGCCGTCTGCGCCGCCTGCGCCAGCGCCCGGTACAGCATGACCGGGTCGGCCCCTTGTCGGATTCCTTGCGCAATCAGTTTGTTGGCCGCCGACCAATCCTTGGCGGGCCCGAAGACGCCATCGATCAACCTGACGTATGGACCCGAATTCGCCGGTGCCGTCGCAATCGCCGCGCGCCACGCTGCCTCTGCCTGTTTCGGTTCGCCCGCATTGAGATACGACCGGCCGGCGTTATCCAGATACGTTGCGCGCCGCGCGTCACCACTAGCCGATTCGGCCGCCGCCTCATACAACGCCGCCTCCGCCTTGGCATCGCCAAGCTCATCGTCATAGCTCGCAAAATTCTCGACCGCTCCGTGATAACGATGGGCGACCGCGAAGCTGAAGCCGGCGCTGATGGCGTTGCGTTCGGGTTCCGTGAGCCATGGAATGATTCGTGGCCGCAGATAGAAATGCGTCGCGAGGTCAGGCGAATAGGCAACAGAGCGAGCGATCTGGTTGAACCCTGCGGCAGTTTTATTCTGCCCAAGCAGGGCCTGCGCGTAGAGGTCGCGGGAGTAAGGATTCGTCGGAGCCAGCCAGACCGCTGCGCGCAACTCCTTGATTCGGTCCGCGTGCGCGGCCGTGCCGTCCAGCATCAGGGCGAGCGCCAGATGCGCCTCGGCGTTGGCCGGATGCGCGTCGACCAGCGCATAGGCCTGATTGAGGTTCGCGGGGCTTTTCAGGTCGTAAGGGTATGGCGTTCGTTTCTGCGTCACGGCTGCCAGCAGCAAGCCGACCGCAGCCAGCAGGCTCAGGTCATAAATATATTTCCGCTCAATCAGCCGGCGGCCGGGCGTTCGCACCTTCTTCTCGCCGGTCAATCTCACCGCAAGTGCAAGCAGCGAGGTGAGCAGCAGCGCATTAGCAGGAATCTGCAGCGGAAAGTCGAAGAACTCGTGCAGCGCGGTGGCGCTCGCCGCAGCCAGCACGGCCGCCACGAGCAGCCGCGCTTCGGGCTTCAACCCTTCCATGCCCCGATGAATTCGCTGCCAGACGCCAATCATAAACCAGGCCAAAAAAGCGAACCCGATCAGGCCCGTTTCGGCGGCCAGTTGAGCGTAATCATTGTGGGTCGCGTTATAGAAGATCGACGTCCAGGGTGGTGTCACGTAATGCGGAAAGATCTCGGGCCAGCAGCCCAGGCCCACTCCGAACAGCGGGAAGTCCCGCACCATAGCGAGGGTGGTGAAAGCGGGCACTTCGCGGTCCACCAGGCTCTCGTTCGCGACCGTGTCTTTGAGGCGAGCGTCGGTTTGGGTACGCCCGCCAGGTCCGACGAACATCAGCACCCCGATTAGAAAGAGACCCGCGCTCATACCGACTGCGCTCTTTCCCAGCGTTCGGCTCTGACGGATGCCGTCTCCTCTCGGCCAGAGCGCTCCCAGAACGATCAGGGCCATCACGGCGTCGATCCAGCCTCCGCGCGACGAGCTCAAGAGCAGTGCGCTGGATACGATAATGAGTGCGGCCCCGGCAACTACTCTCAGTACCTGTGGGCGCCGGCGCGAAAGCGCCGCGGGCCAAATGAACCCTGCCACCGCGAACGGCAGGGTCTGCGCGAGGTAGTTCGCGAGATGGTCAGGATTCGCGAATGAGCCCACTGCGCGATCGCCCCATGGATTACTGCCGCGCCAGTCATAGGGCGCGAACAGCCACAGCACCCGGCCATTTGAATAGACTCGCTCGAGCAGTGCGACCGACGCCGTAATCAGCCCGGCAACCAGCACTATTATCGCCAAATGCTGACCGAGATGCCGCTCCGCATCCTCCCGAAACGGATACGCCGTAACCAGAAGAAACAGCCCGGTATAAGCGATCAGCTTCAACAGCGCGGGCTCGGTTAGTGACGGCGCGATCGAAAGCGTGCGCCAAACGCCAATCGAGGGCATCGTTGGTCTTTGCGCCGATTCATTCGATCCGTGCTCGGACCGTCCCGAATCCCTGAACGGAATCGGTGCACCGGCCTCTACCTCAGCCGCCGTGGGCAGCGCGACGATCGCATGAGGCGTCGGTCTATTTAGCAGCCGGCTTTGATTTGCATGCGGATTATTGGGCGAGTCGGGCAGGCTTCTCTGATACAGCCCAAACGTCGCCGGCGAAATCAGCCGTTCGACTCCCGGCGGCAGTGGGATCATCTGGAAGGCAATCAGGCCGATCAGCAAGGTAGCGGGCAGCGCAAGCACGCCGAGCTGCCGTGCCGCGAGCCGATCGAGCTTCGCAGTCTCGCCCCCGCCGATTAGCCCGCGCGCCATCCACAACGCCAAAAGCAGGAAGATCAGCGCTTCGATCGGAATGTACGCCCAAGGTTCCACCCCGCCCACCGCCAGTGGCGTGGCCACCAAAATCGCGCTTATCCCCCAGATGGTCGCCCGGTCGGGCAGGCTACCGATCTGCGCGGTTGACGCTTTTGCGCACAAAATGTCGATCTGCGGTCCCTGAGTGATGGATGGCGGGTCTACGATGGAGTCGTAGGTTTGCGGGAATAATAACTCGTGTATGGGTTGTAGAAGTAATAATCGGGACTCGCGGTATCGACTCGATTCAGCACCACGCCGAAGATGTTTACGCCGACGTAACGAAGCTTGGCGCAGGCCTGCCGCACGACGCGTTTTGTGGTCGGTCCCCCAACGATCATCAGAACCCCGTCCGCCATGGTCGAGAGCGTGACGGCGTCGCTCACCGGCATCACCGGCGGCGAGTCAACCACGACCCGATCGTATTGTTCGCACAGACGCGTCACCAGCTCGCGCATCGTTCCGGAACCAAGCAGCGCGGCGGGATTGGGACAATCAGAACCAGCGCTCAGAAATGAGAGCCCGGCCATTGGTTGATGAATTACCTCTTCGAGCTGCTTCTGTCCGGTCAACACGTCCGAAAGTCCCGAATGATTCTCGATGCCGAGAATCTCATGGCAGCGCGGTTTGCGCAGATCGCCATCGACCAGCAGCACTCGGCCACCAGTCTGAGAAAACGCGGTCGCCACGTTGAGCGCCGTGACGGTTTTGCCTTCGCCCTCCACCGAACTCGTAATCACCACGCACTTGGGCGTGCGTCCGGCCTGCGAAAAGAGCAGCGCCGTACAGATCGAATGGTAAAGTTCGCCCGCCGGCGAACGGCGATCGCCCGAAACTACCATCACATCATTCCCGTTCCTGTGCGCGGGTGGGGTCTTCACCGAACCAGCGACCTCTCCAGCAAGCAGTTTCTCCGAGTCGCGGCTACCCAGGCGCCGGCCGCCATAGCCGCTCTGCGTGAGTTTGAAAAAATCCGGCACTAGCGCGAGGCTCGGCAAACGCAGTTCGCGCTCAATCTGCTCGGAACTCTTCAGGCGATCGTCGAAAAACTCCAGAAAGAGCGCGAGACCCACACCACCCGTCAATCCCAGAAAACCGGCTAGCACTAAACTCAGCAGCTTGCGCGGACTCGACGGCGACCGCGGGGCCTCCGCACGATCGACGACCGAAACATTCGACGAAGGGGCGTCGGCCGAAACGTCCAGCTCCCGGACCCGCTCCAGCACGCTCTTGTAAAGATTGCGACTCGCGTCCACCTCGCGCACCAGCACCGCGTCCTGGAGCGAAGCATCGTTGAGTGCCAGCGCCTTCAGTTTGACGCTCGCGATCTCCTGTTCGATCATCTGCTGGCGCGCACTCGCCGCGCTGTAATCCGATTCGACCCCCTTCGCCGCCCGACTGATCTCGTGCGCCAACTGCTCTCGGCTCTGATCGAGCTTCACTTTCAAATCGTCGAGCGGCCGATAATAGCCGGGATTAAACTGGTTGCTCATCGCCGCGTACTGCCCCGCGAGCTTCGCCACCTGTTGCTTGAGGTTCTGAATGAGCGGGTTCTGCATTACCGCAGGCAGCGAGCCCGCCGCTCCATGCTTGATCAGATCGTGTTGCGCTTCGAGTGTAATCCGGTCGGTTTCCACCTTGACCAACGAGCTGTTCAGGTCGGTCAGACGCTCCTCGAGCATCTGGCTCTTGCCCTTTTCGTCCAGCGAAAATGCGATCACTCCGTGATCGCGTCGGTAGGCATTGAGCGCTGCTTCGGTTTTCTCGACGCGTTCCTTCAGTTCCACCAGCTTATTCTGGAGAAACTGCTCGGCGTTGCGCGCGGTGTCCGCCTTGAGCTCCATCCCGCGCCGGATGTAGGCGTCGATATGCACGTTTACGATTCGGGCGGAAAGGCCGGGATCGGGCGTGCTGAACGCCACCTTCACCAGTTGCGTGCCATACTCCGGCTCGATCCGCAGCCGACCCAGATACGCGTCGATCGCGCCGAGTGGGACGCCCAGCGTCTCTTCGTCGTGAGCGAGATTCACGGAAGGTGCCAACCAGTGCCGGATCGCGCCGCGCGCCCCAATCCACCATCCCGCAATCAAGCCCGGGTTAGGAGTCGGCCCGCCAAATAGCGGATTGGCGGAAAGATTGAGCTCCTTGATCACATTGGCCGCCAAGCTGCGGCTTTGAAGGATGTCGTACTGAGTCTTATAGAAATCATGCTCGCCCGAAACCTCAGGCGCGCTGACCGGGGTCTTCGTCTCCAGAATCGGAGCCGCCTCGGCCTCCAACAGCAGCGTTCCTCTGGCCGTATAGAGCGGCGTGAGATTGAACACAACCAGCGCCGTAACCGCGAGCGCACCGAGAAAAAAGGCGGCGATCAGCCGCATGCGTTTGCGGATGATCACCCAATAGTCACGCAAATCGGGCGCATCGGCACCGGGCGCTCGATAGCCGGTCAGTGGGATCGCCGGACGTTCGCGCGTCAGTGGATAGGGTGATATTTCCTGCAAGATTTCCTCTATGGCGGAGGCAGATACATACCCGTTCCGAATTTGGTGAAGAGCTGGTAGAAAGCGTAAGGGATCGCGCCGATGGCCGAGCGGCGCACGAACACCACGTCCCCGGCCTGCACCGGGACGTCGGCCTCCTCGCCGCTCCTAATCCTGGATAGATCGACCACAATCGCGCGGCGGCTACCGTCAGGATTGGTGCGCAAGACCTCCGCGGTCTCGCTGAAAAGCGCGCCACCTGCCGCCGAGACCGAGCTCAGCGCCGTCATCCCCGGCACGATTCGAAATGCCCCCGGATTTGCGACCCAGCCGTCAACCATAACTTCACCCGCCGCGGGCACAATAATCGTATCGCCCGGACGCACCGGAATATCCAATTTGCCCTCGCGCGCCGCACTGCTCAGGTCAACGTTGATCGGATCGGTTGCGCCCAGCAGTGATACCAGTCGCGTCGAACCGGCCGTCGAACTTTCGGAACCGTCAGCCGCCAAAGGGCCGGGTTCGACCTCGTCGCGTTGCTGCGCCCTTTCCCGTTGGGGGAGAACTTCCCTGGCGGTGGCCGGCTCAATCCGGGATGCTGTCTGCTCCGAAGGTTCGGCGAGAGCCTTGGTCAGTGCCAACCGCTCTGCAGCGCCCGCCGCCGAGGCTGGAATGAAAAGCAACCGCGAACTCGCCTGATTGGTCATTCCGCCGGCCCGATCGACCATATTCAGGATCGTGTCCGAGCGGCTTGTGATGCTGTAAAGCCCCGGCTTGTGCACCATTCCCACCACTGCCACGTCGCGGCTGAAGTACTGTTCAACAAAAACCTCGACTTGCGGGTCCTTTACCGGTTTTTCAAGCCGATGGTAGAGCGCCTGCCTCAGCTCCTCTTCAGTCAGACCGCCAACGCGAACGACACCCGCCAAAGGGACGGCGATCGTGTCATCCTGAGAGACTCGGACTTTGTACTTCTTCAACTCGGGAACGTGCGCAACGGTTATCTCGATCACATCCCCCGGTCCGATCGCTAGTTTGTTCGAAAAAGCATCTTTGCTGCGCGCGGCGCGAAGTGCATCCAGCCTGCCAATATCGCCACTGCTTTCACCCGCCGGAGCGGGAGCCGCTCCTTTGAACGATTGAGTCCCGGACCCCGCGGTCTGGCTGCAGGCGCTGGCCAACCAACACAACAGTGCAATCGCCAACAGCCTGCTCCACAAACCCCATCCAGTGCGACATCTCGGGTTCGGCGGATGCGGCGGTACAAAGCTCTTCAACTGAGTCGCTCTCGACGGGTCACGGAGAAATTATGGGGAAGCCGTTCTCTAGAAACTGTCAAGGGCGGTTTGCCGGGCACTGTTATGGCCACACAGAACCTTCTGCTTTCCAGCCGATCACGCACGGTTCTTTCGCTGCGTGTGAAGAAAGCGCGGCAGCCCTACGGGAAACCACTTTCAATCCGAGTTAATCGGAATCGGAGAAGCTACTACGGATCCCCATCAGAGAGCGCACAGCCCTGAATTCTGGACCTGGATTGCGACGCTCTTCCGAAGGGCATCACGCCCCCGGGGAGTCAATTGCCAATTCTGAAGGATTCTTACAGCGCAGAACTTTCAGAACTCCCACCCGTGAGCGGACTGCCAGATCCGCCGGAAGAAGAAAAACCACCCGCCGCGGCGTAACCGCCCACCACGCCTCCGGCGACGCCACTAACCGCGAGCGCCACAAGCGATGCGAACTCGCCTGCCGAATAGCCAAATGGATCGCCGGCCAGTGGCACTCCCATACCTTCCATGGCAAGCGCGATGGCCGGAGCCTTGGGTGAGAGCTTCCAGTTGATCGTCAATCCCTTGGAACCCAGATATGAGACGGCCGTTCCACCTTTGAAACCGGTTTGCAGCGGATTGAGCGCATAGTCGTAAGTCCCGGGAGCGAGCCCGTTGATTCGGTACTTCCCGTTGGCATCCACGAGAGCCTCTCCAACCGCTTTACCGTTGGGGATTTGCGCCGTTATTTTAACGCCCGGAACCGGATTACCCTTAGAATCCGACACCGTTCCGGCGACATCGGCGCAGAGGCCCGAGGTCGCTGTACCCAGCACGAACAACGCTGCTACCGCGGTAGCAGCTAATTTTCGCATCATGAGGCTGGCTCCTTCTATCTGCGCTCCCGGCGAAGAATTCATATCACCGGCGCGTATTCAAGCAAAATTGACATGCCGCTCCAATAGTACGCATCGGGCACCGATCTGATGACTTCGAACTCGCCTCACTTGCACGGCTGATAATTCTTTCGGCTGTGGGCTGGAAACTTATTTCAACATCGAATGTTCTTTCGCACCCGATAAAGATGCCCGCAATGAGCCCCAACGAGTTTTTCCTAGCGTCTGCCGCAAAAGGATCACGATCCCAGCGGTTATCGACCGTCTCAACCGGGATTACCCCGTATTTTCAAAACTACCCTTGCGCATCAGCGCAAGCATTCGAGTAGTACCGCAAACTTCGTCATTAGCCAATTATTAGACGAACCCGCCTCCATCCAACGGCTCAATCTCTGCAGCCTTCAGGACTATGCGAGCGGAGCAGTTCTCCAGGGCGGACCAGAAGATCGCCACCCGCTCCGAGCCTGACATGTACCGGTCGAAGACTGCTTCCACTCCGCGAAATGGGCCGTCTTTGACAAGTACACGGTTACCCGCCTGCAAAGTCCTTCTTGGAAGTTCAACCGGTCCATTGGCGCAACGGCGCTTGAGCAGAGTTATCACGTCCGGGGGAACGATCAGCGGCTCGCCGTTGGCGGTTGCCAACTCGCGCACTCCCTCGGCGAACTTGACCAAGCGGTACTGGGTCGCGAAATCGAACTGGGCGAATAGATAGCAGGGAAAGAGTGGAACGATGGATGCCACCAGCTGTCCCCATCGGCGCACGTCAGTCTTGAGCAGCGGCAATAAAATCCCCGCGACTTCATGCTCTAGCCGTCCGCTCACCTGCTGCTCTCTGTTCGGCTTGGTGCGAATCAGATACCAATTTTGCATATTGGTTTGCCTCTGGAGCCGGGTCGGATCGAAATCCGCTTCAACGAGTCGTCGAGCGAGTTTTGCGTCCGAATGCAGGTCTAACACCAATTTCTGCGTAGCGGCGGGTAAATCGTCTTACCTAGCCAAGGCGGGAAACTTGCCGCGCAGTTACAAAGGCCACCGCTGCCGGCGTCCCATTCGAAAGGAGCTAAAAGTGTTCGGAACTGTGAATACGCTGCCGCCATTCCCACCTTGTTAGGGAAGGCTGCATTACTATTCAGTTGGTCGATGACCAAAAAGCGCGAATATTCGGCGCTTTAGGGGCCAGTACGCTTTCTGTCCAGTCGGTTGCGCTTAGGCCGCGGGAGACTTCACCCTGCTCGCGGACAAGTCAACCCAAGCTCTTAACCGCTCGTCGGGCGGGAGCAGCTATTCTGCTCCCCCAGATACACAAAAGTTTGCAAGCCAAAACTCCACCCTTTCCAACATCACTCAATCCGGCTCATGTGCCCCAAGACACACGCACCATTGGCGCTTCACGCGCCACTGACCAAGCGATCTCTCGAGGTTGTTTGTAAGCCAGATCGGGATCGCCGTTTGGCGCCTGGGGCGTCTCCCTGTGCGGAATACGATGCATCTCGCAGGCGGGATCTACATCCGGTAGGCGAGAAAGAATTGTACGGTTGAGCGATTCTCCCGTGATCCTTACCGCAGCGAACGATCGCTGCCGCGCAATCTTTCTTATCAACCCGTCGGGGTCGGGATCGCGCAAATCAAACAGCACATTCTGAAACGAGGACTCAAGCATCTAAATCAACGTTCCGTGAATAGAGGATTGTAGCCAGGCCTGCGTCGGCATTGTTAGTGCCAGGATCGACTATCGCAAACACCGTCCCGAGCACTAGCAACTCCGGTCGCTGAAGCGGAGTTGAGCATACCCTCTTTATTCCTATCCGCCAATTTCAATCCGCGCCGTGCCTCGATGATCACGAAGAGCCACGTGTCCTCAAACTGCGTCACCTCAGCAGACTATTTGTCCGTGTCTCTCTATCCGCGCATCAGATAGCAACCGATAGTACAGAATCCTTATCGCGCAAACGTGACTTTCTGTCAAGGATTTTCACTAATGGTTGATCGAACCGCCTCGAACTATTGAGGCCTGCAAATTATAGTGACAGCGAGCCAGGGCTTAAACCCCATCTAAATTTGGTCATTCGGATCTTCGAGTTGTCCCTATATTATGCAGGACTCAATAGTGATTTCAACAAAGCACGACCCCAAATGTCGGTACCTCTCGCGTTTATCGCGCCGACCAGCTGCAATTCACAACCTTTTTGAACTACCCGCGGACGCCGCTCTCAGGTTCTGCTCTCGCTGCTTCATTGAACGGATATTCAACGACGAAGACCACCTCGACATATTTGCCGGTGAGCGCGATACCGGGAAGCATCCAATCGATCGAAGTAGTGTGGGTAAAGGAAATGATCAGTCGGTCGACGAGCCGCTCTTCGCTATAGGTCCGCAAGATCGTCTCGAAATTTACGTCGGGCGAGAAAAACTGGCCGATCAGTCGCTTCGCCTAAAATGTTCGCACGGCACCCGGACCCTGGCCCCCTACCATCATTGGCAGGTGTACGATGTGCGGATTGGGCGACATGGTCGCCAGCGTCTTGTCGAGGTCGCTGGAGAGCTCGGCTTCCATGTGGGCACCGAAGATGGCGTTGAGCGTTTTGATAAGAGTCGGGTCGGTCATGCGTGTCAACCGTGAGACTTGGGCACCTATTAAGGTTCATCTTTAGATGAGTTTCTACCTTCGAAATAAAAAAACCGGAAATACCTCCTGACCCGGAGTAGGCTTGCCAATTTGCCAGCAATCTACTGAGTCATGCATAATATAGGAACCGCTCGAAGATCCGAATGACCATATTTAGACGAGTTTTAGGCCCTGGCTCGGTGTCACTATAATTTGCAGATCTCAATAGTTGCTCACGCATCATTCGGGCTTGTTCATGTATCTTAGCAAGTCGGTCTGATGTCCGATGACCTTCCATGCCCCATTCTGCTTGCGGAACAGCGTGCTCGATCGCAGCCGAACGATTTCCTTCTTGCCGTTGACGATGTTCTCACCGTTCTCGATGCAATTGATCGCGGCCAAGTCGGCGCCAACAACTGTATGCAGTTGTCGCGGGGTGACGCGGCCGCCGAGCTTCTTCGCTGCCTGAGCGTTCCATTCCGGCTCGATAGCCTTCCAGCCAATTAAATAGACGCCATCCGGTCCCATGTAGGTGATGTCCTCGGTATGAGACCAAGCATCCTTCATCGGCTGACCGTCACCTGTAAACATTGCATTGAGGGCGGCATAAAAGTTTACGGTTGCCGCCGTTACAGCTTGCCTGTCGATCGTCGGCGCATTGTCTTGAGGCGACGCAATGGTGGTCGCCACCGCGCTTGCTGGCGCCAAGCTCGCGATGACCAGTAGAATAGTTAATGTTCGAAGGTTTGTTTTCATTCCGGATTTCCTTTTTTCACTTTCCGATTCGAAATCGTTCGATAGCTCGAACGTCTTTCCTGTGCAAGGCTTTAGCCGATTTTGTTCCGCCGGTGTGCGCAGTAGTGCGGGTAGGGGCCGATTTCGCTTCTGCCGAGCCCCCGACGGCTGAAGATGTCGTTTTCCCCATCGATTCTGGTGACACTTCTCCCTGCGTCCCCGGCGTCGTCATCGAACATTGGCGGGTCCACTACAACACGGTCAGACCGCACTCGTCGCTCGGCTATCGGCCACCGGCGCCAGAGGTGATCAGCCCACCAAAATCTGATCGAATCGGAGTGCTTGCAAGCTCAACCATTACTAACTTATGAAATGGTACAAAAGATCGGGCAGGCCAACACTACCCGACCGGCAATCTTCAAGCGGCGGCAACGGCGCCCGAGCTCATTCTTTGTGCCGTGCGCTGGTATCTTCGCTACGCGTTCTCGCTGCGCGATGTCGAAGAGTTATTCGCCGAGCGCGGTCTGCAAGCGGATTACACGACCATCTGGCGTTGGGTTCAACGTTACGGTCCCGAACTGGAACAGCGACTGCGCCGTCATCTCAAGCCAACCAACAAGTCCTGGCGGGTTGACGAGACGTATATTCGAGTGCACGGCCGTTGGTGTTATCTCTACCGCGCAATTGATTCCACCGGTGACACGATCGACTTCCTGCCGTATACGCCGCGCGCACCGCTTCGCCAGCACCAAGAGTGCTGAGCGACGCAGCGCATCACCCGTCGGCCTCGGATCTAGAATCAATGCTTTCCGCTCCGCGCTCAGCAGGTGCGAAGGACGGAGGCGGAGGGCTATTTACGCAGTTAAAAGAATGGAAGTAGATGCTTCCCGACAGTCTCGTCCAATTCAACGGCCTCCACGTGTCCAGCACGAAGGGTCCACTCCAACCCTGAGTCAGTTTGCGTTGACGGCGACAGCTGAGCTATGCGGTGAAATGGGTTTCCTCGCGGGCTAGTAGACTTCGCCGCCAAATAGGCGAATGGTGTTGAGAATAAACAAAAGGTGAGTAACAGATGGCGCACGATCAAGCATGCTGACCCGGCGCAAAATTGCGAGTTCTTCTCGGGTTACAGACTCTCTCGCGAGAAGTGCGCGATCACCGACAAATTGCTGCCACGCATCACGACTCGCCTTGCCCGAACGCTTCTTACTCTTTTGTAAAAGATACTCACCCTCAGGATACGACATTGAGAAGAGTAACTTCGCGTCGACTCCAATAGTGTCTGAAAGGCTTCGAAGTAATTTCAGAGAGGGTCTTCGCTGTCCTGCTTCAAGCAAGGCAATGTGGCTCGCTCTAATACCGAGCTTCTGCCCGAGTTCGCGTTGAGTTAGGGATAATTCTTTTCGTTTGCGCCTGAGGATGGCGCCGAATACAGTATTCACAGCCCGAAGAGCTTAAGTAGCGCTAGTCGAAGTTTCAAGAAGTGGATCATACCGCTCAGGTAGCGTCTATCTCCCGCCAGAACGGACTCGTCGATTTGAAAGCCAAGGTTCACCAGATGCGCCTTTGCCCGTATGAGAAGGGCGAAGGGCAGATCACTGTCGGAGGCGGAAACATGTTCCGAATCATGTGCGAAAATTCGTTTTGCAGGCACTTTGGGATAAGCCTGCAGGCAGACGAGCAAGTCTGCGAGCAACTCGCTTGGCTCATCCAAGTGTGAATTGTACTCCGGGCTTAAGGAATAGACGCGTGACTCGTGGTAGGTAGTCAAAAGCTGCGCCACCAAGTGGTGTCCAATTTCATGGAAGAAAGTTGCCGCAACAGCTGCCGGGTGGTGAACGTTATTTAGATACACCAGCGGCTTCGCCACGTCGGGGCTGTAGAATCCCAAAAGTTCTTGTCCGTCATCCTTCGAAAAGGGCTGCGCGATCACGCGAACGCCGAGTTCCGCCCCACGGTGCTGCAAGTCTCGCAGCCCGCGCCATCGATACTGCTCGCGATTGAGACCTGGAATAAAAAGCCGTGCACCTGTAATAAAAGACCGAATTTCATTCCGGCTAAAGGTGCTCGCCAGTGCCGCATCATAATCGCTCTGCGTTCTGGCCCCTGAGGATTCATTTTCGCCAAATCCAGTCGATTCTTCGTCACTCCGGGTACTCGCGTTGGCCGCGTCTCGAACGAGACGCTCGATACCGCGCAGCAAACCATATTGAATTGTAGATGCCATCGACGTCCTCCGTCGAATATCACTCGGTCACCCGCCGTGTCAACAACTGCCCTGAGAGTTGAGTTGGCGCTCAGATCCCACGGAACCATTCAGAGAATTTGATGCCGTTAATTTGTCGATCTGTCGATTAATGAACATGTCTCGGTTTGCGCCCTTCACTTTCGGCGCATAGCTAGACAACAGGCGGTGGGCGCTAGTTCACCGTGAGTTAACATCACGACCAATCGACGAAAGCGAATGATCCCGATGTTCAAGCGCTTCTTGATACTCAAGCGCACGAAGCGGTCGCGAATGCTCATCGAACCATAGAAACAGCTTTACCCAGACGTACGGAGTCTCACCATGCGGACAGTCCCCGGCCTCGCCCGCGCACCACCGAAAGCCCTGATCAAAACCCGAGAATCTCTAAATGCAATCAGCAAACCGATGGAGAAATACAATGAAGCTACGCCAACTCATTACACTTCGAGAGCGCGAAATATTTGGTCAATACCTCACGAAGGCTCGCGCCACTCATGGACTCGGCTTTGGCGAAACTAGGACCTCAAGATTGGGGCATGCGCATCTCGCTGTGGCAGACCTCTATGCGCTTTACGAAGACGATGATGACCCGCCGGAAAAGATGGTCGCCGGCTTCCGCTATAACGATCTCGCGACCCTACCCCAGAGTTATCCTCGCCCCGATATGAGCTATCTAGATCCCCGCTTTGTCCTTGAGGGGGGAGAGCTTTGGTCTTTATCGCGCGGAGCTGGAAGAGTGGCCACGCGCGCTGCAGCTGGCATTGCCGGACTGCGGAGGGCCAAGGCCATCCTTATTCAGGCAATCGCGAGGCCAATAGATCTTACCTCGTATTGGCACGCACAGCACTTCGTTGACGCAGGTGAGGCCGTACTCTGGCCGTTTGCCCGCGCTTCGGACGGTAGCGAAGTATGGGCTCAGCCGATGACCCTCGAAGGTGAGCGATTGGAATTATGGATTCGTGAAGGATTCGAACTCTTTTTCAACTCAGAAGAGGCACGCTGCGTGGTCAAGTTTAATTCTAGCAGCACACGGTCGGTCTCCCCGATCAAACCGAATAATCGTGAACCGAATTCCCCAATTTTGCGGATCACCGATCTTTCGGAGCGCGCAGAAACGGCGAATGGGTCGCCCCGTTTTTAGGGAACAGACGACAATCCTTTCACATGTTTGAAGCGTGAGCAAAAAGGGTGGCGGGAGGCCGCCGACGCCTCCCGCCACCCAATCCTTATAGAAAGAGAGGACTATTGAGGCCCGCAAATTATAGTGACACCGCTCCAGGGCCTACAGCCTGTCCAAATGCTGTCATTCGGATCTCCGTGTTGTCCCTATATTATGCGGGACTCAATAGGTTGATGACTGGCCCGACTCCGCGCCACAACTATGGTTTTCGGCCTTCGGCGATGAAACCTACGACGCATCCGAAGAAGATACCACGGCGATCGCGCTCGTGGAGATCAGCGAGCAACCTGACGATCTTATCTTTGTTGATTTCTCCTTGCTCTCCGGCTGCGAGAGCGGCGGTCTCAAAGGGAAATATCTGATTGAAAAATTCGAAGCTGCGTATCACAAGCGGTTTGGCGTGAATTATTACGCGTTGGAATCCCGCTGCGTGAAACAAATCTAATAGCTGGCGACCGACGCGTCCGTTTTCTAATCCTGCCAGCAGAAAATCCCAGATAGCACGCGCAGTGATGTGATCCGAAGAATCTAGGGTCACCATTTCAAGATCTCCCTCTGTGACCACTAGCCTCCCATCCGCCTTTACAACTCGTCCCATTTCTCGAATTGCCTTGAGAGGATTCTGCAGATGCACCAAAAGGCGTTCGCTCGAGCAAGCGTCGAACTCTTCATCTGCGAAAGGTAGTCGATAAACATCGCCATGTTCAAATCTGATGTTCGAAGACCCTTTGGTACGCTCGCGAGCCTCCTCGATCATCGCGCGGCTATAATCGATGCCGATAGCAGTACCTCCGGGCTCAATCATTTCGGCAAGTTCGCGCAAGGTATCGCCCGTTCCACAACCTACGTCGAGAATGCTTTTGGCCGAACTCAAATTTAACAACGAATTTGCGAATTGTCGTAAACTCTTTAACGCGGCGTGAGCTCGGTCCAAGTAGGTAACGTAGGGTTCCGTATTTCCGATTGCATCGACGTCACCAAATCTACCAGGTACGAGTTCGTTTTCGTTGATAGCCATTCAGCACCTCCTAAGATTAACACTCGTCGAAAATTGCTATCTTCAGCGGCGTAGCGTGCTCCCCAGGACTCTCACGTCCGTCCGATCGGTCGAATGCTCTGATTTGACGGCACTGATGGAGCGTGCCACGCACTGATTAATCGCGCAGCCCCACCGAGAACCGAGTGTTGAAAAGTTTACTCCTGCCGTTCAATCTGCTCTGACCATATCATACTAATCGGCGAAAATTTTGGGCGGCGGGCAAGCCCAACACGGCGGTGGCGCAGAAGCTCGGGCTGACCCAGCAGACGGTTGGCAAATGGCGCCAACGCTTTGTGGAGCGGCGGCTGGACGGGTTGCTGGACGAACCGCGTCCCGGGGCGCCGCGCCAGGTCGGTGACGCGCAAATTGAGCGGGTAGTGCGGCTGACTCTGGAGAGCACTCCCGTCGCGGCGACGCACTGGAGCACGCGCGCAATGGCCGAGCGCAGTGGGTTGAGTCAAACCATGATCTGGAGTTGACCCGGTTTCGTAGACGGTGTTGGGGAGAAAGGAAGAAGGAGGTTCCCGATGCCACCAACGCATCCACGGTACCCGCTGGAATACCGGCGGCGGATCGTCGAACTGGCGCGCGCTGGACGGAAGATCGAGGAGCTGGCGCGCGAGTTCGAGCCCTCAGCCAATGCGATCCGCAAATGGCTCAAGCAGGCGGCGCTCGATGAGGGCCTGCGCAGTGACGGCTTGACCACTAGCGAACGGGAGGAACTTAACCACCTGCGGCGGGAGAACCGGGTGCTGCGCGAGGAGCGGGAGATACTTGCAAAAGCCGCGGCCTGGTTCGCTCAGGAGACCGGCGCGACGCCGTCGCGGCGGTCGCATTCGTAGGGGCTAACCAGGCCATGCACGGGATTGCCACGATGTGCCGCGTGCTGGGCGTCTCCCCCGGCGGTTACTACGCGCGGCTAAAGCGTCCGCCCTCGGCGCGGGCCCGGGCGGATGGCGAGTTGTGCGGGCGGATCGCCGAGATCCATCACCACTCGCGCGCCACCTACGGCGCGCCGCGCATCCATGCCGAACTCAAGGAACAGGGCATTAGGGTGGGATGCAAACGGGTGGCGCGGCTGATGCGCGCGGCGGGGCTTCGCGGCGTGAGCCGGCGCAACTGGATAATCACCACGGTGCGCGATCGCCAGGCGCGCCCGGCCCCCGACCTGGTCGAGCGCAACTTCAGCGCGCCGGCGCCCAATCGGCTGTGGGTCGCCGATATAACCTACATTCCCACCTGGGCGGGCTTTCTCTATCTGGCCGTGGTGCTCGACGCGTTTAGCCGCAAGATCGTGGGCTGGGCGATGGAGACTTATCTGCGCACCGAGTTGGTGCTCAAGGCGCTGGAGATGGCGCTGGGGCAGCGGCGTGCGGCCGGGGTGATTCATCACTCCGATCAGGGGAGCCAGTATACGTCGCTGGCCTTCGGCCAGCGCTGCGATGAGGCCGGGGTTAAACCGTCGATGGGCTCGGTGGGCGACTGTTGCGACAACGCGATGTGCGAGAGTTTCTTTGCCACGCTCGAATGCGAACTGCTCAACCGGCGCAGTTTCAAGACCCAGGTCGAGGCGCGCATGGCCGTGTTCGATTTCATCGAAGGCTGGTACAATCCGCATCGCCGCCATTCGGCGCTCGACTATCGCTCGCCGGTGGAGTACGAACGCCTTCATCGCGAACTGGGCATGCAGACCATGAGGAGCTCGGCCGCCGCGGGCGGTGCTTGGCCAGCAGACCAATTGCTGGCCGGCGCGCCGCAGACCGCGTCGTCCTCGAATCAGCAACCCATAACGCTTTCCGGCCCGGCCTCAAATCAGGTGGAGGCCGGGACCGAAAAGCTGCTATCAGGCCAATCTCGGGAGGACGCTTTCGGCGAGGTTAAACCAGGACGCTAAACCAAGCCCGATACCGTCTACCGAATCGGGGTAGGTCCAAGACTGCCAAGAGCTCAGTGGGAAGTCATCACACCGAGGCTTATCAGCTCCAAGTCAAATACACGTGCTCGGATATGGAGCTCCTGAGAAATCGAGTGAAGCAGCTCGACCAAGAAATCGAGCGCAAGCTTCAGACTCACGAAGTTGGCAGACTCCTTACCGCCATTGATGGCATCGGCGCGCGAACAGCCGCCTGCCTGATCGCCGAGTTGGGTGATCCGAGCCGATTTCGGGATTCCGCCGCTATCGCGAGCTATGTCGGCGTGGTGCCGCGTCTGCGGCAATCGGGCAAGCGTGCGTTCACCGGCGCGCGTGGCCTTCCTCTGGGGAACGCGCGCCTGCGTCATCGCCTGTGGATGCCGACCTTGGTCGCCGTCCGGAAAAACCCTTGGTTGCGCGCTCACTACGACCGCCTCTTGGCTGCCGGCAAGCGGCCAAAGGTCGCGCTCGTGGCCTGCATGCGCAAATTGCTCACCGCCGTCTACAGCGTAGCCCGCAATCGGCGACCGTTCGTGTCGCATGTGCCTGGAAATGGTGATTTACTCGTCGCCACAGCGGGTAGCGGTCTGACGTGAAATTTACCAGCCGGACTTGGCAGCGCGGTGATGAGATTTGCCGACCGGAACCGTGATCCGGAACCGTGATTTCGATAGACCAGGCAACATCTGGAGGAGGCAGGGCGCGCGTCAGCGCCCTCTTCGGCATTGTTGGGCTGTTTCACGTGATCGGGTGGGGAATGTTTTTTCTTTATGCGCCCCGTTTCCCGGCTATGGCCGGTCTTGGCGCTTTGGCGTACGGATTGGGACTCCGTCACGCATTCGATGCCGATCATATATCGGCCATCGACGACACCACGCGCTATCTTCTACAGAAGGGCAAAAGACCTTTAGCGGTTGGATTCTTTTTCTCGCTCGGCCATTCGACGATCGTCCTGCTCATGACCGTTGCGCTGGTCATCGCGACGAAGACCGTCCGGTCAGCCATGCCGCAATTGCAGAGTTACGGGAGTGTGATTGGCGCGATCGTTTCGGGAGTGTTCCTGTGGCTAATCGGAATTCTGAATCTGTTAGTGCTGCTGGACATACTGCACATATGGCGGCAGATGAAGAGCGGGACCTATCACCAGGAACGGCTTGAGGAGTTACTCGCACAGCGCGGATTAATCCGGCGCGTGCTCGGCGGCCGACTGCAGTATCTGATCAACCACAGCTGGCAGATGTATCCGGTCGGACTGCTCTTTGGTCTGGGTTTCGACACCGCCTCCGAAATCGGACTCCTTGCACTCGCTGCTGGGGTTGCTTCGCAGGCAGTGCCGACGCTGGCCGTCACCTCGCTCGCGATTCTGTTCGCCTCGGGCATGTCACTGATGGACACCGCTGACGGTGTCTTCATGGTGAAAGCTTATAGCTGGGCCTTCTCCAGTCCGCTGCGGAAAATCTATTACAACATCACGACCACGAGTGTGTCGGTCGCAATTGCGCTTCTGATCGGTACGGTCGAACTGCTGCAGGTTCTTGCAGGGCAACTGAATTTGCATGGCCCATTCTTCAACGCGCTGGCGGCATTGGATTTCGAAATATTGGGATACGCAATCGTCGCAGTGTTCGTAGTCGGGTGGGCGCTTTCAGTTTTCATCTGGAAATATCGTCGCATGGATGAACGCTGGGGTACCTATGGATAATTCCCCTTCAGTCTGCCGCACGAAGAGTAAAGCGGAGCGGGACTTCCAGCAGCACGCGAACCGCGGTGCCGTCGCGATTGCGACCTGGCGAAAATCGCCACTTCCGGACAGCCTCAATGGCCGCCCGATCGAGCATCGGAATCGACTCGATAACTTTGATGCTGTTTTCGACTCGTCCGTTGCTATCGACGACGACCCGTAGAACCACTTCGCCTTCAATGCGGCGGCGGCGCGCATCCTCCGGGTAGGCCGGAACTACGCGCGAAAGCAGAACCGGCGGCTCATCCACCTGATCACCGGAAAAAGGGCTGTCGCCCGATCCCAAGCCGCCCGCTCCTGCGGCTTGCCGCCCCGACAAACCGCCTCCTCCCGTCGTTGAGGCTGCACCGGCGGTGCTGCCCGATGAATTGGAAGCATCGGCCGCAGGCCGCTCTGGTGTGGAAATCGCGGCAGGAGATGCGTTAGTTTTCTTCGACACGCCCACGGTCAATTTTCTCGTCGAGCGCCGAACATGAACCAGTTTCCGTGGCGGCGACACCGGTGCCGAGGTCTCAGGGCCGTGGGCTCGCGAAGTGGGACCGCTGCCCATCGGCGGCTCCAGGAAGACATAAACATCGCCCACCCCTTGCGGCCGCGGCGGACGCCAATCTCGCAGCATAAAGAGGAGCGCCGCGATCAACGTCGCGTGGAGAGCGATCGAGACCGTCAATCCGACCGCAAGTCCGTAGGCACGGGGTGACCCATTGCTATCGGGCATCTTTTCCAACGAAGAAAACGAGGCTGGCGCTATAGTCGTCGTGATCTGAAAGCTCCGGACATCGCGGCGCCGTCCGATAATCGACGGTCAAGATCTGCAGGCCGGGTTTAGTGATCGGAACCATCGCGATTCCACGGCTGTCGGTCTTGTAACGCGGGATATCGTCCTCCTTCAGCTTCGTTACGCCATCGCTGACCTCGACGCCGACGTCAGGGAGCGGCTTGCCCAGATAAATCAGTTCGACCGCGAGCTTTTGCCCCGGCGAAACTTTAAACGGGTCGGTCGTCGGGACGATTTCCAGTTGCTCACCGAGCTTGCGATCAAAGGCCCCGGTCCCGCCGGCGGCCGAGAAAAGCGCTTTAGCGAACTTGAAGAAGCTGCCGCTATCCTTTTCGTGCGGCAGATGGACCTTGCTTGTATTCCAGTATTTTTTTCCGTTAACCGTGCTCCAGTATCCATTGTCGTACTCGCCTGAAACGATCAGTAGGTCGCCATGTTGCGCGACAGAAGTCAGATCGACCTTGCTCTCTTCCGCATTCCCCTCCGCAATCCGACTGAGTAATGCAACCGGCTGCGGGCTATCAGCCCAGTAGCCGTTGAGCTCGATCAGTCGATCGGGATCCGGCGCCGTATATTCTCCCGAATGACCAAACTTGAGTGTCATTCCATTCGCGCCATTCGGTATCAGCACGAGGTCATGAGCATGCGCAGATCGCGCTCCGTACGATCCGATGAAAGCGATCAGAAGTATTATTCGGGCCGCACTTTTGTTTTTCATAATAGCTCCTCAAAAATTATGAGGCAGGAACCCTAGCGGCACATGTATGCCGGCTTGCACGCTGAGCGAAGGTACCGGTGAAATTCCGATTACTCCGCGGCCAAAGTCCACAGCCGTTTCGTTGAATCGTCCGAATGGATAGGCGGTGCCGTCGAAGAATGCGCTGGCTCCCCACCAATCCGCGTTGCTGTACGCTAAATCGAAATTGAAACGGGAATACGAGCCTGCCCGCTCGGTTGCGGCAGTGTTCAACTCGTTTTCACCAATGAATTGCTGATTCACATAAGCGAAAATCACCTGCTTGGATCTCGGTCCGAAAAGCGGCCATCGCAATTCGCCGCCGTATTTCGCCAACCACTTCGGCGTGTTCGGAACGTCGGAGCCCATCCCGTGTTGATTTCCTACCAACCGCGCGCGCAGCGCGCTGTAACTGGCCAAAATCGAGCAAGTGAGACCGCTGTCGGATTCGAGAATCCGATATCCACCTTCGATGTCAAAACCTTCGCGCCGTGACGGCCCCAGATTGATGGCCGGCAGCGGCGGAGCCTGCTCCTGGATCTCGTTGGTTAGCTTGGTCGTATAGACCGAACCCAAAAAATGCCACTGCCCTTTGGGGGAATTGTACTGAATGCCGGTTTCCTCAGTCGTAACCGTAGTGAGACCAAGACCGGGATTGGTCGGAAGGTCGAAAACGGCACTGGGCGAACGCACCCCCTGTCCGATATTCGCAAACACGTCGAGGCCTTGCACAGGAGAAATCGTAATTCCTCCTTTGGGCTCGAAGGCCCCTATATCGGGGGACACACTCGAGGAAGCTATGAAATCGTGAATGTCGAAGAAAAAGCGGTCGTAACGGACTCCTCCCGTCAGCTTGAGCCAGGGAAAGGGCTTGATGTCCGTCTGCGCAAATACGAACGAATTTAAGATATTGAAGTTGACGTTGACGAGCTGAGCCGTTGGTATCCTTTCGATCGTGCTGTACTGCTTCGCGTTTGCGAAATCCATCCGCAATCCGCCGTCGGTCAAGATATCCGCCTGGGCGCCAAACGGCAGTGAGAAGAGCCAGAACTTGTCGCCATTTCCACCCACCGTGTAGCGGCGGTCGGCGCTCAGATCCTGTCCCGGCGTCGTGGGATTGATCGGTAGAGCGTTCGAACTGAACGTTGCGTACCGGTTGAAGACATTGTGGATGCCGTAGAGATTTACCGACAGCGGCTGGTCGGAATTGGGGTGACGGTAGTTCAAGACCACATTCTCCTCGGTACGATTGCCGCCATCGGTCGGATTGATCGCGGTGGTTGGACTCAGAGCGCCCGATTCCACCGCCGTCCGGCTGATATAGCTCGGCGCGCCGAACGTATCGTTAAAGAACTGGAATCGCAGTGCGCCGACGCCGTCGAGTAAGGGGAAAGTCATTTTGTCGAAAGTGTTGATCCTCATCAGGCTGGCGTTGTGCCGATAGCCTTGCGTGTCGTCGACAAGCAACGAAGCGAATCCACCTATGGCGCCGACTTTTCCTGAGTAAATCGCGTTGCCGTGAACGGCGCCGTACTGGCCGCCCGTCAGAGTAACGCCGGACGGGGGCGCATCAAGGGTGGAATAGTCGATCGAGCCGCCAATGTTGAAGTCTCCCGCGCGCACATTGAACGGCCCCCGCGTGAGCGTAACCTGATTGACCAATTCGGGATTCAGGTCGTTCAGATCGGTGTATCCGTTGACCTGGATCGACGAGGTTTGATTCTGCGGAACACCGTCGACGTAGATTGCGACATCGCGTCCATGCTCAAGCTGGTCGAAACCACGAATCGAAACTCCGTAACCGAGCCCGCCCTGGCCGTAGTTGTCGACCGTGACTCCGGTCAGCGGCCGGAGCAACTCGCCATATGTGGTCACGGTCCGGGTAACTTCGGCGGGATATTTTGCAACGGTCACCGACGCGGGATTTGCAACACGATTGGGCGACAAATCGATCTTGCCCGGTTCCGGCGCGGTCCCATAAATAACCATTTCCTTGAGGCGTTTCGGCCGTTTCTTCTTCCTGGCGACGTTCTTAGACGCCGTCGCGGGAACGTTCGTACCCGTGGGCGGCGACGAGTTCGGTGATAGCTGGGCCGCGCGCGCGGGCAGGGCAAACAGATATAGCGCCGCGACCAAACAGAACACGGCTGTTCGTTCGGACATAAAGAGCCCTCGTGGAACACGGAAGAGCACGGCTCCGGGTAACGCAGAAGCCCGTCGATTACGATCCCGGCAAGAGTCAGGTTTCGGTGATATCTAAGATGTCGAAGCGGTCTGGATGAGCAGGGGCGGGGCTCGGGCGGAACATGCGGCGCGGAGCCTTACGTGAAGGTGGACCAGATCGATGATCGCGATCCAGACAAGACACAGCGTGAATACCAATATCTGGTGAGACAAGTGCAGTAGCTGAGCCGGTATTGCGACGTGCCAGTGGCCTGCGCCGCGAGAATCGCCACTATCGTCTGGATGGTGATGATGTTCACTCTGACGATCGTGAGTGTGATGATCGTGGTAGTGATGGCGCTGATCCTCGTGATCGCCGTGTTGGTGGAGATGTTCGGCGGCCTCGCCGGCCTCAACGTGCACATGGGGCACGCTATTTCCGGGATGGCTATGCCGGACGGCGAGGCCCAGTCGTGGTGCCGCCGAGGAATACAGAAGCAGGCGATCGCTGGACGATGCGACCCTGAAAATGCCGCGCCAGCTTCGTCGCGATTTAAGCCGGGCTCTCAATCTGCCTGATCACCTGTTCTTTAGGTTGCACTGTGGCACATCGAGGCACATAAGCCGAGGACGCCGTGGATTGTTTGCCCATCATTCGTTTCCCTCATGTGGGGGGCTAGTGGAGTTGACCCGGTTTCGTAGACGGTGTTGGGGAGAAAGGAAGAAGGAGGTTCCCGATGCCACCAACGCATCCACGGTACCCGCTGGAATACCGGCGGCGGATCGTCGAACTGGCGCGCGCTGGACGGAAGATCGAGGAGCTGGCGCGCGAGTTCGAGCCCTCAGCCAATGCGATCCGCAAATGGCTCAAGCAGGCGGCGCTCGATGAGGGCCTGCGCAGTGACGGCTTGACCACTAGCGAACGGGAGGAACTTAACCACCTGCGGCGGGAGAACCGGGTGCTGCGCGAGGAGCGGGAGATACTTGCAAAAGCCGCGGCCTGGTTCGCTCAGGAGACCGGCGCGACGCCGTCGCGGCGTTCGCATTCGTAGGGGCTAACCAGGCCATGCACGGGATTGCCACGATGTGCCGCGTGCTGGGCGTCTCCCCCGGCGGTTACTACGCGCGGCTAAAGCGTCCGCCCTCGGCGCGGGCCCGGGCGGATGGCGAGTTGTGCGGGCGGATCGCCGAGATCCATCGCCACTCGCGCGCCACCTACGGCGCGCCGCGCATCCATGCCGAACTCAAGGAACAGGGCATTAGGGTGGGATGCAAACGGGTGGCGCGGCTGATGCGCGCGGCGGGGCTTCGCGGCGTGAGCCGGCGCAACTGGATAATCACCACGGTGCGCGATCGCCAGGCGCGCCCGGCCCCCGACCTGGTCGAGCGCAACTTCAGCGCGCCGGCGCCCAATCGGCTGTGGGTCGCCGATATAACCTACATTCCCACCTGGGCGGGCTTTCTCTATCTGGCCGTGGTGCTCGACGCGTTTAGCCGCAAGATCGTGGGCTGGGCGATGGAGACTTATCTGCGCACCGAGTTGGTGCTCAAGGCGCTGGAGATGGCGCTGGGGCAGCGGCGTGCGGCCGGGGTGATTCATCACTCCGATCAGGGGAGCCAGTATACGTCGCTGGCCTTCGGCCAGCGCTGCGATGAGGCCGGGGTTAAACCGTCGATGGGCTCGGTGGGCGACTGTTGCGACAACGCGATGTGCGAGAGTTTCTTTGCCACGCTCGAATGCGAACTGCTCAACCGGCGCAGTTTCAAGACCCAGGTCGAGGCGCGCATGGCCGTGTTCGATTTCATCGAAGGCTGGTACAATCCGCATCGCCGCCATTCGGCGCTCGACTATCGCTCGCCGGTGGAGTACGAACGCCTTCATCGCGAACTGGGCATGCAGACCATGAGGAGCTCGGCCGCCGCGGGCGGTGCTTGGCCAGCAGACCAATTGCTGGCCGGCGCGCCGCAGACCGCGTCGTCCTCGAATCAGCAACCCATAACGCTTTCCGGCCCGGCCTCAAATCAGGTGGAGGCCGGGACCGAAAAGCTGCTATCAGGCCAATCTCGGGAGGACGCTTTCGGCGAGGTTAAACCAGGACGCTAAACCAAGCCCGATACCGTCTACCGAATCGGGGTAGGTCCAAAATATGATGCGGAGCAGGTATCTCCCGCGAAGCGAGGACTCAGGTTCACGTGCGATTTTGACCATTGCGGTGGCCCTTGGTGTAGGTATGGCCGGTCGCCGCTTGCCCACTGTGGCGTTCAAGCAGGTTGCACATGCCACGCCGCGCTACTCCGAGAATCCGGGCCGCGTATGTCTTGTTTACACCGTATGACCGTCAGCGACGTTACGTCACTTCTGGTGGAAGGGGAAGGTTTCGAGGCGCGGGCCAACAAGATCCGCTAGGCGCTTCCGGCTGAGGCTCTGCTGGACATAGACCCTGCGGAGAAGGCGCCCTGAAGACCACGAATTCGCGCCGCTCCATCGACATGAGCGAGTCCGATTATCGAGCTCTGCGGGAGCAGCTCGACGAGGTGAGCCTTCGCCCCAAGTGCGCTCGTGGGTCCGGCTCTTGCTCCGAATAGCGCTCGATTCGCGCTCGGCGTGGCCTTCAGTCCATCCGCCCCAGTCGTGCGAGAACCCGGATCGCCGCCCCACACCTGCGGTGGGGTGCCATACGAGCGTAGCGCCCAGTACGGCGGGCTGGTCACGACGCAATGGACGGACTCGTCCGGCAGCGGGATCGCGGCGGCGCTGGCCTGAATAATCACGCCGCGACCTCCGAACCCCGGCCAAAAATGGTCGCAATTTGCTCCCAGCGACCCTTCACGATCTCATTTTCGAGATCGAAGACGCTGGTTGAAAGCGGGAATTCTTTTTTATTTTCGGGAGGTTTTGAGGTGGCGCGCCCTGAGGGATTTGAACCCCCGACCCTCAGATCCGTAGTCTGATGCTCTAATCCGCTGAGCTAAGGGCGCGCTGGGAACCTTCCATTCTCCACATTGCGCGCGTCGCCGCAAGACGCATCGGCCGCAAGCCTCGATCGATTCCGCCGCGCCAGTGACCCTCGCGAAGTTCCGCGAAGTTCGCGGGTCATCCGTGACGCGATCGACCGTTGCTCACGCCACATCCACCTGGGCGGCCGGCAGCCATACTGTAACGGTCGTGCCCTCGCGCAGGCGGCTCTCGATTTTCAGGCTCCCCTGATGGAGTTGCAGGATGTGCTTGACGATCGCCAGACCAAGACCGGTGCCGCCGAGTTCGCGCGAGCGCGCGCGATCGACGCGGTAGAAACGTTCCGTCAGGCGCGGAATGTCAGCGGCCGGAATCCCTTCGCCGGTATCCGCCACGACGAACTCGACCCCCGACCTCCCCTCGCTCGCCGCTGCCGCGTCGCCGCCAACGGCTGCGGCCTCAGCCGCACGCACGTCGAGTTTGACCGAGCCCCCGCGCGGCGTGTACTTGAGCGCGTTGTCGAGCAGGTTGACCATCACCTGCGTCATGCGATCCTGATCGCCCGACACCGCTGGCAGATCCTCGGCGCATCGGACTTCGAGCGCGACCCCGTTGCGCCGAGCCGACTCGCGCATCAGCTCGGCCGCCTCCTCGGCCACCCGCCGCGGTTCCAGCGCCTGCATCCGCAGCGGGCTCAGTCCGCGTTCGAGATCGGAGAGCGAGACTAGGTCGTCGATCAGGCGCGCGAGCCGGCGCGATTGGCGCTCGATAATCGAGATGAAGCGGCGCTCGGTCCCGCGATCGTCGACCCCCTGGCTGAGGGTCTCGGCGTAACCGCAGATCGCCGCGAGCGGAGTGCGCAGCTCATGCGTCAGGTTGGCCACGAAATCGGCGCGCGCGGTCTCGTACGCTTTGAGCTGGGTCACATCATGGAACACCAGCACGCGCGCAGCCGCCGCCCGGTCGGTGGGCCGAACCGGCGCGGCGCTGACTTGCAGATGGCGCGCGGCCGGATTCTGAATCGCAAACTCCGCCGTCATCACCGCGCCGCTGCCCGACGCTGTCACGCGGCCGACGAATTCCTGAAGCCGCGGGTCGCGGCAGAGCTCGACGAAATCGCGACCGCCGTAGTTGACCTCGGCCGCCAGCCCGAACACCTGGCGCGCCGCCCCGTTCATCATAACCACTTCGCCGCGCACGCCGGTGACCACTACGGCTTCGACCATGCTGCGCAAAATCGCTTCATACTCTTCGCGCTGCTGGTCGAGCGATTCGATCGCCGCCACCACCGCGTCGGCAGCGTCGAGCAGGCGTCGCTCGGCCCGGCTCATCGCGTCACGCTCGTCGGGCAGCAAATGAGACGGAAGCTGGCGATGGACCAGGGCTTCGGCCACCGCTTCGAGCCGTTCGGCGCGGCGCGTCAACTTGCGATTGAGCGCCGCCGCCGCCAGCGTACCGATCAAGAGGCCCGCCGCGATCGCCAGCGCGATCCATCCAGGCGCAACCTTGCGCTCGATAGCCAGTATCACCAAGGCCGCCGCCGCGGGAGCCAGACTGAGCCCGACGATCGCGGCCAGACGCAGGAATAGCGGCCTACCCAAGGGCCTCGGGATTAAAGCGATAGCCGACGCTACGCACCGTCAGGATAAGCTCCGGCCGCGCGTCGTCGCGCTCGATTTGCTGGCGCAGGCGGCGCACATGAACGTCAACCGTGCGCGGTTCCACAAACGTGTCGCGGCCCCAGACCAGATCGAGCAACTGCTCGCGGCTGTAAACGCGCAGCGGATGCTGTACGAAAAATCGCAGCAGCTCGAATTCGCGCAGCGCCAGTACCCGCGGCTGGCCGTCGACAAAGACTTCGTAAGTGCCGAAATCGATCTTCAGCCGGCCCCGATCGTAATCGCCCGGCGCCGCCGGTTCGCTCGCCGCATTCGCGCGGCGCAGCAGCGCCTTGACCCGGGCCACCACCTCGCGCGGACTGAACGGCTTGACCACGTAGTCGTCGGCGCCCATCTCCAGCCCCAGGATACGATCGACCTCTGCGCCCTTGGCCGTCACCACCAGGATCGGAAGCTTCGCCGTTTCGGGGTTCAAGCGCATCCGCCGGCACAATTCGAGTCCCGACATCTGCGGCAGCATCAGGTCGAGCACCAGCAGGTCGGGCGCGCGCCGTTCGATCCGCCCGAGCGCTTCGGCGCCGTCGCCCGCCTCTTCCACCGCGAATCCCTCCTGCGCCAGGTTGTAGCGCAGCAGCTCGCGGATATCGGCTTCGTCCTCGACCACCAGAATCTTGTAGCGGACGCGTTCGCGCTGGATTTCGGCCGTCTGCATTGTCATGCCTTCTTCTTTTCCATGTGGCGAATCGTGCGCCCCTTGACCATGTACACCACCATTTCTGCAATGTTGGTCGCGTGGTCGGCGATCCGTTCGAGATATTTCGAAACGAAAAGTATTCGCGTCGCGCGCGGAATGGTCTGCGGATCCTCCGCCATGTAACTCAGCAGCTCGCGGTAGATCTGGTAGTTGAGCTGATCGACTTCGTCGTCGCGATCGATCACCTCTTCGGCCAGCGTCGTGTCGTCGCGCATGAACGCGTCGAGGCTGTCCTTGACCATGCTCTGGGCGATCTCGGCCATCCGCGGAATGTCGATATAGGGCTTGAGCTGCGGCTCCTGGTTCAATTCGATCGCGCGCTCGCAAATGTTGACCGCGTTGTCGCCGATTCGCTCGAGGTCGGTCGTAATCTTGAGGCCGGTCGTGATGAAGCGCAGGTCGCTCGCCGCCGGCTGATGCAACGCGAGCAGCCGGATGCAGCGTTCGTCCATCTCGGTGTCCATACGATTTACTTCGACGTCGCGCTCGATCGTCTCGCGCGCCTGGCCGGTATTGCGATCGACCAGCGACTCAATCGCCTCGGCGATCTGGCGCTCGGCCAGCCCGCCCATCTTGAGCAAACCGGCGCGCAGGCCGCGCAACTCCTCTTCGTACTGGCGATTGGTGTGCTGGGGCTGGGAAATTTCCATTTCTGCCTCCTCGGGTACTAACCGAAGCGCCCGGTTATATAATCTTCGGTTTCGCGCCGCGCGGGGTTCGTGAAGATCTGCTTGGTCTCCCCGAATTCGATCAGGTTGCCGGTATAAAGGAACGCGGTATAGTCCGAACAGCGGGCCGCCTGCTGCATGTTGTGGGTCACGATTATGATCGTGTAGCTCTCCTTGAGCTCCAGCAACAGCTCCTCGATCCGCGCAGTCGAAATCGGATCGAGCGCCGAACACGGCTCGTCCATCAGCAGCACTTCGGGCTCTACCGCCAGCGCGCGCGCCATGCACAGCCGCTGCTGCTGACCGCCTGACAGACTCGCCCCCGGCCGTCCCAGCCGGTCCTTGACTTCCTCCCACAACGCCGCGCGCCGGAGGCTCTGCTCGACCAGCCGATCGCGCTCCGGCCGCGACATCGCGATTCCGTTGAGCTTCAGGCCCGCGGCGACGTTGTCTTCGATCGACATCGTCGGAAAGGGCGTCGGCTTCTGGAACACCATCCCGATCCGCCGCCGCACATGCACCGGATCCACCCCCGGCGCATAAATATTTTCGCCGTCGAGGATCACGTCGCCGCTGCAGGTCGCGCCCGGCACCACCTCGTGCATCCGGTTAATACAGCGCACCAGCGTCGACTTCCCGCAGCCCGATGGCCCGATTATCGCCGTGACGCGGTTCTCCGTGAAGTTAAGATTGACATCACGCAAGGCCTCGACCTTGTAAAAGTAGGCGCTCAGCTTTCGAACGATGACTTTATCCGGCATAGATTAATTCGCGACCCGTGCCGATCCCCGGGTCACCCATCTTACGCCCAGTTCCATCGCGAGCACGATCGATGTCAGCACCAGCGCCCCGGCCCAGGCCTGCCGCTGCCAGTCGGCGAACGGCGAGATAGCGTAAGTATAGACCTGCACGGTCAGCGAAGAGATCGGCTCGAACAGCGAAGTCGACCAGAAACGATTGCCGAACGCGGTGAACAGCAACGGTGCGGTTTCGCCGGCCACCCGCGCGATCGCCAGAATCACCCCTGTCGCGATTCCCCTGATCGCTGTGCGCACCACCACCGAGATCGTCGTGCGCCAGCGCGGCACCCCCAGCGCCAGCGCCGCCTCGCGCAGTTCGTGCGGCACCAGCAGGATCATCTCTTCGGCCGTGCGCGTGACCAGCGGTATCATTATAATCGCGAGCGCGAGCGCCCCCGATAACGTCGAAAAGCCGTAAAACGGCCGCACGAAAACTGCATACGCGAAGATCCCGACCACGATCGACGGAATCCCCATCATCACGTCGGCCGCAAAGCGAATCGTCTGCGCCAGTTTGCTGCCACGGTTCTCGGCTAGGAAAATCCCGGCCCCCACACCGATCGGCACCCCTATCAGCGTCGCGATCCCGACCAGTTCGAAGGTCCCGACGATCGCGTTGGCCATGCCACCCCCGGATTGACCGACCGGCGTCGGCATCTTGGTGAAGAAGGCCCAGTTTACGCTCGCCGCACCTTTGGTGGCCAAGTAGCCGAGGACGAAAAACAGCGGCACCAGCGCCACCATCGTCGCCACAATCGTCAGCCCGACCATCACCTTGCTCTTGAGGTTGCGGTACCGATCGCGCCGCCGCTGC
The DNA here is from genome assembly GCA_963782535.1 of uncultured delta proteobacterium. GTDB lineage: Bacteria > Desulfobacterota > Binatia > Binatales > Binataceae > JADMIL01. The sequence continues at coordinate 223,415 of CAWAKE010000004.1, read as the reverse complement.
CCCGGGTTATTCAGCATCACTCGCCCTTGGTAAAGCGGCGCCCGGTGGTGTTGTACACCAGCAGCCGCGCCGCGATGTTTAAAATAAGTCCGAGCAACAGCAGCACCAGTCCCAGTTCAACCAGCGCCGCCAGGTTCAGGTCCGAGGTCGCCTCCACGAATTCATTCGCGATTACGCTCGCCAGCGTCGCCGACGGCATGAAGACCGACGCCGAAATCTCCGGCCGGTTGCCGATTACCATCGCCACCGCGATGGTCTCGCCGAGCGCCCGCCCGAGACCCAGGATCACCGCGCCGATTACCCCCGAGAACCCGAACGGCAACACCGCCATCCGCACCATTTCCCATTTCGTCGCGCCCAGCGCGTAGGCCGCCTCGCGCTGGCTCTGCGGCACCACCCGAAAGACGTCCGTGCAGACCGCCGAGATGTACGGCAGCACCATGATCGCCAGCACCACCGCCGCGGTCAGCATGCTCACCGAAATCTGCGGCCCCTGGAACATCGGCAGAAAGCCGAGATATTTAGCCAGTAGCGGATCCACATGGTCGCGCAGCCACGGCCCCAGCACGAAAATTCCCCACAGCCCGTAGACCACGCTCGGAATCGCCGCCAGCAGCTCGATCAGAAACCCGAGCTTGTGGCTGAGCCAGATCGGTGCCATCTCGCTCAGGCACAGCGCTACCCCCAGTGCCAGCGGCACCGCAATCAACAGTGCCAGGAACGACGAGACCGTCGTCCCGTAGATAAACGTCAGCGCGCCGTACTGGTCGGTCGTGGGGTCCCAACTGGTGCTGATTAAAAACTTGAGCCCGAAAGCTTTGATCGACGGCAACGCATGAGTGAACAGCTCCGCCGTCATCCCGAACAGCAGCGCCAGGATCACCAGCGCCAGCGCCAGCGTCGTCAGGCTGAATGCACGATCGCCGATCGAACGCACGCCGAAGCCGCGGGTGCGAACACTCTTGCGCGCCGCCGCGACCGGTTCCGTCACAGTATTCGCCAATTCAGCCAATCCAGATCCGTATTTTGAAGTGGATTTTTAAGGATCGATCGCCACCACCGCCGCCACTGCAGAGATCTCTCTCCTAGAGCATAACGACCAATTGTTACGAGCATGTTACGTGGTTGGAAATTGCCGGTTAATCGAAGGTCTCAACGATCCCGGTTTTTCGCTGGTGCTCCGCTCCGCCTACGGCGCCTCGATCCGTTCGACGCCGCCCATGTACGGCCGCAGCACTTGCGGAATCACGATACTGCCGTCGGCCTGCTGATTATTCTCCATTACCGCGATCAGCGTCCGCGGCAACCCCAGCCCCGACCCGTTGAGCGCATGCAGAAATTCGGTCTTGCCGCCCTTTTGCGGCCGATAGCGGATATTGGCGCGCCGCATCTGAAAGTCCGTGCAGTTCGAGCACGAGCTCACCTCCAGCCATTCGCCAACCCCCGGCGCCCACATCTCGATATCGTAGGTCGCCGCGCTCGCGAAGCTGATGTCGGCCGTGCAGAGCTGAACCACACGAAACGGAATCTCGAGCCGCCGGCAAACCTCGCAGGCGTTCTCGACCAGCGACTGTAATTCGTCGTCCGAGGTCTCTGGCCGCACCAGCTTCACCATCTCGACCTTGTCGAACTGATGGCCTCGCTTGATTCCGCGCACGTCGCGACCCGCCGACATTTTCTCGCGGCGAAAGCACGGGGTGTACGCCGTCAGATTGATCGGCAGGCGCTCGGCCTCGATTATCTCGTCGCGATACATACTGGTCAGCGGCAACTCAGCCGTCGGGATAAACCAGTAATCCTCTTCCGCGTCGCGATACATCGTGTCGGCGTTCTTCGGCAGATGGCCGGTGCTGGTCGCCGTCGCCGTGTTCACCATCAGCGGCGGTGCGATTTCCAGGTAGCCCTGCTCGCGCGTCTTCAGGTCGAGCATGAACGCTATCAGCGCCCGCTCGAGCCGTGCGCCCAATCCCACCAGCACGTAAAAGCGCGTGCCGGATAACTTCACGCCGCGCTCGAAATCGATTATCCCGAGCTTCTCGCCCAGCTCCCAATGGGGCCGCGGCTCGAAGTCGAACTTGCGCGGCTCTCCCTCGGTGCGCACGACCTGGTTATCGGCCTCGCCGCTCCCGGCCGGCACGAATGGCCGCGGGATGTTGCGCACCCCCAGCATCAATTCGTTGAAGCGCACTTCGACCGCGGCGATCTCCTGCTCGCCCGCCCCAATCCGATCGCCCAGCGCGCGCATCTCGGCGCGCCTGCCCTCGCGCTCCTCCGGCGCCATGCGCCCGAGCTCCTTCGATTCGCGGGTGCGCTGCGCCCGCAGCTCGTCGAGTTCGCGCTGCAAACGGCGTCGCTCGGCGTCGCACTCGACAATTCGATCGATCTCCGCCCCCTCTACGCCAGCCTTTCCCAGTTCGGCCTTGACCATTTCGGTCTGTTCGCGGATCAGCCTGATATCGAGCATTTTCTTAGAATGCGTCCTTCAAAAGTCTGCGCAATACTTCGCGGCGACCGGCATCTCCGGCCGCCCGATGCGGGCGCCGTTATTCTATACGGACCCTCCGCGCTGCCGCGACCCCATCTGCAAATTCGCGTATGACCGCCGAGGACGTTTCGTTCGCCCATTACCGTCCGCGCGCCCGGCACCTCCCACACCGGCTCCGCCGCTCGAGTGAATCAGATACATCAGAAAGCGTCTCGCAAAAGTTCGAGGCGGGATTTGCGCCCGGTGCCGATTATCGCGACCACGTCGAATCGCGCGGGCCGTTCGGCCCCGCCCGCCTGGATGCGCCGCAGGTAGACTCCCGCCGCGCGCCGGATTCGCTCGGCCTTGCGCGCGTCCACCGCTTCGGCCGGAGCGCCGAGCGCCGCGCTGCTGCGGGTCTTGACCTCGACGAACACCAAAGTCCCGCGGTCGGCGGCAACCAGATCTATTTCGGCGCCGGCCGCTCGAAAATTACGCTCCAGTATCCGATACCCGCAACGCCGCAGATGACGCGCCGCAATCTCTTCGCCGCGCCGCCCCAGCGGCATCCGCCGGCGCCACGGCAGCTCTTCGTACCAACGATCGAAGTAGCCGCCCACGCTCACCCGCCGTTGTCGTAGCCGTATGGCCAACCATGAATATCCGTTAGGAATTCTTGGGACTGCTAACCTCAATTTACTACTGTTGTAGATCTCATACCATTTGACACCTTTATTTGGCCTTGCTATCCAAAATTAAGCATAAGAGTTCATAATTCAGATGATTTGTGGATGATATTTAATCTAAAAGATGGATTTAGAGATGATTAAGCGCCATTACGAAAAACCTGTCGATGACCGCCTTCCGCTACCGCACGGACGCGCTTTAACCCCCGAAGAACGGCGAATCAAACATCGCTTTCGTCACGGCGATACCACGGGTGCCCCCTATGTCGAGGTCGATCTGAATACGTCGGTGGCAGAGGCGATACCGGACGCAGCGGTCGAGCCCGGCATTTCGGCGCCCACCGATCTCCATGACCCGATCGGCTGGCTTCTTAAGCGCCTCGGCCTGTTGTTCCTGGTCGCAGTGACGATTGCGGTCGCGCTCCTGCTCGCGCTCCCGCACGGACATGCGGGCCTGACTCCGCATGGACGCATGGTGCCCAAAACCTTCATACCGCATAAGCTTTGATTTTCAGTCTTGCGGCTGCGCACGAGCCGGGAGTTTCCGCCGGTAGAATTTCGCCTGGGATTTTATGCCCTCCGGGATTCCTGGGCGGCCGCTAATTCAGAGCGGCACCGCTCTCATCCGACGAAGCCCACGAAATCGCCGCGGCTCATCGCGTCCGCAGCGCCGCCCTCGCCCGCGCATTTATTTTACACGCCGATACGCGGCCGGCATCCTGGATTATTTCGCTACTTGATGTAGTTCGTTCTGTGTGGAACAAAATTGCGGCCGCATTTCACGATTATGACGACCTCGAAAAGACCCGCGGTCACCGCGAGCCCGAGCGCCGGCCTCGATACACCACTCGCGTAACGATTCAGAACCGCAAACCCGTCGCTGGATATCGCCCGGCCCCGGCCCACAATGCGATGAGGCGACGAGACGAGGATAAAAAGCCGGATTCCAGCCGCCACCTTCGGCGACGCGCGGGAACCTGACTTGGCCCGCCGCAGATGTTACGATTCCCACCATCATGCCTGACCACGACAGCACGCCCGCGAGCAAAATCACTCTCGAACAGGTCCGCCACGTCGCCCGCCTCGCACGACTCGAACTCGACGCCGACGACGAGCAGAGCCTGCAGGCCAACATGAGCGAAATCCTGACCTATATCGATCAGCTCAACCAACTCGACACCGCGGCGATTCCGCCCACCGCCCAGGTCGGCGAAGCCGGCACCCCGATGCGCGACGATGTCGTCACCAACCGTCCCGCGCCCGACGAGATGCTCGCCAATGCGCCCGCGCGCGAGGGCCATTTCTTCAAGGTGCCCAAAATCATCGAAGGCTAAGCCACGCTTGAAAACCCCCGGCTACCAGCGTCGTCCGCACGCACTTCACCTTCCACACCCAACGGGAAGTCTGAAACCGTCATGATTGACGCTCGCGATGCTCGGGAATTTCTCTATTTCTTGAGACGGCCGTTGAAGACCCCCGGCTACCGGCGTCGTCCGCATTCACTCCACCTTCCACACCCAACGGGAAGTCTGAAACCTTATGAGGTTTCAGAAAAGGCTACAGTTTTGCGTTCCTCAACAACTTCTTATTTATTATCCCCCAATGACTGCCGATCCTAACCGCCTGACTATTGCCGAAGCGCGCGACCTCCTGCGCAAACGCGAGCTCTCCGCGCGCGAACTCACGCGTGCGTGTCTCGACCAGATCAAACTGGTCGATCCCAAGCTCAACGCCTTCATTACCGTATGTGCCGCCGAGGCCCACGAGCAGGCCGAAGCCGCCGACGCGCGCCTCGCCGCCGGCGACGCGCCGTCCCTGTGCGGCATCCCGCTGGCTATCAAGGACATCTACGCGACCCGCGGCGTGCGCACGACTTGCGCCTCGAAGATTCTCGAAAATTTCGTGCCACCTTACGACGCCACCGTGATCGCCCGGCTGCGCGCCAACGGCGCGGTCTTTGTCGGCAAGGCCAACATGGACGAATTCGCGATGGGCTCGTCCACCGAAAATTCGGCCTTCGGCCCGACTCGCAATCCGCATAAGGTCAAGCGCGTCGCCGGCGGATCGTCGGGTGGCTCGGCCGCCGCGGTCGCGGCCGACCAATGTCTCGGGTCGCTCGGCACCGATACCGGCGGTTCGATTCGCGAACCGGCTTCGTTCTGCGGCGTCGTCGGCATCAAGCCAACTTACAGCCGCGTCAGCCGCTACGGCGTCATCGCCTACGCCTCGTCGCTCGACCAGGTCGGCCCCTTCGCCAAGACCGTGCGCGACGCCGCCATCATCTTGCGCGATCTGGCCGGTGCCGACCCCCGTGACTCCACCTGCTCCGCGCGCGCCGTGCCCGATTACGAAGCCGCCCTGACCGGCGACGTCAAGGGTCTGCGCGTCGGCGTGCCCAGGGAATACTTCGTCGCCGGCATCGCCCCCGAGGTCGAGGATGCGGTCCGCGCCGCCCTCAAAGCCTACGAATCGATGGGCGCGCGGCTCGTCGAAATTTCGCTGCCGCACACCTCCTACGCGATCGCCGCCTACTACATCGTGGCGACCGCCGAGGCCAGCGCCAACCTCGCACGCTACGACGGCATCCGCTACGGCTTGCGCGTGGACGGCGACAACAACATCGAGCTTTACAATCGCACCCGCGCGCGCGGCTTCGGCGCCGAGGTCAAGCGCCGCATAATGCTCGGCACCTTCGTGCTGTCGGCCGGCTACTACGACGCCTACTATCTCAAGGGGCAGAAGGTCCGCACGCTGATCCGCCGCGACTTCGAGCGCGCCTTCGAGAGCTGCGACGTTATCGCCACGCCGGTCGCGCCGACCACCGCCTTTGCCTTGGGCGAGAAGACCTCCGACCCGCTCCAGATGTATCTTTCCGACATCTTTACGATTTCGGTGAACCTCGCGGGGCTCCCCGGCATTTCGGTGCCATGCGGTTTCGACGCGCACGGTTTACCGATCGGCTTGCAACTCATCGGACCGCCGTTTGGCGAGGAGGCGATCCTGCGCGCGGGCGACGCTTTCGAGCGCACCGGCGCGGCTCCGCGCCGCTCCGCCATCCTGTGAACCTGCGGAGCGGCTAGCCTTCCGCACGCCGCTCGTTTCACCGGCGCCGCCGCCCAGCCGCAATGCCCCGGCGCCGAGCGCGCCTTGCCGGCTCTCCCGCGTCGCCCCGCCCCCAAACCGTCATCCTTAGTATGTGGATTCTGCAAGTAGCAAGAAGGAAGAGCAGGACAACGATGCGGGAGACCGATGTCATTCAAGGCCGATAGAGGCCGTCGTTCAGCAAGGTTCCCCGCCTGTCTTCAGAGCGCTACGGAAAATCCCGCCCGCTTTTATCTTCAATCGTATTTCGCGTCATTCGCCTTCGCTTAGGCGCCCCCGTAGGGTTTTCGCCGCATCGCACGCAAGACCGAGTATTCCCTCCAACGTATCTCGTATCCTCAAGCGTTAGCCCAATAGGTCCTTTGCGGGCGTAGCCCGCATCTTCCCAAACGGGAAGTCTGAAACCTCGTGAGGTTTCAGTTTTCGGTAAAAGCTAAAGGTTTTGCGCTCTTGATCCACGCAATAACACCCGACAGCGTGCGCACCGCCATCGCGAATCGTCCGGCGGCAGCGCAGACACCGGGTCTTCGGCTTGATATAAATCCTGACTATGGAACTCGAGCGGCTTTGCCCGCCGGCGGCTTCGAGCGCATCGTCGCAATTACCCGCCGCTGCGCCATATTATGAGTTCCTCAATGCATGGGGGCGGCGGCGCAACTATCAACCATGAAGGATTTCCCCGCAAAATTTATGCAAAGATGTTTCACGTGAAACATCTTCGCTCCAAATTCGCTTTTGCGGCACAACCATGTTTATTGCCACGACAATTACAATGACTACTACGATGACTATTGAGAGGATGACTGCGTAATGGCGGCCGAACAATACGAAGCGGTAATAGGACTCGAAGTCCATACTCATCTGCTGACCAAATCGAAGCTGTTCTGCGGATGCACCAACGGCTTCGGCGCCGGGCCGAACGAAAACGTATGCCCGGTATGCATGGGGATGCCGGGCGTCCTGCCGGTGCTCAATCGCCAAGCCGTCGAGCTGGCAATTCGCACCGGGCTCGCGGCCCATTGCGAGATCGCGCGCGAGTCGATCTTCGCCCGCAAGAGCTACTTTTACCCCGACCTGCCCAAGGGCTATCAGATCAGCCAGTACGAATTGCCGCTGTGCAAAGGCGGCTATATCGATCTGCCTGGAATGAGCGACGCCAACGGACCGCGCCGCGTGCGCCTCGTGCGGATCCATATGGAAGAGGACGCCGGCAAGAATATCCACGAGGACGGACTCAGTCTGGTCGATTTCAACCGCTCCTCGGTGCCGCTGGTCGAGATCGTCAGCGAGCCCGATATCCGTACGGCGGCCGAGGCCACCGCCTACCTGCGCGAGTTGCGCGGTATCCTGCGCTCGATCGACGCCTCCGACGGCAAAATGGAGGAAGGCGGACTGCGATGCGACGTCAACGTATCGGTGCGGCCAAAGGGCGCCACCGAATACGGCACCAAAACCGAAATCAAAAACCTGAACTCGTTCCGCTTCGTCGAGAAGGCGATCGAATATGAGGTGGCGCGCCAGATCGAAACCCTCGAGGCCGGTGGCCGTATCGCGCAGGAAACCCATCTGTGGGATCCCGCGCGCGAAGAGACTCGGCCGATGCGCTCGAAGGAGTTCGCCAACGACTACCGCTACTTCCCCGAGCCCGACCTGCCACCGTTGCGCGTGACCGGCGAATGGGTCGAAGAGATCAAATCCGCGATGCCCGAGCTGCCGGCGGAAAAGCGCGCGCGCTTCGTGCGCGAAGTCGGACTGACGGAATACGAAGCCGCCGTGCTGACCGATGACCGCGAGGTCGCCAACTATTTCGAGACGATGCTCGCGGCGGGTCTCAAAAACCAGAAGACCGCGGCCAACTGGGTAATGACCGAGGTCCTGCGGGTGGTCAACGAAAGCGGCCGGCCGATTGCCGAAGCGGCGCCCGCCGCGGCCGAGTCCGGCGCGTTGCTCAAGCTGGTCGAGCAGGCAACGCTCAGCCTCAACGCGGCCAAAACCGCATTCGCCGCTATGTGCAAATCGGGCAAGGGCGCCGCCGCCACGGTCAGCGAACTCGGCCTCGTGCAGGTCTCCGACGAAGGCGCGATCGCCGCCGCCTGCGACAAGGTGCTCGCGTCCGAGCTCGACAAGGTCGCCGAATATCGCGCGGGCCGCGACAAACTCTTCGGGTTTTTCGTCGGCCAGGTGATGAAGGCGATGGGCGGCAAGGGCAATCCCAAGGTGGTCAACGAAATCCTGAAAGCCAGGCTCTCCGGCTGATAATGCGGCCCACTCCGGACGCGACATTGTAACGCCGTAACGAGGGCGGCCAGCAACCCCGGGAGTGCGATCAACGTCACGGCTCGAGTGCATCTTTTGATCCGGCCGCGGCGCCGAAAATCCTATGGCAAGACGCTGGATTGGTCGCGGAAAATAATCCGATTGCAGAAGGGCGGCTAATTTTGCATATTCGATCCAGCCGTGTCGATATTCGCGACCAACTCCGAAAGGGGACCCGGAGTTTGCGCCTCTCTGTACGGGCTCGCGCTCGTCATAGTGACTACGCTGCTCATTGGTTTATTCCCCGCCAGTGCCAAGGCCAATCCGCCTGACGCCCCCACCGATGTGCGCGCCGCGTCCGCCGACGAAGTTGCGGCGATTCCACCGACCGTCACCGGTCCGACCGCGGTAATCAAAATGGGCGACGATACCCCGATGTACCAGCCCGACAGTATAGTGATTCGCGCCGGCGAGACGGTGGAATGGTACAATGCGGGCGCCGTCAGTCATTCGGTCGTTGACGATCCGTCCAAGGCCGACAAGCCCGGCGATGTTGCGCTGCCGGAGGGGGCCAAGACCTTTATCTCGGGCAACGTGATGCCGGGCGGGAAATTTCGCCATACCTTCCTGAAGCCCGGCACCTATCGTTACTTCTGCATGTCGCACGAACTCGACGACATGATCGGAGAGATCATCGTGAAGCCGCTGGCGCCCTCCGACGCCGCCCGAGTCGCCGCGCAGGTGGGTTCGCAGCCGTGGAGCGTTAAGAACCGCCCGGATAGCGACAAGCCCGGTCACTGATTGGTCCCACGGATAGTTGCGGGCGGGTCTCGCCACTACGTCCGATAAATCGAAAGAATGAGCGCGGCGGTTGAGCCGATCGGTCAACCGCCGCGCTTGTGCTTAGCCCTTGGGCAAACCCAACTGGCGTTCGCCGAGGATGTTGCGCTGAATCTCACTGGTACCGCCCGCAATAGTATATTGGCGGGAACTGAGTAATCGATTCTGCCAGCGCGGAGCGTCGGGTACGAGTTCGGTCGGCTCGCCGAGGATCGCGTAGCTGCCCAGAAGCTCGCTGACGAAGCGCGCGATACGCACCCCGAGTTCCGAACCAACCAGCTTCAGGGTCGAGCCCTCGGGCCCGGGCGGAAGACCCCTGAGCAGGCGCGTGAGCGATCGCAGCCGCGTGTACTTTACCGCTTCGCATTCGATGGCGAACTGCGTAAGTTCCTGCCGCACCCATTCGTGATCCCACGCCGGGCGCCCGTCGATCTTGATCGTGCGCGCCAACTCCGCAAGCCGCCGGACTTGCGCCGCGTGGCCGCCGCCGCCCGCCATGCCGCGTTCGAAGGCGAGCGTCGTCATCGTGACCTTCCAGCCTTCGTTCAACGGACCGACGATGTTTTCCTTGGGAATCTGCACGTTATCGAAAAAGACTTCGTTGAAATGATGGTGCCCGTTCATCACGACCAGCGGCCGCACCTCGACGCCCGCACTCTTCATGTCGTCGATGATCAGATAGCTGATGCCCTTGTGCTTGGGTGCGTCGGGATCGGTGCGGGCGAGCAAAAACATGCGGTCGGCGTACTGCGCGCCGGAGGTCCAGACCTTCTGTCCGTTGATGATGAAGTAGTCGCCCTTGAGTTCGGCGCGGGTCTGCAGGCCGGCCAGATCGGAACCGGCCCCGGGCTCGGAGTAGCCCTGGCACCAGACGTCGTCGGCAGGCAATATGCGCGGCAGGTATTTGGCCTTTTGTTCCTGCGTCCCCCATTGCATCAGGGTCGGTCCGAGCAGGCTGACGCCCGAGTAGCCTGGCAGCACGGGCGCGCGGGCCTTGAAGTACTCCTCGTCAAAGATGATCTGCTCAATCAGATTGGACTGGCGGCCGCCGTACTCCTTGGGCCACGAAAGCCCGACCCATCCGGCGGCAGCGAGTTTTTGTTGCCAGACGCGGCGCTTCTCGAAGACCTCGCGGTTGGGCGCAATCCGCTCGTCCATCGGATCGTCGATGCACAGATCGGGCGGCAGGTTCTGTTCGAGCCAAGTGCGTACGGATTCGCGGAAGGCTTCCTGCTCGGGCGTGTATTCAAAATCCATCGATGACTGCCTCTAAATTTCTCTCTTAAATCCGTCGCGCAGTGTAAACCAAGTTAACTCAAGTTGAAGGTGCGGGCGGCGTTATCCCAGAGGATCTTGCGGCGCGCCTCATCGCTGATCGGCTGCTTCATGATCGCGTCGATACCCCAGGGATAAGTACCGTCGGGATGCGGATAGTCAGTATCCCAGGTGAAGTTGTCGGCGCCGACCAGCTCGATGGCGGCCTTCATGGTCGGTTCGTCACCGCGGAACGCGACGCAGACATTACGCTTGAAATACTCAGTCGGGCGCATTTTCAAATACTCATGTTCGGCATTGCCGCTAAAATCCCAGTGCTGTTCCATGCGCTGGAGCCAATAGGGGACCCAGCCGCCATCGGCCTCGACATGAATGACCTTGAGCTTGGGGAATTTCTCGAAGACGCCGTACCAGATGAGTCCCGCCATCGCGGCCATCGCTTCGAACGGATGGGAGAGGATGTGGCCGCTGACGTGGGTATCCATCCGATCGCCGAAGCCGGGCACGGCCGACGAAGCCGACTCGTGCGTCGAAATGGGCTTGCCAATTTGTTCGATTTCGTCCCACAGCGGCAAGAGCGCTTCGTCCCACAGGTTATGACCGCCGACCGGATTGGGCCGCATGTAGTAGCTGATGCAGCCTTTGTCGGCGGCGCGGCGCGCTTCCTTCATCGCCTCCTCGACGTCCTGCATCGGCAGGCCGGCGGCCCATTTCAGGCGTTCAGGCGCGGCGGAGGCGAAGTCGCAGGCCCAGTCGTTGTAGGCGCGCGTGCAGGCGGCTAGGAGCTTGGTGTCGCGAAACTGGCGTCCGAGCATCTGGCCGGCCACGGTCGGATACATGATGTGGATATCGACGCCCTGCTCGTCCATGTCGTGCAGGCGGCTTTGCGCGCTGAAGCCGTCCTGCTTGGCGGTATCGAAGCGCTTCATCGCCTTGCCGACGGCGCTGAGAAAGGCGGGCGCGGCCATCGGGTATTTACCCTTTTCGCGCACGAACGATTCGCCCTCGACCAGAAAAGTGCGGCGGTTGGATTCGGGGGCACGGCCGACCTTTGGCGCACGATCCTTGAAACCGTCCTCTATGTAGCGTTCCCAGAGCCATTCGGGTTCCATCAAGTGAGAGTCGGTATCGACGATTTTATATCCGTTTCGCATAGTCAGTTACCTCGGAAGTTTTAACGCACCTCGCAGACTCGTTAGCTCGGCTCGCAAGCTCACCTAGTCCAAGTGAGAGTCGGTATCGACGATTTTATATCCGTTTCGCATAGTCAGTTCCTCTAGAAATATAGTAACTGCAAATTTAAAGCGCGGCCAATTTTACTCAGGCCTGGGGCATGATCAGCGCTTTCACTCCCTTGCGATTGCGTAGCAACTCGAATGCTTCGACGCCGTGGTCAAGATCGAAGCGATGGGTAATCATCGGTTTAATGTCGATGGCGCCGGCGGCGACCATCGCCACCGCGCGACGCCAAGTCTCGGGCACCCGCACGCGCGAGGGAATAATTTTGACGCCGTGAAAAAAGAGCGAGCGCATCTCGGCGCTGGGAATGTCGCGCGCGGGCCATCCGAGTTCGACTACTTCGCCGCCGCGCTTGACCAGATGGCGCACCGAGTCGAGAAACCCGGCGGCGTCGAAGACCGCGTCGGCGCCGTGCTCGGGGAGCAGCGCGCGCACCTGATCGGTCCAGTCACGGTCGGAGGCGCATACGGTCTTGAAGCCCATCTCGCGCGCGAGCGCCAGGCGCTCGGCGTCGGCGGCAAGCCCGGTCATAACGATCGACGACAGGCCGAGGGCGCGCGCGGCTAGCGCGGTGCACAGTCCGATCGGTCCCGGCCCTTCGATGACGGCGCTGTCGCCGGCGGCGAGCGACGATTCCTCGATCGCATGGAGACCGGTGGCGAACGGCTCGAGCATCGCGGCCTGCTCCATGTCCATCGACTTGGGCACGACCCAGGAATTGCGCACGGGTGCGATTGAGTATTCGGCAAACGCGCCGCCGAGGCGGCCGGGCGTGTGGCAGAAATTATAGCGGCCGGAAGTGCAGGCCGGGCAGCGTCCGCACGGGCCGAAGGGATCGAGCGCGACGTGATCGCCGACCTTGAAGCCGGTGACACCCTTGCCTACTTCAACGACCTCGCCGGCGGGCTCGTGGCCGATAACCGCGGGCATCGAGGGCACCGCGCGATCCGCGCCGAGTTCCCATAGATAGATGTGAAGGTCGGAACCGCAGATGCCGCAGGCGGCGACCTTGACCAGGAGTTCTTCGGGGCCGGGCTTGGGCACAGGGACGTCGACGATTTCGACGCCGAGCTCGGGCCGGGTTTTGGCGATCGCTTTCATACTGATCCGTGCCTCCGGGGGATATTAATACGACTGTAAGGCGGCTGGCGTCAAAAGGCGGAGTACCGAGCCAGGGGTGGCTTGAACGGCCGGCGCGAGGCGGCGTTTAGTGGCCTTAGGAATCTCGACGCACCTCGCGAACTCGTCAGCTCGGCGCGCAGACTCGCCTAGTGCCAATGGCGCAGGGGCGAGCCGTGGTAGCGCATGCGCGGGCGGATGAGGCGATTGTCGGCGGATTGCTCGAGGCTATGCGCAATCCATCCGGCGGCGCGGCCGAGCGCGAAGATCGCCGCTGGCATGCCGCGGGCAAAGCCGAGCATGCGCACGCATACGGTCAGGTAAAAATCGAGATTCGGACGCAGGCGCGCGCTCTTCCAGACCGCCTCTTCGACCTTGAGCGCGGTCTCGAAGACCTTGCGGCCCTTGCGTTTGGCGGTGATCTGCGCGAGCTGGCGGAGCAGCGCCGCGCGCGGATCGCCGCCGGGGTAGATGGCGTGACCGAAGCCGGGCGGCAATGCGCGATGGGCGTTGAAGACCTCGAGCGCATGGTCGATGCGGGTGCCGGTGCCGAGGTCGGCGAACATGGTCTCGATGCGGTCGCAGGCGCCGCCGTGAATCGGGCCGGAGAGCGAGCACAGGGCGGCGAGCACCGAGGCGTAAAGATCGGCGCCGGTGCTGGCGACAACGCGCGCGGCGAAGGTCGAGGGGTTGAGCTCGTGCTCGGCGCATGCAATGAGCACGCGGTCGAGGGCCTGGCGGTCAGCCTCGCGTTCGGCTGCGGAGGACTCGCCCGCGAGAGATCGTTCGCACAGGCGCGCCGCCATGCCGCGAACCGACGCCGGGCCGGGCACGCTGGCGCGCGGCGCCGAATGAGCCTTGGGCGCGGAATCGCCGCCGGCCGGGGCGAGGCCGAGCGGCAGGACGGTGATGATCATGCGGGCCTGATCGATGCGCGAGCGCGCGGGTAATCGATGCTCGGCGGCGGCCAGACTCGGCATCATGACGGCCAGGCGCATCAGCGGCGGCGCGTCACTGCCGATAGCGTCGAGCGCGGCGACGACCGGCGGCGGGATGCGGGCCGCGGCGATGGCGTCGCGCAGATGTTCAACGTCCTCGGGGCGCGGGCGTTCGCCGCTCCAGAGCAGCAGGCAGACTTCTTCGAAGGACGCGCGCTCGACCAGTTCTTCGATCGGATAGCCGCGGTAGGCGAGCTGGCCGTCGATGATCGAACTGACGGCCGACTCGGCGACGATGACGCCGGTGGAGGAACCGCCGGTGGGCGGTTGGGCGACGGTCACCCATGAGGAGGCGTCGGGCAACGAGCGCGCACGGACGCCGCGTTCGGGCGCGATGACGCCGCGCAGGGCCTCGATATCGGAGCGGCGATAGAGCGCCTGACGCCCGACCTTGCGGCGGTAGCTTTTGAGCCATCCGCGGCTGACGTAGGCGTAGAGTGTGCCGAGCTTGACGCCGAGTTGCGCCGCCGCCTCGCTCGCCGTGAGCATCTGGGCCCCGGGGTCCCTCGGATGAGCCGCCACGCGATGATCACGCCATCATGAAGGTCCCGCGTCAAGCGCGCGTAAGCGGCCGGAAGCAGCGGCGGACGAGAAAATGGGAGAGCGTGGCTACCGATCTCGTTAGATCGCCGGACCCGGTTTAGCTAAGGTGCCCGGACTGACGGAGGGAAGTCGCGATGGAATTCGGCACTCTGATATTCACCAAGCCGCAACGCGCGATCAGCGACACCCGCTTGATCGAGGATCGCGGCTTCACGCACGGCTGGTTCGCCGACTCCCAGATGATCTGGGGCGACGTCTACGCGTGCATGGCGTTGGCGGCGGTCAATAGCAGCAAGCTCAAGCTGGGGACGGGAATCTCGGTGGCGTCGAACCGGATCGCGCCAGTGACGGTGCATTCGATCGCGACGATCAACGAAATCGCGCCGGGACGGGTGATACTGGGCTTCGGCACCGGCCATACGGGACGGCGCATCATGGGATTGCCGCCGGTGCGGTTGGCTGAGTTTCGCGAACAGGTGCGTGTGATCCGCGACCTGCTCAAGCATGGCGAGGCAATTTACAATGCCGAAGGACTGAGCCGCAAAGTCCGCTACCTCCATCGCGACCTCCGCTTCATCAACCTCGACGACACGATCCCGTTTTATGTCGCGGCCAACGGACCGCGCACGCTGGGGTTGGCGGGCGAATTTGGCGACGGGATTATCACGACCGGAGTCGCGACGCCGGAGCGGCTGCAGGCGGTCTTTCGCCATGCCGAGGAGGGCGCGCGCAACGCGGGGCGCGAGTTGCAGCAACGGTTACCGTGCGTGTCGCTGACCCATGTGATGGTGACGCGGCCGGGCGAGGCGCTCGATTCGCCGCGCGTGATGCAGATGGTGGGGCCGTGGGTAATTACGTGCCTGCATGCGATCGCGGCGGGCTATGCGAAGCCACGCTCGCTGCCGGCCGGGGCGCGCCGGGTTTACGACGCGTATGCCGATTACATCGCGAATATTCCGGGACCGCCAGCGGAACGCTATCTCGAACTGCACAACGGGCATTGCACATTCGTACCGGAACGCGAGCGGCGCTTCGTGACGCCGGAGACGATTAAGGCGACGACGATGATCGGGCCGCGCGAGGAGATCATCGCGCAGTTGAAGGCGTTGGAGCGCGCGGGACTCGATCAGATCATCCTGAACCCGCCGCTGGACGGATTCGAGGAGTTCGTCACCGAGTTCGCCGGGGAGATTATCGAACGGATGTAACGGTTACCGAGGCAACCAAAGAGCCGCAGGAACAAAACCCGATAACAATTGAAGGTCCGGAGCGGTCGCTTCGGAGGCGAATCAAGCTTATCATGCGACAGGCATCGCGTGACCGGCGCCGGATAACCTCCGGGGACTGCGACGGAGGCTCGCATCGAGGAGCACGCCGCGAGGCGTTCTAAAATTACGGATGCACAGGAATCAGTGCAGCTAATTTACTTTGTTGGTGCAGTACTATAAAAACTTAACGTTTGCCGATCCTCATTCTTCGCTAATCGCGAGGATCGAGTCTGCGGCGGGGGGCCACTGACGCGCAAAGAGCCAGCGGCAAATTGAAGAGGGAAATGTCGAAGATTCGGATCGCAATTGTCGGGGTAGGTAACTGTGCTTCCTCCCTGCTCCAAGGTCTTGAATTCTATAAGCATGCGACCGACGGCGCGCGTCAGAAGCCCGTGGGCCTGATGCATTACGATCTGGGCGGATACTTGCCCGGCGATATCGAAGTGGCATGTGCGTTCGACGTCGACACGCGCAAAATCGATCGGCCGCTGGAGGACGCGTGTTTCGCGCAACCGAATAACACCGTTACGATTTGGCGCGATCTGCCGTCGTATGGCGTCACCGTCGATATGGGCGAAATCCACGACGGTATCGCACCGCATATGAGTTCGTATCCGGCGGAGCGGACGTTTCAGCCGGCGACGGCAAAGCCAGTCGATATCGAGAAGCGGTTGCGAGAGAGCGGCGCGGAAGTGATGCTCTGTTATCTGCCGGTGGGCAGCCAGAAGGCGGTCGAGCGTTACGCCCGCGCCTGCCTGGAGACCGGAGTCAGCCTGATCAATTGCATGCCGGTGTTTATCGTATCGAACGAGAAATGGGCAGCCGAATTTACCGATCGCAAGATTCCGGTGGTCGGCGACGACGTGAAATCGCAGCTCGGCTCGACGATCCTGCATCGCACGGTGATGAAGCTGTTCGCCGATCGCGGGATCAAGCTCAAGCATACCTACCAGCTCAACACCGGCGGCAACACCGACTTCCTCAACATGCTCGACCGCGCGCGCCTGGGCTCGAAGCGCACCTCGAAAACCGAAGCCGTGCAAAGCAATCTGCCCGAGCGGATGCCCGACGTTGACGTGCATATCGGCCCGTCGGATTACATCCCGTGGCAAAACGACAACAAGGTCTGCTTCCTGCGGATCGAGGGCGAGGGCTTCGCCGGTATCCCGATCGAGCTCGAACTGCGCATGTCGGTGCAGGATTCACCGAACTCGGGCGGAGTCGTGATCGACGCGATTCGATGCCTCAAGCTGGCGCGCGACCGCAAGGTTGGCGGCCCGCTCTATTCGATTTCGGCGTATACGATGAAGCATCCGCCGCGGCAGATCCCGGACGATATCGCGCGCGACCGGGTCGAGAAGTTCATTTCGGGCGAACTGGAGCGCTAGCGCTCGCTCACTCGGCGGCTCGCTTCGCCTCAATTCGCGGCACCCGCACCGACCCGTCCAGCAGGGTGGGAGAAGTTGATGGGGAACGCGAAACCTGGATTTATCTGAAACCTCACGCAGGTTTCAGACTTCCCATCTAACCAGATGCGTGCTCCGCCCTGCGAAAATCCCACCATAATTGAAACCCGTGCCTTTCCGATTAACGCTTGCGATGGTCACGCGGGCAATTCCCTTATTGAACAGACGCGCTTAGGCGTTCGCGATTGGAGTCCTCGACGCGATCCGCAAGACCGACCTGTCTGATTTATCGTGGGAAGTGTGAAACCTTTCAAAGGTTTCACGCCTCTTCCTGCTTGCGCCTGTTTTCCCAACAAACCTCTTTTCTCTCCCCTTCCGCGCGAACACGCTTTTCTTTGCGGCGATTCCCTAGATAGAATCGGCTTGCGATGTCCATCCTGAAGGACAAAACGATCGTAGTCGGCGTGGGCGGCGGAATCGCGGCTTACAAGGCCGCCGAGGTGGTGCGCCTGCTGGTCACACGCGGCGCGCGGGTGCGCGTGATGATGACGCGCAATGCGACCGAGTTCATTACGCCGCTCACGCTGCAAGCCTTGAGCCTGAATCCGGTGGCGACGGCGACCTTCAACCTCACGCAGGAATCGGAAATCGGACATATCCGGCTGGCCGACAGCGCCGACGCGATGGTGATCGCACCGGCGACCGCCAACCTGATCGCGAAGGCGGCGGCCGGTATCGCCGACGACATCGCTACGACCGTACTGCTCGCCGCACGCTGTCCGTTGGCGTTCGCGCCCGCGATGAACGTGCATATGTACGAACATCCGACGGTGGCCGAGAACCTGGCGAAACTGCGCGCACGCGGTGCGGCAATTATCGAACCGGGGGCAGGCGCGCTCGCATGCGGTTACGAAGGCAAGGGCCGCCTGATGGAACCGGCGGTGATCGTCGAGGAAATCGAGCGGATGCTGTCGCCGCAGGATCTCGCCCAGGAGCGCATCCTGATTACCGCGGGACCCACGCAGGAGCCGATCGATCCGGTGCGCTTCGTATCCAATCGATCGACCGGCAAGATGGGCTTCGCGATCGCGCGCGCAGCGTGGCGGCGCGGCGCGACGGTGCGGCTGGTGGCGGGTCCGTCGGCGCTGGCGACTCCGCATGGCGTCGAGCGTATCGACGCCGTAAGCGCCGGCGATTTGCTGAGTGCGACCTCGCGCAATTTCCCCTGGTGCTCCTCGCTGATCATGGCGGCGGCGGTGGCTGACTTTCGCCCGCGCAAGCCTGCGCTGCAGAAGCTCAAGAAAAACGCCCAGGGCCTGACGCTGGAGCTTGCGGCGATCGCCGACGAGTTACCGCGGTTGTCGGCCAAAAAGGCCGGCCGCCTGATGATCGGATTTGCTGCCGAGACCGAGGACCTCGAAGTGCATGCGCTCGACAAGTTGCGGCGCAAGAAGCTCGACCTGATCGTCGGCAACGACGTTTCCCGCTCCGACGCCGGTTTCGCGGTCGACACCAATATCGTGACGATGCTCAGTGCCGACGGCCGCATGGAGACCACGCCGAAGTTGTTGAAGGACGAGGTCGCCGACGTAATTCTCGACCGGCTGATCGCGCTGCGTGCGGTTAAGGCCAAGGCAACGGCACTGCGCGCCACTCGCTGATAATTGGTGGGGCGCGCTGCGCGTCGCCGCTTAATTCCCGACTTGTAGTATGGAAGTCGCGCCCTGAGCCGAGGCGAGGGCGATGGTCAGATCGAGCGGAGCGCTCGCGAGCAGCAGGCCGAATATCACGGTGAGAATCATGCTATGGGAAATGCTGTCGCTTCAATCGAGGCCAATCGTGTGAGGAAACCAGTTTCATGAGCACACCGGGATCGCCGCCGGACCGCGCCACACTGCTCGCATCGCTGCGCGACTATGTCGAACAGATTCGCGAGGAGGGGCTCGAAGGCTTGAGCGGCGTCGCGGCTTCCCTGGCGTCTACCAAACCGCCGATCGCGACACCGGCGGCGACTGCGCGCGCGGCTGCGCGAGTATCGCGATCGAGCGCGCCGCTCGCGTCGACTAGCAAGCCGCCCTCTCCCGCTCCGGTCACCGATCCGCCCTCGCCCGCTCCGGGCGTTGCTGCCACGGCACCGGCGGCTGCGCCGCCGACTCGATCGGCACCAGCCGAAATGTTCTATCTGTATCCCGCGCTGGAAAGGACCACCGACTTGACCGAGCTGCGCGCGTTCATCGGTGAATGCACCCGCTGCAAGCTCGCGCCCAAGCGCACCAACCTGGTGTTTGGCGTGGGCAATGCGCAAGCCGATTTGATGTTTGTGGGCGAGGCCCCCGGCGCCGACGAGGATTTGCGCGGCGAGCCCTTCGTCGGCCGCGCGGGCCAATTGCTCACCGATATAATCGAGCGCGGGATGGGAATGACGCGGGCCGAGGTTTACATCTGTAACGTGATCAAGTGCCGGCCGCCGGAAAATCGTAATCCGGAAGCCGACGAGGTCGCCGCCTGCGAGCCCTTTTTGCAGCGCCAAATCGATCTGGTGCGGCCGCGCGTGATCGTCGGACTTGGAACGTTTGCGGTGCAGGCGGTGCTGAAGCTCAAGACGCCGATCAGCAAGCTGCGCGGCGTCTGGCACGAGGTGCGCGGGATCAAGATGATGCCGACCTTTCATCCGGCGTATCTGTTGCGCAACCCCGGCGAGAAGCGTGCGGTGTGGGCCGATATTCAAGAGGTGATGCGGGAGCTGGGACGTCCGATTCCACAACGCGGAGCGCGGAGCTAAGCCCGCCGCGGGCGTGGCCGTGCGGTCAAGATGAAAGGGCGCAATTATTCTATCGCGGCATGGATCGTGGTGTGGGCGGCGATGGCGATACTGCTGCCGGCCGTCGGCGGGCGAGCGCTGCCCGGCCCTGCCTCCGCCCCCGCGGCGGCGAATCGATGGATCGATCTGATCGATATCGACGGAGCGATCAATCCGGCCAGTGCCGATTTTATCGAAGACGCGATCGCGAAGGCATACGCCGGCAATGCGAGCGCGCTGATAATTCGGCTCGATACGCCAGGCGGACTGCTGAGCTCCGCGCAACGGATCGTCAAGGCGATGCTCAACGCGCCGTTGCCGATCATCGTATATGTCGCGCCGCAGGGCGCCTTCGCCGCATCGGCCGGCACCTTCGTAACGGAGGCGGCCAACGTCGCCGCGATGGCGCCGGGCACCACGATTGGTGCCGCGCATCCAATTGAATTCACCGGTGCCAATATCGGCGGCAAGGTGGGCGAGAAGATTGAGAATTTCACCGCCGCCTTCGCCAAAAGCATCGCACGCCAGCGCGGCCGTAACGAGAAGTGGGTCCAGAGTGCGGTGCGCGAGAGCAAGTCGATCAACGAGCAAGAGGCGCTCAAGCTTCACGTAATCGACATCGTTGCTGGCAATCTCAACGACCTGCTGACGCAGGCGACCGGCCGAACCGTGACGCTGGCCGACGGCCGCAAGGTCAAGCTCGACCTGGTGGGCGCTTCGATCCGCACGCTACACATGACGCTCGGACAAAGTGTGCTCAACCTGCTGGCCGATCCCAACATCATGTACCTGCTGATGATCGCCGGGGTGATCGGGCTCTATTTCGAGTTCGCGCATCCGGGCGTTTTCCTGCCCGGCGTCGCCGGCGCAATCTGCCTGCTGATCGCGCTCGCGTCGTTTCAGTTGATCCCGATTAACCTGGCCGGGCTGCTACTGATCCTGCTCGGCATGGGGTTGCTGCTGGCCGAGGTGTTCGTCACCAGTTACGGGATACTCGGCATTGGCGGAGTGATCGCGTTCGTGATCGGATCGCTTTTCCTGATCGACACCTCGCAGACCAATGTCACGGTGAGCCGGAGCATTATCGTAGGCACGGCCGTGGGCTTCAGCGCGATCGTGCTGGGGATCGGATACCTGGCGATTCGCGGCCGCTTCGAACGCGCGAGCACCGGCGGCGAAGGAATGGTTGGCAAGGTCGGACAAGTGCGGGAAGCGATCGCGCCGGGCGCAGCCGGGCAGATCTTCGTCAACGGCGAACTGTGGCGCGCCGTCAGCGACCAGGCGATCGCGGCCGGCGCCAATGCGCGCATCGTGGCGGTGCACGGACTGGAAGTCACCGTGCTCGGCGAATCGGCGCCGGGGGGCGAGAAACTCGCGCAGTCCGAGTCGCCGCAGCAATGACAGCAGCAAGGAATCGATAACCTGAACCGCGCGCGCAGCGGCGTGCGCACGGAGGACTCCCGATGTTGACCGGAGTGGGAATCGTAATCGTGATCGCCGTGCTGATCGTGCTGAGCGGCCTCAAGATACTCAACGAATATGAACGCGCCGTTGTATTTCGGCTCGGCCGCCTGAGCCCGTTTCGCGGACCCGGCGTGATTTTCGTCATCCCGGTTATCGAACGCGCGGCGCGGATCGACTTGCGCACGGTGACGCTCGACATTCCGGCGCAGGACGTCATCACGCGCGACAATGTCACGGTCAAGGTCAGCGCCGTGCTCTATTTTCGCGTGATCGATCCGTCGCGCGCCGTCACCGAGGTGCGCGACTATCTGTACGGCACGATGCAGCTTGCGCAAACCACGCTGCGCTCGATCGGCGGGCAGTCGGAACTCGACGAGCTGTTGAGCCAGCGCGAAAAGATCAACGCGAAGATTCAGGGTGTGATCGATTCGCAGACCGAGCCGTGGGGAATCAAGGTGGTGCTGGTGGAGCTCAAAAATATCGACCTGCCGCAGGACATGCAGCGGGCGATCGCGGCGCAGGCGGAAGCCGAACGCGGGCGGCGCGCGAAGGTAATCGCGGCAGAAGGGGAATTTCAGGCCGCGCAAAAGCTGGCGGAGGCGGCCGAAATCATGGGCAAGAGCCCTATCACCCTGCAATTGCGCTATTTGCAGACGCTCGCCGAGATTGCGACCGAAAACAATTCGACCACCTTGTTCCCGGTGCCAATCGACTTGTTCGAGCCGTTTTTGCAGGCTCGCCGGAGCGCCGCCGCGGCGAGCCCGGGGCCGGCGATTTCGGGCGAAGCCAAACCCGATCTGAAGTAAGCACGGCGGCCGCTCCGATCGGACGACTGCCGCGAAAATCATTGGCGGTCGCGCGAACGGAGGCCCAAGTGCTGCTCGATTGCGCGCAGGCGGCGGGCGAGTTCGGGCAGTCGCGGCTCGACCGCGACCATGCGGCGAAAAACCCTGAGATCGATCGCCGGCGCGCCACCAACCAAGGCGTCGTCGGCGAGGTCGTTATGCACACCCGCCTGAGCGATGACGCGCGCGCGGTCGCCGACATGTACGTGATCGGCCGAGCCCGATTGGCCGCCAAACTGACACCATTGGCCGAGGCGCACCGAACCTGCCAGCCCCGATTGCGCGGCCATTCGCGAGAACTCGCCGAGTTCGCAATTGTGGCCAACTTGAATCAAATTGTCGAGTTTTACGCCTCGATGAATGATGGTGGCGCCCATGGTGGCGCGATCGACCGTAGTATTTGCGCCGATTTCAACGTCGTCCTCGATCAGCACGCTGCCGACCTGCGGCACCTTGAGAAGGTCGCCACCATGCTCGACGAAGCCGAAGCCGTCGGCGCCGATCACCGCGCCGTTGAGCAGGGTGACGCGGTTGCCGATAGTCACGCCCTCGCGAATCGAGACCTGGCTATGGCAGGTAAAATCGTCGCCGATGCGGACTGCGGGGTAAATCGTCACGTGCGGATGGATCACCGCGTTGCGGCCAATGGTGACGCCGGCGCCGATCACACAATAGGCGCCGACCGAAGCGCCTTCGCCGATGCGCGCGTCGGGAGCGATGACGGCGGTCGGATCGATGCCGGCGGGCGGCCGATACGCGGGAAAGAACAGGCCGAGCACGCGGGCGAAATCGAAGGCCGGGTTCGTGCTGACGAGCACCGCCGCCGGTGCGTCGTGCGCGAGGTCGGCAGGGACGATCGCGCATGAGGCCTTGCTCGCGCGCAGCGCCGCGGCATACTTCGCACCGACCGCAAAGGTGATCATGCCGGGCCCCGCAGCCTCGATCGGCGCCGGCATCGCGATTTCGGTCGCGCCGTCCCCGCGCAGTTCGAGTCCGAGCTGCGCCGCTATCTCGCCTAGTTTCATATCGCTCCGCTCCCGCAATTGATTAACGCCGCTCGCAGCTTGACGACTACTGCGCGTCGCCGCGAAATGCCCCGAGCATCACGAGCTGACGAGCGACTTCGCCCGGCGTAATTTCGCGCAGGCAATTGTAATGGCCGAAACGGCAGGTGCGCTTGAAGCACGGGCTGCATTCGAGCCGATGATAAATCACGCCGGCGCGCGGACCGTCGGGTCCGGTGCGTTGCGGATTGGTCGAGCCAAAAATGCCGACGGTCGGAATCGCGAGCGCCGCCGCCAGATGCATCGCGCCGGAGTCGTTGCCGGCGAAACCGTTGCACAGGGACAGCAGCGCGATCAATTCGCCGATATTGGTTTGTCCGGCGGCGACGATGGGGTTACTGCGGCTGGTCGCAGCGACCTGCGCACAAAGGGTGCGCTCGGACGGTGCGCCCACCATAACGCATTCGGCGCCGCCCTCCTCGCTGAGCAGATCGATCAGCGCGGCATAGCGCACCAGCGGCCATTCCTTGGCCGGTCCGTAGGCGGCCGCCGGGGCGATCGCAATCAGCGGCGCGCCCGGGCTGATGCGGTTGCCGGCGAGCCAATTGCGCATTTTCTCGCGATGCGGTGTGGCCACTTCGAGCTTCAATTCGCCGGCGTCCGGCGCCGGCATGACGCCCATGGTCTCGCGGACCATCGCGAGCCAGTAGTTGCGCTGATGGCCGCTGAGCGCGTCGCCAGCGGGAATGGCCGGATGAGTCAGCATCGCGCGCCGATGATCGGCGATGAAGCCGGCGCGGCGCGGGACGCCGCCGAGGGTCGCCCACAAGGCGGACTGGAAGCTGTTGGGGAACAGGATCGCGAGGTCGAAGCGATGCTCGCGAATCCTGCGGATGATTTGGCGGCGGTCGGCAAAGCCGCGCAGCCCGCGCCGGACGCCGTACGGCATTACCTCGTCAATCCAGGTCATGCCGTCGAAGAAGCCCGCGAGTTCCCGCTTGACCATCACGGTGATAATCGAGGTGGCGAAGGCGGCGCGAA
This sequence comes from uncultured delta proteobacterium, assembly GCA_963782535.1. Taxonomy (GTDB): domain Bacteria; phylum Desulfobacterota; class Binatia; order Binatales; family Binataceae; genus JADMIL01. The sequence goes on along the minus strand of CAWAKE010000004.1, from coordinate 199,065 downwards.
TCGCGCGCAAAGCCGGCAGGCTGATGACGAGGTCGCCGAGCCAGTTGACTTCCTTGACCAAGACGCGGCCGGCGATGCCGGTGAGGGCGACGGGGGCACGGCCGGATTGCGCGCGGGAATCGGACCGCGGCAAATCCTCATGTGTCACTTGAGATTTTGAAATAGCCTCGTCCACCGCTTTCACATCCGATTGGGGTGGCGCAGATGCGCAAAAAGGGTCGTACGCGGACATCTGAGAAAGCAGATTGTATCGCAAAATGCAAAAATGGGTTCGTTTATTGAAAAGCTTTTCGCGGGACAGCCTCGTTTGCGGGGGGGGCCGTTTCTTCGCATTCGGCACCACCAAAATAATATACTCTAACTTTGAATCGCGCGCAGTGCGCGCTGTGCGCACGTCGCAGACTCCTTTGCTCGACTGCGCTGCGCTTCGTCTAGTGTCTTGAATCGCGCGCAGTGCGCGCTGTGCGCACGTCGCAGACTCCTTTGCTCGACTGCGCTGCGCTTCGTCTAGTGTCTTGAATCGCGCGCAGTGCGCGCTGTGCGCACGTCGCAGACTCCTTTGCTCGACTGCGCTGCGCTTCGTCTAGTGTCTTGAATCGCGCGCAGTGCGCGCTGTGCGCACGTCGCAGACTCCTTTGCTCAACTGCGCTGCGCTCCGTCTAGTGTCTTGAATCGCGCGTGGAGCGAATCGGATTTAAATACGGAATGCAACAAAATACCCCGAATCAAGTCTCGGCAAGTCCCGGATGCCTCGGCGCGGGCGGTCCGGTGTGGTACGCCGTACTCGCAGTGAGCTTCCTGGCGTGCTCGCTCAATCCGGTGGGCGCGGCAGGTCTCGCGATGGGCATTCTGACGCCGCACGACATGTATTCGAAGCCGATCGGATGGATGCTGACGGCGGGCTCGTTCGTGATCGCAATAATGGGTTTTATCGCGACCGAGCGGGTCGCGTACATGGAGGGGCGGCGGCGGGCGCTGGAGACGGCGGGATTCGCGACGTGCGGCGGGGGCCTGCTGGCGTTCGTGCTCGGATTCACCCTGCCCTTTTACATTATGTGGCCGATAGCGGCGGTATTTGTGCTGGTCGGCGCGCTGGGATTTCGCGGAGCGTCGAGTCTGCCGATACCCGGCATGACGGGAGTCAGCGCGAGCGCGGCGGCGGTGATTAACGGTCAGATCGTGGCGAATCGGCCCGCGGCAAATAACGCGCAGGTTGCGCGCGAAGGGTCGTCAGCCGGGCCGGGGCCGCAGCGCAAACGGCGACGCCGGCGGCATCGGCGCAAGCGGCCGTCCACGCCGAGAGGACACGACACCCATTCCGATTAACTAGGGTGTTTCGAAAAAGCGGGCGGCGGCCCACAAAGTGTGAGGACCGCCGCCGCTTTATTATCAGAACGACTGACTAATTGCCGACGACGAAGGCGCAACTGGTAGTGCCGCTGCCGCCGATATTGAGGATGCCGAATTTTTTGGCGCTCTCGACCTGGTATTCGCCCGCGTTGCCGGTCACCTGCCGCCATGCGTCGAGCATCTGGCGCACGCCGGTGGCGCCGACCGGATGGCCCGCGCCGATGAGGCCGCCGCTCGGATTGATCGGCAGCTTGCCGCCCATCTCGATGACGCCCTCCTCGACCGCCTTCCACGATTCGCCGGGTTTGGTGATGCCGAAGTGGTCGATCGCCATGTACTCGGACGTGGTGAAGCAATCGTGGGTCTCGATGCCTGAGAGGTCGGTGGCCGCGGCGACGCCGGCGCGCTCGAAGGCGTCAACGATGGCCTGACGGGTGTGCGGCAGGACGTAGGGATTGTCGCGGCTCTCGGCGACCTTGGTGTCGAATTCGATAGGGGCGGTGTGATGGCCCCAGCCGAGGATGCGCGGCAGATCTTCGAGCGACTTGCCGTTGCGTTTGGCCCATGCGGCGGCGAATTTCTCCGAAGCGAGAAAAACCATCGCAGTACCGTCGGTGACCTGCGAACAATCGCGAACCTTGATGCGGCCGGCAATCACGTTGGCGGCTTTGGCCTGGGCCTGGGGACTGCTGTCGGACGGCGGCCATCCGCGGGTCTGGGCGAGGGGGTTGTGGCGCGCGTTGGCGTAATTCACGGCCGAGATTCGCGCGAGATATTCGTCTTTGAGGCCGAAGCGCTTGTCGTATTCGTCGCCGAGGCGTCCGAACAGGCGCGGAAACGGATACTGCTTGCCCTTGCATTCGCGCTCGTACCATCCGGCGGTGCCGAGGAAGTCGCCGCCGGTAGCAGTATCCACGGTTTTCATCTGCTCGAGACCGACAACGGCGGCGAGGTCGTAGCGGCCGGCCTCGATTTCGGCGGAGGCGGCCAGAATCGCGATCGAGCCCGAGGCGCATGCGGCTTCGTGGCGGCTGGTGGGGATGCCGTTGAAGACGTGATTGGTCTCGAGAAAAAAGGCGCCCAACTGGCCCTGTTTTCCATAGAGCTCGGCAGCAAAATTGCCGACGTGGGCAGTTTCGACCTCGTGGGGCTCGATTTTGGCGGTGGTGATGGCGTCGGCGACGATTTCGCTCATGACATCGACGAAGTGCTTGCCCTCGCGCGCCCAATTGCGGGCGAAGTCGCTCTGGGCGCCGCCGAGAATATAGACGGGCGGTTGTTTCATTGTGGGATCTCCTTATCCGAGAGGGGCGGCCGTCGGCGGGCGCGCCGGGGAATTAAATCAAGATTATCGAGAGCGGCCGAAAATTGCCATCAGAGGGTGGAACCCGGGCGCGAGTTGCAGCAGAAAGCTGCATCGGTGGGTGCTCAGAGCGGCTAACCGCAATTTGCTACAGATAGCTTAATTTACATACTTGAAGATTATTTAGAGACACAGGGCTCGCTGAGAGTTGACAATCGTTGCAAATAGCTAAGAAATCGATGCAGAGGTTGCCAGGATGCTGCATATTGCATGAGAGGCGTTCGTTGGGCTAGAAGTCACCCGTAGCGAGCGTCAGCAGCGATAATAATCACCCAGCCGCTTATCGACTGGCATTGCTGCTTAGCCGGAAAGGGAGGAAGGAAGATATGAGAAAGTCACTGATGGGTTTGGCAATCATGGTCATGCTCTGTGGGTCGCTGACATTTTCGTCGATGGCGAATGCACAGCAAACCTCGTCCGGCGCCGCTATCGAACCGGGGCAGGAACCAGCGACACCCGCGCCGGCGGCAACGATGCACACGCCGCCCTTTCACAAATTTAATGTGTTCACGAGCGGAGACGTCACCAATTCGGGTACCAATTTGGGGCCTTGTGCGCCGGTGACATGTGAATCGGGACTCTGCCAAGGTTGCTTCACATTCTCCGATTCGAAATTGACGGGAGGATTGGCGGGTGCGACCCTTTCCGGGCAGTTCGTGTTCGAGAACAATTACCAATTGGGCGATTGTTTTGTAACGCATGGAATCGCAACCGCAACGGCCAAAAAATTCACCATCAACTTCGGGATTGAGGGCCATTCGTGCGTGCAGGACAGCGTCTCTAGCGACCACCTCCAGTTCACCGGAAACTATGTGGTTTTGGGCGGCACGGGCGGGTACGGAAGTGCGGCTGGAACGGGATCCTTTACGAGCGACTTCCCAAACATAATCGGCGAAACGACCACTCGCAGCGTCGTGATGAGCGGAGTGATCCAAGAGGCCAAATAGCCCGCAAAATCGAATCGACACACCTTTTTGAAATACCGGGCAGGCATCCTATAAGCGGTGCCTGCCCGGAGTCGTTTGCGGCGTCGGATAGAGCCGTGCGAATTCTCGATCGCAAGCTGCGGAAGAAGCCTTGCGAGGTTTTCCGGCTCCGCTCACTAAAATATTGATTCCCAGTCATTCGCGCATGCGTCCGTAGAGCAATCCATCGACGATGCGGCCGTCCTTGATGATGCATCGGGGAATCCGCAGTTCGAAGGTGTAGCCGGCCTTTTCGAGCACGCGGCACGAGGCGGTATTGCCTTCGAAGACCAGCGCCTGCAGCCGTTGGAGCGGCAACTCGGCGAAGGCGTAGCGGGTTATTTCGAGCAGAGCCGCGGTCGCGAAGCCCCGCCTCCAATAGGGCTCACCAATCCAATAGCCGACTTCGGCGGTGAGACGCAGAACGTCGCCGAGCGGATCGATGCCGATGCCGCCGATCGCGCAGCCGTCGAAATCGACTGCCTATAACACGCGGAGTACCGCGCGAGATCCTTCACTTCGTTCAGGATGACGGAGGGCGCGGGATGGCAGAGGGTGCAGGGCCACGTAGGGCAAGGGATGCGCGAACGCGCAGGACGGAGAGGGGCCGCCCAAGCCAGGCGATCGCTGAGTTCGGCGAGGCGGGAGCCCGCGAGACACTTTGCATCAGGAAATCAACTGCTCATTCGCGCATGCGTCCGTAGAGCAATCCATCGACGATGCGGCCGTCCTTGATGATGCATCGGGGAATGCGCAGCTCGAAGGTGTAGCCGGCCTTATCGAGCACGCGGCACGAGGCGGTATTGCCTTCGAAAACCAGCGCCTGCAGCCGTTGGAGCGGTAACTCGGCGAAGGCGTAGCGGGTTATTTCGAGCAGAGCCGCGGTCGCGAAGCCCCGCCTCCAATAGGGCTCGCCAATCCAGTAACCGACTTCGGCCGTGAGGCGCAGAACGTCGCCGAGCGGTTCGATGCCGACGCCTCCGATCGCACATCCGTCGAGATCGATCGCGAACTGGGTGGAGGGGCCGGGCGACGCCATACACTGGGCGATCCAGCGATCGGCGTCGGCCCGCGTATAAGGGTAGGGAAAACGATCCTTGAGTCTAATCCAGATATTGCGGTTGTTGGCGAACTGCACGAGCGAATCAGCGTCGCTCGGAACCCATGGGCGAAGGGAAATGGAGTTAGCTAAGGCCATCGGAGTCCGTTCGATTCAATCGCCGCAGCTAAAGCAGGCGGTCGCTGAGCTCAACCAAATCCGCGACGACGAGATCGGGCTCGCCGCCCCACGGGTCGAGGATCGCGCGCGGATTGCGGCGGACCCATGCCGTGCGCAGACCGGCGGCCCTGGCACCGATGACATCGAAGGGATTGCTCGACACCAGCCAGGTGTCGGCCGCGGCGGTCGCGATGCGCTCGGTCAGATGACGGTAAATCGCGGGGGCGGGCTTGTAGATTTGTATTTCGTCGGCGCTGACGACGTCTTCGAGCAGCGGCAGCAGAGCCGCGTGGCCGAGGACGGCGCGGACGACGGCGGCCTCGCCATTGGAGAAGGCAACCATGCGATGGCCGGCACGACGAATCCGTTCGAGGCCGGCGGCGGCGTCGGGAAATGGCGGGAGTCGGCGATAACGTTCGAGCAGAGTTGCGGTGGCGGCGGGCGCGAGGCGATGCTCGAAGCTGCGGGCGGCGAAATCGAGGGCCTGCGCGGTACAGGTGGAGAACGGCGCGTAGAGGCCCATCAGGGAACGCCGCCAGGAGTACTCGAGCTGGGTGATGCGCCATAGCTGTGCGACGCGCTCGGCGTCTTCGCCGACGAAGCGTTGCAACTCGGCGGCGATGCCGAGCGGGTCAACGAGGGTACCGTAAACGTCGAAGCCGAGAGCCGATGCCATGGAGATAATAATAACGCGTGCGGCACTACCGGCGCATCACCTTGAAGTGGGTGCATCACCAGAGGCGTGCGCGGCAAGGGCCTCAAAGGCGTCCACGATCATCGAAGACATAGGGCTGGAAATGAGAGCTTCCGTGCGCCTAACGGATAGCGGGTATCGATCCGGTACGGTGTGATTACCGTTGGATTTTCAAAATCAGCCGAATTCGTTCCGATTCACTCTAAATTACCGTCTTTCCGCCAAATATTAGCAGCCCGCATACGCCACGAGGCGTTACTCCCTAAGTGCGCCAATGGGGATGCGGCAATGACTCATGGCCATCGCCGCAGAGCCATCCGGAGGTCGTGCTTCTTCCATGGGGGGCGTCCGGAATCCGGTAGCGACAGGCCACAAAAAGGGGAGGAACCGAGCATGGAGGGAATGAATCGCTTGATAGGCGCCAGGGATGCGCCTGATCGCCGCGTTGATCGATTAGGAACGGGCGGCGCGGCATCTACGGGTTTTAACCCGTAATTGTGAAGAAGGAGGACCAGCAGAATGGATAGCTACTGCGGTTTATCCCCGCCACGTGGTCCAACGCCGCGCAATCCTGGTGAGTCAGAAAATCAAAAAATCAAACGTTAGTGAGAATTCAATGAGAGTAACGAAGATGAGAAATTATATCACGCAAGCGAGTCGGGCATTGTTGGTCGGCGCGCTGCTGGTTACAGGCTTGACCATTTCAGCGCCGGACGCACATGCGACCGGGGGAAAAAAGGTTGCGCGATTCTCGGCGATGTATACGGCAATCGATGGGTCGGTTATTTTGTTGCCGAGTACGTCAACCCCAGCCTCATCTCCGATTGAGATTTACAATAACACGATCAAGATCCCAAACCGCTCCTACAACGTGGTCTATGTGACGATCCACGCGTCCGCTTTTGGCTTCGGACAGGGCATTGCCTTGAATTGCCAAGTGGACGGCATCGACTGCCTGAATGGTACGGGGACAGCGGGCCCCGGCTCCGTAGCCGCCATTCCTCCGGGCTGGGTAATTCCGTTGGGCAGCGAATTCACGGGCAGTTCCGGATTCGGGGCAACCGGTCTGAGCTACGAATGGTGCGCGCCGCTCAGCAAAACCAATAAGGCTATGCACACGATCACGATAAATGCCGCGGACGCCTTTGGCACCGGCGATGACTGGATGGAGGCGGTGGGCGTGTACATTGACGCGAACAAGGTCAAGGAAGGAGCCGACGCATGCAGCACTTACGCGACGCCGAATCCAGATACCTCGCCTGACATTGCGGTACATTGAGGAACAACGAGCGCTGATTCCCAGCATGTTGCGATCCTGAGGTGATGCCTGGGGCCGATCCTTCTATGGGGGTGATCGGCCCCAGGCTATTTTGGAAGCGGGGCGTGTGACGAATGAGCGCGAAGCCCCTGACTAAAGCTGCGATTATGGTTTCCCCCCGCCAAGTAACGCGGCACACATTCGCAGGGATGACCCGCTTGCCCGCCTTGCGGAAGTCTCGCTAACCGTGCGGGAAATTCTTGATCAGCGGATAGCCGAAAAGATCGCCTCAAGCGCCCGGGGCCAGCTGGCTGCGCCGCAATGATTGGTGCCCGCTACCGGCGGTGCCGAGGGCGGCGTATTGCGCGCACACATCGCGAGCTTGCGAATCACCGAGCTTGGTTGGGCGCGATTGATCGAATGCGCATGGCGGTACAATAGGTCGCGCACATTTTTGCGTGACGAGTGGCGGGCGCATCACAGAGGCGCGCGCGTATGCTAACGTTTTGAGCGATGGCGGCGAGTATCAGGACAATATATCTGTGCGGGCCGATAATGGACACGGAGGCGGCGGCGTCGAAGGACTGGCGCACGCGGGCGAAGGAGCGGCTGGCGGGACGCTTCATCCTGCTCGATCCGTTGCGGCGCAACTTTCGCGATCGGGAAATCGACTCGGCCAACGAAATCGTGGAGTTCGACCTGCAGGACGTGCGCGACGCCGACCTGCTGCTGGTGAATTACTGCAAGCCGTCGCTGGGCACGGCGATGGAGGTATTTTACGCGAGCCACGACTTGGGCAAGTTCGTAATCGCATACAGTCCGTTCAACTACGCCGACTGCTCGCCGTGGATGGTGCGGTTTTGCACGAAGATCCTGCCGGACCTGGAGAGCGCATTGATTTATATCGAGCGTCATTTTCCTTGAGCGGAGGCGGGAGGCATTGTGCGAGGCCGGCCCGACGGGCATCATACGGACGCGCGCCAAGACCGCAAGATAATCCGTGCCCGACCGATATTTCAATTCATACCGCCCGTTCGGATTCGCCAAATCGCCGACCTGGCGGGGCTTTGCAGCGGCCCTGATATTTGCGGCGGCCCTGACGACAATCGGGGCCGTTCACGGCGTCTCATTGGCTGCGGTCACCGGCAAAGGCCCGGAGCGGCTGGCGCATCAATTGAGCGGCGGCACCAGCATCTACACAATTGAGAAAGGCGACAATCTGTCGCTGATCAGCGGCAAGGTGGGCGAGCCGCTGGAGGATATCCGCAAGCTCAACGGGCTGGATATCGATGCGGTGTTGAGACCTGGGCAGCTGCTCGCGATCGACAACCGGCATATCGTACCGAACGCGGCCGACGACGGGATCGTGATCAACCTGCCGCAGCGAATGTTGTTTTTGCTGGCGGACGGCATGCTGGTGCGCGCGTACCCGGTGGCGCTCGGGCGCACCACGCGGAAGTGGCAGACCCCGGCGGTGGCCTTCACGATAATCCGGCTCGACGAAAATCCGGTATGGGTGGTGCCGGCGTCGATTCAGGCGGAAATGGCGGCCGAGGGCGAGACGGTCGAGACGCGGGTCGAGCCGGGGCCGGACAATCCGCTCGGGCAGTATCGGATTAAGTTGAGTATTCCGGGGTATGCGATTCACAGCACGATAGCGCCCGCGAGCATCTACAAGTATCAAACCCACGGCTGTATCCGGCTGATGCCCGAGAATGCCGCGGACCTTTTCGATCGGGCGCGAGTCGGGATGCAGGGCCACATAATTTATGAGCCGGCGCTGCTGGCGAAGCTCGCCGACGGGCGAATTTTCGCCGAGGTCAACCGTGACGCCTATCGGCGGGCTGGCGATCCGATGACCGAACTGAGAGAAATGGCGGATTCCAATAAGCTGGCAGGTATGATTGACTGGTCGCGAATTGCGGCGGTGGCAAATGCGCGCGAGGGAATCGCCCGCGAAGTGACCGTCGGCAAACGCTATGTCAGTGGGGGTGGGAAATGAACAGAAGCACCGACCAGCCGTCACACAAGCGAATCAGCCGACGCCGGATGTTGCAGATCAGTGCGGCGGCAACTGCGACCGTCCTGGTGCCGGGAATTGCGTTGGCCGACGACTGGGTGCGGATCAGTACGGGTCACTCGAGATCGACCGTGCAGGGCCGTTCGTCGATCATGAAGGCGCGATCGGAGGCTCGCTATCAGCAGGCGCGCTTTAGCCCGGGGCGGCATTACAGCGGGGCGACGCGGTCGCTCGCGATGCACAATCCGCACACCGGCGAAAACCTCAACCTGGTGTATTGCGAAAACGGCAACTACGTGCCCGACGCGTTGAATGAAATCAATTACTTCTTTCGCGACTACCGCCTGAACCTGGTCAAGCCGATCGATCCGAGGCTGCTCGACCTGCTCCATGCGATTCATCAGTCGAGCGACTCGAGCAAGCCCTTCAATCTGGATTCGGGCTATCGCTCGCCGCAGACCAACGCGATGCTCGCGGCGAGAAGCGAGGGCGTCGCGCGGCACAGTATGCATATCGTGGGCAGGGCGGCGGACATAAATCTGCCGGGACGCCCGCTGTCGCTGGTGAAGCGAATCGCGCTGGCACTGCGATTCGGTGGCGTCGGTTACTATCCGCAGTCGGGCTTCGTGCACGTCGATACGGGACGTGTCCGCCACTGGGGCTGAGCGCTCGATCGCAAACTTCGACCGGTCTCGATCGCGCCGCATCCGCAGCGTACAGGCTACAGACAGCGCTCGCCGCGACTAGCGCAGCAGGAGGGCATCGGCGATGGCCGGACCGCTCGACGGAATTCGCGTACTCGATCTCACACAGATGATCTCGGGGCCGATGGCGACGATGATCCTGGGCGATCAGGGCGCCGAAGTGATCAAGGTCGAACCGCCGGGAATAGGCGATCTGACGCGCGCGATGGGCGGGCGCAAGAGTGGAATGTCGCCGACGTTTGCGGTGGCGAATCGCAACAAGCGCTCGGTGGTAATCAACCTGAAGGAGCCGCGCGGCGTCGAAGTGCTGAAACGGATGGCGGCGAGCGCCGACGTGTTCGTGCAGAATTTCCGGCCGGGCGCGGCCGAACGGATGGGCGTCGGCTACGAGGCGATGCGCGAAATCCGGCCCGAGTTGATCTACGTATCGATCAGCGGCTTCGGCGAGAAGGGACCGTATGTCCACAAGCGCACCTACGATCCGGTGATTCAGGCGCTGTCCGGATTGATGTCGATACAAGCCGACGAAACCGGGCGTCCGCGGATGATTCGCGTAATCGTGCCGGACAAAGTGACGGCGCTGACGGCGGCGCAGGCGATCACGGCGGCGATCGTCGCGCGGTTGCGCACCGGCAAGGGCCAGCACGTGCGGCTGGCGATGCTGGACGCAGTGGTCGCGTTTATCTGGCCCGAATCGATGCCGGCCTATACCTTCGCCGGCACCGACCCGGCTGCGGTGCGGCCGCCGGGCACTCGCGACCTGGTGTTCAAGACGGCCGACGGTTACATAACGGCGGCGGCGAATTCAGATGCGGAATGGGCGGGACTCGCGCGCACGGTCGGGCGTCCCGAGTGGATCGAGGATCCGCGCTTCAAGCACCCGGCGGACCGGATTCGCAACGCCGACGTGCGCCTGGATCTCACCGCCGAAATCATTCGCACGAAGAGCTCGGCCGAATGGTTGAGGGCATTCGATGCGGCCGAGGTGCCGTGCGCGCCGATTCAGACGCGCGCCGAATTACTCAGCGATCCGCAGATTGCGGCCAACGGCATGATCGTGGAATCGATACATCCCCACGCCGGCCGGATGCGCCAGCCGCGGCCGGCGGCGCGCTTCGAAGCGACGCCCGCCGATCTGCGCCGCTTCGCACCGGCGCTGGGCGAGGATACGGAGGCGGTACTCGAGGAAGCGGGAATCGCGGCCGGCGAGCGCGAGGCGCTCCGTCGAGCCGGGGTGGTTTCGTAGTCAGCGGCCCAACGCCCGCTAATCGCGCAAGGAGCATGGGGACGCGATCGCGCCGGAGCCTCGGCAAAGACTGAAAGCAGGCGCGCGATGAAGGCTCCAATTGAGGAGCCGCAGTTCGCGACGGCGCCTGAAATACTACTTTACTGAATAGTCACTCCATTCGACGTTTTGGGTAGCCTGCCGGTACTCGCGAGTATCGCCGCCCCAATTCTGAGTAATGCGCCCGTCGGCAGTTTTATACCAACTGTTGCATCCGGGGTCGGCCCAGGTGGTCTTGGCCAGTCGCGCCTGCAGGTCGCGATTGAAGCGGTCCTGCGCGGCCCGGGTAACTTCGATCGCGGAAAGCTCGCGCGCTTGCATCGCCTGCATGCATTGCACGATGTATTCGGCCTGCCGCTCGATCATGAAGGTAATAGTATTGTGGCCGAGATTGGTGTTGGGGCCGTATATCATGAATAGATTGGGGAAATCGGCAATCGTGAGACCGAGATAGGCCTCAGGCCCATGCTTCCAGGCGTCGCTCAGTTTGAGTCCATTGCGACCGGTTATGTCGATTTCCAAATGCCATTCGGTGGTCTCGAAGCCGGTCGCGTAAATCAGTACGTCGGCCTCGTGAGTGACACCGTCTTTGGTCACGACGCCTTCGGGTACGATCCGATCGATGCCGTCCGTCACCAGTGAAACATTGTCCCGGAGCAGAGCCGGATAGTAGTCATCCGCAAACAGCACGCGCTTGCATCCGATGGGATAGTCCGGTGTGAGCCTGCGCCGCAAATCCGGATTCGAGACCTGCATATGGAGATGGTTGAGCGCCTGCTCGGTGTAAAATGCGCGTCCGGCTTCGGTGTATTGAAACGCCTGCCAGAAGAGCGCGTCGGACTGGAGATAGAGATGCTCGCGTTCGATTGAGCTGACTTCCGGCGCGGTAGCAAGGATGCGGCGCTCGGCCTCGCTGACCTCGCGATCGAGCCGCGGCATTATCCAGTTGGCGGAGCGCTGAAAGACGGTAAGGTGCGACGCGACCTTGGCGACTTCGGGAATCAACTGAATCGCGCTGGCGGCCGATCCGATTACCGCCACGCGTTTACCTTCGAGCGCGACGCCGTGATTCCATTGGGCTGAATGAAACGCGGGACCGGCGAAGCGCTCGCGGCCCGAAATGGCGGGAAGCTGCGGACGATTGAGCTGCCCCAGGGCCATCACGAGAACCCGGGCTTCGTGCATCTCGCCGTTGCTGGCGGTAACCTTCCAGAGCGAGCGGGCATCGTCCCAAACGGCGGCGGAACCGCCCTGCCCCATCCGCAAATGCGGGCGCAGCGCGGCGAGATCGGCGAGATCTTCGGCGTAGCGCTGAACCTCGGCAGCGCGCGGAAACAGATGGCTCCAGTTCAGCGTGCGTGCGAACGAGAATTGATAAACCGCGACGGGCGTATCGCAGGCACATCCGGGGTAGGTATTTTCCCGCCAGGTGCCCCCGACCTTGGCGGCCTTTTCCAGAATGATAAAATCCTGAAAGTTGGCCTTCTTCAGTTGCGCACCAACGCAGAGACCGCCGAGACCGGCGCCAATCACGACCGCAGACGGAGCACTCATAGGGTTCCTCGATCTAAGTTCCGGACTTTAACGCCGGAGATTTCAATCTGTTTTTAATCTTCACACCTAATTGACTCAAACGAAAGTGCCCACGCCGGAGCCCGAACACTTGCGGGGCGAAATCTCCCGGTCGAACGATAGCCAATCGCTCAGCCTGGTGGCCGGCGGACATGCCCGGGTCAAGCTGCGAGCGAAGGCATGCGCAGCGCACACCGAAAAATTAATCACTTGATTCATTCAAACGAATGACTTAAACGATAGATTGTGAAGTCCACGCGTAAAGTCGATCGCGGCACGGCCTCCGCAGAGGATAAGCGTGCGGCCGCCGCGCCGAGCCGCCGGGGCGTGGACACGCGGCGCCACTTGATTGAGACGGCGATCGAGGTCTTCGGCGAATTCGGCTTCGCGGCGGCAACGACGCGCACGCTGGCCGAGCGGGCGGGCGTGAATCAGGCGGCGATTCCCTATCATTTCGGAGGCAAGGCGGGGCTTTACCGGGCGGCGGCGCGATTTATCACAGACCATATCGAAGTTCGGATGCGAACGGTCTTCGAGCAGGGCCATGCGGTACTGGGCAGCCAGCAGGCCGGGCCGGCCGAGTTGGCGGGAGCGTTACATGCGCTGCTGGATCGGTTCGCGGCGATCGTAATCGCCTCCCGCGAGGGCGACCATTGGTCGGCCTTCGTGATGCGCGAACAGATGCACCCAGGCGAGGCCTTCGCGATTCTCTATCGAGGGGTGATGCAACGGGTTCATGGCCTGTGCGCGGCGTTGCTGGCGCGGTTGCTGGGGACGGCCGCAGACGATGCGGCGACCAACGTGCGGGCGTTGATGATCCTCGGACAGATATTGATTTTCCGCATGGGCCGATCCGCGGTGCTGCGGCGCCTCGGCTGGAAGCGCTTCACCGACGAACGGGTGGATTTCGTAAAGGCGGTGATGCACGAACACGTGGACGCGATCGTGGCGCGCGCGACGGGACGGCATCCATGAGCGAAGGACGCATCGTGGACGCGGCGGACCGCTCGGAGCAAGGTCGCCAGCGGCGTCCGGCAAGGAGGCCATGCGCAAACTGATAATCGCGATCGCGGGGGCCGCGCTGTTGGCGGGAGCGTGGCTGGTGTGGCGAGGCGGGCTGCGGACCAAACCCGAACGGAGCTCGTTGCTGGTGTCGGGGAATATCGAAGCGCATGAGAGCCTGGTGAGCTTCAAGGCAGTGGCGTCGCGAATTGTGGAGCTGCCGTTTGACGAGGGGCAATGGGTCACGGCGGGCACGGTGCTGGCGCGAGTGGACGATTCCGACTACCGCAAGCAGGCCGAGATCGATGAGGCAATGCTCGAGGTGCAGCGGCGCCAGGAGGCGGCAGCGGAGCAGCGGATCGAGGCGGCGCACGCGACGGTGAGCGCGGACCAGGCTGAGCTGGCGCAGCGACAGCTCGATTATCGGCGAAGCGCCGAGCTCTTCAGCAAAAGAGTGATCCCCGCACAGACGCGCGATCTGACGCTGACCGCGCTCAAACAATCGCAGGCGGTGCTGCTGCGCGACCAAGCCAACGCCCGGCTCGCCGAGCGCGACCTGGCGGTGGCGAGGGCCAGTATTACGAGTGCGGCCAAGACGCTCGAGCTCGCGCGAATCGTGCTGGGCTATACGACGTTGCGCGCGCCGTTTGCCGGCGTGATCCTGGTGCGCCAGGCCGAACTGGGCGAAGTGGTGCAGCCGGGCGCGCCGGTGGTGACGCTGGCCGACCTCGACCACGTATGGTTGCGGGCATATATCAGCGAGACCGATTTGGGGCGCGTGCGTCTGGGCGAGGTCGCGAAGGTCAGCACCGACAGCTACCCGGGGCGCGCGTTCGAGGGCCGGATCTCGTTTATCGCGTCGAATGCCGAGTTCACGCCCAAGAGCGTCGAGACCCATCAGGAACGCGTGACGCTAGTTTACCGAATCAAGATCGATCTGACCAACCCGGAACATCTGCTGAAGCCGGGAATGCCGGCCGACGCGACGATCGAACTGCATGACCTGCCGGCGCGGGGTCAAGCGAGAGCGGACGGCGGCGGATCGCAACAAAAATCGGCGGGACCCGGCCGTGAGTGAACCGGCGACAGCCGCGGTCGAGCTGAGCGGACTGACGCGGCGCTTCGGCGAGATGGTAGCGCTCGACGGGCTAACGCTCAGCGTGGCGGCGGGCGAAATCTTCGGCCTGGTGGGGCCGGACGGTGCGGGCAAGACCACTGCGATCCGCATGATGGCGGGAATCCTGCCGCCGGACGCGGGGTCGATCGCGATGGCCGGTTGCGACGTCGTGCGAGATCCGGAAAGCGTCAAGCGCTACCTGAGTTACATGCCCCAGCGCTTCGGCTTGTACGAAGACCTGACGGTAGACGAGAACCTGCGCTTCTATGCCGACGTCTTTGGACTGCGGCGGCGCGAACGCACAGAGCGCGGGGCACGGCTGCTGCAAGCCTGCGGGATGAGCGAGGTGGGCGCGCGGCTGGCGGGCAATCTTTCGGGCGGGATGAAGCAGAAACTCGGCCTGGCGTGCGCGCTGATCCATACGCCGAAAATATTGTTGCTCGACGAGCCGACTAACGGCGTCGATCCGATCTCGCGCCGCGAATTCTGGGAGATGCTCGAGGGCCTCGCGCGCGAAGGTGTGACGATAATCGTTTCGACCGCGTACCTGGACGAGGCCGAGCGGTGCCATCGAATCGCGTTGCTGGACCATGGGCGCGTGCTGTTTTGCGATACGCCGGCGCGGCTGAAGGAGCGGGTGCCGTTCGCGGTGGTGGCGATCGTGTCGGCGCAGGCGCGGCGCGTTCGCGAAGAGCTGTCGGCAGCGGACGGCGTGGCGGGCGCGGCGCTGATGGGCGACGCGGTACACCTGTACGTTGACGACGCCGCGCGGCGAATTCCGGAGCTGGAGACGCGGATGCGCGCGGCGAGTCTGGAGTTCGACGAGATCGAACGGATAGCGCCGACGATCGAGGACCTGTTCGTCAGCGCGGTCAGCAATGGGAACGGCGGGTGAGTCGATGGCGGCCGATGAAAATACGGTCGTAGTCGAGCACCTGGTCAAGCGCTTCGGGACGTTCGTGGCGGTCGATCGGGTGAGCTTTGCGACGCACAGGGGCGAGGTCTTCGGGTTTCTCGGGCCAAACGGATCGGGCAAATCGACGGTGATCCGGATGCTCTGCGGGCTGCTGCGGCCGACCGCGGGGCGCGCGGAAGTGGTGGGCCTGGACGTTGCGAAATCGTCCGAGGCGATCCGGCGGCGGATCGGATATATGTCGCAGCGCTTTTCGCTTTACAACGATCTGACGGTGATCGAGAACCTGCGCTTTTACGCGGGTATGTACGGGGTGAGCGGCGCGCTGGCCAACGAGCGGATCGGTTGGGCGCTGGGGATGGCTGGCTTGCGCGGGCGCGAGGAAAGTCCCACGGCGACACTGCCCGGCGGATGGAAGCAGCGGCTCGCGCTCGGCTGCGCCGTGCTGCATCAGCCGGAGGTGGTGTTTCTCGACGAGCCGACGTCGGGAGTCGATCCGCTATCGCGGCGGCGCTTCTGGGAGTTGATCCAGAAGATGAGCGCCGAGGGCGTAACCGTGTTCGTAACCACTCATTACATGGACGAGGCGGAGTACTGTAACCGGCTCGCACTGATTTTTCGCGGGCGGCTGATCGCGCTCGGATCGCCGAGCGAACTGAAAATCGACGCCGTACAAGGCACGGTGCTGCAAGTCGAATGCGACGAACCGGCACGCGCGCTGGCGCTGTTGCGGCCGCTTGCGGGGATCAGCGACGTTGCGGTCTTCGGCAACGCCCTCCACGTGGTGGCGGTCGACGCCGAGGCCGGAGCCGTGGCGATTCGCGAGGCGCTCGAACGGAGCGGAGTCGGCGCCGGCCGTATCGTGAAAATCCGGGCGAGTCTGGAAGACGCGTTCGTCGCGATGACGACCCAGGCCGCGCTCGAGCGGGGGAGCATGCAAGAGCGATGAGGCTGAGCCGCTTCATGGCGATGGTGCGCAAGGAGGTAATCCAGGTCCGGCGCGACCCGCGCAGCCTGATGGTGGTGCTGGTGATGCCGATTATGATGATGGCGATCATGGGATACGGGCTGAATCTGGATCAGACCCACGTGCCGCTGTGCGCCTATGATCGCGAAGGCAGTCAGCGCAGCCAAGCCCTGCTCGAGCGGTTCGTCTCCAACCGCTACTTCGACCTGACGCTCAACGCGCGCAACTACAATCAACTGGTCGCGGGCATCGACAGCGGCCAGTGCATTATCGGAGTGGTGGTGCCGCAGCGCTTTTCAGAGCGGCTTGGCGCGGGCGGTCCGGTAGGCGTGCAGGCGATCGTCGATGCGACCGACGACAACAGTGCGCGGCTGGCGATCGCATACGCGCAGCAGATCGTCGCGCGGTATTCGGGTGAGGTTCAAATCGATTTCCTGCGGCGGCAGGCGCGCGATCTGAATCCGCAGCCGCTCGCGGTGCAACCGCGCACCTGGTTCAACGAGGAGCTCGAGAGCCGCAACTTTATCGTGCCGGGCGTGATCGCGCTGGTGATGGCAGTAATCGGCACGTTTCTGACTTCGCTGACGATCGCGCGCGAATGGGAGCGCGGCACGATGGAGCAATTGATCTCGACGCCGGTGACGCCGCTGGAGGTCGTGGCCGGCAAGCTGATTCCATATTTCGCAATCGGGATGGTCGACGCGGCGATTTGCGGGGCGCTCGCGGTGTGGTGGTTCGAGGTGCCGTTTCGCGGCAGCCTGGCGACGCTCGGGTGGGCCTCGGCGATGTTTCTGTGGGCGGTACTTCTGCTGGGATTTGTGATCTCGGCGATGGCGCGCACGCAGTTGGCGGCCAGCCAGTTTTCGCTGGTGCTGACCTTCATGCCGGCGTTTCTGCTGTCGGGCTTCGCCTTCCCGATTGAGCAAATGCCGGTGGCCGTGCGCGCGGTCACGCGAGTGTTTCCGGCGCGCTATTACGTGACGATCCTAAAGAGCGTCTTCCTGAAGGGAACCGGCCTGGCGAGTGTCGCCGCGCCGATGGCCGCGCTGGCGGTGTTCGTGGTGGTGATGGGCGCGATGGCGACGCGCGCCTTCAGGAAAACGCTGCTATAGGCGGGCCGGAGCGGAATACGGCTCATCGACGAAGGAATAATGTTAACCCGAATCCACCAATTGCTGATCAAGGAATTCCTGCAAATCCTACGCGATCCGCGCGCCCGCTTCGCGCTGTTCGTGCCGCCGCTGATTCAGATGCTGATCTTCGGCTACGCGGCGAGCTTCGAGGTGCGGCACGTGAGGATGGCAATCCTGGATCTCGATCGGAGCCAGGAGAGCCGCGAGCTGATCTCGCGTTTCACCGACAACGGCTACTTCGAAGTGGTCGCACGGCTGGAGAACCGGCGGGAGCTCGCCGACACGATCGATAACGGCCGGGCGACGCTGGCAATCCAGATATTGCCGGGCTTCGCCGAACGGTTGCGCAAGGGGGCGACGGCACCGCTCCAGGTGATCCTGGACGGGACCAATTCCAATACGGCGCTGGTCGCACTCGGATATATCAGTACGATTGCCCAGCGCTATTCCGAAGACTACTTCAAAGACGCGGTGCGGCGGGTCGCACCGGCGCTGGGGCCGAGAATCCCGGCCGTGGTGCTGGAGGAGCGGCCGTGGTTCAACCACGACCTGGAAAGCAAATGGTATTTCGTGCCGAGCACGATCGGTACGCTGATTCTGACTCTGCTGATACCTATGACCGCATTCGCGATCGTGCGCGAACGTGAGATCGGCACACTCGAGCAGTTAATGGTGACGCCGCTCAGCGCGAGCGAGTTGATCGTGGGCAAGACCCTGCCCTACGTGTTGATTGGCTTGCTGCAGCTGGCGGGGGTTTCACTGATCGCGGTATTCTGGTTCGACGTGCCGTTTCGCGGCAGCGCCGCCCTGCTGCTGTTTGGCTCTATCCTATTCGTACTCAGTACTCTGGCCGTGGGATTGTTGATTTCGACCATTTCGAAAACCCAGCAACAGGCATTAGTCACTTCATTTTTCTACATAATGCCGGCGGTGCTGCTGTCGGGCTTCGCCTTTCCGATCAGGTCGATGCCGCACGTACTGCAATGGCTGACGATCGTCGATCCGCTGCGCTACTATCTGATCGTGGTGCGCGATTCATTCCTCAAGGGCAACGGGATGGGAGTGCTTTGGCCCGAGATGTTCGCGATGGCGGCGCTGGCGGCGGTGCAACTCACAGCGAGCGTCTTCCGCTTCAGCAAGACGCTCGATTGACCGGCGCCGCCGGCGATTGGGCTTGAGTTGCGCGCTGGCAATCATGCTTGCGGGAAATTAGGTTCGGAGCAAAATTGAAAGCATTAATATTGGTTAAAGGGTCTCGCGCCGGTCTGGCGCTCGCGGCGACATTCGCGCTCTGGGTATTGTTTGCGGCAGCCGGTTGCAGCGGCACGGCGGAGTCGGACGCAGGGGGCGAGCCGATGGCGCGGCTTGCGGTGAATCATCCGACCAACGTGGACCTCAAGCATGACCGGCCGGTGCCGGCCGACAAGGTGCTCGATCTTGAAGTGGACTTCGCGATGCATAACCAGGCGGAGTTCGACCGGCTATCGCGCGAGATCCATGACAAGAAATCGCCGATGTACCATCATTGGCTGACGCCGCAGGAGGTACATGCGCGGTTCGGCGAGACGGCGGAGCAGTTTCACGCAGTGGAGGCGTGGCTCAAGTCGTCGGGTTTCACGATTACGCGCACGAGCTACGGCGGCAATGCGGACTTCATCCAGTTCAAGGGCACGGTCAGCCAGGCGGAGGCGGCGTTCAAAATCAAGCTGGTGGAGCCGATGTACGATCGCTACATCAATTCGGAGGATCCGGCGATACCGCAGAGATTCGTGGGAGTGATATCAACGGTATCGGGACTGTACGGCTTGTTAAAGTAGAGGCGAGCCGTTCCGGACGGATTCAGCACGCTCCCCGTCCGCCACCGGCGGCTGTGGATTGCACGACCGGAGACGAGCGGACGGGAAATCTGACAGGCGACGGAAAATTCGCCGCGATCGCTGCGCGAGCCGATTAGGATCGGTGCGCGGCGGTCGCGGCGAGGAGCATCAGGATTTCAGATCCATCTGGGCCTGACCGGTTTTCGGATCGACCGGGACCGAGACGTGCGAGTGAATTATCTTCCACTTCCCATCGATCTTGTGTAGAACGTCGGTAACGCGCAGGGTGGCGGCCATGGGTTTGTCGTCGGCGCCCTTCCAGGTGAAGTGCTGAATGCTGCGGGCCATCCCGAGCTTGCCGTCGGTGACGACTACGAGCTGTACGAAACTGCCTTTCACATCCTTGGCGTTGTTGAAGAAATTATTGAGGTCACCGTGAACCGCCTTGGCCCCTTGATACTGCAAGGGCGGAACGAAGTCGTAGAGGTCGATGTCCTTTTTATCGTAGTACTTCATCACCTCGTCAGTGCTGGTGGCGTGGATAATCTTATGTTCGACAGCTTTGATTGCCTTTACATCCTTTGCATCACCTGAATCGCCGGCGGCATAGGTATTCGGGGAGAGGCTCAGCGTAAGGGCGGCGATCGCGACAATCGCCCCGATAGTCACTCCGAGTTTTCGGCCAAATCGATTCATTCCAGTTCTCCTTCGAGTTGAGTTTAGGCACGCGGCGCGCCGGTTGAAACGCGCGGAGTGTAGCACAGGGCGCTGGAATTCGATCATGAGGCGAACAGGCGGAGCGACCGCAGCCGCGCGGTTGCGGATTGGTGGTTATGCGGCCGACGATGGACGGGCTAGGATTTGCGGGTTTTCAGCGCACGGGCTACTCCGGGCATCACTTTCGGGAAGCCTTTCCCGTCAAGCTTATCCTTGGTGAAGCTGTCGAGCCCGTGGAGCATGTAGTGCGAATGGGCGTTGCGGATGGAGTTGCTGAAACCCATAGCGTCCTGGGCGGAATTCACCGCCCGCTTGACCATGCGGAGAGTGAAGGGATCATTTTCCGCGATCTCGGTAGCGAGCGCCATGGTTTCAATTTCGAGACGCTCGCGCGGGACGACAAGATTGACAAAGCCGAGGTTGCAGGCCTCTTCGGCGTCGATGAAGCGGCTGCGGAACAGCGCCTCCTTCGCTTTGCGGATCGGGATATCCCAGGGTATCGAAAAGTACTGCATGAGGGCGGGCAAAAACCTGGCGTCATCGGCGGCGACAATGAGATCCATCGCAGCGGCGAACATCCAACCGCCGAAAATGCACATGCCCTGAACCTGCGCGATGGTCGGTTTGTCGAGGTCGCGCCAGCGCAGCGTAGCGTCGAGGAAAAGTTGGCGGGAGAGAGCATATTCGCCGCGCACACCTTTCGGAAACGGGCGCCGGCGCATGTCCTCTTTTTCTTCCGGGGTGCCGATGTCGTGGCCTGACGAGAAGGTATCGCCAACCGCGCCCAGAATGATCGCGCCGATTTCGTCGGCGGCGTTGGCCGCGGCAAATGCGTGATCCATCTCTTCGATCATGAGCCGGGATTGCGCATTTTTGTAGCGAGGCCGATTGGTCAGGATTCTGGCGACGGCACCGTGCTGCTCATAAATTATTGACTGGTATTTCACTATAATTGTCCCGTTTGGTAGTTTTCCCCAATGCTCTGAATTGCGCAATCTGAGAGCGCGCAAGCCTCGTCAATGGCGGTCGCTCGAGTGAACCGAGGGAGGCATCGAGCGAAGTCACCGGAGAGGAGTCTCGTCAGAATCGGGCGGGTCGTGAGCGGAGAAATTTTTCAAAGCACCGGCGCCGCCGGGACGTCAACTATGAACGCCGTACGCGGAGCGTGGCGCGCCCGGAGGGATTCGAACCCCCAACCCTCAGATCCGAAGTCTGATGCTCTGTCCAGTTGAGCTACGGGCGCGCGTTCAGAATCTATACGCGACCGTTGCCTTGCCGCGCAACGTCATACCTGTGGATACCAGCAGAGCTGCGCACTGGACAGTGCGATTTAATCGAGGCTTGACGGATGGTCTAACCGGCGCCGCGTTGCCGTCGCGAAGAGGCGTCGCGTCGAGGGATACGCACGAGCGCGATCGAGTGAATCTCAACCTCGCTCGCACATCATGGAAGTTAAACTAACTCAGCAGCCGCTGGTCTGTACCGGCCGGTGGCGGTTTCGTCAGGGCTGGCTGCTTAAGGCGCGGCTGTGGTCGTGCAGAAGCTATGGCCGTTCTGCCCGGGGAGGCTCGATATCGGCTTAACCGGATTCGAAGCCAGCAAACTGACCTGTCCCACCAAGACCGCAGCGCTCGTGCCCTGGGTAACCGTGATGATGTCGTCTGTGCCCGGGGTGCCGCCGCCTGCGAGGGTCATGTTGAGCGTGGTGTCAACCGGAATCGCATAGTCGACGAAATCACCGTCGTTGTAAGTCACCCGTACGAACCCGGCGGCGCCGCCCAGGTCCGAGCGATTGGTCATCGTGATGTTCATGGTGAAGGCGCCGGGCTTGGCATGATGACCCCCACCGGCGGTGGCGCCACACTGCACGCTCACGTCAGCGACGGTGGGCTCCTGATCCAACAACGCGAAATCACTGCGAAAGACGTCGGCGGCAGCCAACGTCGGCGCCAGGAAAAGTATGGCCGCGGTCAAGGCGCCGGCAAGTACTACAGAACCACTTTTGAACCACATAATAGTCGTCTCCTATATCCCTCAGAACATATTGGTGATCCCGTTCAATGTCGCGTGAATATCGAGCCAGAAGGGGAAGTATGGTTATGCGCAGAACCGTTCGGCCCGAATCGATTCAGACCGATTTACCAATGAGACTCTGAGCTATAATCGAGGCAACAGACTACTGCCTAGTCAAGGGTGGCGCGTTCTGGATTGGGTGAGAGATGAGTGAGTAATCGGGGCGACGACTTCACACTCGGAACAGTGAGAATTCTGCGGTTATGGGCGAGGCGGAAGTTCGAAGGCGGACGCGAGGAGTTCGTAGGAACGCATGCGCGCGCGATGGTCGTGAACGATCGTCACTACCATCAGCTCGTCAAGGGCGAGCTGGCTCGCCATGTCGGTCAGTTGGGTGCGCACCCGCTCGGGCCCGCCGATGACGTAGCGCGGCCATTCGCCGGTCTCGTGCACCGACTCGGCCGGACGCGGACCGAGTTCCGCAAGCGCCTCCTCGGGCGTGGGAATCGGACGCACGTCGCCCGAGCGAACGCGGCGGCGAAAGAGCCGCGCGCTCGAGGCGAGGCGTTCGGCGTCCTCGTCGGTTGCAGCGCAAATCACGCCGAGCGCGAGGATGGTGCGCGGCTGTGAGCCGTTGGCCGGCCTGAAATGTGATCCATAGTGCTCGAGCGCCGCACGCGTCGGGAGCTGATCGATAAAATGCGCAAAGGCATAGGGCAGTCCGAGTTGGGCGGCGGCCGAGGCGCTCCATCGGCTCGATCCGAGCAGCCAGACGTCGGGCGCCCCGGGCATCAAGGGCGACACCGCGATGCGGTGGAACGGATGGTCGGGCGGGAAGCCGTCGTAGAGGAAGGCCAGCAGTTCGACCAGCAGCTTCGGAAAATCGTCGCCGGGCGGCTGGCGCTCGCGGTCGCGTCGCAGGGCGTAGGAGTCGAGCGGAGTACCGCCGGGGGCGCGGCCGATGCCGAGGTCGATGCGATCGGGATAGAGCGCGTGGAGCACGCGAAAGGTCTCGGCGACTTTGAGCGGGCTGTAATGAGGCAGCAGGACCGCGCCCGAGCCGACGCGAATAGACGTGGTTTCGGCGGCGACGCGGTCAATCAGGATTTCAGGTGCAGGACTGGCGAGGGCTGGAATCGCGTGATGTTCGGCGATCCAGTAGCGATGATAGCCGAGGCGGTCGGCCAGGCGAGCAAGCTCGATAGTGTTGTGCAGGGCATCGGCCGGCGTGAATCCGGCCGACACAGGCGATTGATCGATTACGGAAAGCTTCATTGGCGTCCTGAATAACTCCGCACCCGCAAATCCGCTGCCCTCGCGCAATCATGCTGGCCGGTCGCCGCTACAATCGCATGCGGTGCGCCCGTGTGTCATCAGGCACCCCTCGCGCATCGAATTGGCGCCCCGAAAATTTCCTGTGAATCGCGATGAATATCTCGTGAACCGCATACGTCAAATTTAACGTATGAGCGGAAATTAATCCGCACCCCGGGTACTCCTCCTCCCTGTAGTCGGGGACCGCCAGTCGCAAGACCGGCGGCGTAAAGGCGGGCGTTAAGGAGACTCCCCCCTCCTTCAACGGCCCGCCTTCCTTTTTCCCCCGACATGTGAATTTCCCTCGGTCGCGGCCATTTCCGGAGACCGGAAACGGTGCGACCGAGGTGCCCCCCGCCAACGTGGCGAGTTCAGCGATGCCTTTTCCCCGGTCGAGTTCGCCTTGACAGGGCTCAAATGCGCCGTCATGGTTCATAGCTCAATGATTTGGCGGCGAAGATGCCTAGTGCTGGTGCCGGTGCTGTCCTTTCTGGCGGCGGCGCTGATTATGAGTTGCGGTGGCGGAAGCTCGAGCAGTTCTATTCCGGTGGAAAATGTCAGGTCCATCGTCGGGCTCAATGTATGCTTAGGGACACCGGCGGCGGCATCGCCCACGCCAACGCCGACCAAAGGCCATACGCCGACTCCGACGCCGACGCCTATCTGCACGCCAATAGTTTCCAGCGGGATGGTCGGGACTACGATCGGGGACAACCTGATCCAATTTCAGGCACAGGGCATCTTTGGGTTTCCGAATAAGACCAAAAACCTGAAGTACCGGGATGTCACCAACAGCACCACCACACTGTGGAACCCGGTCGCTCCGTCGATGACATTCCCCGGCGTCATCAACTATACGCACGACGGGCAGTTTGTCGGCGTAACCACAGGATGCACCTACTTCACGGTATCCGATGCCGGCTTCGCGCAGTCGGTGGTAGTGGGCGTCAACACCGACCCGTCTTCGTGCCCGACGCCACCGGCATCAGCAGTCGCGTCGCAACCGGCGGCCTCAATTAGCCGATCCCCTTAGTGCCCGGCGGCGGAATCTGCCCGAAAGGGGCCGTCACCGACCTGCTGAAGGTCGATCAATGGCGGCGGGTTCAGATTCGTGACGCTTCATTTGACGTGCGGTATCGGAGAAGCCAATGACTGCGAACGCTAGCGTGATTCGCCGTTCCTTCGTGATTTGACACCTCTCCGGCACGCCGTTAGTGTCCGGCTTCGTATAGGCGTTATGGAACGGCAAGAACGACGTGCGCAGGTCTTGCGCCATGCCAAGCGAATATTCGCTCGCAAGGGCTACCATCGGACTAATATTGCTGACATCATCACCGGCGCCGGCATTGCGCGCGGGACCTTCTATCTCTATTTTCAAAGCAAGCGCGACATCTTCGAGGAGTTGCTGGAGCAGACCTTGCGCGAGCTGCGTAATCGAATCCAGCGTCTGCGGATCGGCCCGGGCGAGTCGAGTCCGGTCGATCAGTTGCGCGACAATCTGAACCGGGTGCTGAGATTTGTGCTGGCCGAGCGCGACCTGACCGATATTCTGTTGAACCATTCGACCGGATTCGATCGTGAGTTGGACGCAAGGATTCGCGACTTCTACCAACGGGTAGCCGAACAGATTCAGCGCTCGCTCGACCTTGGTATCGAGATGAATTTGGTGCGGCAATGCGACACGCGGGCGGTATCGTACTGCATTCTGGGCGGAGTCAAGGAAGCCGTGGGGCAACTATCGCGCGAACGACGCCGGCCAGCCGGCCGGCTGGCGGAGGAAATATTGGATTTTGGATTGCGCGGAGTCGCCCGCCCGGAGTTTCTGGCCGCGGCCGGGCTGCTGAACGATGCGGCCCCGGGGCAAGGCCCTGCTCTTATTGAGCGGATGGTAGACTGACATGTCAGTTTACAATCACGGCGGCCGCCGTAACGGGCGTACGACCAAAGGCGTAGCCTTCTATGATCTCGACGGCACGCTGATGGGCTTGAACCTCCTCCACGGCACCCTGTTCGCGTTCACCAATATCGGCGAGTGGAGCCGGCGGATGAGCTACGTGTTCGGATTGGCGGCACGGCTGCCGGTGCTCTATCTCGCCGAACGGCGCGATCGCCATCTGCTCAACGTCACACTGTTCGAAATGTTCAAGGGCATTTCGCGCGACCGGCTGACGACGCTTGGCGAGGAGTATTGCGATCGCGTCCTGATGACCAACATGTATCCGCGGGCGATCGAGATGGTCGGGGCAAATCGCGCGGCAGGACTCGAACCGGTGTTGGTCACTGGCTCGCCGGACTTCATCGTGGCGCCGCTCGCTCAGCGTCTAGGCATCGAATCGTATGCGGCAAATCGGCTGGTCTTCAGCCGCGGTCTTGCGACCGGACGCCTGCACGATCCGGTGATGGCGGGTGAGGCAAAGGCGGCGTGGTGCGCGCAGTATGCCGGCGCGAACCGGATCTCGCTGGACGCGTCATGGGGCTATGCCGACTCGCATTACGACCTGCCGTTTCTGGCCGCGCTCGGTCATCCGGTGGCGGTGAATCCCGACCGACGGTTGATGGCGGTGGCACGCAGCCGTCAATGGCCGGTGGTGCGCTTCGACAAGGGTGCGGGCGGTCGCCGCAACGGCGGCCGCGGCCCGCAAGCCGCCGAACAACCGGCGGAGAGGAGATCCAATGGCGCGGCCCGAGGCTAAGCTCAAGGAGCTCAAACCAGCGGAGCTCAAGCACGAGGTCGGCGCACGGCGCGACCTGGTGGTGACGCTGAATCGCAAGTCGGAACCGCGCCTGATTCCATACGGCGAGGATTTCCTGTTCGAAAAGCTGCCGGCGGGAACCCGGGTGATCTATCCACCGCCGCCGCTCGACGCGTTGCCCGACCCCGACACCGCGATTCGCTACGCCCTGCTGCATCCGCTCAACGCCGATCCGCTGTTCGCGCAGCTCAATCCGAACATGCGCGTGACGATCGCGATCGACGACCTGAGCCTGCCGCTGCCGCAGATGCGCCGCCCCGACATTCGCGAACGCCTGCTCAACCAGGTCCTGCAGACGCTCGCCGACTACGGGGTTGACGACGTGCACATTATCATCGCCACCGCGCTCCATCGGCGCATGACCGAAAGCGAAATCCGGCGGATGGTCGGCGAGCGCGCGTTCAAGCAATTCTGGCCCGAGCGCCTGTACAACTTCGACGGCGAGAATCGTGCCGAGATTGTGAACCTGGGCAAGACCGATCACGGCGAAGAGGTATGGCTCTCGCGGCGGGCGGCCGAGTCCGACCTGGTGCTCTACCTGAACATCAATCTGGTGCCGATGGACGGCGGGCACAAATCGGTAGCGGTTGGCCTGGCGCCCTACCAGAGCCTGCGCCACCATCACAATCCGGCGACGCTGCGCGATAGTCATTCGTACATGGATCCGACCCGGTCGGCGCTGCACAGTTCAGCCAACCGGATGGGCCGAATAGTCAATCAGCAGCTCAATGTCTTTTCGATCGAGACCGCCGTTAATACTCAGATGTACAGCGGGATGCTCGATTTCCTGCAGAAGAACGAGGATCGCTTCAACGACTGGGATCGGCTGCGGCTGAAGGGATTTCGCTGGACCCTCGGAAACATGTCGAGCGAACTGCGGCGCAGGGCCCTGCATCAGTATGCCGCGCCTTACGGGATGACCGGAGTCTGGGCGGGCGAGACCGAAACTGTCCATCGGGAAGCGCTGGCGCGCGTGTTCCAGCAATACGCAGTACCGGTCAAGGGCCAATCCGATATCCTCATCGTCGGCGTGCCGTACATCTGTCCGTACAACGTCAACTCGATCATGAATCCGGTGTTGGTGCAGTGCACCGGGCTCGGCTACCTCTTCAACATGTATCGCAACAAGCCGCTGGTGCGGCCCGGCGGCACGATGATCATCTGTCATCCGCTGCGCGACGAATTTCATCCGGAGCATCATCCGAGTTAT
This sequence comes from uncultured delta proteobacterium, assembly GCA_963782535.1. GTDB lineage: Bacteria > Desulfobacterota > Binatia > Binatales > Binataceae > JADMIL01. The sequence continues at coordinate 171,679 of CAWAKE010000004.1, read as the reverse complement.
ATCGAGTTCTTCCATCGATGCCTCGCCGAAACCACCGACGCGCCGCAACTGTCGAAGCAGTTCGAGGAGGAATTCGCACGAAATCCCACATATACTCACATGTATCGTTACGGGCATGCCTATCACGGCGTACATCCGTTCTACATGTGGTATTGGGGCGAACCCGCGCGCCAGCACGTCGGACGAGTAATCGCTGCGGGATGCGAGGAACCGGAAGTCGCGGCGCGAATGGGCTGGGAGTCGGCGGACACGCTGGCCGAAGCGATCGCGATGGCGACGGCGGACCATGGACGCTCCGCCACGATTTCCTATCTGCACTTGCCGCCATTAGTCATTGCAGATGTCGAATAGCCACGATGCCGAATAGGATAACGGTAATATAACGCCGATGGCGACGAGGAACGGCACACGTGCGCGCGGTACGGCCGGCTCGATGCCGCCGCTCGGCGACATTCTTCGCTCGCGGCGCATCCTGATCACCGGCGGCACGGGATTTCTGGGCAAGGTGCTCCTGTCGATTCTGCTCCGCCATTATCCGGAACTCGAATCTATCCTGCTTTTAATTCGCGGCGATCGGCGCTCGAGTCATCTGCGCTTCCGGCGCGAGATCCTCGACTCACCGGCGCTGGCTCCCGTGCGCGAACACCTGGGCGAACGGTTCGATCGCTATATCGAGTCGAAGGTCGCGATCGTTGCGGGGGATATCACGGTAGCGGGCCTGGTCAGCGACGACGCGCTCGCGCCCGGCTCGATCGACGCGGTGATTCATTGCGCGGGCCTGGTGAACTTCGAGGCCTCGCTCGAGAAGGCCATCGCGATCAACACGATCGGCGTGGCCAACGTCGTCGAGTTTTGCCGGAAACACGGCGCCGCACTGCTGCACGTCTCGACTTGCTATTCGGCGGGTGTCGCTGACGGCCAGCGCTTCGAGGACGACCTCCCGGTCGATTGGTGTCCGAACGGACGGCGTCACTTCAATTTGCAGCGCGAGATTCGCGCCGCGCGGGCAGCGGTCGATCGGGTCGAGGCCGAATCCCGCGATCACGCGCGCCAGGGAGAGTTCAGCGCGGCGGCCGACGACCAGCACGGCGGCGACGGCGACCCGCCCGATCGAGCGATCGAAGCGCAGCGCAAGCAGTGGCTAGAGGATCGCCTCAAACAAATCGGGAGGGAGCGCGCGCTCAGCTGGGGCTGGCCCAATACCTACAGCTACACCAAGAGCCTGGGCGAGCAATTGGTCCTGGCTGCACGCGACGCGATTACGGCGACGGTCGTGCGCCCGTCGGTAATCGAAAGCGCGCTTTGCGACCCGCAGCCCGGGTGGAACCAGGGCGTCAATACCAGCGCGCCGCTGACCTATCTTGCGGGACGCGGCTACCGGTTTTATCCGGCCAAGGGCGAACTGGTGCTGGACGTCATACCGGTGGACCTCGCCGCCCATGCGATCGTTCCCGTGCTGGCGGCGCTGCTGCTGAAACGGCATCAGCCGATCTACCAGCTCTGCACGTCGGACGTGAATCCGCTGCCGATGCGCCGACTGGTCGAGTTGACCGCGCTGGGTAATCGCCGCGACCATCGCCTGAACGGCGGTCCGATGGGCAAGCTCGCGCCTCACCTGGAAGCCGTTGTGGTTTCGCACAATACCTACGAGCTGGTGAGCGCCCGCGTGCCCGCGATGCTCAAGCAAACGGCCGCGCTGGCGCGCACGGTGCTGGGCGAGGGCTCGTCGCCGGCGCGCAAATTCGAGCAGCAGGTCGAGCGCATTTGCGATGGCGCCCTGCTCGCTCGATCGCTGGTCGAAGTGTATCGGCCGTACATCCAGGAACTGGTTTACACCTTTCACGGCCGCAACATCCGCAAGCTCTATGAGACGCTCGCTCCGGGCGACGCCGATCGCCATCCGTATCATCCTGAGCGCATCGACTGGGCTGACTATTGGATCAATATCCATTTGCCGGGGCTGCGGCGGCATATTTTCCCGCAACTGGAATTGCATACGCGCGCGCGGCCCAGCGGATCGTTTCGGCACAAGACCCTGGTCGAGATGCTCGACCGCGCGGCGGAACGTTACGGCGCGCAGCCGGCGCTGGAGGCGCGGATGCCCTCGGGGCACCGCACTTCGATCGGCTATCGCGAGTTGCGCGACCGCGCACATCGCGCGGGACTGCTGCTGGGTACGCGCGGAATCAAGCCTGGCGACCGGGTACTGCTGATCGCAGAAAACTCTCCGGAGTGGGTAATCGCCTATTTCGCGATCCTGTGCGCGGGAGCGATCGCAGTACCGCTCGATCACCTGATATCGGCCGACGAACTCGCGACGATCTCGCGCATCGCCGCGCCGCGCGCCGCGCTGGTGTCGGCCGCGTGCGCTCAGCGATTGGGCAAAGCGGTGCGCAACGCAATGAGCGGAATCGTCGAAATGGAACTCGCCGAATTGGAGCGGCCGTTCGTATTGCGCACGAAACCGGCACCACCTGTAACGATCGAGCGCAAGACCCTCGCGTCGATCGTGTTTACGTCGGGTACCACCGGCACGCCCAAGGGCGTGATGTTGACGCACGGGAATTTTGTCGCGCAGGTCTCGTCACTCGGACGGGTCTTTGCGCTCAACGCCGACGACCGCGTGCTCTCGTTACTGCCGCTCCACCACACCTTCGAGTTCACCTGCGGAATGCTGCTGCCGATCGCCAGCGGCGCACGCATCGTGTACCCGATTGGAATCGACGCGGCGAATCTGTCGCGCACGCTCGCCGATGTCCAGCCGACCGCGCTCATCGGCGTGCCTGCGCTGTGGGAAGCGATCCACCGCCGCATCATCGATACGGTTGAAGCGCGCGGGCCGCTGTTCGAAGCGGCCTTTGATCAGTTGCGCGATCTGAACCGCCGGCTCGACAGCGACTACCGCATCAACCTTGGAACCATGTTGTTTAGGCCGGCGCATTCCGCGCTCGGCGGACGGCTGAAACTTGCGGTCAGCGGCGGCGCGGCGCTGCCCCAGCGAGTCGCGCAATTTTTCAACGACATCGGAATCAAACTGCTCGAGGGCTACGGGCTGACGGAGTCGGCGCCGGTGCTCAGCGTCGCGCGTCCGGATGAGCCGCTCAAGCCAGGCTCGGTAGGTAAGCCGCTGGCCAAGGTCGAGATAAAACTCGCCCACGGCGACGGCTACGAAGCGGCAGACGCCGCCGCTCAAATCGATCAATTCGACCGGGTTGGCGAGATCGTCGCACGCGGCCCCAACGTTATGAGGGGTTACTATCGCAACCAGGCCGCCACCGACGAGGTCCTCAAGGACGGTTGGTTGCATACCGGCGACCTCGGCCGCTTCGACTGCGATGGCCGGCTCTACATCGTCGGCCGCGCCAAGGACGTCATCGTCGATTCGGGCGGCAACAATATTTACATCGACGAGGTCGAGGAAGCGTACGGCCACACGCCGTATCTGCGTGAACTCGCAGTGGTCGGCCTGAGGGTCGCGCAGGGCGAGCAGGTTGCCGCGCTCGCAGTGCCCGCTTATGCAAAGGGCGAGAGCCGGCGTGCGATCGAAGACCGGCTGCGAACTCATTTCGAGCGGGTGAGTGCGCGGCTGAAACCTCATGACCGCATCCGCATTCTGCGCTTCACGGACACCGAACTGCCGCGTACGCGCACGCGCAAGGTCAAGCGCGCCGAGGTCGTGGAGATACTCCGGCGCATGGTCGAAAGCCATGACGCGGCGCGCGCGACCGTCAGCAACGAAGTTGAAGCGTGGCTGGCCGAAGCGCTTGCGCAGGTCGCCAACGGCTCGCCCAATATCAACCCGGCAACCCGGCTGATTGAGGATCTCGGGCTCGACTCGCTTGCGCTGGCGGAATTGGCGGAGCATATCGCGATCAAGTCCGGCCGCGATCTCAGTGCCGAAGAACTCGCAAATGTAGCGACCGTTGACGACCTCCAAAGCATTGTCAGCGCGGGACAAAACCGACCCAAGCTGCCGTCGTACGCGCGCTTCGCGGCGCCCTACACGCTCGAATTGCCGGAGCCTATTCGGCGGCTTGGCGAGTTCGCCTTGCGCCGGACCTTCGACGCCGCGTGTGACTCCTGGCTCAAGCCGCGCGTGCTCGGTCGCGGCAACATCCCGGCTAATCGCAATTTCATCGTCGTCGCGAATCACGCAAGCCATCTCGATTTCGGCCTGGTCAGCCACGCACTCGGCGCAAGCGGTCGCAAAATGGTGGTGCTCGCGGCGAAGGATTATTTTTTCAACACCGGACTCAGGCGCTTTGCGGCATACAATTTCACCCGCCTGATTCCCTTCGATCGCGAGCGTGCGCAACTCGATTCGCTCGAGCAGGCGCTGGCCGAACTCGGCGCCGGACGCAGCGTGTTGATGTTTCCCGAGGGCACCCGATCGCCCGACGGTGCAATCCATGAATTCAAGAGCGGCGTGGGTTACCTGGCGCTGCACGCGGGATGCGATGTGCTGCCGGTACATCTCAGCGGCACCTTTGAGGTCCTCGGGAAGGGCCGGTTGCTCCCGCGCCGGTCACCAGTGGAGGTGCACATCGGACGTGCCCTGACGAGCGCCCATCTGCGCACGGTGGCTCAGGATGCGGAAGGCGCCGGCGCGTACCGCAATCTCGCCGATTGCATGCGGCAGGCCGTCATCGACCTCGCGGGACACTCTGCGGCAGCCGCCAACGTCGCGTCACTCGGCTCGGAGGCAACGCCGTCGCTTACGCCCGGTCCTAATCAGGAGCAGCGCCCGAGCGAACATGGTTCGAAAGGCCGCCGCTCCCATCGAACAGGCGGCCAAGCCAAAGCCTAGTGATGGGCGCTGCGCGATCCGGTCTCTTGGGGACCGATCGAATCCTCGCGATCGTGCTCGTCGCAGTTTCCTTGTGTGTGGCACCGACCCCGGCGCGCGCGTGGGATTCGCGCACGCATCGGCTAATTACGCGCCTCGCGATCGACGCACTCCCCGAGTCGCCGCTCAAACGCGCCTTCGAAGCCCACGCGGCGCAATTACAGGTTGATGCGGTCGCCCCCGATGAAGTCCTCCGGCCCCGCTACGGCAAGGCCGAAGCCATCCATCATTATATCGATCTCGAAAACTTCGGGGAGCATCCATTCTCCGCGATGCAGCCGGACTTTGCCTCCATGGTGCGCGAGTACGGCGCGCGGACGCTCGAAAAATCAGGCACGTTGCCCTGGACGATCGAAGGGACCGCAAAGGGGGTCGGGCAGGCATGGCGCAAACACGATTGCGCCCAGGTGATCCTGCTTTCCGGCTACCTGGCGCATTACGTCGGCGATGCGTCCCAGCCGCTGCACACGACGAAGCATTACGATGGCTATCGCCAGGACCGCGGGATGCATGCGCGGTTCGAAGGCGCCGCCGATCGTTCCGTGCGTGAAATCGGAGAATTGGCGCGGCCGCAGGTGCATCTCGAACGGATTGAATCGGTGTGGCCGGCCGTGATCGGTGAACTGAAGCACAGCAATGCGCTCGTCTCCACTACGATCAAAGCCGATCGTGCAACCCGCGCCGAGACCGGCGTGCGGCGCGGCCCCGAGTTCGATCGCGCGCTGATGCGGCGCGAGATGCCCATGGTCGTGCGACAGGTGGCCGAAGCCTCCTCGGTGCTCGCGTCGATCTGGCTGTACGAATGGAAGCAGGCGGGCAGTCCCGCCATTTGTACGCATTAAGCTCCAGGCATACGGCGATGGCTAATCCAGCTTTTGCCATGCGGCACGACCCGATAGACTGATTGGCATTCGAGATTTTGACGCGTGCGCATTCGTCCTTGGATAACGCATCGTATTGCTGCATAAGTGTCAGACCATGGATTGGTGGAGCCAGCGACGCGATTACGGACCGCGACCGACGCGCGGCGAGGTGCGCCCGAGCGTTAGCGAAATTACCGAGTATCTGCTGGTCGGCGAATATCCGCGCGACCGCGATATCGAATGGCTGCGCGACACCCACCGCATCACGGCGATTCATAATCTCCAGGACGACGAGGACTTGCGCATCAACGCACTCGATATCGCGGTGCTGCGCGAGGTCGCCGCGCGCCACGGAGTCAAGCTGGTGCGCACGCCGATCCAGGATGGCAGTGCCGACGACATGGCGGATCGCCTGCGCGCCGCGTTGAACGATCTCGCCGCTCTGGTCGGCGAGCGCGAACGCGTCTATCTCCATTGCAATGCCGGACTGAATCGCGCGCCCACCCTCGCCATCGCATATCTGCGCGCACATGGCGGCATGTCGTTGAACGAGGCCCTGGCGCATGTCAAGAAACGACGTTCCTGCGGCCCCTTCATGACGGTGCTGGAAGGATACTTCGGGCCGCGCGACCTCAAGCCCGAGAGTTGAGCGGTCCCGCCGTCGATGGCGAACACGCGATTCCTCACCGGATGCGCCTGGGCTGTGCATCTCTATACCGCGCTCGGCGCCGTTGCCGGAGTGCTGGCGTTGATCCGCACGGCGCAAGGCGATTGGCGCGGCGCATTCCTGATGATGGCGGTCGCGGTGGTGATCGATTCGAGCGACGGGCCGCTGGCGCGCGCATTACGCGTGCGCGAGCGCATTCCCTACTTCGACGGCGCCCTCCTCGACAACATCGTCGATTATATCAATTACGTCGCCGTCCCGGTCTTCCTGATGTTACGCGCGCGGCTGATCCCGGACGGCGCCGCGGGGGAAGCGGTCGCGGGCTTCGTGATGGTCGCGAGCGCCTATGGCTTCAGCCGCATCGACGCCAAGACCGAGGATCATTATTTTCGCGGCTTCCCGTCATACTGGAACCTCGTCGCGCTTTACCTCTTCTGTCTCGGCTTCGCACCCGCCATCAACGCCGGCATCGTCGCGATTCTGGCCGTGATGATCTTCGTGCCGATTAAATATATTTACCCGAATCGCACCGAACTGATGCGTCCGCTGACACTCGCACTCGCCGTGGTCTGGGGCCTCGCGACGGCAGCGCTGGTGGCGATGCTGCCCCGGCACAACGAGATTTTGCTTTACACGTCGCTCGGCTTCGTCGTTTACTATTTCGTCATGTCATTCGCTCTGCATGCGCACCCGGCGCGTATCGCCGCGCGCCGGAGCCGCTGATCGCCTATGGCGGTTCCGGCAACTGGCGCAATTGCGCCGGCCCCGTGGCTCGAAGTGATCGGGGGCGCCGCTCCGCTAATGCTGATCGCGCCGCACGGCGGCCGCGCCGGCGCTGCCTCGCGCTCCACGCTCCATCCGAAGGTCAACGATCTCGAGACCGCCGCGATCGCCCGCGAACTCGCTCACCGCCTCGGTGCCACCGCCCTGATCAACGCCGGGATGGATCGCAACGAAATCGATTGCAACCGCTTGTCGCAACTGAGTGCGCGCGCCCCCTGGATGCTCGATCTGATTGCGCAATTCGCTTCCCGCATGGTTGCTCGCCACGGGCACGCGACGGTTTTATTGATCCACGGATGGAACGTGATCGAGCCGCGCATTGACTTCGGCCTGGGTCTGCGCGCCGTCAACGGGCGGTTGCGGCCACCGGCGGGTGCTCACGTCTCGGCCAGCGACCAGTTTATCCACGGACCGGTGACCGCCCTTTCCGCGCGCCTCGCCGCAGCCGGCATCATTCCAACGTTCGGGCTGCGCTATCCGGGCGGCGCCAGCCAGAACCTTTTGCAGGCCTTCACGCAGCGCCACGCTGGGAGCGAGATCGCCGCACTGCGCGAGATCGCCGGACTCGCCGCCCGCGGTGCGATCGACGCGCTCCAACTCAAGATGTCGGTGGCGGTGCGCATGGCCGGGTCGATTCGGACGCGCGGCGTGGCGGCGCTGACGGAGATTTTTAGGTCGATCGCAAACGGCGATCGAAGGCGCGCACCCACAGCCTCCGATCCGGCCAGGATCGCGGTCGAGCGGGAACCGCTACCGCGGACGGCGCGCAAGACGACATCCGCACCGGCCGCGCCGCCGGTGCGTGTCGGAATCGAGTTCTATGACCCGGCTTCGCGCGTCGGCGGCATGGCGAGTTTCGATTTCGGTTCAGGCGCCGCCGGTGCTCGAATCATGCTGTTGTTCGATGATTGCCGCGCCGCGCTCTTTACCGGCGAGGGCAGCGCCGAGCGTCGCGGCGGACACTTGCGGCTCGGACCGCTCGAGCTTGCGCTGGGGGCGCGCGGTGGCAGGCTTGACTTTCACGGTCCGGCGGTAATCGTCAACGATGGCGCGGCGTACCTGAGCGTCGAAAATGCTCTCGCACAATCCGAACTCGATACCGCGATGACGGTCGAGGCCATGATCGATCTGGAAGGTGGTGCGCCGCCGGCCGGATCTGACGACGTCATGCTCGATGGACTAATCGAGCAGGCGCTCGGCGCTGCCGGCAACGCGGACCCCAAACCCCGGGCGAGCGGCGGCAATGCGCTCTTCGGGCGGTTGCGCGGCGCGATCGTTCTCGGCGGCGTTCGCCGAGAAATCGACGCGGTGGCTCGTGTCGGCGCGTCCTTCACCGGCCTCGAACCGCTACGCTTCGAAACGCGCCGGATGTTGTGGGCGTGCTTTCCGGACGCGGCCGAATTGTCGGCCCTAGAAGCGCGTGCGTGGACGTTTGCCGATGCGGCCGCTGAACGCACAATGCGCTTGCTTTGCGACGGCGGATGGCGCCGCGGCGATCTCGCCGGGATTGAACTTGAGACTCCAGCGCCGGGAGCGCGGCCCAATCGAATCTCGGCGACTATTACTGCGCCACGCGGCGGTAGCGCTCACTTGCATGGCATCGCCGAGGCCTTCATGACGCTCTCGCGTCCGGGCCCGGACCACACCCGCATCCACACCTCGATCGGCTTCGCGAGCTATCGATTGGGCGGCGCGACCGGCGCCGGAATGTTCGAATACTCGCGCCTCGCGAGCATCGCGGACACCTCGACTGCTGAGGACGACTCGGATTCCGATTGAATTGCCGGCGCATCAGGCGCGGCACAGGACTTCAGGCAGGAGGCATCTCGGCGTGAACGCGGCCGCTGGATGCCAGCTCGGGCGACCGTGCGATCGCCGCAATCTCGCGGGCCATGGGCGTGTCGGCATATTCACGGACGAAGATCGCGCCGCGGTCGCAGCATTCGGCCAGCCGCGGATCAAAAGGCAACCGGCCCAGCACCGGGATATCGGCGGCCTTGGCTACGGCGGCGAGATCGCCATGCGGCATCAGGGGACGCACGGAATGGCAACCGTCGCAATTGAAGCCGACCATGTTCTCGATCAGGCCGCGCACCTCGATCCCGCAATGCGCAGCCAGTTTCAGCGCCGACTGCGAGGCCAGCACCGAAATTTCCGAGGGATGCGTAACCAGAATCGTGCCGCTCAGAGGTGCAACCCGCGCCAGCCGGTAAAGCTGTTCGAAGCCCGGCGCGACATCGATCAGCATCAGGTCGAGCATGCCGAAGCGGGTCTGCCCGAGCAGACGGCGCAGCGTCGCAGAATAGCTCAGTTCCAGTGCACCATCGCCATTGCTCAACACGGGTGTTGAGGTTTCTTCTTCTAGGAAACTCGGGGGCGGCGGTTCGCCGCCGGGAATCAGATTGCTCGCCGCGATTCTAAGCCCGAGCGGACCGGAACTCGGCTCGATCCCCTCGAGCGAGTGGAATCGCCGCGGAACTTTCATCCCGAGCATCGCGACCACACTCGGCGAATTCAGATCGGCATCGAGGATCGCAACCTTGTGGCCCCCGCGCGCCAGCTCCGCCGCAAGGTTGACGACGATCGCACTCTTGCCGACGCCGCCCTTGGCGCTGGCGACGGCGATAATCGTCTTGACGCCGGCGAGATTTGCCCGCAGCTGGGCGACCTCCTCGGCCGGCCGGCTGCGCTCGGATTCGGTGTCCGTCCCGATTTCCGTGAAAATTCTCATCGCATTAGGTTATGCAAAACGACTCGTCGCACCGGAGATCCTCGGACCGCCGGCGCCCACTGCGCTCCTGTTAAGATGCCCTGTTGATCACGCTGCGTAAAGCGGCAGCATGTCGCTAATCGACGTAATCGCCGCCGTCATCGTCACGTCGGCTCATTCGCATCGGGCACGGGGCAAGCGGCGACCTTCGAGTTTAATCGATCGCCAGCTGGCTCACCAACGGCCGCATGCGCCAGGTTCGGCGCCGCCCGCGTTCGACCCGTCGGTCAGATGTTGTCCTCGTCGGCATCGGTGGAACCGAGCTTGCGATAGGTGTTGCGTTCATCGTCGAATCGACGCTGCGACTTCGCTTCTCGCTCCTGGTCCTGCTGGCAATCCCGGCACAGTCGTGTAAACGGCATCGCCTGCAGACGCTCTTCGGCGACTTCGAGTCCGCACGATTCGCACACGCCGTAACTGCCCTCCGCCATGCGGCTCAGTGCATCGTCGATCTGCTTGATTTTCAAGCGCTCGCGATCTGACAGGATGAAGTTGATCTCGCGATCGCGCTCCTCGGAGGCAAGGTCGTAGGTGTCCATGCCCTCGTCCTTGTTGCCCTCACGCTCGGCCTTGAGTTCGGAGTCGATCTCGTTCATGAGCTTGTTCTTCATTTCGAGCAGATGCTCATGGAGGTCGGCCAGGAACTTCTTGCGGTTTGCCGCCGTTGATTTTTTAGCCATCGCCCGCCACCTTTTCAGTTTACAATCGCGTCCGTGACTACCGCGTGCAGATCGTAGCTGAGCGCTCGCTCGACCCGGGCGTTGACGAAATCGCCAGGCTGGGCGTCCCCTTTGAGGATCACCATGCCGTCGATCTCGGGCGCCTGCGCCGGAGTTCGCCCGCGAAGCCGCGTGGCGCGCCCGGTCGTCGAACCCTCAACCAGCACTTCTATATCGCGGCCGACCAGTTCCCGATTCTTATTCAACGAAATCTCCGCCTGCGCCTCCATCAGCGCGGAGCGCCGTTCGCGTTTGACCCGCTCCGGCACCTGTCCCGCGAGGTCGAAGGCGGCGGTATTTTCTTCGCGCGAATAGGTAAACACTCCCACCCGATCGAATTGTTCCTGCCGCACGAACTCCAGCAACCGCGCAAACGCAGCCGCGTCCTCGCCCGGGAATCCCACGATAAACGAGGTCCGCAGCGCCACCCCCGGAATCTTGCGCCGGATGCGCTCGAGCAGCTTACTCAACGCCGCCCCCGAACGCTCCCGCCGCATTGCGCGCAACACCGCGTCGTCCGCGTGCTGGAGCGGCATATCGATGTATTTGACCACCTCCGGCAGTTCCGCGATGGTCTCGAGCAACTCGTCGGTCACAAAATTTGGATAACAATACAGCAGCCGAATCCACCTGATGCCGTCGATTCCAGCGAGCATCGGCAGCAATCCCGCCAATGACGACTGCGGTTTGAAGTCCCGCCCGTAGGCCGTCAGGTCCTGCGCAATCAGATTGAGTTCGCGCACTCCGACTTCCGCCAGCGCGCGCGCCTCCCCGACGATATCGGACGGCGTGCGGCTTTCATGCAGGCCGCGAATCTTCGGTATTATGCAGAAGGCGCATTTGTGATTGCACCCTTCCGAAATCTTCAAGTAAGACGTGAAGAAGTCGCCGGTCTTCACCCGCGGCGCCTGCTCCATCGTTGGCAGCAGATGCGCAGCGCCCGCATACGGAATCGGCCGCGTCTCGGGCGCCTCGGTGCGCCGCAACAACTCCGGCAAATCCAGAAAGTTGCCGGTGCCGACGAAGATGTCCACCTCCGGCAGCTCCTCGCGCAACTCCGCCCCGTAGCGCTGCGCCAGGCATCCCGCAACCACCAGCCGCCGTCCGCCGCCCCGCCGCTTTACCTGCGACGCCTCGAGGATCGCGCCAATCGATTCTTTCTTCGCCGCCTCGATAAATGCGCAGGTGTTGACCACCAGCACTTGCGCCTCGCCCGGATCGAGCGTGATTTCGAAACCCGCACGCATCAACGCACCGAGCATCAGCTCGCTGTCGGCAAGGTTCTTAGGGCAACCCAAAGTCAGGAGATGGACCTTTTCCATAACAGGTTCACGGGCCCCTTATAAGGGCATATATCTCTACTAGCACGCGCCCCGTGGCGCAATCGGGGGGGAGCAGAATTGTGATGATTTTGCCGCGTAATGTCGCGTGCGGAACAATTAAACTTCCGGATACAACTCGCTCAACGAACGTTCGACGTCGTTACTATGTCCGCGCCGGCCGGGGTCTTGAACTCAAAGCGCGACGGCTCTATCGCGATATTGGTCTTGATCCCGCTGAAACTTATCGTCGTGACGTTACCCAGCGCATCCCCCAGCTTCAGCCGCTCGATATTGAGCGTCTGCGGGTCGAGGCCGATCGCCAGAGGGTTGCCGCCGCTCTTTGGAGTCAAAATAAGGTGGATTAGACCATCATTGGCCGATTTCGCCGGCCGCGATGCCTCGAAATCTCGCCCGACGTTGCCCACCCCCAATAGAAATCCCGCGATCGCCTGCGCCTTGATCGCATTGCGCAGCGGCGTCTCCATTACCTGGTTGAGCCCCGGGTCATAGTCGTACAGCAGCTTTCCATCGCTCACGATCGTCTCGGGTTGCGGCTCGCCAAATTCAAAGCGCACCCGTCCAGGCTTGCTGTAATAGACCGTCCCCGTCCGTTCCTGCGGCGGCGCCCCCACTCGCGCGACGGTTTCCTTGAATGACGCGCTGAATGAGTTGGTCTGCTCATAATGCCGCTGCAATCGCGCCAGCAAGGCCTTGAGTTCCGCTGGATGCGACGCGCCCGGCTCGCGCGCCAGCACCTCCGCGCCGCTGTAGCCGAAACTCCCGGCAACGCCCGCGACCGTCAGCAGCATCACGAAAAGCGCCACACCCACCCGGCGCCGGCGCGCGCGGATTTTTCTTTCAATCAAATGCACAACCATCTTTCAGACGAGTTTGTTCACGGAAGGTTTCATTGTACCGGTCCGCAACGCGCGATCGTCAACTCGCCCCGCGCAGGCGCACCTCGCGCGGCCGCGCACCATCGGCCGGCAGCACCAGACCCTCGCGCTCCATCTGCTCGACCATTCGCGCCGCGCGGTTGTAGCCGATTCTGAGCCGCCGCTGAATCATCGAGATCGACGCCTGATTGGTGTCCATCACGATTTGCACCGCGTCGTCGTAAAGCTCGTCGCGATCGCCGCCACCGTCGGCGCCCTCGGCCTCGCCCGGCGCCGTGGTTTCCAGGATCTCCATCTGATAGTCGGGCGCACCCTGCGCGCGCAAAAAATCGCAGACCTTGCGCAGTTCGACCTCCGAGACAAAGGGGCCGTGCAGGCGCCGCAGCTTCGCCGTCCCCGGCGGCATGAACAGCATATCACCGGCCCCCAGCAGCCGCTCCGCACCGATCGAATCGAGAATCGTGCGCGAGTCCACCCGCGACGTCACCTGCAGCGAAATTCGCGCCGGCAGGTTCGCCTTGATCAATCCGGTCAGCACGTCGACCGACGGCCGCTGCGTCGCCAGTATCAGATGGATACCGGCCGCGCGCGCCTTCTGCGCCAGCCGCGTGATATCGCGCTCGACGGTCTTGCCCTCCGACAACAGCAGATCCGCCAGTTCGTCGATCACGATCACTATCTTCGGCAGCTTGCGATGCTTCACCGGCGTATCGACCCATTCGTCGCCGTCGCCGGCGTTGGCCGCCGCATCCCCGCGCTTGAGCTCGACCAGTTCGCCCCCGCTCCCGATCGCCCGGTTGTAGCCGTCGATATTGCGCACCGAAAGCTCGCGCATCAGGCGGTAGCGCCCCTCCATCTCCTGGGTCGCCCACAGCAGCGCCGCCGCCGCTTTCTCCGGATCGACCACCACCGGCACCAGCAGATGCGGGATGCCCTCGTAAACCGAAAGCTCGAGCATTTTGGGGTCGATCAGGATAAAGCGCACTTCGTCGGCAGTCGCGCTGAACAGAATCGACGAGATCATCGTATGGATCGAGACCGACTTGCCGGTCCCGGTTGCGCCCGCGATCAGCAGATGCGGCATCACCGCGAGGTCCGCCGCCGCCGGCCGCCCGGAAATATCTTTGCCCAGCGCAATCGTCAAATGACTCTGAGCCGCCCCGTACTCTTCCGCTTCCAATATCTCGCGCAGATAAATTTTCTCGCGCTTGCGGTTGGGCACCTCGATACCCACCACCGCCTCGCCCGGCACCGGCGCCTGGATTCGCACAGTCGCCGCCCGCAACGCCATCGACAGGTCGTCGGCCAGGTTGACGATCTGGCTGACCTTGACCCCCGAGCCCGGCTCCAGCTTGTACATCGTAACCACCGGCCCAGGCTGCACCTCGACCACCCGGCCCTCGACCCCGAAATCGCCGAGCTTCTGCTCGAGCACCCGCGCGCTGCGCTCCAGCGCCGCTTCGTCCACCCGCGAATGCTCCAAGGGCGGCGTGTCGAGCAACGCCAGCGGCGGCAGCTTGTAACCGCCCTTGCCGCGCGGATTGGCCTTGGGCGTCAGCTCCCGCGCTGCCGGCTTGGCCGCCTCGCCCTTACGCACCAGCGGCGCTCTGGCCTCGCTTCCATTGGCGGAAGTGGCGAACCTGATCGGCTCGCGCGGCGCCGTCGACACGCCGTCGCCGTTCAGCGCGGTCGCCGGCCACGACTCCGCCTGCGGCTCTCCGATCCGTTTTCGCGAACCGCCGCGCGCCGCTCCGGCGATCGCCGCCATCAGGTCGGTCGGCGCCCGCCGAAACATCAGCGCCAGCCCGCCGACCAGCGTCAGCAGCACCACGATATAGCCGCCTCCGAAGCTCACGTAAGAGCCCAGGCCGGATGCGATCGCGACGCCAGCGCCGCCGCCCACCGGGATTCCGGGGACGTTCAGAAAACCGCCCGCCGCGCACAGCCCCAGCGTCACGATCGCGCCACCGAGCGCCTCGCGCACGATCGCCGCCCAACCCGCCGCCACCCACACTCGCACGCCGAGCGCCGCCACCAGCAGGATCGCCACGTATGCCTGGTAGCCGAACCAGTCCGTCAGTTCGCCCGCCACCGCCGCGCCCAGCGGACCGCCGCGATTCGGATGCAGCCCGAGGCTCATCCAGACCACGCTGAGCAGCATCCAGGCCGCGATCGCGACCAGCGCCAGCGCTGCCAGTTCGCGCACGATCCGGCCCCCGCGCGGCTCCACTGCTGCGCTTGCAACCAGGTCGATCGGCGGCGGAGTTTTCGGTTTGCGCGCGATAGCGCTCAGACCTCCACCACGTAGGGAATTATTATCGGACGCCGGTTGATCGCGTCGCCGAAGTAGCGTCTCAGCGCCCGCGACATCTCGTCCTTCAAGCGCTCCGGATTGTCGCACACCGCAACGCTCAGGCTGCGGATTCGCAAGGTTAGTTCCGTGCGCGCCCGCGCCATATGCGGCGAGCTGCCGTCGCCGCTCACCACCCCGCGCGAAAGCAGGTCGGGGCCGGCCACCAGCTTGCCGTTATGCGCCGAAATCGCCACGATCGCGATCACCGTGCCGTCATGCGCCAGCGCCCGCCGTTCGCGCAGCAACCCCGGATCGCCCAGCCCTTCGCCGTCGGCCGCGATTCGTCCGGCCGTCACCAGGCGGCCGCGCCGCACCTCGCCCGCCTCCAGCGTCAGCGACGCGCCGTCCTCGAGCAAAAAAGCGTTCGCCGCCGGCACTCCGGCCTCGATCGCGAGCGCCCGATGACGCTTGAGATGGCGGTATTCGCCGTGAATCGGCACGAAATACGCCGGCCGCACCAACCCGATAAGCTCGATCAACTCGTCGCGGCTCGCATGCCCGGAAACGTGCACAGGGGCCACCGCGTCGTACAGCACCTCGGCGCCGCGCTTGAACAAGTTGTTCACCAGCGTATTGATCGTCCGCTCATTACCCGGGATAAACCGCGACGACAGCACCACCACGTCGTCGCGCTCGATATGCACCTGCGGATGGGCGTCGGCCGCCAGCTTCGAAAGCGCCGAAAGCGGCTCGCCCTGACTGCCGCTCGCCAGATAGACCAGTTTGCGAGCCTCGAGAAAATCCGCCTCCGTGCGCTCGATAAAGGTCCCCGGCGGCAAATTGAGCTGTCCGGTTTCCATCCCCAACCGCACGCTCTCGGCCATCCGCCGCCCGAGCGGCACCACGAAGCGGCCGGCCTCGTGCGCGACCTCTGCCAGTTGGCGAATCCGATGGAGATGCGACGAAAATGACGACAGGAAAAAGCGCCCGCGCGTGCGCCCCAGCAATTCGCTCAGCACCGGCTTCATCGAGCTTTCCGATCCGGTGCGTCCCGGCCGCTCGACGTTGGTCGAGTCCGACAACAACAGCGCGACGCCCTCCTCGCCGAGCTGCGCGAAGCGCTCGGTATCGAACAACTGCCCGTCTACCGGCGCCGGATCGATCTTGAAATCGCCCGAATGAACGATCAGCCCCTCTGGCGTTCTAATCGCCAACGCCACTGCATCCGGCGTCGAATGGGTTACCCGCACCGCTTCGACCCGAAACGGTCCGAACTCGATCTCCGCCCCCGGATGCAGCAGTCGCAGATCCGCCCCGGCCAGCCCATTTTCGGCCAGCCCGCGCCGCGCAAATGCAAGTGTTACTTCAGTTCCGTAAACCGGCGCGGGAAAGCGCCGCAGCAGATAGGATAACGCTCCGACGTGGTCCTCATGCCCATGGGTCAGCACCACCCCCTCGAGCCTGAGCCGGCTCTGTTCCAAGTAGGCGAGATCCGGTAGCAGCAGGCCGACGCCCAATTCCCGCTCCTCGGCGAACATCACGCCGGCGTCGATAATAATCGCGCTTTGGCCGCACTCCACCACCATCAGGTTGAGCCCGATTTCTCCGAGCCCGCCCAGTACCACAACTCTCACTGGAGTGGAATTCGCAACTGCCATCGAACCCTCTCAACCCGCCCACCGCCACGGCGCGGCTTCAAAATTATATAAATCCGTCATCCAATGCGAAAGCTCGCCGCCGCCGTTGACCAGACTTGTCCCCAGCCCGCCGCCGCCCATGTGCAAAACGCTCACGCCGCACACTTGCGTTGGCCCATCGCGGGGTTTAGCTTTCCCTAAAGAGGTAGCACACGATGTCGGTGAACAAGGTGATTCTGGTCGGCAACCTCGGCCGCGACCCCGAGGTTCGGTACCTGCCGTCGGGCCAGACGGTTGCCAAATTCACGCTCGCCACGAGCGACTCTTTCAGCGATCGCGCCGGTGCGCGACAGGAACGCACCGAATGGCACAATATCGTCGTCTGGGGCAAGCAGGCCGAGCTCTGCGGCCAGTACCTCAAAAAAGGCCGCCAGATTTACCTCGAGGGCCGCATCTCCAATCAGCAGTACGAGGCCAAGGACGGTAGCGGCAAGCGTTATCGCACCGAGATCGTCGCCCAGCGTGTTCAATTCCTCGGCGGTCGCGCTGGCGCCGACGCCGGAGGCGGCATGAACGAACCGATGGATGTCGGACCGTCCGATAACGCCGCCGCCCCGATGGACGACGAAGACATACCGTTTTAACCGCTGCCGCGCGGCTTTACGGCTGCCGCCTGATCGCTGCTCCCACGTCACCTTAAGGCGTGATTACATCTACGCCCGAAAGAACTGTACTGTCACAAAGTGGCGGGACCGTGGGTCTCGTTGCTTTTCCACTCCTCACCTGCGGCGATTCGGGTGACCGGCGACCGCTCGGTCGAAGTCCATTACTTCAACGATCGCTTTAACTCAACGATCGCATTAACTAATCGCTCGCATTGATTCATCGCCGATCGAGCGTCGTGCCATGGCCTCGTCCGCCCGCGTCGCACGGCCGGCCGCGTCACCGCTTCATGGGCAATCCGCTGAATTATTTGTCGCGCAAAATCTGCGGGCGCGGCGGAAGCTCGCGGCAATCCTGGGCGTCAGCGAAGAACTTCTCTAGCGCCTCGCGCAACTCACCCAGCGCAATGCCCATGTGACGCGCCGGCAGCGACCGGAGCTTCACTCGCGCCTTGCGCCAGGTCGAGGCCGCCCCGCGCGGATTACCGCGCTCCGCATGCAGGATCGCGACCGCCGCCTGAATCAAGCCCTGATAAAAAAGCTTCTCCGCTCCCGTACTGCGCAGCCACAGCTCTTCCCACACCTCATGACAGGCAAAAAACTCGCCGCGATTGAACAGCGCCAATCCGCGCTCGAAGGTCTCATTGTCGATTGAATCGCGAACCATTTTCGGGCACGCAACCGGAAGCGCTAGCGATGAAGCGTCGCGACGCGAACGGCGCGAGCCGGCGTCGGACCGGGCAGGCCGTCGAAGACCAGGGCGCGGCCGTCGGAATGGAAACGCATCGCGGCCATGGCCGGGACGCGATCGGAATCGAGCGCGGCAACGCCATCGATCGACTCGATCGTCAAGCGCGGCCGCAACGCCATCAGCGCGGTGAGCGCGGCGGCAAAAGTGGCGTCGTCGAGGTCCTCGGCGCCGACCAGAGCACGGGCGGCCAGTCCGAGGACGAAGCGGCCGCCGCGCACGACAATCAGGTTGGCGGCCTCGCGCGTCACACCGCATCCGGGGAGCAACACCCCGTACGGATTCGCGGGATCGGCCGCGCTTAGCGCGATCGGCGGTTCGCCGGCCATATTGAGCGTGCGGGCAGCCCGCAGCATTTCGAGCGCTTCGGGCAGCGCGTACTGCTCCCCGGAGAGTGCTCGCACGAAGTACCCGCGGCGAATCAGGCCGGCGTACTCCATGCGGCGCAAGGCGAAAGCAAGGGTCTGCCAGGAAACCGGGAGCGACTCCAGCGCGAGCATCTCGCGTGTGAGGATTCCGTTGCGGGCGAGCAGCAGAACCGCCATCTCACGGACCTGGTCGAAGGCGGCAGCGTCGCCGGTGGCGCCGTTTGGCAGAGTGCCCGCAGCATCTTCGCTGGGGATCGCCGCGATTGCGCTCCAGCGTCCGCTCAGACTCGACTTCAGGCGGGCCCGCAACGCCGCGTCGTGTTTGAAGCTAGCCGAGCGCCCCAGGCTGCCGGTGTGCGGCGGGTCGGTGATCGCGCGCGCGGCGCCCGCGTCCGACGCGAGCATGCGCAACGGGGCGAAGCTGTCATTCGAGACCAGGCCGGCCGCGGCCAGCCGCCACAGCGCGCCCAGCGTATCGCGCTCGGACAGTCCGGCCCGCTCGGCAACCTGGTCGAGAAATTGGGCGCCCTGCGCAACGAGGCTCGCAAGGACGGTAGCCGCCCGCGGATCGGCCGGGACGGCGGTGGGTCGAGCCGGAAGCGCGCCGCGGCGCGGCACAAATGCAACGTCAGACGGAAGCTCTAGTGTGGCGCCTTCGCCAGGGGACTCTATCCCATCGGGCGATGTTGCAACCCAGCGCAGATCGCCCCTCAGACAGAGCAGATCGAGCAGCTCCGGGCGGTATCCCGCAATCCGTGCAGGGAGAATCGCGCGCTCCCAGAAGGCCGGATCGAAGGCCAGCCCGGAGAGTTGTTCGAGGACCGTGTTGACGGCTTCGGCGGTGGCCGGCAGACCGAAGCCAATTTGCATCCAGCGCAGGCGGAACGCGGCAAACTCATAATCGGAGCAGGGTTCGACCGCGGCGCGCAGGTGGTTGAGGGTCTGCCGGTGGATGCGTTCGAGGACGTAGCGATCGCACCATTGCCCGGTGGCTTCGCCGTTGGCGCGCGAATTTACCACACCATTTTCCGCACATGGACCATCGTGATGCGGATTCGCCATAGCGGCTGGATGACTCGTAGTGAAATAGCCGCGAAAGACGGCGCCGTTGGCTTCGAGTGTGGCGAGAATGCGCTCGAGTTCCTCCGGCGCGATAGCGACGCGGGCTGCAAGTTCCAGCGCGGTAACCGGAACGCTGGTCGCCAGGGCGCGCCGGACCAGTTCAACGCGTGCGGCTTCGGGATCGAGCGCGGCCGCGATCCGCTCCGGCAGCGGCGGACTGAAGACGGCGGCGGAATAGGCGGCGGCAAACTGCGGCGCGTCCTCGGCTGCGATGAAGGCCTCGCCCGGATCGCCCGCAGCGAGGCGCACCCGGATGACGCGCCCTGCCCTTTCGAGCGCCGCCGCCATGACCGGGCTTTCGCCGCCGATCCGCGTTTCGAGGGCGCCCGGGCTGAGCGAGCCGTGCGCGCGGATGAGTTCGTAGAGTTCGTCGGCGTCGCGCGGGCGCGAGCCGGGAGCGAATCCGCCGATTTCGGCGGCGACGCGCTCGACGGCGTCGGCGGAGATCATCTCCGACAGGTCTTCCTCGCGAAAGACATCTTCGGCCATCGCCCGGTTCATGGTGACGGTGCGGCTGCGGCGATTGGCGCGTTCACCGTCGTCGAGAAAGGAGTAGTCCCATGCGAGCAGGATGCGATGGGCGAAGACCGAGGGCGCCGTGCTATCGACGAAGTGCGCGGCGACCGAACCGGCCTCCAGACCGCGCAAAACGGCCTCCATGCGATCGGTGTCGGCCGACTCTTCAAGACATTCGCGAACGGTTTCGCCGACAATGAAATGGCTGGGCACCTCGATCGCGGGCGGGCGATTTTCGAAACAGGCGTTACGGCGAGGGAAGAGCACAGTGATCAGCTCCTGAGTGCGCAGGCGCTGAATCCACGCCGGAACCTTGCGCCCGCGCATCGAGCGCATCACGGACAGGGCCCGGGTTGCGACGTGGCGGAAGCGAACTTCGAACATCGGCGCGTCGAGCATCGCCTGCACCAGGGTCGGCCGGGCGGTGCGCGAGTTGACCATCGTCAAAATGTCTTCGAGCGGGAAGCTGTGGCGCGAATTGAGCGCGAGCAGCACGGCGTCGTCGATGGCGGAGGCCTGAATTTCGAAGTCGAAGGATTGGCACAGGCGCTTGCGGATGGCGAGGCCGAGGCC
The DNA here is from genome assembly GCA_963782535.1 of uncultured delta proteobacterium. Lineage (GTDB taxonomy): Bacteria > Desulfobacterota > Binatia > Binatales > Binataceae > JADMIL01. The sequence goes on along the minus strand of CAWAKE010000004.1, from coordinate 150,894 downwards.
GCGGTTGAAGCGGATGCCGAAGGGCGCGTGGATGACGATCTGGGTACCGCCGAGGCCGTCGAAGAAACGCTCGACGACGATATTGCGATGGTCGGGGATGACGCCGAGGGCAGCGACGCCGCGTCGAATCCAGGCGACGGCCTGGGCGGCGGCGGCAGGATCGACGGCACATTCGGCGGCGAGCCAGCGGGCGGCGGCCCGTTCGCAAGCGGCGTCGTTTTTAGAATTGCCGATCGCAAAGAAGGCTGCGAGGTCGCGCCGGAGGGTGGCGACCTCGGTGGACATGGCGGGCGATCGCCCGGCGGCTTCGGTCTGCCAAAACGGGAGGGTCGGCGCCATGCCGGGGACCGGTTCGACCATCAGGCGATTTTTGGAGATGCCGAGAATCTTCCAGGGCATCGAGCCGAGCGAGAAGATGTCTCCGCGCATCGATTCCTGCGCGAAGTCTTCCTCGACGTCGCCAATTTTGCGGCCTTCCGAAGCGATCACGACGTCGTAATTGCCGGCCTCCGGAATCGTGCCGCCGGAAGTAATCGCCGAGAGCCGTGCGACGCGGCGCGGGCGGACGCGGCGGGCCACGCGGTCATAGAAAATTTTCGGGGCGGCGCCCTGGATGCGATCGGGCAGCGTCGCCGCCATCTCATCGAGCAAATGGCGCAGAGTCCCAGGCGCCAGCGTGCCGAAGCTGTGCGAGGAGCGCAGCAGGCGCAGAAGTTGGTCTTCGTCGATATCCTCTTCGTCGGTGGCGATGGCGACGATTTGCTGGGCGGCGACGTCGAGCGGATTGAGCGGGACCTCGACCTCGTCGAGGTGTCCGGCGCGGATAGCGCGCACGGCCGCGGCACATTCGAGCAGATCGTCAATCGTAAGCGCGAAGAAGCGGCCCTTGGGCGTAGCGCCGAGACTGTGGCCGGAGCGGCCGACGCGCTGAATGGCGGCGGAAATGGATTTGGGCGAATCGACTTGGCAGACCAAATCGACCGCGCCGACGTCGATGCCGAGTTCGAGCGAGGCGGTCGCGACGATCGCCTTGAGGTCGCCGCGCTTGAGGCGCTGTTCAGCGGCGAGGCGTTCGGCGCGGGCGAGGCTGCCGTGATGTGCCATCACGGCGTCGGCGCCGAGACGCTTCTGGAGGGCGAGCGCGATGCGCTCGGCCCATCGGCGCGAGAGCGTAAAGACCAGCGTGGTGCGATGTTCGCGGATGAGGCTCGCGACCGTATCGTACATCGCCTCCCAGTGCTGATGGGTGGCGAGCGCGCCGAGTTCGGGGCCGGGCGCGATGACGGCGAGGTCGAGTTCGCGGCGGGTGTCGTCGGCACGTACGATCTGAATCGGGCGCGGAGTGCGGGCGCCGCCGGGCGCGACCTCGGCACCGGCGAGAAAGGCGGCCAGCGTTTCGATTGGATTAAGCGTTGCGGACAGGCCGATGCGCACCGGACGCGGCGCCCCACCCTCCCGCACCATCCGTTCGAGCCGCTCGAGCGTGAGGGCAAGATGGGCACCGCGCTTGTCGCCCGCGACGGCATGGAGTTCGTCAACGATGACGTAGCGGACAGCCCGGAGCTTTTCGCGAAAGCGCGCGGAGGTCAGCAGGATGAAGAGCGACTCGGGCGTGGTGACGAGAATGTGCGGCGGCCGCCGGAGCATCGCAGCGCGCTCGTTGGCGGGGGTATCGCCGGTGCGAAGTCCGGCGCGCACCGGAGCGAGCGTCACCCCCATCTCGGCGGCAACCTCGCGCACGCCGCGCAGCGGCTCCTCGAGATTGAGGCGGATGTCGTTGGCGAGTGCCTTGAGCGGCGAGACGTAGAGCACCGAGACCTGGTCGCGCAATTGGCCGGCAGCGGCCTCGACGATGAGACGGTTAATCGCCCACATGAAGGCCGCCAAGGTTTTACCGCTGCCGGTGGGTGCGCAGAGCAGAACGTCGTTACCGGGCGGACGCGCGGCGGCAGCGATCACCGGCCATCCGCGGACTTGAGCGGCCGAGGGTGCGCTGAAGCGCCGCCGGAACCATTCGGCGACCGCCGGATGAAAGGGCGTCATCGTTTCCGCATCGGTTGTCATTGCGCGATCGCCCGCTTCGACCATTGCAAGGGACCTGTGAGTTTATTGAACGGCGATCACGATTTGATCAACGCCGGAAGCTGGGCGGTGAATTCGCTGCGCGAGAGCGTGCGATCGAAGCCAGCGGCGCGGGCCGCGGCGAGCGATTTCAAATCGACGTGGGAGGCGAAGCCGACGAGGCGCGCGCCGGGGGCGGCGGCGCGCAGGGTGCGGGCGGTCTCCTCGGCAGGGAAATTGGCGTCGGAAAGATCGGCGAAAACTATCGCAGGGGCGAGTTCGACGGCGCGGCTGCGCGCGAGATCGAGCGTCGCCGCAGGGATGACCTCGGCGCCGAGCGAATCGGCGACTGCCTCGATGCGCGAGCGCAGCAGAAGGTCCCTAACGAGAGCAAGAATTTTCATTTTTTCACTGTTCCACGCTCGCAATGCTCGGATAGACAGCCAGGTCAGGCGCGCAAGGCTGAAAGCGATTGGCACGCGGAATTGCGCGACTATCGATCTCAATACTCCACTGCAAGCTAATCTGCGACAGCATTATTCGCGAACATCGGCGAAGCGGGCCGGAGAAAAAGGCGCCAGATCGATTGACGGCGAACGGCCGGCGACCAGATCGGCTATCACCTCGCCGGTCAACGCGGAGAGCAGGATGCCGCTGCGGTAATGGCCGGTGGACCAGATGACGTTGGCGACGGACGGTGAGCGGCCGATGACGGGCAGCAGGTCGCGGGTCGCGGGACGCAGACCAGCCCAGACCTCGCGCAGCGGAAGTTCGCCGAGCCCCGGGACCATCGCGAGCGCGCCGCGGGTTATTTTCTCGATGCCGGCGAGGGTGACGGACTTATTGTAGCCGGCCTCCTCCATGGTCGAGCCGGCGAGGATACGGCCGTCGCGGCGCGGGACCAGATAGGCGCGCATCGAGAAGACCGAGGGCGTGAGGATGCGCGGGCGGGATTCGAAACAGAGCATCTGGCCACGGACGGGATGGAGCGCGACGCGGTCGGCCTCGAGGCCGCGAATCTGATGTGACCAGGAGCCAGCGGCAACGATGACGAGATCGGCCTCGAGCGCCGTGCCGTCGTGGAGGAGGACGCCGGTGGCGCGGCCGCCCCTGGCAGTGACAGCTGCGGCGCTGATGCCCTCGCGGAATGCTGCGCCGGCGTTGAGCGCGGCCGCGATGTAGGCGTGGGTGAGCTTGCGATTATCGACCCGGCGATTGTCCGCAAGATGAAGCGCGTAGAGCGTGGCGGGCGAGACGGTGGGCTCGATTTTGCGCGCCTCGGCGCCGGACAACTCGACTACCACGGCGCCGGATTCGCGATGCCAGCGGGCGCGCGACTCGAGTTCGGCTTGTTCGGTGGAATCGAGCGCGATGTAAAGAATGCCGTGCGGGTCGTACTCGGGATCGAGGCCGGAATCCATGACCAGGCGGTCGACGGTGGAATCGAAGACGCGGCGGGCGGCGAGGCAAAGGTCGAAGAATACGCCGGCGGTCTGAGCCTCGGCCTGCGGCGCGATCAGGCCGGCGGCAGCCCAGGAAGCCTCATGGCCGAGGCGGGCGCGTTCGAGCACGACCACCTGAGCGTGTTCGCGCGCGAGGCGCCAGGCGATCGAAGCACCAATAATGCCGCCGCCGATGATGATGACTTTCACGATGGAGCGCTCCCTTTGCTTGCGTCCTTTACACGCGAGGTTAAGGCCGGCCGTCGCGACTCACCGGCACCGGAGAAATCGTACGCTACGGGCGGCAGTGGCCGGGCACATGCGCTGGCTCTCGGCGCCCCACGTACCGGACGCGCCGTCATTTTCAGCAAAATCAAGGCTGCACCGTTGCGAGATTTCGGCAGCAATCGGTTCCGCGTTCCCGAACAACATTATAAGAGTAGCCGAAGCGCGCCGCGCGGGCACGCGTACGAGGTGAGCCGTGAAAAGACCGATGACTGGAATCGACACCAGGCTGATTCATGCAGGAGAACCTGAGCCGCGGATCGAGGGCGCGGTGAGCATGCCGATTTTTCAATCGTCGACCTACGAATATCGCGGCGAGGACAGTTACTACGCGCTGCGTTACATCCGGCTGAGCAACACGCCGAATCACGTCGCGCTGCACACCAAGCTCGCGGCGATCGAGGGCGCGGAAACGGCGCTGGTGATGGCGAGCGGGATGACGGCGGTGGCGACGACGCTGATGACGGTGGCGGCGGCGGGAGATCGAATCATGGCGCAGGACTGCCTCTACGGCGGGACGCATGACCTGATGCGGGTGGAGTTCCCACGCATGAACCTGGGCGTGGATTATGTCGATGGCGACGACCCGGCGTCGTGGCGGGAAAGCCTTACGCCGCAGACACGGGCGATTTACGTCGAGACGATTTCGAATCCGCTGATGCAGGTGGCGGACCTGCGCGCGGCGGTGGAGTTTGCGCGCACGCACGGGCTGATTTCGATTATCGACAATACCTTCGCCAGTCCGGTGAATTTCCGGCCGGCGGAACTCGGTTTCGATTTGTCGATTCATAGCGGAACCAAGTACCTCAACGGTCATTCGGATATCGTCGCGGGCGCGGTAATCGGGCGGGCCGAGCTGATCGCGAAGATCAATCGGACGCTGGCCCATCTGGGCGCGTCGCTCGATCCGCATGCGTGCTTTTTGTTGCATCGCGGACTGAAAACGCTCGGGGTGCGCGTGCGGCATCAGAATGCGAGTGCGCTGGCGCTGGCGCGTTATCTGGCGGCACATCCGAAGGTGGCGGCGGTGAATTATCCGGGACTTGAGAGCGACCCGAACTATGCGCGCGCAAGCGAATTGTTCGACGGCTGCGGCGGCATGATGAGCTTCGAATTGCGCGGCGGAGTCGCAGCGGCGGAAGCGTTGATGGGGCGTCTGACGATCCCGATCAACGCGCCCAGCCTGGGTGGCGTCGAGAGCCTGATCACGCGACCGGCGACGACCTCTCATGCGGGGATGCCACGCGAGGAGCGCGAGCGCGCAGGAATCGGCGACGGGCTCATCCGGCTCTCGGTGGGATTGGAGGCGACGGCGGATCTGACGGCGGATTTCGCGCGCGCGCTCGAAGCCATCTGAGTGGCCCGGGACGTTCGCGCGCTGCGGAATCGACGCGAACCGCTCGCTTACATAATGCTGGCGATACGGATTCGCCGGTTCAATTTGCACCGCGGTTGCGGACTCAAGCGTTCCAGATTCAACGCATAACTGGGCCAATGTCCCATATTGGTTGTCCGCGCCGGGAAACCTGACGCATTCGCGTGTCTGCAGCCTCGAATCAGCCGTCATCGGAGGCATCACTCTTGCTCCGCTTAAGGTCCAGTGTCTTGCCGCCATGTGGCGGATGCGACGGTCTGAAAATGGATATCCGAAGTATGCCAGAGGCATCGACGCCGGAGCCGTCAGCGGCCGCATTAGCTCTGAAGACTCGCGACCAGCAAATCTGCGGGACGGAAGTCTCAGCGCCGGACACGATGGACCGGGAATGTGAGGGTTCGGGGGAGTCGGAGGTAGCGGTGGAGATCGATCCGCCCGATTCGATCCCGTTGCTGCGCATTCTGCGCGGTGCCGCGGTCATCGTAGTGGTATTTCAGTTGCTATTTCTGACTGCGGATTTGGCCTGGCATGAAGCCAATCGTGCAACGATAGCGTCGCTGCGCTTATCCAATGTGCTGGTTGCATTGATTCTTCTGCGCCTGACGCAGCTCAAGGCCTACCGAAATCATTTGCCCGAACTGATCGTCGGTAGCTGCGCACTGGTCTTCGCGGCGAGCGCCGCGATCTCGATAGTGACGATGGATCCGGCGCCACTTATGCTCACCGTGACCATTACGATTATCGGGGCTGCCGCATTGGTTCCCTGGGATTGGCGCTGGCAAGCCGCTCTGTCGCTTGCGGGCGCCGCTTCAATCGCAGCGTTGACCCTGATGCGGCCGGGCTCCGATCCCGACCTGTTCTGGGATTGGCTTCAATTTATGGCGGCGGCCTGCGTCGCGCATTACGTAACGCTGTCGGGTCAGCGTTATCGCCAGGAAATTGCGCACCAATTTGCGTTGCTGAATGATATTCAGGCGGAGCTTCGAGGCCGCGTGGCCGAGCGCGAGGCGGCAGTAGAGGCGAGCCGTCTCGCAATCGAACGATTGGTCGAAAGTGAAGCGAAGCTGCGCAAGATCTTCGAGACCAGCACCGACGCGATCACGATCAGCCGTTTGAGCGACGGATGCTACATGGACCTGAACGAAGGCTCCAACGCAAGCGGCTATTCGCGAGAAGAGGCGCTGGGGCGCACCGCGGTAAGCCTCGGGTTGTGGGCCGATCGTGCACAATTGCGCGAGTTTCTGCATCGGATAAACGCGGACGGGAGCGTCGCGAATCTTGAAATGGACCTGCGCACAAAGAGCGGCGCGGTACATCCCTACCTGCTCTCGGCCAATGTAATCGAACTCGATGGCGAGCGCTGCGTGGTTGCGATCGGCCGGGATATCACGACTATCAAGCAGACTGAGCGCGACCTGATAGCCGCGCGCGAAGTAATGCGCACGCAAATCGACACGCTCGAGCGAACCGAGGAGCGCTTGCGCGCCGAAATACTCGAACGCGCGCGCGTCATGGAAGAGCGCGAGACTGCGCTGCGCGATCTGGCCGCGAGCGAAAGCAAGTTGCGCCGGATTTTCGAGGCCAGCCCGGACTCGATCTCGATCGCACGCATGAGCGACGGGATGATTACCGCGGTCAACGAAAGCCTGTGCTTGATGAGCGGCATGAGCGCCGAAGAACTGGTCGGATGCCGCACCGCTGATACTGGATTGTGGGCCGACCCGGCGAGCTTTGCGCTATTCGCGCGAGCTTTGCGCAACGATGGGCGCGTGCGCGGTATGGACGCCGCACTGCGGAATCGGAACGGTCTCATCGTCCCGCACGTGGTATCGGCGGTAGTGGCCGAACTCGATGGCGAGTCGTGTGCGATTTCGATCGCCCACGACATTACCGACCGCAAGCGGTGGGAAATAGAATTGCTGGCGGCGCGCGAAGCGGCGCTGGCGGCGTCGGAGGCAAAGTCGGAGTTCCTCTCGACCATGTCACACGAAATCCGCACGCCAATGAACGCGATTCTCGGGATGGCGGACCTATTGTGGGACAGCGTCCTGGATACCGAACAGCGGCGCTATCTCGATACGATGCGCAATAGCGGCAATTCGCTGCTCGAACTGATCAATGAGATTCTCGATCTGGCAAAGGTCGAAAGCGGGCATCTGCAACTTGAACAGACGCCGTTCGATTTACGCGACTTGATGGAGAAACTGCTCGACACGCTGGCGCAGCGCGCGCACGAAAAGGGGCTCGACCTGAGTGAGCGAATCGTACCCGGCACGCCGACTGCCTTGGTGGGAGACCCCCTGCGCTTGCAGCAGATTCTCGTCAATCTGATTGGCAACGCGATCAAGTTCACCGAGGCCGGCAATATCGCCCTGACGCTCGATACGGTACCGCCGCCGAATCCGTCGCATGCGCTCGGAAGCGAAGTCGCCGGCACCGATCGCGGCAGCGCACCGGCATGGATTCGCCTGGCCGTGCGCGACTCTGGAATCGGACTCACGGCGGATCAAATCACCGCGATATTCTCGAACTTTACCCAGGCCGATTCGTCGATTGCGCGCAAGTACGGGGGCAGCGGCCTGGGTCTCGCGATCGTCAAGCGGCTGATCGATCTGCAAGGCGGCGAAATTCACGTCGAGAGCAGTTTGGGCATGGGCAGCACCTTCGTCGTGACGCTGCCGCTTACTCCACAATTCGCCAAGGACTCAAAGGACGACCCGAGTCGGCCCGGCGTCGCCGCCAACCTTCTGGCGGGAATCCGGGTGCTGGTGGTTGACGACGACCCGGCCACCCGAACGATGCTGGTCGAGATGTTGACCGAGGCGGGAGCGGCGGCGGACGAAGCCGCGGACAGCGCCCTCGCACTGGCAAAATCCGCTAACATCAAATCCAACACAAATTTCTACAATATGTTATTAGTGGATCCGCGAATGCCTGGAATCGAGCCGCTGCTGCGCATGGCGGCCGGTGCCGGCGGCGGCGCGCCGAGCCCGATCGTTTTGATGAATACGGTGGGGGCGCCCGGTTCGGTGCCGGAACATCCGCGGCTACCCGGCCTCCAGACGGCGCCCGAACGCCGCTATCTCGCAAAACCGATCAAGCGGGCCGACCTGCTGAGGACGGTTATGGAAGTAACAGGAAAAGGACCGGGGCGAATTGCCGCCGCGCTCAACGGCGGAAGCTCAGCGACCGTGACCCCCGGCGCCAACGGCAACGCCGTACTCGCGCAAATGGAGGCCCTGCCACCGCTCCACATTCTGTTGGCAGACGATTCCGAGGACAACCGCATGCTGATCGACGCGTATATGAAAAAGACGCGCCACACGGTCGATCATGCCGAGAACGGCCAGATCGCGGTGGATAAGGTAAAGGCGAATCATTACGATCTGGTGCTGATGGATATCCAGATGCCGGTGATGGACGGCTATACGGCAGTGCGCACGATTCGCGCGTGGGAACACGAACAACAAGCGGCGCCGACGCCGATAGTCGCGCTTACGGCGTCGGCTCTAGGGGAGTCGGTGCAGCGAAGCCTCGACGCGGGGTGCGACGCGCACGTGGGCAAACCGGTCAGGAAGTCAACGCTGTTCGAAACAATCCTGAAGTTCGCCACGGCTCCGCCCGCAGACCAGGAACCTATTGGAAGCGCGCCCGAGGCGGCCAACGGAGACTGCGAAATGAAACGTCAAAAGATCCAGGTGGATGCGTATCTGCGCGACCTCGTACCGGGCTTCCTGGAACATAAACGTGCCGATACCGGGACAATACGGGCGGCGATCGAGTGCGCCGACTACAGGACCATCAGCCAGATTGGGCACAAGATGAAGGGCGAAGGCGGCAGCTACGGTTTCGATGCCGTCACGGAGATGGGCGCAACGCTGGAACAGGCGGCGCTCGACCAGGACCTCGACACAGTGCGCCATACGCTAGAGGCGTTCACCGAGTATCTCGAATCGGTTGACGTGGTGTACTGCTGATCAACCGACGCCGGCGTCCCCATAGCGAATGACCTGGACTTTTTCGACAGTGACCAGGCTGGAGCCAATCATGGGCTCGAGGAACGGCAGAAACTGGTCGATTTGTTGCGGGCTATCAACAATTTCGATCACGATCGGCAGATCCTCTGAAAGGCGCAGAATTTTTGCGGAATGCAGCCGGCTGGATTTTCCAAAGCTCATCGGACCGCGCAGCACGGTTGCCCCCGCCATATGAAGTTCGCGCGCTTTGAGCACGATCGCTTCGTAGAGCGGATGTCCCTCGAAGTGATCGCTCTCACCAATAAATACTCTCAGCAACGTCGCGTCCCGGGGTAAGAGCATCGGAGTCACGCTCCTTTGAGCCGATCAAGAGCGAGCGCGCAGGCGTGCCCGATCCATATCGCTACCAAACATAGTATGACTGAAAAGCCGATGTTGGCGAGAGCGCCAGTCCATTCGCCGTCGCGCATCAGGTTGACGGTTTCCAGGCTGAAGGTTGAAAACGTGGTGTAGCCGCCGCACAGGCCGGTCATCAGCAGCAATCGGCCCGACGCAGGGACGAAGAACCGGCTGTCCGGACCTGTAAACGTGGCGAGAAAGCCAATTAGCAGCGCACCCGTAACGTTGGCCACCATGGTGCCGTAGGGAAATGCGCCGCCGGTAAGCCCGGCGACAACACCACTGACCCCGTAGCGCGCCATGCTGCCGAGCGCGCCGCCAATCGCCACCCACAGATAAGGCATCGCGAGCGCCTATCGGGCGAGCCGCGTGCCGGGCCGAAATCGATCGCTGGGGGCACAGTGATGCATAGTCACAGATTCACTTTCGATGCCGGCGCGAGCTGCCGGACACTCATTCGCAAGGCCTCGGTCTAGAAGTGTGCGTACCACGGAGTCTCGTGAGGATTCTGCACCTCGAAATCGATATTGAAGGCTTTGAGCAGAGTGCCCTCGGCGTACCACAGCGCGAGCCGTGCATTTTCGAGGTCGATCGCCGTGGCGACCGCGTTGCCCTGCGCCGTGACGAGTTCGCTCTGAAACTGCAGGAGGTCATGCGTAGTCACCAGGCCGACGCGGAAGCGCACTTGCTCGTCGCGCAGGGATTTCTCGGCGAAGAACACCGCCTCCTTGGTGGCCCGCACGCGCTCGACGTCAGCATGCAGATTGGCCAGCGCCGACTCGATCGCGGTGACCGCCTGGGAGAGCGTCGCGCGGTACTGGAGGCGCGCCTGCTCATAACTGACGCGGGCCTGTGCAAGCGCCGCCTTTGCGGCGGCGTTATCCAGCGGCATCTCGAAGGTCACGACGGCGGCGTAGTTATAGAACTGCGCGTTGAGCATCCGATTGAGCGCGTCGCCATAGATGCCGCCGAAGGGCAGCCGAATCCCGTTGGGTGGGGGCAAAGCGCTGGTCGGGGAAGTGCAATTACTGGTGCCATTCGCGCTGAACTTTCCGATACACGGCGCGGTGCCCGAGACCGCGGTGACGCCGAACTGCGTACCGATGTTGAGTTGCGGCAGGGTCTGGTTTTGCTGGAACTTGACCTGCAGCAATGCCGTGCGAATCGCCTCGCGCAGGCCGCCGAGTTGCGGACTGTACTCGACCATGCGTTCGAGCGCCGTCTCCTCGTTTTCGTCAACCTTCTTTACCGACGGGTTCGGCGAGTCGGCAGGCTCGATATTCTCAGGCAGAAAGGTCCCTGCCGGATTGAGCATCACGTCCTGGCGCAACTGCGCACGCGAACTTTTGAGCGCGGCCTCGGCTGCGTAAACGTTGGCTTCGGCGGTAGCGGCGGCGGACTGCGCTTCCTGCAAATCGATCGGCGCAAGCGTGCCGACTCGGACGCTGATGCGGTTGATACGCACCAGGTCGGCGTTGAATTTTAGCGCGGATTGAGCCACGTCGAGGTTCTCGACTGCGCCGACCACGGCCCAATAGTCATTGCCGATGCGCTCGACGAACTGGTTCAGCGAGACGCCATAATTCCATTGCGTGGCGCGCTGAGCCGACTCCGACAAACGGACGTTAAGAGTTGCGAATCTCCATCCGAAGTTGCGCAGCAGCGGCTGCACCAGCGAGGCCTCGAGGGTCGGTTGATAGAGCGGATTGACGCCGGAAAAGGTCGAATTGGTGTAGGTGCGATTGTTATCGAAGGCAATGCCGAAGGTGCCGTTGGTAAGCGCCGAAACCTTGTTTACGCCAAAATTCCAATCGTAGAGCTTTTGGTCGAAACCGATGCTGCCGGTGGTCTGAAACGGCGAGGTCACGGGCGATACGGTCTTTTCGACATCAAGTTGCGCGGTGAGATCGGGGTCGAAGGCCGCGTTGGCGCCACGCACGGCCTCGGTGGCCGCGATCGGATCGAGCTGCGAAGCTTTTAGCGCGGGATTATTATGGATCGCCATATAGATGGCTTCTTTCAGCGTAAGCTTGCGCGCGGTGTTATCCATCGAACGGAGATACCGTTCACTGATCAGGTTTTCCGGGGCGACTTCGTGCGCCGGCGACCATTGGCGTATGAACTCGCTGGGAATCGAGAGCACCGGGTTACGTTCGAACCGATTGGCGGCGCTGGCGGGAACGTTGACCTGCGGCAGCGCCATTTCGCCCGGGGGGATGGCGGACGGAATCGTCTGGCCGCTCAATGAAGGCGCCTGCACGCCTTTGGTGCCGTATGCTGAAGAGGAGGTGTACTGGGCCGCCGCCGGCTGCGCGAGCGCGAACAGCATCGGCAAAACCGAGAGCGCAAGCGTGGCGGATGTAAAACGTCGCATCTGAATCGGGGCCTCCTTGCATTACCAAAGCGCGGGCAGGAAGTGGAGCCTCATCGCCCGAATGGTGTAGCGCAATGATGGCGATGAATAAACCAGCCCAGCACCAACCGGATTGTTGACGCGACAATCGCGTCCGCGCTTGCATCATGCCAGTCGCGCGATTATAGCCAATGGCTCCGGCATGCTCTACCGAATGAACGAATCAGTTACAATTACAGGAATGGCGCTGCGAGCATTAAAAGGTATCGCGATTGCAGCACTCGCCGCGGTCTTCGCACTGGGGCTCGGATGGCCGGGCGAACCCGGGTCGCTGTGGGCGCAAACCGGGAGCATGAATTCGCTGATTGCGCCGGTCCCGCCGCCGCCAGCGCCGGCCCAATTGCCGGCTCCGGTAACGACCGCGATCGCCCCCGTATTGGCGCCGGTGCCCGCGCTGCCAAGCGCCACGCCAACGCCTCCGGCGCGCGCATTCAACTGCAGTTGCTCCGGAAACGGGACGGGCACGCATTGGATGGGCCGGGTGACCGCGTCGAGCTACTTCGCCGCGCGGCGCTCGGCAGTCGGCGCCTGCGTCGGCTACAACACCAATCGCCAGCCGCCACCACCGGCCGGCACTTCGAGTGGTAAGGCGACCTCCACCGTGCCGATTCTGCCGCAGGCAGACGTGCCGGGAGCAGCGGCGCAACTCGGATCGGCATTACCCGGAACGCTCAATTTTTCGACTTCGGCCCAGCTCCAACGCTGTGCGAACTGCGTCTGCGACTGAGTGGCGCTGAACGGCAAGGGCGGCGCGGCGATTTGATGGGCAAAATGGGCAAGTTGATAATGGTCAGGCATGGCGAAAGCGAAGGCAATCGCGATCGCCGTTTTACAATTTCACCCGAGGTGCCGCTCACCGATCTGGGTCGCCAGCAGGCGCGCGAAGCGGCGCAGAAAATCGCCAGGCGCTTCGCGCCCGCACTGATAATTTCGAGCCCGTATCGCCGCGCGCGTCAGACCAGCGACATTATCGCGGGCGAACTGGGATTGCAGATCGAAGTCGTGCACGATTTGCACGAGCGCGAGCTCGGAGTGCTCAAGGGTGAATCCTACGACCTGCTGCGCGACCTAGCCGGGCAGGATTCGGGCTACAATCCGAAACGCGGATGGCTGTGGCGGCCCGAAGGCGGCGAGAGTTATGAAGATGTCCGCGTGCGCGTGAGCGTCGCGATCGACGAGATTCGCCAGCGCTATCCCGACCAGGAACTCGTCGTCGTGAGTCATGGCGGCGTAATGCTCTCGATGTGGGCGCACGTGACCGGCGCCTGGGAGGAGGCTCTGCTGCCAGCCAATTGCGGAATCGTGCTGATTGAGCACGAGCCCGCCCGTATGCATCCGCCCAGGCTAATCACCGAAAAGGAATAGTAATCGATCGGTTCGCGCATTAGCCCGATCGCGGGACCGCTCAGACGGCCACTCGCTCAAAGCAAAGAGTCGAGAAATTCCACCGAGCGGAGCTTGCGGTCGAGAATCGACGCGAGAAAACGCGCGATGGCAAGCGCGCCGTCACTGCCGGCGGGAGCGAGCGTGGTCGCCTGCTCGATCGGCGCGGCGGCGAGCGCGGCCAGCGCCACGGCGTTGGCCGCCGCCAGGCGGACCGCGCCCTCGGGCGCCTGCGGACGGCATCGCGCACAGACGACGCCGCCGCGTGCGACGACGAAGTAAACCGCACCACCCTGCGCAGTCTCGGGCAGGCCGCAGATTCGGCAGTGGGCGAATTCAAGACCAAAGCCCGCCGTGCGCAACAGGTTCAGTTCGAACGACTGACGCATCGCGAGCGTCACCGCGCCGCGGCCGAGGGTCGCGAGCGCACGCCCCAGGACATCATAGGCGTCGGCGGCCTCGGCCTCCTCGGAGGTCAGCGCGTCGGCGAGTTCAAGCATGTAACTGCCGAGGGCAATTTTCGCGAGATCGTCTTCGAGCACCGGCGGCGGGGAATCGCCGGGCTCGGCGCGCGTAATGAAAACCAGTTGTCCGTGCGGGCGGCGGCGGAAGAAGAGATTTACGTGCGAGAACGGCTCGAGCTTGCGTTCGAAGCGGCGGCGCGAGGCCTTGGCGCCCTTGGCGATGCCACTCAGCTTGCCGAATTCGCGCGTCAGCAAGGTCACGATGCGATCGGACTCCGAGTAGTCGCGCGCGCGTAGCACGATGGCGGCGGTCGATTCTTCAGCCGGCACGCAGCGTAGCCCGCACCGGCGCTTGCGGTGCGCCGCTTAGCGACCAGCCAGCGGGCGTCCGCCGGTGCTTGCCCGAGCAAATCGCCATGGCGCTAAGCCGCGGTCCGGAGAATCGATTGCTGAATCTCGCGAACCTTCGCACGCATCGCCTCGAGGCCGTCGGTCTCGCGCCCGTTGTCGGCAGCCTCGCGCATCAATTGTTCGAACTTGACCAGGATGTTGGCGAGCTTGGTATGCGCCTCGATCGTGGCGCGCTTGCGCAACTCGTCGCTCTCCCATCCGCGGTCCACGTACTCGCGCAATTCCTGTCCCTGGATGAGCAATTCGCGCGCCTCATCCTCGAACCCCTTGACCATGCGGCGGATGGCGTCGCGCACCTTGGGCAGTTCCTCGGGATCCTTCCACAGCACGTGTTCGAGAAAAGTGAGATCGTCTTCGGCGACCGTGGTCCGGCCGCAAATCAGTGCATGTGCGCGCAGGATGCCCAGCGAATTTCGCCAGCGGCGATCGGAGACGATAATTTGCTGAGCGGCAAGCACGCGGCGCAACTCCGCAATCGATCGCAGAATACCCCCAGGAATGGCGACCGCCTGCGCACTCGCGCGAAGCTCGGCAAGGTCGTCGAAGGTCAAAGTCGTGCGCGCGCCCGCTTCAACGCCCTCGAGCATTTTGAGGAAGCGAAAGTCCTCGCCGATGTAATCGACCATGAAGCGCAGCATGAAGCGGTCGAACAGCGCCGTCAGCTCCTCTTCATCGGGAAGCTCGTTGGACGCACCGAACATCGTGATGAGCGGTACGATGACGCGTTCGCGGCCGTTGTGAAAAACGCGCTCGTTGATAACGGTAAGCAGTGCGTTGAGGATTGATGAGTTGGCCTTGAAGATTTCGTCGAGGAAGGCGATGTGCGCTTCGGGCAGCTTGTGATCGGTGACGCGCCGGTAGTCGTCCTGCTCGAGGCCCTTGAGGCTGACCGCGCCGAAGATTTCTTCCGGCGTGCTGAACTTGGTCAGCAGCCACTGAAAATAGTTGGCGCCCTCGATGCGGCGGCAGAGTTCGTCGGCGAGCATCGACTTGGCCGTGCCGGGCGGACCAATCACCAGGATGTGACTGGCGGAGAACATCGCGCACAGCGCGCCGTCGATGAGTTCGGCGCGTTCGAGAAACAGGTGGTTCAGTTCCTCGCGGACAGACGAAAGTTTGCTTAAGCCATCGGACATCGTGAGTCACTCAATCGTATTCGCGCCCCCAATCTATCAAACCCTGGTAGCGGACTTAAGGCAGATGCGGGCGAAGCAGCAAACAATCGCTCGGCCCGGGGTGGCCGGCAGCCTTGCCGGAGGCGAGTATCGGCGCTAGAACCAATCAAGTCTCCGACCCCCGTTTCGCCCGCGCGAGACGCATGCAGGAAAATGCCGGGCGAGCCGCGAGAGTCGGCCGCCGCTGGAGGATATCGATGGAAAAAGCGCTGGCTGGTGTAAAGGTACTCGACCTGACCCAATTCGAGGCCGGCACGTCGTGCACTGAGATGCTGGCGTGGCTCGGTGCGAACGTGATCAAAGTCGAGCCGCCCAAGATGGGCGAGCAGGGGCGCTGGCTGCTGACGGAAAAGCCGGGCGTCGATTCGCATTACTTCATGCTGCTCAACGCCAACAAGCGCAGCATCACGCTCAACCTGAAGTCCGAGCGCGGCCAGCAGATTTTCATCGAGATGATCAAGCAGGTCGATATCCTGGCCGAGAATTATTCGCTCGGCACGCTCGAGAGCTGGGGCCTCGGCTACGAGCGGTTGCGCGAAATCAATCCGCGACTCATTTATCTGACGATCAAGGGCTTCGGAACATACGGCCCGTATAGCAAATACAAGAGCTTCGACATGATTGCGCAGGCCTCCGGCGGCGCGATGTCCATCACCGGCTTTCCGGGATCGCCGCCGCTCAAGCCCGGACCGACCATCGGCGACACCGGCACCGGAATCCACGCTGCGACCGGCGTGCTCGCCGCCTATATCCAGCGCGAACGCACTGGCAAGGGCCAGAAGGTCGAAGTCGCGATGCAGGAAGCGGTATTCAATTTCGTGCGCGTGCCGACCATGAGCATGTACATTACCAAGGAGCCGAGCCCGCGCGTCGGTAATCGGCTCGCGAGCGGTGCGATTGGCGATATCTACAAATGCGCCCCGGGCGGGGACAACGATTACGTTTACATGCTCTGCACCACGCCCGAGATGTTCCGGGCACTGTGCGCGACCATCGGACGACCCGAAGTAGTCGAGGACCCGCGCTTCAAAGAGCGTCGCGAGCGCGTCAAATATATCGAAGAGTTGACGCGGATTATCGAGGACTGGACCAGCAAGCGCGACAAGCGCGAGGTGATGCGGTTAATGGGCGAGGCGGGCGTTCCCTGCGGGGCGATCCTCGACAGCCTCGAATTGCTCAGCGATCCGCATATGCGCGAGCGCGGCATGGTGGTGACGGTGGACCATCCGGTGCGCGGTGAATTCACCATGCCCGGCTGTCCGGTGAAGCTCGAGGACTCGCCGGCCGAGGTCACGGCCGCGCCGTTGCTGGGACAGCATAACGCCGAGATTTACGGGGAAATGCTCGGGCTTTCGCCGGCGGAAATCGAGCAGCTCAAGCAAGGGGGTATCGTTTGAGCATCGCCGCAATGGTACTGTTCCTTCGGTGATCTCCCGGCGAAGAGGAACTGTAGGGCCGATTCGGGGTGGCGCAAAGTCGATTGCGCACCTCGCTATCGTTCTGGTTCTCGCCGCCCAATGCCTCGCCGTCGCCCACTTTCACCAAGTCCGCGGCGACCGGCAAGTCAACACGCAGACCCAGGTCGTAGCTGACAACGGCCTCTGCGCACTGTGCATACTGGCCTTTCACGCGCCGCTGAATCCAGCGGCAACACCCGCGATTTCACGTCCCTTTGTCGAGCTTCGGCTCGTGGACGTAATCGTCGCGGGCCTTCCCGTTACAACTCCGTTCTCCTCATACCGGACCCGCGCGCCGCCGGCCGCGATCGTCTGACGATTTTCCACTGATCTTTCGGAAATTCGTTTAGCGGGACGCATGGCGAACGCCGCGCGCGAATGGCGCTGCGTGCAGGTCGCACCGAACGGCGTGCGCCGTGGCCCCGCACATGAGGGGAATTTTGAGAAATGCGCAAGATTGCATTGGCATTAATGTCCGTCGCCCTGGTGCTGGTGCTCGCGGCGCCACCAGCGACGGCTGGTGACGATATAACCGCGACGCCCGTCAGATCGGACGTCGAATTATACCGGGAAATGCGCGCTATGCGCGCTCAAATGGCCGCAATGCAGAAGCGGATGGAAACGCTCGAGGCGCAGGTCGCCGCTTCTCGCGGGACGGCAAAGAACAAACCTGCCGGGGCCCCCGCAACCGCCGCGAATTCAGCGGCTGCTCCGGGCACGGCCGTCGCGCAGAGAGCGGAACAAACCGGCAATGGGCTGCCTCCCGGAATCACTCCCGCGGGCGTACCGCTCGGCCCTCCGACCGGCCAGACCGTCGGGCAAGCCTTGAAGCAGTTGATGCCCGGGACAGGTACCCGTCCGCAGGCGCCAACGATTGGTACTTTTGCCGGCGAGACCAGTCCCGATCGACAAGGGGTGATCATCCCGGCCATCCAGGGCGTTCCGAAGCTTTTCATTCCCGATATCGGTGCGGTCGGCGACTTCGCCCTGCAACAGAACGATTACAAGAAAGGCGATCCGCGCTACGACCCGGCGGCGAACAAGTTTAACGTGCGCGATACCCAGATCATTTTGTTCTCGCCGATCGATCCCTACGCCAACGCGCAAATCTCAATCGACAAGCCGGATAACGGCCCCTTCGATGTCGAGGAAGCGTTCATGGTTTTCAACAAGCTGCCGTATGACATCCAGGTGCGCGCTGGCCAATTCCGGCCGGTCTTTGGGTTGCTCAACGAGACCGACACTTTTCAATTGCCGATCGTCAATCGCCCCGACGCCATCGCCCGCTACATCACGCAGGACGGCTTCGTCGAACCCGGCGTCGATGTTTCCGGGTACCTGCCAAATCCGTGGGAAGCCGCTATCAAGTGGGACGCCAATATGTTGAGCGGCGTTAACACGCTGGCTTTCAACCGCCATCAGGGGCAAAACTTCGATTTCGCATACATGGGCACCCTCAGCTACACGCGCGATATGTTCGGCTCGGGCTTCATGACGGCGGGCGCGAGCATGGCGGGCGGCCCCGGGCCGGGCGGTCAGGCCTATTACGCCGATCCCTTTTTGCAAGTGCAGTATGCGCCGGACCAGCGCCACATCCTGACGTTGAATGCGGCAGGCCTGCTCACCGAACAACAGGGCACCGGCAATGATGGGCTCAAGCGCGGCGTTTATACGCTACTCGATTACAACTTCTGGCTGCGCTATCACGCGGGATTCCTGGTGGACATCGCGGACCGGCCCGACGTCGCGCGCGGCACCGAAGTGGGCCTTTCGCCGGTCCTTACCTACTTCGTATCGGACAACATGCGATTGCGCGCCCAGTACACGCACACGACCGACAGCGGGCCCGAGCATGCCGCCAATGCATTCTTCCTACAGGCTACCTTTGCGCTCGGAAACCTCAAACCACTGGACTAGGAATTCAATGCAAGCGAAATTCATTATCCCGTTCGCGGCAGCCTTATTACTGTTGGTGGCGATCCTGGCGTGGCCCGTCCGCGCGTCAGCCGCACCGATCAAAGTCGTAACCACAACCACCGACCTTGCTTCGCTCGCTAACACGATCGGCGGGGAAAAGGTCAGCGCCCAGGCCCTGGTGCCGCCCGGCTTCAATGCGGATCTGTATTCGCCGCGGCCGAGCGATCTTTTCAAGATCCATCAGGCGCGGCTCTTCATTCAGGTCGGTCTGGGACTCGAGGATTGGGCGCGCGACCTGGTCAACGAGGCGGACAACTCGAATCTCGTGAAGGCGCAAGTCTCGTCGGGCATCGATCTGATGGACATTCCGCACGGGCACGTCGATTATAGCTTCGGCGACATCCATCCGTATGGCAATCCGCACTATCAGCTCGATCCCTCATCGGGCCGCGTGATGGCGCATAACATCTTCAACGCGCTCGCCTATGTCGATCCGGCGGACAAGGCTTACTTCGCCGCCAACCTCGCGAACTTTGACACGCGCCTCACCGCCGCGGAGAAAAAATGGACGGCCGAGATGGCGCCGTACGCCGGCGACGCGATCATCCCATATCACGAGTCGTGGGATTACTTCGCGCGGTACTTCAAGCTCGAAATTCCGGAAACGATCGAGAGCAAACCGGGCTTCGTGCCCTCGCCCGCGCGCGTCGAACAGGTGATCCAGACGTGCAAATCGCACCACGTCAAACTGATCATCACCGAACCTTACTATGATGTTTCGATCGCTCAGTTGATTTCCCGGCAAACCGGCATTCCGTACGTCAACCTTTACATCGACGTGGACGGGAACCCCGCGCAAAAGGATTACATTTCGATGATCGACTATGTTGTAACCAACATCGTCAAGGCGCTGGCCGGCCATGGCAAATGAACTCGTGAGCATGCGCGGCGTCACGCTCGGTTACGGCCGCCGCATCATCCTCAAGAACCTCGATTTCGCAATCCAGCGCGGCGACTTCATGGGTGTGATGGGCCCCAACGGGTCGGGCAAAACGACCTTGCTCAAAGCCCTGCTCGGATTACTCAAGCCCGCCGCCGGGTCGATCGTGATGACACCGCACGACGGCCGGCCGCTGCGCGTCGGCTATGTGACGCAGCGCGAGCGGCTCGATCCGCACTTTCCGCTGTCGTCGCTGGAGGTCGCGGTAATGGGCCGCTTCGGCATGATCGGCGTGATGCGGCGGCCGCGCCGCGAGGATTATGAGATCGCCCACGGATGCTTGCGGCGCGTCAGCATGGACCATCGCGCCGCCCTGCCCTATCGCGAATTGTCCGGCGGCCAGCAACAACGCGTGCTGATCGCGCGCGCGCTCGCCGGCGAACCCGATCTCCTGTTGCTCGATGAACCGACTAACGGGATGGACCTCGAGGCCGAGCGCGCCACCATGGAACTGCTGCTCGATCTGCAAAGCGAAAAGTCCACGACGATCGTGTTCGTCACTCATCTGCTGAGCGCTATCGAACATTTCGCGCGCCAAGTCGCCCTGATTACGCGTGACGGCAACGTCGTGATCGGCGACAAAGAACAAATGCTCGCGCCCGGCAATATCGCCCGCGCCTATGCGTCGCAAGAATTCTGAGCGGGGTTTCCAATGAAGCGACTGCACCCTGAAGGGCCTCAACCATGATGGACCTCCTCACCGTCCCCTTCATGCGCCACACTCTGATCGCCGGCGTGCTCGTCGCCCTCGGCCTCGCGCCGCTCAGCGTGTACGTCGTACTGCGGCGGATCGTTTTCGTCGGCGCCGCAGTCGCCGAAATTTCCTCGGCCGGCGTCGCCCTCGCGGTCCTGTTTCAGATCGAACCGTTTTCGGTGGCGCTGGTACTGACGGTGGTGACGTTTCTCGGATTCTCGCGCGCCGCCGATTCTCCACGCCTGCCGCTCGAGGCCTTGATCGGGATGCTATACGCGGGCGGTTCGGCCGCCGCGGTTCTTTTGATCGCCAAGGCACCGCGCGGCGAGGGTGAAATCCTCAATGTGCTGTTTGGCAATATCCTGACCGTGCCGATTCCGCTGCTCTGGGGAATGGTGGCAACTTTCGCAATCGTCGGCGCACTCCAGTTCTTCGCCGCCAAGGAATTTCTGATCTCGGCCTACGACCCGGACATGGCCCGCGCGCTCGGGATCAACGTGAATTGGTGGAACACGGTATTTTACGTCGCACTTGGATTTGCCGTCGCGGTCGCCATTCGCGGCGTCGGCGCATTACTCACGTTTACGCTGCTGGTCGCACCGGGCGCGGCGGCGCTGTGCTTCGTTCGCGGCCTTCGCGCGGCATTCTTCGTCGCCACCGCGATCGGTCTGGCGGCCACGGTGGCAGGCGTATTCGCGTCCTACGTCCTGGATTTTCCCACCGGCCCAACGATCGTCGCGATCCTCGCCGCGATCTTCGCACTGAGCTATGGTTACGCGGCAATCAGAGGTAGCTAGAGCGTGGCCGGGAAAAGCACAAAACTCACACCAACCTCGAGTGATATTTTCGCGGCGGTTGAATTTCTCAAGCGCGAAGGCGAGACCGTGCTGCGCCGCTTCCCGCGCGCCCATCGCGGTACCGCTTATGCCGACTTGCGCTTCGAGGCGATGTTCCATCGCTCGGCCTCGGCCACCGACGGCGATCAGCACGACAGCGGCGAAAGCGAGTCGGCCGCCTTGAGCGCTTCGGTTCAATTCGCGGGCGCCGGCGGCGTGGCCGGTCACGGACAGACCGGCGCCGAGATCGGACGCCTCGCACTCAACCGCACCAGGCTGATCGGCGCGCTCGACGCCGCGCTCCGCGAAGCCTATGAGCGGGCCCGCTTCAGCGCGCGTGAAAAGGCCGCGGTCCTCAAGCGCCATGGCGGCGCGGCCCGCTCGCTGATGCCGGCGGACGCGATCGAACCTTCGACCGCGCGCGACGAAATCGCCGCGAGCTTTCGGCGCGACCCGCGCACGCTCGACCCCGGCGAACTCACACGGCTCTGCCGCGACGCTTCGGCGTCAATCGCCGGTCTCGGCGCCGACGTCGCGTTCAACGCGGTCGCCGCCCTGAGCGAACTGCGCCACGAACTCTTCATCAATTCCGCCGGAGCCCTTATCTCGCAGGCCTTCGCCTTCTCGCAGGGCGATTGCTACGTCGTCGCGCAGACCGCGGGAGGCCATCAGGAAAGTTACGACACGATCGGCCAGCAGCGCGGCTTCGAATGCCTGGCCGAGGGCTGGCGCGATGAGCTGATGCCCAATCCCGATCTGCCCGCCTTCGCGATCGCCCTGGGCCGCGAGACCTGCGAGCTGGCCGCGGCGCCCGCGCTCAAACCGACCGACGGAGAAGTCGTCGTCGTCACCGATCCGCACTTCAACGCGCTGGTTGCGCACGAAATCGTCGGCCATCCGTGCGAGGCCGATCGCGCGCTCAAGATGGAGGCGGCGTATGCGGGACGGAGCTGGTTGCTGCCGTCGCTCGAGCACAATGAAATCGGGCGGCCGGTCGGTTCCCCGCTACTCTGGGCCTGCTCCGATCCAACGCTCAACGGCTACGGCCATTACCGTT
Source organism: uncultured delta proteobacterium (assembly GCA_963782535.1). GTDB lineage: Bacteria > Desulfobacterota > Binatia > Binatales > Binataceae > JADMIL01. The sequence continues at coordinate 128,548 of CAWAKE010000004.1, read as the reverse complement.
ACGACCACGAAGGAACGCCCGGCCAGCGCGTCACTCATATCGAGGGCGGAGTCTTTCGCGGCTTTCTCAATTCGCGCGCGACCGCAGCCGCACTCGGTGTCGCACCCAACGGATCGGCGCGGGCGAGCGAAGCCTGGCACGTGCCCTTGATTCGCATGTCGAACACCTTCTTCATGCCCGGCCAGAGCGATCCCGCCGGGATCATCGCCGAGGTCGACCGCGGCTATTACGTCTGCGGCCATCTGATTCCGTCAATCGCGGAGTCGCGTGAAAACTTCCGCATCTCAGCGCGCCGGGTTTATGAAATCGAACACGGGCAGCTCGGACGGCTCTATCGCGCGGGCAGCGTGATCGCCGACTCGAAGCGTTTCTTCAGCCAGGTCGACGCCGTCGGCAACGACCTGCGCATGGTGGCGATTCCCAACTGTGGCAAGGGCCAGCCAATGCAGGTCAAGCGCATGTCCAACGGCGGCCCGACGCTGCGCTCCCGCGCGCGCATGGGCGGAGGGTAGCTCACGATGCGCTCGGCTGCCGATCTGAAGAAATTCGTGCGCGAGGGCACTGCACTGCTGGCGCGCGAGCGTGGCCTCGCGGCTTTCGAAATCTATTGTTCCACCAGCGAACATCGGGTGGCGCGGCTCAACTATACATCCGACATCCCGTCGCGCGGCCTCGAGGAATTTAAATCGCTCAAGGCCGACGGCTTCGCCCTGCGCCTCGCGATGAGTCGCGATCCGCATGAGACCGGCTCGGCCAGCGCGGCCGGCGATTTTAGTCTCGACGCACTGCGCGCCGCGATTCGACGTGCGCGCGCCACCAGCGTGATCGATCCGCATTTTCCCGGGCTGCCCACCACGCCGCGGAAATTACCGCCCTCGAGCGATCGTGCGCCCGCCGGCGATCTGATGCGCACGAAGGACGCACCCATCGCGGCCGCGGCATGGCAGATGATTGGCGGCGCGATATCTGCGTTCGCCTCGGGCGCACCGCTCAAGCTTTCCCGCCCGGGACTGGTGGTGGGCGGCGACCTCTCGCTGGTGCGCGATCGAATCGCGATTGGCAGCTCCGCCTTCGCCGATATTCGCGCTGACCAAAGTGCGCACTTCGTCTCGTCGGTAACGGCGCTGATCGAATCGCTCGACGCCAAGGGCACCGCGACGGCAACCGGCGCCTCGCTCGATCAGTTGCGCCGCGCCGGCGCCCGGCTCGGACGCGACGCGGTTGTGCGCGCGCTCAAATTGCGCCATGGCGAACGGCCGCCCCCAGGCCCTTATCGCGTGGTGCTGGGACCGCAGCCGGTCGCCGAGATTATCAACTATATGGTGCTCGGATCGCTCACGACCGGCGCGTTTCAGTCAGCCACCTCGGCTTACCATGGACGCTTCGGGTTTCGCGTGATGGATCAGCGCCTCAGCCTCGCCGACGATCCCCTGGCGCGCAGCGGTCCGGTCCGCCGCCGCGTCACCTGCGAAGGATTGCCCGCCGCCCGCACCGAGATGATTCGCGACGGCCGCCTGGTCGGCCTGCTCTCCAATTTTTACGATTCCCATCGCCTGCTCACCGATGAACATCGCGGCGAGAAACTCGGGGCCGGCGCGGACTCCGCGATCGGGTTTCCGGTCCGCAGTGGTTATCGCCTCGGCGAAAGTCCTGCGCGACGCTACGACGCCCATCCGGGATCGATCGGCACTAACGTGATCATGCGCACCCGCGGCGGCGTCGCCGATCCCGAACTCATCGCCGCGGTCGGCAACGGCATTTATATCGGGCGCATCTGGTACACCTACCCTATAAATGGGCAGCGCGCCGGCGATTTCACTTGCACCGTGAGTGGCGATTCGTACGTGATTCGCAACGGCCGGATTGCAGCGCCGCTCGCACCCAACTGCTTTCGCGTCAATGCGAATATCGAACAGGTATTTGCGAAGCCGCTCGCGGTTGGCAAGCGCTCGGAAACCGCCGTCGTTTGGGGAGCGCCGGAGGCCTACTCGGTGCCAGCTCTGGCGCTCGAGGAAATTCAACTCGCGCAGGTCGGCGCGGCGGATTCGGATTAGCGCTGCCCGTCTTTTTCGTTTCGTTCGCATCGTTCGTATCGCCGCTTCGCGCCGGACTTGCCCAATCGGGCGCTTGCGCAACTCACCCGGACTTGGGCGGCGGCGCGACTTTGTGATCGTCGCGATAATATTCGTGCTTGCTCATGAGCCCCGTCGGATCCCAGCGCGTCCATTCGCCCTCGCGCTTGCCGTCACGATATTTGCCCTCGAGCGCCTTCACCCCGTTGGCGTACCAACTGATATGCAGGCCGTTCTGCATACCGTCGCGAAAATGGTCCACCGCCGAGCGCTGGCCGTTCTCGTACCAGGTCGTCCATTCGCCAGCCTGTTTGCCGTCGTGGTAATAGCCCTGAATCAACCGGTCGGCACCCGTTCCGTAGGCCACAAAGAGACCGTCCTTCACCGCTTTGCCACCGACCGTTTTCTGGCACCAGACCTCCTCACCCTTGGGCGGCGGCGCCCCCATCAGAGTCGCACCGGGGGGACACGAGAGCGTTACCGCTGCGGGCCCGCGATGGCAGGCCGCGAGCGTCGCCGCGGCAATCGCCGCGGAGACGATGGCGCCCGCACTTTTGAGCATCCCGCAATGAATGCGGTTAGTCGGCATTCGCCCGGTAAGTTTTGTCAGGCCCGTGGAGGACCGTAAATTCCGCCCCATTCTCCGTCCGTCAAGCAAAAAGAGCAGCGGGCGGAGAGCCGAATGCCGTCTCCCCGCCCGCTGCATGTTTTGATCCGCGCAATCCGCGCGGCGCTGCTGGCCGCTAGTTCGAGCCGGTCGAGCCGAGCAGATTTCCGCCCAGCGTCGGATGGCCGACGGTCTTGTCGCCAATCACGTTGATCATCGACGGCTTGCCCGATTTCAATGCGCGCTCGAGCGCCGGGATGATCTCATCGGGCTTCTCGACCTGTTCGCCGTGACATCCCATCTCGTTGAACACCTTGTCGTAGCGGATGTTCTGCAACATGTTGAATGGATCAGTGCGATCCTTGAGCAGCGGCATCGACTCGAAGCTCGGACCCCATGAGCTGTTGTTGTAGAGCATGCAAACGATCGGCAGGTTGTAGCGCGCCGCCGTCTCCATATCCCAGCCGCCGATCCCCAGCCCGCCGTCGCCCATCACCAGCACGACTTGCTTGCCCGGCCGTGCGAGTTGCACGCCGATTCCCATGCCGAAGCCATGGCCGACCGGCGCGAGCGGTCCCGCGTCGATTACCGAACCCGGGAACCGGCACACGAAGTTCTGGCTCATCCAGCCCGAAAGCGTGAAGCTGTCGATCACTACGGTGGCACTCTTGTCGAGCACCGAAACCAGATCCCTGGACACACGCGCCGGATGAATCGGCAGATTCCCGTGGACCTTCTTCTCGTTGTCGGCAACCGCCTTTTCGAAGTTGGCGCGAACTTCTGCCAATTCCTTGACCCAGGTCGAGCTGCGGTTCTTCGAGAAGTCGAGTTTCAGCTCCTTGATCCGGTTTATCATCTGGCGCAGGACCAGCTTCGGATCGCCGACCAGCGGAACCTCGGCCGGCACCTGCCATCCGATGCGCGACGCCGTCGGGTCGCACTGGATGTACTTGGCCTTGTCGTTCCACGTCGGCATCCGGCCGAAATGCTCACCGCTCCAAAAGCGGAAGCCGAGCGTCAGGACCACATCCGCGCGGCCGGTAAACGGCTTCTTGAAGGCGCCTCGAATCGCCAGCGGATGCTCCTCAGAGACCGAGCCCTGACCCGCGCGACGGGCGTAAACCGGAATCGAAGTGAGCTCGACGAATTCCTTGAGTTCCGGCGCTGCGTTGGACCAGAAAAGACCGTCGCCGCCCGCGATCAACGGACGCTCGGCCGCATGCAGCAATTCGATCGCGCGATCGATCTTGGCCGGGTCACCGGCTGAACGAACGTCGTCGGGCGTGAAGCGCTGGCCGCCCGCACGCTGCTTCGCGTCTTCGCCCTGGGTATAAAGAATGTTCTGCGGAATCTCGATCAGCGATACGCCCTGCGGCGGCGTCAACGCCTCGCGAAACGCCAACCGCATGTCGAATTCGATAGTGCTGAAATCGGTGACGCGCTTGGTGTATTTGGCGAAGCTTCTGACCACGTCGGATCCATAAGCTTCCTGGAAGGAGCCCTGATGGTCTTCGGTGTTGGGGTGCTGGCCCGAGATGCAAACCACGGCACTGTTGGTCATCGCGGCCAGCGCAAGTCCGGTCACCGCATTGGTCAGACCGCAACCCGCCGTGACCATGCAGACGCCTGGCTCGCCGGTCATGCGCGCGAAGCCATCGGCCGCGTACGCGGTCGCCTGTTCGTGGCGCATGTGCACCAGCTTAATCTCGTGACTGCGCAATTGCGCGAGAATCGGAAACAGGTGACCACCGTTTATAGCGAAGCAGTAGCGCGCCTTGTTTTCCTGAATGATACGCGCGACTAGTTCGCCGCCGTCCACTTTGGCCATCAGAGATCCTCCTTCGATTTGCAACGGTCCGGCCGCGTCAGGCCTTTGACGTGTCGCGGAATGTCGCGGCGCCGGCGGCCCAAGTCGAGGCGGGTCCGAAAATGTTCTTCGGGACGAATCCTTGCACATTTCCCAGTTAAGCGAAAACCGCGAACGCTTTGCGGCGCCGAGTGGGACGAATTGCGATGAAATTCTTGGCCCCCAAGTTGATCGTCAAATCAAACCCTGTAACTCTGGGTGGTCTTGAAAACGCTAATCCTCTTAGAGCCGCCGCTCTGGAAAGTAATGGACGCGGCGATGGTCCGAACCAGATGAGACGGTTGTCCGCTACGCTATTGCTCTTCCTGATGGTCGCATGCACGGCCCTTCCCGCCAATGCGTTTAGTTTGCTCGATCCGCAGACCTGGCCGCCTTCGCTGAACCCGCACAACTGGCCGTTCACTCCGATTCCGATACCAGAAGTGGCGACCAATCCCAACGGTGGCGTGACTTACGGATTGCTGGTCGCGACGTTGTTCAAAAGCAAAGACGGAGATATTCGCTACATCTTTGCCCCCGACGTGAACAACAACACCGACCTCGGGGCCGGCGGCAACGTAAGGCTGCTTTCCTACCCATCGGAAGACACTCAATGGTACGCGGTAGCGGGCGCGCAGGAGAATATCGCGCGACTGGTCGATCTCAACTTCCAAACCGGACGCACGCATAAGAAGTGGTGGTCTTTCGATGGGCGGCTATTCTTCGAGCGCGATCCGACCGAGCGTTTTTTCGGTATCGGTAACAATTCGCGGTTGGGCAACGAGACCAATTACACCACCGAACAGCTCTACTTTCGCGCGTTGTTCGGATGGAATATCACGCCCAACCTCCAATTGGCCGCGGTGATTCGGCCGCGTTATGTCCGCATCCAGAACGGTGCATTCAACAGTATCCCGCAAATTGGCACGCTGTTTCCGAATGTCAAAGGGATCAACGGGGGTAGCGAGGTCTATAACGAGGCGCGCCTGACCTACGATACCCGCGACTCGATCGACATACCGCGCTCGGGCGGCTTGGCTCTGCTCTTTGCGGGGATCGCCGACCGCCGCTTCATGAGCTCGGTCTCGTACAATCGGTTCGGCGGCGAATTGCGACACTATTACACCTTCGGCGGACGCTTCACGCTAGCCGGTCACGTCTATTTGCAATACACGCCGGCGGGCAAGGAAACGCCCTTCTGGTCGATGGCGCGCCTGGGCGGCGACGAAAGCTTCCTCTATGACTCCGAGACCCTGCGCGGATATGGCGCGGGACGCTTCCTCGATAACAATGTCGCAGTCGCCAACGTGGAGCTGCGCACACGCGTGCTGGCGGCGACGCTGTTCGGAACCCATGGGATCCTCGAGCTCGCACCGTTCTTCGAGGCCGGTCGCGTATGGCACGGGATGTCGGAGAATCCGGCCAGCGACCTCCATCCAGTCGGCGGCATGGGCTTCCGGGCAATTGCGGAACCGTTCGTGGTCGGCTTCGTTGACGTTGGTTACGGCGGTGAAGGTGCCGCCGTGTTCTCGGGTATCAACTATCCCTTCTAAGTCGCTCGCCGCTCTCGCTGTGCGCACAGCACCTGCCGCAACAGCGCACGCAAAAGCTTCTCCGGCGGGATGGGCGCGGCTATATAGCGTCTCGCCGCCATGTAAGCCGAGAAATGCCGTTTGTCCATTCGATCCCCACAGACACTTCTCTTCCTTCCCCGGTCTCGCATCAAAATCTGCTGTGCTGAGCGGGGCACTCATTCCGCCGGTTAGGGCAGCGGCGCGATCTTTCGGAGGATGCAACCAACACCAGCTTCGGCAAGCCACGATTTCCGTGCCGTGCTACTTTTTTGAATCCTTTTGAAAAATGCATGCCGCGGGTTCGCTCATTTAAAATGCTTTACTAAATGCGGCATTCCGAATCCGCAATCGAGTTGCGGGGGTCCGGCGTTGCATATGCTTTTGCCCTTCTGAAATGAGCGCGAGGAGAACTCCTTGTGAAAGCACTCGTAGTTGCGTGGGTCGTGTCAATAGCGGCAGCAATTCTTGTAGGAAGACGAACACCATCGTGGCTGAATTGGCGATTGTTTGTATTTGTTCCGCTCTTCGCTGACTGCGCGTTTCCCGGTTTTCTTTGCAATCCGGTTTCTCTGATCACATCGGGTATGCTGACTGCTCCAAATACCTAGGTTTGGGTGGCAGTTTACTTTATTTATGGCGTGATTTTCTTCGGACCCAGCGCGATCGTACTCGGAGGAATCGGCTGGTTCGTTGTGAGTGCTACCCTTCTGCCTTTGCGGGTTTCGAAGCTCAGCTTCCTACTGCTCGGTACACTTTGCGGTGGCCTCGTGGGAGCGTGCTTTGAGGTAATTTACCGGTTCGCGGTAGATATCCCAGCGCAGAATTTCGCGGCCGAGTGGACGTGGATTGATGGATCGGTCGCCGGTGGCGCCGCGGGCGGATTTATCGTCGCGTATTACGCGTCCAAAGTGAGTTCAAACGGGAGAAATAAGGCGCCAATCATTGGTAACTAGAGTTATTACCGAAAGTTGTGGATCTGGCGCGGGGATGAAAAGGCGGCGTACCCTTCCGGGTAGACAACGCGAACCCCGGTGGGAGCCGGGTGGAAGGAGACGCCACCAATGGTGAATGTAGTGGACAATGGGCTTGGAAGGGACGCCGGCGAGCAAGGTCTTGAACCGGACGAGATCGCGCGGACTGGAGCGCGGCGGATGCTGATGGCGGCGCTGGAGACGGAAGCTGCGGATTATGTTGCGCGGCATCGGAGTGTAGTTGGGGCGATGCCGGCGGATGGGCGCGGCTACTTGCGGAAGCGCGACGGAAAGTCCGCTTCGAAGGTGACATCGGGATGGAGCAGGCGGGCGCGCTCGATCAGCGCGGCCTCATTTTCGGGGATGTTGGGGTCGGGGACGCAACAATCCACCGGGCAGGCCGCGGCGCATTCCTCATGGTCGAAGAAGCCGACACACTCGGTGCATTTGCCGGGCACGATGTAGTAGATGTCCGGGGCGATCGGCGGGTGGCTTTCGCCGTCGAGTTCCCACGGATGACCGCCGACATAAATCGCATTGTTGGGGCATCGCGGAGCGCACGCACCGCAGTTGATACATTCCTCGGTAATCAAAGTTGACATCGCAAAATTCCGGAATAGCGCTTCAGTTGCCGGGCATCGCGGCGGCAACCCGGCGGGCCAATTCGATAAAGGCCTGACTGGCCGGATGATCGGGCTGCGCGATCACGAGCGGCGTGCCGGCGTCGCCCGCCTCGCGCATCGCAGTGACGATCGGGACGCGCGCCAGGACTTCCATGTGCTCGGTCTCGGCCATCTTGTCGCCGCCGCCGTGGCCGAAGATTTCGTCACGCTCGCCGCAATCGGGGCAGACGAAATAGCTCATGTTCTCGACCACCCCGAGCATTGGGCAATGCACCTGCCGGAACATCCGGACCGCGCGCAGGGCGTCGGCGACGGCTACGTCCTGCGGAGTCGTAACGATCACGGCGCCGTCGAGCGCGACTTGCTGTGCAAGGGTCAATTGAGCGTCGCCGGTGCCGGGCGGCAAATCGACGATCAGGAAATCCTGCGTGCCCCACAGCGTGTCCTTGACGAACTGGGTGACCGCGCTCATGACCATCGGACCGCGCCAGATGACCGGGGCCTCGTCGTTGAGGAAGAAGCCGATGGAAATCAGCTTCACGCCGAATCGTTCGACCGGATAAAAGCTTTGGCCGCCGGCCGAACGCGGACGCTCGTCGCCGGTGCCGAACATCGTCGGGACCGACGGGCCGTAAATGTCGGCATCGAGCAGGCCGACCTTATAGCCGATGCGCGCGAGTGCGGCGGCGAGATTTGCGGCCACGGTTGATTTCCCGACGCCGCCCTTGCCGCTGGCGACCGCGATGATGAAACGGGTGCCTTCGAGCCGGATCTTGCCGGTCTTTTCGCCAAGTTCGGGCTCGATCTTGCGAACCTTGAACTCGACCTTGGGCACACCCATCTCATGGGTGAGGACCTGATGAATGCGGCCGGCGATATCGCGCAGGATTTCCTCGCGGTCGGTCGCGCCGCGCAAAGTGATAGCGAACGCTCCGTCCGCGATTGGCGTGATTTCCTGAACTATCCCGAGCGAAACGATGTCGGTCTGGTAGCCGGGATAATTGACGCGGGCGAGTGCGAGCGCGATTTGTTCCAAAGATACGTTGCTGGCCACTGGGCAAAATTATTTCAGATGGTAATCGGCAGCGATAGACGACCGGCGATGACAATTTGCGATCGCGCGGCGTCAGACAATTCACATGGCGCCATCGGCTCATCGCACGAGCGGCGCGAGGCGGCCGGCGATCGCGGTGCGGGCCTCGTCGGCGATGCGCCGGACGATATCGCCGGCGGGTATCGTTTCGGTGACGAGGGTGCACGATTGGCCCGCATAGAATGCGAGCCCACCGACATCGCCATCGGCATATTCGATTGGCGGAAATACCGAGTAGCGCACCAGCGGGGCTTCGATATCGGAGCGGCGCATCACACCCGCGGGATCGCCTTCGCCGGGCCGCGAGCCGGAGGGCGGCCGTCCGGCACGTTCCCAGGCTTCGACCGTCGCGGTGCGGATCACGCGATGGGTTGCGTCGGGCCAGCCGATATCGAAGAGCGTGGTATAAAGCGTGTCTTCGGCCTGCGCGGCGAGGATCGCGTCCTTGTACACCCGATGAGCAGCGGACTCGGTTGAGGCCACGAAGCGCGTGCCGAAGACTCCGCCGTCAGCTCCTAGCGCTATGACGGCCGCGAGCCCACGACCGTCGGCGAGGCCGCCCGCCGCAACCATCGGCAGGTCGCCGATCGCGTCGCGCACCGCCGGAATCAAGGCCATTGTGGTGGTGGTGCCGCGAACGTGGCCTCCGGCCTCGACGCCCTGCGCCATGATCGCGTCAACGCCGGCGTCGGCTGCGGCGCGCGCTTCGCTGACGGAACCGCATTGCCAGATGACCTTGATCCCGGCGGCCTGCAGACGGCGAATCGACGCGGCGTGGGCAGCCGGTTCGCCCCAGAAGAATGTCGCCGCTTCGAGGGCCTCAGCAGCAACGGCCTCGACGGTGCCCGGGCGCAGGAACGGAATCAGCAGATTAACGCCGATCGGTTTCTTAGTGATCCTTCTCGCCGCCGCGACTTCCTCGTGCAGGGTTGCGGCGCTGAATCCGGCAAGGCCGATGAAGCCGAAGCCGCCCGCCTCGGAAACCGCAGCGGCCAGATTCGAGAGCGCGACGGCACCCATGCCCGCCGAGATAATCGGGAACTCGATGCCCAGCAGATCGCAAATGGAGGTGTGCAACATCAGTGGTCCGCCTCCCGGATGGAAATAATGGTCGAGGAGCTCAAAATTGTATTTTTCCTGAAACCTCACGAGGTTTCAGACTTCCCTTGGGTAAAGATGCGGGCTGCGCCCTGTAAAAGCCCGGTGATAGTTGGCGCTCTCGATGCTCGGGTGGCTGGCAAGTTATACGGCAACGAAGCATGTCAGCGGCCCTTGAATTTGGCTTCGCGCTTTTCGAGAAACGCCTTGACCGCCTCCTTGTGGTCCTCGGTCAGGCCGGTGAGGGTCTGCCCGTAGGATTCGCGATCGAGGATCGTGCGCAAATCGGAATTGAGCGCGAGGTTCAGATGCGCCTTCATGTAGGAATAAGCTACAGTCGGGCCGGCGGCGATGCGTTTGGCAAAAGCGCGGACCTCTTCCATCAGGGCCGCGGCGGGAACCACGCGGTTGACCATGCCGAGCTTGAGCGCCTCCTCGGCGCCGATGACCTCGGCGGTGAAATATAATTCGCGGGCCTTGGCGGTTCCGACCAGTTGAGTCAGCAGGAAGGTGCCGCCGAAGTCGCCGGAGTAGCCGACGCGGGCGAACGCGGTGCCGAAGCGGGCGGTGTCGGCGGCAATGCGCATATCGCAGGCGAGCGCGAGGCTGAGGCCGGCGCCCGCGGCGGGTCCGTTGATCGCGCCGATGGTAACTTTGGGCATCTCGTGGAGCATCAGGCTGACCTCCTCGGAGCGGCGCACCTGCGCGATGCGCGCCTGGATGCCCTGCTCGGCGGCGCCGCCGGCGTGTGCAGCGGCTCCCCCACCCTCGTTACGATCGCGCATCCGGCCGATATCGCCGCCGGCGCAAAAGCCGCGGCCCGCGCCGGTCAGGACCACGGCGCCGACGTCACGGTCGTGGGCGGCGCGACTCAGCTCCTCGAGCAGACCGGCGATCATGTGGTCGCTCATCGCGTTGAGCTTGTCGGGCCGGTTCATGGTCAGGTAGAGCACGCCGTCGTGACGTTCGGCGATCAGGTCGTGAGATTCGGTGGACATCGCAAAGCCTCCAAGGTCGCGGGATTGAACGGTGATTAAACTTGCTACTACTTCAGCACGGCGACCCTGTCGAGGGCGGCAGCCACCGCCTGCGTGCCGTCTTGGTCGTGGCCGAGCGCGCTGGTGGCGTTGAACATCGAGGTCATCAGGGCAAGTCCGGGCAGCGCGAGGCCCTCGGCCTGGACGGCCTCGGTGACCAGCCGCAGATCCTTGCGCATCAATTGCACGAAGAAACCGGGGCGATAATCGCCGGCAACGATTTTCGGGCCGAGGTTGCTGAGTTGCCACGAGCCGGCGGCGCCTGCGCCGATCGCCTCGATTACGCGGGCCGGATCGAGGCCGCCCTGGCGCGCGAAGAGCAGCGCTTCGGCGGCGGCTTCGAGGGTAACGGAGACCGCAATCTGATTGGCGAGCTTGGTGGTCTGGCCGGCGCCGACCGGTCCCATGTGGGTGACGCGCTGGCCGAGCAATTCGAACAGCGGGCGCGCCCGATTGAACGCCGCCTCGTCGCCACCGACCATGATTGCGAGCTTGCCTTCGATCGCGCCGGTCTCGCCGCCCGAGACCGGCGCGTCGAGATAATCCACGCCCAACTCCGCGAGACGCGCGCCGATGCGGCGCTCGGCGGCGGGCGCGATAGTGCTCATATCGATGACCAACTGGCCGCGCGCCAGCGCCGGTTCGATGGCGGCGGCAACGCCTTCGACGTCGGGCGTATCTGAGACCATGATGAAGACCACGGCGGCGTCGCGGGCGGCGGCGGGCGCGTCCGCGGCGACGGTGGCGCCGTCCGCTGCGAGGGCGCGCGCCTTGTCGGCAGAGCGATTATAAACGCGGACGCGATGGCCGGCCTGTATCAGCCGGCGAGCCATCGGAGCGCCCATGATTCCGGTTCCAATCCATGCGATTTCCATAATCGATTCCTTCGACGAGCCAATTCGCATTTTGAAAAAATGGGTTCGTTTTTTAATTAAAGATTTTTCGCTATCGGTCGGGGTCGCGGCTGAGGAGCGGTGCTTTGCGAAATGGGAGCGCGGCGAATGATCAGCTTGCTGCAGTATAGACTAATTTTGAATCGCAGGCTGCTCGGTGAGCGATTAAAATAGACGGAGGGCGGTCGAGTCGAGCAGACCAGTTGTCGAAGAACTCGAAACTGAGTTTTGAAGATACTGAAACCTCACACTAGACGCAGCGCAGCGCAGTCGAGCAAAGGAGTCTGCGACGTGCGCACAGCGAGCGCAGCGAGCGATTCAAAAGACCAGAGTTTCAGACTTCCCATTTGGGAAGATGCGGGCTTCGCCCTGGAAAGTTTAAATGGGTGACGCTCGAGGATACGAGAAGCGTTGGAGGGGGTAATCGGTCTTGCGCGCGATGCGGCGAGATCCTTACGAGAGCGCTTAAGCGAAGGCGAATGACGCGGGATACGATTGAAGATGAAAGACGGCGGGATTCTGTGAGGCGCTCTGAGTGACAGAGGGCAATTGTCGCTCGGGGTGCGGGCGCGGTGGGGAAATTGCCGTTGATGGTGAGCCGGTCAGGCGGCCGCCGATGGGCGCGCGACGGATTTCCATGAGAATCCCTGGCCCGGTATCGCACTCATCAGAAAGAGCGGCATCCACAGGGTAAAGAGGATGCCGGCCGCGATTCCGTGCCAGACCCAGAACAGGCCGTACAGCAGAAAAATCGCCACCAGCGCGAAATGGGCGATCACGCGCGCCGGAGCGAGTCCCGGCGGCCGCGGACTGAAGAGGCGCGCGGTGAGAATTCCCTGACCGGCGCAATGCCAAGTGCCCATATGGCGGCATCGGCGGCACACGGTGAGGCTCGATTCGAGCCACAGGGCGACGATTAGCGCGAGCCCTAAAACAAATGCGCCGGCGCTGTGCGCGGCCGCTTTGCCGAGGGCGACGATGATAAAAAGAACCAGACCGCCGAGTCCGACAACGCGGAAAAAGCTAGGCGTCTGAATGAGGTAGATGATGGGCTCGAAAGGACCTGGATTCCTGCGTTGCATCGTTGAATAACTTCCGTCGGCTTAATTTACTCGCGATTCGGCCGGAAGCAACCGCTCACGCGCTCTCCTGAGTCCACACCGGCATCTCGGCGGGCTCGACCTGATCGAACTTTCCGTAGTTGAACCCGACCCCCAGCTCCGAGGTTTCGTCGATAATGTCGGCGAGGCGCGCACCCCATACGATATCGGCGGCGGCGTAGGCGTGGCGGGCGTACACGGTTTGCGAAAAGACTTCGTCGATGCCGGTCAGCGACACAATGATGCGGGCGTCGTCTTCGATCAATTGCTCGGGACGGGTGCCATAGAACGGGCTGCCGGGCTGAATCGGATGAATCGCGGTCCATGAGTAGGCGAAGATCGCGTTGCGGTAGCGTGACAGTTCGAGGTCGTAGAAACGGCGGACGTACTCGCCCTCGTGAGTGTGCTCGTCGCGCGAGAAGGCGACGTGAATCTGGGCCTCGACGATCTGACTCGAGCGCACGTTGGCCATCCGGAACATCAGGCTGGGGACGCCGTCACGTTTGGAGATAACGGCGACCCGGCTGAAGCGGACGCGGGCGGTGGGGCGGGAGAACTTGGCGAAGATGAGGCCGGTGATCAAGGCGAAGTTGATGAGCCCGGTGACCGCCTCGACGCTCATAAGACTTTGCGAGAACAAGGTGACCGGCGACATTTTGCCGTAGCCGATAGTCGCGATGGTCTCGACGCTGAAGAAAAAGACGTCGGAAAAATGGCCGGGGCGGGCGTTTTCGATGCCGCCGTCGAGATAGTAGCCGAGCGCGAAGAGGATATTGATGACGAGGAAAGCGACCACGATTTGCCCGAGCAGCGAGGGCCATGAGGAGGTCAGCAGGTGATGGTAGAAATCGGTAAACAGGCGATCGCCTTCGTTGAGCGCGGCGGGTTGCGCGACGGACTCGGCGGGGCTGGATTTTCGTCGGAACGGCAGCGCCATGGCCAAGAGAATATGCAATCGTGATAAAGTCCGCCACGATCCAGAAAACGGCCGAAGAAAAAAACCGGAGGTGATTTAAGATGGCGTCGATACTCGAAGACAAGGATGCGATTCGCGATTTGATGTCGGCCTATTGCTTTCATGTGGACGACGGTGAGTTCGACAAATTCGCCGGACTGTTCACCGGGGACGGGATCTTCGAACCGGGTCCGCAGGGGAAATACGAAGGGCGCGACGCGATTCGCGCGTTTATAGCGTCGGTGGTGCCGGTACGCGGCGAAGGCCCGGCGCGCAAGCATTGCACGATGAATCATATGATCAGCGTGAACGGCTCCGAGGCGCGGGCTAACAGTTATATCATTGTGGTGCGCGAATCCGACGATGGAATCGTGACGTCGCTGGCGGGGCGTTACGAGGATCTGCTGGTCAAGCAGGACGGCGAGTGGCGCTTCAAGGTGCGCAAGATACATTTCGACATCACAGGCGACCTGGGCTTGAAGAAATAAGGGGCGCCAGGACGTCCTCGGCCGCCGGCGCGTCGAGGCGCGCCGGCGGGCGAGGAATCGTTGAAGAACGCAAAACTTCAGCTTTTTTCTGAAACCTCAAATTCTCGAATCGCTCGCTGCTCTCGCTGTGCGCACGTCGCGGACTGCTTTGCTCGACTCCGCTTCGCTTCGTCTAGTGAGATGTTTCAGACTTCCCATTTGGAAGATGCGGGCTGCGCCCTGTGAAAATCCAGTCGCGATAGGTCCAACTAGATCCGCACCAAGCGGGCGGCCGCCCGGAAAATGAAAAGGGGCCGGACACCCTTACGGACGTCCGGCCCCGGTTATTACGACCGAGTCGCTAGTTATCAGGCAGCGGCCTTGGAGGCAGCGGCCTTGCCCTCGTCTTCGGCGATCGAGCCGCGCTTGGAGAGCATGACGGCGATTGCCAGCATGATCGCTGCGATGATCGTAACCGTCATACTCATCCCGGTGATGCTGCCGACGGCAACGGTGGTAAATGGCGCCGCCAGGATGCCGACGAGGTTCATCACTTTGATCATCGGGTTCAGCGCAGGGCCGGCCGTATCCTTGAAAGGATCGCCGACGGTATCGCCGACGACGGTCGCCTTATGGACGTCGGTGCCTTTGCCGCCGAGATAGCCGTCCTCGACCTTTTTCTTGGCGTTGTCCCAGTTGGCGCCCGCGTTCGACATGAAGACGGCGAGCAACTGGCCGGTCAGGATGGTGCCGCCGAGGAAGCCGCCGAGCGCGCCCGCGCCGAGACCGAAGCCGACCAGCAGCGGAGCGAAGACCGCCAGGATTGCGGGGCTCATCAGCTCCTTCTGCGCAGTGGCCGTAACGATATCGACCACGGCTGCGTAATCGGGCAGCTCTTTGCCTTCCATGATTCCCGGATGCTCGCGGAACTGGCGGCGCACTTCGAACACGACCTGGTAGGCCGCGCGGCCGACCGCCTTGATGGCGAACGAGCTGAACAGGAACGGAACCGCACCGCCGATCAGTAATCCGACGAAGACCGTGGGGGTGTTGATCTGTACGCCGATGGAGCCGAGATGGGCCTCATCGATGAAGGAGCGGAAGAGCGAGACCGCCGCGATAACCGCAGTGGCGATCGCGAGTCCCTTGGTCAGCGCCTTGGTGGTGTTGCCGATCGCGTCCATCCAGGAGAGCGTGCGCGAGGCCTCTTCCTGATGTACGCCGCCCATTTCGAAGATTCCGTGAGCGTTGTCGGTGATCGGACCGTAGGTATCCATCGCGAGGATGAATCCGGTGGTGGTGAGCAATCCGAGGCCGGTCAGCGCGATGCCGTAGAATTGCAGCGCGGTGGATTCGCGGAAAATGACGACCGCTCCGACGATCACGATCACGATGACCATCAGGGCCCAGACCGACGATTCGAGACCTTCGCCGAGTCCCGACAGGATGAGCGTAGCCGGGCCGGTGCGGGCCGCGTTGGCGGTCTCGGTGACGGGACCTTTATCGGGATGGGTGAAGTGGTTGGTCAGGAGCAGAGTCACGATCGAAAGCACGATGCCGAGCGTGGCCGTGATGCCAAAGCGCCAGTCGGGCGAGCCGTCGGGTTTGGTCATGTAGAAGTAGTTGACGATGAAAAAGCCGACGACCGAGGTAATCGACGAGGTATAGTAGCCGGCGTTGATCGGGCGCATCGGATCGCGCATCTCGGTACCGGCCGGAACCTTGACCGCCATGATGCCGAGGATCGACGAGAAGACGCCGACCGCGCGCAGGATGAGGGCGAAGATAATGAGCTTCATGGCGAAGGCGCTGGCCGCCGCCATGCCGCCGTAGGCCGCTACGAAACTGGGGTCTTGCAGGGCATAAGCGGCGAGAATGATGGCCGCGACCAGGGTGACTTCGTAAGACTCGAAGACGTCCGCGGCCATGCCGGCGCAATCGCCGACGTTGTCGCCGACGTTATCGGCAATGGTCGCGGCGTTGCGCGGATCGTCCTCGGGGATGCCGGCCTCGATTTTACCGACGAGGTCGCCGCCGACATCGGCCGCCTTGGTGAAGATACCGCCGCCGACGCGCATGAAGAGCGCCGCGAGCGAGCCGCCGAAGCCGAAGCCGACCAGCACCTTCATCGCATCCTGCTGGAAGATCAGGAAGATGACGGTTGCGCCCATCAGGCCGAGGCCGACGGTGAACATGCCCGAGACGCCACCGGCCTTGAAGGCGAGTTCCATCGCGTCCTTGAAGCTGGTCAGGGCGGCGTTGGCGCTGCGGACGTTGCCCTTGACGGCGAGCCACATGCCGACGAAGCCTGCGCCGTAGGACGCGCTGACGCCGAGGATGAAGGCCAGTGCGATGCCGAACGAAAGGCTCACGTTATCGGGAAAAACGCTGCGATACATAAAGAAGAGCGCAATCGCGATAATGACGACGAAGATTAACATCGTCTTGACCTGCCGCCGCAGGTACGCCATCGAGCCCTCGTACACCGCGTCGGCGACATCGGTCATCGACTTGGGGCCTGGATCCGCCTTAAGGACCACCTGCACCAACCACCAGCCGTAGGCCAGCGATACTACCGCCGAGGCCAACACGCACCACAGAATCGTGAGCTGCGCGCCGGTCAGGGCTGGAAGAACGATCTTTGCTTCGCTCATCGAGCTTCAGTCTCCTGGAAAAATCGATACGATTGACGCATCCGGGTCGCCGTCGCAGGCCAATCGGTGAACTACTCGGACATTCGGGCGTCGGATATCTGGCGCAGTTTAGGTTTTCCGATGAATGATGTCCAGCAGGCGAGGTCAATCCGCGCGGGGATAATTGCGGGCGCGAAGATAATTGCGGGCGCGAAATCGACGGGCGCGGGCGAGCAAAGCCGCCGGGCAGGCCGAGCGCTGCGGGCCGCGGGTGATCGCGCGATATTGATCCGTCAAGCACGCATATGTTTATCTGGACAGACGCCCATGAATGTAAACATTGAGAATACCTCCGCGCTGCGGCGCAAGTTGACCATCGAAGTCGAACCCGACGAAATCAAGCGCGAGCTCGATCGCGTTTACAACGACCTCAAGCGCACGGTGGTGCTCAAGGGTTTCCGGCCCGGACGGGCCCCGCGCCCATTGCTCGAGCGGCTGTTCGGCGACCAGGTGCGCGGCGACGTGATTCAGAAGCTGGTCAAGGATTACACCGAAAAGGCACTCGAGGAGAATTCGCTGACGCCGGTGATCCCGCCCGAGATCGAGACCGAGGAGACCGACCTGAAGCAGACGCTGAAGTTCAGCGCGGTCTTCGATCTGAAGCCCGAGCTCGAGGTCAAGGACTACCGCGAACTGAAAGTGCAGACGCCGCATATCGAGGTGACCGACGAGGAAGTCGACGCCGAGCTGTTGCGCATGCGCGAGCGCCGCGGGGTGCTGAAGAAAGTCGAAGAGCGCACGACGGTGGCGGAAAACGATTTCGTCGTGGCGGCGGTGGAGGCCTTCGAGGACGACAAGGCGATCGAAGGCACCAAGGTCGAGGATCGCCTGCTGAAGGTTTCGAAGGAGACCCTCGCGCACGGCCTCGACGAGGTGTTGATCGGGGCCGAGGCGGGCGTGGAAGTGCGCAAGCCGCACAGCTATCCGGCCGATTACAGCGAGAAGGAAGTCGCGGGCAAGAACGTCGAATGGCGCGCGACGGCCAAGGAAATCTATAGCCACGTGGTTCCCGAACTCGACGCCGAGTTCGCCAAGGACGAAGGCTTCGACAGTCTGGACGCGCTGCGGGCCAAGGCGCGCGAGGTGCTCGAAATGCGCGCGCGCAACGAGGCCAACGGCCGTGCGCGTCAAGGCCTGCTCGATCTGATTATCGAGCGCAACCCGGTCGAGCTGCCGGAGTCGCTGGTGGCGCGCGAGAGCCGCAGCGTCGAGCACGAGCTGGCCTCGAATTACGAGGCGGCGGGCATGTCGCACGAGGAAGCGCATGCGCGGGCGCGCGAGAACGCCGACGATATAAAGGCGCGAGCCGAGAAACGTTCGCGCAGCGCGCTGGTCGTGGACGCGATCGCGGATCAGGAAAATATCGAGGTCACCGACGATGACGTGGCCGAACGGATCGGGCAGATGGTGACCTACGCCGGGCGCGCTCGCGAGCAGATGGCGGAACATTACCGCAGCGAGGAGAACCGGGCCGCGCTCAAACAGGTGATGCGGCGGGAAAAGACGCTCGATATGTTGCTGACGCGCGCTCAGGGCGAGGATTCGGCGGCGGCGCCGGTTGAGCCCTCCTCCGACGAGACTCCGGCAAGCACCTGAGCTGACGCGATCGCACTCCACGCCACACGCCTTTCGAACGCACTGTGCGCGCGGCCATGCGCAGGTGCGAATCCTGTGCAAAAAGCGGCGGCGCAACTGCGCGATTACGCAAGCGGCCAATGTCAAGTGCCCGCGATGGCGCGGGAATTTACCTTTCAGGTTGCCCGTGTTTTACAAACGGGTTAGAATTTTAATACGAGGCAGAACCGTGACGCTTCGCCGCGCGGTTTCCGTCGGGGATCTCGGGGATTTATGAACAACTTTGTGCCGGTCGTGGTCGAGCAGACGGGCCGTGGAGAACGCGCCTACGACATCTACTCTCGCCTGCTGAAAGACCGCATTGTTTTTCTTGGCCATCCGGTCTCCGATGAGGTCGCGAATCTGGTCACAGCGCAGATGCTATTTCTGGAGTCCGAGGACCCGGAAAAGGAAATCAATTTCTACATCAATTCTCCGGGCGGGTCAGTGACGGCGGGCCTGGCGATCTACGATACGATGCAGTTCATCAAGCCGCCGGTTTCGACGCTGTGCCTGGGGCAGGCGGCGAGCATGGGCGCGCTGCTGCTGCTGGCGGGTCAGAAAGGCCGGCGCTACGCCCTGCCCCATTCGCGCATCATGATTCATCAGCCGCTCGGTGGCGCACAGGGGCAAGCGACGGATATCGACATCCAGGCGCGCGAGATTTTGCGCATGCGCGAGGAGATCAACGGCATCATCGTGCGTCACACCGGACAGCAGCTTAAAAAGATTGAGAAGGACACCGATCGCGATATGTTCCTCACGCCGGACCAGGCGGTTGAATACGGACTGATTGATGAGGTAATCGTTAGCCGGAGGTCGTCCAAGTGAACCGCGGGAGGCAGTATGGCCAAGCACGATGACCGTTCGGGCAACCTGGTTTGCTCGTTTTGCGGCAAGAGTCAGGATGAAGTTCGCAAACTGATCGCGGGACCGACGGTCTATATTTGTGACGAATGCATCGACCTTTGTAACGACATAATCGCCGAGGAAGCCGACAGCGAAGAGGCCTTCAGCCAGACTTCGGCAGTACCCAAGCCGGCCGAGATCAAACGGGTGCTCGATCAGTACGTGATCGGGCAGGAACGCGCCAAGAAAATTCTGTCGGTGGCGGTCCACAACCATTACAAACGTATCGACTCGCAGATGGTTACCGGCGAGGTCGAGCTGCAGAAATCGAACATCCTGCTGATCGGTCCGACCGGTGTCGGCAAGACCCTGCTGGCGCAGACCCTTGCGCGCTTCCTACAGGTACCGTTCACGATCGCCGACGCGACTTCGTTGACCGAGGCCGGGTACGTCGGCGAGGACGTCGAGAACATCATCCTGTCGTTGCTGCAGAACGCCGATTACGATATCGAGCGATGCCAGCGCGGGATCGTGTACATCGACGAAATCGACAAAATCGCACGCAAGGGCGACAATCCATCGATCACCCGTGACGTCTCGGGTGAAGGCGTGCAGCAGGCGCTGCTGAAAATTATCGAGGGAACGATGGCCAGTGTGCCGCCCAAGGGCGGCCGCAAGCATCCGCAACAGGAATTCCTGCAGGTCGACACGACCAATATCCTGTTTATCTGCGGCGGCGCGTTCGTGGGGCTCGACGACATTATCCGGCGGCGTATCTCGGGCAAGACCATGGGCTTTCGGGCCGACCTGACCCATCGCGATCCGCGCACGGTTTCCGAGTTGCTTTACGAAGTGCAGCCGGAAGATCTGTTGAAGTTTGGGCTGATCCCTGAATTCGTTGGGCGTCTGCCGGTAATCGCCACGCTGGGCGAGCTCGACGACGAGTCGCTGGTGCGGATACTGACGGAACCGAAGAACGCGTTGGTACGCCAGTATCAGAAGCTCTTCGACATGGAGAACGTTCACCTGAAATTCGCTCCCGGGGCGTTGCGCGCGATCGCGCGCGAGGCGCTCAAGCGCAAGTCGGGTGCCCGCGGCCTGCGTGCTATAATGGAAGCGATCATGGTGGACCTGATGTACGAGATCCCGTCCCAACCCAATATCAAGGAGGTAATGATCTCAGAGGAGGTAGTGACTCAGAAGGAGCAACCTCTGCTGGTTTATCAGAAAACCGCTGAAACCGCGTAGCGAGGAGATCGGAACCGACGGAAATGCTTTTCCGAAACGATAAGAAAGACAATCGCGAGACCTCTGCTAACGAACAGGTGCCGTTGCTGCCGCTGCGGGAACTGATCGTTTTCCCGCACGAAGTCTATCCAATTTTTGTAGGCCGTCAAAAATCCATCAAGGCACTGGAAGCGGCTGAGTCTCAAAAGAAACCCATATTGCTCGCAGCGCAGAAAGAGGCACGCGTCGCCGAGCCCGGACCCGATGACATCTATACGGTGGGCACGCTCGGCGTAGTGGTGCAATTGCTACGTCTGCCCGACGGCACGGTCAAGGCGCTGCTCGAAGGCAAGAAACGCGCGCGCATCCTGAGCTATGTAGGCGAAGAGGATTTCTTCAAGGTTGAGGTAGAAGAGATCGAAGAGGTCAGCGAGCGTACGACCGAGGTCGAGGCGCTGATGCGATCGGTCAACACGACCTTCGACAATTACGTTCGGCTGAACAAGAAGATTCCGCCCGAGATGGTAACCTCGATCGCGGCGGTGGACGATCCGGCTTACCTGGCCGACAAACTGGTCGGTCACCTGGGTATCAAGCTCGAGGACAAGCAGTCGCTGCTGGAATGCACCAAACCGGCCGAGCGGCTCGAGCGCATACTGGGGTATATGAGGTCCGAACTTGAAATTCTGGAGGTCGAGAAGCGCATCCGCTCGCGGGTCAAGAAGCAGATGGAGAAGACCCAGAAGGAGTACTACCTCAACGAGCAGATGCGCGCGATCCAGAAAGAGCTCGGCGAAAAAGACGAATTCAAAAACGAAATTCAGGAATTGGAAGACAAGCTTCGTCAGAAAAAGATGCCGGCCGAGGCCCGCGAGAAGTGCGAACGCGAAATCAAGAAGCTCAAGATGATGTCGCCGATGTCGGCCGAAGCGACGGTCGTACGCAACTATCTCGACTGGTTCCTCGCGCTGCCGTGGTTCGAGTACACCGAAGACAAGCTCGACATCAAGGAAGCCGAGCGCATCCTCGAGGAGGATCATTACGGCCTCGAGAAGGTCAAGCAGCGCATCCTGGAATACCTTGCGGTGCAGACCCTGGTCGGGCAGCTCAAGGGACCGATCCTCTGCCTGGTGGGACCTCCGGGCGTGGGCAAGACCTCGCTCGGCAAGTCGGTCGCGCGGGCGACCGGACGCAAGTTCGTCCGCGTTTCACTGGGCGGCGTGCGCGACGAGGCCGAAATCCGCGGACATCGCCGCACCTACATCGGCGCGCTGCCGGGCAAGGTAATCCAGAGCATGCGCAAGGCCGCGGCGGGCAATCCGGTGCTGCTGTTCGATGAGGTTGACAAAATGTCGACCGACTTCCGCGGTGATCCGTCGTCGGCGTTGCTCGAGGTACTCGACCCCGAACAGAACAACACCTTCAACGACCACTACCTGGATTGCGACTACGATCTGTCCAAGGTGATGTTCATCACGACGGCGAACACGCTGGAACGCATCCCGCGGCCGCTACAGGATCGGATGGAAATAATCCGCCTGCCGGGCTACACGGAAGCCGAAAAGCTGCAGATCGCAAAGAAGTATCTGATGCACAAGCAGCGCGACGCCAACGGGTTGCGCGAAGAGAACATCGAGTTTTCGGACAAGGCCATCCTGGGTATCGTGCGCCATTACACGCGCGAAGCAGGCGTGCGAAACCTCGAGCGCGAAATCGCGTCGGTCTGCCGCAAGGTCGCGGTCGAAGTGGTCAAAACCGACCGCAACGCCCACGTGCGGGTATCGGCGTCGAGCCTCGCGAAGTTCCTCGGACCCGCGAAGTTCCGCTACGGAATGGCCGAGACGCTGCCGCAGATTGGTGTCGCCACGGGTCTGGCATGGACCGAGATGGGCGGCGAGATTCTGAGCGTCGAGGTCACGATTGTGCCGGGACGCGGCAAGGTGACGATCACCGGGCAGTTGGGCGACGTGATGCAGGAGAGCGCGCAGGCGGCTCTCAGTTACGTGCGATCGCGGGCGACCGCGCTAGGGCTGTCGTCAGCCTTCCACAAGATCGACATTCACATCCACATTCCGGAAGGAGCGATTCCGAAGGACGGACCTTCGGCCGGTATCACGCTAGCGACGGCGCTGGTCTCGGCGTTGCGACGCATCCCGGTGCGCAACGACCTGGCGATGACCGGCGAGGTCACGCTACGCGGGCGAGTGCTGCCGATAGGGGGGCTAAAGGAAAAGGTCCTCGCGGCTCATCGCGCCGGTATCAAGAAGATCCTGATACCGAAGGAGAACGAGAAGGACATCGAGGACATTCCGCAGCAGGTGCTCAAGAATGTGACGATCGTGATGGTCGATCACATGGACGACGTCCTGCGTCAAGCGCTGGTCCTCGACAATCCGGAGACCTTCTTCAAGCCGCAGACGGACGAAACCGACCCGGCATTTACGGCCGAACTGGACGAAAAGCTCCCGCTCGCGGACAACGATGAGGACGAGCCAACGGTCTCGCCCAATCTTTCCTGATAGCTTAAACTGATTCCGCACCACCTCCGGCGGACCGTGCAAACTCGACGGTCCGCCGGAGTAACAACAACCGAAACTTGCAGGCGGAAGGCGCCGGAGCGGAGCTATGACCAAGGCCGATCTTATCGAAGGTTTGTCAAACAAACTTGGAATGAACAAGGGTGAGGCCGAAAAGGCGGTCAACATTATGCTCGATGACATCATCAGCGCGCTCAAGCAGGGCGAGCGGGTGAACATCTCGGGCTTCGGCACATTTGCGGTCTCGATGCGTGAGGCGCGCACCGGGCGGAATCCCAAGACCGGGGAATCGATCGAGATTTCAGCCAGCCGATCGGCGAAGTTCAAACCCGGCAAACAGCTCAAGGATTCGCTCAACGAGATGGGCGCAGGCCAGGCGTCCACCGCTTCGACCTGATAAATCATCAGGCGGGAGCGGGGCCGATACGGCTCGAGGTTGTCCCTCGGGTGCATTGGCAGCCCAGCGAACATCATCCTTGCACACCCGGGCGGTTAGCTCAGCGGTAGAGCATCGGCCTTACAAGCCGGGGGTCGCTGGTTCGAAACCAGCACCGCCCACCAATAAAATCAACCACTTACGAGATCGGGCGCGCGGCACTGCGAGCCTTGGTGCCAAATAGGTGCCACATTTTGCGCGATTAGGACGCTTGGTGTCTGGGAGCGCCGAACCCGATCGCGTTGACGGCCGCCCGAAGATGGGTGTCGCTTAGATGGGAATATCGCCCGGTCATCCGCATGTCCTTATGGCCGAGCAGAGCCTGAAGCGTCCGCCCTTGGACCCCGGCCATCGCCTGATAGGACGCGAATGTATGGCGTAAATCGTGGAGCCTGAAGTCTTCGATCTTCGCCTCCGCGCATGACTTCCGAAAGGCCTTGCTCAACTGCCACTTATCGATCGGAAACAGGAACTCGGTATCGATGCGCGGCGGCAAGCCGCGGAGCTCCTGGAAAGCCTCGTCGTTTAGGAAAACGTGGCGCGACTCACCGTTCTTGGTCTGTTCGAGCTTCACGGCCCGATTCTGCCAGTCCACGGATCTCCGGGTAAGCGACAGGATTTCGCCTCGGCGCATACCCGTATTGAGCGCGACCAGCACGAAAGGCTTGAGCTATACCTCCACCATGCCTGGGCGCGTGCCCTTGGGTGGGCAACAGGCGAGCAGGTTTTCGAGCTCTTCGAGGGACAGGTAGCGCGTGCGGCCGTCGGGTTCCTTTTGAGCCTTGAGATTCGCCAGTGGATTGATGGTCAAGTATTCCCACAGTACCGCGCGTTTGAGCATGTGCTTCAAAATCATCATTTCGCGGTTGACAGTTGACGGCGTGGCTCCGGCCTCCAACCGCTTTGCGATATAGGCCTCGGCGCCGGCCGCCGTGATGCCTCGTAATGAACCGGGGAAGGCCGGCCTAAGGTGCTTCTCGCAGATACCCTTCCACCTGACCCGAGTGTTTGGCTTCAGGCCGCGCGCGACTCTTTCCCACCATACTTTCGAAAAGTCTGCAAAGCTGATCGCGGAATCCTCGATGACGCCAAGGTGCTGACGCCGCGCGACGTTGCCGAGAACGCCGTCGAGCACTTCTCTGGCGATACGCTTTGACCGCCCGATTTTGCGCCGATGGCGCACGCCGGATGCGTCTTTGAAGTCTATCCACCATGCATCGTCACGCTCAAACAACCTACTCATTTTTATTCTACCTCGCTTTATTTAGTTGTGATCGTTTTATGAAGATCGCTGAGTACGTGGCGGCTTTTTCCTTTCACTGCGGGAAACTTAGTGCGCCTCCGAAACTTCCTATTTTTTCTGTATCTTTCCCAATTCCCTTCCGACCTGTGAACGTGGCGGACGTGATTGCAAGCCTTTGAACAGCAGAACTGGTCGAAACGAAAAGCGAAGAAGATGTGGTCGCAGACCTCGCATAAGCGCACACGGTCACTCGGCGTACCCTCTAATTCAGCTAGAAAAAGTTCCAGCACGCCGAAGTGTTGGGCGCGGACCAAACCATCCCGACCAATCTCGACTGCCGCAACGATCGCGTCCGAATCCTCACGGGTTCCCCCGAAACGCCACGGCTTGTTCTGCGAGAGGGATCGGAAGATGAGGTGGACTTGAGAGACAAGGCGTTCCGAGTAGTGAACGAGCTTGGGTCCGAACATCGCGGAGGGTCTAGACCCTTGAGCGCGCGGCAACAAGTAGTCTTTTAAGAAACTCCGGGCCCCCGCTTCTACGGATTGCGGATCCTCCTCAAAGAGCAGATTCCCGAACATAATCCAGGGTTTTAGCCGTTTTAGATGCTTAGACGGCGGAATCGACTTTGGCATCTGACCGTTATTTTTTACCTCGTCTTGACACTTTGTGAACCTATTATCTGGGGGGAAAGTGCTTGCATCATCTGTCATTAAACATGCTTGAAGCATTTCGCCCAGAAGCGGACTCTAACCTATATCGCTGAGGCGCGGGCCTCGCCAAGGATATATCGCAAATGACGGTAAATATCAAGGAATTCAGAAGGCTGGGCTTTTCCCTAAAGGAACTGGCCGAACTGGTGGGGTGCTCAGTTGGACTGCTCCACCTCGAAATACGGCGTGGTAATTTGCGCGTCGTGCGCATTGGCAGGCGGGTGATCGTGCCGATCGGGGAGACCGAGAAATTTCTTTCCCCCTCGTCAACCATCCGATGAGGTGCACCGAGGTTCTGGCACGGCTCGACGGCGTGCGAGCGTGCGCTGGCGGCTGGATCGCCCGATGCCCGGCGCATCCGGACACGAACCCTTCTTTGTCTATTCGCGAAGGTGAGGACGGCAAAGTGCTGATCAAGTGTTTTGCTAAATGCGACTATCGCACGATCATCGATGTGCTTGGCGGTCGGCCGAGGCTGCAAGCGATCGGCTTGCCCGGTTTCGGTACGCGCAGCCCTGCTCTCGATGACGCTAAGCGCACGGAAATTGCGCGGCGCATCTGGCGCGAGTCAGAGCCCGCGGCCGGTACTCCGGTCGAACGATACTTGAGGCTCGAACGTGGTATCACCATCCCACCCCCGCCCTCGATTCGTTTCGCGATGGGCCGTCACGCTCCGAGTCAACGCGGCCCTTTGGCCGTCATGATCGCGGCTGTTCAGAATCTCGCTGGCGAAATCGTGGCAGTTCATCGCACTTTCCTAACCGGCGACGGCCATAAGGCCCCAGTCGAACCCGTCAAGATGGCACTCGGCCCGATACGAGGCTGCGCTGTGCGGCTTGCCCAGGCCAACGCAACGCTGGCGCTCGCAGAAGGGATCGAAACCGCCTTTAGCGTTCAACAGGCAACTAGGATCGCCACTTGGGCGGTGCTCGGCACGGCGAACCTTTCGCGCGTCGAATTACCCACCATTGTGCGCGAGGTAATCATTTGCGCTGACGCTGATCGAAATGGTGCCGGCGTGGAGTTGACCCGGTTTCGTAGACGGTGTTGGGGAGAAAGGAAGAAGGAGGTTCCCGATGCCACCAACGCATCCACGGTACCCGCTGGAATACCGGCGGCGGATCGTCGAACTGGCGCGCGCTGGACGGAAGATCGAGGAGCTGGCGCGCGAGTTCGAGCCCTCAGCCAATGCGATCCGCAAATGGCTCAAGCAGGCGGCGCTCGATGAGGGCCTGCGCAGTGACGGCTTGACCACTAGCGAACGGGAGGAACTTAACCACCTGCGGCGGGAGAACCGGGTGCTGCGCGAGGAGCGGGAGATACTTGCAAAAGCCGCGGCCTGGTTCGCTCAGGAGACCGGCGCGACGCCGTCGCGGCGTTCGCATTCGTAGGGGCTAACCAGGCCATGCACGGGATTGCCACGATGTGCCGCGTGCTGGGCGTCTCCCCCGGCGGTTACTACGCGCGGCTAAAGCGTCCGCCCTCGGCGCGGGCCCGGGCGGATGGCGAGTTGTGCGGGCGGATCGCCGAGATCCATCGCCACTCGCGCGCCACCTACGGCGCGCCGCGCATCCATGCCGAACTCAAGGAACAGGGCATTAGGGTGGGATGCAAACGGGTGGCGCGGCTGATGCGCGCGGCGGGGCTTCGCGGCGTGAGCCGGCGCAACTGGATAATCACCACGGTGCGCGATCGCCAGGCGCGCCCGGCCCCCGACCTGGTCGAGCGCAACTTCAGCGCGCCGGCGCCCAATCGGCTGTGGGTCGCCGATATAACCTACATTCCCACCTGGGCGGGCTTTCTCTATCTGGCCGTGGTGCTCGACGCGTTTAGCCGCAAGATCGTGGGCTGGGCGATGGAGACTTATCTGCGCACCGAGTTGGTGCTCAAGGCGCTGGAGATGGCGCTGGGGCAGCGGCGTGCGGCCGGGGTGATTCATCACTCCGATCAGGGGAGCCAGTATACGTCGCTGGCCTTCGGCCAGCGCTGCGATGAGGCCGGGGTTAAACCGTCGATGGGCTCGGTGGGCGACTGTTGCGACAACGCGATGTGCGAGAGTTTCTTTGCCACGCTCGAATGCGAACTGCTCAACCGGCGCAGTTTCAAGACCCAGGTCGAGGCGCGCATGGCCGTGTTCGATTTCATCGAAGGCTGGTACAATCCGCATCGCCGCCATTCGGCGCTCGACTATCGCTCGCCGGTGGAGTACGAACGCCTTCATCGCGAACTGGGCATGCAGACCATGAGGAGCTCGGCCGCCGCGGGCGGTGCTTGGCCAGCAGACCAATTGCTGGCCGGCGCGCCGCAGACCGCGTCGTCCTCGAATCAGCAACCCATAACGCTTTCCGGCCCGGCCTCAAATCAGGTGGAGGCCGGGACCGAAAAGCTGCTATCAGGCCAATCTCGGGAGGACGCTTTCGGCGAGGTTAAACCAGGACGCTAAACCAAGCCCGATACCGTCTACCGAATCGGGGTAGGTCCACTTTCCAGCCGTCTCGCATGAAGCGCAACGGTCCCTGTCGCGAGGCGCAACCAAGCCTGCGCAGCGATAACCGCTAAGTCGCAACGGGCGGGTGCCCGGACAATCGCATCGGCGGACACGGAAGCCCCCGCATCGGGGACTTCCGCACCGTCCCGAATATGGATCAATACTGGTTTTTGACCTGAACCCGTCCGTTATCGTCGTAGATATAGACCTCGTTGCCGGCCTCGTCCTTGGTGCGCTTGTGCGTGCCGTCGCAAAAGGGTTTGTTCTTGGACAAACCGCACGCGCAGATATAAACGGGCAGCTCGGTGCCTTCCGGAATTTCGTAGGGGGCGTTCTTTTCATGCCTGATCATTCGAGCCATGACGTTCCTCACTTGTTGCTGGGCGTTCGCCGATTCGGCTGCGCCGTGGTTGCAGGCGATCAAAGACCAGCGGCACGCGATAGTCAAACGACCGGGCCATCGCTCGCGAAATCCGGACAACGGGCCGTCGGCCCTCGGTGCGTGAGTTTCAGGTCAACGGTGGATGCACCGCGGCTGCCAGATCGGCATCGGGGCGGTGGCGCCCGGCGTTGGCTCCGAGCACGAGCAGCAGAATCCCGGCGACGGCGACTACCATGCCAACCACTTCGAGCACGCTCGGACTTTCTCCAAGAAAGACGATCGCGAACACGAATGAGAGTATCGGCACGCCCGGAATCGTGAGTGCGGTAGTCCACGCCAGGGAGAGGCGATTGATCGCGCCGTACCACGTCAGCGAACCGAGCACATAGACGAAACCGCCGGTAACGCAGATCACAGCGAGCGTGCGTGTATCCGCCAGTGCGACAATTGCGCCCGGACTGATTACGAGGAAAATTACGCTCAATACGACCGCGGCAAAAATTGTGCGGGCGCCGGTCACGCAGGTTTCGGAAAGCGGCGGCATCACGCCGAGCGAGATTACGTGAGAGGTCTGCCAGAACAGCGGAGTGATAAAGAGCAAGGCGGCCGCGGACAGGGGAGAAAACGCACGGCTCGTGCCGAACACCGAGCCAATCCCTATAAGAATTATCGCCGTCGCGATCAATTGACGGTACGACGGGCGCTCACCGAGAAAAATCGTCGCCAGCAGCAGCGAATACAGCGGTTCGCTCTGGAGCAGGATCACGCCGGCGACCGCGTCGATCTCGCGCAGCCCGTACACCAGCGCGAGGCTCGTTGCGACCGAACCGGTCATCGAGAGCGCGACCAGGCGTGGCGTCCATCGGCCTGTGACGAGCGCACCGATTTCGCCGCGCCGCCACATCGCGATCGCGAGAATCGAACCCGCAACCGTCATCGAGCCGGCGCAAAACAGCATCGGGTCGATGCGCTCGGCGCCATAGCGAGTGATCACGGGCTGAATCGCTGCGATAATCGTGGTCGCGACCGCGTTGAACAGACCGATGCGAAATTCGCGTCCGCCGTTGCGCTCGCACGAACGGCCCGGCACATGCGGCGGTGTTAGTGGGCTTCCCTCGGTGCTCATCGGTGACGGACTCGAATTGGTTGACCGGTGAATGAGTTGAATGGGTGCTCACGCGCCAGGGACGATGTCATCTTCAGAGCCGCGACGGTATGTTAGTTGGCGGCGCACGCGATTGAAATGAATACAACTCCCTTGCCTGAATCGATCCCGACCGAGACCTTGCCTGCGGCTTCCGACAATACGCCGACGGTGGCTTCGCGCGAGGTAAACCAAAGTGCGGCTGAGGCGACGTTTCACGAAGCCGATTCGCCGGAACGGTCCGACGCTGCACTCGACGCACCGGCGGCGACGATCGCTCGCCGCCTCGAATTGGTGTCGTCGCCGGCGGTCGCGATTCCGATAATTCTCGTGCTCGGCGCGATGTTGTTCCTGGTGAATCTCGGCGGCGCGCCGCTATACACAAAGGGCGAACCGCGCGAAGCCGTTACGGTCTTCGATATCGTGCACGGCGGTGGCGTCATCCTGCCGATGCGCGCCGGCGTCGAGATACCGTCGAAACCGCTGCTGATGCATTGGCTGGCGGCGATCGTCTCGTTGATCGCCGGCGGCGTCAGCGCATGGACGGTGCGCCTGCCCTCGGCGACCTTGGCGATCGTCGGAATGGTCGTGACCTATCTTTACGTGCGCAAGCTGTTCGAGGCGCGCGGAGCGCTGATGTCGGCGATCATGCTGGGGACGGCATTTCAATATCTGCAGGCCGGAACCGGCTCGCGCGTCGATATGACGCTGACGTTTTTCATGACGGTCGCGTTTTTCGAATTCCTGGCGATTGCGGAATGTCTGAGCGAACGTACCACCCTGCTCTACCTTGCGATCGCGCTGGCGGTGCTGACCAAGGGACCGATCGGCGCGGCGCTGCCGGGGCTGGTGGCGTTGGTATGGATAGTTATGAGCGGGCGCTGGAGCGTGATTCGCCGGTTGCGGTTGCGGCGCGGCGTACTCATCGTCGGAATTATCGGCGGCGGATGGTATCTGGCGGCCATCGCCGTCGGCGGTTCGGCCTTCGTGCACAAACAGATTCTCGGCGAAAATCTCTACCGCCTGATCGGTCACTCGGGCGTCAACGAAGGGCACGCCCATCCCTTCTACTATGAAGAGGCTGCGCTACTCGCGGGGTTTCTGCCGTGGACATTGGTCGCAATCATCGCGGCGGCGCAGGCTCTAGGTCACCGCCGGCGACTCGACTCGCGTCTCGGCTATCTGGTCTCCTGGTTTCTCACGGTGCTGATATTTTACAATCTGCCGCAGAGCAAACGTGGAGTTTATCTGCTCGCACTGTATCCCGCACTGACGACGATCCTTGCACTCTATCTCAGCGATGCGATCTCGCATCGCGAGGCGAGCGCACGGCCGCTCCGATGGATCACGCGCGGCGCCGCAGTTTTTTTCATAGCTACCGCTACTGGCAGCGCCGCGGCGCTCGCAATGCTCTATCTCACTCCGGACGCGATCAAATGGATACTCGCGCGTTGTGGAATACTTCTCGACCAATTACCCGCGGCGCTGTGGGCCAGCGCCTCTCATCACGGAATTCTTTCGATTGTACTTCCGTTAGCGGCGGCAGCGACGGGAATCTATCTGCTGCGCACGCGACCACGGATCGAAACGGTCTTTTTTGCAATCGCCGCCGGCTTCGTCGCAATCGTGCTCGCGGTGAATCTGGTGGTGGAACCAGCGATCGCAAACACCTTGACCCTGAAGGGCTTTGCCACCGAGACAATGAAAATCGCCAACGGCCGGCCGGTCGGCTATTGGGGAAGCCTAGACTACGATTTTGCATTTTATAGCGGCCGCAATATTCGATTCGTGACTAAGCGCAACTCTCAAATCAATTTCGTCGTTTCGTCGGAGGACGATTACAAGCTGATGTGGCGGGTGATGCGCGCGCGTTACCGAATTATCCTGCGTAGCGGTCCGACTGACTTTAACGGCACCGGACAGATGCTACTGCTGAAACGAATCGGCTCGGATCAGACGCCGGAAACTTCATCGTCGCCCGGTGCGCCGTCGCCCTCTATAGCGCCGCGATCGAAATCGGCCAAACCGGCCTGATTCGTACTCAGGAAAGACGCGCCTTGCGCAAGTCCGAGATGGCGGCGGTCAGTCGCGGCAGGACCTCACCCGTCGCGCCGCGCAAACTGATATCGCAGACCCTGGTGATTTCCGATTCGTACAGATTGGCCTCAATCAACTTGCCGCCGCGCTGCTTCACTTCAATCGCGAAGCCGGCAGCTGGATATACCGTGGCCGAGGTGCCGGCGACCAGGACGAGATCCGCACGCGCCGAATGATCGACGCATTGCTCGAGGACATCGGGCGGAATCGGCTCGCCGAAAGAAACCGTGTCGCCCTTGAGCAGCCCCTCGCATTTCGGACAGGCTGGCGGCAGCTGTTCGAGCGGAATTTCCTCACCGCGAAATCGCATGCCACATTCGATGCAGCGAATGAGCTTCCAATTACCGTGAATCTCGGCCAGCGCGGATTGACCGGCCTGGCGATGGAGATCGTCGACATTCTGAGTAATCAGGAAACGCAGGACTCCCATCATCTCGAGATCGGAGAGAGCAGTGTGCCCCGGGTTCGGTTTCGCTACTTTTAGCGGACCCCAGAGTTCATCGTTCTGGCGGCGGATTCGGTCCTCCCACGCTTTTTTCGGATCCGCGAGGAAAATCTGGTAGCCGTTCATTGGCGGCTCACCGTGCTTGGTCCACAATCCGCCGGGACCACGAAAGGGTGGAATGCCGCTCTCGACCGAGATGCCAGCGCCGGTCAGCGCGATTGGATAGCGCGCATCGAGAATCACGCGAGCGGCGGCAAGGATTTCAGCGTCGGTTGCGTTTTGAACACTTGAGGCCATCGCAAATTCTCCTGCTTTATTCGATTGCGCTCGGATATCCGGTCAGCGATCTTCGACTGACTAACTACGCGGGAGATAAACGCGAATGCGTCGGAAAATTCCAACAAGTCCAGTGCGTTACTCTTGAGACTCCCGGATACCGCCGATCAACCAGCGACGAAACTATACCTTCACGTCCGACCAACCATAACAATCGAGAAATGGCGGAAAATGCTCCTGTTGACCTGAGGAAATGCACACACCATTCACGCACGATGGATCGTCACGCATCGACACGGCAGCGTGAATGGTACCACAGGATCGCGCTATCGATAAGTAATTGGGGACGCGAAAACGGCAGCGCGGCCTGAGGCCGCCGCGCCGCCTGGAACGAAATCCGAGAGGGCTTACTCGGTCCAGCCGAGTTGTTTGTAGATGCTCAACTGTCCGTAGTTGTTCGCGGCGCCGTAGCCGAATTGGGCGCTGAGTCCAATTCGCCAGGGTCGGTAATAAAACCCGAGATCCGGACCGCCCTGCCCGTCGATCGGACGCGACTGTGATCCCGGTGGGCCAACGACGCACTGCTGATTAAACTGTCCGAGATGTTGGCACGACAATGTGCCGCCCGTCGGCGAAGAGCCGCCCCCATAAATCGCGCCGCCCGCGCCGCCCAGGAACAGCCAGTTCGTAGTCGACTTGAGTATCCACTGGAAGTCGATCTCGCTACTGGTTACGCCATTCTCGAAGGTGTGAATCGAACTGAAAGAGATGTTAAGGGGATGTCGGGAATGCGGCATCACCCAGCTACTGAAGTCGCCTTCGATCAGCGAGGAGGTCGAGTCACCGGCCTCCTTTCCGCCTGAAAGATAGAAGTTCGTACCTGGATATAAGGCGAAATCAAGTCCGCCCTGGAAGCGGCCGAAGAAATATTGTGCCTGATGCCCGTCCGTAGGCACAAAGGGATTGAGTTGATTGTGCTTGACGAAAAGCTGATACGAAGTCGCCCGCCCAAACACGCCGATATACGGCGTGATACTCTGTTCGAGTTGAAACCCTTCCTGGGTTGTCCCGTAATGGTCACTTACGAAGCCGCCGCCGAAAAGCGTCGCCTGAAGATTACCCGGCGTCTCCAGGCTCCAAAAATTAGGATAGAGGTCAGTCAACTGAGCATTGGCGACGCCGTCAGTGAAGACGATTGCGAGTGCAATTGCGGCGACTGCCAGAAACCGGCCGATTCGTGCGCCCGTGGAATTGTAACCCACCAGAGTACTCCTTTGATCTAGTGTCATGGCTCGGACGCCTCTAACCTTGACTCGGTGGAATTCGCGGAATTACCGGAGGCGGTTCAACCGAAGGCGGCGGCGGAGCTCCACCGGAACCGGGCGATACACCGCGGAAACCGCCGATGCCGCCGATCCCCGTTATACCCAGCGGACCGGGCGTAAGCGGAGCTGACTCGCAGGCAACCGTGGTTTCGTAACCCGCGGGGACCGCCTGATGCTGAGCCGAAGGAGTGAGCGTGCTGCCAACATCGACGATACCCTTGAAAACTTCGACATCGGTGAATTGCTTGCACGCATGAAAGCCGGGCCGTTCCAGACCCTGATGGTACATCGTGCTCCATTCAGTACCGCGCACGGACACTACCGCATTCGGCGTGTGCACCTCGAACTTCGGAACACCGCCAGCGGCGGCCAGAACCGACGAACGCAACGCGCCGAACGCCAGACTCAAGCGTGTCTGCATGCTTCCGCCAGTTCCAACGACCATGCTGTCGAGCACCATCGAGCTGGATTCGCCCAGTTCGAGTTTGCTGTTATCGCTGAGCGTCGCAGCCAGGTCTCCATTCCCCCCGGTGGAAATGCGATCTCCCAGGTCGAGCTGCGTGCCAACTTTCGGACTAACCGAACTCGTACCGCGCTGAATGTTTGCACTACCGGAAACCATTGTCACCACGCCGACGGGCGTTTGGGCCGACGCGCTAATTGCGAACATCGCCAACCCGGCAAACAGCACCGCGCCAATGATAAATGATTTCCTCGCGAAGAATTTAAACTGACTATTAAGTTTGAACAAGGTAAGATTCTCCACCGTTGAATACTACTTATTTGCCGCGGACGGCGAAGTCAATTTCTTTGCAGCTCTTCGCGGTTCTAGTATCAAATAAATTGTACTGAATAAGTATTCAAACAAGCTTCCAATCGCATCACTACCGGGTGAACCCAACGTATCAGAGACTCGTATCACCCGCTAAATGCTCGTCTGAATTCGTAGGTAATAAAAGACTAGCATTGAATAGGATAGTCGGCCCGTCGCAGTGCTGACGAGCAAACTACTTCGAATTGATCGTAGTTGTGAACTCTATAATCGAGCTTGCGAGCAGATCGGGACTTTCGAGCGGTACATGATGATGCGCGCCGGGAATCACGGACACACATACCAGGGGATTCGCGCGCGCGGCACTCGCGGTCGCTTCCGCCGTCATAATCCGGCTCATCTCGGCGCGGATCAAAAGCGTCGGGATCTCAATGCGCTTTATCGCACTGAGGACGTCGATGCCGTCACTGCCAATAAAACTCGCGCGATCGAACTTCAACGTGTAGCCTCCATCCGCTCCGGGCGCAATGCTGTGTGCGGCGATTTCCGCGAGCACCGCGGGGTCAACCGCACCCTCGTCGGGCATCAGGCGAAACCGCTCCATCGCAGTGGCGGGATCCGGATAGGTTACGGAAGGCAATGACTTGAGCCGAGCCATGAAGCGGTTGCGGCGGGGCGTCGAGGACACGGCGACGTCGATTGCGATCGCGGCGCGTGCAAGTGCACCGAATTGAGCGGCGAAGGCGAGCACCGAGATGCCACCCATACTGTGCCCCGCGACGATTGGACGAATCAGTTTGAGATCCTGGATAAACCGCGCAAGATCGCGAGCATATATGTCAGGCGTATAAGCCGGCGGTCGAACCCATTCGCTGTCGCCATGACCGCGTTGGTCAAGCGCGAGCAGGCGAAACCGCGCGCAGCCAATCGAGTCCACGAACGGGCGCCACCAGTAGGCGTTGGCGGAAGTCCCGTGCAGCAAGACGAGAGTTTCACGCCCGGCGGGATTCCACTCCAGATAGTGCAGCCGCGGCGTACCTTCGAGAAAATGGCTGCGCGGTGCTGTCATTCGATCTCGTTGAGAAATTCTCGCAGCGCCGCAGCCAGACCTGCGGGATTATCGAGCGGCACGTGATGATGTGAATCGGGCACCACGGCCAATCGTCCGCGCGGCATCACGTCAACCATCCGCTCGGCGAGCCCCGCCTTCAGCACGCTATGCTCGGCCTTGAGCATGAGGGCAGCGCATTTCAGCCGCGCGAGGCCATCCCAGGCCTTCATCGGATCGCGCATCATCGTGCGGCGATCGCTTTTATATTCCCACTTGCCGTCATCAGCCTGACGGAAGGAATGTTCCGCTACATGATCCAGAACCGCGCGCGTCGCGATAGTATCGGAAGGTATCGTGCGGAATCCGGCTATCGCCTCCGCATGGGAATCAAATCGACGCGCGGGGCGATCGGCCAATTCACGCAACTGAGCTACCGCATAATCGGGGTACGATGGCGGGCTATCGATCACGACCATCGCGCGTAGTGTCTCGCCGTATAATCCGGCGTAGCACATCACGTTATGCCCGCCCATCGAATGGCCGACGAGAATTGGCGCTCCGAAACCCCACTGCACGATGATAGCATGCAGGTCCGCAACATAGTGGCGCGTGCCGTAGCCCCATTCACGGGTCCATTGGCTGTCGCCGTGGCCGCGCTGGTCGAGCGCGATAACGTGATGCGTGCTGACCAGTTCGGGTGCAACGAAATCCCACCAGCGGGCATGGGCGGCGCCGCCATGAATCAGCAGTACGGGAGTGCGTCCGCGCCCGCCGTAGTCAACGCAGTTGAGCTTTATTCCGTCCGCACCTTCGAAGCTGAGTGTCTCCATGATCGCTCGCTATTGCAGTCTGTTCATTCGCGCGCCGTAATCGCGCCGCACCGTTCATGCTTTGCAATTGAAAATATTCGTGCAACCATCTTACAGGTATTTCGCGCAGTTCTTATGCCTCAACGGTCGCCACTCAAATCATTCCTTGCCGCCCTCGTGGCGTTGGCGGTATTGACGCCAGGAATCGCCGACGCCGCAAGCGAAACCGAAGCGGCCGGCTCCAGCCCCGCGCCCATCACTGCCACCGCCCCCGCCAGATCGAGCACCCCCGCAAACCCCGCGGAATCGTCCTACGGCGGCGAATCGAACGAAGCGCGGGCCCGCGCCCTGGTCCAGGCGGCGATCAACCTGACCGACAGCGAGCGCGCCGTGAAGCTACTGTGGCAGGCAACGGAGATCGATCCAACGTTTGCAGAGTCCTATATTTACCTCGCCCTGTATTACAATTCGAGGTCGAACTTCGCCGAAGTTATCGCGGTCTATCGGAAGCTGATCAAGTTTGAGCCCAAGGAAGTAAGCGCATACTTGAACATTGGCGAAGCTTACATGTCCTTCTCGCCGCCCCGCATGAAGGACGCCCTGCCCTACTACCGCAAGGCCTACGAGCTCGAACCGACGTCGTCATTCGCGGCCCTCAGACTTGGCCAACTATATGCTCAACAGGGAAACCGGGCCGAAGCCGTAAAATTCCTGCGGCTGGCGAGCGCCGCCCGTGCCAAGCATCCCGCCATCGCCGCGCAAGCCGACAAGCTGCTGCGTGACATCGGTTCCTGAGCGGGATCATGGTGTCGGCATCAAGGCGTAGGACGGGGACTCGGAGACGGTTCGCCAGCGGCGGCGCTGCGTTGCACTTGCGAATGTCGCGCTTCGGCACGGAATTTCGGCGGGAAAAATTCGTCGTCGAATTTCGCTTGCTGATCGGGTTTCAGTAGAGCGCGAACCTTTAGATACGCCCTGATCATCAGACGATGGCGCTGATGCTGAAAGTTGAGCCGAATATTTAGAGCCTGCGCGCGCGTATCCTCCATTACCTGGCGGATTTGCTCGCGCTGTGACGGATTCAGCTTCAGCGTTTCATCCATGCGCTCGATCAGGCTTTGGCCTGGGGCTCGCAGCAGCTTGTAGCGATACGCCAAGGTGCTACCGGCAAAACCGATTGCAAGCCCCGTCAGCAGAGCGGCAACGAGCAGAATTGCATGGGATCTAGCCAGCAAGATTATTGTTGGTTTCCAACGATGGCGGCGATGTGATCGACTCGAACACCGCCGGCACTTGCGCTCCCGCGTCGAACAAGGTTGCGGAAGCGTCGGACGAATAACCGGCTATCTCAGTGGCCGGACTGTCAGCCACAACGCTTTGAGCAAAATTCTCCCTCGGCAATCGCGTAGACGACCAGGCGGTAAACCCGCCTAGCACCACCAGCACGGCGGCCGCCGCCACCTGCCACATTCGGCGCGGTTCGCGCCGAGCGAACGATGGCGATCGCGTCGACGCGGTGGGGCGCGGACGCACCGAGCGGCGCGATCTCAAGGTCGATTTCACGGTAGGCCGTTGATTTCCTGTATGGATCACCGGCGCGATCAGAGCAAAGGCTCGGAATGCACGGTCACATTGTGAGCATTCCCCGAGATGCCTGACAAAATGGGCGCGTGCGTCCAGCGGCATCGTGCGACGCCAAAACGCCGTAAAATCCTTTCGGGCCTCGAAGCAGCTCATCGCTCGACCCGCCTCCGCTGTGCGGCCAGAATCCGCTCTGCTTGCCGCCGCATCGACTGCCTTGCCCGAAATGCCCTGATTTTCACCTTGGCTTCGCTCCAACCCAGCATTTCCGCGATCTCGTGGATGCTGCAGTCCTCGGTTTCCTTCAATATCATGACTGTCCGATCTTCCGGACGCAGCGAATCGAGCAGATTATGAGCGAGCATCTGGGCTGCGTGTTGCTGTTCCGCCGCATCCACAATCTGTTCCGGTGTCGCTTCGGTCACGAGTTGTACCCATGCGCACTCGAGATCTGAAAAATCGCCTATCAGCTGTTCAGGTCGGCGTTGTCGACGACGTAACTCGTCATAGCATACATTTACAACAATTGCGCGCAACCAGCCGCCGAATGGCCTCTCGGTCCGATACGAGGAAAGCCCTGTGAATGCGCGAATAAAGCTCTCCTGGGCGAGATCGCGGGCTATCTCGCGGTCTGCCACGAAACGTTGGCACAGGCGTGCGACCTGCTCGCGATAGCGCGCGGTTAGTTCCGCAAATTTCTCCGTGCGACCAGCTCGTACCAATGCGATCAGTTGATCGTCGGATGCAACTGTCAGGCTTCGATCGATTCGCTTTGTGACCAACGAGAGCATCATCATTGTACAACACTACTACGAACGACCATTGGTCGTGGTTACAATTTAATTATTTCTGGGGCTCCCGCGCCCGGCTTAGCCGGACGAATCCGTCAGAGTTCCGCAGGCGGCGCGAGCAGGCCCGCGCTTGCAAGGTCGGCCGGTGTATCGAGGTCGAGCACGACTCCCAAATCATCGACGTCAACATTCAGGAGGCGTGCGGCGTCTGCATTTACAACGACTCGCGCGCCCTGATCCTCCGGAGCCGCCATCAATTCGGTAAACACTGCCCGGTCGAAAATCACCGGATGACCACGCCGCCCGCGGTAACGCGCGACCACGATCGGGCGCGCGTTTTTGCGATAAGCGAAAACCAGTGCATCGAAGGTTGCAGGCGCAACCATCGGATGATCCGCAAGATGAACGACGACGGCATCGGCGCCGCCAGCCATGGCCTCGGCCAGACCCACCTTGAGGGAGGAAAGCTGGCCCCTGCGATAATTGGGATTTTCGACTACGACAATTCGCGAATCAGCCGCAATCATCGGCCGGACCCGCTCGGCATGCGCCCCAAGCACGATCACCAGCCGCTCGGCGACGCCGAGCGCAAGTGCCGACGTGCGCGCAATAAAGCTCTCGCCGCCGACTCGAAGCAGTGGCTTGGGGTAACCCATCCGCCGTGATTGCCCGGCAGCAAGCAGAATCGCTTCGATTTTCCGGGCGTTCAATGCCACGTCCAGGATGCAATCAGGTTTTACGGCGCAATCGGCCCGACTTGGCGCCCAGATTAAACTCGTCGCGCACACCGTTACGGCGCTCGCGAATGATCTCTGCCATAATCGATATCGCGATCTCTTCCGGCGTCTCGGCGCCGATATCGAGCCCTAGCGGCGCGTGAATCTCGTCGAGCAGAGCCGGGTCGATACCCTCCTCTTCCAGTCGTCCGAGCATCGCGCGCGAGCGCCGCTTCGATCCGATCATCCCGATAAAGCCACCGGGCTGCCTTAGCGCCGCGCGTACGACTTCTTCGTCAAAGGCGTGGCCCCGCGTGACCGAGATTAGATAGCAGTGGCGATCGAGATGTAACGATTCGATCGCCGCGGTGAAGGGCTTCGCGACGATCACGTCGGCGCGCGGGAAACGTTCGCGGTTGGCAAACGAAGCCCGATCGTCGATTACCGTGGTATGAAAGCCGAGCATCGCACCCAACTCGCACAGCGGCTGCGCAATATGGCCGGCGCCGACGATTATCAGACGCTGCGCTCCAGTGATCGGATCAAGGAAGAGTCGCGGGGCACTGTTGCTCTCCAGACGCGTGACCGGCTTTAGTCCGCCATCATCACCCGCTTCCAGCAGGGCTGCCGTCGCATCGGCCACGCGCTCACTCAACACTTTCAGGGTACTGCCCTCGAGGCCGATCATCCCCGTACCCGATCGGGCTTCAGCGTTGGCGTCGGCGGGCACAACCACGGTCTTGGCGCCAGCCGGAGCTTCCGAGCGATTACCAGGATCGACCACCGTCAATAGCGCGGCGGGACGATTGTGTTCGGCGGAGTCCGCGAGCCGGCGCGCGATCGGTAAATCCGCCGGCCCCCACAAATCGATAAACACGTCCATGATACCGCCGCAGGTGCCGATTTCCTGCTGGTCGAAATCACCGGTCAGATCGATCTCAGCCAATCCAGCGCCAGCCCCCTCCGCGAGCAGTAGCCGTGCCTTGCGAAAAACCTCCGCCTCTCCGCAGCCGCCGCCGATCGTACCGAATTGGCCGTCATCGCGCACAATCATCTTGGCGCCAACTTCGCGCGGGGTTGAGCCGCGCACGTTGATAACCGTCGCTAGCGCGAAGGACTGCTTTCGTTCGAGTGTCAGAACTGCTTCGGACCAGATTTGATCGACTGCCGCCATCTCTTACTGCCCTGGGAACAATTCTATCGTACTTGAAATTCCGTGCCCACGACGAGGGTGCGGCCTCAAAACCGCACGCACCTCTCGCTTTACCTGTACAAGTTTTATTGTGACCTGAAATTGGCGAAACATTCCAGCGGAAATGAGTCACGGCCAGATACTCACCAGGCAGGGATTCCTATTATATCGGGCGGCGTATACGTACTTAGTTACTTGGAAGCGTTGGTCCGGTTGCAACTCCAGCGCTCCCGCTGGGCTGCTGTCGGGCTTCCGCGTCCGCCAGCCCGTAACGCGCCAGCATTCGATAAAGCGTCGAGCGCGAAATTCCGAGAAGATTCGCGGCACGCCGCCGATTACCTTCGGTCTCCTGCAGCGATCGCATCAAAGTGCGCTTGATCACTTCGTCAAGCAGCAGGGGCGCTGCTTCACTCTCCGCGCTCTTCGGAAGCGGTTCGATCACGGCGTTAGCCGGCGGCTCAGGCTGGCCATTGAGACTCGCGGCTAAGGTTGGCGCCTCGTCCGTGAGCGAAAGCGTATTCAAAGAGAGCACATGGTCGGGCAGGACCTGCGCATCGAGGCGGTCGCCGTCGGTAAGCA
Organism: uncultured delta proteobacterium; assembly: GCA_963782535.1. Lineage (GTDB taxonomy): Bacteria > Desulfobacterota > Binatia > Binatales > Binataceae > JADMIL01. Next base: position 87,252 of record CAWAKE010000004.1, on the reverse strand, counting down.
TGACGGCGGATTGCATGGCGTGGGAGAATTCGCGGACGTTGCCGGGCCAGTCGTAGGCCTGGAGGGCGGCGGCCGCACGGCGCGAGATGAAGCGGATCTGTTTGCCGAAGAGACGGTTGTAATGTTCGGTGAAATGCACCGCCAAGGCCTCGATCGCGTCGCGCCGCTCGCGCAGCGGCGGCACCAGAATCGCGGTGGCATTCAAGCGGTAGTAGAGGTCGTCGCGGAACTCGCCCGCCTTGACCATCGCCCGCAGGTCGCGGTTGGTCGCCGCGATCAGCCGGATATTGACCTTGTAGCTATGCGCCGAGCCTACCGGCTGCACTTCATGGGTCTCGACCGCACGCAACAGTTTCGGCTGCAGCCGCAACGGCAACTCGCCAATCTCGTCGAGGAAAAGCGTGCCGCCGTTGGCCGAACGAAAGTAGCCCAGCGAATCGTCACGCGCGTCGGTAAAGGCCCCGCGCACGTGGCCGAACAGTTGCGATTCGGCCAGCGACTCGACCAGATTGGAACAGTTGAAGGTTACGAACGGTCCCTTCGGTACCGGCCCCAGCGTATGCAGCGCACGCGCCATCAACTCCTTGCCGGTCCCCGACTCGCCATGGATCAGCACCGACGCCTTATACGGCCCCAACCGCTGCACCATCTTCATCACTCGCCGCATATTCGCCGACCGCACCACCATCCCTCCCACTTCCTCACAGTCGATCGCGAGTGCTTGCACGTCGAGCAACTCACCGGCGTTTTCGGCATTATCTTCCACGGCCGTGCCGATCTCTCCGTTCCGGAACATTAAATCAGGAAACAATTTTGAACCCCGCACGCGGCTACCCAGCTATGCACCGCTTAACCTGCACCATCTGATGGAGCAAACAACAGGCCATGCGGGCTGAACGTGAACGGCACGATACTCCGCTATTTCGTTGCATGAAGTCCGCGAGCGAAGCGCCAAATTGATGGCTGAGCGCTCAATAAATGGCGGCGAACAGTCCCAAAATCGGAAATTGTCTTCGAGACCGGCGCCAGCGAAAACATTTACGCCTGACCGGTATTTCACGAGCGTGAGGGGCCCAAAATGAAGCCGTGGCGGCTGACTTCCCTACTGCAAAGCCTGCCGCCACGGCAATTCAGCTCCCCGGGAGACGCTACACACCGAGTACGTCAGCGAGCACCTGGGCCGGATGGTCGCGCGGATTTACCTTGTCGTAAACTCGTGCAACCTTGCCGTCCTCATCGATTAGAATGCTGATTCGGCTGGCGTAACGGGCCTTATTGTCGGCGCATGCTCCGTACGCGATTCCAACGCTGCGATCGGTGTCGCACAGCAGCGGGAAAAGGAAATTATTCTTCTCGGCGAACGCGGCATTCTGTTCAACGTCGTTAAAACTGATACCCAGCACCTGAATGTTGTTCTGCTCGAAATCGCTCATTTGGTCGCGGAACCCGCGACCCTCGACCGTTCAGCCAGGGGTGTCGGCCTCAGGATAGAACCAGAGGATTACCTTGCGGCCGCGCAATTTCGCGAGCGCAATCTGCTTGCCCTCATGTGTCGTCAGCGTAAAGTCAGGCGCCGCCTCGCCAACCTTCAACATCGTCCAAGTCCTCCCTCTCATTAGATCTTGCCTGCATAAATCCGCACCAAGTAATTAGCATTCGCCACGCGATATTGGCACCGTCGGCGATATTCAATTGAGTTGCGCTCGCAGCCGATCAATCATCTGATGGCACGAGCTTTCGTCAGGCTCAATCGCGAGCGCTCCTTCCAGCTCCTCGATCGCCCGCAACACCATCCCCTTCGCTGCGTATAGGCGACCAAGATTCATGAATGGATAATGACGTGGCTCGTAGCGCGGCGCGACCTTGGCCTTTTCGAACCATTCGACAGCTTCGTCCAACTCGCCCTTCGACATCAGATACGATCCGATATCGTTGTACGGGTTGCCGAAGCTCGGATCGACGGCGATCGCCTTGCGGCATTCAACGATCGCATCGTCGATACGCCCGAGAAAACGCAAGGCCCAACCTCGAAACGTATAAGCCTCAGCCGTCGGACAGACTTCTATCGATTCGTCGTACAGCTCGATCGCGTGCCGGAAGTCCCCATTCATGTGATAGGCGACACCCTGATTCCAGAGTGCCATCGCACGCTGCTTTGAGGCCGCGTCTCCCATGTCACGATCGTTATTGCCCACCGCCATCGCGGTCAAGAGTTTACCCGACCGAATGGGCGAAGGTTATTGTATACTGAGCGTCCGCATCGCCTGGATCATTGCGGGCGCCAGAAGCACGATTAACATCGCCGGAAGGATAAACAGCACCAGCGGGAAGAGAATCTTGATGGTGCTTTTCTGCGCCGCCTCTTCCGCACGAAAGCGGCGCTTGGTGCGCAATGAATCAGAACTCGAGCGCAGCGCCGGCCCGATCTGCGAACCCAGCTGTTCGCTCTGAATCAGAGTCGCGGCCAGCGGCTTCACGTCGTCGACCGCCGTGCGCTCCGCAAGATTGCGCAGGGCCTGTCCAAGCGATCCACCCGCCGCTACTTCGACCGAGACCTGCGCGAGTTCTTGTCCGATCGCCTGTCCATAGCGCTCGGTTTCGTCGCCGACGATTTTTATCGCCTCGAACAGGCCGAGTCCGGCTTCGACACATACCACCAGCAAATCGAGCACATCGGAGAGCTGACGCGAAATATCTTTCTGGCGCCGAGCGGCGCACCGGCGCAAATAGTACAGTGGAGTGAAATAACCCGCCGCGAGCGAACCTGCGACCGTCGCCAGAATTCGAGTGCCGCTCAATCCGAGTATCATGGCGATCAGAAACCCGAGGATTCCCGTGAAAGCGAGTACAATCAAGCGAATCAGTTGAAAAGTGCGCAATGCTCCGGAGCGCTGGAAACCGGCACGCACCAGCGTAATCGAGACCTTTTCCATCGACGGCGACGCCTTCGGCACAGGCATTCGCTGCAATGCCCAGTGGAACAGGGAACGGGCCATCCCGGCAGACACGCGGCCGCCTCCGCTGTTCCCCTCCACCTCTGAAAGCTTCAGCTTGAACGCCATCTCGGCAAAGCGTTCTTGCGACACCCGGTAGCTCCCATAGAGCGCGACGTACACGGCCAGGGCGGCGAGTCCCATCAAACCAAAAAAAGCCGTAGTGATAGCGATCGAGCTGCTCATGTCAGAAGTCCACCTTCAAAATGCGCCGAATGGTAAAGAAGGCCATCAGGTCGAGAACGATTGCGAGCTTGAGCGCGGCAATCCCGGAAGGGTCGTAAAACAGCACCCGCGCGTAGCCCGGCTGCACCAGGCTGAAAATTCCGAGCACGATCGCCGGAAGCAGCCCCACCACCATGCCGCTCATCCGCGATTGCGCAGTCATCGTGCGGATCTGCTGTTGCAGGCGCTGGCGCGTGCGGACGATTTCGGACAAACGTTCGACGATCTGCCCGAGGCTGCTGCCGACTTCGCTCTGCACCTTGATAGCAACCACCAGCAGGCGCAAATCCTCTTCCGGCATGCGCTTGAGCAACTCATCGAGGGCTTGCGTCAGTGGCATCCCGAGCCGCGTCTGTTCGAGCACTGTGCGAAACTCGCCCGCCAACGGATCGGCGAATTCCTGCACCAGCACTTGCAAACCGCGCAAGAGCGAATGGCCGGCCTCGAGCGACGACTTGATCAAATCGAGCGCGAACGGCAATTGGATGACAAATTCGCGCATCCGGTGCTGGCGTCGAAAACGAATATAGAGCAGCGGCGACACGGCGAACGCGGCCCCAACAACCAGCGAGATTAACGTATCGTGCAACACCAGCTTGCCCAACACGTACCCCGCTCCAAACATCAGAACGATGATCAGCAGCATCTCGGAGACGCGCAGGTAAAGGCCGGCCTGCCACATATTTTCTTCGAGCCGATGCAGAAGATGGATCCGGTAGAACACATCGATCAGCTCTTCGCGCCGATTAGTCGCACGCGGTCGACGCGGTCGCCCGCCGATACGCAGCAGGCCTTCTCCGGCAAGGTCGAGTTCGGGGCGAGTCACCTCCTCGAGCAGATCCGCAGCGCGGTTGCGGTCCCCGCGCTTCCCGGTCATCAAAACGAGCATCACCGCGAGCACCAAGGCGAAAACTCCGGTCGCGATCATTAGGTCCATAATCAGTCCAGGGCGGATGCATCCGGTTGCTTGAAGTGTCCGTCCCCGCTCCTCTGCTCGCTCTTATTGCAAGCTGAAATCAATTTGGCGTCTTCATCGTCGCGCCATCTTTCCGGTACGCCGCTATCGCGAGGCTACGCCCGCGAACTACGAACGACTTGCCCGACGGCCGAACCGTCAACGGGCGTTGGCACGTACCGGCGACCGTTGTGCGGTATCGAGCTTGAATCCGGCAACTTCGATCTGATGGGCATAAAACGATCTTGGCCTGCTCGGGGAATTTTGTACCAGCCGACAAATTAGAGAAGCTGGAACAGGAGGGCCCTGGGAATGGCGAAGCGAAGGTACACGGCGGAAGAGATCGTGACGGTGCTGCGGCAGGTGGAGGTGTCGATAGCCAACGGCAAGGGGACGCCGCAGGCGTGTCGCGAGTCGGGGATTACCGAGCAGACTTATTATCGCTGGCGCAAGGAATATGGCGGGCTGAAGCTGGAGCAGGCCAAGCGGCTCAAGGAACTGGAGCGCGAGAACTCGCGGCTCAAGCGGCTGGTGGCTGAGCTGTCGCTGGAGAAACAGATCTTGCAGGACGTCGCGCGGGGAAACTTGTAAGCCCCGCGCGGCGGCGTTGCGCAGCGGATAACGTCCGGCGTCGATACGCGCTCTCGGAACGCCACGTGTGCCGGTTGCTCAGCCAGTGGCGCGGGACACAGCGCTATACGCCGAGAGTGCGCAACGACGAGGATGAGCTGACCCGGGCGATCATCTCACTGGCCGGCCAGCACGGCCGCTACGGCTACCGGCGGGTGGCGGCGCTGCTGCGCAGCGCCGGCTGGTTAGTGGGCAAGGACCGGGTCGAGCGCATCTGGCGCCGCGAGGGGCTGAAAGTGCCGCGGAAACAACCCCGGCGTGGGCGGCTATGGCTGAACGACGGCGCGTGCGTGCGGCTGCGGCCGCAGCGGCCCAATCACGTCTGGAGTTACGACTTCGTCAGCGCGGCCACGCACGATGGCAGGTCAGTCAGGATGTTAACCTTGATCGACGAGTACACCCGGGAGAGCCTGGCAATCCGGGTCGAGCGGCGACTGCGCAGTCTCGACGTCATCGAGACCCTGGCCGATGTGATGCTCGTGCACGGAAGACCCGAGCACATCCGCTCGGACAACGGACCAGAGTTCGTCGCCACTGTGGTGCGGAAGTGGCTCGAACGGCTGGGCACCCAGCCGCTGTACATCGAACCGGGCAGCCCTTGGGAGAATGGTTACTGTGAATCGTTCAACAGCAAGCTGCGTGATGAATGCCTCAACGGCGAGATCTTCTACTCCCTCAAGGAGGCACAAATCGTCATCGAACGTTGGCGGGTCCACTACAACACGGTCAGACCGCACTCGTCGCTCGGCTATCGGCCACCGGCGCCAGAGGTGATCAGCCCACCAAAATCTGATCGAATCGGAGTGCTTGCAAGCTCAACCATTACTAACTTATGAAATGGTACAAAAGATCGGGCAGGCCAGCGCCATGGCGCCGACCAGACCGGCGACTGCGATAGCCATAACGACTGCTATTTGAGCTCTTAGGGCTTTTATCTTGACGTTCATCGAATCGCTTCCCTGAGAGGCGATCGTTTAAGTAGAGGTGATCCGGTAATCAATCTGGGTACTGCTGATATGACCTCTCGAATAAAGAATGCAGCATTTGGCGTGCCGCTGTTAATAAATGAAGGTATGGTTCAGCTTTTTTAGTTTTCAATGTTTGGTGGTATCAATATCGTTGATACACTGTACCGATACGGGGCGCTGGATTTGTTTATTCGTTGATAAAGAGCGCGACTGAGCTTGCTTGAGCGGAGGCGCGTACGATCGCGACAGAGAGGCTTTATGACCGTTCAGGGGTAGTTGAATTCAGGTAGCTCGAATTGATTGAAGGTCGGCGACCAATTGAGTCCGGTTTCTAAAAATGATTGGTCATTACATTTGGATTGCCGGCGGCATTGCTCGAGTAGGAACCAATAAACCCAGCTGACTGCCCGGTCGAGTCCGTCGCGACGGTGTCATAGTCGCCCATATAGTCGGGAGCGACGAGGACGTTTTGCCCGACGATTGAAGGGAAATTTTGCGGAGTAATCTTACGGTTATGCCAGGTACGGCCGGCGTTGCTCGAAAGGACGCAATAGCGGTTAATGAGAAAATTGTTGAGGTCGCGGCGACGGTCATAAAAACAGACCCCGATGCGACCGTTCTTGTCGGTGGCGATGGCGGGTTTGAATTGGTCGGACAGGGGTGTGCTGCCGCCTTCGCGGTTGTTGTTGACGCGGGTCGGAGTGGACCAGTTGGTGCCGGCGTCCTGGGACTGGGAGAACATGATGTCGGCAAAGCCGTAGGTACCGATGGTGGAGACGGCGTCGGGGGTGGTGAAGGCGGCGCTGCTCCAGGCGAGATAGACGAATCCGCTGTTGGCCCTTCCGGTACCGATGGCGAGGCTCGGGAATTCGCTGGCGCGCACGGAGCCTTGAAGGTCGGCGCCGTTGCCGGTGATGGTGACCGGCGCGACGACGACTGGAGTGGCGAAGGTGGCTCCCTGATTGATTGATTTAGCGATACGGATTTCACGGGCGACCAGACTGCCGCCATGTTCGCCCATCGCCTCCCAGGCGACGTAAACGGTACCATCAGGGGCGACAGCGACCTGCGGTCCGCCGAGGAATACGTTGGGGTTCGCGTTGTTCGCACAAACCTCTTCGACCACGGTGGACGCGGAGCTCCAAGTGGCGCCCGAGTTGGCATAGGCAACGAGTTCGATCGCGTAGCGCGGAACCGCCTGGGCGTAGTCGTCGAAACCACAGGTGGTGCCGGAGAAATCGATGTCGAGATAGGTCAGGTAAAGGTTGGAAGGGTTGGCGCGATCGATAGCGAGCCAATCATGATCGATGATGTGTCCATACGCGTTTTTTGAGACCGCGATGACGGGCGGAGCGAACGAATGGCCTCCATCGGTGGATCTGGCGACTGCGGCGCCGCTGCGCAGCCGAGCGTTGTCGCTCCACAGGGAAGCGTAATAGAAGTTTGAGGAGTCGGCGCAGGCAAGTGAGGGGTCGCCCATGGTGGCCTGATAGAAACTACCTGCGACGGTCGGTTGGCCGACATAAGTGAAGGACCTGCCATGACTGGTGGAGTTGGAATACCCGAGGGCACTAACGGCGCCGGAACCGAGGATGGTACGGATTTCGCTGCCGGTATCGGAAAGGCCGATGACGACGTTCGCGCCGCACCATGCGGTTGAAGTTTCGTTCTGGGTGAAGCCGGAATAGCGGCTGGCTCCAAGCGTGACCATGGAGATGGGGCGGCCACCGCGGGCATGGTCGCCGGAAGCACCACTATAGGCTTCGACGGGCGGCGCCACTGTGGATTCGAGAGATTGTTCGAGCTGCGGTCGAATTGACGCCCAGTGGTCTGCGACCGCGACCATATTGCGGGCGGCTCCGAAGAGGGCGGCACGGCGGAAATTGGGATTTTCCTCGAGTACGGCGACGCGAGCGGCAGCCGCGTCAAGTGTGGCGAGGCGTTGATCGGCCGATTCGGCCTGCACGAGGCCGCCACCGAGCAGAAGCGCGCCGACGACACCAAGTACGCACACTAATCTGATTATTTTTTTGTTGAGCAAAGCGCTTCTCGTGTCATTGGAATCGACCGCGCTGGCGTGGTCGTCACAGAGACCAAAGACCAAGATCGATGCCAGCCGCACGACGAGTGCGTTTACGAACAGTCAGGAAAGCCGAATTGACCTTGAGCAGCATGGCGTACCCGAAAAATCAGGCGACCCTCTGCGAGCTGCGTGCGGGCCTTTTCTGAATTGTGGGGGATGGTCTTATGGCAAAAACTGGGCGGCCGCATTTTGCCACCTCGAACGGTATCGAGGTCGCGGATCGCGGCCTGCGCTGCGGAGTTAGCCTTGCAAGTTGCCGAACGACATCGCCGAACGACATCGCCGAGCGAATCGCAATATATCGAGGCTGAGTGATTTCCAGACGAAGCGAAGTGTGTTCTATCGCTAACACGCGAGTCGTGGGAGTCGCCGATCGAAAATTAGCGATCGCGTGACGGACGGCATTGCGCCGGCCGCATCCAGCGCGGCGAAGTCGATCGCAGGTTTCACCCCGACGTCAGCGTCGCGGCAGCGACAAAATTGGATCAGCGCGTGGGCGCGGCGCTCAGCGGCGGGATCAGCCCCACCGCCAACTGCGGCCGCGTCTCAGTCACAATTCGATGAGCGGCGAATATTCCTGCTGTTTGCGATCGATCGATCGGCGAGGCGTACCGATTTCGTAACCGCCCGTGCGCAGCCATAGCAGACTGCTAATCAAACGCTTCATGCGCCCGCCAGGCGCCTGCCCAAGGCGCCGTTTCATGTCCATTTCAGGCTCCGACACCGGGACGTTCCGATTCGGTTCCATCGACCTGCCCTCCCTTTCCTGCTTGTGGTCTCACACCTCCGCCTGCGCTTCCCACGCGGCAATGACGCATGGATCATGCCACTGTCCACGTAAGGCGCTATTTCGGCCAATTTTTCGTTATGATTTGCGGCGGTACGCAGCCGCCTTGCAGAATGTCGCAGCTATGCGACAAGCATCGCCATCTGCGTCATGATCGCCACAGGTTGCGCGCGCAACGTCCCGACGCAATGCGGCGTCGCGACGTTGCGCGCGAGTCACGGGCATAGCGCTTCGAGACGCGTTATTGCTTGCGCACGAACGGGCGGTCGCGCTCGCTCAAGGCTTCCTTAAGGCCGCGCTCGCGACTCGCCTTCATCCAGTTTTTCACCACGTCGGTCTGATGGGCGATACAGTCGAGGTCCGCGGCCGACTGTTCGAGCGCACGAATTCCCTGGATGTCGAGCCAGCGGTTCACGGCCGCCTTATGCAGGGCCAGGAGTTCCACCGGCACCAGGGCGACGCGGCGAGCATAGGCAAGGGTTTCGGCTTCGAGCTGATCCTTCGGATAGACCCGGTTGACCAGTTGCGACGCGAGCGCTTCCTGCGCGCTCATCAAATCACCGGTGAAGAAGAATTCCTTGGCCTTGCGCGGGCCGATCAGCACCGGCCACATCGAAAGCGTTGGCAGGATTCCGAGCGAGCGCCCGGCCGGATGGCCGAACTGAGCGTCCTCGCTGGCGAACACCAAGTCGCAATGGCCGGCGAGCTCGGTGGCGCCGGCGAGGCAATAGCCGTGCACCTGGGCGATAGTCGGCTTGCCGATCGCCCACAGGCGTTGCCAGCGATCGATAATCTTGTGCAGGTTGACCCGATCGCTGCTGACGGTGAAGCCGGATCCGGGCTGCTGGGTGCCTTGCAGATCATAGCCTGCGCAAAAGGCGCGGCCAGCGCCACGGATAATCAACACGCTGGCCTCGCGATCGGCCTCGAATTCGTTCAGCACCTGATCGAACTCGCTAAGCAACTTGGGCGAAAGCGCGTTGAGTTTTTCCGGACGATTGAGGGTCAGCCGAAAGATTTTTTCCTCGACCCGCTCGTAAACGACGGTCTCGAAATCAGCCATTGGAATCGCTCCACATTTTGATTTAGTCCACGAAGGCGGCGGCCTCTCGATAGGCTAATTCCTAGCGCGCAGCAGGCTCGCGTTACAATCCGATGGAGCTGGGAGCGGCGATTGCGAGACGAATTCGGCGCCCGCCAAAAATCTGCGCGATCATCAAAGCGCGCATCAGTGCGGACAGCAGCTCGAGGTAGTCGAACGACGAGACCGTCGGGTCGAGAAACGCCGCTGCTGAAGCTACCCGCCGCACAAAAAAACACGCGAGGCCCGGGACTGTGACCTCGCGTGAACAAAGCGGACGTTAGTGATCGATCGATTAGGCGGCTTCGACCTTCCACAGATTGCGCGCCGCGCTCGCCGACCGCTCGATGAACTTGCGCGCCAGGCTCTGCTGCGTCTCGAACAGCGTCGCCAGCGGAGTTTCCTTGGCCCAGCCGGTCGCCTTTTCCTGCAACTCGAGGGCCTGCGTCGCAACCCGTTCGGTGGTGTCGATATACCAGGCGGCAGCCTTCTTGGCACCGGCTACGCTGAAAAACGACTCACCCAACTTGCTAAACGATTCGTACATCCCTTCGCGGGTCTCTTTCTCCGTCATCTCAACTCCTCCAGCCCCTTTGCGGGGTGATTTTTTGGGCGGGAATTTCCCGCGTTTCTTGCTTGTCTCAATGGTAATCACGAATTAGCCTTCCAGTCCGATCGCAATTGTCGCCGATGCGACAATAATCGGCGTTTGTCCCTGTTTCCCGTCAAATGCTCTCCCAATCCTAGCGGTCGCGATCGGCCAGCCATCCACCGACCTGCGGCCATAATTTCTTGATCGCCCCGGTGCTCACGACTGCCCCGATATGGCCCGTCGCAAAGGTCAGGTTGCGGCTATCGGCACTTCCCACCTTTTCCGGCAGCGGCAGGCTCGAGCGCGGATGCACAACGTCGTCGAGATCTGCCACCACGTTCAGCAGCGGGCACCTCACGTTGTTCAAATCCACCGGCCGGTCTCCAACCGTGAACTCGCCCTTCGCGAGCAGATTGCGCTTGAAGATATCGCCGGTCATCTGGCGAAAGACCTGCCCCGCCAGCGCGACGTCGCTCGACATCCAGCGCTCGAACAGGTCGAACATCTCGGCATAGCCGTCGCGTTCGGCGTTGCGGTGCAGGCCCACGTATTTATCCAGCGCATGATGCACCGGCGACATCGCGGTGAATCCCATGTTCACCATCCAGGCCGGGCAGTTGCCGTAAATCTTTGGAATCAAATCGATCGCGCTGTCATCCACCTGATCCATCAAGTGGTAGATCGACAACTCGCGCACGCCCATGTCGAACGGTATCGCCAGCGTGACCAGGTTCTTGACGTTCTCAGGATGCAGCGCCGTGTAGAGCAGGCTCAGCAGCGCGCCCAGACAGTAGCCGAGCACGTTGACCTGTTCGACCTTCTCCTCGATCTGCACCGCACGCACCGCGTTGGCCAGGTCCTGGTTGACGTACGCGTCGAAGCCGCGCCATGCGTCTTCCCGGGTCGGCGGAATCCAGTCCGTCAGGTAAACCTCGAAGCCCTGCTTGAGCAGGCTCTCGACCACGCTCTTGCCCGGCTGCAGATCCATCACGAACGGCCGCTTGACCAGCGCATAGACCAGTACGATCGGCGTCGCATGGATTCGGTTGGGCGCTCGGTAATGGCGCAGGCTGACCTTGCCGCCCTCGTAGAGTACGTCGTAAGGCGTTACCGGCGCAGGATCGGCGGAAACCTGCGAGCCGAAGCCGCGGCCGAATGCGTTGAGCGTGCGCAACGCCCCGTCGAACCAGTAACTGGCGACGTCGTTAAAGAGCGACACTCTTCTTTACTCCCTTGCGGGCCGGTCGCGCGGGCGCCGGCTCGTAACCGTTCCAGATCACCGTCGCAACGTCGTTCAGGGCTTCGGCGCCGGCTGCGGCCGCGTAAGCCTCCTCGTCTTCGGCGGCGGCGCTGACTGCCTCACCCGCCTGGACCTGGAACGTACGGAGTTCCTCACGCAGCGCCTTGACGTCGGAGCCCAGCGCCTGCACGTCGGTCGCCGTCGGCAATCCGATCGCGGGCCAGAGATTCCCGAATATCGCCGACGCCACCGCGTCAACCACCCGCGTAACCTGCAAGCCCGCCTCAATCCCGCGGCCCGTCGCGGCGCCAAACGTCGGGTTGGCGTACATCCGGTTCGAGGCGTCGTTGGCCAGCCGCACCCAGGCGTCGTAAGCCTTCCACCCGGCTTCCCGGAGGGCGCCCTGCTCTCCACCGGCGAACAGGCGCTTGACCGCAGCCGTCGGCAGGTCGATCCATGCGGCCTCGAACAATTTCCCTAAATCCTCGCTCATCGCCGATTCCTTGATGCTCATTTCAATGCCCCCGCTCCGCTTGCACGCTGTTTCGGACTGAACCCTTTGAAGTCTTTTTCTATCCTGCTGTAGACAAGTTTAAGACGTATGCAGAACGTATCAACGGTTGGTTAACTCTCAGTTGTCGCAAGCGCGACAATTTCGACCGATTGCGATCCCGCCTTTCGCGGTTTGGTCGTCTTGGCGACATCCCGGTCGTCTGTGCTACGAATTACCGGTGGTTTCCAAAGCCGAAATTGAATGGAAAACCCTGGCCCGGCTCAGAACGCTGTCGTGGCTGAGTCAGGACCAATTGGAGGGACTCGCACACAGTCTCGTCGTCGATAAGGTCAAGCGCCGCGATACCATCTTCTTCGAAGGCGAAAGCTCGAACCGGATTTACGTTCTGCTCTCCGGCGTGGCCAAGCTCTCCTTTCAGAATCGCGAGGAGCGCGTGCTGGTCGGCCTGGTCGGTCCGGGGGAAATCTTCGGCGTCTCTTCCTTGCTGCCGCACCAGAAACGCCCCTTTCGCTGCGACGCGTTCAGCGATTGCCTGGTCGGCACTGCGCGCCCCGAGACCTTCGTCGGTCTGGTGCTCGGAGTTCCGCTAGAACGCTTCAGCCGCATGATGGAAGTGACCGTCGCCCGCTGGTGGCTGATGCTCCAGCGCTATACCAACTTCGTCGGCCTGAGCGTCCGCGAACGCCTCGCCGGTGCCCTGCTCGAGCTTGCGATGAAATTCGGCGCCGAGGATTCGCGCGGCATTCTGCTGACCCTCAAAGTTACCCATGCCGACCTCGCGGAACTGGTCGGAGCCTCGCGCCAGCGCACGACCGAGCAACTCAACGATTTCGAAAACGAGCGCGTCATTCTGCGCGACGGCCGGCGCCTGATCATCGTCCCCGATCGCATTCGCGAGTTGGTGGAGGCTTCGCAAATCTAATATCCTCAGGCGCAGCGGTCGCCGCGCGGCGGCCGGCAAGGCAGCCCGACCAGCGGCGATGGCGGCAGCGCCATCATGGGATAATGCGAAGGAGCAAACAGGTGTCAGTGCAAAGCAGATTCTTCAACGCCAACGGGCTTAATCTCCACTACCTGGATTTCGGCAACCCCTCCGCGCCGCCACTCGTCTGCATCCATGGATTGAGCGGCAACGCCCATAACTTCGACGGCCTCGCACCCCATCTGACCGACGACTACCACGTCATCTCGATCGACGTCCGCGGCCGCGGCGATAGCCAATGGGGACCGCCCGGCGAGTATGCGCCACCGGTTTACGTCAACGATCTCTCGCAGATGCTCGAGGCCCTGAAACTCGACCGCGTTTCCCTAATCGGCACTTCGATGGGTGGGATCGTCTCGATCCTCTTTGCCGGCGGCTATCCGCAACGGGTGGAGCGGCTGGTGCTCAACGATATCGGACCCGAAGTCGATCCAGCCGGCCTCAAACGCATCACCGGCTACTTCACCGATGCGCCCTTCGACTTCAAGGATATGGCCGAGGTGGCAGCCTACTATCGTGCGAATTATCCGTTTCTGGCCGAGGCGTCCGAGCAGGAATTGCTCGAATTCGTGCGCTGGGCGGTAAAACCGGTCGCCGATGGACGACTCACATGGAAGATCGATCCGGCCGTGCGCAATATCCCACGCACCGGAACCGCTGCCCGTCCGATGGATATGTGGATGCCGTATGCGCGAATCGCGGCGCGCACTCTCGTGATTCGGGGTGCCGAAAGCGACATCCTCTCACTCGCCACGGCCCAGCGGATGTGCCGGGTGTTGCCCGGTGCGAAACTGGTCGAGATTCCCGGCGTCGGCCACGCACCGACGCTCACCGAGCCGACCGCCGTCGCCGCCATCCGCGAATTCCTCGCCCGTTAATACGACGCCGCGATCGCCGAACGCATTACTAGTGCGCGCGGCAATCGCGGCGTCTCCTTTACTTCATGCGGCGGCAGTTGCCCGCGCTGCTCGGGTACTCGCCATCACGCGCACGTCGGACTCACAGGGCCGGCCCGGACCGCAACTGATTATTCGGTTACGAGGCCCTTCAGCTTCAGCGACACCGCCCCGCCATTATTGATTTCTGTGCCCGAGAGTGTGCCCCATCCCGAGGCGTCAGGGGACGGCGGGTTATCGCCTGAAATCCCCCAACCACCGACGATCGTATCGCCCACGTGCTTTCCCGATGGATTGTTCTTCGAAACCGCAATTACCTTCTTGCAGCTAACGCCGAATAGATTCAGGGTCTTGGTCTCACCGGTCGAGGCGACCGTGTCGGTCAGAATCCCGAGAAATGGAGAGCAGCCCGGATTGGGACCATTACCAACTGCGGACTCGGTCGCGGGATTAACATCTTGGTCGACCGTAATGTAAACCGTACCGACTGTTTGATGTCCCTTGTCCATACTCCCCGATGCTTTGGAAACCGCGAGCGAAAGGCAGGTGCAATTCGTACCCGAACACTGGTCAACCCAGGGATCGACGTTGCACGCACCGCTTGCGTCCGCATCTCCGGGGTCGGGAGCGCCCACACCCTTGATGTTGAGCGTGCGTGTGTGAGTCTTCGGACCGGACGGGATAATGTTCGGCGCCAACGCGGCCAGCGCCACCCCCGCAAACAACATCACCGCCACCACCACTGCCGAGCCCAATCGATACATGGTCCTTTTACCTCCGCGGCGCATTATGCCGCTTGCTCACCTCTCACCGCTTCCAACACGATGCAACGAATTCCCGTTATGCCAAGCTCTGGACCGCGCAAGTTACCAATTGAAAGATATTTCTTGGCGCGCTTTCCATCGACAATTTCTGTGACAAATCGGGCTATCAGCGCACTTCCTATGAGTACAGCGTGCTTAACTGAATCAATTCTATCTTGTAGCCGTTCGGATCCTCGATAAACGCAATCTCGGGACCCCCGAACTTCATCGGCCCTGGCTCGCGCACCACCTTCACGCCCTTTTGCTTCAGCGCGCTACAAGTCGAATGGATATCATCCACGCCCACCGCCAGATGGCCGAACGCCGTACCCTGGTCGTAGCTCTTGGTGCCCCAATTGTGGGTCAACTCGACTACCGTGTGCTGCTTCTCGTCCTCGTAACCCACGAATGCGAGCGTGAATTCGCCATTCGGGTAGTCGTGCTTGCGCAGCAGCTTCATCCCGAGGCCGTCGCAATAGAACTTGAGCGACTCGTTAAGGTCGTTGACGCGGATCATCGTATGCAACAAACGATTCATAGCTTTCTCCTTGAGGCGCCAAATTCGCGCTCGCGCACCTTCATCGACGCGATCGCAGCGCCCGGTTCACCCTTGACTTGTGCGAATTCTTCTCCGTTGGCCGCGCGGGATTTTCGCACACTCGGGTCCGCCGTCAAAGAACTCTGCGCCGTTCAATCCCCACTCCGCGCCGATTTTCAATCGCGACGCGACCCGTCTATGTTAATGCTCACAAGTTAATGTTCCGGGTCAAAGTTCCGGGGCGAAGTTCTGGCTCGACAGCAAGCGACTGGGAGGGCGTTGATGGATTTTAAGTACAGCGATGAGGCAGAGGCCTTTCGCCGCGAGTTTCGCACCTGGCTCGAGGCCAATATCCCGCCGCGTCGAGCCAAAAACGAGAACGAGGATATCGGCAGCGATATCGTGCGCACCGACGACGACGACTGGAACTTCGCCTTGCAATGGCATCGCAAGATGAACGCCGGCGGATGGGTCGGTGTCAATTGGCCCAAAGAATACGGCGGACGCGGCGTCACGCTCGAACAGATGGTGGTCTATAACGAGGAGATGGTCCGTGCGCGGGCGCCCGGCATCGTCAACGGCCTCGGTATCATGCTGGTCGGCCCGACTCTGATTCATTGGGGCACCGAGGAGCAGAAGAAGCGCTACGTTCCGAAAATTCTGTCGGCCGAGGAAATCTGGTGCCAGGGCTATTCCGAGCCCGGCTCCGGCTCCGACGTCGCCTCCCTGAATACGCGGGCGGTCGAGGACGGCGATTACTTTGTCGTCAACGGCCAGAAGGTCTGGACCTCGGGCGCCGACCGCGCCGACTGGTGCATCCTGCTCGTCCGCACCGACCCCGAAGCGCCCAAGCACAAGGGCATCAGCTACCTGCTGGTCGATATGCACAGCCCCGGCGTGACCGTCCGTCCGCTCGTCCAGATGACCGGTGAAAAGGGTTTCAACGAGGTCTTTTTCGAAGACGTCAGGGTGCCGAAGAAAAATCTCGTCGGCGAAAAGAATCAGGGATGGCAGGTCGCCGTGACCACCCTGATGTTTGAGCGCAGCTCGATCGCCACGATGCGCGACATGATGAGTTCGGTGAAGTACCTCGCCAAAATCGCAAAGCAGGTTACGCGCAACGGCGCCACCGCATGGGACGATAGCGCCGTACGCCAGAAAATCGCGGGCTTCGCCTGCGACGCGGCGGCCCTGCGCTATGGCAACCTGCGCCAGTTGACGCGCCGCCTCAAAGGCCTGCCGCCGGGGCCCGAGGGTTCAGTCGGCAAGCTCAGCGCCAGCGATCTCAATCTGAAAATGGCTAAGTTCGCACTCGAATTGCTGGGCCCCTACAGCCAGCTCGAGCATGGCGCACCGCATGCGCTCGACGGCGGTAGCTGGAACTACCGGATGCTGGCGGCGCGCGCGTTCACCATCGCCGGCGGTACCAGCGAAATCCAGCACAACATCATCGGCGAGCGTGTCCTCGGCCTGCCCAAGGGCTAGCCTAGGCTTCCCCCAGCCGCCGGGAGACTCCCTCCCCGTCATCTTGTTTTCCGTCATCCTGAGCGAAGCTCGTCCGCGAGCGTAGTCGAAGGATCTCGCGCGGTCCTCCGTGCGTTGCGGTAAAGACCTCGCACGGTCCTCCGTGCGTTGGAGTGAAGACCTCGCGCGGCCCCCGCACGTCTCGCCCGCGCTGCCCGCTAAGCCAGTTTCTCGCGCATACGTCCCGGGTTCGCTCAATGGTCGAGGAACGCAAAACTATAGCTTTCTTCTGAAACCTCACAAGGTTTCAGACTTCCCGTTGAGGAGATTATTATTCATCCATGTCCACGACGAATCCGGATTCCGCTGAGGATGCCCTGACTTGCGCGAATTGCGGTGGAAAAATCATGGTTATCCACCTCGAGGAAAATGACGTTCAGAAAGTGAGATGTGCCGGGTGCCACTCCCTCGTCGCCTTCACTTCCAACCTCGTTAGGATTCTCTGAAGGAGCGGTGTTTGCCCCGCCCTGCCCCCGTGCATTAATCCAAAGCCCTCGTGCGATCGGCCACCCGCGTCCAGGCTCTATCATCACCGGGTATTGACAGGGTGCAGCCCGCATCTTATCCGCGGGAAGTCTGAAACCTCTCAGAGGTTTCAGAAAAAACCCAAAGTTCCGTGCTCCTCTACCATCTATCCCTGGATTCGTCGCTCCCCTTCCGAATGACACACGGAACGCCCTGCCCTACACGCCGCCGAACCAGTCGTAGCCCTGGTCTTCCCAGTAGCCGCCGGTCTTGTTCGGGAGAAAATTCACTTCGGTCAGGTACTTACACATTTTATAGCCAAGTTTAACCGCCGAGTAGACTCGCAACGGCGCGCCGTGCGGCGGCCCCAGCGGATGACCGTTGATAGCGTACGCGAGCACGGTCTGCGGATGCATCGCGCTGCCCAAATCCCACGACGAATAATAGTCGTCGTCGAATGAGTCGAACTCTACGTAGCGGACGCCCGGCTTCAAACCGGCCATTTTCGCGATTTCGCTTATCCGCACGCCCTGCCACGACGCCACCGCCGACCAGCCCTCGACGCAATGATGCCGCACGCGCATTTCCGTGCGCGGCAGCTTGCGCAACTGATCGAGCGTAAGCACCAGCGGCCGCTCGACCAGTCCGCCCACCGCCAGGGTCCAGTTCGGCGGCGCCGTCGGCATCGTGTCGGAAACGAAGTAGGCCGGGAACGCACTCTCGGGCGTGGTGGCGGAGGCCGGTAATTCGGGGGCGAGCCGGGTCGGCGAAAATAGCAGGCCCTCGAACTTCTCGTTCCAGTCCTTCATCGCACCGAGAAAGCCCTTGACCGGAGCGCTGTCGCAACCGGCCAGCAGTGACGCGGCGGCGGCGCCCGCGATAAACTTGCGGCGCGTTATCAGCTTACTCACGGCGCCCTCCCGTAATCATCGTGACAATCTCCCGCGGATGCATCGCGACGAGCACCAGATGCGTCACGAGGAAGAGCGCGAACAGGCACAGACCCGCGAGATGGACCACTCGCGCGCCATCGTAGCCGCCGAACATCAGGGTCAGGAAATGCAGTTGTACGGGCTTGTAGATCGCCAACCCCGACAGCACCATCACAATGCCGAAGATTATCGTCGAGCTGTACGCGAGCCGCTGCAGGCCATTGTAGAAATCGGCGGGCGGCGGCCGCTTGCGAATTCTCAGGTAGTACAGGAATTGCGCGAGGGCGGCGTTGGTATCGCGGGCCGGACGGAACATCCGCCGGCGCCATTCGCCGCTGATGAAAAAGTAGCCGAGATAGATCAGCCCGTTGAGCACGAAGAACCATGCGATCGCGAAATGCCAATGGCGTCCGCCGCCGAGCCACTGCCCGATGCGCAGCCACGCCGGCGGCGCAACCCCCTGAAACGGATACCACCAGTATTGTTCGCCGCGCGGACCGAGCGACGGATAGGCCACCAGGATTTGCAGTCCGCTTCCTGCCATCAGCACCAGGAACAGGGCGTTGCACCAATGGACGATGCGGATCGGCAGCGGCTGCTCGCGCCGGCCCTTGAAAGCTGGATCGTGAGTTTCGGGCATATACGGCTGATGCACCTCGAACACGTATTTTCGACGCCGTTGAAACGCCGGCCGCAGCCGGCGCGATGCCATCGATCTGGAAGCCGATTATGCTACAAAACGATGGCGCGATCATGCCGCCGCGCGATGCGTACCGAACCGTCAAATGTTAGTTGGAGGCCCATGTTCGACCAGCCTGAATTCGACCTCTTCGAAGCGATTTACACCACCCGCGCGATGCGCCGGCTGAAGCCCGACCCGGTGCCGCGCGAAATTATCATGCGGGTGATCGAGGCGGCGACGCTCGGCCCGTCGGGCAGTAACCGGCAGCCCTGGAAGTTCCTCGTCGTCACCGATCCCGCGACTAAGCAGTTCGTCGCCAAACGTTACAAGCAAGCGTGGGATAGTTATTATTTCACGCCGCGTAAACGCGCGATGATGCGCGACCATCCCGATTCGCCCGAGGGCAAAAGCCTCAAGTCGGCAAATTATCTGGCTAATCATCTGGCCGAGGCGCCCGTGCTGATCTTCCCCTGCGTCAAACGCTACAACGACGCGATGCGCTCGGGCCAGCCGATGCACGGTTCGATTTATCCGGCCGTCCAGAATCTGTGTCTCGCCGCGCGCGCCCACGGACTGGGAACTTCGATCACCGGCCTCCATCACCTGTTCGGCGAACAAGTTGATCATCTCCTGGGTGTGCCGCCGAATTATGCTAACGAGATTCTGGTACCGATGGGCTATCCGAAGGGCCGCTGGGGACGTCCCGCGCGCAAAGCCGCGGCCGACGTCACCTTCTTTGAACGATGGGGCCAGCCGTAAGCCCGGCGTATGGAGGTTTGCGATGTATCAACTCGATGACTTGATTCGGGAATTGCGTGAGGCGCGCATGTCGGGCGTCGAAGGCGCGGTCGAAGAGGCCATGCGTCGCGCACTCGCCGAACGGCCGCTGGCGGCCGATCCCAACCGCTTTCAGGTTCTGCACGATGAACCCGGGCTGACGGTGTTGCACGTGGTCGTCGGCGCCGGCTTCGTCTCGCCTCCGCATGACCATCGGACCTGGGCCGTGATCGGTGTTTACAACGGGCAGGAAGACAACAGCTTCTACAAACTGGTCGGCGATTCGCGCGCGATCGAAGCGGCCGGCGGCCGCAGCGTTGGCGAAGGCGAGATTCTGACCCTCGGTACCGACGCCATCCATCGCATCGCAAATCCCCGCCGCGACCCGCTGATCGCACTGCACGTATACGGCCGCAACGTGCTCAAGATCGAGCGCAGCGCGTGGGATCCGGTCACGATGCGCGAGCGGCCCTACGAGGCAAAGACCGACAACGTCGTGATCCAGTAGCTCTCGCACACGCCGAAGGCCGCGCTGCGCGAATGCGATCGAAGCGCGCGTCATCGGCGCACGGCTATTCGATTTTCACCAGGATGCGATTGCGCTGGACGTGATCGCCCGCCTTGACGTGAATCTCCTTGACGAGTCCGGTGGCCCCGGCCTTGATCGGAATTTCGACTTTCATCGATTCGATCACCATCAACTCGTCGCCGCGTTCGACCTGCGCACCGACGGCGACCGCCAGCCGCAACACTCTGCCCACTCCGGGGCTCCGTAACTCCATTCGCTTGGTACTCTTCCTTTTCGACTGACTATTGCCATCGACTGACTATTGCTACGAAACCGCCGGCGCGCTGTCTGAGACCCGTTTCACGATGCGGACTCACGGCAGTTACGGGCGCATCATGCGCGTGCGCGGCCCCAGTTGCGTCGGCACGATTTCATACGCCTGCCGCACCCATTCGACCAGCAGCGGACGGGTATCGCGCGGATCGATAATCTCCTCGATACCGAACATCTCGGCGGTACGCAGCGGCGAGCGAATCTGGTTGAAGCGCGCCGCCAGTTCTGCGCGCAGCTTTTCCGGATCGGGCGACGCCGCCAAATCGCGTTTGTAGGCGGCCTCGATACCGCCCTCGAGCGGCAGCGAGCCCCAATCCGCCGACGGCCACGCGTAGCGGAAGTTGAGCCCCGTGGTTTTGCCGTGACCGGCGCCCGCAACGCCGAAGGCGCGCCGCACCATGATCGCGACCCACGGCGTCACCGTTTGGAAGACCGCGTACAGCGCGCGCACGCCATGGCGAATCGTCCCGGTCACTTCCGCCTCGCGTCCGATCAGGAAACCCGGCTGATCGCAGAAGTTGACCACCGGCAGATGAAAGGTGTCGCAAGTATCGACAAACTTGCACAGCTTGTCGGAGGCCGACGCGTCGAGCGAACCGCCGATCACAAACGGATCGTTTGCCATCACGCCGACCGGGAAACCGTCCAGCCGCGCGAATCCAGTGATAAGCGAGCCGCCGAAGTACGGGGTGATCTCGAAGAACGAATCGCGATCCATAATCAGCTCGATCATGTGGCGGGCGTCGTAGCCGGCGCGCCGATTGCGCGGAATCAAATCGAGCAATTCTTCTTCGCGGCGTTCGGGGTCGTCGGTGGGTTCGACCCGCGGCGGCACTTGCCAGACGTTTTGCGGCAGATACGAAAGGAAGCGGCGAATCTGCGCGAAGGCGTCGTCCTCGCTCTCGGCCTCGTTGTCAACCGCGCCGCTGACGTACGCATGGATATGCGAACCGCCGAGTTCCTCCTTGGACAGATCCTCGCCGACGCCAAACTTGACCACCGGCGGACCAGCGACGAAGAGCTGGCTCGACTCGCGCACCATCACCGCGAAATGCGAGGCCGCCACGCGCGCCGCGCCGAGGCCGGCAACCGAGCCCATGCATCCTGCCACCACCGGAACCTCTCCCATCAGTCGAACGGTGACGTCGAATCCCGGCATCGCGCTGACATAGGTAGCCTTGACGGTTTCGAAGGTGCGCACGCTGCCGCCGCCGCCCGAGCCGTCAACCAGGCGAATTATCGGCATCCGATGTTCGTCGGCGAGCATCTCGCCCCAGACCATTTTGCTGTGAATCGCGGCATCGGCCGCACCGCCGCGCACCGTGAAATCGTCGCCGCCGACAACCACGCGGCGTCCGTCGATTCGGCCGGTGCCGAGCACGAAATTCGACGGGCGAAATTCGATCAGCCGGCCCGCTTCATCGTATTTCGTCGAGCCGGCGATGGCGCCGTATTCGTGAAAGGAGTCGCGGTCGATCAGCCGATCGATGCGCTCGCGCACCGTCAGCTTGCCGCCGTCGTGCTGACGTTTGATATTCTGCGCACCGCCCATCTGCTTGGCGATTTCAACGCGCCGCTGAATTTCGTCGAGTTCGTCCTGCCAGCTCATAGCTGCCTCCGCGCGCCCATCCTAGCAAGCGTGAATTTGATTGCCATGGTTCAATGCCATCGCCCATCGCGATCGCGCTGCTTGCTGCTGCAGCGCTTGCCATCGCGCCGATTGCATTTGTGAATCATCGCCGCCGCCGTCGCTTGACGCCGCGAGGCCCATTGAATTACTCCGGATCACAGGCCGGGTTACGAATCCAAATTCGAATCGAGGCAAGCACATGGCACCGATCCAGGAAACCTTCCACAAACTGAAATATCCGGGCGCAGTAGATGCCGACGGCCACATTCTTGAGGCTGCCGATTGCTGGGAGAACTACTGCGAGGCGAAGTACAAGCCCACAGCGATCCGGGTAAAGACTGACGACGACGGCTACCAGTATTTCGAGATAGCCGGCAAGCCTTCGCGGGTCTCGCGCAAGGGACAGCCCTTCAGCAGTATCGCCGCGATGGGCGAGGTGACGCGCGAAAAGGGCCAGCTCAATCCGCGGCGCAAGTACGGCGACGACGTTCCGCTGGGCGCGATGGACGCGAAGGACCGCCTGGTGCGTCTCGACCGCGAGGGGCTCGACGCCGCCATCATCTACCCAAGTCTGGGGCTTAGCTGGGAAACCGAATGCGACGACGCCGACTATGCGCAGGCGATGACGCGCGCATACAACCGCTGGCTGGTGGACTGGTGCGCGGACAGCGGCGGCCGGTTGATCCCGGTCGCGCATCTGTCGCTCGGCGACCCGCACGCCGCCGCCGCCGAACTCGAGCGCGCGGTCAAGGCCGGATGCAAGGGCGGATGGGTCGTGCAGTTCGTGATGAACGGCAAGCCCCACGCGCATCCCGACCATGACGTGCTGTTCGCGAAGGCACAGGAACTTGACGTTCCGCTAGCGATTCATCCGTCGCTCGAACCGCAATGGGCGCTGCCCGGCCGCTATAAGCTCGACTACATCCGCAAGCAATCCTTTTTCCTCAACGTCACCGCCTCCGATTCGATTCGCCACGCACTGGTGAGCTTCATGGAGTACGGCACGTTCGAAAAATTCCCGAAACTGAAGGTGGTAATTCTGGAAGTCGGTGCCGGGTGGGCGAGCTACTGGCTCGATCGGATGGACGCGGTTTACGATAGCGTGATCGGACGCACCCTGCCGCTCAAGCGCAAGCCGAGCGAGTACTTCAAGCGCAACGTCTGGATTTCGGCCGATCCCGACGAACATTCGCTGCCGGCGATGATGCAGCTATGCGGCGACGACCGCTTCTTCTGGGCGAGCGACTTCCCGCATCCTGATCACACGGGCGACTATATCGAGGAGCTCGAAGAGCTCGCCGGCAAGATCCCGGGGGGCGCCCGGGCGAAGGTGCTCGGCGAGAACGTGATGCGGGTTTACAACTGCAAGTAGTGAAATCGCGCCGCATAGGCGCGCAAGTAGAGAGACCGTGCCTGCGTGCGATTGACATGCGCGACCTCTCCCTGGACAAGGCGAGGTCACGGAGGGGGAGTAGGTGGACGGGCTGCGCCTTTTTTTCCGTCATCCTGAGCGAAGCAAAGGATCTCTCCCGCGCCCGTGATCCACGCTGCACGCCGAGCACGGCGGCATTAGAATAGAAGAGGAAAAAGAAAGGCCCGGTGGCGGATGCCATCGGGCCTTTTGTTTTTCGTTTTCGACTATCGCCTAGTTGACCGTCCAGGTGTCTCCGCGCTTGAGCAACGCGGCGACATCGCCGGCGCCTTGCGTCGCCTTGGCCTCGGCCAACTGCGCATTCATGGCGGCGTCGTAGGTCGGGCGCGAGGTCGAGTAAAATACTCCGACCGGCGCCGGCATCGGCGGCTCGAAATTGGCCAGCATAAAGGCCAGTGCGAGGTTGGACTCGTCATGCACAACGAGATCCTTCTCCTCGACGCCATTGCCCAGCGCGACCACTTCCGCGCGCTGCCCTTTCATGCGGATACCCTTGTCGCGGTTCTTGCCGAAGATCAGCGGCTTGCCGTCTTCGAGCACCAACTGATGGTCGGCCTTGATCGCCTTGTCGCTCAGATCGTTAAACGCGCCGTCGTTGAAGATGTTGCAGTTCTGCAGGATTTCGATGAACGACGCGCCCCGATGCGCATGGGCGCGCTTGAGCGTTTCGCCGAGATGCTTCTGCTCGACGTCGATCGTCCGCGCGACGAAGGTTGCACTCGCCCCCAGGGCCACCGTGATCGGGTTGAACGGGTAATCGATCGAACCCATCGGCGTTGACTTGGTGACCTTGCCAACTTCCGAAGTCGGCGAATACTGACCCTTGGTCAGCCCGTAGATGCGATTATTGAAGAGCAGAATGTTGAGATCGATATTGCGGCGCAGGGCGTGAATCAGGTGGTTGCCGCCAATCGAAAGACCGTCGCCGTCGCCGGTCACGACCCACACGTCGAGATCCGGACGCGAGACCTTGAGCCCGGTCGCGATCGCCGGCGCCCGTCCATGAATCGTATGGAAGCCATAGGTGTTCATGTAGTACGGGAAGCGGCTGGAGCAGCCGATGCCCGAAATGAACACGATATTTTCGCGCGGGATGCCGAACTCCGGCATCACCTTCTGGACCTGCGCCAGAATTGCGTAGTCGCCGCATCCGGGACACCAGCGTACTTCCTGATCGGTAACGAAATCCTTGCGAGTAAGTGCCGTAGCCATTTTACGCTCAGCCCTCCAGTGCGCGCAGGATCCGATTGGTCAGCTCGCTCACCTTGAACGGACGGCCCTGGATCTTGTTGCAGCCAATCGCGTCGATCAGATAATCGGCGCGCACCAATTTCAGTAATTGCCCCAGGTTCATCTCCGCGACCATCACCTTCTTGAACTTGCGCAACTGGTCGCCGAGGTCGCCCGGCAGCGGATTGAGATAACGAATATGGATGTGCGAGACGTTCTTGCCCTTGGCGCGCAGTTGTTTGACCGCCTCGCGCAGGGAACCGTAGGTCGAGCCCCATCCGAGAATCACCAGCTCGCCGCCATCGGCGTCGCCGAAAATCTCGGTCGGCGGAATTTCGCGGATCATTCCGGCGACCTTGCGCGCCCGCGTCCGCACCATCAATTCGTTGTTGGCCGGCGAGTAGCTGACATTGCCGGTCAGGTCTTCGCTCGACAGGCCGCCGATCCGATGTTCCAGGCCGGGCGTGCCCGGCACCGCCCACGGCCGCGCCAGGGTCTCGGCGTCGCGCGTGTACGGCATGAAACCGTTTGGATCGCTCGCCAGGGTAACTTTGATATCGGGCAGCTTGCTCACGTCGGGCAGCAGCCAGGGCTCGGCGCCGTTGGCCAACTGGTTATCCGTCAGCAGCACCACCGGCGTCATATACTTGGTGGCGAGGCGGACGGCCTCATATGCACATTCGAAGCAATCGGCCGGAGTCGACGCCGCGATCACCGGAATCGGCGATTCGCCGTGCCGTCCATACATCGCGACCAGCAGGTCGGCCTGCTCGGGCTTGGTCGGCATCCCGGTCGACGGACCCGCGCGCTGAACGTCGGTGATCACCAGCGGCAGTTCGGTCTTGACCGCCAGCCCGACCGCCTCGGCCTTCAGATTCATACCCGGGCCCGAGGTCGACGTAACCGCGATCGCGCCGCCGAAGGCCGCGCCGATCGCCGAGGACACGCCCGCAATCTCATCTTCGGCCTGAAACGTATAGACCGGGAAATTCTTGAAGCCCGCCAATTCATGCAGGATGTCGCTGGCGGGCGTAATCGGATACGTACCGAGGAACAACGGCCGCCCCGCGCTCATCGCGGCAGCGACGAAGCCCAGCGCCGTGGCGCTGTTACCCGTGATATTGCGATAAAGGCCCGGCGGGATAGCCGCGGCCGGGACTTCGTAGGAGCTGGCGAACATCTCGGTGGTGTCGCCGTAGTTGTAGCCGGCCTTCAGCGCCATCAGGTTCGCTTCGAGCAGCTCCGGAGTCTTTTTGAAACGCCCCTCGAGCCACCGCTGCGTGCTTTCGATCGGGCGCTGATAGAGCCACGAGAGCATCCCGAGCACGAACAGATTACGGCAGCGAAAGACCGCCCGATTGTTGAGGCCGGTGTCGTGCAGCGCCAGCGTCGTCAGTTTGGTAACGTCGACCTGATAGACTTGGTACTTGTCGAGCGAATGATCGTTAAGCGGATTAGAGGTGTAGCCTGCACGCTTGAGATTGGCCTCGGTGAAGGCTTCGCGGTCCACGATCACCACGCCGTTGGGCGGCAGATCGTCGAGATTAGCCTTGAGCGCCGCCGGATTCATAGCGACCAGCACGTTGGGCTCATCGCCGGCCGTGAAGACTTCGCGGCTGGAAAAATTCAACTGAAATCCGCTGACACCCGCCAGCGTGCCGGCAGGGGCGCGGATTTCCGCGGGAAAGTCGGGCAATGTTGCAATATCGTTGCCCGCCAATGCGGACTCGGCGGTGAATTGCATTCCCGCCAACTGCATACCGTCGCCCGAATCTCCGGCGAACCTGATTACGACGCTATCGCGGCGTTCCTCCGGTTTATGCGCAGCGCTGCCGCCGCCCATCCCTGAGGACTCAGCGGCGTGTCCGGCCGCCTCAGGTGGTAGAGCCATTTTCAATCCTACTCCTTGTTCGCAAAAATTCCCCCGCGTTCAAACACCGACGCGAAGGGAACCGCAAAAACGTATTGCTACCCATATAAGTATAACCAAGGTAGCCCGCAAAGGGAAAGGGCCGCCCCGGAAACCCTCAGTGCACCTTGAACTCGGTAAACCCGTTTAACACGTTACTCCACTCGATTCGCACCTCCTCGACCCGGGCCGCACGCGGCCCGCGACCCGCCCACGCCGCCAGCATCTCAAGCGCGTCGCGTCCGCCCTCCGCCACTATCTCCACCGTGCCGTCGGCGAGATTGCGCGCGTAACCGGCAAGCCCGAGCGCACGGGCCTCGGCCGCCGTCGCACCGCGAAAAAACACCCCCTGCACGCGCCCGCTCACGACCATCCGCAAACACGCGCGCCGCTCTCGATCGGCCATTGTACTCAACTTTCAATTAGCTCGATAAACTCGCGCTCGTCTAGCGTTTTGACACCCAACTCGGTCGCCTTGCGCAGCTTCGAGCCCGGCTCTGCGCCCGCCACCACGTAGTCGGTCTTGCGGCTGACCGCCGAGGTCACGCGCCCGCCCGCCGCGAGAATCTTCTGCTCGGCCTCATCGCGCGGCATACTTTCGAGCGTCCCGGTCAGCACGAAGCTCTTGCCGCGCAATGCGCTGCGTCCCGTGGCCGGCGCCGGCGGCGGCGCAATCCTCAACTTCCCCGCCAGCCTCACGACCGCCGTCCGATTTCGCGGCTCGGCGAAATATTCGCGAATACTGCGCGCGACCTCATCACCGATATCGCGCACCGCCCGCAACTCGTCCTCGCTCGCCTCCATCAGCGCCTCCAGCGTGCCGAAGCGAATCGCTAGTTGGCGCGCCGTGTGTTCCCCGACATGGCGAATCCCGAGGCCGTTGATCACGCGGTCTAACCCGACCGTGCGCGCCCGCTCGATCGCGTCGAGCAGATTTTGCGCACTCTTCGCCGCCATCCGCTCGAGGCCCGCGACTTGCTCCATAGTCAGATCGAAAAGATCGTCGAGCTCCCGCACCAGACCCTTCTCGACCAGTTGCGCGACCAGCTTGTCGCCCAGCCCGTCGATATCGAGCGCTGCCTTGGATGCGAAGTGGCGAATCGACTCTCGCATTCGCGCCGGGCAGTTCACGTTCACGCAAAAGTAGCCGACCTCGCCCTCCTCATGGACGATCGCGCCGCCGCATTCCGGGCACACCGGCGGCATCGTGAATTCGGGCGACATCGGACGCCCCCGCTCGGTCACCCGCACGACGTACGGAATCACGTCGCCCGCGCGCTCGATCAGAACCGTATCGCCCACGCGCACGTCCTTGCGCCGAATCTCGTCGAGGTTGTGCAGCGACGCGTTCGAGATCGTCACGCCCGCGAGCGCCACCGGCTCGAGCTTCGCCACCGGCGTCAGCGATCCGATACGCCCGACCTGTACCTCGATCGCGCGCACCACGGTCTCGGCCTGCTGCGCCTTGAACTTGTAGGCGACCGCCCAGCGCGGCGAGCGCGAGACCTCGCCGAGCTGTTCTTCCAACGCGAACGAGTTTACCTTGGCGACCACGCCGTCGGCCTCGTAGTCCAGGCCATGGCGCATTTCGGTCAGCTCGTTCCAGAACTCAATCACGCCTGCAACGCTGGCGCACACCCGCGTCAGCGGATTCACCCGCAGCCCCAACGCCTTGATCCGATCCAGGAATTCCGACTGCGATTTGAACTCGATTCCCTCCATCGCGCCCGGCGCATAGCAGAACATGTTGAGCGGGCGCGACGCGGTTATTTGCGAGTCGAGCTGGCGCAGCGATCCGGCGGCGGCGTTACGCGGATTGGCGAACGGCGCCTCGCCATTGCGGATTCGCTCGGCGTTCATGCGCTCGAACGCCTTGCGCGGATAAATTACCTCGCCGCGCACCTCGAGCAGCTTCGGCAGCGTCCCGTGCGCCGGCTTCAGCAGCCGCAGCGGAATACTCTTGATCGTACGGATATTCGCGGTCACGTCCTCGCCGTTGACCCCGTCGCCGCGCGTCGATCCCTGGGTCAGCCGCCCGTCCTCGTAAACCAGCTCCACCGCCAGCCCATCGAGCTTGACCTCGGCCACGTACTCGACGTCGCCCTCGTTCTTGAGAAACCGCTTGATACGCTGGTCGAACTCGAACATCTCGGCCGCGTCCATCGCATTGGCCAGCGACAGCATCGGTTTGCGATGGACCGCGACGGCGAACTTCTCGCTCGGCTTCGCCCCCACCCGCTGGGTCGGCGAGTCGGGCGTCAGCAGCTCCGGATGCTCGCGCTCCAGCGCCTCGAGCCGGCGCATCAGCCGGTCGTATTCGGCGTCGGTGATTTCGGGATCGTCGAGAACGTAATAGCGATAGTTGTGGCGATCGATCTGCTCGCGCAGCCGTCCCGCTTCCGCTTGCAGTTTATCGATTTGCGAGGACATCTGCTGGCACCGCGCGCACCTGCGTATTCGAAACCTGACCCGGGCTAATCCTCAACGCGTGCTGTGATGCGCTCGGCTCACAACGCCAGCCGAAAATGATAGCTCGAAATATCCATCCGATTACGCAGATAAAATCGATGCGCCCCGTGACGCTGAACGCCCGAATCCAGATCGAGCGTATTGCATCCATGCGCTCGCGCATATTCGACTAGCCAGTCGAATAGTAACTGCCCCCATCCCTTGGATCTGTCCGCGGCGGCGGTCACCAGGTCGTCAACGTAGAGGAACGCTCCCAGCGCAAGATTTTCGAGCATGCGAAATCCGGTAACGGCGTGTACCGCGCCATCCGCATCGCTCGCGTAGGCCAGATAGAAGCCGCCCGCTTGCTGGCTCCGGACGCGGCCCACAAATTCGTTTTCCCTAAGATGCGGACGCAGTTGCAGCATTATCGGATAACAGCTCTCAATCTCCTCGTCCGATTCCGCCACTTTAACGCGCGCTCCTTCTATGCCGGTCCTTGCACTCATCTTCGATCGCGCCCCACCGTCATCGCCGGCTGGCGCCCATCGCGTCGAGAAAATCGTCCAGCGTCGGAAATCGCATATACATATTGTGCCGCTTTTCCTTCTCGATCGTCGAATTCGAGTCCGACGAATACGCATGGCCCGGATAGACAACCGTTGCGTCGTCCAGATTCTTCAGCGTATGGTTCAGGCTGTAGTACATCGCCGCCGGATCCGACCCCGGCAAATCCACCCGCCCGCACGATCCAACGAATAGGGTGTCGCCCGAAATGAGATTTCCCTCGACCAGGAAACATTGCGACCCCGGCGTATGGCCCGGCGTATGTAAAAACTTGACCGGCAATTCGCCGACCGTAAAGACATCCCCGGCCTCCACCAGCACCAGGTCGCTGTCGCTCAGACCCGCGACCCGTTTGGTGCCCTCGGCCTCGGTCTTGTTGACGTAAACCTTCGCCTTGATTTTTCCGAGCAGGTCGGCCGCGCCCTGAATATTCTGTCCCATCATCGAACCGCCCAGATGGTCGGGATGGTAATGAGTAATCAGAATCTTGTCGATTTCGTAGCCTTCCTTACCCGCGAATTCCAGAATCGCATCAACGTCCCACGCCGGATCGACTACCGCAGCCGTATGCGTTTCGGTGTCGCCAATCAGGTAGATGAAGTTCGCCATCGGGCCGATTTGCGCTTGTCGCAGATATAGTCTTTCGGTCGCCATCTTGCGTCACTCCGCCAATACTCAGTCAGGAATCGCGTCCCGCTTTGCGGCCGCCGCCGGCCGTCTTGCGACGGGCCGTGCGTGCCGCTTTCGGTTCGATTCTCAGTCCGCGGTCCCACAAATACTCCGGCTCGTCAAGCCGCTTCGCCACCCAGCGCGACTGCACGAACAGATGATCGCTCAGTCGATTGATGTACGCCATCAGATAATCATTGAGCGACTCCTCGCGGCGCAGCACCCAGCAAACCCGCTCGGCCCGCCGGCAGACCGTACGCGCTTGATGTAAAAACGCATTGAGTACGCCGCCGCCAGGCAGCGTGAACGAATTGAGCGGCTGCAGCTCCTTCTGCATCCGGTCCATTTCCTGTTCGAGCTGCTTGACCTCGCCCTCCCCCATCCGATGCATCCCGTCGTACTCGGCATCGTCCGGAGTAGCCAGTTCGCTGCCGACGTCGAATAGCTCGTTCTGAATCCGCCGCAGCATCTCCGAATACCACTTGTAGTCGCCACCGAATTTCGACTGGTAATTCGGTACGTAGGTGCGCACGATGCCGACGACCGAATTGAGCTCGTCGATCGTGCCGTAAGCCTCCAGCCGCCCACTCTCCTTGGGCACGCGCCGCCCGCCGACCAGCGCCGTCAGGCCCTTGTCGCCAGTGCGCGTGTAAATGCGCGTCAGCCGTATCGCCATCAGAGCCCGGCCTTCTTGCGCTGCGCCGCATAGGCCGCCTCGCCGAGTTCCGTCGTCACCGGCAATCCCGCGTCGCGCCATCCGGTTACGATCACCTGCCCGCTCGCGTCGCGCGCCCCGCCAAAGCCGCCGCGCACGTTGGTGAGGTCGGCGTATCCCGCCTGCTCGAGCAGCTCGCACGCGCGCAGCGATCGAACGCCCGACTGGCACCCGACCACCAGCTTCGCCGCCTTGGGCAATACTTTTTCGACCACCGCGAGGAAGTCCGGATTGGGCTCCATTTGACCGGGTCCCTTGATGAACACCACCGGTATATTGATCGCGCCTGCCGCATGGCCCTGCGCGAATTCGCTCTCGGTGCGCACGTCGAGGTAGATCGCGTCGGGATTCTTCGTCAGCGTCTCATGAGCCTGCGGCGGCTCGGCCTGCTCTATCGCCATAATTACCAACCCTTGCAGTTTTCGACCGTCAAATGGAAATTCTGTCATTCACATTCCAGCGGCATGCGCGCCGGTCGCAGCCGTCAGGACAGTCTGCAAACCCCGCAATCACTCGCTCGCGCACTTTTGCGTGCACACTTGACGATTATAATATCACCGCGGACGGGAGCGATTTAATCGTTCCGCAGATCTTTGCGGGTTCGAATCCGGCGCGCCCAGCGGCGTCAGCCTTTTCGCCCGGAGGTCTCAGCCTTTTCGATTGATAGAGAACTCGTCCTGCAGCTTTGCCGCGCGGTCCTGCGCCGATTCCATCCGCTCGGTGCGCAGAAAAAATTGCACCAGCTCGTCGGGCCCGACCTGTCCGCCGGGGCTCGCAACCTCGACCAGCTCCTCGATCAACCCGGGAAACTTCTCGCCCGGGATGTAGTAATTGGCCCAGCCGAAGTTGCAGTAGCGATGAAGGATCTTGGCGATCATCTTCTTCGAGCGATTCGCGCTGGTTCGCAACCCGTTCTTCGTTCTGTCCCAACTTCGGCTCCTCCAGCAGCCTGCTTCGATTGCAGCCGCGCTACGGCCGCTTCGACGTTAGCGCAATCCGCCCGGATCGCCAACCGCCGCTCACGCCGATTTCTCGATTTCTTCCTCGCCGATTTCAGGCTCCGGAGCTTCAACCACCGCCGTGTCCTCCACCCAGCGCAGCTTGTGATAGTCGAAGCGCGAGCTCTCGATCACGTTGAACTTGATAATCTCGAAGAATGGCGAGATATCGAAATCGCGCGGCGTCACCAGCGTCGGCGCCACCATCCGCATCAAGCCCGGCATATGCGCCGTGCGCGAAAACCGGTCGAGCCAGGCGTAACGGCTCGGCGCCGGATTCAGCCCTGGCGGAAGCGGTTCGAAGCGCGGGACGATCGGAAAGCGCACCCGCGCAAAACTTTCGGCGATCAGGCTCGAACAGATCGCCCGCGTCGGATCGGTGCTGCCAAATTCCAGCGCCTGGCGGCGCAAGCGTGCCGGCACGATACTCACCGGCAGAAAATACCGCGCCAGGTCGAACAGATTCTTGAGATCGTAACTGCGCCCGATATTTTCGATTACGTAATCGACCACCAGTTGCTGGTCGGCCGCCGTCAGCAGATGGGGCCGGCAGATGCGGATATTGAAGTTCCGGTACTTGCTCAGCGGTGTCGCCACCACGCCGCTTTCGACCAGCGCCTCGACCAGCAGGTAATTCGCCTCTTCGCCGTAACGCTCGAGCAGCTCGTGGCGCAGTTCCGGCGAACGCTTGAGCGCCGCGTCGCCAACGTAGATCGCCGAGTGCGACCACGAACTCTGCGACAGGTACTTGATTACCTCGCTGACCCGTTCGTTGCCCTCGACCAGCAGCACGTCGCCCTTGCGGATATAGCGGCGCAATTGCGCCATGTCGTTGGGAATCGCCAGATTGTAACGCGCAATCGGCTTGGTCAGCAGTCCGGTGGAAAAGCTGATGAGCTTCTTCAATAAAAATGGAAAGGGGTTCACTCGCGCGAGTCGCGCCACAGTTACACCTGACACCTCCGATCCCCGCTCGCGGTTCTCAGGCCTCCCTCGAACAGCTCGGTCTCTATTAACTATAGGAACGCGGCCCGATTTAATTCAACTGGCTGGCGCCAGCCGCCGACAACACCCATTAGCGACCGCTATCGGCACTCCGCCACGATCGGCAGACCCGCACTGATTTGCGTGCCCGCCTAACCGCGATACGAACCCACGATGCCATAGAACGGCAATTCGACCTTCGGTTGTTTTGGGTCGTCGGTGGTAATCGCGATTTGCCCGCGCAATGCACCGTCGGGCGTGTTCGGCCGCAATGCCAGCGTGACTTTGAAATCCTTGCCCGGCGTGATCGGCTCGACCGTCGCGCTTACCGCCGGGTTCGTACTGCTGATTCCCGTCACCTTGACCGCGCGCGCCCCCGCGTTGACCAACCGCGCGATCCTCACCGTCCCCTGATGATGCGGGATCATGCCGAACGAAACCTGCGCCGGCTTCACCGTGATGTCGCCCTGCACCGTCCCGAACACCGTGATATCCACCGGCGCCCGGCTGGTCGCGACCTTGATCGTATCGTCGAACGGCCCCAGCGGCATCGTCTTGAGCAGCGTGATCGTCAATGCCGCACCCGGCTTGCCGTCGCTGCGCGCCGCC
Source organism: uncultured delta proteobacterium (assembly GCA_963782535.1). Classification (GTDB taxonomy): domain Bacteria; phylum Desulfobacterota; class Binatia; order Binatales; family Binataceae; genus JADMIL01. The sequence goes on along the minus strand of CAWAKE010000004.1, from coordinate 53,553 downwards.
GACTCGACCTTGATATTCGGGCTCGAATGGTCCATCGACTTGACCTTGAACGGCGCCGGATGTGCCGGCTTCTTGCCTCCCTTCGAGGCCTTGCCCCCGCTCGCCTCCGACTCCGCCACCAGGTCGGTCAACAGCACCCGCCGCGTCTCCTCGACGCCATGCTTCACGTCGCCGAACGCGACCTGCCCCGGCGTCGCCTCGACCTGCACCTTGACGTCGCCCTTCATCGTCAGCACGATTTTCTGCGCCTTCGGATCGTTGGTGAAGACGGTTATCGTGCGGGTCGCCGGACCCTTGTCGAAGCGCGTATCGAAGGTCACCGCGATCTCCGACGAGTCGCCCGGGGGCACCTCTTTTTTGGTCGGTTTCGCCGCCGTGCATCCGCACGAGGTCTGCACCCCGCCGATGATCAAGGTGCCGGTGCCGGCATTGCGAATCTTGAAAACGTGCGCGACCGGCACCGCATTGAGCACCGTGCCGAAGTCGTAAACCTTATCGCCGACCTCCGCCTTCGGCGTCCCCGCGGTGGTCGCACCCGTGATCCCCTGCAAGCCATTGGCGCCCGCGCCCGCCGCTGCGCCGCTGGTTGAAATTCCGCCGCTCAATCCGCCCGTCGCCGCGCCCGATGCTTGCGCCGCCGCGATACTCGCGAGGCCCAACCCCAGCATCAGTACCGCCAGCGCCAGTAGCCGCGGCGATCGCCCGACCGGCTTCAACCGTTGCGCCCGGGTGATTTCTCCGAGGTCCAGCTTGATCCGGTTGCGCCTGCTCCGATCGATCCTCATGAGGCCTTTGCCGCCAGCCGCTCGACCGTCTCCGCCGGCGCCGCCGGCTTCTCGTAGCGCGTCAGAAAATCGGTCGCGAAGTCGCCGCGCCGGAAATCCGCATCGTCGAGAATCTTCAGATGAAGCGGGATATTCGTGCTGATCCCGTCAATTACATATTCGCGCAGCGCCGCTTTCGCCCGCGCGATCGCAAGCTGCCGATTGTCCGAATGCGCTATAAGTTTCGCGATCAGCGGATCGTAATGCACCGGGACCCGATAGCCGTCGTACAGCGCCGTCTCGACCCGCACTCCCAGTCCGCCCGGCGAATGATGATTGGTCACCACCCCCGGCGACGGCAAATGGGTATCCGGGTTCTCCGCGTAAACCCGGCATTCGATCGCCGCCCCTCCGATCTCAATCTGCCGCTGCTTGATTCCCAGCGGCTCGCCCGCCGCAATCCGGATACTCTCCTTCACCAGGTCGGTCGCCGTCACCATCTCGGTCACTCCATGCTCGACCTGGATCCGCGTGTTCATCTCGATAAAGTAAAACTGGCCGTCCGCCGCCAGCAGAAATTCCACCGTCCCCACGTTCGAATAACCCACCACCTCGGCCGCCCGCACCGCCGCCTTGCCCATCTTCTCGCGCAGCCGCTTGGTCATCACCGGACACGGCGCCTCTTCGAGCACCTTCTGATGGCGTCGCTGGATCGAGCAGTCGCGCTCGCCCAGATGCACGACGTTGCGATTGTTGTCGGCCAGAATCTGGAACTCGACGTGGCGCGCGTGCTCCAGATATTTCTCCAGGTACATCGTGCGCGATCCGAAAGCCGCTTCGCTCTCGGCCCGTGCCAGCGGAAACAGCCGCGCCAGTTCATGCGCGTCGCGCACCACCCGCATCCCCTTGCCGCCGCCGCCAGCCGCCGCCTTGATCAGCACCGGGTAGCCGAGCCGTGTGGCGTCGGCCTGCGCGTCCTTCAATTCGCTGACGCCGATGCCTGCGCTCCCCGGCAAGATCGGCACGCCCGCGCGCCGCATGATCCGCCGCGCCCGCGGCTTGTCGCCCATCAGCCGGATATGGCGCGCCCGCGGTCCCACGAAACTTACCCCCGAGCGCTGGCAGGCCTCGGCGAAATCGCCGTTCTCCGACAAAAATCCGTAGCCCGGATGCACCGCGTCGGCGCCGTAAGTCAGCACCGTACTGATGATCGACGGGATGTTGAGGTAACTCGCCTCGGCCGCCGCCGGTCCGATACACACCGCCTCGTCCGCCATGCGCACATGCAACGCGTCCTTGTCGGCCGTCGAAAAAATCGCGATGGTGTCGATTCCGAGCTCACGGCACGCACGGATTATACGAATCGCAATCGTCCCGCGATTCGCCACCAATAGCTTCTTGAACATTGTCAGGTTCTCTCCAGACCCGCGCTCGCCGACCCTGCAAACCAGGCCGCCGGGCGCGGCGCGTCTCCTCGAAGATCTACTCGAAGGTATATTCGACGACCTCCGCGACCGGCCCGGTTAGGCCCGCCGGCCTCGCCGCTCGCGGGAAGCCCCCGCACCCGGGCGTTGGTGTCAATGCGAACGCAATGAAGAATCCCGGCGTGATTAATTCTCATCGATAATTTCCGGGACTCTTCACTTCGCAGACTCCGTTCGTAATGGCCGCCCGAAGCGCGCGGGTCGTGCCTATCCTACCTCCAGGATCATCAGCGGCTGCCCATACTCGATCGGCTGTCCGTTCTCGCACAGTATCCTCACCACCCGGCCGCCCGCATCCGCTTCGATCTCGTTCATCATCTTCATCGCTTCCACGATGCACAACGCCTGGCCCTTGCGCACCGAATCGCCCTCTTCCACGAACGGATTCGAGTCGGGCGACGCCGCCCGATAAAACGTTCCCACCATCGGACTCGCGATCAGCTTCTGATTCTCCGCGACCGCCGGCGGCTCCGCCCGCCGCGCCCCATTGGCCGCGGCCGCAGCAGCCTTCGCGATCTCCTTGGGCGCCGCTACCGCGATCGCCTTGGGCGCAACTGCGCTGACCTCCGCCGTTGCCTCCGACACTCCGGCGACGCTCCCCCGCACCAGCCGCACTTTGCCCCTCTTGTCTTCGATTTCGAGTTCGACCAGTCCGAACTCCTGCATCAGCGCGAGCAGTGTCTTTAGTTCCCTGACTTCCATCCGATAATTTCCCGGCTGGCTACGGCCCGAACTTCCCGCTTCGCCCGCCCTTTATTTCCCCGCCACCGCAATCAGATTGCACGCCGCCCGCAGCGCTAGCATATATCCGTCCGCGCCAAATCCCATTATCCGCCCGACCGCCACATCCGCAATCGTCGAATGGTGGCGAAACGGCTCGCGCTTATAAACGTTCGACAGATGGATTTCGATACAGGCCACTCCCACCGCCAGGATCACGTCGCGAATCGCCACACTGGTATGAGTGTATGCCGCCGGGTTGATGATCAAAACGTCGATCCGGCCCCGCGCCGCCTGAATCCCATCTACGATCGCGCCCTCGCTGTTCGATTGAAAGGTCTCGACTTCGACCCCCAGCTCCCCGCCCAGCGCCCTCAGTTGGTCGTCGATCTCGGCCAGCGTCGTGGCCCCGTAAACCGCCGGCTCGCGCTCGCCCAGCAGATTCAGGTTCGGCCCATGCACCACCAGCACCACCGGCCTCGCCCGCTCCGGACGGTTCGCGCGCTCCGGACGGCTCGCCCGCCTTGCCTTCCACCCCGTCGCCAATTTTGCCCGCACTGCCACCACCGATGCTCTCTTATCGCCCTCTTGACGCAATTGAATCCTACCGATTGTTGACTTTCAAGCCGCTCCCCCCATACCTGTCAACCGCCCTTATCCACAGGCGGCGCGCTTCGCGGCCTCTCCCGCACCCCCTTTCCGCCTCCGCCATTCTCTCGAAATTCGTTTGGTCCTCGAAAAATAGGCCGCGCTCAACTCTTGGCAAACGAACCCGAATAGTTGCACAATTGAAAACGAATCAACCAAGCGTTTGCTTGCTGGAGGGAACTATGAAATTCGGCCTGTTTTACGAAATGGAGACGCCGCGTCCGTGGAACGCTCTGAGCGAGTACAACATCTATTGGGAAGCCCTCGCCCAGATCGAACTTGCCGACCGCATCGGCTTCGACAATGTATGGGAGGTCGAGCACCACTTCCTCGAAGAGTATTCGCACAGCTCTGCGCCCGAGGTTTTCTTCGGCGCCGTCAGCCAGCGCACCAAAAACATCCGCATCTCCCACGGCGTCCGCCTGCTTCCCTTCAAGTTCAACCATCCGATTAAGTTGGCCGAGGAAGCCGCCGTCCTCGACATCATCAGTAATGGCCGCGTCGAGTTCGGTACCGGCCGCTCCACTACCGCCCAGGAACTCGACGGCTTCAGCGTCGATTACGATCGCACCCGCGCCGAAGTCCGCGAGGCCCTCGACATCATCGTCAAGGCCTGGACCGACGAGATCCTCGAGTACGACGGCAAGTTGATGAAAATCCCGCCACGGCGCGTCGTCCCCAAGCCGATTCAGAAACCGCATCCTCCGATGTGGATGGCGTGCGTGGCGCCCGAGAGCTACCAGATGGCCGGCGACCGCGGCATGGGCGTCCTCAGCTTCAGCCTCAACTGGGACCAGGTGCAGAATGCGATGGCCGCCTATCGTGCTTCGTTCGCTAAACGTACCGATCAGGTCGGCAAGCTGCCCAACGAGGCCTTTGCCAATTTCGTCGTCTGCCACGTCGCCGAGAACAAGGACGAGGAAGCTATCGGCATAGAAGGCGCGCGCTGGTTCATGCACAACGTTGCCAAGCTGTTCGAGCCCCTGATGGTCAAAAACCAGCTCTATTCCTACGACTACCTGCGCAATCTGATGGCGATGGATCTCGACCCCCGCGACGCCACCGACGCCCAGCTCAAGCAGCATCCGATGGTCGTCGTCGGCAATCCCGACGAGGTCAATCGCAAGCTCGAGGTCTTCCAGAAGGCCGGGGTTGATCAGATCCTCTGCTTCAAGCAGGCCGGCCGCATCCCCCATCAGAACATCATGAATTCGCTGCGCCGGATGTCGAAGCACGTGCTGCCGCACTTCAACCCGCATCGCACCGTTGCGACCGACGAGCTTGCACTCGCCGCCGCCGGCCGCTGACCGCCGCCGAGCAACTCCGATTACGCTGCCGGCACGAAGCGGGCGCCCTGCCCGCTTCGTGCCTTTTTTTATGGCTCGCGTTGGCTCTTCGCCGCCGCCGCGCGACTCCCGATCGCCCGCCTCTTCCCGATTAGAAACGCTGCCGGCTCGCGCAACAATTTCAGCTCGCAACCGTTGGCAAATTCCCGCCGAAAGATGGACAATCCCGAATCAACGCCCAAGCTCTTTGCTTGACGGAGGAACGCTATGAAATTTGGCCTGCTCTATGAAATGGAAACGCCGCGCCCGTGGCACGAACGCAGCGAGTACAACACCTACTGGGAAGCACTCGCCCAGATTGAACTCGCCGACCGTATCGGCATGGATTACGTCTGGGAAGTCGAGCATCATTTCCTCGAGGAATACTCCCACAGCTCCGCGCCCGAGGTCTTTTACGGCGCCGTCAGCCAGCGCACCAAAAACATTCGCATCGCCCACGGCGTCCGCCTGCTCCCCTTCAACTTCAACAATCCCATTAAGGTCGCGGAACAGGCCGCCGTCCTCGACATCATCAGCAACGGCCGCATGGAACTCGGCACCGGCCGCTCCACCACCGCTCAGGAACTCGACGGCTTCGGAGTCGATTACGAGCGCACCCGCGCCGAAGTTCGCGAGTCGCTCGAAATCATCGTCAAGGCCTGGACCGATGAAATCCTCGAATTCGACGGCAAGCTGATCAAAATCCCACCCCGCCGCGTCGTCCCCAAGCCCATTCAAAAGCCCCATCCCCCGATGTGGATGGCCTGTACCGGGCCTGATAGCTACGACATGGCCGGCGACCGCGGCCTCGGCGTCTTGAGCTTCAACTTCAACTGGGATCAGGTGCAGAAATCGATGGAGGCCTATCGCAAGGCTTGCACCACCCGCAAAGACCTCGTGCCCAAAGTCCCCAACGAAAATTTCGCCGCCGTCGCCGTCTGCCACGTATGCGAAAACAAGGACGACGAAGCCGTCGGTCTTGAGGGCGCGCGCTGGTTCTTCAAAAACGTCGCCAAACTGTTCGAGCCGCTCATGGCGAAAAATGAGCTCTACTCATACGAGTACCTCCGCAACCTCTTCGCCATGGACCAGAATCCCGCCGACGCCACCGACGCCCAGTTGAAGGACCACGACATGATTGTCGTCGGCAATCCCGACTACGTTAATCGCAAGCTCGAGTCCTTCCAGAAGGCCGGCGTTAACCAGGTCATCTTCTTCAAGCAGGCGGGCCGCATCCCCCACCAGAACATCATGCGGTCGCTGCGCCTCATCGGTAAGCACGTGCTGCCCTACTACAACCCCGGCCGCACCGTCGCCACCGACGAGCTTTCTCTGGCCGCCGCCGGCCGTTAATCCCGGCCGCGCGACGTCACCGCCAGCCAGCGATTTCGCCGCTTCACCATACCGAAGGAGAGGGCCCGCCGCCCTCTCCTTCTTTTTTTCCGCCCTCAGGCCCAAAATTTTCGCCCCCGCGAATTACTCGACATTCGCCGCGTTCAATGCAATACCAGTCTGTAATGTAAATGCTCATTTACTAGAGAGGAGAACTATGGCGACTACTCCGCAGACCACGCCGGCCACCAAACCGGCCACGCAAAAGGGTTCGGTCGAACAATTTGACGCGATCGTCATCGGTGCAGGCGTTACCGGCCTCTATCAGTTGATTCGCCTGCGCGAGCTCGGCCTCTCGGTGCGGCTCTACGACGACGGCGACGGCGTCGGCGGCACCTGGTTCTGGAACCGCTATCCCGGCTGCCGCTTCGATTCTGAAAGCGAAACCTACGGCTATTCGTTTTCCAAGGAGTTGCTCCAGGAATGGGACTGGAAGGAACATTTCTCCGGCCAGCCCGAAAACGAGCGCTACCTCAATTTCGTCGCCGATAAGTTCGATCTGCGCCGCGATATCCAGCTCAACGCCCGACTCGTTTCCGCCGTCTATGATCGCGGCGCCAATCGCTGGGACCTCACGTTTGCAGACGGCCGCCGCGCCCGCGCCCAATTCCTGGTCGGCGCCGTCGGCATCCTCTCGGCCCACTATCTCCCGGAAATCCCCGGCCTCGATACCTTCAAGGGCGAATGCTTCCACACCGGCCGCTGGCCGCGCGAAAAAGTTGATTTCACCGGCAAACGCGTCGCCGTCGTCGGCACCGGCGCCACCGCCGTCCAGCTCATCACGGAAATCGCCAAGGAATGCGGCCATCTGACCGTCTTCCAGCGCACCGCCAATTACTGCGCGCCCCTGCGCAATTCGCTGATCGACGACGAGACCCAGAAAAAAATCAAGGCGAGCTATCCCGAAATTTTCAAGAAATGTAACGAGACCACCGCCGCCTTCATTTACGACTTCGATCCGCGCTCGGTCTTCGACGTCACCGAAGAGGAACGCCTCGCGCGCTTCGAGGAATTGTGGGCCAAGCCCGGCTTCGCCAAATGGCTCAACAATTTCCACGACATCATGACTAACCCCGAGGCCAACGAGATCTTCGCCGAATTCGTCCGCAACAAGATTCGCGAGCGCGTCAAGGATCCCGAGGTCGCCGAATTGCTCGCGCCCAAGGACCATCCCTTCGGCGCCAAACGCATCCCGCTCGAAAGCGGCTACTACGAACAGTTCAACCGCCCCAACGTCAAACTCGTCGATTCCAAGAAGACCCCGATCGAGCGCTTCACCCCCAAGGGCATCAAGACCAGCGACACCGAATACGAATTTGACGTCATCATCATGGCCACCGGCTTCGACGCCGTGACCGGCGCCCTCACCCGCATCGATATCCGCGGCGAAGACGGTCAGTCGCTCAAGGAAAAATGGTCCGCCGGGCCACGCACCTACCTCGGCATCCAGACCGCCGGCTTTCCGAATTTCTTCATCGCCAACAGCGCCGCCTTCTGCAACTTCCCGCGATGCGCCGAGATGGTCGTCGAATTTATCGCCGGTAGCATCCGCCACCTGCGCGACCACGGCCAGGAGCGCATCGCCGCCACACCCGAAGCCGAGGACGCATGGGTCGAGCACGCCAATTCGCTGGTCGAGGGCTCCTTCATCATGAAGTCCAACTCATGGTTCGTCGGCGCCAATATCCCGGGCAAGAGCCGCACCTTCCTGCTCTATGCGAATACTGCGCCGAACTACCGCAAGAAATGTGCTGAGGTTGCCGCTAACGGCTACGAAGGATTCACTATCGAATAGACCCCGCGCAGCCCACGCGCCTCTGCCAAACAGCGCGCAGGTCTGTGCGAATCTTTCGACGAGAGGGCGGCCCGGCCGCCCTCTCTTTTTTTCTCTTTGCTTTATTTCCGTCTGTGGGCCCCGCCCGGCCCTTTCACTACCGCCCGCACTCTCTTGTCGCGTCGCCCTCTTCTTTTCCGTCATCCTGAGCGTAGCGAAGGATCTCGCCCGCTCATGCGGGCGTTAAGCCGGAACCCTCGCGCAGCTGGCACCTCCTGATACACGAAACCATTGGTCAGGGAACGCGGAACTATCGCTCTTTTCTGAAACCTCAATTTTCCTGGTCGCTCGCTGCGCTCGCCGTGCGCACGTCGCAGACTCCTTTGCTCGACTCCGCTGCGCTCCGTCTAGTGCCAGGTTTCAGTTTCCGGAAAAAACTAAAGTTCTGCGCTCCTCAACCATTCTCCCACCCTCTCCCCGTCTCCCCCCTCCCCGCCCATCGATTCAACATTGACAGCGCGCGCGATTTTCGAAGATGCTGGCCTGAGCCCGTTGGACCACGCTTCACCGCAACCCGCGCACACGGCGCCGGAGAACGACTACGATGGTGCAAATCGGCAATCACCTCAAAATCAACGTCGCCCACAGCCTGCGTCAGCGCGCCCGCGACTTTTACACCGGCCTCCTTGGATGTAAGCCGCTCCCGAGCCCGAGCGACAACCTCGACCTCTACGAATTCGACGGCGGCTTCATCCTCGGCCTCTTCTTCGTCGATCCGGCCCACACTCTGTCCGAAGCCCAGTACCTCAACGGCCTCTGGATGGAACTGAAGGTCGACGACACCGCCGCATGGAAATCGCGGCTGCTCGACTTCGGCGTGACTCCGGTCGATTTTCCCGACCCGACGCGCTTTTTCTTCGCCGCCCCGGGCGGCCAGGTCTTCCGCCTCGCCCCGCTCGACGGCGGCATCTAACGGCGCCCCTCCGCTTACTCTCCCTGCTCTTCGACCAGGCATGCGCCCCTACATCCCCGCCCCGCCTCTCCCGGACTCCCCTATCGCGTCATCCTCTTCCTTACCGTCGTCCTCTTCTTTTCCGTCATCCTGAACGAAGTGAAGGATCTCGCCCGCTCCTGCGGGCGTTAAGCCAGAACCCTCGCGCAGCCGGCACCTCCTAATACACGAAACCATTTGTCAGGGAACGCAAAACTATAGCTCTTTTCTGAAACCTCACTGAGGTTTCAGACTTCCCATCGGGGAAGAGCGATAACGAGCACCGGCCGATACCGATTCTCCGGCGATTCCGACGGCAGTCACGTCACCTGGCGACATACCCGAGCAGCGCGAGCGCCCCGCAGCGCCAGAAGGCTTTTCTCAGGGCGAAGCCCGCATCTTTTCAAACGGGAAGTCTGAAACCTGCCACTAGACGAAGCACAGCGGAGTCGAGCAAAGGAGTCTGCGACGTGCGCACAGCGAGCGATTCCGTATACTGAGGTTTCAGTATCTTCAAAAATCAAAGTTTTGAGTTCTTTGACAACTGGCCTGCTCGACTCCACTCCCGCGCTCGTCAACCATTCTCCGTTCCGCATTCTTCGCCGCATACAAGCACGGCAGCCGCGAGTAACTCGCGACTGCCGCACCGAGGATTTCATCTCCAGCGGGCGGCGACCACACATGCGTAGTCGCTACCGCCGACCGTTCTGAAACGCTTCCTAGTCCTTTGGAACTGAAGACGACACTGTGAGTTCGTTTTTGACATCCTGTACGCCGCTCGCATTCCTCGCAATCTTTTCAACGCGCGCTACAATTTCGGAATCGTGAACGACGCCCTCCAGTGTCACCACGCCCGCGACCGTAGTGACGTGAATCTGCCCGGACCTCAAGTCCTTGGCGGCAGCCAGCGAGGTTTTGACGGCCGCGGTAATAGTCGTATCGTCTATCGCGGTGACCGCCCCGTGATACGCGTTCTTCGCGGCGCTCGCGGTATCTGAGCCTGCCTGACTCATTGAAGTGCTCGCGGATGGGTTAGCGCTGCCGGTCGTTTCCTGTGCGAAGACCGGCAATGCCATTCCGATTCCAATGACCGTCGCCGCTGCTATAGTCAGTATCTTGTTGTTGCTCTTCATATCCGTATTCTCCTAGTCGAGTCTCAATAGATTAAAAGTTTTAGTAATTACTTCGCGATGTGTTTTTCAGACCACGCCGAGCAGCCAGAGCACTAGAATGATCACCACAACGCTGCCCAATGAAATCGGAAGGTACATATAGACTCCCTCAGGCCTTGCATGGTGGGTTTATCGATAATCTAGCGGAACGCGGTCAAAGGCGAGTGGAACTACCGCCGTGCGGGCTGGATCATGTCGGGCTCAATACCTTGATCGAACCCGCCTTCTTAAGACTTGCATAGTAGGTAGTACGATAGCCACAAAACGGACCGTGCTATTAGTTCTTTAGAGAACGAGACCAGCGGATTCGCCAAGTCATCTCCCTGCCGAATACGATTCTGCTCGAAATCGCAGCCCCGCGCCGCCCTCCGATCTGCCATTCCGCGTCCTGCCCCCCTGTGTCTTTTTCTATTTCCGCCCGCGGACGCCGCTCGGCTCATCCGCTTCCTTCCGCCCCGCCCGCGCCGCCCCCACTCCCCTGGTCGCGTCGTCATTTGACATTCCGTCATCTTATTTTCCGTCATCCTGAACGAAGTGAAGGATCCCGCCCGCTCCTGCGGGCGTCACTCCAAGCCCTCGCGCGGCACTCCACGCCTTGCTTCCCAAGACGCACAATCAGCCGTCGAGGAACGCAGACCTATAGCTCTTTTCTGAAACCTCACGGAGGTGTCAGACTTCCCATCTTGAAAGAGCGATAACGAGCGACGACCGATACCGGTTGTCGGGCACTTTCAACGGCAGTCGCGTGACTTGGCGAATTACCCGAGCAACGCGAGCGCCCCGCATCGCCAGAACGCTTTTCTCAGGGCGAAGCCCGCATCTTTACAAACGGGAAGTCTGAAACCTCAGTGAGGTTTCAGTATTTTCAAATCAAAATTTTGAGTTCTTCGACAAATGGTGTGTTCGACTCCGCTGCGCTTCGTCATTTTGAATCGCTCGCTGTGCTCGCTGTGCGCGCGTCGCAGACTCCTTTGCTCGACTCCGCTGCGCTTCGTCTAGTGTGAGGCTTCAGCTTCCTGAAAAAGCTAAAGTTCTGCGCTCCTCGACCACTCTCCAATTTTCTCCCCCTCTTCCGCCTCCACCCCGATTGCGTGACGCTCATCCGATCGGCGACAATCGAACTCGGCGACGCCCGGCGCCGCCCGGCGTCGCCCATCCCAATGAACTCCTTCGCACGCAGAGCGACCGCTCGATCCGCTGTACTGCTGATCCCGGTCGTCCTCACTTTTGTCGCCGCCGGCACCCTTCGCTTCTGGCAAGGCTGGTTTTTCTGGGTCACCTTTACGTCTTCATCGACCGCGCTCGGCATCTATTTCAAGATTCGCGACCCCGCGCTGATCGAGCGCCGGATGAAATTCGGACCGCAGGCCGAGACCCGCCCGCGCCAGAAAATCATCGTTGCGATCGTGCTGGCGACGTTCTTCGCGCTCCCGATCATTGCCGGACTCGACCATCGCTTCGGATGGTCGCGGGTGCCGACTGCAATCGCCGTACTCGCCAATCTCCTGATCGTCGGGATTTTCGGCTTCTTCCTGCTCGTACTCCGCGCCAACTCCTTCGCCGCCTCGACCATCACCGTCGAACCGGGTCAGCGCGTGATCTCCACCGGGGCGTACGCGTATGTGCGTCATCCGATGTACCTGGGCGGGATTCTGATGTTCGCCGCAATCCCGCTTGCAATGGGCTCGCTGTGCGCGATACCGGTCGCCGCGATCGCCGTCCCCGCCCTCATCGCGCGTACCCTCGACGAAGAGCGCGCACTTTCGGCCGAGCTTCCTGGCTACGACGACTACCGCCACGCTGTCCCCTGGCGATTAATCCCGAGGGTCTGGTAGCCGCGCCCCCTCGACTCTCTAGCCATCCACCCGGCCGGCCAGGCGCACTTCATTTCAGGTTCGTCGATCGCACGGCCGTACCGGCAAATCCAGGCCGGCCTCGAATCCGATCGCCGGCATCCCGCCTCATCCTTAAGTAGCTAAATCATACAAAACATATGTAATCCTCAGATTTAACCTCATGGGGAAGGCCTTCACCCACTCAGTCAGGTAGCCCGCCTCGCCGCGCCAGCGCCCGTTGATAGACCTCGCGGCGGCTGGTCCCGGTCACTCGCGCGACGGCCGCGCTCGCGTCCTTGAGGCTGACACCCGCCGCGCACAACGCCTCGACCGTGATCGCACCAGCCTCGGCGCCGCCCGTCTCGTCGTCGACCGCCGCCGCTGGCGCGGCACCGGCAACCACCACCACGATCTCGCCGCGCGCCTCGGCCGCAGCGAAGCGCTCGCCGAGTTCCGCGAGTGTACCGCGCACGCTCTCCTCGAAGGTCTTGGTGATCTCGCGCACCACTGCGGCCTCGCGCTCGCCGCCGAAGACCGCCGCCATTTCGGCGAGCGTCGCTTCGAGGCGGCGCGCCGCCTCGAAGAAGGCCATCGTGCGCGGCTCGCGCTTGAGCGCTTCGAGCGCCCGGCGTCGCGCGCTCGCCCGCTGCGGCAGGAAGCCCTCGAAGGTGAAGCGGTCGCTCGGCAGTCCCGCGATCGAGATCGCCGCGACCACCGCCGACGGACCGGGCACCGCAGCCACGCGAATCCCATGGGCCAGTGCCGCGCGCACCAGCCGGTAGCCCGGATCCGAGATCGCCGGCGTGCCCGCGTCGGTGATGATCGCGACATTGTCGCCGCGGCTGAGCCGCTCGATCAACTCGGGCGTGCGCCGCTCTTCGTTATGCTCGAAGTAGCTCAGCGTGGGCGTGCGGATCGAATGGGCCGCGAGCAGCCGTGCGCTGTGCCGGGTGTCCTCGCACGCTATAACGTCGACCTCGCCGAGCACGCGCAGGGCGCGCGGGCTGGCGTCGTCGAGATTGCCGATCGGCGTGGCGACGACGTACAACACGCCGGGCGCGCGGCGGTCCGCCGAGTCGCTCAAGCGGATAACCGCACGCGCCCTACTTCTTTTCGCGCTGGTCGAAGCGCACGGCCTTGAAGCGGCGCGTCTGAAACTTCCATTCGTCGCCAACCTTCGCGTAGTCGTCGTGATAGTAGCCGGTGCCGATCCAGTTCATGTTGTTGCTGGCGTCGCGCAACTCGACGTAGCAGCGGCCGGTCGCGCGGCCACCGCCCTGAAGCTCGACTACGTGATTATGGATATACGGGCGCGGCGTCACCGAGGCCAGCGCCTCCTTGTACATCTTGTGCAGGTTGGCGCGGCCGCTGGTGGTGTTTTCGGAATTGTTCGCGTCGATCGAGAACGAACCGTTCTCGGCAAACAGATTCGCAATGCCATCGACGTCGCCGCGCCATACGCAATCGCAATAGCGCTGCGGCAGATCGCGAATCGATTCACGGTCGGCGAGTTCGGTGACGAGTTGCTCAATGCTCTTGGCCATCGGTAATCCTCCTGGTGTATCCCTTGTAAACTGCGCGCTCGCGGAGATGCGCGTTTGCGATCCTAATGCTGGCCGCCCATGCGATGGCCGGTGGTCCAGCCGCCGTCAACCACGATCGCCTGGCCGGTGATAAACGAGGCGTCGTCCGAGCAGAGGAACAGCGCGGTCTGCGCGATCTCCTCGGGCTGGCCGACGCGATTGAGCAGATGCATCGCGGCGCTCGAATGCTTCACGCGTTCGAGTTTCTCGGGCGTCAACTTCTCGTAACCGGTTTCCGAAAGCGGCGTCGCGATTACGCCCGGGCAGACGCAGTTCACGCGGATGCCGTGTTCCGCATAGTCCATCGCCATCGACTTGGTCAGCAGGATCACGCCGGCCTTTGCCGCACAGTAATGACCCATGCGGCGGATGCCCTCGATTCCGGCGACCGACGCCGTGCTGAGGATGACGCCGCCGTGCTTCATCAGTTCGGGCAGCGCGTACTTGCACCCGAGAAACACGCCCTTCAAGTCAACGTCAACCACGCGATCCCATTCGTCCTCGGTCATCTTGTGCAGCGGGCGGGCGAAACCGATACCGGCGTTGTTGTAGAGGATGTCGAGGCGGCCGAAATGTTTGACCGTCTCGGCGACCATCCGTTCGGTGTCGGCGGCCTTCGAGACGTCAACCTTGAGTGCGATCGCCTTGCCGCCATTTTTGGTGATTTCAGCCGCGACCGATTTGGCGTTGTCCTCGGCCCAATCGGCGACGGCGACGCTTGCGCCGGCGCTCGCGAAGAGCAGCGAAGTGGCGCGGCCGATTCCCGATCCGCCGCCGGTTATGAGTGCGATTTTGTTATCGAGTTTGCCCATTGTGCGAATTGCTCCCGCAAGTAATCCCCGCCGTTTTTGGTCGGGGCTTGAAGGGTCTCACCCTAGCGCCATTGCGTGGAATTTGTGAAGCAGCGGCGGCGCGTCGGGCGCGCCGCAGAAAAAACGGGCGGTGGAATAGTCCACCGCCCGCTGAGTGTTCGGGATTCCGCGATGCGGCGAGTGCTTTAGTTGCCGGCGGCGGCGTGCTGGTCGGCGAACGAATGGGTGGCAGTGATACCGACGCCACGGCCCTTCATCGAAATCATGTATGCACCAGCGATCGTGGCGCTGCCAAAGAACACCAACGCGACGAAGCCGCCGATGAAGTGATGCAGCTGATTGCCGTTCAGGAGAACGAGGATCGCACCCACCAGGGGCAGGAACGAAACCGCTTCGCACAGCCACAAGAGGCCGAGATGGGTTTCGTCGGCAACGGTGCACAGCAGCTTCGCCAGGCTGGCCGAGTGATGCTCCGCCGCGATCGGTTCATGGGTGACAGATTCGAGTCCCAGAACCAGACCGCCCAGAGCGAACTGGTAGGCAAAGCCCGAGCAGAGCAGGAAAACGGCGAAGGCTACCAGCAATGCCAGTGGGCCGAAGTGCATCGCGACCGGGGCGATGATCGCAACCGAGAGCAACTCGCACAGCCCCCAATACCTGGACAAGGTTCGCAGCGCCTCCTCACGCTCGCCGTCCGGGACGACATAGGCAGACCGTGAAATCGGGGTAGCGAAGAACAGCAACTTGCCGTCCTCGGCGCGGGCGAATAGTCCGTTGGTCTTCAGAAGTGGCAGGCTCATCGTATTGTCCTCTCAAACACGTGAGGATACTTGCTCACGGCCGTTTGGACCAAACTATACACAATTTGCCATGCTAATACATGCAAAATGATTGCAAATTATGCCTATCGATAAGAATTAGTAAAAATAGTTGCACTTATGGTGTCTGGTGACCATTTCCTGTAGCAGCCGTGAAACATCAAGCCACCTTTGGTGGAATCGTCGAGGGGTAAAGCAATCCCGATGCCCCGGCCGGTCCGAGCGGCGAACCGTGGAGATCGGGTTAGGTCGCGGGCGGATGAATTTAATGGCCGACGGCCGAGCACGAGCCGCTGGCGCATGGCGCCGGGCGGGAGGCGGCGCCCCCTCGGAAGCGGCGCAAAGGCTATTCGAGGGCGTGGACCGGGATATAACCCTCGCGCCCGTTCTTCATTTTAATCTTCATGTAATCCAATGCGACGCCGATGACGTGGACGTCATGTCCCTGATGGACTTCGGCGATTTTCGCGGATGACTGATGCGGGTCGCGCAACACCGCGGCGTTGGCGGTGAGTTTGAAGTATTTATCGGTTGGCTTCACGAGTTCGACCGCGCTGAGCGGCACATAGGCGATTTCGCTATTTTTGAGCTTTACCTGAGCGTAGTGGCGCGAGGCACCGATGACGTTGACAAACTTGCCGGCGTGGACCCGCTCGATAGATTTGCTCGAAGTCGTCGGCAGTTCATAGGCAAACGAGTTGTGGATGAGCTTCAAATGGGTGTGTGCAGGTTCGAACGGGCCTTTGTCTTCCGGGACCCGCTTGACGTGATGAACGGGGGCACGACGGCGCGGCCTCGCTTCATACGGGGTATCCGGACCGTAGGGAATAATCTTGGTTTTCGTTGGGCCGCTGCCGCTCGGGGCCGGAGCACTGATGGAACCGCCGCCGGTACTGGCTCCACCGTAGCCACCGCCGGGTGCTCCGTAGCTCGGCATGGTGCGCGGATATTCGGCGCCAGTCTGCGCGAAGGCGGGCGTGGCCGACGCAAAGGCCAGCAGCGCCGCCAAGGCCAGTGTGGTTTTGAGGGCTAACCCGAGTCGCGTATCCATCAGCATTCCCTCCCCCGCCCGATTCAACACGCCCCGCAGACCGTGCAGCGGGTAACGTCGCAAGGCTTGGTTTGATGTTCGTAGTGGGCCTTTTTGCGCTCCGAGAGCAGGAACCATTTGTGAATGTGATGGTCGATGAAGTCCCACGGCAGGACCTCGTCATGGGTAAACTGGCGGGTGACGTAAAAATCCGGGTCGGGCAAATCGCAAGCGCCCGCGCCCGCTTCGCGTTTGATCGCGCGCAGTTCACGCCAGATGGCGCCCGCGTCGTCGCATCCGCGCTCGCTCAGCCGTTCGAGAATCCGCCCCACCCGGCGATCGCCGCGCGAGACCAGGGTCTGAAAATAGGCTTCACGCGGGGACTCGGCGTCGAGTTCGATAGTGGCGCCGCCGATACGGCCGAGCGCTGCGCGCAGCAGGACGATTTTGCGCTTGAGGGAGGCGGCTTCCTCCATCGGGTCCCATTGGAAGGGGGTCCAGGGTTTGGGCACGAACGGATTGAGCGAAACGGTAACGTGACCGACGCGCTTTTTCTGAGCGCGCGCGCGTTCCAGGATGCGGCCGGTCAATTGTGCGATTTCGAGCACGTCCTGATCGCGTTCCTCGGGCAATCCGATCATAAAGTAAAGCTTTAAGCTTTCGACGCCGCCGCCGACCAGCATCTCGGCCGCGTTGAGGATTTCAGTTTCGTTCAGATTCTTGTTGATGACCTTGCGCATACGCTCGCTGCCGGCCTCGGGGGCGACGGTAACGCTGCGCGCGCCATTGCGGACGAGTGCGGCGGCCAATTGCGGCGAGATGCAATCGGCCTTGAGCGACGACGGCGAGAGCCGTCCGCCCTCGTCGGCGACGGCGGAGGCGATAGCGGCGACGCCGGGCACGCTCGCCATCTCAGCGCCAACCAGGCCGATAACGCTGCGCTCGTTCAATCCGCGGCGGGCCTCGGCGAGAATCTTCCCGGGGCTGCGATAGCGAATCGGACGGTACATGAAGCCGGCCGCGCAAAAGCGGCAGCCCCATTGGCATCCGCGGCTGGCCTCGACCAGAAACATGTCGCCGAAGACCGATTCCTCGGTGAGGATCAACGACGAGGTATTGAAGCGGTCGAGGTCGCTCAACAGGCGGCGCGAGACTTTGGGCTCGCCCGGTCCGTCGTAGGCGACGGTTTCGATACGGCCGCGCGAGTCGAGCATTGGCGTGAAATAGTCCGGCAGGTAGGCGCCCTCGACGCGCGCAAGGTCTTTCAAGTGCGGCGCCTGATGGCCGGTATCGGCACGCGCGGCCTGATAAGCCGCCATAAATTCAGGCACCATTTCCTCGCCCTCGCCAATCAGAAAGAGATCGACGTAATCGGCGATGGGCTCGGGGTTGAGAAAAATCGCCGAACCGCCGGCGACGATCAGCGGATAGTTGCGACCAGCGCGATCGGCGCGGCGCAGCGGGATACCCGCCATCCGCAGCAGCGTAACGAGGTTGAGGTAGTCGGTCTCGAAAGAGATCGAGAACGCGAGAATTTCGAAATCGGTGAGCGGACGGCCGCGCTCGAAGGAGACCATCGGCGCGGTGCGAGCGCGAATCGCGGCACGTTCGTCGGCGTCGGGCAAAAAAGCGCGGTCGGCGGCTACTCGCGGATCGGATTCGAAGATATTGAAAATCGTCTGAAAACCGAGGTTGGCCATGGCGAGGCGATAGACGTTGGCGTAGATGACGCATACACCGATATCGCCACCGGCGTGGCGCTGGTAGAGCACCTTTTCGTTGGCGATGCGTTCGAGTGCGCGTTTACGTGGGTACATAATCGGGAAAGTTGTACGGGAAACCAGATTAATGCTTGCGGTCGCCCACTCACAAGGGGGGTGGCGGACACATTGCGGGCCGACCCCCGCGGGCGTCGATCG
Organism: uncultured delta proteobacterium; assembly: GCA_963782535.1. GTDB lineage: Bacteria > Desulfobacterota > Binatia > Binatales > Binataceae > JADMIL01. Next base: position 35,286 of record CAWAKE010000004.1, on the reverse strand, counting down.
TGCAAGTCGCCCTGCGCGAGACGGGCGGCGGCCGGGCTACTTGCGGATTTTGCGCAACTGGCGCTGGGTCATCATCCAGAGTAATTCGGCAGCACCGCCCTGGATACCGCTGGCGGGCAGCTCGAGCGCAGCGCAGCCGCCCTTGCGCATCCGCAGGTGCATCGCGTCGGGCGCGCCGGTCAGCAGGATCGAGATCAGCTTGCTCAACTGCGGCTCGTGACCGACGATCATCACGCTATCATTGCGGCCGTGCGGCGCAAGCGCGGCGACCGCTTCGTCGGGCGCGACGCCGGTGGCCAACTCCGGAAGCACGCGCGGCACGAGGCCGTTAGCGTAGCCAGCGGTGATAATCGCGGCGGTCTCGGCCGCCCGCGCCAGCGGGCTCGTCAGGATCACATCTAATTCGAGACCCATCGCGCGCATCCCGGCCGCAGCCTTGCGGGTGCGTTCGCGGCCCGCTTCGGTCAAATGACGCGCCTCGTCCCCACCCGCGGCGGTATCCTCGGCCAACGCGTGACGCAGTACATAGAGAATCATCGGGTGTCATCCATTGGTTGGGGTCGGCGTGGTTGGCGGCGGCGTGCCGGTCGGCTCCGCAGGAGCGGCAGCGTCAGGCACGGGCGGATCCGGAACTGGCGTCTCGGAGGGAGGCTGCGGTCCGCCATCCCCGGGCGTCGGGACTTGTGCGAGAGGCGGAGGTTCAACCGTGGATGCAACGGTAGATGCGACGACGGCAGCGGCGTCTCCAGTAACGGTAGAATCGTTGCGCGCGAGAGGGACATGCTCCGCCTGGGCCGCGGACTCGCTGCGCACTTTGGCGGCGCGCGCGAGTTCGTCGAGCATATCGTCGATCAGGCCGGAGCGGACGATTTTTCTCCACTGGCGCACGGAGCGGGATGCAAGCTTGCGCCGGCGCACCGTCAACGCCTGGAGGATCGCGCCTACGGCCATCAGGGTTTCGGGCGTCGTCGCGCCGGCGTCGACCGTGGCGGCATAGGTTCGCATCCACGCCATCGTGGCGACCGCATCCTGATGCAAGCCGAGCAGATCCTGCATCTCCAGGAGGCGCGCCAGCGCCTTGCGCGAGCGTTTGCCGCCGATCTCGGCGAGCATCTCCAGGGCATAGCGGAGCCGCTTGATTCGCACGCGCAAGCGATGGAGCTCGGCGGGCGGCGCGTCGCGGCCGAGCCCTTTGCCGGCCTTGCGCACGGTGCGTGCGAGCGGCGCGATCATGGCGGGTGCATGGCAGGCGGCAGCAGTCACGGAGAGGTTGCGGCGGAGCAGCGGATTGGCCAGGCGTTCGCACATCGTGACGTAACGCCGGCTGCGAAGTTCCGCGACGAACCGGAGATGTGCCGCGTCGCGCTCGGCGGCAATCGCCGCGACTACCGGCGCGAGCGCGTCGGCGAGGGCCATATCGAGCCGCGCACCACGGTCGCGAAGCAGGGCCTCGATCGCATCGCATTCGCGCACGGCGCCGGCTGCGTGCCCGAGCCATGGGAGGTCGCGCTCATAAACGCGCAGGCGCGATCCATGAATCGCGGCGGCAAATAATCGCACGGTCGCGCGCAACCGGCGCACTGCAACGCGCATCTGATGGAGCGATTCGATGTCGCCTGTAATCGCGGACGCCTCATGGTATTTCATGGCGGCGACGCCGGTAGCCAGGGTGAGACGAATCGCGTCGGCGAGCGGTAAGTCGGCCGGGATTGCGGCGCGCGGCGCTCTCCGAAATGTGGCTCGTGCGGCCATCGGTCAGATGCCGTGCACCGAATAAATCAAGCTTGATGCTGACGATGCGATCCGCACGAATTTGATCGTAAGGCTTTCGACCTGCGTTTGAAAGTGCGGGTTGCGAAACGCGGGATCTGAAGGCGGGAGCCGGCGCATGCGGATGGCGCGAGCGGCTTCGGCAAGCTGTATAGAATCGAGCGCGAACGAATTACTGGTGCAGGATCACGCGGCGATCGAGCAGCTTCGAAAGCAGGTCGGCGCGGCGTTCGCCAGTCCACAATTCGAGGTCGGCGTGCTCGCGATCCGATGCGACTTCGATGATCATGCGACCCGGCAGGTAGCGCACGTCGATGGCGCGGACGACGCCGAAATGGCTGCGGTCGAGGGCGTCGGCGACGCGCAGGATCGCGGCGATGCCACGCACCATGCGCCTTCCGCCGGCGTTGAGCTTGCGCAATTCGGTCGAATCAAGACTCGGGGCCTGCTTGCGATGACCGCGGGCAGCCTGTGCGATGACCTCGATTTCGGCCGGTGTGAAGCCGAGCAGTTCGGCGTTCTTGATCAGGTAGTAGGAATGGCGATTGTGGCGATCGTGATCGATCGCGTGGCCGACGTCGTGGAGCAGCGAGCCGTATTCGAGCAGTTCGCGCGCGGCCGGCGGCAGGCCGACCAGCAGCGCGGTGGCGTCAAAGAGTTTGAGCGCGAGGCGGGCGACCTGCCGGCCGTGGTCGTTGGCGCCGCAGAAGCGCCGGGCGAGCGTCGTCACCGAGCGGCGGCGGGCTTCGGTCGCGGAGCGTCCGGAGGTCTTGCCGGCGAGGCCGAGCAGGAGACCCTCGCGCAGCGCCCAGGTGCATGCGGTGAGTTCGGCGGCGCCGGACTTGCGCATGACGAAATCGGCGAGCATGCCGGCCGCGGGCATCAGGTCGGAGCGTTTGGAATCGATGCCGGGGAGGTCGATGCGCAAGGCGGCGTTGGCGTCGCATAAATCGCGCGCGAGGCGGGTGACCTCTGCGGCCGATGCGCTCGCGCCATGGAGTCGACCCAGCTCCTCGCCGCGCTGCGCACGCGCCATCGCGACCAGCGTATTGATCGTACCCGAGGTACCGATTGCGCCGACGACTTTGGCCTTGCGCGCCGCCCGCATCAGGTCGCCGATCTCCTGCTCGAAGTGTTTATCGAGCCGCCGTCGCTGGGCGCTGGTCGGCGGGTCGTCGGTCAAAAACTGCTCGCTCATGCGCGCGACGCCGAGCTTCACCGAGTGCATCCACAGGCACCGTCCGTCCTTAACCAACACCAGCTCGACGCTGCCGCCGCCAACGTCAACCAGCAGGAATGGACCGCCGTCGAGGCCGAGGGCGTGGCGCGCCGCCTGAAAAATCAGCCGCGCCTCTTCCTGGCCTGAAATGACTTCGACCGGGATGCCGGTTTCGCTGCGGATACGACGGATGAATGCGGCGCGATTGCGCGCCTCGCGTACGGCGCTGGTCGCGACGGCGCGCATTTTCTGGACGCGGCGCACCTTAAGCAGGCGCTGGAAATTAATCATCGCGCGCACCGCCAGATCCATGGACTCTTCGGTGAGGCGGCCGGTGGTGAAGGATTTGCGGCCGAGGCGGACCATTTCCTTGACTCGGTCCAGTACTTCGATATGCCCGTCGCGGCTTACATCGGCGATGAGCATGTGGACGGAATTAGACCCGACATCGATCGCAGCGAGCCGCATGATGTTAAGCGTAACCCACGCCGGTAGCGATGTCAGTCATGCAACGGTCGAGTTAATTAACAATGCAGCGCGCAATCAATGGGTTAATTGTTACAAAATTATTACGAAGGCGGGGGCCGGCTTTCAGGCGAGGTGCAGCGCGATCATCCATCCGGCGGCGCACGCGGCGATCATCGCGAGCGAAGCGATGAGGAAGCGCAGGCCCATCGGCACGCCGCCGATCGCCAGGGCCATCGCGGGCTTGAGCACGGTGTTGACCGCGGCTGCGATCAGGATGGCGGCAATCGCAACCGCCGGCGTGACGATTTGCAACGAGGCCATGGTCGCGACCGAAAGGCTGATCGCATCGACGTCAACCAGGCCTGAAAATGCGGCGACGAGGAACAAGCCCGACGCGCCGGTCCACGCGCTTGCGGCTCGCGAGGCGACCATGATCGCGGCCAGAATCAGCCCGAAGCGAATCGCGGTGGCGAGATCGAGCGGATTGCTGGTCTTGAACTTTTCAGCGCCGGCCGTCAGCGCACGCTCCTCTTCGCGTCCGAGACGCGAGAGCATCAGCGCACCGGCAATTGCCACGAGGGTCGCGGCTCCGAGCGGCCACGCCAGACGCTGGCCGAGCGCGGGGTTGACCGCGCTGACGATCAGCAGAATTCGCGGCCACATGATCGCGCTGGCGATGGTGGCGCCGGCCGCGAGCAGATTGGGCACGGCCAGGCCCTCAGCGGCGCGCCGCGCGAGGCTCAGCGCCACCACCGTTGACGACGCGAGTCCGCCGAACAATCCGGTGAGCAGGATGCCGCGTTCGGTGCCCATCAGGCGAGTCGCGAAATATCCGACATAGGAGATCGCCGCTACCAGCACGACCATCCACCAGATTTGGTACGGGTTCAGGGCGCTCAACGGTCCGTAGCCGCGATCGGGCAGTACGGGCAGCATCACGAGCGAGATGAGCAGCAGCCGGAAGGTCGCGAGCAGCTCCTTGCGATCGATTTTGCGAATCAGCCCGTGCAGTTCGGGTCTGAAGCCGAGCAACATCGCGAGCACTACCGCCGAGGAAGAGGCCGGCAGCAATTCGCCGCGGCCGGCCAGGGCGCCAAGGCAGTAGGTTGCCAGGGCGGCAACCGCGGTCGTCAGGCTGACGTCGCTTTCGATTTGGGATTCGCGCCAGTAGCCCACCGCGACGATGATGCCGAGCGCGATAGCGAGCGCCGCGATCAGCAGACCGCCGAGATTTCCGCCGAGTTGCGCGGCGACCCCGCCGAGCAGTCCGATAGCGCCGAAGGTGCGCAGGCCGGCGGTGCGCTGTGCGGTATGTAATTCGCGCCGCTCCCAACCGCGCTCGAAGCCAATCATCAGGCCGATTGCGAGCGCGACACCGAGGCGCATCAGGACCGGCAACTGGTCGATTTGAACGGAATCCATGCTGTGCGCTAATGCCCCTGGAGTCCCAGCAGGGGCAGAATCATGACGACGAGCTCGAGCAGAATCAGAACCACGACCGCAATTTCCAACAGCACGAGCCGGCGGTCGCGAGCAACGTCGAGCAGCAACACGAGCGATTCCTGAACCGAGCGCAGCTTAGCCTCGAGCGCCGCGTATCGATCGCGCAAATCGAATTCGGCGCGCAGATCTCCGTAGATTCGATCCATCGCCGGATCGTCCCAGGTCTCGTCGGGTTTATCGAGCAGATGCAGGACCGACAGCACCTCGCTGCGGGTGACGATCGCCTCACCGATGAAGCGGTGGAGCGGACGCGTGCGAAACGGCACGGTGCCGTGGCGCTCCATGGATTCGATCAGGCTGCCGGTGCGTGCGAACAGGTCTTCGACCAGGTTCTCGTAGTATTCCATCGCGGCGCTCTGGGCGACCGTCAAAGCGACGATACCGGCGCGGGCGGAGGTAAAGCGGTCGAGCCGCAGGACGCCGTCCACGATACCGATCTTGAAGTCCGGGTCCTCGGCCACGGTGTAATCCTCGCGCACGACCTTGGCCGTAAGCTTGGGCATCGCAATGCGCACCCGCTTGAGCTCGGCCTCGCGCCGGACGGCGGGTACGTCGAGGGTGGCGATAGCGCCGAACGGAAAGACGTAAACCGCGCCGTCGGGTTCAAGCGTGTGATGCAGTTCACGCGCCGTCACTCGTGCGCCCGGAAAATACGGCGCGAGCCGCCGGAGGTTGAAGTTCTCCTCGAATGCGATCGCGTTGAACAGATGGAGTTGCGCGGTCATCCAAGGCGCAATCTAGTCGATTACGCGAGCCCGCCCAAACGCGCCATCGCCGCGATGTGCGGGAAACCAACTGAACGCCAGTTGGCGGCGCATCGCGCGCGGCGCTGTCGCCCGGCACCCGAATCGGATGCGCAGGTCTGCCGGTCGAGTGTCAGGATGCGATCAGGAAACGGGCGACGGACCGCTCACACCCTGTTCCCTCGGCACTCCGCAGAATTACGACGCACCGTTGGCGGGCCGCGCCGGTGCCGTCGCGGATGACGCCGCAGGCGTGGAATCGGCCGGCGCAGTTTTGTCCGCAGCGGCGCGGGCCGGTTGGGTTGCGACAGGTGCCGCCGGCTTGGCGGATTTGGCCGATACGGGAACTGCGAGCCGTGGGGCGATCCGCGCAGCCGGTTTGGGCGGCGCCTTAACGGCGCGCGGTTTTGCCGCCGCCTTGGCCGCGCGCCCGGCAGGTTCGCTCCACAGTGCGATTCCGCCGAGCAGGCCTTGCTCGTTGCTGATGATTTTGACCCCGGCCGGCAGCTTGAAATCCACCAGCCGGCTGTTGCCGCCACCGATATACAAAGCGTCGAAATTGAAGGTGCGCCGAAGGTCGGCGATCGCCTCCTGGAGCAGCTTGTTCCATTTCTTGCGGCCCTGCTTCTTGAGCGCGCGATTGCCGAGTTCGTCCTCGTAAGTCTTGCCCTTGTGGAACGGATGATGACCGAGTTCCATGTGCACGCGAACGCCCTGGGCAAACAGCACCGAGCCGAAGCCGGTGCCGAGTGTGACCACCAGTTCGAGGCCATGGCCGGTCATGCAGCCGAGGCCCTGGATGTCGGCGTCATTGGCGATGCGCACTGGCTTCTTGAGCTTGTGCTCGACGGCGCTGCGAAGATCGAAACCGGTCCAGCCCTTGCCGAGATTTGCCGCCGAATAAATGACGCCATCCTTGACCACGCCCGGAAATCCGATCGAGGCGCGCTCGAAGCCGTCCTGCGCCTTGGCCAGCTCGCGAACGATTTCGATTACGTCCTTGGGCCGGGCGTGTTTGGGCGTCGGGATACGGGTGCGTTCGTTGAGCGGCTTGCCCGTCCGATCGAGCGTCAACGCCTTGATTCCGGTGCCTCCGATATCGATCGCAAGCGTGCGCGGGGTCGCCGCGCCGGCGTTGTTGGCGGATTTCGCGGCCGGCTTTGCGCGGTTCTTTTTCATGGCGGTGTCGCTCCTTTCGATCGTAGCGGGAAACTTCGTCCGGAGTGGAAACCGCGCAACCGGCTCGCGCTCCGGAAATTTTCTTGTACTCTTTCGGCGCGCGGCGCGCACGCGATCGCCGTCAATGCAAATCCGCGGCGCGCGGGCAAGAGCCCGCGCTCAATCCCCGACGACGATCCGCTGCGGATGCGCGTAGACGTTGAAGTTGGGCTCGCGCAGGAATCCCACCAGCGTCATCCCGAGTTCGCCGGCCAGCTCGACGGCTAGCGATGACGGCGCCGAGACCGCGCTCAGGATCGCCACGCCGGCCGCCGCGGCCTTTTGCACGAGCTCGAAGCTCAGGCGGCCGCTCACCATCAGGACGTGGCGCGACAGCGGAATCAGATCGTGCTCGAGCGCAAAGCCGACGACCTTATCGACTGCGTTATGGCGGCCGACGTCCTCGCGCAAAACCACCAGCGCCGGCTCGTCGGCGCGATCGAGGGCGAACAGCGCCGCCGCGTGCAAGCCGCCGGTTGCGGCAAAGACCGCTTGCGTCTCGCGCATCATCGCGGGCAATCGCAGCAGCGCCGGCACCGTAATCGCAACCGTGCTAGTGAGCGGCGCGATCCGCCGCTCGATCGCCTCGATACTGGTCTTGCCGCAGATGCCGCAGCTCGACGAGACCGCAAAGTTGCGCCGCAGCCGCTCGCGCAAGCCGGTCGCCGGAACGTTGAGGATGACATCGAGCGCGTTGGGGTCCGGGGCGCCCTTCGAGTCGCGCACGCGGCGGATCTCGCCGAGTTCGCCGCGCTCTTTGACGAAGCCCTCGGCCAGCAGGAAGCCGGCCGCGAGCTCTTCGTCATGGCCGGGCGTACGCATGGTGAGCGTGAAGCGCCGGCCACCGAGCCGAATTTCCAGCGGCTCCTCGACGGCAAGACAATCGGTCTGCTCGCGCATCGCGCCCGCGCGCCATTTGCCGGCGCGATGGGGTTTGACCGATTCGCTCATAGCTATGCAGCCAGCCGCCGGTGGCGCGTGACCGCCGCGCGGCGAGCTTTCCAATCGCGTTACCGAACGCTCGTCGCCGACCGGTCAGCCCGGCGTCTAGGCTTGCCTAATTCACCCAGGCCTTGGCCATCGTCTCGAGCTCGCGCTCGTACTCGCCAGCGCCGAGTTTTTCCGGGAAGAGAATCAACCGATGCGCACCGGCCTCCTGATACGCTGCGATGGTCCGCTTCACGTCGCCACCCTGCATCACCGGCGCATACATCGTGATTTCGAGTTTGCTGAAATCGCGTCCGGCCTCGCCGCACATTTTCTTGAGCTTCGCCAGTTCCGCGATGAGCTGTTCCGGCGCCACCCCAAGCGGCGCCCAGCCGTCGCCGATCGCCACCGTGTCGCGCAGCGCGCGATCCATGCTCGGTCCGACACCGCCTGCGCCGACGTGCACCGGCGGATGTGGTTTACGGGCGGGTTTGGGATTGCTCCTGACCGCTGGAAACTTGACGAACTCGCCTTCGAACGAAGCCTCGGGCTTGGTCCACAGCTCCTTCATCGCGTTGATGTACTCGCGGGTGATGGCCCAGCGCCGCTTGAAATCGACGCCCATGATCTCGCTCTCGTCGCGCAGCCAGCCCGCGCCGATGCCGAAGATAAAGCGACCACCCGAGTAATGATCGAGCGTCGCGATCACCTTGGCCAGGATCAGCGGACTGCGCTCGGGCACCAGGCAGATACCGGTGCCGAGCCCGATCCGCTTGGTGGCGGCGGCGGCCAGCGTGAGCCCGACGAACGGGTCGATCATGTTCGCGTACGGCTCCGGAATCTCGCCATCGGGCGAAAGCGGATAACGCGTCTTGTGCTTCACCGGCAGAATCGGATGCTCGGGAAGGTAGAAGGACTCGAAGCCAAGCTCTTCGCACCGTTTGGCGACGGCGGCGGGATCGGCGGTGTACGAGGCGACGAATGCCAGAACTCCAATTTTCATTTGAGACTCCTTTCGAGGGTCGAATCAACGGCAGTTAAAGTGCGCTCGATTATGCGCGTTCATTGGATATACAGCGAGGCGATGCGCTCGAGACGCGATTGGTAATCCGCCGGCGGCATCGCACCAAGCGCGATTACGAAGCGGCCGACTCCAGCCTCCGCGAAGCGGGCCAGCTCGGCCTGCACGGCGGCGCGATCGCCCGCGATACCGCCCATCACGGTGATATCCAGCGCGGCGAAGTCGCGGCCCGCGGAACGGCATTCGTCGCGCAAGGTTGCGAGATCGCGCTGCATGTCGTCGGGCGTCACGCGATTCGGAAACCATCCGTCGCCCCACTTCGCGACGCGCTTGAGTGCGTTCTTGTCGCGGCTGCCGATCAGGACCGGCGGTCCGCCGGCCTGGGCCGGCTTCGGATAGGAGCGCACGGCCGGGAAATTCACGTACTTGCCGGCGAACGAGGCCTCCGGCTTGGTCCACAACTCGCGCATCGCGGCCACGTACTCGGCGGTCTGCGTCCAGCGCCGCGGAAAATCCACGCCCATGATTTCCGACTCTTCGCGCAGCCAGCCCGCGCCGATCCCGTAAATCATGCGGCCGCCCGAGAAATGATCGAGCGTGGCGATCTGCTTCGCGGCGACTATCGGGCTGTGCTCGGGCACCAGCGTGATTCCGGTTGCGAGCTTGATCGTCGTGGTAGTCGCGGCCGCCATCGCGAGGCAGACGAACTGGTCGCTCATGTGGCTGTAAACGTCGGGAATCGGTCCGCCGGAGGGAAACGGAGTCTTTGGATCGACCGGCAGAATCGGATGCTCGGGCACCCACAACGATTCGAAGCCGAATCGCTCGGCGGTCTGGGCGAACGGCCCCGGCTGCGCGGTGGTCTCCTGGAAAACTATTAGGACTCCGATCTTCATCCCGTGTCACCTCCGCCGTGACGGTTGCGGAAAGGCCGGCGTTTACCGAGCCGGCCGCCGGGTGCGCGCCGCCGCGGTCGGATGAGGCCGCGGGGGCGTCATGGGATCGAGTTGTTGCAAAAAGCGGGCGTGATTTCCAGCCGCAGATTGCGGGCACCGCCGCACCACGGGATCACGTCAGCACGGGATCACGTGAGAAAGACTTCGCGCACCAGGTTGGTGTCGTTGTACTCGCGGCCCTCGGCGATCAGGTCGCCGTCGAAGCGCAGGAAAAAATTGTAGCGCTGATGGTAGCGCCGTCCGTTCATCGCAATCGCATCGGCCGCGGCCGTGGCGGCGACGAAGTTGCCCTCTGCGATCACGGTCTCGAGTCGCATTCCGAGGCCCGCCGGAAAGAGCCGCTTGAGCGTCGCGCATTCCTTTTCGGCGAAATTCTCGCGGCCTTCGATCGGCGGAAATTCGGTTAGCGCCGAGACGATTTCGAAGTGGAAATCTTCGGTAACCAACTCCTTGAACACGGCCGGATCGGCGGCGTTGAAGTTCTCGAGAAACCTGATCGCGTGGAGTTTTTGTTCGCTGATTGTCATGGGCGGCTATCCCCTGCTCTCAGCCATCATGGTTGCGAAAACTCGGTCTGTTGGCCATTGGTCTGCGCCTCGCAGCTCACTTCCAGCCGAAAAACTCGCCGGCGTAAATGAAGCGGCCGACACCGCCGGCGCGGGCGGCCTGCTCGTCCACCGCCTGATCGCCGACCATGGTCGAGCCCTGGAGATCGACGCCGTGAATTTCGGCCAACTCGCGGATCATGCCGCCCTTGGGCTTGCGGCAATCGCAGCCGTCGGCGTCGTCGTGCGGACAGATCTGCCAGCCGGTGAGGATATCGCCCAACTGGCGATCGAGTTCCGCCAGCGCGGCTTCGACCCGGTCGAGCCGCAAGCGCCCGCGCTTGACACCGGCCTGATTGGTGACGACGAACATTAGATGGTCACGGATCGGAAGGAGCTTTTCGCGCACGCCCGGCAGCAGCGTGATCGTGATGTTGCCGTGCGCATCGATCGGCAACTGGCGGCTCTCGTCCATGGCAACCAGGGTGCCGGCCAAGTCGAGGAAGAGCGCGATATTTCCCGCATCGTGCGGCATCGCTCAATCACCCTTGCGCCAATCGGCGTGGTCGCGCACATGGGCGAAGACCTCGTCGAGAATCGCGATTCCGGCGGCGGCCTGATCCTCGGTTATCACCAGCGGCGGATTGATGCGAACGCGCGGGAAATAGCCCATGATCAAGAGGCCGCGCTTGAGCGCTTCGGTGAAGATGAACTCCATCACCGGGCGGCTCAGCGGGTGGCGCGATTCACGGTCGCGCACGAGGTCGAGGCCGATCAGAAGGCCGCGGCCGCGAACGTCGCCGAGGAATTCGTATTTTTCCTGTAGATCGAGCAAGCGCGAAAGCATCAGCGCACCGACCTTGCGCGAGTTATCCACCAGCTTTTCGCGCTCGATGGTCTTGATAGTCGTGGCCAGCGCCGCGGCGGCGAGCGGATTGCCGCCGTAGCTCGAGGACGAAGCGCTGGGCTTGGCGAACGGTTCGGCCTTGCCGATTTCGTCGCTCATCAGCACGCCCGAAATCGGGAAGCCCGAGCCCATGCCCTTGCCGACGGTGACGATATCGGGAATGACGCCGCTGTGATCGACGCCCCACCATTTGCCCGTGCGGCCGAAGCCGGTGATCATTTCGTCTGCGATCAGCATCGCGCCGTTGTCGCGCGCAACGGACTGGATCGCCGGCAGCCAGTCGTCGGGGGGAATCACGTTGCCGGCAGTCCCCTGCATCGGTTCGACGATCACCGCGGCAATCGCGCCGGCCGAGGAATTTTTGATTTGCTTGCGGGCGAACTCGACGCAGTGCAGTCCGCAATCCGGATAGGTCATCTTGAACGGGCAACGGTAGCAGTCGGCATAGGGCACGGAATAACGCCCTCCCGGCAACGGCCCATAGCCCTGCTTGGATTCGTCGCCGATAAGCCCGAGCACACCCATGGTCTTGCCGTGAAAACCGCCCCAGAAGCTGACGACTTCATCCTTTTTGGTGACGGAACGCGCGAGCCGCAGCGCCGCTTCGACCGCTTCCGCGCCGCCGCTATAGAGATGTGCGCGCTTCAAATTTGCGGGGGCCACCTCGCTTAACAGCTTAAAGGCCTCGGTGCGCTCGCGGGTGGCGAAAGTTCCGACCATCAGGCGCGCAGCCTGCCGCGAAATCGCCTCGGCCAGTGCCGGATGTCCGTGGCCCAGGCTGGCGACGGCGACTCCGGCGAAGAAATCGACGTAGGTATTGCCGTCAGCATCGGTCAGCGTAGCGCCGCTGCCGTGATCGAAGGCGACCCCGGCCAGCAGCGAGATGCGCTGGCGCCCGGGCGCGATATAGCGCTGTTCCTCAGCGAAGATTTCGCGCGATTTGGGGCCCGGGACCGGAGTCAGGATATTTGGCAGTTTGGCCTTGACGGTCACGCCGTCGCGAACGCGTTTTGCAGTGGGTAGCTGTGCCGTGCTCATCTCCTCGTCTTCCGCATGGCGCGCCAATCAATTTATCGCGAGGAAATGGCGGCGCCGATGACCCGTAAGGACTGCCGCGCAAACCGGCGCAAGTCAAGTGGCATCGGCGGGAGCGTCGCTGTGAGCATCGGGGTCACTCTGTCACACCATTGGGGGCCAGACCTCATGGGGAACCGGAAGTGTGGCTGGCGCCGCGAATCGCGTCGAGCGGAGTCTTGGCGCCGTCGAGCGGCGTCCTGGCACCATCGCAGGGCTAGACGGTGACGTCGCGCATCGCGGGGTGGCGGCGCAGAAACAGCAATGAACGTCGGGCGATGGCGCGAGCGGCATCGGCGCGCACGCGGCTGAAGCTAGGCCAATCGTTGAAGTCGACGATCGAGAAGCGGTCGCCGTTGAAGATCGCGTCGCCACCCCAGACTTCGAGACCCAGAGCCGAGGCCGCGATCGCCGTTGCCTGGTTGAGCGCGCGCCGTTGCGAATCGGTCAGCGGTGCGCCGCTTTCGGCGATCGCGGCGAAATATTCACCGCCGGTGACACCGTAGAATTTCACGACTTCGCCGACCACCTCCTGCTGCACGAAGGCGAGCTGGACACCGCGGCTTGCGAAGCGCGTCAGGATAGCCTCGAGTTGTTCGCGGCCCTCGGCGCGCTGGACGTCGTCTGGACCGAGCGCGTGGAGGTCGCCGCGCTTGACGTAAACCGGAGACGAAAGGTCGACCGTGCGCAGCGGCCGGAGGTCGAGCGGCGCCGCGGTGCGAACGACCACACCCTCGGGCACCGGCACCCCGGCGCGCATCAGGCCGGCGCCGAGCAGGTCGCGATAGCAATTGCGGATCGCGAGCGCGGAATTAATCACCACAGCGCCGGACTCTTCGGCCGTCGCTAGGCGCGCCAGTCCATGCTGCCCCTGGCACATCGCAAGGACCAGATGGGGCGCCGGATAATTTCCGGCAATGAAACTGGCTGCGTCCACTGCGGTCGTAACGGCGCCCGAGGCCCGCAATTGAGTCAGCACCGAGTCGAGAATCGCAGTATCGGCCTCGACCTTGCCGGGCGAATATTCCGGCTCGCGATAGACTCCCATCACCTGGATTTTCATCGAATGCTCCGGTCGGCGCGGTGGGTTGGCGGTAGCCACGTCAAAGCCCTTCGCCCCGGTTCGCGACCAGCGCGCGCGCCGCGTCCAGATCTGCCCCCTCGTCGATATCGATCACACCCGTCAATTCTATCCCCGCAATTCGCGTGCCCTGCTCGATCAACAGCGCCAGGTACCGCCGCAACGCGTCCAGCCCGACGGATCGGGCCTTGCCGGCGAAGGCAAATACCCGAGTCGAAAACAGATAAACCCCGGCGGTTACCAGGGGAGTTTCGGCGCCACCGAGGCGGCGGACGCGGCAATCGGCTGCCACTTCGGCGAACAGCGGATGCCTGTCACCGCGCCATCGTACCACGCCGAGCGCGCCGGCGAACGGGTCGGCATTAGCGGGATCGGTAATTTCGAGGGCACGCGCGAGGAAGCGCGCCAATTCGGCCGGCGGCAAGACCGCGTCCACGGTCGTCATCAGAAAGCGACCCGGCGCGAGGCGTTCGCCCAGCGCGAGAAAGGATTCCATCGAATTGGCGGTATCGCGCACGAAGATTTCGAGATCGGACGGTAGCGGGATTGCGCGGTCGCGAATAATTTGGGCGGTTTCGGAGTTGATAATCGCGTGCAGCGGGCGTGCTCCGATGGTGGCGAGGGTGCGCGATTGGCGGGCCAGCAGCGTTTCGCCGTCGAGCTCGACCAGCGGCTTGGGAATGCCGCCAGAGGCAGCGCGCAGGCGTTCTCCGCGCCCGGCGGCGATAATTGCCCCGGAAAAGCCCGGGTTTTCGTTGGCTGCGGTCATATCCAAATCTTTCTTCGCTGCGGTCAGTTCCAGATCATTTTTCGCTGCGCTCACGGCCTGGATTTTTTCGCTCCGGTCACTGGCAGCCTCTTTTTCGCTGCGCTCACGCCATCCACCATTTGAGATGCTCTAGCTCCGCCAAGGAATCGATAGTGAAGGCGGGGGAAAAATCGGTTTGTTTTGTAACTCTTACTTTTTCTGCGGGCGGCTGGGCGTGGCGCAACCAAATCGCGGTGAGGCCGAGGTTTTGCGCCGGCAGACAGTCTTTGTCTAACGAATCACCCACCATCGCGGTTTCAGCCGGAATGGATCCGAGCCGTTCGAGCGCGCTGGAGAAGATGCGCGGGTCCGGCTTGAAAATACCGAGTTGCGAAGAATCGACGACGACGCCGAAGAACCTCGCCAAATCGGCTTCGGCGAGGATGTTCTCCAGGTTACCATAAAAATTGGAAACAATCCCCATCCGAAAACTCCCCGAGAGTGCGGCCAGGAGCTTTCGGCTGGCGGCGAATCCTTCGCGCGATTCGGCGACGAACGATTGAGTAATCCAGCCGGCAACTTCGTCGAGCCGCCATCCGCCGGTGGCCGCGCCGAGGCGCTCGCGCAATACCTCCGGTCCGCTGCGTCCGATAAAGGCGATTTGCAGACGCACCAGGTAATCGATCAGTTCAACCAATCCGGAGGACGCGAGCGCGCCGGCCGAACGGTAGGCGACGCGGGTGGCGTGATCGAAGCCGAGGTCGAGCTGTTCGCGAGTGAGGTCGATGCCGGCGGTGCGGTAATGGGTCAGAAAGCGGTCGAGCCAGTGGCGCGGGAAGTCGAGCGTGCCGCCGAAATCGAAGAGGATCGTGGGTTTCATCGGGATTTGCTGGATTTTGCGATTTTGAATTCAGAAATGGCTGAAGAACGCAAGATCTATAATTTCCCCTGACACTGAAACTCTGCCTTTTGAATCGCTCGCTGCGCTCGCCGTGCGCACGTCGCAGACTCCTTAACTTGAACACACCTCGCAGACTCCTTTGCTCGCTACGCCTGCGGCTTCGCTGGTGTGCTCGACTTCGCAACGCTTCGTCTAGTCTCATGTTTCAAACTTCCCGCCGGTAAAGATGCGGGCTTCGTCCTGTGAACATCCGATCGTGTGAGTGCGCCGGACGCACGAAGACGCCTTGGTTTGCAGGCGACGCGATTTGGAGCAATCAGTGCAGCGGGTTTCAGCCCGGCAGCGAGCGTCGGAGGCAGTTCTGTCAGGCGCATCGTCATGCTCGTCGTAGGGGAAAGTGTAACAGCAATTCGCCCGGCGTCTCCAGAGCCGGACAGCGGAGTTAACGGCGATGTAACAGCGCTCGCTCTGCGGGGTCGTATGTGATTCTATGTAGACAATGCATAGGCGAAAAACCATTGAAAGATTTAGACAAAATTCCCTGACAGGCGAATTGACTCCGCGGTCAGAATCACCTAAAAACCTAGTTCTAAATTGACCGCCTTGATAGAAACAGCGCTAATTTGCGCTCCCTCGCGGGCGCATGAAATTATCTTCGGACGCCCGTTGCTGGAGCGGCTGATGCTGCTCTGTGCGCGGGCCGGTGTCCGCCGCTTTATCGTCGAAGCAAACCCGCTCGAGAACGAACATCTGGAGGCCGCGCTCGGCAGCTTCCACGGGAGTCCGCAGGTCACCGTGGTCGCTTCGATCGACGACGCGGGGAGCTGGCGCGACGGCCTCGATCGCGCGGCTCCGTGCCTGGCGTTTCGCGGGAACCTCGTGATGGCGGGATCGCAACTGCGCCGGGCGCTGGACGATTACGCGAATAATCCGAGCCGCGAATTACGCGTGATAAGCGCCGACACCGATCGCGGAGGCAGTATCGAAGTCGGACCGGTCGACGCGATTCTGGAGGGCAACGGCAACGCCGCCGGTGCGATTATCCAGGCGGCGTCGAGCTTCCTGCCGTTCGCGCTGAACGGACGGCCCGAAGATAGGGAGGAAGCCGAACTGCGGCTGGCCCGCTCGGTGCGCGTCGAGAGCCTCGAGACGGATGCGCCGCTGGCGCGGTTGGTGGACCGGCGGCTGTCGTGGCGACTGAGTTATCGGCTGGCGCGGACCCGGGTTATGCCGAATCACGTGACCCTGGCGAACACCGCGCTGGGCCTTTTCTGCGCGGCGATGCTGGCGACCACCAGCTACTGGATGCGCCTGGTCGGGGCTTTGCTGTTCGTGGTCTCGGTGACGCTGGACGGGGTAGACGGGGAGTTGGCGCGTCTGCGGATGGTCGAATCCGAGGCGGGCGGGAAGCTCGATGTGCTGACTGACAACATCATCCATGTGGCGATATTTATCGGCCTGATGGTCGGATGCTACCGGGTCAGCCACAGTTCGGCTTACTTCTACTTGCTGGCGATTTTACTCGCGGGCTTTGCGTTCGCAGCTGTGGTGGTGAATCGCGCTCTGAATCTGACCGGCACGCAAGCGAAAAAGTGGATCGGGGCGGTAGAGCGGGCGACGGGCCGCGATTTTGCGTATTTGGTAGCGATTCTCGCACTACTTAACTGGCTGCCTGCGTTCGCGTGGGGAGCCGCATTCGGAACATGGATTTTCGCTTTCAGCCTGTGGTGGCTGACGAATCGACGTCGGGATAACGCTGCGGCATGGGCCTGAGGCCGTGACCGGAGCGCTGGACTGCCGCTAGGAGGGATTGTGAGGAAGCCGCGTATTCTTCTGGTTCAACCAACCACCGTCCATTTGGACGGAACCCCGCATAAGACGCGCTGGCGCCTGATCATGGGGCTGATGATTCCGCTGATGGCCGGGCTGACGCCGGAGGACTTCGACGTCACACTGTGCGACGAGCGGCTCGAAGATATCGACTTCGACGCGGGCTGGGATCTGGTCGGGATGACGACGACGATCGGTGCGTCGCTGCGGGCCTACCAGCTCGGCGACGAGTTTCGCAAACGCGGCGTGCCGGTGGTGATGGGCGGATTCCATGCGACGCTGCAGACCGAAGAGGCGCTCAAGCATGCCGACGCGGTGGTCCAGGGCGAGGCCGACCTGGTGTGGGAGCCGCTGCTGCGCGACTGGCAGGACGGCAAACTGAAGCAGACCTACAAGGCCGACAAGCTGCATGATTTGAAGGGCCTGCCGCGGCCGCGACATGAGTTGCTGAAGCTCAACAAGTACCTGTTCAAAGCCGTGCCGGTGCAGGCGAGCCGCGGATGTCCGTACCGCTGCTCGTTTTGCGAGATTCCAGTGTTTTACGGCGGCAGCTATCGGACGCGGCCGGTGGAGGAGATCGTCGAGGAAATCCGGCAGGTGATGCAGGTGACGGGATTTCGCCGGTTCCAGTTTATCGACGACCAGATAACCGGCAAGCACAAGTTCGCCAAGGAGCTGTTTCGGGCGCTGGCGCCGCTCAATATCCGCTTTTCGTGCCTGTGGACGGTCAACTCGAACCATGACGAAGAGATGCTCGAATTGGCAGCCAAGGCCGGGGTGTTTCACGTCAATATCGGCGTGGAATCGATCAGCCAGGACAGCCTGCTGTCGATGAACAAGATTCAGAATCACGCGAAAGACTACAAGAAGCTGCTCAAGCGCCTCGAGCATTACGGGATTTACTACTCGCTCAATTTCCTGTTCGGGCTCGAGGACGACCATCCGGGGATCTTCGACGATACGCTCAAATTTCTGCACGAGGTCAAGGCGCCCGAGGCGTTTTTCAATACGGTGACGCCGCGGCGGGGCACGCCGATGCGGACTCAGCTCGAGGACGAAGGGCGCGTGATCATCCCGGACGCGGACATGTACACCAACAATTTCCGTTGCATGTTCGTGCCCAAGAATCTGTCGCCGCAGCAGGTCGAGGAAGGCGTCTGGCGCTGTACCAAGGAATTTTATTCGTTCAAGTCGATGTTTAAGCGGCTGCTGATGCCGCCGGGGAAATTCACCTGGCAGGGCCTGACCGAGAACATGCTGTTCTGGTACGGCGCCAAGCGGCAAGTCGATCCGGTGGATTATTATTGAGACCGGATCACAGAGCGTGTCCGCGTCCGACGCGGCAAAGTTTTACGGCGAGCGGCTGGACACTATTGAAGCGTCGCTCGATGGCGGGAGTTATGCGCCGGGCCCGTGGCGATGGCTAATCGAGGAACCGCGCGACAGTCCGACCGCGGTCAGCGCGGCGCTATCCGATCGGATAAGCCGGGTTAGCCGCAAGCTTCATCAGCGACGGCATCGTTACACTATTGGCGTGCTGGGCGCGGTGTTGATTGAAGCACTCGTGGGAATCGCCGGCGGGATACTGGTCGCCGGGGGTATCGCCTGGAGTTCGAACTGGATGGCGATCGCCGGAATGCTCCTGTGGGCGCTTTCCTTCGAACCCCTGCTCAAAGTTGGCGTCGGCACGGCATTCGGAATCGCTTTCGATTACGCCTACCTCTACGGCCGCATCGAACCGCGCTTCAAGCTGAACTTCGGCTCCTATCTCTCGACCGCGCCGTTTAAGCGTGCGGTCTTCCATTTTGCCGGCACGGTTGGCTCTCCGCTCGGCGCCCTGATCGCCGCGCTGCTGTTCGCCTCGAGGCTGCCGACGGCGCACTTGATCTCGTTGGTGGTCTTTTGGCTAACGGTGGCGGTTAACCTCGGTTCGCTGGGCGCGGCGATTGCGGGCGTTCGGCAAATCGGAGGTTTTCAATTGTCCGATAGCAGTTCGACCATGGCGTTCATTGAGATGCGCTGCTGGCTTCGAATCAAACGCGCAAGCTAGCCGCTTCCCATCGGACTAGCCGGCGTCGGCGAGGCCGAGTTCGCGCGGGCGATTGCGATCGTCAACGTGAATCACGGTCGGCACGTGGCGGCGCGCACGCACTTCGTCCATCGGCGCGAAGGTCGCGACAATAATGATGTCGCCGAGCTTGCCGCGCAGCGCCGCCGCACCGTTGAGCGCGACCTCGCCGGAACCGGCAGGCGCCTTGATGGCGTAGGTTTCCAGCCGCTCGCCGTTGGTCACGTTCCAGACGTGAACCATTTCGTTTTCGATGATCCCGGCCGCTGACAGCAGGCGGGAATCGATTGCGATGCTGCCCTCGTAGTCCGGATCGGCGCCGGTCAGGTGCAGGCGATGAAGCTTGGAACGAAGCATGATTCGCATGGCCACAAACAACTCCTACAATTCTGCACGCCGCATTAAATTTGCGGTCGCGCGATTCTCCGACTACCGGACACTGCCCTCACCGGCGCTTGCCGTCTCCCTGGACAAGGCGAGGGCTTACAAGCTGGACGCCAGGGACAGGACCGCATTATCGATCAGGCGGGTCTTGCCGACGCGCGCGGCGATCGCGACCACGACCGGCCGTTCAAGGCGGTCGATGGGCTTAAGGGTTTCGGCGTCCCTGGCCTCGACATACTCGATTTCCACTCCCGGCGTACGTTCGAGCACTGCGCGCGCAGCGCCGGCAAGCTGGGCCGAATTGCGTTCGCCGCGTTTTAGACATTCGCCGGCGGCGCGAAGCGCCCGGCTGAGGGCGAGCGCCCGTTCACGCTCCTCGGGCGTCAGGTAGGCGTTGCGCGAACTCATGGCGAGGCCGTCGGGTTCGCGCACGGTCGCGACCGGCACGATCTCGAGATCGAAGTTCAAATCGGCGACCATCCGCTGAATCGCGCGCAACTGCTGAAAATCCTTTTCGCCGAACAGCGCGATATGGGGCTTCACGATATTGAAAAGTTTGGCCACCACCGTAGTGACGCCACGGAAATGGCCCGCGCGATGGTCGCCGCACATTCCTTTGGTGACCTCGGTCGCCTCGACCCAGGTCTGCGAGCCCGCCGGAAACATCGCTTCGGGCTCGGGCGCGAACAGTACGTCCACTGGAACCGTGCGCATCAGCTCGCAATCGCCGTCGAAATTACGCGGATAACGCGAGAAGTCCTCGTTGGGGCCGAACTGGGTTGGATTGACGAACAGCGAACTGGCGAGGCGGGTGGCGCGTGCGCGCCCCTCGCGCATCAGGGCGAGATGGCCCTCGTGCAGGAAGCCCATCGTCGGCACGAAAGCGATCGTCTCTCCGCGCCGGCGAGCGTCGTCGGACCAGCGCTGCATCTGTGCGGGCGAGGCGATAATTTCCACTCGGCTCAGACTCCCTTGAGACCGTAGCTATGTTCGGAGGTAGGGAAGGCGCGCTCGCGCACTTCGCGGATATAGAAGGTAGCGGCGGCCGACGCGTCCTGCCACAGATTGGCGTAAGGCTTGGCGAAGCGCGGCAGGAAGGATTCGCTGAGTCCGAGCACGTCATGCATCACGAGCACCTGGCCGTCGCAGGCGACGCCGGCGCCGATGCCGATGGTCGGAATCGCGGAACGTTCGGTGATCTCGCGGGCGAGCTCGTACGGGATGCCCTCGAGCACCATGGCGAAGGCGCCGGCCTGCTCTACCGCGGCGGCGTCTTCGAGCAGGCGTTCGCGGCATCCGGCGCTCTTGCCCGAGCGGCGCCCCTGCACGCGATGGCCGCCCATGCGATGAATCGATTGGGGCGTAAGGCCGATATGGCCCATCACGGGAATATCGATATCGGTCACGCGGCGGATCGTCTCGGCCATGGTGATACCACCCTTGAGCTTGATGGCCTCGGCCCCACCCTCCTTGATCAGGCGTCCGGAGTTGGCCAAGGCCTGCTCGACGCTGACCTGGTAGGTCAGAAACGGCAGATCGGCCACCACCAGCGCCCGCCGGCGGCCGCGCACGACCATGCGGGTATGGTAGATGATTTCGTCGAGGGTGACCGGCAATGTGCTGTCGGCCCCTTGGACGACCATGCCGAGGCTGTCGCCAACCAGGAGCACGTCCACGCCCGCATTGTCGAAGATGCGCGCGAAGGGAAAGTCGTACGCCGTCAGCATCGCGATCGGCATACCCTCGGCTTTCATCCGGCCGAGGTCGGTAACACGGATTTTATCTTTAGCCATGGTTCCGGCCACCTGTTCCTCTAACGCGAAATGCGGAGCCGCCACTAACCGGCAACCCCGCATCGAAAGCGCAAATCCAACCTGCGCGCTCAAGTTCCGCTCGGGGTCCCGGTCCTTGTGCGGATCCAGGCTTGGAGCCCAACCTTATGTCCATCGTCACAGGCCTAATCGCCTGCATCGACCTCGCAAAAACTTCTCGCCGGGCGCGTGGCCTCAGCGGACGCACTCTTTTAGCGCGAACCGATCAAGAGGTAAAGCGCAATTGGGCGAGGAAGTCAAAAAGGTGCGTATGAGAGCGATCCGATGTGCACCGGCACCTGCATCCGCTTGCCGTCGCGAACGATGCTCAGATAGACGATCTCGCCGGGCTCGATATCGCGCATGGAAGCTTCGAACTCGGCAAAGCTGACGACCCGGGTGCCGTCGACTCCGATGATCATATCGTAGGATTCGCCGAGCTTGACCTGTTCGATCACGGGCACCGCTAGCACCGCCGGCGGAAAGAACAGTGCCGCGGCGACCGCGACGCCTTCGAGGATATCGCGCGCCGTGCGCCGGTTCGCACGCAAGCCGCTTTTTGCGGCGGCACTGCCCTGGCGGACGCCAACAATCAACAGGCCGTTGGCGACCTCGCCGGAATCGAGTTTGCGCTGCGCCTCGTCGAGATCGAGGCCGAGCGGCGAGATTTCCCCACCTTCGCGCATGAAATCCTGCAGCGAATGGAGCCGCGGGTCGATCATGCGGGGGTCCTGCTGAGTCGCGTAGTCGACCACTAGAGCGTTGGCCTGCTGGTGCTCAGCCTCAGCGGCATCCGAGCGCAGATTGCCGTTCGCCTGAGGAATCTCAGTGGTCGAAGGCGGAAAGCCGTCGTTGCCTGGGGGCGGCGCGATCTCGGGGCCCGTATCGGGCAGGATCACAGTTTTGGTGACTACCGGCGGCGGAGATCGTTTCGGAGGCGAGGTGGCCAGCGCCGGGGAATCGGTTCCGGCCACACCGGCAGATTCACGAGAGGCGGGGGAAGTACCCGAAGTGCGAGCCTCAGGGGTTGCAGCCGACGGCGTCGGGATCGCGGCGGGCGCGATCCGTTCGTATAGTGCGACAGCTCCGGCCGCGTCGGCCGGGACATCTGCGGTCGCTGCCATCACCGAGAAGTCACCCAGCGCAATCAGGGTAGCGGTAAATACCGCTATGACTGAAAATGCCAGGCGCCGCCTAGTTGAGCCTCCAGCGGTTGTCATCTTCCACAACCCGTTTTTCGTTGCTCAGCTTCCTGAGGTGCGAGCGCATCGATTGCGCCGCCGCCTTGTGCAGAAATTCGGGCACGTCGGTGTAAATGCGCTTGACGATATCCGTTACCTCGAGTGGGCCGTCCTGCAGGGCGCCGAGCACTTGCCGTTCACGCAGTTCGCGATGGGCGATATATTCGCGAATCTTCTTTTTGGCGTCGCGTATCACGGGACCGTGCGCCGGATAAATCGTATCGATATCGAGTTCGAGCAGACGCCGGAGCGAATCCATGTATTGTCCGAGGTCGCCGGTCTCGTCGGGGATAATCGTGGTGCCTGCGCCGAGGATGACGTCGCCAGTGAACAGCGCCTTTTCCTCGACCAGCACGTAGCACAAATGGTCGGGCGCGTGGCCGGGCGTGAAGACGGCGCGCAAAGTTGCGCCGGCAGTCGAAATTTCCGAATCGTGGTCGATCGGCGTAATCGGAAGACCGGCTGGGTCGTCGTGGCCGGGCCACGGTTTCTTGAGTACTTCGACCCGGCCGAAATGACGATGAGCGTCCTTAACGCCGCCGATATGGTCGCCGTGAGCGTGGGTGACGACAATCCGTTCGAGCCCGTTGGCATGGCACAGCTCGCGCATCCCGATGGGCAGATTGACGGACCATTTCTCGACGCCAACGCCGGTATCGAGCAGAATCGGACGCGTGCCGGTGCCGACCAGGTAGGTGTTGGTACCCGGACCGGTAAAGGGGCCGGGGTTATGGCCCAGGACTGTCGCCACGCGGTCGGACAGGCGCGCGTAGTCGGGCAGCGTGAGTCCCATCATAGAGTCGGTGACAACGCGTTTGGGCTGTTCCATCAAGGTCTCCTTCCGAGGTTCAATTCCTTCAGAGGCGGCGGTTGCGTTCGAAGATCAGCCGAAGGCCCTTCAGGGTGAGGAACTCATCGACTTCCTCGATGGTCTCCGACTCGGGCGCGATCAGATCGGCGAGGCCGCCAGTTGCGATGACGCGGGTTTTTTCGCCGCGTTCGCGAACGATACGCTCGACCAGGCCGTCAACTAAAGCGGTATAGCCGAAGATCAGTCCCGACTGAATCGCGCCGACGGTGGTACGGCCGACGACATCGCGCGGGCGTGCCAATTCGACCCGATAAAGCTTCGCGGCGTGTTCGACCAGCGCGTTCATCGAGATCCCCAGGCCGGGCGCTATCGCTCCACCCACATACTCGCCGCGGCCGGTAACATAGTCAAAGGTGGTGGCGGTGCCGAAATCGACCACGATGGTAGCGATGCCGAAGTGCTCATAGGCCGCGACCGCGTTAACGATACGGTCGGCGCCGACTTCCTTGGGATTCTCGTAAAGAATCGGCATGCCGGTCTTGATGCCGGGGCCAACCATCAACGGCTGAGAATTGAAGTAGCGCTCGCACAGTAACTCGACGGTCTGGTTGAGCGGCGGGACGACGCAGGCGACCACGACGCCCTCGGGCTTGAGCGGGGTGTCGAGACCGGCGCCCTGCAGGAGGGCGTTGAGCATCACGCCATGCTCGTCGGTGGTGCGCTCGGCATTGGTCGAGATACGCCAGTGCTGAGTCAGGCGTTCGCCTTCGTAGATCCCGATTACGGTGTGGCTGTTACCCACGTCGATGGTTACCAGCATAGGTGGGAGCGGCCTCTAATCCGATTAAAGATTTGGTTAAAGATTTTAATACGTTTCGTCATAGAAAGCGGCGCGAGGACTAGTAGATATACCGAATGGCCCGCAGATGGAATGGTCGCAGGAGGCAGCGGATAACGCCGGCCGACGAAGGTTCGTCGCTCCATCATTGGCTCTGACTCGACGCGGTATTGGGCGACGGCGGCATCATCGGGTTGGGCGACCCAACCCCGGAGTTCATCGAATTCGGTCCCGGCGGCCCAACACTGCTGCGGCCGGGCACATTACCGTATTGAGGAAGAGGCGCAGGGGATGGATAGCGCGGCGGATAGGCGGGCCCGCGAGCCGGTTTTATCGGCGCCCGATAGTGGCGGTGCGGGCGATAAGGCCCGACTCCATAATTTGGATACAGCGCCTGCCAGGGGACCGGGATGAGATAGACGCCGGCGAGGTCGACATCATCGTCGGGGTAGTCACGGTCGCGTGCTGCCGAATCGGAGCCGCGGGACGAGCGGGAGTCGCCGCGATCAACGGTTTGCGGGATTTCGAGGATCTCATCCGACGAGTCCCCGCCGCTGTATTCATCGCCCGCTCGCTCCCAACCGGAATTTCTTTCGGCGGAATCGTCCGCGCCGTACGCGCCGGTGTTGGCGCCGGCAGTGGTGCTGGCCACCGGCATCACATATCCCGCCGGCGAAGGGTCGGCGGAATCGGGCGAAGATTGCGCAAATGTCGGCGTCGTCAGAGCCAGGACGGCAAGCGTTATGGCGAGTGGCGCGATCGCGCAGCGGCGCAGCGAGGAGCGGTCGCGGCGAACATTCGGGGAGGAATTCCTGTTCATCAATGCGGCGCCCTCCAGCCAGCGCGGCGCGCCAAGATAAATAGCTAACACCGGCTGGAGGCGCAGCCAAGCGGATATTTTGGTTGCTAACGGCGCCGTTGAGCTTTGCAGCAAATCGCCGTCAGGCTAAGATGCGCCCCATGTCAGAAGCTAAAGTCGCATTGATAACGGGCGCCGGTCGCGGCATCGGCCGCGACATCGCGCTGAGGATGGCACGGGAAGGATACGCATGCGGCCTGATTGCGCGCACCAAATCGCAATTGGACGAAACCGCCGAATTGATCCGCCAGGCCGGGGGCAAGGCGATCGTGACACCGACCGACGTCTCGCGGCGCGATCAGGTGGCGGCGGCGGTAGCGACGGTCGAGCGCGAGCTGGGGCCGATCGCGGTGCTGATCAACAACGCCGGGGCCTATCTGCGCAAGCCGTTTGGCAATATCACGGAAGAAGACTTCGATTTTCAGCTCAAGGTCAACTGTTACGGTCCGTTCTTCTGCACGCAAGCGGTGGTCGGCGGAATGGCGGAGCGCGGAAGCGGCACGATCGTCTTCGTGCTCGGATCGGAAACCCGGGGCGGCCCGGCGCAGTATGCGGCATACAACGCCTCGAAGGTGGCGCAGCGGGCGGTCGCAGAATCGGTCGCATACGAATACATGCATCGGGGGGTTCACGCGATCGCGCTCGACGTCGACGGCGCGGTGGGACTTCCGCGGGTGACGGATGCGGCGCATGACGAGGATCCGGATCATTTCGTTTCGACCGATGCAATTTGTAGCGAAGTCGTACATGTGATCAATCAGCCGAAGAACGCTTGGACCTTTGCCGTGGACCTGCGCTCCTATTATCAATGGCGTCCACGGGTCGCGGCCAAGAAAAAGGTCTAGCGCGGCGCGCGCGGACGCGGGTTTGGAAGGCGCCGAATTCCGAAGGCGGAGAGATAGTTTTCAGTGCCGCCGTCCCGCTATACTTCTGGCGCGCCCGCCGTCATGTGGGCGCGATCGATAGCGGTCGGGGTGTGGCGCAGCCTGGTAGCGCACACGCTTGGGGTGCGTGTGGTCGCCGGTTCAAATCCGGCCACCCCGACCAGCCTCTAAACTCCCGAAATTATTAAGGAAACTCCAAGTTTGTCGAGTCGGCGAAGGCGCCCTCCCCTGCCCGAAAAACCACCCATCTGAAACATATCTGAAACAAACGGCGGAGGTCGCGGCGTGATTATTCAGGCCAGCGCCGCCGCGATTCCGCTGCCGGACGAGTCCGTCCACTGCGTCGTGACCAGCCCGCCGTACTGGGGCCTGCGCTCCTACGGCACCCCGCCGCAGGTCTGGGGCGGCGATCTGGGGTGCGATCACGACTGGGGCAAGCTCGAACGCGGCAAGCGCAAGGACCTGCTGCCCGTCGATCGATCGGCCTCCGTTGGGCGGACCGCTGCGGCTACCTCAACATCGCGGATGGCTACCGGCGAGGTTCAAGCAGTGGCGGCGAAGACCGGCGGCCGCTTCTGCTCGAAGTGCGACGCCTGGCTCGGTGAGCTCGGCCTCGAGCCCTCGCTCAACCTTTACGTCGAGCATACCGTCATCGTCTTTCGCGAAATCTGGCGGGTGCTGCGTTCCGACGGCACCGCTTGGCTCAATCTCGGCGATTCGTATGCTGGCGGCGGATGCGGCCACCGGGACGCCGAACGCTGGCCCAAGCAGAGTCGCAACGATCACTTCCCTCGACATTCGAAGAAAATGGCCGGCGCTGGCCTGAAGTTCAAGGACCTCTGCATGATGCCGGCGCGCGTGGCGCTCGCGCTCCAAGCCGACGGCTGGTGGATCCGCAAGGACATCATCTGGGCCAAGCGGAACACAATGCCGGAAAGCACCGAGGATCGGCCCACGAGCAGCCACGAATACATCTTCCTGATGGCGAAAAGCGAGCAGTATTACTACGACCACATCGCCATTCAGGAACCCGCCGGTCTGAACACGCACCCTCGCGGCGGCGGTGTCCATCCCAAGAGCGCTGCTCACGGCTCGGGCAACGAGAGCTTCGAGGCGGCCGTCACGCGCGTCGTTGCCATGCGCAACAAGCGCGATGTCTGGTTCGTCGCATCTGAGCCCAACAGCGACAAGGCGCTCGATTTCGAAAGTGCCGATTATGTCGATGTCCACGGACTGCCGCGCAAGGTCTCGGCGGAGTGTCCGGTCCATGCCTATGCGATCCGTCGGGTGATGCAGCGCGCCTGTCGTTGCCCGCTCAGCTATATCGCGCATTTCGCGACGATGCCCACGGGAATTGTCGAGCCTTGCGTGCTGGCCGGTACGAGCGAAAGGGGGTGCTGCTCGCAGTGTGGCTCGCCTCAGATACGCATCGCGAAGAAAACGACGCAATTTCATGGCGGGTCGGGCGCGGCGGGCAGAACAGCCGAGGAAGTCAACTCGGCCGGAAAATGGGCGGGCCTGCAGTACGGCAAAAACATCAAGCTAGGGAACCTCTGCACAGCTTGATCGATTGGTGTACAAAGGAAGCGGAGGATCGACAGATGCGGAGGTGCGGTGATGGGTAGTCAGCGGACTTTTGCTGCGGTGGCATGGAGTGCGAAGGGCAAGGTGACGAGGCGCGAGCGTTTTCTGGCCGAGATGGACGCGGTGATTCCGTGGGCGCGGCTTTTGCGCCTGATCGAGCCTCATTACCCCAAAGCCGGCAACGGGCGCCAGCCACTGGGGCTGGAGAAGATGCTGCGCATCTACTTCCTGCAACAATGGTTCAATCTCTCCGACCCGCAGGCCGAGGACGCGATCTACGACAGTGAGTCGATGCGTCGGTTTGCCAAGGTGGAGCTGGGCGAGGACACGGTGCCGGATGAGACCACGATTCTGCGTTTTCGTCATCTGCTCGAGAAGCACAATTTGACCAAGGCAATCTTCGCCGCGATCGGCGGTCTGCTCGAGACCCGCGGCCTGTTGCTGCGCTCGGGGACGATTGTGGACGCGACCATCATCGCGGCGCCGAGTTCCACCAAGAACGCCAGTGGGACGCGCGACCCCGAGATGAAGCAGACTCGTAAGGGCCAGAACTGGCACTTCGGGATGAAACTGCACATCGGGGCTGACCAGCGTGGCATCGTGCACAGCGTAACCGCGACCGACGCCGCGGTCGCCGATGTCACCCAACTGCCGGAGCTTTTGCACGGGTACGAGCGCGAGGTGTTCGGCGACCAGGCGTATTGGAAGGAAGATGACCGCAGCTTCCTTGAATCGCGGGGAATACATTATCGGATCAATCGCCGTCCTACCGCGCAGCGGCCGTTGAGCAAGCGCTGGCGGATGATCAACCGGGTGCGTTCGCGCACCCGCGCTTGCGGCGAGCATGCCTTCCGCGTACTCAAGCAGTTGTGGGGCTTCAGCAAGGTTAGATATCGCGGGCTGGCCAAGAATCTGGCTCGGGCCGAAACCATGTTCGCGCTGGCCAATCTCTACCAACTCCGGCATCGGTTGCTCCCAGCCGGGGCCTGGTGTGGGTTGTGAACAAGAACCAGAGGCAACCAATGCTCCTGATGGCTTCTCAGCAGCGATCACCCCAGCGCGCTGCTGCCGTTCCTCCTCATAATCCTCATTACTATGTCGAACTGCCGCTGTATGACGACCTGTGCAGAGGCTCCCTAGGAGCGTGTCCGAGAAATAGTTATTTGAGTGAGGAAGAAAACGGGGTGTGAGTAGTAGATAATTAGGCATGGGTAAGAGCTACCGACCGTACCATCCGGATCAAGAGTTTCTGCTTCCCCCGAGCCTGCGTGAATGGTTGCCCGAGAATCATCTGGTCTACTTCGTCAGCGATGTGGTCGACAATCTGAACCTATCGGCGCTGGATGCGGCGTATGGGGACGAGCAACGCGGGCAGCCGCCCTACGATCCGCGGATGATGACCAAGGTGCTGGTGTATGGGTATTGCGTGGGGGTATTTAGCTCGCGGCGCATCGAGCGGCGTTTAATCGAGGACGTGGGGTTTCGCGTGCTGGCGGCGGGCAACGCGCCGAACTTCCGTACCATCGCAGATTTTCGCAAGCTCCATCTGGCGACGCTGGCCGGGCTGTTTGAAGAGGTGCTGAAGATCGCGCTGGAAGCGGGAGCGCTGAAACTGGGGCGGGTGGCGTTGGACGGCACCAAGCTGAAAGCCAACGCCAGCAAGCACAAAGCGATGAGCTATGGCCGGATGCAGGAGCGGCAACGGCAACTGCGCGCAGAGGTCCGGGAACTGCTGGCCCAGGCCGAGGCGGTGGACGCCGCCGAAGACGCGCACTACGGGGCCGATCGGCGGGGCGACGAGCTACCCGCAGAGTTGCAGCGGCGCGAGAGCCGGCTAAGGAAGATTCGCGCGGCGCAACGGGCGCTGGAAGAGCGGGCGCGGCAGTCGGCGGAGAAGGCCGGAAAGCCGCGCGCAGAAGTGCAATCGGCGAAGCCCGCGGACAAAGATCAATACAATTTCACCGACCCGGAGTCGCGCCTGATGCAGGGCAGCGACGGTCTGGTGCAAGGCTACAATGCGCAGGCGGCAGTGGAGCCGGTGTTGCAGTTAATCGTGGGGCAGAGCGTGACGCCGGCAGCCAACGATAAACAGCAAATCGAACCGATGGTCCAGGTGATCGAGCAACAGAGCGGACAGCGACCCACCGGCCTCGTGGCCGACAGTGGCTATTGCTCGGAGAAGAACCTCGCGTATCTGGCGGCTCTCGGTCAGTCTGGAGACCCGATCGATTGCTATATCGCGACTGGCAAGCAGAAGCATGACGAATACCGCCAGCCCTGCTCGCGCGGACCGTTACCGCGCAATGCGACGCGGGTCGACCGCATGAAACGCAAGCTTCAGACTAAGGTGGGGCGGGCAATCTATGTGACACGGAAAACGATCGTGGAGCCGGTCTTCGGCCAGATCAAAGAGGCCCGCGGGTTTCGCCGCTTTCTTTTGCGCGGCTTGGCTAAAGTCCGGGGCGAGTGGGCGCTGGTCTGTCTCACCCACAACATTTTGAAGTTGCACCGGCTCTGCAATGCGTAACCGTCATCCAGGCGGTCACGAGAAATACCGCAGCAAAACGCGCACCTCTTTGTAGTCGCCAGCCGACCAGCCGGCGCTTCGCAGGATCCTGGGGCGACCGGCATCATCAATAGCCAATCGCTCCAATCCGGAGATCAACTTAACCGGCGAAATTTCTCGGACGGACTCCTAGCCGACCAGCAGCGCTGTGGCAATTCCATTTATCTGAGAAACAAGGGGAACGAGAGCGGCGCAACCGAGCTCAATTACCTTGACACTTTTAAATCGTGATTGAGCTTGCCCAGAACGTCGGTCGTACCACCGAATCTGGGATTCAAGGCGTGGATAACCGCTATCAAGCTCCTGGTTTGTCGCCTCCATGGTCACGCGGGCTCTCTAATAAGGCGGCCAAGAAGCTCGTGATTCCATAAGTACCAGTTTTCATTTCTGTCCCGGCACGGTTTAGGCAAGGTCAAGCTGGTTGGGCCATCCTTAAAGCCCATGCATATGACGGTGTTGCCCTTGTCATAGCTCTGTTCCAGTTCCCAATCCAACCAAGGGCTCGTGTGAGTTAGCTCGCTGACCATGCAAACCGTCACGGTCGTGCGATTAATCTTCTCGCGAATTTTCTGTCTAATGTAAGCTTCATTGTGGCTGTCAATTTCGGCGCGGACCGATTCGTCGCAAAACTCTATCTCGAACTGGTCGTTCGCTGAGAGCAAACGGAGACCATTTACCTTATTTCTGTCCTCGATGCGAAAGCTTATAAAGACACGTTTTTTGGCCATTTATATTACCTCGCCCGGAACGTAGGACTATCCTCTGGCCGCATTTTGCGCCGGTCGTAGATCCGCGTCGTAAAGGCGCTGCTGTGGCCCACATGTCTTTTGATGCGCAGTCCGCAGAGCATCCTCGCGGCGGATGTCACGGTCGAGCAGGTTGGCGAGAATGACACGATCACGCACTCCCTGGTCGCCGAAGACTTCCCGCTCCTGCCCGTGCAGCAGGTCAGGCAACTGGGTGATGTCGGCTACGCTGGCAGCGGTCGCGGTTACGCTGTGCACGATACCGCGCTGGTCCGTGCCGATGTGCAGCTTCATCCCGAAGTGCCAGTTGCGGCCCTTGCGAGTCTGCCTCATCTCGGGGTCGCGAGCCGCGCTGGCGTTCTTGGTCGAACTGGGCGCCGCGATGATGGTCGCGTCCACGATGGTTCCAGAGCGCAGCAACAGCCGCCGTTCTTCCAATAAGTCCGCCACCGCGTCGAAGATGGCGTGGGTCAGGCCATGCTGCTCCAGCAGATGGCGAAAGCGCAAAATCGTGCTCTCGTCCGGCACCACCTCGTCGCCCAACTCCACTCGTGCAAAGCGGCGCATCGACTCGCTGTCGTAGATCGCGTCCTCGGCCTGCGGGTCGGAGAGATTGAACCATTGTTGCGTAACCGTGTGACCATCACCGGAGTACGCCGTATTGACAAGGCATATAGATACTTAAAATTCGATAATGCGGTGAGGTGAGAATTGATTTGGGAGGGCCGGCGAACAGCAATCGGAGCGTACGGACTGTGAAGAAAGTGTTTGGAATCGGTAAATTATGAAAGCGGGCGTTTGAGATATCGACGAAAGTGTACGGTGGACGCATTAGGAAGTGTTCGACCGGGAGTTGACCTCATCAGTGAAGATGTCTTCGGTGAACGCTTTGGCAATCGCCAGATCGAGGCGAGTCAGCAACTGGGTCAAGGTTTCGCCCCGGCGCCGGACTAGCATGGCGAGGCAATTATGTCGGTCGGTGGCAGTAGCGACGCAACCAATAGGGCGGAGCACACCGACGGTGATTTCGCCGTCCGCAATTAGCGCGGCGATATTGGGCAGGGCCAAGGAAGTGACGGCGGAGTTCTTCCCGGCGGCATTCTTGTCTACCTTGCCGGTTCGACTGCGGGCGGTAGGCTTGCGACCAGATGCCAAGGCAGCGCCTCCTCGATGTAAGTTAAAGGGT
The DNA here is from genome assembly GCA_963782535.1 of uncultured delta proteobacterium. Classification (GTDB taxonomy): domain Bacteria; phylum Desulfobacterota; class Binatia; order Binatales; family Binataceae; genus JADMIL01. The sequence goes on along the minus strand of CAWAKE010000004.1, from coordinate 3,397 downwards.
GATCGGTGAATTTCTGCGCCATCTTAGTCAGGCTTTCTTTGTAGGCGCAACCGCGTCTCGCCCGCGAGGCCGCAGATGGCACAGAATCTGGTCGGAGGAACCGATCGATACGTAGAATTAGATCGAAACCGGCCGGAGGCGCGGCCGGACTGTAAGAAACGCGTCGTTCAGGCGGCAGCTTGGGCGCCGGAATCCCGCCGCAGGCGCTGCCACTCGCGTGGCGTCAGCTCCAGGACCTGTCGCGCCGGATGCGTCGAGACGCGCTCGATCACATCGCGCAGATAGACGAAGGGATTGAGGTGCAGGTGCTTGCAGGTCTGCACCAGGGAACACAGGATGGCGGTGCGGTGCGCCGCTGCTTCGCTCCCCGCGAACAACCAGTTTTTGCGGCCAAGCACGATCGGCCGCAGCGCCTGCTCCGCCCCGTTATTGTCGATCTTGAGCCGGCCGTCTTCGGTGTAACGCGTCAGGGCGGCCCAGTTGCGCAGCGCGTAGCCGATGGCCGCACCGAGCGGGCTCTTCGGTAACGCCGCCGCCCGCTGCTCCCGCATATACGCATGCAGTCTCTCCAGGATCGGCCGCGCCTGCTCCTGCCGCAGGCCCTGTCGAGCGGGCGCAGCGAGCTGCCTGTCGCTGGCCGCCCGCTCGATCCCGTACAGCTGCTTGATGATCACCAAGGTCTGCGCGCACGGGACCGCTGCCGTCGGCAGCGCCTCCTTGAAGTAGCGTCGGGCGTGCGCCATGCAGCCGACTTCGATGATTTCTGGATGCTGGGCAAAGACGTCATCGTAAGCGGACGCCGCGTCCACCTGGAGATAACCACGCCAACCGGCCAGCATCTTTAGCGGCCCGTCACGATTACGCGACCAGGTGAAGTCGTACACCACCTCGCCCAGTTCACCCCGATACACTCACAGATGCCCGGTGCGAATCTTCGGCGCGCGACTCGGATCCTGCACCTCCAGCGTCGTGTCGTCGCATTGAATCCACGGCGATCGGCATACTTGCTCCCGGTGCATGGCGCGCACGATGGGTTCGAGTAAGTCTGCCACTGCCCCGTTCCACTCCGAGAGCGTGCGCCGGGTGATCTGCACGCCGTGGCGCGCGAAAATCTGCTCCTGTCGGTACAGCGGTAGGTGATCAGAATATTTCGAGCTGACCACCTGGGCCAATAACCCCGGCCCCGGTCGTCCCTTCTCGATGGGACGCGCCGGCAGGACCGCCTGCACCACGCCTTGCTGGCAGTGCCCACAGGCGTACTTCGGTCGCACATACTCCCGGATTACAAATGACGCCGGCACGTAGTCCAGTTCCTCGGTGATGTCCGCGCCGATGCGCACCTTCGCAGCATCGCAGTTCGCGCAGTGCCGTTCACTGGCCGGCGGCACTAACTCGATGCGTTCGCGGGGCAAATCGGCTGGCAAGCGCCGCCGGCCGGGATGGCGCCGCCGCAGTGATGCAGGTTCGGCGGTTTCGTCCCGCCGTAATTCGTCGGTGGTTTCGGCTTGTACTGGCCCCGCCGCCGCGGGCTCCAACGGCAGCACGCCTTGCTCGATTACTGGCAGGCCCTGCTCGCTGCGGCGTCCGAACAGACGATGCGTCAGCATCTGCACCCGTTGGCGCAGTGCCGCGTTCTCTTGGTTGAGCCGTTCGATCTCGTTGCTGAGTTCGTCGAGGACTGTCTGGGTCTCTGCGCCGCTTGCCGCCACGTTCCACCACCACCCGCAGTTGCTATTACCACAGTATAGGTAGAATGACTATATCGCACTGAGTATCAGTCATACATTAATGGATAATCGAGTATAGCCTCGACGCTCGCGCACCACCTCGATCCCTTCCAGCAACAGGTACAGCTCCCGGGCGTTGATCTCATCGCGCTCCAGCGCCGCGAAGGTCCCGACCTCCAGCCGCTTGTACAGCAGCCAGAACCCGTCGCGCTCCCACTGGAGTTGACCCGGTTTCGTAGACGGTGTTGGGGAGAAAGGAAGAAGGAGGTTCCCGATGCCACCAACGCATCCACGGTACCCGCTGGAATACCGGCGGCGGATTGTCGAACTGGCGCGCGCTGGACGGAAGATCGAGGAGCTGGCGCGCGAGTTCGAGCCCTCAGCCAATGCGATCCGCAAATGGCTCAAGCAGGCGGCGCTCGATGAGGGCCTGCGCAGTGACGGCTTGACCACTAGCGAACGGGAGGAACTTAACCACCTGCGGCGGGAGAACCGGGTGCTGCGCGAGGAGCGGGAGATACTTGCAAAAGCCGCGGCCTGGTTCGCTCAGGAGACCGGCGCGACGCCGTCGCGGCGGTCGCATTCGTAGGGGCTAACCAGGCCATGCACGGGATTGCCACGATGTGCCGCGTGCTGGGCGTCTCCCCCGGCGGTTACTACGCGCGGCTAAAGCGTCCGCCCTCGGCGCGGGCCCGGGCGGATGGCGAGTTGTGCGGGCGGATCGCCGAGATCCATCGCCACTCGCGCGCCACCTACGGCGCGCCGCGCATCCATGCCGAACTCAAGGAACAGGGCATTAGGGTGGGATGCAAACGGGTGGCGCGGCTGATGCGCGCGGCGGGGCTTCGCGGCGTGAGCCGGCGCAACTGGATAATCACCACGGTGCGCGATCGCCAGGCGCGCCCGGCCCCCGACCTGGTCGAGCGCAACTTCAGCGCGCCGGCGCCCAATCGGCTGTGGGTCGCCGATATAACCTACATTCCCACCTGGGCGGGCTTTCTCTATCTGGCCGTGGTGCTCGACGCGTTTAGCCGCAAGATCGTGGGCTGGGCGATGGAGACTTATCTGCGCACCGAGTTGGTGCTCAAGGCGCTGGAGATGGCGCTGGGGCAGCGGCGTGCGGCCGGGGTGATTCATCACTCCGATCAGGGGAGCCAGTATACGTCGCTGGCCTTCGGCCAGCGCTGCGATGAGGCCGGGGTTAAACCGTCGATGGGCTCGGTGGGCGACTGTTGCGACAACGCGATGTGCGAGAGTTTCTTTGCCACGCTCGAATGCGAACTGCTCAACCGGCGCAGTTTCAAGACCCAGGTCGAGGCGCGCATGGCCGTGTTCGATTTCATCGAAGGCTGGTACAATCCGCATCGCCGCCATTCGGCGCTCGACTATCGCTCGCCGGTGGAGTACGAACGCCTTCATCGCGAACTGGGCATGCAGACCATGAGGAGCTCGGCCGCCGCGGGCGGTGCTTGGCCAGCAGACCAATTGCTGGCCGGCGCGCCGCAGACCGCGTCGTCCTCGAATCAGCAACCCATAACGCTTTCCGGCCCGGCCTCAAATCAGGTGGAGGCCGGGACCGAAAAGCTGCTATCAGGCCAATCTCGGGAGGACGCTTTCGGCGAGGTTAAACCAGGACGCTAAACCAAGCCCGATACCGTCTACCGAATCGG